>NZ_SESI01000004.1 GCF_006861655.1 Halonotius roseus | reverse complement strand
GCTGGTCAGCGTCGAGGCCTTCCTTGTCGAGAGCCTCGTTGATGACGAGCTTCGTGTTCTCCCAGATTTCCATCGGGTCGTGCTCGACCCAGCCGGGCTCCGGATAGATCTGTTCGTGTTTTTCGTAGGCTTGCGATACGACGTTCCCGTCATGGTCAAAGACCATGAAACGAGTTCCAGTCGTCCCTTGGTCAATTGAACCAACGTATGTGTCTGTCATAGATATCACCTGGTAGTATGGCGGGCGTCGTGGCGACAGTGCCGGCACTCCACGTCGGATTGATCTCTCGCCAGTTGCACCCGAGCCATACTGACAGTACAGAAACCACCAGTATAAACATGATCATTTAGGATATATCATGTTTATATTTGAATATTAATTTCTGCTGAAATTGGGGGAAGAGTATTATTAACCATCTATTTGTTCAGTTTGGGTCGGCAGGGGGCATAACAATCGGATATTTAATGTGTTAGATATCTATTGTGTCCTCAGTAGCATCTCTGAGCAGGTCATATATCGCCGTCAGCAGCCTTGGCGCGAAGCGTGGCGACGCGGTCGCGGATCGACGACAGCTCGTCGCTCTCTTGTTTGTCATCGACGTGACTATACATCAGGCCCATGCGGTGGTTGCTCCGGAGCTGTTCCTCGTTGCGATCAAGAAAATCCCAGTACAACGCATTGAACGGACAGGCGTTCTCGCCGGTTGTCTTCGTCTTATAATACCGACAATCACTACAGTAATCTGACATTTTGTCGATGTAGTTCGCCGAGGAGACGTACGGCTTCGTGGCGAAAACGCCGTGGCCGTACTGGCCCATCTCGATCACGTTCGGGGTCGTCACCCAGTGGTAGGCGTCGACGTAGGTCGCATGAAACCAGTCGTTGAGCTCGCCCGGCTCGACACCCCAGAGCGTGGCGAAGTTGGCCAACACCATCAGCCGCTGGATGTGATGGGAGTAGCCGCGGTCGTAGACCTCGCTGATGGTCTGT
The DNA here is from genome assembly GCF_006861655.1 of Halonotius roseus. Taxonomy (GTDB): domain Archaea; phylum Halobacteriota; class Halobacteria; order Halobacteriales; family Haloferacaceae; genus Halonotius; species Halonotius roseus. The sequence continues at coordinate 265,642 of NZ_SESI01000004.1, read as the reverse complement.
GAGAGACACTCCATCTCGGTGTCGCCATCCCAGTAGAAGTCCGGCAGCGACGCGGTCGCATCGAGTTGGTTGGCCTCCGCGAGAGCCGGCATCGCGTGTCGGTAGACGTGTCGCATGAACTCCCGCCAGCCAAGGATCTGCCGAACACAGCCCTCAACGGCGTTGAGCGGGAGGTCACGAGAGTCGTAGGCGTCGATAATGGCTTCGATAACCTCCACCGGATGCAACAGCCCGAGATTGATCGACGAGCTCAGAAGCGAGTGGGCCATCGCCCAGTCGTCGGCCCGCATCGCGTCCTGGTATTCGCCGAACTCGCCGAGTCGCTCATCGATGAACCGATCAAGGGCGTCCTGCGCCTGTTCGCGGGTGACGGGCCACGGGAAGTCATCAACTGAGGTATCACCCCACGTCTCGAAACTGTCCTCAACCCAGGCAGCCGTCTCGACTGTTTGCTCGTCGGGCTCCGGCGACGGAGCTGGTGGGGCCGCCCACGTCTCGTCTGGAAACTCACGGTTCTCGTCGTCGTAGTTCCACTCACCGCCGACCGGCTCGTCGCCGTCCATCAACACGCCGGTCTCCCGGCGCAGCCACCGATACATCGACTCGTGTTTGAACGTCGGCGTCTCGTCGTCGGGGTCGGCGTTGGCCCACTCGTCGAAGGCCTGCCGGGTGCTGGCAAACAGCTCGTTGTCGACGAACCGCACGTCGCCGCCGGCGGCCTCGATCAACTCCCGAAACCGGCGTTCGGAGCCGTAGCTGGGCGAGCGCATCGCCACCAGCCGTGTATCGGGGTGGTCGTCGAAAAACGCCGCAAAGCCGTCGGCGAAGCTGTCGGCTGTGATGTAGATAACCTCGTAGCCGGCCGCCCGCAGTCGATCCCGAAACTGTCGCATCGCGGCGAAAACGAGCGTCAGCTTGTGGTGGTGATACGGCTTCCGCGCCGCAAAGTCGTGGGCCTCGATCATGAGCACCCGCGACCCCTCGGCTGCGCGGGCGATCGGGCCGGAGCGTGTGGTCAACTGTGTCCCAAGCACCCACGGCACATCGCTCTCGCCGAGGGAGTACTCCGGCAGATCGCCGACGATCGGCTGTTGCATACGCCCGATAGCGGGCCCGCACACTTAGCGGTGTAGCCGAATCAACACCAAGCAGGTGCGACCGTCGCAGTCGATGTCGACCCATTCACCCGTGTCGGTTACGCCGCCGCCTCAGCTTTCCGAAGCGTGAGTGTAAACACGCTCCCCTCGGGATCGTTGTCGCTGATCTCGATATCGCCGTCATAGATCTTGACGAGGGTATCAACGAGATACAGCCCGATCCCCGAGCCGGGGCTCTGTAATCCGCGTTCGCCGCGGCCGAAGATCTCGTCGCGGCGATCCTCGGGGATGCCGGGGCCGTTGTCGGCGACGTGGACGACGACGCTGTCGCCGCGCTCCTCGCCGCTGATCGTCACCTCGGGGGTCGGTTTGTCGTTGTGGGTGACGGCGTTGGTGATCAAGTTTCGGAACACCGAGGAAAGCAGTTCCGTCGCCGCAACCTCGACCCCGATCGGGAACGCATCGTCGATCCGGATGTCGGCGTTCTCGTAGGTGTCGCGTGCTTTCCGGCATTCGTCGGTCACCACCGCGGCGAGATCGATCGACTCCAGTGCGGGTTCGGCGTCGCCGCCGAGGACATCAAGGAACTCACCGACCGTCTCGGTGATGTCGGTGATGTGGGTCGCCGCCCGCAACACCGGCTGGAGGGCGTCCGCGCTGTCGTCATCAAGCCGGTCGGCGAGGCTTTGGCCGTGACCCAAGATCACCGCCACATCGTTTTTGATGTCGTGGCGGACGACCTGATTCAGCAACGCGAGCTCCTCGTTTGCGGCTTCGAGGTCGCCCTGTGTCTCCCGGAGGATCGCCTCGCGTTCGGCCTGATCGAGGGCGGCGGTGACCGTCGCTGCCAACACATCGATCAGCGTTCGATCGGTCTCCGAGAACGCATGCGCTGTCGTCGCGCCGGTGATGAGCACGCCGTGATCGCCGAGCGGCACCAACACCTCCGAGCCGAAGACCGTCTCCTCGTTGTGTAGCTCCTCGGCGTCGGTGAGATCGTCATACACCCGCGGCTCGCCGTCGGTGTACACCTCCCAGGCCACGGCATCACCCTCCTGGAACGTCGGCTGCTCGTCGATCAGCTCGGCTGCCGCCGCCGTCTGGGTCGCCGGCATGAGCTCGTCGCGGTCGTCGTCGTACCACCAGACGCCGGTCAGCGGGAGATCAAGCACCGCCTCCGCCCGCTCGGTCGTGATCTCGGCGATCTCGTCGCGGGACTCCGCCGCCATGAGCTGTCTGGCGGTTTCGTTGAGCGCGGTGAGCTTGGTCTCGAAGGCGTTGCTTGAGAGCTCGGCACCAAGCCACTGGGCGGCGATCTGGGCGAAGGCGGTGTCGCCGTCGCTAAAGGGTTCATCGCGGTCGTCGTGGGCGGCAAAACAGAGCGTGCCGTAGAGCGTGTCGTCGACAACGACCGGCACGCCCAGATAGGTTCGAAGGCCGTCGGTTCCGTACACCTGGCTGTCGGCGGGCTCGCCGTCAGAACCGTTGGTGAACGTGATTGGCTTGCCGGCGGCGGCCACGCGTTCGCAGTAGGTCGCCGACAGATCGAAGCTGTCGCCGGCGTCGATCGGCGCGCTGTCCGAGGCGGTGGCTTCCACCACGTACTCGTCGGCGTCGATGCTGGCAAAGATGCCGATATCGACGTCGAGATAGTCGACACCCAGCCCCAACATCGCCTCGACGGTCGCCTCAAAGGATCGCTCCTCGTCGGTCGTGATCGCATGAAACCGCCTGAGTGCGTCGTTTCGGGCCTCGATCTGTCGCTCGTAGGCCATCCGGCTGCTCACATCGCGGATCGAGGCCAGCGTTGCCAACGCTGCCCCATTTGGCCCGGTCAGCGTCGTGCTGAGCGTCTCACCCTCGAAGGTTGTGCCATCGGCGCGCTCGTAGGTGAGAACGTAGAGTTGGTCGCCGGATCGAGGGGGTTCGCTCTCCTCGCCGATCGGCTCCCCGTACAGCGTCGACACCGGCTGGCCGGCCACCTCGCTGGTCGCATAGCCGAACAGCGATTCGGCCGCCGGGTTGAGATCCGTGATCCGCCGGTCGCCGTCGGCGACGATCAACGCGTCCTCGGTCTGCTCGAAGACCGCCTCAAAGAGTCGTTGCTTGCGCTGGAGATCCAGGTCGCGGCCGCCCTCCTCGGCGAGATCACGGAAGACGACGGTTAGTCCGGTGTCGCTGGGATGGGCGCGCACCGAAAACCACCGCGCAAGCGGGTCGTAGTAGATATCGAAACGAGTCGTCTCCCCGGTCTCCATCGCGGTGCGAAACTCCTTGCCGACGCGCCCGTTGGTGGTTTCGGGAAACGCCTCCCACAGCGTTTCGCCGAGCAGTTCCTCCGGATCGACCGCCAGCAGGTCGGCGGCGTGCTCGTTGCAGAAGGTGAACCGCCAGTCGGTATCGAGTGCGTAGACGGCGTCGTCGATGCGATCGAGCACCGCCTCGACCGATGCGTCATCGTCGACCCCAAAGCCCTCATCGGTTGCCATCGCGCTATGTCCCCCCGTTCGACTCCGACCACTCGAAGCCATCGGTATCGTCGGTGTCGTCGACAGCGTCCGTGTCGTCGATCATATCGTCAGTTCCCTTGTCGTCGACAGCGTCCTCGTCGCTGACCACGTTCTCATCGGCTCCATTGTCGTCGACAGCGTCATCGGGTTCCTCGTCGTCTGCCGCCTGCAGTGCGTTGACCGTCGACTGCCGGGCGAGATACGCCTGAAGTTGGCTGTCGTACTCGCCTCGTTCGATCAGGTCGGCGACGACAGCCTTGAACTCGGCCTCCGAGACCGGCTTGGTGAGATACTCATCGAAGTCGAGATCGAAGAGATCCTCGCCGGGTTCCTCGGCGGTGATCATCACGACGCGGGTGTCGTACCCCTGCTCGCGGAGCCACGCCAACACCTCGTCGCCGGACTTCCTTGGCATCCGACGATCAAGGACACACACGTCGACCTCGGGGCCAAGCATCTCGATCGCCTCCTCGCCGTCGTGGGCGGTGCGAACCGCATACGCATCCGAGAGCCACGCGGTGTGCATGGTGGCGACCCGCCGGTCGTCGTCGGCGACGACGATAATCCGCTCCGCCTCGGGGGCGGTGTCGACCCAGTCGGCGAGCTGTTGACAAACCGCTTCCAGCTCGGCACCGCGATCGGTCAACACGTAGGCAAACTCCGGCGGGTGGCTGCTGATCTCGACCTGTTCGAGACCCCCGGTGGCTTCCAGTGCCGACAATGTTTCACCCAGTTGCTCCTCGGTGAGCTCAGGCAGTGCCTCGGCGAGTGCTTCGAAGGTCAGCCCGTCGCTGTCGGCCAGCTGCCGGAGGACGACCGGTGGCCACGGCTCCGCAAGGAGGGCGGCGGCTTCGCGGAAGGCTGGGGACGCGCCCGTGGAACCGAGCGGCCCGCTGTCGCTCATGGGTGTATCACGAACAGCGGATGTAAAATCACTTTGGGGCGGTTGATTGATCGTGTTCAGATAAGGAGCTTCCTGAGAGAGTGTAGAAAGCCCTCGGCGCGCTCGGCTCCCGGGACTCGCTGCGCGCTTCGTCGTTCGCTATGCTCACTCCTGCAGTGCTTACGTCGTCCGGGTTCGCCGAGTGGGCGGCCGGCTGCGCCGGCCGCCGCAAACGTGGCGGCTTCGCCGCCACGCCCGCCTCGCCCTTTCAGTCCGCCAAGGCGGCGGTTGATCAGCCGTCCGACCCGCCCGCTTAGCTGCTCTTATCTGAACACCGCCGGTTGATTGCTGTGGTGTCTATTCGAGTTCGAAGGCGACCTCGACCTCCGCCTGATACTCCTTGTCGTCGGCGGTGGCGAGTTCGACGCCCAACTCCTCGACTTCGACCCAATGGAGGTTCTCCAGGGTGTCGCGGGCGCGGGCGATCGCGTCGTCGACGGCCGCATCGAAGCTATCCGTGCTGGTGCCGATCAGGGTGACCTTCTTGTGTACCATTGCACCTCTTGATTCCACGTCTGCAACCAAAAAGCCCCCCGCCGAGCCCCCAGCGGTGGTGTCGCCTGTGGGAAAACCCCTAGTGCTTTTGGTCGATCGATGCTGAGCCCAGCGTATGCACCGGCCGCCGGAGCCTCGCGGCGAGCAATCACGGCTGATCGAGCCCTCGCCGTGGATCGTCACCGAACCCGACACCGACCCACTCACCGACACGCCGGTTGGGGTTGTCCACCCGGCCAAGCGTGGCGGGCGCGTCCTTGAGACGCCGCCGGCGGCGGGCCGGCTCACCATCAGTCGCCGAACCATCCGGGTGACAAACGTCAGCCGCCTGATCGGCACCCTACAGATCCGGTTTACCGATATCATCGGCGTCGGCAGAAGCCGGCGGACGATCAACGGTACGACGGTTGAAACGCTTGCGGTGCGACATCTCGACCCACCGGCGACCGTCTACACCACCGAGTTTAGCGTCTGGGATGATCGGGAACACGAGCTGTTCACCCAGTTTCTGCGGCGGTACTACCGCAAGCAGCGACGCAAGATCGCCGATGTTGAGCTCTCGGCGGCCCAGCTTGAACTACTCGTCACCCTCTACTCGGCTGTCGGCGACATCGATATCGAATCCATCCTTCGGAAATCGGCCGCCGACATCACCGAGCTCTTCGGCCCGCTCCGGGAGGCCGGCCTGATCAGCGGCGGGGGGATCGGCAGCATGCTCACCGGGCGTGGCTACATGCTCGTCACCGAGCGCATCGACGACGACCGGCTGTAGGGCGACCCCTGTAGGCACTGCACTTATGCCGGTCGGCGTGCTCTGTGGCGGTATGCAGCGATGTCAGCGATCAGGATGCCCCTACCGCTCGGAGCGGGTACTCGATCGCTGTCAAACAAGTGCGGCCGGGCGACGAGGGCGATAAATGGCGGAGATCGACCGCTCGCTCAAGCTTCGTTCGTTTCTCAACGAGTGGGCAACCGTCCTCATCGTCGTGTTGATCCTTGCAGCCGCCGGCGTCGGCTGGTGGGCCTACCAGATCAACCTCGAACCCACCATCGAGACCGAACAGCGACTGACCGAACAGTGGTCGGAGTCGACCGCCTACAGCCACAGTGCGTCGATCACCAACGATAGCCTGCCGTTTGCCGCCGGCGAGCGCGCCACCAACCGGCCGCTGTACTACACCGCGCTCTCACAGGAGTTAGACGGCACCTACCGGTATGAGTACACCGCCGACAGCGGCAGCGTCGAGGTGACCACCGACACCTATCTGCTGATCCGTGGTGGGCGGATCGAAAACGGCAACATGACCGAAACCTACTGGGAGCTCTCCGAGCCGCTGGCCGCCGACAGCGAGACGATCGATCCGGGTGAGCCCCACCGCGTCGACTTTACGGTCAACATCCGGGAGGTGTTGCAGACGATCGGCACCGTCCAACAGCAGCTCGATTCGAACGAAGGGATCGTTGATGTCCGGGTTGTCTCGGTCTCCCAGCTCGCCGGCGATGTCGAAAGCGATAGCGTCGACACAACCTACCGCAGCGAGCTCCCGATCGTCGTCTCACCGTCGACGTTCCGCATCAACGAGCCGGTGACGGTCGATGAGACACACGAATCCTTCGAGACCGTTGAGGTGTTGGCCGAGCCCTCGCCGGTGCAGGCCTACGGCTCGATCATCGCCTTCGGTATCGTCGTCATGCTGTTGATCCTCCTGTTGGGCCTCCGGTACTCCGGCTACACCGAGCTCACCGACGAGGAACAGGAGCTCATCGAGATCGAACAGGCCCGCGAGCGGTTCTCCGAGTGGATCACCACCGGCGAGTTCCCCTCCGAGCGGGAGTACGAACAGACCGTCCTTGTCGACACCTTAGAGGGGTTGGTCGACGTGGCGATCGACACCAACAAACGCGTCATCGAAGACGAGCAGCTGGGTGTCAGCACCGTGCTGGACGACACCTACATCTACATCTACATCCAGCCGGATTCGCCCGCCCGTGACTGGCTCATCAGCTACGCGGATACCACCATCGATGAGTTCGATGAGTATGAGTTCTGACCTGGAGGGACGCGACCGATGAAACCCTCGGAGTTCCTCCAGTACGTCGTCGGCGGGCTGGTGATCGGGGCGATCCTCCTGTTGTTGGTCAGCCAACTGCTTGGCCAGCCGGCGATCGTGTTCGTCGAAACCGGGAGCATGTCACCGACCCTGGAGCCAAACGACGGCTTTCTTGCGGTGCCGGCGATCATCGCCGACGACCCCGAGGTCGGCGACGTGATCCTCTTTCAGTCCCAGGAGCTCGGCGGGGGTGAGCTGACGACCCACCGGGTCGTCGACATCACCGAGGAGGGGTATATCACGCAGGGTGATGCCAACCCGTTTACCGATCAGGATGGCGACGAACCCCCGGTCGCCGAGGGCCAGATCCGGGCTGTCGCGTTGACGTTCGGTGACGGGATCGTCACGATCCCGGGGCTCGGGGCCTCTGTCGGCGCGGTGCGGTCGGTCGGCACTGCGATACAGGATCTCATCCTCATTCCACTTGGGTTCGATATCGAGGTGACGACGCTGTCGACGGTCGCGATGGTCGCCGGCCTCGTCCTGTTCGTGTACGGAACGGTTACCGGCGCGACCAACAAACGACAGCGGAGCCGATCGCGGGGTGGCGTCTTCGACAATGCGATCATCGTGATCGCGGTGCTGGCGTTGGTTGTTATCATCCCGTTGAACATCTCGATGCTGTTGCCATCCGGTGTGTACCAGTATGAGATCCTCAGCTCGGAGTCGCCGACCGACAACGAGCAGATCATCGCCGTCGGCGGCGAAAGCGATGTGACGTACGCGATGCAGAACAGCGGCCACCTCCCGGTGGTGGTGTTTTTGGAGGCCGCAAGCGACGGCGTCGAGGTTCGTGAATCCCAGATTTATGTCCCGAGACGCAGCACCGTAGAGACATCTATCACGATGCAGGCCCCCGATCAGACGGGGAGCTACCTGCGGTTTGTCCGCGAGTACAGATATCTGGTCGTGCTGCCGCCGTCGCTGATCGCCAGCCTGCATGCGATCCACCCGGTCGTCGCTATCGCGGCGATCAACCTCTTCGTCGGTGGGATCGTCGTCGGGGTGTCGGTGGCAACGGTCGGCACCGATCGGCTGCGGCTGCGCTCCCGAAAGCGGGAGCTGGAGCTCGGCGAGGAGCTCCGCCGGATCATGCCGGCGTTCCTGCTGCGTGGTTCGGGATCGAGCCCACCAAGCCCGCCCGGCGGCTCTTCGTCCCATCGCCGAAACTGGTTCGGCTCGGATGAGGGCCCCGATACGTCCGGCCCCAAACCGCCGACCCCGGCCGACGCGAGCGACGAGTCGACACCGGAACGCACCCCGTCGCAGCCGGCCGACGATGGGCCGCGCCGGACGCTCACCGATTCGGAGCTGGTCGGTGTTCACAACACGCTTGAGGAGCCGCCTGCCGACGCTGGGCTTGAGGCCGACGCGTGGTCGCTGCCGCTGTTACAGCGGTATCTCTTCGAGGAGTACGGGGCCGACTACCCACGGGAGGACTGCAAGCGACTCCTGCGGCGAGCCGGCCATCTCTCTTCCGGCGGGTCGACCCCGGAGCCACCGGTCGGCGACGACACCGCTGGTGGTGGCGACCCCGCCGGCGACGTTGCTGCCGACACCGCCGCTGCCGACGCTCCCGACGATGCTGGCGACGACACCGTTACTGGTGATGCCACCGACGACGCCGATGAGTCGGTCGTCGATCCGCGGCTACAGGCGGCGTTTGAATCCGCCTTCGAAACCAAGCCGTTGCGCGATTCCGACGATGAAGAGACAGCCGATGTCGACGACTCGGATGTCACCGCGGAGCCGGTAGCCGAAGACACCCTGTGGGATCCGGTTGCCGACGACGAATCCGCGGGGTCGACTGCCGATTCAACCGATGAGGTCGTCGGCGACGACGCTGACGACGAGGCGGTCGGCGACGACGCTGACGATGACACGGCGGACGAGGCGGTCGGCGACGATGTCGACACGACGGTTGAGAACTGGGACGACAATGGCGACGGTAGCGATGACTCCACCGCCTTCGACGACTTCGCGTCGCTGGGCGGCGGCGACGGCCTCAGCGACGAACAGTATATGACGGCGATCACCGCACTCAACGACTCACCGTCGGCCGCCGGCTACGACGCCGAGGCGTGGACACCGGCGACGCTGCAGGCGTATCTGGCCGACACCTACGATATCGACTACCCCAGAGAGCAATGCGTCGAGCTACTCCGGTCGGCCGGCCACGATGTCGACGAGTAGGTGACCCCACCGACCGTCGTACGCATATCCTACGATTAAGTGGCTCCAGAGTATTGCTCTCGCATAGAGCCGAACCCCCGGCCCCAACGATGAGTTCGACCATCACCCCGGAAGCCCGCGAAACGAAGAATACGCTGTTTAGCGTGTTGAGCAGCCACCGCCGGCGGTACGTGTTGTACGCCTGCAACCAGGCCGACGGTGAGACGACGCTGTCGGATGTCGCCGAACAGGTCGCCGCCTGGGAGTACGACAAACCGATCGCCGAGATCACCTCCAAAGAGCGAAAGCGCGTCTACACATCGATCCAACAGCACCATCTCTCAAAGCTGGAGGATGCGGGGCTGATCTCCGTCGACGGTGATCGACTGGCCTCGACTGAGAAGGCGAAAAATCTCGATGTCTATCTCGAAGTTGTCCCCGAGGAGACAGTGCCGTGGTCGGTGTACTATCTCGGCTTGACTGTGCTGGGCGGCGTCGTCCTCGGATTCAGCTATCTCGGCTGGCTCCCCGACGCGATCTCGATGGGTGGCGTTGCGGCGGTGTTGCTGGTGGCGTATCTGATCTCCTCGCTTGTCCATCTCCAACAGTCGGAGCGGGTCAGCCTGGGAAGCTTCGACGAGGAGACGGCGGCTGGAGATGCCGACAACACGGAGTGAGTAACTGGTATCCTAATCGTCGTCGCTGAAGACGCCCCATTCGAACTCGTCGTCGGACTCCCGCAGGAGTCGCCCGGTACCGTCGTGAGCATCGAGTTCGCCCGTCTCTAGCTTGTTGGCCTGCTCGACCGTATCGGGGGTGACCTTCTCGGTGACCTCAAAGTTCGTGACCGGGCTGACAACGCCCCACAGCGCGCCGATCGAGTGGAGTACCACGGCGACCGGCGTGAGCAGGAGAAAGACCGGCCACAGGAAAGGGTGTTTTCGGTAGGCGACGAGGCCGAACAGCATGTAGACAAACAGAATGCCAAGTAGGGCCGTCGAGAGCAGCGTGTACAGCTCCATCCCCGGTGCTGTTCCGGGAAGCAGATACGACGCGAGAGCCAGAAACGGCACGAACGGCGAGAACGCCCAGGCGACGACACGCGTAAAGTACAGTGGCCGATACAACGGCGGTAACAGATAATCGTCGCCGACGGTGCCGGACATCCATCGCCGACGCTGTTTGAGCATTGCCTTCAGCGAGGGCGGGGCCTGATTCCGAAACCGGGAGTCGACCAGCTGATAGGTGAGATCGTACTCTCTGGCGGCCCGCCAGACGAGGTTTGTATCCTCGGTGATCGTCGGCACATCCCAGCCGATCTCGGCTTCGATCTTTCGGCGGATCGCAAACCCACCGCCCCAGGCGTACAAGGGGTACGACAGCCGGTGAAAGCCGAGCTGTTCGAACTGGTAGCCGGTGCGAAACACCTCACAGAGGTAGGTCAGCCGCGAGCCGGTGTAGATTGGTTTTTCCGTAAACTGGATGAAATCAGCATCCGGCAGCCCGGTCAGCTCGGTGACGATCGTATCCTCATCGAGATACAGCAGATACTCCTCGTCGGAATCGACGTTCTGGCGGGCCCATTCGACGGCTCGGCCCTTGTTGGTCGCGGTGCACTCGAACTCCTCGGGAACGACGTGTACCTCCGCCCCGTCGATGCTGATGTCGGCCTCGGCGATGACACGAACATCGACGATCCCGTCGGGCAACGCGTTGACCGTTTGTTGGACGACCGCCTCGGCATCGATCGTGAGGACGCGAACCTGGATGTCGTCGAGTCCCCACACCTCCTCGGTGTTGTGATCCCACCGGAACGAGAGGGCGGCAACCTCGATGACCCACCACAGCGCGGAAAAGCCATAGACGGCAAGTGCTGCCCACAACACTACTGCAAGCAGTCCTTGGGCCGATAGCAACTGTGACACAGCCAATGATGGCCGGACATTATAATAAATCTGCTGCAACACCGTCTTACCACCGTTAGGCGGTAACTAACGAGTGAAATTACCGCTGCACAACACTCCGGTTCTCGATGACGATACCGGTTCCCGGTCGGATCGAAAACGAGATCCGGTCGTCGACCTGTTGGCCCATGCCGGCGAAGCGACGCACGTTGATCCAGCGGTACCGCCGGCCGTCGGAGTTGTCGACCGTGATATCGAGCAACACATCGGCCACGGCCCGCAGCGGTTCCATCGTTTCTCTCGGAAGCCCGCTGGGTGAGACCAACAGGACGATGGTTGTCCCGGTCGCCATGATCCGCCGGAAAAACGTCAGGATTCGCTGGACTGCTCGGCGGTAATTCCCCTGTTCGGCAAGTGCTTCGACCGTCGGATCGTACAGCAGGATATCGCTGAACGTATCGAACACAATGACATCGTTGGTCCACAGCTGCTGGGCGGCCCGCAGCCGCGAGAGCAGTTCCGGCTGGTCGTCGCCCCCGGAGCCGGTGAGATCGCCGAACAGATACAACAGATCTCGCCGGAGCAACGATTTCTGGACGTTGTACGACAGCGACCGCATCTGTCCCAGAAAGCGCGTAAACTCTCGTTCCGTCGACAGATACGTGACCGTCTGGGACTGCTCACAGAGCCCGTAGGCAAACCGCCCGGCAAGCGTGCTCTTCCCGGCCCCGTGTCGGCCTTCGACGACGGCGAGACTCCCTGTCGGTAGCCCGCCGCCGAAGGCCCGATTCACCTGATCCTCGCCGGCTAGCCCGAGCGAGTAGAGATACTGCTGTTGGGGCGTCGCTCGCATAGCCTGTCTTCGCTGGGCGGGTATATAACGGCTCGGCCGCCGATTTGGTCGTGTTCAGATAAGCTGGGGAAACTGGAACCATCTCGAAAGCCCCGACTCGCTGGCGTCGGGGGGCTCGCTGCGCGCTTCGGGCCTGCGGCCCTGCAGTGCTTGCGTCGCCCGCCTTCCGCCAGCGGGTCGCCCCTTTCAGTCCCGCCCGACTGTGGCTGCCTGACCTGCCGACGCGGGTGGGACTGAAAGGGGCCGGCGTCTCGGCGAACCCGGACGTTCACGAGAGCTTCGCTCTCGTGAGCCAACCAGAAATCTCCGAGTTCTGGTGACGACGCAAGCACCGCAGGAGTGAGCAACGCGAACGACGAGGAGCACAGCGAGTCCCGGGAGGCGAGACGCCGGGGGCTTTCGAGGTGTTCGCAATCCAATCGCACTACTCTGAACAGCACCCTGGCGTGGCCGGCCAGCAGAAACTGTATCACCGCGGCGACGCTGCCGTCGTCGGCTACACCTCGGGCGGCGACTCCCGACCGATGTGGATCGCCTGTCCCTCGATCGCCTCGTAGGCGGCGACGAGCCCGCCGACCCGGATCCGGTCGTCGCCGGTGTCGACAAGCAGGGAGGCGACGGATTCGTTTTCGCGGAACTCGATCTCCTCGACGGCCCCGCTGATCACGACCGGCTCGCCGGTTTCTGTCTCCCGGCCTTCGACGGTCGCATAGAAGTCGCCGCCGAGATCCCGGATATCCTTGACCGCCCGGCGGATCGAGGCGTACCGCCGTGGAAACGCCCGCTCGGTCGGCGTCGTCGACAGCGTTTCGGCGGTCGTCCACAACACCGTCTCGAAGAACCCCGAGACAAGAAAGCCCAGCGCGGAGCGGCTGAAGATCACGCCGTAGCGATCCCGGTCGTCCCGAAGGGCATCCTGTGTCGCGTAGATGGAATCGGTGCCGTCGGCGACCGCCAACACCGGTGTGGTGATCCCCCGGCGAGCCCGCACAGTCGTCGCCACCGATCGGTATTCAAAGGCGTCGGGATCAGGGGCCTCACGGGCGGGCGTGAGAAGGAGGTCGATGCTGACACCAGCGTCGATCTGGCTCCGTAGTGTGTCCTCGAACTCCGCCAGCAGCGACGGCGTCAACGACAGCGTGAGCTCGTACTCCGCGCTTTCGATGATCTCGGTGAGATACCGGATGATCGTCGCCCGGGATTTGACCAGCGACACCGCCTCGGTGTCCCGTGCCGGGGCAGTGTAGCGCGCGGTCAGCTCGTCGACAAGCTCGGTAAACGACGACTGGAGGTCGCCGAAGGCCGTCTCGGGGTCGATGGCGACGACCTGCATCGGGCGGGACTCCCGGAGTTCGACCAGCGAGCGATCCGAGAGGCTGCGCACCGTGTCGTAGACGCGGGGCTGTGGGATATCGGTGCGGTCGGCGATCTCGCTGGCGGTGAGTTCGCCGTGTTCGAGGACGGCAAGGTAGGCATCGATCTCGTACTCGCCGAGATTGAACCGCTCGCCGACGCCTTCGAACGTCTTCCGGAGGTCGTCTGCCATACCGGCTTCTTGGAGCCTGTCTGTATGAAATTTACTCTTCGGTGAGTTGCATCTTGTTTCGGAACACCGTACGTTTTAGCTGTGCGACAGATCGTGGCCGACAGCACGGAGGACAAGGCTTTTTCGCGCCGGCGAAGAGGTGAAGTCAATGACTACCATCCAGCCAGCTGGAACCACGGAGACAGCCGCCACCGAGGTGGCGAGCTCCGTGTTGCCAGCGTGGCTGCAGTTTCCCGGCCACCGGGTCGTCGCCGCGCTTCTCGTTGTCGCCCTCGGCGTCTCGCTGTCGAAGCTCCTTGTCAGCCTGCTCGGTCGGCCGGTCGCCCGCCGATTCGAACGCCAAAGCGTCGCCCAGATCGTGTTGGGCGGTGTTCGCGGTGGCACCATCGCCATCGCACTCATCGTTGCGGGCTCGTTTGTCGGCCTCAGGCTCGGCAACATCGTCCTCTCGGTGACCGTCTTCTCGGCGGTCGTCGGTATCATCCTCGCGCCGATCGTCGGCAACGTCCTCAACGGGATCTTCGTGTTGGCCGACCAACCCTTCGAGATCGGTGATATGATCGAACTTGAGGAGGGAACCCGCGGGTTCGTCGACGATATCACGATCCGGTATACGAAGATCTTCACCCTCGACAACACCTTTCTGGTAATTCCAAACGGCAATGTCCGCGAACGGGATGTGACCAACTACTCGGCGGAGGACGAACGCACCCGGCTCTCGTTGGATGTGTTGGTCACCTACGAGTCCGATATCCCAGAGGCCCGCCGCCAGATGGAGTTGGCGGCCCGAGACATCGATAACGTGATCAACGGCGGGCCGGACATCCGCGTCGGCAGCGCGCGGTACCCCGCCAGCCCCGGCTGTTTGATCGCCGATTTCGCCGACAGCGGCGTACTGCTCCGGCTGCGTTACTGGGTAACGAAACCCTACAAGCTCGCTACCGTCGAGTCGGAGGTTCGTACCGCGATCCGCCAGCGGTTCATCGATGCCGACGCCGACCTTGAGATGGCCTACCCGCATCGTCAGCTTGTGGTTGATGACTCCGTTGGGGAGGCGATCCGTTCCGCCGGCTCGCCGGCCGACGACGCGCCCCAGTCGGCCGCTGACTCGACAGCCGCCGCCGACATGACGGGATCCGGCAAGCGATCCGCCGACCGATCCGCCAACCCATCCGGCGACGACCTGTCGACCGACAGCGGCGAGTGAGCCCGCCGCTACGGATAGGGGTGATACGACCGATCTAGCCGCGGCTCAAAGCCCATCGATTCCGGCACCGATCGGGCGCGCTCGCCGAAATACGGCTCGCCGGTAAACAGCGGCTGGGCCGCCGGCACCACGGCTCGAACCGCCTCAAACCCAAGCGCGTCAACATCCCGGGTGGTCAACCGGGCGGCGTAGGCATCGAGATCGACCGCCGCCAGCCGATCACAGACGGCCCGTAGCTCCGCTTCGCCCGTTAGATCGGGGTCGCCGAGCCCGTCGGCCGGGATCCGGCTGTCGGGGTCGACGAACGCCTCGGCGGCCGCCGGCAGGTCGGCGTACTCGGCGATCGCTCCACTCTGCTCGGCAGCCATCTTGGGGCCCATCGACCGCAGTTCCATCCAGTTTTGGAGGGATTCGGCGATCGCCGACCGCGCGGCCGCGACCGGATCAAGGTTGGCCCCCGAGCCGACGGCAAACCGCGGCCACTCACCCTCGCGGTGGACGGCCGCGGCCACGACGGGCACGTCGATATCCTGGGTGACGAGCAGCGGCGTGACCGTCAGCGACTCGGCCCGCGCCCGCTTCCGCAGCTCCGCAACAACGTCGTCTTCGATCGCCAGCCCCAGCGGCTCGAACGTCGAGTACCACGCCAGCATCGTCGCGTCGCGCTCGATCACCTCATACAGCCCCGCGAGAACCGCCCCGATAGGCGAGTTCCCAAGCCCGAGTCCGGTCGTGATCGCCGGGCGATACCGTTGGTTCGGCGGCGGAAACCAGATGAACTCCGCCGGCAGCGACACACTCTCGCCGTCCGGCAGTCGCTGGCCCTTGATCCAGTCGATCCGCTGTTCGGGCTCGGGCTGTTCGAACCCCTCGGGGCGAACAAACGCGGTCGGCGACACTGGAGCCGCAAGCGTTCGCTCCGGGCCACGGGTCGCTCTCTGTGTTCGGTAGACGCCGGCACTGTACCGCTCCAAGGCCTCACCGATCGCCTTCATGTAGGCGCGATCCCAGTCGACATCGACGCCGGCGGCGAAGTCGGCGGCTGCTGTGTCGCTGAACCCGGTCGTGTCGGCGATCTCGGCGATGTAGTACGGAACCGGAAACGATTCGCGTTCGCCGACGTTCGCCACGAGGCCAACCCGGTCGTCGACGGCCTGTTCGGCCCGTGCCAACGCGTCGTCGACGCCGACGGTGCGGTGGGTCAGCGGGAGCGCGCGGGACGGGTTCGGTTCGCTCGCACAGTCACAGTTCGGCACCGGTAAGAGCCGTCGCTCTGGGCCCGGAAGCTCTGTGATCTCGCCGCCGTCACTCCCGCCGGCCACGAGTGAGATCAGGCGGTTGCCGGCAACCGCGCCGGCCAGCCGTACCCTGCTGCGGTCGCCGTGTGGCTCGGTGTTCGTCGCCTCCTCGTGGGCTCCGACTCGTTGATTGAGACAGCGATAGCAGGCGGTGTCGGGGCCGAATGTCGTTACCGCCGCATCGAGCGTTTCGATCGGGTAGCCGCCGATCCCACCGATCTCGACGGCAACCCAGCGATCGAAATGGTCGGTTGCCGCCCGAAAGACGGCCGCGCCTGTCGGGGCGACGACCGCACCGGTTGTGGGTGGTGTCGCCGAGCCATCTTGGAGGGCGTCGGGCGCAATGCGGCGCACAGCAGCATCGATATCCTCGGTAGCGGCGATGATCGCCTCGGCAGCGGGGCCGCCGCCACAGACCGCGAGTTCCATACCTCGCCCACGACGGCACGCCGCAAAAACAGGTCGACTTCGGGTCGCTGGTCAGTCAAGCAGCTCGGCGGCAACAGCCGCGAGGTCGGTCGTCGGGGCCGTCTTGAGCCGATCGTCGCCGAGTTGGAGCCGGAGCCGCGGCCGACCCACATCGATCGGCACCTTCTCGGTCGTGATAACGTTGGCATCCTCAAGCCGGCTTTTGGTTCGTGAGAAGGTGGCTTTGCTGGCGATCCCGACATCCTCGCCCCACTTCGAGATGTCGTACAACAGCACCTCGTTTTTCGCGGCGATCACCAGCGAGATCGCCACCTCGTCGAGCGCGATATCGTCGTCGGCGGTCTCAAGCGACCGCACGACGGTATCGAAATCCTCGCGGACGGCCGCGCCGATATCGTCGCTCAGCGTGGTTCGGATCTCCGAGATCGCGGGTGTTCGCAGCCGGAACGCCTCGGCGTCGTCCCAGCGGTCGGCGATCTCCTCGCGTGTTGTCTCGACGAACTCAGGGTCGTCGGTACGGAGCCCGGCGACCTGCTCGCCGGCGGCAACAACCGCCGTCACCGCGCTTTCGGTGATCACCAGCGAGTTCGTGCTGGGGGTTCCGACCGTTCGCACAGCGAGGTCGTTGTCGGCGACCAGATCCGCGGTGCGGCTGGCAACAAGAAACTCCTCGAAGGTGGTTTTGAGGGTGTCCTCGGCGGCCAACAGCCGGAGCTGGCCGGCTGTGTCGCCGTCGCTGGCAACATCGACGACCGCCTCGATCATCTCGGGGGTTGGATCGACGATCCAACAGGGTTCGGTCGCCTCGGCCAGTGTCGTCGTCAGCAGCTCGTGGCGGTCGGTCGCCAGTGTATTTGTCGCCATCTCACTAGCTGAATAAGCGTCGAACACACACTTAATATTAGTGGGAAAGCACTGCGTGCATTAGTCGGCTTCGCACTAAATTAACCCAGCAAAATATGTAATAAAACACCGTTGATAACGACGATTGCGCCCGGCAGCAACCGGGGCGGTGAGCGTGGACAGACAGGGGCGGTGAGCGTGGACAGACACACTTATTGGCCTAAGCGGCCGGGATTTGGTATGGACTACGAGCAGGTTCGTGCGGTCGATCCCGCGGTCGCAGATGCCCTTGCCGGCGAGGATACCCGACAGGAGGAGACGTTGGCGATGATCGCCAGCGAGAACCACGTCAGCAAGGCCGTCCTCGAAGCGCAGGGCAGCGCGCTGACCAACAAGTACGCCGAAGGCTATCCCGGCAAGCGGTACTACGCGGGCTGTGAGTACGCCGACGAGATCGAACAGCTTGCGATCGACCGCGCGAAGGAGCTCTGGGGGGCCGACCACGTCAACGTCCAGCCCCACTCGGGCACCCAAGCGAATCAGTCGGTCTACTTCGCCACGCTCGAACCCGGTGACAAGATCCTCTCGCTGGATCTGACGCACGGCGGCCACCTCAGCCACGGCCACCCCGCGAACTTCGTCGGCCAGTTCTACGATGTCGAGCAGTACGAGGTCGACCCCGAAACGGGATATATCGATTACGACGGCCTCGCCGAGATGGCCGAGGAGTTCGAACCGGATATGATCGTCTCGGGCTACTCGGCGTACCCGCGAGAGGTCGAGTGGGAAACGATTCAGGATGTCGCCGACGACGTGGGGGCCTACCACCTCGCCGACATCGCCCATATCACCGGTCTCGTCGCCGCGGGCGTCCACCGCTCGCCGGTCGGCGTCGCCGACTTCGTCACTGGGTCGACGCACAAAACGATCCGCGCCGGTCGTGGCGGGATCGTGATGACGGGCGAGGAACACGCCGACGACATCGACAACGCCGTTTTCCCCGGCGGACAGGGCGGCCCGCTGATGCACAACATCGCCGGGAAGGCCGTCGGCTTCGGTGAAGCTCTCGAACCGGAGTTCGAAGAGTACGCCCAACAGGTCGTCGACAACGCGGACGTGTTGGCCGAAACGTTTGCCGACCACGGCTTCGAGGTCGTCTCCGGCGGCACCGACACCCACCTCGTGCTCGTCGACCTGCGGGAATCCCATCCCGACCTGCCGGGCGGCGACGCCGAGGAAGCCCTCGCCGATGCGGGGATCGTGCTCAACGCAAACACCGTGCCGGGCGAGACGCGCTCGCCGTTCAACCCCAGCGGCATTCGCGCCGGCACGCCTGGATTGACGACGCGTGGCTTTGACGAGGCCGCAACCGAGGAGGTCGGTGAGTTGATCTACCGCGTTGTCGACAACCACGACGACCAGAGCGTCATCGACGAGGTCGGCGATCGGATCGACGAACTCTGTGCGGCCCACCCACTGTACGAGTGAGTTGCCCTCCTGTTGCGTAGCTGCCGGGCGGTACTGTCTTATCTGTGGCAGCCAACAGCTCAGACAGCGGTGACCAAGATGTGTCGATCCCGCCGCGGCGGTGATCGGAGATGACGTTTGCTGAGTTTACCGACACGGCGAGCGACGATGATCCACGGATCATCCTCCATGTCGACATGGACTGCTTCTACGCGTCGTGTGAACGCCTTCGGGAGCCCGCGCTCCGCGGCGAGCCACTCGTCGTCGGGATGGGATACGAGGCCGGCGAACCCCATGGTGCGGTCGCCACCGCGAGCTACGAGGCCCGCGAGTATGGGATCGACAGCGCCCAGCCGATCAGCCAGGCTCTCGATTCCCTCCCGCGGGCCGCCGAGACCGACGCCGAGCCGGCCGGCTACTACCGGCCTGTCGATCTCGATTTCTACGAGGAGGTCGCCAGCGATGTGAAAGCGATCCTCCACGACTGCGCCGATGTTGTCCGGGAGGTCAGCATCGACGAGGCGTATCTCGATGTGACCGATCGCACGAGTTGGGGGGTCGTCGATGCCGACGGGAGCGAGGATCGAACGATCGCTGAGGGGTACGCCCGCTACATCAAACAGCGGATCGACCGCGAGGTCGGCGTGCCGGCCAGCGTTGGCGTCGCCCCGAACATGGCGACCGCGAAGGTCGCCAGCGACCACGACAAGCCCGACGGGCTGACGGTCGTCCGTCCCAGCGAGGTCACCGACTTTCTCGCGCCGCTGCCGGTGGCGGCGATCCACGGCGTCGGCCCGGTGACCGAACGAGAACTCGCCGAGCTGGGGATCGATACCGCCGGCGACCTCGCGGCGGCCGACCCAACCGATCTCGCCGACCGCTTCGGCGAGCGCGGCCGGGAGCTGTACGCCCGCGCTCGCGGCGACGACGATCGGGAGGTGACGCCGACCGGTCGCCCGAAAAGCCTCTCGCGGGAGTCGGCGTTTACCGAGGCAACCGAGGAAACCGAGGCCAAACGCGAGCGGGTGAGTGCGCTCGCGGCTGATGTCGCCGCCCGGGCTCGGAGCCGCGACGCGATGTATCAGACCGTCGGGATCAAGGTCGTCACCCCGCCGTTCGATGTCAACACCCGCGCCACCTCGCTGTCGGGGCCGATCGATGAACCCGACCTCGTCGAATCGATCGCGCTCGATCTCCTCGACGAGTTCGACGACGATCCGGTGCGCAAGCTCGGTGTTCGGGTCTCGAAGCTTAGTTTCGGTGCTCAGGATCAGGCCCGCCTCGATGGGTTCGACGCCACGCCGGCGACCGACAGCGAGGACGATGATCGCACCGAGTGGGAGAACACAGCCGATATCGCCCGTGAAGCTGTCGACACCGACGCACAGCTCACCGACTGGGTTGATGACGACGGCGACCGCGCCGACGACGATGATGAGAGCGACAATCACACCGCCGAGGGCCAATCATCGCTCGGCCGGTACGACTAGCGTCCGACAGCCGGCTGACGACGGCGAGCCAACCGACACAGGAACTATGTGGGCACGTACAGTTGGCGGACGTGAATGAGTAGCGAGGAAACCATCACGGTCGCGGACGTGAGCGCCGGCCCCGGCGGCACCAACGAGATCAACGCCGGCACCCCTGTCGACTTGCCGGTCGTCGACCTGCTCACCGGACGCGGCTTCATCACGGGCAAAAGCGGTAGCGGGAAATCAAACACAGCATCGGTCGTCCTCGAAAACCTCCTTGACAACAACTTTCCTGTCCTCATCGTCGACAGCGACGGCGAGTACTACGGGCTCAAGGAGGCCTACGAGATCCTCCACGTCGGTGCTGACGAGGAATGCGATATCCAGGTCACCGCCGACCACGCCGAGAAGATCGCGTCGCTCGCGCTTGAGGAAAACATCCCGATCATCCTCGACGTGTCGGGCTATCTCGACGACGCGGACGCCAACGAGCTGCTGCTCGAAACAGCCCGTCACCTCTTTGCCAAGGAGAAAAAGCTCAAAAAGCCCTTCCTCCTTGTTGTCGAGGAGTGCCACGAGTATATCCCCGAACAGGGTGGGATGGGCGAGGCCGGCAAGATGCTGATCAAGATCGGCAAACGCGGCCGGAAACACGGGCTGGGCGTCGTCGGCATCAGCCAACGCCCAGCGGATGTAAAGAAGGATTTCATCACCCAGTGTGACTGGCTTGTCTGGCACCGACTCACCTGGCGCAACGACACCAAGGTCGTCGGCCGCATCCTCGGCTCGGAGTACGCCGACGCCGTCGAGGAGTTAGGCGACGGCGAAGGGTTCCTCGTCGCTGACTGGTCGGACGACATCCGCCGAGTGCAGTTCCACCGCAAGGAGACCTTCGATGCCGGCGCAACCCCCGGGCTGGAAGATATCGAACAGCCGGAGCTCAAATCCGTCAGCGACGATCTGGTCTCGGAGCTCACCGATATCTCCGACGAGAAAGCACGGCGGGAAAGCGAGCTGGCCGATCTTCGGCAGGAACTCGACAAAAGGGAGGCCCGGATCACACAACTCGAACAGGAGCTTGAGGACGCCCGTGATCTGAGCCGGATGGCCGATCAGTTCGCCCAGGCGATGTTGCAGCGATCCGAGGCTGCTTACCGCCAGACTGCCCCACCGGCAGAGGAGGCCGCAGCCGCGGTCGATGCGACCGCCGAGACCCCGGCCGGCGGTGCCGAGGGCCACACCAGCGATCGACCGGCTGGCGGTGCCAACGGCCACGCTGCCGATCGTTCGGCTGCCGGTGCCGAGAGCCCCACTGCCGACACGGGTGGTGCCGAAACAACAGCCGACGGCGTCTTCGGCGACGATCTCACCCCGGCTGACTTCGCCGATGCGGTCACCGGCGTCGACGACGCTGTGGCGGCGACACTCGATGATGACACCGACGACGAGAGCATCGATCCAACGAGCGGCGACAACTCGGGCCCGATCGATCCGGAGCCGGTCGACCCCTCGGAGGTCACCGGCCCCGAGGACTCGTCGGGTTCGAGCGAGCGGGCGACCAACGGCTCCCAAGGCTTTGGCACCGTCGCCCGCACCGACATCGCCGAGGAGGCCATGGAGTTCGTCGAGGCGGTCGAACACGACACCCGCGAGGCGGTTGTCACGGAGCTCACCGATCGGATCGTCGACCTCCCGCTGCGGTCGGTGAAGATGTTGGAACATTATCGGGAGGTCGGCGACAGTGATCCGATGTCGGCGCATCTCGCGGCCGGCGGCGACGACGATCACCAGCTCGCCTACAGCCGGAACCGACCGCTCCGGCAGTCAGGGCTGATTCGGCATCTCGGCGAGGGCCGCTACCGGTACGCGATCCCGGAGCTGATCCGGGAGGCCTACGCCGATACGCTCACCGACAGCGAGCTATCGACGATGGTACAATCAGTCGAAGCAAGCTTTCTTGACGACGTTGCCGAACCAAAATAGCGGGCTCGCTTAGAGCCCGGAGACGAGATCTTCGAGGGCGGCCCGCGGATCGTCGGCCTTGGCAACCCCGCTGGCCAGCAGGATCCCCGAGGCACCGAGCTCCTCGGCGGTCACCACATCGTCGCCCGTCGAGATCCCCGCGCCACAGTAGACATCGACATCCTCATCAACGCCGCCAGCGGCGGCGACAGCGTCGGTGACGATATCCGGATCGGCCGTGGCGACCGACACATCGCCGCCGATGAGCTCCGGCGGCTCGACGGCGACGGAATCCGGCTGGAGCGCGGCGGCGGCGGCGATCTGATCCGGGTTGTTCGCACAGACACAGGTTTCCAGCCCGGCGCGTTCGGCGGCGCGTACCGACTCGTCGATATCGGCGAGCTTTCGGCGGTTCTCCGAGTGGTTGAGCAGCGTCCCCTCCGCACCGGCCTCGGCAACGGCTTCGGCGAGGGTGCTGCCGGTGAAGCTGCCGTAGCCGTTCGGCGAGACGTGTTGGGCCCACGTTTCGACGCCGGTGTCGGCGACAGATTCGATGTGGGCGGCCTGCGGCGAGACGGCGATACGGACGCCGGCATCCTCGGCGACATCGCGGGCTGCGGTGGCGACTTCGATCGGATCACACGGATACGCTTTCAGGTTCACCAAGATGAACATACCTCACCGTTTGCCGCCGGCGTCATATAGCTTCATCTTTCAGTCGGCGGTTCGGCCCCTTACCTGTCAGATATGTTCACAAACCATCAAATACCTCCCCTGAGAAGGTGCGAACTAGTACGGATGTCGTTGCGAGGTCTGATCGCGGATATCGAAGCCCGCACCATGACGCTGACGGCTGTCAACACACCGGAGTCTGTCGTCGATGATCTCCGCGACCAGTACGAGGATCGGCATCTCACGGTTGAGACACGATCGCTGCCAGAGGAACCCGAGCAGTTTGCGATCCTCAGCCGGGAGGATGCCTTCGTGACAGCGGTGTCGCTGGACGATATCTACCAGCCGCCGGATGCAGAGCCGGCCACGGAGACGGGTGTTGAGCGAAGTCCGGTGCTCGACCATCTCGATGAGACGCTGTTTACCTCCTACTCGATCGAGGATATGTTTATGGCCTCCCGGGAGATCGAGGATCGCGCCTGGCGGATCGGCAGCGGCGAACTGCATGCCGGCTTCCAGACGCTGTCGGTACTGGAAGGCCAGACCGACGCCTACAATCAGCTTGGCGAGCACACCTCGCTGTCGGTACACACCTACGCCGCCCCGGTCAGCGAGACGCCGATTATCCCGGATCACGACAATTTCACCCTCCATATCGAACACGACGAGGAGATTCAGAAGACCTGGTTTGTCGCCTACGACGGCGACGGTGTCGACGAAAACATGTGCGCGCTGTTGGCCGAAGAGCGCGGCGATCGGGATTTTTACGGTTTTTGGACGTACGATGCAAAAACCGTCGAGTACCTGATCGGCTATCTGAAAAGCAACTACGGTGACGTTGAGCCGTCACCCGATATCGACGCCGACGGCGATTCACACACCGTCTGAGTGCGTCCGCTCTGACACTGCCGGCCGGATCACTCCTTTCGTTCGACCACGTCGCCGAGGGTCATCGACCCGCTGGAACTGCCCGACCACTCGGTGTCTTCCACGTCGGCACCCTCGGTCAGCGAGATAGCAAACTTGGATTCGAGCTTTTTGCGGACATCGTCGCTCGGGAGCACGTCGCCGCGTTCGAGTTTGCGGATGAGGCTTGCCTTCTCGTTGAGATCGTTGGCGAGCTCCTCTTGGGTGAGCCCCTCGCCCTCGCGTGCCTCCCGGATGCGATCGTCGTAATCGCCAGCGATCTCGTCCATGTCGTCGAACATGTCCTTGCGGCGTTGGTTCGAGGAACTGCCCGAGCTACCCGTCGATCCCGTTGTTGTGGAGCCGCTGCTCCCGCCCGACGAACCGGAACTACTGCTCGATGTCGAATATTTGCTCGATCCCGACGACGAGGATTCCGTTTTGACCTCCGTCCCGAACTCCGTACACTCGTCACAGAGATCCAGTTTCGCCCCTTCGACCTTCGTGGTGGTGAGCGACGACTGCTCGGCACCACACATCTCACATTGGGCCATACGCACCGATACCAGACGGCCCGGTATAAAGCATGCGCCGCCGGCGACTCAGAGATCGTTCCACGCGCCCCAGAACCGCTGGCCGGCGGTGATATGGCCGATCACCGCAAAGAAGGCCAACAGCAGTTCGATGACCCCGTAGTCCGCGACGATCGGGCCGGAGACGACGGCCGCGGCGACGCCGGTGAGGCCGATCAACGCCAGCCGATCGGCCCGCCCGACGAGCCCGCCGTAGGCACGGCCGAGGCCGACCGCCTGGATCTGCGTGCCGAGATAGGAGGTCATCAACACGCCGGTCACCGCAAGAAACCCGAGCGCGAAGTTGCCGACCCCGGCCGCAAGGCCACCGATGATCGTCAGATCGGCATAGCGGTCGATCACGTGATCCAAGAGGTCGCCGCCGGCGGAGGCGGTCTCCTGGCGGCGGGCGAGCGCGCCGTCGATCAGATCCAGCCAGCCGTTGGCAAAGACGAAGACGCTCCCAGCGATATAGAAGAGCGGCTCGGCGACGACGAAGGCGGCGGCCGCCGCGGCCGCAACGCCCAGCGAGATGACGCTGACGCTGTTCGGTGTCAACCCAACTTTGTCGGCCCCGGTGACAAACGGCGTCAGCAGCCGGTCGGCGACCGGGCGGAGTCGATCGAGCGTCATCCGACGAGATACCCCGTGAAGTCGACCGCGCCGACACCGGGCTCGCGGTCACCGTTGCGGACGGCGGCGATCTCGGCGGCTACCGCGCTCGGCTCGCGGTCGGTCGTATCGACCTCGTAGACGGCACCTTCGCCGTGGTTCTCAACAGCCTCCGAGAGCACGACATCGAGCGCCTCGCTTTCGGCATTTTCCTGGGCTTTCGCGTCGCTGTCGCCGCGATCCCGCAGTCGGTCTTCCAGTATGCTCGGTTCACACCGAAGGACGACAACGCGGTCGGCGTCAACATGGTGGGCAAGGTGTGATTCGAGGATCCCACGCCACTCGCCGAGGTGTTCTCTGACGGCGTCGAGATCGGTCACCAGCGAATCGCGGTCGGCGTCGCGCTCGCTGTAGAGTTCGAACTCGCGGATCGCGTCGTTGAGATGGATGATCTCCGCGTCGGTGTCGGCGGCGAGCTGTTCGGTCGCGGTCGTCTTTCCGGTGCCGGGCGTGCCGGTGACGACCAGTTTTTGTGCTACATCGTCGCTAGCTGTCGATTCAGTCGTCGTTGCGTTGTCGGTCGTCGTCGCGTCGTCGGTCATCATCGGGTCGTCAGTCGTCGCCGGCTCGTCGGTCACGTTGGCGTCACCTCGGCGACGATCTCGTTGAGCGTCTCGACAGCGGTTTTCGTCCCCTCGCGGGTGCCACAGGAGATCCGGACACAGCCGGGCAGCCCGAAGCTGCTGCAGTCGCGGATGATGACGCCGGCGCGCTGGCTGGCCTCGGCGACGCGGCTGGCGTCGCCAACGTCGGCCAACACGAAGTTGGCCGCGCTGTCGAAGGTCGGCGCGTCGAGTTTCTCCTGCATGTACTCGCGGGCCCACTGGGCGGATTCAACCGATTGCTCGATGTGGTCATCGTCATCGAGCGCGGCCAGCGCGGCTCGACAAGCGACCTCGTTGGCCGCAAAGGGCGTGTTGACGCGGGCGTAGGCGTCAGCCCATGATTTGGGGACGGCCGCATAGCCGATTCGCAGCCCGGCGAGGCCGTAGGCCTTCGAGAACGTCCGGAGGACGGCGAGATTGTCGAACTCCGAGAGGAGCTCGATACTGCTCGGTTGCTCGGAGTATTCGCCGTAGGCCTCGTCGACGACGACGAGCGTCTGGTCGTCGACCTCGTCGAGCAGCGTCCGGATCTCTTCGCGTGTCCACTCGCTGCCGGTCGGGTTGTGTGGCGAGGTGATGTGGATGATGCGCTCGCCGTCGTACGAGTCGAGAACGAGGTCGGCCGTCTGGGCGAAGTCGTCGGCTTTCGAGAGCTCGTACTCGGTGATCTCACCGTGGTGGTGGCGTGTGCTCATCCGGTAGTACGAGAAGCCAGGGTCGGGGACGAGCACCGACTGGCCCGGTTCCAACATCGCCCGGGAGAGGTAATCGATCGCGCCGTCCGCGCCGGGGGAGACCCAGATCTGCTCGTCGGCGACGCTCCATTTGTCGGCGAGCTTCTCGGTCAGATCGGTGTGGGACGCCTTTGGGTAGACATGGAGGCCGTCGTCGGCCTGCTGGTGGACTGCCTCGACGGCTTTCGGACTGGAGCCGTGTGGGTTCTCGTTGGAGGAGAGTTTGATAAGATCGGCCGGATCGAGCCCGAGATCGCGGGCGACTTCCTCGATCCCCCGCCCTGGGACGTACGGGCTGGTCGCGGAGAGATCCCGTGGTTGCATACCCGAGCGGAGCGGCCCGCGGGCCTTAAGCGTGCTTACACGGGGTCGATCAGTCGCTATCCGGGATCACCACGTCGTGCTCCAGCGTGCCGATCCCCTCGATCTCGACTTCGACATGGTCGCCATCTGAGAGCGCGCCGACGCCGGCCGGCGTCCCTGTCGAGATCACGTCGCCCGGCTCCAAGGTCATGTACTCGGTGATCTCGGCGATCAGTTCCGCGACTGAGAAGTAAAACTGGTCGATCGCCGCGTCCTGTTTCGTCTCGCCGTTGACCCGAAGTTCGATGCTTGCGTCGTCGGGCACCTCGTCGGGCGTCGCTATCACCGGGCCGATCGGCGCGGCGTTGTCGAAGGCCTTCCCGCGCACCCAGTTCTGTTCGCGGTCTTGGTCGTCGCGGTTGGAGAGATCGTTGAGGCAGGTGTAGCCCCTGACGACATCGAGGGCGTCGTCCTCGGCGACGTTGCGGCACTGCTCGTCGATGACGACCGCGAACTCGGCCTCCCAGTCGATCCGCTCCTTGCCCGCTGGCAGCGTCACCGTCGACGCCGGGGCGGCGACAGCGTTCGGTGGTTTGAGGAACAACAGCGGTCGATCCGGCACATCGGCGTCGCGCTCTGCGGCGTGGTCGGCGTAGTTCCGGCCGACACAGATGATCTTCGTCGGCTCACAGGGCGGAAGGATGTCGACGCTGTCGCGGGCGTACCCCTGGTCGCCGAAGGCGACAGTGTCGTCGGTGGCGGTGCCCTGCCGGATGGTACCGGATGGATCACGGAAGCGGACGAGATGCATACCAAGCGTCGTCGTGGTGGGCCAAAACGTGTTGTGGTCACCGCGGCCGAATTTTATATGGCTGCTGGCGGTAGTGTACACTGGCTATGACGTTTGAACTCACCTATCACGGGCACTCCACATGGCACCTCACGGTCGACGACACAACGCTGCTGATCGACCCCTTCTTCGACAACGCTCACACCAAGTTAGAGCCCGAGGATGTCGAGACGCCTGATTACCTCCTGCTCACCCACGCACACGCCGACCACATCGGTCACGCCGAACACTTCGCGGACGCGACGTTGGTGGCGACACCGGAGGTCGTCAGCTACGCGACAGCCGAGTTGGGCTTCGAGGATGCTGTCGGCGGCATCGGGATGAACCTCGGCGGCACCGTCGAATGCGGCGATGCCTTTGTGTCGATGGTGCGGGCCGATCACACCAACGGGATCAACACCGAACACGAGTACGAGGGCGGCATGCCCGCCGGCTTCGTCGTCAGCGACACCAAACCAACCCAGATCGCCGACAGCGAGTCGACGACGTTCTACCACGCCGGCGACACCAGTCTGATGAGCGAGATGAAAGATGTGATCAGGCCGTATCTCGAACCCGACGCCGCGGCCGTCCCGATCGGCGACCACTTCACAATGGGGCCGATGCAAGCGGCCGTTGCTGTCGACTGGCTCGACGTGGAGCACGCCTTCCCGATGCATTACGACACGTTCCCGCCGATCGAAGTCGATACCGACGAGTGGGAACGGGAGGTACAGGCGACCGGCAGCGGGGCGGAGACCCACATCCTCGACGGCGAGGAATCGGTTGTCCTCGACTAACAACGGTGCTGCGGCTACGATATCTGTGTTCGGAGCGACCTACGCTTGCTGTCGAACGCGGTGGTGCCGGTAGGTCATTGCCGTCCCGTCGATAATTACGAGATCACGACCCTCGGGGTCGTGGCGGGTCGGCGTCGGCGGTTCGTCACCGAAGACGTATGGTGAGTAATGTGGTACCATACCATGAGGCAGACTACCACCGTATATAAGTCTTTGTCAGACAGTACCACACTAGTGCTCTCAGGCGGCTACTCCGGCATCTCAGTACTGTAATCCGGCATTTCAGGCGACGTACCGCTCGGCTGTCCCGCCGATGACCGCGCCGAGTTCGGCCAGCGAGTCGATGACGTAATCCGGCGTGACTGCCGAGTCCGCCACAGCTGATCGATCCATGATCCCGGTCGTCACCAACGCTGTCGTCATCCCTGCGGCCGTGCCGAGTTCGATGTCGGTGTTGAGTCGGTCGCCGACGACGAGACAGTCTTCGGCAGGAACACCAAGATAGTCGAGGACTGTTTCGCGGGCGTACGCCGACGGTTTGCCACAGATCACATCGACCGAGCGGTCGATAACGCCCTCCATCGCGTGAATGATCGCCCCCGATCCCGGTCGGTCAGGGCCATCCTGTGGGATGACCGTATCCGGGTCGGTGCCGACGAAGGCGGGTTCGTCGTCCATAGCGATGATCGTCTCACAGAGCGTCTCGTAGTCGAACTCTGTCGACAGCGAGCCGACGACGACATCGGCCGCCCGCGGGTCGGTCGTCACCGACAGTCCGGCGTCGACGAGCTGGTCTCGGAGTCCGGCCTCGCCGACGAGAAACACCTGGTCGTCGGCGTGTTCGTCTGTGAGATAGTCGGTCGTGATCGTCCCGGCGGTGAACACCTCCTCGGCCGAAACCGTGAAGCCCGCCTCAGCAAACCGCTCCTCGTAGGCCTCGGGTCGTTTGGTGGGATTGTTCGAACAGAAGACCCGTCGGACCCCTGCGTCGTCGACGGCCGCCAACCCCTCGGCCGCGCCGTCGATCGGTGCTGACTCACGGACGACCGTGCCATCGACATCGAGGACGATCCCCTCGTAGCTCATGGGTGATCTCGCCGCCGTACCGAATTGAAACGCTCGGTTCGCCGACCCCCACTAACGGAAAGACACTAACTGTAGCGTCACGTATGGATTGCTGTGACGACCCAGCTGACTCTCATTCAGATCGACAACTACGGGCCGTGGACGATCACCCCTGAGCCACGCCGGGAGATGGATCTCCAAACCATGCAGTCCCGGCTGTTTGCCGACCTCGCCCAGTTCATCGGCAGCCGGGGCGGCTACGTCTTCTTCAGCCGGTTCGACAACATGATCGCCGTCACCAACGGCATCGGCCGCGCCGGCCACAAAGCCCTCCAGGAAAGTGTCCGCAACCGGTATCCGGTCACCGTCAGCCTCGGGATCGGCACCGCCGAGACGCCGGCGGCCGCCCTCGACGAGGCGACCGAACAGATTCAGGCCGCCGGCAGTGCCCAAGACGAGGGTCGCACCGAGGTACTCGCCGGCGAGCCGCTGGGTGCCGACGCCGACGCCACAACACATATCGCCCACTTCGATGTCAACGACGCCACCGGCAAATACACCGACCAACTCAACGAGTTTGACTCCTTCATCCACATCGAGCGCAGCTACGCCTCGCTGATGGAGTATATGCGCGAGGCCCACGGCGCGCTTTCCTTCTTTGTCGGCGGCGACAACATCATCGCCGTCTGTCCGGATCTCTCGGCGGCTGACTACCGAGACGCCATCAACCACGTCGAACGCGATGTCGGCGTCGAGTTGAAGGTCGGCGTCGGCCGCGGGACGACGGCCCACGACGCGGGCTACGCCGCCAAACACGCCCTTGAGGACTGTCGGTATGAGGGTACGATCGTCGAGTTCGACCACCCACAGGCAACGACCGGAGACGACTGAGATGCCCCGCCGCGATCGATCGCCACCCTGCCGATGACCGAGACCGCACTGTACTTCACCGGCCCCGAGACCGTCGACCACCGACCGGTCAGCGTCGACCCCGCCGCCGACGAGGTCGTCGTCGCAACCGACGCCTCGGCGATCAGTGCCGGCTCGGAACTCCTCGTCTACCGCGACGAGGTGCCGACTGAGATGCCGGTCGACGAAACCATCGAGGCCTTCGACGACACCTTCGAATACCCGCTGCGGTACGGCTACGCCGCCGCCGGCACCGTCGTCGAAACCGGGAGCGACGTTGCCGACGAGTGGCTGGATCGGTCGGTGTTCGGCTTTCGCCCACATCAGACACGCTTTGCGGCCGCTCCCGACGACCTCGTCGTCCTGCCTGACGGCGTTTCGCCCGCCCACGGCTGCCTGTTGCCGACGGTCGAAACCGCGACCAACCTCGTTCTCGACAGCGAGCCGAAACTCGACGAATCGGTTGTCGTTTTTGGGGCTGGTGTCGTCGGCCTCTGTACGACCCGGCTGCTGTCGGCGTTCCCGCTCGACGAACTCGTCGTCGTCGAACCGATCGCTGCCCGTCGTGAGGCGGCGACTTCGATGGGCGCAGGTCGGACGCTGACGCCCGAGGCGGCTGCGGCCGAACTCGGCGACTGTGATCTCGCGGTCGAACTCTCCGGGGAGCCCGCCGTCCTCAACGACGCCATCGACGCGGTCGGCTACGACGGCCGTGTCGTCGTCGGCTCGTGGTACGGCGAGAAACGCGCCCCCATCGACCTCGGCGGGAGCTTCCACCGCGACCGGATCGAACTCGTCTCAAGCCAGGTGAGTACTATCGACCCGGCCCGCCGCGGCCGGTGGGATCGAAAGCGGCGGTTCGACACGGCCGTCGAGTGGCTCGACCGCCTCGACTGTGAGCGACTCATCAGCCACCGGATTCCCTTCAGCGAGGCGGCCGATGCCTACGAACTGCTCGACGAACGGTCGGAACCAGTGTTGCAGGTCGTGCTTACTTACTGACGCTTCGTTCCGACCGGCTCCGTACGTAGTCAACGACTGCCTTCCGGCTATCGGTCAGCCATCGCGTCGCAATGAAGAAGGCGGCCGCGCCGATCCCGATGCCAGCAATGGTATCCGAGAGGTAGTGCGTGCCGAGATACATCCGCGAAATTGCGATCAGGCCCGCGAGGAGGGCAGTCGGCGCGAGCGGCAGCCGGTCGGAGCGCGCGGCAAGGAGGGCAAAGACCGTGACGCCGGCGGCGTGCCCGGACGGGAACGAGTGGGCGACCATCTCGCCGCTCGTGACACAGACCGGCTCCGGCGGGAACGGTCGCTGGACGAGCCCCATCAACGTCAGCACGACAGGCCCGGTGAGTCCGAGAGCGAGCACCGACGTGCCGACCTCCTCGTGCCAGCCAGCCAGA
Source organism: Halonotius roseus (assembly GCF_006861655.1). Lineage (GTDB taxonomy): Archaea > Halobacteriota > Halobacteria > Halobacteriales > Haloferacaceae > Halonotius > Halonotius roseus. Next base: position 233,860 of record NZ_SESI01000004.1, on the reverse strand, counting down.
TAGAACAGCCCGACGATGACCGCCGCTGCGGTCGCCGAGCCGAGGCCGGTCACGGAGTTCATTACCTTCGTGATCGCGGGGTCGCGGATCGCAACGAGGAAGTCGACGGCGAGGTGGTCGAGCCCGACGATGAGGGCGAGCACGTCGGCAACGAGTCCGGTCATGGTGTTGACTGATCCTCGGGGCGGACGACCATAGGCCCGGCGTCATCGGCTCAGGTCGCCGCTGCGTCGCCGGCGACTCACCGGTTTGTTCCGCCACGTTCGACCCGCACCGTCCACACGACGAGCGCGGCGACCGCGAGCCACAGCAGCACTTCGAGGTAGAACGACGGACTACCGAGGTAGTACCAGAAGAACTCGCCCGGCGGGATCGCGGGCGGATTCGGCGGCGACACGACCGGCCAGCCGAGGAACAGCGCGTCGCTCGGCCGGCCGTTGATGACGACGTGCAGCGCGTCGAGGAACAGATGCGACGCCCAGCCGACAGCGAGCGCAAGGCCCCGCCCGCTGACGAGTGCAACGCCACGCCGACCGGCGAGCGCGACGGCGATAGCGACCGGTAGCAGAACCGCGCTGTGGCCGACCGAGTGAAACAGCTCCGTCACGCCGGCCATCCCGAGCGGTTTGTCGATCAGATCCGGCAGCGCGGCACCGACGACCAGCCAGCCGAGAGACAGCGGCGACTGCGACGGCATCGAAACCGCCGTTGCCGCCGCAGTCCGCGTGGCGCGGAGCCGAGAGACGACCCCGATGCCGGCGGCCACGACGAGGTGGGTCGGAAACAGCACGGATCACTGTACGGCGGCGGGCGGCTTCAATCCTCCTCGGCCGAGTGGTCACCCACCGCACCGCGCAGGGGATACAGCCCGCTGATCGCCAGTATGTCGCGGCCGAAGACGGCCAGCGACGGCGCGAGCACGACCGGTGCGAGCCGCCAGCCGAGGTCGGTCGGCACCGCCGGTAGCAACACGGCCGTCAGAAAGACCATCTGGACGCCGGCGAGGTATTTCCCGAGGTTGCTGTCGGGTCGCTCGAAGACAGGTCGGTCGCTGACCTGTCGCCACCGCCGCACGCCGAGGAAGGCGTACCGTGCCGCCGACAGCGACAGATACCACCACGGCAGTAATCCCCAACAAACGGCGACGACCGGCGCGGCGACGAAGCCGGCGGTATCGACGGTCATATCCAGCCGCTCGCCGAGGTCGGTCTCCCGGCCGACCGTTCGGGCGACCGTCCCGTCGAGTTTGTCGAAGACGACGCCGACGCCGTAGCAGAGGCCGGGCAGCCACGCGACGGCGGCGGTCGGCGCGGCGACGGCGAGGCCGGCGACGACGCTGTAGAGGCCGCTCCGCAGCAGCGAGAGCGTGTTTGCGAACCCGAAGAGGTAGCGCACCGGCCGCTCGCCGAGTTCGGCCCGGCCGGTTCGACGGCCGATATGCCACAGCTGGGCGGCCCAGAACGCGGCGGCAACCGCCCACGGCGACAGCGGCGACCACGCCGCGGCCGACGCTGGCACTGCGGCTGCTACCACGAGCGCGAGACAGCCCGCCGCGACCGCCGGCAGTCCGGCTCGAAGTCCGAACTCGACTGTCGCCGCCCGGCGGTACCACGTGGACACGACTACGTCACCGGAGGAGGACGACGAGGACGGCGATCAAGACGACCTGTGCGACCTTGTCAATCGCGCCGAGCGTGCCGACATCCGCGGGGAAGGCGTAGTCGCCGGCGACGAAGTTGACGTAATACCAGAGGACGATCTGGATCGCGGTAAACGGAATCCCGACCGCATAGACCGTCCGGCGGCGATAGTTGACGAGGACGAGGACGACCGCGCCGAGGAAGCCGAGGCCAGCCAACAGGAAGCTGATCCCGAGCGGCGAGTCGATGAACCCGACGCCGAGTCTGAGGTGGATGAGCCCCGAGATGATCGCGGCGACGATGCCAACGTAGGCGAGGCCGCCTAGCGAGTCGGTGTCGAGCGAGAAGCTGCCGGTATCCGTGCTCATATGCCTACACCGGCCGGAATCCACATAATCGTATCGCCCGCGTGACGATTACCGCTCGAATTCGGGATCGCGCAGCGCGCCGATCCGCTCGCAAGCTTCCCTATCGAGCCGCGTTGCCACAGCGGCCGCGTTGCCAACGATATGTGCCTCGGTCGTACTCGACGGGATCGGGACGACGCCGCGGGTCGCGTTCCACGCCAGCACGACGCCGGCCGGCGAGAGATCGTATTTTCCGCCGATCTCGGCCAGCACTGGCTCGTCCAGCAGTCCCGGAGCCGACAGCGGCGAGTGGGCGACGACGGCGATATCGTTGTCGTGGCAGAATTCGACGAGATCGGTCTGTGGCTGGTAGGGGTGTCGCTCGATCTGGACGACTACGGGTGGGATCGACGCCGCATCGAGGATCGTCTCCAGTTGTGACCGTGAGACATTGCAGACGCCGAGCGTCTCCGCCCAGCCGCGCTCGACGACCGTCTCAAGGTTTGCCCACGCCTCGGCCAGCGGGATCGACGCCGTTTCGATCTCACCGTCGGCGTCGGTCGGAAACGTCAGTGCCTCCTGTGTTTCTACTGGCTTCTCGGCCAGTCGATCCAGCGACCCCTGATGGGCCCACGCTTCGGGCCAGTGGAGCATGTAGCAGTCGAAGGCGTCGATGCCGAGTTCCCGCAGGCTGCCCTCGCAGGCGGCCAGTAGGTGTTCCCGCTGGTGGTTCGTTCGCCAGACTTTGCCGAGGATCGTGAGGTGGTCTCGATCCGGCGATCCCGGTGTAGCCAGCAGCTCGCCGATGCGGAACTCATTGCCGTACAGCTCCGCGCTGTCGAGCAGCCGGTAGCCCGCGTCGAGAGCGGTCGCAATCGATGCTTTGCGCTCGACGTACTCGTCGCCACGGTAGCGCGAACAGCCGAACCCAACCGGGGGCACCGACAGGGTGCCGTCGTCGGTTGTGGTCGCTGTCGATTCGGGCTTATCCGGCCCCGCTACGCCATGAGCTGGCACGTCAACCGGCCCGCCATCGGCGGCTGCCGCTTGGATAGCGTTGCAGACGGCGACGACGTGGGCCCCGCGGCGCGCTGTTCGGCGATCCGGCTCGCCGGCAGCGACGCTCGCAGCGAGGTCTTCGACCGCATCGATGTAGTCGCGGGCGTCGGTTGGCGACTGCGGCGGGACGGTCGTGTACGACCGACCGAGCCCGCCGTACTGCACGGCGTCGCTGGCGGGCTCCATCCGGCCGGTGTTGTCGAGATAGAGCGAGCCGTCGTCGCCGTGGAGTTCCAGCCCGTAGAACTCCCGACTGCGGTGCGGGGCGTAGAAACTCGCCGTGAGCCGTACCGTGGGGCCGTCTCGAAACGCCAGCGTCGCCTCGACGTGGCTGTCGGCCTCGGGTCGTTGGGTCTCTCGCTCGGGCCACGGATCGAGGCTGTCGGCGACGCGGACGCGCTCAACGGGGCCGAACCACGCGACCAGCAGCGAGAGCGGATAGACGCCGCCGTCGTAGAGCGGCCCGATAGCGAGGAACGACTCCGGACGGTCGTGCCAGTCGGTAACGCGGCCGACGTGGGCGTGGGCGTAGGCCAACTGGACGGGCCCGAGTCGCCCCTCGCCGAGCAGCCGACGGGCGCGCTGTTGGGTTGGCCCCGCGACCGACGCCGGCGCGCAGCCGAGTGCGAGATCACGCTCGCGGGCCGTTTCGACCAACTCGCCGGCGGTCTCGCTGTCGAGTGCGAGCGGCTTTTCGGAGTACACGTGGCGGTCGGCTGCGAGGGCGGTTCGCGTAACCTCGGCGTGGGCCGCGTGGCTCGTCAGGTTGACGACCAGCGGCGCGTCGAGGGTATCGAGGGCGACATCGAGATCGCCGAAGGCGGGACAGTCGTGACTCGCGGCGAACGCGTCGGCGCGGTCGGCGTCGAGATCGCAGACGCCGGCCAACGCGAGTTCGGCGTCGGCGATGCCGTCGGCGTACGACGACGCAATCGACCCCGCTCCGACAAACAGACAGTGCACAGTTTCACCGCGCGGGCGAGGCCTAAAACTCCCCCGGCGATAGGTGTGCGCGGTTCGACTCGCCGATGGGGTTTTGTCAGTATCGGCCGAAGGCCACCCGTGGTGGAACCCGGAATGAGCCGGCTCGGGACGGCCTACCTGCGGGCGATGCAGGCGGTCGGCCGGCGGCTGCCGTACGGAACGAACGTCTATGAGCGGTCGTGGGACGTGTTGGTCGTCCTCGACGGCTGTCGGGCCGACCTACTGGCTGCCGTCGCCGACGACTACGCGTTCCTCCCCGAGGTCGGCTCGATCCGCTCGGTCGGCAGCTCCTCCTCGGAGTGGCTGGAAAACACCTTCCACGGCCACCCCGAAACCGACCGAACGGTCATGGTGACGGCCAACACATGGACGGATCGCTATCTCGATGCTGACGATTTCGCCGCCCTCGACGAGGTCTGGAAGTACGCGTGGGACGACGCGCACAACACGATCCCGCCGGCGGCGGTCACGGATCGCGCTATCGCCCACGCGCGCGAAACAGCACCTGATCGCCTCGTCGTCCACTACATGCAGCCGCACCACCCCTTCGTTCCCGATCCGCTCGACGGCGACGACGGGCTGGTGCGGGCTGGCAGCCACAGCAACACGGGGAACCCGTGGGTCGCCCTCCGGCAAAACGAGGTCAGCGTTGCCCGCGTTCGGGCCGCCTACCGGGCGAATCTCGACTACGTGCTCGAAGAAGTCGAATCGCTGTGCGCCAACATCGACGGCCAAGTCGCCATCACGGCCGACCACGGCAACCTCTTCGGCGAGTGGGGGCTGTACGGCCACCCGATGGAGACGCCCGTGCCCGCGCTCATCACCGTTCCGTGGGCGGAAACGACCGCCACCGACAGGGAAAGGCGAACCCCGACGTTGGAGCCACCGGAGTCGCTTCCGGTGCGTCGGGTGTACGGGAGCGATTCCGCAGACGAGCGACTCGACGCGCTGGGGTATCGTGCATGAACGGGGGTTACGAATGAAGATCGGTCTCGTCATCTACGGCTCGTTCGACGAGCAGTCAGGCGGGTTTCACTACGACCGCCAGCTCGTCGCGGAACTTCGGGCAGCCGGCGACAGCGTCGAAATCATCGAACTCCCGTGGCGATCCTACCCACGAGGACTGCTCGACAACGTTTCACCCCGATTCCCGCGGCGACTCGCTGGCGAGTACGACGTGTTGCTACAGGACGAACTCGCCCATCCCTCGCTGGTGTGGACGAACCGACGGCTCTCGACGCCGATTGTGAGCATCGTCCACCACCTCCGAGCGAGCGAGCATCGACGCCTGCGGCCGCTCTACCGCGCCGTCGAACGCCGCTATCTCCGTGGCGTCGACGGCGTCGTCTGTAACAGCAGCGTCACCCGCGACGTTGTTACCGACTTCGGCGTCGACGCCGACCGAACTGTTGTCGCGCCGCCGGCCGGCGACCGGTTCGATCCGCAGATCGAAATCGACGCCATCGCCGACCGTGCCCACGAGAATCCCCTTCGCTTGCTGTTCGTCGGCAACATCACGCCGCGAAAGGGCGTCGACACGCTGATCGACGGGCTGGCGGCCGCCGCCGGCGACGCTGAACTCACCGTTGTCGGGAAGCCAGCCGATGAGGCCTACGTCTCGCGGTGTCACGACCGCGTCGCCGAGCACGGACTGGAACGTCGCGTCGAGTTCACCGGCGGGATCGATGACGCTTCCCTCGCCGCCGCGTTCCGCGAGCACCACCTCTTGGCCGTGCCGTCCCGCTACGAGGGGTACGGCATCGTCTATCTCGAAGGGATGGGGTTCGGGCTGCCGGCTATCGCCGCCCGTGCCGGCGGCGCGACAGATATCGTCAGCGAGGGCGACAACGGATTTCTGGTCGATCCCGGCGATTCGGCCGCGGTCGCCGACGCGATCACGACGCTGGACACCGACCGCGAACGGTTAGCGATGATGGGGCAAGCGGCGCGCGAGCGGTACGAGGCCCAGCCTGACTGGGCGGAGACGGCCGCCACCGTTCGGGGGCTACTCGAATCGGTTGTCGACAACGACCCCGGATGAAAACAGATCGATGCCGATCAGGCCGCGTTGCAGTTGCTGGATCTTGCGGCTGCATTCGGCCGACCGACGATGAGTGAGCACACCCACTCCCAAAACCAACGCTGGACAGTCATCTGCCGATATGCGATATCTCCATTATTCACACCCACCCGTCAGGAACCCACTCAGTGACGGCAGCAGGGTCGTCGTAGGCCGCATCAATGGCGTTGATCGCCTCGGCAAGGATTTGCGGCGATGGCGGGTCGCTGTCTGAATAATAACAGAGCCCGTACGGGACTGTCTCGTCGAAAAAGTCGTCGTCGGCAGTCAGAACGGCCCAGTCGTTAGCTGCTGCGTAAGCGGCGATCGCAGCATCGGTCGCAGTGGGTTCGAGAACATCCCGAACGCGGGCAACTGTGTGGCTGGACTCAGATTCGAGGGTGGCAACGTACGACGCTTTCACCATCTGGTCACACAGTACCCGCATCGACACTTACTCCTCGGTGTCGGCAGTGTGGGCCTCGGCCGTGATCGCTTGCTCAGTGGCTGCCTTTTGCATCCGGATGTAGTCCATCAATTCGGGGTGGGACTCGTAGTATTCGATGGCGGCCTCGACCTGCGGGCGGTCGAGCGTCGGATACTCAGCGAGTAACTCGTCGACGCTTCCACCTGATTCGACAGCGACCCCGAGTGTGTAGACGCCGATCCGTGTGCCGTCGATTCGTGGCTTACCATGGAGAGTATCTGGCGTTCGCACAATCTCGACGCCGGTGCTCATACATCTGTCTACGGGTTGTAGCGATAAAATACTCGGGGAACTGCAACCGGCAGCGTTCAGATAAGAGCAGCTAAGCAGGTGCGGGTCGGTCGGCTGATCAACCGCCGCCTTGGCGGACTGAAAGGGCGAGGCGGGGTCGGCGAACCCGGACGACGTAAGCACTGCAGGAGAGAACGAAGTGAGCGATGAAGCGCGCAGCGAGTCCCGGGAGCCGAGCGCGCCGAGGGCTTTCTATATTCTCTTTCAGAAAGCACCTTATCTGAACACGACCCTCCAACCGGATCACACTGCTGGCTCGTGTGACGCGACAGCAGCAGCACGATTCACCCACAGTGGCGACAGCTGATCGACGTGATCAGACGTTCTGCATACCGCCTGCTGTCCGGCAGCAGACGGAGAGTGATCCTGTCACTCCGGGAGGTCGATATCGTCGTCGGCGTCGTACTCCCAGCCCTGATCGTCGATGAACGAAACCACGTCATCGAGGGATTCGGTGACGACGATCTCGGTGTCATCGGCTCCCTCGGTGTCGTCGCCGCTTTCGGTGTCGAGAGCGGCTCCGAGTGTGTTGATCGGGTGGGTTTCGCTTGGGACGTTCGGGCCATCGTGGCCTTCGATCGTCACGGTCTGGGCTGTGTTCTCGTGAATGTAGACATCGATATCCGTTCGGAACGGGCGTTCTTTCAGGGTAACCCGCACGGTTCCGTCGGCGTCTCGCTTCGTCGCGGTCGCCGTGTATCGCACATCGTCGATCACCGGGCGGAGCGCGATCGCGTCCTCGTAGGCGTAGGCGCGCTCGGTGATCACCGTTCCGTCGTGGCTGTAGATCGCCTTCCAGGTGCGAAACGAGGGGAGACTGCCGGTTCGGTACCGGGAGGCGGTATCGACGAAATCAAAGCCGATCTTCAGCGGCATGTTGGGGTGTGGCGTGCCGTGGGCCTCGCGGTAGGCCTGTGCGTCCTGCTGGGTTGGGCTGTGAGCTGTGAGGGCGGTATGGGCGGTTTCGACATCGGTGGCCGTGATGGATTCCGGGTCGACCTCGAACGGCTCGCCGTCGTAACACGCCCAGACGCGGGTGATGGTCGCCGAAAGCAGGTCGTCGTGGCCTGTCGCTGTGTCGGTGTTTTTGAGCTGTGTCAGTACCGCGATGATCGACCGGACTGTCTCGCGGTCGAACGCTGGGGTATCGGCGTGCATATGGCTCGGTGTGTGATGTTGCGTATAGTACCCGCTTCAATCCCACCTTTTTCTGCGTCGGGTCGCCTGCGGCAACCGCTCTCTGCTCACGGCGACGGAGTCGCCGTTCGCATGGTCAGCGGAACCTTCGGTTCCGCCCGACTTGAAAAAGCTGGATCAAAAAGTCCTGCCACCCTGCGGTCGGCAGTGAACCGCTCGCTCCCGGCGGTCGCTCGCGGATGCTACTTCTAGACTACCCTCTCAACAAAATTGATTTCGTCGTTGATTAGGCTTCGTCGTCTTCGACTTCGTTTTTACCGCGCTGTCGGCCTTTTGCGACTCGTTCGCCGCCGCTGAGAAGGCTTTCACGCGCCTCCTCGCGGGCGGACTGCTCGTCGCTCTCGGTACTCATACTTGTATTATCGGCGGCTAGGTGTATAATCATTGGGTCACCGCCACGCTCGAAGGTCAGTAATCGCCCGATGCGTCTGGGTAGGCAGTCCCGACACCAAGACAACAACAGCAAGCAAGAGGATCGACGGGATCAAAAGCCAGATCGGGACGGTACCCGCGATACCATGATACAGCCCCAGCGCGAACGAAATGATGGCAGAGACGATCAGCAGTATTGTCACTTGGACCAGTGGGATATTGCGAACGTTTGTGCTCCGGTTGAAATTGATCCGCATGATGTAGTTTTGTATCAGTAGTACCTCGGTTTCCTGCTGTTGGAAATCGGAGTTGAGCAGCTTCGTGAGATTCTCGGAACTTACGCCAACATCGAGTTCCGATGCTGTGTAGGTCATCGCTGCAAACGCAGTCGAGAGAACCAGCGCGCCAACGCCGAGTACTGTGTAGCTGTTGAGAAACGGTTCGACGGTTCCAACTCCCGATGTTTGGCCAGAACTGAGCTGTGTTGCGATGGATACGACCGAAATCAGGATACCGACCAGCGCGATATTGAGCCGGAGTATCTTGCTCGCTTTCGTGTCGATGTCGGCGAGTGTTTCCCGCTGTGCATCGACGGTTGCTCTCGCTTCCGCGCGCAACTCCCCAAGCTGCTCTGAATCTCCGGAGAACTCGATTTCCTCCAGTTCCGATTTCAGTTCTCTCGGATCTCGACTCGACATAGTTTGATCATCGCTTCGTCTTCTGATTTAAGATGTAGCCTCCGTTTTTCAAGCAGTGCTGCATCCGTCTGGAGTAGCAGGATCTTCGTACTCCTTGAAAAAGCTGGATCAACAAGAGCCGCGCGCCCCCGGTGGTCGCTCGCGGATGCTACTCTCAGACTGCTACCTCGACAAACTTGATTGCCCCATCGATTACTGGGCACTGATTCTCCATGTTGTTGTAGTGTGAACGCACACTATATTTATAAGCCACCGACCGCTCAACTCACACATGAGTAGTGACAGCGTTGACTCCGAGAGCAAGGTATCGGGGAATCAGGCGAATATCCCCGCCCGCATCCGTCGGGAGCTTGACATCGACGACGGAGACACGCTTCGCTGGCGGATCGAAGACGAAGGGGAGATTCGCGTGCAGGTCGTCCAACAGCGCGATGGGACGTTCGGCGCGTTTGAGGGCTATGACGGCGATCAGGACACTACTGTGACCACCGACCACGACGCGTGGGGCGTTGACGGATAGATGCCACGTGCGCTCATCGACACGACAGTGCTCTATGCAGCGGCCTACCGCCGCGACGCAGCCCACGAGGAAGGACTTGCGATCCTTCGCGGTGTCGACAGCGGTGACCTGCCGGAGGCAATAGTCCTCGATTACGTCCTCGCGGAGACGCTGAACGGTCTCACGACACACGCTGGCCACGATGCGGCTGTTGATTTCCTTGATCGAATCGAAGAGAACGCCCGTTTCCATATCGAGTCGCTGACTGCGGACGGGCGTGCGATGGCAAAAGCCCAATTCCGGCAGTACGAAGCGTTCTCGTTCGTTGATGCCTGTCTAAGTGCGTATCTGAAAACCGAGAAGTTAGACTATTTGTACGCGTTTGACGACGATTTCGATGTGGCTGGCCACATCTCGCGTCTCGATACGGTGACGAATCCGTATCAGCCGAGCTAATCTGTTTTTGTGTTGGATGTCCGAACAAAGAGGGTATCGAAGTCATGTCGTATGCTCCGTTCTTCGGCTGAGGGGTCGTAGCACTACATGAGTGTGAGGCGTCGATGCGCACAAACACGCCTGTAGGGCTTCCTTCTCTGCTTAGCATACGGATTGTGTATCGCTACCGAACGCTTTTGCTCTCGTGCCCTGTATGGTAGTCTATGAGTATCGAATCGGACGACGACCCAGAGAACACCAGTGTTCCGACTCGAATCTCGCTGGAACTCTCTGACGATGGTGAGGTGTGGCTCGTCCGTGATGAAGAAACTGGCGTGGCTACGGAGGGTGAGACCCGCCAGCAGGCCCTCGAAATGCTCGATGACGCGGTCGCGGCGTACAACGGAGAGGCAGGGCGCGAACCCACAGACGAAGAACTCCGTGAAATGGGGGTTGATCCCGACGAGAACACGAGCGGCGAGCTACCGGATATACTGAAATAATCGGCACATGGTGACGCGGGATTTTTCTGGCGATGGTATCGTTGCGGTGTTGGTCAATGTCGGCGGATTCGATTGGATTCGTACCACCGGCAGCCATATGATACTGAAATGGATGCCGCCAGAAGATCACGACACTGACCCACGAACAGTTAGTGTCCCTCGGAAAGATCGGATTCGTATTGGAACCCTACGGAACATTGCAGAGCAAGCCGGTGCCGAGGATTTCGATGCGTTTTGCCGTTGGATTGATCGTAATCGCTAAATTGGTTCATTCCCCGACAGCCTCGCTCCCGTTGGTCGCTCGCGGATGCTATGAAATCAAATCACTGCGAGTCGGCGAAGGAGTCGATAATATGATCGGATAGATTCGTCGCTGCGAACGCGGGGACGAACTCGTCGGTCAGAACGTTTCGGTCGCTGGCTCGCCCGGCTGCTACCTCGCCCGCAATCGTATCGAGCCGCTTGGCCTCGTTTTCAACGACGCTCGAAATATCGACTTTCGGATAATCCTGTTTCACCGCGCCCGTTTCGAGGTCTTTCATCCACAGCGTCCACCGGAGGCCATCGGTGCCGATACCGGCCAGATACCGCTGGTTGATGTCGCGGAGGTACTTGCAGAACGTATCTTCGTCGAGGTATTCCCGGATGTCCTCGGTCGCGTCTTGCTTCGATCCAGTGGGCTGTTCTCGGTTGGCGGCTTTCGCTTCGACAATGCAGACCACTCCGGGGGCGTCGTCCCCTGCGGGAATATTTTTCAGGAGATAGTCGGGCTGGCGCGGTTCGACTTTCTCGTAGGTAATCGGCCGCCTGATGAAGTGCGGGGCAGCACTGTCATAGTCCTCGGAGATCGGATTCAGATAGCCCAACCCATGCAGCACTGGCTCGATGAGATACTGCTCAGTGAAGACTTCCGGGGCCTGCTCTATCGGAGCCCCGGTGAGGGTGCGCGTCTCTCTGAGCAGTTTTCGCAACTGTCCGCCCTCGTTGAGTTCGCGGAACTTCTGCGCGAAGCCTTCGATTCCATATCGGATGTCTTCGGCGATAAACGCCGCCGGATCAAGCGTTCGCTGGGCGTCGTCACTCACTCCCCGACAGCCTCCTCGACGATCTCGATTTCCTCGTCGGTCAGCCCGTACAACTCATACACGATTTCGTCGATCAACGCGTCCGTCTCCTCGATTTTCGCCTCTAACTCCTCAGCACGTTCCTTGGTCTGCGTGTAGCTCTCTAACCCACTTTCGACATCAGCGACAGCGGGCAACGTCAGCTTCCGCAGTCGATCCACCAGTGAGTTCGTCTTCGTCGCTGTCTCCCTGAATCCGGCAAACCCGCCGGCCTCATCAATCGCCACCGGAACAAACGCCTCGATCAAATCGGCCTCGCGTTCGCTCAGATCCGTAATTCGCAACGCGACCTCAGAGTCGGTCTCGACGTAGCCCCACTGATCCGGCTCCCGATCATCGACCGGCCCCGAAACCTCATCAGCCAACGCCTCCCCTTCACGGGCTTCGCCCGTTTCGGTTCGAGGTGCGCCCTCCGGTTGCACCTCGCTTGGCTTATATCGCGCGGTCAACCGAACCTCGATCGTCGACGCCGACTCACGCCCACCTTTTTCTGCGTCGGGTGGCCTCACTTCGTTCAGCCACCGCTCCTTGAAAAAGCTGGACCAAAAAGTGCTGCCTCCCTGCGGTCGGCAGTGAACCGCTCGCTACGCTCGCGGATGCTATTTCTCAACAGCCGCTGTTTTGACTAACTTCTCAGCGCGTTTGTTCATTTCATCAGTATGACTCACAGAGCTACGAGATATCGTTCCAATTCTCTCAGTGCCACAGTCACTGTTCTCACTTAGGCAAACAGAATACACTTTCCAGCTACTCGGCTCCTCTTTGACCCCAGTTCCTACTTTTCCAACACAGTGTCGACATCGATACCCTGTGAGTTCAGTCACGAACACATAGGGGCGTGGTACCGTCTTCAGTTTTGAATCCTTGCAGCAAATATTATTTAACGGTGATTGACGAATCGAAGGCTAATGGGATACGATGGGCCGAAGGTCTTTCTAGCACCGTACGGCAACGATGCCGCGCTAGAAAATGTCGAAAACAGCGTTTTAGAGGGTATTGATGCCGATCGTGTCCGCCAGTATACTGAGCAACCACCGGACGCATTTGGTGATGTCATTCGGCTATGGGGAACAAAACCGTCAGTAGCTGGCACGTGGAAAAATATTGAGCAGGGAGATTTCTTGTTTTTCTACCGAAATGGAACGTATACGCACTCTGCGAAAGTTCTCGGTACAGAACAGAACGAGGCACTTGGTAGAGATGTCTGGTCGAACTTTGAGGACGATCCGTGGGATAGAATCATCTATCTTGCACCCCCGATCGAAATGAACGTCTCCTCTGAAGAGATTCATAACCTTGCAGGATACGACCGTTCCTATCCACTCGGATTCAGTCCACTCAACGAGATGGGTGTTGGTGGTATCCGAGGAAAGTACGGTTCTGTAGAAGCGTTAGCCTCCGGAGAAACTGGTTCGACTCAGACCGAAATCACAGAGACGACAACAGATGTTGAGATTCACACTACGCCGGATTTCGATCTCGTAGATGAGAACCTTCTCGAGGGGTTGTATTTCCAAGACAATCGTGGAACCGAGATCCTTGAGCAGATCGAATCAGCGTTCAAAGCTGGTAAGCATGTCATCTTCACCGGGCCGCCCGGAACAGGGAAAACTGAAATCGCTAGACGAGTCTGTCATTCGCTCGTAGAATCTCACAGCGATACCTATTCTGGCTACGAGATGACGACAGCCACAGCCGATTGGTCGACCTTCGAGACCGTTGGTGGCTACATGCCAACGGAGACAGACGGTGAGAATCTCTCGTTCGAGACTGGGCAGGTGCTACGGCGGTTCAAACAAGATGGCACACAAGAGAACGAACTCTTGGTGATTGATGAGATCAATCGAGCTGATATCGACAAAGCGTTCGGGCAGTTGTTCACACTTCTCTCCGGACAAGAAGTACAGTTGCCCTATCGCCGCGATGGCAACGAAATCGTTGTCAAACAGGCTGACGGCAGTTCCGGATCACCAGCACCTCATGAGTATCTCATGCCTAATTCGTGGCGTTTGTTGGCGACGATGAATACCTATGACAAGACTTCATTGTACGAACTGTCGTACGCCTTCATGCGGCGGTTTTCGTTCATTCATGTCGATGCCCCACAGGTGCCTGAAACCCGAGCAGAACGAATCGATCTACTCGAACAGTACGCAGACGCTTGGGAGATGGATCTGTCCAGACCGGCGGATGAAGATGTGCTCGATGCTGTGTCTGAAATATGGCTCAGACTCAATGACGGCCGAAGCGACCGCAAAATCGGTCCTGCCATCGTTCGGGACATGCTGGATGGGATCATGAACTCACCCTCTCGAACCACTGAGCGCGCTGTCACCGATGCAGTCGGTAACTACGTCCTGCCTCAACTCGAAGGATCACCTCGCCGAGAAGCGACCGTCAAACAACTCTCTCAGATCGATGCTGTTGATTCCAGTCGACTCAGCGAACTCGGCCGTGATATGCTACAGATAGAAATCGATGGATAGAGCCGAGCTTATCGATGCTGTCTCGGAGGATTTGTTCGCCTATGTGATGCACGGAGAGATTTCTGAACAACACGTCACGACACAACTCAAACCGACAGGACTGGATGAACGTTTCGAGAGCTTCGACGCGCTTGTTGACCTCCATTTCCTTCTTCGCCCAGCAGTCGTCGATTTCGTAGAACAACTCCCGTCTCGACTCCGGAGTATCAAGACACAGACGAAGAACGTCCAGCAGACGACGCGAGGACAGATATCCGGGCGAATCGATTGGACTTCGACGATGAAACAACGCTCCTCGCAGGCACCGGGCGATAAGTCGTTATTCGTCTGTGACAACCGTCACGAAAGCTATGATATTGACGAAAATATCGTTCTCAAACGCCTCCTGTCGATTATTTACACGACCCTGGAGGAGTGTGAGACATATCTCAAACAGGAATACGAATGGGTAACTGATCGCTGGCAGGAGAACCTTGAGCTCGTTGAGCAGATGCGAGAGTTGTTTGAACGGAACGTCCACATCAAGCGTATTCGTGACCCCGAGACCTACGAGCCGACAGACCGAATGATCCAGACAGCAGCCATGTCGCGTAGCGATGTCTATCGAGAGGCTGCTTCGTTGTTACAGGATCATAGACGAGCCAGGGAGAGCAATCCGGACGCTCTCAGAGAACTGTTGGAAGAGACGTTGATTACACCTGATGACGAGGAAACACTCTTCGAACTCTATGTCCTGTTCCAGTATGTCGAATCAATTGAGGAGTACCAGCAAAGCGAAACCTCGGTCAAAACGATTGAATCTGGAAAACAGGAGGTCGCTCGCATTAAGAGCGAGGATGGTACCGATGTCGTGTTGTACCACGATAGCTCTGCCAATGACCGAAATCTCTCGTTTGTTCCCGAGCCAATTGAAAAACAGGATGCCGAACTGACCCGGTCAGAACAGATAGACCGTCAGGCTCGAGAAATCGTTGAGAACTACTTCACTGACAAAGGGTTCCAACTGCAAACCAACCGGCCAGATATTATCATACTCGAAGTACAACATGAGGAAGGATACGAATACTTGATCACTGAGGTCAAAAACTCCACCAGCGAGCAAACAGTCAAAAAAGGAGTAACCGAGACGCTCGAATATCTCGCATTCTTGCGCCAAGAAAACGAATTAGTGTTTGACCCTGATACCCCATTTGGATCGGGTTGGAACGGCGTGCTCGTAGTCCAAGACTTCGAAAGCCGATCGACGGCACCAATTGAAGATCAAGACACGATTAGAATTCTACAAGCATCTGAACTTGCTGATTCTCTGCCAGTAATCTTAGACAGATTGTTGTAGTTATGTTTGGGTAGCCACTCGATAGCTTTGGCCAACATCTCGCTCTAATAGAACGGTCGATCCTGATACTGCTCCCCTGACCGTGCTGTTATCGATTCGTCTCACGCTGATTGAGGCTCCGTCAATTGATCGCAAAATGACAGTCCAGCTACTTCGCTTGCTCGTGAACCTCATCGATGGCGGTCGCCACCGTCGACTCATCGAGGCCCATCACCTCGGCGATCTGGGCGTCGCTAAACCCCTGGACAGCGAGATAGCAGGCCAGCGGTTTGTCGCCGGCAGCGGCGACCTGTACCGGCACCCGCGCGGTTTCGGGGCTGGTCGCCGAGACATCCGAGTGCCGAAACCGAAACGCCGGCAGCCGCTCGAACAGCACCGCCAACAGCGTCGCCCGGATCGGATGCGACCGGGCGGCCTCGGGGTCGGTCGCCAGCCGCACCACGCCCTCGGGGGTCTCTAAGCTCCGACTAACTGCCTGCGGGAGTGCCTTCGGTACCGGCATCGACAGCGAGTCCGGCAGGTACACCGACACCTCCGCCGAGCTGTGTACCGAGCCCGCCTCGCCCTCGTAGATCGTCTCCGTCGCGTCCATACACCCGCTTGTGGCTGATCGATCATAAGCTGTTGTCTGCGACGTTGTATCTGAATAAGAGTTCATATCAGGAATTTCTACAAAGACTGGCGTGTCTATGTAGAAAGCCCTCAGCAGGCTCGGCTCCCGCGGCTCGCTGCGCTCCTCGCTCACTGCGTTCGCTGCGGTGCTTGCGTCGCCGGGGTTCGCCGACCCTGCTTCGCCCTTTCATTCCGCCAGGATATGGTCTGGTTGGCCGGCTGACCCACCTGTTGCCTGGTTTATACGAACAGAGTGGCTGACCAGCTTACTCAGCCTGATATCGGTCGACCGTTTCGGCCTGTAGCTCATCCCGAATCGCGTGGCTGTCCTCGGCGTCGACAACGACCTCGATGATCTCGCTGCCCTCGCGGTCGGCCGCGGCGGCGTAGGCCTCCCGGAACCCCTCGCGGCTCTCGACGCGCGAAAAGCCCAGCCCGTAGAGCTCGCCGGCGGGCTCGAAGTCCAGCCCATGCGGCGTTTTGAACTGCCGCGTAAACGGCGGCTCGAAGTTCTCGATCGGCAGCTTATGGAAGATCCCGCCGCCGTCGTTGTTGATGACCACAACCGTCGCGTCGACCTCGGCGCGCCCGACAGCCAGCAACCCATTCAGGTCGTGATAGAACGCCAGATCGCCGATGACCAAGGTTACGTCGTCGGTCGTCCCGTGGGCCGCGCCCAAGGCTGTCGAGACGATCCCGTCGATCCCCGACGCGCCGCGGTTGCCGAGTGCGGTGATCGATTTCGCCCCGGCCGCCCCAAACCGATCGAGATCCCGAACCGGCATGCTGTTCGAGACGACGAGCGTCGCTGGATCGGGCAGCCCCGCGACCACGTCGGCGACGATCCCGCCCTCGAACAGTCGGTCGTCAGCGTCGCCAGCGACCGCGCTGTGGGCTTTCTCAGCGGCCTCCCAGCGATCCCGCCACTCGGCCGACCCCCCGCCCCGAATCACCTGTGCAAGCTGCCCACAGAGCCGGTCGGGATCAGCGACCACGAGATCGCTTGCGGTGAACTCCGCCTCGCGCCACGCGCCCGCGGGATCGACAACCAACTGCCGGGCGTCGACACCAGCGAGATACTTCCGCAGCGGCTTCGAGGTCGGCGACGCGCCCAGCCGCACCACGACCTCGGGCTCGGGCCATCCCTCGGTCACCGCCGTGTTCACAAACCCATCGTAGCCGCCGATCACCGGCGCGACACGGGTGTGGCCGCCAAAGCGCAGCCCAGAGAGCGGATCGGCGAGGATCGGAAACCCACTCGCATGCGAAAACGCCGTCACGGCCTCGGGATCGAGCCCCGGTGGATCGGCCGGGCCAGCGACGAGCAGCCCACGATCGACCGACAGCGTCTCCCCAAGCTGTCGCAGATCGCGGTCGTCAAGCTGTGGCTCCCCGCTCGTTCGCCGCACGAACGGCGTCTCCTCGTCGCGGCCGAGAGCCGCCAACGGGTCGAGATCCGCGGGCACGTCGCCCTCGACCGGCGTCGGCTCCAGCGGTTTCCGAAACGGGACATTCAGATGCACCGGCCCGGCAGGCGTCCCCTCGGCCGTGCCGAGGGCCCGACAGATATCGGTTCGCAGCGACCGCAGCGCGCGCTCCCGGGCGGCGGGCTCGGGCAGATCCTTGTACCACCGAACGGCGTCGCCGTAGAGCTTCTCCTGGTCGACGGTCTGATTCGCTCCCGACTCTCGGAGCTCCGGTGGCCGATCGGCCGTCAGCAAGAGTAGCGGCACCCGCGCCTGATTCGCTTCGACAACGGCGGGATGGTAGTTGGCGGCAGCAGTGCCGGACGTACAGATCAGCGGCGTCACCTCGCCAGTCCGGCGAGCCCGCCCGAGGGCGAAGTAGGCCGCCGACCGCTCGTCGAGCGCGGAGATCGTCGTCAACTCCTCGTGTTCGTCGACGGCGACCGTCAGCGGCGTCGAGCGGCTCCCCGGAGAGACACAGACCGTACGGACGCCGCTGCGGGCGAGTTCGGCGGCGATCGCCCGCCCCCACAGCGTGTTCCGATTCGGTGCAGTCATGGCCGACGTATCGAGGCCGACGCTCATATGTCCGGCGTGTCGGAACGCTCACTCCGCGGCCTGCCCGCGGTCGTCCGGTGTCGCCGCAAAGCCGGCGGTCTCGAAGTCGACGCCGGTGATCTCGAAGCGCGCCCCACCGGATTCGCTGTCGGTGACGGTGATCGTCCAGTCGTGGGCCGCGGCGATATCGCGGACGATCGCCAGCCCGTAGCCGGTGCCGTCGGCGTCGTAGCTCACCCGTTCGTCGAAGATCGTCCCCTGTTTGTCGGCCGGAACCCCGACGCCGTCGTCGGCAACGTAGAACCCATCGGGGGTCGTCCCGACCCGAACGGTCACAGCCGCCCCGCCGTGTTCGACACTGTTCCGAAACAGATTCTCAAATAGGCGTGACAGCTGTTGGGCATCCGCGCTGAGCCTTGCGTCGGCCGAAACGACCAGCGACGCGTCGGCTGTCGCTACCATCGCCCATGCCTCGTGGGCGACCGCCTCCAGGGAGAGTGACTCACGATCGGGCTGTTGGCCGCTCCGTGCCATCGCAAGGATGTCTTCGATGAGCGTTTCGGCGCGCTGAAGGGCCGTCTCGATCTCATCGAGTGCGTCCGTCGGATCCTCGACACGATGGGCGATCTTCACGTGGCTTGCCGCGACGGTGATCGGCCCCTGGAGGTCGTGGCTGACGCGGCTGGCAAACGCATCCAGTCGGTCAGTTTTCGCCTGGAGGATCTCGGCGGTGGTGGCCTGCTCGGTGATATCGCTGAAATAGAGGATGCGACCGGTCGTGCCGTACCCCTGTGGCACGGGCAGTTCGCGGTAGTCAAACACCCGCTCGGTTTTAGCCGTCGACAGCTCGACCTGGGTGTCACTGCCGTCGAGCACCGTCCGAAGCGGCGGATTTGCCGCCCGCAGCTCCTCGACGGTCATCCCCAGCGTGAGTGTAAACACATCGGTGGCCGCGTCGTTGGCATCCGAGACGATCCCCTCGGAGTTGATGACGACGACCGGGTCACCTAGCGCGTCGACGACCCGCCGCAGGGAGTTCGGCGAGAGCCGAAACAGATCAAACCGCTTGATCGTTACCCCCACCAGCAGTCCCGCAACCGACCAGCCGATCGGTGTTGGATCGAAATACAGGGGCACAAGCTCGAACACCTTGATGAGCCCGGGAACCATCGCTGCGGTGATCAGAAGCAGGACGCTTCCGGCTTGCAGCCGTCGAAGTCTGGTCGTCGCCCGCAGTGTTTCCCCGATCGCCAACCCGGCTGCCATCACCACGAGAAGTGGGCTAGCGATCACACCGATGACAAACCGAACTGATCCGGGGTCGGCCGGCACCATGATCTCACCTGTCTGATAGGGGTTTTCAACGGTATAGATCAGCTCCGCGGGATTGAACCACGACAACACGAACAGGAGCCCGACGGGCACGAACAACAGCAGATACGGCCTGGGGATCGGCTCACGAAAGGTGAACTCGTAGGCAAACGCAAACGTCGCAATCGACGCCGACGGGACGGCGATGATAAACACGTTTGTGATCGCCAGCCGGAGCGGTGGCGTGTCGACCAGCGCGATCAGTCCAAAGGAGACTGACCACGCCATGCCACACAGCATGGCGAACCGAAACCACCGGACGACGATCCCCTGTGGCTCGGTTCGGAGCCAATAGACGACAAACCCCGGGATAATCCCGCCGGCGAGCATGATGCTGCCGGCGACTGTGGGGGAGAACACACCCATGTATACTGTCGTGACCGAATCTCTCTGTTGTCGGATAAAGATGTTTGTGGCAACCGCACAAATCACATACTCTCCACCCTGAGTGCCAGCGAACCTTCCGTAGGTAGAGAACCATGAACAATACCTTCACATGGAGGTATAGATTTCATAAGGTGTTACTGTATTAATGGAATCGCGGGCTGAGATGATCGGCAACCGGGCACAGTCGAACACGGCTGCACGCGATCCAAACCACCGTATGGGCATCACCACACCATCACACGCCGGTAGAGATCCGCTTTCAACACCGGCACAGCTCCTGTTGATCGACGACGACGAGCAGTGGCTCACACTGGCGCGTGAGCTGTTGGTGGAGACAGCACCGGATTTCGATGTCGTCACGGCGACAAGCCTGTCGACCGGCCGCCAACAGTTTACCGAGACAGCCTTCGACTGTGTCGTCTGTGATTATCGGTTGGGCGATGGGACGGGGCTCGAACTCCTCTCGGAGGTACGAGACTCCCACCCCGAACTCCCCTTTGTGCTCGTGACGAGCCGCGGCGACGAGTCGGTTGCCGCCGATGCGATCAGCCAAGGGGTGACAGATTACATCCCCAAGGAGCTGATCCGCGAGGACTTTGATGACCCCGAGGAGCCGATCCTTGCGGCCCAGCTCCGGAAGGTGGTTCGGTCGTATCGCAGCCGGCGCGCGCTCCAACAGGAGCGGGAGCTCAAAACGACGGCCGTCGATCTGTTGACGACGATGTCGAACCAACAGGAGCTCTACCGCCGGTTCTGCGCGCTGTTGCAGGACAACTACGGCTACAGCGGCGTTTGGATCGGCACGGTCGGTGCGGGCGGCCGGATCATCCCACGGGCGATCAGCGGCTGTGAGACGTACGTCCAGGCGTTGGATTGCTCCGGCGACGGCGGCGACCGGTTCGATCCGGCGATCCGTGCGCTCGACACCGAAGACGTTGCCGTTGCCGCCGTCGACGACGGAACCGAGCCGTGGGCCGACCAGTGGGCAGCGGCAACAACCGGCTTCGACTTCGAGGCCGGGATCGGCGTCCCGATCGGCGACGATCGCGTGCAGTTCGGCGTACTCGGTGCCTACACGGCCGAGACGCCGATCACCGACGAGGGGATCGACCTGCTCCGGGAGTTCGCCCGGCTTATCAGCTACACCATCCGCACCGACGAGTGGACGGAGTCGCTGATCGCCGACGAGCCAGTGATCCTGGAAATCGAGATCGACGCGCCGACCGAACCGCTGCTCGCGTTTGCTAGCCAGCTCCCCGCTGACGCCGACTGTACGATCCACTCGGTCGCCGAGCACAAGGACGGTCAACTGCTGTACTCCGTCGATATCACCGGCACGGTGCCGGATAACTGCCGGGAGTACGTCGCCGACAGCGACTACATCGAGCTGTACGACACCACGGAGACGGCCGACGGCCACGAGTGTCGGCTTCTGGTTACCCCACCGACGCCGGAAAGCATCGCCCGCGAGTACGGCATGCAGTTCGAGACGATCACCATCGACGACGGGCTCCGGACGATCACCGGCTACCTCTCGACGGACAGTGCCGTGCCGAACCTCCTTGCCGACCTCAGATCGACGTTCGAACACACAACCCTCACCAGCGTGACGACAGCTATGACAACACACCGGGAACACACCACGACGACCGCACAGCTACTCGACCCACTCACCACCCGCCAGCGGGAGATCCTCTCGCAGGCGTACTACGACGGCTACTTCGAGGAGCCACGGGAAACCAACGCGACAGAGCTTGCCGACCGCTTCGGCATCGCTCGCGCAACGTTCACCCAGCACCTCCGGAGTGCCCAACGAAAGCTCTTTGCGACCATTTTCAGCCAGGAGGGCCACCAATGAGCCCGACGATCAAACATCTCTCGGCGTTCCAACGCGACATCCTCTATATCGTCTCGGATCTGGAGACCTCCTACGGCCTCGGCATCAAGGAGGCTCTTGAGGAGTATTACGGCGAGGATGTCAACACGGGCCGGGTCTATCAGAACCTCAGCACACTCGTCGAGGAGGGCTACCTCGAAAAATCCGCCATCGACAAGCGAACCAACTCCTACACGCTCACCGAGAAAGCACTGCGGGCGATCGAACACCGCCACCGCTGGCAACGAACCCGAGCCGACGGACAGTTGGCCGGCTGAGCAGGCGATCGTTGCGGAATAGCAGCCGGCGATGCCAACGCGTGGCGTTCGGTCTGTGGCCGCAAGCGGTTAGCTACTGTCCGGTGATCCGTCCTCGTAGCCGGCCGCTGCCGCCCATTTTGTCGCCGACGGGGTCGTCGCGGGCTCGGCGGCTGCTGTCGGTGTCTCATCGAGAACGGTTTTGATGACAGTTACTGCCGCCGAGAGCCCATCGATCTCGTCCGTATCGATTCCGTCCTCATCGTACGCACCGGCGTTGGCGCGGCGAACAAAGGCTTCGAGGTGCTTTTCATCAACGTCCGGCGGCAGGTCAAGTGAACCGCCAGACAGTGTGGGGGTCTGATCGTTCATGTGCATCTGTGGTGGTTCTCAGTGGTGTGTTTGGTGTTGACACTGGTTGTAATAACGATGTGTCCCTGAAGCCTCAAAAAATTTGACAAATATTGCATTCGAATGTAATGTGTTGTTATCTTCACTTTCAGCTGTGCTGATGTCTCTGTCTCCCGGGAACGCGGTGACGATTATGTCGTCTCTCCGGCTTACCAGCACAGCGTGATCGTCGACGACACGCTTGCCACGGTCACTTAGGCTTCCAGCTCATCGAGAATCGGCCGAAACTTCAGTTCGACCTCGTCCCACTCGGCATCCGGATCGCTGTCGCCGACGATGCCGACGCCGGCAAACAGCGTCGCCTGCCGCCGGGTTGCCACCGCCGACCGCAACCCAACGGCGAACGTCCCGTTGCCGGCGGCATCGATCCAGCCGACCGGGGCGGCGTACCAACCGCGATCGAAGGGTTCGGTCTCCCGGATCGTTTCGAGGGCGCGATCCGGCGGCAGCCCGCCGACGGCCGGCGTCGGGTGTAACGCCTCAACCACGTCGAGGACGTGGGTGTCGTCAGCCAGCTCGGCGGTGATCGGCGTATGGAGGTGTTGGACGGTCGCCAGCCGTTTGATCGCCCGCTCACCGACCGAGACCGACGCCGCAAAGGGGGCCAGCTGCTCGCGGATCGTCTCGGCGACCAGCTCGTGTTCGTGGACGTTTTTGTCGTCGGTCAGCAGCTCCTCGGCCAGCCACTCGTCCTCGGCGGGCGTCTCCCCGCGACCGGTCGTCCCCGCCAGCGCGCCGGTTTCGACGGTGCGACCCCGCAACGACACCAGCCGCTCGGGGGTCGCGCCGAAAAACGCCGCCGGGGGGTCGCTGTCGGGCTCGACGAGAAACCGCGTACAGTCGGGATACTTGTCGCTCAGTCGATCGAGGATATCGGCCACCGCGAGATCGTCACCGAGATCAACTTCGAGCGCTTGGGCGAGGACCACCTTCTGCAGTGTCCCGGCGTCGATCCGCTCGACCGCGTTGCGGACGGCCTGCCGCCAGCCGGTCGGGGTCGTCGTCCGCCGGCGATCGGTGATCCCCGGCCGCGGTCCTGCGGCCGCCCCCTCCCCATGCGCCAGCAGTCGCTCGCGCTCCTCATCGAGTTTCGCCTCGACGGCGGCCGGCGTCGCCGACGGCCCGACGGCGTTGACAGTCAGCCACGGGCCGCTGTCGGTTCGTGTGACCTGCACGCGCGGGAAGACAAACCGGGCGTCCGGAAAACCAGCCCACGGTGAGGTGTGGTCGTCGTCGCTGTCGCCAGGGGTGTCGCCGTCATCAGCGTCGGCTCCATCGGCATGGAAGGCAAAGCCGCCGAACAGCCGCGGGCAGGCGGCTTCGGTGCCGGCGTGGACATCGCCGGTCTCGAACAGCCGCTCGGCGGCCGTTCGGATCCCATCGAAGCGATCCGCGCCGTCGGCGGTCAGCGTCGCCGCCGCACCGCCGGCGACCACACACGCCTCATCGGCCGCGTTCCAGACCGTTCGCGGGGGTTCCATCGCGTCCAACAGCGTTCGGAACGACGGCACGGGATCCGCGAGCGGAACCGACCGACTCACCAGCCGCGGGCGGTCGGCGGTGTGCGGCGATTCCATACCCCCACAGATGGTCGCGTCGCCCTTGAGGGTGACTATCTCACCGGCCTCTCGTCGGCCCCAGGCCGAACGGTGATCGCGGCCTGTTTCAGCGGATGACCGGCGGCGGCAGTTTTAAATGGGCACCCCCGCAACCACCGGGTGTTCAAATGCCGAAAGTCGAGATCAACATCCCGGAACACCTTGAGATGCAGATCACCCAACTGATCGATGAAGGGGAGTTTATCAACCGCGAGGAGGCCATCGAAAACCTGCTGTCGACGGGGCTGAAAGCCTACAAGACAAGCGGCCCGATGGATGACGACGCCGATCTTGAGGACGACGGGGTAATGGGCGACGATGGGATGATGGGCCACGACGACGAGTACGTCTTTTAATCCGGCCCCGCCGCGAGGGGCCGTCTCGCCCGCTCACCACCGCTACAGCCACGCGGTTCCCAACAACGCTTAAATCCGAACCGTCCATAGGTCGGGTATGCACAAAGACGAGTTGCTCGAACTACACGAGCAGATGGTGCTGATCATGGAGTATTTCCGCTCCCAGGAGTCGGTCGACCCCTCACTGTTTGATCCCTACGACGAACTCGATGTGGAGCCGGATCACGTCCACAAATCGAAAAGCGAGCACAAACACGCGGTGTTCGTCCTCGGCAACGCCCTTGCGACGGCGATGAGCGAAGACGAGTTCTCCAACGCCGGCCGTGTGGGCAAGCGAATGAAGGAGCTCGCCGACGACGCCGAGGGCAAGATCTGACGTGCGCCGACGGACACAGCCGCCGGCCGACCAGCGGTAGCCAGGCTGATGACGGCCACACCGGTCTCGCTGTCCCTTGTCGGCCTTGGCAACGCGCTCGGTGGCCCGCTGTTTCACCGCCTCCTGATAGTCGCCGCGCTCGTCGTCGCCCTCGCTGGGCTCGCCGCGATGGGTCGACCGCGCGAGTGGTACCGACACCTCACCGACCGCTTGCTGGGTGGGGTGCCGTGGGGAACGCTGATCGTGATGGCGATCCTGCTTGCGGTGTACGGTGGCCTCCAGGATGGGTTTGGCTCCGCCGAGCCGATCGTCCTCCCGTTTCGGGCCTGGAGCTATCTTGATCCGGCCGGGATGCTGGTCGCTGGGCTCGCCCACTCAAACACGAGCCACCTGCTCGGGAATCTGTTGGGCACGCTGCTGTTTGGGTCGCTGGCCGAATATCTGTGGGGCCATCACACGACGCGTCGAACCACAATCCGACCGCTGGCCGCGTGGACACACCCCGTTGTTCGCGCCGTCGTGATTTTTCCGGTGGTAGCGATCCTCGGCTCGATCGTCGGCGCGGCCGTCGCGCTTGGCCCGATCATCGGCTTTTCGATGGTCGTCTTTGCGTTTGCCGGCTTTGCGCTCGTGCAGGCACCGATACTCACCGTCGTGGTGAGCGTGAGCCAAGGCGTCGTCCGCCGCCTGTTTGATGCGTTCCAAACCCCGGAACAGATCGCCACCAGTGGGACGACCTACTCGACGCCGTGGTTTGCCTCGATCGCCATCCAGGGCCATGCGGTGGGCCTGTTAGTTGGTGTTCTGGTGGGGCTCGGCTACCAGCGACTGACGCGACGAGCCCGACCCTCGGCTGGTCGGCTGTGGGTTGGCGTCCTGCTGTTTGCTGTCGAGCGATCGCTGTGGGCGGTTTACTGGTATCGCGGCAACGACAGCTACGTGCTCTACCGGGCGGTCGGCCTCGGGTTGGTCTTCCTGTTGGCCACGCTCGTTATGTACGCGGTCGTCGCCGACGACACCCCACTTCTCGCCGAGTTCGCGGTCGACAACCCCACGACGTTTCTGACCGATCTAACGACGATCTCGAACCGGCAGGTCGGGCTGTTGCTGTTAGTGGTCGCCGGCGCGATCCTCGTCGGGCCGGCGGTTGCGACCAACGCGACAACCGCCGCCGACGGCGAGCTGCCGGGCGAACCGATCGAGGTGCGAGACTACGAGATGACTTACGGCGAGAACGTCACGAACGGTCAACTCAACGTGATCGACATCGAAGGGGCCGGCGAGTCGACCCGGCTCAACACCTCCGGGGTGATCGTCCGCAACACCGACCGCCATATCTGGTCGACGGCGATCAGTACATCCGCGTTGGCA
This sequence comes from Halonotius roseus, assembly GCF_006861655.1. GTDB lineage: Archaea > Halobacteriota > Halobacteria > Halobacteriales > Haloferacaceae > Halonotius > Halonotius roseus. Next base: position 207,704 of record NZ_SESI01000004.1, on the reverse strand, counting down.
AACGACGGCACGGCGGAGATCCGCCTCGGCGGGCTCACCTGGCAGGAGACGGTCACGGCGCGTCACACCGGCTGGCGGGCTGTCGGCGGCGACACCACCTATCGCGTGACGCTCAGCCACGACAATCGGACGCGACCGCTGTACAACGCCGGCGTCGTCGAGGCCGAGCCGATCGTCGCCGGCCAGCGTGTCAGCCTCAACGCGACCCCGACCGGGTTCAGCGTCGGCGTCGACGACACCTTCGCCGAGATGCCGGCCAACAACGAGTCGACGACGCTCGGCCGGCTCACCCTCCGCCGGCAGGACAGCCGGCTTGTCGCCGTCAACAACCGCACCCAAACGGCAGTGCGAGTCGCAAACAAGGTGAACTGAGCCGATTCACGGCAGCCAGACAGCCCCCGGTCGATTGCTCCACGCAGCTCCACTCAGTTTCCCCACTCAGTTGTCCCACTCGATCCGGTAGACCTCGGTATCGATCTCTCTGCGCTCCTCGTCGTGGTGCTCAAACTGGTTGTCGACCGCAAACGCCGCGCTGAACGCGTGGGTCACCTCGCCGCCGTTGTCGGCGGCGAACGCCTCGATAAACTCCTTGCTGCCGGCGTTGTGCACCGAGTACGACACCGACGCGACCGAGGCAACCGTCGAGAGAAAGCCGCGGTCGGCACCAGCCTGACCGTCCTGGGCTCCAAACGGCGGGTTCATGACGACCGTGACAGGCTCGGGGATCGACAGCGGGAGTTGTGTGGCGTCGGCCTGTAGCCAGTGGATCGGCGTTCGCGTGCCGACCCGCCGGCGGTTCTCGACGGCCGTCGCCAGCGGGCCGCCATCGAGTTCGACGGCGATGACACGGGCCGGCCCGCGGAGAGCCGCCCCAAGCGTGAGCATCCCGGTGCCGGCACCCAGATCGAGCACGGTTCGACCCTCGATGTCGTCGTGGAGATCGGCCAGATGGATGACGTGGGCGGCCAACGCCGGCGGCGTCGGATACTGTTCGAGGGCGGCCTGTGGATCCTCAAAGCCGACGACGACGGCGAGTTGGCCCTCAAGTTCGCGTTTGGTCGCCATCACGACCACCCCGCTGTCGCCGCGCGCCGGTCGGCGTCGCGCTGTCGGCATCGCCGGCCGGGGCGGCTGTTGGTGTACATACCCGACCGTATTCGATACCGCGTGAAAAGTCTACGGCGCGCGGCGAGTTCGTGTTCAAATAAGCCGAGGAAACTGAGACCATCTTGAAAGCCCCCGGCGTCTCGGCTCCCGGGACTCGCTGCGCTCCTCACTGCGCTGCGGTGCTTGCGTCGTCCGGGTTCGCCGAGACACCGGCCCCTTTCAGTCCCACCCGCGTCAGTGGGCCAGGCAGCTGCAGTCGGGCGGGACTGAAAGGGGCGACGCGCTGGCGGAAGGCGGGCGACGCAAGCACTGCAGGGCCGGAGGCCCGAAGCGCGCAGCGAGCCCCCCGACGCCAGCGCGTCGGGGCTTTCAAGATGTTCTCAATCCAATCGCACTAATCTGAACAGTACCGCGGCGACAGGCTCAGTAGGCGGCAACCCACTCCGAGTCGGTGCCGCCGAGGACGGCTTCGCAGTCCGGACAGGTGATCAGACAGATGGTGCGGCCGCGATGGCGTTTCTCGTCGTCGAGAATCTCGGTCAGCCACGCGCCGGACGGTTCCTCGCTGTGGTCACACTCGGGGCAGATCGGCATGCCATCACTGTTGATTGGTGCGATAATAATACTACCTATGGACTCATATTGGACGCATAATGTCTTATTCAGATTACCGATTTCGGTTTAAAATAGCCAATCGTTCAAAAATTACGCGTTATCTGTGACGCCGGCACAGCGCGGCTACTGTGGTGTCGTGGTCGGGGTGCTGAGGTTGTCGCGGTCGTGCGGGGCGTCGAAGTCGAGATCGGGGCCACGGGCGATGATGCCGTGTGGCGTCACGTCGGGGTGGGTTGTGTAGTAGTGTTCCGTGATGTGGTCGATATCGACCGTGTCGGCAACGCCGGGCTGTTGGTACACATCCCGGAGATACGGCCAGAGGTTGTCGTACTGGTGGATGTACTGGACGTTGCACATGAAGTGCGTATGGTAGACGTGATCGAAGCGGATCAGCGTCGTAAACATGCAGATATCCGCTTCGGTAAGCTGGTCGCCAGCGAGGAACCGCTGGTCGGCCAACAGCTCATCGTAGTGATCGAGGGCGTCGAACAGCTCGTCGATGGCCTCGTCGTAGGGGCCCTGTTTGGTCGCAAAGCCGGCCTTGTAGACGCCGTTGTTGATCGGCTCGTAGATGTCGGTGATGAGCTCGTCGATCTCCTCGCGGTGCGATTCGGGCGCAAGGTCGATATCCCGCTCGGCGACCTCGCGGAAGCCGGTCGTCAACATGCGAATGATCTCGCGGGACTCGTTGTTGACGATGGTCTCCTCTTTCGTGTCCCACAACACTGGCACCGTCACCCGACAGGTCGCATCCGGGTCAGCTTCGACGTACAGTTCCCGGAGATAGTCGCTGCCGTAGAGTTTGTCCTCTGTGCAGCCCTCCTTTTCGGGACTGAACTGCCAGCCGTCGTCGCCACGGTAGGGGTCGACGACCGACACGTCGATCGCGTCTTCCAGCCCCATCAGCGCGCGAACGAGCAGCGTCCGGTGGGCCCACGGGCAGGCATACGAGACGTAGAGGTGGTAGCGACCGGCCTCGGCTTCGAACCGCTCGTCGGGCTCGGCGTCAACGTGGTCGGGTACGTCGCTGCCGGCGATCCAGTCGCGGAACGGGGTCGTCTGTCGCTCGAAAGCTCCCTCCTCGTTGGTCGCCTGGAAGGTATCAGTTCGCCACTCGCCGTCGACAAGCATGTTCATGAGTGGTTGGATAACGGGGCCGACGGGCAAAAGCGTTCGCTGGAGTTACATGCATGTTACCGGTCTCAACGCGACGCTCTCAGGGTTCGTCGGCAACGACACCCGACCGCAACCGACTTGTACCACAAGCAAATATTACGAGGTGGTATGTCCGAATCAGAGTTCAGCGGTTTCAGCAGCGCAGGCGAGGCGGAAGTGACCCGCGCGATCACCGAAGAGTTCAGCGACGAGTTCATGGATTTCACCGAAAGCGACGTGATCATCGTCGGCGGTGGCCCCTCCGGCCTGATGGCCGCGAAGGAACTCGCTGAACAAGATGTCAAGGTGATGGTCGTCGAGAAGAACAACTATCTCGGCGGCGGCTTCTGGCTCGGCGGCTTTCTGATGAATACGCTGACCGTCCGCGAGCCGGCCGACGAGGTACTTGACGAACTCGACGTGCCCCACCAAGAGAGCGAAGAAGTCGACGGCCTCCACACCGCGAAAGGCCCCCACGCCTGTTCCTCGCTGATCAAGGCCGCCTGTGACGCGGGCGCAAAGATCCAGAATATGACCGAGTTCACGGATATCGTTGTCCGCGAGAACCACCGCGTCGCCGGCATCGTGATGAACTGGACGCCGGTTCACGCCCTTCCCCGCGAACTCACCTGCGTCGACCCGATCGCCGTCGAGAGCGATCTCGTCATCGACGCGACGGGCCACGAGGCCGTCGTCGTCTCCAAACTGGAAGAGCGCGGCGTCCTCGACGCGCCGGGTATCGAACACGCCAAGGAGAACAACACCGGGATGGATCAATCGGAGGACGGCGAGTACGGCGCGCCCGGCCACGACTCACCCGGCCACGACTCGATGTGGGTTACCGAAAGCGAGGATGTCGTTGTCGAAGAGACAGGCAAAGTCCACGACGGCGTGATCGCCACCGGATTGGCGACGGCGACGACCCACGGCCTCCCGCGAATGGGGCCGACGTTCGGCGCGATGTTGCTGTCCGGCAAACGCGCCGCCTCGGTCGCGCTTGACGAACTCGGAAAAGACGGTGCCGCCGTCGACTTCTCGGCGTCGCCGACGCCCGCCGACGACTAACGACGACGCTCGCAGTTAACGACTCTCGCAGTTGCCAACGCTCACCGCAAAAAGTCCCACTGACGTACGCCCTCCTTTGCAGTTCTCTACGTTGACAGCCGACTACACTACGTCGCGGACGACGCCAGCGACCGTTGGCGCGTCCGGCCCGAGCACGTAGGAGATCGCTTCGATCCCGAAGCCGCCGGTCTGGTAGAGAACGAATGTTTCGGTCAGGTCGGCGTCGACGACGGCGTCGCCGATGGTGGCCGCCAGCTCCTCGCTGGCCTCAGAGTCGAACTCGACGGTGCTGTAGCCGGCCGCTTCGAAATCGGCGATCAGATCCTCGTCGTAGGCGATGTTGAGCCCGGCTCGCACGTCGACACCGTGGTCGCGGGTCGCCAAGAGCACCGAGGCGGCGTGTTCGCTGACGCCGAACTCGGGTTCGGCGGGGACGGTGGCGCGGCCCTTGATATCGAAGATGCGACCCGGCACGCCGGCCACATCGTCGACGGTTTCGGCCTCCGGCATGCACTCAACGAGATTCGAGCCGACGTTTGGAATGAGGGTGGCAAACCCGCTCATGCTCGTCAGGGTTCGCAGCCCGCGGCGGACAGAGGAGCGCACCTGCTCGGTCTGTCGGATGCGGCTATCGGGGTCATGAACCGAGAAGTCGATATCAGCCTCGGCGAGTTCCGGCATGGCGTCCTCGTGGAGGTCGGCCAGCAGGTCACCGTCTTCGAGTCGGCGGATCATAACCTCGATATCGACGAGTGCCTGCACGCGGCTCATGTCACCGCTGGCCAGCCCATCGGCGACGCGCTCGACGAGTTCGACGACGCGGTCGTCGGCCGCGATGGTCTCGTTGTGGGCGACCTCGCTGTGGGCGTACTTCGAGACGGCCGACTGGCTGATGCCGAGGGCGTCGGCGACCTCGCGTTGGGTGAGCCCGCGGTCGCGGAGGGCTTCCGCAAGCAGCGACCGGATCGTCGGCAGGAACTCCTCGACGACCAGTTCCTCGATGAATTTCATACTCGGTGTTGCATGGGGGAACGGATATCAGTGTCGTGGTTTGTCGTCCGTCCGGCGTTCAGAGCTCGAATTCGGGGTCGTCCTGGATCTTCGAGGCTTTTGGGCCGTCCTGATCCTGATATTTCGAGCCGCGCTCAGCCCCATATGGGCGCGTTGATTCGGATTTGAGCTCGGTGAAGACGAGCTGGGAGACTCTCATTCCCGGCGAGAGCGCGACCGGCGCGGCCCCGAGATTCGAGAGTTCGAGCGTGATCTGCCCCCGGTACCCCGGGTCCACGAAGCCCGCAGTTGCATGGACCACAACCGCAAGACGGCCCAGCGATGAGCGGCCTTCAACGGTGGCAACGAGATCGGATGGGATCTCGACACGTTCCTTTGTCGTCCCGAGGACGAAATCACCAGGGTGCAGAATGAACTCCTCGCCCTCTTCGACGTAGGTTTCGCGGACGTACTCGTCGACCTCGTCGGCGCGGTCGGGATGGATACAGGGGATGTTGGTGCGCTGGAATTCAAGGAATTCGGAGCCGAGACGCATATCGATGCTCGCCGGCTGGACTTGGGTGTCGAGATCGTCGATCGGGTCGACGACGAGGTCACCCGCCTCCAAGCGTTCGAGCAGATCGGTATCCGAGAGGATCATGCCTCTCAGAGTGCGGGCAGCCGGCTAAAAACCAACGTAATCCGCCGGCGATTATCGCTTGCACCGCCGATCCACAGCCTCTTGGCGACGCCATCGCAACACAGGGTATGAAACAGGTCATCGCCGCCCGCACCGATCTCGGGATGGGCCAGGGCAAACTCGCCGCCCAGGTCGCCCACGCGTCGCTGTCGGCTTACGAGGACACCGACCCAAAAACACGCAAAGCATGGAAAGGTGGCGGCCAAAAGAAGGTCGTCGTCAAGGTCGACGGCGAGTCAGCCCTCTTCGAGCTGGCTGAGGCAGCACGGGTCAAGGGCCTCCCGAACGCGGTCATCCGGGATGCGGGCCACACGCAACTCGATTCGGGGACGGCGACGACGGTCGCGGTCGGCCCTGGCGACGAGGAGCAGGTCGACGGCGTTACCGGTCACCTTTCGCTATACTGACAACGATGCTGACCGAAAGCCACAGGATTTGAGTTCCAAGCCGCTGACGGTTCATCTATGCTCGATGAGGGTGCGGTACTCGATACCTTCCCCGACAGTCCGGTGCCAACCACCGCGTTGGCCGATCTGGAGCGTCATGAGGCGATCCTAACGGCGATCCCCATCACGGCCGAATCCCACGGCGGCCGAGAGGTCTCCGAACGCGTGTTGGTGCAGACAGAAGCCGCCGCCATCGTCGCCGTCTACGACGACAAAGGGTGGACGGTCGACCACCGGGTCACCGCGGCCAGCCGCGATAGCGGCGAGGTGTTCCAGGAGGCGATGATCCGCGCCCAAGGCGACAGCAGCCTCGTTGAGCCGCCGGACAACACCGAACCGTAACGCAGCGGAACATCGTGCTTTTTTATTATAGTCGTGTTGAACACGCGTGACAGACCATGGCAGCTCCGATCTCTGTGCTCCACGTCGAGGATGACAGCCAGTTTGCGGAGCTGACACGACGGGGTCTCGAACGCGAAAGTGCTGGGATCTCAATCGAAACTGTCGCCAACGCTGACGCCGCCTTCGACCGGATTGCGGCCGATCGGCCGGACTGTGTTGTTTCCGACTACCAGATGCCCGGGGCCAACGGGATCGAGTTTCTCAGGGAGCTCCGGGCCGACTACCCCGAGCTCCCGTTTATTCTGTACACCAGCAAGGGCAGCGAGGCTGTCGCCAGCGATGCCATCTCCGCCGGCGTCACCGACTATATCCAGAAGGATGCCACCACCGGACAGTACGAGCTGCTTGCCCGGCGGATCGAACAGGCCGTCGCCCGGCGGCGCGCTGAACGCGACTACAGAGAAATATTCGAGAAGGTGCCCGCCGGGATCGTCGTTCACGACCCCGAAACCGGTGAGATCGTCGACGCCAACCGCCGGTTTTGCGAGCTGCTGGGCCACGACCACGAGGACGTGATCGGGATGACCGTTGGCGACTTCTCCGCGGATGAACCCTCCTACGAGGCGGCCAAAGGCCACAGCAAGATCCAGCAGGCCGCCGCCGGCGAGCCCCAACGGTTCACGTGGCGCGATCAGACCAGCGACGGCGAGACGTTCCCGGTCGAGGTCGCGCTTGAACGCACGACGATCGGCGGGCAGGAACGCGTGCTCGCGTTCGTTCGTGATCTCAGCGACGATCCGGGTGCGGTCGACGCCCCTGACTGATCGGCTGGCTTTTTGTCCTCGCCGCCCCACCTCCCGGTATGGTTTCGGCTCTCTTCGATCCCGACCGCTGGGAGGCGGTCGGCCGCTTCGACTTCGATGATATCACCTACCACCGCGGGACAGATGTGCCAGCCGTCAGAATCGCCTTCGACCGCCCCGAGGTTCGCAACGCCTTCCGGCCGGGGACGGTCGACGAACTTTACACCGCCCTCGATCACGCCCGCAAGCAGGCGAACATCGGCTGTGTCCTGCTGACTGGCAACGGGCCCGCCGAGGACGGCGGCTGGGCCTTTTGCTCCGGTGGCGACCAGTCGGTTCGGGGTGGCTCGGGCTACGAGTACCGCGACGATGACGAAGCCGGTGCGGACGACGATCCCGCAGTCCAGCAGGCCAAAGCCGGCCGACTCCATATCCTCGAAGTCCAGCGACTCATCCGCACCATGCCAAAGCCGGTCGTCGCCGTCGTGCCGGGATGGGCCGTCGGTGGCGGCCACTCGCTGCACGTGATCTGTGATCTCACGCTCGCCAGCGACGACCACGCCAAGTTCCTCCAGACCGACCCCGACGTGGCCTCCTTCGACGGCGGGTTCGGCTCTGCGTATCTCGCCAAACAGATCGGCCAAAAGAAGGCCCGAGAGGTGTTCTTCCGCGGGAAAACCTACTCGGCCGAGGAGGCCGCCGACATGGGGATGGTCAACGAGGCGATCCCGCACGATGAGCTTGAGGACGTAGCCCTGGAGTGGGCCGACGAGATGACCGACAAGAGCCCGACGGCGATGCGCATGCTCAAGTTTGCGTTCAACGCGACCGACGACGGCATGATGGGCCAGCAGGTCTTCGCGGGCGAGGCGACGCGGCTGGCCTACATGACCGACGAGGCGAAGGAAGGGAGAGACGCGTTCTTGGAGGGTCGGGAGCCGGATTTCGATGATTTCCCGTGGCATTACTGAATTGGTGTACGACTGTAACTCGAAGTACCGCAAAATCAGCGGAACGAGTGCCGAACCGACCTCGGTTCGGAGTATACCCCTCGATTACGACCCGAATTCATCGAGCGGGACCCGGTCGAGTTCGATAGCATCGTAATCCTGCTCGGTCGTCAGTACCGACTCGTTGGTGACGATTGCAACCCCGGCGTGAATCGCGTCGAACGGGGTGAACCCCTGCTCGGCAGCGAGCACCGCAGCAGTGAGCACCGCTTCCTCGTGTTCGGGCGGTTGGACGGGAACTAGCTCGACGAGGTCGGCGACGACACGCCCGATGTCGACGGTGTAGTCGGCAGCCTCCTCATCGTATGCGAGCATGAAAAATTCGGTGTAGGCAGTGATCGACGTGTGGATATCCTCGTACTCATCCAGCGCGTCGAGTACGCTGTCCTGCAGCCAGTCGTCCTGTTTCGCCAATCCCATCAGAAAATCGGTTTCGACGTACATCCCGCTATTCTGACGCCCGTTGTTCGCGGTCGTCGATCTCGGCTGCTATTTCGGCCTTCGCAGTCGCAATCGATTTGCCCTCGATATCGTCGGGATCGATGTCCGCGAACGCATCGCCGACGGCGTCGTGAATCCCTTCGATTGGATCGTCGTCAACCGGTAGCAACACGACGTGCGTCGGGAGTTCGACGATCCGGTAGCGATCACCGTACCGATCCCTCACATCTTTCGGCAGATAGATCCGGCCTCGTTCGTCGGCTGTCGTTCCCATAAATAGCAATACGACCGTGTGTTACGTAATATTTTCCCGTATGGTTGGTGTCGAGGATGGGGATAGGAAACCCACAGTGGAACATCAGCGAAATACCGATGACGACCGTGTAGCGACGACAGGAGTAAGGAAGATCGCTACTGGCCGACAGCAGTGGGGTCGTCAGCAAACGTTGTCACTAACTCCGCCACATGCGCCGGTTCCGACAGCAGGCCAAGATGACCAATCCCCTCGATTTCGACGAGGCGACTCTGCTCGTGGGCCTCGTTGACAGCGCGGGCTCCCGCCGCGAGGTGGTCGGGGCCATATTCCCCAGTCAGTAGTAGCGTGGGCGTCTCAAAGTCAAGTGTAGGGAGCTCGAAGGCTTCAACAGCCTCCAGTTCTCGGATCACCGTGTCGACCCAGCCCATGTTGATATGCTCGGGCCACCACGGCATCGCCGTCACGTCTGGGATCCCGCTGCCGGCCTCGAAGAACAGCCGCATCGCCTCGGTGTCGCTGCCCTCGTCGGCCAGCGATCGCACCCCCGCGCTCAGCGGTGGGTCGGCCGATTCGCCGACCGTGACCGCCGGCTCATAGAGAACGAGCCGGCTGATAGTAAGCGATGGCGCGGCCGCCAGCGCGACCAGCCCGCCAAAGGAGTGGGCCAGGATCACCGGCTCGCCGTCGACAGCGTCGACGATGGCCTGTAGATCTTCGACCTCTCGATCAAGGCTGTGATCGTCGCCGTCGCCGCTGGCTCCGCGGCCGCGTCGATCCGGGACGATGACCGTGTAGTCGGCGGCAAGCTGGGAGACGATCGGCTGGAGGCTCTCACCGGTGGAGGCACTCCCGTGGAGGGCGATCAGCGGTGGGCCCTCGCCGTGGCGGTTGAATCCGATCTCGGTGCCGTCTGCTGCGGTGACCGTTTCCATACAGTCGACTGTCCCCTCCAGCGACAAGGATCGATCGATTGTGGTCGTGATCGCCCGGTCAGAACTTCTCTAACAGCGATTCATAGAACTCGCCGTCGTCATCGTCGGCCAGCTTCTCGACGATCAGCTCGGGCGTCGACCGCGCCAGCTGGTCTTTCACGGGCGACCGATTCACCTCCAACTCGCCGTCAACGAGCCCAACGGCTTCGATCCCGTCGACAGCAACGTCGATGGCGGCAGCCTCGCGGATCTCACGAGCCAGATGGGAGACGAAGACCGCGGCCGTCTGCTGTCGGTCGAGTGCTTCGAGGATGCCGGCGATGAGCTTCGCGCTCGCGCCCGGTTCGGTGATGCTCTCCAACTCGTCGACGAGCACGAGCCGGCCGTCAGCACCGGCGACGAGATCGCCGAAATCCTGGAGCGTGCTCTCGAAGGCTCCGGCGTCGAGTGTGCCCTGTGATTTGGCGTAGTAGTGGAGTTCGGAGAATCGAGAAAGTTGGGCGTGGTCGGCTGGCACCGGCAGCCCCATCTGGGCGGCGATGACGATGAGCCCAACCAGATCAAGCAGGGAAGTCTTCCCGCCGGAGTTGACACCCGATAGCAGTGTCACGCCCTCGACGCTGTAATCGACCGGCTCGACGGCCGCGAAGTCGACATCGAGGAGCGGCGAGCGACCGCCCTCGATGGTGAATCCTGGCCTGGACGCGGCGTCATCAGTATCATCGGTACCACCATCGTCGCCAGCAGCCTCATCATCGTCAACAGCGTTGCCGACGAACTCCGGCATCGTACAGTCGAAGTCGCGGGCGAAGGCGGCGATCGCCAACTCGACATCGAGTTCGAGCGCGTTGCGAACCAGCTCCTCGGCGGCAGGTTTGTGTGCCGCAAGCTCGTCGGCGAGATCGGCTTTCAGCTCGGCCGACCGGCGGTCGCGGGCGGTCGTCAGCTCGGTGTTGAGCCGCGAGACGGCATCGTCGCGCCGCGACACCGGAAACGTCGGCTCACCGCCGAAGATGTGGTCGGCCAACTCGGCCTCGTGGCCGGTGAGGTCGAGGCTGTCGACGAGGTGGTCGTGGGCCTTCTGGAGCGCGGCATCAAAGGCATCATCAAGCTCCCGCGCCAGCAGCGAGTCGACGCGGGCCCCCTGTTCGACCAACGAGAGGAAATCCTGGCCCTCGATAGTGACATCCCGCTCTTTGATCGCGTCTCGAAGATGGTCGTTGGCGACGGATTCGGCGGTTCCAACCGCGGCGTCGAGATCGTCGACAGCGGTGGCCAACCGCTCTAGCTCCTCATCGCCGACGATGGTGCCATCCTCGTCGACCCGCGAGAGGCTCTCGGTGAGCGCATCAAGATCGAGTGGTGGCTCCAACTCGCTTGCCTCATGAACGCGGCCAGCCGCCAGCAGCGTCCCACGGTTCTCGGCAAAAAAGGCCAGCAGGCGTTCGGGGACAACATCCGCGGGCGACTCCAGTGCGTCAGGCAGCACCCGCACGTCGCCGCTGAAATCACCGCCGGCGAAGGCCTCATCCAGCACGATCACCGTCGAATACGACCGGGCGAGCTCCTCGATATCGTGGCCGTCGTCGACGACCTCCGCCGAGAGTTCGGGAACCGCCTCCCGAGCGGCGGCGTACCGTTCGGCGTCGGTCGTCGCCAGACACCGCTCGCGGACGCGAAGGCCGGACGGCGATTCGAGCGGGGCGACATCGGCCAATGCCTCGCGGAGTTCGGGTGTCGGCTCCCGCTGGAGGGCGTCCTCGACGGTCGCTCTGACCTCCTCGATCCGGGACTCCTTCGTCGCGGGATACAGCGTTTCCAGCCGCTTTTTCGCGTAGGTGGTGACCGCACGCTCTTGGAGGAGCTTGAGAATCGAGTCGTACAGATCGCGGGCCTGGTCGGTCGCTAACAGCCCGCCGGGATCGTCGTGTCGCTGCCGGATCGCCCCGCGGGCGATGGCGGCCGCCCGCCCCTCGCTGATCCCCGGCGCGTCCATCAGCGTCAGTACATCACCCTGCTGTAACGCGGTTTCGGGATCGTCAAGCTCGGCCAGGGCGTTGGCGGTCTTTTCGCCAACACCCGGGATCGATTCGAACGCCATTCGCCTGCGAGTCTCGGGGGCGACGACTAAAGAATACGGGTCACGCCGCGGCCGCGCTCGCTTGCGCAGCCACGCTGCGTGCGCTTACAGCCATGTCGCTCGCGCTCACAGCATGGTGCGTGCGCTTACAGCCATGTCGCTCGCGCTCACAGCATGGTGCGTGCGCTTACAGCCATGGTCTGCACCTACAGCCACGGCGCGCGGGCGGTATCCTCCGGTGCGTAGTCGGTATCGGTCGCCGACTCCGGCGGCTCATCGGCGTCCTCGTCGGGCTCTTCGCCCCCATCGGGCGAGTAGGCCAACAGCCCCGAGACGACCAACACCGCCAGCGCGATCGGCGCGTCGGTGTTGAGCACACCGACAACCGGCAGGGCAAACACGCCGAGGGCGACGGCACTCCCGAACCGGAACCGATCGAGATCAACGACGCCGCGGAGCGTGGGTGCGGCCAGAGCCACCGCCAGCGCGAAGGCGACGCCGATGGCGGCGGTGATCGCCGCCCGCGCCACCAGCTCGCCGTCGACAACGACCTCAAGGGTCACGGCCGCCGGCCGAACGCTGGCGAGCAGCCCAAGCAGGATGATCACGCCCGGGCGGGGGAGATGTTCGCCCAGCTTCGCGCTGACGGTTCTGGCGGCGATCGCCAGGATGACAACCCCCGCAAATCGCTGGAAGATCGCCAGCTCAAGGGCACTTTCGATGGTTGGGGCGATTATGGCTTGCAGCGCGGCCAGGGGGACCAGTCCCGCGCCGATCAGCAGCACCGACCGCACCATCGACCACCGACCCTCGTCTAACTCCGCGAGGATGACCGCGACGGTCGCCGAGCCGCCGAAGACCAACAGCCCGGTTTCGAGCATCCCGCCCGGCGTCTCCAGCGTGCCGGCCAGCAACAGGGCGACAAACAGCCCATCGAGCAGCGGCAGTGCCATCACCGTCGCTAACAGCGTCGTTGCACCGCCGACGCGCTGCTCGATGGTGAGGGCAACCGGGTGTTCCGAGACGCTCATATGGGTTAGGGGCCGTCACCATCGGCCGAACGGTGATCCCGTCGCCGGACGCTCCCGGCGACAGCGAATCCGACTCCCAGCACCGCCGAAAACAGCGTCCACGTCGCTGATGTCTTCGTTCCAGCAGGTGAGCCGCGCTGCTGTGCAACCCGAAGCGACGTGGGATTCAGCTGGGAGTACATACATAGAGAGATAGGGTCGGATCGCTGTTAAACGTTCCGTGGGACACACCGCCATAGCCACGGATCGATATCGTGACACAGCGGACGTGAGTGTGGCGATACCACACGGAGCGGGCGACTCGCAACGTTTTTCCACCGGCCACGGCGACGGTTTATATGGAATCAGACCGCCCCTTCTCGGAAAAACTGGAGGTACCGGAGGCGTTGACGTTCGATGACGTGTTGCTCCGCCCGAAGGAGAGTCGCATTGAACCCGACGACGCCGACGTGTCGACCCGTGTCTCGAAGAACGTCGAGCTCAATATCCCGATCCTCTCGGCGGCGATGGATACTGTCACCGAGAGCGACACCGCCATCGGGATGGCCCGTGAGGGTGGCCTCGGCGTGCTCCATCGCAACATGGATATCGAGACGATGGTCGCCGAGATCGAGCGCATCAAACGCGCCGACGAGCTGGTGATCGATCGCGAGAACGTCGTCACCGCCAGCCCCGAGCAGACGATCGCCGAGGTGGATACGATGATGGGCCAGGAGGGTGTCTCCGGTGCGCCCGTCGTCGACGACGACGATACCGTCCTCGGGATTATCTCCGGCACCGATATCCGCCCGTATCTTGAGGTCGGCGAGACCGACGAGGTACGCGAGGCGATGACCGATGAGGTGATCACCGCCGGCGTCGACATCGAGGCCCGCGAGGCCCTAGAGCTGATGTACGAGTACAAGATCGAGCGCGTGCCGATCGTCGACGACGACGACACGCTCGTCGGCCTGGTCACGATGCAGGGGCTCCTCCAGCGGCGCGAAAATCAGGACGCCGCCCACGACGGCGACGGCCAGCTGGTCTGTGGGGCCGCTGTCGGCCCCTTCGAGACCGATCGGGCGACCGCCGCCGACGAGGCCGGCGCGGACGTGCTCTTCATCGATTGTGCCCACGCCCACAACCTGAACGTCATCGAGTCGGCCCGCGAGATCAAGGACGCCGTCGAGGCCGACGTGGTCGTCGGCAACGTCGGCACCAGCGAGGCCGCCGCGGAGGTCGTCGATTTCGCCGACGGGATCAAGGTCGGCATCGGGCCGGGCTCGATCTGTACCACCCGGGTCGTCACCGGCGCGGGCATGCCACAGATCACCGCGGTCGCCGAGGTCGCCGACGTGGCTGCACAGGAGGACGTACCCGTGATTGCCGACGGCGGGATCCGGTACTCCGGCGACGCGATCAAGGCGATCGCCGCGGGTGCCGACGCTGTCATGCTTGGCTCCTATTTCGCGGGCACCGAGGAGGCCCCCGGCCGCGTCATCACGATGAACGGCAAGAAGTACAAGCAGTACCGCGGGATGGGCAGCGTCGGCGCGATGAAATCCGGCGGCGGCGACCGCTATCTCAAGGACGACGAGGACGGCGAGGAGTTCGTTCCTGAGGGTGTCGAGGCCGCAACCCCGTACAAAGGGACGCTCGCCTCCGAGCTCCACCAGCTTGTTGGTGGAATGCGCTCGGGGATGGGGTATGTCGGTGCGGCAACGATCCCCGAGTTCAAGGAACGCTCGGAGTTCGTCCGCGTCTCGTCGGCCGGCCAAACCGAGGGCCACCCACACGACGTGATGATCACCGACGAGGCACCGAACTACAGCCCCGACGAGTAACTGGTGAACGGCTGTTGGCGGCTGTCAGTGGAACCCGCGGCCAACGTCGTCGTCCTCGATCAGCTCATCCAGCTCCGCGTTCAGCAGCTCCTCGGCCTCCTCGAAGCTCTCCGATAGGTTCTCCAAGCGGTCGGGTCGTTCGCTGAGCTCGTACTTCATCGGGCCGAACGCCGGGCTGTCGACGGCATCCATCACATCCGAAAAGAACTGCTCGGCGGAGGCTTCACCGTCGGCGTGGTGCCGAAGGGTCGATTCAAGCTGTGACGCAATCGATTCGGCGTCGGACTCATCTTTGGGTGGCTGTTGCATCGCAAACCGCCCGGGGTCGTCGCCGCGGCGCGGCAACAACGGATCGATCTCGTCGTCGATCTTACGGGCGATCTGCGTGCCGACGCCGCGGAGCTCGGTCGGGTTTTTCGCGTACGTTTTGAGATGGTACACCCCACCGTTTGGGTGGCCGAGATAGAAATCCTCACCGACACCCGTGGCTCGCTGGCCGGCGATCGCCCGCCAGCCCTCGGGATCGTGATCGCTGTCGACAACCGTCGAGAGGATGTCCTGCCAATCGCGGATCTGCATACCGATCGATAGGGGTGCCCCCAGAAAGACAGTTATGGACGCCTACGGCCCGAGCGGTTTCATCTCACAGTGGGTCGCCAAGGCGTCTTCAAGCTCATCGTACGGCGGGAACGCCGGCCACTCGTCGGCAACCCAGGCGTACCGAACCGTTTGGTCGGTGTCGATCAGGAACACCGCGGGTCGTGGCTCGGCAACCCCGGCCATCCCGTCGAGATCGTTGACGATGTCGTACTGTTCGGCCACGCCGTTGGCTGGATCACTGAACAGCGGGGTGTCGATCCCGCGCTCCTCGATGAACGTCGTATGCTCGTACGGCGTCGAGATCGACAGCCCGGCGATCGTGAGCTGGTAGGTGTCCTCGAAATCCCGATCCCGGAGCTCGTTCCAGATGTACGTCGCCGGAAACGCGCCGTCCATCGGGTAACAGACCAACAACAGCGGCTCCCCATCGAGCAGCGACGACAGCGACACATCCTCCCAGTATTCGTCGGTCACCAGCGGGCGGGTGAACTCGGGGGCATCATCGCCCTCGGTCGGGTGGTCGGTTGCCGGGAGGTCGACGATATCGAAGTCAAGATCCATTACTCGGCACCTCCGTACGTCTTGTCGAGATACTCGACGATGTTACCGCTTTCTGACATCGTCACGCCGGTGTTGTCGTCGACGATCGCGGGGACGGTTCGCGCGCCGCTGAGCCGTTTGACCGCGTTGCGATCGGAGTGCATCGGTTCAACAAACCGTGAGGTGTAGTCGATGTCGTAGTCCGCGAGCTTGCGGACGACCCGTTCACAGAACGGACAGGCCTGGAGCCGATACAGCGTGATCGGTGCCGTGTCGTCTGAGTCGCTCATTGGTCGCCGTAGGGCTGAGAGTGGGGTAAAGATGTCGCTGTTGCCCGACTTGGTGACACCGGGGGCGGCCGTGTGAGCTTGCACTCGGCGGTTGGGTCGGCAGCTCGGCGGGAGCCTATCCACCTCTGTTGGTGCCTATCTGTCACACTGGCGATAGCAACGCGGCGGAGATATTGCGGTCGAAGATGCTAATAGTTATTATTTCGTCGCCACTCAGTTGTTATATGAGCGTTGTCAGCGTCTCGATGCCAGAAGAGCTGCTCGAACGGATCGATGAGTTTGCCGACGACCACGGCTACACCGGTCGCAGCGAGGTCGTCCGCGAGGCCAGCCGGACGCTGTTGGGCGAGTTCGAGGACAAACGGCTCGAAGGCCGCGAGCTGATGGGCGTTGTCACCGTGTTGTTCGATTATGAGACGACCAGCGTTGAGGAGAAAATGATGCATCTCAGACACGAACACGAGGGGATTGTCACCGCGAACTTTCACAGTCATGTCGGCGGCCATCACTGCATGGAGCTGTTCGTGCTTGAGGGCTCCTTAGAGGAGATCTCGGCGTTCGTCGGCCAGATCCGCGCTACGAAGGATACGCTGACGGTCGATTACTCCGTGCTGCCGGTCGACGATTTCGGCCCGCTGGCTGATATGAGCTGATCGCTTCCGGCTCAGCCGACAGCAACCCACGCCGCGACGACGACGAGGCTTCCCAGCAGCGTGCTGGCGACCGCATGGGTTCGAAGCTGATCGAGGAGATGATGGGAGTTTTCCTCCAGCGACAGCACCTGATCGATCTCGCTGCCGGTTTCGCATTTCGGGAGGAAATCCATGGCGACGTGGAGAAAGATCCCGGCCGCAAACCCGAAGACAACGGCGTTGATGATCGGTTGATCTGGAACCGGCAGGACGGCCGTCGGGATCGCCGTCAGCCCGACGCCGGCCGCCGGCAACAACAGCACCGCCGCCGACCGATCGTCACGCGCGAGGCGGCGGGCGGCGGCGTAGCCGGCTGGGCCCTTGTGTGAGACGATCGCCAGCCCGAGCAACAGTCCGAGCGACGGCATCGAGCCGTAGACGATGCCGATGATCGCCCCCGCCGAGAGGGCATGCACCGTAATTTGGGTGGCGGTGATATCCAGCGGGAGGTCGACATGTGTCAGTCGGTGGCCGATCGTGTGCGCGCTGTAGCCGAGGATCACGCCGAGCGCGAGGCCGATCCCGCCGAACTGCGGCGTGCCGACCGCCCCAGCAAGGCCGATCGCCTGTGGGACGAGAAACATCGCCGCGCTCATGATCATCGCGCCGCTGGCCAGCCCGTATCCCCAGACGAGGCCGACGGGATCGGTTTCGCTTGCCCGCGCGCCGAGCCACGCGCCGCCGGCCATCGCCACGCAGGCAACCCACCCGATGACGACAACCTTCAGAACGGAGTCGTCGACACCAGCGATCCCGTACCGCTGGCTCCCGAATGCGGCCACGGACGCGGCCACAAGCCCGATGACAGACAGCAGCCCGAGGCGAGCCCCGGCACGCACCGAGTTATTAACTTTGGCGTCCGAGTTAGCAGTCACTGGAAACAACGACCCCCTCGGTGCGAATAAATCCGTCGCAACCGAGTTTGGGTCGACAGCGGCGGGTGCCGCTCAGGGGTCGACCACCGTTACGTCGGTGTTGCCGGCTGCCGAACAGCACGCGGGCGCGTCGCTATCGCCGGCATCAGTGTCAGTATCGTCGGCATCGTCGTCGGTATCGGCTTCCTCGATATCGGCCTCGCTGTCGTCAGCACCGTCGGCTTCGTTGGCGGCCTCCCCTCGGTTGTCGGCCTCGGGCCCGACCTGTTCTCGAACCCACGAGGAGAGCCCATCCAGAATCTGGATTCCCATACGAGCAGCCTTCGGCGCGTTTCGGTAAAATGATTGGGCCGGTAGCCGACGAGTTGACGATGGTGTTCACCCGCTGTCACCGGGGGGCTGCCCGGCAAACACGACCGTCGACAGCAGGTACTCATCGCTGGGAAGCTGGAGCTGTTCGTTGATCCCGGGGTAGTCCAGCCCGTTGTGTGGGCGACTGCCGATCCCAAGCTCGGTCGCCAGCAGCTGGAGGGTTTGGATGACCGCGCCGGCCTCAATCGCGGCGAACAGATACGCCATCTCGCCGTACCGGTCGGCTGAGTACCCTAAGCGTGCTGTGATCACGATGGCTGCGGCAACAGCCTCGTCTGTGATCCATGTCCAGTGCTCCCGAAGCCACTCGCTGTAGTCGCCGGCGTCGAGCTGTTCAAGTACGTCCTCGTGGCCGGCGTAGTGGTAGATCCCTGATTCGATATCCGGCGAATCAAGCACGATCGGATACAACTCCAGCGGGTAACACGCCCCCGCGGAGGCCACAGGGCGACGGCTGTCGCCGGCGTTCGTGCCGCCAGCGGCGTCGCGGATAGGACCGTAGGCGTACGTCAGCAACGTCGCCAGCTCGCTGTCGGTGATCGGCCGTCGCTCGGTGGCGTCGGTATACGAGGCTCGCTGTGCGATGGCTGCCGACAGAGCCGAGGTTTCGGGGGACGCAAGCGGGACACGCTCGGCCCGGCGGTACTCCTTGGTCGACGCCGAGGACTGCGTTGTCGTCGACTTCGGGGCCAACATGGCGTCTGACAACAGCGGTGGCAGGTTCTTGTGGTAGAGCTCATACAGGTGCTCAAACGCCGTGTCATCGAACGGGATCGTGTCGGTAGGGGGTGTATTAGGCATCGTTAGGAGGTGTGTTGGGTATTGTCAGGGGAAGGGGTGTGGGACGGTGTTGATCGCAGCCGGATCGATCGGCGTTGTTCGATACCCCATCTCGACGGGAACCGATTCGAGTCGACCCCCGCCAAGATACCGTAACCGCTCGACGAGATACAGCGGCTGAAGCCGGGGGACGATCACCCGCTGGACGGTCACGTCCAACGCCGCGATCTCCCGTGTCGTCACGTCGACCGCGTAGGCGTCGTACCCCGAATCTGTGACCGCATCGACGAGGCTGGTCGGCGTGTCGGACGCAAACCCAGCAAACGATGTTGTTCGCTCGCTGTCGATCCAAAACGCCAGGTCGGCGATCCGGTCGTGATCGGCCCACAGCAGCCCCCGCTCCGCAAACGAATCGATATCGGCGGGGTCGATCTCTCCTGGTGTGCGGTCGGTGGCATCCAACCGATGAATCGTCGCTAGCCGCGTCTGTATCACCTCCGCGAGCGCGTCCTCGATCACGCTCGCCGCATCCAGGCCCGCGGCCGCGGCGACGCTGACGGCCGGTCGGCATGCGCGGTCGATACATACCGCGATGGCGACCGGGACGCCGAGATCGGTCGTCGCGTCCAACACCGTCAGCTCACACCCATTGGCGGTGACACGCCGAGACAGGCGTTGAATCCGCGGTGGGACGGTATCGAGCGCGATCCGCGGCAGCTCGGTGGCGGTGAGATAGTAGAGCATGAACGCGTCGCGCTCGATACACTCCGCTAGCCCGTTTTCGATCGCCATCGCTCGATCCTGGCCGGCGGCCAGCCCCGTTGAGATCGGGTTGCGGATGAACGGCTCGGCGGCCGGCGGATAGGAGAGATACACCAACTGTGCCGGGATCTGGGTGGTCGCCCCCGATTCGAGATCGACACCAGCAACCCACGCGATCTGATCCTCGGTTCCACAGAGCTCGGTGTCCCCGTCCATCGTTGCCCGCTGGTGGGCTGCGAAGTTGACGACCCTGGTCGGATCGAGAGCGGGGTCGGCGAGGTCGTTGAAGACGGCTGTCCGAAGGTGTTCCTCGCGGTAGAGACAGCCACAGTAGCGTTCGATCGCCTCACCGTAGGCTGCGACGAGCGCGCTGTCCTTGGTGAACGCACAGCCACCCTCGCTGTGTCCCATTGGGTTTCCATCGGTAAACGGGGTGAAATCCTCCCGCTCGACGACGTAGCTCTCGACGCTCGGCTCATCCGGCGGCACCGACACCCGCCGCACGCCGGTGATGATACCCGTCGTTGGCTCCGCGATCTGTTGGAGTCGCTCGCGGTCGCTTTGCCTCTCGGTGTCAACGTGGCTATCCGCCTCGGTGTCGACATGGCTATCGACCGCGGTAATCGTGAGCTCTTCGGTCATCGATGCCCACCCTCCGCAGGGGTCGCTCGCTCACACACCGCACAGTGTGGGCTGGCAAAGACACGCGGTGTCTCAATATTGCCGTCGTAATGATCGTAGACAACAAACTGTTCGTCCAGATACCGTGGGAGCGCGCCGAGCAGTGCGCGAAATATGAGCTCGGTGACGGTGTCGGTGTAGGCCCGCAGGTAGGGTGGGTCGCCGCCGATTGTCTCGCTGATGAGGCGGCCGCCTGCCTTGTTCGCATCCACGCGGCTGTACACACAGTCCAAACAGGCGCCGGCGGTCGGCGTGAGCACCGGCCCGAGCCGCCAGCCCGTTTCCGTCAGCCGCGTCTTCACCAGTGTTGCCGAGGCGGCGGCCCAGTGGTCATTCGCCGTCGTCCACGCTGGGCTCCGTTCGAGTGCTTCGCTCAGGAGGATCACATCCGGCGCGGTCGACGGCGTGTCTGACGGTTCGTGGGTCGTCACTGAGACGCCGGCCGCGCGCAGGCGATCACATACCCCAGTAACCGGTTCCTGCTCGCCGAAGACCCCAACCGACTGTGCCGTGAGCGTTGCCGGGAGT
This sequence comes from Halonotius roseus, assembly GCF_006861655.1. Taxonomy (GTDB): domain Archaea; phylum Halobacteriota; class Halobacteria; order Halobacteriales; family Haloferacaceae; genus Halonotius; species Halonotius roseus. The sequence goes on along the minus strand of NZ_SESI01000004.1, from coordinate 186,788 downwards.
TCCTGGCGGCGAGCCTGCGAGACGGCCGGAAGGATCGGCTCAAGCAACCCTCCCCAGTCGTTGGCCTGAAGCTCGTCCGGGATCGCTCGGGCGTCGTAGGCCAGCCCGGCCGCATACAGCGACTCGATGGTTTCGGCGTCCCACTCATCCCGCCGATCGAGCAGATCGCGTGCCGCCGTGGTTCCATCCATCGCTGCCAGCAGCTCACAGACCGCGGTCACGTTGTCACCCTGGATGGTTTTCAGCGTGTGTGGTGTCCGAACCACCGCCTCGTCGTCGTGGATGCCGTAGCCCGTCGGACTGTACGTCGCCGGATAGGAGTCCATCGGTGTGCTGTTCTCGTGTGGGCGTATAACATCCAGGGCGTCGATGCTGATTTCTCGCGGAAAGTGCCCTGCTGTGTGCGCTCAGCGGCTCAACTCCCCTATCTCGGTCGGCGGGCGAACGCAGAAATTTTCTATAGCGGCATATGGTTTATTAGTTCGGTGTCGGACAGCGCGAACCTCCTGGTCGTGTTTGTGTCATGATAATACGCGATAGATATTGCTCTCATAGGTTGCTCTGACCTGCCCACCCCAGTTGTGTGTGTAGGTGTCGATGATGTCGTCGGCCACGTCGCCCCGGAGGTATTTCACCACGCCACGGTCGCCCGTGCGATCCCGCAGATGCGTTGTGAAGAAGTGTCGGAAGTAGTGCGGGGTGACGTTGTCAGCGGCATCGCCACCGGTGTCATACCACCCAGCAGCCTCGGCGTGGTCGGTAACGATGGTTCGCACCGCCCGCGGTGTGAGTCGCTGGCCCCACTCACCGCTGGTGTAGACAAACAGCGGCTCGGCCGGCGACGGGCTGTCCGGCCGGATCGCCAGCCAGCGTTTGAGGACGGCGCGAAGCTCCGTATCGACGGGGATCACCGTCGCCCGCTTGCGTTTATTCGAGGCTGTCCGCTCCTCGCCGTTGACGCTCGCGCCGACCGCGGGCTCGTTGTCGACATACAGGGAGTTCGGCCGGGTCGCAAGCTGCGGTCGCGGGTCGACGGCGAAGGCCTCCGCGATCTCTGTATCCTCGACAGCAAGATCTCGCAGATCGAGATTACAGAGCTCACCGACCCGCATCCCGGTTTTCAGCAGCGTGACGATCAACGCCTGATCGAGCGGGTGGTGGATGTCGGCGACGAACGACCGCATGCGGTCGATGCTGATCTCTCGCCGGGAGGGATCCTTCTCGATGGTTTCATCCAGCTCCTCGACGACAAGCGTCATCGGGTTCGACTCGAAGACCCCAACCTGGGTCATGTAGGCGTAAAATCGGTGGAGATAGGCGGCGTAGCTGGCGATCGTGCTGTCGGTGACCGTCCCGCGAAGGCTGTGAACCCACGCCATGCAGTCTCGGTGGGTTGCCTCCGAGGGAGCCAGCGGGCGTCCGGTCGCGTTGCGATCTGCATCGGACAGAAACGTCTCAAACCGCCGGAGTACGCGGCCGTAGGCGTCGCGTGTGCGTTCGGTTTTCCCGTGATAGGTGAGATCTTCGAGGAAGTACGCGATCGGGTCATCCGGATCGTCGGTGGTTGCGGTGGTACTCATGGGTCGACCCTCGTGTAGCCGCCGTTGCGGCCGCTGTAGCGGATCCGATCGTCCGCCTGCAGCGAATCGAGACAGGATTCGAGGCGATCCTCAAAATCACCTGAGAGTGTCTCGACCAGCTGCTCCCAGGATAGCGACCCGTTCGATTCGAGAACCTCCAGCACCCGTGTTTCGAGGTCGTCACCCCAAGGGTCTGTGGTGTTAGAAGTGGGTTCCACAGCTCCGGATTCAACTGTGAAATCCTTCCGGCCGGCTTGCACCATCGTTCGGACAAACTCCGCCTGACTCATGTCCAGCTTTTCGGCGTGTTCTGTCCACTCGGTTTTTTGTCGTGTCGGGACGTAGGTGACGACACGCGCTCGGTCACTTTGGTCGTCAGCAGCCATGGAACAGGGTATGCAAAACAGCTACTTGAATCTACCCACACTACTGCTGATAAGGGATCTTATCCGCTGATCTGTATTTACTAAACAGGTGTTGATATGCATATATCGACAAAATAACCTCTTCTATGTGTATAGATAAGACGATAGATAGAAATGATGCTGAAGCTATAGGATACTTCCATTACGGGGTCGCTGCGGATGCGGTTTGATTTGTGACCGCAATCGATGTCATCATCGGCAACGATCTCTGTAACGCTCAGCCGATTGGATGGGATGGAGGTGGGAACGTATTTTCTGTGGCGGCCGAGACTTGGCGGCGTAGCTGCCTGCTGCCCGGTCGTTATCGACTTGTGATGCGCGTTCAGCTAAGGGCTCACAAATCGGTCAGCGCGCTGGTGCACATTCGGGAGAAGGGTTCGCTTGTGCCGACACGAGCTGTTGAACGCCTTTGAGGCGCGATGTTTCGGTCTTCCAGATTTCGACCTCTGGTCGCGGAAAATCGGTGTATTTCGAGGGTTAGGGTGAGTGATCGACCAGCCGACTACCGCGCTGTCGTCAATTGACACTGCCAGCTGAAGCCACGAACCCACTGTCGCAGAACGTCGACGAAAGACATTCGGGTCATAGTACCCAGAAGTGACCACACCATCAGCCGGTCTCGACTTGTCGATACCCGATTGTAAGCCATCGTCAGACTCGCCTGTGAAAGCTGACCGGACTACGCCAGTTGGTGCTCAATCAGTGCTGATCGGTAATCGCTACCTACTGAGAGCAACAGATTGCTTGTTGATGGACGTTGGGATCGTCCAGCCACCATCACATAAATTGCATGCCGCTATACAAAATTCGCAGAGATATTTCGCCGGATCGACCCCGATATGAAATCGATTGAAACCAACAGCACCCGAGCGACTATTTCAGTCGTTCCTGCAAAAACGAGGGATGGGCGGCGGTAACGCCCTCGATAGAGAGGATCTCTTCGCTGATCACGTCGCCGAGGGAGTCTCCGTCTTGAGCGCGAACCTCCGCCATCAACATGTGGTCGCCCGAGGAGCTGTACAACGCCTCGATCGACTCCAACCCTTTGAGTGCCCGTGTCGCCTCAACGTAGAGCTCGCTGGCGACGTCGACACCGACCATGGCGATGCTCTGTGAGGAGAGCTTCTTTGGGTCGACCTCAGCGGAGTAGCCAACGATTACACCCTCCTCTTCGAGCTGTTGGATATACTTCCGCACCGTGGGTTTCGACACCTCAGCCCGCTCGGCGATCTCGGCGTAGGAGGCCTGGGCATCATCCTCCAACACCGAGAGAATACGGTCTTCGGTCGCTGTCGTGCTCATACGTACGGTTTCGTTTCGATAAAAAAATACCTTGCGAACGAAAAAACCGATTTGGACTGCGTAAACGCCGCAGCGTGGGGGTTCGTGACAGTTATTTGTGTTTGTCGAGGAACAGGTCGGCGGATCGCTCCCACTCGTAGGAGTCATCGAAGTACCGCTCGGCCAGCGGTTCCTCCGGCATCTCGCCGATCGCCTGTTTCTCTTCGGTGTAGGAGATCCGCTCCTTGTCGACGTAGTACCGACCGGTAAGCACCTTCCCCTCGTGGAGGGCGTTCTCGGTTTCAGCCATCATGTCGGCGGCCTCACGCCGATCCGTTTTGTCGAACTCGTAGTCGTCGGAGTCGTTGACATCGATGTAGGGGACGTACTGCTTGGCGTCCTTGTTCCATGTCGGACACTGCGTGAGGAAGTCCACGTGGGCAAACCCGTCGTGTTCCATCGCCTCGACGAGGATCTCCTTGGCTTGGTTCGGGTTGACCGCGGCCGTCCGGGCAACGTAGGACGCACCGGCGTTCAGCGAGAGGCTGAGCGGCCGAAGCGGCTCCTTCGCGCTGCCATGGGGCTGCGTTTTCGACTTGTGACCTTTCGGGCTCGTCGGCGAGGTCTGGCCCTTCGTGAGGCCGAAGATCTCGTTGTTGAACACGATGTAGGTCATGTCGTGGTTCTCGCGGGCGGTATGCATGAAGTGGTTCCCGCCGATCCCGTAGCCGTCACCGTCGCCGCCGGCGGCGATCACCTCAACGCCTGGATTGGCGAGCTTGGCCGCACGGGCGACCGGCAGCGAGCGACCGTGGATCGTGTGGAAGCCGTAGCTGTCGAAGTAGCTGTTGAGCTTGCCGGAACAACCGATCCCGGTACACAACAGCATCTCCTCGGGGGATTTCCCGAGTTCCTCGGCGGCACCTTTCAGTGCTTTGAGGACGCCGAAGTCACCGCAGCCGGGACACCATGTGGCCTGCGGTTCGAGTTCCGGCGTGTAGTCGTCTTGGTCGGTTGGCTGTCCGTCACCGATTGCTGAGAATGCACTCATGATTAATCACCTGCTGCTGGAACGAATTTGGTTTCGGGCCCGGAGAGCTCGCCGCCCTCGATGATCGTCGTTTCGAAGCCCTCGACGATGTCAAGCGGTTCGAAGGGGTTCCCGTTGTACTTCAGAAGGCTCGACAGCTTCTCGCCGTACTGACCGAGCTCCTTCTGAGTGAGCCCACGGAACTGTGCGGAGGCGTTCATCTCAACGACGAGCACCTCGTCGACACTTTCGATGAACTCACTGACCTCCTCGACCGGGTAAGGAGCCATATCGGAGACGCCGAGCGCTTTCACGGAGTAGCCCTGATCGTTGAGCATGTCGACAGCCTCTTCGACGGTGCCCTGCTGGCTGCCGAAGGTCATCAGCCCGTAGGTGGCCTCGTCTGGCCCGTAGTAGGTCTGGTGGCTCTCGTCTTGGGAGGCCAGATCAGCCGCGATCGCCTCAAGCTTCTGGGTTCGCCGATCCATCTGGGCGACACGGTTCGACGGTGTTTCGGCGATATGTCCCTCAGGGGTGTGTTCGTTTCCTGTCGCAAGGAAGCGACCACCCTTCTGGCCGGGGATCGACCGCGGACTGACACCGTCTTCGATATCGTGCTGGAAGCGGCTGTACTTCCCGCTGTCGTCGTGGGGTGCTTCTTCGAGCTCGGCCTCGGTGAGCGTTGAGCCAAGCGAGGGGTTGGGTTCCTCGTCGAAGTGCGAGGCTGGGAGGCTGACGAGCTCGCCGCCGAGCTTCTGGTCGTAGAGGACGATCGCCGGGATCTGGTACTCGTAGGCGATCTGGAAGGCCCGCCGCGTCTGCGTGTAGGCCTCTTCGACCGTTCCCGGTGCGAAGACGACGCGCTGGGAGTCACCCTGTGAGGTGTACAGCACGTGTTCGAGATCCGCCTGTTCGGGTTTCGTCGGCATCCCGGTCGAGGGGCCGGCCCGCATCGCCTCGATGAGGACGACCGGCGTTTCGGTCATCTCCGCGAGGCCGAGCGGTTCGCTCATCAGCGCGAAGCCGCCACCGGAGGAGCCGGACATCGCCTTCGCGCCGGCGTGGCTCGCGCCGACTGCGAGCGCGGCCGCGGCGATCTCGTCTTCGACCTGCTCGGAGATCCCGCCGACCTCCGGGAGGTTTTGGCACATGATGGTGAAGACCTCGGTCCACGGCGTCATCGGGTAGCCCGCGATGAACCGACAGCCCTCATCGAGGGAGCCGTAGGCGATGGCGTCGGAGCCCGACATAAGCACCTGCTCCTCGTCGTGGCTGCCTTCCGGCACCGTCACGTCGACGGCGTCGACATCGTACTCCTCGATGATCATGTCGTGAGCCTTATTCAGGATCTCGAGGTTTGGTTCAAGGATCTTCTCCGGCATCGCATCCGACATGAGCTCCTCGATCCAGTGGAGGTCGATCCCGGCCAGCGCGCAGGTCACGCCGACACCGGCGGTGTTGCGCATGACCTCACGGCCGACATCCCGAGCCATGTTTCGAAGGTCGATGTCGTAGACGTGCCAGTTGTTTTCCTCGACACGGGCGTCGAAGTCCTCGATCTCGCTCGCATCGAGCAGCCCCGAGTCGTAGACGATGACGCCACCCTCACGGAGCTCATCGAGATTCTCCGCGAGCGGTTTGATCTCCTCGTTGCCGTAGTAGGCATCCTCCTGTGGGTTGCGGGCAAAGGAGTCACCCAGAGCCAGCAGGAAGTTGTAGCCGTCACCACGGGATTTCACCGGCTCCGCCGCGGCACGGATCTCGGTGTAGGTGTGACCACCGCGGATCCGCGAGGGATAGTGTCGGTGTGTGAATACGTCCAAGCCCGAACGCATCAACGCTTTGGCAAAGTTCTGACTCGTTGAGGCGATCCCGTCTCCGGAGCCGCCGGCAATTCGCCAGATGAATTCATTATCAGTCATAGGTTGCTGTCACGGCCCCACTGGGCCACTAGTATGGGGAAAATGCTAGCCCCGGGTAAAAGAGTTTGCTATGCATTAGCAAGGAAAGATCATGAAGAACCGCTAATTGTGGATGTTCGTTCACAAGCAAGGCGAATTCAGGGGATTCCACAATCGGACACGGCTGCCTCACACACCAACTCGAAAGGGCTCTCTGAACGGGACAAACACCGTGATTTGGTGGCTCCGACCAGTACGCACTGTGTGCCGCTCGGCTGGTATCGATCACCCACCCGCTGAGGGGGTTGTCGCTCGCTGTGTCGCCGTGAGTATCAGTCTGACAGAAATATGGTATTTGATCGTCGCCGTGCCGCCCGGTCGCTGTGACCGGCGTCGGACTACTCAGTATTGTCGGGGCTTCGCGGATGGTAGTCGGTATCGTATGTTCCAGGTTGGTCGTCGAGTCGATCTGGGTTGATTCGGCCGTCCAAGAGCATGAAATCCAGGATCGTCAGATTCAGCATCGCCTCAACGACCGGCACCGCTCGCGGCATCAACACCGGATCGTGGCGGCCAACGACCTGGACATCCTTCCGCTCGCCGGTCTCCCAGTCGGCGGTCGTCTGCTCTTTAGGAATGCTCGTCGGCGCGTGCCAGGTCGCCTCGCCGTAGATGGGTTCGCCGGTCGTGATCCCACCTTGGAGGCCGCCGTGATCGTTGCCGACGGGGACGGGATCGCCCTCGTCGCTGACGGTTTCGGGATGGGCGTCGCCGTCATCGAACTCCCAGTCTTCGTTGCGCTCGCTGCCGCGCATCGTTCGGGCGTCACGCCCCTTGCCGAACTGGAACGCTGTCGTCGCCGGGATCGCAAACATCGCCCGCCCAAGCCGCGACGGGAACGAATCAAACCGTGGCGCGCCGAGCCCCCGGGGAACACCGCGACACTCGAAGTATACCGAGCCGCCGATGGAGTCGCCTTCCTGCTGGTATTCGTCGATCGCATCACGCATCTGTTCGGCGGTTTCGGGATGGGCACACCGCACCTCGTTGTTCTCGGTGTGTTCGAGCATCTCCTCGAAGCTGACCGGGGGTGCCTTGATGTCGCCGACCTGATTGACGTGCGCTTTGACCTGTACGTCGTAGTCGCTCTGTTCGAGCACCTGTTTGGCGACCGCGCCGGCGGCGACCCAGTTGACCGTTTCGCGGGCCGAGGAGCGACCACCGCCACCCCAGTTCCGCGTCCCGAATTTCGCGGAGTAGGTGTAATCGCCGTGTGATGGTCGCGGTGCGGTGACAAAGGGTTCGTACTTGCCCGAGCGGGCGTCCTTGTTTTCGATGACCATCCCGATCGGCGTCCCGGTTGTGTAGCCGTCCTGCAGCCCGGAGTTGATCGTCACATCGTCGGGCTCGCCGCGAGAGGTCGTGATCATCGACTGGCCGGGTTTGCGGCGGTCGAGCTCCGCCTGTACCGCCTCGGTGTCGAGATCAACCCCAGCCGGACAGCCGCTGATCGTCACGCCCATCGCCTTCCCGTGGCTCTCGCCGTAGGTCGTCACCTGAAAGAGCCGGCCGAACCGATTGCCGTTCATTATCGGTCTCTGGACCCCGGAGCATTTGAACCTTGCAGTCCGTCGGCAGCGTGCTCACTCTAGGAGCCTGTCTCGGAGGGTCGAGAGGCGGTCGGTGTTGGCGCGCCATAGTCGACGGGTCACGCCACCGATTGCCAGCACGGTTACGGCAACCCCCACCAGGTTGCCGACCGGGAGGATCGCCGCCATCCCCACGACAACCGTGCCGACAATGAGTGCCCCCCAGAGATTCGGTCGCCCGTCCTCGCTGAAGCGGCGCAACAGGATGATGCCGACGACGAGCTGTCCGAGGGCGGTCGCAATGACAAGGCCGATCACGCCGACTACCAGTGGTATCAACACGAGGATCCCGACCTGGGCGGGCGCGCCAAGCTCGGCGAGCCCCGCAGCAGTAACGCCCACGAGTAGATAGCCGGCCACGCAGGCAACGACTGTCCCGACACCGAAGCCTCCAGATTCGACGGGGTGCTGTCGAATTTCCTCGCCGACAGCTCGGGTTCGCTCGCCGGCGTTGGAGACCAACATCGCGCCGACGAACAGCGTTACCGACAGATAGCTGATGGCGACAATGACACGTACCACGAGATCACCAACCGCAACGAGCTCTGCCGGCCCCGGAACCCCCGGGATCCCCGCGGTCAGCAGTGTCAGTCCACCAGCCGGATCCATATCGGCTACATCACAGGCGATGACAAAAACGTGCTGGGGCGATTACTCGGTGCGATCGATGGTGGCACCCAGATCCGACAGCACCTCGAAGAAGTCAGGGAACGAGACGGCGACGTGGTCGGCACCGGTCACCGTTGTGTCGCCGTCGGCGACGAGACCGGCGACCGCAAGCGACATGATCACCCGGTGGTCGTGATACCCCTCGACGGTCGCGCCGCTCAGCTCGGAGTCGCCGCCGTGGATCGTCAGCGTCGCCTGCTCCTCGGTGAGTGACGCGCCGAGTGCTTCGAGCTCAGTCGCCATCGCGCTCACGCGATCGGTCTCCTTGTAGCGAACGTGCTCGCAGTTTTCGATGACGGTGTCGCCGTCGGCGACCGCCCCAAGCACGGCGATCGTCGGCAACAGATCCGGCGTGTTGCCCACGTCGACGGTCGTCCCCGACAGCGACGACCCCGAGACGGTGATCGTCCCTCTGTCTGTGTGCCACGAGATGTCAGCACCCATCCGGTCGAGGATATCGACGATCGCGCTGTCACCCTGCGCGCTCGGCTGGGCTCCCTCGACGATGACCGACCCGCCGTCGCTCGCGGCGACCGCGCCCGCAGCCAGCAGGTATGACATCGAGGAGAAGTCACCGGGAACGTGGTACTCGCCGCCGGCCGGCGCGTACCCCTGGCCGCCCTCGACGACGAACCCATCCGCCCCGGCCGAGCGGACGCCATCCTCGCCGTTGGTGCCGACCGGTTCGGCTGTCACGCCGAAGTCGTCGAGCACCTCTAAGGTGATATCGACGTACGGCGCGGATTTGAGCTCGGTCGTGAGTTCGAGTTCGATCCCCTCGTCGGTCACTGCCCCGGCCATGAGCAACGCCGAGATATACTGCGAGGAGATGTCGCCTGGGATGGCGACCGTGCCGCCGTCAAGGGAGTCGCCGACGACAAGCGGGGCCTGGCCGTTGTTGCGGGTGCTTTCGGCGCGGGCATCCAGCTCCGTGAGCGCGGACAACAGCGGCCCCTGCGGCCGCGAGCGAAGCGAGTCATCGCCGGTCAGGACGGTCAGCCCATCGGCGAGGGCGGCCGTCGCGGTGACCAGCCGCATCGTCGTCCCGCTGTTGCCGCAGTCGATGACATCATCCGGGACATAGGGAGTCCCGTCAAAGCCCGTGATCCGCAAGGCACCGTCGTCGCCGACCACCGTGACATCGCCGCCGAAGGCGTTGACCGCGCGTTGGGTCGCCCGCGGGTCGGCACTGTCGAGTGCGTCGTAGATGGTCGCCTCGTCGCTGTAGCCGGCCGCCAGGATCGCCCGATGGGTGTAGCTCTTCGAGGGTGGAGCACGCGCCGTTCCCGAAACGGATGATGGCGAGATGTGAACGTCCATACCGGCCCATACGACCACGGGGCTATCAGCCTACCGGAGCATCATGAGCCGACCGGATGGCACTATCGCGCGCTTGGTGGCCGCGGGTTCAAGAAGATGATTCGTGTTCGTCCGACGATGTGGCTGCCGCGGTGTTCGTCTCATCGTCTTCGACGGTGGTGTCAGTGTCAGCCGGTGTGTCGGTCGAGTTGGTGTCTGTTGGGGCATCGGCCGCATCACCATCTGTTCCTTCGTTTGCGTCGTCATCTGCCATTTCGCTCGCGTCGTCATCTGCCATTTCGCTCGCGTCGTCATCTGCCATTTCGCTCGCGTCGCCATCTGTCATTTCGCCCGCGTCGCCGTCAGCGGTGACAGCGTCATCACCGCCTCCGTCACCGTTTTCGCGCTGTTCCTCGGGGCCGTGGAACTCGAAGGGCTGTTCGCTGTCGCCGTCAGTTGCCGCCGCCGAGTCATCGGCGGCGATCATCGTCGCCCCGTCGATCGAGGTTGTCGTGTCGATCACGGCTGTCTCGGCGTCCTGCTCGCGCTGATAGGCGACCGCCCGCTCCTGGAGTTCGTCGATTCGGGGCACGTCCGTCACATTCGAAAACAGCACAGTGGCCGTGATCTCCGAGGCGTTCGGGAGCGGCTCATCGCCGGCAAGCACCTCGACGGTGCCTGTCTCTTCTTCCAGCAGGTATCGGCCGGTTTCGAACCCTTTTCTGGAGATCTCTGATGGCGGCCCCGAGAGGATCACCAGCACCCTGTCGGTCGATTCGATATCACAGGGGAGTGTCAGCTTCGAGCTCAGCGCGCTGCGAACGAGTCGCTTGATCGTTGCCGCATCGGTTTGGGTGTCAGGGGTCTCCTCTGCAAGCCCCAGCAGTTGCATCAGTCGGGCGAGCAGCCCCTCGTCGTCCGTGTCGACCTCAATGCTCGCATGACCGATCGAGGAGAGCCCGCCGACATCCAGCGTCCGCATCACATCGGCCGGATCGATCCGCATCTCCGAGACCGTTGCCGGATCTGATTCCCCGGCCGCAAACAGCGAAAGGATCCGGGTCGCAACCATCTCGTTGATCTCGTCGTACTCCTCAGCGACCGGCTGACTGCTCCGCGCCCATGAGTCGTTATCGATCGGCAACACAGCATCGGCCAGCGGGACAAACGTTCGCACCGCTCGCGCAGCCGTGAGCGCGCGCTCGTCGGATTCCGACGCTGCCGGCAGCGGGCCAAGGACGTACACCGGGATCTCGTAGATGCTTTTGAGCTCCTCTAAGAGGACGCTGCCGACGCCACAGCCGGTGCCGCCACCGAAGCCGGCGACGACCATCGCCGCGTCAACCTCGGTGTCGTCGACGAGATCTAACGCCCGGCGAATCTCCGGGAGCTCGTCGTCGGCGACCTCCGCGCCGAGCTCCGGGTCGCCGGCGACGCCCGGTGAGTGATCTCGGTCGGTCGCGCTGGCGGCGTCGGTATCCGGGCCGTCATCGTCCGGTTCGACGTACTGATTGACCGCCGAATGGGTGTCACCGATCAGGATCTGTCGCTCCTCGGGGAGGGTGTCTGTCTCGCCGAAGGCCTCGGCGGCGGTGTTAAACGCCAACACATTGCCATCGGTAAAGTTCCGGCCGGCCTCAAGCTCCGCTTGCAGTAGCTTGTCGACCAGCCGTGTACCCGCGTCGCCGACCCCGAACAGCGACAGCTTCATTCACTGCCCTCCACTGCGTACCCGTCAGTCGCCAACCGGACGGCAGCGTTAAACGATCGGATCGAGATCATTGTTGTCGTCGGTGATCAGCGACTCGATCTCCTCCTCGCGGACCGCTTCCTGCTGTTGGATCGTATCTTGGGCGTCGACCGCCTGATCCTGAATCTCCTTGATCCGTGGGGTATCGGTCACGTTCGACAGCAGCACAACCGCCGCGAGTGTATCTGAACCTGTTCGTGGGTCGTCGCCGGCGAGCACATCGACCGTTTCGGTCTCCTGTTCGAGCCAATCACGGGCGGATTCGACACCCTTTCGGGAGATCTCCGATGGTGGCCCCGCAAAGATGATCAGCGCGCGCTCGGCACTCGCAACATCACAGGGAACGGTCAGCCGGGAGTTGACCGCGCGCCGAACAAGCCCTTTGATCTTTGCCGCATCGGTCGACTCCATATCCGAGACTTCCTCATCACTGAACCGAGAGAGCAGCCCGTCGTCGGGTGTATCGACATCGGTCGAGGCGTAGCCGATCGAGGAAACACCGCCGACCTCCATGGTGCGCATGATGTCACTTGAGTCCATGGCGTTTTCGCCGACCTCGCTTTCGTCAACCTCGCCGGCTGCCAGCAGCGTCACGATCCGAGTCGCCAGCTCGCGGTTCATCTCCTCGTACCCCTCTTCGATGGTTTGGCCGCGAGAGCGCCAGGCGTCGTTGTCGAAGGCGATGAAGTTGTCAACCTTGTTGACGAACGACTGCAGCGACCGTGCGGAGTTGAGCGCGGGTCGGCCCCCCTCGTATTTGCCCGGCAGCATCCCGAGACCGTAGACAGGCTCGTCGTACATCTTCTGGAGCTCCTCGATGACGACCGGAGCGGCCCCGCTGCCCGTTCCGCCGCCAAGGCCGGCGGCGACGAGGATCGCATCGACCTCGTGTATCTCTACGTCGTCGAAGATACGGCGAATCTCGTCGATCTCCGTTTTTGCCACCTCCGCGCCGATCGCGGCGTCGCCGCCGACGCCGTGACCTTTCGCCTTCTTGTGGGTCTCACCGATCAGCAGCCGTCGATCCTCGGGGACGTGTTCCGGCTTGGCGAGATCCGTCCGTGCGGTGTTGATGACGAGCGTATGCCGGCAGAGATCGCGCCCGGTTGCCTGCTCGAACTCGACCATCCGGTCGATCACTTTGCTCCCCGCATTCCCAACGCCGATCGTTGCGAGTTTCATTGCCGACTCCTCTGAAGTCGACCACGTGGTAGTGAGACCATACGTTGGCTGGAGGAATGGACTCTGGACTTATTAACCTATGTCAGACTCGGAGATATGTGCGAGGCACTTTATCGGCCCCAATCACCCCTCTTCGATCGGCAGCCCAGCCGAGCGATGGCGTTGCTCGCGTCACCTCTTGGGCGTGTCTCGGCTATCTAAAGCTTGAAACCCGGTCAGCCGGTAGGTGGTGTATAATGGTTTCAGATGAGCTCCGCAAAGAAGCCCACAATCTCGATGTAACGGTCTGGGTCGGCAAACACGGGATCGAGTCAGTAACCGAGGAGTTGGCCGACCAGCTACAGGATCGACGACTCGTGAAGGTGAAGTTTCTCCGCGCTGCCCGCGGAAGCGACGATACCGAGACGCTGGCAGCCGAGTTGGTCGACGCCGTTGACGCCGATCTGATCGAAACACGCGGCAACACCGCTGTGGTGCGCTGAGTTCTATATCGCTGGCGATAGCGAACCTGTCGATCACACCACCGACCACCCTCCTGCAAATCGTAGCCCAAAGACATTTCCCGCCCTCGGGAGCACCTCCGGCTATGCAATCGGAACCGTATCAGTCAGCAGCCACATCACAACGGGGCCAGACAGACGATGGGTGAGGAGCCGACCTCGATTCGTGACGCAGTTGATCGAGCCGTTGACGCCTTCGATACACCGCCGGAGTCGGAGTCATCTGAGCCCACGGTTGAGGCAACCGATACCAAGACCGCGGTCGTCAGGCTTCGAACGGCCTGTCGGCTCCTGACGGCCTGCCGCTCGCTTCGAGAGCCCGGCGGCTACCACGCCAGCGGTATCGAACTCTCGTTTGCGGCGATCGAACACTCGCTTGACGCCCAGGCCCACAGCCGCGGTGAGACAATCAGAAAGCCCGGATCCGGACGGATCGCCGCATTCGGTCGGGCTGGCGACCTCGGACTTCTCAGCGAGACGACGGCCAAACAGCTCAAACAGCTCCACCGCGACAACCGGACGCTCGCCCGAACACGTGATACCGGGGCGGCCGCCCAACATGCGACCGCCATGTTCGATCTCGCGGAGGCAGTTCACAGCCATGTCGTCGACACGGCAGCACTCTCCCATGAGTGTACCTGCGAGGAGTGATTGGTGCTTACCTGAGACGAGAGGTACTCACCCGATCTCGTATCAACTGATCCGGCAGCGACTCAACAGGAGATAAGCTCGCGGCGCACTGTCGACGTGCTGTCTCACCCAAACACGTCGTTAGCATGAAGCCCGGCCATCAGATCCTCGACAAGGGGTTCGACGCTCTCGTAGGGGTATTCCTGATACTCTGCGTACTCCATGCCGAGCTCCATCGCGCCGATCGTCACATCGCCGGCCTCGAAGGTTGTTGCCGCGCCATCAGGCAACACCGGAATCAGCTCGAAGGGGTCGGTCACCGGATAGCTGGCGGCTCCGAAAACCTCGGTGAGTTGCCGGCGAATCTCCGTCTCAGGGGTTGTCATTGAGACGAGGGTGGTGGCTCGGGGGTTGTAAACTCCATTACTCCGAGGTGATGAAGACCATCACGGTATCCTCTGTTCGGAGCCCATCGGTTGTCGAAACCGGCGGCAACGGGGGGTCGCTACAGATCGTTCGGGTTGATTTGCTCCGCCAGCCGGCGGACAGCAGCGATCGCCCCGACCCCAACCACCACATACACGAGAACCGACAGCCACGTCAGCGGCGTCGTGCTATCGATCGCCAGCCGCGCCGCGGTGTTGGCCGGGCCACCGGGCAGCAGCGTCGCGCCACCGAAAAACAACAACACGCCGACCGAAAACAGCAGCTGTGAGGATCGCCGATCAGGGGCCAAAAGCGAGACAGCAACCCCGAGGGCAACGACGATCGCCGTCACCGCGGCCACAAGCACGGCCAGCGGGGCGACGTTGGCGACAGCCACGCCGTTCAGCGAGAGCAGCCCCAGCCACGCGACCGCCTGTATGGGGGCGATAGCGATCATCGCCGCCGACTTGCCGTCAACGATATCGACCATCGTCACCGGCGCGACACGCAGCAGTTCGAGGGTGCCCTGCTCGCTTTCGGCGGTCAGCGAGTCGACGGTGATCGAGCCGCTGATAAACACCGGCAGGAACACCAACAGCGGCAGCAGGATCGTGTAGGTGAAATCGTAGTATGGGTTGCCACCGGTGTCAGGCGGCAACGGCAGCGGTGGGTTGGCCAGCGAGCCGGCGCGCTCGGCGCGGAGATTTCGCTCCAGGGCGCGCAACGCCTCCTGGCCCTCCGAGACAACGAGTGTCGTCTCGATGCTCCCGTCAGGAGCGGTCATCACCACCTCGATGCGGCCGTCGCTTCGGGTTGTCTGAAACACAGTATTCACCGCCCCATCCTGGAAGTCGGCGTAGGCCTCGCTGGTCGTTTCGTACCGCGTGCCGTCGATCGCCGGTCGGTCTTCGATCGCCGCCAGCATCTCGTTGGTCGCATCGCCGGTCACGGCGGCATCGATCTGGTAGCCCTCGACGCTGCCGGGATCGTACAGCGAGACAAGACCAACGACCAGAAACCCAGCGAAGGCGGCGACAAACAGCTGGATGACCACCGCGAGGAGGATCGTCTTCTCTCGGCCCAACACCCGGATCTCCCGGCCGGCGATGGTGAGCCGAGGATCGCTGAACCGGTCAGCGATGGCGTGCCAGCGATCCCGCAGGTCTCGATCAGCCATAGAGCGTCACCACCCCGAGATTGTACGCCGCGTGGATCGCCGTCGCGGCGACCAAGGAGACCAGATACCATCGGAGCCGCTTGCGCGCGCCGAGGGCACTCACCCCGGCGGTCACCGTATGCAACACCAACGGCCCGGCCAACAGCAGCAGCGTTGTCGACGGCGTGATCCCGATGCCGGCGGGCTGGAGGGCTGCCTGCCCGAGCTGTAGGTCGGGCAGCCCGACCAACTGGGCGACGACGGTGAACTTCTCGGCGACAAAGAAGCCGACCCCGGAGGCGGCCCCGAGCACGAGCGCGGTCGAGGCCGACCGATCGAACCGGTCGCTCTCGAAGCCGGCGAAGATGTGGATGCTTTTGGCGACCTCCTCAACGGCGGCGATCACCACGAGCAACAGCGGGATCGACACCTCGATCGGCAACACGAACAGCACGGCGATCGCCAACAACTCAGCAATGAATACCAAGGGGAGAAACAGCGCGGTCAACACGCCGACCGAGCGAACACCACTCAGTCGCGCATCAAGCGCGTCCAGGAACTTCAGCGGCACCGGCTTTTGCGAGAACATATCCTCCTCGCGGTAGACGCCCGTTCCAAGCAGGAACAACACGGCGGTGCTCGTATAGAACGGGCCGGTCGAAAACAGGTAGCTCCCGAGGCTGACGGCCTCACCCTGTAGCTCCATGACGACAAGTGTTAGCGGCGATATCAGCGCGATCGGGGTTACGTTCGTGAAGATCGAGGGGATGAACACGTAGCTCGTGAGGAAGACGGTGATCGTGATCGTCACGAACGTCAGCTCCTTGAACGATCGGGCGAACATCGCGCCGAGGAACGTCGCCGCCAGAAACGTCAGCGCGATCGGGACGACCGCAGCCACCGACAGCAACCCCCCACCGACCGCCGCGGCGATGACCGCCGTGACGGCGACCGCGATGGCAGCATACGGTAGGGTTTTGCCGGCGACGATATCCAGCCGCTCGACGGGTGCGACCAACAGGAGCTCACCACGGCGGCTGATCCGCTCGTTGAGCACGCTGCTCCCGTAGGATTGGATCACGAAGTTCATCGGCACCAGAAACAGAAACGCCAGCAGCAACGAGCCAAAGGGGAACGGCGGCTGGATCTCCGCCGGCGAGCCGCTGGTGCCGCCGCCGAACAGCGCGCGATCGAGCAGCGACCCACCGCCGCCGTCAGCGACCGGCGGCGCGTCGCCATCGGCGTCATCCGTGCCTGCGGTGGAATCACCACTGCCGGCCGTGTCACCATCGCTGCTGCCACTCGTTCCATTAGCTGTGTCGTTGGCGTCGGGCTCGGTGTCGGTGTCCTCGTCAGCGTCGCCCTCTGATCCGTCGGTTCCATCGGTCAGGTTGCCGGCGTTCGTTGGTGCGGCTGGGCCAAGCGTTGACTGCGGAAGATACTGGAGTTCGACAATAACCGGGTAGGCCGCCGTTTGGTTTGCTTCCAGTGCCATCGCCCGGTCGTTGTAGGATTGCACCGCCGAGCGAAACGCGGTCAACGCGGCCGCACCCTTCTCACCGTCGGCGGCTTCGACGAGCAGGGTCGGCGATCGCGGCCCAGGGCCGGCGGTCGGCTGTCGAACCCCGCCGACCAGCAGGTCGATCTCGCCGGTCGCCAACGCGCTCCGAGAGGGGGTGCGTGCGGTCAGGGCGGCGTTGTCCTCGATGACCGCGTTGTAGGGGCTGTCGGCGGCGACGCCGACCCGGTAGATGTCGGTGTTCGGGGCCGGCGAGGCGACGCCGAGGGCGACGGCCGACGCTCCAACGCTGCCGACGAGCACGACGAGCACAGCCACGACAGCGAGTGTGCGGCGGTTGTAGCTGTTCGTCGACTGGCCGATCTCCCAGCGGGCGATCCGTCCGATCCGGCGCAGGCGACGACCGATGGTCGTGAGCCGTGTTCGGAGGCGATCACCCCGACTCACGGCGAGTCCTCCAGCTCGTGTCGGTCGGCCGCGGGCTCGTCGGCCGGTGCTGTGTCGGCCGCCGTCCGCGGACTTGGCATCTGTTGGCCCGTCAGTTCGAGGAAGATGGATTCGAGGCTCGGCTCGTCGGTGCGGATGTCGGTGACGCTACCGCCGGCCGCCTTTGCTGCGTCCTGCAATTCTTCGACCTCAGCCATCGTGTCGACGACGGCACGATGCCGGCCGTCGGCGGTCGGCTCCGTCCCGTCGAGTGCGGTGTCGCTGAAGACGCGATAGCTCGTGTCGCCGTGTTCCTCACGGATCTCGCTCACCGAGCCGCGGGCGATGATCCGGCCCTCGTTCATGATGACGACCCGGTCGCAGACGCTCTCGACGTGATAGAGGTTGTGCGCGCTGAAAACGACCGTTTTGTCGTCCTCGCGGAGTTCCTCGGTGAAATCCAGCACCGAGTTCGTCGTCAGCGGGTCGAGGCCGCTTGCGGGTTCGTCGTAGATGAGCACGTCGGGGTCGTTGACCAGCGAGCGAGCGATGGCGACCTTGCGTTTCATCCCCTTTGAGACATCGCCCAGTCGGCGGTCGCGGTATTCGAGGTCGAGACGGTCGAGCGTCGATTCGATGCGGTCGCTCGCAACATCGCGCGGTACGTCGTAGAGATCCGCAAAAAACCGGAGATACGAGCGAGCGGTCATATCCTCGTAGAGCGGCGATTCCTCGGGCAGAAAGCCGAGTTGGTGGCGCATCTCGGGGTCGCCAGCGTCGAAGCCGGCGACGGTCGCGGTGCCGGCGGTCGGTTCGATCAGGCCAGCGAGCATCTTCAGCGTCGTCGTTTTGCCCGCGCCGTTGGGGCCGACGACGCCGAAGATCTTGCCGCGTTCGATCTCGAAATCGCTGCCGACCACGGCGGCGAAATCGCCGTAGGTCTTCCGCAGCCCCGACACCTCGATCATACCTGGTGTGCCACCGCAGCGTACAAAAACACACGGCCTTGGCTATCAGCGATAATAGCCGGCAGGGCAGCGAGTTGCCGGTCGCCGCCGGTCGCCACTCGGCTACGGCGGCCGCTCTATCGAAAACCGGTCGTCGGTCGCCGCGTAGTAGCTGCCGGCGAGACGGCCGACCGTCTCCAGTTTCGTGATGTCGGGTTTGCCGTCGGTGAGGACGTTCTCATCGACGTGGGCGTGGACGACCTCGCCGAGTATCAGAACGCTGTTGCCGACCTCGATCCAGTCGTAGAGTTCGCACTCGAAGGCGATCTGGGCGGCGGCGACGCGCGGCGGCGCGACGGCGACCGATTCGGCGCGCTCGATGTCGAGGTGGTCGAACTCGCTTTCATCGGGCGGCAGCGTCGCGCTCGTGGCGTTCATCGCTTCGACGAGGTCGCGGGTGACCGTGTTGAGGACGAACTCCTCGGTCGCTTTGACGTTCCGTGGCGTGTGTTTCAGCCCGCCGTCCCGGCCGACCGGCGCGAACATCACGACCGGCGGGTCGACGGCGACGACATTGCAGAAGCTGTAGGGTGCGAGGTTGGCCACGCCGTCGGTACTCGTCGTCGAGATCCAGCCGATAGGCCTGGGTGTGATCGCCGTCGACAACAAGCGATAGGCCGAGCCGAAGTCGTCGGGCGCGCCGTCGCGTGTCGGCATCTATGGCGCGCCGACAAGGACGAACTGGCTCGGCGCGTCGCCGTTGTGGATCTGCCGCTCGCTGTCGGGATCGACGCGGACGGCCTCGCCGGCCTCCAGCGGGACGGCCTCGTTGTCGATGGTGATCGTCGCCGCGCCCTCGACGAGGAAGTAGACTTCTTCCTGCTGTTGGTCACCGTGATCGTGGAGTTTGCCGCTCCATCCCGGCTCGCAGTCCAGCACCGAGATTCCGAGTTGTTCGCAGCCCAGCGGCTCCCGGAGGAACCGGAGACCGCCGCCGACCGGCTCTACGTCCTCGTATTCGACTTTCGTGTAGGACATCGTTTTCGGGTTTACCGGCAACGACAAAGTAGGCTTCGGCCGTGGGGGTCGGAGAGTGCAAATAGGTCGTTGACAGCGTGTCATAGGATGTTTCTTGGATTTGTCGCGGTGATACATAGGGACGGTAGACTTACGACCTGCTACAGTCGCATAATCGTACATGAGCGATGAAGAGGAGTCTGGATCGAGCAGAAAAGACAGAGGAATAGGGATGATGATCGGAATGGCAATCGGAGTTGCAATCGGTTCTGCTACGGAGAACATCGGACTTTGGCTTGCAATCGGAGTAGCACTTGGTGCTGCAATCGAAACAGGATTGAGTAAACGAAACCAGAGCGACTCAAGTCCTGATTGAGGAGTTCGCAGACCTACGTACCGCCTGATCCAAGCAGAGTGAGTTGAAACTAACTCCGTAGCGAATCGTTCTATGACACGCTCCGTTGAAACACCGGGCGACCAACCGCCATCCTGGTGGACTGAAAGCGCGTCGAGGGCTTTCAATTCTTGTTGCTGTGCCTCGGTTTGAATCCCGAAACGGATCGTCAAAATCGACCGGCAGGCCCTTTAGCCACAACAACAATCCAATGCCAATGACGACACCACCGGAGTACGCCGTCGGCGTCGATGGCTGTGCCGGCGGTTGGCTCGCTGTTTGGCCGACCGCGGCGGGCGGCTTCGAGAGCGACCGCTACGACGAGTTCGCCGCCGTCGTTGACGCCCACACGACCGCCGACCGCATTTTGGTCGATATGCCGATTGGCCTACCTGAGTCGGAGTCACGCAAGTGCGACAGCGTCGCCCGCGAGCGACTCGGCGCGCGCGGCCGGTCGGTGTTTCCGGTTCCCTGCCGTGCGGTCGTCGAGTACGCCAGCGAGTCGGGCAGCGACACTGAGTACGACCGCGCCAACGAACTCCAGCGTGAGCATCTCGGCTCGGGCCTCTCCAAGCAGGCCTGGAACATCACGACGAAGATCGCCGAAATCGACCGCCTGCTCCGCGAGGAATCGCCCGCGATCGACATCGTCGAGAGCCACCCCGAGTGCTGTTTCGCCGCGTTCAACGACTGGTATCCAGTCGCCCAGCCGAAAGCGATGACGGCGGGGCGGGCCGCGCGGTTCGGGATCTTCGACACCGAACTCGACGGCTGGCGAGCCTGTTACGAGGCCGCGCTCGACGACTACTACCGGAAACACGTCGCACGCGACGACATCATCGATGCCCTTGCGCTGGCCGCGGCCGGCCAGCACGAACTCACGTCGCTGCCGGCCGAACCGCCGACCGACGCGGCCGGATTACCAAAACAGATCGTCGTGCCCGATATCGAACCGTCGTGGGAGCCGTTCGTCGCGCTCGCAGAGCAGTAGCGACGGACTCGTATTAGGGTTTGACGGCGACGAACCGCAGCCGTCGGTAGTCGGCGACCCACGAGCCATCGCGGAACAGCTCCTCGCGGAGCGCGTCCTCGACCTCGCTGACGACCGCGTCCTGTTCGGCCTCTGAGAGCGGGCCGAAGACGGGATCGCCGAACATGTCGAGCCACCCGCGGAGGCCGTCGTCGCCACCGTCCAGCGTCGTCGGCCGGTCGAACAGCTCCGCCATCCGAACCTCGAACTCGTGGGCTTCGAGCCGGCTGGCGTACTCGCCGATACTCGGGAAATACCATGGATTGTCGCTGTCGTAGCCCCGGTCGGCGAGCGCATCGCCGACGGCTGCTCTGATCGCCGCAACGTTGCCGACGCCGCCACACTCGGCGACGAAACGGCCGCCCGGTTCCAGTGCGTCGGCGACAGTGTCGAGTAGGGCATCTTGGTCGACCTCGGGGATCCAGTGAAGGGCGGCGTTCGAGAACACCGCGTCGAAGGAGTCGTCGGACTCGTAGTGCCGGGCGTCGGCGTGGCCGAACTCGCAGTCGGGGTACTGCTCGCGGGCTTCGGCGATCATCGACTCCGCGCTGTCGATGCCGACAGCGGTCGCGCCGCGCTCGCGGATCGCTTCCGTCAGGTGGCCGGTGCCACAGCCGAGATCGAGGACGCGCTCGCCGGACTGGGGATCGAGGACATCGACGAGGTCGCTTGCGGCGTCGTGGACGAACTCACAGGTCGCATCGTACTCGCTGCCGTCCCACTCGTTGGTCATCGTCGACTCCGAGTCGGTCATGGGTTGTCCCGTTGTCGACAACCCGCTTATAGTCCAGGGGGCAACTGTGTAATCTGGTGCCCATCGCCGGAAGTTCCATATCTCTCGACCACCTACCACGGGTATGTTTACCGGGCGCACCGACACGCCGTGTTGTCTCTGTGGTAGCCCGACGACCGACCGGCGGATCGAAGTCCCACCGCGGGCGGTGACGCTGATGGAAAACAGCGGCCCGATCGCCTGGCAGGATATCGTCACCCCGGTGACGCTCCAGTTTTGTGCCGACGACTGGGAGCTGGTTCGTGATCTCGCAGTGGAGATGGATCACCACCCGCTGTCGCGGTGCAATGTCGCCTACGCCTCCTTCGACCTCCGAGAAGATTTCGAGGCCATGCTCAACGAGACGAAGGACGCTGTCGACCACGCCGAGATGGAAAGCCGCCTGTTAGAACGGAGCCGGGAGGTGTTGGCTGATGCCGACGACCCCATGACCGAGACACGCGACCTCGTCGAGGCGGCCGTGATCGACGCCGCGTTGGCGGAGCTTGATGCGGTGCCATCGACGGCGGAGTAAGCGAATGCGGTGGCTTTCAACGCGATCGCTCCCGTCTAACGCGTTGTCGACAGGGTGACAGTGGCGGCGGCAGCTACTCCGCGGTGGCGCGGTGCTCGATCTCGCTTCTGAGCCCGGCGGCCGCAAAGTCATGATCCGGGCGGAGTTGGACAAAATGCAGAAAGTCGGCAGCCGACAGCAGCTCGCCCGTCGAGTACGACGCTTCGGCGGCCCCAACCGCCGCCCGCGCGCCGAGAATCGGTTCGAGGGCCGCCAGCGCGCAGGCCAGGTCGTATGACTGAATCCCCTCGCGTGCGTCGCTGTCGACGCTTGTCGCATCGATGAAGTAGAGCGCGTCATCCAGCAGCAACACGTTTTCGGCCCGAAGGTCGCCGTGGGCCAAGCCCCCGTCGTGGAGGGTTCGAAGCGAGGCAAACAGCTCCTCGGCAACCCAGGATTCGGTCTCAGGGTCGAGGGCATCCAGCGAGCGAAACTCCGGGAGATACTCGAAGACAACGACGCCATACCCTTCGACATCGAAGGCCTCGATCGGCTCCGGGGTGTTGAGCCCGAGTTCCCGCATCTCACGGGTTGCCTCCAGCTCGTGGCGTGCCATCTCGGCGGGCGACTGGAAGGATTCGAAGAAGCCGGCCGTCCCGCTGGAGACCGCTCCCAGGTTCCGGCCGGTGGTAAACAGCGCGTGTACCAGCGTGTTCTGCTGGCTGATCACCTTGACAAACAGCGCGTCGTCGATGACGACCGGCGTCGACAGCCAGTTGTCGGCCTCCAGAAACCGAACCTGAGCGGGCGACCGATCGTATCGCTCAACAACGGCGCGAACGACGGTCTCGATCGCCGACCAACTGGGTTGGCCGCGAACGAATCGGCGGAGGGACACTACCGGAGGGAATGACGTGGGCGGATATAAACATCCGGCTGTCGGTATCACCCTCTCAGACCGATCGAATCCGCGCCCCAAAGGTAGCGGCCACAACTGACAGCTGCTCGGTAAAAACATATCATCATCTAGTGTTTCAGCTGGAGATTTCGACCGAGTGTATTATATATGTTCATGTGGTACCCAGTATCAACTGGAATCTTTCGACAGATGTTTGAAACCTTACATACCACTCTGTCGACACTCTCTTCGCATCCCCTAGCGGGTGGTCTGGTATGAGCCGGCCGCCAAGGGAGTCCGTCGACGCCGGGCTGGCCGATGCGGTTCTCTCAGCGATCGACGCTGGTGTGGTTGTCGTTGACGCGGACGACCGGATCCAACAGACAAACGAGTCCGTTCGCACCGAGCTCGGGCTGTCGGATGAGCTGGGCGATACCCCTGTCGCCGAGGGGTTGCCACTCGGCGAGTACCTCCAAGAGCTGTCGCCCGGAGAATCACTCTCGGAGGCAACGCTGGCGTCAGCACCCGAGCCGAGTGGGGTCAACGACAAGGCGGGGCTGCGGAGACACAGTGACGGCGTGGAGCTCGTCGTGCCACAGGGTGATATCGAACGCTGTTTTGTTGTCTCGGCGGAATCGGTATCGGCGGCCGCGGCCGATCGGCTGCTGTTGTTCGAGGAGATCAGCGCCCAACGCCGGATCGAATCGCAGTTCAAGACGGCGATGGGGTATACGTCGGATACGGTGGTGGTCGTCCGCTCGGATGGCACCGTGCGGTACGTGAGCGATCCCACGGAGACGACGACGAAATCGCCGAGTGAGATCTCCGTCTCGGCTGATCTCCTCGATTCCGTCCATCCCGACGATCGGGCGACCCTGAAAACCGCGCTCGAAGACGCCGCCGAGACCAGCGAGATAAGCATCCACCACTGTCGGCTGGAGACAGCGGGCAACGGCTGGCGGATGTTCGAGGTCTCGGTGCGGGAAAACGGGTCGCTGCCGGCCGTCGAGGGGCTGATCGTCACTGCCCGCGATGTGACCGACCGCCACCAGTTTGAGCAACGCCGGCAGGTGATGAACCGCATCCTCCGCCACGATCTGCGGAACGATATGAACGTCGTCGTCGGCCACGCCGATATGCTGCTCCAGACTGACGACGACCAGGTGACAGACCACGCCGAGACGATCCGCCAGAAGGCACTTTCCTTGGTGAATCTCGGCGATAAGGTGCGGACGATCGACCAACAGCTTCACGGCGTCAACCGACAGCTCCGCCAGATCAACATCGCCCAGATCGTCCGCGAGGAGATCAGCGCGATCCACGACGAGCATCCGAGCATTATCATCCGCTCGCGGATCGACGAGAGCACCATCATCGGCAACACGCTCATCCGAACGGCGATCCGAAACGTCCTCGACAACTCCATCGTCCACAACGACAACAGCTGTCCGGAGATCGAAGTCGAAGTCGAACGCCGCCACGAGACAAACCGAGTTCAGGTCGAGATCAGCGACAACGGGCCCGGGATCCCGAAAGGCGAGCGGCGCGCGATCACCAACGAGGCCGAAACACCGTTGGAACACATCAGCGGGCTTGGGCTCTGGCTGGTCAAATGGATCGTCGACGGGATGGATGGCTCGATGTCGATCGCACAAAACTCCCCGCGCGGGACGATCGTGACGCTGTCGTTCCCGGCCGCCGATGCCGACGAGTGGGACACCCTTGAGGATCAGCGGCCGGCCGGTGTCGCCGACGGGATCCCGTTTGCCAACAGCTCGATGGGCGATAGCGAACCGATCGGCACAACGACCAGAAACAACGACTGAGCGGGCGTTTTGCTACCGTCGACGGCAGACAGCAGGGCTGGCTACCGGCGACGATAGGTGACAAACCCAAAGCCGTCGCGCTCGTCGCGGTCGACTTCCTGCCACTCGCTGTCGTCCCACTCGGGGAACTCGGTGTCGCCCGTGTAGGCGTCGTCGAGTTCGGTCAACACCAATTCATCGGCCCGGTCGAGAAACTGCTCGTAGACGGTCGCCCCGCCGATCACGAAGACGCGATCCGCGTTGTCATCGAGTTCACAAACAGCGTTGGCCTCGGCGACAGCAGCATCGATCGAGTCGACGACAACGACGCCCTCGTGCAGATCGGGCTCGCCCCGGCTCAACACGATATTGTGTCGGCCCGGCAGCGGGCCGTCGATCCGGGCGGCGATGGACTCGTAGGTGCGGCGACCCATGATGACGGGGTTGCCCATCGTCGTCTTCTTGAAGTGTTGGAGATCCTCGGGGAGGTGCCACGGCATCTCGCCGTCGTCGCCGATGACGCCGTTGGCGGCGACCGCGGCGATCAGGGCGAGGGGTGGGTCGTCGCTGTCGGCGGCTGTGTCAGTCATCGTCATTCGGCGACCGCGAAACTGATCCCGTCGGCGGGATCGTAGTCGAGCAGTTCGATATCCTCGAAATCGAGGGAATCAAGCGGTTTGTCGGCGATCTCGATGCGTGGCCGAGAGCGGGGTTCCCGCGACAGTTGGGTAAGCAGTCCGGGGACGTGATCGTAGCCCTCGGTCTCCTCGGTTTCGTCGGGGGCCTCTGTTTCGAGCCAGTCGCGGACAGCGAGATAGTCCGCCCGGGACTCTACACCCGCAAGTCGCTCTTGGAGGCGATCGAGATTGTCGGCGTACCAGTCGCCGCGGGCGTCGGTGCCACAGTAGACGTGGGCGTCGACGACGGTGTGGCCGAACTCGCCGACCTCGAAGCCGGTTTCCTGGGCGACGGCGTGGGTGAGCAGCGAGTAGGCCGCGATATTAAACGGGACGCCCAGCGCGATATCGCCGGATCGCTGGGTGAGATGGCAGTTCAGCTGGTCGCCTTGGACGTTGAACACGAAGGTATAATGGCAGGGTGGCAGCGTGCTCACCGCGGCGTTGGCCGGGTGCCACGCCGAGACGACGAGCCGCCGGGAGTTCGGCGACTCGTTGAGGGTGTCGACGACGTACTGGATCTGATCGAAGGTGCCGTCATCGTTGCGCCACTGGTGGTCGTCGTCGGGCCACGCCTCGCCGTCAAGGCCCTCGTCGGGAACGGGAAACCGTCGCCAGAAGCGACCGTAGGCGGTGTCGAGGCGGCCCTCTTCGTCGGCCCACGCGTCCCAGATTCCGGTTTCTTCGCGGAGGTTGCGGATGTGTTCCTCGCCGCTCAGATACCACTTGAACTCGTGGATCAGCGAGTTCCAGCGAAAGCCCGAGAGATCCTTTGTCGTCAGCAGTGGAAATCCCTCCTGGAGGTCGACTTTGTACTGCTGGCTGAAGGAGGCGATGGTATCGACGCCGGTGCGGTTCGGTTTGTGCCCGCCGCCGGCAAGCGTGTCGGCGACGAGATCGAGATACTGCTGCATTGCGGCTTGGTAGTTCCACCGGAGCCGGCTACAAGTGTATTGCGCTACCGGCCGCGATCGGCTTGGAGGTCGCTGAGAGCCACGTCCAGCAGCGACTCATATACGTCGGCGTAGGCGTCGGCGACGCAGGCGGGATCGCCACGCTCGTCGCTGCTGAGTGGCTGTAGCGTGCGTGTCGACACCGGCTCGATCATCCCAACAACACGGTCGACGCGCTCTTCCAGTTGGCCCTCGCGGTCGCTTCCGCTAGCGACCTCGTAGGCTTTCAGATAGCGTGCGCCGTCGTAGAGCCGAACGCGCGTCGGGCCAACAACGGCAACCGCGTCGAAGGCGATCCCGTCGACCGGCAGGGCGATGTCGGCGTAGGACTCGACGACCGCAGGCGTCGTCTCGGCGATCCGGTCGGTCACGCGCTCGAAGGCCGGCAGATACCGCTCGGCCATCACATCGTTGAATCGCTCGACGCTGTCGACGCGGGGAGCGTCGTCCAGCGGGAGCGACTCGGCAACGAGACCGGGCAGGAGTCCGGCGTCCTCGGCGACGCCGTTGACGACGAACGATGGTTCGTCGGCTGTCGTCACGCGATCGACGAGAAACGTCCGGCCGGCTTCGCCGAGCATCCCGGTTCGGTCGGGTGTCGGCCGCCAGAGGCGATGGACAGGATTGAGCTGTTCCTCACGCAACTCAGTGTCGCCAGCAGCTGCGAGCGTGGCGACATCTTTTCCGTAGAGCCGACCGGAATCGAGGGCGGCCGCGGCGTCGTCGTGGTCGTACCAGTAGTCGTTGCCGGCACGTGGTTTGAAGCCGACCGCGCCGTCGATGGCTGCCAGCAGGCCGGCGGCGAACGTCGTTTTGCCGGCGTCAACGCGGGCGTCGCCGGCGACGAGTAGCTTCATCGGTCAGTTGTCTGTGTCGCTGTCGGTGTCGGCAGCACTGTCGGTGTCGTCAGCACCGTCGTCACTCTCATCTTTGAGGCCGTAGTAACCGGGTTCTTCCTCGGTCGGCGGTTCGGCGATCACGAGGGTCTCGGAGTGGCGCATGATCCACGGGATCGCCCAATCGAGCAGCACATCCTCGACGCCCTCGTCGATCTCGGCGTCGGCCTCAAGCCCCTGTAGCAGGCGAGCGATCTCGTAGACGGAGTACATCATCCCATCGTCAAGCAGTTCTTCGGGCGTGTAGAAATCGCAGGGATACAGGTCGTCGAAGGCGTCTTTCGGGCGTGGCATACCGACCTGTAGGGGTGCCGACCCCGAAAACGGTACGGATTCCGACGGAACGGGTCGAAGAAGTCACGCTTGCAAAGAGGCCCACGACGGCACATGAATCGCCCGAAGAGCGGAACGGGGCGGGCAAAAGAGACCCATCGTATACCAACCGCCCCTTATTCCGTACCGGCAGACAGCTCGAACTCGGCGTCGAAGGGTAACTCGTCGAGATCAATGTCGCCGCGAATGACGTAGTCCTTGATGTACTCGTTCATATGCTCCCACACCACCGGCCGCAGGTCGTCCGTTCGAGTTGTTACTTGGAGAATGGCCCCATCGACTGTCGTAAGCAGGTAGATCGCTGTTTTCCGGGCATCAACATCGTTGAACACTCCCTGTTCGATACCATCGGCAATGATTCCGGTGAGATGCTCGACGTACTTATCGGTCGTCTCGGTGAATTTCTCGGCGAACGCCGGATCATGAATCGACTGCGAGCGGAGCTCGATCCAGACGCCCATCCGTTCGACTGCATCAGGTCGGCCCTCTGCAAGTGGATGGTTGCCGAGGGCGAAGTTCATGAACAGGTAGAGTTCCTCGATCGGGCCCCTCGTCGATTCGCGATCCAACCCCTGCTCGAACTGGAGGATAATGAAATCGGCAAACGAAAGCAGGATATCGTCTTTGTCATCGAAGTGGTGATAGAACGTCGACTTGCTGAAGTCGCCCTCCTCAGCGATGCGCGAAATGGAGAGGCCGGCGTACCCGTGTTTGTGCAACGCGTTGTAGGTCGCATGCATAATCTCCTCACGCGTGTCGGGGGGCTCCCTGCTGGACGCGCTCTCGTTGCTCATACCAGCCTGTTAGTCCACTCCAAGAGAAATAGCTTGTCACAGGGTACAGGATGATTGATACTGTTTGCTGTAGACGGTTACCGCCTCGACCGCCCACCGGGCGGCGGTCGAACGGTAACTTCCTACAGCAAACCGTATGAGCGGTGCGCCGAGTGCCAGCGAGACGGTCACAACACCTCATCGAGTTCGTGGAGCCGGCGGAACACCCGCGTCGGGAACCGCGGCTCGATGCGGCTCGGGGGCCGACCGCTCGTCGAGCCGTCCGTGCGGATTCGCTCGACGAAACCGTCGTCGGCGAGTTCATACAGGTAGCGTTTGAGGGTGCCGGCCGAGAGGTCAACAGTATCGGCGGCGGCGATTGCGGCAGTCGTGTTTTCGACCGACGAGCGGTCGCTCTCCGGAACGTCGAGGAGGGCACGAAGCACCTGCTGGCGGCTGGGTGGCAGGAGGAGGACCTGTGCGAGCGAGACTTCCGGACGTGGCATCGTCGCCGTGGCGTGGGCGATATCGTCGTCAGTGACCGTCGATCTGTTGCGCTTGGCCGCTCGGTCGGTAGCCACGAACAGCGCGGCGAGGGCGTCGTGGGCGTCACCCTCAGCCCACCGCGCCAGCGCGGTGAGCTGTTCGTCCGTCGTCGCCGTTCGAAGCCGGCCGTCGGCGACGCGGTTGGTCAACACTTCGACCAGCGAGTATTGGGTGTAGGCGTCGACGTGGATCGTCTCGATGTCAGGTCGGCTACTGACGACGGTGTCGGTCGGCTCCGTCCGGCCGACGGCGAGACAGCTGACCGCGTCGCCGAAGGCGTCGAACTGCTCAAAGGCCGCTTCGACCGAGAGGGTTTCGGGTTCGCCGACATGGTCGACAGCGACGACGAGCTGTCGGTTCGTCTCAGCGAGGTGGTCGGCGAACCGTTCGATGATGACATCGCTGCCGACGCCCTGTCGCGGGATCGACTCCGCGATGACGGTGTCGACGACCGTATGCAACAGCGCGAACGCCGACTGAGAACGCCGGGCGTCGACGTAGACGAACCGCACGTTTGGAGCGGGTGCCGTCCGCGTCGTCGTGTAGATCTCGGTTTCGTTGCGGCCGAGCAGTCGCCGCAACTGCTCGAACAGCGGTCGGACGACCGCGGATTTGCCGGCCCCTTTCGGCCCCCAGACGTAGCAGTCGCTCGGACAGTGGCCATCGAACACCGGAGCGAGGCCATCGAGCAACTGTTCGATAATGGTCTCTCGGCCGGTCGGCTCAGCCGGATGCGCAATCGGGTTCAGCGCGTCGGATTCGAGCACCAGCCGGAGGTCGCCGGTAGTCCGGTGTCGGCGTGCGATCCGCTCTTTGAGAGTCATGGCTGTGTCTTTGTGGGAACCGTCTGTCGTGCGATCTGTCTCTGTGTTCGGGGACTGGAAACCCAGAGTACGTCAGCCAACACCGTCACAAGACGAGTGTTAGCGGCTCCGAGCTCACCAAACGGGTGAAAGGAGTGTGGTGACTGCCGGTGGCTTACCCGAGGAACGTCTCGAAGGTAAACCAGATGTTGGCGTCGAAGACACCGATCGCGGTCATGGCTGCCGCGAGGATACCCATCAGTGCGATAGCGAACGCTGGTGGGTCCACGTGGGTCTTACCGTGCATGTAGAAGACACGGTTACAGACCTCACCAAGGAGCGCGCCGCCGGCTCCCCAGAGGCCACCGAAGATGAGCGCAAGTGCCGGGCTCCCCGAGGCGATACCGGCTGATGCACCCATCGTACCGAACGCACCTGGGAACATGATGTGGTGGGTAACCGGGATGTTGTCAGTGCCACACTGCAGGAACACGAGGCTCGCTGCGGCGATACCGAAGCTGATGAAGACACTCTCGGTTGCCTGGAAGGTGTATCCACCGAAGAGACCGCCGATCAGACCGATTGCGACGACACCGCTCCATTTGTACTGCCATGGCAGCCAGATGCCGGGTGCGTCGTCCTCGTCGCGCTCCCACGGACCGACATCGAACAGCCCGTCACCGGTGATCTCACCGATGATGCTGTAGCCGAAGGCAACACGGTGGACAACTGCCGACAGGAACACTGTCGTCGCGATGGGGTCAGTCGGCCACTCGATACCGACCAGGATCGTCACGAGCGCGTGACCGAAGAGACCGAAGAGCGCACCAATACCGAGCACGTCGATCTTCTGGGTTCCGGCAGCCCAGAGGATGTTCTTTCCGTCGTCGATGTAGCCCTGCTTGGCTGCATATGCCGCGGCTGCGGCACCGCCTGCGAAGGCGACGTGCGGGCCGAAGAGCGGACCGAAACCGATGACGTTCGTGAAACCACCAGCATTGGTGACCGACGCGCCTTCGACACCATCGATACCGAGCACGCGGACTGCCTCACCTGCGATCACCATGAAGCCGGTGAAGATGAACGCTGGCAGTGCACCGATGGCAGCACCGAAGGCCCCGCCTGCAATGGCGGTAAGCAACAGTGTCGGATCAGTGAGCCCGCCGAACTGAAGCAACGTTGGCGAAACCATTATTCACCACCGTCCTGTGCCCAGTCTTCGGCTCGTTCGACGGCATCTTTCCAGCGGTCGTAGTTGACTTCGATGTCGGCGTCCTCGTCGACAGGGAAGCGTCGGTCGACCTGCCAGTTGTCGCGGAGTTCGTCAACCGTATCCCAGTAGCCGACGGCGAGGCCGGCGGCGTAGGCCGATCCCAGGGCAGTCGTCTCGTCAACCACAGGGCGGACGATCTCCGTGCCGATGATGTTGGACTGAAGCTGACAGAGGAAGTTGTTCTTCACAGCTCCGCCGTCGACGCGGAGGCTTGACAGGTCGATGTCGGCGTCTTCGACCATGGCCTCGGCGACGTCTTTGGTCTGGTAGGCGATGGATTCGAGCGTGGCACGAACGATGTGTTCGCGTCGGGTGCCACGGGTCATGCCGACGATCGTCCCGCGTGCGCGACCGTCCCAGTGAGGCGCGCCAAGTCCGGTGAACGCCGGGACGACGTAGACACCATCAGTCGAGTCGATGCTGCGGGCGAGTTCCTCGGACTCCGCAGCGTCCTCGATGAGCGTCATGTCTTCGAGCCATTCGATTGCGGCTCCCGTGATGAAGATCGAACCCTCAAGGGCGTACTGAACGTCACCACCTGACTGTTGGAAGCCGATGGTGGTGAGGAGGCCATGATCCGAGGGGACAGCCTCGTTACCGGTGTTCATGAGGATGAACGAACCGGTTCCGTAGGTGTTCTTGGCGTCACCTGCGTCGAAACAGGTCTGGCCGAACAGGGCAGCCTGCTGGTCGCCGAGCGCGCCTGCGACAGGCACTTCGGCACCGAGGAAGCCATCGGCGTCGGTGGAACCATAGGTGTCCTCGTCCGAGGATGGACGCACTTCCGGCAGCATGGACTCGGGTACGCGGAACTCCTCAAGGAGCTCGTCGTCCCATTCGAGCTCCTCGATGTTGTAGAGCATCGTCCGCGAGGCGTTGGACACGTCGGTGATATGATTTCCAGTGAGGTTGTAGATGACCCACGTGTCGATCGTCCCCATCAGGAGTTCGCCGTCTTCAGCACGGTCACGGACATCTTCCGGTCGTGATCGCTGGAGCTTGATCGGGTCGGCGTTGTCGAGGATCCATTCAGTCTTCGTCGCCGAAAAGTAGGCATCGCATTCGAGGCCTGTTTTTTCTCGGATCGTCTCGACGGTCAGCGTGTCCGTGGACTCGTCTTGGATTTCTTCGACGCGGTTCGTCGTGCGACGATCCTGCCAGACGAGTGCATTGTGGACTGGCTTGCCGGTCTCTTTGTCCCACACAATCGTGGTCTCGCGCTGGTTGGTGACACCGAACGCGTCGAGCTGCTCGGGGTCGATCCCCTCTTTATCCAGGGCCTCGTTGATGACGAGCTTCGTGTTCTCCCAGATTTCCATCGGGTCGTGCTCAACCCAGCCGGGCTCCGGATAGATCTGTTCGTGTTTTTCGTACGCTTGCGATACGACTTGCCCATCATGATCGAAGACCATGAAACGAGTTCCAGTCGTCCCCTGATCGATTGAACCAACGTATGTCTCTGTCATTGGATATTATCCCTCCGCGATCGAACGAACGTTCGTTCAGTATTTATAATTTAGGGAATTCCAACAGCTACCGTTCAAATATCGGTTCCAGCCCCTCTCAGTGCTCCCAACGCCCGAAAAAAGCCAGCGAGCCGACCTGAGTTCTGCTCGGTTCGTTCGTGGATTCCCTCACGCTCACCCTGCGTTGAGGGCCATGTGTCCTTGCAGTGCTTGCGCCGTCCCCCGAAATAGTGCTGTCGCTACCCGATCAGCGTCGCAAAAAATAGCGTGAACGCCCGAGTTACTCGAAGAGCTCGACAGCCTGTTCGTAGCGTGCACTCGGTTCCTCCCAGTCGACAACGTTGAAGAACGCATCAACGAAGTCGCCGCGGGCCGGACCGTAATCGTAGTAGTAGGAGTGCTCCCAGACGTCGAGTGCGAGAATCGGGTGACCGCCCCAGATCGCGCCCTGGTCGTGTTTGTCGACCACGACGTTGCGAAGCTGGTTCGAGAACGTATCGTAAACGAGCAGTGCCCAGCCGCTGGCGTTGCCGGCTGCGGCTTCGAACTCGCCTTTCCACGCCTCATACGAACCGAAGTCCTCGGCGATCCGGTCGGCGAGCGCGCCGCTCGGCTCGTCGCCGCCCTCCGGCGACATGTTCTGCCAGAAGAGGTCGTGCAGAATATGGCCCGAAGAGTTGTGGGTCACATTGCGGATCGCGCCCGCACTGGAACCGAAGTCGCCGCTTTCGCGGTTTTCTTCGAGGGTTTCTTCGGCCGAATTCCAGCCGTTGACGTAGCCCTGGTGGTGGGTGTCGTGATGCCACGTCAGGACTTGTTCGCTGATATGCGGTTCGAGGGCGTCATACTCGTACGGAAGCGGGTCGAGTTCGTAGCTCATAGGTATCTCCTCCACCCATCGATACTGGTGGCACGCTGTTAAAGCTTGAGGAGTTGTATGGTAGCAATTCCCACGAATCGGCCGCTGAAACAAGGGGTTTCGGCACCTCATGCGTGAGCGTGTAATCGAAATCAATTCCGTGTTTCTGTCGGGTTCGCTCTTAGTCGACCCGGCAGGATGAGCGAACATAGCCAGGAGAGCAGACAGTTATGTCGACGCCTCGTAGCCGGCGTCCTCGACGGCCGCCAGCAGATCGTCAGTCGCGGCGTCCCCCTCAACGGTCGCCTGTGCGGCCTCGCGGTCGGCACTCGCGGCCGTCACGCCCGTGACCGAGGCGGACACCAGTATCGTCGTTCCGACGCAATCGACATGTATCGTGCTGATATTCCTGATCGGCTGACGTAGTTTATGTATCTCGGAGACGTTATTCCCGTATGAAATCCCAAATTTCAGCCGCACTCAACCGAGCGAAATACGCAGCCGTCGGGGCTGCGATCGGAGCTGCGGTTGGTGGTTTAGTCAATCGAAATGTAGCCAGTTCCGGCGGAGCTATCGGGGGCCTTGTTGGAGCGACTATCAGCGATATCTGTCGGAGTTCGGACGGCCGGCTTTCGAAATTGAAACGAACAGTCAAATCCAAGTAATGCAGTTCGGGCTGTGCTGACACACGCTTTCGTTGCTAACACGGTTGTAGACACAAGCGAATCGTTGGAAAGCGATAGCACAAATTTGTGTATAAAATCATTATGTTTTTTCGATAATACTATAACCGAGTGTAATCCATCTATCGTATGGTATCAGAGAACCAGCCACAGGAGAGTGCACTGATCAGGTGGTACGCCGACCGGATCGGCAAACCGACCAGTATCGACGAAGCCTATGGATACTGGGTATTCGCACTCGGCTTGCTGCTCGGGATCGTCGGCGTCCTGTTGATGTTAATCAGTGCGCCGGCTTCGGCTGGTCGCGAGGTGAGTATCCTCGCCGGCGGTGCGGGACTGGTCTTCCTCATCGTTGGGCCCATCATCCGACTCCCACTCCAGAAGAAGGCCGTCTATCTCGCGTACGCGGGGCTCGCCGTCTGTCTCATCTCACTTGCGTGGTTCACGGTCGTCTTCCCCGACCAGTGGAGCGTTAACACTGGGAGCCCCGCCGTCATGGTTCTCTACGCGATCGGCTTGATCATCATCGGGATCGCTGGCTTCCTCATCCCATTGATCACGGATCGAGCCGACATCGAAGAACTAGAAGCAGCACTTCGTGACACCGCGGCGGACGAATCGGATCTCGCACGCCGGATCGACGAACTGCTCGGCTCACTCGCCGACGCGGAAGCCGACGAGGACGACCTCTCGCGACGGATCGAGGCCCTCGAATCAGAACTCGGTGACGCCGCAGCCGACGAGGCAGACCTCGCACAGCACGTGAGACAACTCCAGTCGATGCTTGCAGACACCGAGGCGGACGAGGCCGATCTCGCCGAACGCATCGACCGCCTCCACGAGAGCCACGGTCGCTTCGAGGAGTACGAGGATTCGGCCGGCGAGTACCGCTGGCGACTCCGTCACCGTAACGGGAACCTCATCGCGACCGCAGGCGAGGGCTACACCCAGCGACACAATGCACAGAAAGGCCTCAACAGCGTCCGGCGGAACGCGCTCGGAGCGACAGTCATGCGCATCGAAAGCGAAGCTGATCTGCCGCCCGCCGACGAGGCGTTCGAACCAGTCAGCGAAGTCGAGAGCCAGGCGACCGTCGAACTCTACGAGGACGCCGCCGGCGAGTACCGCTGGCGACTTCGCCACGACAACGGGAATCTCATCGGCGACGGCAGCGAAGGGTATAGCTCGAAGAGTAACGCCAAGCGCGCCGTCGAACGGGTTCGTGAACTCGTCGCCCCGGCGGACTACCTCCGGTTCGATCCGACCGGATTCGAGGTCTAC
This sequence comes from Halonotius roseus, assembly GCF_006861655.1. GTDB lineage: Archaea > Halobacteriota > Halobacteria > Halobacteriales > Haloferacaceae > Halonotius > Halonotius roseus. The sequence goes on along the minus strand of NZ_SESI01000004.1, from coordinate 151,445 downwards.
ACGGACAACGCCGAGCAGTGGCGTTGGCGGCTCGTCCACAAAAACGGGAACATCCTCGCCGACAGTGGCGAAGGCTACACCCGCCGCAACGACGCGAACCGTGCCGTCGACCGCCTGCGCGAGCGCGTTGAGGAACTCGAATTCGAGGTGTTCGAGGATTCGGCTGGCGAATACCGCTGGCGACTCCGCGCCAGCAATGACGAGATCATCGCCGACAGTGGTGAGGGCTACAACTCGAAGGGTGCAGCCGAAGACGGTATTGAGCGTGTCCAGAAGTACGCACCCGACGCTAAGCGGCTTGCGATCGGTCGTGCAGCCTTCGAAGTGTTCGAGGACGCCGGCGGCGAGTACCGCTGGCGACTCCGTCACCAGAACGGGAACGTTCTGGCCGACAGCGGCGAAGGCTACACCGAGCGGAGGCGTGCTTACGAGGGTATCGAGAGCATCAAGCGCAACACCCCGACCGCGTCGCTTGACGAGTCAGCCAGCTGATCGGGAGATTGCGGGGGCTGATATTCTGCAGGGAGGTTTTCGGAGAGCTCTCATACTGACGAAGAATCAGAGAGTTGGTTTTATGGCCATCCACAACGGTTTCCAAGGTAAATTCGGAACGAGATAACGGATTCCAAAGTAAACACTGGGCAAAGGTATTGTATCCGGCTCCCGTAGTTTAGCTATGCGCGATCTCGACGAAACCGACATGAAAATCCTCTCGATGCTGGCCGACGACGCTCGCCGGCCGTTCAGCGAGATCGGCGACGAAGTGGGGTTGTCCGGGCCAGCCGTCTCCGACCGCGTGACGCGGCTGGAGGAGGCCGGCGTCATCAACGGCTTCACCATCGATGTCGACCGCTCCACGCTGCGGGCCGGCGTGGCGGTACTGATCGATTGTGAACTGCCACCGGGGTCGCTCGACGCGGCACGCGAACGGGTACAGAACGCCGACGCCGTCGAACACGTCTTCGTCACCGCCGAGGGCGACCTGCGGTTTTACGCCCGCGTCGAGGCACAGAACGTCCGCGAGTGGGTCACAGGTCTGTTCGACGACGTTCCCATCGACGACTACGCGGTCACGCTCGTCGACGACGTGTCGTGGACGCCCTCGGTCGATGGCATCGAGTTCGCGCTGACCTGTGCGGAGTGTGGCAACACCGTCGACAGCGAGGGTGAAACCGCCCGCATCGACGGCGAGGTCTACCACTTCTGCTGTTCGTCCTGTCACACGCGCTTCGCGGATCGCTACGCGGAGTTGGCCGCAGACGCGTAGTCGGTTTGGAGTCGAAAGTTTCGGCGGTCGTTGAGCCGTACTCTCGAAGTAGAAAACGCAGTAAGTAGGGAGCCCGTATACTAGGACACCATGACCACTCGCAACACCACCCTCGATATCACGGGGATGTCCTGTGCGAACTGTTCGGCAACGATCGAGGACGCCGTCGGCGCTCTCGACGGCGTCCAGTCAGCGAGTGCTAACTACGCGACCGACGAGGCAACCGTCGAGTACGACCCAGAGGCAGTCTCGCTGGCGGCGATCTACGATGCCATCGACGACGCGGGCTACGGCGCTGTCAGCGAGACGGTGAGTATCGGAATTACGGATATGTCGTGTGCGAACTGCGCCGACACCAACGCCGACGCCCTCGAATCACTGCCCGGCGTCATCGAGGCGGAGGTGAACTACGCAACTGACGAGGCACAGGTTCGGTACAATCCAGCAGCGGCCGACATCGACGCCTTCTATGACGCAATCGAGAACGCGGGGTACTCGCCAGTGCGAGAAAGCGGGGCCGACAGCGGCGGGAGCGGCGGCAGCAGCGACAGCGACGCCCGCGACGCCGCACGCGAGGGGGAAATCCGCAAACAGCTCCGGCTCACGCTGTTCGGAGCCGCCTTATCGGCTCCGCTCATCCTCTTCCTCGCCGACAAGTTCCTGCTCGGCGGCGCGCTCGTCCCCGAGACCGTCTTCGGCGTCCGGTTCGGGTGGGTCGAGTTCCTGCTGGCAACACCCGTCCAGATCGTCCTCGGGCGGCCGTTCTACAAGAACTCGTACAAAGCTCTCGTGAAGAACCGCCGCGCGAACATGGACGTGCTGATCGCGCTGGGGTCGTCGACGGCCTACGGCTACTCCGTCGCCGTGCTCGCGGGCCTGATCGCCGGCAGTCTCTACTTCGATACGGCCGCGCTGATCCTCGTGTTCATCACGCTCGGCAACTACCTCGAAGCCCGCTCGAAGGGCCAGGCCGGCGACGCGCTCAGAAAACTGCTCGAAATGGAAGCCGATACGGCGACGATTATCACCGACGATGGTAAGGAGGAAATCCCGCTGGAGGATGTCGAGGTCGGCGACCGGATGAAAGTTCGGCCGGGCGAGCAGATCCCGACCGACGGCGTCGTCGTCGATGGCCAGTCGGCGGTCGATGAGTCAATGGTAACGGGAGAATCAGTCCCGGTCGAAAAGGGTGAGGGCGACGAGGTCGTCGGCTCAACGATCAACGAGAACGGTGTGCTCGTCGTCGAAGCGACGAAGGTCGGCAGCGATACCGCCCTCCAGCAGATCGTCCAGACCGTCAAAGACGCCCAGTCGCGGCAGCCCGAGATCCAGAACGTTGCCGACCGCATCTCGGCGTACTTCGTCCCCATCGTGATCGCCAACGCCCTATTCTGGGGATTCGTGTGGTTCCTGTTCCCTGAGGTACTGGCCGGATTCGTCGATGCCCTGCCGCTGTGGGAGCCGGTCGCTGGCGGGCCAAGTGTCGTCGGCGGAACAGTCTCCGTCTTCGAGTTCGCGGTCGTCGTCTTCGCCTCAGCCGTCCTCATCGCCTGTCCCTGCGCGCTCGGCCTGGCGACGCCAGCGGCGACGATGGTCGGGACGACAATCGGCGCACAGAACGGCGTCCTGTTCAAAGGCGGTGACATCCTCGAACGTGCCCGCGATGTCGACACTGTGGTCTTCGACAAAACGGGAACGCTCACCGAAGGCGAAATGGAATTAACCGATGTGGTCGCTTTCGACAGCGAGGGCAACGCAGTCGCTGACGGCGGCGAGCCGGCGGCCGATGGCGGCCAACTCGCCGAACGCGACAAGCGCAGTGAGGACGAAGTGCTTCGACTGGCGGCGACCGCGGAAAGCGGCAGCGAACACCCACTCGCTCGTGCGATTGTCGATGGCGCGAAAGAACGCGGCATCGACGTGGGCGAGCCCGACGAGTTCGAGAACGTCCCCGGACAGGGGATTCGAGCGACCGTTGAGGGCCGGGAGCCGCGAAGCGGCTCCGAACGAGCGAGCGGGGAGCGTGGCGACCCGCGAGCAGTTGAAGTACTGGTCGGCAACCGCAAACTCCTGCAAGACAACGGCATCGACACCGATCCTGCGGCCGAGACGATGGAAGAACTCGAACGCGAGGGCAAAACGGCGATGCTCGTCGCCGTCGACGGCGCACTCGCTGGCATCGTCGCCGACGCGGATACGATCAAACCCAGCGCGAAAGACGCCGTCGCTGCACTGCAAGAGCGCGGGGTTGACGTGATGATGATCACCGGCGACAACGAACACACCGCCCGGGCGGTCGCCGAGCAGGTCGGCATCGACCCCGACAACGTCCGCGCTGGCGTCCTCCCCGAAGACAAATCCGATGCAGTCGAGGCGATCCAGTCGGAGGGCCGCAAAGCGATGATGGTCGGCGACGGTGTCAACGACGCGCCCGCGCTGGCGGTCGCCTACGTCGGCACCGCAATCGGCTCCGGCACCGACGTTGCCATCGAGGCCGCCGACGTGACATTGATGCGCGACGACCCGCTCGACGTGGTGAAGGCGATCCGGATCTCGGATGCGACGCTCCAGAAAATCAAGCAAAACCTCGTGTGGGCACTCGGCTACAACACGGCGATGATCCCGTTGGCGTCACTGGGGTTGCTCCAACCCGTCTTAGCTGCGGGCGCGATGGCGTTTTCCAGCGTGTCGGTGCTGACAAACAGCCTGCTGTTCCGCAACTACTCGCCCGACGAGGACTACAAGCTGTTCGGTCTGTTCAGCTAGCCATCAGGGTACAATTGTGGGACACCACTGCCTGTCACATCTCGCCCCGCTCCCATTCTCAGCGCGGTTGTTATCCGGTTGTCGCCGAGCAGTGTCCCATCATCGTATCGTGATCACAGCAGCCGGTGACAGCCAGGAAAAATCGGCACCTGACAACTCATCGAAATCATGTGAATCGACGACATGCTTATTGCTGTCAATCCCCGTCCCCTAGGTAGCCTCGAATACGGGTCGAGACAACGACGCCCCTGTGTTGGTTCTTGACGAAGTGCTGCTCTCTGGAGTTGGTATGTTGGGACGAACAGTCACCTGTTTGTCTTGTAGATAGCCGATCCCGTCGGCGGCTCGCGGTGGGTCAGTCGCTGTGTGCCACGTCGTTCTCGCCACCAGTTCGAGCCCACAGATAAATGACAGACCGACATACGCTTGAACGGCTCAGCAAGGAGTATCAAACGACAATCCCTGATGACCTTCGGGAATCCCGCTCGTTTAGCTGGTATCTCGACACACTGTACGACGATCCACGTATCGCACGCAACGCCCACCAGCGGGTCGCCGATATGTTTGATCATTACGGCACGCAGTACGACGAGGACGACGGCCTCGTCGAGTACGCACTCGCCGCCGAGGATCCACTCCACGACGGCGAAAACGTCTTCTACGGCCGGGAGATCCACGAGGCGATCCACGAGTTTGTCAACAAGGTGAAATCCGGTGCTCGTGGCCTCGGCCCCGAAAAACGCATCAAACTGCTGTTGGGGCCGGTCGGCTCTGGAAAATCCCACTTTGACTGGCTCACCCGGCGATACTTCGAAGCCTACACCCGTGCCGACGCCGGCCGGATGTACACGTTCCGGTGGACCGATCTCTGCTCGGTGATCGACGATCAGGATCCGGGCGATGACACGGTTCGCTCACCGATGAACCAGGATCCGCTGGTGTTGCTGCCGGGCGAACAGCGCGCGGCGGTCATCGAGGATCTCAACGAAACCCTCGACGCGCCCTACACGCTCCGCAACGACCAGCATCTCGACCCTGCCTCGGAGTTCTACATGGACGAGTTGCTGGCCCACTACGACGACGACCTGGAAGCCGTCCTCGACAACCACGTTGAGGTGATCCGGCTGGTCGCCAGCGAGAACCGCCGGGAGTGTATCGAGACGTTTGAGCCGAAAGATAAGAAAAATCAGGACGAAACCGAGCTCACCGGCGACACCAACTACGCGAAACTGGCCGTCTACGGCGAGTCAGATCCGCGCGCCTTCGATTACGCCGGCGCGTTCTGTAACGCCAACCGCGGGCTGTTCTCCGGGGAGGAGCTCCTCAAACTTCAGCGGGAGTTTCTCTATGATTTCCTGCACGCCTCCCAGGAAGGCACGATCAAGCCGAAGAACAACCCCCGGATCGATATCGATCAGGTGATCGTCGGCCGGACGAACATGCCGGAGTACCGCGAGAAGACCGGCGACGAGAAGATGGAGGCGTTCAACGACCGCACCAAGCGCATCGACTACCCCTACGTGCTGGAGTATGAAAGCGAATCCAGCATCTACCGGAAGATGCTGCAGAACGCCGACGTGCCGAACGTCCACGTCGAGCCACACACCCTGCAGATGGCCGGCCTCTTTGGCGTCCTGACCCGCCTCGAAGAGCCAACCGACGAGACCGTCGACCTACTGGAGAAGGCGAAGGTCTACAACGGCGAGCTTGAAGACGAGGAGATCGACCGGCGAAAGCTCCGCGAGGACGCCGAGGAGTCAGCCGACATCGGCGAAGGGATGGAGGGTGTCTCCGCCCGATTCATCGGCGACGAGATCGCCGAGGCGATCATGGACGCGACCCACCGCGATCGGTCATACCTCTCGCCGCTCTCCGTGTTCGATCACTTCGAGGCGAATCTCGGCGGCCACGGCTCGATCGCGGCCGACGATCTCGACCGCTACGAGCGGCTGCTCGATACCGTCCGCGAGGAGTACCGCGAACGCGCCATCGAGGACGTTCGCCATGCCCTCGCCTACGATGTCGACGAACTCCGCCGCCAAGGCGAGAAGTACATGGATCACGTCATGGCCTACATCGACGATGCCACCGTCGACGATGAGCTGACCGGCCGCGAGACCGAACCCGACGAGACGTTCCTCCGAGCGGTCGAAGAGCAACTCGATATCCCCTCCGACCGCAAGGATGATTTCCGACAGGAGGTCTCGAACTGGGTCTCTCGGCGGGCCCGCGAGGGGCGGGATTTCGATCCACAGGACAACGACCGCCTGCGCCGAGCGCTCGAACGGAAGCTCTGGGAGGATAAGAAACACAACATCAACTTCTCGGCGCTCGTGTCGGCGACGGATCTCGACGACGAGGAGCGGAGCGCGTGGGTTGACGCTCTCGTCGACCGCGGCTACTCAGCGGATGGGGCCGCCGAAGTACTGGAGTACGCAGGCGCGGCTGTTGCCCGCTCGGAGATGGAGGATGGAGCTGAGTAAGGATGACAGACACCACAGACGGCGAGCGGTTCCGACGGGCGGCCGATGAGCGACTGCAACAGGCCTACGACTCGCCGATGAGCCTCGATACCTACGTCGAGCGGGTGCTCACGAACCCGATCGCCGCCGCCTCCGGGCCGCGGTATCTGCTCGCGGCGATCGAATCTCAGGGCACCCGCACGGTTGAGGAACGCGGCGAGGAGCTGGATCGCTACCGGTTTTTCGACGACCCGTTCAACGATGGCGAGCACGCGGTGCTGGGAAACACCGCCGCGCTGAACGCCTTTGTCGACGACCTCCGGGCGGCCGCTGCGGGCCGCGGCAACGATGAGAAGATCGTCTGGATCGATGGGCCGACAGCCACAGGCAAGTCCGAGTTCAAGCGGTGTCTGGTCAACGGGCTACGGGAGTTCTCGAAGACGGATGCCGGACGGCGGTACACGGTTGAGTGGAACGTCACCGGCACCAGTGGCTCGGCGCGCTCACTGTCATATGGTAGCGGCGGCGACGCCACCGCGTGGTACCGAAGTCCCGTCCAGATACAGCCGCTGGCTGTGTTTCCGGATGCCATCCGGGCGGAGATCGCCGAGGCGGCCGCCGACGAGACGACCTACCCGATCGCCGCGGATATCGATCTCGATCCGTTTAGCCGCGAGGCCTACGACTATCTGGAATCAACTTACCGCGAGGAGGGCCGCCGTGACCTCTTTTCGGCGGTCTCCGACCGCGATCATCTCAGGGTGACGAGCTACGTCGTCGACGTTGGACAGGGGATCGGCGTGCTCCACGCCGAGGACGACGGCACACCGAAGGAGCGACTCGTCGGCTCGTGGATGAGCGGGATGCTTCGGGAACTCGACTCCCGCGGCCGGAAGAACCCACAGGCGTTCAGCTACGACGGCGTGCTCTCGCAGGGCAACGGCGTCGCCACCATCGTCGAAGACGCAAGCCAACACGCTGACCTCCTGCAGCGACTGCTCAACGTCCCCGACGAAAATCGCGTTAAGCTCGATAAGGGGATCGGGATGGATGTCGACACACAGCTGATCGTCATCTCAAACCCGGATCTCGACGCCGAGCTTGACCGTCACGCCGAAAAGGACGGGGCAGACCCGCTAAAAGCACTGAAACGCCGCCTCACCCGGCATGAGTTCCGGTATCTCACCGACCGCGGGCTTGAAGCCGGCCTGCTCCGACGAGAGATCACCGGCCAGACCGGCGTTCCTGGGGTGACGGTTGGCGAATCGGGAGCCAACAGCCCTCCCGACGATGCCACAGCAGTCGATCGACAGGGCGAGCCCGACGACCATGTCAGAGCGGCAGTTCGGACAACAGTCCGCGATGACGACGGGCAGACTCGCCAGCGGGAACTTGCCCCCCATGCCGTCGGGGCGGCCGCGCTGTACGCGGTTATTACCCGGCTTGAGGCCGACGATCTCCCTGCCGATATCGATCTGATCGAAAAGGCCCGCCTGTATGAGACGGGCGAGCTTCGCCGCGATGAGGAGGTGATCACCGCCGCCGACGTGGCCTTCGGCGACGACGACGGGCGAACGGGGATCCCGGTGACCTACACACGCGATGTCGTTGCCGACCTCCTGAGCGAGGAAAGCGATCGTGGTCATCCATCCTTGCCCGTCGAGCGCGTCGTGATGCCACACGACGTGTTGGCGGCGATGGTCGACCGGCTGGCCGACGCACCGGTGTTCTCCCGCGGGGAGATCAAGGAGTTCGAGAGCCGCCACACCGCGGTTGCCGAGCGCGTCCGCGAGCAACAGCAGACCGACGTGATCGACGCCGCGTTGGCGGCCGAAACCGTCTCGACAGAAACGGTCGCCGAGTATGTCGAACACGTCTACGCGTGGGATGCCGACGAGCCGGTTGCAACCGACCGCGGCCAGAAGTCGCCGGACGCGTTGGCCATGAAGGTCTTTGAGACCGAAACGCTCGGACGGTTCGATGAGGATGACTACCGCGGCACGGAGCCGACCGATGTGGTCGCCGAGTTCCGGCGCGAGCAGGTGATTCGCGCGCTCACCCGGTATGCGTGGCGCAACCGTGGCGACGAGTTCAGCGTCGAGGATGTCGATCTCGACGAGATCCCGGAGCTACAGACGGTGCTCACAACCAACGATCTCGCGGATCTAAAACGCCGGTTTCCGGAACTCGATCCCGGCGAGTGGGCTGATCCCCCGGCCGACACCAAGACCGAACAGGTGAAAACGGCGACAATCGATCGCATGGTCGAGCAGGGATACAGCCGGGCGTCGGCCGAGCTCACCAGCCGGGCTGTGATGCGCGAGCTCCGCGAGACGTGGGCAACGCTGTCAACGGATGGCGGCAAACGGGCTGGGCTCGAAGACAGCGGCGATGGATCGTCGACCACGCTTACCAGGGGTGATCGCTGATGGGGCTGCCGGAGGATCGTGAACGGTTCCGCGCTGTCGGCGAATCACGCCGTGAAGATCTCACGGAGTTCATCAGCCACGGCGATCTCGGCGGCTCGGGGCCACACCAGGTTCGCATCCCGATCAAGATCGTCGACCTCCCCTCCTTCGAGTACGACCAACGCGAGGTTGGTGGTGTCGGACAAGCCGAGGGGGGCCAGCCACAGCCCGGCCAGCCGGTCAATCCACAGCCCGACGAGGGCGACGAGGCCGGCGATCCCGGTGAGGAGGGCGGCGACCACGAGTACTACGAGATGGATCCCGAGGAGTTTGCCGAAGAGCTCGACGAGGAACTCGGCCTCGATCTCGAACCCAAGGGCAAACGCGTCGTCGAGGAGGTCGAGGGAGCGTTCACCGATACCGCTCGGGCCGGGCCGAAGGGATCACTCGACGTTGATGAGCTGTTCAAACGCGGCCTCAAACGCCATCTGGCGACGGATTTCGACGAGGACTACGTGCGTGAAGGGCTGTTTGTCGATGGGGCCGGCGTCGACGAGGTGTTCACCTGGGCCCGCGAGTCACACATTCCGGTCTCGCGGGCGTGGATCGCCGACGCAGCCGGCGAGATCGAGACCGAGCGTGGGGAGCCCATCGAGTCGGTCGCCCGCTGGCCTGACTTCGAGACGCTTGAGGCCGACGTCGACCGCGAATCGGTGGGCGAACGCATCCGACGAGAGGGGCTCGACACGATCCCATTCCGCCGTGAGGACGAGCGGTTTCGGCATCCTGAGGTCATCGAACAACACGAACGCAACGTTGTCGTTGTGAACATCCGCGACGCCTCGGGGTCGATGCGGGAGACCAAGCGCGAGCTTGTCGAACGTGTGTTCACGCCGATAGACTGGTATCTGACCGGCAAGTACGACGCCGCCGAGTTCCACTATGTCGTCCACGACGCCGAGGCCTGGGAGGTCGACCGCGAGGAGTTCTTCGGGATCCAGTCCGGCGGCGGCACCCGCATCTCCAGTGCCTACGAGCGGGTCGAAGAGATCCTCGAATCCTACCCCTTCAGCGAGTGGAACCGGTATGTGTTTGCCGCCGGCGACTCCGAGAACGCCGGCGCCGACACCCAACAGAACGTGATCCCGTTGATGCGTTCGATCGATGCGAACCTGCACGGGTATGTTGAAACCCAGCCCGGTGGGAAGACCAAGAACGCCCGACACGCCGACGAGGTCGAACAGGCACTCGGCGATGCCGGCAACGTTGCCGTCGCCCGGGTGACCGGCCCCGAGGATGTGACCGATGCGATCTATGAGATACTCAGCACCGAAGAGAGCGACGAATGAAACCGAATAGCAACCAATGAGAGACAACAGACTCGACGCCAAACGCGAGGCCGCGACGCTCGACGAGCCGGCCGAAGAGGCCCGAAATCTGGCCGAACGGCTCGGACTCACCCCGTATCCGGTTCGGTACTGGGTCGTCGACCACGATGAGATGAACGAACTCATCGCCTACGGGGGGTTCCAACAGCGATACCCCCACTGGCGGTGGGGGATGAACTACGAACGCCAGCGGAAGAAGGATCGCCATGGGCTCGGCAAGGCCTTCGAGATCGTCAACAACGACGATCCGAGCCACGCCTTCCTCCAAGAGTCAAACACGATGGCCGACCAGAAGGCCGTCATCACCCATGTCGAGGCCCACGCCGACTTCTTTGCCAACAACGGCTGGTTTGGGCTGTACGCCGACCGCGGCGAGGATGGCCCAAATGCTGCCGCCCGGCTTGCGCGCAACGCCGAGCGGCTCGCCGAGATCGGCCGGCGGCCCGATGTCGACCGCGATGAGGTTGAGCGACTGATCGATGCGGTCTCCGCACTCGAAGACACGATCGACCAGCACAGCCCGGTCAACGCCGCCCGCGACGGCGACGGGATCGAGCCAACGGCCGACAGCGATGAGACACGAGCCAAGCTGCAGGCACAGATCGACGAACTCGATCTCTCAGCGGAGGTACAGAGCGACGTGTTCGACGACGAATGGCTCGATGCCCAAGACGGCGATGTCGAGCCGGATGAGCCGCGACCGGATGTCCTCGCCTTCCTGCGAGATCACGGAAAGCGGTACGACACCGAGACAGGGAAGGCCGTCGACCGCGAGCCGTGGGAGACAACGGTTATCGATGCGATCCGCGAGGAGGCCTACTACTTTGCGGGCCAGAAGGGGACGAAGGTGATGAACGAGGGTTGGGCTTGTGTCGACCCCGAAACACCGATTTTCACCGAGGAAGGGCTCGTTCCGATGCGAACGGTCGTCGAAACCGAGACAGCAGTCTCTGATGGGACAGAACAGCAAGCGGTGTACGACTCACACGTTATTGAGGATCATGACACGGTCAGGATCAAAACCCGTCGTGGGTTCGAACTTCGCGGCTCCGACAACCATCGCATCCGGACACCCGAGGGATCGTGGAGTGAACTCGGCGACCTCACAATCGGCGATGAGATCGAGATATCCGGAGGCAACGGGCTCTGGCCGACGACCACCGTCGAAATCGATTGGCAACACCCAGAGCACACCACACTCAACGATGTCGCCGAAACAGCAGGTGTCTCGGTTTGGACAGTCATGCGCTACCGCAGGACGGGACGTGCCGAGCGCGCCGAGGCGATCGAACGCGCGTTGGAATCGTACGATGGGCAAAACCAAAGTGTAGCAAACAGCGAACTCATCGCGGTACCTGATGAGGTGACCGAATCGCTCGGACGATTCCTCGGACTGCTCGTCGGCGACGGGCACGTTTCCGAGGCGGCCAGGCAGGTCGGATTCACGTGTGACTCAAAAGCGAAAGCCGAAGAGTTTGCCGGGTTAGCGGACGAGCTGTTCGGCGTCTCGACGACGGTGACCGAAGACGATGGTCGATGGCGGACGTATATCTACTCGGCACACCTCGTCCAATTGCTAACACAGGCGTTCGCGCTGCGGACGGGAGCCGCCGACAAGATCGTTCCGAGCCAGATTCGCCGGTCGCCGAAGACAGTCGTCGGTGCGTTCATCAGCGGGCTGTTCGATGCGGACGGATACGCAGGTGAACAGGGAGTGATCCTCAGCACAAAAAGCGAGTCGGTGTCGAAGACGATTCAGTTGTTGCTGACGAACTTCGGCATCCTGTCGCGTCGACGCGAGCAAGCCGACGGCTGTTACCACGTTCACCTGACCGGCAAATCTGCCGACCGGTTCAGTACACAGATCGGGTTCGGATACACTGCCAAAAGCGAGGCACTCTCCGAGTACCTTGACGAACTCGCGTGGTTTGAAACCGAGGAGTGGTGTGACGAGATCGTTGGTATCGAGGTCGGAACCGGAGATGTATACGACATCTCCGTCGAGAAGACACATCGGTACGCTGGTGGAGGGTTCGTCAACCACAACTCCTACTGGGAAGCGACAATGATGGGCGGCGAGGGGTTTGCTGGCCCGGATGAGTTCCTCACGTACGCCGATCACATGGCTCGGGTGTTTGGATCGCCAGGGCTGAACCCATACAAGCTCGGCTTCGAGCTCTGGACACACGTCGAGTTGCAGGCCGCCCGCAACGATGTTGTCGATAAGCTACTCCGTGTCGATGGTGTCACCCCCACAAACTTCCACTCGCGGATCGATCTCGACGAGGTCACCGACAGGCTCCAACCACATCCCGCGATCGCGGGGGCCGGCCCGGCGATGCTTGATGAGTTGGCCGAGCTGGCGGCCGACGGCGACCCACGCGTTGACGCCGAGATGGTCGACCGCGCGCTGTCAGCCCGCGACAGCGATGACGACGACGACCCCGATATCGAGCGATATCCGTGGAAGCTGCTCACCTACGAGGGGTTGGCCGAGCGACAGTATGTCCTCTCGCGGCCCCAACACCGAACCGCGCTCCGCAACCTCTCGCGGTCGACACTGGAGGAGCGATTTCGCTACATGTTCGATGTCGACCGCTACGAGACGGTGTCAGCAGCACTCGACGCGGTCGACCGCACCGCCGGCTGGGAGCGGATGCGCGAGGTCAGAGCAAGCCACAACGATGTGACGTTCATCGACGCCTTTCTGACCGAGGAGTTCGTCCGCGATCGAAACTACTTCACCTACGAGTACAGCACCGCCGCCGACGAGTTCCGCGTTGCCAGCACGGATGCCGACGCGGTGAAACGGAAGCTCCTGTTGCAGTTTACCAACTTCGGGAACCCAACCATCGTCGTGCTTGATGGCAACTTCAAAAACCGTGGCGAGCTGCTCTTGGGCCACCAATACAACGGCGTTGCACTCGACGAACAACAGGCAAAGGAGACGCTCAAACGCGTTTTCGAGCTCTGGGGTCGCCCAGTAAATCTTGCGACGATTCGTACCGAATACGATGAGACGACGCTCCGGCGCGCACAGCGACAGAACCGTGAGCCCGACGGCACCGAGGTCGGCGTTCGGTTGCGGTACGACGGCGGTGCGGTGACTGAACACGACCTTGCGCCCGATATCAAATCACAGATTGAAGCTGACGGTGTTGATTACGATACGAAACCGGACGACTGGTTGGCGTGATCGTCAGTCTGTGCGATCGGACTCACAGGGGCCCATAACACAGCCGATACAGCTCATCGTCCGAAGATCCAACAGATACGATGCGTTTGCGTTGTCAGGGTCGCCCTGCCGACGCCTGTAGCTATGGCAGGGAGTGTCGCCTGATCCAACCAGCTCGCGGATGTGTTCGAACGGCGTTCGCCAGACGCCCTCCATCGCCGCCACTTCAGCCCCATATCCGGACAGTTCCTCACGCCATCGCACCCAGAACAGCACATCCAACGGTTGCTTCTTGATGTACCGCTTGTAGTCGTTTACGTTGAACGTGACAACATACTGCGGCGGCAGCCCGTATGTCCGTTCGGCGGTGAAAAACGGGGTTTCCTGCGTTTTGAGGTCAGCCGGATCACCATCAACGAGGAGATCAAGTGCTGTCGGATCGGCCTCCTTTGCCGGGTTCTTGCGGGCATCCAGCCCGATCTCCGGGGCGACCGAGTCGATGAATGTCGTCTCGCGCTGCTCGCCGAACCGCAGCCACGGGGATTTCTCCTCGGTGTCGGTCGGCTTTCCCTCACTCGTCATACCGCACGCTGTGGGTGGGATCGTACTTCAACCCTCGTAGCGTCGGGGTGATTTCTGTGGGTTTGCGACGGACGCGACTAAATCACTCGTCGCCGCGGGCGGCCTCAAACATCGCCAGTGCCTGCTCGCGTCGCTCGCTGTGATCGACAATCGGCGTCGGGTAGCCGGGTGCGGCGTTGTGACGTTGCGTTGGTGACGCCTCGTGCCAACCGTGGATGATCTCGGGATCGACACCATCCAACTCGGGGACATACTGGGCGATGTATTCGGCCTCAGGATCGTACCGTTCGCCCTGTGTCATCGGATTGAAGATGCGAAAGTACGGCTGGGCGTCGGTGCCGGTCGAGGCGGCCCACTGCCAGCCGCCGTTGTCGTTGGCGGTGTCGTGATCGACGAGTTTCTCGCGGAACCAGTCGTAGCCTTCGCGCCAGTCGATCAGCAGATCCTTCGTCAGAAACGAGGCGACGATCATCCGCACGCGGTTGTGCATGAACCCCTCCGCGCGGAGTTGGCGCATCCCGGCATCGACGATCGGGTAGCCGGTCTCGCCATCCTGCCACGCCGCCAGGAGGTCGGGGTCGTTCTCCCACTCGATCTCGTTGTCATAGGTCTTGTAGTTCTCCGCGACGACTTCGGGGTTGAACCACAGGACGTGGGTGTAGAACGCCCGCCAGGCGAGTTGGGACTGAAACTCCTCGATCTCCTCACGCTCGTCGTCGCTGGCGTCGGCCTTGGCTTCCTCGCTGGCCCAGTAGACCTCTCGAATCCCGATCGTCCCGTATTTTAGATCGGCCGAGAGCCGCGAGGTCGAGTTCCGGGTCGGGTAGTCGCGGTCGCTCTCGTAGCGATAGATGCCGTCCTCGCAAAACCGGTCGAGTCGCTTGCGGGCGGCCTCGGTGCCGGCCGTCACCAAGTCGGCTTCCGGCTCGTCGAAGCCGAGATCGGACAGCGTCGGCAACGTGCCGGAATCGACGCCGACCGCGTCGCTGTCGGCGAGCGCGTCAGCGTCGGGAGCGGGGTAGGGATCGTCTTTCTCGCGGTCATGCCACTTCCGACCGAAGTACGTAAAGACGGAGTAGGGATCGCCGTCGTTGGTCGTGATCGACCCCGGTTCGTGGCAGATCGCGTCGTGGAAGGACTCGCGGGCGATGTCAGCGTCTGCGAGGGCTTGCCGAACCGCGGCGTCGCGTTCGCGCGCTAACCCCGAATAATCCTTGTTCCAGACGACGCGGTCGGCGTCGACGCCTTCGGCGACATCGACGACGACGGATTCAGGGTCGCCGTGACGAACGAGGAGGTCGCCGCCGCGCTCGCGGTACCACGCGCGGAGTTCGCCCAGCGCGTCCAGCAGGTAGGCCACCCGGGGCGAGCCGGCGTGATCGAGCACCGCGTCGTCGAAGACGAACAGCGCGATGACGCCGTCGGTGTCGCTGGCGGTGTCGCCGTCGACGGCGTCAGCGGCGGCCGCCAGCGCGCGGTTGTCAACACCGCGGAGATCCCGGCGGTGCCAGTGGAGTTGCATACGCGTTCCACGGCTGGCGGGCTAAGGAAAGTTGCGGAGTCGACACCGTGAGACGGTCAGCCGGTCGACAATGTGGTGAGGTCGGTCGTCAGCGACCCGCGCCGCCCGTCGAGCACGCCGAAGCGATCGCCGCGGCGGCGTTCCAGCCAGTACAGCAGGTGTTCGGCCCATCGAAGCTTGCGCGCTTTCATCGGCTCGACGGCCGGATCGTCGAACGCCCAGCCGAGAAATCGGAGTTCACTCGCGCCGAACGGGTCGGCGAGAAACGCCGCACGATCGCCATCGGTGAACCCGCCAAAGTTCTCGACAGCGTCGGTTGGAGCGGCCTGCGTCGTCACCAGTGTGTGCTGGCTGTCGAACTTCGGCAGCCACTCGCGGACGGCGGGGATGTTGTCGCCGTGGGCGTGAGCAGCGACCGGTGTCCCGGCGTGGGTCAATTCCCGCGCTGTCGACGCGTTCTTGTCCAGATCAGTCACCATCAGATCGACCTCGATGTCGGCGTCAGCCAGTACGTCGACCGCGGTCGATGCGGCGACGACGGCGTCGACGCTGTCGGGGTTGAACGCATCGAGTTCGACCGAAAGCGACGGTGCGGCACCGACGACGGCGACACTCCCGCCAATGAGTGCAGCGAGGCGATCGTGATCGAACGGTTCGGCGAACTCGGCGGCAACATCGCGGGCACACTCGTCGGCCGCCCGGTCAAAACCGAAATCCGCAAGGATCGCCTCATAGATCGGCTCCCAGTCGGCGAACGCAAGGCTGTCGCTCATTGGTTCGATAAAAATTCGCTGACAAGCGGAATGCTCGTCAGCTGAGATATTGTATGGGCCGGAGTGGCATCAAGTACCCCTACCCAAATGCCGTTCCGGCGTCCATCCGTTCGTTTAGGATCATCCGGCATACGTTTTCTCTTAACAGCACCGTTCGCTGATACGTTCCACGGTCGCGGCTAGCCGGGATGAGTCGCCCGTAATCCGCCGTGTGAGCGATTTGAACCCGGCTGGCGTGCCAATCAGTACCAGTGCGTTGTCAGACGGGCCGCTGACAGCGGTCACCGTCGTCTCACCGACGGCATCGAGCAGTCGGTCGCGGCTGTCGGGGGCCAGCCCGGTGAGTTCGAACGTTCGGGTCACGCTGTCGTCGGCAGCCTCGCCTGCGGCGTTATACCGATCGAGATGGCGTTCGGCCTCACGCTGTGTTGTGATATCCAACTCCTCGACAGCGACATCCTCGGTGGTCTCCCGGAGTCGATCACGGCTAAACTCTTTCCCGATCAGCGCGGCGTCCCGCGTTTCGGCCACGTCGTGTGTGCGGATGATATGCGCGCCACGCTCGACCGCCATCGCCGTCGCCGCCAACGAGACGGGGAGGGCCTCGTCGGTGTCGCGGCCGGCAACCGACCGGAGGAAGTTTTTGCGGTTGATAGAGACGAGAATCGGATGGCCGTAGCCGCGGAACTCCCGCAGCCGGCGGAAGGTCTCGCGGTCGTCCTCAACGGTTTTGTCCTCGCTCCAGCCGCCGAAAGCGGGGTCGATGATCGTCTTGTCGGTGAGGCCGTTGAGCGCCAGTGCGTCGTAGATGTCGTCGACATCCTCGATCGCACCAGGAGCTTCGAGATCCGGCGGCGAGGCCATCTTGGCGACCGCTACATCGTACTCTTCGCAGATCTCGGGCATCTTCGGGTCGGCGAACCCACAGATATCGTTGACCATATCGAAGCCGCCGTCGAGGGCTGCCTCGGCGACCTCGTGGTAGCGCGTCTCGATAGAGAAAATAGCATCGCCGGAGACGCTTTCGATGGTCTCCAAGGCGGTGTCGAGGCGGTCGAGCTCATCTTCGGCCGAAAGCACCTCGAATTTCTTGTTGGCGGATTCGAGGCCGACATCGACGATATCCGCCCCCTCATCGATAAGCTCGCGGTCAACATAGTCGGCCGCGTCGCTCGGGCTGTTGAACACGCTCGGCTTGTAGGGTGATTCGCTGCTGACGTTCAACACGCCCATGATCCGGGGCGGGTGGTCGTCACCGATCCGCAGGCCGGCGGCATCGACAGTTCGCATACCACAGACAGGGTCGCGGGAAGTATAGACCGCCCGGTCGTGCCGCTACCGATGGAGATTTACCGCGGCGATCGAGCCAGTCGGTTTTTATCCGACCCGCCGGTAGTGCGGGTATGGGCAAGGTCAACGTCGGGCTTCGCGGCTGGCGGTTTGCGGAAGCTGACATCTTCAACGACGACGGGATGTTCAAACAGCTTGAGGAGATCCCAAAGGACGATCGCCAGCGGCTCCTTCGGCTCGTCTCGCTGGTCGAACAGCCGTGTGATGCCTGCCGGCTGATTCACGGCGACGACGAGATTCACCGCGCCACGCAGGCGGCGATCGTCTACGGCGAACCGAACGACGAGGTTGTGCTGTGTGCGGAACACGAGGCAGACTTCCGCTACTGGTATCAGGAGGCCGGCGGGAGCGACTACCGCGGCACCGCCGATTTTGATGATGCCTTCGAGGAGTGGTTCGACGACGGGGGTCGCGCCCCGGAGGACTTTGGATCGGTCGACCACGTTGACACCGATCCTGAGACGCTTCCTGATCCGCCGGATGCCGAGGAGCTCAACGCCATGCTTTCGGAAGGCTATGAGCCGGAACGGATCGATCTGCGGGAGTACGTTGACGACGAGACGGCCGCGGCCGCCGAGGACGCGCTCGCTGACGACGATCTCGGCGACATCGAGACCGACTACCCGACCGCCGACGAATGAGCAGCCACGAACCAGTTGTCGTCGTTGTCGACGCGGAAACGCCGGGCAATGTCGGCACCATCGCCCGCGCGATGAAGAACTTCGGGCTGTCAGATCTCAAGCTGGTCGATCCCCCGCCGCTGGAGCCCGACGGCGAGGCCTACGGCTTTGCCGGCCACGCCCGCGAGGACGTGTTGCCGAACGCCGAGGAGATCACCTTCGAGGAGGTCGTTTCTACCTACCACACCGTCGGCTGTACCGCGATCACCGGCGAGGATAGCCGCCGCCACCGGCGGTTTCCCTACACGACGCCGGCCGAGCTTGCCGACTCCCTCGGGTCGGTCGAGGCGAAGACAGCCATCGTCTTCGGCCGGGAGGGGCGGGGGCTGTACAACGAGGAGATCGAGCAGTTGGATCAGATCTGCTCGATTCCCGCCAGCGATGACTACTCAGTCCTCAATCTCGGCCAGGCCGCGACAATCGTCCTCTATGAGCTCCGCGAACTCACCGTCGAGGAGACCCAACTCCCCGACAGAGACCACGAACGCGCCGAGGAAGCCGATATCGAGCGGTTCTACGACTATTTCGCCGAATTCCTCGATGCCCAACGCTACAACGAGCGAAAACGCGAGAAAACCCAGCGGCTCATGCGCCGACTGATCGGCCGCGCGCATCCGACCGGCCGGGAAATTCACACGCTATTTGGCGTGCTCCGCCAAGCAACTGATCAGCTTGACCACCGCCGCGAGCTGCTAGAGCGGTACGACGAGCCCGATCCGTTTGGCGACGATAGCGAGGATGGCAGCGACAAAACCGAAGGCGACCCCGAAACGTAATCCACGGACGATCCGATCCAAAACGTAATCCTCGAATCGGATGCTCCGACCTGAATCCGATCACCGCTCGGACGCAGAGCCGGTCACCGATTCGAACCGCTCGCGCGTGTTGATATCGGTGAGCGACTGCCGGTCGGTGTGATCAAGGACGGTTTCAGCCGGAACCACGACCGTCTCCAAGGCGTCGAGCAGCCCACGGAGGCTCCGGGTTCCCGCAGCCAGTCGCTCGTCGGCGACAGCGACCGTCCGGTCGACGCGGTAGACTGCCTGTGTCGGCTGGCGATGGCCGTCATCGAGTTCCGGAACGACGGCGTCGTGGCCGCCGGCCTGCGAAAACAGAAATTCGATAAACGCCGGATCGACAAAGGGCATATCGCAGGCGACGACAACGGCATACTGAGAGTCGACCGCCTCGAAGGCACTCACGATCCCGACCAGCGGCCCGCCATCGGGTTCGGGATCGGTGACAAACCGGATCGGTGCGTCGTCGATGCCATCGAGCCCGACCGCGAAGGCGGCCCGCTGGTCGTCCCGACAGCTCACGACGACGCTGTCGACGACAGCCCCAACGCGGGCGACGACACGGGCGAGCATCGGCCTGCCGTCGATCTCGGCGAGAGCCTTATCGGTGTCACCGAATCGAGTTGAGTAGCCGCCGGCGAGGACGACGGCGGTGCGGTCGGCGTTGGCGGTCGAGTGGGTGCCGGCAGTCGGGTCGGATGTCATTGGTCGGGTGATCGAAGTTGGTGGCTACTCATCGCCGCGACGGAAAGAGCCTTGCCGCCAGTGCTGCAACCCGAGGTATGGAGCTGGCGACGCTCGTGAGGCGGCTGCGTGCCGACGCAGAACAGGCCAACGAGCGGCGCGTGCTCGTGTTGACGGGCGACCGTGGGGCCGGAATCGACGCCGCCTACACCGCCATCGAGGCGGCCGCTGTCGACGACGCCGTCACGCTGATCACGACCGAATCCGGATTTCGCTACGAGCGACTGCATCCCGATCACGCCTCCAAGCTACTGGGAACGACCCGTGAGATCGTCGTCTTCGACTGCCACGAGGGGTTTTCGGCCAACGCGCTCGGACAGGTCACCGGCGCGGTCGACGGGGGTGGCCTGCTCGTGTTGGTGCTGCCGACGCTCGATGAGCTCCCGAATCGACTCGCCGCGCTGGTCGATCAGGTCGCCGTCCCACCATTTTCGCGCGACGAGATCGGCAACCGCTTTCGGCAACGACTGGCTCGAACGCTGCGCACCCATCCCGGAATCGCCGTTGTACAGCTCGCTGGATCGGCTGCATCGACCGCCGACCGAACAGCCAGCGACATCGAGGTTGTCCGCGACGGGCTGATCGACCGCCAAGAGCCCCAGCCCCCCACCGAGCCGCGCGTCTACGCCGACACACCGTTTCCGGCTGCCGTCTACGAGGCTTGTCTCACAGGCGATCAGGCCCGCGCTGTCGCCCGGCTGTCTGCGTTGGCGACGCCGGGCAACGCGGTCGTCGTTGAGGCCGACCGCGGCCGCGGCAAATCGAGTGCGGCCGGGCTGGCTGCCGCCGCGTTGGCCGCGGATGGCAGCGACGTGCTCGTGACCGCCCCCGGCGTCGACAACGCGGCCGAACTGTTCGCCCGCGCCGGCGAGCTGCTGGCGACGCTCGACGCTCTCGCTGCCGACGATCAAAGCGACCACGACGCCGACACAGCCGACCGAACCGAGCAGCCGCTGTCAACGACGGCTGGCGGTCGGATCCGGTTTGCGTCGCCGCCGACGGCGGCCGCGTTGCCGTCATCGCCCGATGTCGTCCTCGTCGACGAGGCGGCCGCGCTGCCGGTCGGGCTGTTGGAACAGCTGCTCGACGCACCCGCGGTCGGCTTCTGTACGACCGTCCACGGCTACGAGGGTGCGGGCCGCGGCTTCGCGGTTCGGTTCCGTGAGCGACTGGCCGACGCCGACCACAACGTGACCGACGTGACACTCCAAGAGCCGATCAGATACGCCCGACACGACCCTGTTGAGGCGTGGCTCGCATGGGCACTGTTGCTCGATGCGGAGCCTCCAGCCGATCAGCTTGTCGACAATGCGACGACCGATACCGTGAGTTACCGCCGGGTCGATAGCGACGCCCTCGCTGCCGACGAGGGATTGTTCCGCGCGGTCGTCGGCTTGCTTGTCGCCGCCCATTACAAAACCGAACCCGACGACATCGTCCGCCTACTGGACGCGCCGAACCTCAAACTCCGCGCGCTCGTCCACGACGGCCACCCGGTCTCTGTCGCGCTGCTCGCCCGTGAGGGCGGCCTCAGCAGCGACCTCCAGGCAGCGATCTACGGCGGCGAGCGCGTGCAGGGCAACATGCTGCCGGACGTGCTGACGAGTCAGCTCCGTGATCCCGATGGAGTCGCGCCGGTCGGCTACCGCGTCATGCGGATCGCTACCCACCACGCCGCCCGGTCGCGCGGGCTCGGCTCGCGGCTGCTGTCGCGGTGTAAGAACGAATTTCAGGAGGCGGTCGACTGGTTCGGCGTCGGCTTCGGCGCGACCCCGCGGCTGCTGTCGTTCTGGCGGGCAAACGGCTATCGGACCGTGCATCTTTCGGTGACGGCAAACGCGACCAGCGGCGAGCACTCCGCGCTCATGCTGTCGC
Organism: Halonotius roseus; assembly: GCF_006861655.1. Lineage (GTDB taxonomy): Archaea > Halobacteriota > Halobacteria > Halobacteriales > Haloferacaceae > Halonotius > Halonotius roseus. The sequence continues at coordinate 129,656 of NZ_SESI01000004.1, read as the reverse complement.
CAACCTCGGCTGTCGGGCGCGCACTCACCGACCGCCACGTCCGGTGGTTCCGCGAGCGGATCACATCGCAGTTGGCCGACCCGCTGTCCGGCGTCGACGCGGATGTCGTACGAGGCGCGATCGCTGCGGCGACGTTGCCGGATGAGGACGGCGCGAATCCGGCTCTCGATCTCGACGAGCGGGGCTGGCGGCTGCTGGCGGGGGTCGCCTACGGCCCCGGCACCTACGAGGCCGCCCCACAGGTTTTCTGCCGGCTTGCGATGGCACAGCTCACCGAGTCGGTCGCCGCGCTGTCGCCCCGCGACGAACGGCTGCTCGTCCGGAAAGCTCTGCAGGGCGCGCCGTGGGCGACAGTCGCCGACGAACTCGGATTCATCTCCGAGCGCGAGTGCAAGCGCGCGTTCGGCTCGATTGCGAAGGCGTTCTGTGAGGCCGTCGACACCGATGTCGTCGCCGACGAGCGGCGTCGCTACGAGGAGTGAGAGGGGGTATAACCGGCCGGCCGCATCTCTTTTCGTCGGCGGCGACCCAGCGTCGGTATGGTCGAGGTGGTTCTCGTCGTCGCCATCGTGCTGCTACTCGCCGGGATGGTCGGCAGCGTCCTCCCGGCGGTGCCAGCCGGCGGCTTCTCGCTGGCGGGGGTCTGGGTGTACGCGCTGTTCGGGAGCGAGCCGCTCGGCCCGCTGACCCTTGGCGCATTGACGCTGGCGGCAGTCGGCACGGTCGTCGTCGATCATGTCGGCGGCCCGGTCGCGGCGCGGTTGGGTGGCTCCTCAAACCGAACCGCCGTCATCGCGGGGGTCGTTGGATTCGTCTTGCTGTTCGTGCTCGGCCCGGTCGGCATCATCGTCGGCATCGTCGGCACCGTCTTTGCACTGGAGTTATCCGAGGGAGCCGACGCGGAGACCGCAGCTCGGCGGGCCGTCTATACTGCTGCGGGCGTGCTGGGTTCGGCATTCGCCCAGCTGCTGTTGACGGGGACGATCCTCGTCGCCTTTGTCGTCGCCGTCGTCGTGTTCTGAGCCACACCAGCGATCCGGGCGTGGGCAAACACGGCGTTTATTCGCGCTGCGGTGTTCTGTCGGGATATGTTGACGTTCATCGGGTTGGGACTGTACGACGAGCACTCGATCACCCGCGAGGGCGAGGCGGCACTCCAGGCAGCAGACCGTGTCTTTGCGGAGTTTTACACCAGCCGCCTCCTCGGAGCCGATGTCGCTGATCTCGAAGCCCACCACGACACCGAGATCGAGGTGCGAGACCGTGCGGGCGTCGAACAGAACCCCGAGCCGATTCTGCAGGCGGCCGAAAACGGCGACGCCGCTTTTCTCACCGCGGGTGATACGATGATCTCGACGACCCACGCTGATCTCCGGGTTCGGGCGGCCGACCGCGGGATCGATACTCGCGTCATCCACGGCGTCACCGCCGAAACCGCCGCCAGCGGGGTGACTGGCCTGCAAAACTACCGATTCGGGAAAGCTGTCACGCTGCCGTTTCCCGGCCTCCATGGCGCGGGCAACGTCCCGCCCAGCGTGATCGAGAGCATCGACGCCAACCGCGAGCGCGGGCTGCATACGCTGGTCTATCTTGATATCAAGGTCGACAGCCATCGTGATCTTTCGGCCCTTGACACCGACGACCCGTATATGCGAGCCGACCACGCTGCCGAACTGCTCGCAGCCGACTGGCACGATGAACTCGCGGTCGTCGTCGCGCGCGCCGGGGGTCCCGATCCCGTCGTCGCTGCCGACCGACTGTCGGCGTTGGCTGAGCGATCATTTGGTGAGCCGCTACATCTCCTCGTGATTCCTGGCGATCTCCATCATGTCGAAGCCGACGCGCTGGAAGCGTTGGCTGGGGCTCCGACGGCGTTGCTGCCGGATGAGGCGTAGTATCCCCAACAAGTGCTAATAGGTTCTAATACAAACGGGTACATACGATGCCGATCTCAAAGGATGAGTTTCAGGGGATCGACGAGGACAGCCCGTCGCGCCCCGATCTCTCGCCGGAGACAACACAGGGAGCAATCTATCGCTTCCTGCTTGCCAATGCCGACCGCGCGTTTCGTCAGCGTGAGATCGTGGAAGCGGTCGACGTGCCGGCCGGGAGCATCGGGCCGACGCTGAAACGGCTCGAAGACCACGAGCTCGTCGCCCACCGCGACCGGTTTTGGGCGATCGCCGATAGCGAACACGCGGTGGCGGCCGCCGGCCAGCAGACTGCGGCGACGGCTGACGCGGTCGACGGTGGGTTCGATGATAACGCGGTCGCTGCATGGATGGATACCGCCGTCGACCCGATCGACGACAACAGTGACGGAACCACCGAAACGGAGTAAGTATGCCGGAGCGCGGCACCGTGGTGTGGGCACCTGATCCGTTTGCGTCTGACAGTGGGAACCCGCGCCCGTGGATCATCCTCTCAGATGAGACACTACCGTACCCGGAGCAGGAGGCCATCGTTGTCGCATTCACAACACAGTCCCACCATCCCGGTAGTATGGCCGTCCCAAGCGAGGCGTGGGTACGTGGGGAACCACCTCAGCAGAGTTACGTCCTTCCGTGGACAGTAGCGACGCTGAAAACGGATCTTCATATCGTTGGCACACAGGGGACGATTACGACTGAATTCACCGCCAAGATCGCGGCAGCAGCGCGATCATACATCCCAGCTGGTGACTGAATCGAGAGCTGCGGTCAGTCGCTGTGGCGGGCACCGGGCTGTTCGGCGACCGGCTCGCGTGGCAGCTCCAAGGCAGCTTGCAGGTCGTGATCCTCGCCGGTGAGGAGGTAGAGCACATCCTCCAAGACGGTCAACAGCTCCGGGAGCTGTCGGGCAACGAGATAGGTGATCGCCATGAGCGCGACGACCGCCCCGAGTTGGCTGAGAATGCGGTCAGAGACAAGGAACGAGACGCGATAGGGGTTCGTCTCGCCGAACAGGAACAACACCGCATCAGGGAACCAATGCATCAGCTGATTGCCGGCGGCGATTGAGATGAACGCGGTGCGAAAGACGTTAAGCACGAAGATGATCGGAACAGCGACAGCCAGCGCGCGGAGCTTTCGGTTGAGGGGTGCCCTGACGGCCGCGATCAGGCCACTGAAGACGGCGATGCTGCCGAGGCCGGTACAGGCCAAGACGATATAGACGTTGTAGATATGGCCGTCGCTCAGCGTCCACTGGTAGGTCGCCATGAACCCCTCCGGGCTCTCGACGAGCGCGGGCGAGTAGCCCGCCGCCGAGATGATCCAGCCCGTGATCACAGTCGTTACCTCGATCAGGTATTGGCGGGGTGCTGGCAGCGAGAGCCCACCGACCGTGATCGCCGGGATGGTCTCGAAGGGAAGATAGATGAACCCCATGACGGCGATGGCCCGCGAGAGGACGAATAGTGTCGTCCGGCCGGTGTAGAGCTCGTAGGCCGCATAGAAACAGGCCGGCGCGCCGATCAACGCCAGCAGGGCCTCAACGAAGCTCTGGTGTTCAAACCACCAGAACGGCACCGAGTTGAGCCAAAACAGCCCGAATCCGACCCACGCGATCGTCGCGGTCGTCCGTGCTGGGGTCATCAGATCTGTCCCCGAGCGACGGCCGTACCACTCGGTAACCCCGGCGGCCGCAAACAGCAGCATGACAACCCAGATCAGCGCGTCCGACAGCACCCCCATGGTGAACAGCTGGTCGCTGAGCCATGTGAGCGGGGAACCGGTCATATCAATCGGAAGGTGACAGTCTCATAAATCCCTTATCCTTGTGTGCGTGGATACTGACCAGTCGACTTACTCCGCTGCGCGTTTGACGGTCATCACCGGCACCTCGGTGCTTTGGATCACGCGCTCGGCGACACTGCCCATCAGGAGCCGATCCATCCCCGTGCGGCCGTTGGTGCCCATCACGATCGCCTCGGCACCAACATCGTCGGCGTAGGTGGTGATCGTCTCGCCCGGCGCGCCCTCTCGGATGCTGACGACCGTGTCGATCCCCTCGCCATTCGCCATGTCGGCGACATCGTCGGTGATACGCTCGCCTTCCTCCTGGAGTGTCCCTTTGATGTGGTCGCTGCCGAGTTTGGGAGCCATCTGGCTCACGCGCTCGTGGTCGACAACGTAGAGGATGTGCATGTCGGCATCGTGTTTGTCCGCCAGATCGATCGCATGGGATGCGGCTTCGGTTGCCGCCTCACTGCCGTCAGTCGGGAACAGCACCGTCTCGTACATGTCTCTACGTTTCTCTCGCCCGTTGTGAATTAATCGGTTTTGTGGCTTGGCTGGAGACGACACCGCTGGGAGAGCCACCACAACCGTTAGCATCGACGGGATCAAACAGGGGTCGTGAACGAGTTCGTCGACTGGCTGCGAGCCCGCCCCCACTACGACGGCCAGATCGTCGCCCACCGCCCTCACCCGCCCCGCGAGGCCGCTTTCGCCGACATCGATCTCGAACCCCGCCTCGATTCCGCGCTCGCCGAACGCGGCATCGACCGGCTCTATGAGCACCAAGCCGCCGCGATCAACGCGATCCGCGACGGCGACAACGTCGTCATCGCCACCGAAACCGCCAGCGGTAAGAGCCTCGCCTACACCGTCCCGGCCTTCGAGCGCGCGATGGATCACGGAGGGCGAACTCTCTACCTCGGCCCGCAAAATGCGCTGATCGCCGACCAAGACGACACGCTGTCCGAACTCGCCCGCGATCTCGGCTTCGGCAGCCGTGTCTCGGTCGACCAGTACACGGGCCGCCTCTCGGATAGCGAAAAGCGAGACGTGCGCGACCGCCGGCCGACCGTCCTGCTGTCGAACCCGGATATGCTCCATTACGCGTTGTTGCCCTACGCCAACCGCCTCTGGGAGTGGTTCTTTTCCTCGTTGGAAACCGTCGTTATCGACGAGAATCACGGCTACCGCGGCGTCTTCGGGACGCAGGTCGCCCTCGTGCTTCGGCGACTGAACCGAATCTGCGAGCGGTACGATAGTGACCCGCAGTTCGTCTGCTGTTCGGCGACTATCGGCAACCCAGTCGAACACGCAGCTCGGATTACCGGCCGCGAAGCGGATTCGTTCGCGCTCGTTGACGACGACACCAGCGCGCGCGGGCCCCGCCATTGGCTGCTGTGGAATCCGCCCGAGTACGACGACCCACAGCGCGGCCACGGCTCCGGTCGCCGGCGGTCGAGTCACACCGAGTCGAAATCGCTATTCGTCGATCTCGTTGCGCAGGGTTACCAGACGCTCGCCTTTACCCGCGCCCGGCAGGCCGCCGAGCAGTACGCCACCGAGAGCGCGGACGAACTCCGCAATCGTGGTGAACGCGACCTCGCAGGTAAGATCCGCGCTTATCAGGCCGCGCTCAACAACGACACTCGTCGGGAGATCGAGGGCAATCTCCAGTCCGGCGATCTCCGAGGCATCTGGAGTACGAACGCCCTCGAACTCGGCGTCGATATCGGCGGGCTTGACGCCGTCATCCTCGACGGTTACCCCGGCACGCGGATGTCGGCTAGCCAGCAGGCTGGCCGGGCGGGTCGCGGTACCGATCCCGCGCTGGTCGCCTTCGTCGGCGGCGAGGATCAGCTTGATCAGTACCTGATGAAACATCCCGAGGAATTCTTCGAGGCCGGCCCCGAGCAAGCGGTCGTCGACCCCGGGAACCGCGAACTGCTGGCAGATCACGTCGCCTGTGCCGCCGCCGAAAACTGGCTGTCGATCGACGACGAGATCCACTTCGGCGACGACTTCGCCGACGTTGTCACCGAACTCGTCGATGACGGCCGCCTCGACCGCCGCGAGACCGACGCCGGCATCCGCTGGCTGCACGACGGCGACGGCAGCCCACAACACGAGATGAGCCTCCGAACTGTCGGCGACCGCGAGATCCGCCTCATGGACGCTCGCAACAACGATGTGATCGCCACGCTCGGCTTCGACGATGCCCTCCGGGACGCCCACCGCGGTGCGATCTACCACCAACAGGGCCAGACCTACGAGGTGACCACACTCGATCTCGACCGGGATGTCGCCGAACTCCAGCCCTCGTGGGCCGACTACTATACGCAGGTGCTCTCGGAGAAATCGGTCGTCGTCAACGAAGATTTGGACGAGAAATCACTGCCGTACGCGCCTGGCGACGCTGATGCTGACGCAGATGACGACGCCGATGACGACGCGGAGGCGACCGTCCACTTCGCCGATGTCACCGTCACCGAGCGCATCACCGGTTTTCAGCGCAAGGATCGCCGCACCGGCGAGGTCATCGGTGAGGAGACACTCGATTTGCCGAAAACGACGTTGCGAACGAAGGCGCTCTACTTCACCGTCCCGCCGGCTGTCGAACGCGAACTCCGTGAAGCGCACTCCGACTGGGAGTTCAACGGCGGCATCCACGCCGCCGAGCACGGGATGATCTCGCTGTTCCCGTTCATGCTGCTCTGTGATCGCGGCGACATCGGCGGGCTGTCGATCCCACACCACCCCCACACCGACCGGGCGACCGTCTTCATCTACGACGGCTATCCCGGCGGCGTGGGTCTCACAGAAGCTGGGTTCGACATCGTCGAGGATTTGATGACGCGTACCGCTCGACTGATCGATGACTGCGACTGCGCCGACGGCTGTCCGGCCTGCGTGCAGTCGCCGCAGTGTGGCAACGGCAACGAACCGCTGGCGAAATCGCCGGCCGTGACGCTTCTGGAAGAACTGACTGCGGCGTCATCGACAGTAGAGCAGTAGGTGGCACGGCCTCGCAGCGGCTCAGCCGCGCAGAACCATTTCGGCGTAGGCGGTGGCGATCCGCTTCATCGTCGCCGCACTCAGGCGGGCGTGCATCGCGCGGATATCGCCATGCGCGATCCGATGGGTTGCCCACGGTTCGAGAAACGACCGGGTCAGCAGTTCGCCACTCGCCGGCTCGTCGGCTTCGATAGCAACGGCGTAGGGATGCTCGCCGTAGCGGTCGCTACTGGTCAGCGCGGCGACGGTGTAGCGATCCCCGTAATCCGGGCACTGCTCGTCAGAGATGACAACGACAGGACGAGACGGTCGGCGGTCGTACGGATCGGGGATCGACACAACCGCTCCATGGCTGTAAGTCATGTATCAGGCCTCGTCGTCGGCCTCCTGATTCGAAACGAGTGTCTCGGCGTCGGTATCGTCGGTCTCACCGCTGGTGGGCTCCTCGCCGGGATCGAGTTCCGGGAGTTCGTCCTCCCAGCCGGCGTCAGCGTAGGCGTCGTCCGGTGAATCGTCGAACAGCTCAACCGCGGCGTCCAGCGATTCCAATCGGCGTTGAAGCGATTCGACCCGTTCAGGATCGATGTAGTAGGCCCCCTGTGAGCGACTGACGAGCCCTTTCTCGTGGAGCCGACTCATCGTCTTCGAGGCACTGCCCTCGGTAATCTTGGTCTCGGCGGCGATCTCTGACGGTGAAAACCCGTAGTCGTGGTTGGCGATGAGGAACCGCAGTGCGGCGTGTTCGTTTGTTTCGGGGCTAATCGGGAACGGCTCGTCTCGCCGGAGTTCATCGATGTGGTAGGGCATTTATGTCCCTTGTTGTCACTGTACGTCATTAATGCTTTCCTGCACTCTGCCGGTTTCGTGAGACTCACTCCGGATCTCTAAAAAAGAATCAATTAGCGACCAACGGCGCGCGACAGCTTACTCGTCTTTCTCTTCGTCGTCAGCGTCGTCGGCGTCCTCGAAGTCGGCATCGACGTACTCGTCGCCCTCGCCGTCAGCACCAGCAGCACCGCCCGCGCCGGCACCCTCGGGGCCGAAGCCGCCTTCAGGGCCGCCCGCGCCGCCCGCGCCGCCGGGGCCGGCCTGGGCCTGCTGGGCCTGTTGTTCGTACATCTGCTTGCCGATCTCCTGGAGTTCCTCCGAGAGCGTCTCGGTGGCGTCCTGCAGTTCCTCGGTTTCGGCGTCCTCGTCTTCGAGGACTTCCTCGACATCCTCGATAGCGTCGCGGATGTCGGCTTCGAGATCGTCGTCGACCTGTTCTTCGTTCTCCTCAAGCAGCGACTCGGCGCGCTGAACCGCGCCCTCGGCCTCGTTGCGAGCCTCGATCCGCTCGCGGCGTTGCTCGTCTTCCTCGGCGTGCTGTTCGGCCTCCTCCTGCATGCGCTCGACTTCCTCGTCGGAGAGGCCAGCACCGCCCTCGATGGTGATCGACTCGGCGTTGCCCGAGCCCTGATCCTCGGCGGAAACGTTGACGATGCCGTCGGCGTCGATGGAGAACTCGACTTCGATCTGCGGCGTTCCGGCCGGTGACGGCGGGATGCCGGTGAGCATGAACTCGCCAAGCAGTTCGTTTTCGTTGGCGATCTCGCGTTCGCCCTGGAAGACCCGCACCTGCACGGAGGTCTGATTGTCGGCCGCCGTGGTGAACACCTTCGAGGCATCGGTCGGGATCGTGGTGTTCTTGTCGATGAGTCGCTCGAAGAGGCCGCCTTTGACCTCGATCCCGAGACTCAGCGGCGTCACGTCGAGCAGGACGATGTCGTCGACATCGCCGGCCAGCACGCCACCCTGAATCGCCGCGCCGAGCGCAACGGCTTCGTCGGGGTTGACGTTCTTTTTCGGCTCCTGGCCGACGAGTTCTTCGACCTTTTCGGAAACTTGGGGCATCCGAGTCGACCCGCCGACGAGGATGACCTCGTCGATATCGCCTTTCGATTTGTCGGCGTCTTCGAGTGCCTGCTCGGTCGGCTCGACCGTTCGCTCGATCAGATCTTTGGAGATGTTTTCGAACGTGGCTCGGGTGATCGAGGTTTCGAGGTGCACCGGCCCCGAATCGGTCGCTGTGATGAATGGGAGGTTGATATTTGCTTCTTTCCGCGAGGAGAGTTCGATCTTCGCCTCCTCGGCGGCCTCCTTGAGTCGCTGGAGTGCCTGCCGGTCGTCCCGCAGGTCGATCCCGTGGTCGTCCTCGAACTCGTCGGCAAGGTGGTCGATGATCGCCTGATCCCAGTCGTCGCCGCCGAGGTCGTTGTCGCCGTTCGTGGCGACCACGTCGTAGACGCCGCCGCCGAGTTCAAGGACGGAAACATCGAACGTACCGCCGCCGAGGTCGTAGACCAAGACCGTCTGGTCGGATTCGTCGTCAAGGCCGTAGGCCATCGAGGCGGCGGTCGGCTCGTTGACGATGCGTTCGACCTCGAAGCCGGCGATCTCGCCGGCGTTTTTCGTCGCCTGTCGCTGGCGGTCGTTGAAGTACGCCGGCACCGTGATGACAGCCTTTTCGAGGTCGTGGCCGAGATACTCCTCAGCATCGCGTTTGATCTTCTGGAGGATCATCGCCGAGATCTGCTCAGGGGTATAGCTCTCGTCGTCGATCTCGACCTCGTAATCCTCCTCGCCCATGTGGCGTTTGATCGACTGGATCGTCTTTTCTGGGTTCTGTACTGCCTGATTTTTCGCCGGCTTGCCGATCAGCCGCTCGCCGTCGTCGTCGAAGGCGACGACCGAGGGGGTCGTCCGGTCGCCCTCGCCGTTGACGATGATCTCCGGGTCGCCACCCTCCATCACTGCGAACGCGCTGTTCGTCGTGCCAAGGTCAATACCGAGAATCTTCTCACTGGCCATCTTGGGCCAAACTACCGGTTTGGATCGGTTAAAGGTTACTAGACAGCCCGACACCACCGTCGCAGGGAAGCTACCGCTGTCGTGCGATTAGTGAGATGCCACAACCCCGCCGGTCGGTGTGTTTAAATAAACCGCAAACTCACCACTGTGGAGTTCGCCGACCCTCGGATTACTCGTCGCTGCTCACCGTGACGCGTGCCGGGCGGAGGATCTTGCCGGCCATCTCGTAGCCCTGCTGGTAGACATCGGCGATGGTGCCGGCGGGCTGGTCGCTGTCGACCCGCTGCATGACCTCGTGGCGTTCGGGATCGACCTCCTCGCCTGCTGCCGGCGAGATGAACGCGACGTTTTCGTCTTCGAGGGCGCGATCGAAGGCTTCCAGCGTTGATTCGACGCCAGGGCGGATGTCGGCGTCGTCGTCCTGATCGAGTGCGCGAACGAGGTTGTCGCGGACATCGATGAGCTCCTCGACGAGATCCTCGGTTGCCCGCGCCTTCATCTCCTCTTGCTGTTTTTTCGTTCGTTTCTTGTAGTTCTTGAAGTCCGCGCGAGCCCGCGAGAGCTTGTCGGTGAGATCGTCGATCTCCTCGTCTTTCGCGTCGACATCCTCGGCCAGCGAGTCGATCCGCGAGCGCAGTTCGGTCGCTTCGGCCTCCAGCGACGGGTCGGCGTCGACGATCCGGTCGACCAGCTGAGCTGTGGCAACATCAGAAACCTCGTTGCCCTTCTCGGCGTCGTCCGGCGCATACCCTGCCGGCGCAGCATCGTCGTCTTCGTCTGTCGATTCCTCGACTGCTGCTGCGTCATCGCTCATACACGTTCCCAGACGCTTTGGCGGCTTAAGGGTTCAGAACCCTACTGATACATCCGGATCGGCTCGGCGCGGCTGCTCTCCTCGCTGGCCTGCTGCATCCGCTTGAGGAGCTGCTCGCGGGCCTGCTCGATCTCGGCGGCTTTGTCGGTGAGATCGCCGGTGTCGACCTCGATGCCGGCGATCGGTTCGATTGCGCGTTCGATCACGGCCTTGGCGGCATCCGGATCGGGGAACTGCGGGTCAGATTCGACGACGACGCCGACAGCGGTCGTCTCGTGGTCGACAGCATGGGCCAACAGCGCGCCTGTCGGCCCCGAGACGATCCCCATCTCATCCGGCGTGTCGATGCCGGCGTCGACGAGCCGCCCCGTCCCCTCGCCCGCGCCGACACCGTAGAGTGCCGGCTGTTCGGCCTCGGTCTGGCGGGGGAGCCCCGAAATGTAGATCGGCAACACGGATTCGGCGTTGAACCACTCGGTCACACAGTCGGCGAAGGCGGTGGCTGCCCGTGGGTTGATCGGCACGTCGCTTTGGAGTGCCAGCAGGTCGCGCTCGGCGTCAACGTAGAGCCGGACGGGCGTCACCAGCTCGCTGCTGTCCGGTTGGTAGGTCGTTACCGGCGGGATCCCCTCGCAGTGAACGTTGGCGTAATGCTCCATCCCGAGCTCCTCGATCAGGTGGTCGACGACGATCTTGCCGACCAGTCCGACGCCGGGAAACCCTTCGACCAGTGTCGGCTCATCCAGCGACACGTCAAGCCGGCGATCAATCCGAGCCATACAGGGGTGACGACCGCAACCCACCTAATCGTTGGTGTCGGGTCGCCGCGTCCCTCACGTCCGGCGGAGCGAAACCGACAAACCCGGAGCCGCGAAAGATCGGCTATGAACCCCTTAGAGCGGTACGCCCCGCTCGTCGACGACACCGACGCCTTTTTCGAGGCTTGCGAGCGACCGCTGCCCTCGGTTGTCCGCGTCAACACGATCAAGGCTGACCCCGAACGGGCCCGGCGCGCCCTTGACGACGAGGGTGTTGTCTACGAGCCGGTCGACTGGCACGACGGCCTGCTCCGGCTGCCCGACGCCTCGCCGGGCACCAACTGGCCGTACTTCCACGGCTGGCTCCACGGCCAGGAGGAGGTCTCGGCGGTGCCTGCGCTCGCACTCGATCCACAACCCGGCGAGAAGGTTTGGGATAGCTGTGCCGCGCCAGGCAGCAAGACCACCCAGCTGTCGGCGATGATGGATGACCGCGGGGTCGTCGTCGGCAACGACAACAATCTCGGGCGGCTCTCGTCGCTGCGGCACAACGCCGAACGCCTCGGCGTCACCAATCTCGTCGTCACCAAACAGGACGGCCGGAACTTCTCACTGAAGCCGCTCGGCTTCGACGAATTTGACCGCGCGATCGTTGACGCGCCCTGTTCCTGTGAGGGGACGATCCGCAAGAACCCAGACACCCTCGACCAGTGGACGCTGGAACACGTTCACAGCGTCGCAGCAGTCCAGAAGGGGATCCTCTCGCGGGCGGTGCAGGCGACCAAACCGGGCGGCACAGTCGTCTACTCGACGTGTACGTTCGCCCCAGAGGAGAACGAAGCCGTCGTCGACCACGTTCTCGACACCGAGGAGTGCAAGGTTGTCGACTTCGACTGTCCGCTCGATTCGGTTTCCGGCGTCACCGAGTGGGAGGACGACAGCTACGATTCCAGCGTGACCGACACCCATCGGATCTACCCACATCTCAACGACACCGGCGGGTTCTACTGTGCGAAACTGGAGGTGACAGCATGAGCGACGACGAGCGAGAAAACGTTGGCCAGCAGTTCGGCCGCCTGCCGGCGACCCCGGCCGACCGCGAGGTCGAGGGCCGGGCGAGCCGCGAGGAAGTGATCGACTTTTTCGCCGAGCGGTTCGGCATCGACCCCGCTGTCTTCGCGGAGTTCACGTTCTGGGAGAAAGGCAAAGGCAAGATCTGGATCTTCGCCGACGACGCGCCGACGCCGATCCGCGTCGAGGGGCTCGGAATGACCGTGTTGCGAACCCGACAGGAACACTGGAAGCCGACTCAGAGTGCGATCCAGCGGTTTGGCCGCCACGCGACGAAAAACGTGATCGAGATCGACGGCGAGGCCGCCGCAGCGTTCGTTCGCGGCGAGGATCAGGAACTCGACTGGGACGGCGACTGGGGGTATTTGATCGCTGCGCACACGGTTGGGGTCGGGCCGGAGGGCCGACCAGTGCGAGACGGCACCGCCGTCGAGCGAGGCGAGCGCGAACCGATCGGTGTTGGGCTCTACGTCTACGGCGAGTTGCGCTCGACAGTGCCAAAAGGAAATCAGGAATCGTTGTCGCCGCTGTCGACGGATTAGGCCGTCTCGCTGTTGAGCGCGTGACTCGTAATTCGGTCACCGTAGCGGTGGTACAGCAGCGTGAGCGCGATGCCAGCCGGCGACCAGCGGTAGGCGAGGACGGCGACGCCGAGCAACACCGCACCGAGGCGTCGGTTCCCGCCGAGCACTGCCCGGAGCCCGGTGACGACGACGGAAAGTACACTAAACAGCCGTGTCCACCGCGAGGCAAACAGTTTGGAGAGCACCATACCCATGCTTCGGGACGACGCGGGAAAAGCAACCGTGTCAGTCGTCTTGGGCCTCTCGCTTTTCGAGCGTTCCACCGGAGAGCCCATCCCAGACGACACGGTAGCCGACCGCCGACAGCACCGCGCTGGCGTCGCTGACGCCGTACCCGGCGATGATCGCCTCGGCGTCCGCAAACGACTGGCCGGCCTCGATCTCATCGCCGATCTCGGCCAGGATTTCGGGGCGAACGAGCCATTGCCCGACGCGGGTGTGCTCCGGGAACATCCGTCCCTCGATCACGTCGGTCGCAACGCCGTGGTCGGCGGCCACGTCATCGAGTTCGATCACGTCGGCCGTGGGTCGGAGTTCGTCTGGAAGATTGTCGCCGGCCGCCGCGGTGAGATCGGCTTCGTATTCTCGGAGCACGTCAACAACGTCTTTCACCCGAACTGTCCCAGAGTATGGGATCGCGCGGTGGTCACGGGCGGCGATCTCCTCGCCGACGCCCAGCGACTCGTCGACAGCGACGACCAGTTCCACATCCTCGACGCTGGCCAGCTGGCCGAGCTTCTTTTCGACGTACTCGGGCGTCCAAAACCCCATCACCTCGAAGTAGACCCGGAAATCGGCGAATCGGTAGTCGAAGGCGAAATCGGGGATCATCACGCTTGATCCGGTTTCCAGCAGATCCGGTTCGCGCCGGAGTTCCCAGTCAAGATCGAGGGCTTCGAATCGGGCGGCAAAGTCGCTCTCGACGCCGCTGTCGTAGCTCGGCTCGGCAACGGGGTCGACGCCGGGTACCGACACGTCGCCGGCGCGGAGCGTCATCTCGCGGTCGGTGCCGTGGTCGTCGACAGTCGCCGTCAACTCCCACTCGTTGGTCGCCGCGACCGACCGCAGCAGGCGGGCGAAGGCGGTACCGTACCGACGTGTTCGCCGGAACAGGCGGTCGGGGCCGGTGACGACGACTGTGCGCTGATCGGCCAGCGGGCTGTCACTGTCGGTCACGTCGTCGCCGTCGTCTGCGTCGCTGTTCGGCTGTTCGATCTCGTACATCAGTCCGAGCCGCTTGACGGCCGTAATCACTGCCCGTGGATCGCTGCTGCGGAGCCGTACCTCGGTCGCATCGAACAGCGCGGTCTGGGCCAGCGAGAGGTTGTACTGCTCGATAAGTGTCTCTGGATCCCACCGCGAATCGAATGCGGCCAGCCGCTGATTGCAGTCGCGGTCGGCGTACAGCGAGTCCTCGATCGCTGTCGACTCGACCGCGAGATCGTTAGCCGCCTGTGCGATCGCCTGCTCGCGTTCGTCGTCGCTGGCGACGCCGACGGTTTCGGCGGCCTCAAAGGCGACACGGCGGGCGCGTTCGGGCGGTAGCAGCGCGTCGGTTTCGAAGTCGGCTTCACGATCGAGCAGCGCGGCGAACCCGCGGACGAGCTTGAAGTCCTCTTCCTCACGCTCGATGGCCTCGACCGCCTCATCGAGCGTCCCCCGTGTTTCGCCGACGTGGCCCTGATAGGTGCCGATGAGCGTGGCGGCCAGCGGGCGGTGCTCCCGACCGATGAACTCGGGGCGGTAGCGGCCGCCACGGCGAGAGACACGGAGGAGATCCTTCGTCAGCACGCCCTCGCGTTCGTCGCGCGGTGGTAAAAACGCCCCGAGGCGCAGACCGCACCGCACCAGTGGTGGCACAACCGGAATCAGCCGAGTTTAAGGGCAGCGACCGACAGATCCGGGTATGGAAAACCGAACCTACACGGCCGACGCTGAGCCAGGCGAGTCGGTGACGGTCGCCGGCTGGGTGCACGAACTCCGTGATCTCGGTGGCATCGCCTTCCTCATCCTGCGCGATACGACCGGGAAGATTCAGATCAAATTCGAAAAGGACGAGATGGACGACGAGCTCGTCGAGACCGGGCTCGGCGTCGCCCGCGAGAGCGTGATTTCGGTCACTGGCGACGTTGACGAGGAGCCACGCGCACCGACGGGCGTTGAAATCACGCCCGACTCTGTCGAGGTCGTCGCCGAAGCCGATACCGAACTCCCGCTCGACCCATCGGGCAAGGTCGACGCCGAACTCTCGACGCGGCTTGACAATCGGACGCTCGACCTCCGCAAGGAGGAGGTACAGGCGATCTTCACTATCCGCGCGGAGATCCAGCACGCCGCCCGCGAGACGTTCCGCGACCTCGACTGCACCGAGATCAACACGCCGAAGATCGTCGCCACCGGCACCGAGGGAGGCACCGAACTGTTCCCGATCACGTACTTCGGCGAGGAGGCGTTCATGAACCAGAGCCCACAGCTGTTCAAACAGCTGATCGCCGGTTCGAACGTTGAGCGCGTCTTCGAGATCGGCCCGATCTTCCGCGCCGAGGAACACAACACGCCGCGGCACCTCAACGAGGCGACCTCTATCGACTTCGAGGGCGCGTTCTGCGACCACCACGAGGCGATGGACGTAGCCGAAGCCGTCGTCACCGCAGCGTACGAAGCCGTCAACGAGAACTGCGAGGACGAACTCGAAGCCCTCGGCCTCGCCGAGGAGTTCGAAGTGCCGACGGGCGACTTCCCGCGACTCAGCTACGAGGAGGCCATCGAGCGCATCAACGCGACCGGCGAACTCGACGAGCAACTTCTGTGGGGCGACGACCTGCCGACCGAAGGCGAGGTCGCCCTCGGCGAGGATGTGGGCGAACACTACTTCATCACCGACTGGCCCAGCGAGATCAAACCGTTCTACATCATGGATCAGGACGACGACGAGCAGCTTTCCACTGGGTTCGACCTGATGCACCCGCGGATGGAACTCGTCTCCGGCGGCCAGCGTGAACACCGCTACGACCACCTGATCGAGGGCTTCGAACAGCAGGGCCTCGACCCGGAGGCGTTCGACTACTACACGAAGATGTTCAAATACGGGATGCCGCCGCACGCCGGCTTCGGCCTCGGCGGCGAACGGCTCGTGATGACGCTGCTCGGCCTCGACAATATTCGTGAGGGAGTGTTGTTCCCGCGAGATCGTCAACGTCTGAGTCCCTGACGAAGACGTTGAGAGCCAACGAGAACCATGAGCGCGAAGCGCGAATGCGTTCTCGTGGGATCGGCAGCGGCTGAGTCCATAGTTCGATCCGCGATTCTGTCGCTCAGCTTTTTGTGACGCACCGAGTAGCGAGGGCTATGAGCGAGAGCGATACCGCTGGCGACACCGAGGAGTCGCCGCTTGAACAGATCGCCGCAGGTGTGACGATGGCCCTCATTTTCCTCGTCGCCTTCGGCCTCCTCGCACTCGATTTTGCGTGGTTTTGGGTCGTCTTCCCGGTCGGGTTCGGCGGCGTGTTGCCGGCGGTGATCGGGCTGGTGCGCTACTACGAGCAAGCCGCCGAGCGCGATGAGCGCGACGCTGCCGATGACACCGACGATCCGCTCGAAACACTCAAACGGCAGTACGCCTGCGGCGAGATTGACGAAGCCGAGTTCGAACGCCGACTCGACGGCCTGCTCGGTAGCGACTCGGCTGCCGAAACCGCGGTCGACGAGCCGACACCGGAACCGGCCGACCGCGAGACAGCCCGCGAGTAGCAACCCAACAACCATTACTCACCCT
This sequence comes from Halonotius roseus, assembly GCF_006861655.1. Taxonomy (GTDB): domain Archaea; phylum Halobacteriota; class Halobacteria; order Halobacteriales; family Haloferacaceae; genus Halonotius; species Halonotius roseus. The sequence continues at coordinate 113,073 of NZ_SESI01000004.1, read as the reverse complement.
TCCCACTGGTAGCGATATGAACCGCGAGCCCGTGGCGACGGCGTTCGTACCGGGCCACATCACCGGCTTCTTCAGCGCGCACACGGCCGCCACCTGCGCGCAGGCGGGCAGCCGCGGGGCCGGCATCACGCTCTCAGACGGCGTCGAGGTGACCGTCGCCCCCGGCAGCGGCTGTCGACTCAACGGCGACGACGTATCGATCACGGCTGTTGACGACGTTCGCACTCGTCTCGGCGTCGACGCCGCGGTCGACGCCACCACGTCGCTGCCGGTCGGCGCGGGGTTCGGTGTCTCCGGTGCGGTCGCCCTCGGCACCGCACTCGCCGCCAACGCCGCCTTCGACTGCGGCAAGACGGAAAACGAACTGATCACGATGGCCCACTGCGCCGAAGTCGAGGCTGGCACCGGCCTCGGCGATGTCGTCGCCCAAGCCCGCGGCGGACTGCCGATCCGGATCGACCCCGGCTCGCCGAGTCACGGCCATCTCGACGGGCTGCCGGCCCGCCCCCACGTCGAGTACGTCACCTTCGGCGGGTTGTCGACCGAGGACGTACTCGCTGGCGACACCGACGACCTCACGCTCGCGGGCGAATCGGCACTCAGCCGCCTGCTGGAGCGACCGACCGTCGAGCAGTTCATGGATTCGTCTCGCACGTTCGCCGAGGAGGCCGATCTGTTGACCGATGATGTTGCTGACGCTATCGCCGCCGTTGACAACGTTGGTGGCGATGCCGCGATGGCAATGCTCGGTAACACCGTTTTTGCGACCGACAAGGGGCTCTCGGCTGCCGGCTACGACCCACAGCGGTGTCGCACCGACGCCTGCGGGGCTCGGCTCGTCGACGAGGGGTGATGACGCCAAAACCACGGCGTCCACGCCGCCAGAAGAGCTATTCGTTCGCCCGTGGAAACGGGGGGCATGTCTTTTCGCCCGACTGCAACAATAGGACGTGTCCAGTGACCCATGTCGTCACCGCATCTCCGCCTCAACCGTCGCAGTCTCCTCACGTCGCTCGGCATCGCCGGAACGGCGTCGCTCGCCGGCTGTTCGGCGACCGAGCCCGCGCCGGATCGCAGTACCACGACGCTGAGCGAGGAGCGAACCCGCGAACTCGCCGAGGCGTACGCGCCGACACTGTACTTCGATGCGGCCGAGAAATGGTTCCCGACCGATCCCCGAACCTACGAATCCGAGCAGGACGGCGAGGTCGTCGTCGACGGCTTCGACGCGCTCAACGAGTATACTGCGGCGTCAAAAGAATCTGATACGCCGCCCGAACTGACGATGTTCTACCACGGTGTCTCGTATGAAGACTCGCCGCTTTCGGCCATCCAGTTTTGGTACTACTCGGCGTTCGACCAGTTCACCACGAATTTCCACTGGCACGACTGGGAAGTCCTCCATGTCTTCGTTGACACCGAAACCGAGGAGCCTCAACTCTACGTCGCCAGTTCCCATTCCCGCAAGGTTCCCAACAACGAGTTCCTTGATCCCGATCCCGACACCCAACCGCGTATTCTCTCCGAGTTGGGTTCACACTCCAGCGCGCTGTCGGTCAATGAGATCGCCGACCGGTTCCAACGTCTCTCGGTCGACGGCGCGCTCGCTGACATCACCAACAGTGCCATCGAGACCATTCAGGACGTGATCGATCTCCCGATTGCCTACGGCCTCCCCCGCGACGAGGGTTCCCGACTCCCCTACCTCATCCCGGAGTACGAGGGCGCGCCGCTCTACGAACACGACCGCCTGCCGGCCGTCGAACGCGAGGATCTGATCGACGAGGGGCTGACCGTGAGCTCGTTCCGCGAACTCGCCTCGCCGCCGAGCGAACTGCCAGCCAGAGCCACGGGATTGGTCTTCCAGTACGCTGGCCGGGACGAAACCGACGAGATCGAAGCCGAGGCCAGCGTTGACGCCGAGTACGACCTTGTTCCGACGAGTGAGATCGAACATATCACCGCATTCACGGGCCCGCAGTTGAGCTTCGAGTTCGCGGTGCCCCAGTTCGCCGAGGACGCCATCGCCGGCCACATCACGAGTACCGGCGTGCCGTGGGAGCAACCGCGGTACGACGAGCCGGCGAAGGACATCTCGGATCGGAACCACCGCGCCACGCTGGCTGAGCGGTACGACGCCATCGGCGCGCCGGCCTCAGCGTCAACCGTCGTTGCCAGCCTCTCGGAAGCCGTCAGCAACGACGAGGCCCCCGACAACGAGGGGCTGACGACCGCCGATCTCGGCGTCGAGGGCGTCGCGCTGCTGGAGAGCGACCCCGAAGCAATCCCGACATTCAACGGCGTCGCCGTCGTCGACGACGTGCCGGCGGGCGAGCACCAACTGACCGTCAACGGGGCCGGCGTCGAACCGCACAGCGAGACGGTCGGCGTCGCGGACAGCGGGGTGACGCCGGCGGGCGTCGAAGGGTCGATCCCGCTTGTCGCCCGCGAGAACGCGACGAAACTCGAAGTCGATCCAGCCGACGCCGACAGCGACCTCACCGATCTCGCCGTCGAGGACGACTTCGCCGGCCGGCTCTACGACGCGCCGCTGTCGGGATCGGACGCCGTGTACGTCCACCGTGGCGGCGCGTACACGGCCGAAGTCAGAGATAGCGACGATGAGATCGGCGCGATCCGCGTCAACCAGGCCGCCACCGACGCCGACGAGCGGGTTCGACTCGACAACCCCCAAACCGGCAAGGCCTCGCTGGCAACGTATCTCGCCGATGTGGCCGAAGAAACGAGTTCGGCCGTCGCAGCCGTCGAGGAGGGCGATGACGGCGACAGCGACGACAGTGATAACACTGACGACGACACCGAGACCACCGATAGCGACGGAACGAATGAGACGACCAACTCACGCGGTGGCTCCGACAGAGCCGGCCGCAACAAGACGCTGGAGGGGTCTGAAAACGCGATCCGTGGGCTGCGCCGGGCACTTGAGGCCATCACCGAATCCGCCCGTCGGGCCGCCGAACGCGCCGCGGCCGGCGACCGCGGACAGGCCGATCAGAGCCTCGCCAACGTCCAAGATCGGCTTGAGCGAGCCGCCACGCGGTTAGCGGAGGCCAGCGACTCGCTGCCGGACGACATCGAGCGGGCGAGCGAACGGCGCGTCGAGCAGTCGCGGCGGCGATCCGACCAAGCACTGGCGGCCGACAAGCTCTGATCAGCGAGCTGGGTGGATGCGTCGTGGCTGATGTCGACGCCGAAGAGCGAACGTTTTGCCGCCGGAGTCGAATATCCGATAATGAGCGAGATCGACGTACCCGAGGATCACCCTCGGTATGAGTCGTTGCTGACGCGCCACCGCATCGAGGAGGGCGTCGAGAAAGGAATTACGAGCAAACAGGGCCTGATCGCCGAGGGCCGCGGCGAGGCCTTCGACTATCTGTTGGGCGAAGAAACGATCCCAAGTGCCAACGAGGCCGAGCGCGCCGCAGCCGCACAGTTGTTGCTGGCCGACCATCCAGTACTCTCGGTCAACGGCAACGTCGCCGCGCTGGTCGCCCCCGAAATCGTCGATCTCGCCGCGGCCGTTGACGCCGACATCGAAGTCAATCTGTTCAATCGCACGGAAGAACGGATGAAAGCTATCGCCGACCATCTCCGCGAGCACGGGGCCGACGAGGTGAAAGGACTGACCGCTGACGGCCGTATCCCGAACCTGAGTCACGAACGTGCGAAAGTCGATGCCGACGGGATCGGCGCGGCCGACGTGGTGGTTGTGCCGCTGGAGGACGGCGACCGCGCTGAGGCTCTCGCCGACCTCGGGAAAACCGAGATCGTCATCGACCTGAATCCACTCTCGCGGTCGGCCCAGACCGCGGCCATCCCGATCGTCGACAACATCATTCGCGCGGTGCCGAACATGACCGAGCATGCTGTCGATCTTCGTGAGACAGCACCGGCGGAGCTAGCGGAGATCGTTGCGGCGTTCGATGCCGATGCGGCCTTGGCCGACGCTGAGGCGGCGATCAGACGCGGGGAGCTATGACCTCGACGGTGCCCGGGGAGATCACAACGAGATCCTCGGCGAGAAAGAGCAGTCCGACGACGCCAGCGATGGCGACCGCAACGAGCAACAGCAGTACCACCATGATCGGCCCCAGCCCGAAATCACGTCCTGACGGCCTGGCGAGTGGGTCGTCGTCGCTCATACACACGCTCTTTCACTGCTCAGCTATTTAAATTCATCTGACGCAGGCGTCTTATCGATCATCGCGCATCGAACATCTTGTGGTGATCAAAGAGCGGTCACCCGCCGGATCAGTGCTGGCCCATACCTATTTGTATCTGACCGACGAATCTTAGGGTGGAGTTGTTGCGAATGGCACAAGGTACGGTTGCGTTCTTCAACGATACAGGCGGTTACGGATTCATCGAAACAGAAGAGTCGGACGACGACGTGTTCTTCCACATGGAAGACGTTGGCGGCCCTGATCTCGAAGAGGGAGAAGAGGTCGAATTCGATATCGAACAGGCAGACAAAGGTCCCCGAGCGACGAACCTACAGCGGCTGTAGACGGTCGGCGATCGGGTTTTCGTATTTTTTCGGCACAGAGCGGTGCGGCCGTCTCGCCGGCGGGAATCACCACGGTCGACAACCCCTTTAGTCGGTGCTGTCGTCAGCCCCACCAAGTGACTGCACCGTGACACTGACCGATCCTGCCGGTGTTTCGATGGTCGCCTCATCAGCGATCGATCGGCGGACGGTCTCGCGCCACTCAGTGAGTCGCTCGCTGTGGGCCACTTCGTGTCGGTCGGTGTTGATATCCTCGGGATCGTCTAACTCCGCGGCCGTCTCCGCCGCGGTCGGATACGATGGCACCGGTTCAACGAGAGCCCGCGGATCGATATGGATCGGTTCGGGGGGCTCGTAGCTCTCCGACGTGTCGGCAACATGGAGTCGCGCCCGCATCCGCCCGCTAAACGGCGGCGTGATCCGAAGGACGGTTTCCCGACCGGTGCCGAGTGTCGCTTCCAGTGCGGCGACGACATCCGCGACGGTGACGACGAGATACTCGATGGCGGTCGGATCGGGTGCCGGCGAGTCGTCTGCCTGCCGATCAGTCATGTGAGGTTGTTCGGGGTCGAGTGCGTAAACCGTGTCGACGACCCACCCAGAGTGGGGTGTTTTGTTCGGGTTCCGGTTGTCCCATGATCGGTTACGCTGTGGTCTCGGTCGCGCCGTCGGCGGCTTCCCAATCGGTCATGCTGCCCTCGTAGATGACGACATCGGTAAAGCCCAGCGAGCGGAGGACGACGAACGTGTGGCTGAGGCGGCGGGAGGTGTTGCAGTAGAGGATGATCCGCTGCTCGCGGTCGGTGCTGATCCCCCGATCGGTCAGCAGGGCTTCGATCTCGGCGGCCGATCTGACGCCGCGGCTCTCGTCGTCGACGAACTCCCGCCAGTCGATCCGGATCGCCCCCGGAAGGTGGCCTTCGTCGTATTCGGCCTCGTTGCGGGTGTCAAGCAGGGTCGCCGTCCCGTCGGCGATCGCCGCCTTGACCGCCGCCCGGTCGACGATCGGTGCCGTTGCGGCAAGCCCTGTGATCTCGTAGCTGACGGGTTCGATCGTCGGCGACTCGGTCGTCGTCTCGAAGGCTCGCTGCCACGCGCTGAAATCGCCGTCGAGGAGGGCGACGTTCTCGTGGCCGTAGGCGAGGGCGGTTACGAGCAGCCGGGCGGCGAAAACGCCGTGGGTGTCGTCGTAGGCGACGATGGTGTCATCCGGGCCGATGCCGGCCTCGCCGAGCAGTCGGCCGAACGCGTCGGCACCGGGAAGCGTACCCGGATCGGGGCTGTCGTCGTCACGGTAGCTGTCGAAAGGGATGTTGATCGCGCCGGGGAGGTGACCGATCGTGTCGTACTCCCACGGTTCGCGCACATCGACCACGTGGACTCCGGGATCGTCGCGGTGGTCGTCGACCCACTCGGGGTCGACGAGAAGTGTCTCGGTCATACCCGTCATTTGTCCTCCCGGCCATTCAACCGTTCGTCGCGGCCGAGGGCCGCCGGTGTTCGCGGATAGCGGATACACTTGCCCCCTTTTGCCGCGCCGAACCGGTCGGCCGGTCGGCCGGCAGGGACTGCGGCGACCGTACCGATGGCGGCGGTCGACAGCTGAGCCCGATCCCTGCAAAACTCTCCGGGATCGTTTAGGACCGGTCGAAACCACCGTGACGAGGGAGATTATACGGGTAGGGGTAGTACAGGGTCGTGTATGTCATCAGACTACGCGAAAGACGTGCTTGTCACGGCCGACTGGGTCGAGGACAATCTCGACGCCTTCCAGAGCGACGATCCCGACCACCGACTTGTCGAAGTCGACGTTGACACCGAGGCCTACGAGGAGAGCCACGCCCCCGGTGCCATCGGCTTCAACTGGGAAGAGGATCTGCAGGATCAGACCACCCGCGACATCCTCACGAAGGAGGATTTCGAGGCTCTGCTCGGTGAAGCCGGTATCACCGAGGACTCCACCGTGGTGCTCTACGGTGACAACGCCAACTGGTTTGCGGCCTACACCTACTGGCAGTTCAAATACTACGGTCACGACGATGTGAAGCTCCTCGACGGCGGCCGCGAGTATTGGATCGAGAACGACTACCCGACGACCGACGAGGTGCCCTCGTTCAGCGAGCAGACCTACACCGCCTCCGGCCCGCGGGAGTCCATCCGTGCCTACCGCGACGATGTCGAGAACGCCATCGACCGCGGTCTGCCGCTCGTCGACGTTCGCTCGCCCGAGGAGTTCAGCGGCGAGATCCTCGCGCCGACCGGCCTCCAGGAGACCGCCCAGCGCGGCGGCCACATCCCCGGAGCCCAGAACATCTCGTGGGCAGCAGTTACCAACGACGATGGCAGATTCAAGAGTGCTGACGAGATCCGAGAGCTCTACGCCGAGAAAGGCATCGACGGCGACTCGACGACCGTCGCCTACTGCCGGATCGGCGAGCGCTCGTCGGTCGCCTGGTTCGCGCTCCACGAACTCCTCGGCTACGACGACACCATCAACTACGATGGCTCGTGGACCGAGTGGGGGAACCTCGTTGGCGCGCCCATCGAAACGGGCGAGGCTGACGACTAAAGCAGCGCAGCTAACGAATTGGCAGCGACGACCGCGCACTGACTCTCGAACTCCGATATTTTTTGCGTGATGCAAGAACGACGACAACTGTAGCGACGCAGTCGAACCGGCAGGACTCAAGACCCCTCGTTGCCTACGGGTTGGTATGACAGCCAGCGAGTTCGTCGATGCCGTCAGCGAGGCCAACCAGACCGCGCTCTCGCGGCTCGGCTCATCGAAAGCACTGTACGCCGAAACCGACGGCGACCTCGATCCCGAGCACGTCCTGCGAGCCGCAGCGATCGCCGAGGACGCCGCTAGCGAGACCTTCCAAGCGTGGGCCGACGACGAGGAAAACGCCGAGGCGGCCGAACTGTTCGCCCGTGTCGCCGACGAGGAAGCCGACCACTATGAGACCGTCGCCGCCGAGATCGACGACGCGCCGCGGGCCGCCGACAACGACGTGCCAGCGATTCAGTCGGTGCTCCGCTCGTTCGACAACACGGTCGAGCGGGTTGGCGGCCTCGTCGGTCGCTGTCTCGTCGCCAAGAAATCAAAGGAGCAGTACACCGGCTACTTCACGGGCGAGGCCGACCCCCAGACAGCGAGCCTCTTCCGGGGGCTCGGCAGCGACGTTGCCGAACAGATCGACGCGGCGGCCGACCTCGTTGCGGCGGTCTGTGCCGACGACGACGACCGCGAGCGCGCCGAGGCGGCCGCACGCAAGGCGATTCAGGCCGCCTACGACGAATACACCGAGTCCCTGGAAGCGATGGGCGTCAACCCCAAACCGGTCTGCTAACGCGTCGTCGCGGACGTTCTACAACGAGAGCTACGCGCCGCGATCGACGTTTTCCGGCGGGCTCACAAATGTGAAGTAGCCAAACAGCGCGATCGCAAGCGCGAGATAGTAGATGAGCTGTGGCCACGCGTCAGGAGCCTGTGCCCACAAAAGCGAGATCCCGGCAAACAGGATCGTTGAGACCGCAAGATCTTCCAGCAGCTTCGTCTCCAGCGCGTAGAGGCGGTCGATGATCGCCCGAAGTCGGCTCACATCGAGCCCACGGACACCGGCGATAAAACGTTACTCCCCGCGGACGATCGCCGGAACGGCGGTGTCGTCTGTGTCGGCGTTGGGGTGATCGCGGCGATAGAGCACGGTCAATACACCCGCAAGCGTCGCCTCAAGCAGTTTTGACACAACGCCGAGTTGATCTGCCCGCATGTGATCGATGAGCACCTGCCATGCCGGCTCGCTGTGGCTGATCGGCTCGGGGCCCCACGGCCAGAAGCCGCCGTGTTCGAGCCCGGTGTGCCACAGCCCGTAGCCGACGATGTAGGTCGCCATCAGCGCGATGCCGGCCAGATAGATCGCCCGCTCGTTGCGCCCGTCGAGTACACGAGCGATACCGAGAAAGATCAACACCGCCGAGCCAACGAAAAGAAACGGGCGAGGGTCGGGGGCGCGGCCGACCTGGAGATACAACACCAGCCGTGGGAACCCCCAATAGACGTGGATCGCCGCAACCGCAAGCGCGAGCGCGCCGGCAGTATACCGAAGTCCGGAACGTTCCATACCCCATCTACGACCGAGCGACCCCTGAGCGTTTCGATCACTGCCGCCGAGTGCGAAAGGCTATGGGCGCGGTCGCCTCGTATGTGGGTATGAGCCGATTTGCCGACCGTGTGGAACGGATTTCGATCAGTGGGATTCGGGATGTGTTTGAGGCCGCCGGCGACGACGCCATCAACCTCGGGTTGGGCCAGCCGGATTTCCCGACGCCGGAACACGCCCGTCAGGCCGCCGTCGACGCCATCAAGGCCGGCGAGGCCGACGGCTACACCGAAAACAAGGGTCGCATCGAACTCCGAGAGGCGATTACCGCGAAATACGAGCGCGATCAGGGTCTCGATATCGACCCCGATGACGTGATCGCCACCTCCGGTGGCAGCGAAGCCCTCCATCTCGCACTCGCTGCCCACGTTGACGCCGGCGAGGAGGTCATCATCCCCGACCCCGGATTCGTCTCCTACGACGCGCTGACGAAGCTGGTCGGTGGCGACCCTGTTCCGGTCGGCTTGCGCGACGACCTCACGCTCGATCCCGCGGCCGTCGAGGACGCCATCACCGACGACACCGCGGCGTTCGTCATCAACTCACCCGCAAACCCGACCGGCGCGGTCGCCGACGAAGCCGACATCCGCGAGTTCGCCCGGATCGCCGACGAACACGACGTGGTCTGCGTGTCGGATGAGGTCTATGAGTACACCGTTTTCGAGGGCGAACACCACTCGCCGCTGGAGTACGCCGACGGCGACAACGTCGTCGTCGTCAACTCCGCCTCGAAGCTGTTTTCGATGACGGGGTGGCGACTCGGCTGGGTGACCGCCAGCAGCGACCGGATCGAGCGCATGTTGCGCGTCCATCAGTACACCCAGGCCTGTGCGAGCGCGCCCGCCCAGTTCGCCGCCGAGGCCGCCCTGGACGGGCCGCAGGACGTGGTGACCGAGATGACCGACTCCTTCCGGCGGCGGCGGGATATCCTGCTTAATGGGCTGGCCGACCACGACATCGAGTGTCCGACCCCCCACGGCGCGTTCTACGCCATGCCACGGGTTCCGGAGGGCTTTGTCGAAGAGTGTATTGATCGGGGTGTGATCGTCGTTCCCGGCGACGCCTTCGGCGAGCAGGGGGCGGGACTGGCACGGATCTCGTATGCGACCGACGAGGATGCTTTGAGAGAGGCGATCGAGATCATGGGCGAGGCGGCAGCCGCGGTTCGATCCGGTACATAGCTTCGCAGGCAACACGGCAGTTGGGTGCTACATTCAGTATCCGAGCAAACTGTTAAGACTGTCAGTCCGATACGTTCGTGTAGGCCATGTCGGCAGACAAACGAATCCCGGTGACCGAGGAAACACGAAAGGAGCTTCACGAGCTGAAAGAGCCCGGTGAGACCTACGATGAGCTGTTACAGGATCTTGCACAGCACCGTCGCCGCCAAGAGCTAGAACAGCGGTTTCAAGCGCTCGAAGACCAAGATCGAGCGGAGCTAACCGAACTCTCGGATGGCTGAGTACGACATCTTACTCGGTGAGGATGCGGATGAGTTTCTCGATGTCGCCGATGAGAAAACCGAACGAATCTGCAAGGAGAAACTTGGGTATCTCGGGGACAACCCGTATCCTGGCCGCGGTCGTGGCGACAAAGAGAAGCTGCCGATCGATGGCCGCCGCGATCGATTTCGGCTACACATCTCACGCACCTACACTGCGATCTACACCGTACTTGAGGCGGACAAAGAGGTGCGCGTTCTGGAGATCATTCCGATCGACGAGGCACACAAACGATACGGCTTTTGATCACACCAGCGAGTCGTCGTGCCGAGACGTGGTCGCACGTATTCTCGCCCGGGCGTCAAGATACAAACCTGTGGGGCGCGTTGCACGGGGTATGGTCTCAGACTTAGCGGCCGAACCAGTTGAGGAAAGTAGCGACGATCAAGAGCCGTTCGACGACGACGAGTGTCAGGAGTATCTCAAAGAGCTCGACAGCGGCGTCTGGGATGTCATCGATGGCCACCATCTGGAGGCGACCTACGAGTTCGATGATTTCCGGGATGCTTTGGAGTTCACCTACGCCGTCGGCGAACTCGCCGAGGAGGAGTGGCACCACCCGGATCTCAGTCTCACGTGGGGTGAGGTCGGCGTCGAGCTCTTCACCCACGAGATCGATGGCCTCCGCAAAGCCGATTTCGTGATGGCCGCAAAGATGGACGAGATATACGCCGACCACCAGCTGTAAGGCGGAACCTGCCACCACTCAGCGATCTTAGCTCGCCGTGCTGACGATCTTGATCACGTCGCCGTCTTCGAGTTCGTAGCTATCGGAGATCCGGCGGTTCGTTTTCCCGTTGACAGCGTGGAGATACCCTTCTGCGATGTCGGAGTGGATCTTGGCCGCGAGATCGGTCGGTGTCGACCCCTCCGGCAGGAGGAAGGCGTCGGGAAGGACGTTACCCTGCCCGTCGACCCACTTCGTCTCGTTTTCCACGGGGAAGGCGGTGATGTGATCGAGCAGGTCGAAGACGGCTGCGTTGAGCGCGGTCTGGACGCCGGTGCCGCCGTGTTCGGCCATCACCTCGCGGATCTGTTCGAGGCCGGCGGCCTGCTCGTCGCTGATGTCACCGACGATCTCGAAGTCATCGTCGCCGGGATCGTAGTCGACGACGCCGGCCTCGACCGCCCGGCGAAGCGCGAGTTCGCCGTCGGCCGTCGCGGGGATGACGATCTCGGCGGCCTCCTGCAGCCGGGCGAGGGTCTCGTCGTCGGCGATATCGACCTTGTTGGCGACAAGGATGATCGGCTTCGTCTGGGCGCGAACCGCCGCGGCGAGAGCTTCCTTGTCGGCATCCTCCCACTGGATCGGGTCGTCGGGGTATTCGATGTCTCGCAGGCAGCTCGCCACGTCGGCGGTTGTCGCGCCAAACCCGGTCAGCAGCTCGGTCAGCGCGTCGTTGATATCGAAATCTGGTGAGCGGGATTTGCGCTCGACCGACTCCCAGTTGCGGTCGATGATGCCCGTCAACCACTGGTTCATCTCTGCTTCGATAAATTCCACATCTTCGACCGGATCGTGGCTGCCGGGTTCGACGGGTTCACCCTCTTCGTCGGTGCTGCCGGAGGCATCGAGGACGTTGAGGATCGCATCCGCGTTCGTCAACTCATCGAGGAACTGATTGCCGAGGCCGCGGCCCTCGTGGGCACCGGGGACGAGGCCAGCCACGTCGTAGAGTTCGATCGGGACGTAGCGAACGCCGTCGTGGCAGCGATCGGTGCCGCATCGCTCCTCAAGTTCGAGACACGGGCAGTCGGTACGCACCGTGGCAACCCCGCGATTGGCGTCAATCGTCGTAAAGGGGTAGTTGGCGACATCGACATCGGCGCGTGTCGCCGCCGTGTAGAACGTCGATTTGCCCGCGTTAGGTTTCCCCGCGAGCGCGAGAGAGAGCATACCACTCGTTCATCGAGGGCTGGAAACTGTCTTTCGGTCTTGCGACGCCGCTGTCGACATCGCGGCTCAGCTGTCGATGATGTCGGCGATCCGCCGCGGCTCCCCCGAGAGTTCGGGTGTCTCCTCGACGATCTGGAGCACCTCGTGGTCTGTGACATCCGGGTAGGACTTCTGGATCGCGTCCTCGATGAGATCCTTTTCGAGGCGGAACTCGGTGCCGTTGTAGACAACGTCGACGCCGGTTTCGTCGAAGGAAAGCGCGGTCATATACGGATCCTTGCTCCCGAGCAGTAAAAAAAACACGAGGCTGTCGGCACCACTCCGGCCGTGTCTCGATCTGTCAGCCATCCGTCTTGCGGACGGTTTAATAGCCACGGTGTGTTGGATCGGGCTGTGAACCCCCCGCAGAACCCGATTGATGAGCTGCAGATTCCCGACGGCACGACCGTCGAGGAGCACGATGTCGTCACCGACGGCGACATCCTCATCGGCAGCAACAGCACGGTCGATTTCGGGCTGCGGGGCCGCACGATCGCGGCGGGCGAACGCGTCGAGTTCGGCCGGCAGATCGAGGCCGACGGCGACTGCCGCCTCGACATGTGGTGTACAACCGACGGCAGCGTCTTGGCCGGCGAGGACGCCTACATCGGCGAGCGCGTCGAGATCAACGGCCAGCTCCTCGTTTCCGGCGATCTCGACATCGGCGACGACGTGACTATCGAGGAGGGCTTCGAGGCCAACGGCTGGATCGTCACCCGGAATCCGGTGCCCGTCCTCGTCTTCTACTTCATCGTTCTCTCGCAGTTCCTCCGCCGCGGCGACACCGACAAAGCCGACGAGTTCGCCTCCGCGCTGGCCGGCGAAGGGATCGAAGACCGGTCGCCGCTTGTCGTTCCGCGCGGAGCCGAAATCTCCGACGACGCGTGGCGCGTTTCGACACCGGCACGGATCGGCGATAACTGCCGCATCCACGGCAACATCCGCGCCGAGTCGATCACTCTCGGCGAGGGAACGACCGTCTTCGGCAGCCTACGAGCCCGCGACGACATCGAAGTCGGCGCGGGAACGGTCATCATCGGCGACGTGACGACCCGCGGCGGGACGATCACCCTCGCTCGCGGAGCCCACGTCCGCGGCGATGTCGCCTGCGATGATCTCGTTGTCAACGAGGGCGCGGAAGTCGATGGCACGCTCCGGGCCCGCGGCGAAATGAAGTTGATCCGCCGAACTGACGACGAGGAGGACGACGCCGACGCGGATACGGCCGCCGAGAGCGACGTTGTTGACGACAGTGCTTCAGCGGACGCGGACACTGTGGAACCGGAGACTGCTGACGCGGACGGCACGGATTCGGGGCCGAAGATGGCGTACACGGCCGGCAACGACGCAGCCGAGGCGGATTCGGCCGCTGACACCGACGCTACCGCTACCGCCGACGCTGACGGCGCGGACGAGCAGCCCACTGCGAACGCCAGTGATCCGGTCGGTGCCGCCTACACTGTCGGTGACGATGTCGACAGCGAGTCGGATGCCGAGCCGGACGCTGACACTGACGATCAGCGATCCGAGCCGGACAGCGAGACGGCGAAAACGGTCGGCAGCCACTACCTCGCTGGCAACGGCGACGCTGCCGACGATACGCCCGAATCCGAGGCTGCCGCTGACGATGCTGACAGCGACGACGCTGACACGGCGGCAGCCGATGCTGACGACACTGACGACGGCGCGGTCATCATCACTGACGCCGAAAGCGACGATATCGCACTCGAAAGCGACGGCGACCGTGGCGACCCTGATTCTGCGTCGGATTCCTAACCGCGCTACTCGGCTGACTGCTGTCGCGCCTGTTCGAAGATCTGCTCGTGGAGCGTCGTCGTCACCTCGTCGGCCAGCGTTTTGAGGTTGACCGCGTCCTCGCGGTTGTAGGAGATCAGCGTCTCCAACGCGCCATCCTCGCCGGCTTCGTGTTGATGCCAAAGCCGGACGGCATCGCGGCCCGAGATATCGGGGCGGTCGCGCTCGATACCGATGTCCTGCTCGACCGTTTTGAGGCCGCCGTCGAGCCCGACCGTTTTGCAGGGGTACATCAGATCGAGATGCGGCGTGTCGATATCGAGGCCGAAGGAGGTCTCAAGGAACGGCTGGTCGAAGCGAATCCCGTTGAAACTAACCAGCAGGCTGGCGTCCGCAACCATCGCCTGCAACCGGTCAGCGGTCAGGTCGTCGCCGCGGACGAGCGTGGTCGTCTCGCCGGCTTGGTGGTAGCTGACCGTCGTGACTACGTCGCGGTGTTCGTCCAGCCCGGTCGTCTCGATATCGAAGAAACAGGCGTTAGTTCGAAAGTTCTCGTAGAGTCGCCATCGCTCGCTGCTCGGGAAGACTTGGTCGAAAAACGTCGGATCGTCAGCCGCGAGGTGGTCGCGGGCGGTGTCGATGAACGACTCGATGTTGTCGGCGGTTTTCGGGCCGACCAGCGAGGGATCGAAGCAGTCCCAGTCGGTCGCGCCGCTGGCCCATAGCTTCCGCTCGGTCGTCTCGCCGACGCCGCTGACGGGGATGAAGCTGTTCTCGATGCGCACAGTCGAAGGCGGCAGTGCGGTGATGTAAATCTCTCGCTCGGCGTTAGTCGCTGCCGCCGACCGCGACCACTAAACGACCGGGGCACGACCATCGAGTATGTGCGGTCGCTACACGCTGTTTACCCCACAGGAGGCCCTCATCGACCGGTTCGATGCCGAGCCGGCCGACCCGCTCCAGCCGCGGTACAACTGCGCGCCCGGCCAAGAGCTGCCGGTCATCACGAGTGACGATCCTGACCGAATCCAGCGGTTCACCTGGGGGCTAACGCCCTCGTGGGCTGACGAGAAACAGGGCCTGATCAACGCCCGCGCCGAAACAGTTCAAGACAAGCGGAGCTTCGCCGATGCCTACGAATCGCGTCGCTGTCTCGTGCCGGCCGATGGTTTCTACGAGTGGGCCGATCTCGGCGACGGGAAACAGCCCTATCGCGTCGCCTTCGAGGACGACCGTCCGTTTGCGATGGCTGGCCTGTGGGAACGCTGGGAGCCGCCGACCCAGCAACTCGGGCTGGACTCATTCGGTGGCGGCGATTCCGACGACAAGACTGAGCCACTGGAGACGTTTACCGTGATTACGACCGAGCCGAACAACCTGGTTTCGGAGCTTCACCACCGGATGGCGGTCGTGCTTGCCCCGGACGAGGAAGAGCGGTGGCTCGACGGCGATCCCGATCAACTCAGTGATCTGCTCGATCCATATCCCGACGGCGAACTGGAGTATTTCCGCGTTTCCCAGCGCGTCAACAGCCCATCGAACGACGATCCAGAGCTGATCGAACCGGTGACGACGTAGCCGACCTGAGCGCGTTGGAACCGCTGTGTTTGCGCCAGCAGAATTATTACCGTTGAAGTCGTAGGCAACGGTATGTCACAGCCGGACACCGACACCGGCGGATCGTCTGAGCCGCCCGTGGCCGAGCGGCTGCTCCAGCAAGACAAGTTCGCCGCCGATCTCAACGCCGAAGGCTACACCGATCTCCTTGTGGTACGGCGTGAGTCCGGGCGTGATCTCCTCACCGACAGCCGGCTCGAACTCGTCCAGCACCTCGACCAACACGGTTCGGCTGTGGACTCGGTGAGCGACCTCGCACGGCAACTCGACCGCGACAAGGGCGCGGTCAGCAAAGATCTCAATCGGCTCGCCGAACTCGACGTGATCGAGTACGAAGGATCGGGCGACGGAACGGCGAAACGACCGCAACTGAAACACGACCATGTCGTGGTCGAGCCAGTTGTCTACTGACGAATGCACAAACTCCGGACGCTCTCCTTGCCAGCGTATCGTGGTCGGGAGTTCTTTCTCACCGTGTTCGTCGAGCCCGATCCCGATTCTATCGATTCGTTTTCCGTGCCGGCCGATGCCGACCAGTGGGGGTTGAGTATCCATTTCCAGCCGGACGATCCCTACGAGAGTCACACCGAGGTCGCTCGGATCGACACCAGCCACGGCGAGCCGCACTTCGATCACCTCTATGCGTCACCACAGCGGAAGGAGTGGCTCGGGCAGAGCTACACATTCGCCGAGGCTCGGCGACGACTCCTCTCGAACTGGCGGACGTACGCGGATGCGGTTCTGGATTCGACCACTGATGACAACGCCGATAAAGCGGACGACATAGGACAGTAACCCGCACCGACAGCGTTTTTCAGCCCGCCGCGCAGAGTGAGGGTAGTGACCGACGAGCTTCGCGGGGAAATCGTCGCCTGCGACGGGGCGACGACAGTCGACACCAGCCACGGCGAGCGACGGCTGGCCGAACTCCGCGTGCGACCGACTGACGGCACCCCGACCGACGGCGACGACGCCGTCGACGTGACGCTGTGGGGAAAATGGGCCGACACGGCCGAGGACGCCGAAACCGGGATGGATCTGCTCCTTACTGATCCTGAAGAAAGCGAGTATCAGGGGAAAACGACCTACAGCACTGGCGGCGACTCCTACGTCGTTCTCGAGCCGGATTTCATCGTCGACGTGACCAGCGTCCGGTCGTGGGTGCAGTGCCCGCGGATGTACTATCTCAACAAACTCTCGGCGATCCCGCTGAACTACCCCGTCATCAAGGGGACAATCGTCCACGAGGTCTTCGGCGACTTGCTCCGCGGCCGCGACCTCGATACCGCCGTCGCCGACCGCGTCAAGGAGGCCGGCCTCGAACTCGGCGTGCTCGGCCGCGACGTGGCCGAAGTCGAAGGCGAGGTCAAACAGAACGCCGCCGCCATCGAGGGCTGGCTCGCCCAGGGCACGCTCACCGAGGAAGACAACTGGCGATCCGAGTACACGCTCATCAGTCCGACGTTCGGCCTGAAGGGACGGGCCGACGCGCTACGCCGCGGGATGCCGGTCGAACTCAAGACGGGGAAAAACACAACCCGCGAACCACGGTTTCAGGACAAGATTCAGGCCGCCTGTTACGCGCTCATGCTGGAGGAACGCGGCATCGACGCCGACACCGGGACGCTGCTGTACACGAAAAATACGACGCTTGAGCGAACCGAGGAGTCGGGTGACCTCTCGCCGGCCAAAGAGTTCTCGGTCGGGAAGGGCCTGCTCGATTTCGTTGTTCGCAGCCGCAACGAGCTGGCGGCGATGGAGGCCCGCGGCGACGTGCCGACCGGCTACGAGGCCGACGCGAAATGCGAGTACTGTTTCGAGCAGGACACCTGTATGGTCGTCTCCGGACGGCTCGATCAGGAATCGAAAGCCGGCCAGATCGGAACTGCTGTGCCTGAGGAGGAACGGGAGTACTTCGAGCGGTTTTACCACGCTATCGAGGCCGAGCGGCGGGCAGTCCACGCCGAATATCGCAAACTCTGGGAGCAAGGTGCCCAGGAGCGAGCCGACGACGACCGCGCGTTGATCGACCTCGAACCGCTGGGCCGCGAAGAGATCGACGGCAACCGCTGGGAACTCCGGTCGAGAAAGCCGCCCGAAGCAGTGTCGAAACTCCGCGAGGGCGATGTCGCGCTCGCCAGCGACGGCGACCCGGTTTCGGGACATGCCGAACTCTGTCGGATCACCCAACTCGACGAGGAGATCGTCGTCACGGCCGACGAGCCGGTGGAGTTGCGGCGGCTCGACGTGTATCCCTCCGAACTCTCGGTCGACCGGATGCTGACCGCGCTGCACGACGCCGTGCTGAAGGGCAGCGACGACCGCAAGGACATCCTCTTCGGGCGGCGCGAACCCGAATTCAGCGAGGGCGAGGAGACCTTTATCGACAACAACGCCGGGCAGAACCGAGCGGTCAATCTCGCGGTCAACGCCGACGACTGCGCGCTGATTCACGGCCCGCCAGGCACGGGGAAAACCTACACCATCGCGCGGCTGATCCGCGCGCTTGTCGCTCGCGGGGATCGGGTGTTGCTCACGGCGTTTACCAATCGGGCGGTCGACAACGCCTTAGAGGCCCTTCGCGCGCAAGGGTTCGAGGACATCCAGCGCGTCGGGACGACGACCGGCATCCGCGAGGACATGCTCGACGTGCGGCTCGACACCGAGGGCAACCCTGGGGAACTGGCCAGCGCGCTCCACAGCGCGCCTGTGGTGGCGGCGACGACGGCGAGCTGTGGCTCCCGCGTGATGCGCGAACAGGAGTTCGACGTGGCGGTCGTCGACGAGGCCAGCCAGCTCACCGAGCCCGCCGCTCTGGCCGCGCTGAATCGGGCCGAGCGATTCGTGCTGGTCGGCGATCACGAGCAGTTGCCACCGGTCGTACAGGCGGCTGATACCAGTCTCGACGCCAACCCGGATACCGACGCCGGGAGTCCGCTCTCGCGGTCGTTGTTCGAGCGGCTGATTGAGGCCTATCCCGAGGCGAGCGTGATGCTCACCGAGCAGTACCGGATGAGCCAGCGGATTCAGTCGTTCGCCTCCGCCGAATTCTACGACGGCGCGCTCCGGCCGGCCAGCGGCGACGTGGCGGGCCAGTCGGTCGGCGACCTCGTCGACCCGGCGGCGCTGCCAGCGGAGCTACGGGACGGCGTCGCCTTCGTCGACCCCGACGGCGAGCGCGTCGGCAACACCAACCCCGTCGAGGCCGACCGCGTCGCCGAAATCGTCGACAGCTACATCGCGGCGGGCGTCGACCCCGAGGACATCGGCGTGATCGCGCCGTTCCGCGCGCAGGTCGCCGAGATCAGCCGCCGGGTCGACGTGACTGTCGATACCGTCGACCGGTTCCAGGGGTCGAGCAAGGAGATCATCGTCCTCTCGTTCGTGGCGACCGGCGAGCTGGAGGGGCCGCTGTTCGAGGATCATCGCCGGATCAACGTCGCGCTGACGCGGGCGAAAAAGGGGCTCGTCTTGGTCGGTGATCGGGCCGCGCTGTCGAGTGAGCCGTTCTACGAGCGGATGCTAGAGTGGGCGGATCGGTGAGCGATTCGGAAAGTATTCGCCTATCTGTGAGAAATCAAGAGGTTGTTACCAAACTATATTGGTGGAAAGATAGCAGTCATTATCATATTTGAACCGACCCATCCTGCACCGGCAGCAACTATAATACCTTTAGCCCGAGCATTCAATTTGTCCACGGATACTATTGCTGCAATAAACGCTACTGTAACATCCACGAATATTGCAAGTTCGTTCGCTGGCAACACGCTGTAGATCAGTATTACAATTCCATCACCAATCACATCTACACTCGCAGCAGGATCTCCTGCATTCTCAAGAATCGCTGGTAGCCACCAAAGACCAGCGAATAGCAGGACTACAAACACTCCGCCCTTGGTGAACAGTTCGTCAACGTCTGGCTCCATACAATCTCGTTATACTGCTGTATTGATAATAACCTGTGCCAGCAAATTATTGATTGATGTCGTTGTTTTATTGAATTTTGACTGTAATTTCATATGGCAACTCCGGATGCACGTGCGTCCCCGGAGTCGCGTCGCTATCGACGACGGTCGCGCCCATCGGCTCGCTTTCGGCGGCCTGCTCGGTCGGATACCACTCGCTGCCGGCGGGCAGCACGACGAACCGCGCCTGGCGGTCGCCGACCCAGGCGAACGACTCGCTCGGCGAGCCCCACGCCGACAGCCCGACGGCCGATTCGAGCCACTCGACGAGCGCCAGCACGTCGGGAGCCGGCAGCCCGACCTCGGTCACGCCGGCTATCGGCACCCCGCCCGCGAGCCCCTCGGCCGCGTCGCCGTCGTAGCAGAGGCATTCGAGGACGTTGCCCGCGCCGTCGGCGACGTAGACGGCGTCGGCGTCGAGAAACTCGAAGCGTCTGGACTGTGCGCCCTCGACGGGGTGGATCGTCGCCCGCTCGGCGAGCCAGGCGGCCAGGGCGTCGATATCGGCGGGCGTTCGCAGCGCGAGATGCTGGGGTGCCGGTTCGGCGGCCGGCTGGAATTCGAGTGTCGTCGCGCCGCATTCGACGCTGGCGGCGTCGATATCGACACCGTCGCTGTCGCCGTTGCTGGTGGTTTCGACGCCGAGCGTGCGCGCGTACCAGTCGCTCAGCCCTTCGGGATCAACGGCCGGAATCGAGACGTGCTCAAATCGCATTGCTCACGAGTCAAGCGTTTCCGACCACAGGATGAATCGTTCGAAGGCAACGAAGACGAGGCCGAAGATGACCACGAAGACGATCCATCTCCAGAGATCGAACTGTCCGGTAAAGGCGAGGACGTTGAAGATGTACGAGATCGACGCGGCGACGAAGCCGGCGACATAGAGGACTCTTCGACGATCCATACGCTATGGTGTGCTGTCTACCCGATAGGTATTCCGGCGACATCGGCTGTTACCAAGTCGCTGGTGCGGTTTTATTCAGTTTCAAGCGAGTCGAGCCACGCTCGAATCGCACAGACTCGATTGGTTCGGGAGGGATATTTATATTCGACGCTGACGAACACTGACATAGACAGACACGATGCCCATCAGATTAGATTCGGACGAGGAGGTGCCACCGGTAACGCCCGGAACGAACACCCACGAACTCCTCGCGGTGCTCGCAGATCACCCGGAGATGGGGTTCACACCGAAGGAGCTGGCCGAGATGACCGAGGTTCCTCATTCGAGTGTCCACAAGACGCTCGCTCGCCTCCGCGAGAAGGGCCTGGTTCGGCAGGTCGATTCCTACTGGGCCGTCGCCGACGATGTTGCGGCCTCGCGGCTCGCCAGCGTGGTCAGCCTCCAGACAATCGAGGCTGAGTACGGCGACGATGCCTACGGCACCGACGACGAGTGGGCCGAGACCGTGCCGGATCTGGGCGAAAACGCGTGACAAATGGCCTACGCACAAGGGAGTATCGTGCTCGCACCGGCGACGTTCAAGCGCGGCGTCCGGCCGTATCTCATCGTCTCCAACCGGAACCGACCGTTCTACGGCGAGCGATACACGGTCGCGGTCGTCACATCCACCGAGCGAGACCAGGCTATCGAGTTGACCGAACCGTCGCTGATGGAGGGTGAACTCAAATCGTATCCGAGCTACGTGAGTCCGTGGTCGCTGCACGTGTTTCCGGCCCAAGAAATCCAGAAACGCGTTGCCCAGCTCGACTCCGAAATAATGCGGACTGTCGCGGAGCGAATCCACGACCTGACGAAGGTGCTCTGAGGCGGCTCAGTCGGTGCCGACGGCTTCCGAGCCAACCGCCGCCGATTCCTCGCCAATCGATTCCAGTACGCGCTCGTGGAACTCCTGCAGCACCGCGCTTTCGTCCTCGGCGAGCACCACGTCGCTGGCCATCAGCGTCGCCAGCCCGAACGCACGCGGGCTCGGCGAGTCGACCTCGTGGGCGACGACCTCGATCTCGTCGCGGTTGATGCGCTCCAACACCTCACGAATCCCGCTCACGTTGAGTTTGTCTTCCATAATCTCGCGGTAGGTCTCCTCGATGACGGCGAAGGAGTCGAGATCCTGCGCAAAGGAGAGCAACATCTCGCTGGAGACCTGCTGTTGGGCCGCCGATTTCTCGTGGCCCTTGTAGCGCTTGAGGATCATCAGCGACCGCGTGGCGTTGATGCGGAAATACCGCTGCAACAGGTCGGTGCCGTCAAGGGCGGCCCGGAGGTCCGTGGTCACGTCGCCAGGGTCGAGGTCGCGGACGATCCCCGCGATATCGACCTTGCGGTTGAGCGGCATCTGCACCGAGAACCCATTGTCGGCGACGGCGACCTGGACGTTCGCGGTCGCCTGCTGGGCGCAGTGGTAGGCGACCAGCCGCGAGAGGCCGTCGTTGAACTGTCGGCCGTAGTTCGAGTGAATGTAGAACCGCCGCTGGTACTCAGCGCGATCCAACTCCTCCTCGATCACGATCCGCTCGGGCGTGCTGACGGCGTCGCGCCCGAGATACTGGATCTGTTCGGCGAACAGCCGGCTGATCGCCCGGACGGCGTTTTCGTCAATCGGGAACTCCCGCAGCCACGTTCGACAGCCGGCGCGGCCCCCTGCTTCGAATCGCTCGCAGAGTTGCCCCTGAAACGCCACGATTTCGCGGCCGAGATCGTACGAGAGCGGCAGCCGCTCGGAGAACCACGAGGGGACGGTCGGCCGCGCGCTGGTGGGCTCGACGTAGACTTTCGAGCCTCGCCGGTAGCTGTACTCGTAGTTCGAGCCGCCGAGGACGAACACGTCGCCCGGCTCAAGGGTGTCGAGGTAGTTCTCGTCGAGGCTGCCGACCCACTCGTCGCCCTGTCGGGTGAGTACGTCGCAGCTAAAGGAGTCGGGAATCGTCCCGATGTTGGTCATGTAGATCACCCGCGCGAGCCGACCGCGCTTGCCGATCAGCGGCTCGCCGACCGGGAACTCCTCGTAGTGATACTCGCCGTCCGGCGGGTCGTTGGTGTCGCGCCAGATTTTGGCGTACACGTCCTTCGATTCGAGGCCGGCGTAGTCGGCGGTGAGATACCGCATCAGTCGCTCCCACTCGGTGTCGTCGAAATTGCGATAGGGGTACGCGCGCCGCAGGATCGATTTGATTTCTGCCTCCGGTCGCACCGAATTGATCGCCATGCCGTAGACGTGCTGGGACGCCACGTCGGCAGCGTTATCGGGAATAAAGACGCGGTCGACGAAGCCTTCCTCGGCTTTCCGCAGCATTACCGCACACTCGACGAGTTCGTCGCGGTCGAGTGCGATCACCCGGCCGGCGACGGTCTCGCCGAGCTGGTGGCCGGCGCGGCCGATCCGCTGGAGGAGGGCGGCGACGGATTTCGGCGAGCCGACCTGGACGACCATATCGAGATGCGGCATGTCGATCCCGAGTTCGAGACTCGTCGAGGTCGTCACGACGTCGAGATCGCCGTCCTTCAGGCCAGTTTCAATCTCCTTGCGCCGATCCTTCGAGAGACTGCCGTGGTGACAGCCCGAATTCGTGTCGTCGTACTCTGCGGGAAACCGCTCGCGTAAGGTCTGGAGGACGCGCTCGGCTCCCGACCGGGTATTGGTGAACACGAGCGTCTGGTGGTTGTCGTCGATGAGTTCGTGCAAGCGGTCGTAAAATCGACCCTGTACAATTTCTCGCGGCGTGTTGATCAGATCGTCGGTCGGACACTCCAGTTGGATGTCGAACTCGCGGACGAACCTGCTGTCGACCAACTCGTAGTCGCGTGGTTCGCCACCAGGCTCCTCGCGGCCGCCGAGGAACTCGCCGACCGTCGACAGCGGTTCGACCGTCGCGGAGCAGCCGATGCGGGTCGGCGAGGTCTCGGCCATCGCTTCCAGCCGTTCCAGTGAGACCGACAGGTGTGTACCGCGTTTGTTCTCCGCGAGGCTGTGGATCTCGTCGACGATGACGTACTCGACGGTTTCGAGTTTCTGTTTGAATTTGGGGCTGTTGAGCAGGATCGCCAGGGTCTCTGGCGTCGTGTTGAGGATGTGCGGCGTCGTCTCCAGCATGGCTTGGCGGTCGCTGCTGCTGGTATCGCCGTGGCGGATCGCATGCCGGATGTCGGTGTCGATGCCGTCGTCGGCCAGCCGGTCGGCGATGCCCTCCAGCGGGACGGTGAGGTTCCGGTGGATGTCGTTGGCGAGCGATTTCAGCGGCGAGATGTAGAGACAGTACACCGAGTTCTCAAGGCCGTCCGCGCTGGCCTGCTCGCGCGCGAAGAGTTCGTTGATGATCGCCGCAAACGAGGCGAGCGTCTTGCCCGAGCCGGTCGGCGCGCAGATGAGGGCGTTTTGTTCGTCGTGGATGTGGGGGATCGCGCCGCGTTGTGGTGGCGTGAAGAAGCCGCCGTTGCCGGCGACGTACTCGCCGAATTGGTTGACCCACCAGTCGGCGACGGTGGGTTCCAATAAGGAGAGCACGTCCTCGTCGGCGATGTCGACGGTCTGGGGATCGAACTCGTAGTCGGCGTCGCTGTCGATGAGTCGATCCCGACCGGTATCCGCCATTGGGTTGGGTTGGTCGCGCTGGCGTAAGTCGGTTGTGGGCTATCAGTGGTGCGTTCAGCTACGAGATTGAGTGAGTGACGTGAGTGTAGAAAGCCCTCGACGCGCTGGACTCCCGGGACTCGCTGCGCTCCTCGTTCGCTTCGCTCACTGCGGTGCTTGCTTCGTCCGGGTTCGCCCAGCGCGTCTCGCCCTTTCAGTCCGCCAGGATAGCGGTTGGTCGGCCAGTCGCCCCACCGGCTGCCCAGTTGTATTCGAACACCGCTGTCGGTCGGTGGCGGTGTCGCAACCGCTTTCCACGCCGACGCGTACACGCCGAGTATGGAGGTCACGTTCCTCGGAACGGGCAGCGCGATGCCAACCGGCGACCGCATGCAAACCGGACTCCTGTTGACGCACGACGACCGCACACTCCTGGTCGACTGCGGCAGCGGCGTCCTCCACCGCCTCGCGTCGACCGACGTTGGCTACGAGGGCGTAAGCACCGTCCTGCTGACCCATCTCCATCTCGATCACGTCGCCGACCTGCTGCCGCTGCTCAAAGCGCGCTGGCTTGCCGGCGAGGAGCATTTGGAGGTCGTTGGCCCCGTCGGCACGAAGGAACTGCTCGATGGGCTGCTCTCCGTCCATGACTATCTCGACGGCCGTGTCGACCTCCAGGTTCGAGAGATCGTCGCCGGCGAGAGCGTCACCGTCGCGGGCTTCGATGTCGAGAGCCACGAAACGCGACACTCGATGGACTGTCTGGCCTACCGCTTCGCGCCCGATGCCGACAGCGACGCAGTCTTCGGCTTTTCGGGCGACTCGGAGGCCTTTGCGGGGCTGACGAACTTCGTCGAGGGCTGTCATGTCGTCGCCCACGACTGTTCGTTTCCCGACTCGGTCGATGTCGACGGCCATCCGACGCCGAGCGAACTCGGTGCGGCCTTCGCCGACAGCGGCGTCGACCATCTGTATCTGACCCATCTCTACCCGCACACCGAGGGCAACCACGAGGAGATGTGTGCGACCATCGCTGACGGGTTCGCTGGCGAGGTTCACGTTGCCCGCGACGGACTCCGGGTGTCAGTTTTGTGAACGGGATGGCTGTCATCTCAGTGCCAGCGTACGCGCTGTAGATTGAGTTATTCGACAGTTGTATTCGCTAATTATATACGTCGCGGTCGGTACCGCACTACTGAACCGAATGTCTCGACGACACAAGCCTCGAATCCGGCTTTCGGAGGGAGTATAGCATGGTTTCGACAACACTGGGCCTCGGCCTGACAATCGCCACGCTGGCGGTGTTCACCGTCGCAGGGCTGCTGTACTCCCGCGGGCGCGTCGGCAGCGTGGAGGATCTGTTGACCGCACGCAACTCCACGGGCACGGGGATGACGACCGCGACGCTGATCGCCTCGACGATGGGCGCGTGGATCCTGTTCAGTCCCGCGGAGGCGGGCGCGGCCTTCGGCGGGATCACGGCCGTTTTCGGCTACGCCGTCGGCAGCGCGATCCCGCTGTTGCTGTTCATCCCGGTCGGCAAGCGGATTCGAGAACTCATGCCGAGCGGCCACTCACTGACTGAGTTCGTGCTCGTCCGCTTCGGCCCGGCGATGTACGGCTTCGTCCTCATCGTTTCGGTGTTCTACATGTTCGTCTTCCTCGCCGCGGAGATGACCGGGATCGCAGGCGCGCTCGAACTGATCGCCGGCGTCCCGCCGTGGCAGACCGCCACCGTCGTCGGCGGGTTCGTCCTGCTCTATACGGCCTACGGCGGCCTCGTCGCCAGCATCTTCACTGATACTGTCCAGACACTCGTGATCCTCCCGCTGTTGGCGGTCGGCTTTGCGGCGGCCGTCGTCTCGCTGGGTGGGACGGGCGAGCTCTACCGGACGGCGATGGCGACCGATCCAACCCTGCTCGATCCGGGCTTTCGCCCCGGCCTTGAGTTTGGTCTCTACGTTGTCTTCGCCATTCTCGGAGCCAACATGCTGAATCAGGGGATCTGGCAGCGCGTCCACGCCGCCGACGGCGCGGCGACGCTGGGTCGCGCCTTCGGGATCGCCGCGCTCACCGTGATCCCGATGGTGTTGCTGTCGGGGCTGTTCGGCGTCGCCGCCGCCGGCCTCGGGCTGACGACACCGGAGACCAACAGCGTCGCGTTCTTCCTCGTCGTCACCGAGGCCCTGCCTGATGTGATCGCCTTCGTCGTCGTCATGCTAGTCGTCCTGTTGGTGATGAGCTCTGCCGATACGATGTTCAACGCGATCTCGAGTCTCGTCACCGTCGACCTCGCCCGGATCGTCGATATCGACGACGACCGCTCGCTGCGGCTCACCGGCCGGGCGGTCACCGTGCTGGTCGCCGTCGGCGCGGTCGTCATCGGTGCCCAGCAGTACAGCGTGCTCGCGCTGTTTCTGACCGCCGATCTCTTTGCGGCCGCCGTCTTCGTCCCGCTGATCTGGGGGTTGTACGCCCGGAGCCTCACCGAGGGCGGCGCGCTCGCGGCGAGTCTCGCCGGACTGGCCGTCGGGGTGGCCTACATGCCGACGCTCCGCGGGCTCGTGGCGACCCTCCCCGGCGTGGGTGGACTCCTCCCGGAGCCGGCGTTCCTGCCGGCATTTCTCGGCGCGACGCTCGTCTCGGCGGCGGTGACGGCCGCGGCGACCGCCGCCGGCGACGCGGCGTTTTCCTTCGGCTCGCTGGCGACGGAGATCCGCTCCTTCGAGGAGCCGGCCGAGCCGCCGGCCGATGAGTCGCCAACGACGACCTCGGAGGTGTCGGACTGATGGCCGGTGGCCTGCTGTTCGGCGGCCTCGTCTGGGGGTCGATCGTGGCCGTACTGGTCGCCTTCGGCTACGTGGTGTGGCTGCTCGTGGCTGTTCGTCGGTAACGATTCGCGTGGATGTGTTGTCGTTTACCATACGATCCGCAGCGGCCAGTAAATCTAAAAAAGAGACGGCTGTGTCGCCGGTTCATCGACGGTCGTTTGTATGAAACTGTTGTACCACCCGTAGTCGCTGGCAATTATTTCGAAATCTGAAACCGGATATAGTTTACAAACCACGTATAGTATCCGGTTTCGAAATGCTATATAAATTATATTCTACATAATTGTTAATGCAGCTTAGTGTTTTTCCACGACCAGCGGATCCGTGCATCGCGGTTGCGGGTAGATTCCGGGCAGTCTACCGGCACACGGTCCCCCCGAGGTTGTACACAAATGTCAGAACACGAATCCACTCTCTCACGTCGTACTGTATTGACGACTACCAGTGCCGCAGCCATCGCCGGATTGGCGGGCTGTAGCAGCGGTGGCGGTAATGGCGGCGGCGACGGCGGGAGCGGCGGTAACGAACTTGAACTGCTTCACGCGTGGTCGTCCGGCGACGGTAACGCGGCGATTGAGGCCCTCATCGAGGGCTTCCAGGAGGAACACCCCGATGTCGAGTTCGCCGAGGAGCCGGTTGACGGCGCGGCCCGCAGTAATCTGGATCAGGTCGTCCTCAACAAACTGCAGGCCAACGACCCACCGAGTACGTTCCAGCTGTGGCCGGGCAAGAACCTGGAGAACTACGACGGTGCCTACGAGGACATCGAGGGCGACGTGTGGAACGACGACCTCAAGGAGAACTATCTGGCTGGCCCACAGGAACAGGCCCAGTACGACGGTACCTACGTCACCGTCCCGCTGAACATCCACCGGATCAACAATCTCTTCTACAACACGGCGGTCGTCGAGGAAGCCGGTGTCGACCCCGAGAGCTTCGAAACCGCGGCTGATGTCGCCGCCGCCTGCGAGACAATCGCTTCGGAGACCGACGCTGTCCCGTTCGCACAGCAGACATCCGGCGCGTGGTCGACGGTTCAACTCTGGGAGACGATCCTCCTCGGACAGGCCGGCATCGACGGCTACGAGGCGTTCATCAACGGCAACGGCGACAGCGCGGCCGTCGAGAGCGCGCTCGAAGCGGTGATCGACCTCAGCGACTACTACCCGGGTGACTCCTCGTCGATCAGCTTCACCGAGGCCAACACGATGGTCATGGATGGCGATGCCGCCTTTATCCATCAGGGTGACTGGGCCGCGGGTGCCTACAGCGGTGCCGACGACTTCAACTACGGCGAGGATTGGAACCAGGTGACCTACCCCGGCACGAGCGGGAACTACCTGCTCAACATGGACTCGTTCCCCTACATGGCGAACAACCCCTCGCCGGAGGCGACCCGGCAGTTCCTCAGCTACTGTGGCAGCGCGGAGGGCCAAGTGCTGTTCAACGCCGAGAAAGGGTCGATCCCGCCGCGGAGCGACGCCGACGTGTCCGCACTCAACACCTTCCAGCAGGATCAGTACGACGACTTCAACGCGGCTGACAATCAGCCGCCGTCGATCCAACACGGGTTGGCTGTCGCCCCCGGGATCAGAACCAACATCCTCAACGCGTTCAGTGGCTTCCTCGAAGACTACGACGCCGCCGCGACGGCCGAGGCCCTGATCGGCGCGTTCAACTGATCGGGATCTCCCCACTCCCGCATTATGCGCAACCCACTTACTGTCCTCAGACGACGCCTCTCGAAGCATCGTGAGCTTCGCGCAGACGGCGGTACCGCCTCACAGGCTGGCTCGATCCTCGACCGCGATTCGGTGCGATCAGCCCCGTTTTGGCTCCCGCCGTTCCTGCTCGTCGGGCTGTTCATCTATGGGGCGATCATCTGGAACATCGTCCTCTCGCTGACGAACTTCCAGGGGCTTGGATCGCCCGATTACACCGCGCTCGACTTCGAGAACTACGTGATCGCCTTCTTCGGCGGGACGCCCTCGTGGTCAGAACTCACCGTCTCACCCATCTGGAACTCGGCGTGGAACACGGTCGTCCTGATGGTCTCGTTCTCGGTGGTCTGTCTCGCCCTTGGACTCGTGTTGGCGATCCTTGTTGACCAGGAGATCCGCTTTGAGAACACGTTCCGGACGATCTACCTGCTGCCGATGAGCCTGTCGTTCGTCGTCACGGCGAAGTTCTGGCTCTACATGTACAACGTCGAAACCGGGCTGGTCAACCTCCTGCTTGGAAGCGTCGGCGTCGGTCCTGTCGAGATCGTCCAGAACCCCGATCTGAAGCTGGCCGCTGTCGCCTTCGCGTTGATCTGGCAGTTCAGCGGCTATGCGATGATCGTCTACCTGGCGGGGTTGCGGGCGATCCCGACCAGCCATTTCGAGGCCGCCCGCGTTGACGGCGCGAGCACACTCCGGATGTACTGGCGCGTGATCATCCCGCAGCTCAGGACGGCCACAGTGAGCGCGCTCGTCGTGCTCACTGTCTTTTCGCTGAAGGCCTTCGACTTCCTGTTTTCGATGTACGGGGGCTACCAACCGGGGCCGTCGGCCGACATTCTCGCCACTCGGATGGTTCGTGAGGCCTACGCCAACGGCAACTGGGCCTACGGTTCGGCGATTGCGGTGATCCTGTTCCTCATGGCACTGGCAATCGTGACGCCGTACATTTACTCACAGTACAAGCGGGGTGAGCTATGAGCACCGAAACGGGATGGGTCGGCGAGCGGTCGCTGTTCGGCCACTCCTTGCGGCGGATCATCCTCTACGCCGTCCTCGTCGGGATGGGCGCGTTCTACCTCATCCCGATCGAGACGGGGATCATGACCTCGATCATTAACCCCGCAAGCTACACCGGGAGCTTTCCGTACCTCCCGCCGTTGGAGCCGCTGGTGCCGAACACCGGCGAGTTCTCGCTGGAGCCGTGGCAGGGCGCCATCGACGGGCTCGGCCAGGGACTCGTCAACAGCGTCATCCTCGTCGTCCCGGCGACGATCCTCTCGGGGCTGCTCGGCAGCATGGCCGCCTTCGGGCTGACGACGATCGACTGGCGCGGCCAGATCGGGATCTACATCCTCTTTGTCGCCGGGATCTTCATCCCCTACCAGGCTGTGCTCGTTCCGCTGACGCAGTTTTGGTACAACGTCGTCCCGCTGCAAGCGGCCTTCCAACCGCTGGCAGCGTTGCCGTTCGTCGAAAGCTACCACTGGAAACTGGTCGCGCTGATCGTCACCCATACGGCCTACGGGCTGCCGATCTGTACGCTACTCTTCCGCGCCCATTACAAGAAGCTCTCCGACGAGATGGTCGAGGCCGCCCAGCTTGATGGCGCGTCGGTGGCGACGATCTACCGGCGGATCATCCTGCCGCTGTCGATCCCGATGTTCGCAGTGGTGTTCATCTACCAGTTCACCCAGATCTGGAACGACCTGCTGTTCGCGCTGACGATCATCCAGTTCGGCGACGCGGCGGTCGTCACCCAGGATCTCGTCGGCATCGGCGTCTCCCAGTCGGGGACGAACTTCCCGCTGCGGATGGCCGCCGCGCTGCTGGCGGCGTTGCCGACGCTGTTGGTGTACGTCTTCTTCGGCGACAAGTTCGCCAAGGGGGTCGCTGCATAGCATGATAATCGATCATAGCGGAGGTTCACACTGATGGCAGAACTCACACTCGACGGCGTAACGAAGGTATTCACCGAAGACGACGGCAACGAGATCACCGCGGTCGACGAGGTGTCGGTCGACATCGAGGACGGCGAGTTCCTCGTGTTGGTCGGCCCCTCCGGCTGCGGGAAGTCGACAACGCTGCGGATGATCGCGGGATTAGAGACGATCACCAGCGGCGAGATCCGGCTGGCCGGCCAGCGCATCAACGAGAAGCCACCGGCCGAGCGGGACATCGCCATGGTGTTTCAGTCCTACGCGCTGTACCCGCATATGACCGTCCGGGAGAACATGAGCTTCGGGTTGGAGGAGTCGACCGACATGGCCGAGGCGGAGATCGACGAAACGGTCGAAGACACCGCCGAACTCATGGAGATCGAGGAGCTGCTCGACCGCAAGCCGTCGGAGCTTTCCGGCGGCCAGCAGCAACGCGTCGCTCTCGGCCGCGCAATCGTGCGTGCGCCCGAAGCATTCCTCATGGACGAGCCGCTGAGCAACCTCGACGCGAAGCTGCGGGCGACGATGCGGACGGAGCTCCAGCGAATCCAAAACGACCTCGACGTGACGACCGTCTACGTCACCCACGACCAGACGGAGGCGATGACGATGGGCGACCGGATCGCCATCCTCGACGACGGTATTCTCCAGCAGGTCGGCACGCCGCTGGAGTGTTACCACACCCCAAATAACCGGTTCGTGGCGGGCTTTATCGGCGATCCCTCGATGAACTTCTTCGAGATGGCTGTCGACGACGACACCCTCGTTATCGACCGCTTCGAGTACCCGCTCAAGCCGGCCCAACAGGAGGCTGTCGCCGGCAGATCACATGTTGACTTCGGGATTCGCCCGGAGGATATCCGGATCAAGGATCCCGGCGGGCTCAGTGACAACTACCAGTTCGAGGTAACCGTCGATGTCGTCGAGCCGCGGGGTGACGAAAACACGATCCACCTCACCTTCGATCGCAGCGTCGACGACCCGGTGACGTTCACCGCGACCGTCAGCGGGCTCAGAGATGTGTCGGCCGGCGACGAGGTCATCGCCACGTTCCCGCCGGATTCGATCCACCTCTTCGATACCGATACCGGTGTGGCCGTCCACAACCGCACCTTCGATTCCGAAGACGCAACAAAACAGGTGCTCTGAACGCGGTCGAGCTACTCAAACAGCCCGAGATCTTCGGCAACGAGATCCTGGAGCTGTGATTTGAGCGTCGGATCGACGGTCGCGTGTTTCTCGCCATCGTGGCGGTTGTCGTTGTGTCGTTCGAGTTGCGTTTCAAGCTCCGACAGTGCCACCGTCGTTTCGGTGCCGCATTCCTCACAGATGATCGGCACCTCGGGGTCGTCACTTTGGTCGGTCATATCTCAGTGTTTCCGTCGGTGAGTAAAATGAATCCGGTTTCATCGATGGCTGCTGTGCGACACCTGCCACCGACTATGTGCGACACTACACCATGCCACTGACCATGTGCGACACTACACCATGCCTCCGACTATTCGTGACCCTTAAGTAACCGACAAGGCTTCGACTACTCGTAGTACTGCAGGGGCGACCGGCCCCGAGTCCGTGATGGGCGCTGATATAACCGACAACCGCGGGTTGCGGTAGCCAAGCATGGCCCAAGGCGCAGGGTTGCTAACTCTGTGGCGTCACTGCCTCCGGGGTTCGAATCCCCGCCGCAACGCTCGCACAACTGAACTAGCTATGAGTGCAGAAGACACCGAGGACGGTTCGACGGCGGAGGACGACGAAGACCTCCGGTACTTCGTCCGGATCGGGCAGACCGATCTCGACGGCACGAAGAGCGTCGAACGCAGTCTCACAGACATGAAAGGTATCGGCCAGCGCACGGCACGCATCGTGACCGAGGCTGCCGATATCGACCGTACAGCCACCTTTGGCCTGCTTGAGGACGACGAGATCGACAGCATTGTCGAGGTCGTCGAAAACCTTGAGTCACACCTCCCAGAGTGGATGGTTAACCGGCAGGATGACTTCTTTACCGGTGAATCCAGCCACATCGTGGGCAGTGAGGTCGAAGAGCAGCGTCGACAGGATATCAACCGCATGCAGATGATCGACTCCTACAAAGGGATTCGCCACAAGCGCGGCCAGAAGGTTCGCGGCCAGCGCACCAAATCCACCGGTCGTACCGAAGGGACGATCGGTGTCAACGTCGAGCGGATCAAAGAGGAGCAAGCAGAAGAGGCGGCAGCCGAAGAAGAGGCGGCCGCAGGGGATGACGACGAATGACAACCGGCCAAAACACCGTCGGCTACGAGACGCCAAACCACCCCTACCAGGGTGAACGGATCGCCGAAGAAAGTGGCCTCATCGGTCGCTACGGCCTGAAAAACAAAGAAGAGCTCTGGCGTGCCCAGTCGGAACTCCGTTCGATCCGACGGGAGGCCCGCCGTCTCATCGGCGAGGCACAGGGCGACACCGAGGCCGCTGCCGAAGCCGGCAGCGAGTTCCTCGCCAAGCTCCGCCGCTACGGGATCCTCGGCGACAACGACACCATTACGGACATTCTGTCGCTTGAGGTCACCGACATCCTCGAACGACGACTCCAGACGGTCGTCTACCGGGATGGCCTGGCCAGCACCCCACAGCAGGCCCGGCAGTTCATCTCTCACGGCCACATCACCGTCAACGGTGCCCGGGCGACGACGCCCTCCCGCACCATCGAGGTCGCCGAGGAGTCGGCGATCAGCTACGATGAGACCAGCCCACTCGCAGACGACCTACATCCAGCACGGGCGGAGGCCCAGGAGTAACCAATGAGCGAATCACAAGACGACAAGTGGGGCATCGCCCACGTGTTCTCCTCGTTTAACAACACGCTGATCACGATCACCGACCAGACCGGCGCGGAAACCCTCGCCAAATCGTCCGGTGGTACCGTGGTCAAGCAGAACCGCGACGAAGCGTCGCCGTACGCCGCCATGCAGATGGCCGAGGTCGTCGCCGAGAAGGCGAAGGCTGCGGGCATCGAGGGCGTTCACGTTCGCGTGCGCGGCCCCGGCGGCAACGGCAACAAATCCCCCGGCCCCGGCGCGCAGGCGACGATCCGCGCGCTGGCCCGGGCCGGCATCGAGATCGGCCGCATCGAGGACGTAACCCCGATCCCACACGACGGGACACGCGCGCCGAAAAACAAGCGACTCTAGTATGTCAGGCCAATTCGACGTTCAGATCATCGAACGCGACGATCGGCAAGCCCGCTTCGTTGTTCGCGGGCTGACGCCGGCGTTAGCCAACGGCTTCCGCCGGGCGATGGTCGCCGATGTGCCGACGTTCGCCATCGACAGCGTTCGGTTCACCGAGAACTCCTCGGTCATGTTCGACGAGATGATCGGCCTCCGATTGGGTCTCGTCCCGTTGACAACGCCGCTGAACGACTTTGAGATCGGTGACACCGTCACCGTCGCTCTCGATGTTGAGGGGCCGGCGACGGCCTACTCCGGCGATATCGAATCCAGCGACGAGCTGGTGCAGCCGGCAGACGACAACATCCCGATCGTCGAGCTCAAAGAAGGTCACAGCCTCAAATTTGAGGCCGATGCGGTGTTGGATACCGGCAAGGATCACGCCAAACAGCAGGGCGGCGTGGCTGTCGGCTTCCGCCATCTCCAGTCAGTCACCGTCGGCGACGACATCGGCGAGTTCGACGAACAGGAGCCGGAGATCCTGCGTGGGGCGATCGAAACCGACGAGGGCGAGGTTATCCTCACCAAGGAGTTCGATCACGATCTCACCAACCGATACCCCGGCACAGAGCTGACCGTCGAAGACGTGCCTGGAGCCTACGTGTTCCACGTCGAGACGGACGGCTCCTTCGATGTCGAGGAACTGGTGCTCCGCGCCGCCGAATCGCTCGGCGACCGCGCGGACGAACTACACGACGCAGTCACCGTTTAGCTGACTGCACCCACCGGACACCACCATGACAGACTCGATCCACTCACGCGCTCGCCGCCCCGGCCCTGTAGCCGTGTGGCCGTCGAGCCGTGGCCGTCGGTCGATGACAGACCGGCGTGGGATCGAAACAGGTAAGCCGTGGTGTGCGGTACCTCGGAGTGCGTGCAGGGATAGCCAAGTCAGGCCAACGGCGCAGCGTTCAGGGCGCTGTCCCATAGGGGTCCGCAGGTTCAAATCCTGCTCCCTGCACTCCGATTTCTCTCAGGAGCAGTATTCATGAGCAGCAAAACGAATCCGAGACTACAGAGTCTCATCGCCGAGCTACGGACGGTTGCAGGCGAGTCAGACGCCGGTGTCTGGCGCGATATCGCCGACCGTCTCGCAAAGCCACGGCGCACCCACGCGGAAGTCAACCTCGGTCGTATCGAGCGATACGCCCGGGAAGACGAGACCGTCGTTGTCCCCGGCAAGGTGCTGGGCAGTGGTGTGCTTGAAACAGATGTCACGATCGCCGCCGTCGACTTCTCCTCGACCGCCCGCCGTAAGATCGGGCAGGTCGGCGACGCGGTGACACTCGAAGAGGCCCTCGACAGCAATCCCGAGGGTAGTAACGTCCGGGTGATTCGATGAGCGCGGCCAAGTTTGATGTCGATGTCGTCATCGACGCCAGAGACTGCATCCTTGGTCGCGTCGCCAGCGAGGTCGCCCAGAAAGTCCTCGACGGCGATCGCGTCGCCGTCGTCAACGCCGAACACGCCGTCATCACCGGCAATCCGGAGTCGACGATGGAGACCTACCGGAAACGCGCCGATGTCGGCTCCGACAGCGGGCCGTACTACCCGAAACGGCCGGATCGCATCTTCAAGCGGGCGATCCGCGGAATGTTGCCGTACAAGCAGGATCACGGCCGTGAGGCCTTCGAGAACGTCCGCGTCTACCTCGGCAACCCATACGACGAGGATGGCGAGGTGCTTGAGGGCACCTCACTGGATCGACTCTCGAATATCAAGTTCATCTCGCTTGGCGAGATCTCCGAGAAACTGGGGGCAAACGTTACATGGTAACCAACACATCAGGTAAAAAGAAGACGGCCATCGCCCGCGCAACCGTGCGTGAGGGTGAGGGTCGTGTCCGGATCAACTCCCAGCCAGTCGAGCTGGTTGAACCGGAGATGGCACAGCTCAAGATGCTGGAACCGTTCCGCATCGCCGACGACGATCTGCGAGACAGCGTCGACATCGACGTGACCGTCGAGGGCGGCGGCTTCAGCGGCCAGGCCGACGCCGTCCGCACCGCCCTCGCCCGCGGGCTCGTCCAGCATCACAACGATGCCGAACTGCGCGAGGCCTACCGCGAGTTCGATCGCTCGCTGCTGGTCAACGATGTTCGGCAATCCGAGAAGAAGAAGTGGGGCGGCCCGGGTGCACGGGCGCGCTACCAGAAGTCCTACCGCTGAGGTGACCTACGCATGATGATCCCAGTCCGGTGTTTCACCTGTGGCACGGTCATCGGTGAACACTACGAGGCATTCGAGGAACGCGCCAGCGACGGCGACGAAGACCCCGCGGAGGTACTCGACGACCTGGGGATCACCCGCCACTGTTGTCGGCGCATGATGGTATCGCACACCGATCTCGTCGACGTAGTTGCCCCATACCAATGAGTATGCACTACAACCGTTACGAGAAGGCCCGCATTCTCGGCGCGCGGTCGCTGCAGATCTCGTATGGGGCCCCGGTGCTCGTCGAGACCGACCAAAGCGAGCCGATCCTCATCGCCGCCGAGGAGTACGACGCGGGCGTCCTGCCGTTTACAATCAACCGAGACCAATGACACGAATCAGCTCGATTTCACTCCGACGCGTGCTCGACTCCCGTGGGAACGCCACGGTCGAAGCAGATGTCCTGACCGACTCCGGCGGCTTCGGCCGCGCCGCAGCACCTTCGGGTGCCTCGACCGGCGAGTACGAAGCGATCGAACTGCCGGCCAAGGAAGCCATCGCCAACGCCCGCGAACACGCGGTGCCACGGCTGGTCGACAGCGTCTACGCAGGCGATCAACGCGCAGTCGACAACACGCTACGAGCGGCTGACGGCACCGACAACTTCTCGGAGATCGGTGCCAACAGCGCGGTCGCCATCTCGATGGCTGCCGCCAAGGCCGGTGCCGATACGCTGGGCGCGCCGCTCTACCAGCATCTCGGCGGCGCGTTCCGCGGCGACAACTTCCCGATCCCGCTTGGCAACGTTGTCGGCGGCGGCGAACACGCCAAAGACGCCACCGACATCCAGGAGTTCCTCTCGGCTCCGGTCGGCGCGCCGAGCGTCGAGGAGGCCGTCTTCGCCAACGCCGCTGTCCACGCGAGGATCGGCGACATCTTCGATGAGCGCGGTATCGGCGCGGGCAAAGGCGACGAGGGCGCGTGGGCCCCGCCGATCAGCGACGAGGAAGCCTTCGAGATCGTCGACGAGGCGGTCTCGGAGGTCGCCGACGAGGTTGGCTTCGAGATCAAGTTCGGTCTCGATATGGCCGCCGCGGAGATGTACGAAGGCGGTGCCTACCAGTACAGCGACGGCGAGAAGTCGACCGACGAACAGATCGAGTACGTCGCCGACCTCGTCGAGGAGTACGACCTCGCATACGTCGAGGATCCACTCGACGAAAACGACTACGAGGCCTTCGCCGAGCTAACCGACCAGGTCGGCGACCAGACGCTGATCTGTGGCGACGACCTCTTCGTGACCAACGTCTCGCGGCTCCAGGACGGCATCGACGCCGGCGCGGCCAACAGCATCCTGATCAAGCCCAACCAGATCGGCTCGCTGTCGGACACCTTCGATGCGATCGAGCTGGCCGTCAAACACGGCTACAAGACGATCATCTCCCACCGCTCGGGAGAGACCGAAGATACGACGATCGCCCATCTGGCGGTCGCCACCGACGCCGACTACATCAAGACCGGCACCGTTGCCGGCGAACGCACCGCCAAGCTAAACGAACTGATCCGAATCGCGGACGACGCAGTATGAGCGACAACAACACAGAACTCGAAGAACAGGACGACGCCGAGGCGGCCGACGCCGACGCCGAGGAGCCTGTCGATGACGAACCGGACGCCACCGACGCCGCCAGCGAGGCCGCCGAGGAGGCCGAAGCAACCGAGGCAGACGGCGACGCTGACGCTGACGACGCGGCCGAGGTCGACGCTGAGGCAGCCGACGAGGCTGCTGACGCCGACGCCGACGCTGACGACGCCGACGCCGAAGCCGATGGCGATGCCGCGGACGAAACCGCAGCGGACGCCGAAGATGAGGAGGAGGAAGCCACGCCGTTCGATGACGACGTGATGCCGGACGATGAGGCCGACCTTCTCATTCCTGTCGAGGACTACCTCGGCGCGGGTGTCCACATTGGTACCCAACAGAAGACCCACGACATGGAGCGGTTCATCCACCGCGTCCGTGACGATGGGCTCTACGTGCTCGATGTGAGCCAGACCGACCAGCGTATCCGCACCGCCGCGGACTTCCTAGAAAACTACGATCCCGAGCAGATCCTCGTGACCTCCTCGCGGCAGTACGGTCGCTTCCCGGCCGAGAAGTTCGCCGAGGCCATCGGCGCGCGAGCCCGAACGGGCCGCTTCATCCCAGGGACGCTGACCAACCCCGACTACGCGGGCTACATCGAGCCCGACGTGTTGGTCGTCACCGACCCGATCGGCGACGCCCAGGCGGTCAAGGAGGCGATCACCGTCGGCATCCCGGTCATTGCGATGTGTGACTCCAACAACCAGGTCAGCAACGTCGACCTCGTTGTGCCGACTAACAACAAGGGTCGCCGCGCGCTGAGTGTCGTCTACTGGCTGCTTGCCAACGAGACGCTCGACCGACGCAACGCCGGCACGCTCTACGAGCTCGAAGACTTCGAAGACGCGCTGTAAGCTGGTTTTACCGTTCGATTTTGCGTTGTTTCGGCTTCGATACTCGCAAGTGTGTTCGGACAAAGCTCCGGGTATGTCCCCAAGTCGACGCCGACTTCTCCAAGTGACCACCCCGGCAGTACTGGCCGGGCTTGCCGGCTGCACGAGCAGTGGTTTCAGCAACAGCGACCAGCCGACCGAATACACACTCAGCATCGACACGATCGACGCCAGCCCGACCGAGCACGCGCTGTACAAGCCGAGCGACGACCCGCTGTTCGGCGATCCCGCCCGCACCGCGCTGGCCGCTATTATCCCCGATGGCACACACAGGACGTACGGTTTCACGCCGCTACCAGAAGACAGCTACGTCGCCGGCGAGGGGCGATATTTCCAGATCGATAGCGCGGTCACCGGCCGCCAGGAGATGGATCGAACGCTGGTTCATGTGGAGTCGATCGACGACGACGCTGTCGACAGCGACGCTATCCACGTCGACAGCCTCGACCGACCGAGCGCACGGGTGATCAAGATCCTCCACTCCAACAGCGCGACCCGCGGCGCGGGGAGTACGGCCGACCTACTCCGTGATGACGCCTACGTTCTCCGGCGACCGGCCGAGCGTGACAGCCGGCTGGCGAGTGGCGACCTCGACGGGCGAGTCATCACGATGACTGAGGACGGCGGCTTCCCATACCGAGTCTCGGTTACCACCGAGTCGATCCGCGAGACGGGGTACACGACACGGGCGATCCCCGTTGCCGACAGCGAGGCCGGCTTCCGCGAGATCGTTTTTGCGACCGAGATCGATGCCGAACTCGACGATGAATCATTGTCGACGGCGGCCCGTGACCTGCTGGATCGCGCGCTCGGCGGCGAGCACACGGAGTCGACGCCGCTGTCGACGGAGTACGAGGCGGTGCTTGCGGCACTCGGCGTTGCTGATGCCGACGACAGCCTGAACGGCAGGCTGCTGTGGTACGCCGACCAGCTGTACCGCTATGGGCTCTACATCGACCACCCGGACTGACCTCGTCGTCGCCGGACGCTCGATTCCATGGCCTTCTTTGGCGAGCAACGAGCTAGCCGCGGGCGATGACACCGCTTGAGTTGTCCCTCCGCCTCCTTGCCGGGGTCGCGTTGATCCTCACCAACGGCTTCTTCGTCGCCATCGAGTTCGCGCTGACCCGGGCCCGCCAGTTCGAGAAAAGCGAGTTCATCGGCGACCGCCCCGCGCTCGAACGCGCCTGGGAGATGACCCAGAACCTCGAAATCTATCTGACGACCTGCCAGGTCGGGATTACCGCCTCCTCCATCGCTGTCGGGATCATCGCCGAACCCGCCCTCGCGGCCATCTTCGAGCCGCTGTTCGTCGGCGGCCCGCTGGCCTCTGTCGGCGCGGGCGCGATCATCGCCTTCGGGATCATCAACCTCGTCCATCTCACCCACGGCGAGCAGACGCCGACCTACCTCGGGGTTGAGCGCTCGCGGTTCGTTTGTCGGTACGGCGCGACCCCACTCTACTGGTTCAACTGGCTCATCTCGCCGCTGATCACGCTTGGCGACTGGGTCGCCAAAGGCACCCTTGGCCTGTTCGGCATCGAGATGACCGGCGCGTGGCTCGAAACCGAGGAGGATGTGCTGGAATCGCGCGCCGACCTGCGAAACGAGCTGGGCTCGCTGCTCGACGAGGGCGAGATCCCCGAGGAACGACGCGAAGAGGTGCTCAACGCCCTCGACGTCGGCGAGCTCCCGATCAGCGAGATCATGGTGGCGGCCGACGACATCGTCGCGTTGTCGACCGAGCGGTCAGTGTCGGAAAACCTCGACCGGATTCGGAACACGCCACATACCCGGTTCCCGCTCGTCGGCGACGAGCTAACGGATTTCCGGGGCATCGTCTACTCGCCGTCGATCATCGACCACTACGACGCACTACAGGCCGGCGAGGAGACCTTCGAGGGGATCGCCGCGCCGACGATGACGGTTGCCGCCGAGACAAGCGTCAGCGACGCTTTCGATCAGTTCCAAGCCGAGGAACAGGAGCTTGCGCTCGTGTTGCAGGACGGCGCGGTCGTCGGGTTGGTGACGGCGACCGACGCGCTCGAAGCCGTGATGGGCGACCTCGAAGATCCGCTGGATAAGCGATCTAATCGGTGAGGGCTCCTACCGAACACTGTGAAACAGTAGTTTCTGTCTACCAATCAGAAAGTAGAGCGTGCATTCAGTAGTTGGTTTTCACCGATTTGAATGAATCAGATGGTCAGT
The DNA here is from genome assembly GCF_006861655.1 of Halonotius roseus. GTDB lineage: Archaea > Halobacteriota > Halobacteria > Halobacteriales > Haloferacaceae > Halonotius > Halonotius roseus. Next base: position 72,472 of record NZ_SESI01000004.1, on the reverse strand, counting down.
ATAAGTTCCACTAATCCATGCAAGCTAGCTTTTATGACCGAAATATGCTTATTTTCACAATTACGAGTCTTATATGTGACTCAACGAGAATAAAACTAGATTGAAACGTATAGAGATACTACAGATACAAATGTGAACAGAACTCAAACGGAGGCGAGTGCAAGGTGGAGCCGTCCCGAACGGCGAACAGCCTCGGCTGATCGTACCGTCTTCCGTGGTGAGTGGCAATGAATCCCTCCAATACCGTTTCGTTCAGCGAGACGAAACAGGAGATCGTTGACCTCGCGGTCGAAAACCCGCAGTTGAGTGATGCAGCTATCGCTGACTCGGTTGGAGTGCATCCGTCTCTTGTTCGACAGGTACGGGAGACCTACTTCGATGAGTCAGCAACCTCCGAACCTGTGCCGTGGAGCGATTACGATTCAGTTCCCTCAGAAACCGAAGAACAGGCAGGAACGGATAGTGAGCCAACTCCAAAACAGTCCGCAGAGACCACGCACCCGATTACCGCCCATTCGCAGCCACTCCGCCGATTCAAACACCTGTTTCGAACGATCCAGGATGCCGTCGTTGAAGTCGAGTGTATCGCAGACGAGCCGATCATCTGCGGTGTCAACCCCGCATTCGAGGATGTCTTCGGCTACGACGCCAGCGACATTATCGGCCAATCACTTACCGGGGCACTTGTCCCTGAGGAGGCTGAAACACAGGCCACCGAGTTACACGAAGAGATCGCAACCGGGGACTACATTGATGCGGTCGTGAGCCGCCAGACAGCAAACGGCACGCGCCAATTTTTATTGCGTGCTGTCCCGGCTGAAAGAGTAAGTAAACAGTACGCCTTTGCCATCTATAGCGATGTTACTAGCCTCAAACGACGGGAGGCCGAGCTCGAACAAAAAATCCAGCAGTTTGAGGAGTTCGCTTCGGTACTCACCCATGACATCCGAAATCCGATCAATATCGCCGAGGGAACCCTCGAACAGATCAAGACACCAGAAAACGAAGATCGGGTCTCGCGTATCGAAAACGCTCATGATCGGATAAAGACCCTCGTTGACGATACGCTCGTGCTCACGCGTGAGAGTGATGCGATAACCGATACCGCTTCGGTGCCGATCGAGACGATCGTCAACGGAGCGTGGGATGTGGTTGAAACCAAAGAGGCTGATTTGGAGGTAGTCGATCAGTTCACACTCACGTGTGATCGCACTCGGGTTTCACGTCTGTTCGAGAATCTGTTCCGGAACGCGATTGAACACAACGATGAGTCGGTAACCATCCGCGTGGGCATCCACAACACAATGGGGACATCAACCCGGGAGAATACGGCCACTGCATTCTACGTCACGGATGACGGTGTTGGCATCCCGTCCGACGACCGCGAGCGGCTATTCGACATCGGAGAGACGACAGCCGCCACTGGAACCGGACTGGGATTAGCAATCGTTGAGCGGATCGTTGATGCCCATCAGTGGAATATTCATATCACTGAAAGTGAGGCTGGCGGTGCGAAGTTCGTCATTTCGAACGCTGAACTCAGTAGGTGAGGGCTGTAGCCTTTTGATGTGAGATTCGCTGAAGCGTGTCATACCTATCTGTCTCGTCGCTTGAGCATCCTTTAGCTCGAATTAGCTACCGATTTGGGAGTAGTTGTAAATCACCAGTCCGAGAGACAGTGCCGCAGACACCCACACCGGCTTCATGCACGTCGTGTGAGAAAGAGCGGATTTTGAGTTACAGGTAGCACCCGTCACTAATTGCTCACTAGTTCGAAAACAATGTGTCCGCATCACCATGCGGACGCAGCGCGCATTCCCTGTTCCCGTTTGAGGAGGGCGAGGGCCGCACCCCAAACACGTGAGTGCCAACCGGTGTGGTTGGCGTTCACACTCTCTGGTTCTCATGCAACCATATAAAAACCTACGCTACAGTGCGGCACATACAGATGAGATACGCGACGGCAACCCCCGATCCGACTACACCCGGAGGCGAGCGATGACGGTCGTCAGCGCGCCGGGGAAGGTGTACCTCTTCGGCGAGCACGCCGTCGTCTACGGCGAGCCGGCGGTTCCGTGCGCGATCGAACGCCGGGCGACGGTCACCGTCGAACCCCGCGATGACAGCCACGTTCGCGTCGAAGCCCAGGATCTCACCCTCGACGGGTTCGCCGTCGAGTACGCCGACAGCCCCGACGACCGGCCGGATGTCGACGTGCCGAAACCGCTGCTCGATGCGGCCACAGGCTACGTTGACGCCGCGGTCGAACAGGCCCGCGAGGCGGCCGACGCGCCCGACGCCGGCTTCGATATCTCCGTCGACAGCGAGATCCCGCTTGGCGCGGGGCTGGGCTCCTCGGCGGCGGTCGTCGTCGCCGGCATCGACGCCGCGACGCGCGCACTCGGCGAGCCGCTCGACCGCCGCGAACTCGCCGATCGTGCCTATCGGGCCGAGTACGATGTGCAGGACGGCCAAGCCTCCCGCGCGGACACCTTCTGCTCGACGATGGGGGGTGCGGTTCGCGTCGAGGGCGACGACTGCACCCGCCTCGACACGCCGGAACTTCCCTTCGTCGTCGGCTTCGACGGCGGCGCGGGCGACACCGGCCAGCTGGTCGCCGGCGTACGCTCGCTGCGGGATCGCTACGAGTTCGCCGCCGACACGGTCGAAGCCATCGGCGACATCGTCCGGGAAGGCGAGTCGCTGCTGGCCGACGCCGATCCCGACAGCGATCCGAGCGCGGAACTGATCGGTGAACTAGGCGAACTCATGGATATCAACCACGGCCTCCTCTCCGCGCTCGGCGTCTCCTCGCGGTCGCTGGATACGATGGTCTGGGCGGCCCGTGAGGCTGGCGCGGATGGCGCGAAGCTCACCGGCGCGGGCGGCGGGGGCTGTATCGTCGCCCTCGACGCGACCGACGAAACCGAGACGAGTCTCCAGTACACGACGGACTGTGAGCAGGCGTTTCGCGCCGAACTCGCCACCGAGGGCGTTCGCCTGGAGGAGCCATAATGGCCGGCGACGCGACCGCCGGCGTCGACCTGACGGTTCTCAAACTCGGCGGCAGCGTCATCACCGACAAGGACAGCCCGGAAACCGTCGACGACGATGCACTCGACAGCGTTGTCTCGGCGATCGCTGCTGCTGGGGTTGCGGACGGCGACGCCTCCGCTGGCCCCGCCGAGTTGATCGTCGTCCACGGCGGCGGCAGCTTCGGCCATGTTCACGCTGCCGACCACGGCGTCTCGACGACCGAGGGCACCCACGATCCGGCGGCGGTGACGGCGATCCACGGCGCGATGAAACGACTGAACAGCGTCGTCGTCGACCGGCTGCAAGCCGCGGGCGTCCCTGCGGTTCCCGTCCATCCGCTGTCGGCTGCCGCCCGCGACGCCGACGCCGGGCTGTCGCTGCCGACGGCCGCGGTCGCAGGGCTGCGCGCCGAAGGATTTATTCCTGTGTTACACGGCGATGTCGTCGCCCACGCCGGGAAGGGCGTGACCGTCCTGAGTGGCGACGAGATCGTGACGGGACTGGCCGAGCGACTCGGTGCGTCGCGTGTCGGTCTCTGTTCGACGGTTCCAGGCGTCCTCAACACCGACGGCGACGTGATCGAGTCGATCACCGATTTTGGGTCGGTTGCGGCCGCCCTGGGCGACAGCGAGTCGACCGACGTGAGCGGCGGGATGGCCGCCAAGGTGCGAGAGCTGCTTGCCCTCGGCGCGCCGGCCCACATCTTCGGGCCTGACGCCATCGCCGGCTTTCTCGCTGACGACGATGTCGGGACGCTGATCGACGGCGCGTGAGACAGCCACGGCAGGTCAACAGGCAGGTACCAAACCCTTATTCGGCGGACTCGCCGACCTCCACGCATGAACGACGACGACGTGCGATCGCTGTTGTCGACTGTCGAGGATCCCGATCTCGACGACGATATCGTCTCTCTCGGGCTCGTCAACGCGGTCGATGTCGACGACGAGACGATTCGGCTCTCGCTGGCTCTCGGCGCGCCGTACGCCCCCCACGAGTCACAGATCGCCGACGATATACGGGCGGCTCTGTCCGACACCGGCCGTGAGATCGAGCTGACGGCGGCATTGCCGTCAGGGCTGCACACCGACGAGGAGGTGTTGCCCAACATCCAAAACATCATCGCCGTCGCCTCCGGGAAAGGCGGCGTCGGCAAATCGACGGTGTCGGTGAATCTCGCGGCGGGGTTGGCCGAGCGCGGCGCGCGGGTCGGGCTGTTCGATACCGACATCTACGGGCCGAACGTCCCCCGCATGGTCGACAGCGACGAGGCCCCGGACGCTACCGAGGAGAAGACGCTGATCCCACCGGAGCAGTACGGGCTGAAACTGATGAGCATGGATTTCCTCGTCGGCCCCGACGATCCGGTGATCTGGCGTGGCCCGATGGTACACAAGATGCTGACCCAACTGGTCGAGGATGTCGAGTGGGGACAGCTGGATTACCTCGTCGTCGACCTCCCGCCGGGGACGGGCGATACCCAGCTGACGGTGCTCCAGACGCTGCCGCTAACAGGGGCGGTGATCGTCACGACACCCCAGCAGGTCGCCATCGACGACGCGGTCAAGGGGTTGCGCATGTTCGGCGAACACGAAACACCCGTCTTGGGGATCGTCGAAAACATGTCGTCGTTCCGCTGTCCCGACTGCGGCGGCCGCCACGATATCTTCGGTGCCGGCGGCGGTGAGGACTTCGCCGACGAGGAGAACCTCCCGTTCCTCGGGGCGATCCCGCTGGATCCGGCGATCCGGGCCGGCGGCGACGGCGGCGAGCCGATCGTCCGATCGGATGGCGAAACGGCGACCGCGTTCAAAACGATGACCGAGCGTGTCGCCAACAACGTCGGGATCATTCGGCGACAACAGGCGAGCACGCACGCCAAGGGTGCGGAGAGATAGCGTTACTCAACCTGGAGGGCGGTCTCGGTCGCCGGATCGGTGAGCAGCTGTGTGGCTGCCTCGACGGCCGCGTCGGCCTCAGCGGTGTTTTCCATGAGCACGGTCTCACTCGGGAACAGCTGCTCGCCAAGCACGAGCCCGTGTTCCCGGGCGGTCGAGCCGGTAACGGTCAGATAGACGCCGACCCCGGTGTCGGCGATCGCGGCCTCTTCCTCGGCCGTCTCGGTCGGATAGGCGAACTCGACGCCGTCGGTCGCCGCTGTGCCAAGGACGGCCTCAACAAGCCGTTCGTATCGCGGTGAGATACACAGCGGGCCGCGGTAGTCGGCGACGAACTCACGGTCAAGCGTCGCCGTCTCGCCGACGGCCTCCGGCGTCGCCAACAGCGTGTGGTACACCGTATCGCCGAGGCCGGTCACGACAGCGACATCGGTGTCCTGGGGGTTGATGCGGGCGTTGATCTCCGCCAGCGAGCCGATCCCCTCCGGGCGGAGCTCGACGACCTCCTCCAAGACGAGATCCGCGCTGTCGAAGCCGAGGGCGAACTCGTGGGTTCGCAGCGCGCGAAACGGCTCCTCGCGGCCGATCAGCCGGAGGGTGATGTCGTCGACCGACACCGAGAGGCTGTCGAAGACGACACGGCGTGGAAACCCCTCGCGGTCGTCCCGCAGGAGCGTGTACTCCGGGGCGGAGGGATCGCCTGTCTCGCTGTAGTCGGCCAGCCGTTCATAGGGGCTCTCGTCGGCCGATTTGGTGCCTTTCGTGAGTGCCTTCTCGTAGCGCAGCGTGGAGATGATGCTGTCGGCACGCGCGTCGATATCGGCCACGGTAGCCACCCGTTCGAGCACCGCTTCCAGCGGCCGCCCCTTTCTGGGAACGGCGACCGGGATCGTCGCGGTCATTAAACGGACTCTCGTGGCCCCCGACTAAACGGATTCCGTTTTCGATGCAGACAGAAAACAGCCGACACCAGAGCGATTAGGAGTCGTCGTTGCCGACGCCAAAGGCGGAGCTCAGCCCCTCACGGAACTGTTCGAGGGCTTCGATACCATCCTCGGCATCGTCGAGCCGGGCTTCGATCTCGGCGAGATCGTCCGCATCGGCGGCCGCCTCGGCCTGCTCTTCGATCTCCTGCAGCGTATCCCACAGGGATTCGATGTTGTCACCCAGATCGCCCTCGACCGTATCAAGCTCCGCGCGGATGTCCGCAACATCATCCTGGGTGTCGATAACCGTCTCATCAAGATTGTCAACGGTTCCTTCGATGTCGTCAACTGTTGCCTCGACGTCGTCAACTGTCGCCTCAATGTCGTTAACCACCGCATCAAGATCGTCGACGGTGGCATCGACACTGTCGACCTCCTCGGCAACCGAGTCGATCTCGTCGATGACGCTTTCGATCTCGTCGGTGGCGTCAGCAAGATCGGCTTCGAGTTCCTCGACGGCGGCGGCGGCATCGTCGGCGGTGTCGCTGGCCGATTCGGCTGTTTCGGCGGCCTCTGTTGCGGTTGTGTCCGTCTCGTCCAGCCGGTCGTCGAGTTCGGTCACATCCGATTCGAGGGCATCGAGCGTCTGTTCGTGGCTGTCGACCGTCTCTGAGAGGGTTGACAGTTCCTCGGTGGCCGTTTCGACCTCGGATTCCAGCGCGTCGATCTCGGCCTCGTTGTCGGCCGTGTCGGCTTCGATTTCGGCCTCCAGCTCCTCGACGGTCGCCGACAGCTCGTCGATATCAGCTTGGAAGCTATCGAAGATGTCCTCGCTCGTCCCGTGGTCGTCGATAAACGCTTCGAGGGCGTCCGTGTAGGTGGACAGCTCATCGACCTGCGATTGGAGCCGTTCGATCCGCACCTCCGCACTTCGGGGAAGCCCCAACCCGAGCTCGGATTTGATCACCGAACGATCCTCCTCGGAGATCGTCCCTTCGCGCAGCTCCTCGGCGAGGGCGGCCGCGATCCCCTCAGCGGCATCGGGTGTGGCCGCGGCGGTATCCGACTCGTCGGCCGTCGATGCTGTGGCATCGTCGTCGTCGGGTGACTGGGTCATGGTGTCCTCATCAGCTTCGTCGACCGCGTCGCTGGCGTCATCGTCGGGGGCGTCCTCGTCGTCCTCCTCGCTCTCATCGATCAGCTCGGTGTCGGCGTCGTCAGCACCGGCCTCGGGTTCTGGTTCGATGTCAAGATCGGGTTCGTCGTCAAGATCGAGCTCATCGTCGACACCGGGTTCATCGTCGACATCGAGTTCGTCGTTGACATCGAGTTCATCGTCGATAGCGGACTCCTCGTCGGTTTCGGGTTCGCCGGCTGGATCGCTCTCGAAGTCGGTGTCGATCTCATCAGACTCGCTTTCATCGTCGATATCGGGCTCGGCGTCTACGTCGGAGTCGTCATCCACATCGGATTCGGCGTCGACAGCAGATTCGGTGTTGGTATCAAGATCGGGTTCTTCACCGGCCTCAGTTGCCGCGTCAAGGGAATCGTCCTCAATGGCGTCGTCATCGTCGGCGGTCGCAGCCGCATCGTCGTCGACCGCAATCGCTTCATCATCGGTTCGCTCCGTCTCAGGCTCGTCGTCGACTCCGGTTTCCGGCCCCCATTCCTCATCATCGGTCGGCTCGTCTGCTGCGTCTGTGCCGGTTTCCGGCCCCCACTCCTCATCATCGGTCGGATCACCGTCGACATCGACAGCATCGAGCGGGTCGATGTCCTCACCGTCATCGTCGGCGTCGTCGTCGATCGAGGGCTCCGCGTCGGCGGGTTCCGACGGGGGTGTGTCGTCAATAGCGTCGGCAGCGGCGTCAGCGTCGGAAGCGGCCGTGGGGGCCGCCGGGGCCTCGTCGGCCGGTGGTGTCCCATCGCCGGCCTCCTCGGGCGGTGTTTCGGGATCGACATCCGAATCGCTGGGGTTGACAGGGCCATCAAGCGGTGTCTCGCCCGCGTCCGCGCCGGGCAGCGAGGAGCGTTCGCCGGCCAACACCTCACGGATGAGCTGGCTGTTGTCGGAGCCGAGAACACCCTCGATGTCGGTCGGGTCATCCTCGGAGGTGGCGATCTCCTTGATCTCGGGTTCGGTCAGGAACTGCTGGAGCTCGTCGGGGTCATCAGTCCGGATGCCGTAGACGGTTTCGACCGTTTCGGTTGGATCGAGGGTGTACTCGAACTCGACGCGGTGGTTCTTGTAGGCCGTCCACGCGTCGCTGTGGTAGTCCGGATGGAACCCGATCCGCTCCATCGGAAAGGAACTCGGGATCTGGTCTGTCAGCCGAACATGTACCGGCACATCGGTGTTCGACGTCAGTGTAAACGCGACCGCTGGGACGGGGAACTCCTCGGCTGTGACGGTCTTCTCGACGACAACACCGTCGTTGGACACCGTCACGAGGTCATCCGTCTCTGGCCCCTGGCTCATGGAACCTTCTACTCAACCAATGACTTAAAATATGCGGGCTGGTGGCCGGTCACACACCGGTGTGGTCTGTGACAGCCCCACCAACGCCACCCGGTCAGATCGACCGGGCGACCACAGCCGACCTCAGCGGTAGTTCTCAACGGCGACTGTCGCCGGGCTGGCCGCCTCGCGTCGTGCCCGTCGCTCGGCGGATCGTTCCATGCGGCGGCGGTAGGCGGTCTGCTGGCGCATCGCCTGGCGGCGACACCGCTCTTGGGTCATCCAGTTGCTGCGGTCTTCGTCGGTCGTCTCCGGATCCCAGAACCACACTGGGAAGTCGTAGTCAGTCATCATTGTGTTGTTCTCCCTGTAATCACACAACGCCTGTTGTGTGTTTCTCGTTTTGACTTCATACATCCCGATGTTGGCAACCGACTTAACTGTTGGTGTGTACGTATGGATACGTTTATATGTGTATATACAAGCTTTGCTCGTCATTAAATATGGACAAAAACACCAGAATTGAACAAGATAGTTGTATTCCGGGCAACAGCCGAGTGTGATGGCTAGCCCTCACTCATCCGATCAGAGCTCGACCCGGTCGCCGATCTCAACGATCTCCAGTTCCTGCGGATACTCGTAGGAAGCGGCGTGGTGGTGGAGCACAGTCGGATCGGCGGTCATCCCTTTCCACATATCCCAGTGGGTCGGCAACAGGCGATCGAGTTGGAGATCCGAGGCGGATTTCACCGTCTCGTTTTCGGTCGCATACCACTTCGTCCGCACCGGCTCGCGGGTTTCCTTGTCGGGGATGTTGCCGATGGCCCCGAAGGCGAGAATTCCGAGATCGATATCGTACTGGTCGCCCAACTCGGCAAAGCTGTCGGCTGGCTTGCTGTCGCCGGCGTGGAAGATCGTCCCCGAGGCGTGTTGGATCACGTAGCCGACCGGATGGGTCGAATCCGGGTCATGGGTTTCGACCACGTCGATCGTGAACTCCCCGATCTCGATGCTGTCGCCCTCTGTGACCTCGGTGAACTGCGAGTCCGAGATATCGTAGCTGTCGAGCCACTCCTCGTCGTCGAAGGCGACGCTGAGGCTGTCGTCAGGTGCGTAGAAGTCGGCACCGGTTCGCTCAAGAATCGGCCCCTGACTCGGGCCGTGAGTGTGGTCGGTGTGTTCGTGGGTCGCCAACACGGCGTCGGCTCCCGATTCCGGCACATCCTCGGGATCGAACGGCACCGGGATCATCCGGATCGTTCGCGGCGGGTCGCCCAAGCCGACGTAGGGATCGATCCAGATCGTCGTCCCCTCACTACCCTTGATCACGAACCCGTTGCAGCCGAGATACCAGACGGCGACGGTCTCGGGGTCGGCGTCGGCGACGGCCTTCGGGAGCCAGTCGCCCCAGTCGCTAACTGTCATGGTCGGCTATCTGGGCTGAGCCGTTCTAAACGTTGCCGTCGCGGTCGCCGCTGCCGAATCCCCGGCGTCGACCTACAGCCAGTCGGCCTCAGGATCAATGTAGCCGGCGGGTGTTTCGCCGTCGAAGACCGACAGGATATCGTTGCCGATGTGTTCGTTGAGATCCGTCAGCGACTCCTCCGAGTAGAAGGCGGCATGCGGCGTGAGGATCACATCGTCGCGGTTGGCCAGCGGCGAGTCCGTCAGCGGCTCGTCTTCGAGCACGTCAAGACCGGCGGCAGCGATCTCGTCGTGCTCAAGTGCCCAGACCAACGCCTCCTCCTTGACGATCGGACCGCGACCAACGTTGACCAGGACGGCGGTGTCGCTCATCTTGCGGAACGCATCGCGGTCGAAGAGATGGCGGGTATCATCGGTCAGCGGCGCGTGAATCGAGACGTGATCCGCCGTTTCGAGCAGTTCGTCAAGCGGGACTTTCTCGACACCGTGGTCGGCCATCTCCTCGCTGTCAACGTAGGGGTCAGCGGCAACGACCTCACAGTTGAATCCCGACAGCTTCTCGGCGGTCGCCTTCGCCAACTGACCAAACGAGAGGAAGCCGACCGTCTCGCCGGTCAGCCGGTGGATCGGCGCGCCATCCTCCCAGTCCCATCGGCCACGCTTCACCGATCGATCGTAGACATTCAGCCGACGGATCGACGCCAACAGCAACGAGACGGCGTGCGTCGAGACCTCCTCACGACAGTAGTCAGGGACGTTGACGACGGTGACGCCGTGGTCGGCGGCGGCGGGGATATCGACGCCGTCGACGCCGACGCCCGCGCGGGCGACGATCTGGAGGTTTTCACAGGCCTCGAAGACCGCCGCCGGCACGTCTGTCTGAACGTCGACAACGAGCCCCGCGGCGTCGGCAGCCGCCTCGATGATGTCGTCGGTGGTCTGGAGGTCGGCCGTCACGACAGTAACAGCCTCACCAAGCACAGTTTCGAGCGTCTCAGCACGGATCATCGGATCGTCGTTGACAACGACGGGTGGCATACTCGATCGTTTTGCCTGTAGGCATATGAACAACCACCTCGGTTCTCACTGCGTGGGGTTGCTGGCCGCACCGTCAACCGAGACGCAGCCAGTCACACACTACTATTTTTTCCGTTCGGTCGAACGCATGTGGTAACACCTGATCAGCGATGACGTTTCAACTCCAACCGGAGGTGCCCGTGTTCGTGGCTATCCTGCTGGTCACGGCGTCGCTGCTGCTCTACGCGCTCCGGGGGTACCACCGACGCGGCCAGACACCCGAACTGCAGGCATTCATCGTCCTGCTGTTTGTGATCTGTGTCTGGCAACTCACCGCTATCTTCATCAGTGTCATCACCGTTCCGGAGCTGATCTTCGTCGGCAACAACATCGGCAACGTCCTCCTCGTACCCGGATTGGCCTACTCGCTGGCGTGGTTTTCGCTGACGTATTCGGGACACACAGCGTGGGTGAACCGCTGGACGGCTGGGGTCGCGCTGGCGACGATCGGTGGGGTTGCGGTCGCGGTCGTGCTCAACCCCTCTCTCATGCTCGTCTCCAACGGGCTGACCACCCAAGGGCCGGTGACGATCGCTGGGGTCACCTTCACCGAGTGGGTCGCCCTTGATCTCACGCTGCAACCCGCCTTCCGGCTCTACCAGCTGTACATCTATCTGGTCATGCTGGGAAGCGGTGTGATCGTCGTCCGCTACCTGCTGAAAAATCGCGGTGAGATATACCGGGGGCAGGCGGTCGCGCTTGCGGTCGGTATCGGCGCGGTTCCGGGCGTTAATTCGCTGTTGTTTGTGGGGATTCTGCCGCCGGAGTGGAATCTCACCCACGTCTCGTTTGGCGTCACCGCCGTCGCATTCGCGGTTGCGATCTTTCGGTATCGACTCCTCGAAGTCGCCCCTGTGGGACGGCAACAGCTTGTCGAACAGCTGGCCGATCCGGTCGTAATGCTTGACGACCACCACCGCGTCGTCGACTGTAATCCCGCGGCGCGGGAGCTGGTTGGTGCCCCGGAGAACTGGCGTGGAATGGCTGCGACAGCGTTTTTCGCGCCGTTTCCCGACCCGGTTGGCTGGTTTACCACAGCCGGATCAGGCGAGACAACACTCTCGGAAGCAGGCACGGAACGAAACTTTACCATCGATAGTGTTCCGATCGAAAACCGAACCAGCACGCAGACGGGACAGCTGATCCGACTCCACGAGATCACCGAGCAGAAGGCGCGCGAACGACAGCTCCGCGAACAAAACGAGCATCTCGACGAGTTCGCCAGCATCGTTTCGCACGATCTCCGGAGCCCACTCAACGTCGCACAGGGGCGACTCAAGATCGCTGGCTGGGAGTGTGACAGCGAGGAGATCACGGAAGCCGAGAAGGCGTTGACACGGATGGAATCGATGATCGATGACCTGCTGACGATGGCTCGCACCAGTCAAACGATCGACGAGACTGAACCGGTCGGCCTTGCGTCGGCTGCCAGAACAGCGTGGACATACAGCGATGTTGACGACTGCACACTGCAGGTATCATTTCCGGAGAGCATCAAGATTCACGCTGATCGTGATCGGTTGCTACAGGTCTTTGAGAACCTCTATGGAAACGCCGCCGAGCACAATGAGACCCCGGTGACTGTGCGTGTCGGCGTGCTTGGCAACGAACGGCTGACAACCGATGATGGGCAGCGATCGGGGTTTTACGTATCAGATGACGGAACAGGAATCGCTGCTGACGACCGCGAGGAGGTGTTCGAAAGCGGCTACACCGCGGCGAGCGGTGGCACCGGATTCGGGCTGGCGATCGTGCAGGATATCGTCACGGCGCATGGCTGGGAGATCGCTGTCTGTGACAGCAGCGACGGCGGGGCCCGGTTCGAAATCACCGGTGTGCGCCCTGTTGCTGACGATGAAACATGACGTGACGCGCTAACTCGGCGAAACCGAGTCGTCGCATGCGACCGCCGACCGCCGACTGCCCACGACCGCCGACCGCCGACAGCCTACCACGTGCCGTGGAAGGTGTCGAATTCGAGCTCGTCCAGCGGTTTGTTGCCCATGGCGATCTCGTACTCGCCGGGCGTGACCATCGGCTTGTGGAACTGCGGGCCGTCATCGGTCGTGATCCGCGGACAGCCCGTGTTGACGAAGGCGTCCATGTTGAAGTTCAGGAGGCGATCCGGCGTCACCTCGTCCATCGTGATCAGGTAGGCGTTGTCGTTGTTCTCAAGGATCTCCTCGGCGACCTCCCAGCGACCCTGGCCGATCTTGGTACAGAAGATGACACCCCACTTCTCGGCGTCCATCGCCTTGTGGACAGTGGCGTACCGCTGTTTGAGGAACTGCTCGGGGTCGGCGATCGTCACCACGTTGTTGACAGGGTCGGCGATGACGACGTGTTTCTCCTGGTGTTCCATCGCCAGCCCCATCGGGTGGAACTTCCCGCCGCCGACGTAGAGGACGTGATCAGCGTCGATATCGGCGGAGGCGTAGTTGCAGCCGAGCACTTGGCCCTCGTAGGTCAGGCGGTCGTCGCCCTTGCGCGTATGAACCTCGTAGCCGCGCTCTTCGAGCCACTCAACCATCTCGCCGAAGCGGTTCATGTGCTGGGCGGTCGTCACGAGGCCGACGGCAGGGTCTTCCTCGGGATCAGGAAGCTCATCAAGCGAGTCTTCGAGAATCGGGAAGGGATCGACGTTGGAGAACAGCGGGACGTAGATGATCTGGTCGGACTCCTTCATCGGGGAGTGGCCGAAGTGGACGAACACGTCCGTCCGGCGCATGAGATAGGTATCGAGATCGCAGGCACCGTAACATGGTTGGCCCGACAGCATGATCGTCACGTCGTCGTCGACGACTTCCCGGAGGTCGTCGGCGACCGCGGGGCCGCGACGCTTGAGGCCTTCGGGGAACTGGAGGCCGACTTTCTCGGCGTCGCGCTCCTCGATCTCGTCGACGATGCGTTCGAGTTCGTAATCCCACTCGCGGTCGTGGCGGAGATCCATCCCCGTGTTCCGGAGATCGCCCTCTGAATACCCCTCGTCGCTGGCGTCTTGGCTCATTACCGTGTTGTTCCAGTCCGAGCCGTATAACCACGGTGTTTTGGCAAATGAACGGGCGGAGGGCCGTCGTGCGATGGTCGGCAGCGACGCCACCACCGGCGCCGCAGCTAGTCGTCAGCGGGGATCGTGGCCGGTTCGGCGGCCGCGGGCTCGGGCTCGATGTCGCCTTCGCCCGTCCACGTCAGCTCGCCGTCGTAGTGGAATGCGTCGTGCCCGCGGGTCGGATCGACGACCGTCAGCGAGAGCCAGCTGTTGTCGAGCAGCGTCGTCAGCTCCTCGTGGTCGGCGAGGATTTCCTCGACGGTGTCAACGGGCGCGTGAACGACCGTTGAGAGACGAAGCGGCTGGTGGTACGGATCGTCGGGGCCGGCAGCCACCGACTGCAGCGGCAGTCCAGTAAGGAGGTCGCCGCCGTTGCCCTGATAGACGCCGACGTTGCCGACGGGGTTGTGAGTGATCTTCGAGCCGCTGCCGTAGACGCCGGAATCGACCGTCGAGAAGTAGTACTGGTTGTTGATCCACTGGGTGACGACCATCGGGCCGGCGAGGATCGCTTCCAGCGCGTCGCCGTCGGGATCGGTCGCGTGGTCGTAGGAGTGGAGGAATGCACGGCCGTTGAGGTTGACATTTTCTGTGAGTTCGCGTGGCCCGATGACGAACGAGGCGTTGCCGGCCAACCCCAACTCGGGGCGGGTCTCGGCCCAGTCGGCCGCGCGGCGTTCGGTCTCACTGCGGCTATCCGCGGTGTCGGCTCCCATCGCGTCGGCGCGTTCGGCGGCCGCGTTTTCACGGGCCGTCGCGAGATCCACGCGAAGCTGATCGAGGTCGTCGTCGTGGCTTGCGGGGACATCACCGTCGTAGAGTTCGATCTCGTCGGTCGTCGTGTTGTGTTCGCCGGCGATGAAGACGGTATCCGCTGGGATCTCGTGGCCCTGCTCGCGGAGTTTTTCCTGTACCGTTTCGTCGTTGCAGATAGACGCGAGGACACGGGCGTTCGGCCCGCCGGGGTTGCCGGCACAGGCCCCACAATCCAGACTCGAATCGTAGGGGTTGTTCGCGGTCTCGCTGGCGTGGCCGACGAAGGCGACCACGCGGCCGAACGACTCGAAGCCCATCAGATCGAAGGCCGTCGCAGCGTACTCGACTTTTTCATCGGTCGTCAGCCCGACCGGGAGGTCGTCGGCGTAGGTGTGTTGGTGATGAACCATTGGCTCACAGAACTCGTGGCTGTCGGGTTCGGCGTCGTCGATAGCGTCCAAGAGGTCGTGGACGCGGCCGGGGACGAGCGTGCGCGCTGCCAGCGCGAGGCCGTAGCCACTGCCGGCACTCTCGACGTAGCCGTAGGCACTCGCCGCGTTGGCCTGCAGCGTCTCGATGGCCTCGGCGGCGGCTTCGCGGACGCCGGCCCAGCGGTCGTGGGTCGTCTGTGTCTCGTCGTCGGTCGGGAGTTCGGTGATACGGTGTTTGGGGTCGAGAATCGGCGGGCAGGCGTCGACCGACACGTCGGTTTCGTAGCCGTTGTACTCGATTGGGACGCCGAAAAAGCCCGCGTAGCCGTGGGTTTCGTAGTCGCCGGTCGCCTCGATGTGGCGACGGATGACCTCCGAGCGCGTGTCGATACAGAAGGTCAACTGTGCGTCCGGGCGACCCGCCGCGCCCTCTGTCGCCGTCTCATCGGCTGCCACGCGCTCGCTCTCGGTGGCGACGGTGTCGACCAGTTCCTCGCGGTAGGTCGCCTCCCACGCGCTCAGGAACGCCGCGGCGAGTTCGTCGGCCGTGTCGGGCGCCGTGCTCTCGAAGCTTGACTCGGGTTCGAGATCGACACCGAAACCGTCCAACAGCGACAACCTGACGGCGAGATAGCCGTCGAGCGTGATCGGGTATTCCGCTTGCCAGTCACCCTCGTCGTCGGCGCGTTGCTTGATGAAGCCAGTCCAGCCCGGCAGCGCGGCGAGTTGTTCCTCGAAGAGGGGTTCCCACTGGCTTTCGGGATACGATTCGACGGCGGCCTCGATGGCCGCGGTCGGCGATTCCGGCAGGTCGGCGACGACGCCCGCGTCTGGAATCTCGCTGTCGTGATCGGCCAGCGCGCGGAACGCGCTGTAGAACCCCGCTTCGCGGTTGGGCATCGACCAGTGGGCACGGCCCTCATCGAGGAACGCCGGCAACCACTTCGTCAGGATGGCATCGACACGCTCGGCGTCGCTGTCTGCTGCGGTGTCGCTGTCGCCCGCGGCGGTGCTCTCGTCGGCGTCGGCCATGCGCTCAAGGAGCGTTTCGGGATCGGCCTCGTAGCCGCGGTCGGCGAGCTCCGATTCGAGGATTTCAGGGTCGATCTGCCCGCTTTCAAGTGCCTGCTGGAACGTCGCCGCGCTGGGGTAGCCGCGGCCACCGAGCAGGTCGGCGGCCTGTGTGACCGCCTGCTCGAAGGGTTGGTTTTCGAACCCCGAAAGCGGGTTGGCGGTCACAAACGAGTGGATCGGCCAGACGGAGCCGACCGTGGTTGCCGCGCTGTCGATACTGTCGTCGAGTGTGGGTTCAGTACTCATTGTAGTCCTCCGTGGAAGTCAGCAGCGTGTCGGAGACGGGTTGGCTCAGATTCAGCAGTGCAACGTAGAGGCGACCGCTCCCCTCATGAACCCCGGTCTCGATGGCGACGTAGACGCCGACGAAGACGACGGCGATGACACCGTGTAGGAGGGTCAACTCCGTCGAGGCCGTCACGACCGGGAGATCAGCCAGCATGAACGAGATCGCCTCGTAGACGGCGGCGTAGACGATGATCGCCGGGAAGAAGACCAGCGGAACCGCGCCGTAGCGGAACGTCGCCGGCAGGGAGGTGTGTTGAACTGCACTGCGGGCCGCATGCAGCGTCGCAAAGGTGACGAAGAAGGTTAACAGCAGACCGCCGTTGATGATCGTCCCCTTGCCGGTCAGGATCGCAAAGAGCGCGCCACCGAGAATCCCGGTCACGACGGTCACGACGCCGGCGACGACGCCGTTGTACTCGACCGTGTGATCGCTCACCGCCGACGGGCTGGTGTGTGTGACCTCACTGCCCGAGGAGAGGAACTGGTAGGCCTTGTAGAAGCCGTGGAGGATGAGGTGAGCAATGGCCGCGCCGAAGAAGCCGAGGCCGGCCTGCATGATCATAAAGCCCATCTGGCCGACCGTCGAGCAGCCGAGTTGACCCTTGATATCCGTCTGGACGGATTTCAGGAGCTTTCCGCCGAGCGCGCTGAGCGCGCCGACGGCGACGATAGCGAGCATGACCGTCGGCTCGATCGTGACCACCGGCGCGAACCGCGCGAGCAGGACGCCGCCGGCGTTGACGAAGCCGGCGTGCATCAGCGCGGAGGCGGGCGTCGGCGCGGTCATCGACGAGAGGATCCAGGTGTGGAACGGGATCAACGCCGACTGGATCATCGCCGCGATGACGAGGCCGCCCGCGGCGAGCACGGCGGTCGTCGTCGACAGCCCGCCGACGGCGTCGAGTATTCCGGTAATAGTGGTTGCGCCCGTCGTCGACCACAGTAGCGTGAGGCTGACGGCGATTAACGCGGCACTCCCGACGAAGTAGCGACGCGAGGTGCGGGCGGCCGCCTGTGCTTGGGGCCAGCCGTCGACGTGGCCGATCAACTCGGCCATGAGCAGACCCATCGCCAGCCACGCCGCCGCGAACAGTGCGACGTGGTCGGCGGCGACGACGACCATCACCGCCAGCGTGAACGCGAAGACCCGCGTAAAGAACTGGGTCTTGTCGGGGTTGCCGGCGAGATACCGGCGCGCGTAGCTGTGGACGATCCCGCTGAAGAACGTGACGACCGTCCACATGACGACCGTCAGTCCGTCGATGGCGACGAGGCCGTCGACCGCCCACCCCGGGTCGTTTCGGACGAACACGGCCGCGACGACGAGCGTGCCGATCCACAACCCCCACACGAGTCGGGTGAGGGCGGCGGGGACGCCCGCGGCATGGTTCTCCATCGCTGGGAGCGATCCGACCGATCTGCGCTGGGTGCCATCTGTCATGTGTTTGTCCGAGCCAGCCACCTGTGGCCCGCGGTCGTCCCGCGAGTGTCGGGTGCTGGTCGTATTCACTCTCCTGTAGAACAAACTGTGCAATAAATCTATTTATTCGACCAGATTGTTCTCTCAAAGGAGATTATAGAACATTATGGTCTTCAAGGACGACTAATCATCGTTCTCAGACGCCGACACCTCCGATCTGTCGGGGCTTTACCGAATCGACGCCGTCGACAGCAGCCGACCGACCGATAGCTGGCACCCTTCGGGCAGTCGGGCGCGGAGGGCTGCCGGCTCGGTCGCGTCTTCGAGGGCGACGAGATACTCTTTGCCCGGAAAGGAGTCGTAGACGCCCGCCTGATCGACGACGACGCCGGCAACTGTCGTCGACGGCAGCCGGTCTCGGAGGAAGGCGACGTTGCGAACGACGTTGTACTCGACGAGTCGATGCTGCACTCGTTGTCGCGGGCCCGTCGTGTCGATCCCGTCGCCGTCGACAGCGTCGGCGACGACGCCTTCCAGCGGCGCGAGGCTTGCGCGCACGCCAGCCGGCGACGACCGCTCGGGGCCGCAGTAGCGGTCGTAGGCGTCGGCCACCACGTCACAGTCGGTGTGACCGACAACAACGACAGCCGCGACCGGGCGGTCGGCGATAGCTCCCCGGATCGACGCCTGTAGCTCCCGCTCGCCGTCGCGTCGCTCCCACGTTCGGTTGCCGAGTGTCGTTACCGCGAGGTGGGCGGTTCCCATATCAGCCAGCCAGCCGGGGTCGTGATCACAGTCGGCGAGCGGACAGCCGATCGACACCACGGCGGGCTCGCCGGCGGCCGCTGGCGGCGTCCGGTCGGGATCGATATCTAACGCCGTCAGCAGCGATTCGAGTCCGTCCTCAGCCATGCTGACTCCCGTCTCGTGGCCGCGTGGTATCGGACAGCCATGTCAGACTCGGCATTACTACCAGTCCGGTCGTTGAACATATAAAATTTACCGGATCGTTCGCGTTCACTGCGGTAGAAACACATATCGGGGTCGAACTGGTGGGCTGGCGTATGCAACAGTTCGAGGGGACGGTACTCGCCGGGCGGTCGTTCGAGCCGATCCGGGGCCGGGTCGTCGTCGACGACGAGCGGATCACGGCCGTCGAGGAGACGGTGACGGATTCGACCGACATCGTCCTGCCGGCGTTCGTCAACGCCCACACTCACATCGGCGACTCGGTAGCGAAGGAGGCCGGCGTCGGGTTGGATCTCCACGCGGCGGTCGCCCCGCCCGACAGCGAGAAACACCGGCGACTCGCCGCCGCGAGCCGCGAGGAACTCGTCGCCGCAATGGGTCGCACCCTCCGATTTATGGAGCAAACGGGGACGGCGGCCCATCTCGATTTCCGGGAGTCCGGCGAGGCGGGCACGGAGGCCCTTCGGGCGGCAGCGGACGACGCGGCGACCGACGCGTTCATCTTCGGGAGTGGCCCGGCCTCCGTACTTGAGATCGCCGACGGCTACGGGGCCAGCGGCGCGAACGACGACGATTTCGCTGTCGAGCGCGCCGCAGCCCGCGAGGCGAACAAACCGTTTGCCATCCACGCCGGCGAGCCCGACGCGACCGACATCCATCCCGCCCTCGACTACGAGCCGGAGCTGCTTGTTCACATGGTACATGCGGCGGCCGAGCATCTGGAGCGGGTCGCCGACGAGGAGGTACCGATCGCGGTCTGTCCGCGCGCAAACACCGTTCTGGGCGTCGGCCGGCCGCCGATCCGTGAGCTGCTTGATCACACGACGGTTGCTCTCGGAACGGACAACGTGATGTTGAATCCGCCGTCGATGTTCCGCGAGATGGCGTTCACGGCGAAAACCTTCGACGTGACCGACCGCGAGGTGTTGCGGATGGCGACAATCGCGGGCGCAGAGATCGCCGACCTCGACTGCGGGCTGATCGAGGCCGGCCGCCGGGCGGCACTGCTCGTTGTCGATGGCGACTCCGACAATCTCTCGGGGACGATCGATCCGGTGTCGGCGGTCGTCCGTCGGGCGACCGGACTGGACGTAAAAGCGGTCGTCCTCTGAGTAATCAGCTATTCGGCTGAAAACTCCTCGAACGGCGTCGTCTCGTGGCTCCGGACAAGTACCTCGTCGGCCACGGTTAGCCCCATATCGAGCAGTTCCTGGGCGACGGGTGTGATGTCGCTGTCGGATTCGCCGACGGCGGTGACAAGCAGGTTCTCCTCGCCGGTGACCAGCTCCTGTACCGAGATCACCCCATCGATGGCGAGGATATCGGCGACCAGATCGCCGCGTTCCGCGATCGACGCCGTACAGTACAGCAACATCCGCAGCGGATACCCCGACTGCTGGTAGTCGACATCCGCGCTGTATCCCTTGATCACGCCGTCGGCTTCGAGCCGCTGGATCCGCTTGCGAACCGTGCTGTCGGAGGTGCCGGTTCGCTCGGCGATATCGGCCGACGAGAAGTTGCGGGCGTCCTCCTGGAGTGCGTGGAGGATCGCTTGGTCGACCGCGTCGATCTCTGTGTCGCTCATAGGTAGTATTGAACGATTAACCCCAAAGAACTTCGCCCGAGGCGGTGGGATCGACAGGGTGGGTATCGGTGAAACCGGTGTGAGACCCATCGGTGGCATCGATGTTACTCCCGGATTAATGTGGTCTGCCACGCTATGGAGACCATGAGCGACCTGCCACTCGACCATGTGCATATCGCCCCTGACGAGCCGAGCGACGAACCCGCCCCCGCGGTCGTCGTCCTCCACGGCCGCGGTGCCAACGAGGAAGACCTCCTCCCGGTCGCCCGATCGCTGCCGGATTCGATCCACGTCCTGAGCCTGCGAGCTCCCGACCGCCTGCAGGGCGGCTACACCTGGTACGAGCTCGATCTCTCCGGTGGCGGCCTCCACCAGAGCCAGCCCCACGCGGCCGACTTCGAGCGCAGCCGCGGGCTCGTCACCGAGAGCATCGACGCCGCCGTCGAGGCCTACGGGATCGATGCCGACAACGTCGGCCTGCTTGGCTTCAGCCAGGGCGCGATCACGAGCCTCTCGCTGCTGCTCGACGACCCCGACCGCTACGAGTGGGTTGTCGCCCTACACGGCTATCTGCCGGACTCACACAGCGATGTCGACCCCGACGGGATCGCCGACAAACCGGTGTTTATCGCCGCGGGCGGGGCCGACGAGATCATCCCCGCCGCCCGCACCGAGGCTGCCGCCAACCGATTTGAAACACTTGGCGCGGCCGTCGAGTACACCGTCTACGACGGCGGCCATGGGATCGGCCCCGCCGAACACGAGGGACTGATCGATTTCGTCGAACGACAGCTGGCGTAATCGCGGCCGCTTCCGGATCGGCGTCGCACTCGGGGTACACAACCGGGGGAGAGCTATGTTTCCACGACACAACAGCCTGCTGTGGCGACGGAGAACACGCTGGCGGCGATGTCGACGACGCGCCGTAGCACCGCGGTTGTAACGACCACGGGAGCCAACCGATGATCGGCGGTTTCTCACCCACATTTCTCGTGATTCTCGCGGCCGTGTTGCTCGTCGCTGGGGTGGTCAACGGGCTGGCTGGCTTCGGGTTTGCGCTGGTCGGCACGATGGCGTTGGCGACGGTGATCGAACCCTCGACCGCGGTCGTGTTGATGATCATCCCGATCCTCTCGGCGAACGCGACACTCGTCAGCGAGCTATCGGTCGGGGAGCTACGGAGCTGCGGTCGGCGATTCTGGCCGCTGGTGGTGGCGGCCCTCATCGGGACGATCCTCGGCATGGTCGTCATCGATCGGCTGCCGGGCGCGCCCGTCCGGGTCGGCCTCGGGCTCATTACGCTGGCGTTCGTGCTCAGCCGGGGATCGGTGGTGCCGATCCCGTCGTTCGGCGGCAACACCATCGACCGCGAGAGTACCGGCGTCATGGTCGTTGTCGGCGGTGTCTCGGGGCTGCTGTTTGGGGCGACGAACGTCGGCGTCCAGCTTGTCGCCTATCTCCGGAGCGTTGATCTCTCGCATGGCCTGTTTGTCAGCGTCGTGGCGATGGTCTTTCTCGGCATCAACGCGATCCGCGTCGGCGCGGCCGGCGCGTTGGGTCTCTATTCCTCCCTGGCGGTTTTCGGGCTCTCGGTGGCGGCGGTCGTCCCCTCGGTGCTCGGCGTTGCTGCCGGTCGCAAACTTCGGCGACGGGTGAGCAGCCGGCAGCGAGAGATCGCCGTCCTCGGGCTGCTGACGGTGATCGGGATTCGCCTCGTTCTCGGCGGACTGGGGATCGCCTAAACCGACCCACTGTCCGGCAGATTGAAGCGAGTCGATCACCTACAAGGAGCCATGAGTGTTGAAACTGCGACACTGGAGGATCTGGGTCGAGAACTCGGCGAGAAGATCGCTGACAGTCCGGAACACAAGGCGTTCCGCGAGGCCAGCGAGGCGGTCGAAAACGACGCCGAAACCCAGGAAGCGATCAAGGAGTTCGAGGAGCTTCGCCACCAGTTCATGCTCGATCGGGAAGCCGGCAAAGCCGACCGGCAATCGATGCGAGAGGTACAAGACGCCCAAGAGGAACTCCACAGCATGCCGCTGATGGAAGACTATCTTGACGCCCAAGAGGAGCTTCAGGACAAACTCGAAGCGGTCAACAAGGCGATCTCCGAGCCGCTGGCGGTCGACTTTGGTGGCGAGGCCGGCGGCTGCTGTCAAGACTGAACTGCGGGCTGCCTATTCGTCGACGTACGGTTTTTCGATCCCTTGGTCGCCACCGATCCGTGCCGTGAGCCACCGGGTTACCAGATCAAACACCGCCACAACAGGCCCCAACAGTCGCTCAACCGCGGCGATCGGGCGGGCGACCCGACGGCTCCACGGCCCGGCGTGGCCGAGCCCGTAGGATTTCGGGACGATCTCGCCGAAGACGAGGATCAACACGCTTACCGAGACCGTCGCCACCACGACGGTGGCTCCGGGCGGGACAAACCGGGCGACCAACAGGGTGATAATACTCGTGATGGCGATGTTGACGAGGTTGTTGCCGACCAACAGCGTGACAAGCAGGCGGTGGGGATTGTCTCGCAACCGCTGGAGGGTCTGGCTGTCACGGGTACCATCGCTGGCAGCCGAATCGATCCACTCGTCGGACAGCGAGAAGATCGCCGACTCGCTGCTCGAAAAGAACGCGCTCAGACCCAGTAATGCGATGACAGCGACAAGCGACGGGACAAGCAGCGTGAGCGATTGCATGCTGGGTTCGTTGGGCGGCAGGCATATGAATGCGGTTGCCGACGGCAATCACGCGAAGACCCAGGAGCCGTAGGTTTAGATACGAACACGGGGCCACCCGGGGTATGCATCTCGCGGTCGCCACCCCCGGCGTGAGCAAAGCAGCGGTACGGGCTGCCACAGCAGCCACCAACCCGGTCGTCGTGAAAGCGACACGCTGTGGTCGGCTCCCACCGACCCGATCCCCAACCGAGCTGACCGTCTGCGTGCGGTGTTGTCGTATCTCGCTGCATGCCGCCGACCGCGTGCTCGCAGAGATTCCGCTGCCGGTCACCGACCGGGTTCGACTGCTCGATGCCAAGGGCGTGCCACGCTGGCTCCGCCGGCGGTTCGATTGTCCGGTGATCGCTCAGCCGCGACGCCGACAGCAGCTACACTCTGTGGCCTGGGACTAACGTAGCGGTCGAAGATAACGGGTGAAAAAAACGCGGTCGGGCTTACTCGTCGAGACTTTCAGCGAGTTCGTCGGCGTCGAGGTCAACGTCATCGAGGTCGACGTCGTCGAGGGCCTCCTCGACATCGCCGCCACCCATGCCGCCGCCCATCATGCCGCCCATGCCACCCATCATCCCGCCGCCGTCGAGGATCTCCTGGACGATCACGCGGTCGAGACCGAGCTTGTCGGTGATCTCCTGGGCGATCTGGGATTTCCCCATCATCCACTGCTGATTCATCGTCAGCTGTTGGGTCGCCTCAATGTAGAGGGTCTCCTTCTCGACGGTCTGGGTTTCCGTCGTCGGCTCGGCGTCCTCGTCGTCTTCGTCGGGCTCAACAGTGACCTCCTCTTCGACCTCGTCGGTCTGGATCCAGAGGTCGGGCACCTCTTGGAGGTGCATGCCGAGAATCCCTTCGGCCTGCTGTTCGCGGTCGTCGACGACGGCGGCGATCTCGTAGTCGTATTCGAGCTCCTCGCCGGCCAGTGGGTGGTTGAAATTGACGCGGGCGCGGCCGCCGATAATCGTCTCGATGTGACCCTGCTGCCGGTCGATCTGGACGGTCGCGCCGGGGTAGCGATCGTCCTCCGGGATCTTGTCGGCGCTGACCGTTCGGACTTCCTCAGGATCGTACTCGCCGAAGCCCTCTTCGGGGGTGATGATCACGGTGTCGCCGTCGCCGACCTCGCTGCCGCGCAGCGACTCGTCGACGGATTCGAAGACGTGGCCGTCGCCGACGATGATCGTCCGTGGGGTGAAATCGCGGTTCTCCTCGTCGGCGATGCCGGCTTCCTCGGCGACCGACTCGTGGGTCGTATCGATGACCTCGTCGTCGTCGGTCGTCCGGAGCGTGTAGTCGAGTTCGACGAAATCGCCGTCTTGCAATCCATCGGCGGACTCGGCGTCGTCGGCGTCGGCTGCCTCGGCCTCGTTTTCACTCATACCCCGATACACTGCCGAGGTACCCTTAAGAAGCACGGTTCGGTGCCACCGCCTCGCACCGCCACGCTGCTGTCACAGCTGTCCTGATATCGCAAGCTACAGACTCCCAACACCGCAAGCCACAGGAGTCTTTGCCGTTCGCGCGGTCGAGTCGGGCATGTACGAGGTCGAACTCAAACTGCGGGCTGACCACGAGTCACTCCGGGAGCAACTCCGAGAGGTGGGTGCCGACCAGATCGAGCACCGTCGGCAGGTCGACACATACTACGACGCCCCGCATCGGTCGTTTGCCGACACCGACGAAGCCCTCCGGATCCGTCGGGAGGAACCCGCTGATGGCGACGACGTAACAAAGCTCACCTACAAGGGCCCCCTCGTTGAGGCGGCCTCAAAAACGCGGGAAGAGCACGAGACAGCCGTTGACGACGACGAGGCAGTACAGGGTATCCTCGCGGGACTTGGGTTCGAGCCAGCTGCCGTCGTCGAGAAGGATCGGACGTACTTCAGCTTCGAGGGGTACACCGTCGTCCTCGATGCGGTCGATGGGCTCGGCGAGTTCATCGAGATCGAACGCGAGGTACCAGAGTCCGATGTTGAGGCCGCCCGCGAGGAAGCGATCGCGCTGCTAGAACAACTTGGGCTCGACCCCGACGAGCAGATCCGTACCTCGTATCTCGGGTTGTTGCTGGCAGCCGACGACTAATGTCTCATAGTTATTTTGTGGCGGCGAGAAGTTTCCGCAAGTTATAGCACGACCGATTGTGAAGAGCCGGCAATGAGTCGCAATATTCAGGTTAGCGAACTCGACCGGCAGGCGGTCGAGGATCAGTCGGTTGAGATCGTCGAGCGCAAGGGGGTCGGCCACCCGGATTCGATCAGCGATGGGGTTGCGGAAGCGGTCTCCCGCGCGCTCTCGGCACTGTATCTCGACCGTGTCGGCAAGGTGCTCCACTACAACACCGACGAAACCCAGCTGGTCGCCGGCCGGGCCGCGCCCGCCTTCGGCGGCGGCGAGGTGATCGAACCGATTTACCTACTTATCGTCGGCCGCGCCACAAAGGAGTACGACGGCCAACAGCTCCCGGTCGATTCGACCGCGCTGACCGCGGCCCGAGAGTATCTCGATGAGACGATCCCGGAACTCGATCCCGGGGCCGACGTGATCGTCGACGTTCGACTCGGTGAGGGCTCCGGCGACCTCCAAGAGGTCTTCAGCGAGGATGGCGCGACCGTGCCGATGGCCAACGACACCTCCTTCGGCGTCGGCCACGCGCCGCTGACCGAAACCGAGGAGATCGTCCACACGGCCGAGCGCAAGCTCAACACCGAGTATGTCGCCGACAACCCGGAGATCGGCCCTGACGTGAAGATCATGGGCAAACGCGAGGGCGACCAGATCACCATCACCGTCGCCGCCGCCATGGTCGACGCGTATATCGCCGATCTTGACGCCTACATCGACGCTGTCGAGCGTGTTCGGGAGTACGTCACCGAGCTCGCCGAGGGGATCACCGACCGCGAGGTAAGCGTCGATGTCAACACGGCCGACGACTACGACGAGGGGTCGATCTATCTCACCGTCACCGGCACCTCCGCCGAACAGGGCGACGACGGCTCGGTCGGCCGCGGCAACCGCGCCAACGGCCTTATCACACCGAACCGACCGATGAGCATGGAAGCTACGAGCGGCAAAAACCCCGTCAACCACATCGGCAAGATCTACAATCTGCTGTCGACGAAGATCGCCGAATCGGTTGTCGACGAGGTCGACGGGATCCGGGATCTTCAGCTACGCCTGCTGAGCCAGATCGGCCAGCCGATCGATCAGCCACACGTCGCCGACGCCCAGGTCGTCACCGCCGACGGCGTCGCCGTCGCCGACAGAGAGGCGGAGATCCGAGCGATCATCGACCGAGAGCTTGCCGATGTGACCGACATCACCCGGCAGGTCATCGACGGCGAGCTGTCGACGTTCTGAAAAGCAGTACCGTTTTACTACTGCCAGTCGGTGAGTCAGGCATGCGCCGGCAACTGGGCATTGGCGTCATCGCCGGGATCGGCGTTGCGACCGCTCAGCTGACGGTCTACGGGATCATCTCGGGAGCCTACGACGGGTTCGTTGGCTTGCTCACAGACGGCGTGCTCACGCTGCTGTTTTCGGCGTTGGTGATCGGGGCGGGCTACTGGGCCCAGACGACGGATCGCCCCGACTGGGATATCGTGCGGCTGGCCGCCTGGTGTCTCGCCGGCAGCATCGCCATCGGCGGCTTCGAGCTGTTGACCGCGCTCTCGCTGTATGCGGCGGGGGCCGCGGAGATCGAGTTGCTCCGAGCACTCACCACCGCCGCCGCCCGGGGGGCCGCCCTCGGCATCGGGTTCGGGCTGTTCGATATCGAGCGACGGCGCACCAAACGCCGCGGCGCGGAGCTCGAACGACAGGTCGACCGGCTTGAGGAGTTCGCCTCGGTCGTCTCCCACGATCTCCGGAGTCCACTCACCGTCGCCAAAGGCAACATGGAGCTGATCGGTGACAACGACGCGGTCGACGAGGAGCTGATCGCTCACATCGAGTTCGCCCACGATCGGATGTCGGAGATCATCGAGGACTCACTCGCCTTGGCCCGCGGTGGCAACGAGGTGACCGATCCCGAGCCGGTCGATCTCAGCGAGATCGCCACCCAGGCGTGGCAGACCGTTGGCGGCGACGACGAGACGCTCACTGTCGACACCGAGCTCCGGCTGGATGCCGACCCGGAACGACTGCTGCGACTGCTGGAGAATCTGTTTCGGAACGCGATCGAACACGGGGCCGAGGGCGACGAGGGCGACGACGGTGATCCGATCGCCGCCGGCCTGCCGGACGACTACGGTGACGACGAGCCAGCCGACTCCGTCCTGGATGGGCTCTCGATTACCGTTGGGCGACTCAGCGAGGGCGAGGGGTTCTACGTCGCCGACAACGGTGATGGGATCCCGGAGGAGGAACGGGAGGATATCTTCGAGGCCGGCGTCTCAAGCTCCGGTACCGGCAGCGGCCTCGGGTTGGCGATCGTCCGCCGGATCGCCCAAGCCCACGGCTGGACGGTGTCAGTGACCGACGCCGACGGCGGCGGCGCGCGGTTTGAGTTTCGGATCGACCCCGAGTAGCCGAAACCGCTTTACTGTGTGGCCTGCTGTCCCCGAGCGTGACCCGTGTCTGTCTCGTCGGGAGCGACGATGTCGATCTCAGATACGAGCTGCTCTCCCGAGAGACGGCACGCGCCGCCCTCGCTACCTACGACCTGAGCCAACCGTTCGCAAACACGGTCGCGCTTGAAACGGTCAGTCTCGGCGCGGCCGTCGCGCTGCTCAACGACCTCAACTGGTATCTGGTTCGGTTCGCCGACTACGCCCTGATCAACGAACCGAGCATCAGCGACACCGAGTGGCTCTCCCGTGATCTCGCAGCCGAAGTCCGCGACCGCGAACTCCCACCCGAGGAAACCGACCAGCGACTTTGCGTGTTCGGCGTCGACGACGACGCACTCGTCGAACCGATGTACGTCACCCGCATCGACGGCGAGATCCCCGACTACGATCTGCGGGATGTCGAGGACACGGTCGTCGTCCGGGTGACCGGTGCGGAGTTTTCGGGGTAGTTCGCGTCCGGCCTTATAAAACGACTCACCCGGTCGACGAGTTCGACGGTTACAGGCCTTGAAACGCTAATTTGGACGAATCCCGAACGAAATTTGGAAAACGCTTTTTCGTGATGTTGGCGGAACATATTCTTGGATGCACATCTCTCGGCCGAAGCGACCGAAACGACCGAAACGACCGAGGAGTACCGACAGAGGTGAACCTCGATGATCGCCCCGTTGCTGGCGGCGCGGATCGTGATGGGCGTGGCCGGTGTTGGCCTGCTGGCCACGGCCGTTTGGGTCGCCCGACGGCGCGAGACGGCTGCCCTGCGGCCGTTCGCGCTGTTCGTCGGCGTCGTCGGGACGCTGGCGGTCGCCGATTCGGTGGCCGCGGGCGCGTTCACATCGCTGTCGACGGTCTGGCTGCTGACGGTGCTTGCGATCCCGGCTGCGTTCACATGGTTCGTCATCGAGTACTACGGGCTGGCCTACCTCGCGTCGCCACTCCGAAAGGCGGCGTTTCTAGCCCCGGTCGCGGTGGCTCTGGCGGGCGGGATCGCGCTAATTCTCGTGCCGGAAAGCTCCGGGTCGATGGCCGGCGGCGGGCCAACGGCGCCGGCGGTGCCCTCGTTGCTCGGGTTCGCCGCCCTCGCCGAACAGATCGGCCTCTACTACGCGGGCGGTGTCATGATCGCCGGGATGGCACTACTCGCGCTGACCGTCACCGAGTACGAGTATCTCGACCGCCGGCTCGCGGTTGTCCTCTCCTTTGTCGCCGTCTGGCCGTGGCTGGCCTACATGGTGACGCCGGCGATCGCCGGCCGCGTCGGCATCAGCTCGATCATCGCGCTCAACGCGACCGGCTACACGCTGAGTCTCGCGGCCGTCGGGTTCGCGGTCACCCGCGGCGGGATCTTCGATGCGGCTCCGGCGGCGGGCACCCTCGGCCCCGAGACGGTGCTGGCCGGCCTTGATGACGCCGTGGTCGTCGTCGACCGCGACGAGCGGATCGTCAAGCTCAACGACGCCGCTGCCGATGCGTTCGGCGTCGAGCCGGCGGCCGCGACCACCGAGCCGCTCTCGGCGTGTGTCGGATTCGACCTCGACACCCTGCAGGACAGCGACACCGTTGAACGCTCCGGGCCCGACGGCTCCCGGCAGTTCGAGGCGACCGTCTCGCCCGTCAGCGACCAGTTTGACCGACAGCCGGGGTACGCGATCGTGTTCACCGATGTTACCCAGCAGCGGGTTCGCTCACAGCGGCTCTCGGTGCTCAACCGGGTGCTCCGTCACAACCTTCGCAACGAGATGAACAAGATCAGAGGGCGCGCGGAGCTGATCGCCGACGGCGGCCAGGAGTACGTCGATCACGCCGAGACCATCGTCTCGTCGGCCGACACCCTCATGGCGACGGGCGAACGCGCCCGACAGGTCGAACAGATGATGGCGACGACGGCGGCCGTCGAGGAGTCCGCGTCGCTGGCCGCTATCGGGGAAACGGTTGTCGAGGAGTATCGGTCGGAGTACCCCGACGCCACGCTTTCGGTCGACATCGACGACTCACTGGGGGCACCGGTCAACGAACAGGTGTTGGCCCACGTCCTCGATAACCTCGTCGAGAACGCCGTCGTTCACAACGACGCGCCGACGCCGGTGGTCACGGTCGGGGCACGGGAGACCGACGACGGCGTCGAGGTCTCGGTCGCCGATAACGGACCTGGCATCCCCAGCAACGAACGCGCCGTCATCGAAACCGGCGACGAGGACGCCCTCGACCACGGCAGCGGCCTCGGCCTCTGGGCGGTCAAATGGGGTGCCGTCCGACTCGGCGGCGAGATAACATTCGAGGATCGCAAACCGAGCGGCACGGTCGTCACCATCGAACTCCCGACCGACACCCAGCCCGAGGCGACAGCCCCCGAAACGACGGTGGCAGACTGAAAGAGGTCTGTTGTCTCCGGGGTTCGCTTATTCGCTATCGAACATCCCTGTCGAGACGTACCGTTCGCCGCTGTCCCAGAAGACCGTGATTACGAGCGGGTCGTCGGCCCCGTCGGCGACCAGTCGCTCGGCGACGCGCTTCGCGGCGAGGTTCGACGCGCCGCTGGACTGCCCGACAAAGATGCCCTCCTCGCTCACGAGACGACGACACTCGGCTTCGGCATCGTCGGCGGAGACGATCTCGACGGAATCGAGCAGGTTAGTATCGAGGTTCGGGCTGATAAACCCGGGCCCCATCCCCTGAAAGCTGTCGCCGGTCGGCTCCTCACCGGAGATGACGGCCGAGTCGTCGGGTTCGACGGCGACGATCTCCATCTCGGGAAATTCCTCCCGCAGCCGGCGGCCGATGCCGGTGATCGTTCCGCCCGTGCCGACACCGGCGACGAGCGCGTCGACTGCGCGGTCGCCGACCTGTTCGAGGATCTCTGGGCCGGTCGACTCGTAGTGCGCTTGTGGGTTCGCAGGGTTGTCGAACTGCCGGAGTTGGACGTAGCCCTGTTCGGCTTCCAGTTCGTCAGCGCGATCTTTTGCGTCGGAGATGTCGCCCTCGACGAGTTCGAGGTCGGCACCGTAGGCTTTCATGATCGACCGCCGTTCGGGCGATTTCGAGGCCGGCATCACGATCTGTACGTCGTAGCCTTTCGCCGCGCCGACCATGGCGATGCCGATGCCGGTGTTGCCGCTGGTCGGTTCGACGATGGTGTCGTCGGCTGCGAGGTCGCCGTCGCGTTCGGCGGCCTCGATCATCCAGAGTGCGGCCCGGTCTTTCGCGGAGCCGCCGGGGTTCTGGGATTCGATCTTGGCGGCAATCGTCGCGCCCTCTGGCGCGTCAACCGCCACGAGCGGCGAGCCGATAGTGTCGAGAATACTGTCGTCCATTGGTGGCGATTTGCGTTTCAGGCCTAAACGCATGACGCTCTTGGCTACGGTGGCGCAGTGGTCAGGACGGCGATGTTCGGCGGTTCAGAGTTCCGTTTTCACCTCTTTGCGGCCGGTCAGTGTCTCCGGGACGAGTCGATAAAACGAGAAGCTGACATCCGCAGGCGGCTGACCGAAGATATCCACGAACGGGATCGTGACGCCTTCGAAGCCTGCGAGTGCTTCCGTGGCGATATCACTCCGTGTCGTCGATTCGAGCGTGCCCTGGGCCACGACACTGACGTAGCCGTCGGCGTCCTCGTCTCTCGCGTACGTGACGAACGACACGGCTCTCCCCTCCAGTTCGCCTTTTTCAGCGGGCGGGAGATCAGCGATACGGAAGTAGAAGACGGTCTCTGCGGCGTTGTAGCCGAACGAGACGGGCACGCTGTGGGGAGGTTCGTCCCGTGGTGTCGACAACGAGAGCACGCCGGTATCGACGCGATCCAAGAACTCGTCGCACTCCGAGTCGCTCAGCTGGATGGCCGCTAAATCGGTGGGGACCATATCCTAGTGTAGCCCGTCAAATGGCAAAAGCAAGCGGGTGCGGTTGGCAGCATTTCACCATCCCCTGTGATCGCCGCCGGGACGGTTAAGCCGCTCGGCAGCCAACCGCCGGTATGCGACTGGAAACGATGGAGCCGGCCGACGGCTGGGAACCGGAGCCCGGAACCGAAGCCGCAATCGACGCTCTCGCTGCGGGCGACTACGCGTTCCACGTCTGGGGTGGCGACTGGTGTATCGACTGCCAGCAGCAACTCCCGGCGTTCGGAGCCGCCCTTGCGCACGCCGGCGTTGATGACGACCGCATCCACCACTATCCGACCGAAAAGGAAGACGACGGTTCGAAAACCGGGCCGGGCGTCGAGGAGTATGGCATCGAGTACATCCCGACCGTTGTCGTCGAACGCGACGGCGAGGAGGTCGCTCGGTTCGTCGAATCCGCCGAGGAACCGATTGCAGTCACGCTTGGCCGCGCGCTCAGTGCGGAACAGGCAGCTGATGAAGCGGCTCCCGGCGACGACTGACGCCGAGTCAAGGCCAACTGCCGCCCTGTTCGAACGCTGAGACGACGCGTTTGATCGCCACAACGTAGGCCGCCGTGCGAAGGTTCGGCACGTTAGTCGACTCGTAGGTGTCGATCAGGCCGTCGAACGCCTCCGTGATCACCCGTTCGAGTTCGTCGTTGACGCGCTCCTCAGTCCACGAGAACCGCTGTCTGTTCTGCACCCACTCGAAATACGAGACCGTCACGCCGCCTGCGTTGGCGAGGATGTCGGGCACGACGTGAATCTCCTGTTCGGTCAACACCTCGTCGGCGGCAGGCGTGATCGGGCCGTTCGCGCCTTCGACGATCACGTCGGCGGCGACATCGCCGGCCAGCGACTCGTCGATAGCGTTTTCGAGGGCGGCCGGGATCACCAGATCGACATCCAGCGTCAGTAGCTCCTCGTTGGTCAGCGATTCGGCGTCGGCGAACCCCTCCAGCGAACCGGTCTCGCGTTTGTGGTCGGCTGCGGCCGTGACAGCGAGGCTGTCGGGGTCGTAGACCGCGCCGCTGGAGTCAGAGACGGCGACGATATCGCCGCCCAGCTCATCGATCAGGCGGGCGGCCTGCGAGCCGACGTTGCCGTACCCCTGTATGGCAACTGTTGCGTCGGCGAGATCGCGGCCGAGCCACTCGAAGGCCTCTCGCGCCGCCAGCATCACCGACCGGCCGGTCGCCTCGACACGGCCTGCCGAGCCGCCGGAATCGATAGCTTTCCCGGTGACGACGCCCGGTTCCGTCGTTCGCTCTAAGGTTTCGTAGGTATCCTTGAGCCAGTTCATCTCCCGCTGGCCGGTGTTGACATCCGGTGCGGGGATATCACGATCCGCGCCGATCAGCGGCCGGAGTTCGGTTGCGAACGCCCGCGTGAGCCGCTCTAGCTCGCTGTCGCTGTACTCGCGTGGATCGACGGCGATCCCGCCTTTCCCGCCGCCGTAGGGGATGTCGACGACCGCGCATTTGAACACCATCCACCCCGAGAGCGCGACGACCTCGTCGCGGGTGACGCCGGGGTGGTAGCGGATCCCGCCTTTGTACGGGCCGCGCGCGCCGTTGAACTGCGAGCGGTAGGCGCGAAACACCGCAAGCGAGCCGTCGTCGCGCTCGATAGCGAGGTTGGCCTCAAGCACGCGCTCGGGGTGTTTGAGCCGGTCGAGCACGCCGTCGACATCGAGATACTCGCTGGCAACGTCGAGTTGAGCCTGCAAACTCTCCAGCGGGTTGGCCTGATCAGTCATACATGATCAACGGACGCGGCGGCGTTAATTGTGGTGGCCGCGGGCGATACTGCGGCTGTCTGTGGCCGGGGCTACTCGCCGTCGCCGGTCGCTCGCGCGACCGCCGCCGACACGACTTCGGGGCTGAGTGCCGACAGTGGAACGGTTTCGGCGTCGGTCGCCTCGGCGATAACGGGCACAAGCCCATCGCGCGCCTCGGCGGCATCAACGATCACGACCTGCGCCCCGCTCTCTGCGAGCCGCCGGGCCGCCGTCCGGGTCGCCGCGGTCGGGCTGCCGTCGGCGACGTTCGCCCGGCCGTCGGTCACGAGCACGACGACACCGAGTCTGGACTCGGCGTCGGCGACGACGCGCCGGGCGGTATCGAGTCCGGCCGGCAGCGGCGTCCGGTCGCCCGTCGGCAACGATTTGAGGTGGCGGGCCGCCAGCGAGACGCTGCGGGTCGGCGGCAACAACACCTCGGCGTCATCGCCGCCGAAGGCGACGAAGGCGACCTCGTCACGCTGCTCGTAGGCGTCCCGCAGGAGTTCGAGGACGACGCCCTTGGCGGCCTCCATCGCGGGCGTCATCGACGCGCTGGCATCGACGGCGAAGACGATGGTTGCGGCCGTCTCGCGCTCTCGAACTGATTGCTGGAGGTCGTCGGCCTCAACGCGCTCGTGGCCGCGGCTCGCGGCCGTTCGTACAGACGCGGCCGCGTCGATTGAACCTCCCTCGCTGGCGGGCTCAGTACGGACGCGCGTGCCGCGACCGCCGGCTTGCTGGTTTCCCGCGCGCTGGCCTGGTGTGTCGCTCTCGCTGGCGATGTCGGCGTCGGCGACCGCCTCGTCGATATCGGGTGCGGCCGCGTCGCCAACGCTGGCTCGCTGTTGGCCCGGAACGAGCGGCGTGCCGGTTTCTTCGTCCTCAGCCTCGGGTACGGGTTCGTCGGCGTCATCGCCGTCTTCCCCCTGTGGCGCGTCACGCTGACTTTCCTCGCGGTCGCCGTCGCTACCGGTCGGTGTCGGGCCGTCGGTTTCGGACTCATTGTCGCTGTCGCTGTCACCGCCATCCGATTTCTCAGACCCGTCCGA
Source organism: Halonotius roseus (assembly GCF_006861655.1). Classification (GTDB taxonomy): domain Archaea; phylum Halobacteriota; class Halobacteria; order Halobacteriales; family Haloferacaceae; genus Halonotius; species Halonotius roseus. The sequence goes on along the minus strand of NZ_SESI01000004.1, from coordinate 38,071 downwards.
TTCGCTGGGATCGTCGCCCTCGCTGGCGGCCGATTCGTCGGCACCCGCCTCATCGCCTTCGTCGTCCGCTTGCTCCCCCTCGTCAGCATCGCCACTCTCGTCGCTGGCGTCGTCGCCAGCGTCGTTGTCACCGCCGTTCTCATCGTCGGCGTCATCGAAGTGATCCTCCAGCAAGTCTTCTGGATCAGGTGGCTCCTCGAAGGGCTGGCTTTGGAGGCGATGCGGCAGGGTGTAGCGGGCGGCCTCCTGTACGTCGGATTCGATGACTTTCGGCCGGCCGTCCAGCGCGGCCACAGCGATAGCCGCCCGCGCCGTGGCGATATCGGCTCGGTGGCCGTCAACTTCGGCGTCGGTACAGAGTTCGGCGATAGATTTCTTGAACTCGGCCGGCAGCGACACGGAGTCGATTGACTTGCGGGCGACCCGCAACGATTCGCGCAAATCGGCAACCTCATCGCCGTATTCCGTGGCAACGTTTTCGTCGTCGCCCTCAGCGAGCGCGCGGTCGATGATGTCAACGCGGTCGTCGAGATCCTGACAGCCCGTCACCGTTGCCTGGAGATCGAAGCGGTCGCGGAGCTGTGGCCGGAGGTCGCCCTCCTCGGGGTTCATCGTCCCGATCAGCGTGAATTCGGCGGGATGGGAGACGCTGATGCCGTCGCGTTCGACCGTGTTGAGGCCGCTGGCGGCGGCATCGAGCAGCACATCAACGAGGTGGTCGTCGAGCAGATTGATTTCGTCGACGTAGAGAATCCCGCGGTTGGCTGCTGCGAGCAGGCCGGGGTCGAACTCGGCGTCGCCGGCCATCGCGTCTTCGACCGAGAGCGTGCCGACGACGCGGTCGCGGGTCGCTCCCAGCGGAAGCGTGACGAGCGGGACTTGCCGCGTTTCGACCGGGAGGTCGTTGGGATCGCGGCCGCGACACTCCTCGCACTGGCTGGCTGGATCGTCGGGATCACAGCCGTACAGACAGTCGGCGACAGCCTGCTGTTCGGGGAGGAGATCGACGAGCGCGCGCACGGCGGTCGATTTCGCGGTGCCCTTCTCGCCGGTGATGACCGCGCCGCTGAGGTCGTCGTGGGCCGCAGCGAGCAACAGCACCCGTTTGAGGTCGTCTTGGCCGACGATAGCGGGGAAGGGCACTGACGACAGTTTTTTGCTCGCTGGGTCTGCAACCATACTTGCGCTACTACAACGCTGTTTTATAAAGATGACACGGATTGGCCTCTATACGGCAACGGAAAACGAACTCGGCTCCGTCCAGCGGGCGGCGGGCCGACTCGATGGTATCGATCTCGTCGTCCGCTCGGAGAGCGACCTTGAGGAGCAGACGGACGTGGAGGCGTTCGTCGATGACTGCGAAGACGCGGCGGCGGTCGTCCTCTGGCTTCACGGCGGCGAGGACAGCATGCCGGGCTACGAGTACGCCGTCGACCGCCTGCGCGAGATGGGTGTTCCACTGATCGTCAAAGCGACCGGCGACGCCTTCGCCTTCGAGGACACCTCCGTCGCCGACGCCGACCGCGACCGGATCTACGAGTATCTCGAACGCGGCGGGACGATCAACGTCGAAAACTGCTGTCGGTTCCTCGCAAGCGAGTACGGCGGCGTCGAGACCGAGTACGACGACCCCACGGAACTCCCGACCGAAGGTGTCTATCATCCCGATCATCCCGGCATCGAATATGACGCCCTCCGCGAGACCTTCGATCCCGAGAAGCCAACGGTTGCCATCTGGTTTTACGAATCTCATTGGACACACGAGAACACCCGCTACGTCGACGCCCAAGTCCGCGCGCTCGAATCGCAGGGCGCGAACGCCCTCCCGATCTTCTGTAACCCTGCCGCCGACGAGGAAGGCCAAGAAAACGCCGAGTGGGTCACCGACACCTGGCTGCTTGAGGACGGCGAACCGGTCGTCGATGCCATCCTCTCCTCGTTCATGTTCTCGCTGTCGATGGATGAACGCGGTCGCTCGGCCAGCGACGAGGGTGATTCGGCCGAGGACGTGTTCCTCGACCGCCTCGGCGTCCCCGTCCTCCAGACGATCACGACGATGCGCTCCCGCTCACGGTACGAGGCCAGCGACACCGGCGTGATGGGGTTCGAACTCGCCCTCTCGGTCGCCCTCCCCGAGTTCGACGGCAACGTCATCACGCATCCGATCTCCGGCAAGGAGCGCATGGACGACGCCGCCGACATCGGCAGCGCGCCGAAACATCACTTCCCAATTGAGGATCGCGTCGACCACGCCGCCCGGCTGGCAGTCAACTGGGCGCAACTCCGCCATCTCGACAACCAGGAAAAGAACGTTGCCGTCGTCCTGCACAACTACCCGCCGAGCGACGACGGCATCGGGACAGCCTTCGGGCTCGACTCCCCCGAGAGCACGATCAACCTCCTTGAGGAGCTCGACGCTCGCGGCTACGACCTCGGCAACGATCAGCCAGTGTCGGGCCAGCAACTCATCGACACGCTCACCAGCCAACTCACCCTCGACAACCGCTGGGTCGCACCCGAGGACGTGCGCGACCGCTCGGTTGATGTCGTTGCGACCGACCAGTACCGCGAGTGGTTCGCCGACGCCGACGAGCGATTTCAGGAAAACATCACCGAGGAGTGGGGCGACCCACCCGACCGCCCGTTTGCGATTCCCGGCGCGGAGTTCGGGAACGTGCTCGTCACCGTCCAGCCGCCGCGCGGATTCGGGATGGATCCCGCGAAAGTCTATCACGATTCGGATCTCCAGCCGCCGCACGACTACTACGCCTTCTACGCCTGGCTGCGAAACAGCTTCGAGGCCGACGCCGTCGTCCATCTCGGTACCCACGGCTCCCTGGAGTGGCTGCCCGGCAAGACCGTCGGGCTCAACGGCGCGAGCGCGCCCGACCAACTGCTCGGCGATCTGCCGAACGTCTACCCCTACATCGTCAACAACCCAGGCGAGGGCACCCAGGCGAAGCGTCGCTCCTACGCTGCTATCGTCGACTACCTGACGCCCGTGATGGCCAACGCCGGGACGTACGACGAACTCAGCGAACTCGAAGAGCTCGCCAACGAGTACCGCGAGGCCGGGATGGAAGACGCCCGCAGCGACAGCGGCGAGCAACTGGCCGACCTCATCCGCGAACGCGTTGACGACCTCGATCTCGCGGTCGAACTCGGTACGAGCGGCGCAATCGACGAGCAGATGGAGGTACGTGGCCCCGACGAAGCCGGCTCGACGCTCGCCGAGGGCGACGTTGCTGGCGACGACCTCGCAATCGACGAACTGGTCGAACGAATCCACGAGTACCTGACGGACGTGAAAACGACCCAGATCCGGCTCGGCCTGCATACGATGAGCGAGCCGCCGGCCGACGACCGCCTCGTCGAGTATCTGGTCGCGCTCACCCGCCTCGAAAACGGAGACACGCCGAGCCTGCGCGAAAGCGTTGCCGGCGCGCTCGGCGTCGACTACGACGCGATGCGGAACCGCCCCGGCGAGTACGACGACGCCCTCGGGATGACCTACGCCGAGGCCGCCGACCACGTCCACGAGACCTGTGTCGAGTTGGTCGAAACCCTGGCTAACCACGACTTCGACGTACCGGATTCCGAGCGGGAAGCCGGCCCGGACGACGAAGTCAATATCAATCTGCTCGTCGTCGATATCGACACAGTCGGCGACGGGCGGGCGAACTCCGGCGCGCACAACGACCTGCGGGAGGCCCTCGCGTTCATCTGCGAGGAGGCCGCGCCGCGCGTCCGGGGTGCCGAAGACGAGGTGCCACGCACGGCCGACGCGCTCAACGGCGAGTACGTCCCGCCGGGCGGCTCCGGCGCGCCGACGCGTGGCGGTGTCGACCTGCTGCCGACCGCGCGCAACTTCTACACGCTCGACCCGCGCAAGGTGCCGGCGAAATACGCGTGGCAGGTCGGCAAAAACGTCGCCGAGGGCGTCCTCGACCGCCATCACGACGACACCGGCGAGTACCCCGAGGAGATCGGCGTCGTCGCCTGGGGGACGCCCACGGTGCGAACGAAAGGCGAAACCATCGGCCAGGTGCTGGCGATGATGGGCGTGCGGCCGCTCTGGACGGACGCCGGCCGGATCGACGATGTGGAACCGATTCCGCTCGACGAACTCGGTCGCCCACGGATCGACGTGACGACACGCGTCTCGGGGCTGTTCCGCGATGCGTTCCCCGCCGCAGCCGGTGTCATTCACGACGCCGTCTCCGCCGTCGTCGATCTCGACGAACCCCACGAGATGAACTACATCAAGAAACACGTCGAGGAAGAGGCTGAGGAGCTGGAAGCCGAGGGGCTCGACCCCGACGACGCCAAGAGCGCGGCGACGAACCGCGTCTTTACCACGCGGCCTGGCGGCTACGGCGCGGGCACGAACAAAGCCGTCGACGAGGGCAACTGGGACGACCGCGCGGACTTGGCCGACGTGTACGTCCAGTGGGGCGGCTACGCGATGGGCAAACGCGGTAAGGTCAGCGAGGCCCACGATAGCTTCGAACGCCGGCTGTCCAGCGTCGATGCGACGGTCAAAATCGAGGACACGATGGAACAGGACGAACTCGACTCCTCGGACTGGTACGCGTTCCACGGCGGCTTCATCTCGGCCGTCTCCGAAATCGCCGGCAGCGAACCCGCCTCCTACGTCGGCGACTCATCCGATCCCGAGAACGTGGACGTGTATACCAACGAGGAAAAAGTCCGGAAGGCGATGCGTGCTCGCGTCCTCAATCCAGAGTGGCTCGATTCGATGGAAGAACACGGCTACAAGGGCGCGGGCGACCTCTCGACGACGGTCGATGTCGTTCTCGGCTGGGACGCCACCACCGGTGTCATCAGCGACACGCTCTGGGAGGATGTGGCCGAGAAGTTCGCCTTCGACGACGAGCGACAGGAGTGGATGCGCGACGTGAATCCCTGGGCACTCGAATCGATCACCGACACGCTGCTGGAAGCCATCGACCGCGACCTGTGGGACGCCGACGACGAAACCGCTGACCAGCTCCGTGATATCAACCTCAGCGTGGAGGGCGACCTCGAAGCACGAGCGAGCGAGCCAGCCCCGGAGGCGGCCGATGACTGAATCCAACACAGCCGATGTCGACGAGGAGTACGCCGACCTCGGCGCGACCACGCAGGAGGCGATGGATATCGCCGAGACGAGCATGGATATCGTCCGGCAGTTCGTCCCCGACGAGACGCTGGCTGATCGGTTCCGCCAGAAGGCCGTCCACTCGATGGGTGATATCGAGTTCCAGCACCTGCTGCGGTTCACCGGCACTGACAGCGACGGCAACGCGGACGACGCCGCGCCGATCCGCGCCGGCGCGCGGGCCGTCAACCGCGAGGCGACCATCGTCACCGACATCACCATGTCGAAAGCCGGCGTGACCGGCCGCGGGCACAACTGCGAGAAGCGGAAGGCCATCGGCAACGGCGCGGAACTCGCCAAGGAGACGGGGATGACCCGCACCGCAGCCTCGGTACTCGAACTCGACAAACAGGGCGTCTACGAGGACGCCATCGCCGTCGTCGGCAACGCGCCGACCGCCGCCTTCGCGCTCGCTGACTGCATCGAAAACGGCACCCGGCCCGCCGTCGTCGTCGCCACGCCGGTCGGCTTCGTGAAGGCCGTCGAGAGCCGCGAACGAATACGGGAGGTCGCCGCCGAGTACGACGTGCCGGCGATCACGAACGTCGGCCGCCGTGGCGGCAGCGGCCTGGCGGCCGCGCTGACGAACGAACTGATACACGTCGCCAGCGACGTACGCGACGGCGACCTCGACCTGGAGTCGGAGTCGTGAGCGAGTACGACCTCGATTCGGGGCCCGACCCAGCGACCGTTGCAGCAGCCGCGCCCGAAACACTTGACGGCGATATCGAGCCCGTTCACGCGGTCGGAATCGGCCCTGGAAATCTCGATTACCTCACGCCGCGCGGGCGACAGGCTATCGAAGCCGCGGATGTCGTCGTCGGCTTCGAAACGGTCGTCGAGTTCATCGCCGAGGAGACCGACGCCGACCTGCTGACCTGCGGGTACAAGGACGAACGCGAGGCCCTGACGACGTTCGCCGACCGCGTTGCCAGCGGCGAGCGCGGGACGGCCGTGCTGATGGGCGATCCCAACCACTCCGGCTACCAGTTCGTCGGCAAAGTAGAGGACGTGGTCGACCGGCCGGTTCGCGTGATTCCCGGCATCTCGTCGCTGCAGATCGCGGCGAGTCGCGCCCGCACGCCGATGGAGGACACCGAGTTCGTCACACTGCACAAGAGCGGCGACATCAGCGACGACCTCCAGCGGCTGACCGACGCCGTCGGCGACCGACACCTGCTCGTTCTGCCTCGGCCGTTCGACTGGATGCCCGGTGACATCGCAGCCCACCTGCTCGAAGCGGGTGCTGACCCCACGCTGGACGCGTTGGTGCTCGAAAAGCTCACCCATGACGATGAGTCGATCAGCCGGTTTTCGCTTAGTGAGCTCGCAGATCACGCCGGCGGGTCAGGCGCAGACTCGACGCCGTTTTCGGATCTGTCGGTGCTGGCGGTTCGGCGACCGGTTGGACGACCAAACGACTAAGCGGCGTCAACGACTACGTTGACATACGATGGGTACGGCCAACAAACAGATCCGCGTGAGCGAGGCGGTAAAGCGGGAACTCAACGCTCGACGGCGTGAGGATGAATCGTTCAACGATGTGGTTGAGCGGTTGCTGGACGACGACCGTGACCTGCTCGCTGGCTTCGGAGCATTCGCCGGCACGGATCGTGCCGAGGCGATACGGGCCGTTCACGAACAGGGTCAAGAAAAATCCAACAATCGCATCGCAGCGATGGCCGAGAGCCGAAGCGACGAATGAAGGTGCTCGATGCCACGTTTCTGATCGACTACGGTAATGAAGTGGATGCGGCTGCGAAATACCTCCTTGATCATTCCGACGAGCAGTTCTGCATCCCGGCACCGGTCTACACCGAGTACCTGCTCGGGACAGTCCACAGTAACGCGTCCACTGACATCGATGCTGCACGCGCCGAACTCTCGTGGGCCGATGTCATCGAGACGGACGAGTCGACAGCCGTTCGCGCGGCGGAACTCGGCGACGAGATCGGCCCCGAAGGCCCAGAGTTGACTGCGATTGACGGGCTCGTTGCGGCCGTCGCCGACGAACTGAACGCAACCCTCGTCTCTCGGGACAACGATCTCACCCACGCAGCAGCGAGAGAAGTCCTCGCTGTCGACGACTATCGAGCATAACAATGCGACCAATTCACATCCAATGAACGGCTTCGTCCTTGGCGGCGTGAGTTCCGGTGTCGGCAAGACGGTCGCTACACTCGCCATCATTCGCGCACTCGACGCCGCGGGCTACTCCGTACAGCCGGCGAAAGCCGGCCCGGACTTCATCGACCCGAGCCACCACCAGGCGATTGCGGGCCGCCCCTCTCGCACACTCGACCTGTGGCTCGAAGGCGAGGCTGGCCTCGCTCGCAACTACGCGCGCGGCGAGGGCGATATCTGTGTCGTCGAGGGCGTGATGGGGCTCTACGACGGCGACGGCTCAAGTACTGCGATGGTCGCCGAAGCCCTCGATCTGCCGGTCGTACTCGTCGTCGACGCCAAGGCCGGCATGGAGAGCGTCGCCGCCGCGGCCTACGGCTTCCGGGAGTATGCGGCGACTATCGACCGCGAGATCGATGTTGCTGGCGTGGTCGCCCAGCGCGCCCACGGCGGTCGCCATGAACAGGGCATCCGAGACGCGCTGCCCGACGAACTCGATTACTTCGGGCGGATTCCACCGTCCGGCGATCTCGAAATCCCGGATCGCCACCTCGGTCTGGAAATGGGCGATGAAGCCGCGCTGCCGCACGATGCACTCGACGAGGCGGCCGACCATCTTGAAACCGAGCGATTGGTCGATGTGGCGCGCGAACCCACTATCGACGCCGAACCGGCCGCAGCCGAGCCGACGGACGCGACCGTCGCGGTCGCCAGCGACGCCGCCTTCTGTTTCCAGTATCCGGCGACCATCGAACGACTCCGCGAGCGGGCGACCGTCCGGACGTTCTCGCCGGTCGCCGGCGACCCGGTGCCCGACTGCGACGGCGTCTATCTGCCAGGCGGCTACCCCGAACTCCATGCGGCGGAACTGGCGTCGTCATCGACGCTTGACGACCTCGCCGACCGCGCCAGCGAGGGCCTGCCGATCTTCGGCGAGTGCGGCGGCCTGATGTCGATGAGCCAGTCGCTAACGACGACCGATGGCGAGAGCCACGCGATGGCCGGGATTCTCCCGGCCGACGTGACCATGCGCGACCGGTATCAGGCACTCGATCACGTCGAACTCGACGCGACGACGGGGACGCTGACGGCTGACCGCGGCGCGACACTTCGCGGCCACGAGTTTCACTACTCGGAGGCCAGCGTCGACAACGACGCCCGCTTTGCTTTCGACGTTCGGCGCGGCGACGGTATCGACGGCGAGCACGACGGCCTGCTGGCCTACGACTCACTCGGGACGTACGCCCACGTCCACGCCGAGAGCGGTGCATTCGACCGTTTCATCGAGTCGCTGGCTGGGCGTCGATAGCCTGCTCCTTTCGGGTTCGCTGGCTGCCGAATACTCTTATTGCTGGCGGCGAATGGCTACCTGTGCTCCTCCAACTTCCCTCGCAAGCGAACGTCGTCAGCAGCGTCACCGCCGAATTCGTCCGCGACATCATCGCCGTCTTCCCGCGATTGCTGTCGGGAACGGTCTTTCTGGTACTGGTGTACCTCCTCATTCGTTTCATCAAGGCAGTCCTCCGGTCGGCGTTGGGGCGACTGTACGCCGACGAGGAGCAGCTCATCGTCGATCTCGGGGTGACGATGGCGAGTCTCCTGCTGTGGTTCGGCGCGGGGCTGACGCTGCTGAAGATCGTCGGGATGGGCGACGTGGCTGCGAGCCTCGGGACAGCGACTGGGTTCGTCGCCTTGGGTGTCGCCTTCGCGCTCAAGGAGATGCTCGCCGACACGGTGGCCGGCGTCTATCTGCTCCAGGACGCCGATTTCAACGAGGGCGACCGCGTGACGACGGCCTCGGTGACGGGGACGGTCACCGGGATCGACCTGCGGAAAACCCGCATTCGCGGCGACGACGGCGACCTGATCGTCGTCGCCAACCGCGATGTGGAGAAGAAATGGGTGCAGGAAGTCGATTCGGATGGTGAAGTCGAGGAATCAGCGGCGGATGTCGGTGCGTGAGTTCAGGGTTCGAGTCGTTGCTGGTGACAGCAAACAGATGCGCCGTCAGGATGCGCGCCACTTGTGGCCGCACTCGACACAGGTGAACAGCCGAACCTCGTAGGAGCCGCCCGGCTTTGGCATCATCTCGGAAGTGGCCCGGTCGCTGTCGCAATCCTCGGCCGGACAGGACTCTTCGACCGTCTCGCTAGCGTCTTTGGTCGCGTCGGCGACGGCGGGTGCCTCGTCGTCGACCTGTCCGTCCTGGGTCGTCATCGCCGCTTCGGCGTCGGCGTCTCGTGGCTCCTCGTTCTCACAGGAGCGACAGACCCAGGTGTCGCCCGCCGTGTGCATCAGCGAGCCACACTCATCACAGAATTGCATACACCGTCGAAATACACGAGTGTCGGATATATGTGTTACCGATCCGTCGGCTGCTCAGTATTCGAGTGTGAGCACACGTGAACATGTGGCGCAACATGTATTTTGCGTGAGCCGCTATTTCGGCGTATGGCAGCCGACGAGGCCTTCGACGACGATGATCTGAAAGCCCCGATGGGTGGCGATAGCCTCTATTCGCACGATCTCGCCGGCAACGAGGACGATCCGACATTCGCGGAAGACGCCTGAATCGCGGTCGCCGTCGTCGATTCGAACATTCTCATCGACTACAAGGACACGACCTGGGCGACGCGCCACGAACTATTCGAGTTCTGACGAGCGTATTTCAACGACGTACTGAACAAAAGTATACGGAGTAAGGCGGCTATTCGTCGCTCTCGTCAGCGAGGGCTTCGTACAGTTCGGCGTTTTCCTCGATATCTTTGTCTATTTGCCGCTGTGCCTCGTCATTCATAGCTATCGCAAAGAAGGGATTGTCTCGTAATAAGCTACAGTGGTATTGAATTACGCTCTGGGATAGATTTGGCAATCAATTTTTCACTGTGAATCCTATGTTTTCAATTACAATGATTCGTGATCCAGTCGAAAATCCACCACACGAAGAAATTCAAAGGGCTAGAAAACTGTTTCTAGAATCGACATCTGAACTGCTGGGGTTGTTCGTCTTGGTGGTTGCTCTTTACCCAGGCCAGTTCCGCAGTATCCCATATCTGAAAGAAACCGTCCTACTTCTCTATATTAGCATTTGGATGATAAAGAATCGTTTTGGTGGTCGTTGGTGGTGCAGTATCTATAGAAAGTATAAGATTTTGAGATATAGAAAACTGCCAAACACTGTTCGTATGAATTAATCTCTATTTTTCGCAACATTACGATACACTTTCCGTTTTCCGTATGATGCTCCAAGAGTCCATGCGATACTTATCCCAAGTATCGCTGGTATCATTACAATCAATTCGGGGCCTAACGGTAGAGTCGTCAGTAATAGACCTAATAGAGCAGGAATAAGGAATGCGATAAGTAGACTTGTGAATTGTTTAGCCAGTAATCCGTCTATTACATCTCCTGCTGTTCCCATACTCGAACATTCTTACACTCTGGAATCAATCTTGTGCTGATTAATTTGACTTCGATATCGTATACAAGCGAACTTTCGCTACCCCAAGCAAAATTGTTTTATCGATCCGGTTTGAGAGACGTGATGATGCCCATCGCACTGCCACACGACGCCAAAGCGGGGCCGACCAAGTCGGAAGTACGGTCGGTGCTGCTCGGCAAACTCGACCTCGGCCCGGACGACCTCTTCGCGGAGGTCGGCTCCTGTACCGGCGCGGTCACCATCGAGGCCGCCCGACGGGCCGGCCGCGTGACCGCCCTCGAACGCAAGGCCGACCGCCTAGACGTGACCGAGCAAAACCTCGCGGCCAACGAGGAGACGGTCACCGCCGACGTCGAGTTGCGGAACGCCGAAGCACCCGAGGGGCTGCCCGACGACGCCGACGCCCTCTTTCTCGGCGGCAGCCGGAACTTCGAAGCCGTGCTCGACCACGCCGTCGACACCGAAATCGACCGGATCGTGATGAACGTCTCACGGCTGGAGGTCGCCGGCCGCGCGACCGAAGCGTTCCGCGAGCGCGACATCTTGGAGGAAGTCGTCCAGTTCCAGGTCAGCCACGGCTACGAACTCGCCGGCGCGACGAGCTTCAATTCCGACAACCCGGTCTACATGCTGGTCGGCAGTGCAAGCGACGACGAGGGCGACGGCGACAGCGACGCTGACGACGGCGAACGAGCGGAGGCGACACAGTGACGCTCTACGGTATCGGCCTCGGCCCCGGACAGGCCGATCTGGTGACAGTGCGCGGCAAGGAGGTACTGGAGTCGGTTGACGTGGTCTATTCGCCAGGCCGCCTCTCGCGGACGGTCGCGCTGAACCACGTCGAGGAGTCGAAGATCGGCGATCTCGACTTCCCGATGACCCGCGACGAGGAGAAGCTACGGGCGGCGTGGAAAACGGCCGCCGCAGAGATCGCGCCGCAGGCCCGCGATGGCGACGCCGCCTTCGTCACGCTCGGCGACCCGAACGTCTACTCGACGTTCGGGCACCTGCGACGGACGCTTGACGCGTTCCACCCCGATGTGGACGTCGAGATCGTGCCTGGCGTCAGCGCGATGACGGCGTTTGCGACCGCGCTGGACGTCGAAATCGAGGCCGGCGCGGGCCTCGCGCTGCGGGAGGCCGCCAACGGCCACGCGCCGACCGGCCCCGACCGGATGATCCTCTTCAAAGTCACCGACGCGCCGGCGACCCACGAAGGTCTCATCGACGCCGGCTACGACGTGACCTACGGCCGCCGGCTCTACATGGAGCAAGGCGAGACGGTCATTACCGACGAGCCCAGCGAGATCGACGAGCGCGACTACTACACCCTCGCCTACGCGGTGAAACGCGATCTGGACATCGAACCGGCGACCGCGCAGTTCGACGCCAGCGACGAGTCGGCGACCGACGCCAGCGAGGAGGGGGAAGCATGAGCGACGAAACCGACCCCCAATCCGCCATCGACGCCCAAGGCGAGCAGCGACGCGCCGAACTCGACGACCGGATCTTCGAGCACAACGCTGGCGACGAGCAGGAGGGTATCCCCTTCGTCGGTGCTGGCCCTGGCGACCCACGCCTGCTGACCGTCGCCGGCAAGGAACTGCTGGAAGAGGCCGACCTCGTCGTCCACGCCGGCTCGCTGGTCAACAGCGAACTCCTTGAGGAGTACTGCGACCACGCCGAGACGGTTTCATCCATCGGCAAGGATCTCGAAGAGCTGATCCCGCTCATGCGGGACGCCCACGAGGACGGCGACAACGTCGTCCGGCTCCACAGCGGCGATCCCGCGATCTACGGCGCGGCGCTCGAACAGATGGACGCCCTCGAACACGAAGGCGTCCCCACCTACTTCGTCCCGGGCGTCACCTCAGCCTTCGCAGCGAGCGCGACCCTCCGAACCCAACTCACGCTCAACGAGGTCTCGAACCACGTCGCCTTCACCCGCCCGCAGGGCAAGACGCTGACCGAGGAGGACGATCACATCGGCGAATTCGTCGAGATGGGCGACGTGACGACCTGTATCTACCTCGGTACCCACGCCGTCGCCGACACGATGGATCGGCTCATCGACGACGGCCACGACCCCGAGATTCCGGTCGCGGTCGTCTACCACGCCTCCTGGCCCGACGAGGACGTGATCGTTGGCACCATCGGCACGATTGGCGAGAAGATCGAGGAGGCCGGCTACCGCGCCTCGGCGATGGTGATCATCGGCGACGCCGTGACCGGCGCGGGCTACGAGCGTTCCTACCTGTACGATGGGTGGGCGGATCGCGGCCCCGATGATGATGCTGACGACGATAGCAGTGAGACGGCGGATAGCGAACAGACCGATCCAGCGGAGACAACCCAATGAGCACGGACAACGAATCTACGACGGCGAACAGCGACACGAGCGACGACTCCGACAGCGGCGGCCACTGTAGCACGCCCGACAGCGACGGGGAGGTCGCCGAGGAGATCGCTATCATCTCCTTCGGCCGGAAGATGGATACGGCCGAAGAGATCGAGAGCGAACTCGCCGACCGCTACGAGCAGATAGATATCATCGAGTACCACGGCGAGGTCTTCGACGAGCACTGGGGCGAGTACGACTGCTTCATCGGCCTGATGGCCAGCGGCATCGCCATGCGGAAAACCGCCCACCTGCTCGACGACAAGTGGGACGATCCCGCCATCTGTGTCGTCGACGAGGAACTCACCTGGGCGATCCCGATCACTGGCGGGCACCACGGCGCGAACCAGGTTGCCCAAGACCTCGCCACGATGGGCGCGATTCCGGCGATGACGACAGCCTCGGAAGCGGCCGGCAAGCAAGGCGTCGAGGCCCGCGCGAAGGCGATGGACACCCATGTCGTCAACGGCCGCTCGACGATCCAGACCAACCTCGCCGTGCTGGACGACGAACTCGGCCCAGTCGCCCGCCTCGACGGCCCGCAGGCCGTGCTGGTCGGCGACGACGTGACCGTCCTCAAGCGGAACAAAGACGACGGCGTCGTCCTCGGAACCGGCAGCGTCTCCGGCGCGGCAGCCGATTCCTTCATCGCGGCCTGGGAGACCGCCCTCGACGAAACCGAGTACGAGATGGACGACGTGGAGTTCGTCGCCACGGCGACGCGAAAAGAAAACGAGGAGGGACTGCTGGAGGCCGCCGAGGAACTCGATCTCGGCGTCGTCGCCTTCGACAAAGAGACGCTGTTGGAGCACGAGGGCCCGAGTCCATCGAAATCCAAGGAATTGATCGGTTGGCCTGGCATCTCGGAGGCCTCAGCCATCGCCGGCGGCAGCGACCAAGAACTCCTGCTCGAAAAGCAGAGTTATCAGAACGAGGTGACGGTGGCGATAGGACGATGAGCAGCGAATCAGCGAGTGCGGCAGCGGCCGAACGCCCGGACGACCTCGGAACCCTCTCTGTCGTCGGGATCGGCCCCGGACTACCGGCCGACATGACCAAGCGCGCCAAGGAGGTCATCGAGACGGCCGACTGCGTGATCGCCTCCGACCTCTATCAGGCGTTTTTGCGGGAGGACGGCACGCTGCCGCCCGCCGACCAGGTCGACGACGAGGGGCGTGTCACCCGCGAGAACGGCCACGAACAGGAGATCATCCGCTCGACGATGGGCCGCCAGATCGAACTTGCCAAGGTCGCCTTCGAGCGCGTTCGCGCCGGCGACGACGTGGCCCACGTCTCGGGTGGCGACCCCTCCGTGTACGGCAAATCCGACCTGATATTCAAAATGGCCGAGGAGGAAGACGCGACCGACATCCCAATCGAGATCGTCCCCGGCGTCACCGCCGCGCTCGGCGGCGGGGCGATGGTCGGCGCGCCGCTGTGCAACGATTTCTGTACCATCTCGCTGTCGGACAAGTGGCGCGGGTGGGAGGAAATCGAGGAGAAACTACGCGCCGCAGCCATCAGCGATTTCGTCATCGTCCTCTACAACTGCTGGCGCAACTACGAGAAGGCCGTCGACATCGTCCGCGAGGAACGGACTGACGACGCCTTGGTGGCGATCGTCAACGACGCCGGCCGCGCCGACGCCGGCCGCAACGGCGAGAGCCACGTCATCACGACGCTCGGCGAAGCGACCGCCCACGACGACAAGGTGTCGGGGATGGGCACCTCGCTGATCATCGGCAACCACGAGACGGAGACGTGGGACAACGACTACCGGACGTTCCTTGTCACCCCGCGCGGCGGGCGTGACGTGGAGGATTTCTGACCATGAGTACGGACACCAACACGACAGCGGAGACGACAGCGGAACAGGCAAGCGAATCGAGCGACGATGCCGGCGGCTGTACGGCGAAATCCAGCGACAGCTCGTCGAAACAGCAGTCCGTCGATGAGAAGGTCGGATCGACCGTCGACGATTTCGACGCCGAGCCGGGCCAACTGACGGCGGTTGGTCTTGGCCCCGGTCATCCCGAGGGCATGACCCAGCGCGCTCGTGCCGCGCTGCTGGAGGCCGAACACATCGTCGGCTACACAACCTACATCGAGTTGCTGCCCGACGAAATCACCGAGGAAGCAGAGGAACTCTACGATACACCGATGTGCGGCGAGGTCTCCCGCACGGAGGAGGCCATCGACCGCGCGCTCGCTGGCAACGACGTGGCGATCATCGGCAGCGGCGATCCCAACGTGTATGCCCTCTCGGGGCTCGCCCTCGAAATCCTCGAATCGAAGGGTGCGACCGCTTCGATGGTCGATTACGAGGTCGTCCCAGGCGTCCCCGCCGCGCAGTCCTGTTCCGCGCTGCTGGGCGCGCCCCTAGTCAACGACACGGTGTCGATCTCCCTGTCCGATCACCTCGTCCCGATGCCGGAGATCGAATCCCGGCTGCACTCAGCCGCCGGCGAGAGCTTCACCATCGTCATCTACAACCCCTGGAGCCGGAAGCGACGCGAGAACTTCGAGAAGGCCTGCGAGATCCTGCTCGCCCACCGCGCCCCCGATACGCCGGTCGGCATCGTCCACGGCGCGGGCCGCGAGGACGAAGAGGTCATGATCACGACGCTCGACCAACTCGAAGAACTCGGCGAGGAGGAGATCATCAACATGACGACGACGATCCTCGTCGGCAACGAGGAGACATACGTCTGGGACGACCGGATGGTCACCCCGCGCGGCTACGAAACCAAGTACGACTACTAACATGACAACCTACGAAGTAACTCTGAAAAAACAGCTCTGCGACGGCATCTTCGCCTGTCTCACCCGCGATCCCCGGTTCGTCGAGGACGACGACGGCCTGGCTACGATTGACCCCGACGGCGATCCGGTCTACGACGGCGACGGCGAGGTTCGAGAGGAAAACGGTGACGTGGTCGCCACCTTCGACGACGACCGCATCGAGGAGGCCCGGCAGGCTGCGGCGGCCTGTCCGACCAACGCCATCGTCGTCGAGGAGGTCGACGGATGAGCGTTGCCGTCCCCGACGACCTGCTGGCAGGCCACCCCGCGACGGCCTACTTCTGGGGCCGCGTCGCTGGCAACGGCGAGATCGAGAACGACCGCCTCACCGTGACGACCAACGACGAGGCGGCCGCCGAAGCGCTCAGCGAGATCGTCGGCAGCGAGATCGACCACGACCAGACGACCCGCGACTACGCTCACAACACCGACATCAGCAAAACGGAAGACGAGTACACGGTCGAAGTCACGAGCGACGACCTCTTCGGGATGAGCGGCGCGCTCGGCCTCCCGGTCGATGGCCGCGGGAACTACCGTTTTGGTGCATTTGCGGACTACCGCCGCGACCTGCTGCGCGGCATCTTGGAGGGCTGCGGAACGATCTGCTTCAAATCCTCCAGCGGCACCGTCGGCGTCTCGTTCGTCCACGACGACGCCGCACTGCTCGAACTCGTCCAGGATCTCATCGACGACGCGCCGGTTGACGCACCGTACGGCGACCTTTCGGACACTTCCTCGGGCGGCTACTGGTTCGGCATCGACGACGACGCAGCCGCCGACTTCGGGATGTGGCTCTACGAGACGGAGGATACGGGCCTGTTCGCGCCGAGTCGCCGCCGCAAGCTGGTACAGAGTCTCGATCAGGCAACCGATGTCGAGTTCGACCGCTCACAGTTCGAAGCATGAGCCAACTCCACGACACCATCGAGAGCGTCGACAACGAGGCCGTCCTGCTGGTCGGCCACGGCTCCCGCCGCGAGAAGTCCAACGAGCAGGTTCGGGAGTTGGCGGCGATGCTCGAAGACCGCCTGGAGATCCCAGTTGATGCGGCGTTCCTCGAACTCGCCGAGCCAGCCATCGAGGACGGCATCGAGGGCCTGGCGGGCGCGGTCGATTCGGTCACGGTCGTCCAACTCTCGCTGTTTGCGGCCAGTCACGTCAAAAACGACGTGCCGCTGGCCGTCCAGCGCGCCCGCTCGACGCATGAAGTAGAAATCAACAACGGCGCGCATCTCGGGATTCACCCCGCCATCGTCGATCTGCTCGACGATCGCGCGGCCGCAGTCGAGGCGGAACTCGGCGTCGACCGCGAGGAGGACGATATCGCGGTCGTCGTCTGCGGCCGCGGCTCCAGCGATCCCGACGCCAACGCCGACCTGCACAAGCTCTCGCGGCTGCTCCACGAGGGCCGGGCGTTCAGCACTGTCGAAGCCTCGTTCATCGGCATCACGGAGCCGACGCTGGACGACTCCCTGTCGACACTCGCCAAACAGCGACCCGACGCCGTCGTCGTCGTCCCGTACATGCTCGGCGACGGCGTGCTGACCGGCCGAATTCGGGAGTGGACTGACGAGTTCGACGACGAGTACCCCTACGTCGACGCCCTCGCTGGCGACCCCCTTGGCACCGACTCGCGGCTGCTGGACGTGCTCGGCGACCGCTGGCAGGAGGCCCGGACGGATAGTGTCGAAATGTCCTGTGACACCTGCAAGTACAAGGTCGATCTCACCGGCTACGAGGAAGACACCGGCGGCGCGCGAGCGATGCTGCGCGCGCTGACCCATCAGGAGACACACGCCGACCGCAGCGACATCGACGATGAGCCACACACCCACGACGCCCCCGCCAAACACGTCGCCGTCTGTACCAACCAATCCTGTGCAGCCAACGGCGCGCCGGCCGTCCTCGAACGCTTGCGGCAAGCAGCCCGCGACTCCGAGCAGTGCGACGCCCGGATCACCCGTACCTCGTGTCTCAACCGCTGTGACGAGGGGCCGATGGTCGCCGTCTACCCCGAAAACGTCTGGTACGGCGGCGTCGAAGCCGACGACGCCGAACGCATCGTCTCCTCGCATCTCGACCGCGAACGCATCGTCAGCGATCTGGTCGATCAGACGCTGTAGCGGTTGGCGGCGACAGTTACGGCGGGAAGCCGGCTACCGCGGCAGCACTCGTTCTGGTTCGTCGTTAACGACGATGAGCGTCGGTTCCGAGCGCGTCACCCCACAGCTCTCGGCGCGCTCAATCGGGATCGGTTCACCCGGTGCGGTCACGTTCTCCGGCAGTGCAACCGACACGTAGATTTCGGCCGTCGTCTCCTCGCTTCGACCCAGTCGGTCGGGGAGTTGGTAGCTCCGCGGCTCGTAGTAGAACCCCACGCCATCGACGCGGTCGGTCTCGACACCGGCGAGACAACCATCCAGCGACGGCGGCTCGACGGCGCGGGTAAACAGCGTCGGGTTCTCGATACTGAGTGTGCCGACCCGCTGTTCGTTGAAGACGACGGTTCCGTCCCCGGTCGCGGTGGTCTCTTCGGGCACGAGCTCGTCGTCGAGGTCAGTGGTGTACTCGACCTCGCCGATGCTGTCGGCACCGACCAACAGAACGCCGACGGCGGCGAGCCCGAGGAGTGCGATTCGCGCCGTGCGGCGATCGATCGTGAGTCGGTTTTCCTGAAGGGCGTAGCCGAGCCCGACGAACAGCCCTGCCGACGCCGCCAGCAGGACGAAGACGGTCACCGGGTCGGGTCGGTACCGCGAGACGACGTAGCCGAGAAAGACCACGTACGCCACCCCCGAGACCGCGAAGGCGATGGTATCGAGTGGTGGGCGGTCGACGGCGATTCCGGCGATCAAAAACACCACGAACGTCACCAGCAGCAACGCGGCCGTGACGGTGATCGAGAGATCGAAGGCGACGCTGCTGGCGAAAAACGCCAGCGTGCCGAGCGCGAAGGCGACGCCAAGCACGTAGAGGAGAGTCTCGCTGTCGAGTGAGGGGGCCATTGTGAGAACCACATCGGGCTTCCAGTCGATCCGGCATATGTCTTGTTGCGACCCAAACGCCGACCAAACACTGGATTTAATCACCCGCTTGCCCCACTAACGCCTATGAGTTGTTACGAACTCGAAGCACTTCGACTCGGACTGATGAACGTGCTGGGCACCGAGGATCCCGCCGCCCGAGAACACGCCGAACAGGAGCTGGAAGGTGAGCTTGCGGGCCCGATCGAAGCCCTCGCGGAGGCCGAGTCGTTGGCCGCGATCGAACGCCATCTCGACGCCGCGCTCGTCGATCTCGAAGAGGAGGTCGCCGAAACGCCGAGCGACGACCCCGAGTACGACTACCTCCGCGGCCGACTCGTCGCCGTCCGCGACGCCGAGCGCGCGGTACACCGCATCACCGCCCAGGGAAACAGTGTGCTCGCAGGGCTCGGCGAGGCCCACGACGTGCTCCACGAGACGTTCCCGATCGAGGACTGATCGCCGGCTTGGTGGCCGTGTTGTGATCGCGGGACGACGACCTAACCGATCGTTCGTGATAGTCCGCCTGAACCGTCGGTAACAGTCGTCACACGGGTGGTGTGTCACACAAGATCACTCGGAAAACAGAGAGGTCACCAGAGCACTTTTAGGATAGTTCACTGATTGTAGAAACGATGATCCCTGGTGCTGATTCCGCGATTACGCGCAACGAAAAGTCCCTAATTTTGGCCTACGATCACGGCCTAGAACACGGGCCAGTTGACTTCGAACCGAACCCCACGACAGCCGACCCGGATCGGGTGTTCGAGATCGGCACCCACGATGCGGTCACCGCGGTCGCCGTCCAGAAGGGGATCGCCGAGGGCTACTACCCCTCCTATGAGGACGACGTAACCCTCCTCGCCAAGCTCAACGGCACCTCAAACCTCTGGATGGGTGAGCCCAACTCGGCGGTCAACTGGACGGTCGAAAACGCCGCCGAAGTCGGTGCCGACGCCATCGGCTTCACCGTCTACGGCGGCTCCAACCACGAGATCGAGATGGTCGAGGAGTTCCGCGACGCCCAGGAGGCCGCCCGCGACCACGACCTCGGTGTCGTCATGTGGTCGTACCCCCGCGGCCAGGGGCTCAAAAACGCAACAACCCCCTCAACGATCGCCTACTCGACGCGACTGGGGCTCGAACTCGGCGCGGATATCACGAAGGTGAAATACCCCGGCTCGCCGGAAGCGATGGCGCATGCGGTTACACAGGCCGCCGATTCGAAGGTCGTGATGAGCGGCGGCTCGAAGACAGACGACCAGGATTTCCTGACGACCGTTCGCAACGCAATGGACGCCGGTGCCAACGGGCTGGCGGTCGGGCGAAACGTCTTCCAGCGGGATAACCCCGAACAGATCCTCGATGGGCTCGAAGCCGTCATCTTCGAGGACGCCAGCGTTGCCGACGCGCTCGACGTGATGGACGTTGAACCGACCAACCCCGAGGCACTCTAATGCCGGCTGACACCAGCGACTACGAGGCCGAACTCGACGCGATCTTCGAGACCCTGGCCGAGCTTGCTCCCGAGATCCGCGCCTCACTACCGGGCCGGCGCGTCAAAAGCGACGAGGTCAACCCCAGCGGCGAAACGCGCTTGGAGGCCGATGCTTACGCCGACGAACTCATCGAGGAGGCCCTCGGCGACATCGACGGCGTCGGCACCTACGCCAGCGAGGAGCAGGCCGAGCCGATCGAT
Source organism: Halonotius roseus (assembly GCF_006861655.1). Taxonomy (GTDB): domain Archaea; phylum Halobacteriota; class Halobacteria; order Halobacteriales; family Haloferacaceae; genus Halonotius; species Halonotius roseus. The sequence goes on along the minus strand of NZ_SESI01000004.1, from coordinate 17,422 downwards.
GTGGGAAGCGGCGATGTGTCGATCGCCTGCGACCCCCTCGATGGCTCCTCGAACATCAAACCCAACAGCCCGATGGGGACGATCATCGCGGTCTACGAGGGCGACCTGCCGGCCGGCGGCGACCGCCTGCTTGCCTCCGGGTTCGTCCTCTTCGGCCCGATCCTCACGATGACCGTCGCCCGCGACGGACAGGTCACCGAGGCCAACGTCGGCGACGGCGAGATCGACGTGATCGACGACGACGTGACACTCCCCGAGGAGCCGACCGTCTACGGGATGGGCGGCCGGGTGCCCGACTGGACGCCGGGCTTTTCGGCGTTCATCCGGGCGATCGAACAGGAGTACAAGCTGCGCTACGGCGGCGCGATGGTCGCCGACGTGAACCAGGTGATCACCTACGGCGGGATCTTCTCGTATCCCGCGCTCAAATCGGCCGAAAACGGAAAACTCCGCCTGCAGTTCGAGGGGATCCCGATCGCCTACATCATCGAATCCGCCGGCGGCGCGTCCTCCGACGGAACGCAGTCGATCCTCGATGTCGACCCCGAGAAGTTCCACCAGCGCGTGCCGGTGCATCTCGGCAACGACGAGATGATCGACCGGCTTGAAGCGACGCTGGCGGCCCACGACTGATCTCGGCACGCCACCCCGATTGTGGGGTGCGTTTCGACATCAGCATCGTTTTTATGCTATAGACTCAGAAACTTGTATGACGGTTGCCGCCGCCACAGCGTGGGTTGAGTCCGTGTTGGTCGACGGCGTCTCGACCGAGATCCGGATCACGGCGAGCGTGCTGATCGCTGTCAGCGCGCTGGTGGTCGCCGGCCTGCTCGTCCCACGGGTTGCGACCCGAACCCGGCTGTTTGTCAGGGGGTGGACGCAGGGACGGTTCGGCGAGTCGGCCAGCGAGACCTTCGAGCGGGTGGATGCGGTCGCACCGATCGGCGTGCTTGTGACGATCCTCGTCCGACTCGTCCAGCTGCTCGTGCTTTCGGCGGCGGCGTTCGTGGTGCTCGTTATCTGGGGTCAGATAGCGACCGCGCTTCGGCTGATCGGGATCAGCCAACTCGCGTTGCCGGCGGTCGGGCGGGTTGTCTCGACGGGCCTCGTCTTGCTTGCGGCGTTTGTCGTCAACGACTTCATTCGGGATGTTGTCAGGGAGTACACCGCCAACACGAAGCGCGTCACGGCCCACCAAGAGCAGATCCTGACCCGTGTCCTCCAGGTCGCGTTGATACTGGTCGCTATTGTCGCGGTGTTTTCCATCTGGGGGATCAATATCGGCAGCCTGTTGGTCGGCGCGGGCTTCCTCGGGATCGTCATCGGGCTGGCGGCCCGCCAGACGCTCGGCTCGCTTTTGGCGGGGTTCGTCCTCATGTTCTCTCGGCCATTCGAGATCGGTGACTGGGTCGAAATCGGCGATCAGGAGGGGATCGTCACCAAGATCACGATCATGAACACGATCATGCGGAACTTCGACGGCGAGCATATCATCATCCCAAATGATAATGTCAACAACCGGCCGATCACCAACCGGAGCCGCGACGGCAAGCTTCGCATCCACCTCGAAGTCGGGGTCGATTACGACGACGATCCCGAACACGCCAAGGAGGTCGCCCGGGAGGCCGTCGAAGGCGTGAAGATGGTCGAAAACAACCCCAAGCCACAGGTCTTCCCCGTCGCCTTCGGCGGGTCAGCGGTGACGCTGGATATCCGGTTTTGGATCGCGCCGCCGACGCCGCAACGCCGCTGGCATGCGACGGCGGGCGTCGTCGAGTCGGTCAAAGAGCGGTTCGCCACCGAATCGATCTCGATCCCGTTCCCGCAGCGAACGGTCAGCAGCCGTGATGTCTCCGAGCCGGAGACGGTGACACAGCCGACGACAGTCGACGACAGTGAGGAGTGACACGGCCGACGACAGTCGACGACAGCGGGGAGTAAGCCGATCACATTCAAATCCGATACCCGCTGAAATCAGTCAGTAGACGCGTCAAACGACGATATTAGATGCGGTAAACCCAAATCCTCAAGTTTCGACTACCCCTCCGTCCGGTATGAACCGCGAGGACGCCAGACGCCGATTTCGCCGTGCCTCGTGGGTCAACGTCGTCGCCAACCTCGTCAAGATCATCGCCGAGGGCGCGGTGGGGATCGCCTTCGGCTCGGTTGCCCTCGTCGCCGACGCGGCCCACTCAGTGGCCGACCTCGTCGCCAGCGTCGTCGTCCTCGTGTGGGGATCGAGCAGCTTCGAGGACGCCGACGCCACCCACCCACACGGTCACGCGCGGATCGAACCGCTGACAGCGATGTTCGTCGGCGCGGTGATCGTCGTCCTCGGCGGCTACCTTCTCTACGAATCTGTTCGCGGCCTGTTTGCCGGCTCCGACATCGAGTTTAGCTACTACCTGCTCGCCGCGTTAGCGTTTGCGGTCGTCGACATGTACGTCGCCTACTGGTATACGATGCGGATGAACGTCGGCCTCGATTCAACCGCGCTGACGGCGTTGGCAAAGGACTGTCTCAACGACATTTACACGACCGTCGCCGCCGTCGTCGGTGTCATCGGCGTCCGGCTGGGGTTCCCGGTTCTCGATCCACTCGCCGGCGCGGTTGTGAGCCTGCTGGTCGTCTACCAGGGTGTCGCTATCGGCCGGGAGAACCTCGGCTACCTCGTCGGCGCGGCCCCGACAGCCGATCAACGCGAGGCCGTCGAGGACGTGCTGGCCGCCCACGACGACGTTGCTGGCTACCACGATCTGGCTGTTTTCTACGATGGCACTGTCATCGAGGTCGAAGTCCATGTCGAGGTCGACGGCGAGCTGACGATCCGGGAGGCCCACGATATCGAATCCGAGCTCGTCGATCAGCTCACCGCTCTCGACGAGGTGGGTGATGCACACATCCATCTCGATCCGGCCGGCCTCGGCGAGTGGAAGGACGCTGCGGCCGACCCCGCTACCAACTGAGACTCGCCAGTCGTCTGCGGCGACCGCGGGGTGCCGAGGGACAGCGATTTACCCCCGGCTGTCGAACGATAGCTGTGCAGATCGTTGGCTACGATACGGCCGAGGGCGGCCTCCTGCTGAGCGGTGCCGACGGTACTGCCGACGCCGTGGGCGACGACACCGACACCGCCGCCAGCGACGCCGACAACGAAATTACCTACCGATCGCTCGATCCTGGCACCGAACTCGACTACAGCCTCAACGACCGCCACTGCGCCGGGACGATCCACGACGACAGCCACATCGCCTGCGAAAACCCGACCGCACCGTACTGCCCCGACCACGACGGAACGTGGGTCTGTGCGCGCTGTACCGGCACCTGTCTGAAGGATGAGATGGACTGCTATGACGATCACGCGATCTATCTCGCGGCGTTCGCACCGGCGACGTTCAAAGTTGGCGTCACTCGCGAGTGGCGGCTGGAAACCCGCCTCCACGAGCAGGGTGCCGATCGGGCGGCCCACATCGCCACCGTTTCCAACGGCCGGATCGCCCGCGAGCGCGAAGCCGAGATCGCCCGCGAGATCCCGGATCGCGTGCGCGTGCCGACCAAGCGCGCCGGACTCGGCCGCGCGGTCGATACCGCGGCGTGGGACGACCTGCTGGCCGATTTCGACCCCATTGAGCGGTTTGACTTCGATTACGGCCTCGATCTCGACAGCCAGCCGGTCGCCGAAACCGTCGCGGCAGGCACCGTTCGCGGCACGAAAGGCCGGCTGTTGATCGTCGACCGCGGCGGCTCGACGTATGCCGTCGACATGCGCGAGTTGGTCGGCTACGACGTGACCGAAGGCAGGAGCAGCCGGGAACTGCAGTCGAGTCTCGGCTCGTTCGAGTGAGCGTGGGTCGCTCAGACCGGCAGTTCAGCATCGCCAGCGGCCGTTGACGCGCTTATCGTCACGTCGAACTCGATAGTCTCGTAGGGAACGAACGGTGCCTTCGACTGTCCTGCGTGTCGGAATTTGACGATCCCGGTATCGGCCAATAGCTCGACATCGTCGTGAACGACCGAATAGCTCCGGTCTAACCGCTCGGCCAACGCGGTGATACTGTCGGCGGGCTCGTCCAGCAGCGATTGCAGGAGTTCGAGCCGTCGGTCGGTCAGGAGTTTGCGGAGCCCTGCCGCTGTCTCGAAGGAGACGACAGCGGCGTCTGTCGCGCTCGGATCGTCAGCAACTTCATCGAGGGCGGCGTCGAACGCCGCGGAGCCGGACTGGATCGTGATGCGAAGCGTCTCCGGGTAGCGTGTCGCCTCGGGTGGGGGTGTCGTGTGGTTATCGTTGCTCATTGAGTCGGTGTACCTCCCGGCGGAAGCGAGCGAGGTGAGTTTCGAGATCGGTGAACTCGATGCCTGTGACCTCGCCGTTGTGGTGGCGGTGGTGGGGGCCGACAGCACTGTCGTGGGCGTTGTCGTACCGCAGGATCGCCTCGTTGTCGCCCGGGTTGTAGTACTGAAACCGGTAGGCGTAGCCGCCCGGTGCCGTCGAATCCTCGACGACGAACAGCTCAACCCGTGTTCCGGCGTCGCCGTCGAACTCGAAGTTCCGTTCGATGACGACAGCACCGTCGACCATGCGATCCGTCGTACTATCATCTATCACCCGATAGAACATAAATTAACGGGCCGAACCAGCAGTCGCTCACGACGACAGATCGAATGCTGCTCAGGATAGCGACGACCGAGCGAAGCGACCGCTACCGCAGAATTCGGCTACAGGAGCCACAGAGGTTCTCTTCTTTTACGTCGACCTCACGGACAGTCGGCGAGAAGCTCATCACGCATTTGCTGTTGTCACAGTGTTCCAGCCCGAGGGTGTGGCCGATCTCGTGGACGACCTCCTTGCGGACGCGGTCGGAGAAGACCTCATCTTCGGGTTTCGAGGAGATCCCACCGTCCGAGGAGGTGCGGAGGCGGTGTGTCGAGATCACTGACCCGTTGCCATTGAGATAGGCGAGCCCGAAGACGTAGTTGCGGCGGCGGTAGTAGAGATCGTTGGCGGTGATCCCGATGTTTTTGTCGCCGGCACCGACGCGGCTGACGAGCTCGATGAAATCCTCGGCCCGGTACTGGTTCCGGGTTTGGTCGAACGCGCCGTCGGGGATCGACTGGCTGTCCTGCACCGTCACCTCACAGTCGTAGACGGATCGCAGCACAGCCGACGACTCGCGCTTGACGTGGGCGGGTACGTCCCCGATCGGCACGATGTCGGCATGCATGAACCTTCCTACGGCGAGCCGGTTCTTAAATTTCACGACGATGGTGGAATCATCATACGGTTGTCTGACGACGGCTGTCACCGGGGACGCTCCTGGTCGGCCGAGCTGCCGATTGCCGCCCCGTCTCGGTACGCTTTTTGTACCGGCCGGTCAGGGTCGTTTCAATGAGCCTTGCTGTCGTTCTCGACATCGACGGCGTGTTGGTCGACGTTGCCGACTCCTACCGGCGGGCGGTCATCGAATCCGTTCGGCGGGTCTACGGCGAGACGCTCGACCGCACGGCGATCCAGCCGTTCAAAGACGCCGGCGGCTTCAACAACGACTGGCTGGTCACCGACGCCATCGCGCTCTACGTCCTCGCCCGCGAGCAGGGGTTCGAGCAGGATGTAGCGACGTTCACCGATCGGATCGCCGAACGGGGTGGCGGCCGCGCGGGTGCGAAAGCCGTCCTCGAAGCCGAACTCTCGGCCGCCGATTACGAGACCGTCATCGACGCCTTTGATCCCGACCGCCTGCGAACCGTCTTTCAGGGGCTCTATCTCGGTAGCGACCTCTTTGCCGAACTCGAAGGCGACGAACCACCCTTCGAGGCCGAGGGCTACATCCACGACGAACCAGTGCTCGTCGATAGCGACACGCTGGCGACGCTGACCGACCGCTACGCGGTCGGCGTCGTTACCGGCCGACCCGCCGCGGAGGCGACAATCGCCCTCGATCGCGTCGGCCTCGCGGTCGACGACAACCACCGGTTTACGATGGACAACTGGGAGCAGGGTAAACCCCACCCCTACGCGTTGCTGACGCTGGCTGAGCGGTTCGACGCCGACCGAGTCGTGTTCGTCGGCGACACGCTAGACGACGTGCGAACCGCGGTCAACGCGGCCGACGAGGACGAGAGCCGCGAGTATGAGGGCATCGGCGTCCTCACCGGCGGCTTAACGGGCGAGACGGGCCGGGAGGCCTTCGACGAAGCTGGTGCGGCTGCCGTCCTCGAGTCGGTCAACGAGCTGCCGGCGTTTCTGGAGACGTTCGAGTAATCGTGGTACCGGGGCGGCTCGCCGGTCACGTAACGCTTTACCCCAAACAACCCCGACGACGCCTATGCGAATCACACTCCTCGGCGGCACCGGTGAGATCGGCGAAGGGCTGGCCCTCCGGTGGGGTCACGACAGCGACCACGACATCGTGATCGGCTCCCGCGACCCCGAAAAGGCCCGCGAGGCGGCCGACGACTACGAGACCGAGCTCGCCGACCGCGGTGTCGACGCCAAGGTCACCGGGTTCGAAAACACGATGGCCGCCGACCGCGCCGACGTGGTCGTGCTGGCGGTTCCGCCCTACCACGTCGCCGACACAGTCGAGGCCGTTTCCGACAACCTCGCCGAGGGCGACATCCTCGTCTCGCCGGCAACGGGCATGCAGCGCGACGAGGACGGGTTCCACTACCACCCGCCGGATGCCGGCAGCGTCACCGCCATCGCGGCCGACGCCGCGCCCGAGGGGATCCCGGTCGTCGGCGCGTTCCACAACCTCGCCGCGGGCCGGCTGGCCGACCTTGATTCGAGCCTCGGCATCGACACGCTCGTCGTCGCCGACGATGAGAGTGCCAAAGCCACCGTCAGCAGCCTCGCCGAGGATATCGACGGCCTCCGCGCGCTCGACGCCGGCGGGATCGCCAACGCGGCCGAGATCGAGTCGGTGACGCCGCTTCTCATCAACGTCGCCATGAACAACGACGGCCTCCACGATCTGGGCGTTCGCTTCGATTGACGCTGGGGTTCAACTCGACTGATCAGGGCTCGCGCTCGTCGGCGTCGATCCCGTTGCGTTCTTTATCAGGCAGTTTGATCGCGCGGAGCGACGTGGCTTCCGCGTCGTCGATGGTGGTTCTGTCGGCAGGATTCTCGGTGAGCTCGGGGCTCGTCGCTTGCTCGTCGTTGTCGGTGATCCACCCTCGGAGTCGGTCGAGCAAGCCCATCAGGAGTATATCGCTGTCGAGTGGCGACCCGAAAAAAGACTGTGACAGCCGAAAGCGACGGATATAGAACGTGGTCGGTCGATACCGAAGGCGTGAACGCAGATTCCGACAGCCGGCCGGCGGTCGCCGAGCGCGCCGCGACCGCAGGAGCCGACCTCGCCGTCGACTCGTTCCGAACGGGGATCGCCGCCGAAACCAAGACGAGCAACACTGACCTTGTTACGGAGGCCGACCGCAACGCCCAGGCCCGCGTGATCGAGGTGATCGAATCAGCGTATCCCGACGAACCGATCGTCGGCGAGGAGGACGGCGCGTTGAAATCGGTGCCCGAGGAGGGGCCGGCGTGGATCGTCGATCCGATCGACGGCACCACCAACTTCGTCAACGACATCCGCGTGTGGGGCACCGCCGTCGCCGCCGTCGAGGACGGCGAACCTGTCGGCGCGGCCGTGGTGTTGCCCGCCCTCGGCGACAGCTACACCGCCGACCGCGAGGCAGCCTACCTCAACGGGAACGAGATCAGCGTCAGCGAGACGAGTGATCCCGAGACGGCAACGATCGCGCCGCTGATGCTGTGGGGACGAGATAGCCGCGACGAGTACGCGGCGGCGACACGGGAGCTGGTCACCCGCTATGACGATCTCCGACGGTTCGGCTCCGCGCAGGCGACGCTCTCGCTGATCGCCGCCGGCTCGCTGGATGGCGGCTTTACGAACCTCGTTTCCCACCCCTGGGATAGCGTCGCAGGCGTCCACTTCGTCCGGCAGGCCGGCGGCCGGGTTACTGACCGCCACAGCGACCGGTGGCGACACGATTCCGAGGGCCTCGTTGTCTCGAACGGCGAGCTCCATGAGTCGCTGCTGGCGGCGACCCGTGAGATCGACGCCGAGCGGTAGGGCACCGCCCGCAGCCGATCGGTAGCCGCATCGCCCCCCACGGCTGGTCGGTTATGAGAGACAGCCACCAGAGACCGGAACCCTCAACTCAGTCTCGGCCGGAACCACCGGTATGGCCGGTCTCTCCGCCCGCGTCGATGCCGACCCCGAGCGGCTGTGGCTCGGCGTGACCGCCGCACTGACGACCCTCCTCGTTGTCGGCTCACTGCTCGCCCGTGAGTTGGTCTACGACCGCTTCATCTGGCAGTATTTCTGGGGGCCGGTCGCCGCCGACGGCAACGGCGCGCAGTGTGCGGTCATCCGCGCGGGCGACGTGTCGTATCTCTTCTCGGCTGGCGAATGTACGTCCGCCGAGGTCGCGGGCGAGATCGTCGCCTACCCGGGGTACACACTCGTCTCGGAGGTGGGCTACGTCCTCATCCTGTTGCTCGCGCTCATCGGCGTCTATCTCCTCCTTCGCCGCCTTGAGATCGGCGACAGCCGATCGCTGTTCTACGCGTTGTTCCCGTTCATGTTGTTTGGCGGCGCGCTCCGCACCGTTGAAGACGCCGGGATCGCCGCGCTTGGGGCGGGAGGCGAGCCGCTGATCGCCTTCCCGGTGAGCGCGCTCATCATCAGCCCGTTCATCTACGTGACGGTGTTTGCGGTGACGCTTGCGGCCGTCGGCGTCGGCGTCGCCCTCGAACGCCGGGGCGTCGTCGACGCCTACGAGTATCCGGTTGCCGCCATCGGAACGCTGCTTCTCGGCGCAAGCGTCGGCTATCTCACCTATCTCGCGGCGACGACATCGTACGTTATCCTCCAGATACAGGTGCTCGCGGCGGTGGCGGTCGGCGCGACGCTGTCGGCGGCGGCGACGTGGCTACTCATCGAACGGGTCGCGCCGGCGATCAACGACGGCACCGGCTTCATGGGCCTGGTGTTGCTGTGGGGTCATTCGGTCGACGGCGTCGCCAACGTCGTTGGCCTCGACTGGATGCCGGCTCTCGGCGCGGGCCCGAATCTCGTCCCGAAACATCCGGTGAACGCGGCCGTTGTCGACATCACCGGTGCGGTGCTGCCGGCGTCTGTGCTGGCGGTCACCGGCGACACGTGGCCGTTTCTGCTGCTCAAGCTGGCGGCAGCAACCTTTGTCATTTGGGTGTTCGAACCCGACCTGCTTGAGGAGTCACCGCGGTACTCGATCCTGCTGTTGATCGCGGTGTTGGCGGTCGGGCTCGGCCCCGGAACACGGGACGTGTTGCGGGCGACCTTCGGCGTGTAGTCACATCTTCAGTTCTCGATGAGCGATCGGATCTTTTCAGAATAGCTGCCAAAGGCCGCATCCCCGCGTGATCGCGGGCGATCAAGGTCAACAGAGACGATCTCGCGGATCTGTCCAGGATCTCTCCCCATCACGACAACGCGATCAGCAAGAGTGACGGCCTCCTCGACATCATGCGTGACAAACAGGATCGTTTTCCCAGTTTCCTGCCAGATATCCAGGAGTTCAGCCTGCAACCGCTCGCGGGTTTGGGCATCGACCGCACCGAACGGCTCGTCCATGAGGAGCAGCGCTGGATCGATCGCCAACGCCCGCGCCAGAGCGACGCGTTGTTTCATCCCACCAGAGAGCGATTTGGGATAGCTATCCTCGAAGCCCGCAAGGCCGACAAGATCAACCAATTGTTGGACACGTTGGTCGCGGTCGGTGCCGTCGAGACCGACCGCCTTCTCTAACCCAAAGGCGATGTTTCCCCGAACGGTTCGCCACGGGAAGAGGTGGTACTCCTGGAAGACGATGCCCATGTTCGGGGTTGGTTCGGTGACCACCGAGCCATTGAGCGTGACCTCACCGCGGGTAGCCGGTTCGAGGCCGGCCAGAATGCGGAACAGGGTTGTCTTTCCACACCCAGAGGGGCCAACGATACAGACGAGTTCACCCGAGTCGACCTGAAAGTTGACATCGGCCAACGCTTGGACGGTGCCCTGTTCGCTGGCATACTGTTTGCTGACGCCGCTGACCTGTACCGACGAGCCACCGCCATCGCTCATCGCCATACTAACACCCGCCGTTGGACGGCGCGGTAGGCCGTATCAACAAGGAGAAACATCACGCTCAACACGAGGATGTAGGTGATAACGACATCAACCTGGAGATTGTTTGAGGCCCGAAGGATCCGCCGCCCGATCCCGGGGACGCCGAAGATCTCGGCGGCGACAACGAGCATCCAACACCGGCCGATCCCGGTGCGAATCCCGGTCATGATCTCCGGGGATGCCGCCGGGATGACAACCGTTTTGATGAGTGCAAGATCGCTGTCGACACCGAGGCTGCGGGCCACATCAAGCAGATCATCGGAAACACCCTCAACACCGCCGTAGCTCGCGTAGAAATTGATCCAAAACGCGCCGATAGCGATAATGAAGGCGGCTCCGGCGTGGTTGATCCCGAACCAGGCGATCGCAAAGCCGATCAACGCCAGCGGTGGTACCGGCCGGAGGGTTCGGACGACCGGCGAAGAGATGTCATCAAGCAGTGAGCTCCAGCCGAGTGCGACGCCCGCGGCGACGCCGAGTGTGGTGCCAATGATCGTCCCGGGAATCCAGTGTTGGATGCTTTGGCCAAGGGCGATGAGAACCTCACCGCTGGCAAACTCTGCGACAGCTGCCTCAGCAACAACCGCAGGCGATGGCAACACGTAGGCTGGCTGGAACAGTGCCGCAAGCCACCACACCCCAATGAATCCTGCGAGGCCGACGGTTCCCAACCCTGCCCGGCGGCGATCGATACCAAGTACCGGCAGTTCGCCGTCGTTCGTCGTCGGCGCGTGCTCCTGTTGAACGTCAGTGGCCATTACAGATTGTCGTAGACGCTGTAGTCGAAGATCTGATCGAGCGTGAGCTGTTCATCGGTTTGGTCGTTGTCGGCGGCGAACTCGGCAAAGATCTCGGTGCCAGCCTCGATCTCGCGTGGATCGGTGACGAAGTTCGCCAGCGGCCCGGCAAGTGCCTGTTGAGCCTGTTCGGCCGGCATCCCAATTCCGGATTCCACGATCTCGGCGGTCGCCGATGGGTTCTCATCAATAAACGCCGTCGCCCGAACGTGTTGATTGAGGAACTCTGTGGCGACCGGCGACTCCCGTACCGAATCGGTCATCAGCGTCACCGCGGCCGGCTGACCGGGCATAATCTCCGCTGAGGTGCGGAATGTCTCATAGGAGAGATCTTCCTCAGCGACCCGGGAGGGAACCGGCTCCATGATCGACGCGCCGTCGATCTCGTCGTTGGCGATCGCCTGGAAGACCGCATTGGCACCGTTTATTTCCGTGATTGTTACGTCGGCTTCCGGATCAACACCCTCCTGTTGGAGCCAGTAGCGAAGCAACACATCCGGCACCGATCCCTGCGGGAAGGTGCCGAACGTGAACTGCTCGCCGTTTTCGTCGGCCCAGACATCGAACGCATCGCTGCCGTGCTCCTCCCAGAGGGGCGCGAACTCATCGTGTGTCAAGATCGCCATCGGCTCTTTGATGTTGGCGGCTGTCACCTGCGCGTTGATGCCGCGATCGATGGTAATCATCGCGGGGACAACCCCAAACATCGCAATGTCGATCCCGCCGCCGCCCATGGCCTGGACGATATCAGGGCCGTTGCTGAACTCTTGGTTCTCGATGGTGGCGTCGATCTCCGCGAGATATCCCTCTGACTCCATGACATAGTACTGGAGATCGGGAAAGATCGGCATATGCGCGACAGTCACGGTGTCATCGCTGCCGCCGCCGAGACAGCCAGCGACGCCAAGGGAAACTGCTGATCCAACACCGGCAAGATACGCTCGTCGAGAAGAGTCCGTCTGCGGTATCATTACCCGCTGTTACAGCGGCAGGCGTATATCCCAGCCGATGGCGGTAAGCGTCAGGGGTATCGTTGATCAGCGATCAGATCCAGTACGAACCGCTATCGCTATCTCTCGCTGTGTTTACCCGATCACACCATGTAGGAGGCGTCATATGTACACGCAATATTTGTTTCTTCTGTCCACTTGACAAGGAAAACGATGCAGCCGACGCCGACCGTCCTCGAAGCCAGTTGTTGACTCACCCGCGATTAGCGAGTACAACACAGCTCCATCCGAGGGCGCGCCCCCAGATGTGGGCGACAAGCCTGGATAGCGTGAGAGTCGAGAGTATCGCTGACAGATGCACCAGCAACAGCCATACCGGTATGATGAATCAAGCAGCCACCAACCGCAACACCATCCCCAGCACGGCCGAGTGCCGTGCGGTGTGGTCAGTGGACGAATGCTGTCAGGGGAGCCACTATATCAGGAAGATGTTCTGACCGACTGACGCACAACCTCCGCCGACGGCCGCCTTTATGAGGCGTTTATGTACCACTTTTATATTGGTTCGTGTTCTATCGGTCGCACGTACTACTGACACATGGTCGATCCGACAGAAACTATCGAAATCCAAAACGTCGTTGCCTCGACAGGGATCGGTCAGGAACTCGATCTCGAAGCACTTGCGACCGACATCCCGGGGGCGGACTTCAACCCCGACAACTTCCCCGGGTTGGTCTACCGCACCCAGGAGCCGAAAGCCGCCGCGTTGATCTTCCGATCCGGGAAGATCGTCTGTACCGGCGCGGCCAGCACCGATGAGGTGCACGGCGCGCTCGATATCGTTTTCGAGAAGCTCCGCGGCCTCGGCATCCCGGTCGGTGATGATCCCGAGATCACCGTCCAAAACATCGTCTCCAGCGCGGATCTCGGCGACAGTCTCAACCTCAACGCCCTCGCTATCGGGCTGGGGCTGGAGGACGTTGAGTACGAGCCCGAGCAGTTCCCCGGGCTCGTCTACCGGATGGACGACCCCGAGGTCGTCATCCTGCTGTTCGGCAGCGGGAAGATCGTCATCACCGGCGGCAAAAAGCCCGAAGACGCGACAGCCGGCGTCGAAAACATGACCGAGCGGATCGCCGAACTCGGGCTGTCGGGCTGATCACGGCGAGGGGGTTGGCATCTCCGTCTCTGAGCACTGTTCGTCCTCCCACGCGCGCCGGTCGGCGATCGCCCTGGCGACGCGGTCGGTTGGCACGTAGAGGTTCGTCCGGTCGTCCTTTTGTTGCTTGGTCAGATACCCCTGCTCAACGAGGGCGTTAAGGTTCGGATACAGCTGGCCGGGATTGATCGTCGTCTCCCGGTAGGCTTCGAGATCGGCCTTGATCCCGAGCCCGTAGGGTTCGTCCATCCCGTTGATCACAAACAGGAGATCGCGTTGGAACGCACTGAGTTCTTTCATCACCACTCACTCCGTTGTCAACAGCAACGCCGTGTCGACGGCGTGGTAGCATTTCATCTCACACCCTTTTTCGGAGTAGACGTTGTCGCAGACCCGGACGAGACCGGCATCGGCGAGCTTCGTGAGGTGGTAGCTGGCGTTCTGCACCGAGGTGTCGACGCGGTCGGCGATCTCCGAGGCTGTCAGCGGTTCCGTGCGGACACTCAAGAGGATCTCCCGGGCGGTGTCGGAGTGGATCGCCGCCAACACATCGCCGAAGTCGGCGTCATCGAAGCGCACAACACGCGTGTCGGTATCGGACGCTGGCGTCGGCTCAGGTCGTTTCGAGAGGGCGTGCATCAGCAGGCACCTCCGCGGAGCGATCGATCGATCCTGGCGGGCTGTTGGAGTCGGTAATGCATGGGGACGCTATCGGATTCTTTCCACTGATGGTATATAAATCGCCCACGTGGATTTCACAGTGAGAAACGCGTGTAGGGCAGCAGCGATATGTGACAAAAACCATTCACGACCGTCCGCGTCGATCAGGATCAGACAACGAGCCTTCGAACGAGTACGTTTATGCACGCATCCGAACAACGGGTAGCCAATGGTGCGTGACCCGTCACAACGGGACGATGCTCCTACTAGCGAGGAGGTTCTCAACGCACTCGGCGACGAACCTACCAGAGCGATTATCACCGAACTCTCAGAACCAATGACGGCAAACGAACTCTCAGATGCGTGTGATATCCCCCTGTCGACGATGTATCGCAAGCTCGACCACCTGACCGACGCCAACCTGCTGACGGAGTCGACAGAGATCCGCCGGAGCGGCCAGCATGCAACGCTGTACGCTCGCGGCTTCACTCAGCTCACCGTCACCGTCGACGACGACGAACAGCTGGTCGTCACCGTCGAGCGACCGGCGGGCGAACAGACCGCCGACCGCCGGCTCGAAGAGCTGTGGACACAGATGCGGGAGGAGACCTAATGCACCTCGAAACGGTCATCATCGGCGTGATGGCCGCGATCTTCGTGTTGGGGAGTGCGATCACCTACTTCGCGTTCAAAGCCTACCGACGGACGGGTGATCCCTCGCTGCGCGGGCTGATGATCGGCTTTGGGTTTGTCACCCTCGGCGCGCTGTTCGGCGGCATCGCCCACCAACTGCTTGAGGTCGGCCTCGACGTTGGGATCGTCATCAACGCCGTGTTGACGGCGATCGGGTTCGGCGTGATCACCTACTCCCTGTTTATCGAGTAGCGGGTTGATTCGGCTGCCGGGGGATCGCCCATCGATCCGATGATTCAAACGATCGGCTCGATGACAGCCGGTATGGCGACCGACAACCCCCCTGAAGCGATCGTTGGCGACAAACTCACCACCCGCGGCGAGACAGTTGCGGTGGCCGAATCGCTGACCGGCGGGCTGGTCTGTTCACGGCTAACTGACATCTCTGGCGCGAGTGAGTATGTCGACCGCGGCGTTGTCACCTACTCCAACAGCTCAAAACAGACGGCTCTTGGCGTCTCCCGGGAGGCACTCGACGCCAACGGCGCGGTCAGCGAGGCTGTCGCCGCCGAGATGGCCCAGGGGATGCGAGATACCGCCGGAACAACATGGGCGGTCTCGACGACCGGGATCGCCGGGCCGACCGGCGGCACCGACGAAAAGCCGGTCGGCCTCGTCTACATCGGTGTCGCCTACGCCGCTCCGTGGGGCAGCGAGGACTCCTTCGTGCGGGTCGATCGCCACGTCTTCGACGGCGATCGCGCGGCCGTGAAACAGAAAAGCGCGACCCACGCGCTTTCGGCACTATCGGCGGCGATCGACGACGCCAGCACCTGAGCCGGCTCAGTTGGTCGAGACGATCTCGACGACATCGCGGTGGGCGAGGTCGTGATCCGCGCCGACCTGTCGCTCCGTTCGGCAGTCGATCCCGTGGAGCAGGCCGTCGCCGATATCAGAGTGGAGGAAGTACGCGAAGTCCTCGGTCGTTGCGTCGTCGGGCAGGACGAAACAGTCCCGGAAGACACCCTTCTCGTCGTCGCTCCCGTTGGCAGTACCGGGGAAGACGGCGATACAGCCTAAGACATCAAAGAGGGCGGTCTCGATGGCCTGTTGGACGCCGGTGCCGCCGTAGTCGGCGATAAACTCTCGTATCTGTTCGAGGCCAGCCGCCTGTTCGGGTGAGGGGTCGCCGACGATCTCGAAGTCGTCATCACCGGGCGTGTAGTCGATCACGTCGTTGTCGTCGGCCTTTTTGAGGGCTCCTTCGGCGTGGGCACTCGCCGGAACGAAGGTGAGGTGGTCGTAGTCGGGGTCGTCGGTGATCTCGTCCCAGTTGGCCTGGGCCTCAGGGGTGTCCATCTTATTGGCCGCGATCAGCATTGGCTTCGTGCGCTTGCGGATCTCGCGGGCGAGGGCCTCGCGGTCGTCGGCGTCCCACGTGTTGGTGTCGAGTTCGAGGCCAAGCGAGAGGATGAGCTGTTTGATCTCGTCTTTGTTTGTTTTGAACGCGCTCATCTGTTCGGCGAGGTCGACCTCGATCTTTGCGTCCGCGCCCTCGTACGTCGTCTCGTGGCTCTCGATGCCCTTTTCGAGAATATCGAGATACCACATGTCGAGTTCGGTTTCGAGGAAATCGATGTCCTCGCGTGGGTCGTGGCCCTCGGTGGGTTCGCCCTCGCTGTCGGTCGTCCCGGAGAAGTCGACGATGTGGATCAGCGCGTCGGTCTCGTTGAGGTCGGTCAGGAACTGATTGCCGAGGCCGTTGCCCTCGTGGGCACCGGGGATCAGCCCGGCGACATCGACGAGTTTCGTCGGCACGAACCGGGTGCCGTCACGGCAGATGCCGACATTCGGGGTGCAGGTCTCGTCGAACTCCGGGGCCGCACAGTCGACGCGGACGTAGGCCTCGCCGACGCTGGGGTCGATTGTGGTGAAAGGGTAGGCTCCCTCGGGCACGTCGTTCATTGTCGCTGCATTGAAAAAACTGGATTTGCCGACCGATGGTTTCCCCACCAGGCCGATCCGATAGCTCATTGTCCGTGGTGGTCGACCGCCGGACAAAAACCGTTCTACCCATCGACGCGTCGTCGGCTGGTACCGTCTGTCACGGTCGAGAGCCAACCCACAGTCGTTTTGCGATCGCTCGGCGAAGCAGTACGTATGAGCGACGGAAGCGACGACGAGGAAGCTATGGCAGTCGATGCGGACAGCGACGGCGACCGGTTCATCGTCGGGGTTCACGTCACCGAATCGGAACTCAGATTCGTCGTCCACGTGCCAAGCGAGATCGACTCGGGGTGGCGCGATCCCGACGAGTTCCAGCAGTTGGTTGAGGAAATCACCTGGCAGCACCTCGACCAAGAGACAACGCTACAAACGATCGCCACCAACGGCGAGCCCGGCGAAACAGTGACTCTCGGGAGCGTGACGCTGCAGCCCGACGGCACAATCGTCGATCACGAGTTGTCGACGCCGACCGCCGATGAGGAGTCCTGACCACCGATAGAATAATACCCTTGTGAAACGATCACAATCTGTGGCAGCAACATTCGAACTCTACACCGACAACTCGGATCAATGGAGATGGCGACTCGTTCACAACAATGGGAACATCATCGCCGACGGCGGCGAAGGCTACGCGAGCCGACAGAAATGCAAGCAAGGAGTTGAGAGCGTCAAACAGAACGCTCCCGACGCCAACGTTGTTGACGCCGAATAGGTCGACAGCGACACGCCCGCGGTTTTCAGCACACCTCAATCGAACAGCTCGATAGCCGCCGGAACGGTCGTACCGAACGGAGCGGCAGCAAACGCTGCCGCGACTGACAAGGTAACTCGATCACCCGATAGCCATGGCTGTCGCTATGGGATGCGTGGAGTCAGGCGAGTCGGCGTGGTGACTCTTGGAGTGAATGAAGGGTATGAAGTATGAATGGGTGGCGGCGAACCACGACTCCCAGAGGGTCGCCCACTCCAGTACTGCGCGGAACGCTGACGAGCTTAACTACCGTGTTCGGCATGGGTACGGGTGGAACCTCGTCGCTATGG
>NZ_SESI01000003.1 GCF_006861655.1 Halonotius roseus | reverse complement strand
GCTGGTCAGCGTCGAGGCCTTCCTTGTCGAGAGCCTCGTTGATGACGAGCTTCGTGTTCTCCCAGATTTCCATCGGGTCGTGCTCGACCCAGCCGGGCTCCGGATAGATCTGTTCGTGTTTTTCGTAAGCTTGCGATACGACGTTCCCGTCATGGTCAAAGACCATGAAACGAGTTCCAGTCGTCCCTTGGTCAATTGAACCAACGTATGTTTCTGACATGTGTATTCACCACACTCCTTGTGGGGGCCGTTCCCCCGTCGGCGGCGAACCGTTCTTTACGACCGGTTCCACCACCACGGGTAAACACTATGGAAGAACGTGATAAATGTTACTCCCGTGCCCAAACTTGACTATAGTTCCCCGCTGCTTCGGGTAGTTTGCGAGAGACTCACATGCATGAACAGAACGTCAGACGCCGGTGTTTCCTCCAGATTCATTGACGGGTGTCATCGTTAGGGGGTAAACTAAAGTCATTATAGTTCAAACGGAAATTGAACGGATGAGTAGCAAACCACATGTCATCGTCATCGGCGGCGGCTCGACCGGGTGCGGCATCGCGCGCGACCTCGCGATGCGCGGCGTCGAGGTCACGCTCGTCGAACAAGGGAATCTCACCCACGGAACGACAGGGCGGATGCACGGCCTCCTCCACAGCGGTGGCCGGTACGCGGTTGCTGACCAGGCCAGCGCGAAGGAGTGTATGATCGAAAACCGGATTCTGCGGGATATCGCCAGCCACTGTGTTGAGGAAACCGGCGGGCTGTTCGTCAAACGCCCGGAGGACTCCGAGGAGTACTTCCAGAAGAAACTGGAGGGCTGCAAGGAGTGCGACATCCCGGTCGAGGTACTGTCGGCCGAGGAGGCCCGCAAAGAGGAGCCCTACCTCGCCAAGGATATCGACAAGGCCATTCGGGTGCCGGATGGCGCGGTCGACCCCTTCCGGCTCTGTGTGGCCAACGCCGCCAGCGCGGAGGAACACGGCGCGCGCATCGAGACACACGCGCCCGTGGTGGATGTCCTCAAAGAGGGCGACGAAGTTGTCGGCGTCGAAGTCGAACACGAATCGGGCCCCGGCAAGCGCGTCCACCGCGAGCCCGGCACCCGCGAGGAGATCCGCGGCGACTACGTCGTCAACGCCACCGGCGCGTGGGCCGGACAGATCGGTGAGATGGCCGGCCTCGAAAAGGAGATCGAGGTTCGCCCCGGCAAAGGCGTCATGACGATCATGAACACCCGCCAGGTCGACACCGTCGTCAACCGCTGTAAGCCGAAGGGTGACGCCGACATCGTCGTCCCCCACGAGACGACCTGCATCCTCGGCACCACAGATGTCGAGGTCGACGACCCCGAGGACTACCCCGAAGAGCAGTGGGAGGTCGACCTGATGATCGACACGCTCAAAGAGCTGGTGCCGATCATCGAGGAGGCCCGCACGATCCGCTCCTTCTGGGGCGTTCGGCCGCTCTACGAGCCGCCGGGAACCGGCACGAGCGATTCGACCGACATCACGCGGGACTTCTTCCTGCTCGATCACTCCGACCGCGACAGTGTCGAGAACTTCACCTCCATCGTCGGCGGGAAGTTCACGACCTACCGGATGATGGGCGAGGATATCTCCGATCACGTCTGCGACAAGCTCGGCGTCGACGCCGAGTGCCGCACCGACGAGGTGCCGCTGCCCGGCAGCGAGGACTTCTCGGTGCTGCGGGACTACATGGACGAGTTCGGCATCCGCTCGCCGATCGGCCGCCGCAGTGCCCAGCGGCTCGGCTCCCGCACCGACGAGGTACTCGACTACGACGGCCCGAACCCGGTCGTCTGTGAGTGCGAGGCCGTCACGCGCGCAGAGGTACAAGATGGAATCGAGGGATCCGGCTCAGATCTCAACGCCGTGCGCCTTCGCACGCGTGCGTCAATGGGTAACTGTCAGGGCGCGTTCTGTTGTCACCGGATGGCCGCCGAGCTCTACGACGAGTACGACGAGGAGACGGCCTACGACGCGTGGGACGAGCTCTACCAGGAACGCTGGAAGGGCGAACGCCACGCGATGTGGGGCCGCCAGCTCTCACAGGCCGCCCTCAAATACTCGCTGCACGGCACCACGATGAACCGCGATAAGGATGCCGCGACGACCGACACCGTCATCAGCGACTTCACCGCCTTCGACACCGGTGTTGGGGCATCACCGAGCGACGGAACGGCGGAGACGGCAGCAACCGACGGCGGCCGGCGGGGAGGCGACTGATGGCAATCCGCGAGGATGTGATCGTCATCGGCGGCGGCCTCGCCGGCTCGATGGCCGCCCTCGAAGCGGCCGACAGCGACGCATCGGTGCGACTCATCACCCACAAAAAGTCCACGCTGCGACACGCCAGCGGCCTGATCGACGTGCTCGGCTATCTCGACGAAGAAGAGCCGGTCGCCGACCCCTTCGCCGCGATCAGCGAACTGCCGGACGATCACCCCTACTCGATCGCCGGCGAGGCGGCGATCCGCGATGGGCTCGCCCGCTTCGACGAGGCGGTCGGCGACACCTATCAGGGCGACCACACCGACACCAACGCGTTGCTGCCGACGTTCGGCGGCGCGATCAAACCGACCGCCCGGTATCCCGACGCGGCCGCGGCCGGCCTCGCCAGCGACAGCCGCGATATGCTGGTCGTCGGCTTCGAGGAGCTTACCGAGTACAACGCCGACATGTTGGCCGATCATCTTGCGGCTGCCGACGTGCCGTTCGCTGTCGACGGCGTCGAGCTCAACTTCCCCGGAACGTACGCCAACGACTCCCGAGTAACCCGGTTCGCCAAGCGGCTTGACAACGACGAGGATGTCGAGTACGAGGGGAAAACGATGGGTGCCCGTGAGGCCCTCGCCGAGTCGGTGAAACCCCACATCGGTGACGCCGAGCGCGTCGGCTTCCCGGCCTTCCTCGGCGACGACCACGCGGCCGACGTGCGGGCCGATCTCGAACGCGAGCTCGGCGTCGATGTCTTCGAGATCCCGATGGGGCCGCCGAGCTTCCCCGGGATGCGGCTGGCCGACCGGCTGAAAGAGGCCGTCGACGACGCCGGGATCCACATCTCGGCGGGCAACCCGGTCATCGACTACGAGGCCGACGGCGACGAGATCGAGGCGGTCATCGTCGACAGCAAGGGCCGAGAGGTGCCGTACCACGCCGAGGAGTTCATTCTCGCCACCGGCGGGCTCGTCGGCAAGGGTATCGACTCCGACCGTGACGGCACCGTCGAGGAGCCGATCTTTGACTGTCATATCCCGCATTCCGACGACCGGTATGACTGGTTCGACGAGGAAGCCTTTGGCAACCAGCCGTTTGCCCACTTTGGCGTCCGGATCGACGAGGGGATGCGCCCGCTGGACGCCGACGGCTCCCCGGAGTTCAGCAATCTCCGGGCGGCTGGCGGCGTCGTCGGCGGGACGGATCCGGTCGCCGAGAAATCCCAAAGCGGGATCTCGCTGACGACCGCCGCGGTTGCGGGGCAACGAGCGCGTGAACGAGCTGCGAAACGAGAGGTGAGTCAATGAGCGACGCACAACAACCCAGTGATTTTGATGCCACGACGGCGGTAGATGAGTTTGAGCCGGTCGATGTGTTCCCGTCCAGCGAGGATATGGATCTCCGGCCGGGAGCCGACAACTGTTACAAATGCACCAGCTGTGACACCTCCTGTCCGGTCGCCGAGGTCAACGAGAATTTCCCCGGACCGAAGTTCCAAGGGCCGGAACAGTGGCGGCTGAAACGCCACGAGGATGTCGACATCGACGACTCGATCCTCTCGTGTTCGAACTGTATGCGGTGTGACGACGCCTGTCCGTCGAGCGTCCCGCTGAGCCAGATGCACAACACCGCCCGCGGGGAGTACGTCGAGGAGCACATGGACAAGCTCTCGATGGAGTATCTCCGCAACCGGATGCTCTCGAACTACCGGACGATGGCTACCATCGGCAGCAAGGTGCCACGCCTGGCCAACTTCGTGATGGGCCTCGGGATCACGAGCGTCCTCGGCGAGAAGATCATGGGCATCCCGAGCGAACGGGACGTGCCGGAGTTCGCCACCGAAACCTTCCGGCAGTGGTGGAAAAAGCGGGGCGGCTCGAAAGTCAGCAATCCGGACAAACAGGTCGCGTACTTCCACGGCTGTTACTCCAACTACAACACCGTCGAGGTCGGCAAGGCGATGGTGCGTGTCTTCGAGGAGTTCGGCTACGAAGTCCTCGTCCCGAAACAGCAGTGTTCCGGCACGCCGATGTTTGCTAACGGGATGCTGAAAGACGCCCGCCGTGAGGCCGAGGTCAACGTTCGTGAGCTCGGCGAGGCCATCGACAACGGCGCGGAGGTCATCGCTTCCTGTACGTCCTGTTCGATGGCACTCCGCCAGGAGTATCCTGAACTGTTCGACATCGAAGGGATCGAAGAACTCTCCGAGCACACGTGGGAAGCTCTTGAGTTCCTGCGTGTCAACGAGGATCTCGGCCAGGCGATCCAGGAAAGCGAGGTCGACCCGCAGGCGTTTGCCTACCACGCGCCGTGTCACGCCCGCAACCAGGGGCTCGACCGGCAGGCGGTCGAACTCTTCCGCGACCTCGATGGCGCGACCATCGAGGACGTTGGCGAGTCCTGTTCAGGGATCTCGGGCACCTACGGCTGGAAGTCCGAGAAGTACGAGACCTCGATGAAGATCGGCGCGGAGATGTTCGATCATATGGAACACGCGGAGGGCGACGTGGGGATGACCGAGTGTCCGACCTGTGCGATGCAGATGAACCACGGGACTGGCTACGAGATCCGCCACCCCCTGGAGCTGCTCGAAGAAGCACTGGTCTAACGACCGCTCATCCATCCGTTCTGTTTTCGTTGTCGTTGCTGGTTTTTTGTCTCCTACCGAGGATAGTGAAATAGTCTTCCCAGAGTTCTATTGCGAACTGCTGTGCGAGATGTAGAGCATTTATCTTGCTATCAGATTTTGGTGGGTGGTGAGGCAACCAGAAGATGAATTCTCAACTTCTCATTAACCGTTCCATCAGTATGGATTTATGATTGTGGATTGAAACAACTAAACATGAAGCACCACACATTCGTCTGCGGAAGTTCAAAAAGCAAGCAACAAGATGCGTACTATATTTACCACAATAATCGCTTTTGGGGTACCCTCGAAGAAGCGGGAATCACCGATACTCAGTTAGATCCGCCAGAATATCGCAGACTTGGACGCGAGTACGGAATTTACCTTACCGAGATCGTCGATCCAAGTAGTTACCGAGTTCCCAAAGATAGCGACATAGAACCTCATCAAGTACGGGAGGGTGTCGAAACTCTGGTAGAGCGTGTTGAGACACATGGAGCAAAACGCATTGCATTTGTTGGTAAAAATGCAGCAACATGGTTCTACCGCCATATGGAAAATAAGGAAATCACCCATTCACAAGCCAGTGGACACAAGAACGATAGGCGCAGGCTGGAGGGATTATCGCTTGATTGGGACTACTTTGGAATTGATTACTACCTGCTAAGCAACACACACCGTCATTGGGACAAGGATGTCTGGATGGACTTTTGGAAAGTATGTGTTGACGACGTTCGTGAGTTTCGGTGAAATTGTATATAGTATAGCCACTGGGTGATTCGTACCTTCTATCTTGCACGTCAACCAGTAAAACCTCGATAATCTGATTGTTGTTTCGCTCAGTTAGCGAAGGCGGTTATTTTCATCGCCACTGACCGCTCGCCGCCACCGACCGAGACAGGTTTTTGCCCGTGGGAACCGTACACATATCATCTCCGGTTTTCGTGCGCAGACGGCGACCCGTCCCTCCGGAGTCATCCTATGACACACAGCACAACAGTTCTCGTGATCGGCGGCGGCGGCACAGGCGTCGGAACCGCACGCGACCTCGCAGCCCGCGGCGTCGACGTGACGCTCGTCGACCGCGGCGGACTCGGCAGCGGCACCTCCGGCCGCTCCCACGGCCTGCTGCACAGCGGCGCGCGCTACGCCGAGGCCGACCCCGAGGGCGCGGCCGAATGTATCGCGGAAAACGAGATCTTGCGGGACATTGCCGGCCACGCGATCGGCGATACGGGCGGGATCTTCGTCCAACTCGCGGACGACGACCCCGACTACTTTGACGCCAAGCTTGCGGGCTGCCGCGAGCACGGCATCGACGCCGAGGTGATCGACGGCGACGAGGCCCGCGAGCGCGTGCCCGAGTTGAGCGACTCGGTTGAGCGGGCGATGGTTGTCCCCGACGGTGTGATCTACCCCTCGCGGCTGGTCGCGGCTAACGCCCAGAGCGCGGCCGACCATGGCGCGCGCGTACTTACGCACGCGCCCGTAGAAGGAATGAGCGTCGCCGACGGCGAGATCGCCACCGTCGAGGTCGGCGGCAAGGCCAACGAGACGATCCAACCCGAGTACGTCGTCAACGCCACGGGCGCGTGGGCCGGCGAGTGCGCCGCCATGGCCGGCGTCGATGTCGAGATGAAACCCACGAAGGGCGTGATGGTCGGCGTCGACTACGAGGGTCTCGGGCCTGTGCTCAACCGCTGTCGGGAGCCCGACGACGGCGACATCGTCATCCCACACAAGACGCAGGTCGTCCTCGGAACCACGAGCGTCGCCGTCGACGACCCCGACGAGTACGACGAAGAGCAGTGGGAAATCGAGAAGATGTTCGAGGAGTGTGCGGCGATGATGCCGACCCTGGAGGGCCGCGAGGCCGCCCGCACCTACTGGGGTGTTCGGCCGCTGTACGCCCCCGACGAGGCCGGTCGCGGGAGCAAGGATTCCGGCAAGGGCAACGAGCGCGGCATCTCGCGTGGCTTTTTCCTGCTCGACCACGCCGAGGAGGGCGTCGACAACTTCGCCAGCGTCGTTGGCGGGAAGCTGACGACCTACCGCATGATGGCCGAAGCGACCGCCGACCACGTCGCCGAGATCCTCGGCGTCGACGCCGAGTCGATCACGGCCGAGGAGCGGCTGCCCGGCGTCGACGACCCCGAGGAACTCGACGGCCTCGTTGCCAAATACAGCGCGCGCCAGCCCGCCGACGAGGATGTCGTCGTCGACCGCTCGGATGCGGCCGCGGCGGACGACTGAACGGCTCCCTCATGCCCACCGATCCCGCTGCCGACAATGATAACGTCGATGCCGCCGAAGCCGACGATGCGGTACGGGATCGGCTGATCGAAGGGTCGACACCGACCGACAGCGACGACTCAACGCCCGACGCGATCCGCGACGCGCCGGCCGGCGTCACCCATCCCGCACACAAGGGTGGTCGCGTCACCGACACCCCCGCGGTCGCCGCGCGGCTGACGATGACCGACGAGACGCTGCTGGTTCGTGAGGCCGACGGCGATCTCGCTGACTTCGAGATCCGGTTCGCCGATATCACCTATCTCAGAGACGGCCAACAGGAGATCAACGGGGAGGCCGTCGAGAGCCTTGTTGTCCGGCATATCGATCCACCCGCCAACGCCGTGACGACGAAGCTGAGCCTCTGGGATGCCGATGCCCACGACCGGCTCACCACGGTTGTCACCGACTACTACCGACAGCACCGGGAGGCTGTTGCCGAGCTGGAGCTGTCGACCCAACAGCTGGAGATCCTTGTCACCGCCTACTCCGCCGGCCGTGAGTTCGATCCCGCGACCGTGCTTCCGAAGACGGCCGACGATATCGCCGAGCTTTTCGAGCCGCTTCGCCGCGCCGATCTGCTTCGAACCGGCGACACCGGCGTCTTCCTCACCGGGCGGGGCCACATGGTTGTCAACGAACGGGTTGACGACAAAACGATGTAACCGCCCTCGGTTGCAGCTGTTGTCCTCAGCCACTACTAGCGGTTGCGTCGCTCGATCGCCCGATCCGAGTGTTCTTATTCTCCGATCGACTCCATCAGGCTATGTTCCGTGATCGGTCGGCCGCGATCGCCGACAACAGGCCGATCACCGGGGCCGGCGCGGCGGTCACCACCGGTTCCGCCGGGCCGCTTCTCCTGATCACAGGGGTCGGCTGCCCGAATCAGCTCCGCTCGTGGGCCGACGGCCGCCTGCGGGATCGCGCCTGTGGGATCATCGCCGACGGGAACCGCCGGGCGATCGGCGTCGCCGCGGCGGATCTCGACGCCGACGGTGAGGAGGAGCTCTACGTTCACAACGCCGACGCCGGCGGCTCCTGTGGGACGACCGATCTCCTGCTCGATCGCATCGACCACAAGGGCCGGCAGGTCTGGTGTGACGCCTTCGCCCACGCTGTCAACGCCGACCGTGGAAATCTCACCGCCGGCCGGTCGGTCGCCGCCCTCGACCGGTTTGGCACCGGTCGCTACGGGATGGTTGTCGCCAGCTCCGCGGCAACGACCCGCTGTTATGAGCTCGGCGACGACGGCGAGATCACCGATATGGCCGACGTGGTTGGGTTGGATATCAGCTGTGAGGCGCGCTCGCTGCTCGCCGCCCCGCTTGTCACCGATCGCATGGATCTGTTCGTCGGCGTCGATGGCGGCCCGAACCGCCTGTTCCGCAACGACGAAGGCCACTTTATCGATGTTGCTGCCGAGCAGGGCGTGGCTGCCCCCGAGGCTGACGCCCGTGGCGCGACACTCGTCGACACCGGCGACGGGAATTTCGCCATCGCGGTCGCCAGTTGGGAGGCTGACAACCATCTTTTCGTGCCGAGCAATGGAGGGTTCACCGACCGCTCGCCGGCGGCGTTCACCGCGCCGACACGAGCCCGCACGCTGCTGGCGGCGGATTTCGACAACGATGGCCGCCAGGAGCTGTTCGTCAACGTCTGTGGCGACTCCAACCGACTTCTCGCACCGATCGTCGACACCGAATCCAGCGGCGAAACAGCTGACCAAACGGCCGCGAACCACCCGGCACCCGACTGGGAGAGTCGGCCGCTCGGTGCGGCCTCGGAGCCGGCGGGACGCGGTACCGGTGCCGTCGTCGCCGACCTCGACGGCGACGGTCGGCTGGAGCTCCTGATTGTTCACGGCGATGGCGACGCCCGGCCGCTCTCGTTGTACGACGCCCCGACCGACAACGACTGGCTCCGCGCCCGACCGATGACCCAGTACGGCGCGCCGGCCCGCGGCGCGGTCGTCACCCTCGATACCGATCACGGCCGCCAGCGACGCGTGATCGACGCCGGCAGCGGCTATCTCTGCCAGTCGGAGCCGATCGCCCACTTCGGCCTCGGTGGGGCGACCGCCCCCGAACAGACCCCTCGCCGGCTCACGGTTCGCTGGCTCGACGGCCGGGAGCGAACGATCGAGGAGCCGGCCACACTAACGACCCACGAGATCGCCCACCCGGCCAGCGAGTAGCGGGTGCGGCGGTCGGTACTGTTCAGAGTAGTGCGATTGGATTGCGAATACCTCGAAAGCCCC
The DNA here is from genome assembly GCF_006861655.1 of Halonotius roseus. Taxonomy (GTDB): domain Archaea; phylum Halobacteriota; class Halobacteria; order Halobacteriales; family Haloferacaceae; genus Halonotius; species Halonotius roseus. Next base: position 364,220 of record NZ_SESI01000003.1, on the reverse strand, counting down.
CGGCGTCTCGACTCCCGGGACTCTCACGGCTCTCTTCGGTCGCCGTTCGAGCGACCGCGGTCTCCCTGCGGTCGACCGCGCGCTCGCTGCGCTCCTCGTCGTTCACGTTGTTCACTCCTGCGGTGCTTGCATCGTCCGGGCACGCCGAGCCGCCGGCCCCTTTCAGTCCCACCCCGTTGGCAGGCCAAGCAGCCGCAATCGGGCGGGACTGAAAGGGGCGACTCGCTGGCGGAAGGCGGGCGACGCAAGCACTGCAGGGCCGCAGGCCCGAAGCGCGCAGCGAGCCCCCCGACGCCAGCGAGTCGGGGCTTTCGAGATGGTTCCAGTTTCACCGACTTCTCTGAACACGATCCGGTGGTCGCCCCGACGTTTTTTCGTCCGTCCACCACAGTTGTCTGACAGTGATCCGGAACCGCGACCACCTGCCAGCTACCCCCGCTCACGAGGTTGCCCTCGATGCTCTCACCGCCGGGATCGAGGCCGCCGACCCGGCCCGACTGACTCGTGAGGCCGTGTCACTGACTGACGGAACGCTGACTATCGGCGACGACGCGGACGATCTCGCTGACTACGACGAGGTGATCGTCCTCGGCGGCGGGAAGGCCGCGGCCGTCGTCGCCGCGGAGCTGGAGGCGAGCCTCGGCGACGCCGTTGACGGTGGGCTCGTTATCACCGATCTACCGGACGCCTCGCCTGCGGGTATCGATCCCGCGCCCGTCGACACCGACCGCATCGAGGTGCTCGCTGGCGACCACCCGATCCCCAGCGAACGCGGCGTCGAGAGTACCCGTCGGCTGTTGGACGCCGCCGAGGTAGCCGACGAGTCGACGCTGATCCTCGGTGTCATCACCGGCGGCGGCAGCGCGCTCATGGCAGCCCCCGCCGGGGAACTCTCGCTGGCCGACCTCCAGGCGACGACCGACGCGCTGTTGGCGTCAGGTGCGACGATCGATGAGATCAACGCGGTGCGCAAACACTGCTCGGCGATCAAGGGCGGCCGGCTCGCGGCGGCGGCCCAGCCAGCCGCTATCCGTTCGCTCGTCATCAGCGATGTCGTCGGCAACGATCCCGCGACGATCGCCAGCGGCCCCCTCGTTGGCGATCCGACGACCTACGCCGACGCCCGCGAGGTGCTCGACCGCTACGACTGCGACGTGCCGGCGGCGGTCGCCGCTCATCTCGACAGCGGTGCGGCCGGCGAGATCGCTGAGACGCCGACGCCGGGCGACCCGATCTTTGGGTCGGTGACGACGACGATCATCGGCGACGGGCTGACCGCGGTTCGGGCCGCCGCCGACCGGGCGCGCGAGGCTGGCTTCGACCCGCTCGTCCTCTCCTCGCGGGTTCGGGGCGAGGCACGCGAGGCGGCGAAAACACAGGTCGCTATCGCCGAGGAGATCCGGGCCAGCGGACAGCCGCTCGCGCCGCCGGCGGTCGTCGTCTCCGGCGGCGAGACAACTGTCACCGTCGACGGCGACGGAGTTGGCGGCCCGAATCAGGAGTTCGTGTTGTCGGCCGCGGTTGAACTTGCTGCAGCTGCGGCCGCGGTCGACGACAGCAGCGACGCTGGCAACGTGGGTAGCGACACTGTCGTTGCCGCTGTCGACACCGATGGGATCGATGGCCCGACCGACGCTGCCGGCGGGATCGTCGACAGCGAGACGGTCGCCCCGCGGGTTGGACGGCGCGCGCTCGCCGAAAACGACGCGGCCGCGGCCCTCGATGCGGCCGGCGCGCGCATCGAGACCGGGTCGACCGGGACGAACGTCAACGATCTGCGGGTCGTTGTCGTCGACGAGCCGTCGTAACCGGCAACATCCGTCACGACGAGTAGACAGCTTAACGTACCGAGGCCAACCTGTTCCGATATGGTCGATCCGACATCCGATATCGGGGAGGACGTCGACGAGGCTGACGCCCCCGAGTGTGCGGTCTGCGGCGAACGTATCATCGAACTGCCAACCCATCGCGTCGTTGCGACTGTCGAGGACGGACAGATCGAACACACCCACTTTTGTTCCGACGACTGCCGGGCGACGTACCTTGAGTAAGGGGTACGCAACCGACTCGCGGGGAGAGTTTTTACCACCCGCGGCGTAACGCCTTGGTATGATCTCCCTTGAGGACGCAGTCACCGCGCGGCTGGAATCCCACGGCGCGCGCTTTGAGGTACTGATCGATCCCGACGCCGCCCTCGAAATCAAACGCGACGAGTTCGACGGCGAGCTTGAGGACGTGATCGCCGCCGAGGATGTGTTTGAGGACGCCTCCCGCGGTGATCGGCCCGCCGAAACCGATCTGGAGGATGTGTTTGGAACCACTGAGCCACTGGAGATCATCCCGGAGGTGATCAAGCGCGGCGAGATCCAGATCACCGCCGAGCAGCGACGCGAGATGCAGGAACAGAAGCGCAAACAGCTTATCAACCAGATCGCGCGCAACGCGGTCAACCCCCAGATGGATGACGCCCCGCACCCGCCGGAACGGATCGAACGCGCCCTAGAAGAAGCCGGCTTCCGCATCGATCCGATGGAGCCCGTCTCCGAGCAGGTCGATGAAGCCCTCGAAGACCTCCGCCCGGTCATCCCGATCCGGTTTGATGAGGTAACGATCGCGGTACAGCTCCCGGCTGACTACGCCGGCAGCGGCCAGGCTGAGGTGCGGCAGTACGGCGAGTTAGAGCGCGAGGAGTGGCAAAGCGACGGCTCGTGGGTCGGCGTCGTCACCTTCCCCGCCGGCCTCCAGAACGACTTCTACGACATGGTCAACGAGCTCACCAGCGGCAAGGCCGAAACGCGGGTGATCAAAGACGAAGACGACATCAAAACCCGGTGATCCGCCGAGCCATTCTTCATGCTTCCGGCCCATCGTTCGGTATGGACGTGGTTCGCACTGGCCGTTAGTAATCCTCGGTTCGACCGGTCGGTACCCCACCGGCGTGGAGGCCCCAGATGAAAGCTGTCCTCGCCAAGCGCGTCGACAGCGGCACGGCTGATCTGTCTGAGCTCCGTGATCTCGCGGCGGCAGCCGGCTACGAGGTCGTCGGCGAGCTCACCCAGACCAGAAAAGAGGATTCGGCCCACCACTTCGGTGAGGGGAAGGTAACTGAGCTCGCCGAGCTGGTCGTCCGTACCGACGCCGAGACGGTCATCATCGACAACGAGGTTGGCCCCTACCAGATGTTCAATATCGGGCGCATCCTCCCCGAGGAGACCGAGGTGCTCGACCGGTTTACGCTGATCCTCACGATCTTCGGGCAGCGGGCCCAGACCCGGAAAGCCCAACTCCAGGTCGAACTCGCCGAGCTTCGCTACGAGCTGCCGCGGGCGTCGGTAAAAGCGAGCCTTGCCAAACGCGACGAGCGGCCGGGGTTCATGGGGCTCGGCGAGTACGACGAGAGCCGCGAACAGGATATCAAATCCCAGATCGCCTCGATCAAAGACGAGCTGGATTCGATCGCCGAGAAGGAAGCCCAGCGACGCGCCGAGCGTCGTGACTCCGGGTTTGATCTGGTTGCCCTCGCGGGGTACACCAATGCCGGCAAGTCGACGCTGCTCCGCCAGCTGGCGGCCGAGCTCGATGTCGACGAAAACGCCGAGAAACATCCCGATCTCGACGAGGTTGCCGAATCCCAGGATATGTTGTTTACGACGCTTGGGACGACAACCCGGCGGGCCGAACTGGAGCGACGGGAGGTGTTGTTGACCGACACTGTCGGCTTCATCTCGGATCTCCCCCACTGGCTTGTCGAATCCTTCGAGTCGACGCTGGATTCGGTGTATCGGGCGGATCTGGTGTTGCTCGTCGTCGACGCCAGCGAGCCGGTTGCCGAGATGCGCGAGAAGCTTGTCACCTCCCACGATACGCTTCACGAGCGCAACGAGGCACCGATTCTCACCGTCTTCAACAAGACCGACCTGCTCTCGGCGGAGGAACTGGCCGACAAACAGGCCGCGCTATCCGCGCTTGCGCCGAACCCGATCACCGTCTCGGGGAAGACCGGCGAGAACATCGACACGCTCCGGGCGCGCGTCGAAGCCGAACTCCCCGACTGGGAACACGAACGCTTGCTGGTGCCGATGGCCGATGACACGATGAGCTTTGTTTCGTGGCTCTACGATCACGCCCACGTCGAGACCGAATCCTACGAGGGCGACCAGGTGCTGTTGGAGTTCGATGCCCGACCGGCGATCGTCGAGCAGGCCAGATCGAAGGCGGCCGCGCTCACCCCCGTCGAATCGGCCTAACGCCGTTGTGCCGTCCGACAGCCGGTGTCGCAGCGATCGCCCTTACAGCGGGAGAAACGACCGCCCGATCGTGTAGGAGGCGACGATATCGAGCCCAAACAGCACGAAGGTTCCGGCAGCTAGCCGGTGCAACCACGTTCGGTCGAGCCGGTGGGCTGTTTTGCTGAAAAACAGCGCGGTCGCCAGACTCACCGGGATGATCGCCAACATCTCCCCGATCCAGATCGCCGGTGTCGCGCCGTACTGGACGGCCAACCCAATCGTGACCAACTGTGTTTTGTCGCCGAACTCGCCGAAGACCATGAACCAAAACGAGGGCAGAAACCCATGGAGTCGCTCCGGAAGCCGTGATTGGATCGCGGCCAGCCGGCTGCCTTCGGGGGCAACTTTTGGTGTCTCGACGCTGTCGACGGTCGTATACAACAGCCAGCCCCCGAAGATGAAAAACAGCCCCGCGGTGATGGCGTCGAGATACACCGCCGGCAGCGCGCCCTTCAGCGCGTTGCCCAGCAGAATCTCGATGACCGTCCAGCCACCGAAGGCTGTCGACGCGCCGGCAACGACCATGTAGGGGTTGTAGCGTGTCGCCAATCCGGCGATGACGAGCTGTCCCTTTTCGCCGGGCAGCGCGGTGAGCTGCAGCAGAAACGCGGTGCCAACGATGCTGATAAACGACTCCATTCAGTACGCGAAAATTAGCTAAGTCTAATCATTATATTTGTCGTTTCGAACAGTAGCTAACGCATTTGTCACTTCGAACTACTGGTCGTCGCGCCGATACCGCTCAGGGACGTATTCGTCGACCGGATCGGGGACAAACTCGGCGAGCGCCGGTGCGAGCGCGGCGAGCCACCGCCGAAGCAGCCCGTAGCCAATGGCGACGATGATGGCGACGACGACGAGCCAGCGGAACGTCTGGGGTACCACGGCGGCAAGCGGGAGGCCGACCAGCAGCGAGAGCCCCACGTCCTCGGGCGCGCCGTCGTACCGCACCCACCGTTTGGGCGCGCGCCACTCGCCGGCGACGTGGTCGTAGACCGCTCGTTCAGAGGTGTTCTCCCACGGTCGGAGTTCGAGGCCGCCGCCGTAGCGATCCATCCGGCAGTGGGCGGCGGCGGCGACGACAGCAACAGCGAGCCCGATCGCAAGCGGAGACCCAACAACGGCCGCGACGATCACCGCTGGGATCGCCGCTAGCGAATAACCCGTCGGGTAGTGGAGCGTCCGCCGGTGGCCGACGTACAGATCCAGATCCGGCCAGATCCCCCCGCAGAGCCCGCCGATCAGCGCGGCGGTCGCGGACTCGGGGGCCAGCCACAGCAGCGGCGCGCCGATCGCAAGTCCGACCAGCGCGTGGGTTGGCAGCATCATAGGCTTCCGGAGGTGTCGGCGTGGAATAAACACGTCGCTGGCCCCGCGTCGCTGGCTTTATCGCCGTCTCGCCGCTTTGGCTGGACATGACGCCCCCTCAACCGCCTGATCCGCAGATTGCCGACAGCGTCCCCGACGCGCTCGAACGGCTGTTCCGCGATGGCCGCGGCAACGCGGTACTCGCGTGGCTCCTGGTCGCCGTCCTCATCGTCGTGTTCGTCGAGAGCCTCCTGAGTGTCGACTACCGGTGGATCCTGTTTGTCGCTGTCGTCGGTGCTGTCGTCTGTCTTCCGCCGCTTGCCTATCGGGAGTGGCGCGTCATGTTGCCCTGGGAGCTGTTGGTCGTCGCGTTGTTACCGATCCTTGTTCGGGGCCTCGTCGGCGGCACCGTTGGCACGGTTGCGACCTACATCTCGCTGGCCGCGCTCGCGTTGCTCGTTGTCGTCGAACTCCACATGTTCACGTCGCTGACGGTGACCCACTGGTTTGCGATCGCTCTTGTCGTGTTGACGACGCTTGCGGTCGTCGGGGTGTGGACGATCTTCCGGTGGAGTGCCGACCTGTATCTCGGCACCGCCTACCTCGTTGACAACGAGACGCTGATGATCGAGTGGCTCTATGTGACCGTCGCCGGCGTCGTCGCCGGGATCCTGTTCGACGGCTACTTCAGCCGCCGGGATCGCCAGCTGTGGCGCGTGCTTCGGCGGGTGATCGGCCGATGATCTTGCCCCGCCCATCGCCGTCGACCCAGCGGCGACTCACGATTGTGATGCAGCTACTGCTGTTTGCTATCGTTGTATACGGTTTATATGCTGGCCAGCCGAAGGCGATCACCAACGGGGGAATCGGGTTGGCGGTGACGCTGTTGCCCGCGATCGTCCGGCGGAACTACCAGCTGTCGCTCGATCCGTGGCTCGGGCTGTGGATCACGACGGCGGTCTTCCTGCATACGCTGGGGTCGGCTGGGCTCTATGTGCAGTTCTCGTGGTGGGATAGCGTGACCCACGCGCTGTCGGCCTCGCTTGTCGCCGGCGTCGGCTACACGGCCGCGCGCGTGGTCGACCTCCACAGCGACAAGATCCACATCCCCACGCAGTTCGTGTTCGTCTACCTGTTCATCGTGGTGTTGGCCTTCGGGGTGATCTGGGAGCTCTTTGAGTTTGCCCTTGATCTGATCAGTGCCGAAACGGGGCTCACGATGCCGCTGGCCCAACACGGGCTGGATGATACGGTCGTTGACATGTTGTACAACTCGCTGGGCGCGCTGCTGGTCGCGCTGTTCGGCCAGGTGCATCTCACCGGGGTTGCCGAGTCGCTGCGCGACCGGATGTGGTCGCCGGAGACGTAGCTCGGCCAAATAAACTGCTGTACGCTATATTGATTCTTTTCGCTTCGTGACAACACAGATCCCATTGATCCGCGTGTCGGGATACCCCCCGTCGCCGTCCTTTTCGGCGGCCTTACACATATCCCAGACGACGTTCAGGCCGGTCGTCACCCCCTCCAACGCCTCCATCTCACAGCCGGTTTTGCCCGTTGTCTCGACGGCGACGGTCAGCTCGATCCGGTCGTCGTCGACCGAAAACTCGGTGTCGACGTTCGTGATCGGGATCTGGTGGCACATCGGGATCGACTCCCAGGTGTGTTTGACCGCCTGAATCGCGCCGATCCGGGCGGTGGCGAGCACGTCGCCCTTCCCGATGTCGTTGGCTTCGACCGCCTCGATCGTCGATGGCTGGAGGTGGATAGCCCCCTCGGCGACGGCCCGGCGGTCGCTGTCGGGTTTGTCGCCGACATCGACCATCTGGGCTGTCCCCGAGTCGTCGGTGTGGGTTAGCTCGGCGGCCTCGTCGGTCGTCGACTGCGTTGGCTCCTCTGTTGGCTCACTCATCGGTTGTCAACGCCTCCGGGAGCCGGTCGAGTAGATCTGTCGCTACGAGGCTGTCGCCGACGGCGTCGGCCGCCAGATCGCCGGCGTGGCCGGTCACGTAGGCACCGACCGACGCGGCCGCCCGTGGTGCCTCGGTCGCCAGAAGTGCGCCGACCACCCCCGCCAGCACGTCGCCGGTGCCGCCGACGGTCATCCCGGGGTTGCCGGTGCGGTTGATCCGGGTTGTCTCACCGTCGCTGATGATGTCGTGGGTTCCTTTCACCAGCACCGTGTGCCCGAGCTCGGCCGCGAAATCGCTAACCTGGTCGGCCAACTGCTCGCGGTCGTCGGCACTCGGCCCGCCCATCCCGACCAACTCGCCTTGGTGTGGCGTACAGACCAACGTTGCGTCGGTGTCGACATCGGGGACGACGCTCAGGGCGTCGGCGTCGACGACGACTCGACCGTCGTAGGCGTCGAGAAATGCGGCGACCGCCGACCGTGTCGACTCGCTGTCGCCGAGCCCCGGGCCACAGACGACCGCGTCGACACCGGCGGCTCGTGCCAGCAGATCGTCGACCACACTTGGTGTCACTTCCTCGCCGGCGAGGGGGTGGACGATCAGGTTCTCGCTGTACCCCTGTACCTGCGGCGCGACCGACTCGGGGCAGGCGACATTAACGAGATCGGCACCGGCTCGGAGAACGGCCTGGCCGGCCAACGCCGGCGCGCCGGTGTAGGGGCCACCACCGATCACCAACAGCTCGCCGTTGTCGCCCTTGTGGCTCTCGGCGACCCGATCGCGGCCCAGGAGATCGCCCGGGCCAACGAACCGCTCGGCGGCTGCCGGGATCCCGATGTCGGCGACGGTCACCTCGGCATCGAGGGCGTCGAGACCGGGCTTGGTGTCGTGGAATGTGACGACGTGATCGGCCGCGACCGCATTGCCGGCGGCGCGCCCGGTGTCGGCATCGACGCCGGAGGGAACGTCGACGGCGACGACCGGTGTGTCGGCGGCGGTGATCCCCCGTGCTGCTGTCGCCGCCGGCTCTCGGAGCGCGCCGGTAACGCCGGTGCCGAGCATCGCGTCGACGATGCAGTCGACCCCTGAGAGATCGAGGTCGCCGATGGCGGTCGAATCGGTGATCGTTGTCGTTGGTATCTCGGCAGCTTGGAGGGCGGCCCAGTTCTCGCGGGCGATGTCGGTGCCGATGCGATCCGGATGGCCGAGCAGAGCGACTTGGACATCGTAATCGGAGAGAAACCGTGCGGCGACGAAGGCGTCGCCCCCGTTGTTGCCACGACCACAGACGAGGATCACGCGGTCGCCGGGATCGACGTACTGTCGGACGACACGGGCGACGGCGTTGCCGCTTGACTCCATCAACTGCTTGCGTGGGACACCGAGGGCCGCCGCGTTCGCGTCGACGGCCGCCATGCGGTCGGCGGTGAGCATACCCTCGCTCGGTGGTCGAGGGAGTTAATCGTCGGGGTCGGTACTAGGGCGGTGTTCAGATAAGGATTGAAAAGTGAGGCGTCACGCTTTCTGAGTGCCTATGCCAGAATTCGGACGCCTCAGCGGTAGTATCGGCCAAATCGAGTTAGACTTTGTGGAACGAGAAGCGACACCGGCGTTTCTGATGAAACTCAGTATTCAGCTCCATCTGTCTGGACTTTCACTTTCGAATACTGTTCGAGTTCTTGAAATATTCGGTGTCAAACGTGCTCGATCAACTGTGCATAACTGGATTCATAAGGCCGATCTACAGCCCGCCTCTGGAAAGAACCCGGATCACGTTGCGGTTGATGAGACCGTGATCCAGCTCAACGACGAACAGTACTGGCTGTATGCCGCAGTTGATGCTGAAACGAACGAATTACTCCACACAACGCTTGAACCAACCAGAACCACGATGATAGCGCAGACGTTTCTCGCTGAAGTCAGTGAGAAACACGACGTTTCCGAGGCAGTGTTTCTGGTTGATGGAGCCCAGTCGTTGCAAACTGCGTGTCGTCGAAAGGGCTACGATTTCAGATATGAAAAACATGGAAATCGGAATGCCGTCGAACGTGTCTTCAGAGAAATAAAACGACGAACTATCTGTTTCTCGAATTGTTTTAGCAATGCTTCAGCAGAGACAGCCGACGACTGGATCAGATCGCTTAGTTTCGCATGGAACCAGCTTATCTGAACACTATCGGTACTAGATCGCACATTTTTCAGGAGAATCGGTGTAGAAAGCCCTCGACTCTCTCGGCTCCCGGGACTCTCACGGCTCGCTTCGCTCGCCGTTCGAGCGTGTCGCGGTCTCCCTGCGGTCGACCGCGCGCTCGCTGCGCTCCTCGTCGTTCGCGTTGCTCACTCCTGCGGTGCTTACGTCGTCCGGGTTCGCCGGGAGAGCCTCGCCCTTTCATTCCGCCAGGCCGTGGTTTGATCGGCTGGTCGACCCGCTTTCTTGACTGCTCGTTTCTAAAATCGGATTACTGGTCAGCGTCAGAAGAAGGATTCCTGCAGGAAGCCGATGTAGTCCCGCACCGACAGCGCGAGCGTGATCGCAAGCACGATCGGCACCACGTAGCGCAGCGTCGTCAGCCAGACCGCCTCGATCCGGCCGTCGCTGGTTCGGCCCTTGCCGAGCTCTTCGATCGCCTCGCCGGCGTACACCCAGCCGATGAAGATCGACAACAGCAGCCCGCTGAGAATCAGGAGGATGTTGTTGGCAAAGAGATCGTAGGCGTCGAGATAGGTCAGATCGAGAGCGGTCGGAATCCCGACGACGAACAACACCGCCGCCATCCCGAGGGCTGTCGGCACGCGGTCGACATCGAAGGTGTCGGTGACGTAGGAGACGACGACCTCGAAGATGCTGAACGCGCTGGTCAGCGCGGCGACCAACAACATGAGGAAAAAGACGCCGCCGAGGAGCGTCCCGCCGGGCAACTGTTGGAACGCACCCGCGAGGCTGATGAAGATCGAGCCGGCTCCGCCCTCGCCGGGCTCGATCCCCTGGGTAAACAGGAACGGGAAGACGACCAGCCCAGCCAGTAGCGCGATCGCCGTATCGAGGACGACGATGATACCCGCGTCCTGCAGGAGATTGCGATCCTCGCCGATGTAGGAGGCGTAGGTGATCATGATCCCCATCCCCAGCGACAGGGTGTAGAACGCTTGGCCGGCCGCTGCCGGCAGGATCGAGACGGCGTCACCGACGATCGTGCTGAGATCCGGCGCGAGATAGTAGCTGTAGGCGGCTCCCGCGCCGTCGAGTGTCGCGCCGTAGCCCGCCAGCCCGACGAGCAGGACAACGACCGTCGGCACCATCACCGTAGCAGCCTTTTCGAGCCCGTTGCGGATCCCGAGGGCGACGATACCGGCGACCGTCGCCATGAACAGCCCGTGGTAGGCGATAGCGTTGGTTCCGGACGCCGTACTCAGGAAGAACGCCTCGGCGTCAGCCCCATAGCCGCCGGTGAAGCTAGCGACGACATACTGGATCACCCAGCCGCCAACGACGCTGTAGTACGAAAAGATGATGAACGCGGCGATCGCGCCGACCGCGCCGGCGGCCTTCCAGCCGGGGTGGCCGAGTCGCTCGAAGGCCCCGATCGGGTTGCGGTTCGATCGCCGGCCGATAACGAACTCGACGAGCAACACCGGAACGCCGACGCCCACGACCAACAGCAGGTAGACGACGAGAAACGCCGCCCCACCCGACTCACCGGTGAGGAAGGGAAACCGCCAGATGTTGCCCAGTCCGACCGCGCTGCCGGCCGCGGCGAGGATGAAGCCGATGCGTGTCGCCCACGTTGCGCGTTCGTCCATTGTTCGCCCGTTGTGTGAACGCCCAGATAAGAGCGTTTGTTGCCGCCGACAATCGGTTGCGGAACCCTTTTTGCGCCCGTCGCTGTCGGAGATAGCAATGACTGGTGGTCGCCGATGACGATGGACGACCGCATCGAGGAGCTGCGGGCCAAGCGCGAGGAGGCCCGGCAAGGCGGCGGCGAAGACCGCATCGCCAAACAGCACGACAAGGGCAAAAAGACCGCCCGCGAGCGCATCGAATACTTCCTTGATGACGGCAGCTTCCATGAGTTCGACCAGTTCCGCACCCACCGAAACCACACCTTCGGGATGGAGGAACAACAGCTTCTCACCGACGGGGTTGTCACCGGCTACGGCGAGGTCAACGGCCGCACCGTCTTCGTCTTCGCCCACGATTTCACCGTTTTTGGTGGCTCGCTGGGCGAGGTGTTTGCCGAAAAGATCTGTAAGGTGATGGATAAGGCGATGGAGGTCGGCGCGCCGGTCGTCGGGCTCAACGATTCGGCCGGTGCCAGAATCCAGGAGGGCGTCGGCTCGCTTGGCGGGTTCGGTGAGATCTTCCAGCGCAACGTCGACGCCAGCGGTGTCATCCCCCAGATCTCGGGCATCTTCGGGCCGTGTGCCGGCGGCGCGGTCTACTCGCCGGCGATCACGGATTTCGTCTTCATGGTCAAGGAGACCAGCCACATGTTCATTACCGGCCCCGATGTGGTCGAGACGGTCACCGGCGAGGAGGTCAGCTTCGAGGAGCTCGGCGGCGCGGTCACCCACGCCTCAACGTCGGGAGCGGCTCACTTCGCCGAAGGCGGTGAGGAGGAGGCCCTCGACAACATCGCTCGTCTGCTGTCGTACCTCCCGCAGAACAACGTCGAAGATCCACCACGCGTCGACCCCTGGGATGATCCCGACCGCGATACCACGACCGCCGGCGAGATCGTCCCCGACGCACCCAAGAAACCCTACGACGCAACCGAGGTCGTCGCCGACGTTGTCGACGAGGGCTCGTTTTTCGAGGTGCACGAGGACTTTGCGAAAAACCTCGTCGTCGGCTTCGCCCGCCTCGACGGTCGGTCGGTCGGCGTCGTCGCCAACCAGCCGCGGGTCAACGCCGGCACCCTCGATATCGAAGCCAGTGAGAAGGGTGCGCGGTTCGTCCGGTTCTGTGATGCGTTCAACATCCCGATCGTCACCTTCGAGGACGTCCCCGGCTTCATGCCCGGCACTGATCAAGAGCACGGCGGGATTATCCGCCACGGCGCGAAGTTGCTGTATGCCTACGCCGAGGCGACCGTCCCGCTGCTCACCGTCATCACGCGCAAGGCCTACGGCGGCGCGTACTGCGTGATGGCCTCGAAACACATCGGCGGCGACGTGAACTACGCGTGGCCGACCGCCGAGATCGCCGTCATGGGGCCGAAAGGCGCGGTCAACATCCTCTACTCCGAGGAACTCGCCGCGGCCGACGACACCGAGGCTCGCCGCCAAGAGCTGATCGACGAATACCGCGAGGAGTTTGCCAACCCCTACACGGCGGCCGACCGCGGCTTTATCGATGCGGTGATCGAACCCGGCGAGACACGCCAGCGACTGATCGACGACCTGGAGATGCTGCTGTCGAAACGCGAGGACAAGCCCTCGAAAAAACACGGCAACATCCCGATCTAACGCCATGTCGCCGCCAGCCATCGATGCCGAGGCCCTCGACGGACTTGACGATGCTAACGACGCGGAGGCCGCCGCGATCGCTGTCGCCATCGCGGCCCACCTACGAGACCGGGAAGCCGCTGCGGCCGCAGCCGCGGCTGCCGCAGCCGGTGACGAGGAAACGGGCCGGCGATCATGGGGGTTCGCCGGCCGGCTTTCCGGGATCGCGGTTTCGGCCAAGCGGCCGCCGGCATCGACGCCGGCTGATGACTGGACGGCCGCCGATCGCGCCGATCGCTTCTGACGCTGACTGTACCAATCGGTTCTGACACCGACAGGCGTACCGCGGTCGCCGGAGTAGTTCTATCAGATTCGATATCATTACCCCGAGCTATATTACCATCGCCGACATGCATCCGTCAATGACAGCAAACCAGCCTGATATCGATGCCGAGGGGGCCTTTGAGTTTGGCGCGGACACCAACGGATCCAGCGACGCAGCCGTCAGCGGCGATCTTGACGATACGATCGCCGATGTGTACACCGCATCCGAAGACGTTGCCGCCGGCATCGAAGAGATCTCCGATCGTGCACACAAACAGTCGAACAACATGCGGGAGGTCTCCGCGGAGGTCTCGGATCTCAGTGCGGCCGTCGAGGAGATCGCCTCCTCGGCCGAGGAGGTTGCCACCGCCGCCGAGGAAGCCGACGATCGCGCCGAGGAGGGCGAGGCAGCGACCCAGGAGGTCGTCGAGGCGATGACCGAGATCCAGTCGGCGACCGAGGAGGCCGTCGAGGAGATCCGGACGATCCGGGAGGGCGTCGAGGAGATTACCGCACTGGCCGACGTGATCGACGAGATCGCCGACCAGACGAACCTGCTCGCGCTCAACGCCTCGATCGAGGCCGCCCGTGTCGGCGAGGAGGGCGAAGGCTTTGCGGTCGTCGCCGACGAGATCAAATCCCTCGCTCAGGAGTCACGCGAACAAGCCGAGGATATCGATGCCACCGTCCAGCGGGTCACCGAGGACGCCGCCGGTGCGGTCGACACGCTTGAATCCAGCGTCGATGAGGTCGAAACCGGGATGAACCGCGCCAACAAGGCGAAATCCAGTCTCGACGAGATCACCGACGCTGTCGGCGAGGTCTCAGCCGGAGTCGACGAGATCGCCGCCGCGACCGACCAGCAGGCCCAAAGTGCGAGCACCGTCGCCTCGATGGTTGATGAGACCGCGAGCAACGCCGACGAGATCGATAGCTCAACTGAGGAGATCAGTGACCGCATCGAGGAACAGATCGCCATGCTCGATCGACTTCGGTAACGGATCGCTGTCGGCGCGTCGTGGGTTTTTCTGGTCGTTGTGATCCGTGGGAGCGATGCCGCAGGCCACGGTAGGGCGTTCGTTCGTGATCGACCGATAGAATCAGGTGACCCTTCGGTCAATGGGGCCACAAGAATGTTCAGGAAGGTTCTGGTTGCCAACCGCGGTGAGATCGCGGTTCGGGTAATGCGCGCCTGCGAGGAGTTGGGCGTCCGAACCGTGGCTGTCTACAGCGAGGCCGACAAACACGCGGGCCACGTGCGCTACGCCGACGAGGCCTACAACATCGGCCCCGCACGCGCCGCCGACTCCTATCTCGATCAGGAGGCCGTCTTGGAGGCCGCCGCGAAAGCCGGCGCGGACGCGATCCATCCAGGCTACGGGTTTCTGGCCGAAAACGCTGAGTTCGCCCAAAACGTCGTCGACAGCGGGTTCATCTGGGTTGGGCCCGACCCCGACGCGATGGAAGCCCTCGGCGAAAAAACGAACGCCCGTGCGCTCATGCAGGAGGCCGACGTGCCGGTCGTCCCCGGGACGACCGATCCTGTCTCCTCGGTTGATGAGATCACCGCCGTTGCCGACGACTACGGCTATCCCGTCGCCATCAAAGCGGAGGGTGGCGGCGGCGGCCGCGGGCTGAAAGTCGTCCACAGCGAGGACGAGGTCGAAGAGCAGTTCGAAACCGCCCAACGCGAGGGCGAAGCCTACTTCGATAACAGCTCAGTGTACGTCGAAAAATACCTCGAAGCACCGCACCACATCGAAGTCCAGATCCTCGCCGACGAACACGGCAACGTCCGGCATCTCGGCGAGCGTGACTGCTCGCTGCAGCGTCGTCACCAGAAGGTTATCGAGGAAGCTCCGTCGTCGATTCTTGACGACGAACTGCGCGAAGAGATCGGCGAGGCAGCCAAACGCGGCGTCGACGCGGCGGGGTACACCAACGCCGGCACCGTCGAGTTCCTCGTTGAAGACGGCGAGTTCTACTTCATGGAGGTCAACACGCGGATTCAGGTCGAACACACCGTCACCGAGGAGATCACCGGCCTCGATATCGTCAAATGGCAGCTCCGGGTCGCCGCCGGGCAGGAACTCGATTTCACACAGGACGACGTTGAGTTCGACGGTCACGCCATGGAGTTCCGGATCAACGCCGAGAACGCCGCCGCGGATTTCGAGCCGGCGACCGGCACCCTTGAGACGTACGACCCCGCCGGCGGCATCGGCGTCCGCATCGACGACGCCGTCCGGCAGGGCGATGAGATCGGCGGCGACTACGACTCGATGATCGCCAAGCTGATCGTCTCGGCGTCAGATCGGGAAGAATGTCTCACCCGCTCGGAGCGCGCCCTTGCGGAGTTCGAGATCGACGGCTTCCACACGATCATCCCGTTCCACCGGCTCATGCTGACCGACGAGGCCTTCTCGAACAGCGAGCATACGACGAAATACCTCGACGAGGAGTTAGATCACAGCCGGATCGAGGAAGCCGTCTCCCAGTGGGGGCCGAGCGATATCGGCGACGGCGAGAACGAAGACGCGGACGACGACACCGAATCGAGCGAACGCGAGTTCACCGTCGAGGTCAACGGCAAGCGGTTCGAGGTCAACCTCGAAGAACACGACGCGCCCGCGATCGACCTCGGTGCGGTCGACGCCGGCAGCGACGACGGGATGTCGCGGCCACCACAAGCCGAAAGCGACGACGAGAGCGAGGCGGTCAGCGTTGAGGGCGGCGACACCGTCACCGCCGAGATGCAGGGGACGATCCTCTCGGTCGATATCGAGGAAGGCGACGAGATCGCCGCTGGCGACGTGGTCTGTGTACTGGAGGCGATGAAGATGGAAAACGACGTGGTGACCGAACGCGGCGGTACCGTTACCGAGATCATGGTCGAGGAAGGCGACAGCGTCGATATGGGTGACGTGTTGGTCGTCTTGGAATAATCACACCCCGAGACGGCGACTACTCGTCGGTCGCCAGCGGCTCGACGCGGAATATGTAGTCTGCATCGGCAGCATCGAGGTTCGCCGGACGCTCCTCGGCGGCGTGGTCGGCACACAGCTCCGCTCGCGCTTCGACGAGCCCGTGACCGGTTTCTTCCTGGTAGCGTTCGACGACGACAAACGCTGCTGGCTCCTCGCAGTTCCGCCGATAACAGCCCTCGGGCTCGCCCGCCTGTGGTGGTTCGGTCTCGTCGGCGCGTGCTTGGGCGTCTCGTATCTCCCGTTCCTGTTGTCGCTTGGTCTCGTCGTGGGCCTGCTTGTCGCGGCCTTGTTTCGTGTCGGCCATACCTCTCTGAGGTTCGTGACGGGGATAACGCTGTGGCCGAGCCTCGGTTGGCTAGCGGGTGCGTCGCTCGACGAGCAGTAACGCCGCCAAGCCGAGAATGATGAGCGTGTAGGCACCGGCAGCCATGAGCGCGGCGGCCTCGTCGGCGTACTCGCCGGTGCGGAAGATGATCGCTTTCCGAACCATGGCGATGACGCCGGTGTAGATCACCAGCCGGACGATCTGCCGGGTGTCGCTTTCCTCCGTGTAGGCGATGACGGTGTGGTAGACCTCGACGATGATGAACAGCAACAGCGCGGTGTCGATGAAGCCGACGACGACGAGCGGGTCGGTGATGCTGCCGTTGGCCGCGCTCTGGAAGATCTGCAAGCCGAGATCGAAGACGCCGATGGCGAACAACACGACGAGGACGAGCGCGGCAACCACCTCGACGTACCGCAGGAGCGTGCCGCTGTAGGCGAGCACCCGGTCGTCGGGCGACTCGATCCGCGACTGCGGGCCGCCGTCGACCTCGCCCGGTTCCTCGTCCATGTGGTTCCGTGGGGCTCGACACCTATCAGTTCGTGGCTGACACCCGGCAACGGTTTTGGGGCTGGCAGCGAAACCCGACCCATGGCGACGATCAAGGATAGCGTCCACGACCACATCGAGATCACGGGTGTCGCCGAGGCCCTGCTCGATACGCCGACCGTCCAACGGCTGCGCCACATCAGCCAGCTCGGGACGGTGCAACTCGTCTACCCTTCAGCGAACCACACCCGCTTCGAACACAGTCTCGGCGTCTACCATCTCGCCGACCGCGCGCTCGACGAACTGGGGATTGAAGGCCGGCAGGCCGAGCGCATCCGGGCGGCCGCGCTGCTCCACGATGTCGGTCACGGCCCCTTTAGCCACAACATCGAGGAGCTCACCCATCGCAAGACCGGGAAATACCACGACGACGTGGACGAACTCCTCGCGGCGGGCGAGGTCGGCGAGATCCTCCGCGAACACGATCTCGATCCCGGCCATATCGCCGGACTGGTCGCCGGCGACGGCCAG
The DNA here is from genome assembly GCF_006861655.1 of Halonotius roseus. GTDB lineage: Archaea > Halobacteriota > Halobacteria > Halobacteriales > Haloferacaceae > Halonotius > Halonotius roseus. The sequence goes on along the minus strand of NZ_SESI01000003.1, from coordinate 346,609 downwards.
TTCGGCCAGCTGGTCTCCGGCGAACTCGATGTCGACCGGATGGATTACCTCGTGCGGGATGCCCACCACACCGGCGTCCCCTACGGAACGATTGACACCGAGCGACTGCTCCGCGAACTCACGTTCGTTGACGGCGAGTTGGTGCTCGCGGCGGGCAACGTCCAGACCGCCGAGAGCCTGTTGTTGGCGCGCGCATTGATGAATCCGACCGTCTACATGCATCCCGTCGCCCGCATCAGCAAGGCCATGTTGCGCCGCGCCAGCGAGCGGCTGTTGGCGACGACCGATCTCGACGCCGACGAGCTCCGACGGATGGACGACCACGACCTGCTGGTCGCGTTGCGGCAGACCGACGCCACCGCCGCATTCGCCGAGCGGTACGACGATCGCCGGCTGTTCAAACGCGCTGTCTGGGCGGAACTCCAGCACGTCCCCGACGATCTCCTTTCGCTCGATCACGACGAGATCCGGGAGTTGGAGGCGACCGTCGCCGACCGCGCCGACATTGCCGAGGGTGAGGTAATCATCGAAATTCCGGAAAAACCGTCGATGCGGGAGTCCTCGACGCGCGTCGTCGTCAACGGCGAGATCCGGAACCTCGGCGCGCAGTCGCCGCTGGTGAGCGCGCTCCGAACCGCCCAGCGCGGCCAGTGGCGACTCGGCGTCTACACCACGCCGTCGGCCGCCGAACGGGTCGGCCGGCTCGCGGCTGAGGAACTCGGGCTCGAAATCCCCGGCGGGCTTGTCACCGAATCCCGACAGGGACTGCATGCGACGCTCGACGAGTTCGAGTAGCCAGCACAGGCGACGCCGACTAGTAACTATCATACCGGCTCCAGCCCCTACAGTTAGGTGTGACTACATGGGTAGAGACGCCGGCCGACGGTCGGGGTCGTGGGCCTCGCGGGATCGCTCGCGCGTGGGCCGAGGTGCTTGTTCGGCCGCGGCGGTTCTTCACGAACGGTGTCGCCCCCGGCGATCAGGCTCCCGGCCTCGCCTTCGCCGTCGTCGTCGCCGTGATCTACGTGAGCGGCCTGTTGGCCGTCCAGCCCGAGACGATCCTTGATACGTCGGTCGTCCCGATCCTCGGCGACAGCCCCGGGGTGACGATGGTGTTGGTCGTCCTCGTGACGGCCGTCGTCGCCGCCCCGGCCGGGCTGCATCTGACGGCGGCGATCCAGACGGTGTTGTTGATGCTGACAGTGAAAGATCGCGCTGGCGTCAGCGAGACGGTACAGGTCGTCGCCTACGCGACCGCGCCCTGTGCGCTGGCGTGGCTGCCGGTGCCGGCAGTGGCGGCGGTCTGCACGCTGTATGGGGCCGGATTGCTGATCCTCGGGCTCGCGGTTGTCCACGAGACATCGCTCCTGCGGGCGATTGTTGCGGGTCTGATTCCGGCAACCTTGGTTTTCGGTATCGGATTTCGTGGGCTCTGGGTTCTGGCGTCAGTCGTGGGGTAGCTGACAGCCGCGTTTCGACAACCGTTAAAGGGAGGCCCCCTAGTTGCAGCACAAATGGGTACCTGTATCATCTGTGGCACGCCCGTCGACGGCGGCCACGTTTGCGAGAGCCATCAAGAAGATGTCCTTTTCGAGTTCCGTGGCAACAACGCCGCGCAGCTCGTTCCGAACCGCTTCTATGCAGGAACGGTCGACGGCTACGCCGACTTCGGCGTCTTCGTCGATATCGCCTCCGGTGTGACCGGCCTGCTGCACCGCAGCGAACTCGATCGCCGACTCGACAGTCTCGATTGGGAGCCCGGCGACACCGTCTGTGTCAAGGTGACCAACGTCCGGGATAACGGCAACATCGATCTCGCCAAATCGATCCGCCAGTCCGAACGCGAGTTCCGCGGAAAGATCATCCTCGATGGCGACGGCGAAACCCTTCCCGACGCCGATGCGGAGGCACCAGACCCGGAGTCGACACCGGCTGAGTCAACCGCCGACGGCGGCTCAGCCACCTCCACGACGACCGGGGGCGATGACGATGCTCCTATCAGCCCGACGACTGACAGCGAAACACCGTCGACACCTGACACCTCCGAGGAACCGTCGATCGAGGCGACGAACGATCCGACACCAGCCGAAACCGACGGTGATGCAGCAGCCGTGACCGAGGCCGACAGCAACGACGTGGAAGCTGAATCCGTTGCTGACGACGCTGGTGCTGATACAGATACTGCCGACACTGAGTCAGTCACCGACACTGACGCCGAGACGAACGGTACGGCGGCCGTCGCTGTTGCCGAGTCCGACGACGATGCCGCCAGCCCGGATTCCGAATCAGCCGCCGTCGACACCGACACAACTGTCGGGGAACTTACTGACAAGGTCGGCGACTCGGTTCGGCTCGCGGGCGAGATCGTCAGCGTTCGCCAAACCGGCGGGCCGACGATCTTCGAGCTCCGCGATGAGACCGGCGTTGTCGACTGTGCGGCGTTCGTCGAGGCCGGCGTTCGCGCCTACCCCGACATCGAGGTCGGCGATATCGTCCGCCTCGATGGCGAGGTCGAACAGCGGCGTGGCGAGCTCCAGGTCGAAACCGAGGAGCTTGTCGCCCTGGAAGGGTCGGATCGTGAGGCTGTGACCGATCGGCTGGCCGACGCGCTGACCGACCGTGCCCGGCCCGACGAGCTCGATCCGATCGGCGACCACGAGACGGTCACCGAGATGAGCGAGTCGCTGCTGGACGTTGCCGAGGCGATCCGGCGGGCTGTGCTGGAATCGCGGCCGGTCGTGATCCGTCACCCAGCGACCGCCGCGGGCTACGTTGCCGGCGCGGCCATCGAGCGCGCTGTGTTGCCCCTCGTCCGTGAGGAACACGCCCGCTCCGATGCCGAATACCACTACATCGTCCGCCGGCCGCTGGAGAACGCGGTCTACGACATGGACGATGCGACCAACGACGCGACCCAGATGCTGCAGGATCGGGATCGCCACGACGAGAAGCTCCCGCTGTTTTGTTTCGTGGGTGCGGGCTCGACAGCCGATTCCGTCGACGGCCTCGGGCTGCTCGGCGTTTACGGTGCCGAACGGATCGTCCTTGATGCGATCGCGGCCGACCCCGAGGTCGGCGATGTTGCCGAACAGGTCGTCACCGGCGACGCGCCTGATCTCTCGATCGGCGCGCTGGCGGCGACGCTTGCGGCCGCGCTCAACCCCGACGTGAGCGAGGAGATGCAGCACCTTCCCGCCGTAAGCTACTGGGAGGAAACCCCCGAGGCCTACACCGCGGCCGCCGAAGCCGCCGGCTACGACGCCGAGCAGGTGCGACATCTCCGAGAGGCGATCGCCCTTGAGGCGTACTACCAGTCCTACCAGGACAAACGCGAGCTGATCACGGATCTCTTGTTCGACGACGCCGGCGGGCTGGCCGGCCACATCGCCGAACAGTTCCGCGAAAAGCTCGACGATGAGCTCCAAACCGCCCAGGCCAACCTTGATCGCCGTGAGCAGGATGGCGTCGGGGTTGCGGTGCTCGATACCGATCAGTACACCCACCGCTTTGATTTCCCGCCGACAACGCTTCTCCTTGATGAGCTTCACTACGTCGAACGCGACGACGATGCGTTCCTCACGGTCGGCGTCGGGATGGACGAGCTGTATCTCCGGAGCAGCCAGCCGATCGATCTTCGGGCGGTCGCCGATGCGGCCGCCGAGGCTGCCCCCGAGGCCGACGTGACCGCCCGCGGGATCCGAGATGGCCGGATCGAGTTCCTTTCGGGGCGACGCGAGGCCGCACAGGAAGCCGTTATCGACGCGGCTGTCGGCCAGTTTGAGTAGCGGACGCGCCGCCGGCCGGCTGTCGATGGTATGGTGATCGACGCCGGTATTCGCATTGATCAACGCCGGTGTGTCACGGTGTCGCAAACGTATCGTATCCTTGGCAGGTACATGAAATGTTTTATACCGCCGTGAGCATAGTTAGTACCAAGGCACTGGTGTCGTATCACCTGCGGCGACCGAACCTTACCACCATGTTCACCAATACTGAACGCGGTCAGGTCGGGATTGGAACCCTTATTGTGTTCATAGCCATGGTGCTCGTCGCCGCGATCGCCTCCGGTGTGTTGATTACGACCGCCGGACAGCTCCAGTCGCAGGCCTCCCAGACCGGCGAGGAGACGACATCGCAGGTCAGCGATATTCTCCGGATCACGGACGTTATCGGCGTCGCCAACGAGAGCGGCGGGACGACAGAGATCGAAGAGCTTGAAATAAAGATCCGCCTCGCCTCGGGGGCCGATGCTGTTGAGATGAACGAAACCTCCTACACGATCGCCACAATGGGCGACAGCAACGCTGCGACCGTCGTTTCAGGCAACGAGACCACCACCGGGCTGAGCTACAACCAGTCCCAAGGGTTGGAGGATGGCGAAACAACACTCTCCGACCAGGATCAGGTTATTATCGCAAAGCTGGATCTCACAGAGATCGATGAAATAAACACGCTCGCGGCTGACGACAGTGTCTCGATCAGTATCGAGGCTCCGGCCGGCGGCCGAACGGTCACGGAAAAACAGGCTCCCGGCCAGCTGGAGGACGGCAGCTCCTACGTGCTCTCATAATCGCCTCGCCGCGGGCTGTTTTGCTTGTCGATGGTTGTCTGAGATTATCCTGTCGGCTGATTTGGGTTGATAGCGGTCGCTCTGTCACCACTGTGGTCTGATCTCGCTTGTGGGCACCGAGTGTCAAACAGGGATATCTTTTTGCGTCCAGACCATAATATACTATCATGAATAATTCTCAGACCACCCGTCGGGTAACAGGGACTGTCACAACCGAATTAAACCGGTACGGCGCGATGACTCTCCGGTCTGAGGCTAACGAGACGTTTCAGATCGTCGACTGCGCATCCTCGGGGCTCGCAGCCGCACTCGACGAGCTGGGGGTCGGTGAGACGGTGACCGTGACGCTCACCGAAGCCCCCTGCCGCGGCAACGGCTGGCAGGTGATCGATACCGACGCCGAAACCGACACCCGCCTCGTCGCCTGAGCTGATCTCCCGGAGACGGTGTCCGCCACAACCTTCGGAGCACTGAGCGCAGCGGCGGGAACGACACCCCTTTTTCGCGTCGTCGTGAGGGATCTGTATGAACGCCAAGCGGGAGCTTTCTAGCATCGACCTTGCCGCCCTCGTCACCGAGATGGGTCGCTACGAGGGCGCGAAGGTCGACAAGGCGTATCTCTACGGCGACGATCTGCTCCGGCTCAAGATGCGGGATTTCGACCGCGGCCGGGTCGAACTCATGCTCGAAGTCGGCGCGGTCAAACGCGCCCACATGGCCGACCCCGACCACGTTGCTGACGCACCTGGCCGGCCGCCGAACTTCGCCAAGATGCTTCGCAACCGACTCGGCGGCGCGGATTTCGCCGGCGTCACCCAGTACGAGTTCGACCGCATCCTCGTCTTCGAGTTCGAACGCCCCGATGCCAACACCACGCTCGTCGTCGAACTGTTCGGCGAGGGCAACATCGCCGCCCTCGACGAGACCGGCGAAGTCATTCAGAGCCTCCAGACCGTCCGGCTGAAATCCCGCACTATCGCCCCCGGCTCCCAGTACGAGTACCCCGACTCTCGGATCGACCCGCTGTCGGTCGGCTTCGACGCGTTCGTCCGCGAGATGGACGACTCCACCAGCGACGTGGTGCGGACGCTGGCCACCCAGCTCAACCTCGGCGGGCTGTACGCAGAGGAGGTCTGTACCCGCGCCGGCGTCGAGAAAGAAACCCAGATCGAGGACGCCACCGACGAGGAGTACCGCGCCATCTACGACGCCCTCGACGAGCTGGCGAGCCGCGTCGACACCGGCGATTTCGAGCCCCGCATCTATCTCGATGACGACCGCGTTGTTGACGTGACGCCGTTCCCCCTGGCCGAACGCGAGGCCGCAGGGCTCGACGAGGAACACTACGACGATTTTACCACTGCTGTCGACGACTACTTCTACCGGTTTGACCGCTCCGACGACGACAGCGATAGCTCCGAGCCAGACGATGGCAAACCGGATTTCGAGGCCGAGATCGCCAAACAGCAGCGCATCATCGACCAGCAGGAAGGCGCTATCGAAGGCTTCGAGCAACAGGCCGCCGACGAGCGCGCCAAAGCCGAGGCTCTCTACGAGCAGTACGACCGTGTCGACGAGATCCTGACCACGATCCAAGAGGCCCGCGAGGACGGCGTCCCGTGGGACGACATTGATGCGACCCTACAGGAGGCCGCCGACGAGGGGTTGCCAGCGGCCGAGGCTGTCGTCGGGGTCGACGGCTCGGAGGGGACGGTCACGGTCGATATCGGCGACACGCGGGCGACACTCGATGCGACTATCGGCGTCGAGAAAAATGCCGACCAACTGTATCAGGAGGCCAAACGCATCGAGGAAAAGAAGGACGGCGCGAAGGAAGCCATCGAGCAGACCCGCGAGGAGTTAGCGGCTGTCAAAGCTCGCCGCGATGCGTGGGAAGCCGACGACGGCGACAGCGATGGCGAGAGCGACGACGATGACGACAGCGACGCGGACAGCGAGTTCGCCGACACCGACTGGCTCTCGCGGTCGTCGATCCCGATCAAACGCGATGAGGGGTGGTACGAGCGGTTCCGGTGGTTCCATACGACCGACGGCTTTCTCGTCATCGGCGGCCGCAACGCCGATCAGAACGAAGAATTGGTGAAGAAATATATGAGCGGCGGCGACCGCTTCTTCCACGCCCAAGCCCACGGCGGCCCGGTGACGATCCTAAAAGCGACCGGGCCGAGCGAGGCATCCAAGGAGATCGACTTTCCCGAATCAACGCTTCGGCAGGCCGCACAGTTTGCCGTCTCGCACTCGTCGGTCTGGAAGGCCGGCCAACACGCGGGCGACGTGTATATGGTTGAGCCCGATCAGGTGTCGAAAACGCCGGAAAGCGGTGAGTACATCGAGAAAGGGAGTTTCGTGATTCGCGGTGACCGCACCTACTTCAACGATCTCGCTGTCGATCTCGCGGTCGGCATTCAGTGTACCCCACAGACCCGTGTTGTCGGCGGGCCGACCGCCGCGGTCGCCGAGGCCGCCGCGACCCACCTCCAACTCCAGCCCGGCAAGTACGCCCAAAACGATATGGCGAAACGCTGCTACCGCGAGCTCAAGGGTCGTTTTGCTGATGAGAGCTTCGTCCGGTCGGTCGCCAGCGCCGATCTGATCCAGGAGCATCTGCCGGCCGGCGGCAGCGAGATCATCGACTGACCACACTGTCGCCACAACACGCAGCTATAAATCTCGGGAGCCTCTGGATATAGGTGATGCTGAGTGAGGCCCTCCGCGTCCCGTCCCGTGCCGCCGATGCGACAGGGACGCTCCTGGTCGGGACAGTGCTTACCGGGGCGACGGCGATCGCTGCCGTCGGCTGGATCGCGTTGCTGACCGTCGATCCTCGCATCGGGATCGCCGTGACCCCGATCGTCTTCCTGTTGAGCCTGGTGGTGCGGGGGTATCTGGTTGGCGTCGTCGCCGCCGGCATCGACGATCGCCCCGTGGCACCCTCGTTCGTGCGCTGGGGATCACTGCTTCGGGATGGTGTGCGATCGACCGCCGTCTCGGTGGTGTATGCCCTACCGGCAGCGGTGTGTCTCGGTCTTGCTGCCGGAGCCGGTGTGGCGACGGTGCTCGATCCGCCGGGATTTGGGGGGGCTCCGCAGGTGCTCGCGGCGGTCGCCATCCTGATCGGCGGTTTTGGCCTGCTGTGTTATCTGCTCGTCTACCTGTATCTCCGCCCCGCTGCGCGGGCGGTGTTGGCTGCGACCGGATCGGTACAGGCGGCGATCGATCCCCGCCGGATTCTGGCTGTCTCGCTGTCCGGGCCCTATCTCAACGGCTGGCTGATCGCTATGGGGTTGTTGACCGTCGGCCCGCTGTTGGTAACGCCGCTTTTCGTCGTTTCGGGGCTTGCCGGGATATACGATGTGGCGTTGGCTGCCATCGGTGGGTTGCTGACGCTGGCCGTCAGCGTCGTCCTCGTGTTTTGGCTGCGGATGTCGGCTGCCTGGGCAACCGGCCGGGGGGCCGCATCCGCGTTGGCAACCGAGACCGGCTCGGCGGTTTCTGCTGACGACGCGCCGGGCTCACCCGTCACGATCGCGGATCGCCCCACGGAGGCACCGGCGGCGGTACAGGTCGGTCGCGGGGTCGAGACGCCCGGCCCGACACAGCAAACCGACGGCGGTGCCGATCAGTCGATCGATTTCGGGATGCCGGAGCCGTCGCCCGAGTCGAGCGAAGCGTTGTCGGCTGAGTTGACCACGGAGCCGTCAACCGACTCGACCACAGATGCAGAGTCGATGACGGACGCTGCGATCGATGACGCTGCTGACGACGTTGCGTCGACGACGCTGGCCGAGGGCGACGATGCGTCTGATGAGTTCATCTGGGATGTTGTTGAGGAGTAGTGGGCTCAGGAAAACTGGGCGGCGATATCGGCTTCGGTGATGATCCCCACTGTTTCGCCGCCGCGGGTGACCATCACGGCCTTGTAGTGTTCTAGGAGATTGCGGATCTCATCGACGGTGGCATCCTCGCTGACCGTCGGGAACGACTCGCTCATCACCTCGCTGACCGGGTAGTCGCTGACATCCTCGCCGGCCTGGATCACATCGTGTTGGCTGATCGAGCCGACCGGAACGCCGTTCTGTAACACCGGGAGTTGGGAGTAGGCTTCGGACTCCATCGTCTCGACGGCGTCGCCGACGGCGTCGTCGGGGGCGACGCTGATGACGGTCTCGTTCATCAGGTCGGCGGCGCGGACGACCTCGCCTTCGGCCTCGTCTAAGGCGTTGACGATCCGCCGGAGTGTCGAGAGCCGTGGGTCGACATCGCCACCCTCGATGCGGGCGATCAGCGGCTGTGAGACGCCGGCGGCCTCGGCGAGCGCGCTTTGGGTGAGTTCCAAGGCGGTGCGGCGTTCCTTGAGATCCTGTGGCGTCGGCAGCTCCATACAGACCTATTACCCCAGGTTATTGAAAAGCTTTCGTCGGTGACAGAGGTACAGTTCAGAGTAGTGCGATTGGATTGAGAACATCTTGAAAGCCCCGACGCGCTGGAGTCGGGGGGCTCGCTGCGCGCTTCGGGCCTCCGGCCCTGCAGTGCTTGCGTCGCCCGCCTTCCTCCAGCGCGTCGCCCCTTTCAGTCCCGCCCCGGCTGCAGCTGCCTGACCCACTGACGCGGGTGGGACTGAAAGGGGCCGGTGTCTCGGCGAACCCGGACGACGCAAGCACCACAGCGAACGCAGTGAGGAGCGCAGCGAGTCCCGGGAGCCGAGACGCCGGGGGCTTTCAAGATGGTTCCAGTTTCCTCGGCTTATCTGAACACAACCGTGACGATTGACCGAGAATCAGGTTTCGCGCTCCTCGTCGTCGGGCTCCTCGATCACGTCGATCACGGTCAGCGGCACGTCCCGCAGCGCGCCGCCGACCTCGCTTTTGGCGATCCGGGAGGCGTGTTCGACGCTGTCGGCGTTGAACACATCGATCTCAAGCAGCAGGCCGACGAGTGCGGTGTCGGCGGCGATAAACGCCGAGTCGAAGGGCTCGCCGCAGGCCGGACAGCCGGTGACGCCGACCTCGACGTCGACGTACTCCTTGTCGGCCTCGTTCAACCGCTTGCCGGCGGAGCTGACGGCGACGCCGATCGCGTCGTCAACATCTTCAACATCACGAACCAACCAAGCCGCTTCCATCGCAACGAGATAATTACTCATACCCACCTCTTGGGCCCGAGGGTTTCGTGTCTTGTGATTCGTTCCTGCCGTGACAGCAGCGCGGTCGCGGGTCGCCGACTCCGGTCTCTCACACTCGCTTGGATAGGCGCACGAACGCCGTTGGTTTCTCATAAGTTATGCCGATCAGGCCGGTTTGTCACACGGTTTACGCGGGGTGATCGGCGGCTCGTCGATCACACGGCTCCGTTTGCGGTGACAAACCAAAAACGCATGACTGCGTCGACATTAGCGTTTCCCTCGCCTCCAAAAGCTTATATAGGGCTACTCGCCAGGGGTGAGTACGGACATGATCGAAACAGTGTCGCGGTTCACCGCGTTCGCGCTGTATCAGCTCACGGTGCTGCTCGGGATTGTGCTGCTGCCGGTCGCGCTGGCCACCCGGCGTGTCGGCTTCCAGCTCCCGGTCGCATCGCTGCTCGACAGCTTGGAAGCTACCTACGAGTCGATCTGATCTTGCTCGCTCATCGCCGCTAGCTCTCATCCTGCCAGTAGTCGACACCAGCATCCTGCTCGAAGTAGCCCTCTAATGTGCGTTCCTCGCGGCCGCCGGGCGGGGAGCCGACATAGACGCCAAACTTCTCGGAGTCGGGGTAGACGGTTACGTCGGGCTCGACCATCGTCGAGACCGCCAGATATCGGAGCGGGCCCTCGGAGTTGTTGATGACGCGATGGCCGCCGCTGGCGTTGGCCGGGAAGTTGAGATAGTCGCCTTCGCTGATGGCGGCTTTCTCCCCGTCACACCGGACAGTTCCCTCACCGGCGAGCACATAGATGGCCTCCTCGTTGGCCGTGTGGTAGTGGTAGGGCCACGATCGCTTGCCGGCCGGGAGCTCATAGAGGCTACAGCCGAGTTGGTCGCCGCCGGCGGCCTCGCCCAACTGCTTGCGTTTGAACTCCGTCTCGCCGTTGGCGGTCGTCGTCCACTCCATCTCGTCGGCGGTGGCGCGTCGCATACGCCGAGTTGACGGCGGGGCCGGATGGCTTCCGGCGGTTGCGGCGAGGGTTGCCGAATGGTTGCATTTATCCGCGCGCCGACCCAACCGCTTATAATGCGAACTCCGACACGCGATGCTGCAAGTGAGTTGGGTCAGCTCGACGGCGACGACAGCAACGTCTTCGGCCCGGAACTCGGCGAGTTCAGCGGCAACGCCGCCCGCGAGGGGTCGGCTGCTGACGACGCCGGCATGAAAACCGGGACGACGACGGTCGGCCTCAAAACCGAGGACGGCGTCGTCCTCGCCACCGACATGCGAGCGAGCCTGGGCAACATGGTCTCCAGCAAAGATGTCCAAAAGGTCGAGGAGATCCACCCGACGGGCGCGCTCACGATCGCGGGCTCGGTGTCGGCCGCCCAGAACCTTATCAGCTCGCTGCAAGCCGAGGTACGGCTCTACGAGGCCCGCCGCGGCGAGGATATGAGTATGCAGGCACTCTCGACGCTCACCGGCAACTTCCTCCGATCGGGTGCGTTCCTCATCGTCAGCCCGATCCTCGGCGGTGTCGACAGCGAGGGCAGCCACATCTACTCCATCGACGCCCTCGGTGGCACCACCGAAGAAGAATACACCGTCACCGGCTCGGGTAGCCAGTTCGCCCTCGGTGTGCTCGAACAGCACTACGAGGACGACCTCTCGCTGGACGAAGCAGAGACGGTCGCCGCCCGCGCGATCAAGAGCGCGGTCGAGCGCGATCTGGCCTCCGGCAACGGGATCAACGTCGCCGTCGTCACCGAGGACGGCGTCGAGGTCAGCAAGTACAAGGATATCGACCAGCTGCTGTAGGCGACGCCCGCGATCCGTTTTCTGCTGTTCAGTATCGCTCTCGATGCGGTGCCATCGGTTTCGGTTGCATCCGCACACAGCGTAACCGTATTCTTTAGTGATCGCGGTCGCCAGTTTCCGCCAATGGCTGTCTTCGATCGACTGCGACAGGCTGGACAGGGCGTGTTTACGCGAGCTCCGCACCAGCGGATGTCGCGCGCGCTCGCCAAGACGCTCGGCTACCGTGTGCTGATGGTAATCATTACAGTGGTCGTCGCGTTCTCGATCACGGGCAACACGGCGGAAGCCCTCAGCATCGGTCTCGTTGCCAACGTCGTCAAAACTGGGACGTACTACGGCTATGAACGCCTCTGGGATCGGATCTCGTGGGGCGTGAATTCGGGCGAATAGCGGAGACTGTTTACGTATTGAGGGGCGATCCAATGAAAGATATAGAGTCAGACTCTTGTAGAACTGGGGATTGAGTGTACATTGAATTGATGAGAGAGCTTATTGGGATGATCATCTATGTCTCAGGAGCATTTATTATTGCATCTCCAGGCATCGTCTATTTCGAGAAGTACCACAGACCGGGAAGATTGCTCAGAGCACTTGAGGAATTAGAGGCTAATGAGATAGAAACCGATCATTGCGGATTTACAGACTTGAAAGAGGTGATCAATTCGATGGTCGATAAGGAAGATCGACTCACCGAGGACGTTTACAAACTTGATGTACATGCTGGCACTCTCACAACAGGGAAAGGAGCACTATTCAAACTAAGAGTATCCACAGGAGAAGGTGAAACTAGGAAAATCCAAGAGCCACTATTCATTAAGATTAGATACAAAATAGATCGTACTATTCGCCGAGGGAAAACAAAAATTAGAACTGTTGGAATCTGTCTAATGTTGGTTGGATTCACACTTCAGATGTTGCCCGAATTGATGAGTATATTTCCAATAGAAGTATAATGCAATTCTATTTTTACCAATCAAAGAATCAACCGTCGGTCAACGTATCTGATCCTACAGACCAATGATCGCTGGAAAATAGGAACCAGTAGCCTGTTCTGTTTGACGACTATCTCAGTTATACATGAGCGACGACGGCGGCACCGAGACAAGCGGGATCACACTCGCCTTTTCGCTTGCGGCCATCGAGCGACTCGATGATCCGGCAGCGGTCTTCGAGGACGCCCAGGACTGGAGCCGGTGGCTCGGCATCATCGACGACGACACCGACCGGATCGCGCAGATCGTCACCGAACACGATCTCCGACAGGATTTTGAGCCGGAGGGCCGCGACAAGTGGTTCCTGCTCGAAGAGCTCTGTGAGACGAAACAGACGCCACGCCACGTCTACGTCGGCGCGAGCGACGCGGATATGCGGGTGTCCACACTATTTTGTTGGGAGTACGTGCGCGTCGCTGAGGCCGCCGAGCAATCCGGCTGGACGCTCTCGGAGCCCGAATCGAACCGCGGTATCGTCGGCCGGCTGCTGGCCCCTGTTCGCACGCTGCTCGGCTGACGGCGTCGGCGGTCGCTACCACTCCCGGAAATCGCCGTCGATCAGCGTTTCTGATTGCTTGTCGATATACTCCCGCTGCATCCCGTGGATCGCCTCGTCGAAGGCGGCCCCCTCGTCGAGTCGCTGTCGCACCTGCTCGCGTTTCCAGCCCGCCGGCGTCAGCTCGTTGTCGACGCGCCACATCAGCGGCTGGAGGTAGGCATCGACCGCCTCGTCGTCGAGGCCGACCGCGCGCAGGCCCTCGGCGGCGTGATCCAGGAAATCGGTGATCGCGGCGGTGCTGTCGGTCGTCTCGGTGCCGTCGGCGAGAATCCACTCGATGTCGGCCTCAAGGCCGTTGTGCATCGCGGCGTAGAAGTTGTCGCGGGCCGCCTCCCACGGAAGGTCGCCGACCGGGTGTTCGGTGCGGGTGAGCCCTTCCATCGCGCCGGCGAAAGCGACCGTCAGTGCCATCGAATCCCGGACGGTTGGCTGGGCGGGCAGCGGGCGGAACTCGATTCTGGCGTTGGCCGCCGATCGGGAGGGGCCGCCGAACACCGGTCGCACCCACCGCCAGAAGGTGCCGTGTTTGCGGCGCAGCGTGGCGAAGTTGTCGTGGAACCGGTCGCCGCGGTCGACATCCATCGGGACGATCACTTCGTCGTCGACGACGCGGTGGATCGCCGTTTCCAGGCTGTCGATATCCTCGGGGAAGGCCACCTTGTCGGTCTCGGTGGCGGTGTTGAGCACCGACTCGAAGATGGCGATCCGGTTTTCGTGCCAGCCCTCCGCGAGGATCGTCTCGGGGTCGACACCCTCCTCGTAGAGATCCGGCGGGAAGAACGGCGCGTTGACACCGAGGGCGAGCAGCGGGCCGGCGAGTCGGAGCGCGTAGGTGAAACACCGCGGGAGATCCATCGCCTGCTGCATCTGGTAATGTGGCTGAATGGAGGTAATCAGGCTCTCGGGCATCAGCGTCTCGGCGGCGATATCGACGTGGGGGGCCTCAACGCGGAACGTGTCCGCGAGATTCCCGTTGGCCATCGCGTGATACCGGACGGCGTCGGTCATGTTGGTGGCGATCCGGACGCCATCGTCGTCGACGCTGTCGGTCAGATACTCCCGGGCAGTTTCGCCGGTCGGCGGGATCGTCCACAGCCCGTCGCTGACGAGTCGCAGCCCCTCGGGGGCCGTACAGTCGAGGGCGGCCGTGAGCTGGCTGCGAACCTCCGATTCGATGGCGCGGACGCCGTCGGCGTTGAACGGCTGGGGGGTGGCGGTCATCTCGGCGTTATGGAGGCCGAGTTCCTTCTCGAAGCCGATCAGCTCCAAGAGGCGGCGCGGGACGCGGGCCAGTCCGTAGGCTCCGTCGTCGCCAGGGTTCCAGCGGTTCTCGGAGACGGCGTAGAACTCGTATTCGAGGCCGAGGATCGATTGGTGGTTGTCGAAGGTGCCGTCGCTCAGCTCCGACAGCACGAAATCCGCGTCGGTCGCGGCGTCCGTCCGGTACGACTCGGGGTCGACTGCCAGTACGTCGCGGACGGCGGCGGCCAGCGAGGACTCTGTCATCGGGCGGGTGTGTGTTTTCAAGCCTCTTGAAGCCACCTAGCTTGGACAGATATAGGATCGATGGCCGCAGCGTCTCTCTCATCGCTGATCCCGCTGCCCTGCCGGAGCACCCACGTATTAGTGAACAGCACAATATAGCCGCTCCGATAGATCCGCCACTCCCCCTGTTTATTTGGGATCTGCCAGCGGTAATGTGATCTCAATTACTTTTTGCTCTGTGCTATTTTCTTTGAGCTTCAGCATTCCTCGATGGCGATTGACGATTGTTTGCACTTCCCACAACCCGATCTTGTCACCATGTTTCAGCTGATCAGGCTCCTCGCTATTTAACAGGGGTGTGATCTCAATATCCGGAATCGGTTGGCCCGTATCACTGACCTGAATATCTATCTGTTGATCGGCCATGTTTTCGCTTGCAGACACCGTGATGGCTAACCCTTCGTGGGAGTTGTGTCTCACCGCATTATCAATAAGTTCGTGAAACGCCTTCCGTAGCAAGGGGTTCGCATCGATATACACGTTTTCGCTCCTGATCTCCCAATCGATCTCAGGATAGTTGGATCTGTATTTGTCTACCTCTTCTTCCAACATCGTACGGACGTTGATCCTGTCTGTGTTTTCCTCTGCCCCGTTGAGTGATGTGATCTTGTTAACCCAACTCGTTAGCTTGACCAACTCAGCGATGGCGCGTCGCATCTGATCGAAGACCTTTGCTCCGTCGTACTGTCTGTCTATCTGGGAAAATCCACCACTCACGATTTGGAGCTTATTACGGAAATTGTGGCGGATGATCCGATTCAGGAGGTGAAAATGACGAAGCTTCATCTTGTAGTCGTCGATATTACGAACGATCCCGATCACGTACGACTGTCCCTCGACCGTGAGTTCCGAGAGGCACATCTCGATCCACAGGACTTCGCCCGATGGGCGTGTAATCCGCCATTCAAACTGTTGGGAGTGGCCCTCTGCGGCAGCACGGATCCGTTTGATAAATCCGGATCTCGAAAGCGAATCGGTGCTTACCTCAACGAGATCGATTGTGCTGAGCTTCTCCTTCGGATATCCGTACACGTCTTCGGCGTACTCGTTGGCATAGCAGATGTCCCCTGTCTTCGAATCGTGAACCGTGACACCGACCTCTAGACTGCTGTAGAACTGGTCGGCCTCGTCGTTAAATTCAAATGATGAGTTCGTCATCTGAGCCTGCATCCTGGGTTACTTACCCGAGGTCTGTGTAAATAATTAATGATAGCTAACTGACTATATGGGGTGACCACCCCCGGAGTCGCCACCGGCTGCGCGCGTGGCTGCGGGAGCACGGCTCCGACGGTAGCGACGCGCTGCGATCCAGACATTAACGGGCGTGGTATGTACTAAAACGGCTCTTCGTAACGACAGCAACCCGGATCGATCAGGGTAGCCGATTATTGAGGATCTGCCAGCGGTAATGTAAGTTCGATTATTTTTCGTTCCGGGTTGTTTTCCTTGAGTCGGAGGATGCCCTGATGCTGATTGATGATCGTTTGCACTTCCCACAACCCGACGTTTTCGCCGTGTTTCAGTTGATCAGGCTCATCGCCGCCTAACAGCGGGGTGATTTCGATGTCCGGAATCGGCTGGCCTGTATCGATAATCTGAACGTCGATCTGTTGATCCGCGATGTTTTCGCTTGCAGAAACCGTGATGTCCAAGTTCTCGTGTGAGTTGTGTTTCACCGCATTATCAATGAGTTCGTGAAATGCCCGCTGCAGCAATGGGTTCGCGTTTATATAGACACTCTCGCTGTCAAGCGTCCAGTTTATCTCGGGATATCTGTTCTTGTACTTTTCTACCTCCTCTTCCAACATGGTACGGATGTTGATCCTGTCCCTGTTCTTTTCTTCTGCGTCTAGTGAGGTGAGTCTGTTAGCCCAACTGGTCAGATTCACTAACTCGCCGATGGCGCGTCGTATTTGGTCGAAAATTTGGTTATCGTCGTACTGGTCGTCGATTTGAGTGAATCGGCCACTGACGATCTGAAGTTTGTTACGGAAATTGTGGCGGACAATACGATTGAGAAGGTGGAAATGTCGGAGCTTCATCTTGTAGTCATCGATGTCGCGGGTGACTGCGATAACGTACGATTGATCCTCAACGGAGAGTTGCGAGAGGCGCATTTCGATCCACTGTATCTCGCCCGAGGGTCGTTGAATCTGCCATTCGAACTGTTGTGATTGACCCTGGGCCGCAGCCTGTATTCGTTTGATAAATTCCGATTTGGAAGGAGAATCCGAGCTTACATCAATGATATCTATTGTATCGAGCTTGTCTTTCGCGTATCCGTACACATCTTCAGCATAGTCGTTAGCGTAGTATATGTCTCCGTTCTGAGAATTGTGAACCGTCACACCGACCTCTAAGCAACTGTAGAACCGATCGATTTCGTCGTCGAATTCAAACGATGATTTCGTCATCTGAATCCTTGTGTTACCTCAGGAATCTAGCGGTATATGTAAATATTTAATGATAGCTAAATAATACTTCTGATCGCGGAAGATGTCATGCGATGCCACCTGTACCGCACAACATACCCGAAGCTGACTATATACCGGCAAAGAATGAAGGCCACAGCAACAGTACGCTACACCATGTCGAAGCAGATGAACACCGTCGTCTCCGGTGACGAGTCGGAGATCCACGACGAGCCCCATATTCGAGACCGGCGAATCACCGTGAGCCACATCCACGCGCTGGTCGAGGAGCGCGGGCTCGACGCGCAGACGGTTGCGGAGCGGTTCGACCTCACGGCCGCAGCAGTTTATCACGCCCTGGCGTACTATCACGACCATCCCGAAGAGATGCGAGCGGTCGAAGAAGCCCGTCGAGAGCGGCACGACGCCGCAGCGGACGACCCGAGAATCGTTACCGGACCCGAGGATCTGCCGGACTCGTAGGCATGCAGGTGTCGTTGCTGCTCGACGAGAACATCGCGGCGTCGCTGGCTACGAAACTGGACAAGGCAGGCCACGACGTAGAGCGTGTCGTCGAGGTGAGCGAGTTGGGCGAAGGGGTTGACGACACCGCTATTTGTCAGTACGCCGTCGAAGAACACCGGATAATCGTCACCAGCGACGACGAGTTTGTCGAACTGCCACTCGACGCACACGCTGGCGTATTCTACATCCCGGATCAGTCACTGCCGGCCCACGAATGCTACCACATCATCCAGCGCGTGATCGAGGCGTTCCCTAATCGGGAGACAATGGAGACGGTGACGTACATCACAACTGACTGGCTGTGAAACGTGTGTGAGCGGCAAGTCGGTCGCCGCAGCGACGTGCTCCGATCCAGGAACCTGACTCAATCACTGCGACCGACTTTTCATCTCAGGATATGAATACGGAGATATAATGAACTCGGATTTTGAACCTTCCCACGAACCGTACGACTGCGGGGACATTGTCCACATTTACGCCCCAGAATCCGAGTTCGAGCACCGATATGGATGCAAAGTAGTCGAAGTACACGGCGCCTACGAACCAACCATAACGGTCGAAGACCACTCATACACGCTCTACGCGTATGGTATCGAGCGCGAGTTAGATTCGAAGTATCCTCATAATCACCTAATCCCCTCACCACGCGGGTACCCGAACATCAACGACCTGCTTGGTGAAAACCAAATTGACGGAGAAGAGCTCTTGGGGAAGTTCAAGCGACCGGATCTACAACTCATAAACAAGCACCTCACCGCAGTGAACATTGAATCAGACCCCACCTTGGATTGGTTAAACGAAATCAGGCAGAATAACGTGGATCGAATTAATTCCGTATTCGCCGAACTGTACCTACTATACTACCTGCGCGAAGTGTACGGTGCAGAAAAGGTATCGATGAACGCGGCACTTTCTGACGGCGATGACTCGAAGGATTTTGACCTTCGGCTCACTGCTGACGATCAGGATATCTGGATTGAAGTCACGAAACCTGATTATGCGACGAAATTAAAAAACGGGTTCGGGTTCGGAATGGGAACGCGAACGACGAACTCGATTGATAGGAAACTCAAAAACAAATTCGGATCTGCCCGCGACACAGTTGACGACGACGTGGTCTTGGTGCTCGCAGTGTATCAGGAGGAGAGGATGACCCAAGGCTTTGAAATCGGACGGTGGCTTGACGAAGATTACTACGACGTGGGTGATTTCTCAGACGGGTGGATGATGTTTACCTATCTTGGCGATCCGGACTTTGAGTACCACGCATTCACTGAAGACGGTGAGCGTTGCAACGACGTATTCGAGGCGTTGACTGGGATTGAGAACCCTCGATAAGAAAACGAAAACCGCGATTCAACCGATTAGTCTGCCGTCGGCACCGGCTCTTCGAGGTCGATCTCGCCGCTGTCGAGTTCGGCTTCGACCTGGCGGGTCGCCTCGACCATGTTCTCCATTTTGCCGTAGGCGACATCGCGCGGGAGGAGTTTCACGCCGCAGTCGGGGCTGATCGTGAGCCGTTCCGGCGGCACGATCTTCAGGCCCTGTTTGATGTTCTCCTTGATTTCGTCGACTGGCTCAACCTCGGCGGTGTGGACGTCGACGACGCCGAGTGCGAGATCCGGGACGAACTCCGGCTCGCTGAACACGTCGATCTGCTCGTAGTTGCCGTTGCAGAGTTCGAGATCGACCTCATCGACTGGGTAGTCGTTGAGTTCGGGGTAGATCCGCGAGTAGTCGCCGTAACAGACGTGCAGCCCGATCCGCACGTCCTCGTCGATCCCGCTGACGATCCGGTCGAGAGCTTCGCCGACGATGGCGTGATCGTCCGGCGTCGTCGCAAGGGCGGGCTCGTCGATCTGGATGTACTGCGCGCCGGCGTCGACGAGGCGTTCGATCTCGATGTTGACGAGGTCGGCGAGTTCGTAGACGAGTTCCTCCTCGGTATCGTAGGCCTCGTTGAACGCCCAGTTGCCCAAGGTGTAGGGCCCGGTGATCGGCACCTTGACCGGCTTGCTGGCGACGTTGTTCGTAAACTCGAACTCGTCGACGAGCCACGGTTCGTCGTAGGCGACCTCCGCGGAGACGGAGGGTTTGTCGAAGTAGTTGTGGCCCCAGACCTTGACCGGCCCGTTGAACTCGTAGCCGTCGATCCGCTCGGCGAAGTACTCCACCATTTCATTCCTCCTGACTTCGCCGTCGACGACGGTGTCGAGCCCACAGCGTTCGTGTTCGTGGGTGATGACGCGGGCGGCGTCGTCGTGGGCCTCCTTGAGGTTCTCCTCACTGAACTTCGAGTCGGGGTCGTCAACAAGGTCGTCGGCCCGGTTCAGCCACTTCGGCTTGGGGTAGGAGCCGACGACGGTCGTCAGCAGGAAACTGTCGTTCGGATGATCCTCGGGGCGGAACTGCGCGCGGTTGTCGGCGGGGCGGCTCATGCTGTCACCTCCTGGTCGACGTTGCCAGCGGCGGCGGCAATCGCCTCCAGTTTGGCGAGGTGTTTGTTCACCGGCAGGTAGAACGGCTCCGTGTTGGTCGACAGATACAGGCGGTCGAACTCCTGGACCGGAATCTGATCCTCGAACCACTCGACGCGCTCGTTGAGCGTGTCGGCGGACTCGACGAGGGTGTTCTGGCCGTCGGCGATGCCGAGGGCGGCGGCGTCCTTCGTGCCGAACTCGGTGATGTTCGACAGCGTGTCCTCGCGGTCGCCGGCGACGAGATCGAAGCCGAGTGCCTCCACGTCGGCGTCCATCAGGTGCGCGTAGGTCGTCTCATCGAGCGCGCCGAAGTAGGTGTGAACGACCACGTCGGAGTCGGTCTCGCTTGCGACGGTGTCGACGGCGTCGGCGAGCCGTTCGACGAGATCCTCGTTCGGCGGATTCTCGACGAGCGACGGTTCGTGCAGCGTGAGCGTCTTGTGGGCCGGGAAGGCCTCGACTTCGCCCGCGAGGAAGTCGGCGATAGCCCCGAAGAACTCGGCGTCGTCGCCGTAGTGTTCGTCGGTGGCGAGATCGAACAGCGAGTACGGGCCCGGCAGGACAGCCTGCAACGACGCGGCCGGGTCGTCGATGGTCTCGCTGGCGGTCTCCAGTTCCTCGGCCACATCGCCCGAGAAATCGAGGTCGCCGCGAACCTGCGGATCACGATAGAAATTGTTGTTGTCGTAGTAGCGGACGATCCCGTTGGGATCGACGTTCTCGTGGGTCGTCAGCGGGTGGGCGAGCATGTCGTCCCAGCGGAGCTGCCCCTCAGTGATTCGGTCGAGGCCAGCAGCCTGCTGGTCGTCGATTACCTCGCGGCGATACTCGGCGTAGGCGGAGGCGATCTCCTCGCTTTCGGTGCCGGAGATCAGATCGCCTTTCTGGTGGCCTTTGAGGTCGGAGAGCTCCTCTTTGGCTGGATCGGGAAGGGGGAGTAGCCCCGTCGTCGTGGCAACGCGTTCAGTCATCTGTTCAAAGTTGGTGATTCGGCTGCTTAATATTTACTAAGTCAAAATATGTCTGAAAGTAATTTATCGCCTCTCACCGTGTCAGCCGCAGCACCGAGAGCACCTCGAATGGGTACGACTCCTGTGCAACTTCGGCTGTCTCGAAGCCGGCCTCTTCCGCGAGGTCGACGACGATCTCGTAGCCGGTGAGGCTACTGACAAGCAGATAGACCGCGCCATCGGCGGTCAACACCCGTCCCACGTCGTCGAGGAACGGTACGATGAGCCGGCGGCCGTCGGTGCCGCCCGAAAGCGCGTGTTCCATCCAGTCGTCCCACTCATTGTCCGGTTCGGTCGGGAGATAGGGTGGATTGAACAGCACTGCGTCGAACCCGTCAGCGGCGAACGGCGCGACCAGATCGGCGCGGACGGCCTCGACGCCGCGCTCGCGGGCCTGCCGGCAGGCGTGGGGGTTGAGATCGCTGCCGACGACGCGGGCGTCGGTCTCGCTTGCGACCTGTTCGGCGACCCACCCCGAACCCGTGCCGACTTCGAGGACGCGGCCGGGTGCGGTCATATCGCCAATCGCTGCCTTCGCCAGCAGCGCGGAGTCCTCAGCAGGCTGGTAGACGTGGCCGTCGACGCCGCGCTGCTCGGCGAGCGACGGGCGGTCGTTGTCGCTGTCGCTGTTGTCGTCGCTATCGACGTTATCCATCGTCGGATGCATCGAAGCCGTGGTCGACCGCTGTCTGTGCGAGCCCGGCGAACTCGGCTGGTGCGACGTTGCCGGCCCGCCGGCCGAGCAGTTCCTTGTCGGCCGCCTCAACCACGGCGTCGGCGTCGTCCAGCCCGGAGATGTGGGCCGTGTTGCGGATCGCGTTGCGGATCGTTTTCCGCCGCTGGGTAAAGATCGCCTTCACGAATCGGAGGAAGAATTCCTCGTCGGCGACGCTGTACTCGGGATCGCGCGGCGTCAACCGGACGAGCGCGCTCTGGACGGCTGGCTGGGGATCGAAGGCGGTGTTCGGCACCGATTCGACGATCTCGCAGTCGGCGTAGTGTTGGGCACTCACCGACAGCCGGCCGTAGTCGTCCTCGCCGACGGCGGCGACCATCCGCTCGGCGAACTCCTGTTGGAACATCAACACCAGCGGGATACCGAGCGGCAACAGCCGAAACGCGATCTCGCTGGACGCGCTGTACGGGAGATTTGACACGCAGGCGGTCGCAGCCGGGAGATCGACCTCAAGCGCGTCGCCTTCGATGACGGTCAGCCGATCGTTGTCGATGGCGTCGGTGAACTCCTCGCGGAGGTGGGCGGCGAACGTGGGGTCGCGCTCGATAACGGTCACGCGGTCGGCGACCGCGAGCAGCCGGTCGGTGAGGACGCCCGGCCCGCCGCCGATTTCGAGGATGTGACCCCGGTCGGCGTCAGCCGGTAGATAATCCGGAATCCGGTCGACGACGCGGTCGTCGACGAGAAAATGCTGGTCGAAATCCGGGTTGCCGCGGTCGCCGGCCCGACGAATCAGCGCGTCGGGATCGCGGCTCCCGGGCGGTTCGGAGCGAGTCATGCCACAGAGTTTGCTGCGGGCTGCCTAAACGTCCCGTTTTGCTGTCGCCGCGAGCGGTGTATGCGACTGTCGTCGTTGTCGGCGCGTGGCTGTCGTCCTTGTCGTTGGTGCTGGGAACTGCTACGCGTCGTCGTTGCGGACGAAGATCTTGTATTTCAGATCCTCATCGCGGAGCTCTTCCATGATCCGTTCGGCGATCACCTCCCTCGGGTTGTGGAGGCCGCCGACGCGGTCGGAGAGATCCTCGAAGCTCTCGAATGGCTGGCGTTTCCGCTTATCGATGATCTTGTTACGGAGCTTTTTGCCGATCCCGGGCAGCAGATTCAGCTGGTGGAGCCGGAGACTGATCGGCTGGGCGTCGTTGTAGAAATCGACGAACCGCTGTTCGTCGGCGTCGATGATGGCTTCGATGGCGTATTCGAGCTCCGAGACCGCGGAGTTCGAGAGATCGTCGTACTTGATGGTGGTGACCTCCTCGATCACCGAGTCCTCGGCCCCGTCGTCGATGGGGATCCGGTCGACGATGTTCACGTCGGCGTCCTCGGTGAGGGTCAACTCCAACAGCTCGAAGCTCCCGGTTTCGAGGGCGTAGGCCAGCGACGCCTTCTGGTACTGCGGGCGGGTATCGTCGGGCCGGCCGTGGGGGAGGTAATCGACGATCACGGCCTCGCGGCTCGAAGCCTCGGGCTCGCTAGCATCGTCCTCGGTGTTGGACATAGCGATACGTACGCAAACGAGCTATTTAAAAAATCGCCTCCGCGGTGCGGTCGGTGCCTGCGGTGAGTGACTCAGACGTATTTGGCGACAACGTCGAGGATGTCGTCGAGCTCCTCGCCGTCGAGCGAAAACCGCTCGTTGGCGTAGATCGCCCGCAGCTCGGTGCGATCCTCGGGCAGCAGGTCGGCGATCCGGTGGGCGATCTCCTCGGAGACCTTATCCAGCTCACGGAGATCGTCGACGAGTTCGCGGGACTCCTCGGCCTCCAAAACCGCGTGTCGGTTGACGTGTTCGATGGCGCGGGCGAGCTCATACCGCAGGTCGCGCTCCTCGTCATCGGCACGCTCGTCTTCGACCTCGTTGAGGAGCGACTTCGCCTCGGAGATGGTGATATACTCCTCGTCGAGCTTCTCCTTGAAGATCGTCATTCCTCTTGGGCGCGCAGGTGGGCCGGGCGGGCGATGATCGTCTTCTCTTTGCCGCCGTCGGTGATCGACACGGTGTAGGCACTGCCCTGGGTGCCGGTGACCTTCCCGGTGTGGCCGTTAAATCGCGGGTGGAAGCGACCCTCCGGCACGCTCGGATCGAGCGTCAGATGGACGCTTTGGCCGACATCGAACTCTTCGATCGCTCGCTGTGGCGGGGAAGTACCGCTCTCTCGGGGTGGATTTGAGAGTTTGCCGCGTGTCGTGTTGAGGGGCCCGTTTGAACTTGGCATAGTAGTACCGGCGGTTGTCCGCGTCGGGGTATAAATGGTGCGTTCCGTCGCCCCCACGTGAGGATATCACATGGGCGGTCGCAAAACCCCCGGTGTCGACGGGGTCGACAGCCACCCTATCGCCGCAAAAACTCCGAGAGTCGCTTGCGGATCCCGTCTTGCTCGCCGAGCTTGAGATAGTAGGCGTCGCCGTTGTCCTCGTAGTAGCCGTCGATCCGGCGGTCGATCTCGAAGCCGAGATGCTGATAGAACCCCAACGCCGATTCGTTGCTCGTGCGGGCATGACAGGTGATCGTTGTGTGCTCCTCGGCGATCTCGGCGACCAGCCGTTCGCCGTACCCCTGTCCGCGAGCTTCGGGGGCGACAGCCAAAAACAGGATGTAGCCGTCACGCCGCACCGAGCCAAAGGCGACGAGTGTCTCATCCTCGAAATACAGCAGCGTTGCCGCCCGCCGGTAGGCATCGGTGAAGAAGCCGCGTCGCTGTTTGAGAACACCCTCCTGGCGGTGGATGCGCTCTTTGAGTTGCCACGCGCGGTCGACGTGATCTGTCTCACCCGGCCCGTCACGCCGCCGTTCGATATTGACACTCACTACCTGTGGTATGCACTACGAGAGTATTAATTCCACCGTCCCGGCAGTCAGTAGGGGAGTCGGTTCGACAGTCGGTGAGGGGTTGCTCTTCCGGTGGTGTCGAAACGGGTCGTGACGCTGTGCGATGGAGAGGAACCCAACGATGCTGATCGATGCTTGTGAGACCCCCCAGCGTGCCGGGAACCATCCATCTAACGACACGCATCGATGCGCAGTCACGGCGTAGCCCACGCTCTCGACCGGTGGTATTAGGAGGTTCACGTCCATATATACGGTATGCACTACCGCTTTCGTCGCGTGGTTGGAGCCCTGACCGCCCTCCTTGTCGCCGCCCACTTCCTTGTTGGGTCGGCGGCCGCCCACATCGAGTACGTCACGCCCGGCGGCGAGCCACAGGATGTTGTCGCCTTCCTGACCGACGCGCTGACGACGCCGTTCATCGTCGCCGTGTTACTCGGCGGCTTTCTCGCCATCGTCGCCGGCTTGGCCGTCTATCTCTACGTCCGGCCGTTTCCGGCTGACATCGCCGCCTTTCGGGCGATCATGGACGACTACAGGGATCTCCTTCCGTGGCTGTTCCGGCTGAGCATGGGGATGCCGATGATCGGCGCGGGCTTCGGCGGCTACTTCTTCAGCCCGGCTGTCGAGCTGCCGTATCCGACCGCCCTCCGGCTGTTCGGGATCAGCGTCGGCTTTCTCCTGCTGTTCGGGTTGGCGACACGGGTCGTCGCCGTCGGCACCCTGCTGATCTATCTGGCCGTGTTGCCATCGGAGCCAGGGCTGTTGTTGGCCTTCGAGTATATCCCTGGCTTGCTGGCGATCGCCTTACTCGGCGGTGGCCGGCCGAGTGCTGACGCGATGATCGCTCGGATGGCTGACGACGATCGCACCGTCTACTCCGATTTCGATCCCTTCTACCGCCGGGTTGCGGTGCCGTTTGCCGAGCGGATCGAACCCTACACCGCGTTGGTGCCGACGCTGCTGCGGGGTGGGATCGGCGTTGCGTTCATCTACCTTGGGATCAGCCAGAAGCTCCTGCGGCCTGGTGCATCGCTGGCAGTCGTCGAGAAATACAATCTGACGGCCGTCGTCCCCGTCGAGCCGGAACTTTGGGTGATCGGTGCCGGGCTGACCGAAGCCCTCGTCGGCGTGATGTTCATCTTTGGGGCGTTCACGCGGGGGTTCTCGCTTGTCGCCTTCGGGCTGTTCGTGACGACGCTGTTCGGGCTGCCGGACGATCCGGTCGTCGCCCACATCTCGCTGTTCGGGCTGGTCTCCGCGCTGTTGATCACCGGGGCTGGCCCGTACTCGGTTGACGGGTGGCTCAAATCGAAGTTCGGGGCTGCCGCCGATGTCGTTGGCAGCGACGACAGCGAGCAGCGTGAGTCACCGACAGCAGAGGAATCAGTCGGCGGCGACTGAGGCGAGACACGATATCTCGGTTGCGGGAACCGTGGTGTACTCAGTCGCGGCTGGGATGTGTTTTGCTTGGTCGAAGCGGATTACAGCAGCGCGAACAACGCGATCCCACCGAGGATCGACACCACGAACAGGGCTGCGAGGATCCCCCAGAGGATCTTCGCTCCTTTCCGCCCGCCGAGTTCGACCGCGGCGATCCCAAGGATGCCGGTGAGGATCACCGTCCAGATCTCCAGCGCGCTCTGGGATTTTCCTTCGCCTCTGTCAGCCTTGATGTAGAAGTATGCTGGCACGAGAAGGCCGATCGGGAGGGTTAACAATCCGACGAGGATCGCGGCTAGCCATACGAGAGTCGAATACTGATCAGTAAGGGAATCAGTGTCCATACGTCAGCACGCACGTCTCATCGGGAAAAACCCACGCTCTTGTGACTGTTCAGAAATAACCTGGTAATAACTCAGTGGAGGGCAACTTTCACCGTAGTTCTATACACCAGCTGAGGTATCACCGACGTATTTTGCGTCGCTGAACCCGAGCAGCGGCCAAAACAGGAAAGGCAATATCGTCAGCCCAATACCGTACCCCGGCCCTTTTTTGAAGTTTTTGGCGACATCGATGAAGACGACGGCTGCTGCCACGAAATTGATCACAGGGATCACAAACAAGATGATGAACCACGTCGGTTTGTCGGCGATGTCGAGGAGATAAAAGATGTTGAGAAACGGAATAAAGGCTCCCCATCCGGGTTTATCTGCTTTCTCAAACGCCTTCCACATCCCAACTGCGGGGATGAGAAACACGGCGAAAAACAGCAGTAGTCCTACTATGAGTCCGATACCACCGAGTAGTCCTCCACTTTCTTGGAGCGGTACCGCTCCTGTGATGGCTAATGCTAAGCTCATTGGAACTCCATCTCGACTGATCTGTAGGAGTTACTAAAAAAGAGTGATCGTAACAAAAATAGACAGTAAATATCTACTATCTTAGATATAATATTTGGATAAAATGAATTCACCCTCTCTTCATTAATTCTGGTCGCTCCGTTCCCGCGACGATCAGCCCGAAGGCGATCAGTGTCAACACCGCCGTCAGGAGGATCGCCACGGTGTAGCCGTCGGTGGCGGCGATGGTCGCGGTGCCGAGCGGCGGCATCACCAGCGAGCCGACCCCGGCAGCAACGTTGAACACGCCGATGACGGCGGTATCTTTCTCCGGCGGGTAGACCGTCAGCAACACCGGAATGTACAGCGTCGCACAGCCACCCAACCCGAGACCGATGAGGCCGACGCTGCCGATCAACAGCCCCGGCGACGGCGCGGCCAGCAGCGTGAGCCCGGCGGTGGCACAGCCAAGCGAGAGTAAAAACGCCCGCCGCGAGCCCAGCCGATCGCCGAGGTAGCCGCCGCCGATCCGGGAGATGATGCTCACGCCGCCGATCAGCCCGAAGGCGGTCGACGCCGCGGTCTCGCTCAGCCCGCGGGACGCAAAGAGGTCGACGGCGAACGCCGCCAGCAGCTGATACCACGCGAAGGCCAACCCGATGCCGACAAAGAGATACTGGAACTGGCGGGTTCGGGCCAGCCCGCCGACCCAGCCGACCAGATCGCCGATCGTCGTCGACGCTTCCTCGACCCACGGCGGGCGTCGACACAGCAGGCCGGCGGCCAGAAATGTGAGCGTCGTCACCGACATGATCGCCAGAAACCCCTGTCGGACACCGAAGTCGGCGATGGCGATCTGCCAGATCGGCGGCAACACGAACAGCCCCAGCCCGTTGCCGACGAAGATCAGCCCGGTCGCCGCGCCGCGTCGCCGTTCGAACCACCGGGGGACAACCGAGGCGACGACGACGAACTGCGTGCCGAGTGCCAACCCTAACACCGCAAAGACGACGAGCAGGCCAAGATACGAATCAAGGACGTACAGCGCGGGGGCGGTCAGCCCGGTCGCGGCCGCCGCGGCCAGCAGCACCGCCCGCGCGGGCCACCGTACCGACAGCACGCCGACGATTCCCGAGCCGATAAAGAAGGTGAACAACATGACCGAAAACACCGTCGACAGCGCGACCGGCGCGATCCCGAAGGCGTTGCTGAAGGGCTCCCGAAAGATGCCATACGAGAGCGGCGTCCCGAAGGTGAACACCATCGCCACCGCGCCGACGGTAGCGATCAGCCAGCCGTGGCGACTGTCAGGGCCTGCGTCGAGCGACACACAGACGCTATCCATCGCCGAGCAAAAGGGCCCGCGATCGCTGTCGAACGGTAGTTCTTTTGCCGAACCGACCCACCCTCACCCATGACCAGTTTGGGACTGGTGGTCGCCCAATTCAACAGCGCGGTCACCACGGAGATGCGAGCCGCCGCCGAGGATGCGGCCGCCGAGCGTGACGCCGAACTCAGCGATGTACTGGAAGTACCCGGAGCCTACGACGCGCCGCTGGCGGCCGACCGCCTCGCCCGCCGCGAGGGCATCGACGCTGTCGCCGTCATCGGCGCGATCGTCACCGGTGACACCGACCACGATCAGGTGATCGCCGACGCCGCCGCACAGGGACTGACCGACGTGAGCCTCGATCGGGATACGCCGGTGACCTTCGGCGTCAGCGGGCCGGGGATGAGCGGGGCGGAGGCCCGCGAGCGCGCCGACAAGGGAGCGGAAGCGGTAAACGCCGCCGTGGACATGGTCGAGGTACTACCATGAACATGGAGTTCGCAGACCGCGTCCAGCGGGTCGAACCGAGCGCGACGCTGGCGATCAGCAACCTCTCCAGTGAACTCGAAGCCGAGGGGATCGATGTCGTCGATCTCTCGGTCGGCGAGCCTGACTTCCCGACGCCCGACAACATCATCGAGGCCGGCAAGGAAGCGATGGACGCCGGGCACACGGGCTACACGTCCTCGAACGGGATTCTCGAACTCCGGGAGGCTCTCGCCGAGAAACTCACCGGACAGGGGATCGACGCCGACGCCGACGAGATCATCGTCACCCCCGGCGGGAAACAGGGTCTCTATGAGGCGATCAATACGCTGATCGATGACGGCGACGAGGTCGTCCTCCTTGATCCGGCGTGGGTCTCCTACGAGGCGATGGTCAAACTGTCGGGTGGCTCGCTCAACCGCGTTGATCTCTCGCCGTACGGCTTCCAACTCGAACCCGGTCTTGACGACCTCGCCGACGCTGTCTCCGACGAGACCGAACTCCTCGTCGTCAACTCGCCGTCGAACCCAACCGGCGCGGTCTACTCCGACGAAGCCCTCGAAGGCGTCCGCGATCTCGCGGTCGAACACGACTTCGCCGTCATCTCGGATGAGATCTACGAGCGGATCACCTACGGCGTCGAGCCGACCTCGCTGGGCTCCCTTGAGGGGATGGAAGACCGGACAATCACGCTCAACGGCTTCTCGAAGGCGTTTTCGATGACCGGCTGGCGGCTCGGCTACATCCACGCCCCCCAAGACCTCATCGATCAGGCCGGCAAGCTTCACTCCCACTCTGTTTCCTGTGCGGTCAACTTCGTCCAACACGCCGGCCTCGAAGCCCTCTCGGAGCGCACCGACGACTCGGTCGTCGAGATGCGCGAGGCGTTCCGCGAGCGACGCGATATGCTGGCCGACCTCTTCGCCGAGCACGGCGTCGATGTCCCGGTCGGCGACGGCGCGTTCTACATGATGATCCCTGTCGACGATGACGATCAGACGTGGTGTGAGGAGGCGATTCAGGAGGCTCACGTCGCCACGGTTCCGGGCAGTGCTTTCGGCGCGCCCGGCTACGCGCGAATCTCCTACGCTGCCAGCGAAGAGCGACTCCGCGAAGCGGTCGATCGCCTCGTTGAGGGCGGCTTCCTGTAAGCCGGGTTCGTACCACGATCGCCGCACCGGTTGTCGCTTCTTTCTGCTCGCTACGCTTCTCGCCTCGAAAAAATCGAAAAACGGGAGCCGCGTTACTCGTCGCTGAGCTTGCTGTAGGAGCCGACGAGGCTGTCGGTGAGGTCGATTCCCTTGATGGTCGCCTTCTCGTCGAAGACGGTGTCGGTCAGTTCGGCGTCCTCGACGTGAGCGTCGGGGAAGATGAGGGAATCCGTGATTCTCGAATCCTTGACTGTTGCGCCGGACATGACGTGAGTCGACCCGCTCAGGTTGCTGTTTTCGACGGTCGCATCGTCGGCAATCTTCGGCTCGCCGCCGAGCTTCCAGTCGACGGCGTCGAGATAGGCGGCGGCCTCGCCGATGTCGAACCAGACGTCCTCGAAGGTGAAGGCGTGGACGGACTGGCGGTTCTGGAGCCACTGGAGGAACCAGCCGGGCTCGTCGGGGTTCTCGTCGTTGGCGAGGTAGGTGTCGAACTTCGGCAGGACGTTCGCCGGGAACGCGTAGCAGGCGATCGATGCGAGGGTGGTGTTGGGGTTATCGGGCTTCTCTTGGAAGTTGATAACCTCGTCGCCGTCGAGTTCGACGAGGCCGTAGGATTTGGCGCGTTCGAGATCGCCGACGTCGTAGGCCGCCAGCACCGGCGACTGTTTGTCCCCGAAGAAGTCGACGAAGTCCTCGATGTCGAAGCCGACCATGTTGTCGCCGGCGATGATGAGCAGGTCGTCGTCGAGGCCTTCGCGGTCGATGAGCTGGGCGAGCGCGCCGACGACGCCGAACTTCTCGTCCTCGTCGCTGGTGTCCTCAACGGAGAGCTGGGGCTTCTCGTAGCCCTGCTCGTCGACGTAGTTCTCGAAGTCGGCGGCGAACCGCTCGTTGGTGCTGATATACACGTCCTCGACGTCATCGTTGTCGTCGAGTTGGGCGAGCGTTTTGTCGATCACCGTGGTGTCGCCGACCGGCAAGAGCATCTTCGGTCGGTTCCGCGTGATCGGCCACATTCGCGTTGCGTAGCCACCGGCAAGAACAATTGCGTCCATGGACGGACAAGCTACCGCCGGTGACTTATACTCTGTTATTGGGATGGTATGCCGTAACACTCCCAGCCGCTGCCGGCTGTTCGGCTCAGGAACCGAGCCGATCGGCGACCGGTCGGCGATCGTCGCCCGCGGCCGTGATCGATCGCAGCGTCGCGGTCGCCTCGGCGTCGAACCACAGCTGCCGTCGCCACCACGGGCCGTTCCCGGAATCGTTCGACAACTCGGTGACGAGCTTGTTGGCTGCCGCCCCCGATTCGGGCGTACTGAGTGGAACCGCCCGATCGAAGAGTCGGGACTCCTCGCCCCCGCGAACCAACACCTTCGCGTCGAACTCGGCGCGCTTGCGGTGGGCGTTGCTGGCGAACGCCGCCCTGCCGGCCGGCGACAACGACTGACAGGCGTCGCTGTCGAGAACCTCGGCGATCCGAAACTCGCCGATCAGGTACGCGCCCCACTCCGGGGCGACCCAGCCGACGGCGTCGTCGAGATCGACACCTTCGGGTGGCTCGTGTGTTGTCAACGTCGCATAGAAGTACAGCGAATCGCCGGGCTCTAACTCGCTGATCGGGCCGGCCTTGACCCCGTGTTCGTCGCCGTAGGTGAACGAGTCACAGCAGGGATAGCCCGCGAACTCGGGATCGAGATGCACCGCTCTATCGCGGCTGTCGGCCGGCAGTTCAAATGGCAGGGTCGGGAGTTCGGCCAGCAGGTCGTCGTAGGTTGGAACGCTGGCTGCCGGATCGATCGCTTCGCGTTCGGGAATTGGGAGATAGACAAAGCTGCCATCGGGGTAGATCGGCCCGCGTACGCCCGGAATGTTCGTGTTGGCGGCGACGTTGATGGCGAGCGCGCGGGCCACGCCACTCACTCGCTGGTCGGCGGCGTATCCGCGTCCTGCGCCGCCTCCGGCGTCGTTGGTGGCGCGTCCGGCGGCGACAGCGTCCGCTGGAACTCATCGAAGATCTCGACCTCGTTGTCGATCTCGTGGTGGATCTCCCGCTCGGACTGTCGGTGAGTAAGCCGGCCGTCATCAATCGACTCGGCGGTCTCTTCCCAGCCGGGTTTGATCTTGACGCTTTTGGCCGGGGTGCCGACGACGATGTGGTGGGCCGGCACATCGCCCTGCACCATCGCGCGCGCACCGACCACCGCGTTCTCGCCGACCCGACAGCCCGCCCGCACCATCGCGTCGTATGTCACGCGGGCGTCGTCGTCGACGATCGTGTGGTAGTTGTCAACGTGTGTTTGATCGACCAGATCGTGATCGTGGCTGTAGATGTGGACGCCATCGGAGATCGAGACGCGGTCGCCGACGGTCAGCTTCCCGCGGTCGTCGAGGTGGACATCGTCGTGGACGACGACGTTGTCGCCGACCGAGATGTTGTGGCCGTAGGTGAACGTGATCCCCTTGAAAAATCGGCAGTTGTCGCCACACTCATCGAAAAGGTGGTTTGCGAGCATCTGCCGAAACTGCAGTGCGAAGGCGACGTTGTCGGCCATCGGCGTCGCGTCGAACTGTCGCCAGAGCCACTGAAGATGCTTTGATTCCTCGAAGCGATCCTCGTCTTTTTCGGCATAGTATTCCGATTCCAGCGTTGTGTTACACGGATCATACCCCTGCAACCGAACGCGGGTCGCCGGCGACACGTCCTCGCCGGCCTGCCAGGCCTCGTAGGCTTCTCGGTCGCCGAAAAGATCGACAAGCACGTCGGTCACAACCTCGCAGGTATCCTCCGGCCCCGAGAGCCGTTCATCCACCGACTCGATGAAGCGATCGACCCCGTCGGCTGCCGCGGCCGGCAGGGACACGTGTCGCTTGGTCATTGGCGTGAGTTGCCTACGAGCAAATAAATGGATTCGGTTGTGTGGGTGTTACCGGCCGTCGTCAGAGCCACCCAGATTGGTTAGGCAGCAAATAGGTTTTGTATCTTGCGACACAATACCAATCAATGCTCGTTCGGGAGCTGATGACGACCGATCTCGTGACCGCCCCGATCGAGACTGACATGCAGCGGGTCGCCAAGCGCATGCTGAACGCCCGCGTTGGGAGTATCATCATCACGAGCGACGGCACCCCAACTGGGATCGTCACCGAGTCCGACGCGTTGCGGGTCGGCTACGCCGCCGACAAACCTTTCTCTGCGGTGCCGGTGCAGGCGGCGATGAGCCACCCGCTGGTGACGATCGAGCCGACGGCGACGGTTCGGGCCGCCACCAACCGGATGGTCGACGAGGAGATCAAGAAGCTGCCGGTCGTTTCGGAGCTGGAGCTTCACGGTATCCTCACGATGACCGACATCATCCGCGCTCACAGCGACCTGCTCAAGGAAGCCCGGACGATCGAACAGGGACGCGGCCTGCATGATCCCGACGACTGGCAGCCCTCCGAGGAGTAATCCCGGGTGCGAAACAGGATGGCTAACTGTCCTGATCGCTATCGAGTAGCCATGCACTCACAATCGACCGCCACACAAGGTTCCGTTCCTGGAGGCCATCGATGACGCCGCTCGTTCCGGTGGTAGCCGTCACGGTCGTCGCCCATGCGGTGCTCGCCGTCGCCGTGGTCGTTCACGCTCGCCGCACCAACCGCGACCCCGGCTACTGGCTGCCGGCAACGCTGCTGTTCGGTCTCATCGGCGTCGCGGGCTACCTGTGGAGCCGGTAACACGGTCGGCGTTGCACTCGTCTCCTCACGCGGCAGTCACCCCTTGTCTTCCGTTCGAAATCGCATGCAGTCCCGCCGACACACCATCCCACAACCACTTTCACTCCGCCGTCAGACACCCGATGAGTAGTCGTAACGGTATTACCCTCGGCCCTGTCTTGGTTGGGTATGGTCGAAAACGTACTCTGGCCGGCGTATTTCGATGCCGACCTGACGCGATCCGAGGGCCGGCGGGTCGCGGCCGATCTCGCCGTCGCCCAGCCCGATGTCGACGAGATCGCCACCGCCGTCCAGCAGATCGGCTACGACGCCGTGATCGAACGCGACAAGACGTATCCCCGAGCCTTCGAGCCACGCGGCCGCGTGCTCGTGACGGGCGCGGAGGATACGAAAAACGATCTCGTCCAAGCCGTCGGGGCGTATCTCGGCGTCCTCCGGGAGTAAGATGCAGCGGATCGGCACCGTCGACAAAACCGCTCAAGGGCTCGGGATCGTTGCCCTCGATACCGACGAGACACCCGACATCGGCCGCATGGTCATCGACGAGTCGCTGTCGACGGTCGGCCGGATCGTCGACATCTTTGGCCCGGTTGCCAGCCCGTATGCGGCGATCACACCGACCGACGGGGCGTCGCTGACGGATCTGGTTGGGACGACGCTGTACGCCGAGTAGCACTACCCGACCAATTCTTCCGGTGGGATCGCACCGTGGCGATGCAGTTCCGTATCGAACGTGACCAGTGTTCCGTCGATGTGTTCCGCGCTGGCGAGCATGAGCGCGTCCATCGCGGTTACGTAGGTTTCCTGTTGAATGTCGTCAGCCTGCTGGAGAAGAATCGAACTGTGTGAGACTGGCTCCGCGTATGCTCGGACGGTCTGTTCGATCTGTTCGATCTCCGATCGGTTATACTGGTATTTCGTCGCCAAGACGTTCCGAATCTCCATGAGACTGTAGATCGAGGAGTAGAACTCACGGTCAGTGTTCAGAAGCGCGCGGGCACCGTCGGATCGATCCGTATCGTCGGTAACGATCGCAATAAAAACATTCGAATCGAGGAAGACCGTCATATCTCTTCACGTGATTCACGAACCGCAGCCACCGGATCGACATCGACCTCCGTGTCAACAGCCAGCGCGGCGAGTGCGTCACCGAACGGCACGTTAGTATCGACGGTCTCTTCGATCTCCTCCGACCGCCACTCCATGCCTGTCATACGTAGTCCGAGAACCTGGAGTCTGTTAATTTCTCCGGCCGCTGACAACGGCCGTCGCCAAACACAACGGCCAAACCCCCCACCGTCCAAAGGCGACCATGTTCCCCCGGGAGTATCGCGGCGTCGCCGTCGCCGTCGTGTTGTTCCTTCTCGTCCAACTCGGCGCGCTCGCGTTGGTGCAGACGTTTTTCGATCAGGGCTATCAAGCCGTCGACGATCCCAGCGACCCGACCAACAGCCTGCTCTATATCGGTGCGGTGTTAGTCGCCACGGTGTTCTTCCTGGCGGCGTTCAAATACGATCTCGACTGGGTCGTTCGCGTCGTCATCGTCGCCACCAGCGGGATGCTCTCGTGGTACGTCTTTAGCGCGGTTGCGCCCTCCGGCGTCGCCGCAGTTCTCGGTGCCGGCATCTCCGTTGGGCTGTGGGTCTACCCCGAGTGGTACGTCGTCGACACCGCTGGCGTCCTGATGGGTGCGGGTGCGGCCGGACTGTTCGGGATCACCTTCGGCTTGCTGCCGGCGATCGTTCTGCTGTCGGTGTTGGCGGTCTACGACGCGATCAGCGTCTACAAGACCGAACACATGCTGGATCTCGCTGACGGCGTCATGGATCTCCGGATTCCGGTCATTCTGGTGATCCCGCTGTCGTGGTCGTACTCGCTGTTGGAGGATGTTGGCAGCGACGCGGACAGCGATAACGACGACGTTGGCGACGAAGCTGGCGAGAATGATGCCAACGAGGCTGACGAGGCAGACGACGCAACCACCGATCCAAGCGACGACATCGCCCCCGGCGACGACGAGCGTGAAGCCTTCTTTATCGGCCTCGGCGACGCCGTGATCCCGGGTGTGATGGTCGCCAGCGCGGCCTTCTTCTCGTCGGCCCCGCAGTACGCTGTGCCGCTCATCGAACTCAACACGCCCGCGTTGTTCTCGCTGGTCGGCACGCTCGCCGGTCTGCTCGTCCTCATGTCCATGGTTATGAAGGGCAAACCGCATGCCGGATTGCCCTTGCTCAACGGTGGTGCGATCGGTGGCTACTTGCTCGGCGCGCTGTGGGTCGGGATTCCGCTTGCTGAAGCGGTCGGGATCACGGGCTTACTCTAAGCCGCGGTAGCCTGATCAGTCGTCGACGCCTTCCCGTACTTTGACGGCCATCCCGCTCTCGAAATCCGCCATCGCGTCCGCCGAGAGTTCAGCGCGGCCGACCGCCAGCAGGTCGCCGCGTTCGTGGACAACAAGCACCTCGTCGCCGGGTCGGATCTCCGGGTCGACCTCGCTGACGAACTTAGCAAAGGCGTTCTTGCCCTCCCGAACAAACGGCTCTGAGTCGTCGCCGACGACAACGCGGCAGCGCGGGTGACCGAACGCAGCAGCCAGCCGCCGGCCGCCGGCGATGCCAAGGGTGAATCGCCCGTCGACGCCGTAGGAGACCAATCGGTCACCGTCGGCGACAAGCTGCCGTGGGCGACCGCTACTGGAGCGGCGGATCTCGATGGCCTCGCCGGGCGGGAACAGTGCTTCGCCCGCGCCCGCCCCGAACTGGTAGTCGGCGATCGTCCGCAGCTCGTCGAGCCCGCGGTCGTGATTGCTGGCGTCATCGTCGTTCGCGCCGTCGCTCGGGGTCGTCGCCCCCCGACCGGCTCCCTCATCGCTCATACAGTGATGTCTCGCCGGTCGTACAAAAGCAGGGTGTGTCCGTGGTGATGATATCGACGATCGCTACGATACCAGTCGGCTTCGAACCCACGCCAGCAGCGCGAACAGGACAAGCCCGATAGCGACGCCGGCGAGCGTGCTCTGGAGCAGCGTCCGCCCGAGCGCGAGGCCGATCGCCAGCCCGAACGTAAACGGCAGGGCAAGCCCCTCGATCTGTTTGCTCGTGGCCATCTTACAGGAGAAACTGCTCTTTGTTGTCGGCGAGATCGGTGAACTCATCTGTCGCGTCGATCAGCTCCTCGGCCGTCGAGGAGGCGAAGGCCATTACCTCGACTCGGACGCCCTCGTGGCGGAGATGCGAACAGAGCCGCGAGAAATCGCCGTCGCCGGTACACAGCACGACCGTGTCGACGTGGTCGGCCAGCGTGACCGCATCGAGGCTCATCCCGACATCCCAGTCGGCCTTCTTGCTGCCATCACCAAATGTTTTGATCGCCTTGATCTTGGTCTCGAAGCCGATGTCGACGAGGGCGTCGAAGAAATCCTCCTCGTTTGGCGCGTCCGCCCGGATCACGTAAGCGATCGCTCGGGTCAGCTCCCGGCCGGCGACCGCCTCGGTCAACAACCCTTCGTAGTCGATGTTGCGTGAGTAGTCGCTGTGGGCCGTATGATAGAGGTTCTGGGAATCCGCCAGCACGGCCACCCGCTGATCGGGGTGAATATCGGTCATACCGATCCACGACCGGCCGGCGTGTTGAGCCTGTCGCACCCGCCCTGGAACCGATGCTATCGGCTCCGATCGTTGGTGCGGGTCACCGGTTGAATTTCACGTTTGGATCCGTGATCGATTTGCTGATAAACGGGTGGTCGACCGTTTTCTCGACCGTTCCGTCCTTTGCGTGCACCTCCAGATGCTTGAAATTAAACTGCTCTTGGGCCTGTTTGCCGTACTCGTAGGCCTGTTGAACCGCGCTTGCGGAGCCGAAGATGTAGCGTTCGCCCTCAGGGACGACGACCCACTTTTTCAGCAGCGGGCTGTAGGTCACCCGCAGCGTGCTAAACAGGTCGTTCCAGTAGATGTCGCCGACGCTTGACTCCGAATCCCACCGCAGCGTACAGGGGTGGCGGTCGGCCTCAAGCCGATCTGAGGCGGCCGCCATCGCCTCCATGCGCCGGTCGTGTACGGAAAACACCGCCGCTTTCTCGGGGTTGTGCCGAAACTCACGACAGACGTACCCCTGTTCGATCTCGATGACCTCAATTGGCTGCTTGCAGGGCGGGGGTGATGCCCCACCGACCGGCGATGCGATCGAGCGGCCGTTCGACACGATACCGATAGCTCCCGTGGAACGCATAAATAAGTTAGCAAGACAGGATCGATCTTGCCGTTATCATCCAAATCAGCCGAAAAATGTTGAATAGTTGAATAGTCACCCGACAGCCACAGATCGACGACAGCGGTCTCAGAGCCGCGAGCGAACCCGATCGATCGCCGGCAACGAGACCCCGAGCACGTCGGCGACGGCGTCGGCCGCGCTCAACAGCCAGTCGGCGCGCTCGATCCGTGAATCGAGATCGCCGGGGCCGAGTCGGTACCGTTCGACGAGCGTTTCGATCGTTGCTCCTTCGCTCCACTCGGCAAGGATGCGGGCGGTTTTGACCGCCTCAAGCCACCGCTCGAACTCCTCGGCTTCGCTCATCGCGGTGGTAAACTCGTCGGCGTGCCGGCGGGCGTACTCGTAGATCGCCGCTCGCTCCTCGTTGCCGAGGTAGGTATCGTGCATATCCGGCGTATCACAGATGATCTCCAAGGCGGTGAGCGCGGTCGGCTCGGTCATCTCCGCGGCCCGCCGCAGCCCCTCGACAATCTGCACCCCGGTTTCGGGGGTGATATACTGCGTGGAGACGGTCGCGCCGATCTCCGTCGCCGCCAGCACGCTACTGTCCTCGTCGGTGCCATCAGCCGCGTTGCGGACGACCAGCCCCATCTCGATCAGCTCCTCGATGACGGCGGCGACGATGCCAGCGAGGTCGTCGACGGGTGTCTGGTGGGCGTAAAACGTCGCCGCCAACAGATCCAGGATCCCGGATTCGGTCTCGGCGAAGCCGGAGGCGATGATCGACAGCACGTGGGTTCGCAGCGCGGCTTCGCTTGCCAGCTTCGATTCGACGGCCTCGGGGTCGGCATCGAGATACCGCTCGGCTAACGCCTCGGGGTCGTCGGTGTCGACGAGGATCGCCTCGCCGTAGGGGTCGAGATGCGGCCGGCCCGCCCGCCCACACATCTGGTGGATCTCAAGGACGGGCAGCCACTCGGTTCCCGAGCCGGTGTAGCGTTGCTGGTCGCGGACGACAACCCGGCGGGCAGGGACGTTGACGCCGGCGGCCAGCGTCGGCGTCGCACAGATGGCGTCCAGCGTCCGCTCCCGAAACGCCGATTCGACGAGCGCACGGTGGCCGCTTCGGAGCCCGGCGTGGTGGAAGGCGACGCCATCGCGCACGCAGTCGGCGAGTCGTTCCCCGGTGACGGTACCGTCGAGGGTTTCGATCTCGCTTGCGACGGCCTCGCGGTCGGCCTGCGTGGCGTCGCCGGTGCTGTTGTCTTCCTCGCCGCGCAGTCGCTCGGCGAGCGATTCGGCCTCCCGCCGGGAGCGAACGAATGCCAGCGACTGGCCGCCGTCGGCGAGGGCATCGTCGACGAGCCGGGCTGTGGTTTCGGTATCGAGATCTGCCTCGGGTGGCAGTTCCGTGGCGTCGATCCCGAGCGGGTCAGACGTATCGTCGTCGTACGTGACCGCGTCGGCGTCGGCAACGCCGGTGCGGAGATCGACGGGTCGCCAGTCGGATTCGACGAGCTCCGCGCCGAGCCAGTCGGCGATCTCGTCGGCGTTGGCGACGGTCGCCGACAGCGCGACCAGCTGGACACCTGGTGTGAGCCGCCGGAGGTGCGCCAGCGTCACCTCCAGTGTCGGCCCACGATCCGCCTGGCCGAGCAGGTGTACCTCGTCGACGACGACACAGCCGATGTCGTCGACCCAGGAGGCACCGTTGCGGATCGCCGAATCAACCTTCTCGCTGGTGGCGACGACGATATCGTGGTCGGCGAGTTCGGCCGCCGGCGAGTCGTAATCGCCGGTCGCAATGCCGACATCGACACCCGGCAGCTCGCTGAACGTGGCATGTTTTTCGGTGGCGAGCGCGCGCAGCGGGACGATGTAGAGACCCGGCCCGTCGGCGGTCAGCATGGCAAGCTGGGCGATCAGGGTCTTGCCACTGGCGGTCGGGATCGCCGCCATGACGTTCTCGCCGTCACAGATCCCGGCGGCGACCGTCTCGGCTTGCGGTGGGTACAGCTCCTCGATCCCCTGACGCTGGAAGTGGGCGACGTGTGGCGTCGCAAGCGGCAACGCATCAACCTGCATCTACCGAACGCTGCGGCCTACTTGCCTAAAAGCCTATGCGGCCCAGCCGGCTCAGGCGCGGCTGATCTGCTCGGTGACGACACGGACGCCGACATCGACACCAGTCTGTCTCCGGATCTCTTCGCGGAGCGCGGCGGCTGGCGGTGGGTTCTCGCCGTAGACGCGTACCGTCACGGTGTCGGGCTGTTGGGTCAAGAGATTTGGCTCGTAGCTAAACTCCACATCGAGCAGGTTCTCGCTGGCGTCGTCGGCGATCGTCTCAACGGTGGCCTCGAACTGGGCGTTTTCGCGGGCTGCCAGCGAACTGGTCGCCAGAAACGACGTGAGAACCAGGATCGACACCCCGAAGATCAGGAGTCGCCGCCCGGTCAGCCGCCGGGCTTCCTTGGCGTCATACCAGTGGGTCGGCTTGTATCGCCGCACCCAGACGGTCACCACGCCGGCAACGTTGATCGAGAGGAGATTGACCGCCACCAGTACGCCCGCGCCGACCGCAAGCGTCGGGTCGACGTAGGCGATCCCGAGACCGACCGCCGCCGCCGGCGGCATCAACGCGACGGCGATCATGACGCCGACCAACGCCTCGTCGGCCCCGGAGGTCAGCGACAGCGCGCCGGCGATCCCCGCACCCAGCGCGATCGCCAACGAGAGCAAGCCGGGATGGGCGCGCTCGGCGACCTGCTGGATGAGAAGCAGTTCGAGATCCGGCGCGAGGACGGCCCGGTAGCCGGCCGCGAACAGCGTCGCGCTGACGACCGCGACCGCGAGGCCGATCGCCTGCGAGCGCATCCCCTCCCAGAACAGGGCGTCGTCGCTGGTGACCGTGCCGACACAGGAAGCCATCGCGGGCCCGATCAGCGGCGCGATCACCATCGAGCCGACCACGACCGCCGCGCTGTCCTGCAGGAGCCCGGCGGTGGCGACGATCGCGCTGATCAACGTCAACGCGATGTAGTTGGTGGTGCTCCGCGAGAGGTTTCGCGCCTTCGTCTGGAGCTCCTCTCTGGAGATGCGTTCGTCCTCGGCGACGCCGTTGAGCTCCTCGTCGTCCTCGTCGTCGGCCTGCTGTTGTTCGAAGCGATCGGAGACGATGGTCTCGACATCGGAGACGATCATGTAGCCGTCGCGCTCGACGCCGACATCCCGGAGCTCATCGAGGATACCCTCGACGCTGTCGACATCGGTCGGGATGTAGACGATGTCGCTGTAATCGCTCCGGGAGGTCTCGCTTGTCATCGCGTAATCGATCTCCTCGTCGTCTAAGAGATCGATGACGAGCTGGCGTTTGCCCTCCGGGACAAGCGTTTGGATCAAGCGCATGGTGGCTGGTGGGTGGTGGGTGGTAGGACGGATCGAC
Source organism: Halonotius roseus (assembly GCF_006861655.1). GTDB lineage: Archaea > Halobacteriota > Halobacteria > Halobacteriales > Haloferacaceae > Halonotius > Halonotius roseus. The sequence continues at coordinate 305,365 of NZ_SESI01000003.1, read as the reverse complement.
TCGGTGCGAACACTACCGCCTGTTTTGGAGCCGAGAGTAAAACAGTCGTGGGTGTTGGTGTCGACGCCGCCTGCGGCCAGGCTGGCTCCACGTTGCTCGCGGCGCGGTCGTTTGGGAACGTTCTTACAACTGTAGTGCCGTCACTCGGGCATGTCACAATCCGCCTACGCCATCGGCCACCAACAGCCCGACACCGATACGATCATCTCGGCGATCGCCCTCGCTCGCCTGAAACAAGCCACAGGCAGCGATGTCGTTGCCGCCCGCGCCGGCGAACTCAACCCCGAAACCGAATTTGTGCTTGAGCGGTGGGACGTTGCGTCGCCGACACTGCTGGAAGACGCAACCGACGCAGAACTCTTGCTCGTCGACCACAACGAGTACAGTCAAACCGTCACGGGCGCACGCGAGGCGACGATCAGTCAGGTCATCGACCACCACCGCATCGGCGATGTGACGACCGGCGATCCGATCTCCTTCCGTGCCGAACCGGTCGGCTCGACGGCGACGATCCTCACCAGGCTCTACGATGAGGCCGGCGTCGACATCGACGCGGAGACCGCCGGACTGCTGCTCAGTGGCCTCCTCAGCGACACCGTCGTGCTCCGATCGCCGACGACGACCGACACTGACCGCGAGGTCGCCGAGCGACTGGCCGAGATCGCCGGCGTCGACTACGAGGACTACGGCAAGGAACTGTTGGCCCAAAAGAGCAAGCTCGGCGAGAAAAGCCCCCGCGAGATGGTGCTCGGGGATTTCAAGGAGTACGACATCGGCGACGACGTGTTGGGGATCGGTCAGATCGAGACCGTCGAACCCGAGACCGTCCTTGAGCAGCGCGATGCGGTCATTGAGGCGATGGACGAGGTTGTCGCCGAGCGCGGCTACGCCGTGTTGCTCGTGCTCGTGACCGACCTCCTCGAAGAGGAGTCGACGGCGTTTATCGCCGGCGACCACACCGAGGCTGTCGGCGACGCCCTCGGTGCGACGTTCACCGACCGGGAGGCGTTCCTGCCGGGCGTGATGTCCCGGAAAAAACAGGTCGTCCCGCCGGTCGAAGACGCCCTAAAATAGTCAGGTTTCGACGGGTCTACCAGCACACTAATCCGCTGTCGTCCCCGAACTAGGTTCATCTGTCCGCCCAACCGTCTGGGAGCTGTCCCGCGAGATCAATGATCCCACTCTATCACGACTTTACTGACGCAACCGTACTCGTCTTCGGCGGCGGGAGCGTCGGCGCGCGAAAGGCCGAACGGTTCGCCGCCGAGGCCGACGTGGTCGTCGTCAGCCCAACCTTCGACGACCGCTTTGAGAAGCCGGAATTCCCGACCGTCGAGCGGGTTCGGGCCGCGCCAACGCCGGCGACTGTCGACGACTGGCTCGACCGCGTCGCCCCGGCGTTAGTCGTCGCCGCCACCGATGACAGCGACCTCAACGCCACTGTCGCCGAGGCGGCCGCCGACCGCGACGTGCTCGTCAACCGCACCGATCGCGCCGGCGATCGGTCGGTCGGCAGCGTCGTCGTTCCCGCAACGATCGAGGACGACCCGGTCTCGGTCGCCATCTCGACCGGCGGGCAGAGCCCCGCACTCGCTCGGTATCTCCGAGAACAGGTCGAACGCGAGATCAGCAATGCAGGCAAAATGGCCGAGCTGACGGGTCGTCTTCGGGCCGAATTGAAGGAGACGGAGCCCCCCGAAACCCGGCGGGCGATGCTCCGTGCGGTTGTCCGCTCGCCCGCGGTTTGGAAGGCTTTACATACGGGAATCGCCAACGCTGAAAAAGAGGCAGCACGCGTAATGCAGGATCACCGCACAGGGGAGGATACATGACACCCAACGGCGTCATCACCGGCGTCCGCGTCGCCCACGATACGGCGACTGTCGACGAGATCGAAGCCGCCAGCGCGGACGATGTCCCGGCCCGGATCGCCGACCTGCTGGCGACACCGGGCGTCCGGGAGGCGTTTGCGGTTCAGACGTGCAACCGCGCGGAGGCCTACGTCGTCACCGACCGCGCCGAACAGGGCCGGGCGGCTCTCGCGGAGATCGCCGAGCCGGTTCGCTCCGGGGCGGTCGTCACGATGGCCCACGAGGAGAGTTTGCGCCATCTGATGCGGCTGGCCGCCGGACTCGAATCGCTCGTTCTCGGTGAGGATCAGATCATCGGGCAGCTAAAGGACGCTGTCGAGACCGCCCGCCGCGCCGAGGGGCTCGGGCCGATGTTAGAGGACGCGCTGATGAAGGCCGTCCACGTCGGCGAGCGCGCCCGCACCGAGACCGCGATCAACGAGGGCGTCGTCTCGCTTGGTTCGGCAGCCGTGACGCTCGCCGAACGAGAGACCGATCTCGACGGCGCGACCGCCCTCGTCATCGGTGCCGGCGAGATGGGGACGATCGCCGCCGAATCGATCGCCGACACCCCGATCGACCGGCTGTTGATCGCCAACCGAACGATCCCACACGCGACCCACATCGCCGACACCGTGTCGGTCGATGCCAGCGCGATCGGGCTGTCGGCAGCCGGGGCCGCCGCTGACCGAGCGGATGTGGTGATCGCCGCCACCGGAAGCCCGGATCACGTCCTCGCGGCCGACGAGCTTTCGCGTGCCGGCGAGACACTCTGTATCGATCTCGCCCAGCCGCGGGATATCGAGCCCGCCGCCGACGCCGAGCCCGGGGTCACGATCCACGATATCGACGCTCTGGAGGCGATCACCGCCGAGACCCACGCCCGCCGCGAGGATGCCGCCGCCGAGGTTGAGGCGATGATCGACGAGGAGTTCGATCGCCTGCTCGCGCTGTTCAAACGCAAGCGCGCCGACGAGGCGATCAGCACGATGTATGAGAGTGCCGAACGCGTCAAGGATCGGGAGGTCGGCACCGCGATGGCGAAGCTCGACGCCAACGCCGAGCTGACCGACACCCACCGCGAGGTCATCGAGTCGCTGGCGGATTCGCTGGTCAGCCAGCTTTTGGCCGCGCCGACGAAGAGTCTGCGTGAGGCCGCCGCCGAGGACGACTGGACGACGATCCAAACGGCGATGCAGCTGTTCAATCCGGAGTTCGATGGCCCGATCCCGACCGACGAGATCGACGACCCGGTCGATGACGAATCGGCCGACGCCGACACCGATGTCGACTCCGCCGCTGGCGAGAGCGACGACACGCCAGCCGGCCCGCCGGAGTCGCCCGCGGGGCTGCCTGACGGCGTCGACCCCGAGGAGATCCCCCCACACGTCCTCGAACAGCTCTCGGATAACTGACTGTCCGCTGGCATGCAGGCGAACTACGTGTTTCGGGTGACGATCCAGCTTGACCCACCAGCGGCCCGCGTCGATCCCGATCGCTTCGAGACGGTCTGTCGACTCCCAGCGGCGACGCCGGGAACCGACGGCTGGCTGTTTTTCCAGCACAATCTTTGGCGCGGCGACGTTGCCGACGCTGAACACATGCGAGCACTCCTGACGGACAAACTCGGCGTGGACGTTGTCGAGGTCAGCTTCAGCGAACTCGAAACCGACGCGGCCTACCGGGCGGCACTCGAAAACGAAATCGAGACCGATCTCTTACGGTTCAACGCCGACTCGGTCGAGGAGGTGCTCCACCAACATCTCGGCAGTTCGATCCACGTCCGGGAAAGCGAGGCGATTAGGGGCGACTAACGAGCGGGACTGAGGCGATTAGGGGCGACGAGTGATCGAGTTATCTGTCGCGTGAAACGCGCCGGAGCAGCCCCATTGACTGAGGCTTCGGCGCACGATAGCCTCGCCGTCCGAGCCCCCGGTCTATGCTGAGCTGTCGGCCAGTGCGTCCACCAGCACGCGGTTGTAATCGGGGATGTCGGCGACGACGCGGCCCCAGACGATGTTGCCGTCGCGGAACGCCGGCTCATCGACCCAGTTCGCCCCGGCGTTGATGAGGTCGTCTTTGATACCCTGCGACCCTGTCGCATCGGATCCCTCGACGATGCCGGCGGAGATCCCGACCAGTCCGGCGTGACAGATCAGCCCGATGATCTTGTCGGCCTCGTGGGCATCTCGGACAAGATCCAGAACCGACTCGTCGCGGCGGATCTTGTCGGGTGTCCAGCCGCCGGGCACCAACACCGCATCAACGGCTGCCGGGTCGACATCCGCGGCAGGAACCTCGGTTTCGGCGGTGAGCCCGCCGCTTTTGCCCGTATACTCCACGCCGGCCTCCACCCCGACGACATCGATCTGTGCGCCTTCCTCCTTCATGCGCATGTAGACGGCCCAAAATTCGAGATCCTCGAACCCCGGCCCGACCAACATGGCGATTCGTGTGTCCTCAAGTTTCATGGTAGCTCACCGGTGGGCGTCCGAGCCAGACGTGTCGAACGCACGACAGCCGTGTTCGCCTCGTCCGGCCGATACCCAACCGTACCTCGATATCGCCCTATTTCGGGATAATCTTTTGTCCCGGTTTGATTTCGGTCGCGTTCAGATAATCCAGAGAAACCGAAACCATCTCGAAAGCCCCGACTCGCTGGCGTCGGGGGGCTCGCTGCGCGCTTCGTCGCTCACTGCGTTCGCTCCTGCAGTGCTTGCGTCGCCCGCCGTCCGCCAGCGAATCGCCCCTTTCAGTCCCGCCCGACTGCGGCTGTTTGACTCGCCAACGCGGGTGGGACTGAAAGGGGCCGGCGGCTCGCCGAACCCGGACGACGCAAGCACCACAGCGAACGTAGTGAGCGAGGAGCGCAGCGAGTCCCGGGAGTCGAGCCGCCGGGGGCTTTCGAGGTGCTCTCAATCCAATCGCACTAATTTGAACAGCACCCTGAGTCCGGGCACAACACAAATATAGCTGCCCGCCGTAGCCTTGGGTCGATGGTTACCGACGAGTACGATTTCTGGCTATTCGATCTCGACGGCACGGTCATCGACGCGGAGTGGGGGTATATCCGCGATATCTTCGACCGTGTCGGCCAGCGACTCGACCGTCGGTTCACCGATCGGGAAGCCGAGATCCTCTGGCACGGCCTCGGCGGCCCGCGCAACACAACCCTCACCGAGTGGGGGATCGATCCCGATCCGTTCTGGGCTGCCTTCCGCGAGATCGAGGAACCCCAGGCGCGCGCGGAAGCGACCTATCTCCACGACGACGCCGCGGCGTTGCTCCGGACGGTCGACGACCGATCGACGCCGGTTGGCCTCGTCACCCACTGCCAGGAGTTTCTGACCGAGCCAGTCCTCCACCAGCTTGATATCGCCGACTGGTTCGACGTGGTCGTCTGCTGTACCGATGAGCTCGGCTGGAAACCGGATCCCGAGCCGGTGCGGCAGGCGATGGCGGGGTTGGGCGTCGATGACGATCACCACGGCGCGCTCGTCGGCGACGCGGCTGTGGATATCGGGGCCGCCTGGAACGCCGGCCTCGATGGGGTGCATGTCGAACGCCACGGCCACGACACCCGGGGGCGGTGTGTCCTCGGCGACTATCGCGTCAAAACACTCGACTCCTTGCTGGCCGCGCCGGCGACCGATGGCGGTGTTGCCGAATCGCCTGACGGTGTTGCCGAGGCGGCTGACGATGCGATCGATCGCGGCGACGACGCGACCGACCCGTAACGACCCCGCGCTCAGAGCCCGGTTGGGTGGCTGTGATAGCTTGTCGTGAGTCCCCACTCCTCGGCGAGTGCTTGGAGTCGCTGGACGCCGCCGGTCTCGGTCGCGTAGTGGCCCGCCAGGATGACGTTGACGCCGGCCTCCCGCGCGCGGTGGTAGACCTGCTGTTTGCCCTCGCCGGTGATGAGTGTGTCCGCGCCGACCTCGCGGGCCTCATCCAGCCAGTCCGTCCCGCTACCGGTGACGATGGCGACCTGCTCGATATTCTCGGGCCCGAAATCCAGAGCCTGCACGTCGTCAGTTTCGAGTTCGGCTTCGAGCGTCGTTGTCAACTCGTCTCGCGTCAGCGATGCCGGTGCCATTCCTTGCTGGCCGACGGTCACCGGCCCCATCGAGCCGAACGGTTCGGTGTCGGTGAGGCCGAGGTGATCGGCGAGGACGGCCGCGTTGCCGAGTTCTTGCTGGCCGTCAAGCGGGAGATGTGAGACGTAGAGTGCGATGTCGGTGTCGACCAGCGCGGCGATCCGGTCGTACTGGCGGTCGGTGACGCGTTCGATCCCGCCCCACGAGAGCCCGTGGTGGACGACGAGGGCGTCCCCACCGGCGTCGGCCGCATCGGTGATCGTCGCCTCGGCGGCGTCGACGGCGAAGGCCGCGTGGTCGATCGTGGCTTCCGGGGGGCCGACCTGTAGCCCGTTCGCGCTGGCGTCGACATCGCTGTAGGCGTCGGTGTCAAGACGGTCATCGAGTCGACTGACGAACTCGGCGAGTTCCATACCGGCCTCTCGGCGTGGGTCGGCTTGTAAGCGACGAAAGAAGAAACCGCGTTAGTCGAGGGCGACAGCGTTGACCTGGCCGACCTGGCCGGGCCGGGAGGTGACGCGGGCTTGGCCTTCGCTGGTCTCGATGATCGCGCCCTTCGTGATGATGTTTCGGCGGGCGTAGTTGACGTTCGCCGGGTTTTCGACAACATCCTCGATCTCGACCTCGGTCGTCTCGCCGCCGTCGGCGAGCTGGGCGACGTTCGTCGAGAGCGCGCGGAGCTTGTCCTCGGTGCCGCGCGAGTCGATGACCTGGAGTCGGGTGTCGCCGACGGTGGTCTCGGCGGGTTCGCGTCCGAGTTCGTGTCGCTTCTTCTTGCTGGCGTGTTTGAGCCGGCCGCCGGTGCGTTTCCGCGCCGAGCGTCCCTGATCTTTCATACCCACCAGAACCACCAGCAGCTACTTGAATCGCTCGGAACGCCCCGGAAGTCGCAACTGTTAGGTTGCCCTCGTTGTCTCCCTCATCTATGAGCCTGAAGGTCGCCGTCGCCGTTCCCTTCCGCCAGCAGGGCACCGACCGGCTGGGCGAGGGGGCCTTCGTCGTCGCGCTCTCGCTCGACAGAGAGTGGTTTTCGCCGGATCAGGCCAAGCGACTGGTCGATGTGGCGGTCGGCCGCGGCCTCCTGGAGAAAGCCGATGGCGACCTCGTGGCGACCTTCGATCTCGATGCGGTCGATATTCCATCGAACTACACGCCTGACACCGATATCCTCCGCGAACAGTCGACCTTCGAGCAGCTGTTAGATCGGATGACCGACGCTGGGATGGAAAAACAGGAGGCCGTCGCCGCCGCCAACGAAACGCAGCGACGACTCGGGATCACCCTGGAGGCGGCGGCCGTGCTTGTCGCCACCCGCGAGGGTGTCGCGGTCGACGCCGCGGCTGGCGCGGTACGGGCGGAGCTGGGTGGCGACGCCGAGTGACGGCCCCACTGGCCGCGAGGTAGTCGGTAGTGCGCCACGAGTGACACAATTTATTTACAGCGATTTGCCCTTTAGTGGCTATGACCGCGTTTGAATCCAGCGAGCAACCATCCCGGGCACTCGCGCGGCTCTCGGCGGCCGTGATCGGCGTCGATGACGGCCACATCACCTACGCGAACGCGGCCACAGAGCCGTTTCTCGCCGAGTCGGCCCAAGCGGGCCAAGGTGTCGCTATCGACGAGGCGATCGCCGACGCGAGGGCGTGGAACCTCACCGAGCGAATCGAGGCGGCCATCGACGAGGCCGCCGACCAGCGGTTTACGGCCCACAGCGAGGCAATCGACGCGCCGGTCGAGATCCGCATCTGTCCCGAGGGCGATGGTGTATCGTTGTTGGTGACGACCGAGGGTGAGACGACAGAATCGGAGGCCGACGAAACGGCGACAGCGACACGCGAACGCGTTGTCGACAGACAGGAGACCGCGTTTCGCCGACTCCAGGAGATCACCGCCAGCGACGACGAGTTCGAAACGAAGGTCGAAGCCCTGCTATCGTTCGGAGCCGAGCATATGGGCGTCGAGCAGGGGTATTTCGCCCGACTGACCGACGAGACACAGGAGATCGTCGTCAGCGCGGGTGAAAACGAACAGCTCCAAGCGGGGTCGACGGCTCCGGCCGCCGAATCCTACTGTCGACACACCGTCGCCGCCGACGAGCCGGTCGCCGTCACAGAGGCCAGCGAGGAGGGCTGGGACGACGACCCGGCCTACCAGCGGTTCGGGTTGGCCTGCTATCTCGGGGCGACGATCAGCGTCGACGGCGAGCCATACGGCACCATCTGTTTTGCCGACCGCGACCCACGAGAGACGGCGTTTACCGACAGTCACGAGACGTTTGTCGAACTGCTGGCCGGCTGGATGAGCGACGAACTCGAACAGCGCGAGCGGGAACGCCAGTACCGCCGGCTGACCGAACGGATCACCAGCGGCTACTACGCCCTCGATACCGACTGGACGATCACCTACTGGAACGATGCGATGGCCGAGCGACAGGGCGTCCCCGCCGAATCGGTCGTCGGCGAGAACCTCTGGGAGCAGTATCCCGAGATCGAAGACACTGTCATGGCCGAGACGCTGCGCAAGGCCATGGCGTCGGGGGAGCCGAGAACCTGCGAGTTCTATTACGAGGCCGGCGACTACTGGACCGAACTGCAGGTGTTTCCCGACGAGAACGGGCTGTCAGTGCTGTCGACTGATATCACCGACCGGAAGGCCGAACAGCAGAGCCTCCGCAGCCGGTACGATCTCGCTATCGACGGCGCGAACATCGGGACGTGGGACTGGGATATCGAAACCGACGAGCTACAGTTCAACGAGCAGTGGGCGACGATGCTCGGCTACGAGCAAGACGATCTCGCCTTCGAGTTCGACACATGGGAGGAACTCCTCCATCCCGACGACCGCGAGGCCACCCTCGACGCGTTGTCGACCCACGTTGCCGGCGACACCGAGACCTACGAACAGGAGTTTCGCCTCCAGACCGAAGACGGCGGCTGGCAGTGGGTGCAAGCACTCGGCCGCGTCGTCGACCGCGACGCTGACGGCGAAGCGACGCGGGCTGCCGGTATCCACATCGATATCAACGACCGCAAGCGGGCCGAAACGCGGCTCGAAGCCCAGGAGGCGATCCTCCGGCAGTTGACCGAGACGACCGACGACGTGTTCTGGCTGTTCGACGCCGAGTTCAGCGAGATCCAGTTCGTCAACAGTGCCTACGAGGACGTGTGGGGTCGCTCTATCGCCGACTTGGAGGCCGACTCGATGGATTTCGCGGCGGGCATCCACCCCGACGACCGTGGAATCGCCATGGACGCCATCGAACGCCTCCAACAGGGCGAGTCGACCGAAGCCGAGTACCGGGTCAACGCCGAGGAGGATTTCGGCCGCTGGGTGTCGGTCAAAGGCGAGCCGATCTACAACGACGGCGAGATCGTCCGGGTGGCCGGCATCGCCCGCGACATCACCGAACGGAAGGCCCGCGAGCAGGAGCTCCGGCGGAGCGAACGCCGGTTCGAAGCCGTCGTCAACGACCCACAGCTCCTCATGGCCGTTCTCGACACCGACGGCGTGATCCAGCAGGTCAACGAGAAAGCGGTCGAACTCGCGGGTGCCGACCGGGCGACACTGGAGGGTGCCCCGTTCCCCGAAACGCCGTGGTGGGACTACGACGCCGACCTCCAAGCCGATCTTCGGGGGTGGATCGACCGCGCGGTCGACGGCGAGTACGTCCACTACGAGGCTGACCACCCGGTCGGCGACGACGAATGGATCACCGCCGAGGGCTCGTTGCGCCCGGTGACTGACGGCGACGGCGAGGTTGTCGCCCTCGTCGTCTCGGCGACCGACGTGACCGCGCGCAAGCGGCGCGAAGAACAGCTCGAAATCATCAGCGAGACGACCAAGGATCTCATCACGGCGACCTCGCCCGCGGCGGTCGCCGAGCGCGTCGTCGACATCGCCGGCGCGGTGCTCGACGATCCGGTGCAGGTGATGTGGGAGTACGACGCCGAGGCCGACCGGCTGGTACCGTGGAGAGCCTCGGAGGCGGCCGACCAGCTTACGGCCGGCGACGAACTCGCCGGGATCGAGCCCGGATCGGCCGAGATGGCGGCGTTCCGCGATGGATCGCCACGGATCGTCGACGACTACGCGGCTGTCGAGGAGCCCTCTCACCCGGAGACATCGCTGTCGTCGATGCTGTTGTACCCCATCGACAGCGACGGGCTGTTGGTCGTTGCGGCCGAGGAGTCGGGCGCGTTCGGCGCGACCGACCGCAATCTGCTGTCGATGCTGGCGAGTCACGCCGCCGCAGCCTTCCAGCGGGCCGAACGCGAACAGGCACTGGAAACGTACAAAAACAAACTGGAGGAGTCAAACGAGAACCTCCAGGAGTTCGCCTACATCGCCTCCCATGACCTCAAGGAGCCGCTGCGGAGCGTCACGAGCTATCTCGACCTGTTGGAGTCCGAATATCGCGACGATCTCGATGACGACGCCCAGTTCTACATCGACCGCGCGGCGAGCAACGCCTCGCGGATGTCGTCGATGATCGACGCGCTGTTGCAGTACTCGCGGGTCGAAACCCGCGGTGAGGACTTCGAGGCCGTCGACGCCGACAGCGTGTTTGGCGAAACGCTGGAGGGACTGGCGGTGCTCAGAGACGAAACCGACGCCGAGATCGACGCTGAGTCGTTGCCAACGGTGACCGCCGACCGCAACCAACTCGGCCAACTGTTCCAGAACCTCGTCAAAAACGCGATCCAACACGGTGGCGACCCGCCGAAAATCGGGGTGTCAGTGACCGACACCGGCAACGCGTGGGAGTTCGCGGTCGCCGACAACGGGCCGGGGATCGCCGAGCAGCACCACGACCGCATTTTCGAGATCTTCCAACAGGCGACGACCGATCAGGAGGGTGGTGAGGGCGGAATCGGGCTGGCGATCTGCGAGCGGATCGCCTCTCGGCACGGCGGCGAGATTTGGGTCGAATCTGACACGACGGGGTCAACATTCAAGTTCACTATTCCCAAAGAACAGAGAGAGACTGCGGACTGATCGAGGACACACAGATGGAAACTACGCACGCCGAACCGGTCGAGATCCTGCTGGTCGAGGACGACCAAGATGACATCTTTCTGACAAAGAAAGCTTTCGAACAGCAGAACGTACTGAACAACCTCCATGTCGTCCGCGACGGCGTGGACGCGATGACGTTCCTCAGACAGGAGGACGAACACGCCGACGCGCCGCGACCGGACATCATCCTGCTGGATCTGAACCTCCCGACGATGGACGGCGACGAGGTCTTGGAAGCCATAGAGGGCGAACCCGACCTCAGAACGATCCCGGTGGTCGTGCTCACGAGCTCGGAGGCCGAAGAAGACATCGTCCGCAGCTACGAACTCAACGCCAACGCCTACCTGACGAAACCCGTCGATTTCGAGGGGTTCATGGGCGTCGTCGACAGCATCGACCAGTTTTGGATCAACTTCGTCAAAGTACCCGAAAAATGACATCCTCACAACTGACTACCGAGGGCTTAGCCGAGGTCACGGTGCTCGTCGTCGAGGACAGCGACGACGATGCCCTGTTCCTCCGAAAGAACCTCGAACAGGGCATCGAGTACGCCTTCGTCAACGACATCGAGATCGAGCGGGAGTCGTCGCTGTCGGCCGCCATCGACGCCTGCAACCAGCGGACGTTCGACGCCGTGTTCCTCGATCTCGGCCTGCCGGACTCGAACGGCATCGAGACGCTACGCCGGTTTAGTGACGCGGAGTTCGACGTGCCGATCATCGTCCAGACGGGACTCCGAGACAGGGAGACCGCACTCGAAGCGATCCGACAGGGTGCCCAAGAGTACCTCGTCAAGGGCGAAAGCGGCCCCGAAACCATCGTGAAATCGATGCGCCACGCCATCGAGCGGAGCAAGAACGAACGCCAACTTCGCCGACACCGCGATCAGATGGAATTCTTCAACAGCATCCTTCGCCACGACATGCTCAACGGCATGCAGATCATTCGTGGCAACGTCTACGGCCTCGCCGACGAACTCGACGGCGAGCCCGGCGAGAAGGCCGAGACGATCCTCGAATGGAGCGACAACATCGTCGATCTCACCGAGAAGATCAGGGATATTCTGGACACGCTGACCAGCGAGGATACGACCGAACTCCAGCGGTTCGTCGTCGACGACGTGATGGCCGATCTCGTCGCAGAGATCGAAGGCATCCGCGAGGGCGTGACCGTCACCGTCGACTGCGACGACGACGCGGCCGTCCAGGCGAACGAACTGTTCGTCGACGTGTTGCGGAACTTGCTGATCAACGCGGTCAAACACACCGAACCCGAGCCCGTCGATATCGAGGTGACGGCCGAACGCGACGGTGACACCGTCGAGATCGTCGTCGCCGACGACGGCCCCGGCGTCGATGACGCACGGAAAGAACGGATCTTCGAGCGCGGCGAAACGAGCGGGAGTGCGGGCGGCTCGGGGTTCGGCCTCTACTTCGTGGATTCGATCGTCGAGACCTACGGCGGCAGCGTCACTGTCGAGGACAACGAGCCGCAGGGCGCGCAGTTCATCCTCACGCTGCCGAACGCCCGCGCCGAAAGCGTGTTGCCGGCGGGCGATTAGCTGGCTGCATCGGTGTTTTTTGCAGCTGGTAGATCAACTATTCTGCGGCGTCGCCAGCGACCACTTCAGTATCCGAATCAGCGACAGCAGCCGCCAAATCCGTCTTCGTGAGGATGCCAACCGCGTCGCCGTCGCTGTCGGTCACTGGGAGGTGGCTGTACTCCTGCATTCGGCTGGCTGCGGCTGTCAGCGTCGTCTCCGGCGAGACGGTTTTGACGGGCGTCGTCATGTACTCGTCGACAGTCACTTCGCTGGCGGTCTCGTCGGCCGCCAGCACGTCCAGTGCGTCCGTTGAGGTGAAGATCCCGGCCGGCTGACAGCCCTCGCCGACGATCACGAGCGATTTGATATTCGCTTCTTGCATGGCGCGAGCGGCCTCATCGACCGGCGTCTCGGCAGCCAGCGTGAGCATCGGCGTTGTCATCACGTCGGTGACGGATTGCTCGGTCATGGTGAATACTACGGCCCGATCAGTATAGTGTTTCGTACAGCGGCGACGCTGACGAGACGGCTCCCGCCGATGTCAACGCGAGTGGGCGGTCGTTGCCAAACACAAACCGATTTGCGTCTGGGGCCGCGGGATCAAATATGGTACAGGAGCGACTCACCGACGGCAAACGGATCGCCCAGCTGCTGGCGAGTGAACTCACGGGCGATCAGGCCGCACTCGCCCGTGTCGTCGTCGCCGACGCCGACCCGGATGTCGAGCCGACCGCCGACGGCGCGTTCGCCTATCGGGTGGTTCACGCCGCCGACAGCGACGCCCTCACCACCGACGACCGCGGTCGACCGACGCTTGCTGCCGACTCGGGGGCCGATGGCGACGCCGAGATAACCGAGATCGCGGCCGTCTCCGTCTATCCCGAATGTGCCCGCGTTACGTTTTCTGTCGCGCCGGATCGTGCTGCCGAGGCCGCCGCCGACACGGTGATCGGGGTTCAGTCGACAGACGCAGCCGACCCCGCCAACCCCGCCGACCCCGCCGACACCAAAGTGGTGATTACGGATGGTGTCGAGGCAAAACGCGTCCTGTCGGTCTTTGAGGCCGTCGTCGACGAGCTACCGTGACCGGCGAGTGAGCGTCGACGGCTGTGCGCGTTTTGCCCCCAACCGCAGCACATACAAGATCGATGCGTCGAATCGGTACCCCAGTGGCTTGCCCACGAGTGTGAGTTATGACACGATACATTCGAACCGCCGAGGACGGTCGTATCACCGAGATCAGTGAGGAACAACCCGATGGCGACGACTGGATCGAGATCAGCGAGCTGGCGTATCTCAGCGACGCCGCACCCGACGGCCACGAGGCGATCCGGTACTACAAGCCGGAGGCCGTCGAGCCTGACGATGGCTGGGGGATCGAATCCGAAACGCTCGGGAAGGAATTCGTCGAGGCGTAGCGGCGGTGCTGTCTGTTTCGGTAGCGCGTATTCATGCGGCGAAACCGCCCGGAAGTGGATTATGGTTCCCTCGGCGTCTGCCGATGGTGGGCCGCCCCTCGGGCGTGCAGGACGACACCCGAACAAATACTGAACGGTGTATATAACTCCCGTTGTCGACGACACAAATTGCCACCGGTGGCGGTGGGTTGACACAACGACTGTCGACGCCGGGGTCGGTACTACAGCTCTCAGAAGGCGGTGAGACAGCCTGCGAGGTCGGTCGCAAGCCGATCGCGCTCGATGTAGGCATCCGCACGCGGATCCTTCTGTGGGCCGCCCTCAAACAACACCTGAATGGTGTGAAGGCCGGCAGCCTCGGCCCCGGAGATATCCTCGTCGGGTGTATCGCCGATAAAGACCGTTTCCTCGGGAGCAGTTCCAAGAGCCGTCAACAGCGCGTCGAAGGCGGCGGCGTCGGGTTTGCCGGCGGCGAGCTCGCCGGTCACCAGCGTCGTATCGAACAGCGGCTCCCACCCGAGATACTCGATCTTCGACCGCTGGGCACGAACCGGGCCGTTTGTCAGGAGGCCAACGCGATAGTCGGCACGCAGCTCTTCGAGGAGCTGTTCGGCATCCGGGATCGGCACAAGGGAGGTGGTGACAGCCTCGCGGTAGGCGGCGGCCAGCTGGGCGGGGTCGGTGTCGGTGGTGTCGCCGGCGAGCAATTCGGCAAATATCGGGGTACGGCTCTCGGTTGTGAGATGATTGCGGTGGGCTTGGATATATTCGCTGCGGGAGATCGGTGGCGCGTCAGCTTGTTCAACAGCCTCCGCCAGGAGGGTTTCCCGGTCACGGTTGGGAACGGCAAGCGTGTAATCGAGGTCGAAGGCGACCCCGCGTATCGACATAGATGACAGTTCAGGCTCCAAGGGTATGAGGCTAGCGACACCGCGGGCACCACGGTTCTTTTCACGATCGGCACCTCCGGTAGGGGTATGACACTCGATCCGATCCACGTCGATGCCATCGCTCGGCTTGCGGGATCGGTCGCCGACTCGGTTGACGACAGCGATCACGACGATTTCGCCGAGACCGTCTGGGCGGAGTGGCTCGATCCGCTGACCGACGGCCGCGGTCGAACCGTGGTCGAACCGCTCGGCGAGCAAGGCCGCGCCCGCGTCGATATCGACGACATCGCGCTGGCGGAGCGACCGTTTCCGACCGTCCACGGCATCGACTCGGGGACGATCAACCCAACCTCATTTAAAAATGGGCTCGTGCTTGATCTCGCCCACGCCGCGATGGGTGTCGCCCCATCGGATCTCTCGATCCACCGCGCCAGAACCATCGTCGCAACGGTACACACGAACGACCGAACCGCGCCGCTTGAGTCCGACTGGGTCTCCATCGACGAGGGTCACAGCCAGCGGCGTGTGATCCGCGCCCCGCAGGTCAACCGCTATGCGGAGGCCGTCGTCCACGCGCTGTCGCTGTATCTCGCTGAGGGCCACCACGCCAGAAAACACGCCCACACCGTCGAGGATCTGCTGTTGCTTGACGGCCCGCTGTACCCCAAGGAGATCCTGACGTGGCGGGATCGCAACCCCGAACTCGACGCGCTGACCTACGAGGCTCGCCCGAAGAACGTCCTCGAAAACTACGTTCGGCTTGTCGAACGCTTCGTTGAGGAGGGGACGCCGATCGCCGGCTTCGTGAAAAACCCCTCGGCCCGTGTCATTACCGGCGCGCTCGCCGACAAACCGACCGATTTCGATCCGCCGTGGCCCGACGACACCGCCTTCTTCACCCGATTGCTCGAACAGCACACAGACGACGGTGGGTCGGCGGTCGACGCCGCGCCCGGCGAGAATCGTCGCACCGATGAGCTCACAGTCACCTCGTGGTTCATCTCCCGCGGCGGGCCGGACGGCGCGATGGCCGCCGACGGCGACGCCCTCGGTGTCGACCGCAAGCTCGATCCCGACTGCTATGAGGTCACCTTCTTTGCCATCTACGATCCACGGAACGATCTCTGTTATAAGGTCGAAGCCCCCTACGCGATCACCCGCGATCCGGAGACACGCCGGCAGCTCCGGACGCAGATTCTCTCGGAGGTGGCCGCCGAGCGCGGGCCGCCCCAGGCCGTCGCCAAGGCCGACGAACTCGCCAAGATCAGCACCGCCGAGAAGGCTGCCCTCCGCCGAAAGTTTGAGGGACAACTCCACAGCGAACAGATGGAGACCTACGACGACGAGCGGTGGACGGAGGGTTAAGCGGTCGGCTCGGCGGATTCGACCTCGACATCGACGCTCTCGCTGTCGACGCCGATGCGGACGAACTGCGTGACGACGTGTTCCTTGGCCGCTTCGATGGCCTGCTCTTTGGTCTCGAAGCCGCGCGGCATCGGCGACTCGAAGGCGATGCGTATCTCCTCGCCGTCGATCTCGATCGGCGAGCCGCCGCTTTCGACCGCATAGAATGAATCACAGACCCAGACGTAGGGGGCGTCGGCGTTTGGGGTGCCCTTGTAGCTCGGTGGCTCCTCGCCGCGCTCGAAGACCGTGCCCGTGAGATCCGTCCCGCCGCCGTGACCACAGACGAGTAACATACAGCCTGCTACGGGCTCAACTGTAAAAAGCAGGCTGTCGTTATTACTTTTCTCTCTGAAACAACAGCATGTGTCCGTGGTAGTCGGTTGACAGCGATACCGTTCGGCACAACGGCTGATTTAGTAGCGGTAGCAGCGATAGCAGTGGATCAGCACTCCTCAAACCCTCGCTTTGCCTGTTTATACCGACCTGAGATATCCTGTCCCGTACTAAATTCGAATGTATCCTTCGTATGCAACCACGATAAGAGCGTGAGTTTTGTGATAACGGCTTCGCTAAGCCCGTCATCTGCCGACAATTCGGTAATCTCATCGGAGACGATCGTTTCGCCGCCGCCGTCTGTGAGATCAGACACTGTTGTGATACCTTCTGATTCGAGCATAGCAGCTGTTTTGGAATCAAACCCATGTAGGTCGGATAGCTGCGTCGTGGGTAACTCCCTGTCAGTTGTAACATCGACTGTTACCGGGGTCGAAAGCAGTTCCATGTCGCTTTCTTCGACTGTGTTGTTGGCTTCTTCGAACCGGTCGCGGGCTTGACGAAACCGGATCCGTGACAGCGTTTTTTCATCGGTTACGTAGGCTCTGATCGCTTCCTGAAAGCTTTCTTCGCCGGTGTGCAACGCCTCGTTGAGTGTCGTCTGAGATTCTAACTCTCGCTTGAGTTTATTTCGGTTCTCTCTGAGTGTTGTAACGGTCGTTTCTATCTCTGCCTCTCGATCTGGATCATCAACCTTGTCCGCGGCGGCTCGATAATATCTGAGTGCCTCTGAGAGATCGTCTATCGCATCGTCTAAGGCTATTTTATCACCTACAGTTGACATATCGACAGTGAGCGGTTCAGCCTGCGTTATCAATTGTTCCGGATTACGTTCGCTGCCTACGGGTTGTCCTGTATCTGCTGTCGTATTTGTATCACCATTTGTAGGGAGGGGATCTAAATTATAGTACAGTGGCGATAGTCCATCTAGCCGTATCGGAATAATTGAACTCCTATGAAGCAATCCAATTGGAATAAAAATAAGCGGAAGGAATAATGAGATTACCAGCCCAAGGCCAAGGGTCGTAAGGATACCACTAAAACGCATAGCTACTGATGTTCCACCACCAAATATCAGGGAAGATATGGTTGAAAATATTGCAAATATAGCAAAAATCCACCCAGATAACGAAAAAAATGTCTTATTATTCAGTCTTGGCAACATGTATCGAGACATTATTTCTGATACGGTATATATTTCGGTGTTCTTTCGCACACGTCTGTTCAACCGGAGAGTATCAAAAATTTGACTCTATGTGGCTCCGTAATTCCTGAGTCGTCTCCTCGGGTCGCTCATGCAGTACCCAGTGTGTCGCCGACGGAAACGTCACCAACCGCCCGTCATCGCAGTAGTCTAGACTCTCCTCGGCCATCGCCGACTCCAGAAATTCGTCCTGCTGTCCCCACATGATAAGCGTCGGGGCCGACACCTGCTGGCGCGGCGGCCGCGGGCGATACCGCCCCATCGCCCGATACCAGTTGATCATCGCCGTCACCGCCCCCGGCTGTGTCCACGCCGTGCGGTATCGCTGGATATCTGTCGCCGAGAACGTCCCGGAGCGACTGCTCTCGGTCAGTCCGCGCTGCAGTGCCCGACAGTTGTTGGCCGTCGAGATCGCCTCCGGCAGCATCGGCAGCTGAAACGCAAACATGTACCAGCTTTTCCGCAGTTGTGAGAGGCTGCGCCGAAGTGTCGCTTCCATCACCGTCGGGTGCGGAACGTTGACCGCGGTCAACGACTCGATCCGATCAGGGTGAGCCAGCGCGAGCCACCACGCGACGGCCGCGCCCCAGTCGTGGCCCGCGACCGCCGCCGTCTCCCGGTCGGCGGCGTCGATGAGGCTGACCACGTCAGCAGCGAGTTCCTCGATGTGGTAGCTGTCGACGCCTTCCGGCTTGTCGCTGCGGTTGTAGCCGCGCTGGTCGGGAACGATGACGCGGTAGCCGGCCGCTGCCAGCGGCTCGATCTGGCGGTGCCAGCCGTACCAGAACTCCGGAAACCCGTGGAGCAAAATCACGAGCGGCCCATCCTCGGGGCCGGCCTGTCGTGTGTGGAGGCTGATCCCGTTGGTCTCGACGACGATCGACTCGCCCGGCAGGTCGTCGGCCGATTCGTTCGGTCGACCCTCAACCGATTTGTCCGGTCGACCGTCAACCGACTCGTTTGGTCGATCGTCGGCTGTGGCGGTTGGTGCGTCCGGCGAGACAGAATCGTTCATACGATACCAACGGGCTGGAGTGCGTAATAGCTGCTGCCGGCGTGTGGTCGGCGACCGGTCTTACTCCGACGACGGCGTCAACAGCTCCTCGGCGTCGAACTTCTGTTTCTCATAGAAGCCTCGACCCTTCAACCGCGGGATGGTGTGGGTGTGGAGCGTCTCGGCGTCGAGATCGTACAACAGCGGAAAGACGTTTGTCCGGCGGTTGGCGACCGTGAACTCCTCGGTTGCAAACTCGATCAACGCCTCATCGAATCCGGCTCGCGGGTAGACGATGTAGCCAAAGAGATTCTGGAAGGAACCATCGGTCGGCGGCGAGGCCGACCCGACAAGCGTCCGGAAGGATTCGGTCGTCGTCTTCAGCGTCTCGGTGTCGAGTTCCAGATCGTCGTTGATCGTGATAAACACCTTCGTCCGGCCGATCGTCGGATCCTCGTCTTCCTTATACCACACCGGATCGAACGGGTTTGCCTCCTCGGGCGGCAGTGGGTCGTACTCGTGATCCAACACCTGTGTTTCGACGTGATCACGATACTCGTTGCTGTCCATGTGACGTACTCTGCGGGTCGTTGTATATGTTATTCGGTATCCGAGTGTGGATCACCTGACCGCCCTCTCGCCTCCCGCGGTTCAGATCACCTCCTCAGGCAGCCGCCCGCATCGACCAGACGGCCAACAGACCGAGAATCACCGCGGGGATCAGCGGCAACACCAGAAACGTCGCAAAGAAGGACAGACCGGCGGCCGCAGGCACGGCTGGTCGGAGATAGATCACGCCCGGGATCACCAGAAAACAGCCGACGACGCCGGCGACGAGCAGCCACCCCTGTCGTCCGAACCCGTCGTCGTCGGCCTCGGTTTGCGTTTCTCCCGCAGCACTGTCGGCAGCGACGCTTGCGGCGGCATCGTCGCTGTCGACGCCGCCGGGCTCGTGGACGTAGCCATCGTCGCCCGCGCTCTCACCCTCGTCGCGCTCGGAACTCACTGTGGGCTGTTCCCGCTGGCGTGGCAAAGCCCTCACGGTTCACGCGGTTCGGGCGGACGCTGACACCGCAGTCGAGCAGTTTTAAGCCGTCCGGCGGCTACGAGAGGCCATGAGCAAGCAGCAACCCCGCGAGCAGGCGGGGAAAGATCCGGAGCTGCGGAGCAACGAAGTCACCGAGGGCGTCGATCAGGCACCCTCACGCGCGATGTTCCGCGCGATGGGGTACGACGACGAGGATCTCGATTCGCCGATGGTCGGGGTCGCCAACTGCGCCGCCGACATCACGCCCTGTAACGTCCATCTCGACGACGTGGCCGAGTCGGCCTACGCGGGCGTCGACGCCGCCGGTGGGATGCCGATCGAGTTCAACACGATCACCATCTCCGATGCCATCTCGATGGGTACCGAGGGGATGAAGGCCTCGCTCATCAGCCGGGAGGTCATCGCCGACAGCGTCGAACTCGTCTCCTTCGGCGAGCGGATGGACGGCCTCGTGACGATCGGCGGCTGCGACAAGAACATGCCGGGGATGATGATGGCGATGATCCGCACCGACCTGCCGTCTGTCTTCGTCTACGGCGGCTCGATCATGCCCGGCGAGCACGACGGCCGAGAGATCACGATCCAAAACGTCTTCGAGGGCGTCGGCGCGGTCGCCCACGGCGACATGAGCGAGGACGAACTCGACGAGATGGAACGCCACGCCTGCCCAGGCGCGGGCTCCTGTGGTGGGATGTTCACCGCCAACACGATGGCCTCGATCTCGGAGACGCTCGGCCTCGCGCCGCTCGGCTCGGCCGCGGCCCCCGCCGAACACGACGAGCGGTATGAGATCGCCGAGCGATCCGGCGAGATCGCCCTCGACGTGATCGCAAACGACCGCCGTCCCTCCGACATCCTCTCGAAGAAATCCTTCGAGAACGCCATCGCCATGCAGGTCGCCACCGGCGGCTCGACCAACGCCGTCCTCCACCTGCTCGCGCTCGCGGCCGAAGCCGGGGTTGATCTCGACATCGAGGAGTTCGACGAGATCTCCCGCCGCACCCCGAAGATCGCCAACCTCCAGCCCGGCGGCACCCGCGTGATGAACGACCTCTTCGAGATCGGCGGCGTCCCGGTCGTCCTCCGCCGCCTGCTTGAGGCCGACCTCCTCCACGGCGATGCGATGACCGTCACCGGCCGCACCATCGCCGAGGAGATCGCCCACCTCGAAGACGAGGGGCGCATCCCCGACGACGACACCATCGAGGCCGACTACCTCTACCCCGTCGACGACCCCTATCAGGCGGAGGGCGCGATCAAGATCCTGACGGGCAACCTCGCGCCGGATGGCGGCGTGCTCAAGGTGACCGGCGACGACAAGTTCCACCACGAGGGCCCCGCTCGCGTCTTCGAAAACGAGGAGGACGCGATGGCCTACGTTCAAGAGGGCCACATCGAATCGGGCGACGTGCTCGTCATCCGCAACGAAGGACCGAGTGGCGGCCCCGGCATGCGAGAGATGCTCGGCGTCACCGCCGCCGTCGTCGGCGCGGGCCACGAGGACGACGTGGCCCTGCTGACCGACGGCCGGTTCTCGGGAGCGACCCGCGGCCCGATGATCGGCCACGTCGCGCCCGAAGCCGCCGATGGCGGCCCCATCGGGCTGCTCGAAGACGGCGACACCGTTACGGTCGACATCCCCGAACGCGAGCTGTCAGTCGATCTCTCTGACGACGAACTCGACGCTCGCCGCGAGGAGTGGGAGCCACGGGAGCCGAACTACACCAGCGGCGTCTTGGCAAAATACGCCCGCGACTTCGGGTCGGCCGCCGAGGGTGCGATCACGAATCCCGGACTGCTGGACGACTGAGAGCCGATCAGGTGTTTTCGCTGCCGAACTGCTCGCGGGCGGTTTCGGCGTCCATCGTCCGTCCGTCGTCGATATCGACCTCGGCTTGTAGCAGCGCGATCAACTCGTCGCGATCGAAGGTGGGATTCTCCGCAGCGTCCCGCAGCGTGTAGCGAATGAATTCGCTGCGGCTGTTGAAGCCGCGTCCCTGCCACGTCTCGTCTATCGTATCGAGAAACGACTGTGTCGTCTTGAAGTTCACCGTGACGACCTCGTCGTCCTCATCA
Organism: Halonotius roseus; assembly: GCF_006861655.1. Taxonomy (GTDB): domain Archaea; phylum Halobacteriota; class Halobacteria; order Halobacteriales; family Haloferacaceae; genus Halonotius; species Halonotius roseus. The sequence goes on along the minus strand of NZ_SESI01000003.1, from coordinate 283,489 downwards.
GTAGCTGCTTCGGACATACGTGAGTAATACGTGCGTCTTACCAAAATCGTTTGGGCGGGGCGTTCCCCGGGCTGTACGCGTCAAACTACCACTCAGCGAACGAATCGCGCTTCTGACTCAATTCGTAGTAGTCGCGCTGCATCGATCCGATGGCCGTCGTCAACGACTCGCCGTCAGCAAGCTCCTCGCGGACACGCGCTTTCTTCCACTGACTTGGTGTCGTTTCCTGATCCCAGCGCGCCCGGATCGGCGCGATCCGGTCGGTCGCGTCGCCCTCGCTCAACCCCTGCTCGCGGAGGCCGCGCTCGGCGAGGTCGAACACCTCCTCGTAGATGGCGTCGTGGTCGGTCGTCGCCTCGCCGTCAGCAGTCACCCAATGCAACTCGGCGTCGAGGCCGTTGTCGACGGCGTTGTAGAAGCTTTCGCGGGCGTCGGCCCATGGCAGTTCCGTCAGCGGGTGATCGGCGGCGACGATTCCCCGCAGCAGGCCGACGACCAGCCAGTGGAGCGCGAGGATGTCGTCGACGGTTGGCTGGGTCGGCAGCGGGCGGTACTCGATACGGAGCGCGCCCGCCGTTGTGAGATCGGGTTCGTCCTCACCGCTGGCGTCGCCGCCGACGATCCCCCGCACCCACCGCCAGTAGGTGCCGTACTTGTGGCGGAACTCCCAGTAGGGATCGCCCTCGTCGTCGCCGTTGGCCTCCCATTCCTGGAGAAACGGCCCGCACGTCCAGTCGTCGACAACGCGGTCGATGATGTCGGTTGCCGCGTCGATATCCGCGGGACAGCCGGCCTTTGGGTAGCCGGCACTGTTGACAGTGGCCTCGAAGACCGGTACCCGGAGCTCGTGTGGCGTCGCTTCGACCAGTCGCTCGGGATCGTTGATCACGCCGTCGGCATCGAGATCGTAGAGATCCCCCGGCAGGAACGGCGAGTTCGTCGCCAACGCCAACACCGGCCCGAGCGTCCGGATAGCAGCGTTGAAATACGTCGGAAACGCCGACGCCTCAGTGATCTGGAGATGTGGCTGGATCGAGGTCGTCAGCGACTCGACGAGGATCGTCGGAAACGATGCGTCCGTGCCGGGGACGGCCAGCGGGATCGAGCCATCGGCGTGGTCGACGAGCGCGTTGTCGATGGCGTGGTATCGCGGCTTCGGCTGCATGTTGTCGGCGACGATGATCCCCTCGGCCTCGGTGATCGCGCCGAGATACGCCTGACTCCCTTCGTTCGGTGGGATCGTCCACATCCCGTCGGTGATGATTCGACAGTCGGCGTCGACGGCGGCCGCCTCGGCTCGGAGGTCATCGACGGCTGTTTGCAGTTCGGTGGCCTGTGCGGCGACGCCCTCAGGATCGAAGGGGTGTGGCGTGCTGTTGAGTTCGACGTTGTGTCGGCCGATCTCGCGGGTGCGACCCGGAGCCCCAAACAGCGTGTCGGGCAGCGTTGTCAGTCGCCCCGCACCATCGACGGCGTAACACTCCACCTCAAGGCCGACCGCAAACCCCGCGCCGTCGAAGTCGCCATCGCGGATCGCCGTCCGGAGCGCGGCCGCCTGCTCGGCCACCCGACGGTCGAACGTCTCGCGGGTGTCGGCGGCGAGTGCGCGTCGAACCGTCGCCCGGTCGTCCATACTCGGTGGTTCGTGGCTCCCCTGTTAGGTGTTTGGTCGCCGCTCCGCGCACGTCGTTGTCGTGCTGTCGTACACTGCTGCCAACAGCAGGATCGCGATCACCGCGTCGAGGCCGTGTTCGAGTAGGTGGTGGCTGCCGGCCGACAGCAGCCAGCGAACAGTCAGCAGGCCGACGACTGACCGGGAGAGCAACGCCGCCAGGGTCGCGCTCACGAGCAGATGTCGGCGGCTCCGGCGACGGTACGTGACCACCAGACTCAGCCCAAACAGCACGGTCGTCACCCCCGCGGCGGCGAGCAACAGCCACGACAGCGGCCCCTCGCTGCCAGCGATATGCAACGGCGGTACCGACGACACCGACGACCCCGACGAAGGCGGCACACCCACCGGTATCCAGCCCATTAGCGGATCGTACCCTCGCCGCGTTCAAATCGGTTGTGGCTGGATCATGAAACTCCGATGCGTGCTCACCCGCCCTGTTCTCACTCAGTGGGAAGCGATCTGGTATACTTGTAGTCGTGTCAAATAGGGTGTTGTGAGGCGAACACAGCCATGACAACCACGCGGGAGCAGATCAAAACCCACGTCACCGAGCACCCCGGCGTCCACTTCAACGAGATCGGCCGGGCCCTCGATATCGCAACCGGACAGACGCAGTATCACCTTCGCCGGCTGATACACGATGACGTGATCGACTCTCGGTCGCTTGTGGGACGCACCCATTACTACCCCGCCGGCTTCGAACCCTGGGAGCAACGTGCCCTCGCACTGCTGCGCCGGGAGACCGCCCGCGAGATCCTGTTGACACTGCTGGAAACCGGCACGCAATCCGCCCCGGCACTCACCGACGAGATCGGCATCGCTCGCAGCACGCTCTCGTGGCATCTCTCGAATCTGGCCGACGCCGACCTGATCAACACCGAGACCGTCGACGGCGAGGTTCGAGTCACCCCGCGCCGCCCGGAGCGACTTGCCGACCTTGCTCGGACGGTGTCGCCGTCGCTCCCGAATCGGTTTGTCGATCGGTTCGAACGGTTTGTCGACGACGCCCTGGTCGGCTGACTACTCGTGGGTAAAAAGGAACGCCCGATCGTCGTCGCTGACGGAGACACAGAGATCCATCACCTCATCCAGCGAGAGGCTGCTTTCGGCGTCTTTTGAGGCGATGAGGTAATCGAAGGGTTCCTCACAGACGGGACAGGCGATGGCGGTCGTGTTCTGGTAGGTGGCGATCATCTCGTTGTCCCGCCGCGGCGTGAGGTAGTTGACGAGTTCGGTCAGCGGTTCGTCGGACGGATCGTCTGGATCGGCGGGCTCACTGTCCATGCCAGTATTAGTCACGGCCGCGAAAATAAAGACTCCGCTCACCCCGACGAATCGGGGGTCATCAGCGCGACTCGTCGCCCGTCGCTGCCACCGCCTCGCACAGCGTTGTCACCGCGTCGGCCGCGTCGTCGCCGAAGACGTAGGTGATCGGCTCGACCCCGAAGGCCCCCTCGTGATAGAGCACCTCTGGGGTCGGCTCGGTTGTCGCCAACAGATCGGTGAGTCGCTGGTATCGATCCTCGTAGCCGGCCTCAAACTCGGCTGTCGCCAGCCCGTAGTCGGTGAGGGCGTCCAACAGCGCGTCACTTGTTTTGAGGTTGAGCGCGCCTCGTCGCTCGGGGGCGACTGCGCCCATCGCCAACACAGCCGTAGCAACGTGTTCGGACGCGCCAAACTCCGGGTCGGCTGGGACGTTCGCCTGCCCACCCATAGCGTGGATCCGGCCCGGCACGGCCGCCACGTCGGTCACGCCCTCGGCGTCGGGCATCGCCATGGCGATGTTGGTGCCGACATTTGGGATGTGGTCGACGACCGCGCCCGTGTTGGCAAACGTTCGTACGGCTCCCCGGACGTTCCGTAACACCTCGCGTTCGGTCTCGACGCGGGGATCCTGGCCGCGCACACAGAGGTCACAGCCCATCCCCTGGAGGGCTGGCATCTCCTCTTCGTGAACCGCACAGATCGGGCCACGATCCTCGAAGGACTCAATGAGTTCGAGCAGCTCGGCGAGGGCCTCGTACTCGTCGACGCTGCCGTCGGCGAACCCGCTGGCGATATACTCGATGGTCGCCTGCATCTCGGCGTTGTCGGCGAACCGCGGGTCGCCGGACTGCTCGCCGCTGAGATACTTGCTGACGGCGGCCTGCGAGAGGCCGAGCATGTCGGCGATCGTCTGCTGGGAACAGCCCTCGGCGGCGAGCTCCTTCGCTAACATCGCGCGGGCGGTCGGCAGGAACCGCTCGACGACGATCTCGCCCGGCAGCTGTAGCGTCACGGCGGCCCCACCCGCCGATCGGCGTCATCTCTGCGTGTCATAGCTAACCATCCAGGCAACAGCGTATGTAGCTTTGGCGGTCACCGACGGGCCTGCCGCCGGCGACAAGTCATCGGCTATTTATATCTCGGGCCCAGCTATTTTGATAACCAACGCGCTGTTCCCCGTGCGTCGGTGCGTTCGCTTCGGCTGTCTCCCCCTGCGGTGCGGACGGTTGCCGCTGGTTCGACACGGCCGGGCGTCGCCCGCGCCACCGGCGGAACGGCTCTTGTTTGGACTACCTATGGAAATCGAAATCGCAACCGTTGGCGGCTACGAAGAGGTTGGACGACAGATGACGGCCGTTCGGATGGACGACGAGATCGTCGTCTTCGATATGGGCCTCAACCTCTCGCAGGTACTGATTCACGACAACGTCCAGACCGAGACGATGCACAGTCTGGATCTGATCGATATGGGCGCGATCCCCGACGACCGGATCATGAGCGAGCTTGACGGCGAGGTCACGGCCATCGTCCCGACCCACGGCCACCTCGACCACATCGGTGCGATCCCGAAGCTCGCCCACCGCTACGACGCGCCGGTCGTCGCCACGCCGTTTACCATCGAACTCGTCCGCGACCAGATCGCCGACGAGGACAAGTTCGATGTCGACATCGACCTCCAGGTGATGAACTCCGGCGAGCAGATGCGGATCAGCGACCGGGTGCAGATGGAGTTCGTCAACGTCACCCACTCGACGATCGACGCGATCAACCCGGTACTCCACACCCCGGAGGGCGCGATCGTTTACGGGCTGGACAAACGCCTCGATCACGACCCCGTTCTCGGCGACCCCATCGACATGAAACGGTTCCGCGAGATCGGCCGTGAGGACGACGGCGTCCTCTGTTATATCGAGGACTGTACGAACGCCAACCAGAAGGGCCGCACGCCCTCGGAGTCGGTCGCCCGAAAGGAGCTCCACGACACGATGCTGAGCCTCGAAGATTACGACGGCGGGATGGTGGCGACGACGTTTGCGAGCCATATTGCCCGCGTGTCGAGCCTGCTTGAGTTCGCCCAAGAGATCGGCCGCAAGCCGATCCTGCTGGGTCGCTCGATGGAGAAATACACCGGCACGGCGACCAACCTTGATGTCGACCTGCCCGACGAGATCGAGATGTACGGTCATCGGCGCGCCATCGACCAAAGTCTCGAACGGATCATGGAGGACGGCAAAGAGAACTTCCTGCCGATCGTGACGGGCCACCAGGGCGAGCCGCGCGCGCTGCTCACCCGGATGGGCCGCGGCGAGACCAACTATGACTTCAACAACGGCGACAAGGTGATCTTCTCGGCGGGGATCATCCCCGAGCCGACAAACGAGGGTAACCGCTACCAATCCGAACGCCTCCTGAAAATGCAGGGCGCGCGCATCTACGACGATATCCACGTGTCGGGCCACCTGAGCCAGGAGGGCCACTACCAGATGCTTGAGGCACTCCAGCCACAGCAGCTGATCCCGGCCCACCAGGATCTCAAAGGGCTGTCGGGCTACGTCAACACGGCCAACGCCTTCGGCTACGAGGTCGGCCGCGACATGCATCTCAGCCGGAACGGCAACATCATTCAGCTAACCGAGTAACGCCGCCGGTTCTCTACCCTTCGCTGCTGTTACTCCGATCGTTCCTCACCGTCGACAGCGATCGCATCGTCAGCGTCGCCATCCGCATCGGCGACAGCGGCTTCGTGTTCATCGCTGACGATCGGGAGCTCGATCACGACACTCGCGCCGTCGCCGTCGATCCGCCGATCGAGCGTCCCGCCGTAGCCTTCGATAACCCAGCGGACGAGCCACAGCCCGAGCCCGCTGCCGTGTTCCAGCTGTGAGATCTCGGAGTCGCCGGTGACGATCGCCCACTCCTCGGCCGGCACGCCGGCCCCGTTGTCGCTGACGGTGATCGAGGCGGTCTCTCCGTCGGCGGCCACGCTGATCTCCACCGTCGGGGGTGTTGAGGGGTTGTGTTCGATCCCGTTTTCGATCAGCTCGCCGACGGCGGTCGCAAGATGGTCGCCCGCTCCCACTATGACTGGTGTTGACGCCGACAGCGTGACCGTCGCCTCGGGATGGTCGGTCTGGTAGCTCCTGACTGTTGGCTTCAGGAGCTCACCCAGCTCGATCGCGGTGCGATCGAGTGACCGCTGGCCCCCAACATCCTCGATCGTTTTTGCGGTCTCGCTGAGTTCGATCAGCTCGCTCGTGTTTGCGACGATCCGCTCGGCGAAATCGCGGTGTCGATCACCCTCAAGCTCGGCCGCGAGGATCTCGGCGAAGCCGGAGATCACGTTGAGATCGTTTCGGAGGTTGTGTCGCAGGAGGCGGTGGAGCACCTGCAGCTGGAGCTCCCGCTGTTTGAGCGTCGTGATGTCGGTGTACAGCTCGAAGCGGCGGCGATCCTCGTTGAGCTCGTAGGGCACCTGCCGGAAGAGGAAGTATCGGATCCCGTTTTCGGTTCGTAGCTTGAGCTCCCGGTCACCCTCCTGGCGTTGCCCTGGCGTGTCGGTGTCGACGATCCGGTCGGCGTCGATCGCCAGCGGCCGTGGCTCCTCGCTGTCCGGGATCGACCCCTCGACCGTTGGCTCGCCGAACAGCCGCTGGAACGCGCCGTTGACGGTCTCGACTCTCGGCTCCCGGGTTCCGATATCGATCTCGTTGATCGGATCGGTGAGATTATCGAACAGGTAGCTGAACCGCTCGCGCTCGGCGGCGGCAGTCCGCTTGGCCGACAGCAGCTCAGAGCGGTCGTGGATCGAGATGATGACCTCGCCGGCCCCGCCGGCCTGGGTGAGCCGGGCGGCCTCGATCGTTACCGGGAGCGACTCGCCGTCGGTTGGCATCAACGTTGTGTCGATGGTGATCGTTTCGTCGTCGCCGAGCTCCCGGAATGCGTCGGTGACACGCTGTTGATCCTCGGCGGCAACGAACTCGATGGCGGCCTCGCCGAGCAGGCCCGCGCGGCTCCTGCCGAGCCGGTCGGCCAGCGGCTCGGTCAGCAGCTTAAACCGGCCGTCGGCGTCGATGACACACAGCATCTCCCGGACGGTTTCGACGATCGACTCGTAGCGACGCAGGCTCTGTTCGCGGGCGGTACGGGCGAAGGCGGCCTCGGCGTTGGTCGTCACCAGCTGGATCAGCTGCCGCGTCTGCTGGGAACACTCCTCGGGATCCGGGACGCCGACGACGAGAACGGCCGTCTCACCGATCGGCACCGCAGACAGCGTTGCCGCCTCGCCAACGTCGGTGCCCTCGCCGACCGGCTCACAGACGATGGCCTCGCCGGTCGCAAACGCCTCCCCGACCAGCCCCTCGCCGGGCGCGATCGGCTCGCGCGGCCCGACCTCGGCGGTCACCGTCTCGGATGTGGCCGCCGGCACCAGTCGGTCGGTCTCCTCGTCGTACCACCGAACCATCGCTCGATCGAAGCCGAGTGCCTCGGTCACCGTTTCGACGACCGTTTCGGCGACCGCCGTCGGCGTCTCGGCGACCATCAGCTCCCGGGTTCTGGTTAGCAGCTCGTTGAGCGTCGCCTCGCGTTCGACCTGGTCGCTGATATCCCGGATCGTCCCGACGCTGCCGCGGAACTCCTCCTCGAAGGGTAACAGCGCGATATGATCCTGACACGGTATCTCCCGCCCGTCGGCGGTCTCGACGGTGAGATCGATCTGGGTCTCGCCGTCGCCGTTGCCGGTTCGTTCCTCGTGGAACGCTGCGGTGACAGCCTCGCGGGCGGTCTCGATGGTCGATTCGCTTTTGAACAGCCCGATGTGGGAGCCGATCAGCCCCTCGCGGTCGTAGCCGGTAAGCTCGGCGAGCCCGTCATTGACATAGGTGAACTGTTCGTCCTCGTTGAGCGCGTAGACGCCATCGGAGACGGTATCGAGGATCTGCTCGTAGCGTTCGAGCTCGTCGCGCCGCTGTTTGCGCTCGCTTACATCTCGGAAATACACCGACAGCCCCTCCTCGTCGGGGTAGGCGGTGACCTCGAACCACGCATCCAGCGGCGCGAAGGGGGCCTCGAAGGAGACCGACTCCTGGCTGTCGACGGCGTGGGTGTATCGCTCCTCGAAGATGGTGTCTTTGGCCGCCGGGAAGGCGTCCCAGATGATCTCGCCGACAACCTCCTCGGCGTCGATCCCGAGCAGCGATTCCGCCCGATCGTTGACGTAGACGAACCGCCAGTCGTCATCGAGCGCGAAGAAGGCGTCGTCGACCCGGCTGAACACCGCTCTGAGCTCGTTTTGTGTCGCCCGAAGCTCCTCTTTTTGCAGGTGGTGTTGGAGCTCGTAGGTCACCAGCTGGGCCATAAACTCCACGAGCAGCTGATCCTCGTCGGTCAGCGACGGGCCGTCGGTGTCGGTGCCGTGGAAACACAGCGTTCCGTAGGTCGCGCCGTCGATCCGGATCGGGGTGCCGATATACTGGACGCTGCCGTAGGTTTCGGCGGCCGCCAGCTCGGTGAGCTCCGGCGCGTCGGTGTGGACGTTGTCGATCCGGTAGGTCGATCCCTGATCAAGTGTTCGGTCGCAGTAGGTCTCAGACAGCGGGAACGATGCCCCGGCCGGCACCGAGCCGAGCAGCTCGTCGTCGCTGTCGATGATCTCGACACGGTAGCTGTCGTCGCTCACCGAGGCGACGATGCCGGCATCCATCCCGAGGTACGCCTGGCCGACATCGAGCATGGCCGTGACGCGCTCCTCGAAGGTGCCGCTGGTCTCGGTCAGCGTTCGGTGGAGTGCGGCAAACGGGCCGAGGTCGCCCGCCGCCGTCGTGATGGCTGTCTCGTCGGTCGCCGCTGTTGTGTCGTCGGTCGCTGTTGCCGTGTCAGCGGCTGCTGCCGTGGGTGCTGTGTCGCGTTCTGCGTCGGCTGTGCCGACCGCCCGGAGTCGATCCAGCAGGGCGACCGTGTCGGCCGCGCTGTCGTCGTGGCGGAGATGCGCGTCGGCGACGCCCTGCTCTCGGGCCGCCGACAGCGCGCTCGCCGACTCACAGTAGGCCACACAGGGCACCCCTCTGTCGGCGGCCGCCTGCTTGCAGCCGGCGGTGATCTCCTCGGGCATCGAGGGATCATACGGGATAAGGATGCAGTCGACGGCGGTCGACGCCGCGGCCGCACCCAGTTCCGCTGGATCGGAGCCGGCAACGACCGTGAGATCGACGGTCGACTCCGCGCGGAGTCGGTCGAACACGTCGCCGTCGCTGTCGCCCGGATACCCGAGTACCGCGAGCCTCCCCGCTGTCTTGCCCGTTGTATCCTGCCCGGTCATGTCGCTTCCATCTATATACGGGTGTCCTGTAGTTAAAACCCTCTCCGACTCTCAGGGCTGAGAGCCAGCGATCGGTCGCCGCTATCGCCACAGGGGTTTTGCGACTCCCACCCTCACCGTCGGTATGCACCCGCCGCTCTGTATCGTCGGCCCCAGCGATGCCGGCAAGACGACGCTGATCGAATCGCTGGTCGCCGAACTCGCCGATTCCGGGCGGGTCGGGACGATCAAATCCATCCACCACGACATCGAGATCGACACGCCCGGCAAGGACACCCACCGCCACCGCACCGCCGGAGCCGACACGGTCGTTGGGCTGACGCCCTCCCTTCGCTTCGAGATCACCCCCGGTGGAAAGGACGCCGCCGACAGCGAGGTCGCCCTGTTGAAATCGACCGTCGACGACCTCCGGGCGGCCGGCTACGACTACGTGCTCATCGAGGGGTATCACAACGCGCCGTACCCGAAACTCGTTGTCGGCGATCGGCCGGCCGCTCCGCCGATCATCGCTCGGGGCCCGCCGGCGGCCTTCGATGTCTCGTCCCTTGCGACCGCGATGATCGAGGGAACGCTTGTCGATGCCGACTCGGCGTGACCGCGGCGACGACCGGAACGCCCAAACCACACAGCCGCCAACTGGGGCGCATGTACGAGGCGGTCGCGGCCTATCCTGCGGGTGACAGCACCGTCAGCCGGCAGGCGCGGACGGCCACCGACTACGGCTACGACGGGCTTGTCGTCCGCACCCGCGAAGCCGAGTTCGACGTCGACGCGATCAGCGACCGCTACGGGATCGATGTCGTCCGCGGGATCGAGGTTGACGCCGCCGATCCCGAATCCGCGGCGGGGGCGGTCGGCAACCACCGCTCGGAGTGTTCCGTCCTGCTGGTTCGTGGCGGCACCGACGCGCTGAACAGATACGCCGTCGAGACCGACCGTGTCGACGTGTTGACCCGTCCGATGGCCGGTGACGGCGATTTTAACCATGTTCTTGCCCGCGCCGCAGCAACCCACAGCGTCCACGTTGAGTTCGATTTCGGGCCGGTGTTGCGGGCGAGCGGTGGCCCACGCGTCCAAGCCCTCCAGGGGCTTCGCAAGCTTCGTGAGCTCGTCGAGCAGTATGACGCCCCCTTCGTCGTCAGCGTGAACGCCGACTCCCACCGCCAGCTTCGCGCCCCACGCGAGCTGCGGGCGGTCGGCGAACAGATCGGCTTTACGGCCGACCAGATCACGGCCGGCCTCGAAGCGTGGGGTGAGATCGCCGCCCGCAACCGCGAGCGCGCCGACGACCGCTTCATCGAACCCGGCGTTCGTCGTGGCCGCTATGAGCCCTGAGTTACCATGAAACACCTTCCAAAACATATCCGTCCGCGATGGCGGTATCTCGCCGTTGAGATCGAGGCCGCCCCCGACGCCGACATCGACCGCGGCGCGTTCCAGCGCGCGCTGTGGTATGCCGCCGGCAACCTCCTCGGCGATGTTGGGAGTGCCGATGCCGACCTGACAGTGTTTGGCTTCGAGTACGCTGATGGTATCGGTGAGGCGATCGTCCGCGCTCGCCGCGAGGAGACGGCCGCCGCCCGCGCCGCGCTTGCCTGTATCGACAGCGTCGACCACCAGCCGATCGGGCTCGTCGTTCGCGGGATTTCGGGGACGGTGCGTGCCTGTGAAGAAAGCTATTTACGCGGCCGGAGCCCAGATTCGACAGAGGATTCCGTCGCGTTTGCGGACGACCAACGGCCGGCGATTTGCCGTGACGATGTCGCCGAGATCTCGCTGCCTGAGGGGTTCGTGGCGGCGACGGAACTCGATTTCCACTAGTATGCAGGGACAACAACAGCAGGCCTACGACCGTGGCACCACGATCTTCTCGCCGGACGGCCGGCTCTACCAAGTCGAATACGCCCGCGAAGCCGTCAAACGCGGCTCGGCATCGATCGGCGTCCGAACCCCGGAAGGCGTCGTGTTGCTCGCCGACAAACAGAGCCACTCGCCGCTCTTGGAGCCCTCCAGCGTCGAAAAACTCCACAAGGCTGACGACCACGTTGGGATGGCCTCGGCGGGCCACGTTGCCGACGCCCGCCAGCTGATCGATTTCGCCCGCCGGCAGGCGCAGGTCAACCGCCTCCGGTTCGGCGAGGTGATGGGCGTCGAGACGCTCACAAAGACGGTCACCGACTACATCCAGCGATACACGCAGGTCGGCGGGGCCCGTCCCTTTGGCGTCGCCCTCGTCGTCGGCGGGATCGAAAACGGCGAGCCGCGCCTTTTCGAGACCGACCCCTCGGGAACGCCCTACGAGTGGGAGGCCCTCGCCATCGGCGAGAGCCGCGACGACATTCAGGACTACTTTGAGGAGCACTACGAGCCGGATCTCTCGCTTGATGAGGGGATCGAACTCGCGCTTCGCGCGCTGGCGTCGGTCACCGAGGACGGGCTTGAGGCTGCTGGCCTCGGGTTGGCAACGATCGATGCCGACACCGAGCAGTACCACCAGTATTCCCTCGACGAACTCGACGATGTCCTCGCCGAACACGGCCTGCTGGCTGACGACGAGGAGTAGTCGATCGCAGTCTGGCCGCTCGTTTTCCCCGGTTCTCGTTCTCCCTGGTTCTCGTTGTCGACGCCGTATTCCATCTGAATCCTGCCAAACCATCCGACAGCGAGCAGTAGGCGGCGATTACTAATGAGCCCGGTTGCGGAACTCGGGGGTATGGACTTCGAGTGGCTCTATCCTGTTGCCTGCCCGACCTGTGCCGTCTGTCCCAAGGAGATCGCCGACTACGATCGGCTGGGATACCCGATCTGTCCCCGCTGTGGGACGACGATCCGGACGGCCGTCGCAGACGCCGGCGAGCGCGTCGTCGCATCGCAAACCGAGTGAGGCAAGTGCCGTCCCACCGTCCGGCCGGTATGGACTACGAGCGGACAACCGACACCGACGAGCTCACCGAGTGGGAGCGCGCCGATGGCCACGCGACGATCCGGCTCCGCGAGCGCGCCGACGGCCAGTTTGCGGTTCGATACGACCAGCTTCATCAGGCCGACGACGGACGAGCCTACGCCTACGAGACCGTCGAGAGCCGCGCGGCCGCTGAGGAGTTGGTCACCGACTGGCAGGATGACGCCCCGGCCTGACTCCCGAATCGTTTTCGGCGTCGCTGTCGTCGCTGGGGATATGACTCGATTCGACGCCAGCGAGGCCACCGCCCGCCGGGAGCTGTTCGCGGCGACCGTTGACGCCCACCGCGAGCGCGGCAGCGAGTTCTGTACGCTCGAACCCGACGAAACACCACCCGACAGCGACGACGAACTGGTGCCGTGGATCCAGTTCGGCGGCGAAACTGTCGCGCTTGACTGTACCGACACCGAACTCGACCGCCTGAAAGAGTTACTCGGCGAGTATCCCGACTTCCGGATCGACGAGCTCGAACGCCCCGAAGAGGCAGACGGAACGCACGTCCGGATTACAACACACTCAGACGCCGATCGGCTGGCGGTCTTTTTCGATGTCGTCTTTCAGCAGGCGTTCGGTTATCCCGACGACTACCGAGCCTGGGCCGTCACGATCTAACCCCTCCTACTCCTCGGTGGAGTCGATCCCGAGGGCGGCGTTGAGCCCGCAGAAACAGGTCGTCGCGTTGAATCCCAGTCCAACCGCGCCGATGGCGGCGAGCAGCCCGCTCGTCCGCTTGCCGGCGGTGAGCGCGCGGACAGCAACGATCGATAACAGTACGGCTCCAAGCCCACGAAGCAGGCGGTCGGTTCCGCCAACGTTTGTATCGAGTTCCATACAGCCGACACGGGTTCGCTGTACTTGTATCGCCCGTTGACTCAGCCGATGATTGTAGTGACCCAATGCTGGCCGGCGGTGGGTGCCGCACCAAAATAAAGAGTTTTCGCCCTCGGGTGTTCACTCATGGCAATGACCACCTACGAGTACGACGTTGCCATCGTCGGGGCCGGCACCTCCGGCTGCTATGCGGCGGCGACGCTCGCCAACGCGGGCCTTGATGCCGTCATCATCGAGCGAAAGGACGCCGAGGAGGCTGGCCATATCGCCTGTGGCGACGCGCTGAAAGGTGCCGACAAGTTCCCGAGTGCGATCCCGAAATCCAAGATCGAACCCGCATTCACGAACACGGGCGTCGATCACGGCCGCTTCGAGATCCCGAGCCACGACACCGTCTTGGAGATCCCGGTGCCGGGCGAACTCGCCGTCATCGACCGCCTCAAATACGGCAAGCTACTGATCGAAGGAGCCGAGGAGGCCGGCGCGGAGCTCCACTACGACACCGTCGTCAACGACGTGACACAGACCGATGACGGCCAGGTGACCGGCGTTGTTGGCAAACATCAGGGCGACCCCGTCGAGTACGACGCCGAGGTCGTCATCGACGGCGCGGGCGCACTGTCGCTGCTCCAGGACAAAGCCGACTTCGAGGACGCAACCTTCGACACCAACGTTCGGTACTCGCAGTTCTGTTCGGCCTATCGGGAGATCGTCGAGGTCGACGAGGAAGTCGAGTGGGACGACGCCCTCGTCTTCAAACCGACCCAACGCGCCGCTGGCTACCTCTGGTATTTCCCGCGTACGTCGACGGAGATCAATGCCGGACTGGGCTTCCAGATGAACGAGGAGCCGATGCAGATGATCGACGATCTCAAAGGCGATTTGCGGGATCGTGAGGAGTTCGAAAACGCCGAAGTCACCGACAAACTCGGCGCGGCCCTCCCGACACGGCGTACCTACGATTCGGCGGTCGCCCCCGGCTACATGGCCGTCGGCGACGCCGCGGCCCACGTCAATCCGACGACCGGCGGTGGGATCGCGGGCGCGGCCTACGCCGGCCAGTACGCCGCCGAGCAGGCGATCGACGCCATCGAGGCGGGCGACGTGAGCGAGGAAGCCCTCTGGCACTACAACGAGCGCGTGATGGAACACTTCGGCGCGCGGTACGCCGGTCTCGACGTGTACAACATCCTCTCGACGGCCGTCGATGTCGACGACCTGATGGGGTTGCTCGCCGCCCTGCCGGGCGAGAAGCTGGCGGAAGCTCTCTACGACGGCAAAACGTCGATGGGGCCGCTGCTGGCGGCCCAGACGGCGATCAAAAGCTTCGGCTACTGGCGGCAGATCCTCGATTTCTACAAGGTCAAACAGGTCGCCGAACAGGTGATCGATCACTACAAGCGGTATCCGACCAGCCCTGACGGGTTGGAAGGGTGGCAACGCCAGCGCGACGAACTGATGGAGACGGTCTACGAGGTTACCGGCGCGGAGCCGAAATACTGAGTCGCCGCTGTTACTCGTTTTTGTCGTCGGTGATGTCGCTGGCAGTATCGTCGTCAACGTCGCTGTCGGCATCGTCGTCAACGTCGCTATCGACGTGTTCGGTGTCGTTTTCGCGCTCGACGGTGAGCGTCCCGTCATCGTCGACCGCGAGTTCGTTGAGCGCGCAGTTACCCTGTTCTTGCTCCATGATCGTCGCCACGATGTCGAGGTCTTTGATCCACCCGAGCAGCAGATACAGCGGCCCGCCGTGGGTAACCACGACAACAGTTTCGTCGGTGCCGATATCGGCAACGAGATCGGTTGCGGCATCGAGCACGCGCTCGCGCTGGTCGAGCAGGCTCTCGCCGCGCTCGGGGGTCGCTTGGGCGGCGGCGTAGCCGACCTCGGTGAGCGTGAACTCGGGGTGACCGAGAAATAGTTCGCCGTAGCTGAGGCCTTGCAGCACCCCGAAATCTCGCTCCCGCCAGCGGCGGTCAGTCGTCGGCTCGCAGTCGACAGCGCGAGCGAGCGGTCGGGCGGTCTCCAGCGTCCGCCGGAGATCGGAACTCACGACCCGGTCGACCGCGTAGCTGTCTGCGACCGCGTCGGCAAGCGCGGCGGCTTGTCGGTGGCCCCGGTCGGTGAGGCCGACCGCTGCCCACCCCTGTACCCGCTGTTGGCGGTTCCACATCGTTTCGCCGTGCCGCACCACTACCAGCGTTCCCATACCGACCCCTCTCGCGGATGAGTCGTAACGTTTGCCCACCCGCGTCGCCAACGACCGCTATGGCCGAACCAGTCGATATCACGGTTTACAGCCGCGAAAACTGCCATCTCTGTGGGGTCGCCCTCCAGCGAATCGAGTCGGTCAGCGAGGAGACGGGGATCAGCGTCGACATCGAGGAGATCCAGATCGACGACGACCCTGAGTTAGAGGCGGAGTACGGCGAGCGCGTGCCGGTCGTCTACATCGACGACGAACTCGAATTCACCTACACTGTCGACACCGATGAGTTGGCGGCGATTCTCAAGGCGGTTGACGAATAAGCTGGAACGATAGCAAACACATATCGAAATAACAGGTCAGATACCTTACGATCTAATTTATGTGGATGCTGTCGGAACGGATAGGTAGTTGATGTTTCGTCCGATTCGGGTGCTACATGTCGATGATCGCCCGGAGTACGGTGAGGTCGTCACCGCTTATCTCGCGGAACACGACGAGCCGTTTACGGTCGTCACCGAGGCCGATCCGGTTGCGGCACTGCAAACGCTTGCCGACGAGGAGTTCGACTGTCTCCTCGCCGACTACGAGATGCCCAAGATGGATGGCCTCGAACTCCTTGCGGCGGTACAACGCCGCCACCCCGATCTGCCGGTCATCCTGTTGACCGCCCAGGGGAACGAATCGGTCGCCAGCGAGGCGATCGCCGCCGGCGTCACCGACTACATCCCGAAAGCCGATCTCACCGACAGCCCCGCCGTCTTGGCTAAACGGGTCACCAACGCGGTCGAACGACAGGCCTACAGCCGCCAGTTTGAGACGCTCGTCGAGACGCTGCCAGGGGTCGTCTACCGAACCCGGGAGACCTCCGAGTGGGACACCGATTTTATCGGTGGCAACTGCGAGTCGCTGATCGGCTACCCGGCCGACGCCATCGTCGCTGGCGAGGTCACCTGGGGGTCAGATATCATCCACCCTGACGATCGTGCGTATGTTCGGGACGCAGTCGACTCACAGCTCGAAACCGGTGATACCTTCGAGCTGACCTACCGGATTCTGACCGCCGACGGCGACGAGAAGTGGGTCAACGAGCACGGCCAGCGGGTCGCCATCGAGGACGGCGAGGGGATCTTTGAGGGATTTATCACCGACGTGACCGCTCTCAAGGAGAGCGAACGCCAACTGGCGCGGTACAGCGATACGCTTGAAGGGCTCCAGCGAACGACCCGGCGGCTGCTAGAGGCAACGACACCGGAATCGGCGGCCGACATCGTCATCGACGGCCTCGAATCCGCCTTTGATTTTGATACTGCTGGGATCTGGCTGGCGACCGACGACCAGCTCGAACCGGTTGCCCAGACCGAACGCGGCCAAACGCTGATCGATGAGCCGCCGATCTACTCGCCGGCCAAGGAGTCGCTGTCGTGGACAGCCTTCGAGGAGGGAACGACCAGACGGATCGATTCGATGGCCGACCACTCCGACCGCGCCAATGCGGAGACGCCGATCAGCAGCGAGCTGATCGTCCCGCTTGGGGAGTACGCCCTGTTGAACATCGGTTCGACGGAGCCGGCGGCGTTCAGCGACGCCGACGCCGAGCGCGTCCAGCTGTGGGCCGACACCGTCACCGAGGCCTTTGGGCGGATCGACCAACTCCAGCGGCTCAAAGCCCGCGAGGACGAACTGACCCGCCAGCGGGATCGCCTCGATCAGTTTGCCAGCGTTGTCTCCCATGACATCCGCAATCCGATCAACGTTGCCAGCGGGCGACTGAAGCTCGCCGCCGAGGAGTGTGACAGCGAGCAGCTGGAGATCATCGATCGCGCGTTGACACGGATGGAGGAGCTGATCGACGACGCGCTCGTGTTGGCCCGACAGGGCCAAACGGTCGGTGAGACTGAAGCTGTCGCCCTTGCTGATCTCGTCGCCCAGTGTTGGGGGACGGTCGCAACCGCCGACGCCACGATCGACTGTCGATCCGACGCCATCATTCGGGCCGACCGCAGCCGGCTGGCCGATGTCTTCGAAAACCTGTTCCGCAACAGCGTTGAGCACGGCGACAGCGATGTTTCGATCACCGTCGGGACGACCGAGTCAGGGTTTTATATCGCCGACGATGGCCCCGGGATCCCAGCCGACGACCGCGAGCGGATCTTCGAAACCGGCTACTCGACGGAGACCGACGGCACGGGATTCGGGTTGGCGATCGTCCGCGAGATCGTCGAAGCCCACGGCTGGGAGATCGGCGTCGTCGACAGCGAGGGCGGCGGCGCGCGCTTCGAGATCACCGGCGTCGATTTTGTCGACCGCTAGTTCCCCGTCCACCGCAGCAACGCGAGGGTTCCCTCAAAGAGCACGACCATCGTGAGCGCGACGATGATCGGGGCCATCCCGGTCGGATCGGGGCTGAAGAGAAACGCGATCCCGAGGAACGATCCCCAGAAGATCAGACGCTTGGCCTCCAACCACTGCCGGGTGACGAGGTTCATCATGATCGCCAACATGATGAAAAGCGGGATCTGGAAGATGATCGCCATCCAGCCCATGAGCACCAAGATCAGATTGAACGTCTCTTGGAGACCAAAGGCGACGGCGGCGGCCTCGGCGGTGTAGGTCGTAAAGTACGCAAAGACAAACGGGAGGACGGCAAAGTGGGCGAACAGCACCCCGAATGTGCCCAACACGAGGCTGGTCGGCACCGCCGCGAGGTAGTAGCGTCGCTCTGTGGGATACAGCCCTGGGCGCATGAACCGGTAGGTCTGGTAGACAAACATCGGGAGGCCGATCACGAGGCCGGCAAGCCCGGCGACCTTGAGCTTCGTGAGGATAAACTCAAGCGGCCCGTACAGTCGGGGGCGGTTGGCCACCGGTTCGGGGATATGTACCGACCAGAGATAGTTGACGAGATCGCCGGCAAACGGGTAGGTGACCGCCAGCGCGATCCCGGCGATGAGGAAGACAACCCCAAGCCTGCGCATCATCTCCTCGATGTGGTCGGCCAGCGGCATCTCCTCATCGGTGGCCGGCCCCTCGCCGGCGAGGCCCTCCTCGACGCTGTCGCCGGCTGGGGCTGCTGGCTGATCGGCCGCGACCGAGCTACCGGTACCGCCGTCGGCTGTCACATCTGGTGGTGTCGCCGTATCGGCAGCTGACGGTTCACCACCTGCTGTTGGTGGCTCATCGCGGTCGGCTGGGTTGTCGCCCCCGTCTGGCGGCTTGGCCATACGAGTAACAAACGCTTCCCTGTGGGTATATGCCTTTTCGGATTCGGCTGGGGGGTCGTCGGTTGTCATCCAACCAGCAGCCCCGATCGGGTGCGCGCTGAGAGACAACGTTGATACCGCTGAGCCGATTCCGTACTCGTATGGCAAGCGCGCTCGACGACGACACCCAGCGCGCCCTCGGCGAAGCGACCGCGACCGGGCGGGCGATGTTGCGGTCGGCACAGAAGGATCTCCAGAAGGTCTTTATCGTATTTCTGATCGGCTTTCTGGGCACCTTCTACGCCCTCCGGCTCTACATCTGGGATTTCTTGCGTTCGGTCACCGAATCCCGGATGCGGGCGGAGGTCGGCGAGAGCTTCGAGATCATCGCCCAAACGCCGTTTGACGTGATCCTGTTGCAGGCGAAGATCGGCCTTGTTGTCGGCCTCATCGTCGCGCTCCCAGTGTTTCTGTATTTCTCTCGTGACGCGCTCAAGCGGCGCGGCTTCTGGCGGTCGTTACCCGCCGCCCGCTGGAAACTCGCCACGATCGTCGGCTTTTCGGCCGCGCTGTTTGTCGGCGGCGCGGCCTACGGCTATGCCGTGTTCTTCCCCGTGATGTTCAGCTTCCTCGCGGAGTTCGGCTTCGAGGCCGGCTTCGCGCCGCGGTATTCGATCGTCCTGTGGACGCAGTTTATCGTGCTGTTGACGTTGTCGTTCGGCCTCGCGGCGCAGATGCCGCTGGCAATCACCGGCCTCTCGTACACCGAGATCGTCCAGTATGAGACGTTCCGCGACAAGTGGCGACACGCCGTCGTCGGCATCTTCGTCTTCGGGGCTGTCTTCTCGCCGCCCGATCCGTTCACCCAGATCATGTGGGCGATCCCGCTGGTCATCCTCTACGGGCTGAGCCTCTATCTGGCGAAGGTGATCGTCACGACCAAACGCGGCAGCGACCAGATCGATCTCCGGGCGACACTTCGGAGCCACTGGAACGTCCTCGCCGGGCTCGCGGTCGTCGGCGCGATCCTGCCGTACGCGTTCTACAGCTACGGCGGCCGCAGCGCGGTCAACGCCGTGTTATCGTATCCGCTGATCGACAGCCGGTACCGGGTTCTCCCGCTTGGAGAGGGTCTCGGCGTCGATCCCCAGACGGCGATGGCGATCTACGGTGGCGTCGTTTCGGTGCTGCTTGCGGTCGGCGGCCTTGCGTACCTGATCTACTCCGGGCTTGAGGTCGATCCCGACGGCAAATTCGGCGATCCGACCGCGATCGATCTGGCGACGCTGGATGCCGCCGGGATCGAGGCCGCCCCGCCCGAAGCGTTTATCGAACTCACTGAGGAGGAGGCGATGGGGTATGCCAGCGCGGCCATCGACGACGGCGACGAGGCCAAAGCCCAGGCGATCCTCGATCGGTTCGACGAAACGGCGGAAGCCCGACAGGCAGCACAGGACGCCGACAACGCTGACGGCGGCGATGATGCGGGCGACGACGGCGAACCCGGTCTCGGCGACCGTGCCAGCCGCGCCGGCGATTCCTTCCTCAGCGAACTCACCGACGGCGAGCAGGATGCCGACGACATCGGCGGCTACTACAAGGATATCGCCTTTGTCGCCGGCAGCTTACGATCAAAATCCTTCCGGCTGGTGGCGACATTCATGGTCGTGTTGGCAGGAACGTTCACCTGGTTCTACATCGGCGGGCTTGGGGCGGTTCGTGAAAACTTTTTGAGTCGATTGCCGCCGGAGCTTGTCGGCGAAAACGCCTTAGAGATCATCACGCTCCACCCAGTTGAGGCCCTGCTGTTCATGGTAAAGTTCTCGGTGCTCGCCGGGGTTGTCGCCGTGGTGCCGATGGTCGCCTACTACGCCTGGCCCGCCCTGCGGGAACTCGGTGCGGTGCGCGGCCGCCAATCGGTGATCTTCCTGTGGGTTGGCTCGTTGACCGCCGGCCTGCTCGGCGGCTTTGTTCTCGGCTACTTCTATATCGCCCCGGCGATCATCTCGTATCTCGTTGCCGACGCCCGGGCCTACAACATGCTGCTCACCTACCGGATCAACGACTTCTTCTGGTTGATTATCTTCACGACCGTCGGGATCGGGCTGTTGGCCGACGTGCCGATCGTGATGCTCCTACTCAATCGGGCCGGGATCCCGTATCAGGCGATGCGAACGCGCTGGCGGGAGGTCACCGTCGGCATGCTCACCGTCGGCGCGCTCATGACGCCGGCTGATATCGTGACGATGTTCCTTGTGACGGTGCCGCTGATGGCGGCCTACGGCGTTGGCCTGCTCGTGTTGTTCCTGGTGACGGGTGGCGGCCGGCGGAACCTCGCGCCGCCGGCTGATATCGTCAGCTAGCGGCTAGTGTTGTCGTTGTCACTATCGACCGCCGACCAGTGTGTTACCACCGCTATCGACCGCCCAGCGGTAGCCCGCAACCCCGACACCGAGTAGAAGGGTTCAAATATATTCTCTCAGTATTCGCTGACGATGACCAAGATAAGCGTAGAGGTGCCCGAGGAACTCCTTGCGGATCTCGACGCCCACGTCGGCGAGGACGGGAAGTTCGTCAACCGCAGCGAAGCCGTGCGGGCGTCGATCAGAAAAACGCTGGATCAGCTCGATGAGATCGACCAACGACAGGGGCGGATCGACGATGAGTAGCTACGCCATCCCCGGAGACAGCGATCGGCAGGCGATCGGCCAGGTCGTCCTGCTCGGGCTATTTGTCACCGCTCTGGTGACCGCCCAACTGACCGCAAGCAAACTGCTGGAGCTGCCGCTGCCGGTCGAGCTGCCGGTCGTTGCGGCCTCGATCACGCTTCCGGGGGCGGCACTCGCCTACGCGCTGACGTTTTTTGCCTCCGACTGCTACTCGGAGCTCTACGGCCGGCGACCGGCCCAGCTCATGGTCAACGTCGGCTTCGCGCTCAACTTCGTCGTGTTGCTGTTGGTGTTTTCGACGCTCCGCGCGCCGGGCGCAAACCCGGAGTTCGCGACGACGTTTGAGGCCGCCCTCGCCCCCAGCGTCAACATCGTCCTGGGGAGTCTCGTGGCGTATCTCGTCAGCCAAAACTGGGATGTGTTCGTCTTCCACACAATCCGCGATCTCACCGGCCGCAGCCAGCTTTGGCTCCGAAACATCGCCTCGACGGCAAGCAGTCAGGCCATCGATACGGTGATCTTCGTCGGGATCGCCTTCTATCTCTCGCCGACGCTGCTCGGGATCGGGCCGGCGTTGCCGACGAACGCGCTTATCGGGCTCATCGTCGGCCAATACCTGCTGAAACTGCTGATCGCCCTGCTCGATACGCCGGTCGTCTATCTCGTCGTTCGGCTGGTCGGCCGCGCCAGCTCGAAACCCGACCCCGGCGCGTTCGGCAACTGACCGGCGACGACGCCGCTGGCCCGGAGCTCGCTTCGCGCTACCCCTGTTCCGGGGGCCGCGTTTTCCGCTCCTGTTCAGGGTGTTTGATGAAGACGGTCGTGTGATCCGGCACGTCGTCGGTCACCCACGCGTTAGCCTCGATGCTGACGTGGTCGCCGATGGTGATCGGACCGAGTAGCTTACTCCCCGCGCCGAGAACAACGTTGTCGCCGATCGTCGGATGGCGTTTGTACCCCTTTTTGAGGGCGTGTTCGTCGTTTTCGTCCTCCTCGAAGTGGAGCGCGCCAAGCGTGACTTCCTGGTAGATGCGGGCCCAGTCGCCGACCTCGGCGGTTTCGCCGATGACGACGCCGCTGCCGTGATCGATAAAGAAGTATTCGCCGAGCTCCGCGCCGGGATGGATGTCGATCCCGCTGACGGATTTGGCGGCCTCCGAGAGCTCGCGGGCGTAGACGCCCTCGCCTTCCTCGTAGATCGCATGCGCAACACGGTGTACCATCGTCGCATGAAAGCCCGGATACGCCCGGATGATCTCGACGTAGCTCTGGGCGGCCGGATCACCCTTGTAGGCGGCTTCAACATCGCGTTTGAGCAGCTCCCGGATCGCCGGCAGCTGATCGAGGACGTTGGTGACGACCGTCGCCAAACACTGGTTTGCGTACGGTTGGATCCCATGACAGAACTGTTGGCCTAACCGATCGAGCGTCGCTTTGACCGCCTCGGCGTCGCCAACGAGATCGGAGCCGTTCCAACAGCCCGGAAACAGCAGCCGCCGGAGGATGCCGATCTCCTCGATCGTTGCCTCCCGCTCGGGAAACGCCGACCGCTGGCCGGTTCGGAACCGCTCGTCGTCGGCCGAGTAGGCGTCGACCAACGCCTCGTGGGCGGTTCCGGTGTAGGTGTACTCCATTATCGGATACCTGGCTCTCCGAGACCTTTAGTGCCTCGCGTTGGTGTGCCGATCGAACACAAGGGGGTCGGCGGTTCCGACAGCTGTCGCCTCCCTCTCGGGCTACCGGTTGAACTTCACGCCGGATTTCGTCAGCGAGTGGCGGAGGAACCGGTGTTCGACGACCTTTTCGACCTCGCCGTCGCGTGAACAGACCTCAAGCTCCCGAAAGTCGTACTCCTGTTGGATCTGCTTGCCTTCCTTGTAGGCCTGTTTTGCGCTCGGTGCCGAGGCGAAGGCAAACCGGCCGTTCGCCGGGACGACGAGCCACGACGACAGGAAGTCGCTGTATTCGACCCGCAGCGATTCGAAATGCTCGTTCCAGTAGATGTCGCCGACGCTGTCGGCGGTATCCCAGCGCAGCGTACAGGGATGATACTCCCTTGTCAACCGTTTTGAGGCTGTCCGCATCGCCATCATCCGCCGGTCGTGGCGTGAAAACACCGTTGCCTCGCGTGGATCACGGCGGTACTCCCGGACAAGGTACCCCTCGTCGCCGGCGATGACCTCCAGCGGCTGGTTCGATGGCGGAAGCTCGACCGTCCCGATCGCATCCGTGGTCGGCCCTGTGTCATCGATCTCCTCGGGCTGGCTGCTGGGGGCTGTCGGCCCTGACGGCCCTGTTGGGCCACCGATCCCTCCGGGTTGGCTCCCGCCGACCGGCGACGCCCGATCGGTCGTCACGCCGGTGTCGGCCGGACGACCGCCGTCGGCTGGCTGGGCGTTCGGATCCGGCACGTCGGCGATCGCGGCGGCGAGATCACGGATGGTTCTGAACCGATCCTGTTTGTCGGGGGCCATCGCCCGGGCGATCACCTGATCGAGTTCGGTCGGCAGCTCGGGGCGGTGTTCACTCGGCGGCGTCGGGCCGTCGACGACCGCCTGAGAGACCTCGATCTGGCTGCCCTCGTGTGGTGGCTCGCCGACCGCCAGGGTGTAGATGATCGCACCGACCTGGTAGATGTCGGTCATCGAGTCGGGTTCGCCGAACCGATCGGGGTGGAACTGCTCGGGCGCGCTGAAGGCGACCGAGACGCCGCTGTCGTCGCTTCCTTCCAAGGGTCGTGTTGAGGTGCCCCAGTCGCCGATCTTGGCGACATCCCATGTCCCCGGATCTGTCGTCCGGAACAACACGTTCTCGGGTTTGAGATCGAGATGTGAGATCCCCTCGTAGTGGGCGAGCTCGACGCCGCGGGCGATACAGTTGATGATCCACCGAAGCTCGGGGATGTCGTAGGGATCAGTCCGAGCCGAAAGCCGGTCGCCGAGTGAGCCGCCGTCCATATACTCCATGGCGATCCACGGCAGCTCGTCGCCGGTGTCGATCACGCCGACAAGATGTTCGTACTCGGTGTACAGCTGTTTTTCCCGCTCGCGGGTGTCGAGCTTGCGCCACGTCTGGGCCTCCCGAATAAACTCCTTGGCGGTCGCCGCCGGCAGCGTTCGCTCCGCGTGGGTTGGCTCCTTGACCGCGACGACCCGCGGTGCGGCCTGTGTCGTCACCTCAGCCTTGTAGACCGAGGCGTGGCCGCCGCCCCCGAGCCGGTCGACGATCTGTAGCTCATCGTAGGTCAACGACCGGCGCGGTGGACTCGCCACGGACGAGACATCCGGGCGGCGCGACGGTGGCATACCGGATTGTTGGGACTGGATTCGTATAGAGGTTAGCCCCGCCTTACCGGCTCGATCGAGCGTAGATGCTACCGATCCGATCGGGCGTAGATGTTCTCAACCCGATCGCTTACCACCGCAAGCTCCGACTGCCACTCCTCGTCGAGGCTCTCGGTGCGGTGCAGCCCGCCGGCCTTGCTTTCGAGGCGTTGCTCGATCCGATCGACCTGTGAACACACCGCCTCATACTCCGAGCTCTCCAGTGGGTGTTCCTGGAGAAACGTCCGAAGCTCGTTGATGACGCCGCGGGTCTCCGCAACCGAGTCGTCGCTGGCGGCCCGCAGCGTGTTCGCCAGCGTTCTGGCGTGGGCGGCCGGTCGGACACCAGCCGATCGGGCCTGACCGTCTTGTCGGCCGCCCCCACCCTCAACTGTCGCCCGCAGCGTGAGGCTGAGCCCGATCGTCAGCCGGCAGTCGTCGGTGATCGCGGCGGCGTCGCCGGCGGTCAGCTTGTGGGTGCGGAGGTTGGTGCTGAGCGTTACCGGGTTTGTGCTCCCGTGGTTGCGGACGCTGATCCCGCGGGAGATCGGTGACAGCGCGACCGGTGGGCGGCCGTTGGTCTTCCGGGAGACGGTTGCATCCCGGACGCCAAGATCGATCTGTTCGTCGGCGGTTTCGGCGACGATCGCCTTGCTGCCGTCGCCACGCCGGTAGATCCCGACTCGGGAGTCGATCGGCACACGCGTCGTCTCCCCATCCGCGGCCGTCGGCTCGGAGAGCAGATACCGGTTCATCAGCCATCCCACGCGTCCAGACTCGGATCGGTGTTTTCGATGGCGGCCGTCAGATGGGCCTGAGAGATCGGGACGACCGAGTCGGCATCTCTGGCCTCTTTCAGCGCGTTGCGTGCGGCTGTCGAGGCGATGATCTCCAGGTCGCTGGCGACGTAGCCGTCGGTTGCTTGCTTGATCTCCTCCCAATCGATCTCGTCGGTGACGACCGGTCGATCCCGGAGGTGCACCCGGAGGATCGCCGCCCGCGCCGTCGCGTCCGGCGGTGGTACCTCGATCCGCTCGTCGAACCGCCGCCAGGCCGCGCCATCGATCTCGTCGGGCAGATTTGTCGCGCTGACGACGACCACGTCCTCACCCTTTGTCGCCGACATCTCGGTGAGAAACTGCGTGATCATCTGGCTTTCGCTCATCGTCTTGTTGGTCGACCCGCTGCGCTCGGCGGCGATGGCATCGATCTCATCGAGAAAGAGCAGACAGGGCTGATTGTTGCGGGCGACCTCGAACAGATCGGCCATGTTGTCGGCGGCCTCACCGACCAGCGAGCTGGTGATATCGGAGGCCTGGGCGATGACGACGTTGTACCCCAACTCGCCGGCCAGTGCCTCCGTGATGTACGTTTTGCCGGTGCCTGGCGGCCCGTGGAGGAGGACGCCGTTGACGACGCCGAGATCGTACTCCTCGTAGAGCTCGGGTCGTTGCAGGGGGTCGATGACCTGATCCTTCAGCGTCTCCTTCAGATCGGTCATCCCGCCAACGTCGCTGAAATCCATCGCGGGCGGCTCCTCAAGAAACGTTTCCGGATCGGTGCCGGTGTCGTCGCCCTCGCCGGCCCGCCCGGGTGTGTCGCCATCACCGGTGGCTGTCGTGGTCGTTGTCGACCCACCGGAGCCGCCGCTCTCGTCGACAAGCGGCTCGTCACTTTCGAGCCGTTCGGCCGCCGTCGCTAGGTTGGCGGCCAGCTCCTTGCGCTCGGTGGCGAGTCGTGGGTTGGTTTCGAGCTCGGCGAGATCCTCAAGCACGCCGACACACTGCCGGTAGTAACGGGCAGCCGCCGACGGCTGGCCCTCCTCGCGGGCGGCCTCGGCGTGGCTCCGGTAGCGTTCGTACTCGGATTCGAGATGTCGCTTCTGTGCACTCCGCTTCAGCGACATGGGTTAGAGGCTTGGCTCGCTGTCCTCGATGTCGACATCGAAGTCGTCGGGTTCGACCTCGACGGTGTCGTCGATATCGACCTGTTCGTGGTTGATGTCGCCGGCGGCCATCTCCTCCATGAGTTCTATCTCCTCGTCGGCACCGGTCTCCAGATCCTGATCGAGGATCTCCACGTCGAGGGCCTCCTGTACCTGCTTCATATCCTCGATCTCAAGGCCGAACTCCGCCATCTGATCCATTACCTCTCGTTGGAGTTCCTGGGCGTTGAGCTCGTCGTCGAACAGCTGATCGAGCTCGTAGGACTCGCCGTCGCCGTTATGCATCGCCAACACCTCGCGCATCCCCTCGATGGAGATGACGGTGCCGAGCTTGATGCTGTTGGTCTTGTGTTTTTTCTTTTTCACCTCGTATTTCTTCTTCTCGAATTTGGCCTTCTGGGCGTACTGCTGGCGGCGAAACTCGTCGGCCTCCGCGCCCTTCTGGAGCAGCTTCTGGTATCGTTCGGCGTGTTTATCCATCTCAGATTCGATCTGTCTGAGGCTCTGTTCGAGCTTTGTCTTATCCTTCCGGAGCTCAGTTCGGCTGTAGACGCTCTCATCGAGCAGCGTCGCCGTGTCGGCCGTGCCGAACCGATCCTGTACCCACGATCGAATATCCATTATCATCCCATATGGATTCGAGGTATAATGGTTTTTGCCATGCTGTGACATCCTCCGCGCCGTGAACGGCGCGGCTTCCCACGCATGAGGAATCCGAGCTGGCAGGTTTCAGTCCGAATAGGCCGTGAGCTTCATCTGCGAGGATTGCTCGCTCGGCGCACGGTGGACTGTGGCGGTGTCACGGCCGCTCCCGTCCTGTGGCGTGTCATCGCCTGCCGGTTTCCAAGGCAGGCTCTCACCCCACGGGTTGACGCGACTGGCGATGTTCGCCGCCGCGTTGATATCTGCTTGGAACTTCGATACGTGGCAGTCGTCGTGTGGACA
This sequence comes from Halonotius roseus, assembly GCF_006861655.1. Lineage (GTDB taxonomy): Archaea > Halobacteriota > Halobacteria > Halobacteriales > Haloferacaceae > Halonotius > Halonotius roseus. Next base: position 256,145 of record NZ_SESI01000003.1, on the reverse strand, counting down.
CGCAAACTCCGCTTGCTCATCGCGGCGGCCGAGGCGGTTGCAGGCGTGGCACGTCTGCGACGTATAGGCCGCGTTGACGTACTCGACGCGAATCTCCGCTTCTGTCGCCTTGTCCTCGATCCGGCCCTGTAGCCGGGCGAACGCCCAACTGTGCAAACGCCGGTTCATCCACTTGCCGTAGTCCAGCGATTCGCGGATGTACGACAAGTCTTCCAACACAATCACGGGATCATCGAACTGCTGGGCGTACTCGACAGCTTTGCGGGACGCCTTCTCGACGATATCTGTGAGCGCGTTCTGGTAGTGGTCGAACCGTTCGTCGATCCGCCACTCAGCGGCGTCACGCTCTTGCAGGCGTTTGAGCGTGGTGTGCATTTCTTTTCGAAGGTGTCGTGCCCGACTGCCATAGACAAGCATCGGCTTCCGTGGTACGTCGCGTTTCAGGGCACAGCCCGTAATCAACGCGCTCTCACCTACGTCAAAGCCGATGTACGTCGGATCGTCGGCGTCGGTCAGTTCTTCCACCGGGTACTCAACGGTAACGTGTAACTCCCACGACGTGCGGTGTCGCTGTAACTGAAGCTCACCCGCTTCGGCATCGTTGTTCAGGAGATCGAACCAAAGCGATTCGTGTTCGGGGTTGATTCGCAACGGAATCCAGAAATTTGTCCCGCGACCGGGTTGTGGAACCTGCCACACGAAACCGTAGTCACGCTCGTCGGAATAGTCGAACGTCGCCGCCCGATTAACGAGTCGAAGCGGATGCTCGTCGTCCATCTCCTTGGCATTGTACGTGTCTCGGAGTTTCGGGACATAGCTCTTGAGCGCGTCTTTGGCTTGGTATGGCAGGTCGTAGGGTGTCACAATGTCGTTGACCGCAGACATTGTATCCGCCCGGTTGTCGAAGGCGTCGTGTAGTGCGTCACGGTAAGTGTCCAAGAGTCGCTGTAGGCGTTGCTCTTTGCCCGTAGTGGGTGTAGCGAGCGTGGCCTGTAGCGTTTTCGTCACCGTTTCGGACACACACTTAGTTATATATTAAACAAAGTTAATTGTATTGGTGAAATAGGGGGTTGTATGCCGAACATCAATTTCGAGGTAGAGGAGGATCAGTATGAGCGATTGAAAGAGACGAAGAAGCGACACGGGCTAACGTGGAAAGGGATGATGCTGCACGCCCACCGGGAGTTGGATTCCGACGAGAGTGACGATTAGCGGCTCTATAGTAGCATGTTGCATTCCCGCCCGGCCTGAAGGCTGAGATTCCCTACTTGTTTAGATGGCGAGACAGGAATCCCACTGTGCTCGCTGTGGGCAACAGTGAATCTATTAATGATGAAACCGTATGTCTATGAGACTGGCGACCATCTCATGACCATCTTACCCACCCGCCTGTCGGTTCGATCCCGTTTGTTGCCGTCGATAGCGGTCGACTCTTCGTCGTCGACAGCGGTCGACCCTTCGCCGTCGACACCGCTGGCGGAGCCGAGAGAAGCCACCCTCCACCCGTCGCTGCCGGTCGCCGATCCGGCAGCCTCGATACCAACCCTGTTTGCATGACCGACTGTCAAGACTGGCTCACCGAGCTCACCCACGCCGCCGATCGCATCCTCAAGGAGGATCTCGCCGCGCTCCAGCGGCTCTCGGAGCTCGAACGACTCGACCGGTATGAGGCGATCAAACGCGACGAGGAGGAGCTTCGCTGGGAGTTCACCAAGGAGTGCAACGGCTTTCTCACAAGCAGCGAAGAGGATCGACTGCGCGGCGAACTCCGGCTCGCCCGGCTGCTGTTGGCGGCGAGCTTCCACGCTGAGGGCGAGGTGCCCGAATCGATCGCCGGCGAGTTTATCGAGCCGGAGCTTGAGGCGGTTGTCGACTTTGATCGCTTCAAGCGGTTCGATACCCTCGATGAATCTCAGCTCGAAGCGCGCATCCAGCGGCTCGACGGCGAGGTCACCGAGCTGCTGGAGACGTACGCCGACTCCACGGTCGCCAACATCGACACGCTGCTGGAAAACCCCGATGTCCAACAGGACGTGATCGACCGCCTGCTCGACCGCTACGAGCAACGCCGCGAGCGCGTCCGCCAGGCTGTCTTTCTCTACGCCGAAACCCATGGGCTCGACACGCTGGGCGGCGATCTCGCGCTCGATGATCTGGACAGCGACCCTGACGGCCCCGGCGGCGACCACCCAACCGCTGCGTCCGGTGGCGGTCGATCGGCCGCTCTCGCTGTCGACACCAAACAATCCGCCGACGCCGCAACGGCGGCTCAGACCGCCGATGGCGACGCTGTCACCGCGGCGACAGCCCGGCTCTTCGAGCTGGACTACGTCGGTCGGTTCGAGACCTCCCTCCAGGAGGCCAACACGATCGAGCTCCCTGACGAACAGGTGTCGGTTCCCGACGGCTACTGGGAGGGCCGCTGTAGCCGTCGGGACGAACGCGATCACATGGCCGACCTCCTCGATATGGACAGCGACGATGTATCAGCCCACCCGATCAACCCAACAGCCCGGTATACGCTCACCGACTCGAAATTCCTCGGGCTCGCCACCGAGACACGGATGGTGATCGAGGCGACAGTCGCCTCTCACCTCCGGCGGTACGCCCGCGATGGCCTTGATGCCACGCCGGCCGATGTCGACGACCTCGTCGCCATCGTCGACGACGCCGTTGGGTCGGCGGCGGCCGACAGCGCGGCCCCGTACCTGCTCGGGATCGCCTCACCGACCGGCTGGACGGATCGCGTCGTCGGCCACGTTCGGGATGCCGACCGGGGTCGCACACACTACGGCCACAACGTCAGCGTTTGTCTGATCGATCTCCAGCACGGCGAGCTCATCTACGACGAGACAGATTCACTCGTCACCGAAAACGCCGATCTCTTCGAGCGCGCCGTGGAGGCCGAGGCTGTCGCCGACTGCGTCGAGACAATCCGAAGTCGGTATCTGGAGGGGATCGGTCGGGAAACGCTTCTCATTACCGCCGCCGTCGATGAAACCGGCTACGATCGCCATATCGTTCGCCAGGCGTTCAGCCGGCTTGCGGCCGACGATGCCGGCGAGGTGTTTCGGATCGACGACGATGTCGCCTTCGAGTTCCGGTGACCGTCTCCTGACAGCCGCCGCTGGCTGATCAGGTGTCGGTGCTGTCGGTGCCGCTGTCGGTGTTGTCGCTGTCGCTTTTGTTGGTGCTGCCGTTCTCCTCGTCGCTGTCGCTGCTCTCGCTGTCACCATCATCGTCGACACTGCTGTCGCCATTGTCATCCTCGTCGTTGTCGTCGTCACTGTCGTCGCGCTCGTCGTCGACACTGCTGTCGCCACCATCGCCGTCACCATCGCGTTCGTTCGCCGCCTCACCGAGCGCAGGAAGAGTTATCCGGATCGTTGTGCCGTCGGCGGTGTCGAAATCCAGCTCGCCGTTGAGCGCGTCAACGCCCCATTTGAGCTGCCAGAGGCCGAGCCCGCGGCCGTGTTGCAGATCGGTTTCGGTGCCGGCCGCAAGCGAGTCGAGCTCGGCGGGCGGGATCCCCGGTCCGTCGTCGCTGATGACGATCCGACAGCCCGCTGCCGTTGTGGTGACCGCGACTGTCACCGTTGACTCGGCGTATCTGACGGCGTTTTCAAGCGGGCTCGAAAGTGTGGTTCGGAGTGTTTCGGCGTCCGTTCGCAACGAAACAGACTCGGTGAGCTCGGTATCGACGCTCACCTCGGTGGTGTCGAGCTCGTCGAGCACCTCGGTGATGACGGCGGTCACGTCGACCGTTGTCGGCTCGGGATCACGCGCCATCAGCCGATCGATGCGCCGCGCGCGGGTGCCGAGGGTTGCCAACCGATCGGCCGCCGCTAACACCGTCTCGGCGTGGTCACCGTCGGTTTGGTCGGCCAGCCGCTCGGTGTGACCTTTGATCACATCGAGGCGATTCCGGAAATTGTGCCGGAGAAGTCGGTTGAACACCGCCAGCCGTTGCTCACGGCGTTTCCGCTCGGTGATATCCCTGGCGTTGATCAACACCGCGGGCTCGCCGTCGTGGCTGATCTTCGATACGGTTGTTTCGACCCGCCGTCGCTGGCCGGCCTTGGTTTCGACATCAAGCTCGTACTGATCACTGGCTGTGACCCCCTCAAGTACGCGTCGAGCTTGCTCGTCTGCGCCCGCAAGATCCTCGTCGGCGATGACGGTGGCGTACGGGGTGCCGACCAGCTCCTCGCGGCTGTAGCCGGTGATCTCGGCCAAGCGGTCGTTGACGAAGACGTACTCGTCGCCTTGGACGACGCCGATGCCGTCCTTGCTCTGTTCGACCAGCGTCGAGTACCGCTCGCGTTCGGCCTCTAGCTCATCGATAAACCGCCGGAGATCGCCGCGCATGTCGGCCATCGCCGCCCCGATCCGCCCGGGGATCGCCGCCTCGAAGGCATCGTCGTCGAACGCCTGCCGGGAGAGCGCGTCGGCCTGGCTGGCGATCGTCTCGATGTAGGCTTTCGTGTTGCGGAACGCCGTCCGGAGATCGCCGATCTCATCCTCGCGGCCGTCATCCTCGATGTCGACGGCCAACTCGCCGTCGGCGATCGCGTCGGCCTGCCGCGCCAGCCGCTGGATCGAGCGGAGCGGCCCGCGTTGGATCACGGCCCCGATCAGGAGAAACCCAAGCAGCATGATCCCCACAAGCGCGGTGAGGTCGGTGCGGACGGACTCGCTGACCGCAAGCGCGTTTCCTCGTGGAGCTTCCTTGACGACAACCCAGTCGACATCCTCGCCGGGGACGCTGTGGTACCCTTTGACGCTGGTGTCAGTCAACACCGAGCCGTTGAGCTCGGCGGCAGGTGGGCGTTCGAGGATCCGGCTTCCGATCGTCGTGTTTGCGCGGTTGCCCTTGTAGGGGCTGATGACGTTTGTTTGGTTTTCGTCGAACAGGACAAAGGCGGTGAACCCACCCAACACTTGTGTCTCGGTGCCCTCAATCACACTGGTGAACGATTCGGCTCGCACATCGGTTCGGTACTCGCCGACGAGGACGTGGTCGCCGTCGGGTGTCGGCGACGCGATAGCGACGAGTGCCTCATCCTCGTCGGTGTACACCCACGAGAGGATCACGTCATCGGTCCCGTTGAAATTGAAGCCGACAGTTGGCTTCCAGTTGACATCGCTTACCGACAGCGACTGATCGACGTAGGAGGGCTCTGTGCTGGCGACGATCCGTTCGTCGGTGCCTTCGGAAAACGTTGCGGGACTGCGTTCGACCAGCGACAGCGTCGCCACCTCGGTTGACAACGCCCCGCGTTCGCGCCGGAGGACGGCAGCTGTCTCCGCGGGTGCGTCGGGATCGAGCCCGCGGTGGCTTGAGAGGGCACGGATCGTCTGTTGGTTTCCGTCGACCCACTGGGCGAGGGCGTTGGCCTCCAGCTCCGCGTTTGTCTCCATCGAGCGCAGCTGATCGTCTCTGACACTGTCGGCAACATCGATGACAGTCGTCGCACTGATCGCGGTGATCAACAGACCGATGAGCATCGCCCCGCCGAGCAGCTTCAACGCGTACCGCGAGCGGATCGGTTCTGGGAGCAGCGATTCGAGGGCCATGAGGGATTACAGGCTGCATCCGACAGTCTGTCCGATACAGGTTTGTTCGTTTGATTATTATCCACCGATGTTAACGGTTTGTCTCCGGACTAGCAGCCAGTAGTCGACAATTGATTCACGCCTTCTGGTCTCACAAACGCCTGGCTCTGTCCGAATTGTTTGTGGTGGATGTCTTCCCCTGTAGCTCTCCAAGAGGATGCGTACTGTCTTCAAAATATTGTGTTGTTGTTTCAATTGATTCCGGCCGACATCACTCGTCCTTTGGCGACAGAGTCAGCGATAACCTTGTACAGCGCGCCAAAAATACCGGCGAATATCATCAGAAGCCCGACGACCGCGATTGCTCCACCAAGCAGTATCGTCCCGATATTCGGATCCTGTCTTATCCCGGTTCGGACACCGGTGGCAGCTATCCCACTACCAACACTTGAGATCGCGCTCCCGACGATTACGACGCCGAGATAGTATGCCATGATCTTGAACCCATACCGGATCCCATCCTGAACGGTAACGGTCTGCATATTCCAACTCACAGATACTTTTCGTATAATTGTTGTGGTAGAAACTATGCTTGACGCTCCTCGTCACTGACTGTCGACTGATATGTAGTGATTGTCTTCCGAGTATCAGAGGCTATTTTGCCGGCACAGGTCGCACCTACAACCACAAATCCTCGGATGTTGTACTGAATTACACTGTTACATATCTTTCGTCAAAAACAAATTATAACACGCGTAACCTTTGTAACGTACTGTAGAGTTATCGATGATCGGTATTGATCCACTTACTGCAACGATTCTCGGTACCGTAACCCTCGTTGGTCTCTTATTGGCCGTCGCCGGCTACAACTTAGCGGATACCATTCTAAACGTGATCGGCTGGATCGGTGGCGGGGCCGCTGGCGGTGCAATCGGCTGGATCGGTCTCCCACGTCTGATCTCAAATGGTGGTTTCGAGACCTCACAGATTCTGGCAATAACTGCTGTACTCACAGCTGTTGGCGCGCTTTTGGGTGCCGGGCTCATCCGTATGGCCACCCGATACGCTGCTGGGATCGCCGGGTTTACCGCCGGCGTTGCGGCGGTTTTCTTTACGCTTCTCGGCCGTGAAATAGAAGCGACACCACGTGAGGTGGCGTCGACCGGGATCGAATCTTCGCCGCTTGCCGCCCTTGATCTGTTTCGGTTTGCTGCACTGCCACAGGAAGAACTGATCCGAATTCTCGGGATCGCGGCTGTTGTCGGGATCGTTGCCGGTATCGTTGCGATGCGGAACTACGACGTGTTGATGAGCATCTGTTTGACCGGACTTGGGGCCGCACTGTTAGCCAACACTGCCCCGATTTGGATGCAGGTCATTCAGGGTAACACCGTGTCGTTCGCTGCCGACGGCGGCTTTTCCGTTCCGGTTGCGGTTCTCGCATTCAGTGTCGGACTCTCTGTCCAATATCTGCGCCAACGAGAGTCCTCATCGTAGCCTCAGTACGCGTGATTTTAACGGTTTCTCCACTCAGCGTGTAGGGATAGTACCATGCGCCGTCCGGGAATTGAACCCGGGCTAGAGCCTTGGGAAGGCTCTGTCCTACCACTGGACCAACGGCGCACGGAAAACTGGTGTGCGCCTGGAAAAATAAACCCGCTGGTTCGATCCGGTTGCGCTATTTTGTTGCCTCGTATCCGGCCGATGACTGATCGTATCGCTGACGGATCGCCGCCTCGGTCGTAACCTGGTACGTTTCCTGATCGTGCCACCAGTACAGTGCGGTGAGCTGTGCGGCTACCTCCTCCGTGATCGTCCCTTCCTCCCGAAGCTCTTCGACCGGATTGATCGTTTCGATCTCACCATCGTCTGCTGACGTTGTCTGTGCATCCTGTAGATCAGCCACCGTCTCGATGCCGGCCTCTGTGAGCGCGTCGATCGTCTCCTCGGAGAGATCGATCACCGTCGAAACTGCTCCTGGGCTGATATCCTTTTCGCGGTCGACAGCCACCTGCACCGCTTCACTGAGCAGCTCGTGGTCACTTCCTGTGAGCTCGTCCAGCGCGCGCTGATACTGATCGCGGGCCTGTCGGTACCGAAGCTTGGCAACAGTGTACTCGCCGTTCACATGGGCTGCAACTGCTGTCTGGAAACTTGTCTCGCCGAGCTGTAACGCCTCCGTGAGGTCGCCACGCCGGCTCTGGATCTGACTGAGTGTTTCCCGATCGGAGTTAGTCTGTGCGATCGTCTCTTTCAGCTCGTCTTTGGTGTCTTCGTCGTCGATCTCGTCGGCTGCTGTCCTGTAGAGATCGAGAGCTTCATCATACAGTGAGATGGCTGTCGCCAAATCCCCCTCTTCTCGGGCCGCAGTCGCATCGACAACGAGTTCATCGGCATCGTCTCGGAGCACATCCGGGTCGACATCATCTGTGGCGTCTGCCGTATCAGTTGCTTCGATTACCTCATCTTGGACATCGGGTGATTCCGACGGTGTCTCCTCCTCAAAGCTATCCCGCTGCTGTCGATCGCTATCTGAACTGCTGAGCCATTTGTAGGCTCCTCCGATGCCCGCGAGCACAGCGACACCGGCTCCGCCGGCGGCAACCATCCCGAGGCCATCATCGGGGTTTGACGGTGGCGGGCCGTCGTCATCGTTTACTGGCGGGCTATCGTCCCCATCATCTGCTGGTGGGCTGTCGTCCCCATCGTCTGTTGGCGGACTGTCATCGTCACCTGATGGTGGTGCTTCGGTATCGATTTCGATCGTCTGATCAGCATACGCCCAATCGGGTGGATGGCCCAGTGTCCCGAGTCTTGTCCGTGATCCCTCGCTTGATGATGTGGTACCGGAGTTAATCGCACGGAGAGTGGATCCACTACCGAAATACATCGTTCCGTCGGCAACGGTCGGAGTGGAGGTCATCTCGGAATTGATATCCCAATCGACGGAGCCGGTGTCCACATCGAGCGCGTAGGTGGCGTTTCGGTTCCCGAAAAAGACGTTTGATTGAACAACGGTCGGTGTCCCAGTGCCATCTTGGAGATCGTTCTCCCATCGGCTTCCGCCGAGTTCCGCGTTCAGCGCGTACACTGTTCCGGTGAGATCACCGACGAAGACGGTGTCTCTGACGAACGAGCCCGCCGACGCCACGGTTGGCGTCGAGAGGTCACCAAACTCGGATTCGAACGTCCACTGCTCTTCACCGCCAGATGCGCTGACAGCGTACAGCACATCGTCTTCACTACTGGCATAGACTGTTTCGTTTGCCACCGTCGGTGATCGCTGGATACTGCCACCGGTCTCGAACGTCCACTGTTCCTCACCCGAGTCGGCGTTGATCGCATACAACGTGCCGTCATCGCTGCCGACGAAGACGCTTCCGTTGACAACGACCGGAGATGATTCGACGGCTCCGCCGGTCTCGTACGTCCACGCTTCCTGTCCCGATGAGGCACTTACAGCATATACTGTTCCGTCGTTACTCCCAACGAAGATTGTTCCATCGACGACTGTTGGCGATGAGTTGACAGCTCCGCCAGTGCTGAAGGCCCACTCTTCCTCACCGGATTCGGCGTTGATCGCATAGAGGGTGTTGTCCTGGCTCCCGACAAAGACAATACCACTCACCACGGTCGGTGACGACTGGACGCTGCCACCGGTCGAAAACGCCCACCGTTCGAACGCGTTGGAGGCGTTCAGGGAGTATATGTTACCGTCGTCGCTGCCGAAGTAGACGAAGGAGTCGACGATCGTGGGTGAGGAGGTGATCGTTCCCCCAGTGTTGAACGACCACTGTTCGTTGCCTGCTTCTTCCTGTGCTGTCACATTGGTGCTGCTGGCTGTCACGCCACCGAGAACACCGGCTGCGACCGCAGTTGTATGTAGCACCCGTCGCCGTGTTGGTTTCCCGCGTAATTCATCAACGGCATTTATTTTCTCGTTGTTCATTATTGGATGACATACTGATAGTGGTAAAAAAGATTCTGGGTATGTTTTCAACAATTTTCAGCAGCACCCTTACTATTCATCAGATATCTAAGATTTACGCCTCTTGAGTCAGCTGAATCTCCCTCGAAACACCGTCTTCCTCATTACTTAAAAATTCACCTAAATCCAGACTTTCTGTATTTTCTTGGATATATCCTTCCTCATTTGCTTTCCAAACTAATGTTATATTCTGAATATTTCCTTCATACGGGACATTTTCGTATCGGTATTGGCCATCCTGTCCTGTTTGTTGTTCTTCCGTTAATTTTTCACCACTCCCGTATTCAATGGAAACATTAGCAAATGAAACAGGATTTCCGTTCCGATCTACAACAGTACCATTCAAAAAGCGAAATACTTGTTCTTGGTTTCCGCTATCACTTTCAGATCCACTAGTACTTGTGTCTCCCTCAGTCTCTTGACTCCCACTTTCGGAGCCGCTATTTTGTGTATCACTGTTTTGACTGCTACTTCCACCGACTGGCAACCAGTCTGGAATGATTGATCCAGAAGACTCGTTTCCACTTGAATCCGGACTGCTCTCTTCTTTGGGGAAATCAATGCTTGCATTCGGCGGTTCTACATCTTCATATGATTCACCATCGTATGATATATCATATGTCCCTTCTCCGCTCTCTAATTCTAAGCTATACTCCCCATTATTATCTGTTGTGGCAGTATACTCCGATGTTTCATTCTGATTAGCCGGATTGATATTTCCATCCGGATTTGTTATTGTAACGCTTGCATTGGAAATTGGTTCCCCATTTTCATCAACAACTTCTCCACTGATTTCAGGTGGTGATCCTAAAATACCCAATTGAGTTGCACCAAAGTATCCACCAATCAGCACGATCAAAACGATCGCCCCAATAAACAGATACTTCCCAACCTGCGGCGACAGAAGCGTTCGCTTCAGCTTCTCACCGGTCGACGCAGAGCCACCGAGCTGTGAGCGTCCTCCACCGCTTGAACCGGGGGCCTCAAGCCCTGAGACTTTTCGCTGGATCTCACCGCTCGACAGCCCAAAGTCTCGCTTGAGCGTTCGGACTGACTCCGTAATTGAGCTGATCTCTTCGTCGACAAGCTCCCGTTTGAGCGACTGCTTCGCCTCCTTCCACCGTCCTGTCGTCTGGCCGAGTGGCTCGATACCCTGATGCCGACCGGTGGCGATGACGATATCGAACTCCGAGAGTGCGTCGGTGTTTGTGGAGTCCGCGATCGCTACCGAGTGTTCATCGGCAAACTCCTGTAACAGCCCGACGGCCTCGTTCGCGCTGGAGACACCGACAGCTGCAACCTCCCGATCACCGGCCAACTCCTCTAGAATCCGGATATCTTTATCCGTGCCGGGTACCGTCGCGCGCCGCTGGTTCGTCAGCGCGTTGAATACCGCCATCGAGTCATCTGACTCGTCAAGTGTGTGGTTCCACTCATCGATCTGCGTGCGAACGGCGTTGACAAAGTCGGTGAGCGGTTCGGCGGTGTTCCGATCGGTGTACTCGCCGTAGAACTGTTCGGCCCGCGAGTTCGGTGTTTCCTTCGCGCGGAAGTAGCCGGTCACCTGCCGCTCGGTTGGTTTGATAGCAACTCGCAAGCTTGCGAGGGCCATCTGTTTGATTCGCTGGTTCGTCCCCGTTGCATCACCTGTTGGGGAGTATTCGTTTCCTTGTGCGTCGTAAACTGTGAGTGTTGACATGATTGATCACCCCATCTTGTCGAGCAGTTCGTTGAATCCCATCGTCTGTACGTTCCCGTTTACATCCCGCATCGGCACCCGCTCGCCGTTTCGCTCGGTCGTCTGATAGTACACCGGATGGATCTCCGACCCAGCAGTGTCCTGTACCAGTGTCCGAACCGTCTGATCGTTCTGGACAAGCGTCTCGTTGACGTAGTCTTTGAAATCGTCGAAGTACATCACCGGATCAAGGCCCATCTCGTCTTCGAACTCCTCGGCTAGCACGTCACATTTTGTTGCCACGAGCAGCACTTTGGTGCTGTCAGTCGCATCTAGGATGTCGAAATAGGACTCGATACCCAGCGATTCATCGCCCTCGTATCGCTCCATATCGAGAATCAACACCAGGGTGTTAGCTTCCCGCACCCGCTGGGCGAGCCGCCGGAGGATCGAGTCGTCGATCTCCTCGGGTGCGCTCGCCAACGCATTCGGCAACTGATCGAGATACTCACCGGCGTAGTCGAGGCTCCCGATACGGATGTTTTTCGGGAAAACGCTTCCTTTGACGTAATTAAACTCCAGATTTTTCACATCGTCGACGGCAGTTGCACCGAGCTCCCAGCCCGCGTCCTCGGATGCGGCATCAACCTCGCTGACCAGCTCCATGAGATCCGCACTCGGTGTCATCGGTGTGTCTGCGTCCCGGGCGGCTGCATCGTCGAGTGCTTCGAGATACTTACCGACCAAGAAGAGCGATTTCCCCGAGCCAACCGGGCCGAGAATAAAGAAGTCTTCAGCCGAGTCGTACTCGAAGAAGCTCCGCAACGTGACGATGAATATCACCGAGAGGACGACATTTCCAATGAGTCCGCCGGAGTTGAACTCTACCGACGGGTTGTCTGGAACAACAATATCTACCGTTCCTTCCCCGAAAACAGGATTGATGACCTGTGGGAAGCTGACGTGATACTCGATCAACCCGACGATGGTGATTGCCGAGAGGATGAAAAACAGCAGGCTGGCTGCACGCCGGAACTCGAGTGCGTCAGCGGTCTGAATTTCGAAGAGGTTTCGTCCGCCGCCGGCGATTCCGCCAAGTACGACACCACCCACAACGAGGGGGATATTAGCAACAAAATCGATATTCGGGAGGAATAGCCCCTGAGATTGCAGCGCGATCAGTGCCGAGATCGTTCCAAACCCGAGTAACAACCCTTGAATCCGCTTTTTCGGATCAAGGATCAACAGCAAGAGTAGGCCAGCGTACACCCCAAACAGAAACGCTGACAGCTGTTCGACGCTGACGATTCCGAGGGCTCCTGGTGTCTGGATGAGCTGTTTGAAGATGTCTGACCGTTGCCACGCCTCTCCGAGTGAGCTAAACAGCGGTGCGGCGACGGCGATCACGACGACGAAGTAGCCGACGAGCCGCAGTTTTTCGCTGTTGTCCCTAATTAGGTCTCCGAAACTCATCGTTCCGTATCCGTCTCAACCTGATCATCTGTTTCGGCTGTATCACTGAACCGCACCGTTTCGAGGTAGTCGTTCAGAAGATCCTCCCTGATCTCGGCCTCATCTCGCAGGAAGAACCTGACATCGTTTTGATTCTCCATGTTGAGCACATCTGTCCGCCTGACATACCACCCTTCGTCAAGCTTGTGGTTGTGGTGGACAAGGATGTCCGTATCCTCCGCTCCCTCACGGGCTTTGTAACCGGTGTGGTAGCCGTCGGCCTCAACCTCCGCACGGAGATTATCAAGGAAGATCCCGCCGATGAACATTCCGAGACCGACATCCCAGTTTCCGCCGGCCTCAACCGGGAACGAGGCGTAGTTTTCACCGCCGGCCCCGAGGTTGTAGGCTCCCTTGAATTCGCCTTCGAGGTCGGCAACGTCGCCGATCGAATCGATCGCCTGGCTCATCACACCGACAACGAGGTTCATCTCGTTGTACCGCGCTCGATCGTCGCTGATCCGACGTTTTCTGAGCCCGGTGTACTGTGGATCCTGTGCTTTCCGCGCTAACTCTTCGAGCGAGCCACGGAGTCGCTGTCGTTCCGTCTGATCGTCGAAGAGCTTACTCTGACCGATATCGGTATCCTCCCGTATCTGGAGGATGTTTTGGGGCTGAATCGTTTTGATGTAGTCGTAGGATTCGTCCTGTGTGGCGACATCGGTATCCCGGCTTTCCTCGTACTCTGTCTGGTGGTCTCGATACTCCTCTTCGGCGGTGAGCAGCTTTTCGCGTGGCTTGTTCAGCTCCTCGAACAGGTCAGCGGTTCCGTCGTACCGTTCGACGGATTTCTCTGCCGCTTCCAGATCAGATTCAAGCTCGTCGTGGCGTGCCTGAATCTCCTCTGTCTCTAAGACCTCCTCTTCGATGCATTCCTCGATGATCATGGTGAGATCACCGAAGCTCGCACTATCCTCAAGCTGTCGTTGGAGCTCGTCCATCGCCGAGGAGTGCTCCTCCTCAAGAACCGATCGTGCCTCACTGAGAAGCGACTGCCGTCGGTGATCGATTTCGTCTTCGACGGTTCTAACCAGCTCTCGTCCATCGAACTCAGCGTCGATAGAGATCGAATCACCGGTTCTTGAGACGGTAAACACCTCCTTGTCTTCGAGTTGATTCGTCTTCATCCGGTAGTTTCGCTGTGCTTCCTCGCGTTCTTCCTCTGAGGAAGTTTCCCATGGCGCCAACGATTCGAGGGTTCCCTCCTCCTCGTTCATCTTGATAAACGCGCTTCGAACGGCCTGCAGATCCTTCAGCGAGGAGTTGATACGCCGTTTTATGTCGCTGCTACTGATCCCCAGTGACTCGAACTCATCGGAGAGTTCATTCAGCGCGCTCCGCACCTCCGCATCGTTGAGCGATTCAACAAGCTCCTCGGAATCGGCGTTTTCGACCTCTCTGGCGTACTCGTCGAGTGCCACCTCCAGATCATCGGTGATCGACTCAACCGGGATCGATTGACATTCGGTGTACTCCTCGTAGATCGGTCGCGCAGCATGATCCCAGTTGTCGACCTGTCGGTCGATCTCATCCTGCTGTTTCCGACGCTGCTCTTCCAACTCCGCGGCAGTCTCTTCGAGGTCAGCTGTAAGCCGCTCTTTTCGCTCTTGGGCGTCCTCAAGCTTTGCTTCGAGCTGATTGAGTCTGACCCCTGGGCTGACCGTGTCGGTTTCTAACGCGAGCAGGTAGCTGATCGTGTTCTGTACCTGCGTATCATCGATCCCTCGAAGTCGGTAGAGCAGATCCTTTCGCTGTGCCAGCCGTTTCAGCGCGTTCTTTGCGACATCACCGAGCTGTTTGTCGGTGCTGTCGACGAACTGATCGGCTTCGCCGCCGACATCTGTTGTCCCGGCTCGGATCGATCCACCGATCACCTCGATCTGTTCGGTGATATCTTCGGATTCCGACTCGGCCTGTGAGATGATGTCCTTGTAAATCGAGACCGATTCGTACTCCAGTTCGGTGAAGAGGTCGAACTCAAGCAGCGATTTGATCTCTTCGAGCCGCGTTTCAAGATCGGAGCGATCTGCGTCATGAAGCTCACCTTCCGGCCCCTCGGGACTCCACTCTCTGGAGAGGAACCGATCGACCCCTGCATAGATATCCGCCTCCGCCTCGGAGGCGTCTTGTTTGGCCGTCAGGATTTCACTCATCACCGATTTTGCGTCCTGTATCTCATCGACGTTGTAGCGAACGACCTGTGGCACGCCGATGATAAATGGCGCGTAGGAGGGAAGATCGGCGAACGGATCCTCCATATCCATCATGTTGTAGTAGGTTGCGATGAGATAGACCATCGCACGGTCAAACTCGATCAGTGCGTCCGATGACTGGAGGATGTTTGCCTTCTTCCCTCCGAACCCGGTCGGATCAATCGGTACCAGTATCTTATCCTTGAAGATATCCTCGCCTTGGAGGCTCAGATACTCCATCTCCGAGAGGGCGGCGTGTGCGTTTGCGGTTTCGGCATCTCCCTCATCGTCGTTCGGTAGAATGCCAAACAGCGTCATCTCGGCCGTTCGGTTCGTCTGTTTAAGATCGCGGACGAGATCGATAAAGATGCCTGAACCTGATCCGCCTCCCAGTCCGGCGATCACCGCTACCTTCCCTCGCCGCGGGAGGTCGATCGAGGTGCGAACGTCGTCGTCTTCGGCATACGCCTTGTAGTACAACCCCTTGCCAAGCCCGCGCTTCCGAACGACGCCGGTGGCAAAATCAAGGTTCTCGTTGATGAACTCCGGTTTGAGCCACCAGTTGTCCTCGCTCATCCCCTTTCCTGATGCGATCCGTGGCACCGCCGATTCGCCGATCAGGTCGTTTTGATCGTGGAGCTGAATGTTCCGGGTCAGCGGGAGATACTCGATGGTGATCTCACCGGGACGGCCGCGTCCATCACTCTCCTCTCTGAGCCGATCTTTCGTCTCTTGGATCTCTTCTTCGAGCTCATGGATTCGCTCGAAATCACGGTTTTCCTCTTCCTCGGCGGTATCGATTATTGTTACTGTCAACGAACGTGGATCAGGCCGCGGCTGCAACACCGCTTCCTGCACCCACGTTGCACCCAATAACTCGTAGGTAACGGCTTTCCCTGCCCCGCCTACGGCAAATATTCTGTCTGGGAGGTTCATCCTTCGAACGATAAGTTATTACAGTATCCAATAAAATTCCCGATTGACAAAATACAGTCAAATAATTGATTAGTGAAATAATGTATTGATATCTCTATAGGATCTCTGATGCTACGTCCCAACTGTACTCCGGGTATATTCGTTATACTGTAATCAATTGCCCCGCTTTTGTTCCTGGGAGAAGGTTATTAGTTCATCCAGACCACATGTGTGTTATGTCCGCTACCACGCCCGTCCTCTCTGAATCCGCCCCGCTTGACCTCCGGTTTTCGGCGTCCGAACTCGAAACCGTCCGCGAGACGCTCGTCTCGTTTATCGAGGACACCGTCGATGATGCTGACGCCGATGGCGCGACGCTCGGCCTCTCGGGCGGCATCGACTCGACGACAACCGCCTATCTCGCCGTCGAGGCCCTCGGTACCGACGGCCTCCATGGGCTCGTCATGCCCAGCGAGGTCAACAACCCGGACAACATGAGCGATGCCGAGCGCGTCGCCGAGGAGTTAGGCATCGAGTACGATATCATCGAGATCCAGCCGATCGCCGAGCAGATCTTCGAGGCCGTTCCCAGCGCGACCGAGGATCGAATGGCGATGGGTAATGTCTACGTTCGCACGCGCGCCGTGCTCAACTACTTTGTCGCCAACGCCGAAGATCGGGTCGTTCTCGGCACCGGCAACCGCGCGGAGGCGATGACCGGCTACTTCACGAAGTACGGCGATCAGGCCGTCGACTGTAACCCTATCGGCGGGCTCTACAAACAGCAGGTGCGACAGCTCGCTGACTCCGTGGGTGTCCCCGCCGATCTCGTCGCCCAGACGCCGACCGCCGGGATGTGGGACGGCCAAACCGATGAGGATGAGCTCGGGCTCGATTACGATACCGTAGACGCAATCCTCGCACTCCACGTCGATGGCCCGCTGTCGACGGCGGCGACGCTGCGCACGCTCGACGGCGTCGACCACGACCAGATCCGGCGTGTCGAATCCCTTGTTGCGGACAGCGAGCACAAGCGTTCGATGCCGCCGGCACCCGATCCGCTCGGTGAGTGATCGGCTCCGTCGGTCGCACCGCACTCACGACGCTGGGGTAAACATCCCAACACGCTGGTAGATCACGACGACGAAAGCGGTAAACCATCCCCTTGCTAATCGGCGGGCAATGAAGGAGTACAAGATGCGCCGCGGGGAGCATCTCGACGACCGCATCCCCGATCTGAAAGACACAGTTGAATCGTATTTCGGCACCGTCACCGGCACCGAAGAACACAACGGCCACGAGCTGTACGTCGTTGACGACCCCGACAACGCCGTTTTCAAACGCATCCTCGCTGGGGCCGCCGAATACAGCGGTAAAAAGGACAAGATCGCCGTTCACTTTGAGGAACGGCCCGCCGAGGAGGTCATCGCCGACGGCGACGCCGCCGCGGCCGAGGAAGCTGTCTCGCTGAAAAACGAGTTCCTGCTTGAGGCGACCGGCCGGGACGCCAAATCCCGACGGGAGTCACTCAAGCGGGAAGTCGAAGACGACGCCCCGGATTACTGAACACACCGACGGCCGACAGCTGCGGCGTGGTGCTGTTGGCGATCCATTTGTGCCCCACTGTGCGGCTTGTATCCAGATCGATCGCTGCCTCGGGGTTCCCGCGGCGAGTAAAAACGTCCTAATTAAGTGCGGTCGCTCCCCGAAGTCGGGTGATGGCCGTCTACGTGGGTGTCGACCTCGGGGCGACGAACATCCGGGCCGTTGTCGCCGATAGCTCGGCGACGATTCTGGGGAGTGCCACGGCCGAAACACCGCGCGGGCCGACCGGGATCGCGGTCACCGAAGCCATTCTCGATGCGATCCGCGCGGCCTGCGGGCAGGCCGGCGTAACTCCAGGGACAGTTACCGCCTGCGGCATCGGCTCGATCGGGCCGCTGGATCTCGCCGCGGGCGCGGTCGAAAACCCGGCGAACCTCCCGGATCGGATCGACCGCATCCCGCTTACCGGGCCGATCTCGAAGCTGTTGGCAACCGAGGATGTGTATCTGCACAACGATACCATCGCGGGCGTCATCGGCGAGCGGTTCCACAGCGAGCGCAACCCCGACGATATGGTCTATCTCACTATCTCCTCGGGGATCGGCGCGGGCGTCTGTGTCGACGGCCACGTCATCAGTGGCTGGGACGGCAACGCCGGCGAGGTCGGCCATATGACACTCGACCCACACGGGTTCATGACCTGTGGCTGCGGCCACGACGGCCACTGGGAGGCCTATTGCTCGGGCAACAACATCCCCCGCTACGCCGAACGCCTCCACGCCGAGGATCCGATCGACACCGAACTCGCCTTCGACGATCCGGAGTTCTCGGCGGCCTCGATCTTCGATCTCGCCGGCGACGACGAGTTCGCCGACCACGTTATCGACCAGCTCGGCCACTGGAACGCGATGGGCGTCGCCAACATCATCCACGCCTATGCGCCACTCGTGATCAATGTCGGCGGCGCGGTCGCGCTCAACAACCCTAACCTCGTTTTGGATCCGATCCGCGACCGCCTCGATGAGATGGTGATGACGAACATCCCCGAGGTCAATCTCACCGAACTCGGCGACGACGTGGTCGTGAAGGGCGCGGTCGCCAGCGCGCTCACCGGCGGGACGGGCGATCGTTCGAAGCTCTGAGCGACAGATCGGTCATCGATCTGAGCCCCACATTGCTCACGATTATTCATCGCTGTCCCGACTGCTGGAACCGCAACTTACCCATACGTTGAGCCCATAGAGGGTGGTATGACCGACGAGAGCCTCAAATCCCGCGTTGAAACCTGGATGGTCAAACAGATGCCGATCATCCAGATGCACGGCGGGACAAGCATGGTCAGGGAGGCTGACCCCGAGACCGGCCAGGTCGTCGTCGAACTCGGCGGCACCTGCTCGGGCTGTGGGATCTCAAACGTCACCGCCCAAAACATCAAGCGCGATATGTATATGGAGTTCGAGGAGATCGAGGATGTGCAGGTCAAGGTGCCCTCGACCGGCGACACCGGCGCGGACACGGTCGAAGGCGGCCGCGGCGGCGACGTGCAGTACTCCAACGAGTCGGCCGGCCACTTCTGAGCCGCCCACGAGACAGCACCACGCCACAGACAGCTACGACAGCGACGTTTCCAACGCGGTCGCAACGGCTCTCGCTTTCTCAGCCAGTTCCTCGGTAATCTCCCCTTCGTCGACAGCCTCGTCGAGTTCGTCGTCGTCGACGCGCTCGACGGTGCCGTCAGGATATTTCAGCACGTCGACATGGAGATCGATGTAGCGAACGCCGTCCGGAAAACATTCCAGTGGCGTACAGACGTTGACGTAGGTGCCGATGAGCTCCTCGTTGCGGTCGCGGTAGACGGTTGGATACCACCACCGCCCTTCCTGGAACGTTGTTGTCGCGGTGTCGCCGTCGGAGCGCGGCACGTCCAACCCATCGTAGCGACCACCGCCGGAAAGTTCGCGGACGAGGGTGATCGAGTCGGCGTCCCGTTCGGTGACTGTGCCCGACCCAAGACTAAACAGCCGCCCGTCGGGTTTGCCGTGGTTGATCTCGATGTTGTCGCCGACGGTTGGTCCGAAGTTGTCGGCAACGACAGCGAAGGGAAAGTCGGCGTCAGCGTCGCCGAGTTCGTCGGTCGAACAGAGCGATTCGACGAGGTCGACCGCCGCGCTCGCCCCGTCGCTGCCGGCTTTGATACGGTGGTGGCCGGCCATCGTGTCGGTCACCTCGCGGCGAATCCCATCGAGGGCAAACCGTGATTCGCGGCCGAACCAACACCACGCGCCGGCTCGCTGGCTGAACACCTCCCGTGGAGTCTCATTCTTGTTGGCTTCGCCAGCAGCATCGCCACCAGTGTCGCCAGCCAATTCCTCGGCGACTGTTTCGGCCTGTTCGGTCGCCGTCTCCAACGCTGCTCGCAGCTCGTCCATCGATGCCTCGGTGGCGGCGTGGTGCCACTGAATCCGCCAGCCGTCAGGAGCATCAATGTCCATCAGATCGGCCATCCCGAGGAGTTCGCGGGCGGCGGCGTCGTCATGGCTGTCGACGGTCGCCGAGCCCTCCTCAGGCAGCAGCGTCACGAGGTCGGTCGAGACACGGATCCCGCCATCCAGTCGGCGGCGATCACCCGCCCACGGCGGCGTCGACTCCCGTACCTGTACCCGCACCGTGTCGCCGGTGTCGATGTGGCTCTCGACCGCAGCAAAGGGGAGATACCCCTCGGTCGACCCAAGATCGACGATCGCCCCTCGGCCCGTGGTGTCGGTGACCTGGCCGTCGACGACCGCGCCGACGGGGGCCGGATCGCTCCACCAGCAGGTGTCGATACCGATCACGGCGAGGCGGCTCGTCACCGTCTCAACCGCCGCGGGCGCGCCGGCGACGCCGACGCCCTGTCGGTCGGCTGTTGTCTCGATGGCGACATCGTGGCCCCCGTCCTCAAGGTCGGCGTCGAACCGGCGTTCGATCGGGGCTGAGGCGTCGACGACCCTCCAGCCAGTATCGAGGGCCAGCTTCGTCAGCGCGGTCGTGTAGATCCCGCGAATCCGGACGCGGTGGTCGTCCGTGGTCGGCTCACTCATCGCTGCCTCCGGACGTGTGCATACTGGGTTGTAGGTAGCGACGCTGTTTGAAATGTTGTTGGTTCGGCTGTCGCCGCTGGCGTTTCATGCGATGGGATAGTGGCCAAGTTATTATGTCCCGGCGCGGCGAACACTGAGGTATGTACGACACAATCCTCGTCCCAACTGATGGCAGCGAGCCGGCCGGCGCGGCCGTCGATCACGCCATCGATCTCGCGGCGGACTGCGGGGCGACCCTGCACGCGCTGTCGGTCGTCGACAGCTCGGCGTACGCCTCACTCGATGTAAGCTCTCAGCAGGTACTCGACAGTCTGGAAACCCGGGCCGCGGAAGCCACCGACACTATCGCCGAGCGCGCCGCCGACGCCGGCGTTGAGACCGTCACCGAGGTCTCGGTCGGCTCCCCACACGAGCAGATCACCGACTACGCCGACGCCGTCGACGCGGATCTCATCGTCATGGGAACCCACGGTCGAACCGGGCTCGACCGCGTCCTGTTAGGGAGTGTGACCGAACGCGTCGTCCGCGCCGCACCCTGTCCGGTGTTGACCGTGCGGGCCGCGGAGTCCTGAGCATGCGGGTACCCCCTGTCAGTCGACCGGTGATCGGCGATGCGTGACTGGCTTTCCCACCGCGCGGCGGCAACCCCCGATGATCTCGCGGTGATCGACGCCGACAGCGACACCCGATGGTCGTACAGCGGTCTCGACGCCGCTGTCGACGAGACCGCCGGTCGACTGGCCAACCTTGGTGTCGACGCCGGCGACCAGGTCGGCACCCTGCTGCCGCGAACGTTTCTGGGCGTCTGTCTTCTTCATGCTGCCCAGCGGCTCGGCGTCACGCTTGTTCCGCTGAACCACCGATTGACAGCCGAGGAACTTGGTGCACAGATCGACCAGCTGGATCTCACGCTCGTCGTCTGTGATATCGACACCGAGCCGGCTGCCGTCGAGGCTGTCGACGCGGTGCCGATCGCCTCGGTCGATGAGCCACAGTGGGCGGCCGTCAAATCGTTCAAGAATGTCGAGCCGGCGTCGATCGATCCTGTTGGGTGGGAACGCGAGGAGCCACAGCTGATCGTCTTTACCTCCGGCTCGACCGGTCGACCGAAGCCGGTCGTGTTGACGATGGGGAACCTGCTTTCGAGTGCGATCGCCTCGGCGTTCCGGCTCGGCGTCGACCCCGCCGATCGCTGGCTGCTGACGCTATCGCTGTATCATGTCGGCGGGATCGCCCCGATCTTTCGGTCGACGCTGTACGGGACGGCCGTGGTGCTGCGTTCCGACTTCGATCCCGGGCAGGCCGCCGACGATCTCGATCGCTACGACGTGACGGTGGTGTCGCTGGTGCCGACGATGCTCAAAGGGATGTTGGATCGACGCGGGACGCTGTCGGATTCGCTGCGGGTCGTCCTCCTTGGCGGCGCGCCGGCCGACGACGCGCTGATACAGCGCTGTGAGAACTACTCGGTGCCGGTACATCCGACCTACGGGATGACCGAAACCGCCTCCCAGGTGGCGACCGCCCGGCCAGCCGACGCCTTCGACCGACCGGGAACCGTTGGCCGCCCGCTGCTGTGGACAGAGGTAACGGTGCTCGGTGACGACGACGAGCCGGTTGCGGCCGGCGAGTCCGGCGAACTCGTCGTTAGCGGGCCGACGGTAACCCCCGGCTACTACGGCGACGACCGCGAGGCGTTCTGCCGGTACGGCCTCCGAACCGGCGATGTCGGCTACCAAGCCGAGGACGGCTCGCTGTTTGTCGTCAACCGGATCGACGACCGGATCACCAGCGGCGGGGAGACGATCGATCCGGGCGAGATCGTCGCTGTGATCACCGACCACGAGTCGATCGAGGCAGCCGCGGTCGTGGGGGTGCCCGACGACGAGTGGGGTGAACGCGTCACCGCGCTCGTCGTGCCCGCTGTCGACGATCTGACCGTCGAGGCGGTCGACAGCCACTGCCGGGAGCATCTCGCGGGGTTCAAATGCCCGAAAACGATCGTCTTTGCCGACGAGATTCCCCGAACCGCTTCCGGCTCGATCGATCGCCCGGCCGTCCGCGAGGCCGTGACCGCAGCCAAGGAGAGCGGTTCGACCGAGCCACCGATCGAAACAGTCGACGACGATCCATCCGAGTCGGAACAGCCGACTGAGCCGGCGGCTGCTGACGCTGTCGACGACGATGCGCCCGAGAGTGGAGCACTGGTCGCCGATCGACGGCCACCGTCGCCGGCGTCGCCGGCCGAGGAACCGGAATCGACCACGCCGCCAACCGACACCGAGCCCATCCCCGACGCCGAATCTGACGCCGCGAGCGACGATGCTGTGGTCGATGCCGATGACGATACTGCATCCGATGTCGACGACGATGCCGACCACAGCGACAGCGGGTGACCACCGGCGGAAACCGAAACCCACACCCTGGGTCGTCGACACCGGTTGGGTATGCAGGGTTCACAGGAGGTCGTCGTGCTTCGGTACGGCCACCGGCCCGGACGGGACGACCGGATGACGACCCACGTCGGCCTCACGGCTCGCGCCCTTGGCGCGGATCGCGTGGTTCTTCCCGACAACGCCACGCAGGCCGCCGAGACGGTCGCCGACATCACCGACCGATTCGGCGGCCCCTTCGAGATCGAGCAAACCGACAGCCAGGCGGCGGTCGTCCGCAACTGGGATGGCCCGGTCGCCCATCTCACGATGTACGGGCTGCCGATCCAGGATGTCGAGGGTGAGATCCGGGTGGCTGTCGACACCGACCCGCTGCTTGTCGTCGTTGGCGGCGAGAAGGTGCCCTTCGAACTGTACGAACACGCCGACTGGAACGTCGGGGTGACCAATCAGCCCCACTCGGAGGTCGCCGGGCTGGCGGTGTTTTTGGATCGGTTCTTCGAGGGTCGGGAGCTGAGCCAGGAGTGGAGCGACGCCGACCGAACGGTGGTTCCGAAAGCGACCGGTAAAAAAGTCGTTTCATCCGACGACTCCGGCGACGATGGCGCGTAAGTTGGGTTTGATCGGGTGATCACACTGTTCTACCTAGAAGATCACGCCCGATCAACCGTGTAGTCGCTGGGCTTCGACACGTACCGATAATCGACCAGCTCCTTTTTCGCTGCTTCCGCGTCGTTGGTGAGATGTGATTTGAGGAATGACGCCAGCTTGTGAGCCTCCGAATCCTCGTCGGCCGTGTCGAGGACGGCGTCGACCTTCTCCTCTAGCTTCGAATGATCGATGTTGGTCAAACTCGCCGCTGCGATCGTCCGGAGATACTCGTCGTCGTCGTTTAATGCATCCAGCAGGGAGTCGACCGCGATATCGGTCTCGCTTTCCAGTTGGCCCAACAGCCACGCCGCGTTCCGCTTTTCGGCGTTTCGCGGTGCCTCCGAGACGATCGTCGCAAACTCCTCGGAGACCTCCGTCGAGATCTCCTCATCGATCTTTTCGATCGTCCGCTGTCGAACCGAGTGGCCGTCTTCGAAATCGGACTCTCTGAACGTCGTCATGACACCCTCGGCGGCCTCCTGCCGTAGCGTCTCGTTGTCATCGGCATCCAGTTTGTCGACGACAACGTCAATCGTATCTTGGGCCCCGAACTTGCCGATCTCGCTGATCACGTGTTCCTTGAGCGTCTCGTCGGAGCTACGGGAGGCGGTCAACAACGCCTCGTAAGCCCCGCTGGATCCGATCTTGACCAATGCCTCGACGGCGGCCTCTTTGACCCGTGTGACCTGTTTGCTTTTTGTTGTGCCCTCGTATTTCTCGTTGTCAAGTCGGAGATGCTCTTGGATCGGCGTGACAAACCGTTCGTCGCCAACGGCCCCACCCTCCTCGATCGCCCGGCGGAGCACGCGCATGTTCTCCTCGCGGATGATCGTGGTTCGGAGCTTTTCGATCGTGTTTCTGCTTCGAGCCCGTCCGAAGCCAGCGACCGCAAGAAATCGGAGCGGGGCTCGGGGTTTGGCGTGCCATTTGGTGAGGATCAGTGGGTATGGGGTGCCGGTCGGCGTCGATTGTGGGTCGGTCTCCAACCGTGTGATGATGGTGTCGATCGTCGATTCGTTGATCGCAAGGAGGACGTTGAGGACGGCCGCCCGAACGTCATCGCTGGGATCGTTCAACACCGATTCGACGAGTGCTTGCTGGAGTTGTGGGGTTACCTCCTCTTTGAACCCCTCGATCGACTCAGAAAGGACGCCAGCGGCCCCAAACCGAACGCTTTCGTCGTTGTGATTCCGGATATATCTGATCAGCGTGCCGTACTCTCCCCGGTTGGATAGCGCGTAGAGCTGATCCGTGTTCCGTGGGGAGGGGCGGCCAGCCATTGTTTGACGGTATCGCTCACTATGATAAAAATATAATGTTTTTTGATGTTCTGAGTGGGAGGATCACCCCCGACGTTTCGCCAGTCGGAGCTTTTAACCGAGTTCATCGCCGAGGATTCGCCAATGGCTTTTGAGGAGTTACTGAACGATCCAGTTATCCAAAAATACCTCCACGAACTGGTCGGCCCGGAAGGGATGCCGGTCGCCGCCGCGCCGCCGGAGGGTGAGGTGACCGACGAGGAGCTCGCCGAGGAACTCGATCTCGAACTCAACGATGTGCGCCGCGCCCTCTTCATTCTCTACGAGAACGATCTCGCCTCCTACCGCCGTGTCCGCGACGAGGATTCGGGCTGGCTCACCTACCTGTGGACGTTCCACTACGACAACATCCCCGAAAATCTCGAAGAGGAGATGGAACGCCTGCTGGAGGCGATCGAGGAACGCGAGGAGTACGAGCGCACCCACGAGTTCTACCTTTGTGAGGTCTGTTCGATCCGCTTTGAGTTCGGCGAGGCGATGGATCAGGGGTTCCAGTGTCCGGAGTGTGCCTCCCCGCTTGAATCGATGGACAACGACGCCCTTGTCGAGGCGATGGAGGAACGCGGCGCGGCCCTCCGTGAGGAACTGAACGTCGACATCCACGCGGACGCCGACTAAATGGTTGTCTTAGCCACCAAATGCTACGTCGAGGGCGACGCCCGCCAGCGAGCCCTGAAAAGTCTCGGCTCGCTGCTCGACAACACTGTCGGCGACCTCCGTGTCGACAGCGAGATCGGCGTCCGCAGCGACCAGTTCGTCACGGTGACGATCACCGGCGACGACGCGACCGCCGCTCGCAACGCTCTCCGGGCGGAGTGGGGTGAGATCACCGACCACTTCGAGGACGGCGAGACCTACACCGGCACGCTCGAATCGTGGGATGACGACGGGATCACCCTCGACGCCGGCGAGGAGATCCGAATCCCAGCCAGCGAACTCGGCCTCGGCCAGGGAACCCCGACCCAGATCCGCGAGCGGTTCGGGCTCGTCCAACATCTCCCGATGCAGTTCGTCTATGGCGACCCCTCGCGTCTCACCGACGCCGAACGCGACCGGCTCTACGAGTGGCCGCGCGGCCCCGGCCGCGTCAACGTCAACAGCGCGACCCGCGGCGAGGTGCGGGCGACGGTCAACCGCGCCGGCCACGCCCAGGATATCGTTACCGTCGAACGACTCGGCCTGCTCGAACAGTCGATCATCTGCGGTGAGGGCACCGATCCGCCCGGCCTGCTGGCGGCGATCGGTGACTACCTCCCGGCGGAGCTTCGGGCTGTGATCGGCGACGACTAACATGAATCGACGCCTCGGCCTTGCCGTCCTCGCGGTGCTCACCCTCACGGTGACGGCCGGCTGTCTCGATTACGTCACCGGTGGCGGCGAGATCAGCGACGACGTACTCGACGCCGAGCCGGCCGCGGCCTACGACTGGGAGACCGATCGCAACGTCAGCCTGACGCTGGATACCGGCTCGGAGCTCCAAGCCGTCTACAACGTCTCGGCCGACCAGCGACTCCGGCTGTATCAGCCGACCAGCATCGGCCAAGAAGGGCCACTCGACATCTCGGCTGTCCGATTCCGCTACGAGAACGGTACCGTCATCTCCGGGACGGAGCTCCGGGCCCGCGGCGAGATCGACCAGACGCCGGATGAGGTGTACGTCACCACCCCCGCTGACGGTCGCCTCGCGTTTACTGCCGGGGCGACCCCTCGACGGCTGACGCTGCCGGTCTACATCGAGGGCTCCTATGAGGTTCTCCTCCCGGAGGGGAGCCGGATGGACTTCTTCCTCTTCAGCAACACGGTTCCAGCGGGGGCGACGACCGAACGGGTCGACAACCGGGTTCGTGTGACCTGGGAGAACGTGGAGTCGAGTTCGATCCTGGTGCAGTACTACAAGCAGAACGATCTCACGATCTTCGGGGCCATCATCGGGATTCTCTCGGCGATCGCTGTCGGCGGGCTCTACTACTACCGCCGGCAGATCGATCGCCTGCACGAGACACGCGTCGAGATGGGGCTTGACGACGAGGACAACGAATGAATGTCGCCATCGTCACGGTCGGCGACGAGCTGCTGGCCGGCGAAACTGTCGACACGAACAGCGCGTGGCTCGCAGCCCAGCTGACCGACCGCGGCTGTACCGTCACCCGGATGACGACCGTCCCCGATCAGATCGAGGTGATCGCCGCCGTCGTCAACGAGTATCGGGCTGCCACCGACGCGGTCGTTGTCACCGGCGGGCTGGGGCCGACCCACGACGACCGCACGATGGCGGCTGTCGCCGCGGCGGTCGGCCGCGAGCTCGAACACCATCCCGCAGCGGAAGCATGGCTCACCAGCGAGGGCGGCTACAGTGCCGATGATCTCGACGCTGGCACCACCGATCTGCCGGCCGGCGCGCGAATGTTACCCAACGAGGTCGGTGTCGCGCCCGGCGCGGTTATCGAATCGATCTACGTGTTTCCGGGGGTTCCCGCGGAGATGAAAGCGATGTTTGAGCATGTCGCCGCCGAATTTAGTGGCGAGCCGATCTACACCGAGATGGTCGTTGCCGACGAACCCGAAAGCGCGCTGCTTGATCGGCTTGAAACAGTTCAAGAGCGGTTCGCTGTCGATGTCGGCAGCTATCCGGGTGAGTACGTTCGCGTGAAGTTCCGCGGCGGTGATTCTGACGCTGTCGTCGCGGCCGCCGACTGGTTCGCCGAGCAGGTCACGGTTGCCGATATCGACAATGGCGATGATGTCGACGCTGTCGACGACGGCGATATCGCCGACAGCAACGATGTTGACGACGGCGACACCTCGTAACGCGGCTGTCTATGACCGAAACAGGTGGGCCAGCCAGCCGAGGGTCAACAGCAGACTCGCAACCAACACAACGGCGGCCGTCTCAAAGATCGGCAGCGGCGCGGTCAGTGGGATCATTATCTCGCGGTAGCATGCCGACCCTGTTAAGTGTTTGAGATCTGGCTGCCGGTACTGTTCAGCTTAGTGCGATTGGATTGCGAACACCTCGAAAGCCCCCGGCGTCTCGACTCCCGGGACTCGCTGTGCTCCTCGTCGTTCGCGTTGCTCACTCCTGCGGTGCTTGCGTCGTCCGGGTTCGGCGAGACGCCGGCCCCTTTCAATCCCACCCGGGTCGACAGGTCAATCAGCTGCAGTCGGGCGGGACTGAAAGGGGCGACTCGCTGGCGGAAGGCGGGCGACGCAAGCACTGCAGGGCCGCAGGCCCGAAGCGCGCAGCGAGCCCCCCGACACCAGCGAGTCGGGGCTTTCGAGATGGTTCGAGTTTCTTCAGCTTATCTGAACACGACCCCGGCCGCGACCGATCTGGCTGGCGCGGTTACTATCGATCCGGCAGCCGGGTGTACA
The DNA here is from genome assembly GCF_006861655.1 of Halonotius roseus. Taxonomy (GTDB): domain Archaea; phylum Halobacteriota; class Halobacteria; order Halobacteriales; family Haloferacaceae; genus Halonotius; species Halonotius roseus. The sequence continues at coordinate 227,944 of NZ_SESI01000003.1, read as the reverse complement.
ACAGCGTCCCGAGCGCGGTCAGTCCGGCGAGCAGGAAAAATGCCTCGTCGAAGAGGTCGTTGTCGGCCATCACGCCGACGACAGTTGAGCCCGTTGCCGCAAGCATGAAGCTCGTCGTCCGAAGGACGCCCCACGCCGCTCCCGTCACGGACTCGGGGAGGATAGCGATGATGTAGGCGTTCGAGACCGCAGGAACGCCCAGTCGAATCCCAAGCAGCAGCGATGCCGCGGCGACTCCGATCACGCTGTCAAGCATCGGGATCGCAACGAGCACCGGGATCGTCGCCGCGGAGACCGCGACCAACACCGGTCGGTCGCCGACGGCGTCGGCGAGCCCCCCGGCGGCGACCTGGGCGACCGCGCCGCCGACAAAGACCAGCGAGAACATCGCCGCCGCCGTCGATTGGGCGAAGTCACTGACCGAAGTGAGGTAGGTCACGTAAAACGCCGAGACACCCTGAAACACGAACGTCATCAGCGTCAGCGCGGTCAACGCGACCGCGACTTGCCGGGTGCGGATCGCCGCGAGCACGTCTCCGACCGGGAGTTTTGTACTCGTCCCGTCGTCTGGAGTCGCCCCGTCGCCGTTGTCGAACGACGGCACCGTCGCCCAGATCACCACGCCGAGCGCGACGAGTGGGACAGCTAATCCGCCGACGAGCAGTCGCCAACTGATCTCGCCGACAAGCGAGCCAGCCGCCAGCGGTAACACAGCCGAGCCGACCGAGCCCGCCGCCAGCGTCGCGCCGATGGCCGCCCCGTCGTGGTCGGGAAACGCCCGCGAGAGGGCGGTGCCACGCGCCGGGCCGTAGAGGCCGGTCGCCAGTCCGAACCCCGCACAGCCGACAATGAACGCGGCGAACGCCGGGGCCGCGCCGATGACGACGACGCTGGTCGCCGTGAGAACAGCACTGCCGGCGAGCAGTTTCCGCTCGCCGATGCGGTCGACAAGCAGGCCCGCGGGCGTCTGCATCAGGCCGTAGGTTGCCCAGATGATCGTGATCGCCACGCCGGCTCCGACATCGCTGACGGCGAAGGTATTTTTCACCTGCGGGAGGACGGCCGGCACGAGAAACCGGCCGCCGAGGACGAACACCCAGCCCGACGCGATCGCCAGCAGCGTCCACCCGCGCCCGTCGCCACGGAGCCCCCGAAGTGCCATACCCGGAGTCGACGACGGGAAGGGGAGTGTGTTCCGATCCGCTGGCGGGCTGCCGCCACCGGCGACACCGCAGACAGGGGGCTTTTCACGACGCCACACCACCAGTTAGTATGCGACTCGGCGTCCTCGTTAACCCGATCGCCGGCATGGGTGGTCGGGTCGGCCTCAAGGGAACCGACGGCAAGGTCGCCGAAGCCCGACAGCGCGGCGCGGAGCCCCGTGCGCCGGAGCGCGCCCGCCGGATGCTCACGCGGTTGGCCGAGCGCGACGCCGAAATCGATCTCCTCACAGCGGGCGAGCCGATGGGAGCCGCCGAGGTACGAGAGGTTGGCTTCGAGCCGAAAATCGCCTTCGAGCCCGGCACAAACACAGCCGACACGACCGCAGCCGACACCGCGGCCGCCGTCGACGCATTCCTCGAAGCTGGCGTCGATCTCGTTGTCTTCGTCGGCGGCGACGGCACCGCGGCCGACGTTGCCGACGCGCTGGCCGATACCGACGTGCCGCTGCTTGGTGTGCCCGCGGGCGTCAAAGTCTATTCGTCGGTGTTTGCGGTCTCGCCGGAGGCCGCCGCCGACATCGTCGTCGAGTTCGATCGCACCGAACAGCGGGAGGTCATGGATATCGACGAGGACGACTACCGGGCCGGCGAGGTCAGCCCGGAGCTCCGGGCGATCGCGTCGGTGCCGGTCGCCGACGGCCTCCAGTCGGCCAAACAGCGCGGCGGCGGCACCGTTGAGACCCTCGCCGAGGGGATCGCCGGCGATGTCGATCCCGAAACGACCTACATCCTCGGGCCGGGGTCGACGCTCGGAGCGATCAAATCGGCTCTCGGCTTCGTGGGCTCACCACTCGGTGTTGACGTGTGGCGTGATGGGCAGGTGCTCGCAACCGACGCAAGCGAAGCCGAGATTCTGGATGCGTTAGGCGAGACCAACACGATCATCGTCTCCCCGATCGGCGGCCAAGGGTTCATCTTTGGCCGCGGCAACCCCCAGCTTTCGCCGGCCGTGATCCGAAATGCGAGCGTCGAGGTCGTCGCCTCGCGGTCGAAGCTTGACGACCTCCGTGTCCTGCGTGTCGATACTGACGACCCAGAGCTTGACGCCGAGCTCCGTGGCTGGCGGCAGGTGCGGGTCGGTCGGTTCGAAACACGCATGCTCCGCGTTGTGTAGCGTGTGGTGTGTGCTGTCTGTAATCGCGTGTAGGTGCAATTCATGTGAGACAACCACATATTAATATCTACTGTAGTCACGATATCAGTTCAACATTTGTTGTTCGATACCCCGTGTATGCATACAATTAAGATGACCTGTCCCCGAGAAAGGGTATGGAAACACGGAAGGTACAGCGGCTGGGGCCGTCGACGCTGGCGATGACGCTGCCGGCGGAGTGGACCAAAGAGCATTACGTCGAAAAGGGTGATGAGGTCTCGATCCGGATGGGCGGAAAGGGGACGCTAACGGTGTTGCCGGAGTCGGCCAGCACCGGCGAAAGCGAGGCGGTGATCCACGCCGACAACCTCGATGCGGGCTCTGTCGAGCGAGCGATCATCGCCCAATACGTGCTCGGTCGGCGGGTGATCCACGTCCAGATGGAGTCCGACGCCCTTGATTCCGAACACATCAACGCGGTGTATCAGGCCGAAACACAGCTGATGGGTCTCGGCGTGATCGAGGAGACGCCGGAGCGCATCGCCATCCGGTGTTCGGCCGACCCGGAGGATTTCACGCTCGATAACCTCTTAGAGCGGCTCGAAAACACCGGGAGCACGATGCGTTCGGAGGCGATCAAGGCGTTGGCCCACGGCAACAGCGATCTCGCCGAGCGCGCGCTCAACCGCGAGCGACAGGCCAACAAGATCTTTGTCCTGCTGCTTCGGCTCATCTTCACCGCCTACCAGAACCCCAACCTCTGTCGGGCTGTCGGGCTGGACTCCAGTTTCCCGCTGATCGGCTACCGATCGGTGGCGAAAAATCTCGAACTCACCGCCGACAACGCCGAGGATATCGCCGAGATCGTCGCCTCAGCCGACGAGATGCCGGATGTCGACAGCTCGACGATCCGCCGGATCCGGGAGTTCACCGACCAGATCGACGAGCTGACCGAGATGGCTGTTCGCGCCGTCGTCGAACGCGATTACGATCTCACGATCCGGTGTCGACACCTCTTCGGAGAGATCTCCGACCGCGAACAGGAGATCCTCGATGATCTGGAGGAGCTCCCAAACAAGGATCTGTTACAGATCCGTGAGGTGCTCGTCAGCCTCCAGCATACCGCCGAGTACGCGATGCGCAACGCCGAGATCGCGGCCAACCTCGCGCTCAACGAGGAGTCCGATCACGTCGAGATCAAGTAGAGGTCTCCCCACGATCGATTCACGCTGTGTGCGTTCGAATGAACTAAGCATACAGGTGTCGAAGCCGCCGGTATGGCTACCCACGGTATGACAACCGACAAGGGAGTTGGTATTGCGATCGCCTGTGGCACGGTGGCGGTGCTCGGAGCCGGGGTTATGTTCGCCGGCGGCACACAGCTCATCAAAGCCTGGGGGTTCGCGGCGGCGGTCGTCGCCGCCGGGCTCTCGGTGGCTGCACTCCAACTGTACGACGCCTGATATCGAGCTCTTCCCCCGCCGATTTGATTGCCACCTTCGCTTGCCGACGTAATCATTAAGCCGTTCAGCCCCCTAGTGATCGTAGATGACAGAGTACACCGAGGAGGAACAACGCATCGTCGCCTATCTCCGCGACAGCGTCGCACGCGGTGAGCGATACTTCCGGGCGAAGACCATCGCCGAGGCGATCGGCCTCTCCTCGAAGCAGGTTGGTGTCCGCCTGCCGCAGCTCGCCGAGAAATCCGACGATGTCGACATCGAAAAATGGAGCCGCGCCCGCTCGACGACGTGGCGTGTCACCCCCGAGTAGGTGCCGACGGCCGCTTCCGCGTCATTTTTTACACTCCCCGTCCTGCGCTCTGTAATGACCGTCCGTGTCTCACGGACCTTCGAGTTCGACGTTCCCGGCGAGCAGATCTGGACGTTTATCGCCGACCCGGCCAAACGCGCCAGCGCGATCAGCGTTGTCGACAGCTACGAGATCCACGACGAGAACCGTGCGACGTGGCAGGTGAAGCTGCCGATCCCGCTGCTCAACTCGACGGTTGCCGTCGAAACCGAAGATCTGATTCGAGAGCCCCCAACCCGCGTCAAATTCGAGGGTCGCTCACGCGCCCTCCGGGTGACCGGCGAGCATACGATCACCGAAACCGACGGCGGCTGTCAGCTCCGCAATGAGTTTGTCGTCGACGGACAGCTCCCCGGCGTCGAGCGGTTTTTCAAACGCAACCTCGATGCCGAACTCGACAATCTTGAGGCCGCGCTTCGGGCGGAGATCAGCTGACGATGGAGGTCGCCGCGATCCAACTCGGGATCGAGTCGGGAGCTGTCGAGACAAATCTCGATCAGGCCCGCGAGGCGGTCGTCGATGCCGCCGCCGAGGGTGCCGACCTCGCCGTCCTCCCCGAACAGTTTCTCGTCGGCTTCTTTGCGTTTGATGACTATTCGACCCAGGTCGCCGGCCTTGACGACCCGCTGTTCGACCGCCTTGCCGAGATGGCCGCCGACAACGACATCGCTTTCGTCGCCGGCAGCGTCGTTGAGGATCTCGCCGCCAGTGCGGCGGCCGGCTACGACGTACCGGCCGCTGATGGCTACGCCAACACCTCGGTGTTTTTCGATCGAAACGGACAGCGGCGTGGCGTCTACCGGAAACACCACCTGTTTGGGTACGACTCCGCCGAATCTGAGCTGTTGGTGGCTGGCGACTCACTCTCTGTCGTCGAGTTCGGCGGGCTGACGATCGGCACGACGACCTGTTACGATCTCCGGTTTCCGTCGCTGTACCGCCGGCTGCTCGACCGTGGTGTCGACTGTCTTGTCGTCCCGAGCGCGTGGCCCTATCCCCGGATCGAACACTGGGAAACGCTGGGTCGGGCCCGCGCGATCGAGAACCTCTCGTATCTGATCGCGGTCAACGGAACCGGCTCGTTCCCCGCGGCCGACGCACAGCTGTGTGGCCGCTCGGCGATATACGATCCGTGGGGGACAGCCCGGGCTACCGCCGGCGACGCGTCGACGACGATCACGGCGACCATCGAGCCGGCGGCTGTCGATGAGGTTCGGTCGTCGTTTCCCGCACTCGACGATCGCCGGTAACCGCCGCTCGGTCGCGGCGCGGACGGTGGGTTTATACGCCGCAACGATATACAATGTGATGCCGACGTACTGACGCTTTTCTCGTCAACTGTCGGCAGATACACCGCTCGTCGCCACGCCCGCGCCACGCGGCAGGATCCATCTCGGGGATCGGGGCGTCCTCGACCGGATCATCCGCCGCGCTCCTCGCCTCGTCTTGCTCCGATCTCTCACCGAACCACGCTGTGAGCCTTGTGTCTTCTACCGGTGAGAAACACAGTTGTCAACTACCCCACTGAATAGTTCAGTTATATCGAACAATATCAGCAAACAACCTAATTTACTCCATGCTTATCACGATATCTTTGCGCACCGTGCAGTATTTATACATCGCACCGCTTTGATTTAGGTAATGTTAAGATCGGAGGTGACAGCGGACGGCGGCTGAGGCGGGACGCCGGGCTGTGAGCCGACAGTGTGCTCACCCCGGACAAATCGTGGTCGGTCACCCACACGCTGCTGTGGCTCTCGATCTGTTGGCCACTCCCCCACCGGGTGACGGATGTGCGACCACAACCCCAACGTACTGACGACCACCACACTCCACTCGCCTCTCACATCCGGGCGGCCACTCCTTTTCAATCCGATGCTCGTTGTCGACAGCGACGTCTTTGGGGTGTCAGTACTGTCGGACGCCCGGCACACGGGATGCTTTTAGGCTCCAAGCCAAAAGGGCGGACATGAAATCGACACGGAAGGGGCTCCGGAACGGCGACCTCTACAAGGACAACTACGAGCGGATCGCCTGCAGCGAGTGCGAAGAGACGCTCAAACGACAAAACAAGCCCGACGAGGTCTACGCGCTTCGAACCTGTCCGAACTGCGGGAAACAGTGGAAGGAACTCCCCTAAGTTAGCGGAACCGGAACGTTTCGAGGTTTTTTGGGGCAAATGTCCGGATATCAAACTCGTGGTAGAGTGCCGATGAGAGGTCTTGAACCGAGCGTTCGTCGCCGTGGACACAGAGGATCTTTTCGGGCCGTGGGTTCATCGTCCGCACGAAGTCCATCAACCCCTTGCGGTCGGCGTGGCCGGAGAAGCCATCGACGGTTTCGACAGCCATGTTCAGCGTGAGCGTGTCGCCGCGACCGCCGTTGTAATCGCTGTTGATCGGGATCTCATCCCAGCCGTTCTGGATGCGGTTGCCGAGCGTTCCCTGGGCCTGGTAGCCGACGAAGACAAGCCGGGAGTCCGGGTCGGTGCCGAGATGCCGGAGCCACGACATGATCGGGCCGCCGGTGATCATCCCCGAGGTCGAAAGGATGATCGCCTGCTCGTCGTCGGCGACCTCCTGGCGTTCCTCCTCGCCGGCGTCGATGTGGTTGAACTGGTCGGCGAGGAACGGGTTTTTGTCCTCGTGGAAGATGCGATCCTGGAGGTCATCGCGGAGATACTCCGGATAGGTGGTGTGGATCGCTGTCGCCTCCCAGATCATCCCATCGAGGTGGATCGGCATCTCCGGGATTTTGCCGGTTCGCATCGCTTCCTCTAAGACGAGCATGATCTCCTGTGATCGGCCGACGGCGAACGCCGGAATGAGGACTTTCCCGCCGTCGTCGTAGGTCTCGTTGATGACCTCAAGCAGCTTCTCCTCGGAGTCGGCCTGATCGGTCTGGTAGTCGTTGCGGCCGCCGTAGGTCGACTCCAGAACCAGGGTTTCGACCCGCGGGAAGTCGTTGACCGCGCCGTTGAACAGCCGTGTATCGGTGTAGTGGATATCGCCGGAGAAGGCGACATTGTAGAGGCCGTCGCCGATATGGAAGTGTGTGACCGCCGAGCCGAGGATGTGGCCTGCGTTGTGGAAGGTGACCTTGATGTCGGGGGCGATGTCGGTCACGTCGCCGTACTCCAGGGGGATCGCGTGTTTGATCGCCTCTCTGACCTGGTCTGATTCGTACGGCGGCGTCCGACCCTCCTTGGTCGCTACATCGAGATAATCGAGCTGGAGGAGCCCCATCAGATCCCGTGTCGGCTCCGTACAGTAGATCGGCCCATCGTAGCCGTATTTGAACAGCAGCGGGATGAGCGCGGAGTGATCGAGGTGGGCGTGGGTGAGCACGACCGCGTCGATCGAGTTTGCGCCCGCACCGAGTGCTTCCGGCACCTGTAGGTAGGGCACCTCGCCTTCCGCACCGGGTTTGTCGCCGCAGTCGATGAGAACGCGGGTTTCGGCGGTTTGGAGCAGAAACGCCGCGCGGCCGACCTCCCGACAGCAGCCCAATGTCGAGATACGAACCCACTGCTCGCGGCCGATCTCCTCGCGGTGGATCTGTCGGCCGACGCGTTCGAGCACGTCGCGTCGCTCCTCGCGTTCGTGTTTGAGGAAGTTTCGGACGTTTGAGACCGTCGAGGATTCGATCGGCGGCGTCCGAACGACCTCCGGCGTCCAGCCGACCTCCTGGGTAATCTCCCGGAGCGTCGAGCCGTGTCGGCCGATCACCATCCCGGGTTTTTGTGCTTCGATGACGACTTCACCGGTATCCTCGTGGAAATCGAGATCGGTGACACCGGCGTCGTCGGGGATCACCGACCGGATCTTCGAGTCCGCTTTCTGTGGATCCGAGAGTGCTTCCGGATCCGGGCGGACGGTGATCCGCTTGCGGAGCTTGCTGGCCAGCGACCGAATGAGGTCGCCGTCCTCCGCGAACTGCTTGGGGTGTGGGGTGTAGATCACCAGCTCCGGCCCCTCGTATTTCACATCCGAGACAGTGATGTCGGGTGGAACTTCTTCGTCGATCTCCGCTTGTAGGTCGTCAAGTTGCTTATCTACTGAGCTCATACGTCAACAAAACCTGCGCTGATCGCCGCCTCGCCGGTTGCCACCCCGCCGGACTGCACCCACGTGTTGTCGGGACGCCGTGGGTAGTGTCGGTCGAGATGGAACATACTGAATACGCGCTGATAGCTGCGCATGCGGGAACAGGCAGCGAAAACCCGCTTAGTTCGCTTTATACGATCCTCGTTATAAAACCCCTTCGCAACCGGGTCGTTTCCCGATCGTACTTTCTCTGACTCACCCACAAATCCAAGCCGGCTCGTCGCCTCGCTTCGGGTATGCATCTCACGCCGGATCGTGTGGCCGCCGAACACGAGTGGGTTCGCCGCCGTGCCGATGTCATCGTCCCGCTGATCAACGACACCCGCAGCCGCCTCGGGCGGGCCTTCGAAACCGATGTCGACGCGGTGAGCGAGGCCGGCTACCACGACGAAGTCGACCGTGTTTTCGCTGACGGTGACCGGGCGGTCAACATCGCCGGCTACGTGGGCCTCCTGCGGGAACTCGATGTCGACGGCGACTATCCGGGCTTTGTCGTCGACGAGGTGTTGGGTCGTCGGCTCGCGGCGACGATCGCGGGCGGCCAGCCGCTGGCGATGCTCGCCGAGGCGACGTTCCACTTCGCGGATATCTACACCCACGGCGATGACGAGGAGACAGCCGGTGCCGACGACCTTGACGCCGCGTTGGCGGCGGGCTTTCAGACGCGGCTGCCGGGGTGGAACTGGCGGGAGAGTGAGAGTCCGTTTGGGGTGCCGATCGACGCCGACGATCCAGCCATGCGGTGACCTACTCAGAGAGCCGCTCGTTGACCAGTCCGTTGACCTGATGAAGCAGCGTGAGGAGGTCGCTGTCGGCGGTCACGCGGTACCGTTCAGGCGAGGCGTTTTCGACGGGGGTGAGAACGCCGAGGGCGAGCAACAGATCGAGATGGGTGTACACGGATTGGCGGCTGACACCGGCTTCCCGAGCGAGCTCGGATTTCGTAAACTCCGAGCCGGGGAGGGCATCCAGTAACGCATCGAGCATGTAGCCGACACTTTCGTTTTGGATGAGGATTCGCCACCCGCTTGGATACTCGTCTCGCAGTTCGGCAAGCGAGGTGGGTTCGTCCGTATCGGGTGTTTGTTGGCGTGACATAGGCGGGGATGTTGTCTCAGACGCTGAGTGTACTCGTTGTTTGTTGGCCGTGATGTTAAACGCATTGGACACTCATGTCTGTCTTGTTTGAATATCTCTACGTGCCAATAGAAAATAGGAGTTGCTGATGACGGACGCTGCGGCAACCTTCGTCTGGAAACTCGCCCGTCGTCACTCCTGGGGATCGCCGATCCCGGCAGCCGAACTCGTACGATTGGTTGCCGGGACAGGGGATCATGACGAACTGCGAACGACACTTGAAACTGAGGTGCTTGATCTCTCATTCGTCGTGCAGTCTTCGGATGGCATCTATATTCCGAACGGCCAAGACGCTCATCGGGACGCGGCCGGGTGGCTGCGGGAGCGGACGGAGCTTGACGAGTTCGTGATCGCAGCGACGCTGTCTCGACTGCCGGATGACTGGCCGGATGAGGAGTAAGGGGATTAGTCGGCGTCGACTGCCTCGCCGCGCGGGATCGTCACGTCGCTGAGACCGGATTCGATCTGCTCGCGTTGATCCTCGAACTCCCCCGGCAGGATTAGTTTCTCGCCGAGTTCGTCGAGGGGTTCATCGCTGGTGTAGCCCGGCCCGCTGGTGGCGAGTTCGAACAGGATCCCGTTTGGCTCTCGGAAGTACACCGATCGGAACCAGTGGCGGTTGATCTGCTGAGTCGGACGAACGCCCTGAGCGGAGACGGCCTTCCGCATCGCCATCTGATCCTCGTCGCTTGGTGTCTGGAAGGCGACGTGGTGGACGGTGCCGTGACCCTGCCGCGCGCCCTCAATAGTTGGTAACACGTCGACGTATTTGCCGACGGTGCCGGTTGCCTCGAATCGCGTGCGCTCGTCGCCTGGCGTATCGCCCGGTGATTCCTCGGTGCCGGCTTCTTCGAGACCCATCGTTCGAAGCACCTCCTCGGTGCGTTGGGGATCGGCCAGCCACAGCGTCACCGAGTGAAAGCCGCGGATCGCGGCGTCTTCGGGAACGAACTCGGTCCACGGAACTGTCGGGTCGTCCTCTGGGATCTCGACTTCGACGAGTTCGACAGGCAAGCCGTCGGGATCGTAGAACGGGAGGACGGTCTCGCCGAACCGCTCGACTCGATCCTCGTAATCGACGCCGTAGTCGTCGAAGCGATCCTCCCAGAACTCGAGGCTGCCCTCGGGGACGCGGAAGGCGGTGCGGGAGACCTGTCCGGAGCCGACCTTCCCCTGTCGGAGGTTCTCCCACGGGAAGAACGTCATACTGGTGCCGGGGGTGCCCTCGGCGTCAGCGAAAAAGAAATGGTAGGTGCTGGGGTCGTCTTGGTTGATCGACCGCTTGACGAGCCGGAGGCCGAGCGTTTCGACCCAGAAATCCATGTTCTGTTGGGGGTCGCCAGCGATGCAGGTGACGTGGTGAATGCCGGGGGTTGGTGGTGCGTCGCTCATTGCTATGTGTACGTACTGGAGGTACTTGACTTCGCGCTGACACGGGGGTTACCGGTTTGAACGTCGTCCGAACGTTTATCCAATATTCCGGCCTAATAGCTGGTATGAGCACTGGCCGAGAAATTCGGCTGATCGAAGAGGATGACGGGTGGTGGTCGGCTATCGATGAGGAGGCTGGAGTAGCAAGTCAGGGGCCAACCCGACAGGAAGCCCTCGAAAACCTCGACGAGGCAACGGAGCTGACTGCTGAAGCCCGAAACGATGATACAGCAGCCCCGGAACCGGATGCACCATGGTTTGATTCGTGAGCAATGGTCTCACGGGATTTTTCCGGTGAAGATATCGTCAGCGTGTTGCGCAAATTCGACTACAGACGTGATCGAACACGCGGCGATCATGTGATTTTGAAATACACGCACCCAGAAACCGGCGAAACCCGAACCGTCACTGTTCCGCTGCACGACCGCGTTCGTATCGGGACGCTACAGAACATCGCCGATCAGTGCGGGGCTGACGACTTCCGTGCGTGGTGTGAGTGGATCGATACCCATCGCTGACGGGCCGTCGTGTGGCCACAGTGCGCCGGATTCGCTTGTAGCCGGCAAAAACTCTACTGACGTAGGCTCGTACTGTCTGGTATGAACTTCACCGTCATCCAAGGCGATATCGCGGCCCAACAGGCCGACGCCTTAGTCAACGCGGCGGGAACGAGCCTCAAAATGGGCAGCGGCGTTGCCGGCGCGCTCCGCCGCGGTGCGGGCGGCGACATCAACGCGGAAGCGATGGCGAACGGCCCGGTCGATCTCGGCGCGGTTGCCGTCACCGACGCCTATGACCTCGACGCCGAGTACGTGATCCATGCAGCGGCGATGCCGCACTACGGAGATGGGCAGGCGACCGAAGCGAGTATTCGGGATGCGACGCGGAACACGTTGGAGCAAGCTGATGAATTGGGGTGTGAGTCGATTGTGTTTCCGATTCTCGGCACCGGCGTCGCCGGCTTCGAGTTCGAGCGCGGCGCGGAACTGATCTGCTCGGTGATCGCTGACTACGAGTCGTCGTCTCTGACTGATGTGCGTGTGATCGCCTACTCGGATTCGGAGTACGAGTCGTTGCAGTCGGTCGCTGATGCGGTTCGGGACTAGACAGTTCTGGTAGTATCGGTGTCGAGTGTGACAACACGTAGAAAGCCCTCAACGCGCTCGGCTCCCGGGACTCGCTGCGCTCCTCGTCGTTCGCGCTGCTCACTCCTGCGGTGCTTGCGTCGTCCGGGTTCGCCGAGCGCGTTTCGCCCTTTCAGTCCGCCAGGGCGGCGGCTGCCGGGCCTGTCGGATGACTGCGGCTGCTAGATATGTCGGATGACTGCGGTTGCCGAGCGAATCGACTCAGCGATTGAAAGAATGAAAATTGCAGTGTCGCCGTGAGGCGAGGACTGTAGTTAGTTGCGAACGACGTTCGTCGCGCGCGGGCCTTTCGGGGACTGTTCGATATCGAAGTCGATCTCCTCGCCTTCTGTGAGATCCTCGCCGCCGACATCCTCCATGTGGAAGAAAACGTCGTCGTCAGCATCGTCCGTGTCGATAAATCCGTAGCCGCCAGTGTCGTTGAAGAAATCAACTTTGCCGTGTGCCATTGCAATCAAACGTACAGGTCACCGGGGGATAACCCTTGCGAGAGTCGTGGTACCACGACCGTTGCGGGGGTGTCGGCGGTTGCCAGCGCGGCTGTCGGCGGCCTCCAACGCCAACACACCGAGTTTATTTGTCCCGGTTGCGGAGTGCCGGCAATGAGTAGCGAGCAAGATCTCGGAATCACTGAGAGCAAACAGCACAACACGGGCGAGTGGTACGCCGAGGTCGTCAAGAAGGCCGGCCTCGCAAACTACGGCCCCGACGGGATGAGCGGATTCATCGTGACGCGCCCACGCGGGTACGCCCTCTGGGAGGCGATTCAGGGCGAACTCGACGCGGCGTTCAAATCGACCGGCGTCCAGAACGCCTACTTCCCGCTGTTCATTCCCGAGAGCTATCTCGAACGGGAGAAAGACATCGTCGAAGGCTTCGACCCCGAAGTCGCGTGGGTCACCCACGGCGGCCACGACGAACTCGACGAACGCCTCGCCGTCCGCCCGACCAGCGAGTCGATCATCGCCCCCTACATGGCCCAGTGGGTGCGCAGCCACCGCGATCTCCCGCTGCGAGTCAATCAGTGGTGTTCGGTCGTCCGGTGGGAAGCCACCGAGACAAAACCGTTCTTCAGAACGAAGGAATTCCTCTGGCAGGAGGGCCACACGGCCCACGAGACCCACGACGAGGCGTGGGACGAAACGATGACTCGCCTCGATCAGTACGCTGAGCTCTACGAGGATCTGCTTGCGATTCCCGTCCTGAAGGGCCAAAAGCCGGATCACGACAAGTTCCCGGGTGCGCACAAAACCACAACCGTCGAAGCCCTGATGCCGGACGGAAAATCGGTGCAGGCCGGCACCAGCCACCACCTCGGCACCTCCTTCGCCGAAGCGTTCGATATCACGTTCTCCGACGAGGACGAGGAAACCCAGCCCGCCCACACGACCTCGTGGGGGCTCTCGTGGCGCGCACTCGGCGCGCTGATCATGACGCACTCCGACGATCAGGGCCTCGTCCTCCCGCCGACAATCGCACCCGAGCAGGTCGTTGTCGTTCCGATCTGGCAGGAAGACACCAAAGACGACGTGCTCGACTACGCCGACGACGTTGCCGACGACCTCGCCGACAGCGGCGTTCGCGTCGAACTCGACGACCGCGACGAGCGCAATCCTGGGTTCAAGTTCAACGAGTGGGAGCTGAAGGGCGTCCCCGTCCGCATCGAGATCGGCCCGCATGAAGTCGAAGACGACGAGGTCACGATCATCCACCGCCCCGACGGCGAGTCGACGACGGCCGACCGCGACGATATCGGCGACACGATCCAAGAGCACTTCGACGAGGTTTATGCCAAGCTGTACGCCACGGCTGAGGAGAACTTGGAAGACAGCGTCCGCGAGGCCGACTCCCGCGAGGAGATACTCGGGACGCTCGGCCAACACGGCGGCTACGTCAAAGCACCGTGGTGTGGCGACGAGGAGTGTGAGGAGCCGATCAAGGAGCCGCTGGCCGCCGAGATCGTGATGTGCCCCTTCGACGACGAGGAGACTGTTGGGGATGAAGAAACGTGTGCAATCTGTGGCGACGACGCCACCCAGACCGCCTACTTCGCCAAGAACTACTAACTGACCGGCGCGGCAGCGGATGATCTCTTCTCGCCCATCGCCTCGTTGACGATCGGGACGCTTTTTCTCTGACCGTAGCGACTCTCTCGGATCGAATCTCACATGATTGTTTGATCTGATTTGGGAGGATCGTTTCAACTTACTAACTATCAATTATTAATACCTCCTAATATGGGAATTAGGAACCCTTATTTTCGCATCAGCAGGCATTTATTCGGGCGATTGCTCGGTTCGTGTATGGCCAAGTATCACAGTGAGTCGCATGCGCAGGCGGACGATGCGCATGGTGAACCCGTCGGGCTCGCCGACCCGACCGATGAGAAATCCAACTGCGGCGTCGGTGCGGTCGTCGATCTCGACGGCGGTGCCTCACACGATGTCGTCGCCGACGGCATCGAACTACTCAGCAATCTCGAACACCGCGGAACGACCGGTGCCGAGGAAGCCACCGGCGACGGAGCCGGCATCATGATCCAACGCCCCGACACGTTCTTCGAGGCCGTTGTCGGCGACCTCCCGGAGACCTATGCTGTCGGCTCGATCTTCATGCCACAGGACGACGACGTTCGAGAGCAGCTCGTCGACATCTTCGAATCCACGCTCGCCGACCACGACCTCGAGGTCTTCCACTGGCGGGATGTCCCGACGGACAACAGCGATCTCGGCCAAACCGCACTCGATTCTGAACCCGATGTGTGGCAGGTCTTCGTGACCCCGGCCGAGTCGATGGCTGACGACGCTTTTGATCGCGGACTGTTCCTTGCGCGCCGCGAGCTCGAAGCGGCCGCCGAGGAGATCGATGGTGCGGGCCGGTTCTACGTCTGTTCGCTCCACCGCAAAACGCTGGTCTACAAGGGGCTGCTCAAGGGTGAACAGCTCGCCGGCTACTACCCGGATCTCACAGACGAGCGGCTGCAGACAACGCTGACGCTCGTCCACGCCCGGTTCTCGACGAACACGCTCGGCGCGTGGCATCTCGCCCATCCGTACCGGCGGATCATCCACAACGGCGAGATCAACACGATCCGCGGCAACATCAACTGGATGCGCGCCCGCGAAAACCAGCTCGCCCACGAGGATTTCGGCGAGGATATCGAGACGCTCAAGCCGGTCACCGAGGCCGGCCAATCCGACACCGCCAGCGTCGACAACGCCATCGAGCTGTTGATGCACTCCGACCGTGACCTGCCGCATATCCTCCGGATGCTGATCCCGGAGGCCCACGAGAACGACGACTCGATGGATCCTGACCGGCAGGACTTCTACGATTACCACGCCAGCCTCGTCGAGCCGTGGGACGGCCCCGCACTCGTCGCCGCGACCGACGGCGACAAGATCGCCGCCGTCCTCGACCGCAACGGGCTGCGGCCCTGTCGGTACGACATCACCGAGGACAACACGCTGATCGCCGCCAGCGAGGTTGGCGCGATCGAGACCGACCCGAGTGAGATCCGCGAACGCGGCCGCCTCCAGCCCGGCCAGATCTTCGTTGCCGACCCCGAGAAGGGCGAAGTCACGCCCGACGCCGAGGTCTTCGACGAGCTCACCGACGACAAGTACGGCGAGTGGGTCGACGAACACCAACAGGAACTCGACGACATCGCCGGTGACAGCCTCGAACCACACGGCGATGTCGACTCCCTGCGCGCTCACCAGGCTGCCTTCGGCTACACGCAAGATCAACTCACACACCTGCTGGAGCCGATGGCCAACCAGGGGATGGATCCCGTCGGCTCGATGGGCGACGACACCCCGCTGTCGGTGCTCGGGGAGTTCAACCGCCCGCTGTTCACGTATTTCAAACAGCTGTTCGCCCAGGTGTCGAACCCGCCGATCGACTACATCCGCGAGGAGCTGGTGACGAGTCTTCAGTCCCGACTCGGCAAGCAGCGAAACCTGATGACCGAGTCGCCGGAACACGCCCACCAGCTTGTCCTTGAATCGCCGGTGCTCTCCGACGAGCAGACGGCGAGTATCAAGGATCTCGACCGCGACGAGGACGGCTTCGAGACCACGACGCTGGATATGACGTACGACCCGGAAACGGAACTCGAAGCCGCCATCGAACGACTTCGGGATGACGCCCGGGCGGCCATCGACGACGGCGCGGATATCATCGTCCTCTCTGATCGCGGCACCAACGAAGAGCGGATTCCGATCCCGAGCCTGCTGGCAACGGGTGGCGTCCACCACGATCTTGTCCGCCACGGGCTGCGGACTGATGTCGGGCTTGTCGTCGAATCCGGCGACCCCCGTGAGGTTCACCATCTCGCCACGCTGGTCGGCTACGGCGCGGGCGCGGTCAACCCGTATCTCGCCTACCAGACGATCTCCGATCTGTGTGCCGGCCCTGACGGCGCCGACGAGGAGGAGGCCATCGAGGGCTACATCCACGCACTCGAACACGGGCTGCTGAAGATCATGGCGAAGATGGGGATCTCGACGGTCGAATCCTACCAGGGTGCCCAGATCTTCGAGGCCGTCGGGCTCAGCTCCGATCTCATCGCCGAATACTTCGAGGGCACCGAGATCCGGACGGAGGGCATCGGCCTCGACGTGATCGAAGACGACGTACGGACGCGACACGCTGTCGGCTTCGGGAGCGACCCCGAACTGGAAACCCAAGGCGAGTACGAACACCGCTCGTCGGGGATCTACCACCAGTGGAACCCCGAGACGGTCGGTACGCTCCAGCAGGCCGTCCGGAGCGGCGACTACGATCGGTATCTTGAGTTCGCTGAGCTCATCAACGATCAAAACGAGAACCTTCAGACGCTTCGCGGGCTGCTCGAATTTGATGCCGACCGCGAGCCCGTCGACATCGAGGAGGTACAGCCGATCCACGAGATCGTCGAGAACTTCTCGACGGCCGCGATGAGCCTGGGCAGCCTCTCGCCAGAAGCCCACGAAACGAACTCCATCGCCATGAACCGCCTTGGCGGGAAATCCAACACCGGCGAGGGCGGCGAACCGCCGGAACGGTTCGACACCGAAAAGGAGTGTAACGTCAAGCAGGTCGCCTCCGGCCGCTTTGGCGTTACCTCGCACTACCTGACCTCCGCTGAGGAGATTCAGATCAAGATGGCCCAGGGCTCAAAACCCGGCGAAGGCGGCCACCTGCCTGGCAAGAAGGTTAACGAGATGATCGCCCACGTCCGGTACGCAACACCGGGTGTCGGCCTCATCTCGCCGCCGCCGCTGCACGATATCTACTCCATCGAGGATCTCAAACAGCTGATCCACGATCTCAAGGCGGCCAACCCTGACGCCGACATCAACGTCAAACTCGTCTCCGAAGCCGGCATCGGCACCATCGCGGCAGGCGTCGCCAAGGCCAACGCTGATGTGGTTCATGTCTCCGGCGATTCCGGTGGTACCGGCGCGTCACCGAAAACGTCGATCAAAAACGCCGGCCTGCCGTGGGAGCTCGGCGTCGCCGAGGCCAACCAGATGCTGTGTGCCACGGGGCTGCGCGACCGGATCAAGATCACCGCCGACGGCGGGATGAAGACCGGCCGCGACGTGGCGATCGCCGCGCTGCTCGGCGCGGAGGAGTACACCTTCGGCACCGCCTCGCTCGTCACGGCGGGCTGTGTGATGGCCCGGCAGTGTCACGCCAACACCTGTCCGGTCGGCGTCGCAACGCAGGACGAAAACCTCCGCGAGCGGTTCCCCGGCGAGCCACAGCACGTCATCAACTACATGACGTTCATGGCCCAGGAGCTCCGGGAGATCATGGCCGAGCTTGGCTTTACCTCCATCGAGGAGATGGTGGGCCGACCGGAACTGCTCAGCCAACGGGAGACCGACCACGAGAAGGCCAAGCATCTCGATCTCTCGACGGTCATCGCGCCGACCGCCGGCGACCAGCGGCGGAAGACCCGCGAGCAGCAACACGCCGACATCGACGACCAACTCGACTGGGAGCTGATCGACGAGGCCGAACCCGCGCTTGAATCCGGCCAGCCCGTCACCCTCGACAAGGAGATCTCCAACGTCGACCGCGCGGTCGGCGCGACGCTCTCCCATGAGATCTCGACGGAGTACGGCGGTGCGGGGCTGGCCGACGATACGATCACCATCGACTTCGATGGGATCGCCGGCCAGAGCTTCGGGGCGTTCCTCGCCGACGGCGTAACGATGCAGCTCACCGGTGCGGCCAACGACTACCTCGGTAAGGGGCTTTCGGGCGGGAAACTCATCGTCGAGACCCCACCGACAGCGGCCTACGACGCCGACGAGAACATCCTCATCGGCAACGTCGCCCTCTACGGGGCGACCCAAGGTGAGGCCTACATCAACGGCGTCGCCGGCGAGCGGTTCGGCGTTCGCAACTCCGGTGTGAAAGCCGTCGTCGAAGGCGTCGGCGACCACGGCTGTGAGTACATGACCGGCGGCGTTGTCGCCGTGCTGGGTGAGACTGGGCGCAACTTCGCTGCCGGGATGTCCGGCGGCGTCGCCTACGTCTACGACCCTGACGGCGAGTTCGAGTCCAAGCTCAACACGGAGATGGTCACGCTCTCCGAGGAGCTGACCCAGAAGGACGAGCGCATGTTGACCCGGATGGTCGAGAACCACGCCGAGTACACCGACAGCGAGCGTGCCGCCGAGCTACTCGATGACTGGGCCGCCGAGGTTAGTAATTTCGTCCGGATCTTCCCGGAGGCCTACCGCAACTCTATCGAGAACAAAGGTGCCGACGACGTGCGCGAGGAGCTCCCGGAGACGCCGGCCGCCGCAGCCGAGGCCGGGCCTGACACCGGGGCTGTCTCAAGCGACGACTAAGCTGTCTCCTCTGATACTGTTTTGACAGCTGCCGGGAGCGATAGTCTGTCAAGCTCCCACAGATGACTGTTGCAGTCGCAGTCTGAGGCTCCGAATGCAGCGACCGGCTCACACCCGGCATCAGCGAACGCCGTTGCCAGCGCGCACTCGATGTCCTCGTTGGGATACGTTTTGACGCCCGCAAGCCGGGTTGCTGTCGCACCGAGCAGATAATCGATATGCCAGTGGCGGGTGTCGTGGTCGCCGCTGGCGACCCGGCGGTGGCGATCGACCCGCGAGAGCCCGCCGGGGCCGAACGCGCTGCCGACGTAGGCGTAGCCGCCGGCTGTAAATTCGCGGTCGCCGAGCGCGCCAACCTCGATCGTGGTCGGGGCTTCGACAGCGACGACCAACACGTAGCTGCCGGGGTCGGCCATCAGTCGTCTCCGGTTGCCGGCGGCTGTGGTGCCGAATCTGTCGCATCGCCGTCAGTGCGGTCGCTCAACAGCCGAATCCGCTCCGGGATCGGTGGATGGCTGTAGTGGAACCTCGCATACCACGGGTGCGGGAACGGGTTGGCGAGGTTTTCGCCGGCCAGCCGGCCCAAGGCATCGATCATCGGCTGGGAGCCCATCACCTCGGCGGCGTAGGCATCGGCCTCCCGCTCGTGGGCCAGCGAGAGCGCGTTCGAAAGCGGCGCGGTAAACTGCAGTAGCGGGGTGACAATGAGAGCGGCCAGCAACAGGCCGGCGTACGTTGCCGACGCCGGAACCCCGAAGGCCGTATACAGCGGCTCGAAATCGACCAGCCAGCCGAGGGCGGCGACGACGACAGCCATCTGAACCGCGCCCGCGGCGAACTGTTTCCAGATGTGGGCCTCCTTCCAGTGGGCCAACTCGTGGGCGAGAACGCTCTGTAGCTCGGCCTGTTCCATCTTCTCGACAAGCGTGTCGAACAGCACAACACGCTTTGTTCGGCCAAAGCCGATGAAGTAAGCGTTGAGCTGTGTGGATCGCCGGCTGGCGTCCATGGTGTAGATATCCGATGTCGCAAACCCGGCGCGTTCGAAGACATCTTCGATGGCCTTGCGTAGCTCGCCGTCGGCAACCGGTTCGAAATCGTTGAACAGCGGCGCGATCACCCGCGGATAGAGGATCTGCATTACCAACGAGACAACGACGAACAGTCCCCACGCCGCCGCGGGCCACAGCGTCGGAAGCCGTTCGATCGCGGCCAGCACCGCGCCGCCCAGGATCGCCACGAACCCGACAGATAAGGCGAGTTGCACCAGCGTATCGCGGACGAACAGGGTTGGTGTTTGGTTGTTGAATCCGAAAACCTCCTCGACTCCAAACGTCGAAACGAGACGAAACGGGATCGACGCCAGTTGGGCGGCGACCGCCAGGCCGACAAAGAACACGACGCCTTGCAGGACGACCGAGAGGCCGGTCGCCGCCAACAGGTCGACAACCCACGAGAGGCCGCCGCCATAGATGACGAGTACCACCGCGGCGAGCCCGATCCAAGACTCCAGTTCACCGATCGCCGTGGTGAGCCGGTGGTAGTCCTGGAGCTCGTCGCTGTCGTCGATGCCGAGCGTCGATCCGAGCCACTCGCGGTGTTTGGCCACTAGCTGGTCGGCATACTGGACGTTCCGGATCGCCAGGAACGAAAAGACCGCCCGCGTCGTGACCAACAGCGCGAACACCCCGACTGTGATCGCTGACAGTTGCATTATCGGTGCCAACGCGGTCGATCGGCTAAACGGTGACGCGCTGTGGTCGGACTGCCGTCACGATTGGCGACTGTCGCCGATCGCTCGTTGGTGCTCGTCAGTCTTCGCTCACGTCGGTCGGCGGCTCCTCGGGTCGCTCGGCGGTCATCTCGGCGACCTCGCTTTCCAGCCACTCGCGGAAC
This sequence comes from Halonotius roseus, assembly GCF_006861655.1. Taxonomy (GTDB): domain Archaea; phylum Halobacteriota; class Halobacteria; order Halobacteriales; family Haloferacaceae; genus Halonotius; species Halonotius roseus. Next base: position 207,250 of record NZ_SESI01000003.1, on the reverse strand, counting down.
CATTTGACGCGTTTGAGTCGCTTGTGGCCGATGCTTTCGGCGGTATCGGATTCGACGCGGTCGAGGTGATCCTTCCCGCGTTCGAGCACGCGGTCGACCATCCGGGCGGCGTCCATATGGGTACGTGATTCATACCCCATCCGCAACAGCATGAGTGCGGTGCCGTTGGCCCCAACCTTATCGAGCACGTCGGCCTCCATCAGACAGCGGGATTCCAGCGACACCTCCGAGAGCGGCCCCTGAAAGGAGTGGTTGGCGACCGCCTGACAGACCGCGTCGATAAACGACGCCGGGTACTCCCCGCGGCTTTCGAGATACTCGCGGGCGACGTTCGCCCCCTCCTCGGCGTGTCGATCCTGGGGCGCGTCGAGCTTTGCGACATCGTGAAACAACGCGGCGACAACGACGATATCGGTGTCGGCCCCCTCCGCTTCGGCGATCGTTTCGGCGAGTTCGGCGACGTTGAGAATGTGGTTAAATCGGTACTCCGCGCTGTGCCACGGATACCACCGCATGCGCCCGCCGTCATCCTCGGTTTCGACGCTGGCGGCCAGATAATCGTAGACAAACTGCTCCATCTCCGCGCGGGCGTCGTCGCTGACCGGCGACTCCTTGATCTCAACACCCATGGAGCCACCCCCGGTCACAATGTGGTAACTGATTCATTGTAGGGAGAAACGGCCGTTTGACTCTTAGGCGTTACGACACTCCGACCGCAGAGTGACAGATTTTGGTGTTTCGCGTGTCGACGCTGCCGATCAGCCACCCACAGCGGCTCTCAGATCTGAGAATCAAAGCAGTGAACTTAGGGGATGGGGGAGTCTGCGGCCAGTATGGAACGCAGACAGTATCTTGCGGCGGCTGCGGCTGGTGGTGCGATCGGCGTGGGGGGTGTCGGTGGCTACGTGCTGTTGAGCGATGATGTCGGCTTTGGGCCGCCGGGGGTTCCGACAGCACCCTACCCGCCGTATCCGACCGCCGATGGCTCGGGTGAGATCGAGCCGATCTCGCTTTCGGGATCGGGGCAAGCGACGACCGATTCCTTCGAGTTGGTGCGTGATGGGCCGACGATCATCGACACTGACGCCGGCGATGCGGCCTCAGACGAGCGGTTTCTGGTGACGCTGGTGTCGACAGCGAGCGACGAGGAGTACCGCGTGATCGAGGTGCTCGGTCCGTTTACCGGGCGCAATCTGATCAACCCACCGCCGGGGGAGTACCAGCTTGCGGTTCAGGAGGCGAGTGCCGACTGGACGGCGACAGTGTACGATGTGCCGGCCTACGACACCGACGAGATCGATCTGGAACTGGAGCCACCGATTGTGTTCAACGATGGGCTCGATGCGGTGATCGGGCCGATCGATTTCGGCAGCCAACAGGCCATCGAATTTAGTCTCTCCGTCGGCGACGAGGATATCGACTACTCGCTATCGCTTGTTGATAGCAACGGCGAGGTCGTCGAACCGCTGATCCAGAGTCTTGTCGGCCGAACTGATCCACAACAACGGGATGTCGGCGGGATCGGCTATCTCGCAGTCGATGGCAACACGACGTGGACACTCCGTGCGGAACCCGTCGATGACGGTGATACCTAGGCTGTTGCGATGGCGATAAGATTCGAGGCTGTCAGCACGGCCCCGAGCAGCGCGACAAAGCCCGGCGGTCCGTAGTAGCCGAGCCAATCGCCGCGCTTCTTGGACTGGAGGTTGATGCCGACGGCGACGAGGAAAACGATGATCTTGAGGCCGAACAGGCCGCGGATCCCGAACTCCGCAAGCAGCACCGCGACGAGCGGGTTGCCCTCCCCGAGCCCATCGACAAAGTAGACCGCGATGATCGTCGACAACGAGTCGCCGATCCCGTAGGTTGCGACCGCGATCGCCCACAGCACCCACAGCCCGAGCTGTTGTGGCATCGATCGCTGGGTTTCTGCTGGGTCGTCGGATTCGCTCTCACCGGTCGCAAACGATCGTGCCGCCAGCCGCTTGCCGCGTGCTGACACCAGCGCGGTCGGAATCCCTGTTTCTGTTCGTGGGACATGCGCCGTGTGTGCTGCGGTCTCGACGCGCTCGATGAAATCTGTGTCGCCGCCCGTGGTGATCACGACGAGCGGTTTCTCCGGATACCGCTGGCGTAGCTCCTCGTAGATCGTTGCCGGCTCCGGGGTCGCTACTGAGCAATCAACGACCAGACAATCAACCGCGTGTACCTCCAGCGGGCTCACATCGCGGCCGACGACGGTGAGATCGGCCTCGGGGAGCCCGGTTTGTAGCTCGGATTCGATCGGCGTTTCGTTGGGCTCCCAGAGACCGATACTGAGTGGGCGTTCTGTAGCGGCATCGCTGGGAGACGCTGTGTCGCTGTCGTCAGTCATCTATGAGCCCACCACAGCAGCGATGATGAGCGATCTGTCGTCCGTCGTGACGCCGCCATCCACGGTGTGTCACTAGTGGGCGACGCAAATAGTCCTGCGGGTCACCGTCTCGATTGCCCATTCCAAGCGGTGCCCGATATCGACGAAACTAGGATCGATCATCCTACTGTTGGCCTGGTGGCCCTCCACCCGGTGGCCCTCCACCCGGTGGCCCTCCGCCTGGTTGGTTATTGTTGTTCCCTCCGCTTGATGGGCGCGGATCGTTTCCGTTGATCGTCCCGGTGCCGTCAACCTCGCCATCAGCGAAGACACCGCCCTCGACTGTTCCGTTGACGGTCACATCACCGCTTGCATCGACCTTGCCTTTGACCACCGCGTTGTTTCCGACATCGACATCACCCTCCGGATCCGTGATGACGTTCCCGAAGACAGTTGCCTTGTTTTTGAGCGTGACATCGCCGCCAGCGGTCACATTGCCGCCGATGTTTGTGTTGAGGATCTCACTCACATCGCCGCCGGCATCTACCGCGCCACAGACGGTCGTTTGCTTGATTGTCACATCGCCGTCGCTGCCGGCTTCGACCGCGCCACCGATCGTCGATTGCGTCTCGATGGTGACATCACCGCCGGCGGTGAGCCCGCCGCCAAACGTCGCCTTCTTGATACTCATGTCGCCGCCAGCGATGGCCCCACCGCCGATCACAGAGTTTGTCTCGACGGTAAGATCGCCGCCAGCGTCAAGTCCGTTGCCAACGGTCGCCTTCTTGACAGACATGTCACCGCCAGCAGTGACCGAGCCGCTGATCTCGGTGTTGTTGCTGAGCGTGACATCGCCGCCAGCGGTCACGTTGCCGTCAACACGGCTGTTTTTGAGCTCGATGTCGCCGCCGACGGTGATATCGCCGGCGATATCCTCGTTGGTGATGTCGCCGCTGACGGTGCTGCCATCTCGTGGGGAGCCACCCACATCGACGGAGATGTTGAGCGACACCGGGCAGCCTTCCGGTAGTCCGGCGGCGAGATCGGCAACGACATCGACCGTTCGTGTCGTCTCAATCTGTTCGGTATCGGTGCTGACGGTGATCGTTAGTGTCACCTCCTGGGTGGTGCTTTGGGCTGCCGAGACCGTTCCGCTGATCGTTCGCGTTTCAGCTGGCTGTAGCGTGACACCGGAGAGCGATTCCACTGAGAGAAGACTGTTGTCGGTGGTAACTGAGATCTCGGTCAGGTCGGCGTCCGGAAACCGATTCTGCAGCTCCAGGATATCGACGGTTGCCGGCGAGCTGCTGATCTCGATCGGACTGAAAATCTCAATGCCGAGTAGTGCGTTGTCGTCGTTGACCGAGAGATCGAACGGCCGTTGGCCCCGCACCTGATCGAACGCGCCCGTCGAGCTGATACCTAGGAGGCCGCCACCGCCGATGAGTGCTAACGCTGCTCGGCGGCTGAGCCCGCCGCCGCCACGACGTGGTGCCATCAGCTCCCCACCCCCGTTGCGGTGAACTGGAGCGTGTCGAGCCGTTCGAGGTCGTCGTCGCCGTCGGTCGTGTCGACGACGATCACAACCTCGATGACGTGGCCGTCAGCCAGCGTGACGCCACCGGCCGAAAACAGGTTCTCCCCGCGGGCGACCGTTGTTCCGCCGGTGTCGACAACGCGGTAGGGGAATCGTAGCTGGTCGGTCTCAAGTACCGCACCGTCGGCGAACAGTGTCGCTGTGAGGCTGACCGAGCCGGTTGGGTTGCCGCTCTCGGCTGGGCCGACGTTGGCGATGATGAACGCAGCCTCGCCGTTCGGATAGCCGTTGTCGAGGCGGCCGATCGTCGAGGTCGCGTTTTGGTTCACGTCACGCGCTCGAACCCCACGGAAGAAACCGTCGCTGGTGCCGCGGACGACCTCCGAGGCGACAATCTGTCCGCTCCAGGATGCCGAGCCGGTTCCGTTGACCGCGTTGCCGGGGTTGTTCGGCTCTGTGACGACCTGTACGCGTGTGGTGACGGTTTCGCCACCGTCGTCACCGCCGTCATCGACCCCATCGTCACCGCCGTCACCGCCAGTTCCGTCGTCGGTTTCGTCCTGTGGCTGCTCGTCGGTTTCGCCCTCGGTACCGTCGTTGGTACCGTCGTCGGTCTGTTCGCCTCCATCGTTCGTCCCATCGTCGGTACCGTCATCGCCGTTGGTGCCATCCTCGCCGGTGCCCGCACCACCGTCAGCACCGTCGCCGCTGCTGCCGTCGCCGCCATCGACCTGCTGTGGTGACTCGAAGCTTACCGCCTGATCCGTTCCTGCGACCTGAATCCAGTTATCCCCGAGACTCCCCTGTGAGCCCGTGCTAAACGCGCCGCTGGCGACGAAGCCGCTGGCCCCGAAGGCCAGCGTCCCGATGTAGATGAGTGCCCGGCGGCGGTTCATACGTGACATGACTGTGTGATTTCTCTTCGATGTTCGTTCGGGGCGATACTACGATGGCTGTAGGTTTGAGCCTACTGGACAGACACGGCCCGGATCGTGATCTGGTAGGGCTCTCCTTCCGCTGGCTCGACGTAGCCGCCATCTTCGGTCGTGTCAATTTGGAGATCAAGCGAGATGGATTCGCCGGTAGTTAGCTCGACAGATTCTTCGACCAAATCGGTTGGGCTGGAACCTGGTTGGTCATATAGGGCGCGTTCGTCAGCCAGCGTGAAAGAGACGCCCTCCATCCCGCTAGGGAGAAGAATACTCACGAGCACTGTCTGATCGTTGTTATTTGTGATCGAAAATGCATCATTAAACCGAGTTGTTGAATCCTCGTTAAGCGAGGCGTCACCGCCCGTTTCGCTATCGTTGATCTCGAAGAAAATTACCTCGTTGCCACCGGCTCCGCCGGGTTCTTCCCCTGCGATCGTGTCGTTGGTTGCGTTGAGCCCAAGGAGTGCCCCGCCGTCACCGGTGACGCTGACCTCGAAGGATCGGTTTGCTTCAACCGAGTCGAACGCACCGCTGCCGCTGATGATGCCCGCGCCTGCGGCGACTGTTCCGAGCCCGATAATCGTATTTCGTCGTGTGAGTTGCATAGTGTGTTAGTTTCCGTTTGCTGCGGTGTGTTTCTGTGTGAAGCCCCGATACGCAAAGATCCAGTGTAAAACTGGATTCCCGGCTTAGTTGCTCTGGCTAACCGAGATTTCGAGGACGGCGTCAGTTGGGAACGAACTTGCATCGTTCTCTGTGAGATCGATTACGATATCGACATCAACCTGTGTACCGCCGGAGACGCCAGTCCCGTTGTTTACCGTGGTGGTGACCCAGCTGATACTGTCGCCGTTTCCGTCTACCAACGAAACAGTCACGTCGTAGGGGCCGTTGCTTCCTTGGGGAGTGATTGATAACGCGTCATCGTAGGTCGTGGTCGAGTTCACATTGAGGCCATCAAAGTCCAGTGCAACGGTATCGTCCCCAGGATCGCTTAGACTGTCGTGTTTGTCCATCCTGTCAACAACGAAATTGACGTTCGCGCTGCTGTCATCTGTCGATTCGATTGAGATCGACCGGTCTGCTTCCACAGATGTGAACGCGCCCGTGCCGCCGATTACGCCCGCGCCTGCCGCGACCGCGCCGAGTCCGATGAGTGTGTTGCGTCGTGTTAGTCTCATGGTGTACTTACCAGTAGGTGACCCTTACACTTTGTATCACGCTGCCTGATCGGCTGGCTGGCCGTGCCTGAATATCGGCTGGCACCCCCTGACTCCGGCTCAGGCGGTGCCTGAAGTCACCGCTGTCATGCGATTCTCAAAAATTGGCTATTCGCGTCGTGTGTCAGCAATCAGCGTGAGATACTCGCTGTCACTGAGTTCGTCGTTGAGGAACTCCCGGGCCCACGCGGCCTCGATCCAGAACCGCTCCTCGCTGAGCCCGCGATCCTCGACGCGCACCCGAAGCTCGCGCTCGACGGTCGGCTCACTGTTGAGCAGCGTCGCAAACGCACCGGCGGCGATCTGGATGTTGGTGTCGCTGTCGCCGGTCGTCTGTACTGTCAGCCGAATCGCGTCCTGGGTCGTTGTCGTCGACCGGACGGTCAGGCCGCGTTCGTCGAGATTGTTGACCAACTGCTGGGTCGTCTCGTCGCGTTCGCCTGCGGTGTCGTCGCTCGTGGGCTCTTCGTCAACGTCGCCTTCGTCGAAGCCGGTTCCCGGCTCGCCGGTGAGACAGCCGGCCAGACCGACCGTCAGCACCGCCGCCGTCGCCCCAAACTGCCGCCGGGTCGGTGTCATACCACCTTCTGGCTCCGTGACAGCCTAAGGACTCCGGTTGTGCGGGCGGGCAGTCGCCAGCGTGATGGTTGAACGCGATCGATCGATCAGAGCTCTGCGGCGGCCTCCAGTGTGATCGTGATCGCGCGTTCGACGTTGTTTCGCGCCTTCGGTGGCAGCTCCTCGTCGCCATCGGCTCCCTTCTGGGTGCCCTCGACGAGATTACCATCGACCGTACAGATCGCCCCGGCCCCCATCCCCTTTCGGCGGGCCAGCGAGAAGACCGCGGCGGCCTCCATCTCGACGGCCAGCAGATTTGCGGCCTCCCAGTCGTCAACGTAGTCCTCGGTTTCTGCATAAAAGGCGTCGTCGGAGACGATCGGGCCGATATGCACGTCCTCATCATTGGCCTCGGCAGCGTCAACAAGCGCGCTGAGAACCGCGTAGTCCGGTGCGGCGGGGTAGACAGCCGACTCGTAGCGTTTGGTTGTCCCTTCCTCCTTGGCTGCCGCGGTCGCCACGATCATATCACCGATCTCGATATCGGACTGTAGCGCGCCGGTCGTCCCACAGCGGATGACGGTCTCGACGCCGACCGCGTTGAGTTCCTCGATGGCGATGGCGGCGGAGGGACAGCCGATCCCCGTCGAGCAGATCGTCAGCGGTGTGTCCTTGTATTCGGCGTTGACAAGCTTGTACTCGCGGTTCTGTGCGAGGTGTTCGACGTTTGTACACTGGTCGGCGATGCGATCGACGCGGCCGGGGTCGCCGGGGATGAGTGCGATCTCATGACAGTCGCCCGGTTCGACCGACAGATGCGGCTGTGTCGCCATACCGACGGTTGCCCAGCGGGGGGCAAAGCTTTGTTGTGTAGCCCCCAAACGGGTCGGTATGTACAGCGCGCGCGAGCAGGTCGAAAATCAGCCGTGGCTCGATCAGATTGCGTCGGCGGCCGAGGAGCTCGATATCGACAAGGAAGCGCGCACCACCGCCGGCGACCTCTTTCTCACTCATATCCCCGACGACGATCGATCGAAGCCGGCGGTCGCCGCCGCCAGCCTGTATGCCGGCGCGCTTATCGCCGGCGAGGAACGCTCCCAGCAGGCCGTCGCCGACGCGATGGGTGTCTCCCGGCTCAGCGTCCACTCGCGGTGGAAATCGCTGCTGGAGTCCGCTGGGTTTCAGGCGCCGAGCTGGTAGCTCCCTCGCTACTCGGGCTGTCGACCGCTTGCTGCCGGTGTCAGATTTCCGTGGCGGTCGATCTCGCCGTTCAAAATCCGCGTTGAGGAGATGCGCTCGCCGTCCTCGGCCATCACGTGGTCGACAACCTCGATTTCGAGCGCGTCGAGGCCGTCGTCGACGCGCAACTCGTTGATCCGCTCGGCTCCTTCAACCGTTTCCGGTGAGACGACGATGGTGTCGAACGTCGGTTCGGTGGCGATCCCGGTTGGCTCACTGAGCGTCCGAATCTCGAACTCGCGGTCGTGGGCGGCCGCCAGCGGTTCGAGTTCGCTTTCGAGGGCTGCCTTCCGTTTCTCGTAGTCCCGAACCGGCCGATCGACCGCTCTCGTCTTCGGAGCCAGCGCGTCCGAGGTGAGCCCAACGGTCACATCGCCCAGCGAGAACGCCCGCTCGAACAAGGCGTGATGCCCGTCGTGAACGGGGTCGAATGTTCCACCCAGTGCCACGTTCATACCCTCGCTGGGGCGTGTAGGCTTAAACGTCTGCTCTCTCGTCGGGATCGCTGTCGCCGTCGCTGCTATCGGTGTCGACATCGACGGCGTCATCGTCGTCGGCTTCATCGCTGTCTGTGGCGTCATCGCCTTCACCGTCTGGGCCGTCGATCGTGATCGTCACCGGCCCATCGTCGGTCTCGGCTTCCGAGGTGTCGGATTCCAGCGTGAAGACGGTGTTAAGCTCGTGTTGTACCTCGCCCACCACGCCGCGGACGAGGCTGCTGGGGGCGATCGCCTCGTACTCGTAGGGGTTGTTGCCCGCGCCGTCGCTGTCGCGTTTCGCGCGTTCGACCGCGTCATCCTCGTGGAGATCGGCCAGTGCCTCCCGGACGGTGCTCGGATATAACCCCGTTCCTTCGGCGATCTCGTCGCTCGTACTGTGTGGGTGTTGGCGGAGATAGACGTAGATCCGCGCCCGGGTTTCGGTATCCAACAGCCACGCCAGCAGGTCGACGATCCCCTCGTCGAACTCCGCGACTGCTCGGTCGGCTTCGGCTTCAAGTCGCTGTTTGGTCTTCTGGAGCTCAGCCCGCGGCCCCCCGTCGTCATCGATCTCTGTGCCCATCTCTTCGGTGTTCGCGTCGTCGACGGCATCCTCGCCCGTCTCGGTTTCGTCGCTCATGGCTACAATATGTTGGTTGTGAACCAACAAAAACGTTTGTGTCGGATCCAAACGGACGGATTAGATGAGCAGGGAGTCACACAGCGCGTCCATCCCCTTCTCGTCAATCAGCTGTCGCTGTCGCTGGCTGCCGCTGTCGCGCTCGAAGACCGATCTGAGGCCGTCGACGCCGAGGCGGTCGCACTCGCGGTCGACAAACGCGGCGAGATCGATAGTTCCCTCGCCGTCGCGGCTGATAAACGTCGCCTCGTGGCCGTGTCGGATCGCCTGCCACTTGTTTTCATCGAGCAGCTCCCGGCGGAGTTGCGGTTGTGCTTCGCCGTCCTCGTAGCGAGCTGCCAGATCCGCGACGAGCGCGTGGACGTACTCGACGAACGCGAGGACGATCTCGGGATCGGACTGGGCGTCCGGCGTGCGCACCTCGACCGTCCCGAGCCCGGTGTGGGGTCGCACGTCGAACCAGAGCTCGCCGCGGTCGTTGATCGCGCCGTGATCGACCATCCGCTGTTCGAACCGGTCGTAGGCCTCGAAATCTGCAAACTGTGTCGGGATACCAGTGTTGGGAAGGTTCTCGAATATCTTCGCTCGCGCCGAGGCCAACCCCGTGTCGAACCCGTTCCAGTACGGCGAATTGGCCGACAGGGCGAGCAGCGGCGGGAGATACCACCGGAGTTCGTTGGCGATCCAGACTGCCTTATCAGCGTCGTCGACGCCGATGTGAACGTGTAGGCCCGAAGTCGTGTTGCGGTGTTGTGGGTACTGGATCCGGTCGAGTTGCGCCTGATAGCGCGGCTTTGTCGCGTGATCGAGCTCTTGCCACTTGGCGGCCGGATGTAGCCCGGCAGCGGCGATCTGAAAGCCGTGGGCTTCGGCGTGCTCGGTGAGGGCCTCCCGGATCGCCAGCAGCGTCGATTCGGCCTCGCCTGGCTCCTCGATGATCGGCGTCTGCGTTTCGATGGTACACTGGAAGAGCTCGTGATCGAGTCGATCCTGTAGGATCGCCGGCGGCTCGCTGTCGTAGATCAGCTCCTGAATCCCTGAGACGGGTCGGCCCGCGTCGTTGACGATAAAGAACTCCTCTTCGATGCCGATCGTTCCGGATCGGTTGAATACGTCGCCCGAGCCTGTCTCCATTAGGCCGCCGTAGGAAACGGATTCGTAAATACCTCCTGAACCCGGCGGGATGGGCGAGTGGCTGTGATCGCACGGTCGACCCCGCTCGACACCAGCTTGCGGAACCATCGGTCGACCACCCAACCTGTGGGACTACGGGTCGACCACCCAGCTTAGGGGACTATCGATCGACCCGCCGGTCTGATTTGAGCCGCCCGCGAAGCCGGTTGGCCGCGGTTTCGACACCGACGATCAACACGAGCACCACGACGATAACGGCCATCACGCGGGTGTAGTTGCGCGCCCGAAATGCCATGATCAGCGGGAAGCCGAGCCCGCCCGCGCCGACGATCCCGAGCACGGAGCTCTTCCGGGCGTTGATCTCCAGATAGAACAGCGTCCACGCGATGTAGGCGGTCGTCACCTGCGGCAGCCGGGCGGCGGCGGTCGTCGCGGTCGCGCCCGCGCCGGTCGAGGCGACGGCTTCGACCGGCCGCTCGTCGATCTCCTCCATCTCGTCGGCGAACAGCCGCCCCAGATCACCGACCGTTCCGACGGCGATCGCCAACGCGCCGGCGACCGGGCCGAGGCCGGCAAGGATGACGAACAACAGCGCGTACACCATACTCGGGACGGCTCGCACCCCGCCGAGCAGGAGGCGAACCGAGGTATGCACCGGCCGCGGCGTCACGTTGCTCGCTGCGAGCGTCCCCAACAGGAGCGCGGCCGGCAGGCCGACTGCGGTGCCGACGGCGGCGATAGCGAGCGTCTCGGCCGCCGCCGACACCAACAGCCCTGCATCACCCTGGAGCTGGGCCCACAACGCCCGGGGCGCGACCATCTCCTCGATCAGCACCGACCACAGGTTCTCGCGGTGGGCGTAGAGATACGCGAGATCGAAGCCGAGCCAGCGGGCGGTGACGCCGACGCCGACCGCGAGGGCGATGACGGCGGCGATTCGGATGGCAAACCGGCGTCGCCACCGGTGCTGGTGGCGACGGAACTCGCGGTCGACGCTGGGGGACTCCGTATCGCCCTGCTCGTGGCTACCCATCGGCGTACACCTCCTCGATATCCCCGCTGTCGACATCGGCTGCCGGCCGATCGAGCACCAACCCTCCGTGTTCCATACCGAGATAGTGATCGGCGACGCTCGTCGCCAACCCCGGCTGGTGGAGGCTCACGAGGCCGATCAGGTCGTGTTCGCGGACGGCCCGCGACAACACCGCCAACACCGATCGCCCGGTTTCGGGATCCAGCGACGCGACGGGTTCGTCGGCCAACAGCACGTCGGGTCGCTGGTGGAGCGCGCGGGCGATGCCGACGCGCTGCTGTTGGCCGCCCGAGAGGGCTTCGACCGGGCGATCGGCGTAGCCTGCCAGCCCCACGTCGTGGAGGCGTTCGACCGCGACGCGCTTCTCACTCGCCGAGTGCCAGCCGACCAGCTCGCGCCAGGCGGGTTCGCGGTCGAGCGCGCCGTCAAGGACGTTTTCGAGGGCTGATTTGCCGTCGACGAGCGCGCCCGACTGAAAGACGAGGGCGGCGTCGGTCGCCGCAAGCGACGCGTCGTCGACGCTGATCGTTCCCGCATCTGGCGACTCCAATCGGTCGAGACACCGCAACAACGTTGTTTTGCCCGCGCCGGAGCGGCCGATGAGAACAGTTAGCTCGCCACGTGCCAGCCGCGTTGAGAGCCCGTCGACTGCGAGTTCGTCCCCGTAGCGTCGGGTCAGGCTCTCGATTTCGAGCATGGTGTGGGAGCTGGGTGCCAACCGTGTGAGGCGTGGTTAGGCACCGCTTTCGTTGGTGTTGGTCGATCCGTTCATGGTCGACTCGTTGGTCTCCGATCCGTTCATGGTCGACTCGTTGGTCTCCGATCCGTTCATGGTCGACTCGTTGGTCTCCGATCCGTTCATCGTTGTCTCGTTTGTCGTCGACCCGTTCATCGTCGTCTCGTTGGTCGCCGACTCGTTCGTGGTCGACTCGTTGGTTTCCGAGTCCGATTCGGATTCTGGTTCGAGCGTGTCGATCTCGACGCCCATCTCCTCGGCGACGCCGCGAACGGGGTCGTAGGTGCCCTCGGCGATCTCGCCGAAGCGGTCGATCCGGTGGTCTTCGAGCGCCGACTCCGGCGTGTTGATGAGTCGCTCGATCAGGGCCTGCTGGATCGCATCAGGGGTGTCGGGTTTGGCGACGAGCGGGTCGAACGGGATCGGGTTGCTTTCGGCGACTTTGACGATGTTGTCGTCGTCTGGATGCTGGAAATCACCGTAGGCCGCCGCGTCGACGTGGCCGTTCTCCAAGGCCGCCAGCGAGGCAGGGTGGGTGCCAGCCCACTGGATTTCGAAATCGTCGGGCTGTGCGTTCACGGTGCCGGCGTCGAGGCCGGCCTGTGCGAGCATATACCGCGGGAAGAGCCCGCCGCTTGACGACAGCGGGTCGACCATCGAAATCGTCGACCCCGCGATATCTTCGAGGCTCTCGATATCCGAATCCGCGTGGGTAGCGATGTAGGAATGGTAGCTCTCCGCGCCGTGTGACCAGTTGATCACCAGCGGGTTGACGCCGTCCTCGCGGGCCAACACCGAGATGATCGGCGAGAGGTTCGCCATCTCGGTGTGGCCGTTGACGACGCTCTCGACGGTCGCGCTGTAGCTCGTCGTTTGGACGCCCTCGACAGTATCGACGCCGTCGAAGCCGTCGGCGAGCCACTCGAAAACGGGCGCGTACTGTTCGTTGAGCTGTTCGGCATCTTGGAACGGCGGCAGCCCGAACTCGATGGTGCCGTCGCCGGCCCACTCGCCGACCGTTTCGGGGGTGTCGTTGCTCCCGCTGTCGCCAGTGCAGCCCGCAACTGCGACCGCGCCTGTGCTCCCAACTGCTCCGAGGAACGTCCGTCTGTCCATATCCGGCGTACCGATTACTCAGGGATAACACCCTCGAATCAGCACGTGGCTCTCGATAAGGCGACGACTATCGTTTGCGGGCGACGACGCCGAGGTGGTCGTCATGGGAAGCGAGCCGCTGGCGGTCGATGATCTCGTAGGCCTCGGTCAATTCGTCACAAACTGAATCAAAGACGGTCTCGGGGTCGGCGGTCACATCCTCGCTGCGGGCCTTGATCGCCAGCAGTAGCTGGCCGTCGTCGGTGAGGAAGCGGGCGTTGTCGACGGCGACGCGCGCCTGCCCGCGGGTGGCGACATCCTGGACGAGCACGTCGAGGTCGCTCTCGACGATGTGGCTGTAGGTATCGGGCTTGCGGGCATCTTTCAGCAGCGGAAAGAGGTTGTTGCGAGCCTCGGCCACGTCAAGGAGGTCGCCCATCGGGCGCGGCGCGAACTCGACGGCGTAGGTCGGCCCCGCGAAGTCGGCGACGTGGCTGACGGTCGTCCCGCTGGCCGCACCGAGATAGAGAACACCCTCACCGCCGACAAGGTCGATCTCCATCCCGGCTTCGAGCATCGCACCGAGCTTCGACCGGCCGGCGTCCCAACACCGCCACTCGCCGTCGGTCGGTTCGCCGTAAACCGGCTGGCCGCGCGTCGCCAGCCGCTGTCGACCGTCGAACTCACGTCGCTGGATGCCGTCTGGGAGGTTGGTCATTGTTCTTCCTCCGTGTCGCCGTCGACGTTGCCTCCACCGTCGCCATCGTCCGCTCGCGCGCGGATCGTCGCCATCCGGTCGTCGAGTTCGTCGTGGATCCCCGGCCGGAAGTCGCCGCTGTAGTGGTCGATGCGGGCGGCGATCGTCAGCTTGCCGGCCAGCGCGCGGGCCGCCGAGCCGCGATCTTCCGGGCGAGTGCCGTTGACGTAGGGGTGGGTGTAGATGATCCCGTGTTTCGGCGAGGAGCCGCGGCCGGCCAGATGAGCGAACAGCGCGTCCTCCGCGCCGAGTACCTGGACGGTGCCGCTGGGTTTCTTCGCCAGCGAGTCGAGGCCGCCGGCCAGCGAGATGAGCCGCGCCGCGAGCACAGGGCCGGCCATCTCCGCGAGGTTGGGTGCGACCTCCGGGGCCAAGCGTTCGATGAACCCCCGTAGCTCGTCGGCCTCGGTTGCGAGGTTGTCGATACGGGTCGCTAGCGCGACGACCCGCTCTTGGACTGGGTCGTCCGGTTCGCAGGTAGCGATTTCGCGCGCACCGTCGATGCCGCTGGCAACGTCGTCGAACTGGGTGTTCGCCCACTCGGTGCAGCGTTCGGCGAGTTCGTTGGCCGTTCGGGTGGCGTCGTCCATCGCGCGGACGGCATGGAGGAGTTGCTGGTCGTCGGCTCCTTCGCGTTCGGCGACAGCCTCGCGGGCGGCGTCGATGGTGGCTGTTCTGAGTTGGGCGTAGTAATCATCGGTGTCGGCGGCGACGCCCGCTTCGACGGCTTGCGCAGGCCAATCCGCTGGAGCGTCGGCGGAGCCCCGCCTGATAGCGTCGGCCGCGCCGGCGAGATCACCGCTGTCAACTGATTCAAACCACCCTGAATCAGCGGCGTTGGGAGTCATATCTCATACGAACGCAGGGATTCGTATATTTAGCCCGGTATTGCGGCGGGAGAGCCACAACGCAGCTAGCCGCGCGGATCTACTGTCGGTCGCAGTGACATTCGTGGGTGGCTTGCGCGAAGTGCTGGACATATTCGTGGAGCTCGACTGCCAGTTCGAACAGGGCTGTCGCCTGCTGTGCAGCCGCGACTGTCGTGCGATAGTACGCGGCCGCCCGGTTGTTGCGATAGAGTTGTTTCAGCCGACGTGCTGTCGAATCAGTGATTACGTTGAGATCGGCGGCCCGATCATACGCACGAGTATGGCCCTCACGGAAGTCATCAATCGTGTCGTTTGAGCCTGTCAGCGCGTAGAACTCAAGCGTTCGCTCGATGGCTGCAAACGACATCTCGATGACGCTCGTATGATAGCCATCGTGTTCACGAAGGAGCCGACAGGCGTCAAGCAGGCGGCATGCCTTTCGGAGTTGGAGTACGGCAGGACTGTGGCTATCCGGATCGAGTCCATCTTCGTACTCGGGACGACCGAACTGCCCGTCAAATGCGTCTTCCGTCCGTGCGAGGGCTTCCGTGAGCCGCGTCGGTTCATCAGCCACTGTTCAACACCTCCTGTTTCAATGATGTGAGTTCCTCGTTCTCGACGAGCGTGATGGCGTCAGTAAAGATGTCTCTGAGACGGTCGGCTTGCGACCGGGCTGAGTCGGGTGTTTCAACGAGAATCTGGAACTCGTATCGGTCGCCATCGAACTGCTGTTGTCCAAGTTCTTTCGCAATCTCGTTCGCCGTGTGTTGGACGCCGCGCTCCGTCGCAAGCATCCACAGGTCGATGTCGCTTTGTCGGTCGGCGTCCCCGTGAGCGACGCTGCCGAACAGGAGCATACCGGCGGTCGATTCGATTTCGGCCTGCAGTTGCTTGATTGCCGTCCGGACGGGCTGCTGAAACTCCGGTTGTGGGATTCGGAGGATCGGATCATCAGGAATCGATACTCTGGTACGGTTGATACTGATGAGTCGGCGATTTCCCTCGGGCGTCGCTACAATGAGCCCGTTCGGTTCCAAGACATCGACAGCCCGCTTGACTGACTGTGCGGCGTTGTCGGTGAGTCGCCCGAGTTCACGAACCGTGAACTGCTTGTATGGATTATCGACGAGCACCCTGAGCACGTCTGTCGTGGCACCATGTCGGAAGAGGTCGGGTTCTGGGGGTGGAATCGGTAATCCAATCGTCGCTTGATCAGAT
The DNA here is from genome assembly GCF_006861655.1 of Halonotius roseus. Lineage (GTDB taxonomy): Archaea > Halobacteriota > Halobacteria > Halobacteriales > Haloferacaceae > Halonotius > Halonotius roseus. Next base: position 191,450 of record NZ_SESI01000003.1, on the reverse strand, counting down.
CGATCACCACTCTGCATTTGTCTCGCCATACATTACATGTAACGTTTAACGAGACAATAACTGTTGTGGACTACTGGATCCCTCTTTTGCTCGAACAAAGTTGTTCCTCGCGCCGGATGAGTGCCCTTTTTCGGGCCGCTCTCGAAGGGCCGCCATGCCCCGAGTCCCGTTTCACTATATCGATCTGCGGACGTTTTGTTATGCGACCGAGGATGAAAAGCGGGTCGAGGACGCCCTGCGGCACTTTCTGGCCGAAGAGTTCGAGATCGATCGCGTCACGAACACGGGCCACCACGGCGACCGGATCGTCGTCCTCTCGGCGCGCGTCGAGAGTGCCGACGGGATGCGGGTCGTCCTCGATCGGTTGGCCGAACTCGACGCCATCGACCGTGTGCTTGAGGAACTCGACGACCGCGTCGACGACAACTGCTCGTTTTTCCTCCGGCTCGACAAACAGGCCGCGTTCAACGGCCTCGTTCGGTTGGGCGAGGGGATCACCCTGCGCGCGAAAGTTGAAGCCTATCCAGCCAAACACGAGAAAGCAGTGGCGAACGCCCGCGAAGCGATCGAGCTGGCTGGCGGCGACGCTGATGAGTAACGACGACGCCGCGTAGTTATTCTTCCCGCCACTTGATCGAACAGCCGCGGGAGGGTCGATCCGGATGCTCGATCTCCTCGCCGGCGAGAATCGACTCGATGGCCTCCTCGACGTAGAACTCGGTCGGCTCCGAGTCGGGATCGAGCGCATCATCCAGCCGACCGTGATACGCCAACACCCACTCGTCGTCGACGCGGCGGAAGAGGAAGGGGTCGGGCGTACAGACCGCGCCGTACTCACGGGCGACGTTCTGGGTTTCGTCGTAGAGGTAGGCATCATAATCGATCGTCTCGTCGGCGACGAGTTCGACCATGTTCTCATAGGAGTCATCGGGGTACTCCGTGTTCGCGTTGGGGTTGATGCCGACGACTGCGGCGTCGTCGAACGCGTCGCTGAGTTCGTTGAGGTGGTCGAATTTCGCTTGGGCGTACGGACAGTGGTTACAGGTGAAGACGATGAGGAGGGCGTCGTTGTCGGCGAAATCGGCTGGGCTGTAGTGTTCGCCGTCGGTGCCACGAAGCTCGAAATCGGGGGCGGTGTCGCCACGATCTAGTTCGGAGTCAGACTCCTTGAGCGTCATATCGGCAACTGAGGGTGCCACGAGCAAATCCGTTTCGGCACTGGCGTCAGGTCGTGGCTCCGCAGCCGTTATGCTCATAAGTTATATTCTATGTAGAAAGTATTATCACAGAGAATCGACTACCGACAACTACCGATGAGTGCCACTATCGCTGCGAGCACACAGGAATCGTCTGATCGCTGGGAGCCCGTCCGCGAGTTGCCGCCGAGCGCGAAGCTCGTCGCCAAGGAGCTGGATCGCCACGAGCAACTCACCCAGACCGAGCTTGCCGAGGCGACACTGCTCTCGACGCGAACGGTTCGGCAGGCTGTGAGCCGACTGGAGGATGTCGATGCTGTCGACTCCCGCGTGTCCTTCCGGGATGCCAGAAAGCAGCTCTACACGCTGACGCTGTAGTCGCCGCCTCAGTCGTGAGCGTAGTAGACAACCGATCGGTCGGGAGCGTGGGCGTCGACACGAACGAAGCCGATCCGTTCGAACTGGATCATCTCGTCGACCGCGGTGTCGACAAAGGCCGGTTCGGCTTCGCCCGTCACGTCGCCGTCAGGCGTTCGCATCGTGACCGAGACGGTATCGTCGGCCGGTACCCAGTGGATCACGTCGACGCCCCCTTCCCGGACAGCGTCGATATCGTCGCCGGTGACGACGAACTCGCCGTTGTCGTACCGGACGCAACCGTAACCTTTCAGCCAGATTCGCTCGCCGTCGCTCGGTAGGTCGTCCGGTTCGATGAGTACCGCGTCGTCGACGGGGATCTCCCGGCGGCCGCGATCCTCGTGGTTCGGATGTAGCGGCGGGCTGCCGGCAGTGGGTTTCTCGTCGCCGACAACTGGCACCTGTTGGCCGTCGCGGACGCAGAAGTAGCGGTTGGCATCCTCGTCGACGAGATCGCGGTTGTTGGCGTAGATCGACGACATGGCGAGATCGACATCCGAGGTCGACATGCCGAGGCCGATCATCGATTCGACGACCGCCTCCCCGCGGATGCCGCGGCGACGGATCGATTGGAGGGTGGGCGCGCGTGGATCGTCCCAACCGTCAAGCTCGCCGGCGTCGATGAGTTCCTTGATTGTTGAGGTCGAGATGTCGATATCGTAGGCATCGATCTGGACGTGGCCCCAGTGGAGCACTTCGGGGTACTCCCAGTCGAAGTAGTCGTAGACGAACTGCTGCCGCTTGGCGGAGTCCTGGAGGTCGATGCCGCGGATGATATGGGTGATGCCGGTCAGGTGGTCGTCGATGCCGGACTGGAAATCGAGCATCGGCCAGCAGCGGTACTCGTCGGCCTCCTCGCGTGGATGCGGCGTGTCGATCATGCGGAAGGCGACCCAGTCACGCAGCGCGGGATTTTTGTGTTCGATATCGGTTTTCACGCGGAGCACCATCTCGCCCGCGCTGTACTCGCCGTCAACCATGGCTTCGAACTCCTCGGCGACGGTGTCAACGTCTTTGTCGCGGTTCGGCGAGGGCGTCCCTTCGCGTTTGAGCTCCGAGAACTCCTCGGCCGGCAGATCGCAGGTGTAGGCCCCACCCATCTCGATCAGCTCGCGGGCGTACTCGTAGTAGGTCTCGACGCGGTCGGAGGCCCGCAGCACCTCGTCGGGCTCGAACCCGAGATAGGCGATATCGTCGAGGATCGCGTCGTAGGCGGAGAGATCCGGTCGCTTGGTCTCGGGGTCGGTGTCGTCGAATCTGACGACGAACTCGCCGTCGTAGCGGTCGCAGTAGGTGCCGATGACCGCGGGCATGCGGGCGTGGCCGAGATGCCACGGGCCGTTGGGGTTCGGCGCGGCGCGCAAGCGGATCGGCTCGTAGTCGTCGACGTTCGGCAGGTCGGGCAGCGTGTGCTCGTCGCCCTCGTCGTCGGCGTCGAGTTCGTCGACAAGATCGGGATCGAGTTCGGCGAGCCGTTCGCGGCGGGCCTCGCGGTCGAGTTGGCCGATCTTGCCGACGACCTGGCCGACGACGCCCGGGATCTCGTCGCCGTGGGGCCGGAAATCGGGATTCTCGCCCATGAGCGGACCCATGATCGCGCCCACGTCGGGATCGCTGTCGTGTTTGAGTGCGTTGAACAGGGCGTGTTTCTCGGCTTCCTGTTTCACGCGCTCGCGGAGTTCGTCATCCATTGAGCGTTGGTTTCGCGTGACTCGTCAAAAGCGGCGTGGATCGAACGGCGGGCTGTGGCGATCCGCGAACAGCTACCACGCATCCAATACAGCTAATACACAAAACGACAAAGAAATACATATGCCAATCGACATCGAGACGTTCGAATCAGCACCCGATGACCGCCTCCAGCACGACGGCGAGACCAACGCTGACCGTGTCATGGAATTTCTCGCTGTCCATCCCGACAAAGCGTTCACGCAAAGTGAGATTCGCGAGGCGACTGGAGTCAAAACCGGGAGTATCAGTGTCGTGCTCTCGCGGCTCGAAGATCGTGGGCTCGTTCGACACCGGGGCACCTACTGGGCACTGGGTGAGGCCGACGATGTGGCGGCCTACACCAGCTTCGCCCAGAGTACGCAAACCGCGAACGACCGTTTCGGGCCCGAGAAGATGGACGAGTGGTTGGAACACGCTGTCGAGGAGGATCTTGGATGAGCTACCGGCGTGGCGATGTTGTCTGGGGCCCAGATCCATTCAAGTCAGTCGAAAACCCTCGACCGTGGCTCATCCTGAACAACGACCGCCACCCGTTTTGCGACGAGGAGTATATGACGGTCACGTTGACGACGACAGCACACGATGCGGGTATTTCAATCGACGACGCCGACTGGGTTGAGGGCGGAATGCCGCGACAGAGCTACGCCTCACCGTGGACAGTGGCCTCGCCGAAACACGCCGCACTCGTCCGCCGACAGGGCCGACTCACCGAATCGTTCGTCCAGCGCGTTGTTGCCGCGGTAGAGACATATCTCGAACCGCCGACTGAAGGCTGACAGCAGCTATCTCTGCGTCGAAATTCCGACTGGTCGCTGCGATGACGAATCCGGAGTTCGGAACGCTTGAAACCCTCACGAGCAAAGCCTAGCTGTGAGTCGCCGACGCCTCTTTGGCTCGCTGTGTGGGCTCGTCTTCTTCCTCAACCTCGCCAGGATCATCTTCGCGCCGCTGCTGGACGTGTTCATCGCCGAGTTTGGCATCGGCGAGGCGACCGCCGGCCTCATCGTCACGCTCGCGTGGGTCGGCAGCGCGTCACTCCGACTGCCGGCGGGCTGGCTGCTCACCAAAGTCCCACGCCACTACCTCGTCATCGTCTCGGGGACGATCCTCGCGCTGTCGGCCGCCGCTGCCGGCGCGGCGGTGACCGTCCGCCAACTGATGATCGGTGCGTTCTTCATGGGCACCGCATCCGGCGTCTACTTCGTCGCGGCGAACCCGTTGTTGAGCGAGCTGTTTCCGGATCGCGTCGGCCGCGTGATGGGGATCCACGGCGCGGCCAACCAGGTGGCGGCTGTCGCGGCCGCGCCGCTGGTCGCCGTCTCGCTGTGGGTCGACTGGCGGCTCTCGCTGTGGGCGATCGCCGTCGGCACCGCCGTCGTCACCGTCGCCACCGTGGTTGTCGCCCGGCGGACAGAGATGCCCGCGGCGGGGGCGGCCGACCGGTCGCTGCTGGCCGGCGCGCGCTCGGAGTGGCGGATCATCCTCGCCGCCCTCGCCTTAGCCGGCGTCGCCGTCTTCGTCTGGCAGGGCGTGTTCAACTTTTACGAGCTCTACATGCAGTCTCGCGGGCTCTCGCCGAACGAGGCCTCGACGATGCTGACGATCGTCTTCGCCGCGGGCGTCCCCGCCTTCTTCGTCGCCGGCGAGTTGGCCGACGACCTCCCGTCGGTGCCGCTGTTGCTCGGCATCGTCGCCTCCTTCGCCGGCTGTCTGCTGTTGGTCGTCGCCTTCGACGGGCTCGTCGCCTTAGCGATCAGCTCCGCGCTGATCGGCTTTGTCATCCACGCGCTGTTCCCGGCGACCGACGCCTACATTCTGACCGCGCTGCCGGACTCGGCTCGCGGGAGCGCGTACGCCGTTTTCAGCTCCGTCTGGATGCTGTCCCAATCGGGTGGCTCCTCGGTTGTCGGTGAGTTGATTGAAGTCGGATTCGCCTACGAGACAGTGTTCACCGCCGCGGCACTCGTGCTTGTTGCGACGGTCGTTGTACTCGGCGGACTCGAACGCGCCGGCCGGTTGCCGGCGTAGATGTCAACTGAGCAAGGTTCCTTCTCTGTGTTTCCACCGAGTAAATCCACTAGAGATTTGTACCCTGTCGTTCAATCCAGTTGCAACACCGCCGTTCGCAGTGAGCAACTTCGATAGCATGACTGATCTCTCATCGAGTACCCCGTCCGAGAACATCCATATTCTCCATGTCGACGACGAACCAGATTTCGCCCGGATGGTGACCGACAACCTCACGGCGGAAACCGACCGCTTTACCGTCGAGTGGACGACCGACCCCGACGAGGTTGCGGCTATCGTCGCCGACAGCGGCGTCGACTGTGTCATCAGCGACTACATGATGCCGGAGATGACGGGGTTGGAGGTGCTTGAGGAGGCCCGGGCTGTCGATCCGGATATCCCGTTCATTCTGTTTACCGATACCGGCAGTGAATCCATCGCCAGCGAGGCGATCTCCGCCGGCGTCTCCGATTATGTGATCAAACAGCGGATCAAAGAACAGTACACGCTGTTGGCCAACAAGATCACCACTCATGTCGACCGGCGACGTGCCGAGGCCGTCGCCGCCCGCACCGAACAGCAACTCCACGAACTCGCCGAGAACACCAACGATGTTCTGTGGATCTTCTCGGCTGACTGGTCGGAACTGGAGTATATCAACTCCCGGTATGAGACGATGTTCGGGCAGTCGGTCGAAAACCTGTCTGAGAATCCCGAATCGTTCCTTCAGGCGACCCATCCCGACGATGTTGACGACCTCACGCAAGCGATGGAACGGTGTTCTGCGGGGTACACCCAGGATATTGAGTACCGGATTGAGTCGGGCGACGACTGGAAGTGGGTCGAATCCCACGCCGAACCGATCGTTGAGGACGACACCGTGGTTCGGATCGCCGGCTTCACACACGATATCACCGAGCGCAAGCAACGGGAGCTTGAACTCGGCGCGAAAAACGAGCGGCTCGAACGCTTCGCCTCGATCGTCTCCCATGACCTCCGAAACCCGCTGAGTGTCGCCGACGGCTATCTTGAGATGGCGCGCAACGAGGCCGACAGCGACCACCTCGAAACGGTCGCCAACGCGCTCGACCGGATGGAGACGCTGATCAGCGAGATCCTCGTCCTTGCCCGAGAAGGCCAGGAGGTGACCGACATGAACTCGGTCGTCCTCGACAACATCATCCAGTCGAGTTGGAGCAACATCGACCACGGGGCCGCCACACTGCAAGCGGAGACGAACGTCCGCATCGAAGCCGACAAGATCCGGTTGGGTCAGGTGTTTGAAAATCTGTTCCGAAATGCTATCGAGCACGGCGGCGACGATGTGACGATCACTGTTGGTATCCTCGACGACAACGCGGGGTTCTACGTCGAAAACGACGGCGAGCCGATCCCCGAGGACAAACAAGAACAGATCTTCGAAACCGGATTCACGACGAATAAACAGGGCACCGGCTTCGGGCTGGCGATCATCGAGCGGATCGTCGAAGCCCATGGCTGGGAGATCCGCGCGACCGATGGCACCGATGGTGGCGCGCGCTTCGAGATCACCGGCGTTGCGCTCACGTCACAGGATCAGACACTCGAATAGAATTAGCAGGGATAACTGAAACCGCGCGAGGGGATTACTGGAACGCTTCGCCGACGACCGGATCGTCAGCGTCGTCGACCTCGCTGCGGTTGAAGTTGCGTTCGATCTCCTCGTAGTGGCGTTTCGTCTCCTCGGTGACGCTGGGCTGAACCTCGTCGAGGGCGTGCTCGAAGTGTTCCATCGTCACCCGGACGTTGCCGACGGATTCGCCAACCTCTTCGCGGCTGACGCTGCCGATGAACTCCCGGCTGGCGGCCATCGAGGCCTCACGGCAGACGGCTTCGATATCCGCGCCGACGTAGCCATCGGTTTTGCGAGCCAGCTGGTCGAGATCGACATCGTCGGCCAGCGGCTTTTCGGCCGTGTGGACGGCGAAGATCTTCCGGCGGGCATCCTCGTCGGGCACCGGTACGTGGACGTGGCGATCCAGTCGACCGGGCCGCAGCAGCGCGGAGTCGATCAGGTCGGGGCGGTTCGAGGTGGCGATGACGACCACATCTTCCAGCGATTCCAGCCCATCGAGTTCGGTCAGCAGCTGGCTGACCATGCGCTCGCCGACGCCGGAGTCACCGGAGTTTTGGCCGCGTTCGGAGGCGATCGAGTCGATCTCATCGAAGAACACCACGGTTGGGGCGTTCTCCCGAGCCTTGCTGAAGACCTCGCGGACGCCTTTCTCCGACTCGCCGACGAACTTGTTGAGCAGTTCGGGGCCTTTGATCGAGATGAAGTTCGATTCGGCCTCGTTGGCGACGGCCTTGGCGAGCAGCGTTTTCCCGGTGCCTGGCGGGCCGTACAGCATGACGCCTTTTGCGGCGGCCATATCGAGCTCCTCGAAGACCTCGGGGTACTCAAGCGGCCACTGGATCGTCTCCCGGAGCCGCTCTTTGGTGTCTTCGAGGCCACCAACGTCCTCCCAGGTCACGTCGGGGACTTCGACGAAGACCTCACGGAGCGCGCTCGGCTCGATACCCTTGAGCGCGGCCTTCAGATCGGATTCCAACACCTCGATTGATTCGAGGATATCGGCATCGATCTCGTCGCTTTCGAGATCGAGCCGCGGGCGGATCCGCCGGAGTGCGTTCATCGCAGCCTCCTTGGCGAGGCTTTCGAGGTCGGCCCCGACGAAGCCGTGGGTGTTCTCGGCGTACACGTCGAGATCGATCTTCTCGTCGAGCGGCATGGTGCGGGTGTGCACCTGAAGGATCTCCTTGCGGCCCTCTCGATCCGGGACGCCGATCTCGATCTCCCGATCGAAGCGACCACCGCGGCGCAGGGCGGGGTCGATGGCGTCGACACGGTTGGTCGCGCCGATGACGACGACCTCACCGCGGTCTTCGAGCCCATCCATCAGGCTCAGGAGTTGGGCCACGACGCGGCGTTCCACGTCGCCGCCAGCCTCCTCGCGTTTTGGCGCGATGGAGTCAAGCTCGTCCATGAAGATGATCGCGGGGGCCTCCTCGGAGGCCTCCTCGAAGACTTCACGGAGCTGCTCTTCGCTTTCGCCGTAGTATTTCGACATGATCTCCGGCCCGGAGACCGTGTGGAACGAGGCGTCGATCTCGTTGGCGACGGCCTTGGCGATCAGGGTCTTGCCGGTGCCCGGCGGCCCGTGCAGCAGGACGCCCTTCGGCGGGTCGATGCCGAGGCGTTTGAACAGCTCGGGGTGTCGCATCGGCAACTCGATCATCTCTCGAACCTGTTCGAGTTCCTCGTCGAGCCCGCCGATGTCCTCGTAGGCGACGTTTGGTGCCTCCGCCGATCCCTCGGCGGCTGCCGGCGGCGCGTCGGCGATCTGCTCGGCTGGCTGTTCGGCGATCTCGACGGCCGTGTCATCGGTGATGACGACGGTGCCCGACGGCGTCGTCGAGGCGATCTTCAGCGGGACGGCCTGCGATTGGCCGCCCATGAAGCCAAAGCCCAGCGGAAGCCGGACGCTTTGGCCCTGGGTAACCGGCTGGCCGCCGAGCTCACGGCGGATCAGCGAGTCGATGTTGCCCCGGATGCCGAGCCGTTGGGGCAAGGCGATCGTGATCCGGTCGGCCGGCTGGATGTCAGCCTTCTCGACGGCGACGGTGTCGTCGATGCCGATGCCGGCCTCGCTGCGGAGGCGACCATCGATCCGGACGACACCGGTGCCGTCATCCTCGGGGTAGCCCGGCCATACCCGGGCGATCGCGGTGCCGTCATCGCTTTCAAGACGGATGAAATCCCCGCCCGAAAGGTCGAGTTCGTCGGCTGCCACACGGTCGATCGCGGCCAGTCGGCGGCCGGCGTCCTTCTGTTTGATTGGTTTGACTGTTAGTTTCATTTGTCCACCTGCACGGTGAGCACACCGTTGTTTACCGTTACGTCCGCGTCGGAGCCGGGAAGGTCGAGTTCGGTCTCGGAGACCTGCCCGTCGTTGTCGATTACGAGGATCAGGGTGTCGCCGATCGTGTCGTACTGCACGCTGTCGTCATCGACAGGGAGGTCGGCGGCGAGTACCCACTCGGTCTCGTAGTCGTACTCTCGGAGCAACCGATCGTCACGGTCTGCTAACTGGGTATTATTCATCACTCTATTACATGAATAGATGCGCTTCTATATAAACCTTTGCCTGCTAATCGCAAGACAGCAGTATGCGGTAGACTACCGGTAGTGTTGCGGTTCACACGCTGTATGGTGGTGGGCTATTCACACGCTGTACGGTGGTGGGTGGGAGCTGGTAGGAGGTGGGAAGTGGTGGAAGGTGAGAGGTGGTGGCCTGCGCCCAAAATGTGAGATAGCTCAGTCGAGGTCGTCGAGGCCGGGTTCGGTGTGGCTGTGTTCCTCGGCCGGGAACGAGCCGGATTCGACAGCGTCTCTGTACTCCTCGATCGCGTCCGTCATCGCTGCCCGCACGTCCCCGAACTGCTCGGCGAACGGCGGGGCGTCCTCGCTGAGCCCGAGTACGTCGCTGATGACCAACACCTGTCCGTCGCAGTCGCCGCCGGCACCGATCCCGATGGTCGGAATATCGAGATCGTCGGTCACCTGGGCCGCGAGGTTGGCCGGAACGTGTTCCAAGACAAGCGCGAACGCGCCGGCCTCCTCGTGTGCGCGGGCGAGCGACAGAATCTCCTCGGCGGCCGCCTCGGTCGTCCCCTGGCGGGTGTAGCCGCCGAGTTGGTTGACATGTTGGGGTGTTAGTCCGAGGTGTGCCATCACGGGGATGCCGAGCTGGGTGAGCCGTTCGGTCAGCTCGACGGTGTGGGGGCCGCTTTCGAGTTTGACCGCGTCCGCGCCGGCCTCCTTCAGCATGCGGCCGGCGTTGCGGACGGTTTCGCTCTCGTCGACACCAACTGAAAGGAAGGGCATGTCGGCGACGACAAGGGCGTCGTCGCTCCCGCGGGCGACGGCGGCCGTGCGGCTTTCGACCTCCTCGACGGTGACCGGCAGCGTCGAATCGTAGCCCAACGCCTCGGTGCCCATGCTGTCGCCGACCAGCAGGATGTCGATCCCGCAGTCGTCGATCAGCCGGGCGGTCTGGGCGTCGTAGGCCGTCAGCATCGTGATCGGATCGGCCTGTTCCCGCAGGCCGCGCGTCGTGGTCATATCTCAGTGTCGTCGCTCCGTCGGTAAATCGGCTGTGTCCCACAACGACGTAGTATTCAGATAGGTAATCGATGGAGATGAATAGGTGTAGAAAGCCCTCGGCTCTCTCGACTCCCACGGCTCGCTGCGCTCCTCGTCGTTCGCGGTGCTCACTCCTGCAGTGCTTGCGTCGTCCGGGTTCGCCGAGTGGGCGGCCGGCGTTGCCGGCCGCCGAAAACGTGGCGGCGACGCCGCCACGCCCGCCTCGCCCTTTCAGTCTATCAGAAGACGTCGTCTTCTGGTTGCCCGAAAATCTTCGATTTTCGCAGGCCGCCAGGAGTTCGGTTGGTCGTCTGGTCGACTCCCTTGTCTGGCCCTCTTGTCATCGCTCATAGCGGCGGCTACCACTCAACGTAGGTGATGTACTCCTCGCCCTCGTATACGAGCAGCCACATCCCGTAGAAATCGTCGACATCGATCCCCTCGTGGCTCCGAATCCGATCGAGAATCGACTGGAAGGCGTCGCTGTCCTCGTAGTAACCGCCCTCGATGGCTTCTTCGACGACCTCGCGCTCGGGGTTCGAGAGCCCCGAAAGCGTGAACAGGTACTGCTCGCGTACCTGGTCGGCGAAGGCCTCGACCGTCGGGGCGACCTCGGTCGCCGTATATCGGTACTCGGCTTCCGGTGCCGTGCGTGAGTCGACGGCGACGCGGTAGCGGTCGCCCTCGTAGACCAATATATCGTACTGTCGCTCGGGGACGAACACCGAGTCGTCGCCGACTTCGGCCGCACTCCCGTAGCTGACGCCGACATCGTAGCCGTCGCTCGTTGGCGGGTCCTCCGAGAGAATCCTGTCGAGCCGGCGGCGATCCGTCTCGGGGAGCTCCTCGTAGGCGATGGTACCGAGTTCGGCTGTCGTATCCTCCGGGTTCAGATCGAGAAGCACCTCGTAAACCGTTACTTCGCTGCTGCTCAGTCGCGTCTCGTTCAGCTCGTAGAAACTGTTATTGAGCCGAACCGTGCTGGTGCGGTCGAACAGTTCGTACCGGCCCCGGCGGGTGGTCGAGCCGTTGTCGACGGCTGCGGCGGTGACGGTGTACTCCTCGGCGCTGGAATCGGGGTGGAGCGACACCCGATCGGCGATATCGTCGGCTGTCGCTGCGTCCATCGTGAGGATGACCTCCGGATGGGCGCAGCCGGCAAGCGGAAGCGAGAGAAACGCAGCACCGGTAGCAAGAGCCTGACGACGGCGCATACCGCATGGAGGGTGAGCGGCCCCAAAACGTCCAGGGTCGTTCACATCGGCGTTGCCGCCGGCCGAACGGCGGCCGCGCCGGACCGAACCGTCACCTCTTAGCCGGCCGCACCGAACCTCCGGGTGTGGCCGATCCCGTAGCCAAAACCAACCCCGACGGCGTCGATTTCGGCTGGGTGATGCAGGTCACCTTCGTCGTGACGATCCTCGTCGGCGCGCCGCTGGTCGCGCTGCTGTCGACGACCGTCGAGCTCTCGACATGGGGAGCGCGCGCCAACTTTGCGATCCGGGTCGGCGCGCCGATCTGGCTGACGACAAACATCGCCGCCTATCTCTACGCGAAGTACAAACGCGAGGCGTCAGACGGCGGCGAGCAGCCCGAACAACCGGAGTCGACAGCGACTGACGACGAGTAATCTTAGACGTATTCGAAGGCGACACCGGCGCGGTCGGCGGTCTCCTTATCCCGCGGCGAATCGCCGACGAAGAGCGCGTTTTCGGGGTCGACACCGAGGGCCTCAAGCGTCGCCAACAACGGCTCGGGATCGGGTTTGTGTGTCGCTACCGAGTCGCGGCCGACGACCGCGTCAACGTCGTCAGCGAGACCGTGGGTTTCCAGCGCGATCTGGCAGGCGGCCTCACAGTTGAGCGAGCAGACGCCGACCGGCACGGTTTGCTCGGTGAGTTCGTCAGCCAGTCCACAGCGGCGGGAGCGGCGCGCACCCTCCCGTTCGTGGCGGCTGATCGCTGCTTCAACGTCGTCGGCGATCCCATGCTCCGCGGCGGCTTCCAGCAGCGACCACAGCCCCGCGCCAGTGGCGTCGATCCCGCTGTCCTCGTAGACCTGAATCACGTCGGTGGCGACGGCGTCCCAGTTGACAGCGAGCGTCACCAGCGTCCCATCGAGATCGTAGACGACGCCGGCGTACTCGTCGGTCACGCGTCGGCCTCCCAGAGCGGATAGAGCTGATCGGTGGGGGCCGTGGTGATCCGCTCGCCGTCCAGCACCAACGCGCCGTCGTTGCTGTCGTCGCCATCCTCGTTGCTCGACTCCCGCACCTCGCCGATGACTGCCGCGTCGATCCCAGCCCCAGCGAGCGCATCGAGGGCTGTATCAACGGCTGCCGGCGGCACCGTCGCCAGCAACGCCCCCGAGCCGAAGATCCGGAGCGGATCGACACCCATCGCCTCACAGATCGCGGCTGTCTCGGGCCGGATCGGGATCGACTCGCTGTCGACAACGAGGTCGACACCGGAGGCTGCTGCCAACTCGACACAGCCGGTGACGACCCCGCCCTCAGTGGGATCGTGCATCGCGGTCGCCGCCGATCGCAGGTGCGTTGCCTCCGGATGAATGCTGATCTCCTCGAAAAAGTCGGTCGCGCGGTCGAGCGTCGCCTGATCGACGCCGGCCTCGCGGGCATCGTCGGCGAAATCGGTGGCGAGGATGCCGGTACCCTCGATGGCCGCACCCTTCGTGAGCAGGAGTTTGTCACCTGGCTGCGCACCGCCGGTCGGGACGTGGTGATCGGTTCGACCGAAAGCCGTCAGGCTCAGGAGTGGCCGCTCAAGCGCGGGCACGTACTCGGTGTGGCCGCCGACGATGGTGACGCCGAGAGCGTCGGCCGCGGCGTCCAGTTGCTCGGTCAGCGTCGCCAGCGTCTCGTCGTTTTCCTCGGGGAGAAAGATGACGTTCGTCAGGAACTCCGGGTCAGCACCCGAGGCTGCCACATCGTTGCAGGCGACGTAGACGCCGAGCGTCCCGGCGCGGTCGGCTGCCAGCGAGATCGGATCGCTACTCACGACGAGGGTTTCGCCGTCGCCGAGGTCGATGGCGGCGGCGTCCTCGCCGTAGGCCGCGCCGGTCAGCAGATCCGCGCTCGACGCGCCTGTGCGGTCGAGGACGCGCCCGAGCGTATCGGGGTCGAGCTTGCCGATCATCGTGCGGTGGTGGGACGCGGCGGCATCGGCGGACTACTCATCAACGAGGTCGATGTCGAACTCCTCTTCGAGCGCGCGGACGACCGAGCCGCCGACGCCGGCCCGGGTGGCGCGGCCGTCCTCGATGGCTTCGAGATCAGCTTCGTCCACGTCGAGTTCGGCGGCGAGGTCGGCGATGCTGTGGCCGGCGTCCTCTCTGGCTTCGGTGACACGCTCCCCGTAGTCGGCGACGAGATACGGAAGGCGGTCGCCCTCGTAGTTGGTGCCCTCCTTTTCCCAGTGCGTCGAGTCGCCTTTGGCGGCGTCGTACACCTCGGCTTGTCGCTGTGCGGCGCGTTTCTTGCGATCCTCCGGGCCGTCGCTGCTCCCGCCGCTGGAGCCGCTTGAGCCGCTGGAACTGCCCCCGGAGCTTCCGCTCTCGTCGCTCGTCGTTTTCCGGTTGTCGTCGTGGGGCGCGCAGTCCGGACAGACTAACAGCACCGCGCCTTCGACGTTGGCCTTGCTGAGGCGGTTGCTGGCGGTGCCACACAGCTCGCAGCTGTCGCCGTCACCACCGCCACCGCTGTCGCCGGTCGAATATTTCGCCATGTTTCCCGGTTGGGCCGTCGATGGTTTAACTCTTCACGCGCGTCCTGTTGGTCGTCGGTGGGTACGTCGGGAGAATGATGCGTGGGTGCTGTCGTAGAGACAACACCACATCGTGGCGGCTGAACCGCCTGCGATGCGTGGGAAGAGATTTGAACTCTCGGACCTCTACAGGACAGCGCCCTCAACGCTGCGCCGTTGGCCTAGCTTGGCTACCCACGCTCGCGGGTGTTTTGTACGCTTTCGCGCAGTCGGTTGTTTACCGGGGTTGAATAAAAGCCCTTTCTTTTCGGGGGCAGCCCCGCCGGCGTGACCCCGGTGCCGACACTCGATTTGTCCAGGGTGGCGACAGACAAACAAACGGTTTTGATCGTCGCTCCCAAACGCGGGGGTATGCAACTGCAGGCCCGCGACAACGTGCCGTTGCTGACCGCCGTGTTCTCTGTCCTCGCTCTCGGGGCAGTCTTCGCCGCTGTCGGTGGCGTGATCCCCACCCAACTCATCCCCCGGATCGATGGGCTGATCGCGGTGATCCCGGAGCTCAACGTCGCTATCAGCCTCACCGCGATCGGGACGATCATCGCCGGCTGGCGGGCGATCCGCCGCAACGCGGTCGACAGCCACCGCAACTACATGTTGGCCTCGTTTGGGCTCTTTGTCGCCTTCCTCGTCTTCTATCTCTATCGGGTCAGCCTGGAGGGCCCGACCGCCTTCCCGGGGCCGGCAACGATCGAGCAGTTCGTCTACTTCCCGATCCTCGGGGTTCACATCCTGCTGGCGATCATCTGTGTCCCGCTGTTGATCTACGTGATCCTGTTGGCTGTGACCCGGCCGATCGAGGATATCTACACCAGTCGCCACCGGAGTGTCGGCCAGATCGCGGCCGTCCTCTGGCTGATCTCGTTTAGTCTCGGGATTGTCGTCTACGCGATGCTGTACGTGGTGTACTGATTTTCGTTCCACCTACCGACTGCCCACCTACCGACTGACATCGGCTGTCCTGCTCAGGGTGATCGGCGCGAGCAGCCGCCCGAGGAGTGCTCTGAGGAACCCCCGGATCGGCCCGTTGCCGTCGGCGACAAGCGGGGCCACCGACTGATCGCGCGTCCGCCCGTAGCGAAGCTGCTGAACCCCATCGACGAGCAGCCAGCCGCCGACAAGCGCGCCGCCGACAACCCACGAAACGCCAATTCCGCTTCGAGCGAGCAACGCGACGCCGACCAGTATCGCCCCGCCAAGCAACACGTGATCGGCGTAGTCGCCGACCACCCGCTGGATCGCGTCGCCGAGAGCCCGAAGCGCGAGAAAGCCGGCTGCCGTCCCAGCAGCCATCGCCATCGATTCGCCGAGCGCGAGGAGTGCCGCGCCGACGACGCCGGCACGAAACAGCTCGCTCACGACGGTCGTGCGATCGGGGAGGGCGGTCATCACCGATCGATATCACGGCAGCCACAAAAACTGTCGGTCGATACCCGCGTTGCTCAGTCGTCGGCCGCGAACGCTTCCGGCCCGCCGATGACCGGGCGATTGACCTCCCGGTCGGTCGTTTCGCCATCGATATCGTAGGGGTATTCGCCGGTCACACAGCCCAAACAGAGGTCGAGCTGCTGGCTGTCGAGGCTTTCCGCAATGGCATCGATCGAGAGATAGGCGAGGCTGTCGGCGTTGATCTCCTCGCGAATCTCCTCGACGGATTTGTCGGCGGCGATCAGCTCCTCGCGGGTCGCCATGTTGATCCCCATATAACAGGGGGCGACGATCGGCGGGGAGCCGACGCGCATGTGAACTTCCTCCGCGCCGGCATCCTTCAGCAGGTCGACCAGCTGATTCGAGGTCGTCCCGCGAACGATCGAGTCGTCGATGATGGTGACAGTTTTGCCCTCGATGGTGGATTTGATCGGGTTGAGCTTCAGGCGGACGGCGCGCTCGCGCTCGTCTTGGGTTGGCATGATAAACGTCCGGCCGACATAGCGGTTTTTCATCAGCCCCTCGGCGAAGCGGACGCCGGTGTCGTCCTCGGCGCGGGCCTCGCCATCGGCGGTCGTCTCGCTGGCGGCGTCAGCGTAGCCGGAGGCGAAGGCGCGCCCGGAGTCCGGCACCGGGAGGACGACATCGCTCTCGATGCCGCTTTCCTCCCAGAGCTTCCGGCCGAGTTCTCGCCGAACCTCATAGACGAGACTGCCATCGATTTTCGAGTCGGGCCGAGCAAAATAGACGTGTTCGAAAAAGCAGTGGGCCGTGGTGTCGTTGTCGACGAGCTGATAGGAGTCATACCCCGTGCCGTCGCTGTCGAGTACGACGAGTTCGCCCGGCCGCACATCCCGGATCAGCTCCCCACCGAGGGTGTCGATGACGGTCGATTCCGACGCCAAGACGTAGCCGTCATCGAGGCGGCCGATACAGAGCGGGCGGTTGCCCTGTGGGTCGCGGACGCCAAGCACCGACTCGTCGTGCATGATCGTCAGCGAGTACGAGCCATGCAGGCGTTCCATCGTGTGCTTGACCGCCTGGATCAGATCCTCATCGAGGAGGTTGCGCGCGATGTCGTGGGCGATGACCTCGGTGTCGCCGTCGGAGGTGAATGCGTGGCCGAGATTGGCGAGTTCGTCGCGGATCTCGTCGGCGTTGACGAGGTTGCCGTTGTGCGAGAGGCCGAGCGAGCCGGATTTAAATGAGACGGAGAACGGCTGGGCACAGCAGGCGTTGATGCTGCCCTCGGTCGGGTAGCGGACGTGGCCGATGCCGGTCGTGCCGTTCAGGGAGTTGAGGTCGCTCTCGTCGAAGGC
The DNA here is from genome assembly GCF_006861655.1 of Halonotius roseus. Lineage (GTDB taxonomy): Archaea > Halobacteriota > Halobacteria > Halobacteriales > Haloferacaceae > Halonotius > Halonotius roseus. The sequence goes on along the minus strand of NZ_SESI01000003.1, from coordinate 174,388 downwards.
GTCGCCGACGAGGCCCATCTCGACGTGGCTGTGCTGCTGGAAGCCGTCGTGGGTGACGATGCCGGCGGACTCCTGGCCGCGGTGTTGGAGCGCGTACAGCGAGTAATACAGCGGTCGTGCGACGGGTCGATCCTCCAGTGCGATCCCGACGACGCCGCATTTCTCGGTGAGCTCGTCGAGAGACTGGGATGTCGAATCCCGGCCGGATTCCATACCAGTGTTACTGTCGTGGTTCTCTAAAAAGCCTCGTGTTTGTGTCGTCTCGACGCTGTCTCCGACCCCATCTATACACGAACGTGAATACCTGCCGGCCTGTCGGCCGATTCTATCGACTCACTCGCCGCGCTCGGCGACAAGCGAGACGTAGCTGATTCGACCGTCATCGATAGCGTTGTCGGCGATCGAAAGCTGTGTCACCTCGGAGACGTTCCACGACCGCGCGGCCGAGGTCGTCTCCATTGTCTCGGAGTCGATTGAGAAAGTCATCGCATACATCATATAATCAACCATTAAACAGAAATAATTAATTGACGTGAAGTTATATTAACAATTAGGAGAGGTCAAGGAGACAATTCTGTTATTATATTCCACAAATAAATATGAAGGAAAAGGATTCAGCGCAATCATCTGATACATTCGTAGAACGTTTCGCCATTCTGTTATCTAATAATATACCTAAACAGATTGGTACTATAGATGATGAATTACAAAATACTATAGATGATGGATCCGAGAACCTATTAGTAAAGTTTCGATCATTCAGTAATAATACAGGGAGATTGCTGAGAATAATCTTAGTACCTTTGTTCATAGCTTTTATATTAGCAATAGTAATTGTATTCCTCGAAGACTTATCAAAAATTGATACAACAAGTCAACTATTTCTACCAGTATTAGTTATTATTGGACTATTTTTCTTGGGTTCTATGTTGGTTTGGGGGATAACTAGTTTATATTTTATTTTTTCTATAGGGTCTCTCATATGGTATGTTATCCAGAAAGTAGGAGATGCACTATCAATAGACTCTCAATATAATGATGACAGATATGAATTTTGGCTATTCAGAGTAAATAATGAATATAGTTTTAACTATAAGCAAATTAGGAAAAAACACGTCGTCCTCTGGTACTATTCGGGAGTCTATCTTGTAGTCGGTGGATTGTTTTTGATTTTTGGCAAATTGTTGCCAATATCAGCTGATATAGTGTTTAAATTTTTAGAAAATTCGCCAAATGTCGAGTCATTTGTTGGTTTAACTGATGGAGTAAGACAATTTTTAGATACTATGGTAGATGTAGCCAATGAATTTACTCCTGTAAATGTTGAAGCGTTGTTAAATTTGCAGGATTTAGGAGTATTATTTTACATAATAGGCATTTTGTTGTTTTTATCTTCATTTCGACACTTAAGAAAAATCAACTATGATGCCACCAGATCACTACTCAAATGGAATAATATAAACAAATTCAGGTTCCGAAATCAAATACTTTTGATGATAGACCTGGTTATGGTAGTGAATTACGAGTATTTTGAAAATAAAATAAACCCAAGGATTCATAAATTAGTCATCGAGATTATCAATTCGGCGATCATAATATTTGTTTTCACCCTTCTGAGTATATTTTACCTATATTTCATAATATAGAGGTTGAATATTGTGTGATTGGAAAAATATGGGCCGCATCCTCGCCTACGTCTGTGATTCCCGTGTCTCAACATTCGACCAAGAACGACAAAAAATATATCCTTCATCCGGTGAATCAGCGATCCCACTCCTTACTGAATTGTATGGCCAGAGAAATCGAAAAACCGTGGCCGCTTAGTTGTCGCCGGATTTCGACTGCCAGGCGTAGTCGCGTCGTTTGGCTGATTTGCCGAAGCCACACGAGGAGCAGACCTTCTTTTTGCTGTGGTAGGACTTCTCGCCGCAGCGGCGGCATTTGACGTGTGTCGTGGTGTTCTTCTTGCCTTGAGTCGGGGTTCCTGCACCGGTCATAGATTGATCGAAACGACGTTGTCGCCGCGTATAATGGTTGTGTCTTCGACCGCCTCGACGGCGATCTCGTCGACGCCGCCCTCGTCGATGTCGTCGTCGAGGCCGGCCGGTGGATCCAGCACGACGTTCATATGTTGGTCGTAACCAGCCAGCGTGCCGGTGAACGCCGTCCCGTCTTTCAGCCTGACGGTTACGGCATCCTCCAGTGACGCCTCAAGCACATCGAGGGGTCGTCCACTCATACCCGAACAGGGTTGTGTTTTGGTCTTAAACGTACCGGAACACGGCGTGGTTTTGGCTGTGGTGCCGCGGCTCGATTCCTGTCGCTGCTGCCCGGTCGCCGCCGAGGAAGCAATGGGGCTTTGCCGCCGCCCGGCCAACAACGCGTATGGAGGCGTCTGTTGTCGGCGATCTGTTGCCGCGGGATCGACGCCGCGAGCAACCCGCGCTGGTCGTCCCGGCCAGCGACCGCGAGATGAGCTATCACGATCTGTTCACGAACGCGTACAAATCCGGCAACGTCCTGCGGTTTCTCGGCGTTCGGGCGTCGGCAACCGTCGCCATCGAGGCGACGCCGGCTCCCGAACCGTTTCTCGCGTTTCTCGGCGCGGCCCAACTCGGCGCGCAGACGACGTTCGATCCGACGGCCGACGCGCGGGTGCGGCTGGTCGCTGTCGAACACGAGGCCGACTACGACACTGCGGGCGCGACGAAGCTGGCCGTCTACGGCGGCGCGCCCGAATCGCCGGCAACGACCCACTGGGAGCAGGAAGTCTGGAGCGAAAACCCCGGTTTTCCCGAAACTCCGGTCGATCCCGATTCGACCGTGTTGCTCGCCGACAGCGAGGGCTACAGCCACCGCGAGTTGCTTGCCGCAGCCAACGATGTCGTCGACGCGCTCGGGCTCGATGGCGACTCGCGGCTGGCGATCCGGGTGTCGCTGTCGACGCCCGCCGCCATCGTCGGCCTCGTCGCCGCGCTGGCCGCGGAGGCGACGGCGATCCTGGTCGGACCGTCAGAGATGGCTGTCGAGGCCGATGCCGCACTCGTCGCTGCGGGCGCGACCGCGCGGGAATCGGTGACAGTTGCGGCCGATTCGGTGGGGTTGTAAGCGTCGGTCGCGGTCGATTCGTCGCCCTGTGACGCGGGTAGTTCGTGTAGCGGGAGCCTCACTCCTCGTCGCCGTCGTCGGCTGAATCGACGCGCCGGGTTACGTCGACGTGGTAGTGTTCGAGGATATCCCGGCCGAGCAGCAGCGGGAACTCCATATGGCTCCGGTCTTCGACGCTCGCGGTGACCGTGTGTTGGGTGCCGCCAACGCCGACAACGATATCGACGACCGGGCGGGATTTCCCCTGTTTGAGGCTGCCCGACCGAACCGTGATGATATCCTTGATCGGGCCGGAACCGATCTCGGTTGCGAGGTGGGTATCGATGCTCGTCCGCGTCGCGCCGGTGTCGGATTTCGCTAAGACCTTTTGGGAGCCGCGCGTCCCGCTGACGACGACCTCCTCGATGTAGCCGATGACCGCGGGCTCGGTCGGGGGTGTTGATCGTTGTTTCGGCAGACAGGCCGGCCTGGAGTCATCGAGCGTCTCGGCGAGTTCAGCAACCCGATCGGGGTCGACGCTGCCGCCGCCACGCTCGATAGCGAGTTTGGCGATGAAGGGTGCCGGGCTCCGCCCGGTCGCTTTGAACAGCCCGCGGAAGCCCGCGGTCGGGTTGATTTCGAGAACCTCCCACTCGCCGTCGGCGTCGATAAGGTCGACACCGGCGTAGTCGAGGCCGACCACGTCGACCGCCCGGCGGGCGATATCGACTGCCTGTTGTGGGAGACTGTCGGTCGCGTCTTCGACATCGCCACCCAGCGAGACGTTTGTCCGCCACTCGCCGTCCGGGGCGTAGCGGTGCATCGAGCCGATGTGGTTTCCGTCGACGATGTAGACGCGGGTGTCGCGTGGGCGGCCGTCGCGTTCGACATACTGCTGGAGAAACGCCTGCCGGTCGCCGACGCGGGGGTTGACCGGCTCGGCGAGATCGACGACCCACGCACCGCCGCCGTGAGTGCCGATTGTGGTTTTGTACACCGCCTGCTCGCCGAACCGCTCGCGGCCGCTGTTGAGCCGATCGCTCGACAGCGCGAGAAGGGCGTCCGGCACCGGTACCCCCGCGTCGGCGAGGGCCGTCGCGGTGGCGAACTTGTGCATCGCTGTCGTCACCGACTCCGGCGGGTTCAACATCGGATACAGCCGATCGAAGAGGCGTGCGAGCCCGATGTCGTCGGCCGGATGCGTGCTCGTCGACAACAGCAGTCGGTTGGCGATCACGTCGACCGCGGGTTCGACCGTGAGCTCGCCGTCGGTGATCGAGACCGCGGTGTTCTCACGGCGGAGCCACTCGGCATCGTAGCCAAGTGCCTCGACAGCGTTCAGGATCGCCTTGGTTTCCTTGCTGCTGTGGAGTCCCAGTACGCCAACGGTGGGGGAAGCGGGGGAGTCAGCTGGCATACCGCAGTTTTCGGTGCGGATCTATTAGTTACTGTGGGCGGCTGGTGTCTCGGCGGCGGTAGATGTATAGCCGCTCGTCGCCCAGATCGTGCAATGTCGGACGCTGAGCCGTTCACGTTCAACGGCGGACGGGTCGAGCCAGGGGACACCCAGCACCTCCGGTATACGATCACCGAAACATATCTCGGCGATCCCGTCCGGATGCCGGTCACGATCATCAACGGCGTCGAGCCGGGGCCGACGGTCTTCCTCTCGGCGGCCGGCCACGGCGACGAGCTCAACGGCGTTGAGGTGGTTCGGGAGGTCTCCGACGAGTGGGATCACGACGATCTCTGTGGGACGCTGGTCTGTCTGCCGGTGTTGAACGTGCCGGGATTCATCGCCCAACAGCGGTATCTCCCGATCTATGACCGCGATCTGAACCGATCGTTTCCCGGCGATCCCGACAGCACGAGTGCCAAGCGGATGGCCGACAGCATCTTCCGGAACTTCATCGAACCCTGCGATCTCGGGATCGATTTTCATACGTCGACGCGGGGCCGGACGAACATGCTTCATGTGCGGGCGGACATGGAGGCGTCCGCTGTCGCCCGCGTCGCCAACGCGTTCGCGTCGAACGTGATCATCGCGGGCGAGGGGCCCTCGGGGACGCTGCGCCGGGAGGCGACCGACGCGGGCGTGCCGACGATCACCGTCGAGATGGGCGAGGCCCACCGGTTTCAACGCGAGTTCATCGACCGCGCGCTGGCGGGGACGAAAAGCGTCCTCGCGGAGTTCGGCGTGAAACCGACCGCGACCGTTGGGTGGCCCGGCTGGCGAACCGTCGTTGACGGCACTGCCGACAAAACGTGGATTCGGGCCGACGCGGGCGGGATCGTCGAAATGCACGCCAACCGCGGCGACGTGGTGGGCGACGGCGAGCGGATCGCCACGATCTCGAACCCATTCAAAACTGACGCGACCGCGATCGAAGCCCCGTTTGCCGGCCTGCTCGTCGGCAGCTTAGAGAATCCGGTGGTCTATCCCGGTAATCCGCTCTGTCATCTCGTCGAGCTGAGCGAGCGAACCCGGCGGGTGATCGAATCCCACCGCGGGTGAGCTGGGAGGGCGGTCGGCAGCAACGCGGCGGAACCGCTGGCGGGCGTCGCCGCAGTCGGTGGGATAGGAGCGTTTTTATTGTTCGGTCGGATTAGTCCCGCTGTCGGACGGCACGGGCCGCCTGACAGCGCGCGGGTTGCCGAGCTAGGCCAAAGGCGCAGCGCTTAGGACGCTGTCCCATAGGGGTCCGCCGGTTCAAATCCGGTCCCGCGCATGAGCGAACGCAGTGAGCGAAGAGCAGGAGCGGATTTGAAGCAGGGAACGGAGCGACGCGGAGTGACCGTGGTTCAAATCCGGTCTCGCGCGGTATTGCATATGACCAGACAGAACGATCTCGACACCGTATATTCGCTGCTCGATGATTTAGAATCGACAGTCGGAGGCATGCGCAAGCTTGGCGACTGTGACGGTCGAATGAACTGGCCTGATCGCGGTATCTACTTCTTTTTCCATCCGGACGAAACTCGATCCGAAACTGACCAGCCACGATTGACACGCATCGGTACTCACGCAGTCTCCGAAGGTAGTAGCACGTCGCTGTGGAACCGGCTACGAACCCATCGAGGCGCACAGCGTGGGAGCTATGAGGGTGGTGGTAACCACCGAGGATCCGTTTTCAGGAAACGAGTCGGGGAAGCGATCATCGAGAGAGACAATTTGGAAGAGGAGTATCCTGAATGGGGTGTCGGATCAAGTGCCGCCCGAGAGTTGCGAATGGAAGAACTGGATCTGGAGCGACGGGTAAGCGAATACATCCGCGAATTGCCGTTTCTCTGGGTTGATGTCGATGATGAACCGAGTTCAGAGAGCGACCGTGCCTATATTGAGCGAAACATGATTGCCCTCGTGAGCAACGTTGATACAGAAGCAATCGACCCACGGCGAGAGGATTGGTTAGGCCACGATAGTCCAGTCACGGAAATCAAGCAGTCCGGACTGTGGAATATCAACCACGTTGATGAAGACTATCAGCCCGAGTTCTTGGAAACGTTCGAGAGCTACATCGATAGAATGCCGGGATTCGCTTAGATCCGGTCGTTGTACCAAGCTAACGTCTCCCCATACCGGAGTCCGTCAGTCGGTATTTCTGTCTGTACGGGCGTCTCCTCAAGCAATGGGAGTAGCTCGTCGTAGTAGTCGCGCCCAGCATGGAATACCAGTGTGTTACCCGATGTGAGCAGTTCCGCTTGGCGTAGCTGGCTGAACACGGTTTGTGACCACTTACGTTTCCTATCAACGGAAGCACCACTCAGCGTTTCGTCGTACGGCTCAATAAGTGATCCATCAGGGTCAAGCAGGTGATATTTCGCCGAAATAATGTACCACCTATCGTGATTCGATTCAACGTACTTGCGTGCTTTTCTGAAGAACGCAGACTCCTCGTAGAGGTCGGCAGGCTTCATTGCGCGGTCGCGCTTGCTCTTAGTACAGCTCACGAGCCCGATGTCCATGTCTGGTAGAATCCTCGAAAGGTAGATAGAAAACGTTGTGTGCTCGTCAGAGATGTCTCGCTCCTCAGCGTAATTTTAGTTCTTTTGTGCCGCTACTCTCCATGCCTGCGCAGCCTGCACCTGATCTTCGAGTTCGCCGGAGGCGTCGGCATCGTAGCCTTCGAGATGGAGACAAAAACGATGCTCGAAGCGACCCATGGATAACCCTGAGCCACACTGCTGAAGTGGCCCAAGCGATCACCCCCGGATATGGACGAAGTCCTCGACATCGTCGACGTAGCCGCCGACTTCGGATTCGGCGGCGTGATCGTCGCGCTGTTGACCCTCCTCGGTATCGTCGCCGTGATCGCCGGCTTCGGCCTCTGGCTGCTGACCGATGCAGGCCTGTTGGTGCTGCCGGCCCTGCTGATCGTCGGCGGTGGCGTGCTCACGGTCGCGCCGGGGATCGTCCTCGTCGCCGCCGAACTGGTCGGCTGAGGTCGTCGGCTGCGGTGATCGGCTGCGGTAGTCGACTGGGATATCGGCTGCGGTGGTCGCTGGCGACGCGATGTGACCGGCTTACTCCTCGTCGCGTACGCTGGGGTGCTGCTGTGGCTCGCTGGGATGCGGCGCGGCGAACCACTCCTGCATGGCCGCCACCGACTCGGCTTCGCGCCCCTCGCGTTCGTCGTCGTCGATCTCCTCACAGCCCGGCGGGAGTTCCCGCCCGCGGTCGGTGAAGTAGCCCTCCGGCGTCACCCAGTCGTGGTAGAAATCGACATCCGAATCCTCGATCAGCGTCACGCCGACGGTCGCACCGTGGCCGGCGACGATGATCGCCTGATGCGGCTGGGCGGCCAGCCGACCGGCGGCGTAGAGCCCCGCCACGCCCGTCCGGCCGCGGTCGTCGGTGTCGACGAAGGCCTTCCCGCGGTCGAGGATCTCGACGCCGTCGATATCTGTGAGAAAATCGACCGTGTTCTTCGTCGCGGCGACGACGTTGCTCGCGGCGAGCGTGCGGCCCTCGGCGGTTTCAGCAACGAAGCCGCCGTCGGACTCCCGGAGATCGACGACGCGGCCCTCCCGGCGGTCGCAGCCGGCGCGGTCGGCCTGCTCGCCCATGAGTTCTAGCAGGCGGTGGCTGTTGACGCCGGCCGGGAACCCGGGGTAGTTCTCCAGATGGGCGTTCCGCCGGAGGATCGGATCGCCGTCGTTGACGAGCAGGGTGTCCAGTTCGGCACGGGCGGTGAAGATCCCGGCCGACAGGCCCGCGGGGCCACCGCCGACGATCACCACGTCGCAGTCGAAGTCGGTCGTCATGTTGGCCGAAGATTTCGTGACCGCGGTGTTATACTCCTCGCTCTTCAGTGCCGGCTGAGTCACGAACGAACAGCCACACCGCTCGCTCTCGGGCGGTGGCCTCGAAGTCCGGCACGAACCCATTCTCGGGCATCCGCTTCTTGGATCCCGATACGAACCGTGGCAGCGTCGGCTACTGGTGAGACAAATCGGCGGTCAGCGGCGTGGTACGTGCGGTCGGCGAAAAGACGTAGAGTGGGAAGTGTGTGACTTCCCGACCTGTTCCGGGCAGGTGTGTTCGACAGTCGCCGTCGTTGACACGGGGCGACAACACTTCCTTTCGATCTGTAATATAAATAAGCAGTGATCTGCATATCAAACTGAATAATAATGCGTCCCCGACATAGTTGGCTCTCTCATCGTCGGCCAGGAGACCTGCCTGGCTGCCCCGACACAAATTACCGAATCTGAGAATCGCAGAGCTATCTTTATTATGATCCTCTCCGATATCTTTGATACCGTCTGACCATTTCCGGGCAGGCGGAATCCGCCACCTTTCCGGGCAGGCGGGTTCGACAGTCAACAAACGTTGACACTGGTTTGGTAACGCCTTCCCCGTCATCTCTGACGGACGGGCGATTTCGGCGGTGCTCGCTGCTCCGCCATGGCGACACGATCATACTCCCCAGCGATGGCTCGTCGCTATTCTTCTCGAACGATCAGCCACACCGCCAGCGTCAGCGCGGTCGCCTCGAAGGCCGCCAGCATCAGGAACACCGTCGTCTGGGTGCCGTAGGTCAGCGCGGCCCCCGCCAGCGACGCGCCGAGCGCGCCGATCCCGAAGATCGCAAGATAGGTGTAGCCGAACGACAGCCCACGGTAGTCGGGCGGCGAGTATTTTGCAATCGTCGCCTGACTCAGCGGCTGGAGGCCGAACAGCGCGAAGCCGAGGGCGGCACTCACCGCCAGCAACGTCGGCAGCGACCCCGAGGCGGGGACGAACAGCAACGCGATTACAACGAGCAGGGTCAACATCCCCGCCAGCCCGCGCTCGGGCTCGATAGCGTCGGTCAACCGCCCACCGACGTACTGGCCGGCAACGCCGACCGCCAGCAGCCCCGCGAAGAGGTACCGCGAGAGGTCGAACTCACTGGCCGCCGGCGTGTCGGCAATGGGGTCGATGATAGCCGCAGGATCGACCGCCAACAAGGGATCGAGGAAGTCACTCAGCAGTCCCGGCAGAAAGGTCAACATCCCGCGGTAGTACAGCCCGTTGAACAACACGAGGATGAACACGGTGAGAAAGCCGGCGGTGAACAGGCCACGCGAGGCGGTGATGAACTCTCCCAGCGAGTCGACATCCGGCGATTTCGTGTCGCCGTCGTCGCCATCGTCGCCGTCGACCGCCGCGGTTTCGTCGAACTCGACGGTCAGGCCGACGACCCCGGCGACAAACGCCGGAACAGCGAGCAGCACCACCGCGAGCTGCCATTCGACGACGACCAATAGCAATGCGGTGAGAAACGGCCCGCCGGCGATGCCGACGTTGGCGGCCATCCCGTGGTAGGCGAAGGCCGCCCCGCGCTGGTCGGCTCCCTTGCTGATCAGCGTCAACCCGGCGGGGTGGTAGACGCTGGCAGCCAGCCCCCAGACCGCGAGGGCGACGGCGATGCCGGCGACGCCGGGCAGCAGGCCCAACAGGACGAACGCCGCGCCCATCCCAAAGAGGCAGGCGACGATCAGCCGCCGGGAGCCGAAGCGATCGACCAGTATCCCGCCGGGGAGCGCGCCGACGCCGAACAGGCCGTAGCCGACGGCGACGACGCTGCCGAGCGTCGCCGAGGTGACCGAAAACTCCACCAGCCAGACGGTCAGCAAGATGGGGACGGCCAACTCGTAGGTATGCACCATCGCGTGGCCGGCCATCGTGAACCCGGTGATCGCCCGATCGTTGGCGTTCATGTGTTACTGAATCCAGCCCGCGTCGTCACCGACAACTGACGAGGATCTACTATCCTCAACTGACCCGTCGATCATGAAGATGGCTGTTGGGCGCGTCGCCGGTTCAGGATCGACGTTGAGCCTGGCTTCGTGTGAGCAACAGTCACACAAACCGTGGTTTGAGTCTCCCGCGCGTATAACTCATGGCTCCTGGTAGATTCACTCTGCGGCCAGGTCGGGGCGTGTGCCACCGACAGCAGCCGGATGACGTATCGGTCAATGAGACAACAACCGCAGGAAGACGAAGGTTCACACGCATGACGAACTCGCAGACACGGCCGAACCGACGGACGGTGCTGGCAACGCTTGGAACAACCCTTGCTGTCGGCAGTGCTGGCTGCAGCGGTGGTGATCAGACCGCGGACGAGGAGACATCGCTCTCGCTGCCATCAGTCGTCACGACAGGCGAACTACCGGACGGCGACGTGGTACTCGTCCCCGACGACACGGTCACGCTGCTCAATTTCTTCGCAACGTGGTGTAAGCCGTGTGTCGACGAGATGCCGGCGTTCCGCCGACTCCGCAGTGAGTACGATCCCGAAACACTTCACATGGTTTCGATCACGCCCGAGGTCGACGAGGAGCTCATCGCGGCGTTTTGGGAGAAACACGACGGCACGTGGCCGGTCGTCAACGACCCCGCGCTGAAAGCGACCGACAGGTGGGACGCCAACAGCTATCCGACGAACCTCCTGTTCGATCAGGATGGCACGCAGGTCAGCGACGGCCACGGCATCCTCGCACGGGAGTTCGAGGCACTGAACGCGAAAATCAAACCACTGGTCGAGGAGCAATGACGACGCTCGATACCGTCTCGCTGCTGTCGCTGTCGTTTTCGGCAGGGACGGCGACGTTTTTCGCGCCGTGTGCGTTCCCGCTGTTGCCCGGCTACCTTTCGTATTTCCTCAGCGACACCGCGTCGGCAGCCGCCGTCGACGAGCCGAGCGATGGCACACTCGTTGCGCGACTCACCAGCCCGCTGGCGCGGGCGGGGGTCGTCAGCATCGCCGCCGCCCTCGGGATGACGCTCGTCTACGTCGGCTTGGCCGGCACAACGATCACGCTCGGTGCGGCAGCCCTCGCCGATATCGCGGTACTTGAGTTGGTCGTTGGCTCGGTGTTCATCCTCGGCGGGGGTGCGATGGCACTTGGCTGGAAGGTGGATCGCTCGCTTGTCCGACTGCCGGAGCGTCGCCGCTCGCTTGGCGGCTTTTTCGTCTTCGGCGTTCTGTACGCGGCGGCGGCCGCCGGCTGTACCGCACCGCTGTTCATCGCGGTCGTGGCACGCGGAATCGCCGCCGGGCCATCGGTCGGCGTCGGGCTGGCACTCGCCTACGCCCTCGGGATGAGCGTCGTCTTGATCGTCGTGACGGTCGGCTCCGCGCTCGGCGGGGCGTCGCTCGTGTCGACGATCAGCCGGCACACGAACACGATCTACCGGCTCTCCGGCGGCCTACTGGTCGTTTCTGGGATCGCGGAGATATACTACTACTTCTACGGCTTTCCGGCGGTGGTTTCGCTATGAGCGCGCGCCGTGTGGGAGCCGTACTGGTCGTCTGTCTCCTCCTTGCAGGGTGTGTGGGCCAGACAGCGTCGACACCGACACCACCTGGGATCACGACCGACGGCGTTGCCGACACGTCAGCCTTGATCGACGCCCATACCGAGGCTCTCCAATCGACTTCGTTCACCGTCACCTCAACGCGAACGATGCGAAGCACCGATCCCGAGTTTTCGGTGACAACGAACCGAACATGGCGACTGAACGGGAGCACTCCGGTGGGAGGGCGTTCGGTGCAAACGATCTCCGCCTCGAATACCGCCCCCGAACAGTACAGGGCTGGCCCGAGCCGGATCGAAGCCTACCGGAACGGTTCGATGGCGGTCGAGCGCGTGACGACCCCCAACGGCAGTAGCATCCGGCACGTCGATCTTCTCAATTCGTCGGTACGGTTGAACCCAGCCCTGCACCGATCTACGATCAACGAACTGACGACCAGCACGAACGTGAGCGTTGACCCCGTCTCACAGAACGGAACGACGCTGTACCGGGTTTCCGCGGACTTGGCGGACACCGGAATCCGGTCGAACGCGTCACTGACGCTGTTGGTGACGCCGGAAGGAGTCGTTGAAGAACTCCGAACCGCCCGGACGGTTCGCTACCGGTCGGGGCCGCGTCGGATCACCCAACGAGTTTGGATCTCCGAGGTCGGCACGACGACTGTCGAGCGACCGCAGTGGGCGTCGGTGACCGCCGACCCGATAGGATGACAGCCATGCTCCGTGAGCGGTCGCGTCTGCCGTGCGTCTGACATCTCCAGTACAGCTTTAAGAATACAGACAACATACATTCGACAATGGGTTCCTTTGATGACGTTCTTGCGGACATCATGGCGGATATCGACAGCGTGTTCCTCTTTTCGCCCAACGGGGCGTTCTACGAACGGTTTGCCGACGAAGAGAACGTTGTCGTGGTCGCCGGAGAGAACACGGTTGATGCCGAGACGTTCGTCGAACTCCCCATCGAGTTCACCGATATCAAAGATCGGATCCGGTTCGGCATCGAGGGCGCGATGGATCAGGATCTCGTCGAGGAAGGCAACACCGTCGCCTGCTTCGGCTCGATCTTCAACGGCGAGGTCGATTCGGCGGTCAGAGTGCGGGTCAGCGAAGACCTCCGCTCGGGGCTGTACGACCTCTTTACGAACTCCCGGGCCGATCCCAACGTCATCCGCGACGTGTTCGATGTCGCCCTCGAACTCGGCCGCAAAGGTCAGAAGGGCAGCCCGGTCGGCGCGCTGTTTGTCGTCGGCGACGCGGGCAAGGTGATGAACAAATCCCGCCCGCTGAGCTACAACCCCTTCGAGAAATCTCACGTCCACGTCGGCGACCCCATCGTCAACGTGATGCTGAAGGAGTTTTCGCGCTTGGATGGTGCGTTCGTCATCTCCGATTCCGGCAAGATCGTCTCGGCCTACCGCTATCTCGAACCGAGCGCGGAGGGCATCGACATCCCGAAAGGCCTCGGTGCCCGCCACATGGCCGGCGGCGCGATCACCCGCGACACGAACGCGACGGCGATCGTCCTCTCGGAGTCCGATGGGCTCGTCAGAGCGTTCAAGGGCGGCGAGCTAATACTCGAACTCGATCCAGAGGAGCACTGAACAGATGTCGGCCCTGCAATTCGCAGTCCCCGAGTGGCTGGCGGTCGTCTCACCGCGCTGGTGGATCGCTGTCGGCATCGTCCTCCTGGGGATCGGTCTCGGCTATCTGACGATGCGTCTCGGTCGGCGGCTGCTCCACCGACTCGGCATCAACGAGGCCGTCGAGGGGACGGCCGTCGAGCGGGCCGCCGGCGAGTACGGCACCTCGACGGTCGGCCTGCTCACCAAGCTGGCCGGCTACTTCGTGATCCTCCTCTCGGTGTTTATCGCCGGCACGTTCACCAACATCCAGTTTGCTGACCTCTTCCTGCGGGCGGCGGCGGTGTTCCTCCCACAGCTCGCTGTCGCGTTGCTCATCCTCGTCGTCGGTATCATCATCGGCGACAAGATCGAGGTGTTGGTCGCCGAACGCCTTCGTGGGATCAAGCTCCCCGAGATCGGCGTCATCCCAGCCACCGCCCGTTACAGCGTGTTGTTCGTCGCCACGCTGATCGCCCTCGGCCAAGTCGGCGTCGCCACCACCGCGTTGATCGTCCTGCTCGGTGCCTACGCCGTCGCGTTGATCGTCTTCACCGCGATCGCCACCCAGGAGCTACTGGCCTCGGGGGCGGTCGGCGTCTATCTGTTGCTCACTGAACCGTACAGCATCGGCGACGAGGTGGCTGTCGCCGGTCAACGCGGGATCGTCCAGGAGATTGACCTCTTCGTAACGCGGATCGACACCGACGACGAAGAACACATCATTCCGAACCGAACGGTGCTTCGGGACGGGATCGTTCGAATACACTAATCGAATTTCTGCCGCTGGTTCCTCCCCTCAGAGCACCGACTGTGCCAACCCAAGGAAGATGAAAAAGCCGAGCACGTCGGTCGCCGTCGTGATGAAGATCGTCGCCGACGTGGCGGGATCCTTGCCGACCCGCTCCAAAACGAGCGGGATGAGCGTCCCGAAGAAGCCGGCGATAATGAGGTTCAACACCATCGAGACGCCAAGGACGAGCCCCAACAGCGGGCTCTGATTGAACACCGACGCGATCGCGGCGACGAGCAAACCGGTGATAAAACCGTTCGCGGCTCCGGCGATGATCTCGTTGCGGATCGCCCGACCTCCCGTCGTCAGTGAGATCTGTTCGAGAGCGAGACCGCGCACCGTCACCGCCATCGACTGGGTGCCGGCGTTGCCACCCATCCCGGCGACGACGGGCATGTACACCGCAAGCAGCGTGAACGCGGCGATCGTATCCTCGAAGAAGCCGACCATCCCGGCGGCCAAAAACGCCGTCCCGAGGTTGATGATCAGCCACTTGTAACGGTACCGAACCTTCGAGAGCGGGCCGTCGAGGATGCTCTCCTCCTCCCGAACACCCGTAAACTCATACAGCGTTTCGCCGGCCTGCTCGTCGATCACCCGCAGGAGATCCTCGGCGTGGATGATCCCCATAATCGAGTTGTCGTCGTCAAGGACGGCGACCACGCCTTCGGGGTGTTCGCGGAACACGGTGGCGACTGCGTCGTCGTCGGTATCGTAGGCGACCGCCGGAATCTCCGTGACGTGTTCACGGAGATCAACGGCGTCGGTCTCGCCCATCCCCAACACCTGTCCGGGAAGTTCGCCGAGCAGGTCGTCGTCCTCGGTGACGAGGATCGTCGGTACCTCACCCGTTTTCGCTTCATATTGCTGGACGCGGTCGGCGACAGTGGCTAGATCGCGGTCGACGCCGACGGTGACGTAGTTGAGCCGCATCAACCCCGCCGCACTCTCGGGGCCGAAATCAAGCAGGAATTCGGCCTTCTCCCGGCGGTTTGTGTCCAGCTGTTCGAGGGCGGCTTGTCGCCGGTCGTCGTCGACGAGGCCAAGCACGTCGGCGACCTCGTCGGGATCGAGTCGGCGGACGAACCGCTGGAGCCCCTCGTCGTCCATATCCGCCAGCAACGTTTCTCGCAGCGATTCCGGCAACAGGAAAAACACCTGTCGTCGCTGGCCGGGCGAGAGCGCGTCGAACTCGGCGGCTGGCGTCGGCGACGACGCGATCGACTGTTGGGCGGTTTCGAGTGCCGCGTCCATACCCGGCGGACAGCCGGAATCGCTAAAATAGTTCGGTCACCGGGCGCAAACCGGAACCTACTCGGTGTTTTCGCCGAGCAGCTGTTTCGAGGCTGCCTCGGCATCACCCTTCCCGATCGCGGAGTTCGCCAGCAGCCGGCCGCCGATCTCGGCGGGGCTGATGACGCGATCCGCGCCGGCATGCCGGAGTTTGGCGACGTTCTCTCGTTGCATGGCGGCCGCAAGGATGGTCAGGTCGTCGTTGAGCTGTTTGGCGGTCAGGATCGACAGCGCGTCCTGGGCGTCGTTTTCGGTGGCGGCGATGGCCGCCCGGGCATCGCTGATCCCGACCTGTTTCAGTGGGGATTCGTCGCTCGGTTCGGCGGTCAGGACAGGAATATCACGGTCGGCGAGTCGTCGGGCCGCGCTTTCGTTGGTCGTGACGACGGCGAACCCCGTGTCGTCGCCGAGATTTTCGATGATCGGTTCGGTCAGATCCCCGTAGCCGAGAAGGATCACGTGGTCGTCGAGGAGGTTGAACTGGCTTTCTGTCATACGTCCGAGTGCTTTCGAGAGTTGGGCTTCGATCGCGGGCGTCAGCAGGACACCAAGGGCGACTGCGAAGGCAGCGACGTTGATCAACAGCACCGAGATCGAAAACAGCTTGCCGAGCTCGGTGCTGGCGGTCACGTCGCCGTAGCCGACGGTGCTGGCGGTGACGATGGTGTAGTAGAAGGCGTCGGTGAGCGTGGCGATACCGTTGAACTCATCGCGGAGCGCGTAGGAGCCGAACGTGCCGTAGGCGATCGCCGTCACGAGGGCAACCCCGGCGGCCAACTGCGTCGGCGATGGCGAAAACGAGCGGTCGAACCGCTTGCGATTGAACACCAACGCGGGCACCGAGATAATCGAGACGGCGACCAGCGGCAGCGAAAACGCCGAGACCTGCAACAGGCCCTGAACTACCGTGATCGGCAGCAACACCACCGTCGCATACCAGCCGACACGAAACCGCTGTTTCAGCGCGTACGCGCTGCCGAGCATCGTAAACCCGGTCAGCGTTCCCGTGAAACCGACCGTCCGTCGCACCGCCGGCGGCACGATGGCGACGAGCTCGCTGTCGACGCCGCCGGTCGTGATGTGGACGAGGCCGACGATGATCGACAGGATGGCGACCGCGAACGTCAGCAGGATCGACGCCCTGACGGTCACCCACTCCCGTGTCTCGTTCATCGGAGTTGCCTCGGGCGGCGGGCTACTAATACACCAGGGATCGGGATGGGGCACACGGCGACCGGGGGAGACGAACGATTTAACCAAACACGATGGCATACCTCGGCAATGACCGCGCTTCCGTTCGATATCCTGCTGGGGATCTATCTTGGCGTCCTGACGGGGATCATCCCCGCCCTCGTCTCCGGCGTTCTCGGCTTTCTGTTCAAATACGTCACCGACGTGTCGATCCCCGGGCTGGGTGTCGTCGTCCTCGCCTTGGCTATCGCCGGCATCAACGGCGGCCTGCTCGCGCTCAACGATCCGACGATCCGCTCCTCGGAGAACGCCGCCTCGATCCTCACCGCGATCATCGTCGTGTTGATGCTTGCACTCTACGCCCACGCACAGGGCGACAAGCTCGGCGCGGCCGCGCCCAAGCGGCTGACGATCAAATCCTTGCGGGATCGAACGCTGAACACCGACGTGATCGAACTTGTCGGTGGCCGAAACCAGGTGCGGCTCACCGTACTCGGCGAGCCAAGCGACATCGAGGGCTACCCGCCGCTGCCGGCCGACCTCCGCCAGGAGATCGCCGACGGCGAGTGGACGTTCCCCGCTGATCTCCCGATCGCGGAGCTGGAAACCCGGTTTGCCGACCGCCTGCAGTCGGAGTTCGATCTCGCCGACGTGACCGTCGATCTCGACGAGGCCGCTCGTGCCAGAGTGGCGGCCGCGCCGCCGATGGGCAGCACCTCCCGCCGCGTTCCCGCTGGCAAGCGTGCCGTCTCGCTGTCGGCGTTGGTGCCGACCGGGATCGCCCGCGGCGAGTCGGTACGGATCGTCACCCCGGAGACGAACGTGACCGGGACGGTGATCGCCGCCCGCTCGGGGACGCCACCCGGCGGTACGACAGCCGCCGCGGCGACACCCGCGGGCGACGATGATACGCTGGCGACCGATGGCGGCGAGGAGCCGCCGGCTCCGCTGCCCGCGGCCGCGACGACCACCGGCGGCGAGGGCCGGATCACGGTCGCCGTAAGTCGATCAGAAGCGACGACGTTGCTGTCGGCGACCGATCCACAGGTCGTCGTCTGCTCCCGCGGGACGCGCCGGGAGTTCGAGTTGGTATCGCTGCTGCGTCGCTCCGGCGTCCAGTTCAAGAAGGTGACCGTCGCCGCCGGCGGCCCGCTGGACGGCCACACGATCGGCGAGGTCGGCGTTCGGGACAGCTACAACATCCTCATTCTTGCGGCCAAACACGAGAAATGGCAGGTCGCCCCGCGCGGCGAGCAGCCGTTGTCGGCCGGCGATCAGCTGTACGTCATCGGGACGAGTGAGTCGCTGGATCGGTTTGCGGAGGCCGCAACATGACCGCAAGTAACACGCTGCGGGAGGCGTTCACGGCCGGCCCGCCGTCGCCGGTCACCTTCGAGGCACCCACTGCGGCGCTGATCAATCTCCTCGTCTACGCCGTGTTGTCGGTCATCACCACCGGCGGGCTCGCGGTCGCCTACCGCTGGTATTTCAAACAGACCGTCCCGGAGGGCGTCTCCGGCTTCGTCGGCGTCTCTGCCGTCGCGCTCTACATCAACACAACCTCGCTTGGCGTCGCCGTCAGCGACATCTCCGTTGATCTCTTCGAGCCGGGCGTGGTCGTCTTCAACGTCGTCGCGTTGAGCATCGCGGCGGTCGCCGCGCCGGTCGGCCGCCGGCTGGGTGATGCGGCCAGCAGCAACCTGTTTTCGCTGGCCGGGCTCCGGGAGTTCGACGGCGAGGTCGGGGCTGTGGTTCGCTCGGCCGGCCGGGTGACCACGCTGACGCTGCCCGAGGAGATCGCCGACATGGAGAGTTACGATCCCGTCACAGCGGAGACCAAGGCCGAACTCGCCGGGAAGACGCTGGTGTTCCCGCGGCGACTCACCGTCGAGGAACTCCGGAGTCGACTGATCGAGCGACTGAAGGAGGATTACGAGGTCGGCTACGTCGATGTTGATCTCACGGCCGCGGCGGACGTGGAGTTCCTCGCAGTCGGCTCTCGAGCTGCCGGGATCGGCGCGACGATCGCCCCCGGCACCGTCGCCGTGGCGATCCGTGCCGACCCGCCGAACAACGCCTCGCCGGGTGATACGGTGCAGGTGTGGACGACAACCGAGGAGCCGAAACGCCTGGTGACGGGCGAACTCCGCGGTGTCGCCGGCGACACGGTGACGCTTGCTATCGACGACGAGGATGCGACGCTGCTGTCGCCGACCGAGGCCTATCGGCTGCTGACGCTGCCCGCCGAACCGCAGGCCGACCGCGAGTTTGCGACGCTGTTGCGGAGCGTCGATGAGACGATGGGGACAGTGACGATCGAGGCCGGTAGCGAACTCGTCGGGTTGACGCCGCGCGCGCTGACGGCGACGGTCGTCGCAGTCCGGCCCGACGGCGGGAAGCTGACGGCACTCCCGGATCGGGATCGCGGCTTCGAGGTCGGCGAGACGATCTATGGGCTCGGCCGGCCGGACGTGCTTCGGGGACTCGAAGAACGGGCGAAAGCACCTCCAACTGAGGAACCTCCAGCAGCGACCGAGAACGACGAACCGAACGAGACCGAGGAGCAAGCGACGTAACCACGCTCTCACGCGTCGGTATCCGCCGACCTATCACGTGTCAGAACCGGCCGCATCATCATCGTGCGCATCGTCATCGTGCGCGTCGTCGGAGTCGGTCGCGCTATCGCCGCGGTCAACGACCGCCGCCGGCACGCCCGCGACGGTCGCGTCGGCCGGCACATCACGCGTCACCAGCGAGTTGGCTGCGACCTGCGCGCCGTCGCCGATCTCGACGCCAGGCAGCACCGTCGCACCCGCGCCGATCATCGCCCGCTCGCCGACGACGACCGCGCCCGTTCGGTACTCCTCTTGGAGAAATTCGTGACAGAGCAGCGTCGCGTCGTAGCCGATGATCGCGTGGTCGCCGATCGAAATCAACTCCGGCCAGAACACGTCCGGCGTCGCCTCCAGGCCGAAGGCAACCCCGGTGCCGACGGTTGCACCCAACCGCCGCAGCAGCCAGTTTTTCAGCCGCAGGCTCGGCGAGAGCCGGATCAGCCAGACGACAAGGTAGTTGCGGACAACCCGCCACGGCGCGCGGATCGACGCCCACCCCCACAGCGAGTTGTGCGGGCCGGCGGTCGGCCGTCGCTGGAGGCGATCATGGCGGTTCACGTCGTCGCTGTCGTGGTCGGCTGGCGGCACACCTCGCTCTTCGGGCGGTGGCTACAAAAACATCGAGTCTGGCCGTGGCCGGCTACTCGCCGCGAAGCTCGTTCATGTGGTCGATCCGCGACTGAACGAGATCGGCCTTCCCGATGTCGTGGCGGATGTGGAACCCTTCGCCGGCGGCCGCCAGCGCGTCCTCGGCGATCGCTTCGGCGGCGGCGATCGAGTCGGCGCGGCCGACGACCGCGAACGACCGGGAGGTCGTCGTGTACAGCCCGTCCTCGCGGGCGTCGACACTTGCGTAGAAGAGCAGCCCGTCGCCGACCGTTTCCTCGTTGACCTCGATCTTCGCGCCCGCGTCGGGATCGGTCGGGTAGCCGTCCGGTACGGCGTACTTACAGACCGTCGCCTCGCCCGAGAAGTCGAGTTCAGGCAGGTCGTCGCCGTCGCGGGCGGCGGTCAGCACGTCGAGGAACGGCGTGTCGAGGATCGGGAGCGTGTTCATCGCCTCGGGGTCGCCGAACCGGGCGTTGAACTCGACGACCTTCGGGCCTTCGGTTGTCAGCATGAACTGACCGTAGAGTACGCCCTTGTAGTCGGGCATCGCCGCGACGGTCTGTTCCATGATGTCGACGGCGGCCTCGTAGTCGCCGTCCTGCATGAAGGGGAGCTGGAAGCCGATGTCGCTGTAACTGCCCATGCCGCCGGTGTTGGGCCCCTCGTCGCCCTCGTAGGCGCGTTTGTGATCCTGGACGGCTGGCGTCGTCCGCAGGTCGCCGTCGGCGACGAACGCTTGGATCGTGAACTCCTCGCCGATCAGTCGCTCTTCGAGGACGACGCCCTCGTAGTCGGACTCCTGCAGGTAGTCTTTGGCCTCCTCGCTGGTTACCTGATCGCCGATGACCTTGACGCCCTTCCCACCGGTCAGACCGATCGGTTTGACCGCGAGGTCGCCGTCGTAGTCGTCGATAAACTCGCAGGCGGCGTCCATGTCGTCGAAGGTCTCGAAGACCGGACAGCCAGGGATGTCGTTGTCCTGCATGAACTCCCGCTGGAACGCCTTGTCGGTCTCAAGTTTCGCTTCCTCGGCCTGAGGCCCGAAGGTGTAGACCCCCGCCGCGTCGAGTTCGTCGGCGACACCGGCCTGCAAGCCGGCTTCCGGGCCGACGATAGCGAGGGTTGCGTCGATCTCCTCGGCGTACTCGGTGATCGCTTCGGCGTCGGTACCGTCGATCTGTTCGAACCCGTCGGCGAGGTCGACGATGCCGGGGTTGCGGTTGCCGGCAACAGCGTACAACGAACAGTCAGGAGCCAACGCACGGGCGATCGCGTGTTCGCGGCCGCCACCGCCGACTAACAGCACGGTTTCACTCATATCCGAGAAAGACCGCGGCCTGCGTGTAAGTGTTACTTTGTCCGCTCAACAGTCAGCAATTTTGTCCGCTCAACAGTCAGCAATTTTGTCCGCTCAACAGTCAGCAAGCGATCCCGCGGACTATTTTTCGAAGGGGTTGTCGAGCACAACCGTCTCGTCACGGCCAGGGCCGATACCGACCGCATAGATCGGCGCGCCGACCTCGCTGCTGATGTAGTCGAGATACTCGCGGGCGTTGGCCGGGATCGCGTCGTAGCCCTCCTCGGCGACGGCGGCCCAGTCAACGTCGTCCCACGGTTCGAAGGATCTGAGTACGGGCTCACACTCGCCCCACCGTTCGGTCGTCGCCGGCATCGTCAGCAGTTCCTCGCCGTCGAGTTCGTAAGCGTGGCCGACATTGATCTCCTCAAGCCCAGCGAGCACGTCGATGTGGTTGACGGCGATCCCGGTAAATCCGTTGGCGCGGGCAGCGTGTCGCAACATCGGCATATCGAGCCAGCCGATCCGCCGGGGGCGACCCGTCACAGTCCCAAATTCGCCACCCTTCTCGCGGATGAAGTCCGCGAGTTCTTCCTCGCTGTCAGTCCCATCAAGTTCCGTCGGCAGCGGGCCGGTGCCGACACGCGAGAGGTAGGCCTTCACGATGCCGACGACCTCGCCACTACCAACGACCGTCGGGGCGACACCGGTGCCGACGGCCGCGCCGCCAGCGGTCGGATTTGAGGAGGTGACGTAGGGGTAGATCCCGTGGTCGATGTCGATCGATGTTCCCTGCGCGCCCTCAAAGAGAAGTTCCTCGCCGTCAGCGTGTTTGTTGCTGAGGAACTCCCCGGCGTTGACGGTCATCGACTCCGATTTGAGTCGCTCGCCATACTCCCGATAGGTCTCAAAGAGGTGTTCAACGTCGAAGGCGTCGGCGTGCTCGCTGTTCTCGACATCGAGCCCGTAGACCTCCTCGGCGAGCGCTCGTTTCTGTGGGACGGCGTATTCGAGTCGATCGCGCAGCACATCCGGATCAAGCAGGTCGCCGACCCGAACCCCGCGGCGACCCGCCTTGTCCTCGTAGGTCGGGCCGATCCCGCGGCCGGTGGTGCCGGCCGCGAGGTCGTCGTCGCTTTTGACCTCCTCTTCGATCCCGTCGAGCACGCGGTGATAGGGGAGAATAACGTGCGCCCGTCGGGCGAGTCGAACATCCGGCTCCAGCCCCTGTTCGCGGAGCGTGTCGAGCTCCTCGAACAGCGTCTCGGGGTTGATGACACAGCCGTTGCCCAACACGCCGACCTTCCCGCGGACGGCACCGCTGGGAACCAAGGAGAGCTTGTACTCCGTCCCGTCCTGAACGACGGTGTGGCCAGCGTTGTCGCCGCCCTGATACCGGACGACGACATCGCTGTCCCCGCCCCAGATGTCGACGAGCGCGCCCTTGCCCTCGTCGCCCAACTGAGACCCGACGATAGTTACGGTCATAACGACTGTGGGTTTCCAACCACCGGGTAAACAGATTACGGTACATCGCCTCGGGCGACCACACCGACCCCGCATCCACGCTACCCGGCAGTGAACGCCTGCTCGCCGCCACAACGAAGGGATCGTCGTCCTGATTTCCGATCTCTCGCAGGTGGTCTCCCGTTGCTATCGGTGAAACCCGAAGTGTTAACTACTCTCACGTCGATCACTCAACAGTTACAGCCACCGGGTCGACAGCAACACTTAAATCACCGCAAGACAAGTTAGCACATGTCATGATTGACCGACTCGAAAAAGAAGTCGACATGCTCGAACGGCACCTCCAAGTGCTTCGGATGGTCATCGAAAACGAGCCCATCGGCATCGTCAAGATGTCCAACGAAACGGGCTATCCACACCACAAGGTTCGCTACTCCCTGCGCGTCCTCGAAGAGGAAAACCTCATCGAGCCATCCAGCCAGGGGGCGATCCAGACCGACCACACCGAGGAGTTCGTCGACGACCTCGACAACAAGATCGACTCCATCGTTGACAAGCTGCGAACGATGCGCATCGACGACACCGCCGAGATCGAAAACTGATTGCGGGCTGTCTTTTGGACGACCGCGGACCACTCACCCACTATCGACCAGATTCGACTACAGCTCCGGTTTCTGGAGCTCGAACCCGCCTTTGATCCGGTCGACCAGACAGAGGTGGAACCCCTGTTTTCGGGAAATGTTGACGAAGCTCTTCCCGCCGCTGCGGCTGAACAGGCCGCCGCCGGTTGCGTCGTCGGCGATCTCGTAGGCGTCCTCGGTGAAGTAGCTTGATGTGACGCCGAAGCCGGCAGCGAAGCTGTCGTTGCGCTCCCGGAGCGCGTTCCCGTTCCGGATCAGCCCTTCGATCAGATCGGCACCGACCGGTTGTTTCGAGTCGTCGAAGTCAGCAATAAATAGCGGTTTCCCCCGCTTGTCGCGAACGACAACGTCGAATGTGCGCTCGATCGGCTCGTCGTCCTCGTCGGTGCCGAGCTCGATCATCCCCTGGAGCTCGATCCGGTCGATCTGCGGGATAGCGTCGTAAACCGCCTTGAGGGCTGTCGTCGCACCCGTCGACCGAAGCTCGAAGAGGAGGTCAGTCACCAGCCACTCCGCGAAGGCAACCTCGATCCGGTCGGCGAGAAACGCCTCGAATGGGGTGTCATCGACCGTTACCCCCTCGGTGTCGAACGTGGTGTGGGTGTCGATCCGGAGGTTGCCGTCGATGTCTTCCGGTGTCGCCTCGCCGTCGTGGGCGTCAGCCAGCGTCGCCGCCCCCTTTGAATCGTACCGCACAAACAGATTGGTTCCCCCCAGAGCGTCCGCCGGGGTCATCGACCGTGTGGTCTGTGGAGGCTGTGTCGCGTTGTCAGCAGCCTGAGTCGATTCAGCGGCTGTGTCCGTCGCCGCCAGCTCGGCTTCAAGCTCCTCGATCCGGTCTTGGGCGGCCGCCAGCTCGGCTTCAAGCTCCTCGATCCGCCCCTGTGCGGCGTCCCGCTGTTCGCGGGCCTCGTCGCGTTCGGCCGCCAGCTCTTCGTGGCGTTGTTCGGCCTTCTCCATCACTGTCTCTGCTTTGTCGAGTCGTTCTCGGAGCTGTTGGCGCGATAGCTGGCTCTCCGAGCGGGTGACCGCCTGCTGGCCGCCACCACCCTGCGTGCCATCGTCGGCCACCTCGTCGTCGCTTGGATCAAGCGACGGGATCGTCGTCGTGTTCCGCCACTCCGCCTCCTCTTCGAAGGGCTCGCCGTTCGCCGTGTCGGGATCGCCCGAGCCGGTGTCAGCAGGGCTGGCGGTGTCGACCGCTGTTTCGCCGGTGGCTGCCGTGTCGGCGGTTCCTGTTGCCGGATCGGTGTCGATCGCGGTGTTGTCGTAGCCGGTCTCCTCGGTGGGTGCCGTTAGCTCGGTCGACTCACCGCTGTAATCGGTCGGTTCGGTCGACTCAGCACTGTCGTCGATCGATTCTCCCCTGTTGTCAGGCTGGGTGTCGGCAGCGGTGGCTGGCGTATCGTCCGAGCTGTCGGCTGTTGTCGTGGGCTCCGGCTCCTCATCGCCCGCGGGCTCGGTGTCGCCACCGCCTGCCTGCGGGATATCGATCGATCCAAGGCCGCTGTCCTCGGTTGCGGCCCCGTCATCTGGCTCCGTGCTGTCTGCTGGGGTCATCGACTCGTCGCCGACCGGGTTGAGTGTCTGGTCGTCAGCCGAGTCGGGCGTCGGGTCGTCAGCCGTCGACGGCGACGATTCTCGCTCTGGGAGGTCGATCACGTCGATATCGGCCGCGTAGACGTTGTAGATCCCGACCTCGTCGTTTGCGCGCTCGAAGGCCTCCTCGTCGGTCAGCAGCCGGCGGCTGTTGCCGACGAAGGCGACGCTCATCGAGCGACCCCCGTAGTAGACGACGTAGTAATTCCCTGACAGCACGTTCTCGGAGAGCTCGATGTAGCCGGTGAAGTTGCCGTCGGCGAGCGTGGTGTCGGCCTCGGAAATCGCCGTCTCATTGGTGTAATACTCCGCCTGCTTTTCGCTATCCTGTGATTGCATCGTATACAGCAGCGGCAGGGCGGGCGACGGGGCCTCGTAGGCGGTCAGCTCCGCCCCGTCGAAAGCCGCCAGTGAGCCCCCCGGAATCCCGACCAGCCGGCCGTTCAGCATGAAGCCCCAGGTGGTGCCGGCGGTCACCCCCCCGGAGAACTCCGCATCGGCGAGGTCGTGAAGGCCGTCGTACCCCCGCCCGACCGGAACGGTCTCCCACTCCGTCACCGAACCAACTATCTCACTATCCATTTGGTGTACCGACGCCCGAGACGCATAAAATTCTTTCCAGAGCGTCCGACGTTGGATTCAGTCACCAACTGGAAGAAACGATCTCGGCGATCGCCCCGCGTGGCTCAAAACTGCTGTCGAACGTAGGCCCTGATTCGTTCGACGCGGTCGCGGTCGTATGTCCACATGCTCCGCCAGACGTTCGATCCGGTTTCGAGGGCGACGAGCGCAACCGGGTTGCAGGCGTCGGCTGCGGCGATATCCCCGCTGTTGACAGCACCGGTCTCTGTGTCGGGGGTAAACACCACGACCCACGACCGGCGGTACTCGTGGGTTGTCCCGCCGTGGACGATCACGTCGAGTCCGTCGACGACATCGGGATCGTCCCGAACCCCGTAGACGTGTGTTTCGACGTTGCTGTCGCCGAGCCACTCGTACATCTTCCGGGTGCCGTACTCGTCGTCGAGCCGGGAGAGCCGCTGGAACGTGCTGTGGAACTCGCCGTGGCCACAGGCCAACGCGCGATCCTCGATGAACCGCGAGATGATGATCAACAGTAGCTTTTCTTTGTTGGATGCCGGATACCCTCGAACCGTGAACTCGATGTCGTCGAGGCCGGTCAGCACGTCCGGGAACGAGCCGGTTTCGGATCGCCCGGTGCCGGTTCGGTACCGATCAGCGTTGACGAGCAGAAACGTCTCGCTGAGATCCGCAAACAACGTTGTCGCCGTCACCTGTCCGTTCTCGACGAGACAGACCTGATCGGTGTCGCTCTCGGGGATGTGTCGCTCCTCGATCTCCACCGACTGATTTTCGAAGGCGCGATCCAACAGGTTCACGAGCGGCTGGGGCTCGGTTCGGTTGATCAGGAGCAGTGTCTTCTCCGTGCTGCCGGCGGTTTCATCGAGAAACCCCGACAGCGAGTCCGGCAGCTCGTGGCGCATACGCTCGATAGGGTCTGTAGACGGATAAAACAGCCGCGGTCGCCGGCTTACATCGGTTCCTTCGGCGCGCGGTCGATCGCGTTGAACGCGGCTTCGAAGTCGTCTAACTCCTCGATGAGCTCGCTTTGTTCGGCCCGGAGCTCCTCGATGCGTTGGGTGAGTGTCTGGTACTCCTCGGAGTCTTCGAGCTCCTCGGCGGATTTCTCGGCCTCAAGCACGCCGACCTTCGAGGTCGCCCGGAACAGCTCCTGAACCGTTTCGCCGTACTCGCGGGAGGTTAGCTGGTGGGCGACTGCCTCCAGCAGCGTCTCCTTGCCGATCGGCTTACAGAGATAGTCGTCGAAATCCATATCAACGATATCGACATCGGGATCGATCGCGGTCACCATCACGACCCGGCAGTCGTGGCTGTCCTCGCGGACACGCTGGAGCACCTCATCGCCGGTGAGCCCTGGCATTCGTCGATCCAACAAGATCACGTCAATATCGCTGTCGAACGCCTCAAGCGCCTCCTGTCCGCCGTAGGCGGTCTGAACAGTGTAGTGTTCCTCAAGCCGGAAGGCGTACAGATCGGCGACATCGCGTTCGTCGTCAACAACGAGCACCGTCGCATCATCAGCGGAACTATCAGACATGAATATCGGAGGCCTTGGTCACTCGTCACATGACGAGCTACAACCTTTATACTTCCGCTACGGCGCGGTGTTGCGTGTCATGTCGCTAACACGGCGTAGATGAGCAAAAACCCAAAGTACAGCCCCACGAGCCCACCGAGGGCGATGATCCGAAACCGGGTGAGTGACTCTTCCTCCTGTTGGTAGGTCTCACGGAACGCCGCTTGATCGCCGTCATCTAGTTGCTCGTAGTGATTCAAGCCGAGATGGAGGCGGTACTGATCGTCGGCCGGCAGTTCGAACCCGCAGTACGGACAGACCTGTGGTTCCGCGCCTTCGGGCACACGCGTCGGTGGCTGCCCCCCGGCAACTGCGCGACCATCGGTGTCGCTTCGGTCGGATTCGCCCGCTGACTCATCCTCTGGGGTCGATTCGGTCGTCGTCATACCCCGCCCCCACCGAGGAATGGCGGCTCGACGGTCGGCGTCGTCACGATCCAGAGGCTGATGATCGTGTAGGCGATCATCACCAGCGTGATCCCGTACTGGCTTTTGATCGCCTCCAACCGCCCCGGAAGCAGCTCGTAGGCGGCGGCGTGGGCGATCCAGACAGCGATGAAGTGGCCGACCAACACGAAGGCGAGCTCAAGCCCGGAGATCCAGCCCGGCAGCGTCGCCACCACCGGCGGCTGTTGCGGCGGCGACAGCGGGCTCGCGCCGACGACAACGAGTGAGGGCAGCAAGCCGATGATAAAGCCGAGATTGTGGGCAATGTGGTAGCCGGCGGCGATCGCCAGCAGCGACGGCGCGAACCGATCGGCCAACGCCGCCCGGGTGATGTAGGTGCGACCAAACCGCCGGGCGAGACCGATCGCCCACCGGAAGGCGGCGACAAAGAGCCCAAAGCCGGCGAGATACGCGCCCAGATAGCCGGCCAGCGGCGGGACGCCGCGGTCGACGACGGCTGTGATACCCGCCGCCCACAGCCCGGTGCCGACGAAGCCATCGAAGGTCGTCACATAGAGAACGGCGACGACAAAGACCGTCTCGGCGCGGCCCGAAACGGCATCGGCGTCGGTGAGCGCGCTCCCCGGCAGGCGCAGTGCGAGACCCGTCTCCGTCCGCGCGAGCGGAGCGAACCGACCAAACAGCGAAAACACCCGCGAGATCGGATCAACCCGGCCGAACCACGTGTCGGTGCCGTAGACGACGCTTCCGGCGACGCTGACCGCGGTGTAGGCCAGCAGCGTCGTCGCCAACAGCCGTGGGTCGTCGGCCAGCGGGCTGATGACCTCGATCCAGATCAGGGCGAGCAGGCCGGCGACGCTGGGCCACGCGCCGAGTCGATCAGGGTACGGCCGATTGAGCGACGGCAGGATCGATGCGATCGTTCGGAACGGGTTCAGCGTCGGCCACGTGTTTCCGATGAGGTACGTCGAGGCGACGTAGCCTCCCCACCAGCCGACCCAGACGACGAGGATCGCCAGATTTCGATACCCTGTCTCCGGCCCGAGATAGCCGACGGCGACGGTGATCGCAAGGAGCGCGAGGCCGACGAGTTGGCCGCTGAGTCTGAGCAATCGCCCCGGCGCGGGAAGTGAAAATCCCCAGTCGTGAACTGACCGCATGAACGCTCGGTCGGTGACAAAGGAGGCCAGCAGAAACGACGCCCCGACCGTCCCGCCGCCGGTCGTCAAAAACAGCCACGTCGGCACCTCGACGGAGCTCGTTGATCCGCGGAGCGCGGCCGCATGCGCGAGAACAGGCTCCGATAGGAGCGCGACTAATGGGATCGCCGACGCAACGACGATCAGCAGCCGTCGGAGTCGTCGCCACCGGTGTTCGGTCGCCGGACCCGGACGCCTCTCACCGCGTTCGGTCATTATCTCGGCTACGGTGAGCGGCCACGAGTAGCTTGCGGAACAGCCTGACACCGCGTCGGCAACGCGGTTGAGAGGATTTTTAATCACACGCTTGCAACGAGGTAGTATGAGCACCGAAACGGAAGACGGACACGACGACCACGGCCATCACCTGCCGGCGGTCGAAGACTGGCCGCGTGGGTTCGGCGAGGCGAGTTGGTGGCCGTTCGTGACCGCACTCGGCGCGGCCGGCATCTACATCGGCGTGGCACTCTGGATCATCGGCGACGCGATCAGTCCGCTTGTCGGCCCGGTGGCGGTCGCCGGCAGCGTCGGGCTGTTTTTGGTTGGTATCTACGGCTGGCTGTACCACGCCTTCATCACGAAGTTCTGGAGCCGTGAGACGAGCGAACACGGCCATGCCTCGCTCCGGTGGGGGATGATCGCCTTCCTCGGCTCCGAGCTGGCGACGTTTGGCGCGCTGTTCAGCTACTACTTCTACTTCCGGGCCGGCGCGGAGTGGACGCTCCCGGAGACGACACCGGATCTGATCAGCTCGCTGATCTTAGCCAACACGGCGATCCTGATCGCCTCCTCGTTTACGCTCCACTGGGCCCACGTCGCCCTGCGAAACGATGACCGAACCAACTTCGTGCGCGGCATGGGGTTGACGATCCTGTTTGCGGTCGTCTTCCTCGGCGGCCAGGCCTTCGAGTACTTCGAGTTCATCGGCGAGTACGGCTTCACGTGGACGCAGGGTGTCTACTCCTCGGCGTTCTTCGGGCTGACCGGGCTCCACGGGCTCCACGTCGGCCTCGGGGCGGTCATTCTCGGGATCGTCTTTGTGCGCGCCCTCTACGGCCAGTACTCCGCCGAGCGGCATCTCTCGGTGTCGACAGCGTCGATGTACTGGCACTTTGTCGACGCCGTCTGGATCTTCCTCGTCGTCGCGCTCTACGTCGGTGCGGGACAGGCGTAACGAACCGGTTGGCTGGCTATTTTTGACGTAATCGACACGCCGGGTCGACAGCGACGACTACGGCATTCGGATCAGATGATCGATGTTGTGGGCGAGATACACCAGCTCCGCGCTATCGACCTGGGCGTGTCGCCGCCGCGCCCACGCTCTGATCGCGTCGTCGCTGACGCCGCTGAGCGCGGCTGCCGGCGTCTCCGTCAGCAACGCATTTTCAACCGTGTCGACGATGTGGCGGAGAAAGATCGCTTCGTCGCCCGGATAGCCGCCCTCGCGTGGCGTGACGACCCAGTCGGAGCCGCCGGCTGCGAGATGGTCGGCACCGGCGGCTGGGAGGTCGGTAAACAGCTGTCGACCGGTCTGGCTGCCGCCCGGCCGGTCGGGGGCATCCATCGCGGCGTGAAACCCGTCCAACAGCGTCGCTGTCAACGCCGGGTCGTCGACCGGTCGGAAATCGGTGACGCCGTCGAAGGTGATCGGAAAGTAGCCCAGGCCGCCACCCGCAAGCAGCGGGAGCAAATTCTTGGTGACCTGTGCAAACGGGACAATATCGAGAAACGCCATCCCGATCAGCAGATCGAACTGCGGCTGGGCGGCAGCCGGATCGCCGCGGTCGGCCGCGAACGCGAAGGCGTCGGCGGCGTGGAGTTCGACCGTCAGCATCGCGTTGTCGCTTACGAGTGAGAACTGTTGGCTGCCAGTTTGCTCGAAGTCGCCGTCGGTCAGCCGGTCGGCTGCGGCCGCGATGTTTGTTTCGTCGATGTCGACGCCGACATACTTGACGCGGTTGGGGAGGGCGTCCCAGGCGCGGAGCCGCTCCAGCATCGTGCCGATCCCAAATCCGACTTCGAGGATGCGAACCGGGTCATCACCACGGGCGGCCGCTCGCTCGTCGAGTTCGGCGACAAGGCGGTCGAGCGTCGGCCGGTGGAGTGCGCGGTCATCGACCGATCGCTTGGCGTCGAGATACCTGACAAAATCGTCGAACGAACGCGCCACGTTGGGGGGTCAGTCGGCGTCGGCGGGGGTCGGGTCATCCTCCGCGTCGCCGGGGGTTGGCTCATCCCCCGCATCGGCGGTCGGCGCGTCCTCGGGGCTCTCGCCCTCGGCGTCGTCCGCCAGCGGCGGCAGCGGATCCTTGGCCACCTGCGTTCCCCACATGCCGGGGTATTTCTCGACGGTGACATCGCCCATGACCTTTGTCTGGCAGGCCAATCGGAGATCGTAGTTCGGGTGGTGTGGCGGCACCAACAGCCGGCCCTTCTCGCGGATCCCCTTGTCGCTGACCTCGCCGTCGACCTTGACCGCACAGGTGCCACAGTTGCCAAACCCACGGCAGTTGAACACCGTCGCCTTCCCGTTGTGTGGGGTTAGATCGGCATCCAGCAGTACATCGCGGAGCGTCGCGCCCTCTCGGCATTCGATCTCCTTCCCGCGGAAATGAACAGTCGGCATACTCGGCCAAACGGGGTGGCTCCTCAAAGACCTACCGACGGCAACCGACAGTCGCTAACGGCAACCGACTGCCTCGACCCTCTTCTCATGGCGTTCACCGTCTCAATGGGTCTTCCACCTCGTCTCAACGGCTCTAAATATCGTCACGACAACAGAGAGGTATGCAACCAACGCGACGCGCGTATCTCACGACCATCGGGACAGCCGCCGCCGTCGGCCTCGCTGGCTGTGCCGGTGGTAGCGGGGGATCCGACCCAGCCTCCGAGACGACGATCGACACCTCCTACGAGTGTGAGCTCACCGAGCGTGATCCCGTGACCGAGCTCTCACAGCCCGTTGAGGGGCCGAGCGACGCCACGGTCACCGTTGATGTGTTCGAGGATTTTGCCTGTCCGCACTGTGCGGATTTCGCCACCGGCGGGCTCAGTCGACTCAAAGACGAGTATCTCGACGGCAACGACGTTCGGATTCGCCACTTCGATTTCCCGATCCCAGTCTCGCCGTGGTCGGGCCGCGTCGCCAACGCCGCTCGGAGCATCCAAGAGACACAGGACGACGCGGCGTTTTTCGAGTTTAGCCTCGCGGCCTACGAGAACCAGGCCGATTACTCCTGGCAGGTCGTCGGCGACCTCGCCGAGGAGGTCGGTGCTGATCCCTGTCGCGTGTTGAGCGACGCCAGCAACGCCACCTACGAGGAGGTGCTGAGCGCAAACCGACAGACCGGCATCGACCGCGGCGTCCAGTCGACACCGGGCATCTTCGTCAACGACACGCTGATCGAGCCACCCGAAACCGGTGGCTGGTACGATCCGGTGAGTAGCGCGATCGACGACGCCCTGTAGCCTACGCCCCACCCTGCGGCGTCGGAAACGCCCGCAACGACCGCGGCGGGATCAGGAAGTTCCCGCGGTTTTCGACGAAGATGTAGCGGAAGATCCCGTTTCTGACCCGCGGATCGATCTCCGGTTGGTCGGCGACGATATCCGTCCCGTTCATCGCTTCCTGCACCGCCTCGAACGTGCTGATCTCTTGTTGGTAGGACGGAAAATGCAGGCTTGCGTTGTCGTTGTCGGTTGATTCGACGTGGCGGCGGAGTGTTTGGACGGTGCCCTCGCTGTCGCGGTTGCCGCGGGCGGCCTTTTCCGCGTGACCGACCAACCCGAACTCGTCGGCGGTCTCCTCGATCGCCTCATAGATCTCTCTGGTGATCCCGCTGTCATCGCCGAGATTCTCGCCGACACCTTCGACAGCCCCGGCCTCGGCGAGACGGGGACTAAACAGCTTGGCGACCATCTCCTCGTGGCTGTTTTCGTTGTACCACTTGTCGAGCTGTTGGCGGATTCGGGCGACGTGCTTGGTGGTGCCGCCGGCGAAGGGGCCTTCCTCGATGGTCACATACTCTTCGGTGGCCTGATTGGCCGCAAAGCCGGCCTTGAATCCCATAAACAGCGGTGCCGCCTCGGGAACTGGGCCGTTTTCGGGGATGCCGCCGACACCCTGATTCGCTGCGGGTAGCCCCGGCCCGATGAACCCGGTTCGGCGGTCATCGATCCGGAACACGTCGCTGAGCCGGCCCGCCACCTCGACGCCGTTGAGCGTCTCCGGGGCGTCATCGCCGTCAGCAAACAGCGTTTCCTCGATCGCCAACAGGGCGTCGCTGCGATCCGACGCCAGCTGGAGGAGCGCGTCCTGTTCGTCCAGCGTGGGCGTGTCGACCGGGGTGAGCCCCCGTGGCGGCGGCAGATCGATCGATTCCGGCAGCGACGCCGCAAACCGATCGAAGTACGCCGGCGAGTAGCCGAGATCGAAGACGACGCCGCGGTTGCTCCGCTCGTAGGCGCGTTCGATCGTGCGAAGGGCGGCGTTCAGTCGCTCCCGGTCGGCGTCGGTCGGGGTGCCATCGCTCCCGGCCTCGCCGTCGTGAGTGAGATACAGGAACAGGTGGTGTTCGGGCAGTACGACGTTGCCACTCTCGTCGCGGTCGAGATTGTCGTTCCACCCAAACTGGCGATCCGGGAGCGTCTCGGGATCGTCGACGCCTTGCGGGATCGGCTCGTCGTCGACGGCCTCCAGACAGGCCGACAGCGCGGCCGCGCCGCCGGTCGCCAGCGCGGCCTTCAGTACCTCCCGACGGGATGCGGACGTGTCGGGCAGCTTCATACCCTGCGTAGTCGATTGGGCCAGATATGGGTTCTGGTGGCCGTTTTTCGGGTTCGTCGCCCACACCAGAAGCGGTTTGTGCGCTCGTTGCCTACGACAGCTATGGATCGACGACAGGTTCTCGCCGGAGCAGCGGCTGGGCTGGCGGTCGGTGCCGCCGGCTGCGTCGACTCGTTTACCTCCCTCGATGGCGTCAGCTACGGCCGGGAACCCGCGTTGGTCGCCGACCGCCCGGACGCGATCTACTACCCGACCCACACCGAGGAGATGGCAACCGGCGGGATGGCGATGACCGACGACGGGCTGGCCGTCTCGGTGTCCTACACCTTCCCCCACCGGTTCTGGCGGGTGTTCAACCGTGACGGCGGGTACGAGGCCGAGCAGTTCGGCGTCGAATCCGACGATGCGGTTCACATCATGGCGAATATCTGGGATGCCGAGACCGGTGTCGTGTTGCCGGTTTCCAGCGTCGACATCGCGGCCCGCGGCGGCAACAACGTCGACGAACGCGAGACGGTGTACGCGATGCTCTCACAGCGCATGGGCTTTCATTACGGCGATAACTACCATCTCGACGGCGACGACACCTACACCGTCGATATCACCATCGGCGCGACGACCGCCCGACGGTTCGGTGACTTCGATGGTCGGTTCGGCGACCCCCAGACCGTGACGATCGATCTCGACTACAGCGAGGCTACCCGCAACGAGCTTACCTACGAAACCTACGAGGATCGACAGGGTGAGCCGGGCGCGCTTGATCCGATGTCGATGGAGATGGACGGGATGTCGATGCCGACCGGGCGTGTCCGCGAGCTCGACGGCACCGCCCTCGGAACGGGGCTGGCCGACGATATCCGGTATGCGGCTGCCGTCCTGACCGCCGATCGGTTCGGCGACGCGCCGTATCTCGCGGTCACCGCGGCGACGCGGTACAACGAGCTGGTGATCCCAAGCATGGGGCTGGCCGGCACGCTCACTGACTCCGATGGCGAGGCGGTCGTCGACAGCGCGTCGCTGGAGCCGGCGTTGGATCCCGAGCTTGGCTTCCACTACGGGACACCCGTTCCCGACGCGACCGGCGAGGAGACGGCGACCGTCGACGTGACGACGCCACCCCAGGTCGCCCGCCACGAGGGGTACGAGACCGCGTTCTTCGAGACACCGACCGTCGAACTGTCGTAGCCCCCACCGACGCCGGGCCCACGACAACAGCTTCATTCCGCACACCGCCCAAACCAAGATGATGCGATGGCCCCTCCCACGGCCACGGGTTCGACTTGCGGCTGTCGTCTGGGCGGTGCTTGTCTCGCAGGTACTGCTGTATCCGGGCCTCGATGGCCTGATCGCCGCTCTCGGTGCGCCCGGTGGGATCCGCGCAGGGATGTGGTTCCTCGTCGCCGAGGTCGCCGCATTCGTCGTGTTTGCTGTCGTTTGGGGAGCCGCCAGTGACAGCCTCGCTCGACGAACGCCGCTGGTCGTCGTCGGCGCGGTCGGCGGTGCGGCCACCTACCTCCTGTTGCCGCAACTGCCCGTCCTCGGAGTCGGCTTCGGCGGCGTGTTACTGTTGCGAGCCGTGGGTGGCGCGTTCACCATCGGCGCGTTCTCGCTGTCGATCACGATGCTGATGGATCTCGGCGGCGGCAACGGGCGGAACATGGGCGCGGCGGGGATCGCTATCGGCCTCGGGGCCGCCCTCGGCTCGGTGGTCGGCGGCCAACTCGCCGCAGTCGATCCATTTGCGCCCGTCTACGCCGGCGCGGTCGTCCTTGTCGTCGCCGGCGGCGTGGCGGCGACTGTCGGGGATCGTGTTGCCGAAACGGGTGTCGGGGATCGCGTCGCCGAAAGTGGTGTCGGCACCGTCGATAGCGACGCTGACGCCGACCTCGCCGCGCCGGATCTCGGTGTCGCCCTCGCCACGCTCCGCGCGCGGCCGTCGCTCGCCGTCCCCTACGCCTTCGGGTTTATCGATCGGCTGACGGCGGGCTTCTTCTCGCTTGTCGGCGTCTTCTACTTCGGCGACGTGTTCGGGCTTGATGCTGCCGGCGTCGGCGTCGCCCTCGCGCTGTTTTTCCTCCCGTTCGCGCTGCTGCAGTACCCGCTCGGCAGCCTCTCGGATCGGATCGGCCGGTTCATCCCCGTCGTCGTCGGCTCGGTTGGCTACGGCGTGGCGATCATCGCCGTCGGCGTGGCCCCGACCGTCGAGGTGGCGATGGCGTTGATGGTACTGGTCGGCGTCGCCGGCGCGTTCGTCGCCCCCGCAACGATGGCTCTCGTTTCGGATCTCTGCGCGCCCGCCGAGCGCGGCGTGGCGATGGGCGGCTTCAACGTCTTCGGGAGTCTGGGTTTCCTCGCGGGCTTTCTGCTCGGCGGGAGCGTCGCCGACGCGGCGGGCTATCTGACGGCGTTTCTCGTCGTTGGTGGGCTGGAGATCGGAATTGCGGTGGTCGCGTTGCCGGCGGTGCGGCGGTTGACGCGTGAGTCGTCGTCACCGACGCAGTCTCCGAGTAAGGTCTAAGAAAGCGACAAAATCAGTGAACGGGCTGCTCGCGGAGCCGATCCGCAAACTTCTCGCGCACCTTGTCGAGTTTCGGCGGGATATGCATCGAGCAGTAGGCCTGTGAGGGGTTCTTTTCGTAGTAGTCCTGGTGGTGCTCTTCGGCGCGATAGAACGTCTCCAGCGGTTCGACCTCGGTAACGATCTCGTCGTCGTAGGCGTCGCTGGCCGCGAGTTCGGCGATGAACGCCTCGGCGGCCTCCTGCTGGTCGTCATCGTGAGTGAAGATCGCAGATCGGTACTGCGTGCCAACATCCGGCCCTTGTCGGTTGAGTTGGGTCGGATCGTGGACGGTAAAGAAGACTTCGAGCAGGTCACCGTAGCTGATCACGTCGGAGTCGTACTCGACTTGGACGACCTCGGCGTGGCCGGTCGTGCCGGAGCAGATTTCCTTGTAGCTCGGATCGGGG
This sequence comes from Halonotius roseus, assembly GCF_006861655.1. Taxonomy (GTDB): domain Archaea; phylum Halobacteriota; class Halobacteria; order Halobacteriales; family Haloferacaceae; genus Halonotius; species Halonotius roseus. Next base: position 137,831 of record NZ_SESI01000003.1, on the reverse strand, counting down.
GTGTCGCCGCCAGCGTAGCCGGAGACAGCCGATTCGACGCCTGCAAGCTCCTTGAACGGGGCTTCGATACACCAGAAACAGCCGCCGCCGAACGTCGCTTTTGTAGTTGCCATGGCGTTGATAGGGGCTCAGGCGGCTAAGAAGCTACGGCTGTTTCAACGGTAGTGTTCAGATACGAGGTTGCGTGAGAGGAATAGATGTAGAAAGCCCTCGGCTCTCTCGATTCCCGCGGCTCGCTACGCTCCTCGTTCGCTTCGCTCACTGCGGTGCTTACGTCGCCGGGGTTCATCGAGAGAGCCTCGCCCTTTCAGTCCGCCAGGGCGGCAGTTGGTCGGCCAAGCGATCCACCTGCTGGCTACTCTTGTGAATACGACCGATGGCAAGGTGTCAAAATGTCGCTGTCGACACAGCCGCCAATCAGCCGTCACCAGCCCAGCCACCATGGTGGCTGAGCGTGCCGAGATTCACCCGGGAGTCGACACTGGAGCCACGGACGCCCGCGCCGAGCGCGTAGATGGTGCCGTTGTCGCTGGTGACAAACACTGTCTCGTTGACGACGACCGGTGCGGTGTCGACCCAGTCGCCGGTATCGGAGTGCCAGTCGCGTCGCCCGGTCGTTGTATCGATCGCGTACACATAGCCGTCGTTGCTGCCGACGTACACGTTGTCGCCGGCGACCGTCGGCGACGACCACACCCGGCCGTCGGTCTCGAAATACCACCCCTGGTCGCCGGATGCGGCGTCGATCGCATACAGCGCGCCGTCGTCGCTGCCGACGAAGACGCTCCCCTCGGCGACCGTCGGCGAGGAGTTGATCGCGTCGCCGGTGGCAAACTCCCAGCGTTTGTCGCCCCACTTCGCATCCAGCGCGTACAGCGTGCCGTCGCCGCTGCCGACGAAGACGGTGTCGCCGGCGACCGTCGGCGAGGAGCGCACCGGGCCGCCGGTTTCGAACGTCCAGCGTTGCTCCCCGGAGGCCGCACTCAGCGCGTAGACGTGGCCGTCGTCGCTGCCGATGTAGACGGTGCTGTTTGTCACCGTCGGCGAGGCGTAGATCGGGCCATCGGTGTCGACGACCCACCGCTCTCTGCCCATCTCGGCGTGCAACGAGTACACCGAGCCGTCGCCGCCGCCGACGAACACGGCGTTGCCGGCGATCGTTGGCGACGACTCGATAAATCGGGGCGTCTGAAACGCCCACTGTTCGTCGCCGGTGTCGGCATCGATCGCGTAGATGTGGCCGTCGTCGCTGCCGACAAACACCCGTCCGTTGACAACCGTTGGGGTGGATTCGACGAAATCGTCGGTCTCGAACACCCACTGTTCGGCCCCGCTGTCGGCGTCGATGGCGTAGACGCTATCGCCGTCGCCGCCGGCGACGACCGTCCCACCGACGATCGTTGGGGCAGAGCCGCCGAGACCACCGGTGCTGTACGACCACCGGATCTTGCCGGCGGCCTCTTCGAGCCGCAGCTGGTAGCTGTCGTCTTCCTCGTCGTCCTCGGTGATCGAATCCGGAAGCTCTGCATCAACCTCGAACTCCCAGTAGTCACCTTTGGCTTCCAGTTTCTCCTCGTCGTCGCTCACACCCATGTTGTATACCCCCGCCCGCAAAAATGGGACGGACGACCGCCGAGTTAGCCGGAGAGCCGGTCGACGACGGTCTCGCCGTCGACAACGAGGTTGTAGGCCGCCTCGTCGTCGTTCCACAACACGAGGACGTTCTCAAAGGCCAGCACCGCGCCGTACTCCGCACTCGCCAGCGCGCGGTTCAGCGCGGAGTCCTGTGTTAGCACCGCGTAGTGGTCGGTCGTCTGGCTCCCGTCGCCGATCCGGAAGACGGCGTTGTCGCCATCGCTGAGGTCGTGACTCAGCTTCACCGCCAGCAGGTCGATCCGGTCGGTGACGTGGTCGTCCATGGCGGCCATCTTGGCGTGGCGATCCCGACTCGCTCGGAACGGATAGCGTCGCTCGCCGTCACGGCGCAGCAGACTGTACGCAAACTGCACGTCGACGTTCCGAAATGCGTCCGGATCGTCCTCGCCGGCTTCGCCCGCCGCCTCGGCGAGTCGATCCTGAAAGGCCGGGGTCGCAAGCTCCGGGCGCACGTCGAACGACCAGCCGCGGTCGTCGGGCTCGGCCCCATCCCAGAGCCGCAGCGTCGGCGCGTAGACGGTCACATCGCTGTCGGCACCCGTGACCGCCCGCTCGATCTCACGCAGCTCGATCGCGGTGTTGCGGTCGGCGGGCTCCAACAGCAGTAGCGTCCCGTCGTCGGCCAGGTGTGATAGCGATTCTTCGACGACGGTGACGGGATCGTCGAGTTCGTTGCAGACGTTGCCGAAGATGATTAGATCAAACGGGCCGTCGTCTGCGTCGCCCGCATCGTAGTCGAAACTCTCGATCGTCGACCGATGAATCGTCGACCGGAAGTTGCGGCTGGTCTCGCCGAGTACGCGGTCCAACACGTCGGCCGCCGCGCTTGGCTCGACGGCGTGGTAGTCGACGAGACCGGCGTCGGGCTCAGGGTCGTCCGCGTCACCAAAGACAAAATCGTGGAGGCCGAGTGCGGGCCCGCCGACGCCGGCACCCACATCGAGGACGCGCATCGACGCCGGCAACAACCCGCGTTCGGTGAGCGTTGCCAACACGTAGCCGATCGCGGCGTAGTACGCGGGCAGATGGTAGATCGCGTAGCCGGCGGCGGTCGTCGCGTCGTACTCGATGTCGTCGCCGGCGAGGTAGTCAGCTTTCAGCTTCCGGATCGTCGACCGAAGCGTCGTCCCCGAGTCGCCACGATGCCAGTTGGCTCCGTACTGTTTGACGAGGAAATCCTCGACAGCACGGCTGTAGTCGGCTGGCAACGCCGCCGGCGACCACTCACGGTGGGCAACCGTTTCCACCTCAAGCGGGACAAAGGTTCCATCCGCGCGTTCGACGAGGCCGAGATCGAACGCCTCCTCCCGGAGTGTCTGGGCGACGACAGCGGGATGAGGCTGGCCCTCGATGTATTCGGCGATTTCCTCGGGGTCGATCGGTCGCACCTGCTGGAGATACTTTGCGTTCGAGCGAACCGCCTCTCGGTCGATCACTCGTCGCTCACCCGGCTGTCGGCACCGACGTTGCGCTTGGCCTGCTCGTAGAGGTCGGCGAAGGTCTCGCTGTCGGCGTCAGCGATCTCTTGGGCGGCCGCCGCGATGTCGTCGGCCCCGTCGAAGGCCGCCTGGATCTCGCTGTACACCTCGGGGCTGCCCTCGGTGACCGTCGCCGCCAGCGATTCGAGCTGTTCGGACACCGGGGTGGCGAACTCCTCGCGGATGTCGCCGGCGACGAGCGCGTAGGCCAGGACGGCCGTGTGCGCCCCCGCCTGGATCGTCTCCATCGCCGCGTCATGTTCGGCTGCCGTCGTCTCGAAGACCGTGTTGCCGGCCTCGACCATGGCCTCCTGGATCGCCGCCAGCGTTGGCCCGGCCGCCTCGGTGACGACCGCGATGTTGCCGGGCACCCGCGGCGGCGCGAACAGCGGGTGAAAGCTCGCCCGTTCGCGGTCGGGCGCATGCTCGGCCATCGCCGCCAGCGGCCGATCCATCACCCCGGAGATATCGAAGATCGCGGTCTCGGCCAGCGGCGCGTAGGTGGCGACCGCCTCGTCGACGACCGACATCGGCACCGCGAGCCCTACAGCGTCAAACGTCTCGTCGGTATCGGCCGGCACCGCCCGTGCCGATCGGGGTTCGGCTGCCGCCTCGGCGACGGCTGGATCGGCATCGGTGAACGCAACGTCGGCGTCGACGGTGTCGGCCAGCCACCGTCCCATCTCGCCCGCGCCGACGACGAGTAGCTTCATACCCGCCCTTCCGGACGGTGTTTCAAAAGGTGTTCGATGGGGGCTACCCGATTCTGTTGGTGACTGTCCCCTCATCGCGCTGTCGCCACCCGACTGGCCTAGTCTATATTAGGTATATAGTTGTATTCATCCGAATTCTTAAACGATTCGTAACTCAATCAACTGATAGGCAGTACGAAAAACGAAGATAGCTGCTCAGAAATGAATAATCAACTAATACATTCCGGGCGCGATGAATCGAACAACGGCCGCGGTGCTGCCGGGCTGGCAGCCGCTGACCGGGAGGCTCTCGAAGCCTTTGTCCGCGACGCCGACGCCGGAGCCTACGACGACGGCGACGCCGAGAACCTCGCGGCAGCCGTCGAAACTATCCGCTCGCTGCTGGAGCCGACCCCGACAGCCGGGCCGACGACCGAATCGACGACCGAACCGACGCCGGCGGCAACGAAATGGGCCGACGCAGCCGACTACAGCGGGCCGACCGGTGAGAGCACCTCGGCAACGGGGATCGACCATCCCATCGACCGGATCGAGCTTCCCGATGCCGTCGACGCCGCGGCCGCACGGGCGGCCTACGATGCGGTCGTGGAGTTTCTCGTCGCCACTGGGCCGGCGACCGCCAGCGAGATCGCCGGCGGTGTCATGCCGGAGCACCCGCTCGGCTACGCGCCGCCGTCGGCGACAGATCACGAGGCGGCGACGTGGTGGCACGAGGTGATCAAACCCACACTCGATGCTGATCCGACCGTGAGCGACGACTCACCCTACGGCTACGAACTCGGTGGCCGAGGTGTGTGACGACGGATCCGCTCACAACTCACCACGTTCGGCTCAGTGCTGTCGTGTCGCCGAAACGGTATTGTATATTCGTCCGTATACACTCTTGTATGAGCAAGAGTATTCGTGTCGATGATGACACCCATGCCGCGCTCAGCTCGTTGAAGGGTGAAGAGGAAACCTTCGATGAGTTGCTGTCTCGGCTCCTGTCGGATCGCCGCGAGCAGATCCGGGCGGGTGCCGGCCTGTGGGCTGGCACTGACGCCGCCGAGGGGGCACGAAAGGCGCGGCAAGAAATGAAAGACAGCATCGGCAACTGATGGTCGTCTACGACAGTAGCGTCCTCATCGACTACTTGGATGGTGACACCACAGCCGTCGAGTACGTCGAAACCCACGCTGACCAACAGGCGGTCGCGCCACCACTGGTGCTGTTTGAACTCTACCGGGGCGAGATATTCACCGCCGGCGAGCCGGAGTTCGATACTGTTGATGCCGCGCTCCAGTGGGTCGACATCATCGAGACGGATCGGACGCAGGCCCGCGTCGCCGCGGCGGCCGAATCCGAACTTCACCAACAGGGTATCCCGCTGTCAGCCCGTGATGCCTTCATCGCCGGCACAGCAAAGCGGCTCAATCAACCCCTTGCCGTCTCGGATGGGGATTTCGATGTTGACGGAATCAACGACGTGCTTACGGTCGATATGCTGTGACGCTCGTTTTTATCACTCAACCGCATCAAAACGCACCGCTTCATCCGGGATCGTCTCGCCGTCGTGATCCTGGAGTGTTTCGAAGGTAAGCGTGATCGATGTCGGCGGGACAGCCTCGCTGAACCGGATCGTAAACAGCGACGCGGGATCACTGAGCGCGCCCGCCTCGCCGGTCATATCGACCGCCCGAACTCGGACGAACGCCGAGCCCACGCCGCCGTCGACGACCTCGAAGTAGCGTTCCAACACGCCCGGCTCGACAGCCTCGATGGTGATCTCGCCGGCCGCATCGCAGGCGATCCGGGCGGTGTACTTCTGCACGCCGGCCGGCGCGTCGGTGATGACGACGCTGACGGCGGTCGTTGGGTGCTCGTTGCTCATGCCGACCGATGGCTCGCAGCTGGCCTGTGGGTTTCGGTTCGCCGTCGAAAACGAGGGTCTTCGCAGCCGACTGCCGCGTACTATCGGCTGGGATCAGTGTCGTCAGTCGTTGGCTCCGCGTCGGGACACAGCCGCATTTCTGCCGTTCCATCCTGACACTCCACGGTCAACTCGAAGGCCGTTGTAGTGTATTCAAGCCGAACGTGTTGGGTCGGCGCACACCGCGTGTATCCGACGAGGAGCTGATTGAGCGCGTCACAGTTGATGACCTCATACAGCGGCGGCAGCTCGATCCCTTCGGCGTTCTCGCAGGCCTGGAGTAACAGGACAACAGCGTAGGTCGGCTCGGTGTCGGCTGGATCGATCGTCGTTACATACCCCTCGGTCTCTGGGCCGTGTCTGACCGAGGGCTCGTCGTCACTCATCGGGATCGACCTCGGTATCGACGAGGTGGTGATCGAAGCGATCGACCGGAAGGGTGCGGGAGGGGTTGCTGATCGTTGCATCGACAGCCGCCGATCCAAGCGCGCCCAAGTCGTTGATCCGGTTTCGGTCGGTGCCCGCTGACACATCGATCCGGTCGATCACCCTGCCCACGCGGCATGCATCCCGCTGTCCGAGATCGCGGCTGTCTCGGGGAGCCCCATCGATAATCATACCATTGTTGATATTCCGGGTGAAAATAATTATTTTGGTGTACTGACTATCTGATTGCTAGATTTGTAACTATAGCTTCACAATAGCTAGCAGTGATACCTATTTTGGGGCACAAAGTTCGAATCCACCACAGTCCGATGTCGGTGCCAGCACCACACATCACGATCGGCCATGCTCGGCCGTGCCCGCCCTCGCGGGCTGCTCAGTCGACGACAAACGTCCGTGGGTAGTCGGTCAGATTCTCGTAGCCGTTCTCGGTGACGACGATGATGTCCTCGATGCGAACGCCGCCCACATCGGGATCGTAGAGCCCGGGTTCGACCGTGATGACCTGGCCCGCCGCAAGCTCGCCGCCCTCGGTGCTGAGCCGCGGCTGTTCGTGGATCGCCAACCCGACGCCGTGGCCGGTCGTGTGGATGAAGCCGGTTTCGGTCGACGGATCGGTGCGGAAGGTTGGCAGGCCGGCGTCCTCGTAGATCTCGCAGGCGGCGGCATGTACGTCCGCGCCGCTCGCGCCGGCTTCGACCGCACCGAGGGCCGCATCGAGAGCGCGCTCGGTGAGGTCGTACCACTCGCTGATCGTTTCGCCGGGCTCGCCGACACAGAACGTGCGGGTCATGTCGGCGTGGTAGCCCGTGGTCTTATCCTGCGGGAAGATGTCGATGATGATCGCCTCGTCGCCCCACAGCGGGCCGCTGCCGCGCTCGTGGGGATCGGCGGCCTGCGCGCCGCCGGCGACGATCGTCGAATCGAGCCCGTAGCCGTCTTCTAGTAGCGTCGCCTCGATCTCGTGTTTGACGCGCTCGCTGGTGAGGGGGTCGCCCTCGTGGCTGAGTCGCCCGTCGCTGTCGACGCTGGCGGCCGCGAGCAGCGATTCGGCGGCCGCCATCGCCGCCTCGTTGGCGCGTTGGGCTGCGCGGATGTGGTCGATCTCCTCGGGCGTTTTCACCGATCGGATGTCCATCAGCACGTCGTCAGTGTCGACGCTGACGGTGTGGCCCTGCTCGCGGAGTCCGTCGGCCGTCGACAGCGGGAACCGATCGGGAACAAAGACGCTGTCGACGCCGCAATCGGCCAGAAACGCGCTGTTGACCCGATGGCTGGCTTCGGTCGGGCCATGTTCCGAAACAAGCTGGCGGCGGTCGTAGTCGGCCGGTCGTTTCACCGTGTCGGCGCGGCTCTCGGTGACCGCGCGGCCGTACTCCAGCCCGGAGACGAGGACGGCGAGGCCGTCGGGTGTATAGCAGGTCAGAAACGGATCCGGGGCGTCGAACCCAGAGAGGTATCGCTGGTTCGGGTCGGTGCTGTCGGCGTCGATGAGATAGCCGTCGACACCGTGGTCGGCGAGGTGATCGTCGAGGGCGGACAGATCCGGCTCCATATTGGTGTTTAACGGCCCCGATACGTAGTGGTCTCGTTTTGAACGGCCAATGTAGTGTGTCCAGACAAGCAGTTGCATGAGATGGAGCAGTGTAGAAAGCCCTCGACACGCTCGACTCCCGGGACTCTCACGACTCCCTTCGGTCGCCGTTCGAGAGGGTCGCGGTCTCCCTGCGGTCGACCGCGCGCTCGCTGCGCTCCTCGTTCGCTTCGCTCACTGCGGTGCTTGCTTCGTCCGGGTTCGCCGAGCGCGTCTCGCCCTTTCAGTCCGCCAGGGCGGCAGTTGGTCGGCTGGCCATCGCGCCAAGTTGCTTGCTCGCTTTCAACGACCGGTAGCTGCATAACAAACGCTAAGCCGCCGGCTCCAAACCCTCGGATATGCGCTTAGAGGAGTTTTGGGGCATCGGGCCGAAGACGGCCGCGCTGCTCCGTGAGTCGATCGGCGAACCCGACGCCATCGCCGCCATCGAGAACGCCGACATCCGGACGCTCGCCGCCGCCGGCGTCCCCCGCGGCCGGGCGATCAGGATCCTCCGGCGGGCCAGCGGCACCGACGGCATCGAGGTGCTCGGCACCGGTGACACCCGCGATGTCTACGACGAGCTGCTGTCGGTCGCCAGCGAGTACGCTCTCACGAACCACGCCGCCGACCGAATCCGCGTGATGACGCCGCTGTCAACGCGGGAGGCGATGGCCGACCGCCTCGATCGCGTGTTGGCCGCGAAAGATGCCTGGATCGAGCTGGGCGATGACGACCGCGAGCGGGTGATCGACGCCTTCGACGCCTACGACGACGCCGGCGGCACCGACAGCGCGGCCGTTGAGGCCGCCCTCGAACTCGATGCTGTCGGGCTCGCGGGCGAGCCGTTCGACGCCTTAGCCGGGATCGACAGCGACGCCCTGCAAGAAGCCAAAGGCGCGCTCGGGGCCGTCCGGGAGACCGACGATGGCGTGGTAGTCGCCGAGGGAGCCGACGACGAACTCGACGCGCTCCGGGCCGAGCGCGACGCGGCCGCCGATCTCAACAACGCGGCCTTCGATATCATCGAGACGGTACGAAGCGATGGCGTCCGCGATATGGACGCGCTGCAAGCGGGTGTCATCGAACACATTGCGAGCGAGACCGGGATCGAACCGCCCCGGGTGCGGTCGGCCGGGGCCGACGACGCTGTCGACGCCGCCGATTTCGTCAGCCAGACGCTGCGCGCGCTGGTCGACGACCTCGAAACCGCGGTCGACGAGCGAGAAGAAACGGTCGCCGCCGAGCTACAGGATCGCATCGCGGCGGCCGACGCCGACGTGACCGCCGCCGTCACCGCGATCGGCGACATCGCCCTTGATCTCTCGCTGGGGCGGTTTGCGGCCGCTTTCGATCTTCGGCGACCCGATCTCGTCGACGACGGGCTGGCGGTGCGAAACGCCCGCAATCTCTTTCTCGATGGCGACGTGCAGCCGATCACCTACGCGGTTGGGAATCACGGCCTCACCGACACCGCCCGGTCGCTGTCGCCGCCGACCGGCGATCGCGTGGCGGTGCTGACGGGCGCGAACTCCGGCGGAAAAACGACGCTGTTGGAGACGCTGAGCCAGGTCGCCCTGCTGGCAGCGATGGGGCTGCCGGTGCCAGCCGACGAGGCGGAGGTTGGCCAGTTCGAGACGATCGTTTTCCATCGCCGCCACGCCTCGTTCAACGCTGGCGTGTTGGAGTCGACGCTGAAATCCATCGTTCCGCCGCTGACGGGCGATGGCCGGACGCTGATGTTGGTCGATGAGTTCGAGGCGATCACCGAACCCGGCCGGGCGGCCGACCTGCTCAACGGGCTGGTGTCGCTGACAGTCGACCAGTCGGCCCTCGGCGTCTACGTGACTCATCTCGCCGACGACCTGAGCCCGCTACCCGAGACCGCCCGGATCGACGGCATCTTCGCCGAGGGGCTTGATCCCGAGCTCGAACTCCAGGTTGACTACCAGCCGCGGTTTGGCACCGTCGGCAAATCGACCCCGGAGTTCATCGTCTCACGACTCGTCGCCAACGCGACCGACCGCGCCGAGCGCGCCGGCTTTGCGTCGCTGGCCGCAGCGGTCGGCGAGGAGGCCGTACAGCGCACGCTGTCGGATGTTGAGTGGCAGTAAGGCGTCGACACCGACAGACTCTCAGAAGCTGTTTTTGATCTTCTCGAAGAAGCCCTCGGAGACATCGACCTGCTCGCCGCCAGCCTCGGCGAAGGCTTCGAGGGCCTCCTTCTGGTCGTCGTTGAGGGAGTCGGGGGTGACGACCTGAACGGTCACGTAGAGATGGCCGTTACGCCGGCTCCGCAGTCGCGGCATGCCGAGGCCCTTCAGGCGGAACCGCTCGCCGCTTTGGGTGCCATCGGGGATGTCGAGCTTTTTCGTGCCGTCCAGCGTCGGCACCTCGATCGTATCGCCGAAAACCGCCTGTGGGAAGGAGATCGGCTGATTGTAGTGGAGGTCGTCGCCGTCGCGTTCGAACTCCTCGTGCTCTGCCACCTCGACATCGATGAGGAGATCGCCGGCCGGGCCGCCGTTCTCGCCGGGGCCGCCCTCGCCGTCCATCCGGAGGGTTTGACCGGTTCTGATGCCGGCCGGCACCTCGACGGTCAGCGTCACCTCGTTTTCGACGATACCGTCGCCGCCGCAGGTGCCGCAGGTCTGATCGGCGACCTCGCCTTCGCCGCCACAGCGTCGACAGGTCGATCGCTGTTGGACGCGGCCGAACGGCGTCTGTTGGACCTGCCGTACCTCGCCGGCACCGTTACACTCCGGACAGGTGCTCACGTCCGCTTCCGGCGGGTGACCCTCACCGCTACAGGTGTCACACTCCTCGGGCCGGGTGACGGTGAACTCCTTGTCGACGCCCTCGTAGGCTTCTTCGAGGGTGATCTCCATCGACGTGCGAAGATCCCGTCCCTGTCGGGGGCGGTTGCCGCCACCGCCGCCACCGCCGCGGCCACCGCCGAAGAACTGCTCGAAGATATCCTCGAAGCCGCCGGCACCGCCGGCACCGCCACCGCCGAAACCGCCCATGCCGCCCATCCCGCCGGCTCCGCCGCGGCCGTCGTCGAAGCCGCCGCGCTTTTCGGCCTCCTCGAACCGCTCGTGGCCCATCTGGTCGTAGGCCTGGCGTTTCTCCTCGTCGGTCAACACCTCCTTGGCCGTCTTGATCTTCTTGAACTTCTCCTCGGCGTCGGGTTCGTCGCTCACGTCAGGGTGGTATTTCGAGGCTTTCTCCCGATAGGCCTGCTTGATCTCGTCTTCTGAGGCGTCACGTGAGACGCCCAGGGCATCATAGAAGTCCTCGCTCATCAGTTATCCTTCGCTAGTTAGCGCGACTACTTGAAAAACGCGGCTTCCGGACTCACCCCCGAGACGCCCGCAACGACGCCTGCTGGCTCGGTTCGGCTGTCTCCGGCGGTGTGCGTGTCTTCGGTGTCGACGACGAATAGGATTCATTGTCGCCGACGAATGGCGTTCCTCGTCGACGACAAATGGTGTTCACCGTCGACGACGACTCAGCCGAACCCGCTGTCGCCGAAAGCGTTTATAAGGGGGCCTTTTATCCGTTCGGCCCTTCGATACAGACCAATGAGCGCGCCGGCTGACTCCATCGAGATCCAGAACGTTGTCGCATCGACGGGGATCGGGCAGGAACTCGACCTCGAAGCACTCGCCACCGACCTGCCAGGGGCGGACTTCAACCCCGACAATTTCCCCGGGTTGGTCTACCGCACCCAAGAACCGAAGGCAGCAGCCCTGATCTTCCGGTCGGGCAAGATCGTCTGTACCGGCGCGAAAAGCATCGCCGACGTACACGACGCCCTCGATATCATCTTCGGCAAGCTTCGGGATCTGGGGATCCCGGTCGAAGACGCGCCCGAGGTGACCGTCCAGAATATCGTCTCCAGTGCGGATCTGGGCCACAGCCTCAACCTCAACGCGCTGGCGATCGGGCTCGGGCTCGAAGATGTCGAGTACGAACCCGAACAGTTCCCCGGGCTGGTCTACCGGATGGACGAGCCGGAGGTCGTCATCCTGCTGTTCGGCAGCGGGAAGGTCGTTATCACCGGCGGGAAGACCGTCGACGACGCGAGTGCGGCTGTCGAGCGGATCGTCGACCGCATCGACGAACTTGGCCTGCTCGGCTAAACTTCCGGGAAGACGGTCGGGGCCACCCGATGTTGCATGAAAGCTTATATTCCTCCCTGTGATACGTTCACGTAGTGGCATCCAGACAGCCCAGTCCGGGTGTCGAGGAGACGCCCGGCGGTAGGTCGCTTCCCGAACCGACGGCGTACGCCGACGCGGTCGGCCGCGCCGAACCGAGTGCCGCCCCGCCAAGCCGGCACCGTTCTCCCGAGGATCCCCCACCGCGAACGCCCGCGGTGTATGCCCACACAGACCACTTCCGGCAGCGACTGCACCAGCAGGGCCGGTATGTGTCCGTCCCGATCGTCGCCGAGGCGATCAAACAGGGACAGCTTCGGTGGAACACGACCGACGGCTGGCGGTTCGCGCTCGTGAAACACGGTGTTAGATACGTGATCGTCGTAGGCGACACCGAAACGCAGTCGCCGGTCGTTGTCACCGGCTGGACGGCGATCGACGACTGGGAAACCGCGCGTGCGGAGGCCAGATGGAACGAGACGGATCTCCAAACGATCCGGCTACGGGCGGATCTCAGCGGCCACCGCGACGAGCAGATCCCGGATCGCATCCGCCCGCGATCGGTCGATCGCGCCTTCGAGATCGGCGGCCACCGCGTCGTCACCGCGGCCGGTGAGAGAGCTGTCAGCTGTGTCGACTGCGACGGTCAGTTTCGCTCGAAGGACGACCTGAAACGGCGACACTGCCGGCGGTAGGTCGTCGATCCCTCGGCCGCCCACCGTCGGTCACAACGGGTTTGTGGCTCGACAGCCTTGCTCACCCAATGACCGATCCCGACCGCGATGTCGACGACGGCGAGTCATCTCCCGATATCTCTCCCGCAACTGATGGCGACGATGTCGACGTTGCTGACGAGGCTGCCGACGCTACCGACGACGCTGCCGATGAAGGTGACCGTCCGGATGACGCCGAGATAACTGACCTCCCGGCGTCGTCGCTCTCGCTGGATGACTTCTACGAGGTCGTTGACGCCGAGGAGCGACCGGTGCTTACGGCCAGCCAAGTCGCCCGTCGGCTCGATTGTAGCCGCGAGGAAGCCCAAGAGGGACTCGCCGCGCTCGAAACCGCCGGCAAGCTCGACAGTGCCGACGTTGAACACGATCCTGTCGTCTGGTATCCCGCGACCGTCGGCGACCTCGCGGGCCGCGAGCGCGTCGTTCTCTTTCCGACCCGCCGGGAGATCGTCGTCGACGAGCCAACCCAGTACACCCGCGCGCAACTCGCGCAGTTCGCCCATCTCGTCGATTCGACCGGCACCGAACCCGGCACCCGCGGCTATCTCTACCGAATTCGTCAAGAGGACATCTGGGCCGCGCCGTACGACGAACTTGAGGAGTTGTTGGCGGCGATGCACTCGGTGTTGCCCCGTGAGTCGCCGCATCTCGACGAGTGGGTGACCGCCCAATGGGAGCGCGCCAGCCAGTTCATCCTGCGAACCCACGATGACGGCTATACGGTTCTTGAAGCGGCCAACGAGAACTTGATGGGCAACGTCGCCGAGCAGAAACTCCCTGAGGACGCGTTGCGCGCACCGATCTCCGACACCGAAGCGTGGGTCAACAGCGACGAGGTCGCCACCGTCAAACGGGTGCTCTACGAGGCGGGATACCCGGTCGCCGACGACCGCGAGCTCGACACCGGCGACGCCCTCGACGCGGAGTTGACGGCGACGCTCCGAGAGTACCAGCAGGCGTGGGTCGACACCTTCCTCGATCAACAGGCTGGCGTTTTCGTCGGCCCGCCCGGCAGCGGAAAGACCATCGCTGCCATCGCCGCGCTCGTCGCCGTTGGGGGCGAGACGCTGATCCTCGTGCCGAGCCGCGAACTCGCCGCCCAGTGGCGCGAAGAGTTGACGACGCACGCGACGCTGACCGACGCCGACATCGGTGAGTACCACGGCGGAACGAAGGAGATTCGCCCGGTCACTATCGCCACCTACCAGACGGCCGGCATGGATCGCCACCGCCAGCTGTTCGATTCTCGTGGCTGGGGGCTCATCGTCTACGACGAGGTGCAGCATATCCCGAGTCCGATCTTTCGCCGGAGTACCCAGCTACAGGCCGCGCATCGGCTGGGTTTGTCGGCAACACCCGTACGGGAAGACGACAAGGAAAAAGAGATCTTCACCCTCATCGGCCCGCCGATCGGTACCGACTGGGCCGCACTGTTCGAGGCCGGCTTCGTCGCCGAACCCGAGGTGCAGATTCGCTATGTGCCGTGGCGCGACGACGACGCGAAAAACGCATACAGCAGTGCCGACACCAACGACCGCCACCGCATCGCGGCCCAAAACCCCGCCAAAATCGACGAGATTCGCGCGCTCCGTGGACGACATCCTGACGCGAAGACGCTGATCTTCGTCGACTATCTCGATCAGGGCGATGAGATCGCCGAGGCACTCGACGTGCCGTTCATCAGCGGCGAAACGGCCCACCACGAACGCCAACGCCAGTTCGCCGCGTTCCGCGACGGCGAGCAGCGAACGCTCGTCGTCTCGCGGATCGCCGACGAGGGGATCGACCTCCCGAACGCCGAACTCGCTATCGTCGCCTCCGGGCTCGGCGGTTCCCGGCGGCAGGGCACCCAGCGCGCCGGCCGGACGATGCGCCCCGTTGGCAACGCGGTGCTGTACGTGCTGGCGACCCGCGGCAGCCGCGAGGAGGATTTCGCCCAGCGACAGATGCGGCACTTAGCTGGTAAGGGCGTTCGAATCAGCGAAACGACGATCAGCGAGTAGTTGCTTGATAGGTCGTTCAGTAAGCCGGAACAATTGAAACCACTTCGAAAGCCCCGAGTCGCTCCGGTCGAGGGCCTCGCTGCGCGCCTCGTTCGCTCCGCTCACTGCGGTGCTTGCGTCGGCCGTCTTCCCGGAGCGACTCACCGGGAGAGCTCCGCTCTCCCGAGCTCACGGTGCGTAGCACCGTGAACGCCCCTTTCAGTCCCACCCGACCGCAGTCGCTTGGGTCACCAACGCGGCGGGACTGAAAGGGGCCGACGGCTCGACTCCCGGGACTCGCTGCGCTCCTCACTCGCTTCGCTCGTTGTGGTGCTTGCATCGTCCGGGTTCGCCGAGTCGTCGGGGGCTTTCGAGCTGTTTTCGATCTAATCACAGCGATCTAAACAGTATCACTCGATAGCGGCTGTGAGCTACGCGATCACATCGCCAATCGCGTCCATCACGCGGTCGACTTTCTCGACATCCGCGTTGTAGCCCATGTGGCCGACTCGCAGAATGTCGTCGGCGAGATCGCCGAGGCTCGTCGCCAACACTATGTCGTGGTCGGCCTCGACCCGCTGTTGAATCCGCTGCGCTTCGCCGGGCACGTGGAACGCCGTCACCGTCGGTGACGACCGCGAATCGTCGGGATAGATTGACAGCCCCAGGTCGCGGCCGCGCTGTCGACACCGTTCGGCCGCGCGTTCGTGGCGATCTATGACGCTCTCGACACCCTCCTCAAGCACGCGTTCGACTGCCACGTCGAGTGCGGCGACGTTGGCGTCGAGATGCGTGTACGGAAAGCCGTCGCTGGTATCGCGCCACGGCAGGAGGTTCGTGTACAGCGAGGTCGGTTCGCGGTCTTCCATCGCGTCCCACGCGCGGTCGCTGACGGCGGCCGTCGTGAGGCCTGGCGGCGCGCTGAAACACTTCTGTGAGGCACCGAGACAGACATCGATCCGGTCGGTCGGTACCGGCGTTCCGCCGAGCGAGGAGACGGCGTCGACGACGCTCAGTACGTCGTACTCATCGAGGAGGTCGAGCACCGGTGAGAGGTCGTTGAGCGTCCCGGTCGGCGTCTCGCAGTGAACCAGCGTTGCCAGTTTGAACGGCTCGTCGGCCTCCTCGTCGGCCGAGAGCGCGTCCTCGATCGCATCGAGATCGAAGCCTTCGTGGTAGGGCGCGGAGACGAGTTCCGCCTCGCCGTCGTAGTCGGCGACGAAATCCGCAAACCCGTCACCGTAGATCCCGTTTGAGACACAAAGCACGCGGTCGCCAGGCGCGACAAGCGAGGCGATGGCGGCCTCCAGTCCGAGGATTCCCTCGCCGCCAGGGACGATCACGTCGTGGTCGGTGTCGTAGATCTGCTGGAGATTCCGACAGAGGCGGTCGTATCGCTCGGCGAACTCCGGTTGGACGGCCGAGTTCGGTTGCGGTTGGGCCATCGCCTCCCGGACTTCGGGCGGGACGGCGGTCGGCCCCGGCGTGAACAACATAGTAGCCTGTCGGCGGGCGACCCAGTAGTGGGTTGTGGTCTACAGCGGCTACTCGATCTCCTCGGGTTCGTCCCACTTCGCCTCGCTGTCGACTGGCTCTGTCGCGTGGCTGATCTCGGCCTCCGAGTAGTCGATCTCGTCGAGCACCATGCTCAGGCGTTGCCAACGTGCGCTTTGCTCGCCTTCGCCCTCGGGGCCGACTCTCGCGCCGCGAGTCTTGAAAAAGCGCGCGCCGCGGTCGCGTTTGGCGCCCTCGCCCGTGTGGCCGTCGAAGATCGCGTCGAATGTTCCCTCTGGTTCGAGGTCGCCAGCCGGAAAGTCGACCGAGGGTTCTTCACCGGCCTCGCGCGCAGTAGCGCGTTCGTCGGCGACCTTCCGAAAGTATTCGTCGGCATTGGCGGCCTCCCGCGTTGAGGTCGATCGCGCGGCCGCGAGTGCGGCGTGGATCGCACAGAGACGTTGCCGCCAGGCATCGTTCTCCCAGCGATCAGTTGCCAGTTCCTCGTATCGCTGGATCGTCAGCGCGACTGACTCGCCGGCTTGGAGATCTTCGACAACGTAGAGGTTCAGGCGATCCCAGAGGTTCCAGCCGTAGCCCGACCGCTGGAGTTCCCACGCGGCCCACGCGGCGACCTCCTCGTCGGAGCGGCGGACTGCCTTCTGTAGCAGGCTGGAGACGGTATAGCGGCTGTAGCCGCCGTCGGTTTCGTCGGCCTGCTTCGGCTCGCCGAAGTCGTTGTCCGTGTCGGCGTCGGGATCGCGCTCGGTGTCGAGGTCGCCGTCGCTGCCGAACGTCGCTTGCCGGGGCTCGTCGTCGGCCATATCGGCCCTGGGAGTGGCGGCGGCTAAAACGCGGCGGCTGCCGCTGGCTATGTCGGAAGGGGGTCGTCAACGAAATCGACGCGCTTGATGACGCGCTCGCCGGCCGCGTTGACGCCGACGAGGATCGCCACCGCGACGACGATGATACCGACTTGTCGCGGGGTCGACAACAATCCAAGCGAGACGATCAGCGTCGTCGCACACGCCGGCGGGTGGACGGCGTCGGTGGCGATCATCGCCCAGCTGGTCAGCATGATCGACAGCGTCGCACTCGCTGCCAGCCCGAGGCCCGCAGCCGACAGCGGCGGTGGCGTCGCCGTGATCGGGACTTGGCCGCCCAGCAGCGACCACGCGAGCAACCCGGCCAGCCCGCCGATGAGGTGGCTGGCGACGATGCGGGCTGCGTCGGGGCGGTCGCTGTGACCCTCGAAGGCGAGGACGAACGCGGTCGGGCCGAGACTCGGAAAGACGAACGGCTGGCCGCTGGCCCACGCGATCACGCCGAGGGCGGTGAACAGCAACCCAGCGTACAGGCTCGTCCCGAGGCGACGGCGCATGTCACGCCTTCGAAAGTCGCTACATAAACAAGTCCTGTTTTGTCATGCTTCGACCCGGAAATCACAGTCGAATCTGCCGATTCTTCAAATTTGGCCGTGTCGCCGCGTTCTGAATCGGCTCTCCTACAGATCCAACTCGGCAAGGAGGCGTGCAGTAATCACTTGCTCGACGATCTCCAGCAGGCTGTCGTCGTTGGTCGTGAAATCCGCGAACAGGCCCAGCGGGATCTCCCCGCCGGCAACGTCGTGGTGGCCGCCCGCGCTGCCGACATCGTCGAACGTCTCCCGCAGCAGGTCGCCGACGTGCACCCGCGGGTCGGGAGCCCGCGCCGAGAGGTGGATCGACTCGCCGATAAGCCCGAAGACGATCACCGTCTCGACGCCCTCCAGCGTGGCGAGGTAGTCGGCGGCCTGCGGGACGGCGTCGCGCTCGCTCGTCCGGCCGACATGGGAGATGAGCACCGCCGAGGTCGTCGTCCGATTCGTGATCGCGGTCGCAATCGCATCCAGCGTCGCCCCCGAGACCGACGGCGTTGACAGTGTCTGCAACAGATCGAGATCCGCGTGATCGTGGAGGAAGCCGGCGGCGTCGTACTCGGCGGCCGTTGCCCCGCGGAGGAAGTTCAGCGTCTCCCGCCGGATGGCGAACAGCAGCGCGGTCGCCAGTATGGGATCGACCTCCATATCGAGGGCTTCGACGTATTCGGCGAGGATCGTCGCCGCCGCGCCGATCTCCTCGCGGTGGTCGACGAACCGGGCCTCGATGGACTCGGCGGGGTGGTGGTCGATCACGATGTCGATGGCCGTCTCCGGATCGACATTGTTGTTCGCCCCCGGGATTGCGTGATCGACGAACGCGACGAGAGAGTCGTCGGGCCGGTCGCGGAGTGCGTCGGCGTCGAACGGTTTGAGGTCGATTTCGAGCAGATTGACGAACGCGCGGTTTTCCTGGTGGGAGATGTCGCCGCTGTAGAGGATGTGTCGCTCGTCGATCCCGGCGTTGGCGGCGATCCGGCCCAACGCGAGCGCGCTGGCGAGGCAGTCCGGATCGGGGTTGTTGTGGCAGACGATGTTGAGTTCGCTGCCGTCGGCAAGGAGCTGGTGGAGGTCGTGGACGGAACTCATTGGGTAGGTTTCCGGTGCCACCCACTTAGGAATAGGCAGCGTTCTACTGATTCGATGCCTGAGCTGCTATCTTTGATGGGAACGATGACGCCACTCTCTCGGTCGAACCCATCGGTTTCGATACCGGATTCGGTCGTGAAATGCTACTGTGATCCGCTCTCTATCCGCGTTCCGTCAGGCCGCTTCTGCCCCTCGGAATCGTGGACGACGACGCCGTCGACATCGCGGGACTCGTAGTTCTCTCGCACCGCGATTGCCTCCTCGATCTCGCGGATCGCTCGCTCTTTGAGCGCGGCCGCTAACTCCTCGGCCTCTTCGCGCGAAATATCGCGGCCGAGGCCTTCGCACTCGTGAGCGCGAACCATCCCCTCGCCGTCGCCGGTTTCACCGGCTTCCCGTTGCGCTGGCAGCGCAACGCTATCGACGGCTTCGCCCATCGGCTGACTCGTTCCGCCGAGGGCGACGCTGAACGGGTACGTCTTGCAGATCAGCGGCCGATCCTCGTGGACGCCGCAGTGGCCGGTGCCGTCGTCGCTCTCCTCGTAGAAGGTACAGTCGCCGCAGGCATCGGTCTGGAGTGCCCACTCGAATGTTTCGCCTGCGTCGTCGCCGTCAAGTCCGTACGGCATCGGCCGTGCTACGTCGCGCCAGTCGTAGTCGCCAGCATCCTGCAATTCTCGGATTTCGCCGGGAAACACGGTCGCTGTATGTGGTTCACGGTCGGCCGCATCCGGCTCTTTCTCTTCCCCGTCGCCATCGCTGTCAGGGTCGTACCCTTTACAACACGCGCCACACCGGGTACACTCGAAGCCAATCGACTCGATAGCGTCGGCGAGGTCGTCGACAGCGAGGCCGCGGGCGCGGTCGAGTTCGGTTTCGAGGCTGTCCATCAGTCTGAGGGCTGACTCGCTCCCGAGCCGGTCGTCACGAACGCCGAGAGGTCGATCTCGCCGCCGACGGCCTCGGGCGTCTCGTATGGTCGGTTGACGACGAGATCGCCGGCACGCTGCTTGCCGATGCCTGGCAGGGCTTCGAGTTCGGTCATGCTCGCGCTGTTGATATCCAGCGGGTACGGCACCGCCGTCACCGACCGGTAGCCGTGATCGACGATGACGGCATCCACTGTCCGACCGAGCGGTCGCTCCTCAGGGAAGCCGACGAGCAGCGGGTAGGTACCGAGCTGGCGGCCGAACGTCCGGCCGTCCTCGTGGTATTCGAGATGCACGTCCGGGAGGACGGTGCCGGCGGGCGCAACGCGCTCTAACATCGGCTGGTCGATTGTTTCGCGGACTTCCTGTTTGTAGGATTTGAACAGATCCTTGTGCTCCTCGGCGATGGCCGCGCCGGTCTCCGACATGTCGGTGCCCTCGAAGGCCATCACCTGCCGGATGTTGATGCGGCGGAGCATCAGGCCCGCGTCGTAGACGCGCTGGAGGAACGCCCGGTTGTGGTCGTACGTCGCGCGGCGTTCTTCCTGGAGGCCGTGCAGCAGATTGATTCCGGGTAGCAGTTTCGGCAACCGATTCGCCGCGCTATCGCCGTGGGTTGGCGCGTCGCTGCGGTCTTCGCCGGGCCGCCAGCCGGCCTCCTCGTTGACGATCTTGACTGCCTGAAAACATTCCTCGGCGGTGACGTTGAGGTTGTTGGCCTCCTGCACCACGGGGTCGGCCGATTCCAGCCCGAAGGCTGCCGTATCGCCAGGCGTGTTGTGCTCGGCGATGATCCGAATTCCTTCTCTGCTTTTCTCGGGCCACTCGACAATCGTGATCGGGTTCATGTTGTCGAGGTGCAGCGTTTCGAGGTCGGGGGCGACCTCCCGAATCCCGCTGTAGAGCCGCCGGAGCGCGTCGGGGTTGGGGGCCTCGCCGTCGCCACCGAAGGCGAGGATGTCGGCCTGGCGGCCGAGCCGGAAGTGTTTGACGCCGTAATCCGAGAGCGTGTCGACTTCGTCGACGACGGCGTCGGCGGTGCGGAAGGCTGGATTCCCGTAGAGGGGTTCGGTGCAGAACGAACAGCGGTAGGCACAGCCGCGAGAGGTTTCCATCTCGCAGATCAGGTAGTTGGGGTGGTTGGGATGCTGTTCGACGATGAACGCACCGTCTGGGGCCCACCGGCTGAGTTCGTCGTTATCGCGCATCCGGTTGTTGAACCCCTCTAACCCTGAGTCGACGAGATCGTAGGCGGCCGCCTCAACGTCGCCTTTCGCAACGAAATCAAAGTCGAGATCCTTCCGCTCGGTCTCGGTCGCGCCGGCGTTTTCATCGCCGACGCCGAACCGAACCGGTCCACCCATGAGCGACGTGCCCTCGGCAACCCACGCGAGTTCCTTCACCTCGTCAGGCTCGGCGGGCGTCCCACCGACGTAGCTGCCGGGGACGGTCATCCCACCGACGTAGATCATCAGGTCGGCGTCGGCGACCGCACTCCATTTCTGGCGATCGTCGCGGAGTTCGTCGATCGTGTGGTAGGTGATATTGGCCTGCGGGACGCCGGCGTCGACGAGCGCGCCGGCGGTAAACCGCGGATACGTCGAGATGTAGGGCGGCACGCCGAAATGTGCCGGCTCGTCGACGTAGCCGTCGACGATGGTGATGGAGAGATCCGAGGGCCGGGTCATACCCCGCTGTTCGGCACCAAGCGGCTAAAGCCGTGTGATCCGCCCTGCGGACGTGTGCGGTGTTCGGCAGTGTGCCACGTCATTTAACTTCGTGGCACCCCTCCGCTCAGGTATGCCAGAAACCGTCGAAGTCGAATGCGACAACGGGGACTGCGAACTCGATATGTTCGAAGTTCACTACACTTACGATGTCCCTGACGACCACGGCGTCGCCGACCTCATCTGTCCGTACTGTGCCGACAGCGCGAGCCTCTCGGAGATCGTCCTATGACAAAGCTCGAAACCTACGGCCGGGAGGCCCTCAACACGGTGCTCGAACGGATCGGCCGCGGCGTCAGCCAGGTTCAGTCCCGCAAACCGCTCTCCTATGACCTTCTGGAGAGCGACACCGAGTACCTCATCGTCTTCGACGCGCCGGGGGCGACCGCCGAGGACGTACAGGTGCAGTTCGTCAACGGCGACGTTGAGGTGCGGATCGATCGCTTCCGGGCGTTCCACAAGGGCTTCGAGATGCGGTTCCCCGGTCGCGGGCTGACGCTTTCGGGGACGGCCGAACTCCCGGACGCCGCGAGTGTTACCGGCAGCGACACCACCCCGGATGCGACGCTGACCCAGGATGGCACACTCCACGTGACGATCCCGAAAGCCGAGACGGCCCACACGGTTGCTGTCGAAGATGATGACGCCGACGCCGAGCACTCTGGCGACGAGCAGTCCGGCGACGACACGGGAGACGACACAGAAGACGACGAGCAGTCCGACGACGACGCTGCCGATACCCACACAGACGACACGTAACAACCCCTGAGCTGCTGTATCTCTCTTTGCATCCGTCTTTCTTTTTCCACATAGCGGGCTCTCTTTCCGTGTTAGCGACCTGTCTCCGCTGTGTCGAATGGCCTGATGCTGCTGAGTTATGATATTCTGAATTATCTGTTCTTCTACGTAGTTCTAAATATCCGTACGAAATGTCCATTAGTAACCGGTTTTTAATGACGTACAAACTCTATTATCGCCAATACGTTTTTACACTTCAATCAGTAACACGCAACTGAACTGAACCGTCGCCGCAAGCGACTGGTTCCATCATCAGCTATGAAAGACCTCACAGCGTTTCAGCGAGACCTTCTGTACGTCATTGCGAGTCTCGACGATCCCTACGGGCTTGGGATCAAGGAAGGGCTCGAATCGTACTACGACGACGATGTTAACACCGGGCGCGTCTACCAGAATCTCGGAAAGCTGGTCGACAGCGGCTACGTCGAGAAGGCCGCTATCGACAAACGAACCAACTCTTACACGCTCACCCCAACAGCCACCGCCGCCATGGACGACCGTCAGACATGGGAGACCAAACAGGTGCGGCGGATCGACGCTGCTGACCCAACCCCGTCAGCTGAGGCCGAAACCCACTCGTAGCTACATCGGAAGATCGGCGTCGGCGTCGACAACGCGGTCGGCCTCCGGTGGGATCTCCCACTCGGTCGTCAGCTCCAGCAGCTGCGCCAGCATGCGACCGGTCGCTCCCCAGACGGTGTAGCCATTCACGTGGAAGAAGTGGATGCGGATCGGCCCGTAGTGGGGGTGATCGCGGTGTTCGGACTCGTAGTTCGATAGGTCGGTCAGTGCCGCCACCGGCAGCTGAACGATCTCGGCGACCTCGTACTCATCGCGGATGTACGCTCGATCCGGGATCCGGCCAACGAAGGGCCGGACGATGTATCGCGTGACGGTCTCGATGTCGTCGATCCGGCCGACAACCTCGCTTTCGTCGGGCCGAAGGCCGATCTCCTCGTCGGCCTCTCGGAGTGCGGTGGCTTGGAGATCCGTGTCGGCCGGTTCGCGCCCGCCGCCCGGAAAGCTCATCTGACCGGGGTGGTCGCCGAGGTGTTCGGCGCGTTTCGTAAAGAGGATCGCCGGCTCGCCGTCGCGCTCGATGATCGGCGCGAGCACCGCGGCTTCCTTTGCTGGGTCGGCGATCGCCGACGGCGTATACCGACTCACCCCCGTCAGATCCATACCTACTCCTTGGGGCCAGTCCTCTTAGTCCTGCGGGAGAGCCGCCGATAGCGACGCTCGGACCCCCTCGGTCTCGATGTCGGCCCACGCTTCCAGATCGTAGCTCACGTCGAGTAATGCCGCAGCGCGGTCGGCGTCGTCGGCTGCAACGGCCTCGTCGGCTTCGGCTTTCAGCCGCGTTCGTACCTGCTCGGCCAGTCGATCGCGGTCGACAGCCCGCTTCTCGTAGTCGAGAATGTGGGGCAGATCCTCGGCGTTCGGCGGCAGCATCGGAAACGCCGCCGGCCCGATCGTGAGCAACGACTCGGCGGCAGCGTCGCTCGCGTCGTTGTCGTCGTTGCCGCTTGCCTCGGGTTCGTACTCGACGAGGACGTACTCGCTGATCGCAGTCTCGATAGCGTCGGTGACGGCCGCGTCGTCGACTTCTGACCCCTGTTTGAACGCCAACTCGGTGAGGGCGTCGGCGAGTTCCGCGCGTGTGAGGGCTCCGAAGAGGTCGACGATCCCCGCGAGTTCGTCACCTGTCGCGCTCATACCGGTTCCTGTGACCGCAGTTATTTCAGTGTATCCGACGCCGAGCTGTCCGGTTCGTCGGTCGCTTCGTCGGTCGCCGCCGCCAAATCGGCGGCGGCAGCCTCGGCGACCGCCTCGGGGCTGATCGGCGCGTCGTTCCAGGCCGGCAGGCGGCTGTCGTCGCCCGGTTCCCGCAGGGCGTCGGCGTAGGTGTCGATCTGCTCGCGTTCGTCGCTCCGATCGTAGGCCAGCCCGTTGTAGGCGGCGTCGACGGCGTACTGTCGGCGAAGCCGCTCGGCAGCCGCCCGGTAGCGGTCGGGCAGCGTCGCGTAGTCGATGTCGATACCGTGGTCGCTGACGACCCGGAACAGCGCGTCGCCGACGGCCGCGCTCATCTCCGAGAGGCCGGTCGGGCCGCCGACCGCGCGGTGGTCGTGTTCGTAGGCACCGAGATCGACCTGCGCGCTGCCGTCGACGCCAGCGTGGGCGAACGCCTCCCCGAGGGTGCCGACCTCAAGCCCCCACGATCGCTGAAATCGCATGTTTGCGATGAGTTCGCCCGTGGCGGCGAACTCGCCGGCCAGCGCGTACCGAAAGGCAGCGAGGTACTGGAGTATCTCGGCGTCGGGCGTCTCGTCGACTAACGCCCGGACAAGTGGAGCGTAAAACAGCCGGAACAGCCGGCCGTAGAGCTGCCCGTTCTCGACGCGGGCGTAGTACCCCTTCGAGAACTCGTGGCCGTGTTCCAGCGGGAACAACAGCCGCGGGACGTAGGAGCGATCGTATGTCTTGGTGTCGGCGTCGTGGCAGACGACGTAGTCGGCATCGAGCACCTGGCCCAGGGCGAGCCACATGTCCCGCCCTTTGCCGGCTGAGCCGTTGAGCCCGTTGTCGGCCAGCAACTCGGCGAGCGTGGGGCCGTTACACCACAGCACTTCCAGTGGGAGATCGAAGCCGGCGAGCCAGTCCCGAAACGGGCCGACCTTCTCGGCGGGTGCGCGCAGCGGGACGACGACACGGGCGGGGTCGACGGCTTCCAGCTCCGAGAGGACGCCCTCGGCGGCCAGCCCGGCGTACTCCCGTTCGGTCATCGGGACGACGACCGCCGCCCGATCGGTCGGTGCGGTCGGCGTGGTCTCTCGGAGGTGGTGGAGCGTCGTAACCCGCTCTTGGACGTACTCCATTTAGGATCTATTGTGGCTGTGCGGACATAGACCCCGCGATCGCGGTCGGTCTCGCGTCGATTGCAGGGTTGATCTTGCGTTGATTACAGGATCGATCTCGCGGCGATAGTCGGGTGTCGACAGCGCGGAGTCGCCGACGCGGTGGCAGCCTACCACCGCACCTCGAATCCCCCGATCCCCTCGGCTGATTCCATCGTCACGTCGACGCTCTCAACGTTGGCGGCCTGGCTGCCGGTTTCACACCACTCACACATCGCTTCGACGCTCTCCTCGTCGCCTTCGAAGACGGCTTCGACGCGGCCGTCATCGAGATTTTTCACCCAGCCGTCGACGCCGCGCTCGCGGGCGGCATCGCGGGTGCTGGCGCGGTAGTAGACACCCTGGACGCGACCACTGACGAACACGTGGGCACGGACGCGATCGGAGTCGGACATATCGCCCGATTTTGCCGCGACGCTGATAAACGCTCAGTTCGTGGTCGACCCGGCCGTCCGCGACGACACCCGGCGGTCAGGGATCGACGCGATCGAGCCACTGCCTCGGCTCGGCCAACTCGGCGTCCGTTGGGAGATGTTCCGGGCGTTCCCAGACGACGCTGGCGGCTTCGAGTCCGCGGGCGTCGGCGACGGTCTCGAAGAAGCGCGCGCCGCGTTCGTACTGATCGCGTTTGAGCCCCAACCCGAGCAGCCGGCTCATCAGCTGTTTCAGCGGGCCGCCGGAGCCACGCCGGGCGTCGAGCTTTGCTCTGAGGTCGGCGTACTCCTCGTCGAAGGCGCGATCCATCAACAGCTCGGCGTACCCCTCGACGGCGGTCATCGCGGCGGTCAGCTCCTCGAAGGTCGCCTGATCGAGATCGCCGGCCGAGATCGCCGTGACGCTGTCCTGCATCCGAGTTTCGAGATACTCCGGCAGCCACGGCGCGACACCGAACTCCGCGGCGTGGGCGACCTCGTGGAACGCGATCCATCGGCGGAATCGTGGGTAGTCAACATCGAGGTCATCGGCGACCCGGCGGATGTTCGGCCGGACGAAGTACAGCGCGTGGCCGCCGTCGGCGAGCAACAGCGGGTCGTACTGCCCGAGGACGTTCCGGCCCAGAAAGCCCAGCGTAACCGCCATCGTCCCGGTGTTGATCGTGCGTGAAACCCCCGGCAGCACCGGCGTCGTCGGCTCTAAGGGCTCGACGACCCGCCGGAACGTCTCGATGTTGGCGTCGATCCAGTGGTGGCGGTGTTGGATCTCGATCGTCTCCGGGAGGTCGAAGTCGACGCCGCCGACTGCACGCAGCCGGTCGCGGGCATCTCGCACGTCGGCCCGAAAGCCGGCCTGCTCCTCGGCCGACAGCGTGAGATCGCCGGCCGGCGTCGACGCCTTTGCCGCCCTGGCGACGCTTTCCCAATCGATAATCCCGTCGCCGCCGGCGTCGGCGACCGCTTGGGCGCTCCGAAACAGATTCATATCTCCCCTGGGGTGGCGGCGAGTAAAGTCCTTGTGCGTCCCGAAATCGACGCCGACGCTCTAACCGTGACGTTGATACGGCTGCTGTGGCTGCAAGCGAGCATGCAGGAGCCCCAGCGTGCGTTTCTTGAATCGCTGCTGACGACGGCTAGCCCCTCCGGGTTTGAAACCGACGGCCAACGCGTCTGGGTTGACTACGTCAGCGAGTTTGCCGACGAGGTCACGACCGACGACTACGGTAACGCGGTCGCCGTCCACGAGGGGTCGGGCGAGGGCCCCGAGATCGCCTTCAGCGGTCACGCCGACGAGGTCGGCTTCATCGTCCGCGATATCGACGACAACGGGTTTATTCGGATGGGGCGGATCGGTGGCTCCGACCGCACCGTCTCACAGGGCCAACACGTCACGATCCACGCCGCCGACGGCCCGATACAGGGCGTTGTCGGCCAGACAGCGATCCACCTCCGGGACACCGGGGGTGAGGAGTACGCCGATATCGCCGCGCAGTTCATCGATATCGGGGCGACCGACGATGATGAGGCCGCCGAACTAGTCGAGGTCGGCGATCCGATCACGTTCTCCAGTGAACTGTATGAGCTCCAAGGGAGCCGACTCACCGCCCGCGGGATGGACAACCGGATCGGCACCTGGAGCGCGGCCGAAGGGCTGCGCCGGGCGGTCGAGGCCGATGTCGACGCGACGATCTATGCGGTCAGCACGGTTCAGGAGGAGGTCGGCATCAAAGGTGCCCAGATGGTCGGCTTCGATCTCGATCCCGACGCCGCGATCGCTGTCGACGTGACGCATGCGACCGACAACCCCGACGTGCCGGGCGACAAGCAGGGGCCCGTCGAGTTGGGCGAGGGGCCGGTCGTCTCCCGCGGCAGCGCGAACCATCCCCGCGTCGTCGAGCTCGCCCGCGAGGCCGCCGAAGCCGACGATATCGAGGTTCAGCTACAGGCCACCGGCACCCGAACCGGCACCGACGCCGACGGCTTCTACACGAGCCGGGGCGGTATCCCCGCGCTCAACATCGGGCTGCCGAACCGGTATATGCACACGCCGGTTGAGGTGATCGACACCGAGGATCTCGATGCGGTCGCCGAGCTCCTCGGCGCGATCGCGGCCCGCGCCGGCGATATCGACTCTTTCGCGGTCGATATCTGAACTCGATCGGTTGGTGGGAGGGGGTCAGTCGGCGACAAACTCGATCAACACACCGCCGGTCGAGGCGGGATGGAGAAAGGCGACCTCATGGCCCCACGCGCCGGGGCGGGGCTCGTCGTCGATGCGGTCGATCCCCTGCTCGGCGGCCCGCGTGAGGGCGGCCTCGATATCGGCGGTGCTGAGCGCGAGGTGGTGGATCCCGGGGCCGTGGCTGTTGAGATAGCGCGCGATCGAGCCGTCATCGCGTGGTTCTAAGAGCTCAAAATAACCAGATTCGAGGTCGAGAAAGCGGATCTCCATCCCATCGAACCGCTCCTCGTGGACGATCGATGCGTCGAACAGCGCGGCGTAGCGATCGGCGAGCCCGGCGGCATCGTCGGTGGCGATCCCGGCGTGGTGGAACTCCATACGCGGCGTTGCGGCGATAGCTGCATAAAATCGGGCGGTCGACGGTGTGGCTGCGGAGCTGTCGACCCCGAGCTTACGCGCTGGTCAGTTACGCGCTGATCAGCGCCCGATCGAACTCAACACAGACCGTCGTGCCGCCGCTGGCTGGCGTCTCGATCGTTAGCTCTGCCCCGTAGCGATCCGTGATCCACCGCACCAACCAGAGGCCAAGCCCGCTGCCGTGGTGGAGTGGCGTAATATCCTGATTGCCGGTGACGACATCCCGTTCGGTCGCCGGGATTCCCGGCCCGTTGTCGGTGACGATCAGCTCAGCGGTGGCGTCGTCGACGACCGCGGCCGTCACCGTCACCGTTGGATCGGCGGCTGTGTTGTGTCTGGCCGCGTTGTCAACGAGGCTTTCGACGAGCACCCGGAGGCTGGCGTCGGCCGCAACGAGCAGGGCTGTCGGGCAGTCGGTCGTGATCGTTGTGTTCGGAAACTCCTCGCCACAGGCCGTGACGGTTCGGTCAACGATGCCTGTGATATCGATCGGCTCCAAGGTCGGTGACTCACCGAGAACGCGGTCGACGGTTTTGGCCTCCTCGCTGAGCCGGGCCAACCCCTGTGCGGTCTCGGTGATCGACGCGGCGGCTGCCTGGATCTCGTCGCTGTCGGCCGCCTCGCTGATCTTCTCGGCTTGGCCGGCGATCACGTTTACGTCGTTGCGGAGATTGTGTCTGAGGACGCGCTGGAGCACGTCGAGATGGCGTTCTCGACGGAGTTCGGCGGTCACATCGGTGTAGATGGCGAACCCGTGGCCGTCTTCGATCGGCACGCTCCGGTAGACGAACTGGCGGCGACCGTCGGCGGTCACCCGTTCGACGACCGCGGCGTTTGTCTCGCCGGCGGCCGTCTGTTGGTCAAACTGTTCGGCCTCCTCTCGGCGGTCAGTTGGAACGATAAGATCGTTGAGCGAGACGCCGCTCAGCGAGTCTGTGCCGTGGCCGAATGTCTCGGCGAACGTCGCGTTGGCCTGGATAATTACCGGATCGCTGTCGACCAGCTCGAACTCAACGACGGCCTCGTTGAGCTCGTTAAACAGTCGTTCGAAGCGGTTCGTGCCATCGGTTCGTGGATAGTTGTTCACTGTCTCCCTCCTCTCATTGTCATCATCTCGGCAACCATGTCGGCTGATTCGGGTCAGCCGTCTATTGCGACGCGCGGGTAATAAAACGACACTAATAGTGAGGAAACCGGTACGAATGTACTACTACTGCGAAAAAAGTTTGTTATTACTGAACAAAAATTCCGACAAGGGGATCCTCGTTTGGGTTTGTGGGGTTGGCCGCCCCCACAGCTGATCGGCCGACGGCTACTTCGGCCCTCTCTTTTGTTTGTGACCCGATATCATCGCTGCCGGCGGGGAGTAATCGATGATGTCGGCGGCATCTGTAGTGGTGGTGTTTGTGTGGCGAGAATCGGTGGCGACATCGGTGGGGCGAGGATCGGTGACGACATCGATAGGGCAAGGCTCACAGGTGCCGCCGGCATGATCACCCTCTCGTCGAGGTCACGATATCAGCCGACTCGGTGTCGGGCAGCTCGGAGCGAATGATCGTCCGCTGTTGGAGCTTCGCAAACCCTTGGTCGCCGTCCTCAAGCCCCTCGGCGGCCCGAAACCCGAGTGTCGCCCGCGTCCCCTGGGTGGCTGTGCGTTGTGTGATATCGAAGGTGGCATTGATGCTGTCGGTGATCCACTTCACAAGCCAGAGCCCGACCCCGCTGCTGTGGTTCAGTTTTGATTCGGTCGCCTCGGAGATCGCCTTAGCCTCGCCTTGGGGGATCCCTTGCCCGTTGTCGACAACCGTGAGATCGATCTTCGAGCCCTCTGCCCGCTCCTCGGTCGTGAGCGTGATCACGGTCTCCTCGTCGGCCGCTGTCGTGTGTTCGATGGCGTTTTCGATCAGCTCCGCGATGGCATCACGGACGAGGGAGTTGCCGGCGATGACGTAGTCGCCGACGTTGACGCGAAACGTGACAGCCGGATGGGCCGCGTGGTACTCCTCGATGACGCGGGCCGTTGTCTCGCGGAGATTCACCCGCCGGAGTCGGTTGTTCGAATCGGTGAGCCGGGCGTCGATCTCCCGCATCTTTTCGCCCAGCGACAGCAGCTTGTCGGCGACTGCCGCGACCTCGTCGATCGCCGACTGATCGGCGTGTTCACACTGCTGTCGGATAATCTCTAGATAGCCGCTGACGATCTCCATGTCGTTGCGGAGATTGTGTCTCAGGACGCGGGTTATCACCTCCCGCCGCTGGGCGGCGAAATGTTCGTGTGTCACGTTTCTCCCCGTAAAGATCGGCCCTGTCTCAGCCGTGAAATGGCCCGCCGGATAGACCGCAAACTCGAAGAGACACCACTCGTCGGCCGACAGCTGCACCCGTGCGGTCGTCTCTGTGGGGTCGCCGCCTTCGGCTGCGGCCTCGATGCAATCTGCGATCTCCGTGATATCCTCCCGGTAGACGCGTCTCGTGAGTTTCTCTTTGTTCTCGGCGACCGCCCGCAGCGGGGAGTCATCATCGGACGCACACAGGACGAGATCGCTGGTCTCAGTGACAACCTCGCCGGCCACGTCTGCTCGCTCCCTCACAAACAGCTCACACAACGTTTCGGCGTCACCGTCCATTGATCTGTATATCTGATCACCGACCGTCTAAAAAATTTGTCTGATCACAATCGTGGCCGGCACAGTGGTTTCAGACACCAGGCTGATACTCGCCGAACTCATCGCGGAACACGTCGCAGATCTCTTGGACTGTCGCGTAGGCCTTGACGGCCTCGATCACCGGCGGCAACACGTTGTCGTCGCCAGCGGCCGCCGCGGCCACCGCGTCGAGTGCGTCCGCAACGGCGTCGTCGTCGCGGTCGGCCTTGACCTCCTCCAGTTGGTCGATCTGTCGCTGTTCGTCCTCCTCGTCGACTGATTCGAGATCCATCTCGGGATCGTCGTCGACCTCGAACTCGTTGACGCCGACGATGACCCGCTCGCCGGCCTCGATCTCCTGTTGGCGCTCGAAGGCCACATCCTGGATCTCCTGTTGGATGTATCCCGCATCCACCGCGCGCAGCATCCCGCCGCGGTCGTCGATATCGTCGATGATTTCTCTGGCCTCGGCTTCGACCTCATCGGTCAGCGATTCGACGTAGTAGCTCCCGGCCAGCGGGTCGATGGTATCGGCGACGCCGGACTCGTGGGCGAGGATCTGCTGTGTCCGTAACGCTGTCCGCACCGACTGCTCGGTCGGCAACGAGAGGGCCTCGTCCTTGCCGTTCGTATGCAAGCTCTGGGTGCCGCCCAGCACGGCTGCAAGTGCCTGATAGCCGACGCGAACAACGTTGTTCTCGATCTGTTGGGCGGTCAGCGTCGACCCACCGGTCTGGGTGTGGAATTTGAGCTGTTTGGATTTCGAGTTCTCGGCACCGAACTGTTCGTCCATGATTCGCGCCCAAAGCCGACGAGCAGCCCGGAACTTTGCGACCTCCTCGAAGATGTTGTTGTGAGCGTTGAAAAAGAAGGAGAGCTGCGGGGCGAACTCGTCGACATCTTGACCCGCTTCGATGGCGGCCTCGACGTACTCGATCCCGTTGGCGAGCGTGAAGGCGATCTCTTGGGCCGCCGTCGAGCCAGCTTCGCGGATGTGGTAGCCGGAGATCGAGATCGTGTTGAAGTTCGGCACCTCTTCGGCTGCGAACCCGAAGGTGTCGGTGATGAGTCGCATCGAGGGTTCCGGGGGGTAGATGAAGAGATTGCGGGCGATGTACTCCTTCATGATGTCGTTCTGGATCGTCCCGCGCAGCTCCGCGCGGTCGACGCCCTGCTTGTCGCCGACGGCGATATACATCGCCAGCAGCACGACTGCGGGGGCGTTGATCGTCATGCTCGTCGAAACTTCGTCGAGCGGAATCCCCTCAAAGACGGTCTCGAAATCAGCGAGCGTATCGATGGCGACGCCGGCCTTGCCGACCTCGCCGGCCGCCATTGACGCGTCGGAGTCGTAGCCCATCTGCGTCGGAAGATCGAACGCCATCGACAATCCCGAGGAGCCCTGATCGATCAGGTAGTTGAATCGCTCGTTGGTCTCGCTGGCGGTACCCATCCCGGCGTACTGCCGCATCGTCCACAACCGCCCGCGGTGCATCGTCGAGTAGACGCCCCGTGTGTAGGGTTCCTCGCCCGGAAAGCCGATGTCCTCGGCGTAGTCGAGATCCGCGATGTCGTCAGGTGTGTAGAGCCGCTTGACCTGCTGGCCACCCGTATCAGTAGTAAACGTCTCCTCGCGCTCGCCGAACCGATCCAGCGTCGGGCCGGCCGTCTCGGCCTCCCACTCGGCTTTCGCCTCGCGGATCGCCTCCAAATCCTCCTCGTCGAACATGGCTGTGGCCGACGGTCGGCACCGTCAAAAGCGTGACTCCGCCGACGGCGCGTACCGCTTCGCCATGCTTTTGCTGCCGCCGGCTGAACGACGAGGTATGTTTGGAGGCGGCGGTATGAACCCACGGAAGATGCAACAGATGATGGAACAGATGGGGATCGACGTGACCGAGATCGACGCCGAGTCGGTCACGATCACGACGAGCGACGGCGACCAGCTTGTCTTTGACGCCCCGGAGATCACCCGGATGGACGCCCAGGGCACCCAGACCTACCAGATCGTCGGCGAGCCGACCCAACAGGAGGCGGCCGGCGCGGCTGGTGCGGTCGAAAGCGGCGACGCGGACGCTGCCGACGGCAGCGACGCCAGCGACGACGGTGACGACGAGATCCCGGAATCCGATATCAAGCTCGTCGCCTCCCAGACCGGTGTCTCGCCGAGCGAGGCCCGCGAAGCCCTCGAAGCCGAGGGCGGCGAACCCGCCGCAGCGATCAGCCGCCTGGAGTGATCCTCCTCGTTCACGGCGACCGAGAGTACCTCCGAGAGCCGGGCGACGAACTCCACACCGATCTCGGCGTCGTCGAGATCCCTGAAGACGTGGAGTCCGGCGACACCCTTGAGACCCATCTCGGCGAGGAATTCCGCGCCCGTGAGCTCCGCGGCCCGGATCTGTTCAATCATCTCGAACGCACCGGCGCGCCGATGATGCCCAGAGATATCGGCCTTGTCGTCGGCCACACCGGCGCGGCCGCCGGCGACCGCGTCCTCGACGCCGGCACCGGAACGGGCATCCTCGCCGCGTATCTCGGTCGCCTCGGAGCCGACGTGACGACCTACGAGCAGGACGCCGAGTTCGCCGATGTGGCCCGCGAGAACATGGACGTTGCTGGCGTCGCCGACACGGTCGATGTCCGCACCGGCGATATCACCGAGGAGATCGACGACCTCGCTGCTGGCGAGCCGTTCGATCTGCTCACCCTCGACACCGCGGACGCCCCTGAAGTCGTTGCCGACGCGGCGGAGTTGCTCGCCTACGGCGGCTACGTGGTGGTCTATTCTCCCTTCGTCGAGAACGCTCGTGCGAGTGCTGAGGCCGCCGAGGCCGCCGGGTTCGCCGATATCGAGACGGTCGAAACGATTCAGCGCGAGTTGCAGATCGACGACCGCGGCACCCGGCCGTCGACGGCCGGCGTCGGTCACACCGGGTATCTCACGTTTGCGCGGAAATAGGGCCGAAATTCAAGCGGGTCGGCGGTAGGTTCTTCCGGCTTCCGACCATCAATACGGACACAATGTCAACTGACTCCGACACCGAGATCGACGAGACACAGACCTGGCCCGAACTCGCCATCGGGCTCTACGAACGGCTGACCGGCCGCGGGGCCGAGATCACCTACGAGTTCGAGGATATGGAGGTCGATGTCCCCGACAAGGTCGGCGAGGACGCCGACCACGCCCGCTGGCGGCTCGACGGCACCCTCACCGTGCGGACGAGCCAACACGACGACTGACACGCCGTGAGCGACCCCGACTCGACGGCCGACACCCCCCGCGATTCAGCCCCCCGCCAACTCGTTGTCGGCGTTGACCTCACCCTCCACTCGCCGGCCGGTGAGATCACCGTCCAAACAGCCGACGGCCGACTCGTCGTCGACGCCGACAGCCTCGCCGCCGTCCGCGCGCTGTACGGCCTCCGTGGCAACGTTCGCGCGACGGCCAGCAACTGGCTACCGAAACTTGATGCCATCGCCGACGAGACGCCGCTGGTGTTCAACTCTCCCGCAGAGATCCGCGTTCGCGGCCGGCCGGTCGCCCGCTACACGCCCGGTCGTGCGTCCAGCCGTCTCGGCCGACTGCTATCGATCGGCCCGATTCAGCCCGCTCCGGGTGGCCTGCTGGGCGCGATCGGTAGCGACCTCCGTGAGCGAATCGGTCGCTGGATCGGCTCGCGCGGCCTGTAGGCATAAACCGACGGCGGCCAATTGCGGGGTATGACGCCACGCGAACTCCGGGCCGACGTGCCGGCCTTCGACGACGCGGCCTATCTCAACTTCGGCGCGCATGGCCCCAGCCCGCGCTCGGTTGTCGAGGCCGCCAGCGACTGCCTCGCCGACCACGAGTACGACTCCGGGAAGAACGACCCCTACGAGGTCGCCTTCGGCGCGGCCGACCGCGCCCGCGAGCGGATCGCCGAGCTGATCGGTGCTGACCCCGAGGAGGTCGCGCTCACCGAGAGTACGACCGACGGGATCAACCGTATCGCCAACGCGGTCGAGTTCGAACCCGGCGATGTCGTTGTCCGCACCGACCTCGAACACCCGGCCGGAATTCTGCCGTGGCAACAACTCAAACGCGAGGGCGTCGAGGTGCGCATCCTCGAAACCGAACAGGGTCGGGTCGACCGCGACGCCTACACCGACGCGGTCGCCGACGCCCGACTGGTTTGTTTCAGCGCGCTGACGTGGACGCACGGCACGCGACTCCCGGTCGGCGATCTCGTCGATATCGCCGACGATGCCGGCGCGTTCACGCTCGTCGACGCGGTGCAGGTGCCGGGCCAGCAAGAAATAGACGTTCACGAGTGGGGCGCGGACGCCGTCGCCGCGGCCGGCCACAAGTGGCTGCTCGGGCCGTGGGGCGCGGGCTTTCTCTACGTCGACCGCGAGACCGCTGAGTCGCTCGTCCCGAGTGCCGTTGGCTACCGGAGCGTGACCGATCCGACGGCTGACGATCTCGACTACGCGCCCGGCGCGACACGCTTCGAGGTCGGCACCACCTCGCCCGCGCCACACGCCGGCCTGATCGAGGCTATCGACCGCATCGAAGCCATCGGAATCGACGAAATCGAATCCCGGATCGAAACGCTGACCGACCGACTGAAGGCGGGGATCGACGACGAGCGGCTGTTGAGTCCGGCCGACTGCGAGTCCGGGCTGGTGACGGTCGCGGTCGACGATCCCGAGGCCGTTGTCGAGCGATGTGCGGAGCAAAACGTCGTCATCCGGTCGCTGCCGTATCCCGAGGCCGTGCGCGTCTCGGTGCACGCGGTCTCGACGGCCGACGAAATCAATTCGGTGCTGGACTGCATTGGAGTCGACAATGAGTGACGAAACCCGTGTCTGGCTCGTCGAACGCACCTACTCCGACGACGAGCAAAACCTGATCATCCTCACGTACGCGACGCCCGACGGCCGACAGGACTTCCGGAAGGAGCGCGCGCTGACGAGTTTTAGCGGCGACCACCGCGAGACGAAGGTCAGTCTCGCGGTCGATCCCGACAATCTCAGCAGCGTTGACGACGCCGACACGCGGGATCGCTATGCGACAGAGGCGACGCGGATGGCCGACGAATACGAGCCAGACGACACGCTGTAGCGGACAGTCGCAGTTCGGGCTACTCGACGAGCGCGTCCGCCACTTTCTCGATTGGGTGCGGCGGTTTGCCGTCGTACCGGTCGGTGTCGCCGAGTTGCGAGCGACAGGAGGTGCCCGGTGCGACGACCGTCTCGGCCGGCGCGTCGTCGACAGCATCGAACAGCAGCCGCCCGATCGCTTGGCTCATCGAGTAATGTTCGGCCTCGTAGCCGAAGGAGCCGGCCATCCCACAGCAGGTGGTGTCGAGCACGTCGACCGCGTACCCTGCCCGCCGAAGGACGCCGACCGCGTGGTGTTCTCGGCTGGCGGCGGTCTGATGGCAGTGGCCGTGGTATGACAGCGTTTCGTCGCCATCGGTGTCGATAGCGTCGTCCAGCCGGAAGGTGTCGATATACTCCAGCACGCTGTAGGTGTTGTCGGCGACCGCTTCGACATCCTCGCCGGAAAGCAGGTCGAGATAGTCCTCCTGATACATCACCGCGTCGCTGGGTTCGACGCTGACGAGATCCCAGCCGTCAGCGACTCGATCGGCTAACACTTCGACGTTGGCCTCGGCGGTCGCCTGCGACTGATCGAGCAACCCTTTCGAGTGCGCCGGGCGGCCACTGTCAGTGACTTCATCCGCGATTGCGACGTGGGTGCCGGCGGCTTCGAGTACTCGAACCGCGGCTTTGCCGACCTCGGGCTGAGTGTAGTTGGTGTACGGATCAGCGATCAGCAACGCCTTCCGGTCGGCCTCGCGTTCGCTGACGGCCGGCGTCCGACTGCGATCCCACTGCTGGAGGCTAGTGCGGCTGAACGTCGGCAACTCGCGTTCGCGGGCGATGCCGAGCGTCTTCTCGGCGAGAACCCCCGAACCGGGGAGTTTCGTCGCCCAGTTCGACACCGGCGCGAACGTACTGCCGAGACTGTACAGCGTTTCGACGTTGGCGAAGAGTTTGTCGCGGAGCCCGACGCCCTCGCGCTGGTGGCGTTCGTGGGCGACCTCGGTTTTCAGCTTCGCCATATCGACGCCGCTGGGGCAGTCTCGCTTGCAGCCCTTACAGCCGATACAGAGATCCAGCACCTCGTGGCTGAACTCTTCGCTGAACACGTCGTCCGGGAGCTCACCGCTCATCGCCCGGCGGAGCATGTTTGCCCGCCCGCGAGTCGAGGTGATCTCCTCGTTTTCGGTCGCCCGATAGGTCGGACACATCACCGAGCCCGTCGTGTCTTGGTGGCCGGTACAGCCCGCACAGCCGTGACAGAGTTCGGCCATCCCCTGAAAACCGTTTTCGTTGTCCCAGTTCAGCGTCGGCTCGAAGCCGGCGTCGAACTCGTAATCGGCGTCGTATCGGAGATTCTCGGTCGGGTCAGCGTCGCCGCTGACGTTGCCGGGGTTGAGAAGGTCATCGGGGTCGAAGGCAGCTTTGAGTCGCTGGAACAGTGACCAGATTTCGCTCCCGTAGAGTTTCCTGTTCCATGTCGTTCGCGCACGCCCGTCGCCGTGTTCGCCCGAGACCGAGCCGCCGTACTCGATGACGAGGTCGGTCACGTCGTCGCAGATCTCGTGCATCGTTTCGATTCCCTCGTCGGCTTTGAGATCGAGCAGCGGACGGATGTGGAGCACGCCCGGCCCGGCGTGGGCGTAATACGATGCAAAGGTGTCGTACTCCTCGAAGAGCGTCTGGATGTCGGCGACGTACTCCGGGAGGTTCTCAGCGGGGACGGCGGTGTCCTCGATGAACGGCCAGTGTTTCGCGTCACTCGTCCGCGACAGCAAAATCGGGAGGCCAGCCTTCCGCATCTTCCAGAATTTGGTCTGGCGGTCGGCGTCGTAGGCCTCCAAGGCGTCGACGGCGTGGGTGTCGTCCGTTGTTCGGCCACCGGCTCCCTCGCTCGGTTCGACCGCCGCATCGACACCCGGTAGGCGGTCAGCCAGCAGGTCGGCGACCTTCCGTTTTCCGTCGGCCATCGAGTCAGCGTAGAACTCGACGAGCAGCGTCGAATCTGTGCAGTCAGGGAGGATATCGACCACGTCGGCGAACTCCGGGCGGTCGGCGGCGAGATCGAGGAACACATCATCCATCACTTCGACGGCTGCGGGGTCGTGTTCCAAGATCGGAGCCACGTCCTCCATCGCGTCGAGTACGTCGTCGTAGGTCAGCATCACGACCGCGGTTTCGTTGGGGATCGGCTCCAGGGAGACGGTGGCTTCGGTGACGATCCCAAGCGTCCCTTCGCTACCGGCCAGCAGCCGGCCGACGTTGACCGCGCCGTGTTCCTCGGCATCCTCGATGAGTTTGTCGAGGTTGTAGCCCGAGACGTTGCGCATGAGATCCGGATAGCGGGCCTCGATCTCCTCGCGGTGGTTGCGGAGGATGTCGCTGACGACGGCGTAGACCTGGTCTTCGATGCTCGGCTCATCGGCTCCCGCAGCGGCCTCAGCGCGTTCGTGGAGTTCGTTGAGGGACATCCAGTCGAACGTCGCCACCGTGCCGTCAGCAAGGACGGCCTCGCAGGCTTCGAGATAGCCGTCGGCCTTCTCGTATTTCAGCGAGTGTGCGCCCGTCGAGTTGTTGCCGATACAGCCACCGAGCACGCTCTTGTCGCCCCACGCGGGATCAGGGGCGTACTTCAGGCCGTGGGGTTCCAGTTTGTCGTTCAGTCGCGCGAGGGTGATACCCGGCTTGGCGGTCGCGGTTTCGGCGTCAGGGTCGATGTCAACGACGGCGTCCATCTCCTTTTTGAAATCAAGGACAACCGCCTCGTTGACCGTTTGGCCGGCGAGGCTGGTGCCGCCGCCGCGCGGGAGGACTGGGATGTCGTTGTCGGCACAGTACGCCATGACAGCCTGCACGTCGGCCGTGGAGGTCGGGACGACGACGCCGATCGGGAGTTGTTGGTACGCGCTGGCGTCGGTCGCATACAGATTTCGCGTGTAGCTGTCGAAGCGCACCTCGCCGTCGACACGGGCTTTGAGGTCGGTGACGAGCCCCGGGTCTTCGATCTCGTCGCTCCGGTAGTCGTAATCGGTTCGCGGATCGGCGGCCGGATCGAGTGCGTCGTCGGGTGGAATTGGTTTGCTCATGATAGATGTTGGGTAGCGGTTGGGATAGCTGATGAATGAATCTGTGGTTGAGGGGGTCGCTCCGGGCGGTCAGAACAGCGTCGGGAACAGGACGTACACCCCCAGCGTCGTCAGCAGCCCGCCGCCGATGAGATAGTAGACGAGCGGAACGAGATTCAGCCGAATCACGCGGCCGACCGCACCGACCATGCCGACGGTCGCCAGCGCGGCGATCACGTTGTGAATGGCGACGATGTTCCCGATCGCGCCGCCGATCGATTGGGCGGCGACGAGGATCGTCGTCGGTAGCCCCAGCGTGGTTGCAACCTCGAATTGGAAGGCGGTGAAGGTGATGTTGCTGACCGTGATCGAGCCGGCGACGAACGCGCCGATCATCCCGACCGTCGGCGCGATCATGGGGTAGGCGGCCCCGAACGTCGCGGCCGTTCCCTCCGCGAGGACGACGATCATGCTGCCATCGACCGGTGCGGTTCCGTGGGCATCGGTGTCGAGCATGATCTCGACCATGGCGATGACGAACATCAACACGACCGCGGGGGAGACGATCTTCCCGCCGGCCTCCCGCCACGCGCTGACGACCTGCCCGCGATCCATCCCGAACAGCGGGATCGCCAGCAGCGCGCTCACCAGCAGCCACGTTCCGGGAACGTACGCCCAGCTGATTGCTCCCTCCAACCCGGTATCAAAGATGTCCCAGCTGATCGCAAGGATCGGCCCCTGTTGGAGGAACGACGCGACCGGATCGATAACGCGGGTAGCGATCAACAGTCCCGCGAGGATGATGTACGGCGACCACGCCCGCAGCAACCCCATCGAATGGCTGTCGGCGGACGCGTCGGCGATACCCTCGTCGTCGACCGTGTTGGTGGTGGCTGCGTCGGCAGTGGCCGTTTCCCCGCCGGGTTCGATATCGCCGACCCAGTGGTCGGGCCAGTCGTCACGCGGCGGGAACGCCCAGTCGTCGCTCGGTTCGAGATAGCCGGCGTTCAGCAGCCCGACGACGACCGCGCCGCCGATCATCGGGGCGAACAATGAGGGCAGCTCTGGCCCGATGAAGACGGCTGTCGCAACGTAGGGGATCGCAAAGGCGACGCCGGCGACGAGCGTCAGCGGAAGCACGCTTCGAACCGGCGCGAGCGTTCGCTCCTCGCCAAAGAAGTAGACGACCATCCCGACGGCGAGTGTCGGCATCAGAGCCCCGAGCAGTCCGTTGAAGATCGCGGCATAGATCGCTGCCTCCGCGGCGTACTGGGCGACCGTCAGTCCGGTGCCGTCGGCGATCTGGCCCTCGACGGCTGACAGCGGCTGTTGGTAGCCGACGAGGATCGGGGTGCCGACCGCGCCGAAGACGGTGGCGACCGCATGGCCGATCAGGGCCGTCACGACCGCCGCCAACGCCGGGAAGCCGAGCGCGAGCAACAGCGGCGCGACGACGGCCGGCGGCGTCCCGAAGCCGGCGACACCCTCTAAAAACGTCGCCAAAAAGAACGCCAGCAACACGATCTGTACCCGGCGGTCGTCGCTGATCTCAGCGAAGCTGGCGTTGATCCGGTCGACCGCGCCCGATCGCATGAGCGTGTACAACAACACCAGCGCGCCGAAGACGATCCAGAGGATCTCGATGGCGGCCATCACCCCCGAGACGCTCGCCGCCGCCACAAACAGCGGCGGCATCTCCCAGACGAGCAGGGCGATCCCGACGGCGGCCAGCCACGCGATCGGCATCACCCGCGTTGCCGACCACAGCGCGCCGACCAACAGGACGGCAATGATGACCAGCGGCGTCACCGCCAGCAGCGTCGTCGTCATCCGCCTGTCGCTCCCGTTGTGGAGCCATCCCCGGATCGCTGATAGGGTGTCCCCGGTCGATCACCGCGGTCTACGCTGTGGAGTCCTCCGGTGATGCATGCTCTGTGCCGCCTGCTCGCTCGGGAATACAGCCCCGTCATGTGGTAGAAGTTATCATATATTTACATAAAGGCTGTTCGTGAGTACCATCGCTGTGGGATCGTCGATAGTTATTTGTAGCTAAACCATAATTTATAATGCTACAATACGTTATCTACCTAAGAAATCTTTGTGTGGCTACTCGCCTTCGACGGTGTCAGCGTCGATATCCTCGGTACCCCACCTTTCGACACCTCACGTCTCGGTTCCGTCCGATTGTGCGCGATGGAGGCTGATCCGGGCGGTCGTCCCGTTTTTTGCCTCGAAGGACAGCCGCCCATCGGAGTAGGCGACGATCCGGTCGATCAGCCACAGCCCGACGCCGCTTGCGTGGTTGAGCGCTGATTCCTCGGCCTGATCGATGACCGCGAGCTCGTTTCGGGGAATCCCCGGCCCGTCGTCGGCGACGGTGATCACGGCCTGTTCGTCGTCGGTCGTGGCTGTCACCCGGATCGTGCCGCCGTCGGCAACGCCGTGGTCGATCGCGTTCTCGATGAGGTGGGCGATCGCTGTCGACAGCTTCGGGTGGGCGACGACGCTTGGTGTGGGATCGATGTCGACGGCGATCTCGACGCTGTCCGGCGGCTCCGGGGCTGCCGCGATGGCATCCTCGATGACGCGTTCGACCGACACCTCTTGGCGTTGTCCGCGGCTCTGGACGACCGACCGCATCGTCCGGGCGTTTTCGGCGGTCGCTTCGAGCCGCTCGGCGTGGGCCAACATCTGCTCGGTCAGCGAGTCGTCATCGCAGGTTTCGGCGATCTGTTGGATCCGGGATTTGATCACGCTGAGATCCGTCCGGAGATTGTGCCGCAGGACACGATCGATCACCGCCTCCAGCAGGCGGAGCTCCCGTCGGTTTTCGATCAGCTCGATCGAGGTTTCGAGACTCGAAGCGAGCGTTTCGGCGATCTTTCGGTCGGCGACGGTGATATTCTGGGGGCGCATCGCCGCCGGGATCAACACGCCAAAGTCGCCGATCGGTGTGATGACCTCAGACCGGATCACGCTGTCGGCGTTGTAGACTTCCGGGTGGTCTTGCACGTCCGACACCAGCCGCGTTTCGCCCGCGGCGAACGCCTCCCACGCGATGCTGTTGCCGGGCTCGAAGGTCGGATGCTCGCCGATGATCTCGGCGGCGCGCCCGGTTGAACCGATCGGGATGAGCTGTTCGGTGGCGGGATCGGACGCCCAGATCCCCGCCGTCGGAAAGTTGGTCGCCGTCGGCAGCCTGTCGACGACCGTCTCAACCATCTCCGAGACGGTGTCGGCCCTGACGGCGTCCTGCATGATCGACTGGATCGCCTCCAGACTCGCCGCCCGCTCCGTTCGCGTCAGCGCGATGCGGCCGAACGCCGCCAGCAGCTGGCCCACTTGGAGCGCGGTGTCGTCGAAGGCCGCGGGCTGATCGTCGCCGATGATGACCACGCCGTGGTCGCCCAGCGGGAGCAACAGCGCGCTCTCGACGGCTCCATCCGCACACCGAAGCGATCGATCGGCCGCCGACAGCGATTCGATCTGAGTGTGTGTCCCGCCGTAGGTTTCCCATAGGATCTCCCCGTCGCTGTCGGTCGAAAACACCGGCTCGTCGGCGGTTGTCGCCGCCGGCTGTAGCGTGTCGGTCGCCCGATCGTAGCGGTGGATCTCCGCGACCGTCGCATCGAGCACCGAGACGGCTGTCTCGACCGTTCGCTCGCGGGCTGTCGCCTGATCGCCGCTGGTGAGGATCGCCTCCGATCGCTCGTAGAGCGATTCCAACAGCCGCCGCTGGTGTCGCTCCTCGGTGATATCGACATAGAGGAGAAACACCTCCTGTCCGGCCGCGGTGGTGACCGGCACGCCTCGGAGGAGAAACTCACCCGCACCGGTCGTCGTCCGCCGCCGCACCGCCTCGGTCACAGGGTGGCCGTCGCGGAGTCGGGCCTCAATCTCGCGTGTCAGCTCGGTGTCGCTGTCGGCGGTCGGCTCGGTCGGCTCGACCCCCGGCTCCGCGGCCGTCGCCGAGCCGAAGGTTTTGGTGAACGGCTCGTTGCTGCGGCTGATCTCACAGCCGGTTTCGGTGATGACGACGCTGACCATCGGCTCGGTGATCGTGGTGAAAAGCCCCTCAAACCGGCGGCGGGCGTCGCTCAGCGTTGTCTTGACCTGTTTGGTGGTACACGCCGTTGCCAGCTGCTCGTTGAGCGGTGCCAACCCGTTCCGTACCGACTCATCGAGCGGCTCGCCACGACGACCGAGTAGCAACACGCCGAAGTCGGGAAGCTCGAACAGGTGGTAGTGGCCGTCGTTGTCGTCGTCGTCGTCGACCGCCCCGACTATCGGCAGCGGCTCGCGGCTCGCGTTGTCGTCGGTCGCCCACCCCCGCAGCCGGCGTTCGGCAGCTGCATACAGCGGATCGTCCGTGCCGACCGCCCCGCCGAGTCGCCGATACTCGCCTGCCTCGTTTCGCTCAAACACCGCGCCAACCGAACACGACAGCTCATCAAGATATGCCGACAGCGCTGTCGACGCCGTCGCTTCGAGCGTCTCCGCTGGGGTGATCGCAAGCGACAGCTCATACAGCGTTTCGATCCGTTCGGTTGGTTCCATGTTCAGTGCTTCGCAGTTCGCTGTTCGGTGCGTCCCAGTTCCCTATTCAGTGCTTCGCAGTTCGCTGTTCAGTCTTCCCACCACGTTGCTCACGCGGCCGGTGACGTGTGGTCGTGCGGTCGCTACCGCCACGTCCATTTGCGGCCACGAACGGCGCGGACGGCGATAAAGCCGATGACGACCATCGAAACGAAGGTGATCGCGCTTTGGCCGTCAAGAAAATCCATGCCGACCAGCACGGCCGCCATGATCGCACCCATGCCGACGGTGAGAACGAGTTCAAGGCCGTTGACGCTACTCTCTGCCATACCGAGGTGGATACGGCCGATTCGAAAAGCCGTTTCGGTTACCGGCCTGTGCTGTGGCGATCCGTTACTCACCCGCTGTGGGATCGGTGTCGTCGACCGCAACCCAGCTCCCGCGGTCGGCAGCCCCCTCGATGGCGTCGAGCACGCGCTGGACGGCGTAGCCGTCGGCGAATGACGCGAACGACGCGGGTGTCCCGTCGACGACGGCGGCCAGGAACTCGCTGCTCTCGTGGACGAAGGTGTGTTCCCAGCCGAGGACGTGGCCCGGCGGCCACCAGTTGCCGGCGTAGGGGTCGCTCTCGTCGGTGATGAGAACGGTCTCGTAGCCGCGGCTGTCGCCGGTCAGCACTTCAAGTTCATTGAGCCGCTCTAAGGAAAACCGAAGACTCCCCTCGGTGCCGTGGATCTCGATGGTGTGGTCGTTCTTGTGGCCGGCGGCAACGCGGGAGGCCTCGAACGTCCCGACTGCACCGCTCTCGAAGGTCGCCTGCGCCGAAAAGGCGTCGTCGACGGTGACCGGTCGGTACTCCTCGACCGTTTCGCCATCATCGTCGTACACCGGTCGCTCGTCGGTAAACGTCTGAAGTTGGCCGGCGACGCGTTCGATCCGGCCGGCGTGATCGCCGACGAGAAACCGCGCGAGGTCGACGGTGTGGGCACCGAGATCGCCCAGCGCGCCCGACCCCGCGCTGTCGGCGTCCATCCGCCACGTCCACGGCGCGTCGGGGTCGACAAGCCAGTCCTGTAGGTAGCGACCGCGGAACTGCCGAATATCGCCGAGGTCGCCGCGGTCGATCAGCCGCTTTGCGTACTGGATCGCGGGCACGAACCGGTAGTTGAACCCACAGCAGGCGGGCACAGCCGCGTCGGCTGCGGCCTCG
The DNA here is from genome assembly GCF_006861655.1 of Halonotius roseus. Lineage (GTDB taxonomy): Archaea > Halobacteriota > Halobacteria > Halobacteriales > Haloferacaceae > Halonotius > Halonotius roseus. The sequence continues at coordinate 93,230 of NZ_SESI01000003.1, read as the reverse complement.
ACCATCGCCTCGGCGTCGGCCAGCGTCGCCGCCAGCGGCTTCTCACAGAGCATCGCCGTGTCGGATTCCAGCGCGGCGATCGAGGGCTCGGCGTGGAGATGGTTCGGCGCGAGATTGTAGAGCACGTCCACGTCGTCGACGACGGCGCGCCAGTCGGTCGCGGTGTGGGCGAAGCCGAGTCTGTCGGCGGCCTCGCCCAACGCGGCCTCGTCGCGGCCGACGAGCGTGTGCCGCTCGACGGCGGGTGCGTCGGGGAAAAACATCGGCAGTCGTGCGAGGGCGTTGGCGTGGGCCCGCCCCATGAACCCGTAGCCGATCATCCCGACCGAGAGTGGGTCAGTCATAGCGTCCTCCGTGGTCGGGCTTCTGGACTCTCAGAAGTGTATTGCATACCGCACTCAACAACGGGGTGTCGAATAATGATTGGCCTCCGATCGACACAGTCGGGACAGCCCCCAATCCGTTCGAATATGCGAGTTTAGTGGTAGTACCACTCATATTGAAGTATTGTTACGATAAGGGCCTCCCAACAGATGCAGCTATCCGAACTGATCGACAGAAATTGGAACACCCACGAGCGGAAACGATTTATCAAAGACACGACGAAGGCGAAAACCGACGATTTTGATCCGGCTGAATTCAACCACGATGGGTTCTCTGACCGGGAGCAGTACTTGCAGGAGTTTGTTCCGGGACTTGCCGATGAAACACGAGTAAACCAAGAACTCAACAATTTCACGCCACCACGTCTCAGCTCCATCAATGATTCTCCGTACCAAGCACTCGTCATCAGATACGGAATTCTTCGAAAACTCATCGAACAGCCCGATTACAGCATGGAGAAGGGTCAGTTGCTGGATGCAGTTCAGGACTGGCAACTCGATCTCATCGACACGTACGACACCGATTCGTATCCCGAGAACGACGATCTTCTTCATCTGGCTGAAGCCGCCGTCGAGTACAAAAATCAGATCGATGATTCGGAGATCCACATGGTATACAGCTACTTTGAGCTTCACAACCAAGCCAGCGAAAACAAACACGAATACTACACCTGGCTTGACTTCTTCGAGCGGCTGTCTGCGATTGGTCGGTTTCCGAAAGTATCACGATCTGATCGACCGGAACACGCACGCGACACAATCGAGAAAGGGATCTGGTCGTTGCAGGAACAGGCACTCGTCTACGAAGTCAAAACCGAGGATATCGACGAACTGGTCGGGATACCCGAAGATTACATCGATACGATTCGGGACTGGCTCTACTACGAGATGTCCGACGAAAACTACTTCCAGATGCTTGAGACCCTGGAACCGTTTGACCGCCAATCACTGCTTGTTGAGGCGCGTGATGTCTTCGATGTCGAGGGGAAGAACTACGGCCGAAACGAGAACCGCCGCGAGAACATCGTCGCTGCCGGTGTCTACCCCAGTGAGTTGCTGAAGCAGATCGTGCCGAAAGAAGACCTGAAGAAAATCGTCGATCAGTATGGTCTTGATGCCCACAAACGTAAGACGGATGAGATGGTGTCGGCGATTATCGAGTATTTCGAGCAGTCACAGAAATCGGTGGGTAGTGACGAATCAGCGGCCGAACTGTATCTGGAAGCCTACGAGCAAATCGCCGACGGTTCAGTTACGCAGATTCCACCACAGCTTCAGGATCTGGTCGACGGCGACGATCCATCCGAGAAGCTCGACGTGTTGTTCGAGAATGCGACAGCAGAAATCTTCACCGAGGTTTTCAATATAGAAGGGACGAACCAGTTGGGCCAACAGGCAAGCGGCGTCGTGGCCGACGGTGAAATAGAACAAGACGGCCGCTGGCTGCTGTGGGACAACAAACGGCGACAGGGGAAGTTCAAACTCGGAAGCGACGCACGCAGCAAAATCAAGAACTACATCGACACGAAAGACAAACAGCACGATGTCGAATGGTTCCTGATCGTTGCGCCTGATTTCACCGAACAAGCAGTCGAAAACGCCGAACAACTGGAGATGATGGTCGAGAAAGACGTACGATTGGTTCGGGCTGCGGATTTCAAGGAACTGGCTGAACTGTGGCAGGAAGAATATGCGAAACCTGATCGAGAACTACCCCTGTCTGTATTCCTCGGTTCTGAGATTTTTGAGGTCGATAAGGCTACAAGACTACTCGATACCGAATTTTCGTAGTCGGTGTAGCATCATTCCACAAACAGCGCGCAAATATTGATCACCGAGTAGCGGTCATAAGCGGTTTACTCATCGCTCTCACTCAACTCGACGGCCCGCCCGCGGTCGGCCGACCGGTAGACCGCATCGATCACGCGCTGGACGGCCAGCCCCTGTTCGACCGTGTTGCGATCTGGATCGCTGTCGTCGGCAACGTGATCGAGAAAGTAATCGAGTTCGGCGGCGTGGCTGTTGCGATCGGGGGTTTCAACTGCTGTTTCGGTGAAATGCTGTCCGCCCGTGGTGTGGGTCTCGTAGAGCGTCAATTCCTCGCTTTTGCGGTCGTAGACCGCGCCGGCGTCGCTGCCACGGATGACGTACTCGTCGGTGCGCGGGCGGTTGGTCGCCCAGGCGACCTCCAGAGAGATGGTCGCGCCGTCGGTCGTTCGGAGGAACGCCGACGCGGAATCCTCCACGTCGAACGCTTCGGGGCCTTCGTCGTCGCCCCACATATGCATGTAGCTGTACTCCTCGCGGGTGCCGAACTCCGCGCGCGTCGTCGCCGACACCTCGACGACATCGGGAAAGTCGAGCACGCAGAGCGCGAGGTCGATCGCGTGGACGCCGATATCGATGAGCGCGCCGCCGCCCGCCGTCTCGCGGTCGGTGAACCACGACCCGCGGCCGGGGATGCCACGACGGCGGACGTAGTTGGCCTCGATGTGGCTGATCTCGCCGAACCGGCCCTCGTCCCGGTAGGCGGTCAGCACATCGACCGGTGCGGCAAACCGGTAGTTGAAGCCGACCATGCAGAATCCCGCCGAGTCGGCGGCGGCCGCGGCGATCCGTTCCGCGCTGTCGAGGCTGTGGGCCAGCGGCTTCTCGACGAGCACGTCCACCCCGGCATCGAGGGCAGTGGTGGCGTACCTCTCGTGGTAGCGGTTCGGCGTTGTGACCAGCAAGGCGTCGATGTCGTCGATGATGGCCGCGAGGTCGTCGTGGGTCGGCACCGACCACTCCTCGCTGAACTCCCGGCGAGCCCCCGCATCGATGTCGACGCCGCCGACCAGGTCGGCGTTGCGGTCGGCCAGCCGCTCGGCGTGATGGCCCGCGATCCCGCCAAGGCCGACGATTCCGACGCTGACTGTTTCGGTTGTCATTGGCGTCTACCGGGGGGCGACGGCCGATAAAGCTGTGGCTCGCAGGTGTTACCGGCCGACCGATCCGGGATCGTCAAGTGCGGCAGCCACGTCGACGGCGTCGCGGTTTTCGGCCACGTCGTGAACGCGGACGATGTCGGCGCCGCGCTCGGCGGCCAGCGCGGTTGCCGCGACCGTTGCCTCCAGCCGGTCGGCGGGCGCGCTGTCGATCTCGCCGAACATGGATTTGCGGGAGTGACCGATCAACACCGGACAGCCCAACGCCGCAAACTCGCCGAGCCGATCCAACAGCTCGAAGCTCTCGGCGCTCGTTTTGCCGAATCCGAGCCCGGGATCAACGATGATCCGCTCGCGGGGGATGCCGGCCTTTTCGGCGAGCAACAGCCGTTCGTTGAGTACGCCGAGGACATCCTCGACCACGTCGTCGTAATCGATCTCCTTCCCCGAAACGACCGGCGCGTCGATCGAGTGCATGAGGATCACCGGCACCTCCCGATCGGCGACCAACTCCCGCATCGCCGAATCGTCGAGGCCGGTCACGTCGTTGACGATGTCGGCACCCGCGTTGAGGGCCGCCTCGGCAACTTCGGGTTTCCGGGTGTCGATCGAGATCGACACATCGAGATCGGCGATCGCCTCGATGACGGGGACGACGCGGTCGATCTCCGCGTCGACGCTCACCGGCTCCGCGCCGGGGCGGGTGCTCTCACCGCCGATATCGATGATGTCCGCGCCCTCTTCGACGAGGGTTTCGGCCCCCTCGATCGCCGCCTCGCGGTCGAAGAAGTCGCCGCCGTCGTAGAAGCTGTCCGGCGTGACGTTGAGAACCCCCATCACTGCGGTTCCGTCCTCCCACGGTCTGCGTGGTTCGGCTGGCTCCGAACTGGCATCGCCGGATTCGGTCAGGCCCAACCGCTCGCGGAGATCGGCCGCGATCGCAGGGAGGCCGACGCCACACTCCTCTAACTCCGTTGTCAACGCACGGAACTCCGCGAGCGTCCCTGAAAGGACGATCTCGTGGCGTTCACCCGGCGTCGTGACGCCCGAGGACACACAGTCGCCGCCGAGAGCCGGGAACCGCTCGCGGAGGACAGCCGCCTGTCTGTCGTCGACTCGCGTCGCAATTGTTCGGTGGACGGTGTCCTCGCGGCTGGCTTCGATGTCTGTGGCTGTCACGTGAATTCCGTTCAGTACTTCGGTCGCCGTTTCGGTGTCGTCGACGCGCTTGGGAATATCGAGCCGCGTCACGGCCGACCGCGCCTCGCCGACCGCGAACAGCGATCCGGTGACGAGCAGGCAGTCGTTCGGGCCGACCCGATTTTTTGCCTCGCTGATGGCGTCGGCGACTGCCTCGCCCGCGGTTACCGAGTCGATCCCCTCGTTTTCGAAACAGCGGGCGAGGACGGCCGGATCCTCGGCGCGATCGAGGTTCGGCCGACAGGTCACAACCGAGTCGTGTGTCGGCAACGCGGCGACCATCTCGGCGTGGGATTTGTCGTGCATCGCGCCGAAGACAACGTGGAGGTCGTCGTACTCGAAGGTCGACAGCGTCTCGGCGACCCGCGCGATGGCGTCGGCGTTGTGCGCGCCGTCAAAGATCGTGAGCGGCCCGGTTTCGAGCACCTCGAACCGCCCCGGCCAGTGGGCGTTGCGGAGCCCCCGCTGGAGGGTGTCGGTGTCGAGGCTGGCTGGTGTGTCGTCGGCTCCGCGATCAAAGGAATCGACGACCTGCCCGGCCAGCGTCGTGGCGATGCCGGCGTTGAGTGCTTGGTGCTCGCCGAGCAGCGCGAGCCGAGCGGAGAGATCCAGCCCGTTGGCGAACGCTGCGGGGTGGCTGACGCCGCTGTCGTCGGTATCGGCTCCCGGCATCATCACCGAGATCTGCGATTCGGTCGTCGTCACGCGGCCGTCGTAGCTGACGGTCACATCTGTTGACCCGTCGGTGCCGACCGTCAACACGTCGCCGGCGTCGGCGGCGAGTGCGTCGAGGGCATCGCCACCCGCGCCGGTCACCAGCGGGGTTCCGTCGCTGGGGGCGACCTTCGCTTTCGTCGTTGCGATCTCCTCGATCGTATCGCCCAAGACGCTCGTATGCTCCAGCGAGACGGTCGTCACACAGCTGGCGACGGGATCGACGACGCTAGTCGCGTCGAACTCGCCGCCGAGACCGACTTCGAGGACGGCGACATCCACGTCTTGGCGGTCGAAATACCAGATACCGAGCAGCGTGATGACCTCAAAAAAGGTGAGCGGCTCGCCGTCGGCCGCCCGATCGATCAGCCACGGTTTGACCCGCTCGACGAACTCGGTGATCGCGCGGTCGGTGATCGGCCGGCCGTCGACCTGGATCCGCTCGTTCAGCGTTTCGAGGTGTGGCGAGGTGTAGAGCCCGACCGATAGCCCGGCCTCCCGCAGCACGGACTCGGTCAGCTTCGCCGTGCTGCCCTTCCCGTTGGAGCCGGCGACCTGCACGAACCGGATGTCGCCGCCGGGATCGTCGAGCTCCGACCGCAACGCCGCGGCCGACTCGATGCCCGGCCGCACCTGAAACCGGCGGAGGTCGAAGAGGAAGTCCACCGCCTCGTGATACTCCATACTCGGGTATGCCATCGCCGCCGCTTATGGGTAACGAACAGCTACAGCCGACGGGAGCGTGTGGTTGCACACCATCAACGCAAATGACGATCCTGTGTGGGCGAGTGGGCACGGGACGCCCAAGCGGCGAGGACGACTGAGCCGCCCGAGATGCTGCCGAGGCCGGTCGGTCGGGGGTCTCCACCTACGCATCCAGAATGTAGTCGGCCGCCTTCTCGGCGATCATCGTCGTCGGCGCGTCCGTGTTCCCGCTGGTGACCGTCGGCATGATCGAGGCGTCGACGACCCGGAGCCCATTCACGCCGTGGACGGCGAGCCGGTCGTCGACGACCGCCATATCGCCGTTGCCCATTTTGCAGGTGCCAACGGGGTGATACAGTGAGTGGGCCGTCTCGCGGATGTGCTCGATCAGTTCATCCTCGGAGTCAACGTCGGCTCCCGGCGAGACCTCTTGCCCGCGGTAGTCGTCGAACGGCTCGGCACCCAGGATCTCACGAACCAGTTTGAGCCCCTCAAGCAGCACCTCCAGATCAGCCTCTTCGCTCAGATAGCCCGGATCGATCCGCGGCTCGTCGAGGGGATCGGCCGACCGGAGGGTGATCCGCCCGCGGCTCTCCGGCCGCAGACACAGCGCGCCGAGCCAGAAGCCGTGGCCCTCGGGGTTGTCGAACCCGTGGTTGACCGAGTAGGAGGGGCCGAAATGGAGCTGAATATCCGGCCGGTCGTTGTCGTCGACAACCGACGCGAAGCCGCCGGCTTCGGCCACGTTTGAGGTCAACGGCCCGCGGTTCAACAGGAGATATTTCACCAGGTTCCACAGCGAGTCCGCCCCCTCCAGCGAGATTGGCTCCTCGCAGGCGTAGTTGACCTTTACATGCAGGTGATCCTGTAGATTCTGCCCGACGCCGGGAAGCTCATGGACAACCGAGATCCCGTGTTCTGTGAGGTGATCGGCCGGCCCGATCCCCGACAGCAAGAGCAGCTGCGGCGAGTTGATGACACCCGCCGACAGAATCACCTCCTCGGTGGCATCGACCGACTCCGGTGAGTTGGTTCCGTCCTGAACGTACTCCACGCCGACCGCCTCGCGGCCGTCGAACCTGACACGGGTCACCTGCGCGCCCGTGGTTGCGGTGAGGTTCGGCCGATCCAGCACGGGTTTGAGATAGGCGTCGGCTGCGCTGTGCCGCCCGCCATCTTTCTGTGTTACCTGATAGTAGCCGACGCCCGACTGCTCGCCCGCGTTGAAATCCTCGTTGTGCGGGAGGCCGACCGCTTGCCCAGCCTCGATAAACGCCTCGCTGAGCTCGTTCGGCGATCTCAGATCGGCAACGTGTCGCGGGCCGTCGGTGCCGTGGTACTCCGAGGGGCCGCGTTCGTTGTGTTCGGCGCGCTTGAAGTACGGCAGCACGTCCTCGTAGGCCCAGCCGTCGTTGCCCGCTGCGGCCCAGCCGTCGTAGTCGGCGGGCTGCCCGCGGGCGTAGATCATCGCGTTGATCGAACTCGACCCACCGAGGGTCTTCCCGCGGGGCCAGTAGCACTCCCGGTCGTTCAACTCGGGCTGTGGGGCGGTCTCGTAGGCCCAGTCGACATCCGATTTGAACAGTTCGAAGAACGCTGCTGGGATGCCGATCTCCTGTTTCTCGTCTGGGCTGCCGGCCTCCAGCAACAACACCTCGCTCCCGTCAGCCGAGAGCCGGTTGGCGAGCACACAGCCCGCCGACCCCGCGCCGACGATCACGTAATCGTAGGTTTCGCCGTCTGAGTCTGCCATGCTATCTCGCACCGAAACCAGCCTGTTAAACCCCACAGTATCGCCGGAACGACCGCTAAACCGATCGGTGAGCGGTCAACCAACAGGCGATCACTCCGTTTGTCGTGGAATCTGATAAGTTAAGTGCGCCCTCACCGAGACGTAAGCCGAATGCCGTCACAGTCGCCAAACGGGTTTGTCATCACCTCGTCGGTACGGACAGAGATCGTCCTCCGGGTCGCCGAGGGGCCCCAGCCGACCGACACGCTGTTAGCCGAGATCGACGCGAGCGATTCGGCGGTCTACGACGCGCTGTCGACGCTCCGGGAGCGCGGACTCCTCGTCGAGAGCGACGACGGCTGGGATCTCACCGCCCACGGTGCTTTGGTCGCCGACAGCATTTCGGCGTGGCAGGCCGCCGAGGGGTTTCTCACAACCGATCCGGCGTTCTGGAAACGCCACCGGCTCGACGTGCTTCCCACCGAGTTTCGCCGTCGACTCCCGGAGATCGGCGACTACGAGATCATCCGTGACTCCCCGCAAGACCCTAACCGCTCGGAGGATGCTGCGATCAACGTCCTCGAATCGGCCGACCACTGCGAGCTGACGACGCCGTACTACTCCCGTCGCCATCAGGAGGCCATCCCGACACACCCGGAGACGCGCCTGCTGGTGACCCGGGAGGCGATCGATATCAGCTTCCAGCGGTACAAGGACGGTCACCGCGATGAGCTCAACGTGTTGACCCCGGCGAGCATCCGGCTGACTGACTGTCAGTTCGCCTCGGTTGTCACCGACGAGATGCTCAAGTTCGAACTGCCGACGGCTGGCGGGGCGACGACCCAACATGACGGCGCGACTGCGGATCGACACGACGGATCGGGCACAGCCGAGCCGCGCTCGGACGGATCGGTCACCGACACCACGGCCATCTTGCTCTCGGAGACCGACGCGGCGGTTGAGTTCGGCCGCGATCTCTTCGAGGCACTCTGGGCGGAGTCGGATCCGCTCGGCCCGTATATCGAACGCCACTTTCCTGAGCTGTGGGAGTGACAAGCGGTTATTTCTCTGTGTCGCCGCTCTCGGAGTGTCTCACTCCGTGGTGTCTCACTCCGCGAGCTCTTAGCACACTCACCTGCCGGCATCCCATCGAACAGCACGGTGTTGCTCAGGTTGTCGATCCCCGACCTACCTGTCTGTCGTGTCGACGCGAACCCACTCCTCCAGCCGAAAGCGGTCGTACTCGGTCGTCGATTCCAGCCGCCAGTCCGCGTCGTCCCAGGCGGGATAGAACGCATCGCCCTCGTACTCGCCGGCGACCCGGCTCAACACCATCCGGTCGATGTGTGGTTGAAACAGCGCGTAGATCCCCCCGCCACCGATCACGTAGGCCGTTTCCGCACCCAACGACTCGGCGACGGCAACGGCGTCGTCGACGCCGCCCGCGTGGTGAGCAGTCGGCACGTCAAATCCGTGCTCACTCCGGCTGAGGACGATCTGGGCCGCTCCTGGCAGATCGTCCAGCATCGACTCGAAGGTCACACGACCCAGGATGACGGGATCGTCTGCGATCCGCTCGCGGTACTGCTGTTTGTCGGCCGGGATCGACGGCCACGGCAGCTCGCCATCGTCGCCGATTACGCGGTTGTCGGCGATAGCGGCGACTGAGACAAGTTCCATGGCTGAGGTAGGCGGGGCGATGAAAAAACGGTTGGCGTCTCGGCTCAGCTCGGTTCGTTGATCGCAACCGCCGCCGTGGTGTCGTCCGTGGCCAGCGAGTAGAGCCGCTTGCGGGCGTCCTGGATGTGGAGTCGCTCTTCGATGAGCCCCTCATCAGTGAGCGTCGTCAGCGCGTAGCGAACGGTGCGAGAGGGCAGCAGCGATTCGGCTGCAAGGTCACCCTGTGTCAACGGCCCCTCGTATTCGAGCGTTTTGTAGACCAGCTTCGCGCTCGGCGGCATCTCTTCGAGAGCGGAGCGGGTGGCGTCGTCCATACCCGAAGGCTGCGATGCCGGCAATTAAACACCACGGGGTTGTGCGCCGCTCGCGGTCGACCGTGCGTGTCGCCACCGCCGGCGCGCTGTGGCTGTCGACTGTGACACCAGCAGAAAACAACGAACGTTGCTCAGAATCCGCACAGCGTCGTTCGGTCGCTACGGCGCTTCGCCGGTTTCGAGCGTGAAGTCCGCAATGGGGTAGGCCACACAGGTCAGGGTGTAGCCCTCCTCCATCTCCTCGTCGGTGAACGTTTCCTGCTCGTAGTGGATCACGTGATCCTCGGCAGGGCCGTCGGGAATGAAGCCCGCACAGGAGACACACTGGCCCTGTCGGCAGGCATACGGGAGATCGAACCCTTCGTCCTCGGCCTTGTCGAGGATCGTCTCGTTGCTGGCGACCTCGATCGTTTCGCCCTGTTTGACGAGTTCGATATCGTGGTACTCGACCTCGTCTTCGGGCATGTCCGCGGGGCTCTGTTCTTCCGGCTCGGCCTCTTCGAGTTCGCCGCCGTCGCCACCCTCGCCGCCGCCCTCGATGGCGACCGCGCCGCCACCGCCGCCGATCGATCGGTTCATCGGCTCGGGGAAGCTGGTCTCCGGCACCGCCGCTGCGCGCTTCTCAAGGATCTCCTGGGAGATATCGGGATTTGACTCCCACTCGGTTCCTTTGGCAAAGTGCAGCACGACGAACATCCCCGTCAGGGCTGCAGCGATGCCGAACGCCACAAGATCAACCATATTGAGGCGTTAGGAATCGGGGGTTAATTACCTTACGAGGTTCCGCCCCGTGTGTCGGTATGCGATGCGGCGGGTCTATGCGACGTGGCGGGTCTATGCGACGCGGCGGGCCTACTCGTTGCGCGCGATGTGATGTCGCCCGAAGCCGTACCGCAGCCGGTTGGCCAGCCGCCGGGAGAATCGCCCTTCGTTGCGGCTGTCGAACCGCTCGGCGAGTGCCTGGTAGATCAGCGGGATCGGCACCTCTTGTTCGAGTGACTCCTCGACGGTCCACGTGCCCGTCGAGCCGCCGGCGATGTGGTCGGCGACATCGCCCAGCGGATCCTCGGGGGTGCCCTCCTCGCGGAAGGCCTCCTCACAGAGCTCCAACAGCCACGACCGGATCACCGCGCCGTTGTTCCAGGTTCGCGCAATGGTCTCCATATCGAGGTCGTAGCGACCGTTGGCCAGCAGCTCAAAGCCCTCCCCGTAGGTTTGCATCAGCGCGTACTCGACGCCGTTGTGCACCATCTTGACGTAGTGGCCTGCTCCCGACTCGCCCATCCGGTCGTGGCCGTCGGGGCCGGTAGCGACAGCGTCGAAGACGGGCGTCATCTCGTCGTAGGCCCACGCGGGCCCGCCGATCATCAGCGAGAAGCCTACTTCTGCGCCCGCGGGCCCGCCGCTGGTGCCGCAGTCGAGGTAGGCTGCCGAACAGGCTTCGGCGCGCTCGACCGATCGCTGAAACTTGGAGTTGCCGCCGTCGACGACGATATCCTCGTCGTTGAGGTGGGGATCGAGATCGTCGAGTGTCGCATCGACCGCCTTGCCGGCTGGCACCATCAGCCAGATCCGTTTCTCCGCGCCGAGTTGCTCGACAAAGTCGCCGATCGAGTCGGCGGGTGTCGCCCCCGCGTCGGCCGCCGTTGCGACCGCGTCGTCGTCGAGATCGAAGGCGACCACGTCGTGGCCGCCGTCGAGTGTGCGATCAACAACGATCTGTCCCATCCGACCAAGGCCGATCACGCCGAGTTGCATGCGCGAGGGAAGGCGATGGGGGGTGGTAGTGGTTGTGATGTCATCGTCGACACAGAGTGGTTGTGATGATCCTCAACACGGGGTGGGTGTGATATCGTCCGCAACACGGGGGAGTTTTGGGCGTTGCCGACGACGGCGACCCATGGACGACGATCTCATCGACAGCAGCGAACTCCCCATCGACCGCCGGTCGCTCCTGCCGGGGACGGGCTTTTTCTATCCTGACTCCCTCGACGAGGGCCGAAGCGAGGAGCGCGCGAAAGCCGCCCTTGCGGACGCGGAGGCGGTTGTTGTCACCGACTCCGACGCTGACGGGCTGGGCTGTGTCGCGTTGATCCGGGAAGCCTACGACGCCGCCTGCGACGTGGAGCCGTTTCTGGAGACGATCGAGAGCCGACTCGACGACGACAGCGACGATGGCGGCGTCATCGACGACGAGCCGGAACTGCCGGAGTCGACGGTCGGCCTCATCGCGGCCGGCCCGCACTCGCTGACCAAATCGCTCGAATACGTCGCCGCCTACGGCGACAGTGGGATCGACGTCTTCGTCTGTGATATCTCCCCCGATGCCTACGAGTCGGTCGCTGATCCACTGGGAACGGTCGTCGAGCAGAGCGAGCGCGTTTCGTGGTACGACCACCACCAGTGGCCGGAGGATGCGGCCGCCGGCGTCCGCGATGCGGGCGTCGATCTCGTCGTCGGCGACTCAGATGAGGAGTGCAGTACGGACGTGACGCTGCGCTCGCTGGACTACGAGTTCGACGATCGGTTCACCGAGTTGGCCGCGGTGACGCGCGATCACGATCTGTGGATCAACGACGATCCCCGAAGCAAGGATCTCGCAGATTACGCCTTCTGGACCGATCCCGCCGAGTATGCGGCTGTCGTCGGGGCCTACGGCGCGTCGCTGCCCGAGGTTGTCGAGGCCTACATCGCCGACCGCCGCGTCGAAAAGGAGCAGTTGATCGAGAAAGCGGCCGATCGGGCCTCCTACAAATCGATCGGCCCCTGGACGGTCGGCGTCACCTACGGCCGCTGTTCACAAAACGAGGTCGCCGACGAGCTTCAGGCGGCGGGTGCTGATGCGGCGATCATCGTCAAACCCTCCGGCAGCGCGAGCATCCGCGGCGGCGAAACCTTCGAGTCCGCCCACCTGGTCGCCCGCCAGGTCAACGGCGGCGGCCACCCGAAGGCGGCGGGCTGTAAACCCGAGATCTACGACGATATGATGGATTATGCCTACCACTGGACGACCGAGGGTGAGCCAGCCAAACGGGTGATCCTGCAGGCGTTCCGCCGGGTTGCCGAGGAGCACGCTGCGGCGGACAGCGACGAGGAGACTGTTAATACTGACAGCGAAGCAGCCGACAGCGACGTCGACGAGGCGACCGAATAGCGATCAGCTAGCAACCAAAACGTGTCGCTGATGCTAAAAATCGATAGCAAGCGGCAGGTTTGTTAAGTGTCTCGCCGCCCTACTTCGTGTCGCACTGATGGTAGCCCAACTACCTGATCCTGACGACTACGAGTGGGAGTTCGAAACGCGCGGCAGCGTGGGCATCTGGTTCATGAAGGGGTGGCAGGGGTTCGCCGACGAGGATCTCGAAGCCGCCAGCAACCACTACCGCGAGCGTGGGAAACAGGACGACATCGAGGCGACGATCGCTGTCTTCGGTGACGGCACCAACCTCGCCAAGGAAACCCAGGAGTATATGGGCGAAGCGTGGTCGGAAAACGGCCGGTACACCGGCGTCGACAAGGTCGGCTTTGTCTCCGACGGGATCGCCGCCATGGCGGTGAAATCCCACATGGAGATCCCGGATGCCGAGATCGAGAGCTTCGACCGTCTCGACACCGCTGTCGAGTGGGCCCAGAGCTAACACCGTCCGCCGCCGATCACACGCGACCGGGCAGCCGCTGTCCCCGACACTTATTACATCGTAAACGACACAGCTGAGTGTGGTTTACGAGACCGACAACCGGACGATCGCCGACGCCGTCGACCGCGTCCTTGAGGGTGAGACCATCGACCGCACCGACGCCATCGCGCTGTTGGCCCAGCCGGTCGAGGAGCTCGCGGCGGCGGCCGACACGGTGCGGGCGCGCCTCGGCGACGGCACCGTCGACGCCTGCAGCATCGTCAACGCCAAGGCCGGCAACTGCGCCGAGGACTGCGGGTTTTGCGCCCAATCTGCGCATTTCGATACCGGCATCGAAACGCACGGCTTTCTCGATCCCGAGGAGATTCTGGCGGCCGCCAAACGCGCCGAAGCCGACGGTGCCCAGCGGTTCGGCATCGTCGTCGCCGAGAAGGGCGTGAGCAAGGAGCAACGCCCCGAAGAGTGGGCGGAAGTCCTTCGGGCGGTTCGGCTCGTCCGCGATGAAACCGATGTGGAGATCGACGCCAGCCTCGGGCTGTTGACACAGGAGGAGGCCAACATTCTCGCCGAGGAGGGGCTTAATCACTACAACCATAACATCGAGACCTCCCCGCGGTACTTCGATGAGATCGTCTCAACTCACGATTTCGAGGATCGCCTGAAGACCTTGCGGCGCGCGAAGAACGCAGGGATGGATCTCTGTGCCGGTGTTATCCTCGGCATGGGCGAAACGCCAGCGGATCGCGTTGATGCCGCCCTCGAACTCCGGAAAATAGGCGTCTCATCGCTGCCGGTCAACATCCTCAATCCGATCGAGGGCACACCGCTCGGCGACCGCGAGTCGGCGGCGATCTCGAAAACCGATCTGATCAAGACGATCGCTGTCTACCGGCTCCTCCATCCGACCGCCCGCGTTCGCCTGACGGGTGGCCGCGAGGTCAACCTCGCCGAGGACGAACAGCACTGGCCGTTCGAGGCCGGCGCGGACGGGCTGCTGACCGGCGATTATCTCACGACCGGCGGACAGGACGCTGCGACCGATATCGAGGTGATCGAGGACGCCGGTCTTGAACCGAACACCGCGGTCAACGAGTTCGATCCCGAGCGCGTCAAACGAGCCGCGGGTTCCGACACCGATGCCGTGGGTGACGCGATCGAGTCGAGCGCCGACGACTGAGAGCTATCGCGACCGGTGTGGGCTCAGTTTGGGATGTTCCAGCCTGATCGATCAGTCGGTATGACCTCTTTACTCGGCTCTGTGTCCGGAAAAGCTGCTCATTCCTTTAGGTGCACACAGCGATGACACCGGCATGTCACTCTCTGTCGGCAAGAGATCCGGGCGGATCTTCGTTGGGAGTCTCGTTATCGTCCTCCTGGTTTCCGTGGTTACCGGGCCCGCAGCAGCCCAAGCCGTGCAGGGTGCTGCGGGGGCGGTCGTCATCGAGGAAGACGAGCGGGTCTCCAGCGTCGAGGCTTTCGCGGGAAGTATCATCGTCGAGGGAACCGTTACGGGTGATGTCTCCGGGCTGGCCGGGACGATCCGCGTCACCGAGGGCGGCCGGGTCGGTGGCTCGGTTTCCGGGGCGGCCGGGAATGTTCGCATCGATGGCACCGTCGGCGGCGACGTGAGTGCCGGTGCTGGGGATATCCGCGTGACCGATACCGCAACGATCAGCGGTGATGTCGCCGTCGGTGGGGGATCGATCCTGATCGACGGCCGGATCGACGGCGACGTACAGGCTGGCGGTGAGTCGGTCACACTGGGGCCGAACGCAGCGATCGGTGGCGAGCTGCGCTACGATGCCGCCCAGTTCACCCGCGATCCGGCGGCGACCGTCGCGGGTGGCGTCGTAAACGACCGGAATCTCGGCAGCGGAACCACAACAACCGTCCTGCCGAGCGGCGCGGCGACGGTGTACGGCCTGCTGGCGAATCTCGTGTTGGGCGCTATCTTGCTGCTCGTCTTCCCGGCGTTTTCGGCCCGGGTTGCCGGCCGGGTCGCCACCTCTCCCGGGAAAACCGGCGGCGTTGGCCTTCTGACACTGTTCGGCACACCGATCGCGCTCGTCTTGATCGCGGTGACGATCATCGGTATTCCTCTCGCGGTGCTCGGCGCGGTGGCGTTCGGCCTCGGGATCTGGGTCGCCGTCGTCTACGGCCAGTACGCTGTCGGGGCATGGGTGCTCCGGCAGACCGGTCGTGACGATCGGTGGGTCGCACTTGTCGGCGGGCTCGTTGGGTTCGCTGTCCTCGGGCTGATCCCGATCCTCGGTGGCGTCCTTGAGCTGATCGCGCTGCTGTTGGGGCTTGGCGCGCTCACGTTAGGGCTCCGTGACTCGTTCCGGAGCCGGCGACAGCCAGGGCCAAGCGACCGGCAGACGACCTTCGAGGGCGAATTTTCGCAGGGCGAAGGCGGTCGAACAACGGAGGGAGCTGTAGACAACTCCTGAGCTGGCTACCGACCGGTAAACTCCGGTTCCTCGTCGTTACCGAACGCGTTGACGCCTTCGGTGAAGTCCGTCGTATCGAGTAGCTGCCCGAAGGCGTGGGCCTCGATTTCGAGGCCGGCATCGGTATCGTCGCGGCCGGCTCGCATCGCGCGCTTGGTGTATTTTTGGGCGATCGGTGGCCCGGCAGCCAGCTGCTCGGCGAGCTCCATCGCCGCCGATCCAAACGCCTCGTCGCCATCGAGAACGCGGGCCAGAAAGCCATAGTCGGCCATCTCGCTAGCGGGGTAGCGGTCGCCGGTGAAGATGATCTCCTTGGCTCGGCTCTCGCCGATGAGCGTCGACAGCCGCTGGGTGCCGCCCCACCCCGGCAGCAGGCCGAGGTTGTGCTCGGGCTGACCGAACGTCGAGCCCGCGGTGGCGATCCGGAGATCGGCGGCCGTCGCCAACTCCATGCCGCCGCCGAGACAGAAGCCATCGATGGCGGCGACAACGGGGGTATCGCATGCGTCCAGTTTGCCGAAGGTCTGTTGGCCGGTGCGGGCGAGTTCGACGCCGTCGGTGGCGGTCATCCCGTCGGCGGCCAACGCCGAGAGCTCAGCCCCAGCCGAGAACGCGCGCTCGCCCGCCCCGGAGAGGAGAAGACAGCGAACGTCGCTGTCGGCGTCGAGGGTGTCGATCGCGGTCGACAATTCCTCCAAGAGCGTCGGCGTGATCGTGTTCAGATCATCCGGGCGGTCGAGGATGATACGGGCGACATCGTCGGTTCGCTCGGTTCGAAGCGTTTCGAACTCGCCGGCGATCGCGTCGCTGTCGTCGCTGTTTGATTCCATACCCAACCTACTGGCGGGCGGCGATTCAACGTTCCGCCTCGGCGACGATCAGGTGCTGTGGACGCTTCGATTCGACGCGATGCCGAGATCGTGATCATCGCTAATCTCGTGGCCGACAACATGACCGTTGAGTTTCGCGGCCGCCGGCGACTCCCGGATCGCCTCGTCGTCGTAGCCGGCGTCCTCGAAGCTGTTCATGATCGACCGCTTGTTTCGGAGATTGTACTTCTGGTGGTAGTCTTCGGCCGGGTAGAACCGCGAGAACTGCTCGATCCGGGTTGCGATCCCATCGGCCGTGTAGCCATTGGCATCGAGGTAGTCGGTCAGCGTCTCACGCTGGTCGGCCGATGCGATGAACACGATGTTCTGATACTGCGTTTTCCGCGTCTGTTGATTCGGGTCGTGGCTCCGAAAGACAAGATCGAGCAGCTCGGCGAAGGAGCGCGTTTCGGGATCGTAGTCGACCTGGAACGCTTCGGTGTGATCGCCGAGATCGTGGTACGTCGGGTCGGTTTTCGTCCCGCCGGCGTAGCCAACACGGGTGCGGACGACGCCGTCGAGCGCGCCGAACTGGGCGTCGGGGCCCCAGAAACAGCCCAGCGCGAACGTCGCCGTCTCAGTGGCCTCGGAGCTCGGGGCGTCACGGTCGTAGGCCTCGATGGTGGCTGCTGTGGGGGCCATCGCGGTCGCTACTCGTCCTCGAAATCGAGTGCGAGCCCGTTGATACAGTAGCGTTTCCCGGTCGGATCCGGGCCGTCGTCGAAGACGTGGCCGAGATGGCCCTCGCAGTTGCTACAGACGACTTCCGTTCGGGTGCGCCCGAGGCTGTGATCCGCACGTGTTTCGACAGCATCGCTGTCGGCTGGATCGTAGAAGCTCGGCCAGCCGGTGCCGGATTCGAACTTTTCGTTCGTGGTGAACAGATCCTGGCCGCAGCCGGCACACCGGAAGACGCCGTCGTCGCTGATCTCCAACAGCGGCGACGAGCCACGCGGTTCCGTGCCGGCCTCGCGGAGGATCTCGTACTCCTCGGCTGAGAGCGCTTCCTTCCACTCGTCGTCGCTTTTCGGGGGTTGGCCTTCGGGCTGATTGCTCATACCTACAGCAGGGGCTACAGCGGTATAGTTCTCGTGGCGATGTCCACTCGGCTCGCACATCCTCCATGCCCACCGCGGCGTCGACGGCTGCGTCGACCCTCGTTATACCTCTGGTATGTCGTCGGGCGTGATCTCTTCGGCTGCCTCGGCGATCGACGCATACCGGTCGGTTGCCCACTCGACGGCGGCCGGTGTTTCGGTGACGATGACGCCATGAACGCCTCGGTCGGCGTACACGATGAGGCCGATGTGATCCGGGCTGTCGCCGATCCAGAAGCCGAATTCGGTGTCGACCGGCGCGCGATACACCGAAAACAGCTCTCGCTGAAGGCGGTCGGCAACCGTCTCAGGATCGAGCGTCGACAGCCGTTCAAACACGGACTCCGCGAGGGTCATCTCCAGGGTGGTGTCGTTGTTGGCGGCTATCCGGAATACCCGATCCGTGTATCCTGACAACGCCCGTGGTGCAACACCCCGAATTCGGTCGGCGGCGGCGATCCGGTCGAGAAACTCGGTGAGTACCGCATCGGGCACCGGCTCTTCGGCCGGATAGCTGTCGGCACCCTCAAGCACCGCTGTCGGCACCTCGTGATCGCCCGACAGCGGCGACAACACCTGTCCAGCGGCGTGGATCGATCGGATCGAGCTGACGCTGTCGGCGTACACGTCGGCGGTGGCCTCGCCGGCAACTGTCGGCTGCCAGACGCCGTTGTGATAGGTGACCAGATCCGCCCCTTCGAGCTCTCTGACGACCGTATCCAGCGTCGACCGCGGCATCGACAGCGTGTCGACGAGCTCGCGTTTCTCCTGGGGCTCCTCGACGATCGCCTGCAGGCAATCCCACCGTCGGTTGACAGTGTAAAGCAGCTCGTGGGGGCTCTGATCCGACATTTGTTCGTTGGTTGTATCCGTATTCGTGTAGGGGAATATACTTTCGGTAGGGGTACACGTCTTCGGAAGACCTAGAAAAGATTCGAACGAGGGACTGTAGGTGGCATAATATGGGTGGGTGTCGAACCCGTAGCTGTCCACCACTGACCCCTCGGCCCTCTCCACCTGTCCGTTCCACCGTGGTCTGTCTCGCCCACGCCTCGGCCCTCCACTGACGGCTACCAGTCGTCTCTCCGAGCGGGTCGTGTGGTGGAAGTCCACCTCCTACCGTTTCAGCGTCGCTGATCGGGATTATTTCATCGACAACATTGTATCATCGACAACATCGTTTATCGACAGCGCAGGGTCGACAGCTGTCCAGTCGTATGGCCCGGCCACCACAGCTATAGGTCGCTGTCCCGAGACCCCAGCTATGACCGATACCGTGTGGGTTGTTCGGCACGGCCAACGGCAGGATACGGTCGATCCGGACTGGGAGCTGACCGCGGCGCGGCGACACGACCCGGGGCTGACCGAGCTGGGTCGCTGGCAGGCCTGGCGGTGCGGTCGCTTCTTCGCCGACAGCGACATCGACTTCGAGGCGATCTACTGTTCGCCGTTTCTCCGGGCGGTGCAGACTACCGCCGAGATCTGTGGGGTGATTGGAGGAACGGCGTGGCTGGAGCCGGGGCTCGGCGAACACCGCAACAGTGAGTGGTTCGACAGCGAGCCCGAAACGCTCTCGTTCGAGACGCTGGCGAACTACTTCGATCCGATCCGCGACGACCACGAGCCCTTTGTCGTCCCCGAGTTCCCGGAAACTCACGATGAGGCCGAAGCGCGCGCCGGTGAGACCGCCCGCCGGATCGCCGACGCCCACGAGGGTCGGGTGCTCATGGTCGGCCACGGACTCACCATCGGCGGCGTCGTCCGCGGCCTCGTCGGCTCGACCGAGGGTGTCGACGCGCCACTCTGTGGGCTCACGCGGATCGACCGCGTTGCTGACGGCTGGGAGCTCGGATTTTCGGGCAAAACTGACCACCTCGACTAACAGCAGCAGCAGTTTGTGCTCGACGGTACCGGTCTCAGTCGAGCAGGTCACGGAGATCGGCCGCATCTACTGCGTTCATCCTGTCGAGATACGCCTCCACGTCATGAACTGTTTCCAGCGATGTTGCCTCCTGTAGTTTTGCCTCAGCTGCTGGACTGTATGTGGCGAGATCAGTTTGATTATACTCGTGATCGTCGTCGATATAGAACAGGTAGATGAGATGATACTCGGCGTCGCCACGCGGTATTTCGTCGACAACTTTGGTGTAGAGTCTGATCTGGTCACCGACAGCGTAGATGTCAAGCAGTCCGATCCGCTCGTAGCGTAGCGAGCTTGGTTTTGCGTCGCTTTCGAGAATAGAACACAGTCGCTTGATGATCTGTTCTTGTTCACTTTGCTCAAGTGAACGCAGATTCGACGCCGCTTCTCCCGCAAAAATGGCCCGAGTCTCCTCGTCGGTTAGTGGAATTTCGCTCACGGGAACCGCAGTTAGGAATCTAGAATCGATTCGAGATCAGCTTTGCTCGCGGTGTTCTCCTCGGAAATATCCTCAATACCACGGAGCACACCCGCCGGGATGACGGGGTCATCTTCTTCAGATCCCGTTTCAGTGTCGTCATCGGCAGGTTTCAAGCTCATTACTCAGTTTTAGCCCAGCCAGCAGTATAAAACTTCGTTCACCAACAGATCGCCGGGTCGAGCTTCACCGGTGTAACTGATATGATCTGTGCGCTGAACAGTCGACGACGTAACTTCTATACCAGCGCGGGACGCACCCACACACGATATGAGTCAGTCGTACAATCGCGGCACAATCGAGAGCTTCGGCCGGTGGCGGGAGTTCTCCGCCGGGATGTGGGCGTGGATCTTCCACAAGTTCACCGGCTGGGTGCTCGTTGGCTATCTCTTCACCCACATTGCCGTCCTCAGCACCGCCATGGAGGGCGCGGAGATGTACACAAACACGATCGTCACGCTCGAAGGGCTGTTGTTGGTTCGGATCCTTGAGGTCGGGTTGTTGGCGGTCGCGGTCTTCCATATCCTCAACGGCCTCCGACTGCTGTTGGTCGATCTCGGGGTTGGACTCGAATCACAGGACAAGAGCTTCTACGCGTCGGTGATCCTGACCGGAGCGATCACGGTCGCCTCGGTGCCGACGTTCATCGCGGGGGCGTTCTAACATGGCCGAACACTACTCCTCGTTCACGAAAGGCGGGCGGCTCTGGCTGTGGCAGCGGATCACGGCGGCGTTTCTCGTTGTCGTGTTAGCCTTCCATTTCTTCCTGCTGCATTTCGTCTACCACGCCGACGAGGTCACCTTTGGGCTGAGCTCAGCGCGCATGCAGACATGGACGTACTACTCGCTGATGGTGTTGTTCCTCATCACGGCGACGTTCCACGGCGTCAACGGCGTCTACAACGCCCTCATCAACCAAGGGTTGACAGGGACGAAACGCCAAGTTGTGAAGGGAACACTGATCGTCGCCAGCGTGATCCTCCTCGTTCAGGGGATCCGCACCGCAAACGCCTGGGCAGGCATCGGGGTATTCTAACATGAGCACGCAACCACCACAACAGCAGTCCGAGGAACCGGCCGCCGAACAGTCCGCCGACGCGGAGTCGACGCCGGCGGCCCAACAGCGACGCGAGGACAAGAAGGCGGCCGACCGCGACGCGCGGGACGAACGACAGGCCGAGAAGGACGCCAACGAAGCGAAGGCCAACGAGGATACGCGGGAGATCAAGGTTTTCCGCTACGATCCCGAGGTCGAAGAGAAACAGGAGCCGCGGTTCGACACCTTCCATGTCCCCTTCACGAAGGGGATGACCGTCCTCGACGCCGTCATCTACGCCCGGGATCAGTTCGATCCCTCGCTCACCTTCCGACACTCCTGTCGGCAGGCGGTCTGTGGCTCGGATGCCTTCTTCATCAACGGCCAGCAGCGACTCGGCTGCAAAACCCAGATCTCGGAGCTTGAGGAGCCGATCCGGATCGAACCCCTCCCGCATCAGGATGTTGTCAAGGATCTCGTCGTCGACATGGATCACTTCTACGAGGAGATGGAGGCGGTCGATCCCTACTTCGATCCCGACGAGACACCCGATGGCGAGCTTGAAGAGCAACGACAGTCACGCCAAAACCGCGAGAAGGTGAAGATGTCGACACGGTGTATCTGGTGTGGGGCGTGTTTCTCCTCGTGTAACATCGCCGCCGGCGACAACGAGTATCTCGGCCCGGCCGCGCTCAACAAGGCCTACCGGTTTGCGATGGACGAACGCGAGGGCGACCAGAAGACCCAGGATCGCCTCGAAACGATCGAACAGGAACACGGCGTCTGGCGGTGTCAGACCCAGTTCTCCTGTACGAACGTCTGCCCGAAAGATATCCCACTGACCGAGCACATCCAGGAGCTGAAACGCGAAGCCGTCAAGAAGAATCTGAAGTTCTGGTAGCTGTCAGCGATACGTTTCTTCACATTCCGCACTTACCGCTGGTGGGCTGTGAGCCGAACGACGGCGGCACCCCCGGGAATCCCCGGTAGTCCCGCCGCCGACTGGTACAATGAATCCTGTCGGCCGGCCGCTGCAAATGCAAGCGACCATCTATCCAGCTGTTCGCCATGAAGTAAACGTTGTCGGGATTACCGCGGCAAACTAGTTTTTATTTTCTTTGATGAATGTTAGTTAGTGACTGAACGATAAGCTGTCGTGTCACGCTGAGATCTAGCACTGATGGAAACTGTCGCTTCGAAAGGCGGGACGGCGGTGGATATGGATCGACCCGCCTGAGGGAGTCGGTACAATAAACGGTCTCGGGCATGGCCGTGGCGGGTGGCACACGACCACTTGATCGAAGCCTCGAAAGCTACTAAAAGATTCTGCAACGTATTAGCTCACTATTTTAATAGTAGAATATAATTTTCGCATCTATGTGGTATATTCATTCTAATACAGGGTTTATGCTGTGGCATAGACAGATTACCGATCGCTGATTGACGGTGCTTCACGCTCGCTCAGTGCTGGGTTCCAACGCGGCAGCATCCCCGTCGAATCCGAATGTTTTACTCCGTGCCTCCCGTTGCCATAGCTATGGTTGGGAGCACCATCGCTCGGCCGCCGACAGTCGGGGCTGGCTCGACGAGACGGCCGCAGCCGAGCCCGTGCTCCCGAGACTGCTGGTAACGCTCAACGTATCCAGACCAACACTACTCAACTATGTACGAACACGATGTCGTCGTCGTCGGCGCGGGCGGGGCCGGACTCCGGGCTGCCATCGCCGCCGACGAGGCCGGTGCGGATGTCGCTATCGTCTCGAAACTCCACCCGGTGCGGAGCCACACGGGCGCGGCCGAAGGCGGGATCAACGCCGCCCTCCGGGATGCCGACTCCTGGGAGGATCACGCCTACGACACGATGAAGGGGTCGGACTATCTCGGCGACGCCCCTGCGATCGAAACGCTCTGTCAGAACAGCCCCTACGAGGTGATTCAGCTCGAACACTGGGGGATGGCCTTCTCCCGTGAGGACGATGGCCGCGTCTCCCAGCGACCGTTCGGTGGGCTCTCGTTCCCCCGCACCACCTACGCCGGTGCCGAAACCGGCCACCACCTGTTGCATACGATGTACGAGCAGGTCGTCAAGCGAGGTATCGAAGTCTACGACGAGTGGCACGTCCTTGATCTCGCGGTCACCGACGAGGAACGCCCGGAGGATCGCCACTGCCACGGCGTCGTCGGCTACGACGTGGCGACAGGCGAAGTCTCTGGCTTCAAGGCCCGCGACGGCGTCATCCTTGCGACCGGCGGCCCCGGCCAAGCGTTCGACCACACGACCAACGCCGTCTCCTGTACCGGCGACGGCCAAGCGATGGCCTACCGCGCTGGCGTCCCGCTTGAGGACATGGAGTTCATCCAGTTCCACCCCACCACCCTCCCGTCGACCGGTGTTCTCATCTCCGAGGGTGTTCGTGGTGAGGGTGGCATCCTCTACAACAAGGACGGCGAGCGGTTCATGTTCGAACACGGGTACGCCAACAACGACGGCGAGCTGGCTTCCCGTGACGTGGTCTCGCGCGCCGAGTTGACCGAGGTCAACGAGGGACGCGGGATCGAAGACGAGTACGTCCACCTCGACATGCGCCATCTCGGCGAGGAGCGCATCATCGACCGCCTCGAAAACATCCTCCACCTTGCGGAGGACTTCGAGGGTGCCGACGGGCTTGAGGAGCCGATGCCGGTCAAACCCGGCCAACATTACGCGATGGGCGGGATCGAAACCGACGAGAACGGCGAAACCTGCGTCGGCGGACTCTACGCCGCCGGCGAGTGTGCCTGTGCGTCAGTTCACGGCGCGAACCGTCTCGGCGGCAACGCCCTTCCCGAGCTGATCGTCTTCGGCAAGCGCGCCGGCTACCACGCCGCCGGCAAGGAGATGGAGCCCGCCGAGATCGAAACCGGCCAGCGCGGCGAGTTCGAGCGAGCAACTGTTGACAGCCCAGTCGAGCTCGGCGATCCGGGGTCGCCGGGCGACGCCGTTGCCGACGGCGGGGCTGTCGCCGCCGGCGGATCGGCCGACGCCGATTCCGTGCTTGACAGCACTGTCGAGCAATCTCGCCAACGGATCGACGAGCTGTTGGAGAGCGACGGCATCCACCACTCGGCGGTGCGGGCCGATGTCCAGGAGACGATGACCGCGAAGGTCAACGTCTTCCGGGAGGAAAATGGCCTGAAGGAGGCCCTCCGGGAGATCCGCCAGGCACGAGAGGAGTACGAGAACGTGGCTGTCTCCGATCCCTCTCAGACGTTCAACACCGATCTGTTGCAGACGATCGAGACCCGCAATCTGTTGGATCTCGCCGAGGCGATCACCGTCGGCGCGCTTGCCCGCGATGAGTTCCGCGGCGCACACTGGCGGGCCGAACACCAAGAGCGGAAGGACGACGAGTGGCTGAAACACACGCTGCTGTCGTGGAACGATGGCTCCCCGGAGCTGTGGTACCGGCCGGTCATCCTTGAGGGCGAGGAGAAGACCTACGAGCCGAAAACCCGGAGCTACTGAGCACGTCCCCGGCGGCGACCAGCAGCCTGCCGGACGGCGACCTGCCGCAACACATTTTGCCCGAGGCGAATACGTTGAGGTATGATTAACGAGACCGTCGAGGAGATACAGGGGATGCACTCCCACAGCTCCTCGACAATCGCCATCAAGGCGACCGAAGCGCTGTCGGAGCTGCTCGACCGCGAGTACGCCTCCGTCGACGAGTTCGAACTCGACCTCCAGCGCAACGCCGGCGCGCTCCGGCGGGCCAACCCCTCGCATGCCTCCCTCCACAACGCGGTGCGGGCGGTCGAACGCTCGGTTGTCGATGTCACCGACACCGTCGCCGACGCCAAGGAGCTCACCCGCGAGACGATCGACCGCGTCGTCGACGACATCGAGACCGGCAAGCGGCGGGCTGCCGAACACGCCGCCGACACCTTCGAGGACGGCGAGACGTTCATGACGCACGATTTCTCCTCGACCGCGCTGGCCGCGGTCGAAACCGCCGCCCAGGAGGGCCTCTATCTTGATGCCTACGTGATGGAAGCCCGGCCGCGATACATCGGCCGCGGGACAGCGCGGATGCTGTCGGCGATCGATCGCGTTGAGCCGCACCTGATCGTCGACAACGCGATGGGCCATTTCCTCCAGGAGTGTGACCGCGTCGTCATCGGTCTAGACTGTATTGTCGACGACACGCTGTACAATCGCGTCGGCACCTTCCCGCTGGCGGCGACAGCCAACCAGCTGGATGTGCCGGTCGTCGCCGTCGGCTCCGGCGCGAAGGTGATCGAGGAGGGGTTCGTGTTTGAAAACCAGTACCGGGATCCCTCCGAGGTGATGCTTGAGCCTGTCGAAGGGATCACCATCGAGAACCCGGCCTACGACGCGACGCCGGTCGAGCTGATCGATACACTGATCACCGATACCGGGGTTCACGACATCTGAACCGCGGACGGCCCACCACCGACTGCCAGCAAGCACTGTGCCAACCGAGGCATCCTTACGACCACACCACCCACACACCGTATGGACGACACAGAAGAGCCCGTGGCGGCCGCCGCCGAGGAGTCACGGGATCTCTATGAGATCGCCTCCTGGGAGGAACGCACCTCGATCGACGGGGCGGCGGTCGCCCTCTACTGGCTGCTGACGCGGGCGGCGAAATGGGTCGTCGTCCTCCTTGCGCTCGGTATCCTCGCCGGGATCGGCGGGCTGGCCGCCCTCAGCGATCCCGCTGTCGGGATGTTGACGCTGTTGTCGGTGGTGCCGGCCGCCGGGCTGGCCGTCTATGTCTATCGCTCGGATGTGACCGCCGCCGAGCCGCTGTCGTTGCTGGTGACGACGTTTCTGCTCTCGATCTTGTTTGCGACCTTTGCGGCGGTGTTCAACTCGACGGCCCAACAGTTCTTTGAGCCGCTTGGGGTGTTGGGGATGCCGCTGTTTTTCTTCCTGATTGTTGGCCCCGGCGAGGAAACGGTCAAGCTGCTTGCGGTGCGGCTGTACGCCTACACCGATCTTCGGTTCGATGCCGTCATCGATGGGGCGGTGTACGGTGCGGTCGCGGGCCTCGGCTTTGCGACGATCGAAAACGCGCTGTATATCATCCGGCAGCTCTCCGAAACCGGCGAGCTGGCCGAGCTGACCGTCGGGCTGAGCGCGGTCGCTGCCGGCGGCGACATCACCGCGGTGCGTGCGCTGGCGGGGCCGGGCCACGTCATCTACTCCTCGATCGCGGGCTACTATCTCGGCTTAGCAAAGTTCAATCCCGCAAACAAGGGCCCGATCGTCGTCAAGGGCCTCCTGCTTGCGGCCGTCATTCACGCGACCTACAACTCGACGGTGAGCATCGGCTCCTACGTCGTTACCTCGATCACCGGGCTGCCGGGGCTCGGTGGGTTTCTGGTCTACGTCATCATCTTCGACAGCATCTTCGGGCTGTTCCTGCTGCGGAAGCTCTGGCGATACCAACGGCACTACCGGGAGACAAACGGCGCGGAGGCTGCCAAGGCGGTCGAACAGTAACCTACAGCTTTTCGCGGTCGATCCCGATCCCGGTCGGCGTGACGATCAGCTGGTCGTCACCCTTCTGGACGATGTCGCCGTCAACCTCGCGGGTGACCTGTCGGAGCTCGTCGATGATGTGTTCGATCGTCCGGTCGCTCGTGCTGTGGCGGGTGATATCCGCGAGTACGAGATCGCCGTCGTAGATGGCGTCTTTGATATCGATCACGTCGTGTTTGTCGCTGATCTCGGCGATTCTGACTGACATTCCCGCGCTCTCGGCAGCCCCTGAGACATCGTTCATATCGAGCTCGACGTACTCCGACGCCGACTGCCCGTTCTCGCTACCGAGGATCTTGCTCATGATACCCATAGGGTATCGGAGCCGGCGTTCAACAATAGTTCTTACGTCAGACAGGCACCTGACACCTCACGAAAATCCCCGATCTGTGGGGTTTTGTCGCTGTAGCCCAAGCCATCGGTATGACAGTCAGTCTCTGCGTGCGGGAGCCCTACCAGGTCGACGGCGACCGTCGGTTCCGATTCGGGGTCGCCGCGGCCGCCGCGGTGCCGGGGATCGGCGCGCTCGCACCCGTTGTCTCCGCCGACGGCGCGGCCGCGATGGGCGGCCATATCGACGATAGCCTCGGCGACCGCCTGACTCGCTATCTCGCTGATGGCGTTGCCATCGACGACGCGGTCGAGGTGCTGCTCGGTGCTGCGGACGTGTCGGTGCGGCGCGGCCGACAGCTCCACGGTGTCGGTCGCTCGTCGAGTGTGACCGCCACCGGCCGCGACTGCGTGGCGGCCGCCGACCGCGATGGCGATCACTACACTGTCGCCGGAACGCACCTGCCGAGCGAGACAGCCCTCGATGCGATCGCCGATCGATACACCGGGGCTGCCTTCGGAGAGGAGCCGCTGGCCGAGCGGTTGATCGACGCGCTCTCGGCCGCGACCGACAGCGGGATCGACACCCGCCGCGCTGATGGCGACGCCGACAACGATGGGCCGCTCACGGTTGGCAGCGCGGCCGTTCGTGTTGTCACCACCGAGTCGACCGACGACCGCCGGTTCTACAACGATCTCCGGGTCGACGCCAGCGAGTCGCCGATCGCCGATCTCGAAACGACGTACAACGCCGCGCTGTTGGGGTATGAACAAACGGTCGACGCCTACGCTGAGCCGGACGATCCTGACGTTCTCTAACAGCGAGGGCTGTATCGCGGCGGCCCTTTCACTTAGACGGAAAACTCATAGAGGTCGTCGCCGACGTGGTGGATCGAGCTGACGACCTTCCCGGAGTCGCCGAGCATGTCGTCGCTGTCGGTCTGTGCCCGGCCGATGGCGAGTACCTTCCCGTGTGTTTCTTCGGCGATGGCGACCAGATCGCCCGCGGTGATCCCGTCGTCGACCTCGACGATCCCCGGCCGCATCACGTCCGCGCCGTTGGAGACGAACTCGATCGCGCCGGCGTCGACGGTCACGAGCCCGCGCTGTGGCGGGAACTCGTTGGCCCCCTCGACGGTGAGAAACGGCTCGTCGTCAACGTAGGCGACCAGCTTCTCGCCGTCAACGAGGACGATATCGAATTCGGTGCCGTCGAGCTCGACGAGTTCGAAGGTGTCGCCCTCGATGTCGACCCCGAGGGAGTCCGCCAGCGACGCGGTGAGGTCGTCGATCGCATCACTGCGGAGGTGGTGTCTGGAGCTAACCTGCATGCGCGGCCGGAGGTGGTCGGGGCGAATAAATCGCCCGTTTCGGTTATACTGTTTACTGTAGACGGTTACCGCCTCGACCGCCCACCGGTCGGCGGTCGAGCGGTAACTTCCTACAACAAACCGTATCAGACGTAGGTTGTCAGGTGGGTGATCCGGCCGTCGGAACCGAATTTGAACACGTCGATGAACGCAAACAGCTCGTTGCCGTCGCTGTCTCGGAGCGTGCCGCTGGCCGCCCGCCCACCCCTGGAGGCACAGATGGTCGTGATATCGTGGCGGGTATCGGTCACCGGTCGCTCCGAGCGCATGAACTCCAGGAACGCCGCCCGGCCATCGAAGGTGCGGTCAGGCCGCCGCTGGACGAACTCGGGATGCAGCAGCGATTCCAGCTCCGCGTACGCAGCGTCGTCGAGCCGCCGGTAGTAGGCTCGCACGCGACTGTCTCGATCCATACGCCCCCTTCGTGCGGCAGCCTCAGATCAGTGCCGGTTTTGTGACGCCCCGCGAACACGGTGTTTTTGCTGATCGCCGCCAAACCGACAGCCAGTCGTGGAGCTACATATCCGGTATGCGGGCGACGATGACCCCGAGAAATGCACCGCCCGCAAGCTGGCAAAATTCGATCTGGCGACGCTTCACCGAAGCCACAGCGAGACGCCGTACGGCGTCGTGCTCAACCCCCACGCCGAGCAGGCGCTCTCGCCGGCCGACCGCCCGGCCGACGGCGGCGCGCTCGTCGCCCTCGATTGCTCGTGGGAATCCGCCGGCGAAGCCCGCTTCTCGCTGGCCGGCGACCACCGCGCGCTGCCTTACCTTGTCGCCGCCAACCCCGTCAACTTCGGGCGACCGATGGAGCTGACGACGGTCGAAGCCCTCGCGGCCGCGCTCGTCATCTTCGGTGAGCCCGAGCAGGCCGAGGCGATCCTGAGCAAGTTCACCTGGGGGGAGACCTTTCTCGAACTCAACGCCGAACCTCTCCAACGGTACGCCGACTGCGCTGATTCCAGCGAGGTCGTCGCCGTCCAACAGGAGTATCTTGACCGCGGCGACGCCGATTAGTCGGCTATGAGCGCGCCGACCGCGCCGGCGATCGCGCTGTCGATCGCCAGCAGCAGCGCGATACCCCCGCCGACGAGGAGGATGCCACCGAATCCGACCGCCCCGCCGAAGGGGCCGCCGACGGCGACGCCAAGCACGCCAACGACAAGCGCAAAGACGGTAGCGACCGCGATACCCCCGATCGCGCCGGCCAGCAGGCCATGCCACGCGCCGCTGGTGAGCCCGCCGCCGGCGACGTAGCCGGCCGCAAAGCCGCCGATGAGGCCCGCGCCGATGTGGCCGATCACGGGGAGGGCTGTCGCCAGCGCGCCCGCAACGAACAGCACGACGAAGCCGATACCGACCGCACGCCAGTTTGTCATACCGTCTGGAGGCGGTCGACTCTCAAAAGCACGCGGTTCCGTCGGTGTCCGACCGTTCCTGTGCCCTTAGTTGTTAACGCTGCCACCGTGACAACCAATCTTTCTAGTAACAATCGCGCTATTTAGCAGTTGAGTTAATAATCATCGAGCGACTACCCCCACATAATGAGCGACCACACGTCGGATTCAGAGCCGTCGGGGCCACCGGATTCGGCCAAGCGCGATTTGGATACCGCCGACAGCGACCGCGCGACCCTCTCGCTGTCGGTGCCGTCGATGGACTGTGCCTCCTGTGCCACCAAGGTTGAGTCGAGCGTTGCGAAACTCGACGGCGTTACCGACATCGACCCCCGAACGGCCTCGGGGACGCTTGTCGTCGGCTACGATCCCGACCGAACCGATCCCGAGGCGATCCGCAAACGGGTCGCCGCCGCCGGCTACGAGATCGAAGACGGCGACGAACCACACGATTCGACGGCGGTCTGGACGAGCAGCCGAGCGATCAAAACCGCTGTCGGCGGTACCCTTCTGCTCGTCGGGATCAGCCTCGAATGGGCCGTCCCGGAACTGAATCCGACGCTGACGACGGTGCTCGGTACTGACATCGGCCTCGACTGGGTCGCCTACGTCGTTGCCGCCGCGGTGCCGGGGACGACGATCCTGCGGAACGGCTACTACTCCGCCCGGAATCTGAGCCTCGATATCGACCTGCTGATGACCGCCGGGATCCTCGGCGCGATCGCGGTCAACCTCCCGTTCGAGGCGGCGACGCTGGCGGTGCTGTTCAGCATCGCCGAGTTGCTGGAAACATATTCGATGGATCGAGCCCGCGGATCGCTCCGTGAGTTGATGGCACTCTCACCCGAAACGGCGACTGTCCGGCGGGATGGCGAGGAGCAGGTCGTTGCCGCCGAGGCCGTCGAAGTCGGCGACCGCGTGATCGTCCGCCCCGGCGAGAAGATCCCTGTCGACGGCGTCATCCGCGAGGGCGACAGCGCGATCGACGAGTCGCCGATCACCGGCGAAAGCGTCCCTGCCGACAAGGGAGCGGGCGACGAGGTGTATGCGGGCAGTCTCACCGAGGCTGGCTACATCGAGATCGAGGCGACGGCGGCGGCCAGCGATTCGACGATCGCCCGCGTGATCGATCTCGTTGAGGCCGCCGAGGGCGAGCAGACCGACACCGAGCAGTTTGTCGACCGCTTTGCGGCGGTCTACACGCCGATCGTCGTCGCCGCCGCGTTGCTAACGATGACCGTCCCGCCGCTCGTTGTGGGTGGCCCATTCACCGAGTGGTTCGTCCGCGGGCTGACGCTGCTCGTGATCGCCTGCCCCTGTGCCTTTGTCATCTCGACGCCCGTCTCGGTCGTCTCCGGGCTGACGAGCGCGGCACGCAACGGGGTTCTCATCAAGGGTGGCACCCACCTCGAAGCGATGGGCGATGTCGAAGCCGTTGCGCTCGATAAGACGGGAACGCTGACGACCGGTGACCTCGGCGTCACCGATGTTCTTCCGCTCAACGGCAACACCGAAGCCGACGTGTTGGCCTGTGCAGCCGCCTTAGAGGGCCGTAGCGAACACCCGATCGCCGACGCGATCGTCGACCGCGCCGCGGACGCAACGGACGGCACCGACAACCGCTCGGTCGAGGGGTTCGAGGCCTTGACCGGTGAGGGTGTCCGCGCGGAGCTCGACGGCGTCACCCACTACGCCGGCAAGCCCTCGCTGTTCACCGAGCTTGGCTTCGATCTCGACCACGCGCATCTGGAAACCGACGGCGGGCTGACGACCGGCGTCACTGACGCTGACGACGACAGCGATCTCGGCGACGACACGGGATCGCCCATCGACCCCGACGAGATCGCCGACTGCGAACACGGCCAGTACGTCGATCTGCTCGGCGAGACGATCCCGCGGCTCCAACAGGCGGGCAAAACGGTCGTGCTCATCGGCACCGACGAGCGGTTGGAAGGGGTGATCGCAATCGCCGACACCGTTCGTCCGGAGGCTGAGTGGGCGATCGAGCGACTCAGAGCCAACGGGATCGAGCAGATCGTCATGCTCACCGGCGACAACGAGCGCACCGCCCGGGCGATCGGCGAGGCCGTCGGCGTCGACGAGGTACGTGCCGGACTCATGCCCGAGGAGAAGGTCGACGCCGTCAAAGAACTGTGTGAGGCACACCCGGGCGGCGTGGCGATGGTCGGCGACGGGATCAACGACGCCCCCGCGTTGGCGACGGCGACCGTCGGGATCGCCATGGGCGCGGCCGGTACCGACACCGCACTGGAGACCGCAGACATCGCGTTGATGGCCGACGATCTGACACGGCTGCCGTACCTGCATAGCCTCGCGGAGACGGCCGACGGGGTGATCCGCCAGAATATCTGGTCGAGTCTCGGCGTCAAGCTGCTGTTGGCGATCGCCGCGCCGTTTGGCTACGTCTCGGTGCTTGGCGCGATCGTCATCGGCGACATGGGGATGAGCCTCGGGGTGACCGGCAACGCGATGCGGCTGGCCGGGTTACAGCCCGAAGAGCCTCCGACGACCACCGACTAACTCGCCAGCGTCAGCTTGATACATCTCATCACCAACCCATCACCAGTCCACTACTAGCCCATCGCTAGCCCACCACCAGTCCATCATTACCCCACCGCCAGTCCATCATTACCCCACTGCCAGCCCACTACCAGCCCACTAGCCCCCCGAGTGGTACCAACCGCAAGTGCTATTCCGGTTGGTGATGTATATGTAGTATGACAATCGAAGCCGGCGACAAGGTCGTCATCGAGTATGTCGGTCGTACCGACGAGGGAACTGTCTTCGATACCTCACGCGAGGCTGTCGCCACCGAATCCGGGCTGGCTGAGGCCCAACCCGACCGTGAGTTCTCCCCGCTGACGGTCTCTGTCGGAGCCGGCGAGGTTATCACCGGGATCGAGGAGGCACTGCCGGGATTGGCCGAGGGCGACACCGAATCGATCGAAGTCCCACCGGAGCGGGGGTACGGTGAGTGGTCGGAGGAGCATGTCCAGGAATATTCGACCGACGAACTCACAGCCACCCTCGGCGGCCAACGCCCGGAGGTCGGCCAGTACGTCGAAACCGAACAGGGCGCGGCCGCGGAGATCACCGCTGTTGACGACGATATCTCGAAGGTGGATTTCAACCCGCCGCTGGCCGGTGAGACACTCCACTTCGAGATCGAGGTGCTGGCTGTCAACGAACAGTCAACAACTGAGTGACACCTTCTACATCGCTGATCAGTTATTGAGCCACTATATTTTTGATTCTGCTCCGCATAGCGTGTGTCAATGGTAGACGAACCTCCCTCGGAGCTGTTCGATCATTTTTACGCGCTTTCGAGCCGGGGAGCCTATGATGAACTCATCCGCTATCTCCGAAACCACGAGGAGGAGGATGTTCGGTACGGTGCGGCCGGTGTGCTCGCCGAATCGGTCGGGGGATTCACCGAACAGATCACCCCCGCCAGACGCAAAGCACTCGTTGATTCCGTGCGCAACGATCCCAGCGATGCGGTGCGGGCAAACGTCGTCAAAACGCTTCTCGCTATCGATGAGTCGATCGCCGACAATATTATCACCCGACTGGAGATGGCACCCGAATCGACGCCGACGGAGACGCCGTACCCGCTGATCTTGACGAAATGGCACGAGCGACAGTGGCCCGAACTCCGCTATCTCGCTGTCGTCGGCTTCGAACGCGTTGGCAGCCCCACCACGACCGAAAAGCTCCGGACGACGATCCAACGGGAGACGGATCTGCGTGTGCTCCGCCGCGCAATCGAGGCCAGCGGGGCGGTCGGCGATGAGACGTTTGTCACGCCGATCAAGAGCTATCTGCGGATCGACGACGACAACAGGTATCAGTCGGCCGACGACGACCGGATCCGTCGAACCAAGCAGGCCGCCGTTGAGGCGTTGGTCTCCATCGGCACCGACGGTGCCCACGAGGCGTTGCTCACGGCCTCTCGGGGGACGGATACCGAACTCAAAGCCTGCGCGATCAGCGAGATCGGCCGTCTTGCGCCCGATGAGGCGGTCGATCTGATCGTCGACGAACTGGACGACGATGCCGACGAGGCGGTGCGCCAAGAGGCCGCCGAGGGGTTGATCACCACCTTCACCGAATCCGATTTCGAGGAGGGCCACACGGTTCGCCAGCAGGCCCTTGCCGAGATGGGCGAGGATGTCGACGCCGCCGTCTCGGATGAGTTTGCATCGATCGTCGATGACTCCCCGCACAAACCGGAGCAACGCAACGCAGCCTGGCTGTTGGGCCAACTCGAAACCGCGACCGAGGACACCGTTGACAGCTTGCTGTCGGCGTTAACCCACGAGGATGACTATCTCAGAATCATCGCGGCAGCGGGGTTAACGACGCTTGATCCCGCACTCGTCGATCAGAAGCTCACGGCCTTTCTTGACTCTGTTGAGGAAGATTCCACGGCCCACGATCTTGCCTCGATGATCCAGTCACGGCTGGATAACGGTTCGGAGAAGGCTATCTGGGGCTGAAACGCCCGCTGCAAAAACATGTGCTCCTCCTCGCGGTGCAACTCAGGGAGCGATCTCTTCATCGGTCAGCATATAGTAGGTTGTGCCGCTATCAAAGCCGAACGACTCCAACACACCCCAGTCAGCCATCGTCTCTATCGCGTCGCTGATCGTTTCTTGTGGCGGCGCGTCATCGCCGAACAGTTCCTCACAGACGCGGCTCACCTCCTCGACTGAGAAGCCAGCCTGCTCGTTTGACACCTGGAGGACGCCCGCCCACACCCGGTCACGATCTGTGCCCACAATCGATAATTGCGGTGTTGTAATAAAAATCCTGTCGCTACGCCGCACTGAAACAACTAGATTCGGTGTGTGGACTCGGCGGGACTCCCGCGAGCGACCGTAGGGAGCGAGTGGAAGTACGCCGAGTCACTGAACGAGTTCGAGCGCAGCGAGAACGAAGTGAAGTGGACTCGGCGGGATTTGAACCCGCGGCCTTCCCCGTGCCAGGGGGATGATCTACCGCTGATCTACGAGCCCGCAACGCAACCTGTCGTTTTCCGGTTTTGGTATTAAGACCTTCGACTCTGGGTAATGAGCCTATCGGCGAATAGAAAGCCCTTAACGCCCACAGCGGAGAAGAGTCGGTGGGAACAGCACAGTCGTAACTCTGACTCGCCCACACGGGCTTGGGATTGCGACAGTGCGCCACCAGCCCCCGGCGACCAGTCTGTCGTCTCGGGGCTGTGTGGACACGTCGTTTCTGCGGCCTGTGCCGTTCCAACCTAACAATGGCACGAATGCATACCCGTCGCCGCGGCTCATCCGGATCGGATCGCCCGGCGGCAGACGAACCAGCCGAATGGAGCGATGTCGACGCCGATGCCATCGAGGATCGCGTCGTTGAACTCGCCGAACAGGGACACGACCCCAGCGTCATCGGGATGAAACTCCGCGATGAGGGCGTCAAAGGGACGCCGATCCCGAACGTCAAACTCGCCACCGGCAAGAAGGTCGGCGAGATTCTCGAGGACAACGACGCCGCCCCGGAGCTCCCCGAGGATCTCCGGCGACTCATGGAGCGCGCAATCAACCTCCGTGAGCATCTCGAAGAAAACGGCCAAGACCACCAGAACAAACGCGCACTCCAGAACACGGAGTCGAAGATCCGTCGCCTCGCCAACTACTACCGCGGCGACGAGATCGACGCCGACTTCAACTACAGCTACGAGCAAGCGAAAGAACTCCTCGAATAAGGATTCACGATGTCGGACTCCCGGACTGACGCCGCAGCCGCTCCCGATCCCGACGCCGCCAGCAGGGTGGCCTCGGCGGTAGCGGCCGCGCCGTTCGTCCGGCTCTTCGGTCACGCCGACGGCGACGCACTCGCCGCCTGCGGGCTGCTCGCGGTCGCACTCCGCGATCGGGAGATCCCGTTCCGCGTCCACGTCTCAGCGGATCCAGCCGGCGACATTGTCGACGGCGAGGAGAGCGACGGCGAGCCTGACGGCAGCCAAACACTCGTGGTCGGCCGCGGCCAGCGCGGCCCGGCTGACCTCGCGGTGCCGGCCCGCGACGACCGCCAGCCGGCGAGCGTCACGGCCGCGGCGATCAGCCGCGAACTCGGCGTTGATCCCGACCCGGTACTCGCGTTGGCGGGTGTCATCGCCGCCGGTGAAACTCCCGGCGGAGCCGGAGGTGACGACCTCCTCGCGGCGGCCGAGTCGGCCGCCCTCGTTGAGCGTCGACCCGGCGTTGTGGTGCCGACCGCCGATCTCGCAGCCGATCTCGCCCACTCGACGCGGCTCGACGCGCCCTTCTCGGGTGATGTCGACGCCGCGGGCGAACTCCTCGCCGACCTTGGCATCCCGACCGATTCGGACGCCGAGACCGACGACGAGACGCGAACGCAACTCGCCTCCGCTGTCGCCGTCGCAACCGCGACCGCAGACCCGGCCGCCCCACAGGCTGCCGATTCGGTCGAGGCCGCACTCCGGCCGTACGCGACGCCGACCGCACCCTTCGCTACGCTTGGCGGCTACGCTGACGTGTTGTCAGCACTCGCCCGCGAGGCACCGGGGGTGGCGGTATCACTCGCGTTCGGCGCGCCGGGAGCCGTCAGCGAGGCACTGGCGACCTGGCGCGATCACGCCGCCGCGGCACATGCCGCACTCGACGCGCCGACGACGGGTCGCTACGATGGCGTCTACGTCCTCCGCGTCGAGACGGATCAGCCGTCGGTGTTGCCGACGGTCGCACGCCTCGCACGGGAGTTCCGCTCGCCGGAGCCCGTCGCGCTCGTCGTCAGCGAGTCGATCGACGGCCGCCGGCGGGCAGCCCTCGCGGCACCCGAGCCACGCGGGCTCGACGACGCAACGGCGACCGTCGCCCGCGAGTTCGATGGCGACGCTGGCGGGACGCCGACGCACGCAACACTCGCTGTCGACGACAGCGTTGCCGACGGTGAGTTGATCGCCGCGATCAGGGAGGCACTCGCTGATGACTGACGCCACGACTCACACCGCGGTCGTCTGCAGCGCGACCGTGACAACGTCGTACGCGACACCGACGCGCGCCGAGCGCGTCGCCCGCGCGGTCGACCCCGACAACACCGCGTCGATGACGACGCGGGTCAAGGAAGCGACCGTCACGACCGAGATCGACCGCGACACCACCGGCGGCTTGCAGTCGACCGTCGACGACTACGTCGTCAACCTTGGCGTCGCCGAGGCGGTACTCGACGCCGTCGACACGGCCGACGCTGGTGACGACGCGACCGACACCGCCGCCGCCGACGCGGATTCCGACATCGCCCCGACCGAGGACAGCACCGCAGCCGAACCTACGACAGATAACACAACCCAATCATGAGCGAACGATCAGTTTCACAGCAACAGGACGGAAAACGATGGTACACTGTACAGGCCCCCGAGCAGTTCGATCGGGCCGAACTCGGTGAGACCATCGCCGAAGAGCCACAGCAGGTCGTCGGCCGCACCATCGAGACGACTCTCGGCGACATCACGGATGACGCCGGATCAGACAACACCAAACTCACGTTCAAGATCGACGACGTGGGCTCGGATACGGCCTACACCGAGTTTATCAAACACGAGCTGACGCGGGATTACCTGCGCAGCCTCGTGCGCCGCGGAGCCTCGAAAACCGAGGCCAACATCACGGTCGTCACGACCGACGACTACCGCGTGAAGATCCAGCCGGTCGCCTTCACGACGAAGAAGGCCGACAACAGCCAAGAGCACGCCATCCGGCGTGTCATGATCGACCTCGTCGAGGAGGCCGCCGAGGAGCGAACCTTCGAGGAGCTGGCCGACAGTGCCATCGAGGGTCGCCTCTCATCGGCGATCTACGGCGAAGCAAAACAGATCTACCCGCTTCGCCGCGTCGAGGTCACGAAGCTCGAACTCGAAGCCCGCCCCGAAGAGCTGGCCGAAGAGGAAGCCACGGCCGTCGATGTCGACGAAGACGACATCGCCGAAGACGTGGCCGACGACTAAGCCGGCAGTCGGATTTTTGCTTTTTCTCGCCCGTCCAGCACCGCAGCTACGCCTCGACGATGATCGTCCCGACCATCCCGCCTTCCTCGTGTGGAAGACAGACGTAGCTGTACTGGCCGGGGCTCTCGAAGGTGTGCTCAAAGGTGTCGTCAGTTTCCAGCCGGCCGCCGCTCGTCTCCTGCCACGCCTCGCGGGCGGCCGCCTCGCTCTCGTAGCCACCGCTCGCAAAGAAGGCCGCTTCGTCGGGGAGCGTATCCTCGTAGGCTGTCACCGTGTGGCCGCGCGTCGAGGTGTTCCGCCAGACGACGGTGGTGCCGGGTTCGACTCGTAGCGTTTCGGGTGCAAACGCTTGTGTCCGCATGCCGACGTCGTACTCGCTCGCGGCGAACACGCTGGCACAGCCGGCGAGCCCGCCGGTTGCCGCTGTGCCGAGAGCCGCCAGCACCCGCCGTCGCGTCTGCGGCTGCGTCATAGCATTCGGTAGGGATGGGAGCCATATAGGCCGCGTGGTTCGATTCTCGATAGTCGAATGCAACGTCGCTCGCGTGGCTCTCGGCATCGGCCGCCGCCGCGTTGTCATCGCTGCTGGCTCCGGAGATAACAACACATAACCTCCCACTGACCAACGAGCAGATATGCAACCGCGGTTCGTCGGGCGACTCGGGGTCGCCGATGCGGTCACCGTCGCCAACGCCGCGCTTGGCTTTCTGGCGACCGCGGCCGCCCTTATCGACGTGACCTTAGCCGCCCGGCTCATCCTCGTCGGCGCGATCACCGACGCCCTCGATGGGATCGTCGCCCGCCGTCGGGGGAGCACGCCCGCCGGCGTCTATCTCGACTCGCTGGCTGATGTCGCCTCCTTCGGTGTCGCCCCTGCCGTCCTCGTCGTCGCCGTCGTCTTCGAGCAGTGGATGCCGAACGGCGATCCCGTGATCGTCGGTGTTGGCGTCTGTCTGCCCGCCCTATTTGTGGCGATGGCGGTCACCCGGTTGGGGATGTACACCGCCTACGACTACGACAGTGCCGAAACCCAAGGCGTCCAGACGACGCTGGCGGCGACGATCCTCGCGGCGGCCGTCTTGGCCGGCTTCACCGCGGTCTGGCAGCTCATCGGCCTTGTTGGCGTGCTCGCGGTGCTGATGGTTACACGGATCACCTATCCGGATCTCCACCCCCAGGACGCGCTGATTATGGGCGTTGTCCAGGGGTTGGCGATCCTCACGTCGGGCTACTACGGGCGTGTCTTTGCGTTCGCGCTGTTGTTTCTTGCCCTCGCGTATCTTGTCTTCGCGCCGCGGTTTTACTGGCGGGATCATCTCGACAGCACGTGGCTGCAGTCGTCGTTCGGTGAGGAGTAGTCCGGATCTGACCCGCTACATCCCCATATCGGCGGCCGCCTCGGGCACCGGGAGCGCGTTGGGGTCGACACCGAGTAGCTCCGCGGCGTGATCGAGTGCCATATCGAACCCATAGTAGCGTTCGAGCTCGTCACCCTCGGCTGTCTGTCGCACCCGCAACATCGCATACCCCTCGCTGTTTTGGGCGACAACCGCGCTCTGGCCCTCGCGGTCGAAGCTGAGTCGTCGCTCGCCCGCTGTTTCGGTGTAGGTGGCCTGGATATCGCTGTCGCTCGCCTCGCGTGCTGGATCGTCACTGTCTGTCGTCGCGTCGTCGGCCATACCGACAGCAGGGGCTGCTGATAGTCGAAGCTGTCGGTGGCCTGGTGGCGTTGGATAGAAGACCGCGTATGAATGGCGGACAGACCGACTTGCCGGCCGTTCCAAACACAGGGATTCTCGGTTGCCTTCTCCACCCCGCGATCCGGCGAGCGACGGGCGTTCGGCGATGGGCTGCTCGCTTCCGCGCCTGACCCACTGTCGCCGATCAACCGGTGTGGAACACCCCTGCGGGTGTACACACCGAACCGCTGTCCCCGACGGACGAGGTTTCCACGTTGGCTCCCGAGGCCTGTGTCGGTTCGACCGACGCCCCGGCTGTTCGGCCCCCGCTAAAGACTGTCTCACGGGTAAAGAGCAGGGCCTACCTGCCCAGCCTAGTCCACTCCGGAATACAGCCGAGGGCGTTAAGTCCCTTTCGGCTCGCCGCCCCGCGGATGTCGACGCCATCCGGGGGTTGCCACGCTGTCGCCGTCAGTTGCTTGTCGCCGCAATCAGCAGTGTTTCGCCGCGTTCCTCTGCACGCTCAACGCTGAAGCCGGCCTCGGTCAGCGACTCCCGGAGATCGGCCGCGCCGAGGCGTTCGCTTCGCGGCGGGCCAGCCTCTCCCCGTCCCTCAGCCGACCAGTCGACGATCACGAGCCGCCCGTCGGCGTCAAGCACCCGCCGAAGTTCAGTCAGTGTTGCCGCAAGCGGCAGCTCGTGGGCTGTCATCGTCGACACCACGGCATCGACCGAGCTGTCAGCGAGCGGCAGACTATCGGTCGAGCTCTCGACCAGCGACACATTCGCTGGCACCCCGTTGTCCCGAAAGTGGTCGTGCATTTCCGGTTGGATATCGACCGCCGAAACCCGATCGAAAAAGGGTGCGAGCGCGGTCGTGTAGAAGCCGGTGCCGCTGCCGAGATCGAGCAGGTGGTCGTCGGCCCCGCCGCCGGCCGCAAGCGCGCCGAGCAGCTCATCCCGCGAGCAGAACTGATACCGGCTTTCGTCGTCTAACCTGGCTGCCTTCGCCGGATCAAACGTGTGAAATCCCATCAGTCGATTGTGGCTGTCCAGCCCAATAGAGCCTCGGTTGCGCTCCCGTCTGGCGAGGAGTTACGTGGATAGAAGTGGGTCGGTGAGCGCGTCGCGTTACTCCTCGGCCGCGTGCTCCGTCGGCGGGACGACCAACACGGGCACCGGCGCGGTTCGGATCAGCGTCTCCGTCACGCTACCGAGCAGATACCGGTCGAGCCCGGTTCGGCCGTGGGTACCGACGACGATGCAGTCGCTGTCGGCGTCGGCGGCGTACGACCGGATCCCCCCAGCCACCGACTCGTCGTCCTCGACGGCGGTCACAACATCCGCAACGCCGGCGGCGGTCGCTCGGTCGCGGGCGTCGTCGATGATCCTCTCGGCGGCCGAGGTCAGACTCTCGGTGTACTGATCGGCTCGGAGATCTCCCCCAAACAGCCCGGTGTCGATGATCGACAGCAGTTGGAGCGTGCTGCCGTCGGCGACCGCGAGTTCGATGCCGACATCGAGAGCCCCGGCGGCGGTGTCGCTGCCGTCGGTCGGGACGAGCAGCCGCTCGATCGGCGTCGTCAGCGGCGCGGCGTCGGGCCGCAGCGTGAGCA
The DNA here is from genome assembly GCF_006861655.1 of Halonotius roseus. Taxonomy (GTDB): domain Archaea; phylum Halobacteriota; class Halobacteria; order Halobacteriales; family Haloferacaceae; genus Halonotius; species Halonotius roseus. The sequence goes on along the minus strand of NZ_SESI01000003.1, from coordinate 52,123 downwards.
ACGGCACGGGCGTCTCGCGGCTGACGCGCTCGGTTGTGCTCCCGAGCAGTCGCTCCTCGATACCGGTTCGGCCCTGCGTCGGCATCACGATGAGATCGATCTCGGCGGTCTCGGCGTACGTCGTGATGGTCGCGGCGACACCGCCTTGGATCACCGCCGTTTCCGTGGGGATCCCCTGTTCGGCAGCTTTGGCTGCGGTTTCGTCGACGATCTGTTCGCCGGCCTGTTCGAGAGCGTCGACGACCTGGTCGCCGATCCGGGTGACGCTGTCGTGGGCGGTGTCGGCGACGTTGAGCACGTGGAGGGTCGCGTCGTGGGCGGCTGCGAGGGCATAGACGCTGTCACGGACGGCCGCAACACCATCGCTGTCGTCGATCGGAAAGAGGATGCGGTCGAACATACCCGTCGCTTCGGGCGGCGACCTAATAACAACCCCTGCCGACGCCGCTGTTAGCAGCCAGTCCCATCAGGTGTCATCCTCGCCCGACCAGCACGTCTCGTCAGCTGTCGTCCTCACGCGGTGGTTCGGGGGTCGACGATGTCTCCTTCATTCGCCCGTAGAGATAGCCGAAGTGGACGATCCCCGGGAGGACGAACCCACCGATCGCCCAGCCGGCCGCTACGGGGATCGATCGCTGTCGACGACGCGCATCCCGGAAGAGCCACACCGAGACAGCGAGTGTCACCCCATAGATGACGACCATGATGGGGCGGTCGATGACGGCGGCGACCAGCAGCGGCGAGCCGGCCGCGATCTGAAACGGTGACCCAGCGGCCGCCAGCGACGCCGCTACTGCCACGGCTGGGATTCCTCGGTAAGCTCGCCGGCCAGCGACCGACCCATCGCCTCGCTCGGATCACCGACGTTCGCCAGTGCCCACATCAGCTTCACCTTCGCGGTGCCGGGCAGCGTGTCGCCGGCTTCGACGATGCCGGCATCCAGCAGATCGCGGCCGGTGTCGTAAACGCGGTCACAAACTCGCCCCTCCAAACACTGGCTCGTCATCGCAACCACGGTTCCGTCGTCGACGAGCTCTTCGACCCGGCCGATCAGATCAGTGTGAATGTGGCCGAGGCCGGTGCCCTCGATGATCACGCCGTCGGCGTCGTCGAGGTAGTCCCACGCCGCGGGATCCATGCCGGGCGTGAACTTCACAAGTTCGACCGCGGGATCCAGGTCGTCGGCGAGCGCGAGATCGGTCTCGCCGCGGGCGGCGTACTCGCGGTTGAAATCGAAGGCGTCGTCGGCAGCGTCGCCGTCCGCGCCGTCGTCTCTGGCGGTCGCATACTCGATCGTTGCCAGCGGCTTGTTGCCAACGGTCTCAAACGCGTCCCGCCGGGAGGTGTGGTTTTTCCGGACGCGGGTGCCGCGGTGGAGCGCGCAGCGGTCGTCGCTGGCCGACGCGTGCATACAGAGCAGTACTTCCGCGCAGTCGGATTTCGCGGCTTCGACCGCCGACACCGCGTTCATCACGTTGTCCGAGGAGGGCCGGTCGGCCGACCGCTGGCTGCCGGTGAAGACGATCGGCACCGGGGTATCGAGCATGAACGACAGCGCGGCCGCCGAATACTGCATCGTGTCGGTGCCGTGCATGACGACGACGCCGTCCGCACCGGCCTCGATCTCGTCGTAGACGGCGGTAGCCAACTCCTGCCAGATCGAGGGATCCATGTTTTCGCTGAGGATGTTGGCGACGACCCGACCCCGGTAGTTGGCGCGGCCGGCGAGCTCGGGGACGGCTCGGAGTACGTCCTCGGCGGTGAACTGTGCGGTCACCGCGCCGGTGCGGTAATCAACTGTCGAGGCGATGGTGCCACCCGTCGAGATGAGCGAGATCGTCGGCCGGTCGTCGCCGAACTCGATCTCGGAGACGGTTCCGTCGTCGGGCTCACCCTCATCGTCGATATCGTGAACGTCGGTTTCCAGCAAGTCGACGCTGGCTGTCTCGCGGTCGATCCCGATGTTGTAGCCGCCGTCGAGCTTGAGGACGATGTGGTCGCTCGTCGAGGAGGGCAACACCACGCCTTCGTTGGTGGTATCGCCGCGCTCGACGCGGACGCGGTCGCCTGGATTCATACGCCCGCCTTGCCCGGGGGTCGACTTGAAACCACGCTTTTGCGGTTTAGATAGTGGGGATTCCAACGGAAGCTTTTGACTCCGCTTGTTTTGAAACGGGGGAGACCGGGAACAACGTTGATGTGTACCCAAACCCATACACAAAATACGGATGGCCTCGAAAAACATCGGCATCAAAGAAGATGTCTACGAGCGGCTGAAAGCGCACAAACGCGGTGATGAGAGCTTCAGCGAGACGCTCGACCGACTCTTCGAGGAACTTGATTCCGATTGGCGGACGAACGCCGGATTTCTCTCTCAGCAAGCGGCTGATGACCTCGAAGCAGCGGTTGAGCAGGGCTCTGAGGATATCGATGCTGCGTTCGATGAACAATCGAGGATCTAAAAATCGAGACGTATCGAGAATAGTTCTTCGCGGCTGTGATACAGATGGCAAGCCGCACAGTATCGTCGCTGACGGCACAACAGCCAAACCGCTGGGGCGTCAGCTACCGGTATGCAGCAGTCCGACGAACTAACCGAGACGGTCGAAGGGGTCGACACCGAGATCCCGTCGAGTGCCGACGATGATGGCGGCTCGGGTCGACTCGGTGGCCGCTTCTCGGCGAAAGCCTTCCTACTCTCGTTGGTCGCCGTCGTCATCGGCGTCGGTGTCGGCGGCGCGATCCCGATCATCGGCAGCATCGGCTCGCTCGCCGGTGTTTTCGCGGCGACGTTCGTCCTCGGTATCCTCGCTGGCGACGCTCGCTATCTCGAAACCGGCCTCGCCGGTGGGATCGTCGTCGGCATCAACTTCGCGTTGAGCCTGCTCACTACTGCCGCGCTCCCCATTGGAATCGACTTCTTCCAGCAGTACGGTCTCGCCTTCGGCGGCCTCGGCGTCGTCCTTGGTGCGGGCCTCGGGCTCGTCGGCCACTACTTCGGCCGGGATCTACGTGACGGGCTGACGCGGGAAATTTAGGCCGCCGTCGCGTCGCTAAGCCGGTCGAACTGCCAGGCCGCCAGCGCGACAGCCACAAACGATAGCACGACCGTCAGCGTCGGCACCACGATCCCGGGCTCGTAGCGCAGCGGCGGGTGGTAGCCGAAGCCGTAGTCGACGAGGTCGTTTGCGAGCAACAGCCCCAGCGAGAGCCCCAGCGCGCCGCGGGTCGTCCGGCCGTAGTGGAGGATAGCGAAGGCCAGCACGACAAACAGCAGGTGGGTGCCGATGATCCCCCAGTACGCATACAGCGCGTCGGCGTCGAACCCGATATACAGCCCAACGCGGCGGTTGAGCGCGATGACAACCCACAGGCCGTACTTGATAAGCCAGACGAAGGCAAAGGTGTGGAGATACGCCAGCGGCCGGTTTGTCGGGGTCGCCGCCAGCGGCTGTCCGATCGTCGGCAGCAACGTTGCCAGCGACAGCGTCGCCAACGCGATCGCGGTCGGCGAGTCCGCATACAGCGGCCACAGCAGCGTTGACACCGCGGGCATGGTGTCGACGTAAAACCGCACCCCGACGAGAAAGGCGACCGCGCTGGCAACGAGCAGCATGACCAGACTCGGGCCATGGGAGAGATACGACTCGGCGGTCGCTTCGGGCACCGGTCGCCGGCGCGTCGGTGTCGTCGCTCGGTCATCCGGCCGCGACATAGCTGGGCTCTGTGCGGCCAGCTACAGGTGTCTATCGGTCGGCCCCGATCACTCGTGTCTGAGCGCGTCGATGGGGTCGATGCGTGCGGCCCGCCAGGCCGGATAGAGGCCGGCGACGACCCCGACAACAACACCGACGACGACGGCGAGGGCGATCCAATCCGGTGCCAACGCGAACGTCACGTCGGCGTAGGCGGCGGCCCCGCGACCGACAAGGAGGCCGAGCGGCACACCGAGCAGCGAGCCGAGCGTTCCCAACAGCGCGGCCTCGATGACGAAGATGCTCATCACATCCCGGTTGCGCGCGCCGACGGCTTTCATGATCCCGATCTCCCGGGTGCGCTCGGTGACGCTGACCAACATCACGTTGGCGATGCCGATCGCGCCGACGACAAGCGAGATGACGCCGATCCCGGTCACAAACCGGGTGATGCGCTCGATCACGTCGCTGATCTCATCGACGAAATCGCTGCCCGAGCGGGCGACCAACTCGGTGTCGCTCGCCGATAGTTGGCGGGCATCGGCATCGCCTGCGAGATAGTCCTCGATCGCCTCGCGCGTCTCGGCTGTTTGTCGTGGATCGGTGACAACGGTCACCTGTGGGTAGGCGCGCTGCCGCACCCCAGCCGAGGGGCTCTCGACGACCGCCTCATAGAAGGGGTCGACCGGCGCGAAGAGCCGCGGCTGGCGGGCAAAGTTGCTCACCGGTAGCTCGCCGCGGGTGCCGTTGACGACGCCCGTCACTGTCACCGGTTGCTCCTCGCCGTCGGGGAAGGTGAGCGTCAGCGTCGATCCGGCTGTCAGATTTTCGCTGAACCCAGTTGCCAGTCGCTCGTTGACAACGACCTCGCGTTCGCCGCTGGTGAACGCCCGACCGCTGACCGTCGACGCCGGCGTGATACTCTCGGGTGTCGTTGCGGTCACCTGCGATCTGGCGAGCGTCTGATTGGCAGCGCGTATCGATGACACCTGAACTGAGCCGCGCGGCAACACCGCGGTGACACCCTCGATCTCACCGATCGCCGCAAGATCGGATTCGGTGAACACCGGCTGCAACACTCGGTCGAACCCCTCGTCGTCGCTGGGGGTGCCGAAGACGTAGATGTTGCCGGCGTTGCTGTCGCCGATATCGCCGATGATCTCAGCTTGGACGCTGGCTCCGAACGTCGCAAACGTGATCACCGAGGCGATGCCGATGACGATACCGACAACGGTCAACGCCGAGCGAAGCTTGTGGGCCCGTACCGATCGCACAGCGATCCGGAGGCCTTCGCGGCCGTCCATCAGGCCTCACCCGTGGCTTCGATCGAGCCGATCTCGCCGTCGGTGATGTGGACGATCCGGTCGGCGCGCTCGGCGACATGGCGTTCGTGGGTGACAAGGAGGATGGTGTTGCCCGCGGCGTGGAGCTCATCAAAGATATCGAGAACGGTCGCGCCGGTGTCGGTGTCGACGTTGCCCGTCGGCTCGTCGGCGAGGATGAGTGCCGGATCAGGTGCGAGCGCGCGGGCGATAGCGACCCGCTGGCGTTGGCCGCCGCTGAGCTCGCTGGGAACGTGGTCGGTGCGATCGCCCAGCCCGACGGCCTCCAGGCGGTCGACCGCGCGATCGATCCGGTCGGCCCGCGACCAGCCATCGAACACCAACGGAAGGGCGACGTTCTCGACGGCGGTCAGCCGTGGCATGAGGTTGAACGTCTGGAAAACAAAGCCGATGTCGGTGCCGCGGATCGCGGCGCGCTCGTCCTCGCTGGCCGTCGAAACCGATTTGCCGTCGACGGCAACGTGGCCCGATGAGGGGGTATCGAGCCCGCCGATCAGATTCAAGAGGCTGCTTTTGCCGGAGCCACTCGGCCCCATGATCGCGGTGTACGACCCCGTTGGGAGTGTCAGGCTCACCCCATCGAGTGCGGTGACGCGGCTCCCGACCGTGTAGTGTTTCGACACCTCGTCGACGACGACGGTCGGCTCGGCCTCGCCGGCCTCGGTTGCGGCTGCCGTCGCGGTCGCTGCTGTCTCGCTCACACCTTCCGTTGGCTGTCTGCGCGTATCAACGTTGGCCGCAAGCGACCGCGCCGGCGGCACCAGCCCACCTCTGCTCGGAGCAATGTACTTACGCCGCAAGCACGTACGTTGCGTGATGAGTTTCACTCCGTTCAGTCGTCGCCTCGGTGTACTAGCCGTCCTCCTCGCGGTCGGCTTGCTGGCCGCCGGCGCGGCAACCGGTCTTCCCGGCATGGCTGTCGACGATCAGCCCTCCGGCGACGAGATCCTCGATCGCGTTGAGACCCGGTACGATTCCGCCGACACGCTCAGCGGGACGGCGACCGTGACGGTCGAAAACGAAACGGCAACGTCGACGGCGACCGTGGCGTACGCCGCCAAACAGCCCGATAAGGTCGCCTACACAGTTGAAAAGGACGGCGAGAGCTACGAGGCTGGCTCGAACGGCAGCGTCGCGTGGGCGGTCGGCGAGAACCGATCCTACGCCCGTGAGATCCCGACCGAAGCCGAGTTAGAGGCGTATGAGGCCAGTGGCAACCCCGATCGGCTCCCAAGCGATGACAGCCAGTATGGCGCGCTGACCGATCCGGTCTCGGCGTCGAACGTCACCGCGACGCTTGTCGATATCACGGATATCGGCGGCGAGTCTGCCTACGTGATCGATGTTGAATCGACCGACGAGGCGGCGACCGTGACCGGCACGCTTTGGATCGCCACCGAGGACAGCCGCCTCCTGCGGGCGACCGCGACCGATGGCACCAACGAGACAACGGTTCGGGTTACCGAGACACAGTTCAACGTCAGCATCCATGACAGCACCTTTGATCCGCCGGCCGATCGGGTGTCGGTGACGACGACCGACGCCTACGACACGTTTGATGCTGTCCAGTCGGCAACAGACCGCTCACTACCGACCTACGACGGCGCGTTCACCGAGGCCACCGTGATCAGCCGGGCTGACGGCCAGGCAGTTATCCAGCAGTACACAGTCGATGACGACACCGTGTCGGTGATCACGGCCAGCGGCGCGTCGATCCCGTTCGATCAACTCGACGGTGAGACGACGGTAACGGTCGATGAGCGATCGGCAACCGCGGTCGAACGTGACGACCGCGCGGTGGTGTTTTGGACTGACGATGGGGTCACAACCGCCGTCGCTGTCGAGGGGACGATCGCCGACGCCACCGCGGCCGCAGCCGGACTGTAACCTGCTGTCGCCGACCGCTGATTTTACCGCCGTATCAGCAAATTATCTCCGGTGATAACTACGGGCGAACGCTTTTTGAGTGGTATGGTGACCATCCGGTATCAGTCAGATGGCGTTCCAGTCACCCCACCATGTTCCCCACTGCTGTTGTTGCGGTAGCCCGATCTCGTGGCTGAGCGACGAGCCGGGATCGGATCGGCCCACAGAGCAGGCCGTCGGCCCAGATTCGCCCCCGGTGCTTGGGGGTCAGCCGACGATCGGAGCCGATCCGGCGACAGGCGACGCGACCCCCGAACCCGACGGGGGGACGCGGCTGCTCACCCCGATCCCGAACCCGGTCTGTGAGGGCTGTGCGACGGCCGCGACGACCCCCGATGGTTCGTCGATCGACCCGCCGTCGGCAACCGATTTGCCGTCAGCAACCGATTCGCCGTCGGCAACCGACCCGTCGTCAACATCCGATTCACCCGCTGAGCCTCCGGCGACCCCACCCGCGAGCGGCCCCAATCCCGTCGTTGTCGATGGGGTCACCTGTTGGCGGATCGGCACCGACGAGACGTGGCAGCTGGCCCGCGACGCGCTCGGCTGTGAGTCGGCCGCCGAGTTCCTGCGCCGCCACACCGACGCCGACGGCCGGCCGTTGCGGTGGTTCGGGATCGACCATCACGGCTCGCCACGACAGGTACGGATCGAGCCCGACACCGTTGGCGACATCACCGCGTTCTGTGAGCACGTCGCCGACGGCACCGCCATCCGGATCGAGACGACGGCTGGGGCGCGATCGATCGATGTCCCCGTCGTCGACGTTCGGCGCGCGGCGGACGATCGCTCCGCTCACGCCGCCCCGCAGGTGTCGGCGTTGACAGCCGAATCTGCCCCTCGGCGACTCACCATCTCACCGTCAGCGATCGAGACCATCTCAATCCCTCCGCAGCCAACGGTTTCAGCACCTGAGCCGGATGCCTCGCCACAACAGCTCGATCGCTACGGTCAGCTGGCGAGTGCCGCCCCCGGCGTGATCGATACCGCCGGGCTTGCGGCGGTCGCGCGGACGGCTGACCCTCAGACACAGACGACCGCGCTCCGGATCGTTGCATCGGTGCTTGCGGCGACACCGACCCCCGGAGTGACGGCGGTCGAGTCGCTCGTGGCGTGTCTGGATGATGGTCGACTCAGCCGACTGTACGCCCTGCGTTCGCTGGCCCATATCGCGGCGGTACAGCCGGCTGTCGTCGCCGACGCGGTCGACGCCGTGATCGACACGCTCCCCGCCGACAGCCGGCTGGTGGCGACGGCGGCAACGCGGCTGTTGGGCCATGTGGCCGACCACGATCCCGGTGCTGTCGTGGATGCGATACCCGCTTTCGGCTCGCTGTTGGCCCCGACCCCAACCCGCGCGCGCCGGCAGGCACTGGCGACCGTCGGGCTCGTTGCCAAGAACCATCCTGACGCCGTTCGACCGCTCGTCCCGCAGCTGTGTTCGCTGCTGGAGACCGACGACACCGCCTACCGGATCACCACCACCGCCGCGCTCGGCCGCGTGACGGCTGCCTACCCGGCCGCGGCGACGCCGGCGGTGCCGACGCTGCTCGCACAGCTCACCGCCGACAGTTCGGAGCTTCGCGCCAACACGGTCGGGATTCTCGGCGATATCGCGGCCGAGTATCCGACCGATATCGCCCCCTACACCGACGAGCTCGCCGGGCTCCTCTCCGATAGTGATCCGACGGTGCGGTCGAATACAGCCGGTGCGTTCGCCCGCATCGCCGCGGTGAGACCCCGACATGTCAAACCGTTTGTCGACGCCCTGGTCGATCTGTTAGACGACAGTTGGACGCGCAGCCGCGTCCACGCCTGTTGGGCGTTGGGCCGGTGTGACGCCGCCGCGGCAGCCGACGCGTTGGCCGAGCGTCGCCACACCGATCCGAAGGAATCAGTGCGACAGCGGGCGGCGTGGGCACTCGACCGGATCACGTGATAGGGGCGCACGAAGGGCTCAATAGCGGCCCCGCCCAACTGATGGCAATGAGTTACATCGTCACCTACCACTGTCCACACTGTGAGGCGATCGTCGAACTCGAACGCACGGGCTATCTCGACGACAAGGCGGTGACACCGTACCCCTTCGAGGGCTGGTCGTACGTCGCTCCCGATGAGCCATTTGAGGACGAGGACGGCGTTGATGGCGTCGAGTTCACCTGCGGCGAGGATGGGACGCTTCGGGAGGGCGAAACCGGCTGTGGGGAGTCGTTTTATCTGAGCTTTGTTCGGTTCGAAGCCGGCCAGGAGATCGATCCACGACAGCCGAGCGAACGCGTCGAACTCGCCGATGAGTCACCCACTGCACCCAGCGGCCCGCGCGGCCCCTCTGGGCCGGGATCGGGCGGATTCTGGTCGTAAGTAGTTTGTTGGCGGCTGTACCAGCGGCTCAACATTTTCAGGATGACGGACAACATCACGGTGGAATCAATGCAAACGGTAGAGGCAACCATCGGTGTCCCTACCCGACATGTTGATATAGCTGGTCGACATATGGTATAGTGACCACCCTGTTCCGGGTGGTCGTAGCACTTGACCCCGCTACCAGCACACTACGTTTGCGCCGCCGGCCAGTTTTTGGCTGGCGGCGTCCCTGATCGGTGAGCGGTGACTCTATCGTGATTCAGACGACTTCTTGTTGGGTTGTTGCCAACGATCCTGAGAAGTAGATACGCCCCCGACTTAGGAGCCATCAGTGAGAATCTCAAATCGGGCCCCACCAGCTGTCCCCTCAGTCGCGGTGATCGTCCAGCCGTGGGCCTCAATCAGGTTCCGGGTGATGGCCAGCCCAAATCCAGTCCCACTGTTATTGGTGGTAACTCCCTGCTCAAACACTGACTGTGCATCAGTTTCGGGCAATCCGGCACCGGTATCTTCAATATAGAAGCCGCCGCCGTCTAACTGGCCGACAGAGACGGTTACCGGCGACTCGTTGTGTTCGACGGCATTGCGGAACAGATTCTCAAAGACGTTTTTCAGGAGTGATTGATCGGCCACAACGGTCATCGAGTCCGGAAGGTCACACGTGATCGTCGCCGCCCCTGTCTGGGTAGTTTCCCAGGCCATCGCAACAATGTCGCCCAGACGGAGCGATTCAGTCTCGGGATCGACTGTCTCGGTGCGAGCCAACGTCAGCAACTCATCGATCATCGACTCCATGCGACCGAGCGACCGTTCGATGGTCTCAAAGGCATCGTCCTCACCGGTCTCCCGAGCAACATCGAGGTATCCCTGTGCGATCTCAAGGGGATTCCGCAGGTCATGTGAGACTGTCGCAGCAAACTGATTGAGCCGCTCATTTTTTTCTTCGAGGCTCTGTTTTGTTCGTTCGAGTTCGCGTTCACGCTCTTTCTGGGCCGTGATATCGGTTTGGACACCAATTATCCGGTCTGGGCTCCCATCATGGTTGTACTCGACGACCCCACGAGCCTGGATCCAGCGTTGGGGCTCGTCTGGCGGTTGCACCCGGAAATCAGCCTGGTATTGTTCGCCGGTCTTAATGGCGTGTTCAAGCTGTTCCGATACCCGATCGAGATCCTCATCCGGAATGCGATCTCCGTATTCAGGTCGGTAGTTGGGCTCAGTCCCTGTTGTGTCGGTCGTTTCCCCGGTGGGTGCTGTTTCGCTGTCGACAACTCGGCTGCCAACCCCAGCGTATGTCCCCGGAAATTCCCCAGGGTCGTATCCGAACAGGCGTTCACTGGTTGTATCCCAGCGGACTGTCCCGGATGCTATGTCGAGTTCCCAGATCCCTGTATCAGTTTGGGACAACGCCAGATCAAACCGTGTGTTCAGTGCTTTCAGTTCCTCCTCTCGGTGTTTTCGGGTCGATATATCCCTTCCAATGCCGATGATGCCCGTCGGGGTACCTTCGGCGTCAGTTTGTCTGACCCCTCGAAACTCATGGGGGATGGTGTGGCGCTCTTTGGTGGTGATCTCAGCTTCGGTGATAGTCTCGCCCGTCTGCAAAATTGTCTCAATTCCCGATTCGATCGTCTCGCGATCGTCCCCCGTGAAGAATTCGAGGGCGTTCATCGTCCCGATCTCTTCGTCGGTGTAGCCGGTGCGTTGTGGGAGTTTGTCGTTCCACCGCTGGAAATCGCCTTCAGTATCGACGACATAGAAGATATCTGGAATCGCATTGAGACTCGCTTCGATGAAGTCTGGTTTTCCCTCCTCAGAACTGATGATATTACCATCGTACGTGAATTGCTCTTCAGGCATAGGGGGAATCAATCAATTGCTTCATTCGAGGGCTTTCTCGCATATTATTCTGTCTACTACAAACGCCTGGTATCGCCCTCCGGGTAGAAAGCGACAGTCTCGATCAGTCCATCGAACCCGAGGTATTTCACCGACGACGCTTCCACCTCAGCCCTTGATATTACAGACCGGCACCGTGCGGGCGACCGGATCGGCGAGATCGAGAGCCTCCGAGACGGCGACCACGTCATCGATATCCTTGTAGACGCCGGGTGCCTCCTCGGCGATCGTTTCGCCGTCCTCGGCTTTGATGTAGATCTGTTGTTGATCGCGGAGGTCGGTTTGTACGTCGCTCGCGCCGTACTCGCGTTTGGCCTGCGTGCGGCTCATGAGCCGACCCGCGCCGTGGGCTGTCGACCCAAAGCTCTCGGCGAGCGAGCCATCCCCGCCGCGCAGCACGTAGCTGCCGGTGCCCATGCTGCCCGGCAGGAGAACGGGCTGGCCCACCTCACGGTAGGCACGGGGCACCTCCTCGCGGCCGGCCGGGAACGCCCGCGTCGCGCCCTTGCGGTGGACGTAGAGTTCCCGCACGTCGCCGTTAACGTCGTGAAACTCCTTTTTGGCGATGTTGTGGGCGACATCGTACAGCAGCTCCATCCCCATCTCTTCCCAGTCGCGGTCGAACACGCGCTCGAAGACCTGCCGCGTTTGGTAGGTGAGCAGCTGGCGGTTGACCCACGCGAAGTTGATCGCCGCGCCCATCGCGCCGTAATACTCCTCGGCAACCTGACTGCCGGCGGGGGCGGCCGCGAGGTTGTCGTCCGGGAGGTCGGCGTTGAACTCGGCGTGTTCCTCGCTGATGCGGCTGACGTAGTCCTTACAGACCTGGTGGCCGAGCCCGCGGCTCCCGCAGTGGATCATCACGACGATCTGCTCGGGTTCCAGCCCGTAGGCGTCGGCCACCCCATCGTCGAAGATCTCGGTGACGCGCTGGACTTCGAGGAAATGGTTGCCCGAGCCGAGGCTGCCGATCTGGTTTTTGCCGCGGTTTTTCGCACCTGCTGAGACGAAGTCGCTGTCGGCGTTCGGACGGCGGCCTTCATCCTCGCAGTGCAGCATATCGTCCCGTGTCGCATACCCTTCCTCGACCGCCCAGTCGAGCCCGCGGTCGAGTACCTCGGTGACGGTCTCCACGTCGGTTTCGACAACGCCACCGTGGCCGATGCCGGTCGGGATGTTGGCAAACAGCGCGTTGACGAGCTCTTCCTCCCGACCGCGGAGGTCGTCGTAGGTGAGGGTCGTCCGCACCATACGGACGCCGCAGTTGATATCGAAGCCGACCGCGCCGGGCGAGATGCAGCCATCCTCGGCGTCGATCGCGCCGACGCCGCCGACCGGGAACCCGTATCCCTGGTGGCCGTCCGGCATACAGAGCGCGTGGGTGGTGATCCCCGGCAGTTGGGTGGCGTTTGTGATCTGATCGAGGGTGTTGTCGTCGCCGATCTGGTCGAGGAGGGCTTCGCTGGCGAGCAGCCGCGCCGGGACACGCATCTCACCCGTCTTGGGGATCTCCCAGACGTGCTCCCGAATCCGGTGGAGCTGATAGCCGTTGATCTCTCGTGTGGTCATAGTTGGCCGTCGTCGGCCGACGCGAAAGAGCGTTGTGCCCGCTATCGGTGGGTCGTTGTCAGCTGCACGTCAAGACAGACGTTCAGTTCGTGTGGTGCGTACGACCGAACGACGTGTTCGGTCTCGACGCTCACGGCGTATTCCGGCTCGGCGGCCTCGCGGATCGCCGCGATTCCGGGCCCGAAGGGATCGTCCTCGTGTTGGATGTCGTAGTAGTGGATCACACACTCCTCGCCGGCAAGTTCGACCGCGGTTTCAACAAACTCGTTCGCGCTGTGGGGGAGATTCATCACCAGCCGGTCGGCCCACCCGCGATAGTCGTCGGCGACATCGCGCACGTCGCCGGCGATCGCGGTCACCCGGTCGGAGACACCATTGCGGCGGGCGTTCTCCCGGCAGTAGTCGATCGCCGTCTCGTTGAGGTCGACGGCGACAACGCTGGCCCCGCGGCTGGCGGCGGGGATCGCAAACGGGCCGACGCCGGCAAACATATCCAATACTTGCTCGCCCGGTTCGATCTGCTCGACAACGCGGTGGCGTTCGGTGGCGAGCCGCGGCGAGAAGTAGACGGCGGCAAGATCAAGCAGAAATTCATGGCTGTACTCTCGATGCACTGTTTCGGTCGGCGAGAGATCGCTGGCTGCGGCCGCGTTGGTCTCCTCGGCTGTCGCTGAGCTATCGACAGCCACCACCTCCCACTCTCGCACCCGAAGCTCGCCTTTGATCTTCGAGGCGCGGTTGAGCACCGACCGAGCCGGGAGATCGGCGTCGATGACGGCCTCGGCGATCGCCCTCGCGCGGTCGGGGTCATCCTCGTCGATGACGACGATATCGCCGATCCGCTCTAAGGAGGGCTCGAAGCCGAGGATATCGGCGGGCGTGCGAACCCCTTGGCGGACGGGGAGGTCGCGGGTCGTCATCTCAGCGTCGCCATCGAGTGCGGCGACAGCGTCGACAGCGGCGTCGGTATCGGTGACCGGAATATAGATCCTGCCGTCGTCGACAGCGATCTCGTGGTCGTCGTCGAGCGCGCCCGCCTCCGCCAGCGCGGTGCGGGCCGCCTCACCGGCTTCGCGGGCGACGGCGACACACGGAACGTCCATACTGGGTCTCCGATATCGCCGCGCCTAAGAGTGACGTTTGGCGGCGACCGCGAGGGCTTTCAGGGCGGCACCCCAACGACCGCCAATGAGCGACAGCGAGTTTCCCGCGCCCCGCCCCGGGCCGTCGTGGGAACGACTGCGGGTGCGGGCCGCCTGTAGCGCGGGTGTTGCCGTCCTGCAACTCGCCGTCTTCTGGGAGTTTGTCGTTCGAACAATTCCGATGCTGTGGCCGCCGGTCGAGCCGCTCACGCAGTGGGTGAGCTTCCTGATGGTTTCGATCGGCTCGTTTGTCGTCATCTCCGGGCTGTTTGGAACCCTGCTCGGTGACCAACTCTATGATCGGTATCTGACAGACGCCTCGTAAGCAGGATCGACGACGCACATTCGTGGTTATCGCCGACGCACATTCCGCGTTGTCGACGCTACGCTTCGTCGCTGGTCGATGCCGACTCGTCCGGCAGCGCGGTCACCCGTGGTGTGTCGGTCACCGCATCCTGAGAGACGACTGCGGTCGCATCGAAGGCGTCAGCCAGGGTTTCGCTTGTCAACACTGTGTCCGGGTCGCCAGCGGCGACAACGTCGCCGTCGGCCAACAGGATGAGCCGATCGCAGTAGCGGGCCGCCAGATCCAGGTCGTGGATCGCGGCGACCGCGGCGGTGCCGTCGTCGACGACCGACCGAATCGTTTCCAACGTGCGGATCGCGTGGTTGATATCGAGGCTCGCGGTCGGCTCATCCAACAACAGCACCGGCGTCGCCTGCGCCAGCGCGCGGGCCAACAACACCCGCTGGCGTTCGCCGCCGCTGAGATCGGTGACCGGGCGATCCACCAGCGACTCCAGCGAGGTTCGCGCCAGGGCGTCGGCGACCGCCTCCCGATCCGTCTCGTCGGGGGTGCCAAACCGGCCGATGTGGGCGTGCCGCCCCATCGCCACCGCCTGCTCAACGGAGAACCCAAACGAGAGCTCGGTCTCCTGTGGCACCGTTGCCACCCGCCGGCCGATTGCTCTGGCCGACAGCGACGACACCGATTGACCGGTCACCGCGATCTCGCCGGCCGTCGTGGGCACGCCACCGCGGATCGCCCGCAGCAACGTGGTTTTCCCCGCGCCGTTCGGGCCGATGAGGCCAACGAGTTCACCGCGGTCAGCCGTCAGTGAGACATTCGACACCACCTCGCGCCCGCCGAGCGTGACCGACACGTCGTCGACGACGAGCGGCGGGTCGCTCACAGCGCGTGCACCTCCCGGCTGCGGAGCAGATACAGGAAGAACGGCGCGCCCAGTGCGGCGGTGACGATGCCGACCGGGATCTCTGTCGCGCCAGCGCGGGCGACCGTGTCCGTGATGACGAGGAAGGAGGCCCCGCCCAGTGCGGCCGCCGGCAGCAACACCCGATGGTCGGGGCCGACGACCAACCGCAGCATATGCGGAACGATGAGCCCGACAAACCCGATCACACCGGAGACGGCGACCGCGGCGGCGGTCAACACCGCCGACACCGCAAGCAGGAGTCGTTTCGTGCGCTCGACCTCGACACCCAGCCCCGCGGCGGCCTCCTCGCCGAGCAGCAGCACGTTCAGATCGCGGGCATATGCCAGCAGAACCCCAAACAGCACGGGGACGATGAGCAGCGTGATCGTCACGTCATCCCAGCCGGCATTGCCGAGATGGCCCATCAGCCAGTGGACAACCGCCCGAAGCCCCTCGCCGCTGTACAGCTGGAGGGCGGCGATCACGGCCCCGAGGAAGGCCTGGATCGCCACTCCCGCCAACAGCAGCGTCGCCACCGGCGTCCGGCCGCCCTCGGTGGCGATCAGGTAGACGACAAAGGCCGTTATCACCGCACCGAGAAACGCCGCGCCGCGAAGCCCCAGGCCGAAGGGGATCGCCGCGGGGACGACGATGGCGGCGACCGCGCCGACCGCGGCCCCCGAGGAGACGCCGATGATCGAGGGATCGGCCATCGGATTCCGAAAGAAGCCCTGCATTACGGTGCCGGCGGCCGCCAGCGCGAAGCCGACCGTCGCGGCCAGCAGGATTCGCGGGAGTCGAACGCGCATCACGATCGTCTCAGCCGTCTGATCGACCGGGTAGGCAACCGCCGACTGCCACTGTAGCGTCGGCAGCGGAAGCTGGAGCGCCCCGGCAACCGACAGCGGTGTCAGCTCGATCCCGGCCGGCAGCGACACCGCGTTGAGCAGAATTTTCACGACTGTTGCCGGCGGGATCCGCACCGGGCCGATCCCCGCGCTCAGGGTAA
The DNA here is from genome assembly GCF_006861655.1 of Halonotius roseus. GTDB lineage: Archaea > Halobacteriota > Halobacteria > Halobacteriales > Haloferacaceae > Halonotius > Halonotius roseus. Next base: position 35,962 of record NZ_SESI01000003.1, on the reverse strand, counting down.
CAGCGACAGCAAGCACCGCGGTCAGCCCCAGCGACCACGTTACGGCGCGCTGTCGGACTCGCATGAATGAAACCGGAGTTGCAGTAGGCAAATACTTATTGCCTTCACCCGGAGATGGGGTATGATCGGTCGACGACCGCTTTTGATCCTGTGTCTGTTGGTGGCTGTGAGTCTCGGTGCTGGGGTGGCGACCGCCGACCCTGTGTCGGCGACGGCGTCGCCGTCGAGTGGCGATTCCCCGCCGACCGCAAACGATTCGTTCCCGGTCACGCTCACCGATGCGACCGGGACGGCGGTCACCGTCGACTCCCGTCCTGAGCGTATCACCACGACCAATCCGAGTGCGGCCCAGACGATGTGGACGCTCGGGGCGGCCGACCAGGTCGTTGGCGTCACACAGTACGCGAGCTACCTCGATGGGGCCGAACAGCGAGACAACGTCTCGGCGGCCGGTCTCGGCGTCAGCATCGAGCGGGTGGTAGCGACCGAGCCGGATCTGGTGCTCGCGCCGAACGCGACCAGCCGTGAAACCGTTGCCACGCTTCGAGATGCCAACCTCACGGTGTATCACTTCCCGGCGGCGACCGATTTTGAAGCTGTGGCTGCCAAAACACAGACGACCGGCCGGCTCACCGGCAACACCGCCGCGGCCGCCGAAACGAACGCGTGGATGTGGCAAAATGTCGCGGCGACCGAATCCCAAACCGCCGACGCCGCTCGCCAACGCGTGCTGTACCCGCTGCTCGGCGGGTTCGCCGTCGGCAACAACACGTTTATCGACGAGATCATCACCACGGCTGGCGGGGAGAACGTCGCTGCCAGCGAGTTCGATGGCTACCGACAGCTGAACGATGAGACGGTCATCGCACTCGATCCCGAGGTGCTGATCGTCACCGACCAGACCGAAGGACAGATTCTTGGCTCTACCCCGTACTCCCAAACAGCTGCAGGACAGAACAACCGAACCGCCACCCTGTCGGTGCAGTATCTCAACCAACCCGCCCCGCGGAGCGTTGTCTACTCGACCAGCAATCTCAGTGCCCAACTCCACCCTGATTCGGCGGCGGATGTGAGCACTACAACCGAAGACGGCGACCCGGCAACCGGTGTCTCCGCGCCAGGATTTGGGATCGGTGTTGCGGTCGCCGCGCTGGTGGCGATCGTTGCCAGCGCGCGACTACGGGAGCGACCGTAGCGTCGCCTACCGCGGGGTCGATACCGTTGCTGTCGCCGTCGTCTCAATACCGTGGTCGGCGTCGCCAACCGATTCGGGGTGTTCTTCGTTCTGATACCGTGCGTCCAATGCGGCGGTGAGGCCGTCCCGAACACAGGCGCGGGCTGCGTTACCGACCGCTGTGGCCGAGCCGACAAACCGCGTTGGCTCGCCGTCGGGGTCGCTGCCGACGATCACCGCGTCGCTCGTCGTGCCGGTGAAGCCGGTTCGGCGGGCGAGGGTGGCCGTTTTGGCTTCGACGACGCTGGCGAGAAGGCTGGCTAGCGCGGCCGGCGGCAGGGCCCGCGAGGTGCCGACGATGATGTTGATCGTTCCGGGGTGGCCGTGATCAGCGTTGCATTCTGCATCGCCGGATTCAGGGGTTGGCGTCGACGTATCGATGCTGTCCCGCGGCGGTAGCGTCGCCGGATTCGAGAGCCCCGCGGTCACGATCGCCTCGACCGGGTCGAGGGCGGCCCGTCTCGCATGTCGTTGCTCGACGCCCGTCAGCAACGCTGGCCCGTCGGCGTCGAACCCAGCGTCAGCCACCCGCCGGTCGATGTAGGCTCGGAGATCGGTTTTCTCCCACCCGGTAGGCACGGTCACGTTGTAGGCCGCATCCGCGTGCTGTCGCCCGCCGTCGACACCCGTCGAGAGCCAGTCGGTGTGTGGTCGCCGCGCCTGTAACACACCGTCGGTGATCGTCGTCTCGAAGATACCCTCGTCCATCGTGGCGTGCCAGCCGCTCCAGTTGGGTAGCCCTATCGCCTTCGAGGGGCGCACAGAAATAAACATAAATTAAATTTTCTGGAAAATAGTGTGGGATAGTAGTATTAAAAGTGTCTTGAGATTGTACTTCACAGATATAGGCGCAAATCTTTTGACGATCGCAGTTCCTATCCGTTTAGTATGAAAACGGAGCGATCCGAACCACACGAATATCGTATTGTTGCGGAGATGAATCCAAATAATGCAATCAATCTCCTGAATCCATCAGCGAACCGTGTGTTTCAGGTCGTTGATTACGAAGATGAGGAACTCAGAGAGGAGCTCGCAGCACTCCCTGCCGGCAAACTGGTTGAGCTCCGGCTTGATCGCATCGGGGGGCGGGCGAACGTCTGGCAGGCGCGTCGCCCGGCAAACGTCGCCTCGCTAACCCCGTGATCGCTTCGATCGCCCTGTACGCCTCGTGATCGCTCAGTTCGCCTCGTTGCGGCTGATCTCGTAGCCGAAGTCGATCGTGTTCTGCGGCATAATCTGAACCGACCACTCGCCGGCGGCCGGATCAGCGATCTCATAGGTGAACGTTTGCTGACTTCCCCGGGCGGCGTAGGTGCCGTCGGTCGTCTCCCGTGGCCGCTGCGCGCCGAGGTTGACGCTGCCGGAGTCCGTCAGGCTGGTGCGGTCGGCGTCAATCTCACGGCCGTCCGGCGCGACAAACGTCACGTCGAAGGAGGCCTCCTGGCCTCGCTCCGCCGCGCGCCGTCGCTGATTGGCGGTGAGTTCCAGTGTCGCGTTGGTTGTCGACTCGCTCACACTGAAGCTTGTCTCGAAGGGCTCCTCGGGGGCCGTCCAGACCTGGAAGTTGAGATCGACCTGCTGCCAGTAGGTGTTGTCGGAGTTCCGGGCCGGATCGGTGATCCCGAGGTCGACGGTCGCGCTGTAATCGCCGCGCTCGGCGTCAGCGGGGGGTTCGACGGCCAGCTCGACGCTGTCGGTCTCGCCGGGAGCGATCTCACTCGGGGCGTCGATCGTCACCCACGAGCGATCCAGGGTGGTGCGACCGCCCGGTCGGTGACGAACTCGGTTCTCGGCGTTGAACTGCGGGTTGACCGGGACGGCTTCCTCGCCGGTGTTGGAGATCTCGATCTCTCGGCTGATCGTCTCGCCGGCCTGCAGATGGGTGTAGATGTGTGTTTCCGAGTTGAGTTGGACGGTTGGTTCCTCCCAGACGTTGACGCTCACCGAGACGCTGTGCACCGGCTGTGGCGGTCGGCCCGGATACCGGAGCGTTTCGTCGGTGAAGGCCACAAGCCCGCTGTAGTCGCCGATCTCGGCGTCGTCAGGTACGTCGACGGTGATATCAACCTCGACAGACTCGCCGGCATCGAGCGTGGTCTCGCCGCCGTCGATCGAGAGCCAGTCGGCTTCGACCGGTGGCTGGCTCCGGGTCGGCGGCGTGGCGACCCGCGGCGAGATGTCGACCGCCTCGTCCTCGCCGTTTTCGACGGTGACGGTAACGGTCTCGCTGTCGCCGGGTTTGAGTTCGAGATTCCGATAGCTGTCATCGATATACAATCGTGTGTAGTTTGCTGGATCAGGGGCGTTGCCCCCGGTGGTTGTTTCGACGGTCGTTGTCTCGCTTGCCGTCGCACTATCCGTCGTCGCGGCGACCACGCCCGTGGCAGCGAGAGCACTGACTCCCACCAGCGTGATCAGGATGAGTGTTCGTGTGTTCATAGCTCGCGCCAGCGTGTCGGATCCATCCGCGTGGAGGGCTATGGACTGGCAGGTGAAAGTCGCCGCCGGCGGGTACTACCCCTTGTGGAGACTCAAACCATGATTTGTGTGACTCACTCACAGGCGACGACGCGGCTCCGCCGGCCCTGAGCTATCAGTCAACCCCGAACAACGGCCAGCAGTGTGGCGGCTGTCAGTACTACGTTCCGGATCAAAACGGCGACGGGATGGGTGCCTGTACGCTGATTGCCGGACAGATCGATCCCGAAGGGTGGTGTATCAGCTACGCGGTCTACAACGGCTGAGCCGGCTGTCGGGTTGATCGTGCGTCCAACACCGGGTGCAGTAGGGTGTGCGATGGCGGCTACAGTAGGGTGTGCGATGACGGGTGCAGTAGGTTCTTGCCGCCGTGGTGTGAGCTATCCGGTATGCGTTGGCCTCGGATCGCTCGCCTCCGTCGGGTTCGAAATCGGGTACGCGATGCGATCGAGGCGTCGTTCGACGACGACCAGTCACCCGAACAGATCGCCGGCAGCTTTGCTATCGGGGTCTTTCTGACAACCCTGCCGACCCTTGGCGGGAACCTTGTCCTGATGGTGATCTTGGCCTCGCGGGTCGCGTGGATCAACACGGTCGCGCTGTTTAGCTCCGGGATCGTCATCAACCCGCTTGTCAAATGGGGGATCTACGCGCTGAGCGTCCCGCTCGGGATCTATCTACTCGGCCCGATCGATGGCGGGATCGCCGTGGAGCTGTCGCTGTCGGGGAACCGACCCCTCCTCGTCCGGCTGGTCGTCGGCTGCGTGATTCTTGCTGTCGTTGCAACCGCGATCAGCTACGGGCTTGTGCGCGGGATGGTCGTCGCATACCGTCGCCGGAATCTTACCCTCGTCGAGGAGGTCGCCGATATCGTGGTTAGAGAGATCGATCCGAGCAGTGACCCCGATACCACGATCGAGATCGACAGGCCAAGCGATGCCACCGACTCAGTCGAAGATAACTAAGTTATATCAACAGCTTATAGTTAGTGCCGAGACGATGGCTATCCCATGACCGGTAGCGACCATCTCCTCGAAATCGGCGAACCGATCTGGCAGGCCCAGAAGACCCATCCGTTCGTCGTCGAACTCGCCGACGGCAGCCTCGACAGCGACGCCTTCGCACACTGGATCAAACAGGATTATCGGTATTTGCAGGATTACGCCCGGCTGTGGGCACTTGCGGGCACAAAAGCCCGCGACGAGGCACGGATGACCGCCCTGCTGGATGTGGCGCACACCATTCTCGACACCGAAATGGATCTGCATCGGTCGTTTGCGGCCGACTACGGCATCTCACAGGACGAACTGGAAGCGACCGAGAAGGCCCCGACCTGTGTCGCTTACACGAACTTCCTGCTGCGGACGGCCTACGAGGGGAGCATCGCCGAGATCGCCGCCGCGCTCTACCCCTGCATGCAGGGCTACCTCGATATCGCCGACCACATGGCCGAGTTGGCTGACGAAACCCACGAGTACACGCCCTTTATCGACACCTACACCGGCGATGAGTTCCGCAAGGACGTGGCCTGGGGCCGGGGGTTCGTTGACGACTGCTGGGAGCGATACCCTGGCGAGCGCGAGGCGATGGAGGAGGCATTCCTCACCAGCGCGAAACTGGAGTACAGATTCTGGGAGATGGCTTATACCGTGGAGGACTGGGGCCTATGAGCGGTGATTCCTTCGTTGACTACGCCGCCGACCGCGACGAGCCGCGGTTCACCGACTGGCTCCGCGAACGAAGCGAGCCGGTCTGGAGCGACGCTGTCGATCACCGATTTACCCAGGAACTGGGCGCGGGCACCCTCGACGACGAAGTGATGGCTCAGTATCTCCTCCAGGATTACGCCTTCGTCGACACGCTGGTCGGTGTCTTCGGCTACGCCGTCGGGCAGGCTCCGACGATGACCGAGAAACGCCGGTTCGTCGAATTCCTCGATGTCATCACCGATGACGAGAACGACTACTTCGAACGCTCATTCGACGCGCTCGACGTGCCCGCCGAGCGGTGGCAGGCCCCCGACCGAACCGCAGCGACGGAGTCGTTTATCGATCTCCTCCTCGCGGCGAAAGCACAGGGCGGCTACGCCGAAACACTGGCTGTGTTGGTGCCGGCAGAATGGATCTATCTCTTGTGGGCGACCCGCGAGGCCGGGGATCGCCCCGAGCCGTTCTATTTTGCTGAGTGGATCGATCTCCACGCCAACGACGGTTTTGTCGCCTTCGTCGAGTGGCTGCGCGAGCAACTCGATACGATCGGCCCGACGCTGTCAGCGCGCCGCCAGCAGCGTGTCGCGCGGCTCTTTGAGCGGACGGTTGACCACGAGGTTGCCTTCTTCGACGCCCCCTACGACCAGGCCGACGAGCGGTAGGCTACTCGTCGGTCGACGAAAGCTCCGCCCCGTCAAACTCGTCCAGAAAGCCGCGGTACTGGCAGACGTACTCGTCGCGGATGAGCTGTTCGTCGACGACTTCGAGGCCGAGGCGGTTGAGCTCCGTGCTGATCCGGTTGAGGTCGTCGTGGTCGCGGCCGATGGCGTTGACGTAGACGTTTCGCTGGCCGGTCATCACCTCCCGCACCGCGGTGACACCCTGAATCTCGCGGGCGTCGGCGGCGAGGTTGTCGCGCTCGGGCACCGGCGCGGTACAGATGATCTTGGTGTACAGCGGGTAGCCCGCAAGGTCGTAATCGATATCGATGTGGTAGCCGCGGATGATCCCGCTTTCTTCGAGGGTGTTGAGCCGGGTGCGGATCGTACTCGCCGAGAGATCAAGTTTGTCGGCGATCTCGCTGGAGGAGGTGTGGCGGGCGTCCTGCTGGAGGTGATAGAGGATCGCACGGTCGACCGCGTCGAGTTCGCCGTCCTTCATTGGGTATGGCTGTCGAACGGCACTGACATGAGTGTTGGGTAGTGGTTAGCGACGAATCCGACGGACGCATGGCGGTAGCGGACACCTCAACACGAGAACTGTGGATGTGCTTCGCCAACTCAGCGAAATAAGTGTTATTCTGGAGATAGTGTCCATAGTTGGCGTGCAAGATGGGGTGCGCGAATGCAGCCAAACAGAGACCGATCGACGGGAGAGATCGATCACTCAGTACAGGAGTAATAATGTACAGGTCTCTGGATGCGAAGTTATTGCGTGCTAATGGCATAGCCTGTTATGCCGAGCCCTATTGAGGAAAGACCCGCGAGCGAGGCGAACCCGATCGTCAAAATCCCCGAAAAGAGGGTTACACCCACAATGCCAGTAATGAATGCAAGTGCAAATACGAGTCCCATCCCGACAAGAGGTTTATTCACATATGTATTGTATGAACTGTTTCACAAAATAACTATTGGCCAGGCACTTTTCAGCGACCAGCTGTTTTATACAATAATATGTCCGAAGAAGAGGATTTCAACAGAGCCTTCTAATGAATTGATATCGTTGTATACCTTGTGCACGCATTTGTAAGCAATTACTCCTCTGTATCGCTCACTCGGCTATCTATCAATTACCCTATAAACTGATTCGCCAACTGCTGAATAGAACGCGCAGACGCTGCAACGATGCTCGGTCGAAAAGCACTCACGCAGTCCACTGTCCTGTCGCGGCCAATTGGTAGTGACACAGTATTTGGCTGACCGTCGAGTACGGTGACGAGCGTATCTTGCACTGTCCGCACGGACGAAGACAATCTGACACGCGGATGAGAAACCACCGACAAGGTTATATTCTCATACAGCTTATGTAAAATGAGTGATAAAAATGGCATCGTCTACTAACCAAGCAGTCGAACGTATTGAGCGGCCGACCGGTGCGAGTCGGTGGAACTACCTTCGTGTAGGAGGTCTGGCCGCACTCATTGAGGCGGCCATTTACGTGGCTGGTATCGCGTACTTCCTCGTCATCCTCGATTTCGCAAGCGTCACTGGGGTACTCCAAGAGATCGAACTGTTCGTCGCGAATGAGACGAGTCTGTACGCGATGTACCTGCTCATCTACGTGGTCTTCGGTATCGTACTGGTGGCACTCACGCTGGCACTTCACGAGCATCTCAAAGCCGACGCACCGATGCTGATGCGGGCGACGACCGCATTCGGGCTCATCTGGGCCGGTCTCGTCATCGCCAGCGGGATGATTGCCACCCTCGCGACGGGGGTCGTCGTCGACCTCTACAGTACTGATCCAACGCAGGCGACCACGGTCTGGCTGGCAGTTAATCCGGTCATCGACGGGTTGGGCGGCGGTAACGAGATTATTGGCGGGCTCTGGACGCTACTCGTGAGCGTTGCCGCGCTGCGAGCGCGGGCTCTCCACCGACTGGTAAACTACCTCGGGTTCGTGGTCGGGACTGTAGGCATCCTCACGGCGGTTCCAGTACTCAGTGAGATCGGCGGTGGCATCTTCGGGCTTACCCAGATTGTCTGGTTCGTCGCTCTCGGCGTCCTCCTACTAAGCGCAGGTGGCCGTGAGGCGTCCGCACACCTTCGTGAGGAGTGATGCGACCGATGCTGGTGTGAGACGAAGATGGAGAGGGTGCTAAATACACGCTCTATATCGGTCACTCTCACACACACATCAACGACCGGATAGAAATAGTCGGCGAGTGCTGAAGAGACGGCGCGTATCGGGCAGTAGAAGCAACCCATAATGCAAGTGGGACTATTTGGTCAGTATAGCAGGTATGGGAGATTCATAGAGAGTGTGACACAGAGTACGGCCATGCTCATATCTGGCTATTATATGGCAATAGCAGGTTTCCCTCCACGCGTATAATAGCTGGATATGAGCGAAACTGACAATTTCCATTACGAACCTCCTGATGGCGAACCGCTTAGTACAGCCGTCGTTGAGGCCGTCGCAATTGCCCATGACGAAACTATCCTCGAACAGGAATGGCTCATCAGCGACGACATCAATACCGACGCACTTGATACGCTCTTTCAAGACCAGAAGCTCAAAATGTCTCTCCAGTTCGAAGCCGATAACGCAACTGTCACGATTGTCGCCGACGAAAGTGGTAACCCCGTCATCACCATCCAATCACACCGCTAACGGCACACATTTACTGCTCAATTGTTCCACCTACGGGTACGTGATGGAACCACACCTCGCTGCTGACTACAATCTCTATATTTTGCACAGATCGACCTTCCATATCTGAAACAGGTCGCGCTGTCTGTCTTTGGCAAGAGCCACTGTGGAACCAGGGCGGCAGTGACGGATCCACGCCTATATCCCCCTATCAATGTCAATATACCTTATATTGGGTTCTTATTTTGACGGTTCGTCAATAGAATCGTCCTGTTTATACGGATGCGTCACCAAGCCGCCGATAAGCAACGTCCCTCCATGAAGGAACTCGAACGCGACCTCGGTCTGCTGTCGGTGTTGGCGATCAGTATCGGCGCGATGATCGGCAGCGGGATCTTCATTCTGCCGGCCCTCGCCCTCGATATCGCGGGCCCGGCGGTCATCCTCGCGTATCTGCTGGCCGGCCTGCTGGTCGTGCCGGCCGCCCTCTCGAAATCCGAGATGGCGACGGCGATGCCGGAAGCCGGCGGCACCTACATCTATATCGAACGCGGGATGGGACCGCTGTTGGGGACGATCGCCGGCGTCGGCACGTGGTTTTCGCTGTCGTTTAAGGGCGCGCTCGCGCTCGTCGGCGGCGTTCCCTATCTCCTCTTGCTGTTTGATCTCCCGTTGCAGCCGGTCGCGTTGGGGTTGGCGACGGTGCTCATCCTCGTCAATCTCGTCGGCGCGAAACAGACCGGTCGCCTTCAAGTGATCATCGTCGTCGTCATGTTGGCCGCCCTCGGTTGGTTTGCCGCCGGCAGCGCGCCCCAGGTGCAGACGGCCAACTACGCGAACTTCTTCGGCGACGGCCTCTTCGGGCTGCTGGAGGCCACCGGCCTGGTGTTCGTCTCCTATGCCGGCGTCACCAAGGTCGCCAGCGTCGCCGAGGAGATCGAATCCCCCGGCCGGAACATCCCGCTCGGGATCCTGGGATCGCTGGTGTTTACGACCATCCTCTATGTCGCCATCGTCGCCGTCCTCGTCGGCGTCACCGACCCCGGCAGCGTCGCCGGCTCGCTGACGCCCGTTGCCGTCGCCGCGGAAGCGACGCTCGGCGAGTGGGGCGTCATCGCCGTCATCCTCGCGGCCATCCTCGCGCTCATCTCGACGGCCAACGCGGGCATCCTCTCCTCATCGCGGTACCCCTTTGCGATGAGCCGCGATCAGCTCGCACCGCCATCGCTGTCGACGATCAGCGAGCGGTTCGGCACCCCGGTCAACTCGATCACGCTCACCGGCGCGGTGCTGTTGGTGTTGATCGCCTTTGTCCCCATTCTCGAAATCGCCAAGCTCGCCAGCGCGTTCCAGATCCTCGTGTTCGCGCTGATCAACCTCGCTGTCGTCGCCTTTCGAGAGGGGAGTATGGCCTACGAGCCGGAGTTCACCTCGCCGCTGTACCCCTGGATGCAGATCTTTGGCGCGGCCAGCGGCCTCCTGTTGTTGACCCAGATGGGGACGATCGCGCTTCTCGGTGCGGTCGCCATCGTCGTCGGCAGCCTCGTCTGGTATCTGCTCTACGTCAGCCCGCGCGTCGACCGCGAGGGGGCGGCGACCGACGCGGTGCGGCGGCGTCTCGGCCGGGACGTGCTCGCGGACACCGAATCCGCCGTCGACGAGGGGTCACGGGAGGTGCTGCTCGCGCTCACCAAGGAGCTCGACGCCGACCGCGAGCGATCGCTGGTCGCGCTGGCGGCCGACACCGTTCGGCCCGACGGCGGCCGCATCGTCGCCGTCCGGTTCCAGGAGGTGCCCGATCAGGTGCCGCTCACCGAGGAGCAAACCGTCCAATCCTCGGCGGATCGCTCCTTCGAAACCCGGATGGGCGACTACGCCGCGGAGATGGGTGTCGACATCGAGCCCGACGAGATCGTCAGCCACGACACGAAACACGCCGTGGTCAACTTCGCGGCCGACCGCGGCGTCGACACCATCATCGCCGAACACGAGCCGCTCCGACTCCGCTCGCGGCTGTTCGGCGATCCAATCGACTGGGTCGTCCGCCACGCACCGTGTGACGTGTTTCTCGTCGATAACCTCGGCTACGACGCGCCGGCACAGATCGCTATCGCCGGCGACGACGGGCCGTACCCGCCGCTGGCGGTGACGCTTGCGGGAGCACTCGCCGACGCCAACGACGGCGATGTGACGCTGTGGCATCCCGCGGGACAGCCCGGAACCGACCAGTACGAGCGCACGATCGACGACTACCAATCGGAGCTCTCAGCGCTGTTGTCGGTGCCGGTGTCGGCCGAGCCGATCAGCACCGACGGCGGCCAACCCACAACCCCAGATGTGTTGGTTCGGCGCGGTGAGGTCAGCCGTCTCAGCGATGTCGGCGGCGACGGGCTGCTGTTCCCAAGCCCGGGCTGTACGTCGATCACGGTCTACCCACACGAGTCGCGTCGGCCGCCGCTGGGTCGCCGGCTGTTGGAGCGGCTGACGTTCAGCCCGTGACGACCCAACCGGCGTGATCCGATCTGGCCCCGTTGGGCCGCGCGGTCGTCGCCGGGTTCAAGGGTGACCACCACCCTTGCTCGGACAACGATGAAGGCGGCTGCCGCCGGTGTCGACGGGTCGACGCTGCTGGTCAGCGGGCTCGCCGGGAGCCTGACGCCGGAGATCCTCGTTGTCTTCGGGATCATCCTGCTCGCGCTCGTTCTCTTTGTCACCGAGTGGCTCCCGATCGACGTGACCGCCATCCTCGTCATGGTGTTGTTGATCCTGTTGGGCCCCGACGGCGTCGTCAACCTCACCCAGATCACGACGACGGAGGGTGTCTCGGGGTTTTCGAACCCGGCGACGATCACTGTGTTAGCAATGTTGATCCTGAGTTCGGGGATCAGCCGGACAGGCGTCGTCCAGATCCTCGGCCGGAAGATGGCGAACTTCGCGGGCGACAGCCTCAACAGGCAGCTGCTGTCGACAATCGGCGTCGCCGGCCCCGTCTCGGGGGTTATCAACAACACGCCGGTCGTGGCGATCCTCGTCCCTGTGGTGTCGGATATCGCTCACAAGGGCAACACCTCGCCGTCAAAGCTGCTGATGCCGCTGTCGTTTGCCTCCATGTTCGGCGGGATGCTCACGCTGATCGGCACCTCGACGAACATCCTCGCCAGCGACGTGTCGGCGCGGCTGCTCGGCCAGCCGTTCGGGATGTTTGAGTTCACCCAATTGGGCATCGTTGTCTTCGTTGTCGGCTCGGTGTACCTGCTGACGATCGGCCACCGGCTGCTGTCCGAGCGCGTCCCACCGGAGGAAGACTACATTCAGGAGTACGATCTCGAACCCTACCTAACAGAGGTCGTTGTCACCGAGGAGTCGCCGATGGCCGGCAAAACGGTTGGCGACGCCATCGATTCCGCCGAATTCGACGCCGACATCCTCGGGCTCGTCCGCGACGACGAGACGACCATCGAACCCTCGCAGTTCACCCGGCTCCGGGCGGGCGATACCCTTCGGCTGCGCACCGACCGCGAGACGCTCGACGAGCTCGTCGAGGGCGAAACTCTGACCGCCGCGGGGACGCCCGAGACTGACGCCGAACTCGAACCCGACGATGCAGTCGACCAAACTATCGTTGAGGTCGTCATCCCGCGGGGCTCGTTTCTGGCCGGCGAGACGCTGGCGAGTTCGACGTTCCGCCAGCGGTACGACGCCACCGTGTTGGCGTTCCGGAGTCGCGGCGGGACGATCCAACAGGGGATGGATCGCAAGCGGCTCCGCGTCGGCGACACGCTGCTGTTGCAGGCCGATCCCGACAGCATCGATCGGCTGTCGCACAACAGTGATTTCATCGTCGCCCACGAGCCCGAACGGCCGGAGTACCGCACCGAGAAGATCCCTCACGCCGCGGCGATCATGGTCGGCGTCGTCGGCCTCGTCGCCATACCCTTCGAGACGATCGGCGCGTGGCTCGCGGCGGCGACGGGGGTCGCCGCCTTCGGCGCGTTGTCGGCGTTTTCGCTGCCGATCATGCTCACGGCGTTGATGGGCGTCGTGGCGATGGTGGCGACCGGCGTAATCAAGGCCACCGAACTGTACGACGCCGTTGAGTGGGACGTAATCCTGCTGCTTGCGGGGATCATCCCGCTTGGGATCGCGCTCGAACAGACCGGCGGGGCCGACCTGCTTGGCGCGCTTGTCGCCGCGACCGCCAACTACCTCCCGGTGATCGGCGTGCTCTGGGTGTTCTATCTCTCGACGGGGTTGATCACGGGTGTGATCTCGAACAACGCCAGCGTCGTGTTGATGCTCCCCGTCGCTGTCGAGGCGGCGACAGCCATCGGCGCGAACCCGTTTGCGTTCGTCATGGCGGTCACCTTCGCGGCCTCGACGGCGTTTCTGACACCGGTTGGCTATCAGACGAATCTCTTTGTTTACGGGCCGGGCGGCTATCGGTTCTCGGATTTCCTCAGAGTTGGCGCGCCGCTGCAGTTGCTGCTGTCGGTGGTGACAGTGCTCGGGATCGCGTTCTTCTGGGGGCTGCGGCCCGCGTAAGGTCGCTACGAGGACTCACTCGACTTCGATTCTGTATCGGGCGGGTCGTCAACGACGTGGTGGGGCCCAAGTGGGCCATGCGTTGGACAGACGCCGTCGATCGTGGTCGCGTTGAGACAGCAGGCGCGCTGCTCGCTTGCGATGGCCCCCTGCCGGAGCGGTGATCCACAGAGCCGGCAATAGCCGTCATCGCTGCCCATGAGGCGTGTTGGCGTGGAGCTGGGATATGTGTCCTGGTCGGCACGTCCCACTCCTCAGTGAACGCTCGGCAAGCCTCGGCGTCGATATCGACACCGCCGACAAAATTCGCGCCGTGTTCTTTGAGGCGGTCGGCGTGGTGGTGGCCGATCCCGCCGAGGCCGACAATCCCGACTCTGACTGGCGGTTCTGACATACTTGCCGATGGCTACTGGCGCGGTCGGTAAAACGGATGGTTCCGTTCGGCCGAAACTGCACACGCTCCAGATTAGATTAGTCTAATTTATGTATTCGATAGTAACAACTATATGCGCTCATCCGTGCTGTCTATGTACGATGGCCGATCACACTCCGTCCGGCATGCTCTCCCGCAGACGTGCGGTTGCTGCAGGGGCAGGACTCCTCACTGCCGGTTTCGCTGGCTGTGCGGGCGGGCAGACTGTTAGCGACTCTTCGAGCGACGGCCCCGTCGCTGTTGCCTCGTTTTTCAGTTTCTATGACTTCGCTCGCAACATCGTCGATGGCACCCCGGTCGAGGTGGAAAACCTCGTGCCGACGGGGCTCCACGGCCACGGCTGGCAACCGAACGCGAGCGTCACCCAGCGTATCATCGAAGCCGACGCGTTCATTCACGTCGGCGCGGGCTTCCAGCCGTGGGCCGACCGCGCTATTCAGACGATTCAGGACGACGAGGTCGACACGCAGTTGATCAACGCTCGCACGGGCGTCGAGTTGGCCGATCTCGCTGCCTCGCTTGACCCCGAGGAAGAGGGCGTCGGCGACCAACAGGGCAAGGATCCCCACTTCTGGCTTGATCCACAGCGTGCAAAGACCTCAATCGACAACATCACCGACGGACTCGCCGAGCTCGCGCCCGACCATGCCGGCACGCTCCGCGAGAATGCGGCGACGTACAAATCCGAGACGATTGAGCAGATCGACGCGGATTATCAGGCGATTTTCGACGCCGCCGACCGCGATGTGGTGCAGCTGGCAGCCCACAACGCCTTCCAGTACATCGGGCTGCGCTACGGTGTCCAAATGCGCCCGCTCGTGACGAACCTCGCTGCGAGCGGTGCGGTCGCACCGGAGGACATCACGCAGGCCAAGCAAGTCATCGCCGACAACGACATTCGGTACATCGCCAACGGCGTTTTCGAGTCGCGGCGTCCGGCGATCCAACTGATCGAGGAAACTCAAGCCGAGGCGTACTTCCCGGTCACCCCGTACGCCGGCGTCCGTGAGAACTGGGTCGAGAACAACTGGGGCTACGAGGAGATCGCCTACAACATCAACATGCCGACCTTCGAGGTCGTCCTCGGGAACAAACCGCCTGCCGAGGCCGGCCCAGACGGCTGGGCGGATACGTGGAGGAACTTCGAATGAGTGCCGACAGCGACGCAGAGCCGACCAGTGGGTCTCCGTCCTCCGTACGGACTCCGCTCATCGAGATCGACAACGTCGACTTCGGCTACACGGCGACGCCTGTCGTCAGGGATATTTCGCTGCGGATCGATGCCGGCGAGTACGTGGCTGTCGTCGGCCCGAACGGCTCGGGCAAATCGACACTGATGGAGCTCATGCTGGGACTCTTAGAGCCTGATCAGGGGACAGCCCAGCTGTTCGGCGAACCCGCCCACAAGTTCGACGACGGCTCCCGGATCGGCTACGTCGCCCAGCACGCCAGTGCGTCCAAGGAGATGCCGATCACCGTCCGCGAGGTCGTCAAGATGGGGCGGTTCCCCCACGTCGGCTTCGGTCGACTCTCGGATTCCGACTGGGATATCGTCGACCGCGCTCTCGACACCGTCGGGATGTCGGCGTTTGCGGATCGGCGAGTCACACAGCTCTCGGGTGGCCAGCGACAACGGGCGTTCATCGCCCGCGCCCTCGCCGGCGAGGCCGACCTTCTCGTCCTTGATGAGCCGACCGTCGGTGTCGACGCCGAGTCCGTCGAGGCTTTTTATAAATTGCTGGAATCGCTCAACGACGAGGGGATCACGATTCTCCTGATCGAGCACGACCTCGCGGCGGTCACTGACCACGCCGACCGCGTCGTCTGTCTCAACGGCGAGGTCTACTTCGATGGCCCAACTGAGGAGTTCGTCGACAGCGACGCGCTCGCGCGCACCTTCGGGGCTGTCACCACGACTCCCGGTGATGCGACATGAGCGAGGCGGTGGCATTCCTGCTACAGGGTGGATTTGATGCCGTGTTCAGCCCGCTGTACTGGCTCCTTGATCTCTGGTCGGTGTTGATGTCGTGGCTCGCCGGGGCGACCGGGCTTAAACTGCTCCAGTACGAGTTCATGCACCGGGCGATCCTCGTGGGACTCTGTATCGGTGTCATGGCACCGCTGATCGGTACGTTCCTCGTCCATCGCCAACTCGCGCTCATTGGCGATGCCCTCGCGCATACCGCCTTCGCGGGTGTCGCCGTCGGCCTCTTTCTCAACGCCGTCATCGACCTCGGTGTCTCGCCGTACCTGACCGCGGTCATCGTCGCCATGCTCGCCGCGCTGTTGATCGAACTCATCTCCGAGGCGACCGACGCCTACAACGATGTCTCGATGGCGATTGTCCTCTCGACAGGGTTCGCCCTCGGCACGACGCTGATCAGCATCAACGCCGGCGGGCTGACCGTCAGCGTCGAACAGTACCTCTTCGGCAACCTCTCGACGGTCACGACGCAGGCCGCCGCGATTCTGCTGGTCTTGTTTGCCATCATCATCGCCGTTGTCGCGGTGACACGGAATCAGCTGCTTTACGTCACCTTTGACGAGACAGCCGCCGCGGTCTCGGGGCTCTCGGTGAGTTGGTACAACCGAATTATGGTCATGTTGACCGCGCTCGTCGTCGTCGGCGCGATGCAGATCATGGGCGTGATTCTCGTCGCGGCGATGCTGGTCGTCCCCGTTGCCGGCGCGACGCAAGTCTCCCGCAGCTTCAGCGAGGCGTTGCTCGTCTCGGTCGTGCTCGCCGAACTGTCGGTGATTCTCGGGATCGCCGTCGCCTTTTATGCAGGTGCGACCGCCGGCGGCGTCGTTGTCCTCGTCGCCGTCGCCATCTACGCACTCGCCGTGATCGCCGGCAAGCTTCAGACCGTCATCGGCGAGACGGCGCGCCCGAAGATGGACAGCATCGATGCCGAGGCGACCGAACAGCCCGGCGATTGAGCGTGCGGCTGCGGTCGCTCTGTGCCTGTCCCGCCCTCACTCGACGAGATGCCGCGTTGCCAACCCGACCAGATGCGGAGCCTCGGGCAGAATGATCTCCTCGGTCGCCAACTCGACGGCGTTGGTGCTGCCCGGCAGGACGAAGACGGGCGTGTCGCGGGCGATGCCGCCGGTCGCCCGGCTAGCGATGGTTCGCGGGCCGATCTCCTCATACGACAGCTCCCGGAACAATTCGCCAAAACCCGGTAGCTCCCGGTCGAAGCGGTTTGCGACGGCGTCCGGTGTCACGTCGTCGGCGGTCGCGCCGGTACCGCCGGTCGTAACGACGAGATCGACCGTCCGGTCGTCGAGCATCGCGTCGAGTTCGCGCCGGATCGCCCCGACACGGTCGGCGACAAGTCGGCGGTCGACGACACGGTGGCCCGCCTCCTCGAACAGCGATTCGATGTGGTCGCCGCCGGGATCGTCGACCGCGCCGTCGGCCTCGGCCCGAGATGTTGAGACCGTGAGGATCGCCGCTTGGAGCGGGGAGACGATATCGTGCCCGTGGTCGTCGGCGGTTCGGCGGTCGGGATCGGTCGTCGGTGTGGGGGCCGAGCTGTCGGTCATACCGGCTGTGCGGTCGCCGATCGCAAAACGATGGCGGCTACTCGATGCTGACGAGCGCGACGGCGACGACCGCCAACCCGATCCCGAGCAGCTTTCGCGGCGTCGGTGCCTCCCCGAGGACGGCAATCCCGATGATCGAACTTGTCACCAGAAACATCCCGAAGATGGGCGTTACCACGCTGACCGGACCGCGGGCCAGCGCGCGGTAGTACGCCAGAATCCCGACGGTGAGACAGATGCCGGCGGCGAGGATGTAGCCGGCATTCGGCCCGCGGAGATGTGACATGACCGGCTGATCGGTGGCGACGACGAGTGTACCGACGACACCGATCAACAACCCGTTGGTGAGCAGCATGGCTACGTCGCTCGGCACCGCGTTCGGCCCCGTTGTCGCCACCCGCAACAAAACCGGGACGAGTGTGTACCCAACCAACGCTAGGAGTGCCCACGGGAGATAGCTCATATCCGCGTTCGGTTCGCTGCGATGATAGCGGTTCTGGATATCGTTGCGGCAGCTCCCTCGACGGGGTGCCGGCGGAGTGTCGCAAATGATATGCAACCCGGGGCCTCACCACATGTATGGACGAGAAACAGGAACTCCTGTCGCTGCTGTCGACCGATGCGCGGGAGGATGTCGACGACATCGCCCGCCAGCTCGGTACCGACCCCGAGACGGTCGAGGGGCTCCTCGATGAGTTGGAGTCGGAGGGCACCGTCCGCGGCTACCAGGCGGTCATTGACTGGGACAACACCGACAGCCAGCGGGTCGCCGCCTTTGTCGAGCTCAACGTCGAACTCGACCGCGAAACCGGCTACAAGGAGATCGCCGACCGGATCGCCAAGTTCCCCGCGGTCGAATCGCTCCGGCTCGTCTCCGGCGATTACGACTTTGCGATCGAGGTGACCGGCGAGTCGATGCAGGCTGTCTCCCAGTTCGTCTCCGAGCAGATCGCACCCATCCCCGAGATCACCCAGACGGTGACGCACTTCATCATGGAGACCTACAAGGAGGCCGGCATCGACTTCGGCGACCGCGACGACGATGACCGCCTCTCTGTTTCGCCATGACGCTCCAGCCGAACGACCGCGTCGCCGACACGCCCGAGTCGGGTATTCGAAAGTTCTTCGAGCTCGCCGAGGAGCGCGACGACGTGATCTCGCTGGGCGTCGGCGAACCCGACTTCTCCGCGCCGTGGGCCGCCCGCACCGCCGCGATCCACTCACTGGAGGCCGGCAAAACCTCCTACACCGCCAACCGCGGGAAGCTGGAACTCCGCCGTGAGATTGCTGACCACGTCGAGCAGTGGGGCCACCAGTACGATCCCGACAGCGAAATCCTCGTCACGACGGGCGCGAGCGAGGCGGTCGATCTCGCGCTCCGCACCTTCGTCGATCCCGGTGATCGGGTCGCTGTCCACCAGCCGACCTACATCTCCTACAAGCCGGGGGTTCGCTTTGCTGGCGGCGAGCCACTGCCGGTGCCGACAGGTGCCGACAACGATTTCGTGTTGACACCCGAGGCCCTGCGCGAGGCTGGCGCGGCCGACGCCGACGCGCTCATCCTGTGTTATCCGAACAATCCGACCGGCGCGGTGATGGACGCCGAGGAGATCGCCGCTGTCGCCGAGTTCTGCGTCGACAACGAGATCGACGTGATCGCCGACGAGATCTACGCCGCGCTCACCTACGACGGCGAGCACACATCGATCGCAACGATGCCGAACATGCGGGAGCGAACGGTCGTCATCAACGGCTTTTCGAAGGCCTACGCGATGACCGGCCTCCGGCTGGGCTACGCGATGGGGCCGCCCGACGCGATCGAGGCGATGAACCGTGTCCACCAGTACACGATGCTGTCGGCGCCGACGACCGCCCAGTACGCCGCCATCGAGGCCCTGCGCAGTTGCGAGGAGAGCGTCGACGAGATGGCGACCGCGTTCAATCGCCGCCGGCGGTTTGTCCTCTCACGGTTCGAGGAGATGGGACTGGACTGCTTTACCGCCAAGGGCGCGTTCTACGCCTTTCCGGCCTGCGGCGGCGACGACGAAGCCTTCGCCGAGAACCTCTTGGAACAGGAGGGCGTCGCCGTCGTTCCTGGCAGTGTCTTCGGCCCCGGCGGCGCGGGCCATCTCCGGATCTCGTATGCGACGGGGATGCGTGAGCTCAAAACAGCGATGAACCGGATCGAAGTGTTCGTCGGTGATCGGTGATCGAAGTGTTCGTCGGTGACCGATAACCGCGGGCTGTCGCCCGCGTTGTCGACGCGTTACTCGAAGGAGACCTCGTCGTCGGCGTCGTCGAACTCCTGGTAGAAGCCGGCGTAATCCTCGTGGTCGGTGAAGGCATCCATGGTGTTGTCGAGATTATCCCGAAGCTCGTTGATCTGCTCGGTGAGCTCCTGGTACTCCTCGTTGTCGGCGAGGGCCGACTGGCTCTTTTCGGACTCCAAGAGGGCTTTCTTCGAGGAGAGCGAAAACAGCTCTTGGACACCCTCCTCGTAGGAGTTCCGGGAGAGCAGATCCTCGATCGTTTCTTCGAGCGTCTCTCTGGTGACGGGTTTGACGAGATAGGTGTCGAACCCCATCTCGATGATATCGAAATCCGGCTCGACGGCGGTCACCATCGACACACGGCAACTGATCCCGCGGTCGCGGACTTCCTCCAAGACCTCGTCGCCGGAGAGGCCGGGCATCCGCCGGTCAAGGAGGATGACATCGATCTCGTCGTCCAGCTGTTCGACGGCCTCCTCGCCGCCGTAGGCCGTTCGAACACGGTAGTCCGCCCGGAGCCAGGTGGCATACAGATCAGCAAGGTCAGGTTCGTCCTCGACAACAAGTACGAGTGGGGGTTCGTCGGTCATATCTCGATGGATCCCTCGTCGCTCATAGTGGGTATGATAGCCGAGGATATATGAAAATACCCCTTCCGGCGACAGGCCACAAACAGTGTTTTCAAGCCCCCGCCGGTGTACCACCACACATGGAGCAGGACGCCGCGGAGATGATCACAGCCTACTACGAGGCGTTGGAAGCCAGCGAACCGCTGTCGCCGTTTTTCGCGGAGTCGCTGTCGACGGTCAAGGTTGGCCTCAGCGAGCAGCTGGTCGGCTATCCGGATGTCGCCGACGGCTTGGCCGAACAGACGGCGACAACGACCGACTGGCGCGTCGAGGACGCTGAGCCATCGGTCACCACCCGCGAGGAGTTTGCGTGGTTTCACGATCGGCTGACGCTGGGGTGGACGGACACAACCCTTGATACCGACTACGAGTTCGACACGCGGTGGACGGGCACGCTGGAAGCCAACCCGGATGGCACCTGGCAGTTTGTCTCCCTGCACGTCTCAGCCCCCAACGAGGAGCTGCAGGACGCCGAGGATGACCTGTTTTCCTGGGACGACTGATGGTCGGCTCAAGCCTCACGGACGACGAGAAGGAGACCGCGAACACGCGGCTCAAGATCGGGTTCGTCCTCCTCGTCGCCGCCTCGATGGGGCTGATGGCACTCCAGGCCGATCCGACACCGATACAGCTGCTTGTTGCTGTCGCCGCCGGCATCGTCGTTGGCGTCGGCCTGCTGTGGTTTGTCCTCCGGAATCTTGCGGATTATCGATCCTCGTTGCGGTAGCGCGGCCGCGGCCGCCGGCTGGGACTGCCGGCGCGCCGCTGCCGACGTATCTGTCTCGCCGCTTCGCGTCCGGATCGCCGCACACTAAGTGAGTCAGGCCGTTGGGCCGGTATGGTTGAGTTTGGAACCGCCGGTATCCGCGGCCCGGTCGCCGAGACGGTCACCCCGGAAGTCGCCCTTGCGGTCGGGAGCGCGGTCGGCCGTCTCGCGGTCAACGACGAGCCCACCGACCACCCGGAGATCGGGATCGGCCGCGATGGCCGGCTGACGGGGCCGGCCCTCGCCGCGGCTGTCGAGGCCGGCGTCGCCGCGGCGGGGGCGACCCCGATCCGGCTCGGTACCGTTCCGACGCCGACGCTGGCATTCGAATCCCGCGGTCGCTATGGGGTGATGCTCACGGCCTCGCACAATCCGCCGGCCGACAACGGGATCAAATGCTTTGTCGACGGCCAGGAGTTCGACGATGCTCGGGAGGCCCGGATCGAATCACTTGTCGACGACGCGTCTCCCCCCGCGGACTTCGAGGCGTGGAGGTCTCCACGCCGCCGCGAGCCACTGCCCGACTACCGGGCTGCGGTCGCCGACTATATCCGGGAGCAACTGCCGACCGACGGCGAGGCGGCCATCTGCGATGGCCTGCGGGTCGCTGTCGACTGCGGCAACGGGATGGCCGCGCTGTCGACACCACAGGTACTCAACGATCTTGGGGCGACCGTCGTCGCGCTCAACGCCAACGTCGACGGTCGGTTTCCGGGCCGGCCGAGCAAGCCAACCCCGGAGACGCTCGGCGATCTTCGGGCCTTTGTCGCCGACGGCGACTTTGATCTGGGGATCGCCCACGACGGCGACGCCGACCGGATCGTCATCCTCGATGGCGACGGCGAGATCGTCCACGAGGACAGCGTGGTGGCGATGCTGGCGGGCTACTACACCCGCCAGGCGTCTTCGGACGCTGACGCAGGCGATGCCGATGCAGGTGACGACGCAGGCGATGCCAACGCAGGCGACGACGCTGACGCCACCGATCCGGTTGTCGTCACAACGCCGAACGCCTCCGGCCGGATCGACGAACAGGTGACTGCCGCCGGCGGGCGCGTCGAGCGGGTGCGGCTTGGCGCGCTCCATGAGGGGATCGCCGCGGCCGAACGTGACGGCGGGTCGGTCGTCTTTGCGGCCGAGCCGTGGAAACACATTCATCCCGCTTTCGGCGGCTGGATCGACGGCGTCGCCAGCGCGGCCCTGCTCGCTGGTCTCGTTGCGACCCGTGGGCTCGACGAGCTCCGCGAGCCGATCACCGAACGCCCCTACCGAAAGGTCAGCGTCGACTGCCCGGAGGCGGCAAAGTCCGCGGCGATGGCGACGCTGGAATCCTCGCTGCCCGAGGCGTTTCCTGACGCGACGGTCTCGCTGGAGCATGGGATTCGCCTTTCGCTCCCGGATGGCTCGTGGCTGCTCGTGCGGCCCTCCGGCACCGAGCCCTACATTCGCCTCTACGCCGAAAGCGAGTCGGTCGATGATCTCGTTGCAACGGCGACTGAGCGGATCGAGACGGCCGTCGACGACACTGCCGGAGCGGCGGACTGACGGCTCTCCGTTGAGCAAAAAATACTGAGAACTGCGGGTCGCGTTAGGCGTCTTCGGCGGCCGCGATCAGTTCCTCGTAGTCTGGCTCGTTCGTCGGATCGTCGGCGACCCAACTGTAGACCACGGTGCCCTCGTCGTCGAGGACGAACGCCGCGCGGTTGGCGATGCCGTAGAGGCCGAGATCCGGGATCTCCATCTCAAGGCCGTAGTCGCGGATTGCCTCGCCGGCCATATCGCTGACGAGGGTAAACGAGAGGTCGTACTCATCGCTGAACGCGCCCAGCGAGAACGCCGAGTCGGCACTGAGGCCGAGGACGGTCGCGCCGGCGGCCTCAAAGTCAGGGAGGTGTTCTTCGAGCGCGACCATCTCGTTGGAACACGGCGGCGTGAACGCGCCGGGGAAGAAGGCCAACACGACAGGGCCGTCGCCGAGATACTCAGAGAGCTCGAAATCTTCGTGATCGCTCGTACCGATCGTTGCGGAAATGTCGGGGGCGGTGTCTCCGGTTGAAACCATAGGCACTCGGAGCAATGGGTGCGACCATCATAAGCCCGGTGTGCGATCCGATCGCATACGCAATCGATTCTCGCTACACAGCAACCTCGCTACATAGCAACTGTTGTGTCGGTCGCGGTCGTACGCGGTGTGTGCACACCAACGACAACGGCCACTACGCGGCGGCGGTCGCCGCGCTCGCCGACCGACGCTACGAGGCGGCCGGCGACGCCTCCAGTCGGGCCGGCTGGGCGGTGCTTGCCGACCCCCGCGACGACCAGGATCCGTTTGCCCCGGACGACCGCGGCGCGATCGGCGACGGCCTTCGGCACTTGCTGACGGCCGCGCTCTGTTATCGCGTTGCTGATCGACCCGCGCGAGCGACCCGACGGGCGACCGCCGGGATCGCGGCGGCTGGCGATCTCGGGGCGACGATGGCAACCCCTGTACAGGCCGCCTGTTTCGATGAGTTTGCCGCCGATTTCCGGGTCGCTGGTGGGCTGGATGGGGCCGCCGACGCGTATGCCGACGCCGCTGCGGCCTACCGGGCGGCGGCCGACGAGACAACCGATCCCCAGACCGTCGGGGCCACATCCCTGTTTTTGGCCGCGGCCGCGCCGGCAAAACAGCTCGCTCGCACCCTCGATAACGGTGAGATCGCCATCGAGTGGGAGGATCTTCATGGGTCTGATCCGTCCGATCCGGGGGACTTTCTCGCCGCCCGGGCCGAGTACAAACGGCAGCGATTCCCCTCGTTGGTCGATGGCTGTGTCGATCGGGGCGTTCTCGCCGCGCCGCGCGGGACAACCGAGTATGCAACCGACCACCACGCGTGTCCGGCCTGTGGCTCCCGCGATGTCAACTGGATCGCCGACAGCACCCTCTGTCTCCGCTGTTCACGACCAACCGAACCGCAGTAGCTACCCGGTGTACTCGGCGAGGACGAACTCGGTGCTGCTCCCGAGTGGGTCGGTCGCCGTCGGTGTGGCGAGGATCTCGAAGCCGGCCGCCCGCAACTGTGCCAGCGTGCGGTCTCGCCCCGGTGCCGAAAAGAACATCTCGCCGCCCATCCAGCCGCGCCGTACCGTCTCGAACCGCCCGTTGGGAAGTGTACTCAGCAGCACGCCACCCGATCGCAACACGCGGGCGAACTCGGCGTACACGTCGGGGTGTTCCGCCCGCGGGACGTGAAAGATCGCGTGGTAGGCGGTCAGCCCGTCTGCAACGGTTTCGGCCAGCGGCAGCTGTCGCATATCGGCCTGTATCAGTCGCGCGTCGGGGACAGTGTCGGCCGCCAGCGAAAGCCCGGTGCGGGCGAAATCGATCCCGATGCTGTCGCTCGGGAGGTTTGCCAGCGTGCGCGCGCCATCCCCACAGCCGATGTCGACGATGGTCGGATCCGGCGGACAGCGGTCGAGCAGATCGTCGATGAGGGCGGCATCCGAACCATCGGGATCACGCCGGTCGGCGTAGGTTGTCGACAGCCCTTCCCAGGCCGCCTGTCGTTCGCGGGGTTCCATACCACGGCTACGGGCGCGATCGCAATGAGTGGTCGCCCGATCGAAGTCGATATCCGGCCGGTCTACGGCTCGCGGCCGCCCCAGACCAGTTTATCGTCCAGCAGTTCAACCCGCATATCGCGGTCGACGGTCACCTGACATGACAGCCGCGGGTAGCCGAACCGGTCGGCAAGCCGGTCGTGCCAGTGATCGGCGGCAACGTCGTCAGCGAGTCGCACCCCACAGGTCGCACACAGTCCGCGGCCGCCGCAGTTCGCCCGTTCGGACAGCCGGCCGTACGGCGAGCAATCGGCCGCCAGCAACGCATCCCGGAGCGTCGTCCCGGCCGGCACCGATAGCTCGGTTTCGGTTCCTTCGCTTGTGACGACGACACGATAGGACTCACTCATCGGTTGAACCTGTCGCCCCAGCGACCTGAATCCGTTGCCGTGACCGCGTCGCTGTCGGCTCTGACGGGTCGAGACAGGAAAATTGATACCACCGAGGGCCAAAGGTTAGCTATGAGCAGTGCGGAGGCGTCGCCACAGCTGTTGTATGTCGACGCCGACGAGAACTGCCGAAAGGCGGTTCGCGGGGCCTTTGAGCCGGAGTGGACGGTGACTGCCGTCGAGAGCGGTGGGGCTGCCACCGACACCAACACTACCGATGTCGACTGTTTTGTTGTGTCACCGTCGCTGCCGGAAACGAACTGGCAGTCGGTGTATGAGTCGCTGACGGCCTCAACAGATGTCCCGTTCATTTTGTTTGCGACCGATCCGACCGCCGAAACGGTGCGGCAGGCGTTCCGTCTCGGCGTCGACGATGTCATCTACACGGCAAGCGACAGCGGCGCGACAACCCGCCCCGCTCCCGGGGTAGGGTCGTCGACCGATCCTACCGGTGATACCGGAACCGAAAGCGGGGTGCAATCGCTTGACGCCGAGGCTGTTACCGTCCAAGAGCCCTCAGCGAATACCTCGACGGCCGAACCGCTCGATGGGGTTGTCGGGCTGCGAACCCGCGCCGAATCGCTCGTTGCCGCCCACCGACTCGACATCCGCGATACAACCCTCGATGTCTCGCGGTCGCTGATGAGCGCGGCCGACGACGAGGTCGACGTGAAGATCGAGTGGGCACTCCAGTCGCTGGCGACCGATCTTGAGGCGGTGGGGTGTTCGCTCTACCATTACGACGAGGAAAGCGGGCTGCTGACAGAGGATTTCGGCTGGCGTGACACTGAAACCCCCGATGGCCCCGCGAGTGAACTCCTGGCCGACGCGGAGATCCCAGATTCGGAGTTTCCCGGCTTCGAGGAGCAGCTGAGCCAGTTCGAAGCCGTCTGTTATGATGCAACGACTGACGACGCGGTGTTTGACGCCGAGGTCGGGACGCTGCTGGCGGTGCCGATCGTCATCGACTGGCAGCTGGCCGGCGCGCTCGTGGTGACGATGGCGGCCCCACGACGCTGGTCTGCCTCGGTGCGCCAACAGCTGACCTCAGTCGGTGAGTTCATCGGCTACACCGAACGCCGTCGTCGCCGCCGTGCCGAACTCGAACGCCAGAACGAACGCCTCGAACAGTTTACCTCCGTCATCAGCCACGACCTCCAAAACCCACTCAGCGTCGTCACCGGTTATCTTGAGTTGGTCTCCGAGACCGGTGATGTCGACCGCCTCGATCCCGCGATCGAGGCCGCCGAGCGCATGGAGACGATGCTGAATGAGCTGTTGACGCTGGCCCGCGAGGGCCGAGCCGTCGGCGACACCGAGCCGGTCGCGGTCGATACCATCGTCACCAACGCCTGGGACGGCGTCGACACGCCCACGGCAACGCTGGAAACCGAGGGACTGGAACCGATGGAGTCCGTCGAGGCCGATCCAACACGGCTCCAAGAGGTCTTCGAGAACCTGTTCCGCAACGCGATCGACCACGTCGGCGAGGACGTGACGGTGGCCGTCAGAGCGACAGACGGCGGCGTTGTCGTCGGCGACGACGGCGAGGGGATCCCGGCTGCCGAACAAAAGGAAATCTTCGATCACGGCTACACCGGCGGCGGCGGCACCGGTCTTGGGCTGTCGATCGTCGAAACGATCGTCGAGGGCCACGGCTGGGAGATCGGTGTCGGCGACAGCGAGGCCGGCGGCGCGGCGTTCCGGATCGATTTCGACCCCTGATTTTGCGGCGTCGCCGCGGCAGTGACCGCTTCAGTGAAGCTTGAGCTCGACCCGTCGTCCGTCGGGATCCCGGACATAGATCGCCCAGTCGTTGCCGTAGGCACCGTACCGCTCGTAGGGTTCGCCCGCCTCGACGGTGTAGCCCGCGGCCTCGATCTCGGCGATCAGCTCGTCGATCTCTTCGTGTGTGTCGACCGCGTCCGACCGCACCAGCAAACAGAGGTGTTCGCCGCCGACATCGATCGCCTCGTCGGTCGGCACGAGATGGATGTGGCGACCGCCGGCGATGACAGCGACGAAGGGTACCTCGCCGTCCTCGAATCGCTCCTCGTCACGCGTCTCAAGGCCGAGCAGATCACCGTAGAACTGAAGCGATTCGTCGAGATCACTCACGCGGATGGCGATGTGATCGATGTCGACAACGTCGATCGTCATGGTCGTCGGAGGGGCACGGAGCGACTAAGCGATACTGGTGCTGCGTCTGGGGAACTGCGTCGTTGCCAACCAATCACGCGTCGGGTTCGTTTTCGTCGGCCTCTGTGTCAGTTTCGTCGAGAGCGGGCATCCAGTTGGGATACGTGTCGCCTTCGAGCAGCTCCCGTGTTCGACGGTGGCGATACCGAAACATCGGCTCGAAGCCGACGACAGCCAGGCGATCGACCAGCGGGCCGACCGGGCCGGCCGGGAGTTCGTAGTCAACGGTGTCGATCATGACGGTCTCCTCGCCGTCGCCGTAGAACTCGTGGGTGTGGATCCACAGCGCGAAGGGGCCGCCGAGCATATCGTCGCGGAACATCCGATACCCCTCTTCCTGTTCGCGGGCGACGATCCGTGACAGCCACCGGCTTTCGGGGGCGAGGCCGAACGGCCGGCTCGCCATCGTGATCTCGCTGCCCGCGACCAGCTCGGGGGGATCCCGGTCGCCGTCAGGGCCGACGACGCCCTCGACGCTGAGGCCCATCCATCCCGGCGTCAACAGTTCGAGCCCGTCGATCTGCCCGTGAAACGCCCAAACGGCCTCCAGCGGGGCATCGATCCGC
Organism: Halonotius roseus; assembly: GCF_006861655.1. Taxonomy (GTDB): domain Archaea; phylum Halobacteriota; class Halobacteria; order Halobacteriales; family Haloferacaceae; genus Halonotius; species Halonotius roseus. Next base: position 8,286 of record NZ_SESI01000003.1, on the reverse strand, counting down.
GTTCGGCGGCTGTAGGTTGCCATACCACCTGTAGGGGTGCCGAGCGCAAAAACACCCGGTCAGATCGTGAACCGCCTGACCGTCGTGCCGGCCGCTCTAAGGTCGGTGTCGGTGGCGGCTGCGACCGTAACCGTTGTCTTCCCGTGGCCGGCCGGCAGCGTCAGTTTGAACGTTCCGTCCTCGGCGGTTGCTGTCGTCGCCGTGCCGTCGGCACTGGCCGCGACGATCGCGCCATCGGTCTCACCGGTGATCGTTAGCTTATCCTTCGAGACCCGACGTTCGACCGACAGTGTCGGCCCGGTGGGCCGCACACCGTGGCGATACCGGTCGTCGACGGCCGTCGGCGTCTCGACGGGTTCGCCCTCGGCGATCCCGTGAGCCAGCCGGATGAACTGCGCCATACTCCAAGCCAGCGGCGTTGCCGACCCGGTGCCGTCACCGATATCCCAGTTGTACTCGTTATCGATGTGGCGATCCCAGACCTGCTCGGCGATCATCCGGCCGCTGTTGGCAAAGCGGGCCATCGTCTCCAGGAGATTCCGCGGGGCGAGATCGCCCTCGTCGGTGCCGGCCAACAGCTCGTACTCGCCGCGCTCGCCGGTAAAGATCGGCCACAGCCGACCCTTCCCTTTTGTCTGAACCGACCACGGCGCGCCCTTCTCACCCATCGCGCGCTCGCCGTAGCCGTCGCCGTTGTAGCGGTAGAACGCCGGGCCTTGAGGCGTATCTAGCCGGATCGTTTCGTCGACTTCGACCAGCGAGTTTGTGATTACGTCATTATCGGCCGACTTGATGCCCAGCCGCGTCAGCTCAAGGAAGCCACCGTCGATGATCTCCCGCTCGTCGAGTGTCGGCCCCGCGTTTGCCAGCGTCCGCAGGTGGCCGGCCTCGGGGTTGCCGTCCCGCGTGACGCGTACGTAGTACGGCGTGTTGGTGTGGAGTTGCGTCCCGGTTTTGGTCGCACACCACTCCTCGACACGGTCGGTCCAGTCGTCGGCCAACGCGAGCCAGACGAGCGCGTCGGCCGTTTCGTCCTCGTCGATGGCGATGTCGGCCGCGCTGACCAGCCCGGCGACCTCGGCGGCGATCGATGAGGGTGAGTAGCCGGCCTCCTCCTCCCATCGCTCCTGGGCGGTTGCCGGCCCATTGCGGGCGACGTAATCCGCCGATCGCTTGACGTTGATGTAGCCGTAGGTGACCTCCTCAAAGGCGATGTCGTTTTCGGCCAGCTGGTAGGCCATGATCAGCGGGAAGGAGATGTTGTCGATCTGCTCGCCACCCCAGCGGGTGAGCCCGTTGACGTAGGTGTTCTGGGGAATAAAGCCCTCATCGTCCTGCTGGTACTCGAAGATGTACTGGAGGGCGTCGGTCGCAGTTTTGTGGTCGCCGATCGCCTCGAAGACGGTAAAGACCTGATACAGATCCCGCGACCACACGAAGTTATAGCCGTACCCCTTCGGCTCGTCGGCGGTGACCGCCTCACCCCACGGCACCGAGGGGCTGGCGATCCCCGCGCCGAGATAGGTTTTGTCCTCGACAGCCCGGAGGGCCATCAGACAGCTTTTGTACTGTTTGTAGAGTGCCTCGTCGTCGAGGATGAACTCGGGAACCTCCTTGTCGGCGAGGAACTCCCCCCACGTCTCGCGGTAGGACGCCCGCACGTCGTCGTAGCCGGTCGCCAACGCGCCTTCGGCCTCGCCGAGGGCGGCGGCGGTGTCGGCGTTGTTACCGAACCCGATCGCCAGCGTCTCGCCGACCGTTGTTCCGGTTCCGAGCAGGCCCGCAAGCACGATATTGTCGTCGTCCAGTCGGTCGTTTGGCAGCGGCCGATCACCGTCGCTGAACAGCTCAGCGAGATGTTTGGAGCCGGCCGCGCCGACCGTTGCCCAATCGAACTGGTTCGGCGTCGTCATCGCCATGGCGACGCTGTAGACATCGCCGTCCTCGTCGGTGAGGAGGGCCTCCGCGCCGGTGTCGTAGGCCTCGGCGTCGCGGGCGGCCAGATGGTAGTTGCCGCGCTCGCCGAGTCGGTAGCCCCGATCGCGGGTGCCGGTGTTGGTCAGCGAGATGTCGGCGACAGCGTAGATGTCATACTCGTTGTTGTCGTCGCTTTCGAAATCGATGTCGGCGACGATGGCGTCGTGGTCGGGATCGATCGCGTACTCGACGGTCAGCGTCCACTCGTGGCCGCGGCCGTCGCCCTGTTCGGTGATGATATGCCGGAAGAGCAGCGCGTCGTCGTCGGCCGGCTCGACCCGGCGGTCGATGGTTTCGGTGTCGTCGTCGGTGCGGGTCTCGTTGTGTGTGCGGGCGGTGTATTCGGCGGTGTCGCCGGCGTCGGCAACGACGAAATCAACGGTTCGAAGATTCATCAGATCGACCCGGGGGAACCGCGCCTCGGTGAGCGCGCCCTCGGTGAGCGTAAACCACACCTTCGAGGCGTCGTCGTTGCCGTGGTCGGCGACCGTCGCCACGCCGTATTTCTCGCCGGTCGTCCACCGCGGCCGGCTCTCCGGGCCGGATGGCGCGGGTGTGATGAGCGGCAGGGCGTTCTGCTCCCGCAGTGTCGCCGTCGCCCGCAGGCGCAGCGCGTGCGACCACCCAAGCGGGGCCGCGCTGTCGACGGTGCCGTCGTCGAAGGCCTGCTCGGCGAGATAGCCGGCCCGCGTCGTCAACGGCCCGTTCGGGAGCAGATGCTCGTACAGCGTTCCGGCCTGATCGAAACACTCCTCGGCGTCGTCCTCGCGGTCGTATGTCGACAGCAGGACGCCAAGCTCTGTTGCCGCGACCGCGCCCCACGCCGTCGAGGGCGTCCAGATCTTCTCGCCCTGTTGGCCCTCCGACCGCCAGGTGTCACCCTCAAACCGTGCGAGCCCGGCGACCGAGCTCTCCTCGGGATTGCGGTACAGCGCGTCGAAGACGTGTTGGACGTGATCGCTGAGTCGGTCGAGGGTCTCCGACGACAGCTCGTCGTCGACGAGCTCATCGTAGTCGACAACCGCCTCGACGATCCCGAAGGTGGCCGAATCGATCCGGTCGTCGAGCTTGCCGCTGTTGTTGAGCCGGATCCCGTAGGCCTCACGCGTCTTACTCCAGAACCGATCGAGACCGTCGAAGACCGTCTTCGCCTGGGCTCGCGCGTGCGACTGGAGTTCGGGTTCGACCGGGGCGTCGGCGACCGCCACGTAGGCCGCGAGATAGGTCGCCGCCGTGTGGCTGAACCGCCCGGTCATGTTCTCCCAGAGGTTCTGACAGGCCACGGGCAGCCCATCGTCGGCCAGCGTCTCATCGAGCACATCGACCGCATCCCGGATCGTCGTTCGGATCTCCTCCCGTAGCGGCTCCGAGAGTGCCTCGCCACGTTCGGTCAACAGCCGGCCAAGAAAGCCGACCACGCTTGCGGTCTGGTCGGCCTGGTAGTCGTCGTTGCCGCCCTCGATGCGGCCGTGAGCCCACCCTGGGGCGAGCGAGCCATCCATCGCCCACACGCGGTGTGACCACGAGCCGTCGTCTTCCTGTGTTTCACAGAAGAACTCGGCTGTCGATGCTAGCGACTCCTGGAGATCGAGATCCAACAGCGAATCCGCCGTCAGGAGGTGGCGGCCGACCTCAGCCTCGTCGCGGAACCAGGTGTAGCCGTAGCCGCCGGAGTGGGCGTAGAAGGGGTCGAACTCCGGGGCAGCGACGTGGGCACCGGTCGGGGCGGTCAGCAGTGAGAGTGCCCGCAGATCCTCGCGGACGACGTTGCCGTTGGGGGCCGACTCCGGCACCGACACCTCGGCGCGCTGGCGGCCGGCCGCCCGGATGTCGTCGGCACCCCGGTGGGCGGCCGCACACTGTCGGAGATCCGCGAGGGCGGCCTCCCGGTCGACCGTCTCGTGATCCGATAGCTGCGTGACGATCGTCGTTTTGGCCGCCCGGCCGCTCTGTTCTAAGGGGGCGTTGACGACGACATCGCCGCTGAGATGGGTGTCCTCGAAGCGGTTGATGACGGCCTCGCGCGGGAACTCGTAGGCCTCATCGGAGAGGATCTCCTCGAAGCGTTCGGGGATCTGCCCCCGCACGTCGATGATGCCGGTCGAGGCGGTGACGTAATCGTGTTCGCCGCGGTGGAAGACCTCGACGACATCGGTGTCGTTGGGGCCGGCCCCGTCATGGATGAGCCGGCCGACCTGTGATTCCTGCCCCTCGGGGGCGAAGGTGAGAAACGCCGTCAGCTCGGCGTTTGGTGGGATCGCGCCCCGAAGCTCGATGTGGGTGACGTGGGCACGGCCGAGGGTGAGGTCGTACTGGTGGACGGTGAACCCGTCGGCGGCGTACTCGGTTTCGACGACGTTTGTCTCCCGGTAGTAGTGTTGGCGAACCGTGGAGAACTCGTCGAACCACTGGGTGTCGGTTTCGGTCTCGATGCCGAGTCGTGCCCGATCGATGCCATAGAGGCCTGACAGCGGTGAGGAGTAGTCCCGGAGCCCGCCATCAGGATCGACGTAGACGAGCCGATCCCCGTGCGCCGAAAACGCACCGTCGATGGTTCGGCACTCCGCCGGAAACCGACCATCGCGGTTGCGTTTGAACTCGTTGAGCGCGGTGCGGAGTCGCATGTACGAGGTGATTTGCTGTCCACAACTAAGTATTGGCGGCTTTGCGTTCGCCGATATCTTTCTATGATAATGAACAAATGTGACACAGCACGCCTCAGATCCAATCACCATTATGTGGAGATATCAGCCTCCTCAACCGATTTGAAGGCCATTTGGCTGTTCGTTGCCTCGGGTCAAACAGTCGAACCTAGTATCTCTCAAATACATAAGACCAAAGTAACCCTCGGCGTACGTACGAGTATGAACCATCCAGGGCAGCCGCAGTTCATCGCCGTTGGGGATGCCGTGCAGTTAGCTCCCCGTGATCCCGATCCGGACGCCGACTACAGTTGGACGATCAGCGACGCACCGATCGACAGCGACGTCACCCTCGGCGACGACTCCGTCGAGCATTTCGTCCCCGACGTATCGGGGCGATACGTGGCGACGCTGACGACGCCGCGGAACACGTTCAACCAGACGATCCGCGTGTTCCCCAGCTCGTACCAGCCAACCGGCGAAGGCACCGGCGCGACCGGCGTGAGCGGCTACAGCGGGTACAGCGGCTACAGCGGTCAAAGCGGCTCGGCACGGCCACAACAGCGCAGCGGGAGCGGCTTTGCCTCGGGCTCCGGCTCGGGCGCGCTCGGCCAATCAGAGGGCGAGGGCGAAGGTCGCCCGCGGGTTCGCCTTGACGGCGAGATTCACGACGACGAGGCCGTCATCACGGCGACGCCGAAACCGCATCCCGACTCCTCGCGTGACGCCGACGAGCTCGATGTCGAGTTCCTGCTCGACGACCGCGACGGCGTCGACGAGTCTGAGGTCACCATCGACGGCCACGAACTCCGCGCGCCGCTCGACGTGATCGACGACGAGCTCCGCGTTCACGCCGTCGCCATCGGCGACAGTTACAGCGTTGCTGACGCCGTCAGCATCGATCGCCTCGGCGACGAGGGCGATTTTGCGGTTCACCGGCTGTACGACCCGCCGCAGTGGGGCAAGGAGGTCACCCTCTATGAGATCTACGTCCGCGGCTACGCGGCCGACGACGACGAGGCCGAAACGACGTTCGAGGCCCTCGAAAAACGCCTCGACTACATGGAGGATCTCGGTGTCGACTGTCTGTGGCTGACGCCCGTGCTCCAACACGATGGCGCGCCCCACGGCTACAACATCACCGACTTCTTCTCTATCGCCGACGACCTCGGCGACCGCGACGACTACGAGGCCTTCGTCGAGGCCGCCCACGACCGCGGGATGTCGGTGCTGTTCGATCTCGTGTTGAATCACTCCGCGCGTGACCATCCATACTTCGAGGATGCCTACCAGAACCCAGGCTCCGAATACTACGACTGGTACGAATGGCAGGACAACGGCGAGCCCGGCACCTACTTCGGCTGGGAGTTCATCGCCAACTTTGATTTCACGAATCTCAAAGTCCGCCGACACCTGCTTGAGGCCCTCGACACATGGGCGGAGGTCGCCGACGGCTTCCGGTGTGATATGGCGTGGGCCGTTCCCGAATCCTTCTGGAAGGAGATGCGCGAGCGGCTGAAAGCCATCGACCCCGAGTTCCTCCTGCTGGATGAGACGATCCCGTATATCGCGGACTTCCACGAGGGGATGTTCGACATCCACTTCGATACGACGACCTACTTCACGCTCCGGCAGGTCGGCGACGGCAACCAACCCGCCGAGGCAATCCTCGACGCCGTCGAGGGCCGCCAGCGGTCGGCGTTCCCCGATCACGCCGCCTTCATGCTCTACATGGAGAACCACGACGAGACCCGATACATCGTCGAATGTGGCGACGCCGCGACGAAGGCCGCCGCGGGCGCGGTGTTTACGCTGCCCGGCGTGCCGATGCTGTACGGCGGCCAGGAGCTCGGCCAGCGCGGCCGGCGTGACCACCTCGCGTGGGATCACGCCCGCGATGAGATCCGCGATCACTACGACCAGCTGATCGATCTCAAACAGGAGCATCCGGCACTGGGCTCCAACGGCGATCTCCAGCGGATCGACTACGACGCCGACAACGAGGACGAGGTCGTCGCCTTCGGCCGTGAGAGTGCCGACGACCGCTATATCGTTGTGCTCAACTTCGGCGAGGGTGAGACGGTCGTCGGCGTCGACGAAACCGTTGATGCGACCGATCTCGTCTCCGGTGAGTCCCGCGCCGCCGAAGAGGGGCTGACCGTCGACAGCGTGGCCGTCTTCGAAGCCGCCGACTGAGCCCCCTCAGCAGTCGACGATCCTTTTCTATCCGACCCGACAGTTTTGTTCTCGGCGACGCTACCGTGCTGTATGTACGACCGACTGTTGCTTCCGGTTGACACGAGTGCCGGCGTTGATCAGGCGATCGACCACGCGATCGACGCGGCCACCCGGTATGAGGCGACCCTCCACATCCTGTTTGTTGTCGACACCGACACCTACAGCTCCTATACGGGCGACGAGTACGTCCACGAGTTCGAAGGGTTAGAGGACGCCTTAGAGCAGGCCGGTGGGGAGGCCGTCGAGTCGGTGCAAGCGCGCGCGGCCGACGCCGGTGTCGAGACCGTTATCGCTGTTCGCCACGGTGTTCCCCACGAGGAGATTCTGCGCTACGCTGACGAGGCCGACATCGGGCTGACGATCATGGGATCGAAACACCGATCCAGCGAGTATCGTCGCCTGCTCGGCAGCGTCGCCGAGCGCGTCGTCAGAACGACCGAGCGGCCGGTCACCGTCGTGAAAACACCGGTCGATGCCGACTAATCGGCCGTTCTGATCTCTCCAACGGTGTTGCCGCTGGGGCATGTGACGAGTCATCATACAATCAGCCATGTGTTCAGTTCTCATGGGCTGGTATCGTTGCTGACGTGACGAACGGCTGAAAATCCTGCTTTGTTTTCGAATCTCGGACTGTATCAGAGGCCTTTTGTATAAACCTCGTCTTCGGTAGAATGCACTGGTCGTGTGCGGAAACACACGCGATCACTGCCGTCCGGAATCGCCGGACGGCTCCCAGTTCGAACCAACGCCCTTAAGTATAACAGGGCGTTCGACTGGAATGCAGCAAAAACACACCGCGAGCCGCCGACCGTTCGAATCGGTCAGCACTCGCATGGGTCAGAACGCGTGGTCGACACGAGTCGACCACAACTGATCCGACGGGCTTATACCGCCCAGTCGGGTACGTTCAGATCCGACACAATGGGGATCCCACCCCTGCGGTACGCCGTACAGATGGGATCCGACGTTAGCCTTGGTAGTTCGGTGCCACCCGATCGCTCGCGTGGCTCCGAACACAGACCATGCAATGAGACACATTTGGTGACCGATTCCCGTCAGGGAATCGTTCCCGCCAACCCCCAACTGTCTCGGAGAGACAGTTGGACACATTCCGGTTGATCCTGCCGGAGGACATTGCTATTGGGATTCGATTTAGCCATGCTAGTCGAGCGAGTTCAGACTCGCGGCGCATAGCTCAGTAACACGTGGCCAAGCTACCCTTCAGTCAGCGATACCCTCGGGAAACTGAGGCTAATAGCTGATACGAAACACCAGCTGGAATGCGGTGTTTACGAAAGACATCGCTGAAGGATGCGGCTGCGGCCGATTAGGTAGACGGTGGGGTAACGGCCCACCGTGCCAGTAATCGGTACGGGTGATGAGAGTCAGAGCCCGGAGACGGAATCTGAGACAAGATTCCGGGCCCTAC
>NZ_SESI01000002.1:408774-784635 GCF_006861655.1 Halonotius roseus | reverse complement strand
GTAGGGCCCGGAATCTTGTCTCAGATTCCGTCTCCGGGCTCTGACTCTCATCACCCGTACCGATTACTGGCACGGTGGGCCGTTACCCCACCGTCTACCTAATCGGCCGCAGCCGCATCCTTCAGCGGTATCTTTCGTAAACACCGCATTCCAGCTGGTGTTTCGTATCAGCTATTAGCCTCAGTTTCCCGAGGGTATCGCTGACTGAAGGGTAGCTTGGCCACGTGTTACTGAGCTATGCGCCGCGAGTCTAAACTCGCTCGACTAGCATGGCTAAATCGAATCCCAATAGCAATGTCCTCCGGCAGGATCAACCGGAATGTATCCAACTGTCTCGGAGAGACAGTTGGGGGTTGGCGGGAACGATCCTCTGACGAGGATCGGTCACCAAATGTGTCTCATTGCATGGTCTGTGTTCGGGGCCACGCGAGCGATCGGGTGGCACCGAACTACCAAGGCTAACGTCGGATCCCATCTGTACGGCGTACCGCAGGGGTGGGATCCCCATTGTGTCGGATCTGAACGTATCCGACTGGGCCGTATAAGCCCGTCGGATCAGTTGTGGTCGACTCGCGTCGACCACGCGTTCTGACCCATGCGAGTGCTGACCGATTCGAACGGTCGGCGGCTCGCGGTGTGTTTTGCTGCATTCCAGTTGAACGCCCTGTTATACTTAAGGGCGTTGTTTTGAACTGGGAGCCGTCCGGCGATTCCGGACGACCATGGTGGCGCGCGTTTCCGCACACGACCAGTGCATCCTATCGAAGACGAGGTTTATACAAAAGGCCGTCGAAGCGAACCCGCCACGTCATGCGGTTTCATGCGCCGAACCCACATGGAGAACCACGGAGGACGGAAATGAGAGTAACGGGAACGGTGAAGCGGTTTCGAGGGCGTTAAGCGACTCTCATCGACACGAGGAACAAGTCAAACGAAGGATGTAGCGCGGCTGGAGGTCGAACGGTCATCCCCTGTATCGCACAGACGGTCGCGCCGGATGATTGCCGCGCAAGCGGACGGTCAGTGTGAGCGAGACAAAACGCTACCGAAACCGACAGCCATCGAAAGAACACGAGGCCGCCACGTCGGTAACGCCGATCACTCGTCGAGGTGTTCGATGCCTTCTTTGGAGACGTTTGCCTCGGTGATCTCATCTGGCATCCAGTCGGGTGAGTTGTCAGGGGCTGTCTCCTCCCAGGCCCAGCCCTCGTATTTGTGTACCTTGTCGGTGCCTTTCTCACGGAGTTCGAGCGATACCCGATCGGCAGCCGCTTCCGAAGGGGCTGGGTCGAGCCGCCGGGCCGCCTTCAGGGCGGCCTGCCGGGGGGTGTTCCCCGAAAAGACACTGTCTTCGGTCCCGTCCGCCTCGCGGAGTGCAAAGTTTCGCTTACCGTCTTCACGTACCATGGTTTGTGGCTCCATGCCAACCGAGGACATGCATTGATATAAATATATCGGGGATTTGAACACTCAACGAGCGATCCTTTAAATACGATCACACGCGGGCCGGGAGTTCTGGTCGGTGGTTCTGACAGCGACACGATCCAAACAACGGCGGCGGCAGCATCGGCGAACACCCGATGGATAAAGCGGTAACAACAGTTATATGGAGTCTGTGGCGAATGGGGATAGACACCGGCGATGGTTCGGAAAAAGAAGCTGAGTCCAAGTGGGGCCAAAGACGACGACGGTGAGTACCACAACGTCCACGTCAATCTACACGAAGACGAGCTTGCGGTCGCCGGCATGGAGATCGGCGACGAGGTCTTCGTGCGGGTGCGCGAGGACAAGATCATCATCCAGAAGGCCGACCCTGACACCGTCGAACACGACTTCTAACCCGGAGCCAGCCACTCGGTTTCAGCGTCCGAGGGGAGACGAACACCAACCGACCAGCCCAACGAGCGGTTCGTCGGATTGATAGCGGTCGATCCCGGTAGCACACCTAATGACCCTCTATGAGATGGCGAAACCGGCACTTTTCGCTCTCCCGCCGGAGACCGCCCACACCGCGGTTCACCGACTTCTGAGAGCCGTTCAGGACACCCCGATCGCGGACAGCCTCCGAAACCGCTACCGTGTCGACGACGACCACCTCCGACAATCCGTGTTCGGTCTCGATTTTCAAACCCCGGTCGGCGTCGCCGCCGGCTTCGACAAAAACGCCGAGATCCCGCGAGTGTTGGCCGATCTCGGCTTCGGCCACGTCGAGGTCGGCGGCGTCACCGCCGAGAAACAGCCCGGCAACCCCAAGCCGCGCATGTTCCGACTCCCCGAAGACAACGCGCTCATCAACCGAATGGGATTCAACAACGAGGGTGCCGACCGGATCGGCCAGCGACTCGACAGTGAGCCACAGCCCGACGTACCGCTCGGTGTCAACATCGGGAAGTCGAAATCAACACCACTAGAGGAGGCAGCCGACGACTATCTGTACACCTACGAGCGTGTCGCCGACACGGGCGACTACTTCGCGGTCAACGTCTCCAGTCCGAACACGCCGGGGCTGCGCTCGCTACAGAACCGCGAGTCGTTGGAGGAAATTCTGGGAACGCTACAGGATGCGGGAGCCAGCCCGTTGTTGGTCAAGCTCTCGCCGGATCTCCCGGACGGCGCGGTCGAAGACGCGCTGGGGGTCGTCGACGATCTCGGACTCGACGGCGTCATTGCGACCAACACGACGACGAGCCGGCCGGAGAGTCTCCAAAATCCGAACAAGGCCGAAACCGGCGGGCTCTCCGGCAAGCCAATCGAAAGCGAGGCGACCGATCAGATCCGCTTTATCGCCGAGCGCACCGACGTACCGATCATCGGCGTCGGCGGCGTCAGCGATGCGGCAGGAGCGTACGAGAAGATACGCGCGGGCGCGAGCCTCGTCCAGTTGTACACCGGCCTCGTCTTCGAAGGGCCGAGCATCGCCCGCGACATCAACGAAGGACTGCTCGATCTGCTGGAACGCGACGGCTTCGACTCCGTCGACGAAGCAGTCGGTGTCGACCTGGGGTAACCCGAAACGCGCGTTTGAGCGTCCACAAACTATTCTTGCGGATCGGTTGTGAGCCCCGATATGGACAGACGACGGTTCCTCGCGTCGGCGGCGATCCCGCTTGGAATCACGACAGCCGGCTGTTCGTTCGGTACCCAAACCGTCGAACTCGACGCGGAAACCGAACGACAGGACGAGGGTCGCCAAAACGAGACGTATCTCGTCTACCAACACGACGGTGAGGAGGTTCGGGTTGTCGGGTTCAGTCAGGGCGCGTTCCCGGCGTCGCTGGACGAGCAGTTCGGACTCGGACTATTCATCGAGTACGACGAGGCAACGACACTGGAGTCATTCCGGTTCGATCTCCGCGCGCCGCCGACCGGGGAGCCAGCCGACATCTATCTCGGCTCGCCCGCCGGAGAAGCGTGGCCGTATCTAACGTACGGGCAGGTCGACGGTGAGGAGTCGATACGGATCGCACTGGCGGACGCAGTCGACAGCGTCGACGAAACAGTGTTTATCAACACGGTTATCGACCCGAGGGCGGCTCCGGTCGAAGCGATCACTATCGACATCGGGATCGAACTCACCGCCGAAGGCACCGGAACGACCTACCGCGCGGAAACAACAACGACGTTCGAGCCGGAAACGCGAGCGGACGCACAGCCAACGGACGAGAGCGGCGAAAACGCCTCGAACAGCTGACTACACCTCGGAAACGATCACGATAGCGTCGCCAGCTTCGAGCATCTCACCCTCGCCAGCGTAGCGTCGCTCGCGGTTGACCTCGAAGAAGTCCGGGCCGAGTTCCTCGCCGGCGACGTGGAGTTCGTCGTCGGTGAGGTCGTAGTCGCCAGCCTCGATCCCGTCTTCCAGATCAGGAACCTGGGAGCCGTACTCAGGGCCGACCTTCGAGTAATCAAGGCTGATATCGGCGATGACGGATTCGATTTCGGGCTCGCTGTCGAGGACGGTCAACTCCTCGACGTGCATCACGCCGCGGATGTCGTCCTCGAATCCCTCGATCGGCCCGTAGACCTCGACGGCCGACAGCGCGGCGTTGAGCGGGAGCTGCTGGTCGCTCTTGTATTTCCGGAGCGCGCCGACGACCGCCATCGCGGCGGCCCCACCCTCGCGGTCAGCGTCGATGCCGAGCGGTTCGGGCCACACCGACTGGTGGATGCTCGCGTCGGCGTCGTACATGTCGCGGTAGAGCTCCTCGGTGACGTGCGAGAGGAGGGGGGCAAACAGTTTGAGGAACCGCTCGTGAGCCGTCCGAAGCGTGTAGGCCGCCGACTGATCGCCACCCTCGTCGAGTCGCTGTTTGGCGATTTCGAGATAGTCGTCACAGAAGGTGTTCCAGAAGAAGGTGCGGAGACCGTCGCGGGCTTTCGAGAACTCGCGGTTTGCGAGCAGGTCGGTCAGTTCCTCGATTTCGGCGTCGAGTTCCGCCAGCAGCCAGCGGTCGAGGGCGGCGAGGTCGTCGGGCCGGTCGACCGGCTCAGGCGCGAGCGAGTCGACGAGCTTCGAGGCGTTCCAGAGCTTCCGGATCAGTTTCTCGCCCGCGCGCAGGCCCTTCTCCTGATACGGCAGGTCGTCGCCGATCGCGCTGCCGGCCGCCCAGAACCGCGCGGCGTCGACCGGATACTCGTCGAGGACGGCGTCGGGATCGACGACGTTCCCTTTCGATTTCGACATCTTTTCTCGATTCTCGTCGAGCACCATCCCGTTGATCATCGTCGTGTCGAACGGCACCTCGCCGGTGTGTTCGTAACACTTGATGACGGTGTGGAACAACCAGAAGGAAATGATGTCGTGGCCCTGCGGCCGGAGATCCATCGGGTAGATCTCGGGTCGATCCATCGTGAATTCTTCATTTTCTTCGTCCCAGTCCCAGCCGGCGTTGATGAGGGGTGTCAGCGACGACGTGGCCCACGTGTCGAAGACGTCGTCCTCGGGGACGAGTTCATCGTGGCCACACTCAGGACAGCTATCGACCGGCGGATCGTCCGAAAGCGGATCGACCGGGAGGTCGCTTTTTTCTGCGATAACCTCGTGATCGCAGTCGGCGCAGTACCACACCGGGAACGGGATGCCCGAGGATCGCTGCCGGGAGATACACCAGTCCCACTCCAGACCGTCGATCCAGTGCTGATAGCGGGTAAACATCTTCTCGGGGAACCACTCCATCTCGCGGCCGGCGTCAAGGTACTCCTCGCGTTTGTCCAGCACCTCGACGTACCACTGCTCGGTGACGCGATACTCGACGGGCACGTCGTCGCGCTCGTGAACCTGCACGACGTGGTCGATCTCCCAGCGGTCGCGGAGTTGCCCGGCGTCGTCGATATCCTCGACGATGGCCTCGCGGGCTTCCTCGGTGCTCATCCCTTCGTAGTCGCCGGCGAGGTCGGTCATCGTCGCCGACTCGTCGATGGCGACCCGGAGGTCGAGGTCGTGGGCTTGGTACCACTCGATATCAGTCTGGTCGCCGAAGGTACAGCACATCACGACGCCGGTTCCCTTCTCTCGGTCGACGCGGTCGTCCTCGTAGATCGGGATCTCGTGGCCGAACAGCGGGACGCGAGCCGTGCCGCCGACGAGGTGGGCGTTGCGGTCGTCGTCGGGGTGGACGAACATCGAGACGCACGCCGGGATGAGTTCTGGGCGGGTCGTCGAGATGACGATGTCGTCGCCCGGTTCGGTCGGCGTCGGGTACTCGTAGTCCTCGTCGCTGACGGCGTCAGAGTCCGGCTCGCTACCGCTCTCGACGAGTTCGAAGGCGATATCGTTGAAATAGGATTGCTCCTCGTGGTCTTCGGTTTCGACCTGCGAGATGGCGGTTTCGCAGTCGGGACACCAGATCGCCGGAGCCTTCTTGCGGTATTCGCGGCCCTGATCGTAGAGATCGATAAAGGAGAGCTGGGAGACGCGCTGGACTTCGGGCGAGATGGTCTGATAGGTGTTGTTCCAGTCGATGGAGGTGCCCATCGCCTGCATCTTCTCCGTAAACTCTTCCTCGTAGTCGGCACAGACTTCGCGGCATTTCTCCTGGAACTCGTAGCGGTCGAAGTCCTGATGGCGGATGCCGAGTTCAGATTCGGTGAGACGTTCGGAGGCAATCCCATTGTCGTCGTAGCCGAAGGGGTAGAACACGTCGTGGCCCTGCATGCGCTCGAAGCGGGCGACGATATCCTGGAGGATGGAGCCGTAGACGTGGCCCCAGTGGAGGCTGCCCGAGACGGTCGGCGGTGGGGTGTCGATAGCGAACGTCGTGTTCGGGTCGGTCGCGTCGTCGGGGTAGGCGTACGTTTCGTCGTCGAGCCACTGCTGTTGCCATTTGGGCTCGACGGCGTCGGGGTCGTACTCTCCGGTTGGCATTGCGGGAGGGAACTCGCCGCGGGGACTAAGGTTAATCGACTTCCGAACGCGCGGTCGACCGATAGCGACCATCCGTCAGGATCAGCCAGCCGATCAACCGCCTTCCTGGCGGACTGAAAGGGCGAGGCACTCTCGACGAACCCCGGCGATGCAAGCACCGCAGCGAACGCAGTGAGTGAGGAGCGAAGCGAGCCGCGGGAGTCGAGAGAGCCGAGGGCTTTCTCTGTTTCAGCCGTTGTTTCGGTTGCGTCTTCGATTACTGCGTATCGACACGAATCCTTATGCGACGAGAGGCCAATACCCCAGTCAGTGTTGAGCGCGTTTTCGTGGCCGGCGGCCGCCTCGCTGGCCTCTGGGCTGCTCTCGGTGGGGTTTATCGCGTTCGTTTGGCCCTACCGCGAGGAGGACGGCGCGAGGCTGTTCATGGCGATGATCGGGGCCATCACGCTGTGGGCGGTGTCCTACGGCGTCGCGCTGCTCGTTTTCGATCCGACGCTCCGCTTTTTGCTTGAGATTCCGATCTGGCTGGGTACCTGTTTCACGAGCCTGCTGTTTCTGGCGTTCGCCCTCGAATATACCGGGCGGAAGGACGCGGTGCGGTCGCCGGCGATGGGCGCGCTCGTCGCGCTGATGGTCGGCTTTGTCGCCCTGATCGCAACGAATCCACGGCATCAACTCGTCTGGCAAAACTACCGGATCGAGCCAACGCTCGGTGCGGCGACGGTCGCCCACACGACCGAGGCGTGGCTGTTGCTCATTTTGATGACGCTGATGATCCTCACGGCTGGTGCGGTACTCATCCTCATCGAGACGTTCATGAGTTACGGCCAACTGTATCGCTCCCAGACGCTCGCCCTTGCGCTGTCGCCGCTCCCGGTCATCCCCGGAATCCTGCTGTGGCTGTTCAACGTCGGCCCCGTCCCGAACCTTAATCTCGCGCCACTGCTGTTTCCGCTGCATCTCGGGCTCGACATGTACGCCTTCTTCCGGCGCAACATGTTCGAGTTGACGCCCGCGGCCCGTCGGACGGGCGATCAAACCGCTATCGACGATCTCGGGATCGGCATCATCATCGTCGACGACGACCAACGCGTCATCAACGCCAACGATGCGGCGACAGCGATCGTCGAGACACCGAAGCCGGATTTCCTCGGGAAATCACTCGATAGCATCGAACTCGAAATCGATCTCGCGGGCGACGACCAGCGCATTCGCCACGGCGACACCAGAACACGCGATTACGCCGTCACCGTCTCGCCGATCGAGGATTCGGCCGACAGCACGGTCGGCCACACGATCACCCTCCAAGACATCACGACCGAACGCCAACGCGAGCAGCGACTCGCCGTGCTCAACCGTATCCTCCGGCACAACCTCCGCAACGACCTCAATGTCGCCAGCGGCTATCTCGAAGTTGTCGCCGACGGCGTCGACGACGAGGGGTACGCCGACATGCTCGAAACCGCGAAACGCAACACCGACAGTGTGCTCGAACTCGGCGACAAGGCCCGGATGGTTGAGCGAACGCTGGAAACCGAGGACATGGGAACCGAGCCGATTCCAGTTGCCGATCTTGTCGACCACATCGCCGACCAGCTCGTCGCCGATCACGGCGGCAGCGTCGCCAACGAGGTGTCCAAGGCGTTCGCCGTCGAGACCAACCGCCAACTCCTCGAAAGCGTGCTGGCGAACCTCATCGAGAACGGCCTCGAACACGGCGGCTGCAGCGTCACCGTCTCAGCGACGACCACAGGATCGACCGCGCGGATCGAGGTGAGCGACAGCGGTGATGGTATTCCAGAGCACGAACTCAGCGTGATCGAGGAGGGCAAAGAGACAGATCTCGAACACGGCAGCGGGATCGGGCTGTGGCTCGTCGAGTGGGGCGCGACCGCACTCGGCGGGAACGTGAGCTACGAGATCGATGCGACAGGGACGACCGCGACCGTCGAACTCCCTGACGTTGTCGACAGCGAGTAAATCGAGTGGCTGGCGCAGTTACGCGTCGGGGAGCAGTTCGTTCGTGTAGAGGTCGGTCGTTGGCAACTCCTCGGCCGGGATCGGTTCCCCGTCGACCGTGGTGAGAATGTCGGTGTCGGCAAGCCATTCGACGAAGGCATCCCATCGGTCGTGGGTCATCGTCCCCCACCCCCCATCAGCGGTCAGATACGCGTCAGTGAGCTCGCGTTGGCTCTCGCGGAGGAAATCGGGGTCGCCGTTGTCCATTCCCTCGGCCGTCTCGCCGAGGATCTCGGCGGCCCGGTCGGGGTTGTCGACCGCGAACTGGTAGCCGCGGGCTGTCGCCGCGAGGAAGTCGCCGAGGGCGTCGCCGTCGTCGATCGTCTCTGGCCGAGCTAAGAGGAGAGGTGTGTAGCCGTACGGGACATCATACTCATCGAGATAGAAGGCGTTGAGATCGATCCCATCGCGGGCCGCGAGGACGCCCTCCCACGGCATGAACACCCAGGTCGCGTCCGCCTCGCCGTCAAGCAGGGTGTTCCAGATGCCGAGTTTCGGCGGCGTACTGATGTCGATATCGCCGTCGCCGCCGTCGTTGCGGACGAGTTGGCGGACGATGTGATCCTCGAAGCGGGCGTCGTAGGAGGCATAGCGGTGACCGTCGAGCTCGGCCGGCCGGTCGAGGCCGCTGTCGCCGAGGGTGACGATCGCGCTTTTGTCTTCCTGGCAGACCGCCGCGACAGCCGTCAGCGAGGGGTAGTCGGGGTGGGTCTGGTAGCTGATGACACTCTCGGAGGGCGCGATCGCTAGTGTCACCTCACCGGTGGCGACCTGCTTTGCCGGCGTCGTCTCGTAGTCGTCGTCGGCCGGCGAATGGATCGACACGTCGAGGCCGCGGTCGGCGTAGTAGCCCTCCGCGAGCGCGACGTAGAATCCGGTGTGGTTCGTGTTCGGTGTCCAGTCGAGTGCAAGGTCGATCGCGGTCATTTGTCGGTGGTACGACCGGGCGATGAAAAAGATCGGTGGTCAGGCAGGCAGTCAATCACTCGGTCAGGCAGCGTCGTTGCCGGTGGCAGTGTCGTTATCGGCGTCATCGGCAGCCGCCGCCAGCAGTCGTTCGTAGACCGGCCACGAGGAATCGCCAGCCGGCGGCTCGGTCGGCTCGCCATCGTGGACGACACCGCTTCCCGACTCGGTGCCACCAGACTCAACATTCCCGATCACGGCCGCGGTCGTTCCGCGGTCGCGGAGGGCTGCGAGGACGTCGTCGGTCGCGTCAGGGTCGACCGCGAGCAGCAGCGACCCCGAGCTGGTGGCGCGCCAAGGATCCATCTCAAGGGTCGAACACACCGCGGCCACATCGTCGTCGATCGGAACCTGGTCGGTGTCGACGCGGAACTGAACGTCGGCACCGGCGGCCATCTCGTGGCACGCGCCGAGCAGCCCGCCTTCGGTGATATCGTGCATCGCCGACACACCGTCGATCCCGGCGATAGCGCGGGTATCGCGGACAACACCGAGCTCGTCGAGCATCGCCGCCACGCGAGCAAGGCGGTCGTCGTCGCAGTCGATCACGTCGGGGAACAGCGAGGCAAATAGCGCGGCGGCTTCGACCGCGGGGCCGGTCGTGATGATGAGGTCATCGCCGACGCGAGCCCCATCCGGGCGGACGATCGCGTCGTGGTCGCCGACGGCCATCGCGGTCGCCGCGCCGACCCACGGGAACGAACAGCCGGCATAGCGGGCGGTGTGGCCGGTGACGATGTCGACGCCGAGTGCTTCGCATTCGTCGTGGATCGCCCCCCAGACCGCGGCAAAATCGTCGTCGCTGAGATCGGGTGGGAGCGTGAAGCCGACCGCGAGATGTGAGGGATCAAGGCCGGAAACGGCGACATCCGCCAGCACGATCCGGACGGCAAACCGGCCAGCCCGTTCGAAGCCGAGCCCAGGCAGGATCGAAACCGGATCGGTGGCGACAGCGAGAGCCTGCCCGCCGATATCGAGGACGCCGAAGTCGACGCCGTGCTGGGGGCCGAGGGCAGTCTCCGCGCGGTCGGCCCCGAGCTGTGGGTCGATATGCTCCCGGAAGAACGCCCGCGAGATCTTGCCGGTTCGGGGCATTACTGCAGCGCGTCAAGCCGGAACTCGAAGGCGGCGACCGGGAGTTCCAGATCGTGTTCGACCAACACCGCGGGATGAACCTCGCCGATGACGCCGACCGTCTGGCCGTCAATCACCACGTCAGCAACCCGGCCGTCGATGAACGTCGGGTGGTCGGTCGGTGGCGTTTCGAGGTTGACACCGAAGTCGTCGCAGAGGGCAGCGAGTCGCGCTTTGGCGTCCTCGTAGGTCGCATCGTTGCGCGCCAGCACCGCGCTGATCGAGCGTCGCTCGGCGACGTTCGTGTTCTCGCTCTCGTCGACCTCGGCGGCGAGGCCGATCTCCGCGAGATCCTGGGGGTAGGCGCGGTGAGTGTTGTTCTCCAAGACCATGAGCAGCGACGGCAACACCCAGGTGCGGAGTTGGGTGTAGTCCTCGCTGTAAGGGCCGGTGATCTCGACGGCCTCGCCCGCGCCGACGAGCCGGCGGTCGGTGTCGTCGATAGTCGCGCCGGGCTCGATGTTGAGCCGGTCGTAGTTCGCCTCCGCGGAGATCATATGGAAGTTCAGCAGATCCTCGAAGCCGAGGCCGACGAGGCTCGCCCGGGTCGCGTCTTCGAGTCGCGTGCGGTCGTGGCGACCGCCGACGGTGCCGATATCGGGGTACCGCGGCTCCAACTCGTTGAACCCGTAGGCCCGACCGAGGTCGTCGATGAGGTCGATCGGGTGGAGCACGTCGACGCGGTAGGGCGGGATCTCGACGGCGTAGACGACGCCGTCGGTAGCGTCAGCACCGTCGTCCACGTCACCAACATCAGCAACAGCGTCCACATCATCAGCGTCGTCAACGACCGACGCCGACAGGCCCGCGCGTGCGAAGAGATCGACTACCTCGCGCTGCTCGAAGTCGACACCGAGGATCGTCTCGATGCGGTCGTGGGCGACGTGTTTGGTGTCGATCCCGAAATCCGGGCGGACGAGTTCGCCACCGACATCCTCGTAGGGGCCGGTCGCGGTCGGGTAGTCGATTTCGACCTCCTCGATGGTGCCGCCGCGAGCTGAGAGCGCGTAGCAGATGATATTGCAGATGTGGTCGATTGTCCACTGGTCGGTGCCAGTGAGTTCGATCAGCAGATCCCGGGACTCGGCTTCGACCTCGGTCCGGCGGCCGTTGATCACCGGCGGGAACGAAAACAGCCCGAGATCGTCGTAGATCGCGGGATAGCGGTCGAACCCATCGAGGAGGTCGCCGAACTTGTCGCCGATCGGGTGATCGGTGAGCACCTCGGCGGGTGTCATCTCGCTGTCGGCATCAAGTGGAACAAACCGGTCGCCGTCGGGGTCGATCCCGCGGTAGGTGATCGAGTGGCCGCTATCGTCGTCGCCGAGGCCCGAACCCTTCAGCATCGTCAGATCGTGGATGCCGATGGCCGCCTTCGCGCGTTTGCGACCCATCGTCGCGTGCAGTTTCTCCTGGAGTTGGATCAGCGATTCCAGCACGTCCTCGGTCATGTTCACGTCGCGGACGATGGCTCCCGTGACGTAGGGGCGACCCTCGGGGACGGTGTCTTCGACTTCGTACGTCCAGTCGGGGTCGTTCGTGTCGGGGACGTAGACGCCGGTGTCGTCGCCGTACTGATACCGCAGCGAGCGGGCGACACCCTCGACGGAGAGCCGATCAAGTCGGTCGGGCGCGAATTCAAGTTGGAGTTCACCCTCGTCGGTTTCGCCCTCGAATTCGAGGCCGAGGTTGAACAGATCGTCCTTGAGTTCGTCGTCCGATTTCTCGTCGTGGCCGGTGAGTTCCCGCAGTTCGTCGGGGTCGACATCAACGACGGGCATTATTGGAGCACCTCCGTTTCCCGCAGCAGTTCAAGATCACACAGCGTCCCGTGGACATCGCGGATGTCCTCGAAGCCATACATCAGCATGAGCAGCCGTTCGAGCGCGAGCCCCCACGCCATCACGTCGGCTTCGATGCCGAGGGGTTCGAGCACCTCAGGGCGGAACAACCCGGAGTTGCCGATCTCGACGATCTCACCCGTTGTGGGGTGGGTGCCGAATAGCTCGAAGGATGGCTCCGTGTAGGGGTTGTAGTGGGGTTTGAATTTGATATCGGTGATCCCGAACTGAGCGTAGAACTCCTCGAAAGTGCCCATCAGATCCCGAACGGAGAGATCCTCAGCCAGCACCCAGCCCTCGATCTGGAAGAATTCGAGGAGGTGGGTCGGATCGAGCGTGTCGTTGCGGTAGACCTTCTCGACCGAGAAGTATCGCTGCGGCGGCTCGATGTCCGCGCCAGCGAAGCCGGAGAGATAGCGCATCGACAGTGACGTGGTATGGCCCCGGAGGGCGACTGCTTCGGCGAAATCCCGATCCCACGGCGAGTGGTAGCCGTCGCCATCGTCGCCAACACCCTCGCGGTGGGCGGACTCAACGCGATCGACGAGTTGGTCGGGGAGGTCTTGGATCGGCGGTACGTCAAGGGCGAAGCGATCCCAGTGGGTTCGGGCCGGGTGATCCTGCGGCATGAACAGGCAGTCGTTGATCCAGAAGTCGGCGTCGGCGTGGGGGCCGTCCATCTCCTGAAAGCCCATCCCGACGAGCACGTCCTTCGCGCGGTCGGCCGTTTGGCGGAGAATGTGTTTGCGGCCGCCCTCGATTTCGGGGGCGTCGGCTTCGACGTTGTACTTGCTGAATTCCACGTCTTCCCACTCGCCGCTGGTCAGCATCTCCGGCGTGAGTCGGTCGATCGTTTCGGCGGTCTCGATGCCGGCCATCAGCGCGTCGACGGCGTCGTCGGTGAGCGTGATCTCCCGGACGGTGTGTTCGTGCTGGACGAGCAGATCGCGGCGTTCGAGTTGGTCGAGGAGGTCGGCGTCATCGACGCTGCCGCCGTCGGCGAGCGTGGCGAGCGCGTCGGCTTCGGGATCGCTGTCGGGATCAGCGTCGAGATCGGCGGTGACGCTGCCCGAGTCGATTTGGCCGTACCCCTTGCGTGCGAAATTGGCCAGCGCGATGTCGACTTCGGGGCCTTCCAGCCCGGCCGCGCCGATGAGTTGGCCCAGTTCGACGGCCTCGTCGTCGGCCCCGGCGTCGATGGCCGCGCGATAGAGCCGGATTTCGGGGAGGCCATCAGCGAGATAATCGTGGGCCTCGTCGGTGAGATCGGCAGTGGTTTCGGTGCGTTCCGTGATCGTGACCAGCCCGTCGTCGCGGAGATCGAAGGCCGCGCGGGTGACGGATTCCGGCTTCAGGTCGGTGGTATCGGCCAGCCGGTCGACGGCTGTCGCTTCGGTCGCCGAGGCGGCTTCCAACACCGCGAGTTGTGAGTCCGGGAGTCGCATACAGTTGTTGTCGGGTGTCGGTGGGGTCGTCAGTTAGCAGTTGCGAAGACAGCGGAGGCCGTCGCGGCGAAACCGAGATCAGGAGAAGCAAAGAAAGCGGATTATTCCTCGGGTTTCGCGTCGGCCGTCTCACCATCGGGAGCCGGTTCATCGCCATCGGCAACGTCGCCCTCGGCGGTCTCGGCAGTCTCCGCGGCCTCGTTTCGGGTTTGTTTGAGCGCGTCGACAGCGGAATCGGTTGATTTGACCCGGGTTTCGGTCGCGCCGTTGGGGTCGAGTTTCGGTTCCTCGCTTGGCGTGTCGTCGGTCTCTGCGTCGGCTTCGCTGGCGGCGTCGCCGCCGAAGCCGAGCCACGATTTGAGTGTTGCAAGCAGTCCCATCGTTAGTAGTGTTTAAACAGGGTCGCGCGAACGTCGTCTTTGGTGCGGGCCGATTCAACGCTGCCGTCCGGGAGTTCGACCTCATAGCGGGCGTCGCCATCGGCCGAGTGCCACTTGTCGCTGTGGGTGTCGAGCAGGCTCAACATCGCGTTGAGTTGGCCGTCGTCACCGGCCTCGCCGTCGGCATCGCTACCGTCGTCGCCAACGGAATTATCGCCGTCAACGTCACTCTCGGTGTCGTCGTCGCTGTCAGTATCGACAGCGTCTGTGGCGTCGTGGTCGGCCGCCGACTCTGCGTCGCTGTCCGGGTCGGGAAAGTCGACATCGACGGGCGCGAGCGGATCGGTGTAGCGGCGTTCGGTCGCGTCGAGGATCGCCGTCACGAGTTCCTGTTTGGTCATGTTGCTGCGGCCAGAGATGTTGTACTCGGCGGCGATGGTGTAGAGATCCATCGGGGTCTCGACATCGTCGTCGCTGTGCTGGCGGTTCCGCTCGTTGAGGCGCGCTTCGAGTTTGTCGCGCGGGAACGGGTCGGCGTCGCCGTCGTCAGCGGCGGCCGCAACGTCGGCCTGTCGTTCGGGATCATCGACAGCGTCGGCGAGATCGAGCAGATAGGCCAGGGTATCCGACAGCGTGACCGAGGTGTAGCTGTCGGCGTGGGCGTCGGCGAGTTCCTCGCGCAACGCGGTGATGCGGTCGTGGTGGTCGTCGGTGATATCGAGTGATGGCATATCAGGAATCCTCGTGGAACCGCTGGAGGGCGTCCTCCCAGCTCTCGACGGCTCGCGGCTCGCCGGAGTGGTCGGCCTCAACGCCGACGTAGCCGCAGGCCTCGCAGGTGAAGGCCTCGACATCCGACAGCGCGAACGTCGTCAGGGCCTCGCCACACCGTGGGCAGTCCGGTTCCACTGTTGCTCGGTTTGTACTCGTCGCCGGAGAGCTAAAGTACTGGGGTCGGGGGAACAATGATTACAGTCGGGCTGAAAGCTCTCCCTATGAGTGAGGCGACCGACTCGAACCAACTCCTCCACTACTACCGGCAGTATATCGGCGATCCCGACCGCACGGTTGACGTCTACGCCGGCTTCGGACTCTTCTTCCTCGGCTTGGGACTCGGCATCGCCGGCATCCTCGTGTTCCTCTACAGCGCGACGCTGAGCGGAACGGCCTACGGCCTCCGACAGGTCGCCATCGTCAGCGGCGCGGTCGGCGCGCCCGCGCTGTTGGGTGGGATCGTCGTGTTACTCCCCGTCGACCGGCGGATGCTGCTGGTCGCCGCGAGCGGGAGCGTGATCTGTGCGGCCGGGATCGTCAGATTCGTCGGCGTCTATCCGAACGATTTCAACGTCTCCGTCGGGCCGGATTACGCCCCGCAAGTCGTCGGTATCTACAGCGTCGGCATCGTCGTCGTGATCGCGGCGACGGCCGCCGCACTCGTCGCCCACCAGGTCGAACGGGCGGCCGGCACAGTCGCCACCGACAGCGAGGCCGACGGCGACGACGCAGACGACAAGGAGACCGTCACCGACGAGCAGGTTCGGGCCGACATCGACGGCGCGCTCGACGACGCCGAACTCTCGTGGGGTGGCGTCGCCAAAACGGAGACACGAACCCTCAACCTCGATACGAGTGCCATCGACGACATCGACAGCTCGAACATGCCGGATTCGGGGAACGAAACCCGCACCGCCGACGGCAGCGTCAACGACGCCGTCTCACAGCTCAAAGGCCTCCAAGGCGGCGAAGTCGAAACCGCCAGCGGCGAGGGCACCGACGATCAGGCGGCCGCGTTACGTGAACTCCGCGAACAGCAGCGCGAGGACGAAGCGGCCGCGGCAGCCGAGGGCGGCATCGTGGATCGGATTCGCGGGCTGTTCTGATCTCGAATCTACAGGTTATGCTGATCTCGAACCCGCAGCCTGTGCTGACGCCGCCGCAACGACGCCGAGCCGGTGGAAACCAAACCCGTCAAAATCAGCCACAGCGACCGCAGAACCCCTGCTCGCGTCAGCGACATATACCCCCTACGAAAACTTATGTGGATCGGCTTTGAAGCTCATCTATGGCAAAAGGACTGGACGTTGGCACCATGAATATTCTCTCCGCGCGGCAGGAAGGCGCGGAAACTGTCTTCGTACAACAGCGGAACTCGTTCGTCGAGATCGAGTACAGCGATATGGCCGAGCAGATGCTCTCCCGCAGCGAGGTGCTCCACATCCGAAAGGACGACCAGGTGTACGTCGTCGGTGACGACGCGCTCAACTTTGCGAACATCTTCAACGAGGAGACCCGCCGGCCGATGCAGCACGGCATCCTCTCCAGCGACGAGTCCTCGGCGATCCCGATGATCAAACTCATCACCGAACAGGTCGTCGGCGAGCCCTCGAAACACGACGAGCGGCTCTACTATTCGAGCCCGGCTGACCCCATCGACTCGGAACTCTCGACGCTGTACCACGAGAAAACGCTGGAATCGATGCTCGGCGACATGGGGTATAATCCCGAGCCGATCAACGAGGGGATGGCCGTCATCTACTCCGAACTCGCCGACAACAACTTCACCGGGCTGGGGATCAGCTTCGGCGCGGGGATGACCAACGTCTGTCTGGCCTACTACGCGGTGCCGGTGATGAAGTTCTCCATTGCCCGCGGGGGCGACTGGGTCGACGAGCAGACCGCCCAAGCGACGGGGACGCCAGTCGACAAGGTGACCTCGATCAAAGAAGACGACTTCGAGTTGGACTTCCAGACCGATGTCGGCGGCGTCGAGGGCGCGCTCGCCATCTACTACGAGAACCTGCTGGACTACGTGATCGAGAACATCACCAACGAGGTCGACGAGGAAGACGTCGAAGAGGGCCTCGACGTGCCGGTCGTCGTCACGGGCGGCACCTCCAGCCCCAACGGGTTCGAGGATCTGTTCGCCGACCACCTCAAAGACGCGAACATCCCGTTCTCGATCAGCGGCGTCCACTCACCCGACGAGCCGATGTACAGCGTCGCCAGCGGTGCTCTCGTGGCCGCCCGCTCAGAGGAGGAAGAGGAAGGCGAAGCGGGCGACGACAACGGCGGCGACGGCGAGGAGTAACGCTCACGGCGACAACAGCACCAGCGATTTTTATTAACGTTCCAGTCGAAACAACAGTTCTATTTGGAGAAACGCTAGACGAAAACGGGTCGGATTGCTAATCAAACCCAGATCATTTCGAGTGGAACTCGACAGAAGAGTGAACAAAAACGGGCGGAGCGGCCGCGGAACCACATAGAGAAACCATTGCCGGGATACTGCGAATTAATTCCGACCATGTCATTGGTTGATATTTGTTAAGGTGGCTACTTGACCAGATGTGCCAGCGCGGTGTTATTCGGATCAATCTCCTCGATGAACCGAAGCAGCCGCTGTAGTGCTCCAGGGTCTTCCTCAATGTTCGTTAGATAGTGAGCCATTCCCTGAAGGGCTCGATTCTGTTTGTGATAGTCCCACAGCTGCAATCGCTGTGCGAGTTGCTCGTCAGTGAGAACGTTGACATCCGCTTCCCTCAGCTCTGTGATCGCGTCGTCGGATGCAGACCGACAGATAGCGACAACGATAGTCGTTGCATTCTCCGCCAACTCCATCATCGATCCCAACTCGCTTTCGACGTTTTGGCCATCGATGGCTCGATCTTTGACTTCCACAGAGAGCACGAGATCCGGCCCTTGATAGCCGTCGATGTCCCCGTAGCGGTTTTGTCGAGAGGAGCCAGTTCGAACTTTGCTTGCTTCCAGCGAGAGATGCGGCCACATCGCTGTCACGTACCCATACGCCCATGCTTGGTAGGTCAAGCCACCCTCCTCGTCCGGATGGCTTCTGTCGTACTCATGAAGCACTGCCTCAAACGGCGAAGGGAACGGTGGTTCCCGCTGGGTGATGTCTTTTCTTTCCAACTGTTCGAGACCGTAATCGAACAGCCGCTGGGTTGCGATGTACCGACCATCACGGGAGAGTTGAAACGCCATCGCTAACAGATCCGTGTACCGTTCCCACTCGCCGGTATGGTGGCCGGGAGAACTCGGGAAGTTCGTGCGTTTCAAATCCTCACGAAACAGGTCGATGACGGCGTTTTGGACGGGGCGAATCGCGTACTTTTCACCATCATGCGTGATCGTCAATGTCGATTTGACGCTCGCCTGATCGTAGCGGGACAAAATATCATCAGCACCGACATCAGGATCGAAACCCGAAACCCATTCGTCGGTCTGGGAAAGCTGCTCGGCGATCATCAAGAAGTCTATCGCAAGTCCGAGTGTCCCTTTCGAACTGACGAACTCGGATTGCTCCGCCGCGATCAGTTGCTCGATCACGGCCAGTTCTTCGTCTGAAATGGTCGAGTCGTCCGGTTCTGTCTGTTGTGAAATCGATTTCTCGTCTATATACTCACGCGGAAAGTAGTCAGACAGAAACCGAGTAATCGCCTCTCGTTCGGATGGTGTGCGTTCAGTCATTCTCTCCCTCTTCGTACTCGTCAAGCAGTGTTGCGACCGTTTCGCCGTGTTCCGTGAGTCGGTACAGCCGAGTTCGTGAATCAGTCCCGTAAGCAGATACGACATCCCTATCCGCTAACTCGCCGAGACCACGGCTGACGTGTGAGACGTGTATATCGTGCGTCTCAGCGATTTTCGTCGGGTTGGATGGGCCTGATGAGAGTTCACTGACGATCAGTCGTCGGTACCGCGAACCAACGATATAGGCCAGCGTATCATATGGATCAGTCCCGTCAGTGTCTTCGGAGTTCAATCTCAAATCCACTCAATAGCCAGCAGAATACCAAGAATAAAGTATCTATTTACCATATATTTACCAACGCGAGCGGTGGCATGATACGAATCATTAAATACGGAATCGACAAAGAGTGTAGTAAATGGACGAGTCCAAACTGACATACGTCGATCTGTTCGCCGGGGCTGGCGGGCTGTCTGTTGGTCTCGAAAACGCCGGCTACGAACTCGTCCACGCTGTCGAGATCGATGAAGACGCGAGAGAAACGTTTGCTGCGAACCGAAACAGCATTTCAACAGCTGACCTCACAGGCGACATTCGAGATGTCGAGTCGGACGATATTACCGAGGAAGTAGGGACGGAATCAGTCGACTTAGTCGCTGGAGGGCCACCGTGTCAAGGGTTTTCAGAAGTCGTGAGTCCCGACGGTTCCGACGAGCGAAATCATCTTTTTACCCACTTTATCGACTGGGTAGACAAGCTCAGTCCGAAAGCAGCCCTCTTCGAGAATGTCCGTGGGATGGAGAACACTGCAGACGGAAAATTCCTCGACGCAGTAAAGAAATCCTTCGGCAGCATCGGTTACAACGTCACAACTCGAATCGTTACGTCATCTGATTTCGGCGTTCCCCAGCATCGACGCCGACTTGTTGTACTCGCATACAAACAGCCTCGACTCACCCACCCGCTGGAAGGGTTCGAACTTGACCCAGTGGAGACGGCAAGCGTGATAGACGGTATCGGTGATCTCCCGAACGTGGCTCCGGGAGAGGAGATCACTGAGTACGATCAAATACCCGAAACCGTGCTACAGGAAGATCTTCGTGGTGACAGTGAAACCCTGACCGGGCACGAAGCAGCCAGACACTCCGACGAGATGGTCGAGATGATTTCACACATCCCCGACGGTGGAAACAGAACTGCGATTCCTGACGAACTACAACCCTCTTCTGGCTACCACAATTCATACTCCCGACTCGATTCAACTGAGCCAGCGGTTGCGATCACCTCGAATATGTCGAAGCCGTCTAGTGCCCGTTGTATCCATCCGTTCGAGGATCGGGGGCTGACGCCACGGGAAGGAGCCCGACTCCAAACGTTCCCGGATAAGTACGAGTTCCACGGCGGATTGGTCGCTCGCCGCCAGCAGATCGGAAACGCAGTCCCACCCTATCTTGCCGAAGCTTTCGGTTACTATCTCAAACAGGCCGTCTTCGACGTAGAGCTAAGCGAATCGGATCACGAACGGATTCAGTTGCTGCGAAGCGGCGCGATGGCACCGTCGGAGTTCCGCAACAGAAAGAGCGAGATCAGTGGGCCGAAGCAGCAAGCAACGTTCGGAAAAATCAACTGAGCCTGCAGTAGCAGACGAGGAACATCGATCTCAGTGTGAGCCGCCCGGGCCTTTCCGGTCAGAGTCGAGAACGATATCGAGGTCATCGAGCAGTTCCCGTGCTTCCTCGCGTTTCTCTTGGTGCTCTTTCAGGAACTCCTCCATCAGCGTCGCCGCCTGTTCCTTGCAGTCGCCACAGAGTCGCTCACCGCCGACACATTCCTCGTAGACCTCCTCGACTAATCCATCGTCATCGTTGGCGAGTAGGTAGGCGTACAGCTCATAGACCGGACAGTCGTCGGCCTCGCCGCCGAGCTCGCGCTGTTTTTCGGCTGTCTCGCGGCCGCCCGTCGTCGCGGATTTCACCTTGTCGTAGCCGTCTTCGGGATCATCGAGCAGGCTGATGTGGCTGGCCGGGATCGACGACGACATCTTGCCGCCGGTCAGGCCGGTCATGAAGCGGTGGTAAATGGAGGAAGGCTGGATGAAGCCGTAGCCGCCGTTGTCGACTTCGACCTCACGGGCGAGTTCTTCAGCCGCCTCAAAATCGAGGTCGAAGGCGTCGATGTGGCCCTCGTAGACGCGCTTTTCGCCCTCGATGGCATCGATCATCGCCTCGAAGGCGTCGTCGGGGCCGTGGCGGTGGAAGAACCGGACGCGCGGACGAACCGGCTCCTTGCCAGCCTCACTCAGCTTGTCGATCGCTGAATTTCTGGCAGTCGTAAGTTCAGGGTCGACATCGTGGCCGTCCAGCCAGTCGGCGGCGTCCGCACAGCGAACCATTTCGTCGCTGTCGAGGTCGGCCACGAGGGCGTCGTAGGCGCGACCGATCAACTCCCGTTCGGCGGCGTCGGCCTCGAAACTTGCGTAGGCCTCGCTGACTTTGAAGAATCGCATTCGAACCGCGAGATCCCGAGCGAGACGAACGTGGGGATCTTGGTCGGGGCCGACCGGGATCACCGTCGGCTTAGGACCGTCGACCAACTGCGGGTAGAGCATGTCGGCCATCTGGGTGACAACGCTCTGCATGTGAGAGACACTGGTCTCGCCGCCGAAGCCGTAGATCGAACCGAACTCCGCAAAGCGGGCGTTCGAGCCGAGTTCGAAGGCGAGATCCTGAAGCTCTCGATTTTGGGATTGGCGGTAGAGCGTTCCCTCCTCGGCATCGAATCCGAGGGCAAGCAGACTCAGCAGATAGCTCTCGGTGTGTTCGTCGATCTCGTCCCACGTCATCCCGCGGGCGGAGTGAGCCTCCAGATCGGCGATCAGGGCGTAGGCGTCGGCACCCTGCTGTTGATGCCAGATGATCTCATCGAAGACGAGTTTGTGGCCGATATGCGGATCGCCGGTCGGCATAAAGCCCGAGAGCGCGGCGGCGGGCTCGTCGTTGGCGAGGGCCTCAACGACGGGCGAGTAATCGCGGTGGCCGAAGATGACCCCGCGGCGCATGAGGTAATGCGGGTTCGGCACGTCGCCGAGCAGATTCTCAAACTCCTCGATGCCGAACTCCTCGAAGAGCTTGCGGTAGTCGGCGATCGTTGACGATCCCCACGGGTCGATGGTCGTCTCCTCAACGCCGCCGTCGGTTGTGGCGACCGGGTCGGTCGCGCCGGCTCCGGGCGTTCCATCGTCGTCGTGAGGGGTATCGTCGGTCATGGTGTCAGGCGGCTCACCGCAAGCCAGTCTATCTCCCCGTTCGCGCCGGTCAGCGCAAAAACCATTCGTTTCCGAACCCCGCCGGCGAGCCGCACATCGAGAGACAGCTCGCGGGGATCGAAGGCGTGATCGGCCCCAACAACGCGAACGAGTCGCTCGGAGTGTGGAAGGTCATCGACTGATTCGACTGTGTTGTAGGTGCGGAAATCCGCGCCGAATTTGTAGCCTGTTTTCGGCACCACGTCCTGCTGGCGGAGCCGGCGGTAGACCGCCAGCCGGCGATCGAACCGCTCGCCTTCGACCCGCCGGCCCTGTTCGCGGATCGCGGTGTAGCTGGCCGGCGTATCGGCGGAGCCATCGGTGTCGTCCACGTCATCGAGTACCAGCTGTCCCTCGACAGCGAGGGCGGCGGCCTCGACGAGTGAGAGTTGAACCGCGCTGTCGATGATCGCCTCCCGCGCCTCAAGCGGTTGCCCATAGAAGCCGTGCTCGTAGAACCCATCGGGAGCATCCCAGACGATAACACGATCACCGATGAGCGAGCCGGCGATGCCGGCCGGCGGGCTGTAGGTCGTCCCGCCGTCGAACTCGGGTGTGGTGGTTTCGAGATAGCTGATCTCACTTTCCTCGTCGACGACCGCGAGGGTGAGATTCGCAAGCTCGTCGGCCGGGAGCGACTCGCGCTCCCCGACGACGGCGATTCGGTAGGCGGGTTCGCCGTCTCCGGGTTTTGTGCCCCGAGGGGGGACGATCAGATCGATCAGATCGTCGTCGACCGCGTTGCCGTCGGCCGTGTCGACGCCGCTGGCGACCGGGTCGACACCGGGCCAGCCCGCGCGGGCGGGCGTGAGATAGAATCCTCGATCGCGGAGGTCGGCGTAGACGAGAAACCGGAGGGCAAACCGCTCGGCGGCCGCCGCGGAGGCGACGAAAAAATCCTCGAAGGAGAGGCGACCGGCGGAGCCGTCGTGGTCGACGACAGCCGTGAGGTCGCCACGGAGCAGGAGGTGGGCGGCCTCAACGCGGGCCAGGCGGATCTCGTTGCCGTCGGCCGGCCGGCCGTAACCGCGGGCGTCGTGGAACTGCTGGCGGGCGTTGCCGCCGACCTCGACGACGCCGTTGCGAAGATGTCCGTCCATACCGAAGGGGGCGGCGGCGAGGCCAAAGGGACACCGATCCAAGAACGAGTGGTGCCGCCGCCAGCGGCGGAGTCGCTACACGAGCGGAGCCGTTACACAAGCGGGAACACGCCGAGCCAGCGAAGAAAGGCGAACAGCAGGTCGCCGTAAGTGAAGGCGACAAGGAGGCCGGCAAACATCGGGACGACGAATGGAAGCCCCGGCGAGACCCAAACCGTCTCGTCGTCAGTTGTCGCCAGCAGTTCGAGGCCGTCGCGGAGTTGTTCCGGGTCGGTGCCGTAGGTCGACCGATCGATCGACTCGAAAAACTGGTCGACACCCCACGGGTCATCAAGATTCTCGGCGGTAGCGTCGCCATCGACTGTCGGGACAGCGTCGGCATCGTCCCAGTCAAGATCGTCGTCGATGTCGCTACGGCCGTCGGTCGGCTCGCCGGTCGCCTCGATACTGGCCGGATCGCGGGCGACATCGGGGGCCGCCCGGAGCGCGGCTAAGGGAAGGCCGCGCCAGCGAAGATACATCCGGAGGGCATCAAGATCAAGCCCGCTGTGAGTGAACCCATCCGGCGTTTCGAACAGTCGTCCGTGACGACTCGGCAAGGAGTCGATTCGGACTGGTCGCGCCAAAACCATGACCGCAGGCTCGATTCGCCCGCGGAGTAGATTCCCGAGGCCCAAGCCGATCGGCGCGACCACCGCGAGGATCACCGCGTTTGTGAGCACCGTCAACGAAAACACGCCGATCGTCGTGTCGACGATAGGGAGTTCCAGCCCGCCGAGGGCGTAGGTCGGGAACGTCGGGAGGAGAACGGCGAGGGCGATCATCGCCTTCGCGTCAGCCGCGCCGAACGCACCGAACCACCAGAAGGCGTAGCCAAGCGGGGCGACAAACAGGAGGCTGATCCCGGCACGGATCAGGAAGGCTTGGCCGCCGGGATCGCCAAACACGAACAGTTGGGCGGCTTCCCAGACGAGCAGGAGGCCGCCAAGGATGACCAGCGGTGGCCACACCCGATTCGGGATCCGGCGGGTGTGGATGTCGCGCCAGGCGGCCCACCCCAAGACCGGAATCACGAGGAGTCGAAGCAGATCCGGCAACGTTGCAACCATTACCACAGTTCGGAACCGCATCACCCATAGGTGTTTAGGTGTCAGATAGCGGCTCCGGGTGCGGCTCACGAGTGACGATCCCTGTGGCGGTGTTCAGATAAGAACAATCAACCAGGCGGGTCGGGTGACCGACCAGCCGACTTCCTGGTGGACTGAAAGGGCGAGGCTCTCTCGGCGAACCCGGACGACGCAAGCACCGCAGGAGTGAGCAACGCGAACGACGAGGAGCGCAGCGAGGCCCGGGAGCCGAGAGAGCCGAGGGCTTTCTACACCTGCTGCGCTCACACGACTGCCTATCTGAACAGTACCGATCAGTGTCGCCCTGAATTTTATGCGGGTAGATGTGATATACGATCACATGGATGTCCGGGACGCCGTCGAGGAGGACGCCGAGTCGATCGCGGCACTGGCCGACGTGCCGGCGGATGTCGTCCGGAACCTTGTGCACGATCGCAGCGTCCGGGTCGCCGAGCGGAAACAGGCCGGCAACGATCCCAACGCCGATACCGACGCACTCGAATCCGAGCTGTTGGGGTTCGTGAGCTTCGATGTCCACGATCAGACCGTCCACGTCACACAAGTCGGCGGAACGAAGGAGGCCTGTGAGCGACTGCTGAGCGAGCCGGTTCGGTTCGCCGCCAGCGAAGGACTGGATGTGGAGCTGTTAGTCGAACAGACCGCGACCGATCTCCAGACAGCCGCCCAGGCCGCGGGATTTCAGGAGGCCGGCGACGGGCCCGTCTTCCGTGGGTCGGCGACGATCCGGTACTACCAGGAGCCCTGATCGGGGAAACAGAAAGGAATCCTGATCGGGGCGGAAACAGGACGATTGCTTACACCTCGCTCACGCGAACTTTCGAACCGTCATATCGAGTGTGTCGAGATCGACGATCGGAGCGTGGGCCACGTCGGGGTCGATGTTGACCTTCTTTTGGAAGGCGGTTTGGGCCTGCCAGCAGCCGCTGTTGACAGCGAGGACGTTGTGGTATTTGCCCCAGCCGAGTTTGTGAACGTGGCCGGTGTGGAAGATGTCGGGCACCGTGTCGATTGTGAGATAGTCCTTTGTTTCGGGTGCAAGTCGCATCTTGCCGCCGTACTGAGGGGCGACGTGGCGTTTTTTCAGGAGAGAGTACATCGCCTTGTGTGGCTCGTCGTAGCTGGCTTTGTCCTCGGGATGTTCGGCGATCACCTCATCCAGCGAGACGCCGTGATACATCAGCACGGAGACGCCCTCGATGGTGACCGTCGAGGGGTTGCCCGTGATCTTCGGATCGTGGGCCGACATGATGTTTCGGAGCTCCTCGTCGAAGCCAGGTTGGGGTTCGGCCAGCCGGACGGCGTCGTGGTTGCCGGGGATCATCACGATCTCCATGTCGCCGGGGACGGCTTTGAGATGCTCCGAGAACGCTTCGTACTGATCGAAGATATCGATGATGTCGAGCTCCTCGTCCTGATCGGGGTAGACGCCGACGCCTTCGACCATGTCGCCGGCGATCAGGAGGTATTCCACAGCCTCGGCGTCCTCGGTGTGGAGCCAGTCGGCAAAGCGGTTCCAGGCGTCGGCCATGAACTCCTGGCTGCCGACGTGGACATCCGAGATGAGCGCGGCCTGAACGTGGCGGTCGGCCGTACTCGGGCGGAAGGTGCGGGGCACGTCGGGGAAGTGAATCGAGTCGGTGAACAGGATGCCCGAATCGTCAGCGAGGGTGCCCTGTACCGCGATACACTCATCGAGAAGGAGTTCGTCGACCAGCTCGGCGATCGGCCTGTCTTTCATCACGAGCGCGGGAAAGGTTCCGGTTGTGTCTTCGAGTTCGATCAGCCAGTGGCCGCTGGCCGTCGAGCGGATGTCGTTGACGAGGCCGATCATCTCCGCGTCGCTGCCGCCCGGCATGTCGGCGATGGCCGTTGCCGGGCGGTGATTGACGCGGCTTTTGAGGAGCTTTGAGAGCTGTTCGTAGCGATCCCGGAACGTCGTCACGAACTGGCTGTACTCGCCGGTGCCGGTGCTGCGACCGGTGATGTCGCCGGTGATCTCGGCGGGTGTCGGGTTCCGATTTTGGGTGTGGTCGGCGGTTCCTGTTGGTTCGGCAACCACTTCTTTACGCCCGGTCGATTTCGACCCCTCTGTTTCGTGTGGAGATTCGGACGTAGTCGGTTGGTTTTCCTGTGTTGTGGTTGGAGTCGAAGATGTGGTGTTTGGGCGTGCGTTTTGGGGGTTTTCAGGCTGTGAGTCGGTGGTTTCGGGTGTCTCTGCAGGAGTGGATTGAGCAACGGCCGCGCCGGTAGCAACGGCGTTGCTGTCGAGACAGGCCCGGACATCGCTGCTCGTGATGCGGAGGGTGTCGTCGCCGGCCGCCGAGACGACGGCCTCGATAGCGGCAGCTGGATCGCCCGCGCGGGCGAGCAGGGTGACCGCCTCGCGGTCGGCGTTGTAGCCGTGGCGGGCCAGCGTCTGGACGATCCGGGAGGGCGTCTCGGATGGCACTGTCGGCATCTCGGGATCACCGGGCAAAAACATGCCGGGAGGCGGAGCCACCGATGGGCCGAACAGAGAGCTGGCAGGTCGATGATCGACGGGTCAGAAGTTTCAAACGCGGTGCGGGTGAAGTGACTGGCAATGAGTGATGGTGATCGGCAGCCGGCTGCCGAGTCGGAACCCGACGAGGAGTCGTGGTTCCAGCGGCTCCGCGGGGCCGACGACGGGCCGCTGTTGTTCCTTCGGGAACTACTGCTCAGCCTCTCGATCGTGGCCGCCATCGGGCTCGTGCTCTTTGCGGCGACCGGGGTCTGGCCGCCGATGGTCGCCGTCGAGAGCAACAGTATGGATCCCAACATCAACAAATACGACCTCGTCGTTGTCAGCGAGCCGGGTCGGTTTGCGCCGGGGGAAGCCAACGATCAGGGGCTCGTGATGGGTGAAACAACCGACACCAGCTACGAGTCGTTCAACGAACCGGGGAGTGTGATCGTCTATGACTACCCCGGCCGTGTCGGCTCGCCGATCATCCACCGAGTGCGGTTTCAGGTCGAGGATGGCGAAAACTGGCACCATCGGGCATCGTCTGACGCGATCGATGCCGAAAGCTGTGCGGAGTTGACAAACTGTCCGGCCCCCCATGCGGGCTACATCACGAAAGGCGACAACAACCGGCGGTACGATCAGGCAAACGGGGTTGCGCCCGTGGTGAAACCGGAGTGGGTCAACGGGGTGGCGCGGTTCCGGATCCCGTATCTCGGTCGACTCCGATTGGCGTTGCTCGGAACGGCACACAGTGGTGGGATTAGTGGGACGGTCTCCCCTGGTAGCGGGATGATCAGCGGTGGCGGGATGATCAGCGGTGGCGGGATGATCAGCGGTGGCGGGACAGTCGGGTCGGTTGCGGGATAGCAGTCGACGGATAGTTTTGCGATAACGACGACGGGGGTGAGAAGGGGACTCAGTTTTGCTACGGCTCAGTTGTCGAAGCGGGCTTGCACAAACGGTTGCACGTCGTCGATGTTGCCAAGTCGGGAGTCAGACAGCAACACAGCCTCGGTTTCCTCAAGCGGCACCGAGAGGCTCATCTCCTTCGTGCGCCCGTAGCGACCCTTCGAGACGACGACCGCGTTGACGATGCCGAGCATGTCGAGTTCGCTGATGAGGTCGGTGACACGGCGTTGGGTCAGCACGTCGGCGTCGATCTCCTCACAGAGGCGTTTGTAGATGTTGAACACCTCGCCGGTGTTGATGTTGTGGACGCCGTTCTGTTCCAGCAGAATGATCGAAAACAGGACGATCTTGCTTTGCGTCGGGAGCGTGCGGACGACCTCGACGACACGATCGAGTTCGATCTTATCCTGGGCCTGCCGGACGTGTTCTTCCTCAACGATGTCGGCCTGGCTCCGCTCGGCGAGTTCGCCGGCCGTCCGAAGGAGGTCGAGTGCGCGGCGGGCATCGCCGTGTTCCTGGGCCGCAAACGCCGAACACAGCGGGATCACGTCGCCGGTGAGCGCGTCGGGTTTGAACGCGACCTCGGCGCGGTGTTGGAGGATATCGCCGAGTTGGGTGGCGTCATACGGGGGGAAGACGATCTCCTCCTC
Organism: Halonotius roseus; assembly: GCF_006861655.1. GTDB lineage: Archaea > Halobacteriota > Halobacteria > Halobacteriales > Haloferacaceae > Halonotius > Halonotius roseus. The sequence continues at coordinate 756,407 of NZ_SESI01000002.1, read as the reverse complement.
GCCAAGCGAGGATTTGACGCGGGGATCGAGGAAATCGGTGAACTTGAGATCGTTCGAGATCCCCATAATCGAGATCCGGGAGTTCGTCAGCTCGTTGTTCATCCGCGAGAGATTGTAGAGGGTGTCGTCACCGCTTTTCTCGACGAGTTTGTCGATCTCGTCGAGCATGATGACGACGACGCGCTCGTTGTAGTCGACGGCCTCGAAGAAGGTGCTGTAGACGCGGTCGGTCGGCCAGCCGGTCATCGGGACGGGCTCCATCTCCTCGGCGTCGGCCTCCAGTGCCTCGATGCGCTCGTCGACGGCGTCGACCGAGGTGTACTGCTCGGTGGCGATCGGGAGACTCCCCTCGGGAGCCGCCTCGGCGTCGGTTTCGGCATCCGGGATCGAGACCGTCGTGTCGTCGGCGTTGGTGTCGCTGACGGCGGCTGTGGTGTCGGAGCCACCCTCGGCGAGCTCCTCGCGGACGGTTTCGAGTGCGTCGATCCGGGACTCGATGAGCGCGACGTTCTTTTCGATGAACTTGTTGGCGAGCTGTGCGAGCACGCGGTACTGGGTGTCAGTAACCTCGCAGTTGATATACTCGACCTCACAGGGAACGTCGTATTTTTCGGAGGTCGACTCCAGCTCCTGGCTGACGTACTTTGCGCTCGCGGTTTTGCCGGTGCCAGTTTTCCCGTAGATCAGGATGTTAGAGGGCGTGTCACCGCGAAGCGCGGAGACGAGGATCGTCGCCATCTGGTTGATCTGGTCGTTGCGGTGGGGGAGCTCACGCGGGGTGTAGGATGGGCGAAGAACCTCCTTGTTCTCGAAGATCGGTTCCCCGGAGAGCAGATCGTCGAACAACCCCTCGCTGTCGTCGGCGTCGTCCGGATCGGGATCGAGATCGAAATCCAGATCGGTTGAGGCGGTCGATCGGTCACGGCTCCAATCGGCGTCGGCAAGGTCGAGGTCGTCAAGCGATCGATCGGCTGACGGGATCGGATCCGATGCCAACACCGACGACGGGTCGGTTGCGGAGTCGTCGATGTCCGCCTCAGACGGGTTTGGCGTTGTGTCCGATTCAGACGGGTTCAGCGTTGCATCCGACTCAGCGGCGTCTTCTTCGGGCGTGTGGTCAGCTTCATCGTCTGTGGAGGTCGCCTCTAGTTCAGCCTCTGTGGAGGTCGCCTCTGGTTCAGCCTCTGCGGAGGTCGCCCCCGCTTCAGCTGTGCCCGGCGAATCAGACGGCGATGTCGACTCGGCGTCAGGTGTCGACTCGGTGTCTACTGCCGGCTCAGTATCCGGTGTCGACTCAGTATTCGATGTCGACTCGGTGTCGCTCAGTTTATCGTGTTGTGTGTGATCGTCCGTCATTGATCCCGTCCCATCGTCTTGTGTTCCGTCTTCTACCCTTTGTTTCACGTGGAATCGTCAACAGGAACACCCGAAATCGGCTGAAAAACGGCGGAGAGCGTCGTTTTTGCCGGATCGGGGACTGATGACGTGTTCAAATGATGCAGGCGAAACAGAGGGAGACATAGTACAAAAACGTTCTCACTTTGGATACTATTTGCCGATATCTCATGTCAGAGTCTCCACGATGGTGAGCTCAGTAGCGAAGATGGGTCGGTAGCGACATCGAGATCTGACCACGGGGGTGTCGTTCGGAGCCTCGGTACATTATGAGCCTCGGTGTCGATACTGACTGAGAGGCAAACTCGGCATTGTTCAGACTGCTATCGATTGTTCAGACCACTGTTCAGACCACTAATCTACCAGCTGTTTACACCCCCACCCCTTCGTTTCGAGTGGAACACGGTGGTAGGGTGTCGACTCATTCGTCTGTTTATTTTTTGTAGTTTATCTAGTGTCTAATACAACTAACTAACCAAATAAAATAATTTTATTTCTGCGCAGTACGGGTATTGTTTCTCAGTATACTATATGAATATTTTGGTGCTAGATACCAGTCTCAGACCCCCTTCGTGATTGTAGTTCCACCCGAAACAAAGGGGTGGGGGGCTAGGCAAGAGGCAAGATAACGGTTGGCAGGATCGATGCGTTCTCACCGAAACGGGCTCCCACCACGTCAGCTTCACCAAAACGGGTTCTTACCCGATTACGGGCAGCCACCGAATCACAGGTACACACCATCGAACAGTATCGCAATACAACACAACAGCATCGCCTACCAGCTCTCCAACCAAATCTCTCCCTTCCCCAGCGAACGCTCTCAGACAGAGCCACCCCTTGTCGGTTGAATCCGGCCGCTCACCCCTGTCTGACGCAGTGTTTAAGTGTTCCCGGGCTGCAAGATGCGTCATACGCCCTTCCACGCGAAACAGGGGAGGTGCGGGAGTGTCAGGATGGGTCTACTCACAAATCTCAGGGACAGCGTCTCGCGGGTCACCGACCGGCTGTTCGCGTCCGACGATCCGAAACGGATCGGGATCTACGGACCGCCGAACGCCGGAAAGACGACCCTCGCAAACCGTATCGCACGTGACTGGACTGGCGACGCCATCGGCCCCGAAAGCCACGTTCCACACGAAACACGCCGGGCACGACGCAAGGAAGGCGTCGATATCGAGCGCAACGGCCGCTCGGTCACCATCGACATCGTCGACACACCGGGTGTCGCCACCAAGGTCGATTACAAGGAGTTCCTCGATCACGACATCGAGAAGGACGACGCGATCCGTCGCTCCCGAGAGGCGACCGAAGGCGTCGCCGAAGCCATGCACTGGCTCCGGGAGGACGTCGACGGCGTCATCTACGTCCTCGATTCGACGACCGATCCCTTTACGCAGGTGAACACGATGCTTATCGGCATCATTGAGAGCCGCGATCTCCCGGTGCTCATCTTCGCCAACAAGATCGACCTTGACGAGGCCGATATCAAACGCGTCGCCGACGCCTTCCCCCAACATGAGACCGTCCCACTGTCGGCCCTTGAGGGCGACAACATGGACGAGGTGTACGACAAAATCGCGGAGTACTTCGGATAATGCCTGAAGCAACACCCTCGGATTCCACGACGGAATCGCAAAACGGTGTCCAGATCGACCTGATTAGCGGGTCGCGGATGGAGGGGCTTCGGAGCATGGAGAAGATCCGACTCATCCTTGATGGCGTCCGCGATGGCAACATTGTCATCCTCGAAGAGGGTCTTTCGCCCGACGAGGAGTCGAAGCTCATCGAGGTGACGATGACCGAGATCAGCCCCGACGAGTTCAGCGGGATCGAGATCGAGAGCTACCCCCACGAGGAGGCGGCCGACCAGAGCTTCCTCGACCGCCTCATGGGTCGGGAATCCACAAAGAAGCTGACCGTGATCGGCCCCGCAAACCAGATCGAAACACTGCATAAGGACGACCAACTCATTAGCGCGCTGGTCTCCCGGAAGTAGCGTCATGCCCCACCAGTGTACCAACTGCGGCCATGTCTTCCCCGATGGCTCCAAGGAGATGCTCTCAGGGTGCCCGGACTGCGGCGGCAACAAGTTCCAGTTCAAACAGGGCGCGGTCGACGATGTCGGTGACGACGCCGACGAGCAGCAGATAACGATCGACGATTCCGCCGCGGGCGACGATTCTGCCGCGCCCGATGATTCTGCCGCGGCCGATGATTCCGTGACACCCAACCCGGAGCCGGCCACAGAACCCACTGGCACGACCGATGCAGATTCCGCTGGGACGAGCGATACGACCGACCCAACCGACGCCGAAGTCCTCGATGACGACCGCTCGCCGGGCGGCGAATCACCGGCCCAATCGAGTGCCCGCTCGGATATCGTCTCCGACGACGAACTCCCCGATTCCCCGCCGCCGGCTGACGATTCGGCGGCAACACCAACTGACTCGCAGCAACCGACAGATCAGTCTACCTCCGACGCTGGCGACGTAGGTGAAGCGACGGCCGACGAGGCGACATCGTCGAGTCTCGACCAACTTCGACAGGAACTCAACGACCAGTTCGAAAGCATTCGGATCGTCAGCCCCGGCCAGTACGAACTGAACCTGATGGAGCTCTATGACCGCAACGAGTACATCATCTCGCTGCGCGAGGACGGCCGCTACGTCATCGAAGTCCCCGACGGCTGGGGTGCTGACGAGCCAACGTAACGACCGCAAAAAATCGTTTTTACGTCTACGCCAACGGCGTTCGCTCGACGACCGTCCCATCGACGGTCGGGTACTGCTCGACGATCTCGCCTTCGCTCACGTCGCCGTCTTCGACCATCTCTTCGAGCAGCCACCAGGCCAACTCGACGTGGTCGGATTTGACGGTGTAGAACTCCTCGGGAACCCCCAATTCTTCCAGTCGAGCCTCCGGCTCCCACGTCTTCCCGTAGACGAGCGTGCCGTCGTCGGTGATCTCGTCGAACTCGCGGCCGATGACGCGGGCCATCCGCTTCAGTCGGTTGCGGTGCTGGGCGGCGTCCTTGAACACGCTCGTACAGAAATAGACGCGTTCGTGATCGCCCATCGTCTCCAGAATCTCCTCCTTCGAGCCGTCGACGGCGGACATGTGACCGTCTTGGAGTTCGTAGCCCTGCTCCTGCATCCGGCGGTAGTTGCCGTCGCTCATCTCGAACTCGTTGATATTGCAGAACTCCGCCGCGCCCTCATTGAGGAATTCAAGGAACTCCTCCTCGGCACGAATCCCCGGAATCTCGAAGGCGGGCGTCATCCCTTCTTCGCGGGCGATATGGAGGATTTCCTCCCACTCGGTTCCATGTAGGTCGCCCCACTGTTCGTACGGTGGGTGGAACCGAATCTCGTCGAGCCCGGCTTCCGAGAGCCGCCGCATGTTCTCGCGGCCACCCGTAATACCGGTGTAAAGGTGGGTGTGGTGATCCTCGCCGAACTCGTCTTTCAGCAAGCGGAGGTAGCGACAGGTCTTCTCCATCGCTTCTTGCGGTTCGCCACCGGTAATCGAGGTGCCCAGCGCGTCCATCCGGTGGGCCTCCTCGATGATGTCCTCGTCGTCCTCGACGAGGCGTTCGTTGGCGTAGACGTCGGTGACGTTCTTGCGGTTTTCCCCAAGCGGACAGTAGAAACAGTCCCGCTGGTCACAGTAGCCGTAGACGAAAAGCACCATCTTCCCGCCTTTGGCGCACTGTTCGCAGCCTTTGGAGATCATCAGTTACCCACCCTATCGCTCCCCGCCACAAAAACCGTCCGAAACGTCGATAGCGCAACCGAAACCGGTGTCATACTGGCTTTGTGCTTCTTGTGTCCGCTAGCTTCCCCTGCCGTTTATCCGCCATCCCGCCCACTACCAACCATGGATTCCACACGTCGCCGTCTCCTCGCAGGTTCCGCCACCTTCGGTCTCGCCTCGCTGGCCGGCTGCTCCGCTCTCGATTTCGCCCTCGGCAACGAGTCGCTCAGTTTCGAATCCGATGCCGCCGTCGTCGCCGAGGCAACGCTCTCCGAAAGCCCGTATCAGGAGTCGAATCGCACCTCGGATACGATCACCCGCACCTTCGAGGCCGGCGGCCAGAGCCGCGAGGTCGAGGTCACCAATCAGATCGCCGAGTACGACCGCGGGTTTTCGATCCTCGGTCAGGAGTACCGCTGGGCGATGTTCACCGTCCTCTCGACACCGCAGGTCGAGGTGTTCGGCGAGGCGTTCAACCCTGTCGCCGATATGTCGACCGACGACCTCGTCGCCATGATTCAGGATCGCTACGACCAACTCGGCAACATCGAACGCGACAGCACCCGCTCGGTCGATCACCTTGGCGAGTCCGTCGAGGTCGTCCGTTACCGCGCCGAGGGGCGGTTCACCGAGGCCGACATCGAACTCGATCTCACGCTGCATATCACCACCGCCGTTCCAGTCGGTGAGGATTTCGTCGTCTGTTTCGGCGTTCACCCTCGGCAAGTCGACGAAACCGATTCGATCAACACCCTCCTTGACGGCGTCGAACACACCGCCTAACCCGGTGGCAACCCGCGGCGTTCGCTTACGGGAGTACGAAAAAAAGCCCGTGCTTTAGCGCGGATAAATCCGACACTCAACGACACAAACCACCGTTGACAGTACGGCTTGATATTCCAACAGATACTTGTTACAGCATATTTGATTACATATGTAATGGTCACGGTGACTGTCACCGCGAAGTTCCATAACCCATCCCTCTCACGACGGAAAGAGTGGCAACACGCCGCTCGACTCTACCGTGACACCAAACAGTTCTGTATCGACGGATGGGAGAACGGCGACTTCGGGAAGTCCGTGACCACAGCCAGCATCGACAACGACCTCTACTCGGCTATCCAGAACCAAGCCATCCGAGAGGCCAAATCCGACCACAGTGAGGATGGAGATGTTCGCTACCGAGAGAGTCAGCCGTTCGCCGTCAACAACCAGAACTGGGAGATCGACACGACAGAGAATGGTACGGTTGTCGTTGGACTCCCGTGCATCTCTCAGTGGTGGTACACCCCAATCGAAGTGTACGACGACATTTCAGACGACGTTCAACGGCTCGTTGACGGTGACGCCGACAAGAGTCGTCTACAAGTCTACCGTCGCGGAGACAACTGGTACTGTACGTTCAACATGGAATACGATGCCGATACGTCGGGCGAGACGCCAATCGGTGTCGATATTGGCGAACGGCATATCCTCGCGGTGACGGCCTACGGCGAAAACGAGTCGATGCTGGTGTCTGGTGGTGAGGCGAAGTACGTTCGACGCAAATATCGTTCCCTACGCGAGTCGCTTCAACAAGCGGGTGCGCTTCGCGCACGAAACCGTGTGGGTGACAAAGAACAGCGTCGAATTACGGACTTGAACCACAACCTCTCCCGCCGTCTCATCACGTTCGCGGAACAGTTTGAGAACCCTGTCCTTCGGATGGAAGATCTCGAAGGCATCCGCGAGAACAGCTCGTGGTCGGGCGTTCACTCGTGGCACTTCCACCAACTCCAACAGTTCATCACGTACAAGGCCGAACGTGCTGGTATCCGCGTCGAGAAGGTTGACCCATACGATACCAGCCAGCGGTGTTCGGAGTGCGGTTCAATGGGAACTCGTGATGGCGATCACTTTTCATGTTCGGAGTGCGGTCGTGGACGCCACGCCGACCTGAACGCTTCGGAGAATATCGCACAACGGGAAGGAGAACCATGCACGGCGTAGCAGTCCGGCTGACGCGACCCGTGCTACCTCGCTGGCTGAACAACCAGTCGTCTTTGACGCCCGCTGTACGCGGGGAGGAAGGCCCCATTGACAGGGCTGTACGCGCTGGAAAGCACACCGTTGGTCACAACTCGGTGGCGACCGTCGACGTTCCACGCGAAAGCGTCCCTGAGAACCGAGGAAACGCGCAACCTGAATATCCCCTTCGGGGAATCCTCGCCCTTTAGCGCGGGGAGGATGTCAACCCCAGAAAAGCCTTAACCGATCGCTCGCGTACCTTCGTATGCATGCTGCTCGTCCTCTGTATCGACCTCGATGATGATGTCGGCCGGAAAACCGACATCGAAACCCCGGTCGTCGGCAGCGATGCGGTTCGGGAGGCCGCCATCGCCCTGGCGACCGTCGATCCGGAGGACTCCGATCTCAACGTCATGTTCCAGGGGCTCTCGACATACGATTCGCTGCAGGCCGAGGACGACGAGGCCGTCGAGGTCGCTGTCGTCACCGGTGTCGAGGGCAACGATGTCACCGCCAACCGCACCATCGGCGACGAGATCGACACGGTGCTGGCGGGCCTCCAGACCGGCGAGGAGGTCAGCGCGATCGTCATCACCGATGGAGCCCAAGACGAGTCGGTGATCCCGATCATCCGCTCGCGGATGCCGATCGACGGCGTCCAGCGCGTCGTCGTCCGGCAGGCCCAGAACCTCGAATCGATGTACTACACCATCAAGCAGGTGTTGGCCGATCCCGAGACCCGCGGGACGATCCTTGTGCCGCTCGGGGTGCTCCTGTTGATCTACCCGATGGTCGTTATCGCCGGCGTGTTCGATGTTGCCGGCGCGGTCGTCCTCGGCCTCCTGTCGGCTCTCTTGGGCCTCTACACCCTGTTCCGCGGTCTCGGTCTGGAGGACAGCATCGACGCGACCGCCGACCGGATTCGCAACGGGCTGTACGCCGGCCGGGCGACACTGATCACCTACGTCGTCGCCCTCGCGCTCGTCATCGTCGGCGGCGTCCAGGGCGTCTCACTCGTCGAGACCGTCACGGCAGCCGGCGACGATGCGGGTGCCATCGTCACCACCGCCGCGGCCTTCGTCCACGGCTCGGTGCAGTGGTTTGCGGCCGCCGGGATCACCAGCAGTCTCGGCCAGGTCACCGACGAGTATCTCGCCGATCGCTTCCGATGGCGGTATCTCAACGCGCCGTTTTATGTCGTCGCTATCGCCATCGTCCTCTACGGGCTGTCGGGCTTTCTGCTCCCGGATATCGCGGGGATCGCCGCCTTTACCCTCCCGGATCTGGCGATCGCGCTCACCGTCGGGACGCTGTTGGGCGTCCTCAGCACGCTCACCTTCGCGGTTGTCGAATCCCGGTATCCGGCGACGCCGGAACCAGCCTGATCAGCCATTTGCGACCGCTGTCGGCTACCGATCGGCCAGCAGCTCGCTCGCGGTCACGAGCGCGTCGAGTTCGAGATCATGCTCGGCCAACGCCTCGGCCGCGCCCTCTTCGCGGTCAACGACGACGAGCACGCGGTTTACGACCGCGCCGGCCTCGCGCAACGCTTCGGCGGCCTCGACCGCCGAGGTGCCGGTCGTAGCGATATCCTCCAGTACGACGACCTCCTCGCCCTCGTCCAGCCGGCCCTCAATTCGGTTACCCGTTCCATACTCCTTGGCCTGCTTGCGGGCGATCACGTAGGGTCGACCGGTTTCGACGGCGGTCACCGCGACCAGCGGCACCGCCCCGAGGGCGACGCCGGCGAGCTTCGGTTCGTCGATTTCGGCGGCAAAGGCCTCCGCAATCAGTTCCAGACACTCCGGGTTGGTCTCGAAGAGGTATTTGTCGACGTAGTAGTCGCTGGTGCCGCCGTGGGAGAGTTCGAACTCGCCGTACTGCACCGCGTCGGCGTCGCGTAAGGCATCGATGAGTGCCTGATTGGTCATACGCGCACTCGGCCAGCCGGCGGCTTAAACGGGGTGGATCTCCGTGTTCCCCCGCAGCTGCGACCTACTCCGCCCGCTCATCCAAAACGTGAACGTGTCGCACCAGCGATCCGTGCACCCGTCGCTTGAACCGTTTCTCGACAGTCCAGCCCGCTTTTTCTGCGGCATCATCCCACGCTCGATCGGCGACGACAACCGCTCGCGGTGCGATCCGCCGGGCCTCCCGGAGCGCGCCACCGACCAGCTCATCCAACTCGTGGCGGGCGATCTTTGATTGGCGGCCGTAGGGGGCGTCGAAGACGACCGCGTCGGCAACATCGTCGATCAGGGCGAGCGCGGTCGCGTCGCCGCGGAGGACGCTCACGTTGCCGTCGAATCCCTTGTCGGTCTCCTCGCGCAGCCCCGCCAGATTCTCCCGGCTCCCGCGGGCCATCTTCCACTGGGCGTCGATGCCGATCACGTCGCTGCCGACGAGGCCGGCCTCCAACAGCAGCCCGCCGGTGCCGCACATCGGGTCGACGACCGTGGTTTCCGGGCCGGCTCCCGCGATGTTCACGAGCGCACGCGCATCGAGCGGGGCCATACTCCCGGGCTGGACAAAGGGGCGATCCGTGGGTCGTCGCTCGCCGTAGTCCCGCCGGCTCTCGACAGCGAGCCAGCCGATGAGGCAGCAGTTGTCGTTGTCATCGTCTGCGCCGTTATTGTCATCACCGTCTGCGCCGTCATTGCCGTCACCGTCTGCGTCGTCATCGTCCACGCCGTCATCGCCCGCAAACAACACCCGCAGTTCGTGGTCGGGATTGTCGAGATCGACCGCAAAGCCACGGTCGACGAGGACACCGCCGAGCTGCCGTTCGGCCGCTTGCGTGCTCACGCCTGTTTGGCTTCGCACATCACGGGCTCGCACGGCAACCGACCCCTCGCGGTCGATCTTCGCTGCTCGGAGCGCGGCCGCCGCGGCCTCGATATCGGCGTCGGTTGTGGCAATGAGCTCGCTGGCGGCATGCGTGTAGGCGAGTCGCCGGACGCCCTCGGTGTCGATCCCGCGGGCGGTCGCCACCCCGCCGGCAACGACATCGACTGCACTCGCGGCCGAGCCGGCCTCGTAGGCCGCAAACGCGTCCTCGTCGCCGGCGAGTTCCAGACAGTACACGCCTCGGTACAGTCGTAGATCGCGTTTCAGCGTGTCGATTCTGGGGCCCGCAGCTATCGCCCAATTCGGTGTCAGCCATCGTCCAACCCGGTGTTCTCTTGTCGGTTCGCCCGTCACTCGGTGTATGGTGCTCCCCGCTGTCGACCTCGGATGGTGGTTGCTTGCGGTGCTCTGCTATGGGGTCGGTGACTACGTGACAACGGTCGTCGCTGTCCGGCGGTATGCGGTTGTTGAGGCAAACCCGGTCGTCAGCCGACTGCTCTCGCGGCAGCCCGGGCCGATCGGCTTTGCCGCCCTCAAATTCGCCACGCTGGCGGTCACGTTTGCGGGCTATCTTCTCATCGCCGACAGCCCGATCGCGGTCGGGGTTCCGATCGCTGTCGCGGCCATCGGCGTCGTTGTAACCGTCTCGAACCTCCGGGCGATCAGGGGGAGCCGTCGGCTGGATGAGCGGGTCAACTGAGTCGATCGCTGCTCTTGTCGTCGCGTTGCCAAACGACAGATTCGACATCCCCCGGGGTCTGTATCTAAGTATGTCGGTGGCTGGATCGTCGTTGTCGGCCGCACTCACCCTGCAAGCAGCCCCGAGCCCGACGGCCATCCTCGGCACCGTCGGGCTGTTGGCACTCTTTTTGTCGATCACAGCCCACCTTGCAGCCCGGAACGTCCTCGGCGATGTCGCCGTCATCAAGGCACTCGGTGTCGGCGTCGGCCCCGCGGTTGTCTCGACCGGAACGGCGTTGCTGTCGCTGCCGGGCCCGCTTGGGATCCTTCTCGCCCTCGCTGTCGACGCGGTGGCGATCCAGCTGCTCTATCGGCAACCACGCCGAACAACCGGGTTGATCACCGCGATCCACGCGATCATCACGGTCATCCTCGGCACGGTCGTCGGCGGAGCGGTGATCCTCTATATGAGCGCGCCGGGCTGATCTCACTGCCCAAACTGTCCCGCAGCTATTCGACGAGGCGTTCGATCTCGGTCACCAAAATCCCGGTCGCGCCCGCGGCCTTCAGATCGTTGATGACCTCGAAGACCTCGCGTTCGTCGACGACGACGTGAACCGCCAGGTCGTCGCTGCCGGCGACATCCATCACCGTCGGCCCGCCGAGTCCTGGGATCACATCTTTGACGGCCTCTAGATCCTCGCTGGCGACGTTCATCATCAGGTACCGCTTGTCGTCGGCTGCCAGCACGGACTCAAACGCCGTCACGAGCTGTTCGACCTTCTCGTCGTCGGCTGTCTCGGGGCGAGCGAACAGCCGCACCGAGCTGTTCAACACCTCGTCGATGATCGCCAGTCGGTTGACCGCGAGCGTCGTTCCCGTCGAGGTAATATCGACGATGGCGTCGGCCATCTCGACGTGCGGCGTCAACTCAGTCGCGCCCGTGACCTCGACGATCTCGGTGTCGATGTCCTGTTCGTCGAAATACTCGCGGGTGACGCGCGGGAACTCGGTGGCGACGGTTTTGCCCTCCAACTGTTCGGGCTCAGTGATCTCACCGTCCTCAGGAGCCGCCAAGACGAGCCGGCACTGGCCGAACTCAAGATCGACCAGTTCGTCGAGGTCGGTGCCGGACTCCCGTTCCTGATCGACCCCGGTAATCCCGACGGCGGCCGCGCCGTCGGCGACGTACTCCGGGATGTCGGCGGCGCGGGCGAACAGCACGGTCACGTCGGGATCGACCGTCTCGGCGTAGAGCTTCCGCTCGGCCCCATTTTCGATCCGTAACCCGGCGCGTTCGAGTAGTTTCACCGTCGGCTCGTGGAGACGCCCCTTGTTGGGCACGGCGATGCGCATACTCGCTTCTCTCGGTGACAGGGCAACTGTCTTTCCCTCTATACGTGACAGTCTTTGACTGCGCAGTTGTATCAAAAACGTAGATGTAGAAAGCCCTCGGCACTCTCGACTCCCGCGGCTCGCTGCGCTCCTCACTCGCGTTGCTCGTTGCGGTGCTTACGTCGCCGGGGTTCGTCGAGAGTGCCTCGCCCTTTCAGTCCGCCAGGAAGTCGGTTACTCGGCTGGTCGAGCGGGAATGTGGAGCGGAACCGCTATGGGGCCGTCGGCCGCAGTCGGATGTATGATTGCTGCGGCCGCCATCCCGCTACAGGCCACCATCGATCCGTTGTGGTTTGTCGTCGCCGCCGTCGTCCTGTTTCTGGCGTTGGCCGCCCTCGGCCCACGGGTGTCGCTGTCGCTTCGGGAGACGCGGTCGCCAACGACCGACGAGCAGGAGAGTCTCGATGCGTTGCTCGCGGCGGTCGATATCGATCCGACGGCGATCCACATCTCCGAGACGGCCGATCCGTCGTCGATCAAGATCTCGCTTCACGGGCTGCCGGGTCGCCGCCAGCTGTTGCTTACGGAGGGATTTTTTGACAGCCTCGATGACGCGACGGCGACCGCGTTGCTGACGGCCGAAGCCCAGCGCGGCCGCCTGTTGTATCTCGAATACCGCGCGTTTGCCGCCGCGGTCGTCATCGGTGTCGCCACCGCGATGTTCGGCGGCTTGATCGCGTTTTCAAACGGGCTGTTCGTCATCGCGGCTGCCGCGCTCGTCCTCTTCTGGATCGGTCGGCAACTCCAGTTCCGCGCGGATCGAGCGGCCGCCGACCGCGTCGGTGCCGACGCGCTGGCCGACGCCTTCGAGGCGGTCGCCGATCACCGTGGCGTCGAGCCCGAGGGGGCGACGTGGCAGACGTATTTCGAGGTGCAGCCGCCGCTCGGCCAGCGGATCGACCGGCTGCGCGCGGGCGAGTGACCCACTGTTCCGCCGGATAGTCGGCCTACTCCCCGTCTCCGACAGCCTGCCAGAGTGAGTCAGTCCGCGTGCGGACGCCATTGACGACGAGTTTGAGAACAGCTTCGAATTTGCTCGACCACGTCCGATTCTCACCGGGCGTCGCGGCATCCGGTGGCGGATGGAAGTGATCCCGGTCGTTGTGCTCGTTCGGATGTCGATCCCATCGCTGAGACCACGTTCGATCCGGCCAGTCTTCCTGATAGTGAATCCTGAAATCGCCGTTCGTGTACCAGCGAATATCCAGAAACCGACGGTCGATCCGAGTGGGTGTGGCTGCCGCGGTCAGTGGTGCCTTCAGTTCCGTCTGTCCGTCAGCAATGACGATTTCCGCGGTCTCGATCTGTGGCGCGGTACGAAGCCGATCCTGAATCGCTTCGAGGACAGCACGGTCGACCTCGGGGACACGCTCCTCGCCAGTCATTGCCGAACCGGCGGACTCGAATCACCCGCTTGGAGCTGTCGGGCTTGTTCGTGTCGCCGAAGTTCCGAGCGCGCCGTTTGCCAGTCGGTCAGCTCCGCGAACGCGGTTTCTGTCGAAATATCGCCCGGTGGGGTCAACGTATCCACCTCGGTCGGATTGTCGGCATCGTACCGCTGCTCGTACGTTTCAATCTGTTCGGTCAGCGACTGCACCTGCGATTGCAGCTCCGCAGCCGGTTTGCTCGCAAGCTCATTGATCCGACGCCACTCGAAGTACCGATCATTGCGCTCGTAGGTCGGTGGCTCGCCATCGTGTTCCGTGACAACGCCGAGCTTCGCGAACCACGCCAGATACTTCCGGGCGGTCTTGGGATCGCAGTCGGCGTCGTCGGCCACGGTCTGGGCTGTTGTCGGCTCGCGGGTCTGGATGACGGTGTTATACACGCGCTCCTCGGCGGAGGTCGCCGTATCGAAGGGGTTCTCGAAGGGTGGCGGCGCGTCACCGCTGTTGCTCATGGCTGGTGATTCCGTCTGCAGAGATATAATTCTTTGTCACAGATTTATTTCCTTTCGCCGCCAAGTCGCCCCGATTAAGAGACCGGCCCCGCAATCGCCGGTATGACCGATGCAGCCGACACCGTCGTCATCGAGGGCGGGCATGTCCTCACACCCGACTTCGAGGTGCGCGAGGCCGACGTACTGATCGACCGCGCGGCCGGCGAGGTGATCGCTGTCGACGATGATCTCGGTGGCGACGAAACGCTGGATGCGACCGACTCGCTGGTGATGCCGGGGCTCGTCAACGCCCACACCCACGTCGCCATGACGCTGCTCCGCGGCTACGCCGACGACAAGCCCTTGGATTCCTGGCTCCAGGAGGACATCTGGCCGGTCGAAGCCGAGTTGACGCCGGAGGACATCCGTGTCGGCACCGAACTCGGCCTCGTCGAGTTCATCAAGAGCGGGATCACCGGCTTCGCCGACAGCTACTTCGAAGTCCCCGAAATCGCCGCCGCGACCGAGCAGTCGGGTCTCCGCGCCAACCTCTGTCACGCGTTCATCAGCGTCGGCAAGGACGACGAAGGAGCCCGCGCCGACGCGCAGGAGGGCCTCGATATCGCCCGCGAATTCGACAGCGCGGCCGACGGCCGGATCACGACCGCGCTGATGCCGCACTCGCTGACGACCGTCGAAACCGAGTATCTGGAGGAGTTCGTCCCGCAGGCCCGCGAGGCCGGCGTTCCGCTGCACTTCCACGCCAACGAGACCGAAAACGAGGTCGACCCCATCGTTGACGACCACGGCGTCCGCCCGCTCGAATACGCCGACGACCTCGGGATGCTCACCGAGGACGACTTCCTCGCCCACTGCGTCCACGTCGACGAGACCGAGATCGACCTGCTGGCCGAAACCGGGGCGAGTGTGATCCACTGCCCCGCATCCAACATGAAACTCGCAAGCGGGATCGCCCCAATTCAGGAGCTGCTTGACGCCGGTGTCAACGTCGGCCTCGGCACCGACGGCGCGGCCTCGAACAACGACCTCGATCTGTTCGACGAGATTCGGGACGCGGCGATGCTCGGCAAACTCGCCCGCGGCGACGCCCGCGATGTCGCCGCGGAGTCAGCGGTGCGGATGGCGACCGAGGGCAGCGCGTCGGCCATCGGCCTCCCGGTCGGCGAACTCGAAGCCGGCGGGACGGCCGACATCGCTGTCGTCGATTTCGACGCGCCGCACCTGACGCCGGTTCACGACCACGTGAGCCACCTCGCCTACGCGGTTCGCGGCTCGGATGTTCGCCACACGATCTGCGACGGCGAGATCCTGATGGAAGACCGCGAGGTCAAGACGCTGGACGAAGCGGCGATCCGCGAGAAGGCGAGCGAACACGCCGCCGACCTCGTTGGGCGCGCCGAGTAATTCGTTCGCGCCGAGTAACCGGCTTCGGTACCGTTTTCACCGCCTGACGTGATGAACGCGTATGAGCACATCAGCGTATCCACCGGTCGCGTCCCACCTCGACGACCCCGAGGACGCGGCGTCCGAAGGTCGCCGCAAGATGGACTGGGCGCTCCAGCATATGCCCATCCTCCAGTCGCTCCGCGAGGAGTTCGAAGCCGAGCAACCGCTCGCCGGCGAAACCGTCGGGATGGCGATGCACGTCGAAGCCAAGACGGCCAACCTCGTCGAACTCCTGGCACTTGGCGGTGCGGAGGTCGCCATCACCGGCTGTAATCCCCTCTCAACGCACGACGACGTGAGCGCGGCCCTCGACACCCACGAGAACATCACCTCCTACGCCGTCCGCGGCGTCGACGACGAGGACTACTATGCGGCCATCGACGCCGTCATCGACCACGAGCCGACGATCACCGTCGACGACGGGATGGACATGATCGCGGCGATCCACGAGGATCACCCCGACCTCATCGACACCATCGTCGGCGGCTGTGAGGAGACGACGACCGGCGTCCACCGCCTGCGCGCGATGGACGACGACGACGCGCTCGAATACCCGGTCTTCGCGGTCAACGACACGCCGATGAAGACGCTGTTCGACAACGTCCACGGCACCGGCGAATCCTCGCTGGCGACGATTGCGATGACGACGAACCTCTCCTTCGCTGGCAAGAACGTCGTCGTCGCCGGCTACGGCTACTGCGGGAAGGGCGTCGCCAAGAAAGCCTCGGGCCAGAACGCGAACGTCGTCGTCACCGAAGTCGACCCCCGGAAAGCCCTCGAAGCCCACATGGAAGGCTACGACGTGAAACCGATGGAAGAAGCGGCCGCCGACGCCGACCTCATCCTGACGACCACCGGCAACCGCGATGTCGTCGTCGACAAGCACTTCGACGTGATGCCTGACGGCGTTCTGCTGGCGAACGCAGGCCACTTCGATATCGAGATCGATCTCGTTGCCCTCGAAGAGAAGGCCGTCGATGTCTACGAGGCCCGCGACGGCGTTGAGGCCTACGAGCTGCCTGATGGCCGCCGGCTCAACGTGCTGGCGGAGGGTCGACTCGTCAACCTCGCCGCGCCGATCGCCCTCGGCCATCCCGTCGAGGTGATGGATCAGAGCTTCGGCGTGCAGGCGGTCTGTGTTCGGGAACTCGCAGCCAACGGTGCGGCCTACGATGCGGGCGTCCACGACGTGCCTGACGACCTCGATCGGGAGATCGCCGAGATCAAACTCGATGCCGAGGGCGTCGCCCACGACTCGCTGAGCGACGAGCAACGCGAGTATCTCGACAGCTGGGATCACGGAACGTAGTCGGCGGGACGCCGTCGCCCGCGGCTCGCCGCTGGAACCGTCGCACTTTTGGCCTCGCTCGCAGCACTACAGGTATGAATGTCGGTTGGGCGTATCTCGGGCTGGCCGCCATCTGCGTGATCGTCGGCGCGTATATGGCGATGATCCAAGGTCGACTGCTCGGTGATATCGTGATGCTCGTCTCTCTCCCGTTGATCTACATCGGATCGACGACCCTCGCCGCCGGCGATGTCGCCGAGAAACTGAGCGAAAACGCCATCGGGAGTAGCACGGGGTCAACCGACGAGTCCGACGAGCCGTGAGCCGACGGCCGTATCCTTTTGCGTTCACCCGACTATTCCTGGGTATGTACCACCCCCGACGACTGCCGGCGACGACCTCTGACCACCAACAATGAGTGCCAACCGCAAGGGCGATCGCCGGGAACGCGAACTTGTGAACCAACTCGATGAGGCCGGCTTCGCCGTGATGCGCGCACCCGCAAGCGGGAGTGCGACCGACCGCGACCTCCCGGACGTGTTGGCCGGCAACGACGGCCGATTTTACGCGATCGAGGCCAAATCCTCCAGCGGCGATCCGATCTACCTCTCCGGCGAGGAGGTCGAAGCCCTGATCTACTTCGCCCAGAACTTCGGCGCGAAGGCCCGGATCGCCGTTCGCTTCGATCGGGAGGACTGGTATTTCTTCCATCCCGGCGATCTCTACACGACCGACGGCGGCAACTACCGCGTGAAAAAGGAGACCGCCCTCGCCGATGGCACCGATTTCGATGAGCTTGTCGGCCACAGCGAGCGGACGACGCTTGACGATCTCTGATCGCCCGGCGACGAACCCCCGGCCGGATCGGGACGGCCGTTCCGCCCGTCGCTGTCGGCGGTTTCGAAGCCCTTTTGCGCCGGCCTATAGAATCCGGGGTATGGAAATCGACGCGGAACTCCGCCGGCAGATCATCGCGTCGCTGTTTGCCGTCGGACTGTTCCTCGTGAGTCTTGTCGCCATCGGCGTCGTGTTCAACGGGGCCGACGGCTTCGATCCAACCGGCGGCTTCGCGCTTGTCGGCGCGCTCGCCGGCTTTGTCCTGTTGATGGCCGCCGTCGGCTTCGGCCTCGCCCGCGCCGACGACTGATCGACCCCTATTCCTTTACTCGCTGTCGACCCCTGCTGTTTGCTCTCGCCAGTCGACAAGCCCCTCGCCGGTCGCCTCCAGTCGCTGTTGGTAGTACGCCAGCGGATGGCCGGCGACCTTCCAGTGGTCGTCCTCGTTGTGACAGATCCCGTAGGTGCTCAGCGTTTCACAGGATGGCGGCGGGTACTGTGTGCCGCGGTCGGCCTGCAGATACTCGATCTGGTAGCGGATCCCCTCGGGATCGAGTGAGGATTCGCCACAGAAGGCGACGATCTCGTCGGCATCCATCCCGATCCCGGTGAGAAACGCCATCAGCGTGAACTGCTCGATCGGTTCGAGTTCGATCCCCTCCTCGGCCTTCTGTAGCAGGTTCTCGATACACGGCGGGAACAGCTCGCGGGCGACGAAATCGATCTCGCCGACCGTCGGGCGTTCCGACAGCAGCCGCCGGAGCTCCGTGAGCTCCCCCGCCAGCTCAGCGGCGATCCCCTCATCCTCGTCGAGGCCCTCGAAGGGCAACCCCTCGGCGACACGCCGGCGGATCGCCGCCCGTAGCAGCCGAAACAGCTCCGCGCGGTCGACCCGTACCTGCCCGTCGCTGAGCTCGCGGTTGACCAGCCGCCAGTCGTCGCCCAGGCCAGTTGCAAGATCGAGATACGTCCCAACCCCGATCTGAAACCACTCCGGGGCGGCCGCCGGCTGCGGCGTGTCGGCTTCGGGCGTGATCGCCCCATCGAGTCCGAGCTCGCTAATCAGCGTTGCCCGATCAAGGCTAGCGTCTGGCGTACTCCGGAGCTCGCTGCCGGCGGCGTCGAGATCCGCCTTGAGCCGCTCGATCGCTGTCTTCGCCTCCGCGGCGGCGTACTTTTCGATCGCTGCCGGTGAGTCGAGCAGCGAGACAAGAATGCGAGCGATCGGATACGACAACAGCTCATCTTCGAGCCGCCACTCGTCGGGTGTTTCGGTGTCGACACGGCCGGACAGCAGCGCGCGTTCGACCCGCTCGCGGCCGCGGTCGACGGCCGGCTCGTCGTTGGCGACGAGCGTTCCCAGATCGACACCCGTCTCCGTGACGGTCTCCCGGGCCGCAGCGAGAAACGGATACCGGGCGTCTCGTGGGGTGATCGCCATCGTACGCCGTCTTCACAAGCGGGGTGAATAAGCCCGACGGTCAGCGTCGTTGGGAGACTGTTCTGGTACGACATTGCGCGAGGGTAGAAAGCCCTCGGCTCTCTCGACCACCGAAAGCCTCGCTCCGCTCGGCTTTCGAGGTTCTGCTCGCTCACGCTCGCAGAACTCCCGGGACTCGCTGCGCTCCTCGTCGTTCGCAGTGCTCACTCCTGCGGTGCTTGCATCGTCCGGGTTCGTCGAGAGAGCCTCGCCCTTTCAGTCCGCCAGGAAGTCGGTTGTTCGATTGGCCGATCCACCTGTTTGCTCTTCGTATTTACACGCCACCGCCACCGGTGACGTAAACTATAATCACCGCGCGCCGAACTATCGGTCGTGCCGCGTTTCAGCTACCCCTGTCCCGGCTGTCGGACGACAAACAGCCTCCATGAGCCCGACTGCCGGTTTGAGGGGACGCCGTGGCCCACGATCGAGAAGGCCTACATCGATTCGCTCGCCGTTTTGACCGCCGAGGAGCTCACCGAGGAGGAGCTTCGGGCGACCGTCGACAGCGAGTGGAGCGACCGCCATACCGCCGCGCTGGCGACGCTCAAATCGCTCAACCGGATCGAGCAGGCCGACGATGGCACCCTCCGGCTGCTGACGGCCGCCGAGTACGCCGAACAAGTTTCGGAACCCTCGATCGAGCCGATGGCGACGATCTACGAACACGGCTCGGTGCCGGGCTGTCACGACAACGCCGTCTTTGCGATGATCGCGTGGTACGAGATGGTCGATCTCTCGTGGCCGGAGACAAAGGAGAACGTCGTCACGTGGCTCCGGGAGTCCGGCGCGTGGGATCGCGGCGGCTTTGAGGAGTCCTCGCCGGAGGAACTCGTTGAGAGCAAACGCCACGTCTACGAATCGGGCTACGGCTGGAAACAGGCCGGCCAGGAGGCCAAAGCCGTCATCGACCGCCATCTCGGGTAGCGCTGTCTCGCCACGCTGTGCTGTGGTCCCAGTCAAATCTCCAGTCGAAGCGGGGCCGAAGGAAACGCCTTTGATCGCCCAACCCCCGACACCAGTTAATGAGGCATCCCGCCGGTGAGTCGCCGTGAAGGTCGTCGACGCGATCCCGGAGTTCGCCGACGCCTTCGGCTTCGAGGAGTTCAACCGGATGCAGCGGGAGGCACTGCCGGTCATCTTAGAGACCGACGACAACGTCGTCGCCAGCGCGCCGACCGCCGCCGGCAAAACCGCGCTGGCCGAGCTGGCGATCTGTCGCTGCCTCCGGGACGGTGGCACCGCGCTGTTTGTCGCACCGATGCGCGCGCTCACGAACGAGAAGGAAGCCGAGTGGGATCGCTTTGAGGAGCTCGGCTACTCCGTCTACGTCGTCACCGGCGAGCGCGATCTCAATCCCCGACGCGCCGAACGCGCCGACATCCTCGTCATGACACCCGAAAAGACGGATTCCGCGACCCGCAAACATGACTCCCCGCGCTATTCCTTTATCACCGATGTCGACTGCGTCGTCATCGACGAGGTACACCTGCTTGACTCGGAGGGTCGCGGCGGCGTTCTTGAGGTGACGATCTCGCGGCTCCGGCGGCTCTGCGCGCCCCGGATCGTCGCGCTGTCGGCGACGATGCCGAACATCGAGGACGTGGCCGGCTGGCTTGACGCCCCGCCGGAGGCAACCTTCGAGTTCGGCGAGGAGTATCGTCCGGTCGAACTCCACACCGATGTGCAGACCTACAGCCACGGCGATAACGCCTTCGCCGACAAATACCGCCGGCTCTACGCCGCTCTCGATAAGGTCGAGCCACATCTCCGCGAAGACGGCCAAGCCATCGTCTTCGTCTCCTCCCGGCAGGATGCGGTGCGGGCGGCCGCGAAAGCCCGCGATGAGATCGCTGACCGCGACATCCCGATGGGTGCCCGCGGAGACTACGATTTCCACAACGACGCCAAAGAACTCAATAACGACAGCCTCCGGAAGGGCGCGCCTGACGGTGTCGCCTTCCACCACGCCGGCCTCGCCAAAGACGACCGCAACAAGATCGAGGAGTGGTTCAAGGACGGCAAGATCCAGCTCCTGTTTTCGACGTCGACGCTGGCGTGGGGCGTCAACCTCCCGGCCCGCTGTGTCGTGATCCGCGATACCAAATACCACGACCCGCTGGAGGGCGAAGTCGACATCAGCCCACTCGACATTCTCCAGATGCTCGGCCGCGCCGGCCGGCCCGACTACGACGACGTGGGCTACGGCTGGGTGATCTGCGACCGCGACGACGCCGACAAATACCGGCGACTGCTTCGGGAGGGCAAGGAGATCGAGTCCCGCTTGGCCGACGATCTCGACGCCCATCTCAACGCCGAGATCGCGCTGGGGACGATCCGCGATCTCGACGACGTGATGAGCTGGCTCGAAACGACGTTCTACTACCAGCGGGCCCACGCCGATCCCGACGCCTACGACCCTGAGGGGCTCCGCGAGCGCGTGCGGTCGACGCTGGAAACGCTTGTCGACCGCGGCTTTGTTGACACCGACAGCGATCTCGGTGTGGAGGGCACGCAACTCGGCCGCCTCGCCTCAAACTTCTACCTCCGATTGTCGACGGCCGTCCGGTTTGCCGATCTCGTTGAGCGCGATCGCCTCTCGGTCGATGCCGTCCTCGACGCCGTCGCCCGCGCCGAGGAGTTCGACAGCGTCTCCGCCCGACAGGCCGAAACCGATGCCATCGACGAGGTGCTCGGCGACACCGATACCGACCTCGAAAACGGTCACCGGAAAGTCCTCGCTATCTTGCAGGCGAGCATGGACGATCGAGTTCCCTCCGGCCTCCGTAGCGACGCGTGGGTGATCAAACAGAACGCCCTCAGACTGCTCGCCGCACTCCACGCCTTCGCCGACCGGTTTGCCGGCCCCCGAGCCGCTAATCTCGTCCGGCGAATCGAAGCCCGCGTTGAACACGGTGTCTCCCGCGAAGCAGTCGGCCTGACCGCCATCGACGGCGTCGGCGCGGGCCGCGCGGAAACCCTCGCCACCGGTGGGCTGACGACCCCCGGCGAGATCGTCGCCGCGGGCGTCGATGAACTCACACGAGCGGGCCTCACGGCCGGCGTCGCCGAACGCGTCGTTGACGCGGCCGGCGAGTTGCCACGGATCACCGTTGAGTGGGGCGAGTTCCCGAGCACTATCGCCCGCGGCGACAACGAGATGTGCGAAATTACTGTGCGGACGACTGCCGGGAGCGCGGCCGTCGGGGTTCGCGTGACGGTCAACGGCGTCGAGATGAACGAAAAGCGGTGTTATCTGAGCGACGAAACGGCGGTACCGGTGGGTGTGTTCGGGGCCGACGAGGATCTGGAGTTCACCGTCGAGGTGACGTTCCCCGATCTGCCGTTGCCGCCGGTGCGGGCGAGTCGGTCGGTGACCGTGGAGTAATCGGTTGGTGACGGGGAGTCCGGTTAGCGGCCGTCTTCACAGCGATCTGGTGTCGTATGATTGTTGGAGTAATACTTTTCTTGTATTACACCGTATGTTCAATTACTCATGCCTCGCGTTACCACGAAAGGCCAAGTCACGATACCTAAGGATATCCGGGAGGCTCTCGGCATCGAACCGGGTGACGAGATCACGTTTGAGGAAAAAGAATCGGGGTACACGATACGGAAAGACCCCCCGACGACGGCCGATGGTGATGATCCGTTCACCAAACACCGTGGTCGTGCCGACAGTGCCGACTCGATGCCCGAGCGGATGCGTCGACTCCGCGGTGAGTACCCTCGTGACGTGAGCGATGCTGAATCCGGGGGCGACACGTGATCACCGCGGTCGATACGAACGCGCTGCTCGCCCTGCTGTACGACGACGAACACGCCGACGCCAGCGAGTCGGTTCTGCGCCGCGCCTATCAGGATGGTCGGGTCGTGATTTCGCCGATCGTCTACGCCGAACTCGCTGCCGACGGCCATTTCGAATCATCTACGGCCCTCGACGAGTTCTGCGACGACCTTCGATTGCAACTTGACGAGCCGTCACAAGAAGCCCTGTTCCGTGCCGGCGTAGCCTTTCAGGAGTACACTGACCGCCGACCGGACGGGTTGCAGTGTCCGACGTGCGGGTTCGACCAGACGGTTCCCTGCACGGAGTGTGGCACCGCGCTCGCTCCGCGGCAGCATATCGCCGCCGACTTTCTCATCGGCGCCCACGCTGTTGTCGACTGCGACCGCCTGCTTACATTCGATACCGCGTTCTACGATACGTATTTCCCGGCCGTCACCGTCAGACCCGAGTAGTTACACGCGGCCTATCCCCCGACTCCCGTCCGGCGTCGGATCTCAGTGCGAAGCTCTTCGACCCCATCGACACCGACATCGGCCGCCGAGAGGTCGGTGTCGTCGTTCGGGCCGCTCCGGTAGGCGATCACCGTCATACCGGCTCGCTTCCCGGCCTCGACGCCGTTTTTCGAGTCCTCGACGACGAGGCAGTCAGCCGGATCGATGCCGAGGACGCCGGCCGCGTGCTCGTAGACATCGGGAGCCGGCTTCCCCTCGCCGTCGATATCCTCCGCGCTGATCGTCGCATCGACCGCGATGTCGAACCGGTCGGTGACGATCTCGTGCCACGCCGGCGGCGCGGAGGTGACGATAGCGACGGTGACGCCGGTGGCTCCGAGTTCCCCGCGGAGATCCTGAAACCCATCGAGTAGCGAGACGCGCTCGCGGTAGATCTCGCGGGCCGTCTCATCGAAGATATCGATGAACTCCTCCTTGCTGACCTTGGTCTCGTAATTCGCGTCGAGATAGTCGTAGATCTCCTTGTAATTCATCCCGGTCGTCTCGTCGAGATCCGGATACGTGCCGGCGAGCGTCGCCGGAAAGATGTGTTCCGGCTGGGCCTCGTGCCAGTACCGCTCGGAGTCGACGATCACGCCGTCCATATCGAACAACACGGCCCGGCTCCTGCGTTCGGAATCGCTCATGGTGGCCCGTCATCGCCTTCACCTAAAGACTCTCGCCCGTATCTTTAGGGCCGAAGCCGCGGCCACGCCGGCCCATGGCCGACCGCACCCGCATCCTGACCGGCGACTGCACCGTCGAGTTCGAAGGCAGCCGCGACCGCACCCAACGCGGCCACGTGGTCATCTTGGTCAAACCCGACCGAACGGTGCTCGTCCACGACGCCGACGGCTACCAGCCCGTCGCGTGGCTCACCCGCCCTGACGAGGTCACCGTCGAACACGACAGCGAGGGGTTCAGCCTCACCGCCGCGGCCGACGGTCAACAGCTCTCGGTTAGCTCCCACGACGTTGCTGGCGTCGAGTCGTTCCCGGTCTCCGAAGCCGGCGTTCCCGTCGGCGACTGCCCGCTCTGCACCGGCCAACTCGTCCGCACGCGCGGCGAGGTTCGGTGTCTCGACTGCGCCGAGCAGTACGGCCTGCCGTCGGGGGCAACCGTGCTGGATTCGGCCTGTCCAGACTGCGGCCTCCCACAGATCCGCGTCGAACGCGGGGAGGCCTTCGATCTCTGTGTCGATTACGCCTGTGAGTCGCTGTCGGCGGCCGTCCGCGAGCGGTTCGACGAGGCCTACGACTGCCCGGACTGTGGCGCGCCGCTGCGCGTTCGTAGCCCGGACGGCCGGCTGTTTTTCGGCTGTGACGACTACCCGGACTGCGAAACGTCGTTTTCGTTCCCGGCCGGCGTTGTCACCGACACCTGCGAGTGTGGACTCCCGCGGTTCCGCACCGCCTCCGGCGAGCGGTGTCTCGACGGCACCTGTGAGCATGATCGCCCGGCCTCGGAGACAGCGTCTGCCTGAGCGGCCCACGGCTCGCCAACCACTGTCCTCGTCACTCGCTGCCGTCGAGATCGCTCTCAGCCAGCGGTCGCGCCGACTCCCAGTACCGACCGTGTCGATCCGCCGCCCAACTCTCGACTGCTGGGTCGTCGGTGTCGACGGCGGCCTGTAGTCGCCCGTTCTCGTCCCGCAACAACAGACTCACCGTGTCGTCGGCAACCGTCACCGCCAGCGGAATCGCGCCCTCGACGACACGAATCGTCGCGCCGTCGGCGGCATGCAGCTGTTGGAGCTGCCCGCGCAGCCCGGTCTCGTGGGCGACCGCATCGATCGCCGACGCGGCAAACACCCCTTCGAACTCCCCGCCATCGGCGACCCACTCCGCGACCGCGGCCAGCGTCTGCTCGTTAAACGCATGCGAGAAGATCCGCACGCGGTGTGCCGCCTCGATCAGCTCGATCACCCGACTGATCGGCGCGCTCGGCCGGGTTTGGGTTGGCGTCGTAATCGTTGCCTCGCCCAGTCGTTTCAGGTCAAAACCGAGGTCGTCGGCCGGCAGCCACTCGCTGATCTCCCGGAGGTGGAGCTCGGCGGCAAGGCTCTCGGAGAGTTCGGTCAACCCCGCGGCGACGAGCCGGCCGGTCGCCGTCGCCGTGTAGCCGGCCTCGGTCGCCCGTACCCAGTTCCGTTTCTCAAAGTCTCGGAGAATCCGACCGAGCGTTGGCTGTGAAGCACCGGTCTCAGCCGCCAACGACTGCCGATCGTGTGGGGCCTCGGCTACCAGCGTCAGCACGTCGCCGCGGTTGGCTGACCGCGCAAGAAACTCCATCTCTTCGAAGACCCGATCCATACTCCGTCTTCCCTCCCTGGTCGCAAGTCGGTTTCGGCTCTCTTTCATACCGTGAAAATATCTCTCTGTGTGCGCCGACTGCACGCTACGGTTGGCCGTCACGACCCAACCGATTGTCCCGCCGTGCAGCGGTTTCTGGATTGGTTTATGCCTGTTCGACCCCTCCGTTTGGGTATGAGCGATCTTATCTCTTCCACGCTATCTCTCCGCCCGGTTGCCGGATCGGAGGCCCGATGAAACTGGATACTCACCGCTGGACGGCGGCCTTCCTCGCGGTCAGCGTCCTGTTTGGCGGCACGTTCGTCGCGGCGAAGGCTGGCCTGGCTGACGTGCCGCCGTTGCTACTCGTTGCGGTGCGGTTCGATCTCGCCGCGCTCGTTCTCGGTGGCTACGTCCTCTACACCCACGATGTGCGCGATCTCGTTCCGCGAACCCGCGGCGACATCGCGGGGATTCTCGCCGCCGGTGTCTTTGCGATCGGCCTCGCCAACGGGCTGTTGTTCCTCGGCCAGGGGTCGGTCACCAGCGGCGTCGGCGCGATCCTCTTCGCGCTCGTGCCGATCTTCACGCCGCTGTTCGCCGGCGGCCTACTCAGCGACGAACGGCTCTCGACGACCGGCGCGGTCGGCACGCTCGTTGGCCTCGTCGGCGTCGGTATGGTCATCGAGCTCACGCCGGCGACGTTGCGGGCGACGCTGTCGGGCGGCGCGGCGATCGTGCTGGCGGGCGCGGTCAGCCTCGCGCTCGGCACGGTGTTGATCCGCCGCTCCGCGCCGCGGCTGTCGAGTACGGTTCGCACCGCGTGGGCCCTCCCGGTCAGCGCGGCGTTGCTCCACGCGCTCAGCCTCGGTGCTGGCGAGTCGGTCGCGGCAGCAACGTGGACGCCATCGGCACTCCTCTCGGTGGCCTACCTCGGCGTCTTCGCGGGCGCGCTCGCCTACATCCTGCATTTCAATCTGCTCGATGCCGTCGGCGCCACCCGATCGAGTCTCGTCTTCTACGTCAGTCCGGTCGTCGCCACGCTCGGCGGCTGGCTCCTCCTTGGGGAGTCGCTGTCGGCGATGACGGTCGCCGGCTTCGGCGTGATCGTCGTCGGCTTCGGGATCATCGGTGCGCCGGAGTTGGCCCCGCTGGCCCGCCGGGGTCGCCACCGCCTCGCCGAGTGGCGGCGGACTCACGGCTACGGCCGCGTCGACAAGGGTCGCTACAGCGGCGAGTAGGGAACCCGCCGACAGCCCGCGCGCCGGCGGCGGGGCGACGGGAAAGGCCTATTCACCTTGCCGCGTTGAGTCCTCCCAATGACCGACCACGTAGACGTTGATTTCGGCGACAACGGGCTTGTCCCGGCGGTCGCCCAGGACGCCGACTCGAAGGACGTGCTCATGCTCGCGTACGTCTCACCCGAAGCCCTCGACAAAACGATCGAGACCGGCCGGGCCCACTACTACTCCCGGAGCCGCGATGAGCTCTGGGAGAAGGGCGCGACCAGCGGCCACACCCAACAGATTCGAGAGGTGCGAGTCGACTGCGACGCCGACACGCTGCTGTATCTCGTCGAGCAAGAGGGCGGGGCGTGTCACACCGGCCACGAGAGCTGTTTCTACCGCACCATCGACGGCGAGAACGTCGGCGAAACTGTCTTCGATCCCGACGCAGTCTACGAATAAGATGGCTCCAACCGAGATCGAATCCCCGCCGGCTGTCGCCGAGGAGCTTCGCGCGGCTGCCGACCGCGTGGCGGCCGCCGAAGCCGCCATCGCCGACCACGGCGAGGACAGCGTCGAGGCCGCCGCGGACGCCTACCGGAACGCGACACGGCTGCTTGATAACTACGAGGACAGCGCGACCGGCACCGGCGATTTCGGTGCCTATCTCCAGTTCCAAACCGAGATCCTGACGCTCGTCGATTCGCTGCCCGACGACACCTTCGCGGCCGATGCCTTCCAGCGCGTCAGCGATCGCCTCGACAAACGCCGGCTGAACGAGGCGGATTTCGAGTTTGCCCGCGAACAGATCGAGACTGCCGGCGAGGCCGTCGAGCTGCTGGAGGAACGGGAGGCCGCGATCGACGCCTATCGGACAGCCCGTGGCGACGCCGAGAAACGGCTGTCTGAGCTCCGCGAGGAGGCTGACCGGCTCCGCGACCTCCAACGCCTCGCCGACGTTGATCTCGAGGTCTCTACGGAACCGCTGCGGGAGCGCGTCGATGAGTACAACACGGCCGTTCGAACCGCCTTCGAGCAATTCCGCGACACTCGTCCGGCCCGTGAGCTGTTCGAGCTCCTCGGCGACGCGGCTGACCGTCCGCTGGTCGGCGTCGACCGTCCGCCCCGGGATCTTGTCGAGTATATCGACACCAAACCTGTCGGGGCCGAGCCGCTGGCCGAACTCGTCGAGTACGCCGACTACTCCCCATCAAAACTGGAGCATTACGTCGATGATCCCGGCGCGCTCCGCACCAGCGTCGCCGTCCACCAAACCTACCTCGACCGGCTTGATGCCGAGGCCTTCTGTGTCGGGTGGCCGCCCGCCGAGGCTGCGACGTTGCGCACTCGGCTTGATGAGTTGGCACCGTTTGTTCGCCGGCTTGAGTCTGTGTTCGCGGACGACGACAGCGGCGGTGATGCTGTTGACGACAGCGACGATCTCGACGATGCCGATGACACCACCCCGAACATCGAGGCCGCCCGCCGCCGCCTCGCCCGCTTTACGCGCCGCGACGAGTACGAGCGGCTCCGCGAGGTCGCCGTCGCCGAACACGAGCTGGATGATGATGAGTACGACCGGGTTGCAAGCGGGGCCGTCGACGACGATCTCGCGGCTGTCACCGACGCGATCAGCAAGATCGACGCCGCACTCGATGAGACCGCGATCGACTGATCGCCACCCTGGACTCAGTCCTCGCGGCTGCCGTCGTCCGGCTCCGGCTGTTCTGGCTGTTCGTCATGGGAGTGGTCATGATCCTGGCCATGATTTTTGTCGTCGCTGGCTGTCACAGCCGCCGCATCGTCGGCTGTCGGCTCCCACTCGATCCGGACGCGCTGCACCCGTGTTTGGCCCGCCTCAACGACAGTAAGGACGACCCCGCCGATTTCGACTCGGTCGTCGGATCGCGGCAACCGGCCCAGCTGGTGGGACAACAGCCCGGCGATCGTCTCGAAACTTCCTGCTGTCGGGAGTTCGATCCCCAGGCTGTCGTTGACGGAGCCGACGGCCGCCCAGCCGGCGACGATCGCGCTTCCGTCGTCGACGACGCGGACGGGATCGGTTTCGGTGTGGTCGACAAGCTCGCCGACGACCTCCTCGATGACATCCTCCAGCGTTGCGAGCCCGACGACCGTCCCGAACTCGTCGACGACGACCACCATCCGATGGCCGTCCCGTTGCATCTCGGCCAACAGCTCGTCGACCGGCTTCGTTGTCGGGACGAAGACGGGATCGGTGAGGATCGATGCCAGTGATCGTCCCTCGGCGCGGGCCGCCAGCGCGGCCCGGAGGTCGACGATCCCGCGTACGTCGTCGCGGCTCTCGCCGACGACCGGAACCCGATCGACGCCCTTCCCCCAGCAGGTCTCGATGACCGTATCGAGGCTTGCGGTCTCCGGCACCGAGATGATCCGCGTCCGGGGCACCATCACCGCCTGGACGATCGTTGTTTCGAGATCGAGGACGCTTCGGATCATCGCGCCCTCATCGGTATCCAACACGCCTGTCGCCTCGCCGCTGCGGACGATCCCTTCGATCTCCTCACGGGAGAGATAGGATTCGAACCCGGCGTCGCCGCCTGTCAGGCGGTTGACCACGCCGGTCGTCGCCTCGAACACATACAGCAGTGGCCGGAGGAGTCGCTGGATGGCGACGACCGGGCGGGCGACCCGGAGGGCGTGGCGTTCGGCGTTGGCGACCGCGTAGGATTTCGGCGCGATCTCGCCGAAGACGATGATAAAAAAGCTGGTGACGACGGTCGATCCCGTCGCCGCCTGGCCGGCCGGCAGAAACTGCACCAACACCGCGGTGGCGACGCTGGCGGCGGCGATGTTGGCGATGTTGTTGCTGACGAGTGCGGTCACCAGAAACCGGTGGGGGTTCGACCGCAACGCGGCAAGGGCGTCGCCGCCGGGTCGGCCCTCGTCGACGATGGCATCGATCCGGTGGCTGGCGACCGAAAACACCGCGAGTTCGCTGCTCGAAAAGAAGGCGCTGATCGCCGTCAGGATCACGATGGCGGTGACCCCGAATAAGACGAGTGTGAGACTCATACCTCACCTGTCGCCGACAGGGTGGAAAAACTGTCCGGCGGCTGTGGGATACTCACCGTCGCATGTGTGGGCGCACCCTCGGCATACGGAATGTCTGGGAGTAATCAAACCCCAGATTTTTATTACGTGACAGCAGGGAGTAATTAACCTTTAATCTTTCACGGACAATAATGAAACTGCGTATGAAGAAACTCATCAACGACTCCGACGACGTTGTCGACGAAATGCTCGATGGAATGACCGCCGCCTACCCGGATATGCGGCGGCTCCCCGACACACAGGTACTTGTTCGGGATGACGCCCCCGTCGACGGCAAGGTCGGCGTCGTCTCCGGCGGCGGCAGCGGCCACGAGCCGACCCACGGCGGCTATATCGGCGACGGGATGCTCGACGGCGCGGCCGCCGGCGACGTGTTCTCCTCGCCGACCGCCGACGAGTTCGAGGCTCTGCTTGAGGCCACCGACAGCGGCGAGGGGGTGCTCGCCGTGATCAAAAACTACGAGGGCGACGTGATGAACTTTGAGACCGCCATCGAGATGGTCGAGATGGAGGGTGCCAACGTTGCCACGGTTGTCGTCAACGACGACGTTGCCGTCGAGGACTCCCTGTACACCTCCGGCCGCCGTGGGGTCTGTGGGACGATCCTCGTCCACAAGGCCGCCGGCGCGAAAGCCGCCGAAGGCGCGGATCTCGACGAAGTCCAGCGGGTCGCCCAGAAGGTCGTCGACAACGTGGGGACAATGGGGATGGCACTCACCTCCTGTGTGACGCCGGAAAAGGGCGAAGCGACCTTTGATCTGCCGGACGACGAGATCGAACTCGGGATCGGGATCCACGGCGAGCCGGGCACCGAGCGAACCGACGTGATGTCGGCCGACGAGATCACCGAGGAACTCACCGAGGGCGTCCTCGACGATCTTGATCTCGACGAGGGCCAGGAGGTCGTCACCATCGTCAACGGGATGGGCGGGACGCCGCTGATGGAGCTGTTCGTCGTCAACCGCAAGCTCCAGGAGCTCATCGGCGACCACGGCCTCGAAACGTGGGACGCCTGGGTCGGCGACTACATGACCTCCCTGGATATGGAGGGGGCGTCGATCACGGTCTGTGCGGTCGACGACGAGCTCAAGGAGCTGCTCGCCGCGCCGGCCGACACGCCGGGTCTGACAGTCCAATGAGCGGGGACGCTGCCGCTGTCGTCGCCGCCGTCGAAGCCGTTGCCGACCGGATTCAGGCCGAGCGGGAGCATCTGACCGACCTCGACTCCGCGATCGGCGACGCCGACCACGGCGGCAACATGGCCCGCGGCTGGGCCGAAGCTGCCGACACCGTCGCCGAGCTCGACGACCCGGACGTGCAAACCGTGGTCAAAACTGCGGGCAAGACGGTGCTCTCGGAGGTCGGCGGCGCGTCGGGGCCGCTGTACGGTGGTTCGCTCGTCTTTGCCAGCCAGGAGCTCGAGGGCGGGCTCACGCCGGAAACCGCGGTCGCCTTCGCCGAGACCTACCTCGAAAAGGTCCAAGACCGCGGCGACGCCAGCGTCGGCGACCAGACGATGGTCGACGCGCTGACGCCCGCTGTCCACACGTTCAAGAAATCCGTCGAAACCGACGACCTGCCCGTGCTGGAAGCGTTCGCCAAGGCGGTCGCCGCCGCCGAGATCGGTGTCCAGTTCACGGTGCCGATCCGGGCGAGCAAGGGCCGGGCGTCCTATCTCGGCTGGCGGTCGGTCGGCCACCAGGATCCCGGCGCGACGAGCACGCTCTATATCATGGAGGAACTGCTGGAGACGGCGGCCGACGAACTTGACAGCGAGGTACCCGATGTCGACGCGTCGTCGCCGACGATCCCGGATGCGGAGGCCGCGGAGAACTGATGGTCGGACTCGTCGTTGTCTCCCATAGCGCGAAAGCCGCCGAAGGCATCGTCGAAGTTGCCGCCGAGATGGGCGGTGAGACGGCGATCGAAGCCGCCGGCGGCGACGACGGTGAGATCGGCACCGATGTCGACCGCATCAGCGACGCGCTGGCTGCCGCCGACGATGGCGACGGCGTCGTCGTCCTCGTCGATCTCGGCAGCGCGGTGATGAACGCCGAGGTCGCCATCGAGATGCACGACGGCGAGGCGGTCATCGCCGACGCGCCGGTGCTCGAAGGCGCGGTCAACGCCGCTGTCGCCGCGACCGATCCGAAGGCGACCCTGGAGTCGGTGGTCGAACAGGCCGAGGCCGCCGCCGACATCAGCAAAACCTGAGCGACTCGTTGTCGGCTCCGTTTTTTTTTTAAACGCCGGGGATCCCGAACGCGCCGATCCCGAGGCTGAGGAGGCTGTTTGCGACAAAGATGATGCCCAGCGCGGCGAGCCATGCGATCAGGCCGATGGCTCCGGCGGTACCCCAGCCGCCGGGGTACCGCCAGTTGATGACGCCGATCCAGACCACGAGGGCGATGAGTGGCCCGATCAGTGGCACCCAGGAGGTGAGCCCCCAGGCGATCGCGCCGAGAAGCGCGGTGATGACCGCGTGACCGTAGTCGTCGACGTCGACGATGGAACGCGCGCTGATGAAGATCGCCAGGCCGCCGATGAGGAGGGCGATCACAAACGAGATGAGGCCGCCGATAACAGGAACCATACCTAATGGTTCGCTCGCGGGCGTATGTATGTGTGCACTGGGTGGTCGTGTTCAGAGAAGCCGAGGAAACTGGAACCATCTCGAAAGCCCCCGGCGTCTCGGCTCCCAGGACTCGCTGCGCGCTTCGTCGCTCGCTACACTCGCTCCTGCAGTGCTTTCGTCGTCCGGGTTCGCCGAGACGCCGGCCCCTTTCAGTCCCACCCGACTGCGGCTGCCTGATTCACTGACGCGGGTGGGACTGCTCGGCCGATATATAAAACCAGACGAATCGGTGCTGGCTGGTTCGGATAGATCCGTGATAACACGACCCACGAAAGTTGACGACCCTGCCGCTTGCTGTGTGTTTTTCGAAGCCGGCTGCGATCCATTCGCTCGCCGCTCGCGCCAGCGAACAACACATTTATATAGAATCACAAACAATCAACCGATGAATCATGAGTCAGCGCATGCAGCAGGGCCAACCAATGATCATTCTCGGAGAGGACTCTCAGCGCGTCCAGGATAAGGACGCCCAGCAGTACAACATCTCGGCCGCCCGGGCGGTCGCCGACTCCGTTCGGTCGACACTCGGGCCGAAAGGGATGGACAAGATGCTCGTCAGCTCGACGGGCGATGTCACCGTCACCAACGACGGTGTCACCATCCTCACCGAGATGGATATCGACAACCCGACCGCCGAGATGATCGTCGAGGTCGCCGAAACCCAAGAGGACGAGGCCGGCGACGGGACGACCACCGCGGTCGCCATCGCGGGTGAGCTCCTGAAAAACGCCGAGGATCTGCTCGACCAGGAGATCCACCCGACGGCGATCATCAAGGGCTTCCACCTCGCCAGCGAGCAGGCCCGCGACGAGGTCGACAACATCGCCGAACCCGTCGACCCCGACGACGAAGCCCTCCTGAAGAAGGTCGCCGAGACCTCGATGACCGGCAAGGGCGCGGAGCTCGAAAAGGACGTGCTCGCCGATCTCGTCGTCCGCGCTGTCCAGCAGATCACGGTCGAAGCCGACGACGGCTCCCACGTCGTCGACCTCCAGAACCTCAACATCGAAACCCAGACCGGTCGCTCCGCGGGCGACAGTGAGCTTCTCGTCGGTGCTGTCATCGACAAAGACCCCGTCGTCGACGACATGCCGACCGAGATCGATGACGCCGATACGCTGCTGCTCAACGAGGCCATCGAGATCGAGGAGGCCGACGTTGACACGCAGGTCTCGATCGAATCGCCCGACCAGCTCCAGAACTTCCTCGATCAGGAGGAAGAACAGCTCAAGGCAAAGGTCGACAAAATCGTCGAGAGCGGTGCTGACGTGGTCTTCTGTCAGAAGGGCATCGACGACCTCGCCCAGCACTACCTCGCCAAGGAGGGCGTGCTGGCGATCCGCCGAACGAAAAAGTCCGACATCAAATTCTTGAAGAACGTCCTCGGTGGCAGCGTCGTCTCCGATATCGACTCCCTGACGACTGCCGACCTCGGCAGCGGCTCGATCAGCCGCGATGAGGAAGACGAGCTGTTCTACGTCGAAGGCAGCGGCGACGGGGTACACGGCGTCACGCTCCTGCTGCGCGGCTCGACCGACCACGTTGTCGACGAGCTCGAACGCGGCATCAGCGACGCGATCGATGTTGTCTCGACGACGGTCTCCGATGGCCGCGTGCTCGCCGGCGGCGGCGCGCCCGAGGTCGAACTCGCTTCCCGGCTCCGCGATTACGCCGACAGCATCGAGGGCCGCGAACAGCTCGCCGTCGAGGCCTTCGCCGACTCGCTGGAGCTCGTTCCCCGCGTCCTCGCCGAAAACGCCGGGCTGGACTCGATCGACCTGCTGGTCGATCTCCGTGCCGCCCACGAAGGCGGCGACACCCACGCCGGGCTGAACGCCTTCACCGGCGATGTTGAGGACACCTACGACGCCGGCGTCGTTGAACCGGCCCACGCCAAAGAGCAGGCCCTCGCCTCCGCTGCTGAGGCCGCGAACCTCGTGCTCAAGATCGACGACATCATCTCCGCCGGTGATCTCTCGACGGACAAAGGGGACGACCAGGGCGGCCCCGGCGGTGCTGGCGGGATGGGCGGCATGGGCGGTATGGGTGGCATGGGCGGCGCGATGTAAGTCCGGTAAACTGTCACTTTACGCCCGCTTCGACCGTTGTCTCGGCTGTCAACTGACGGATTCTCGATTTTTTGTTGATGCCAAACAAGCGAGATCTATCTTCGTGCTGGTAGTTCGAAAGGTACGAGATATAGAGACTGAATGCAGCACGGTAGATGAACTAAAATGGGATGAACGGCCTGATTTTTGTATGACCAATGAATCGGACGACGATGATGACACGTACACAAAAGTGGGATACAACAGACGAGCCGCGTGGTTCGACCGGACACGGGACGAGCGAACCGGCGAAGGTAACGCGCTAACTCCCGGTGGGTCAGATTCTACTCACTTAGAGATAGAAGTGAAATCCAACTATATTAACGCCAATTTTCTCTCGACTATCATCACCGCGAGTAGTGTGATTGAGGGGATGCTGTTCCGGCAGGTGATTCAATGTGATCCTGACCGAAGACAGGAACAGCACACCCTTCACGGCGTGTTCAACTTGGCGACAAAGTACGATGTTATTAGTGAAGATGTAACCGATGCGTTCAATTCTCTCAATGAAATTCGTGATCTCCGTAATGGTGTTGTCCACTACCGCGAAGGACACGAGGACGATGCTCTCGTCGCCCAACATCATATGGAGAATATGATGGAAACGCACCCGAATAAGTACGGGAAGGAACATGCCGAGAAGATGCTGAAGGCGATGTTCGATATCAAAGCGAAATGTGCAGAGAATCGGCGGAAGTTTTGGGATCATGAGGGGCCGCTGAGACAGGGAATAAACACGATTAAGACCGGCAAGGAAGCGTACTGCGACACCTGCGGAGCCGCACTGAAGGATACAAAACTGAACTACGAGGCAGAATGGAACGGGGGTCAGGTTGTGAGTGAGTACGCAGAATGCCACGAGTGTGGAGAGAACGTCATCTCCGTATTCACCGATTCATGACAGTGAATCTCCGACGGTAATACAGTTCGCTAGGTTGAAAATATTGTTTTGTGAGAATTTCCCGTGGTCGTACTGAATAGAGATTCTGTACTGACTGACCTGAGTAGTTGGTTTTCCGTTTTCTCCCGTGCAAGACTCGCGTGTTCTATTTTGCACGCCAACTATTACCAATATATTTGAATTGATATTTGTAGCAACCGAGCACTTCCCTGAACCCACGCCGTCGGCGACGAAGCCCAACCCAACCGTTACTACCCCCGACTCAAATCAGTAGCCATGCAGACGCTCTTGCTCGACAGCGACGACGTACGGGCGAACGCGCCGCTGCCGGCCGTGATCGACGCCGTCGAAGCCGCCTTCGGGGCCTACGAACGCGGCACCGCCCAGATGCCGGCGAAATCCTACATCGACCTCCCGCAGTACAACGGCGACTTCCGCTCGATGCCGGCCTACCTCTCGGTCGACGCCGACGCGCCCGAAGCCACCGCGAGCGAGGACTGGGACGCCGCGGGCATCAAATGGGTTAACGTCCACACCGACAACGCCGAGCGCGGCCTGCCGACCGTGCTGGGGACGATGATCTACTCCGACCCCGAAACCGCGTTCCCGCTGGCGATCATGGACGGCCGCGAACTCACGATGCTGCGCACCGGCGCGGCCGCCGCCGTCGCCACCGACCATCTCGCAGTCGAGGGCGCAACCTCGCTGGGGATCGTCGGCGCGGGCGTCCAATCCTACACGCAACTCGACGCTATCGCCGCGGTTCGGTCGATCGAGGAGGTCGTCATCGCCGACCGCAACGCCGAGCGCGTCGCCGACTTTCTCGATCACTTTGCGGATCGCTTCGATGTGCGGGCCGGCGAGATCAGCGAGGCCGCCGCCTGCGACGTGCTTTCCACCGTCACACCGGTCGAATCACCCATCGTCGATCGCGCCGACGTGGGCGATCACACCCACATCAACGCCATCGGCGCGGATGCGGCGGGCAAACACGAACTGAGCGACGAGATCCTGCTGGACGCGAAACTCGTCATCGACGACTACGAGCAGACGACCCACTCCGGGGAGATCAACGTCCCCTACAGCGCGGGGACGCTGACCGACAGCGACATCTACGGCGCGCTCGGCGAGATCGTCATCGGCGAGAAGGAGGGGCGGACACCCGCCGACGGTCTCACCGTCTTCGACTCAACGGGGTTGGCGATTCAGGACGTTGCTGCCGCTCGCGTCGTCTACACGGCCGCCAACGAGGCCGGCAACGGCACCGCCTTCGACCTGCTCGGTCTCAGTGACGTTGAGCCGTAGCTACGCTGATTGGGTTTGGGATCGCACCGCCGAAATCGCCTTGCCGATGAGGACGACCCCGAGAAACAGCGGGATCAGCGGGAACAACAGCGTCAGTATTCCCAGCACCATGATCCAGCCGATTACGTCCATGCTGGTGTCCTCATGGCTGCCGTAGCCGGGCGTGACGGTTCGGTACACTGGCTCAAGGAGACCACTATCCGACGATGTGGAAGACATACAGTAACTACGGTTCGACAGCAGATAAGCAGACGGTCGGATGGGGGAGCGATCCCGCTACTCGATGTGGATCGCCGGTCGGAACGGCACCGCGTTCGACGCTTTCCCGCCCGGATCGTCGATCCCCTCGTCGTCCTCGGCGTAGACCGCCACCTCGGCGTCGTGTTCGCGTTCGAGGAAGTCGACCGCGGTCTCGTAGGTCGACCGCTCGTCGATCTTGCTCATCGCCGCCAGCGTGTCGTCGTCGACACCGCGGACGAGTTCCACAAGATCCTGTACGAGGTCGTTGACAGCGTCGCCACGCTCCCGGAGGTCGGGATCCTGCATGACCTCGCCCATGACCTGCCCCACGTCGGTGCCGACTTCTCGAACTGTTTCGAAGACCTCGCGTTTCCAGTCGGCGGCGACGTACACCCGGATCGTTTCGGGGTTCTGCTCGGTGACGGTGAGGATGTCCTGTACGTCGTCGGCTAGGCGTTCGATCTGTCGCTCCTCGGTTTCGGTGCGGGGTGACTGCCAGCCCTCGTCGACCTCGGGCCACGGCGCGTCCTCGGCGGGCGTGCCGGTCAACTGCTCGTGGAGTTCGTTCGTGAGGAATGGGACGAACGGCGCGAGCAGGCGCAGCCGGGTTTCAAGTACGTGCCGGAGCGTCCACACGGCTCCATCGCGGTCGAGATCTGCCCGGCGACGATACCACTTCAGATCCTCCTCGAAGCCGTAGAAGGCGGCTTGGGAGGCGGTTCGAGTTTCGGCGTTGTCGAGGGCGGCTGTTACGTCGTCGATGGTGGTCTGGAGTTTCGACAGCAGCCAGCGGTCGATGTGTTCGAGGTCGCCCTCGGGATCGACATTGGCGGCTGCGTCGGCTGCGTCGTCGCCGATGAGCTCTTGGGCGCGGTTCCAGAACCGCCGAAGTTGGTCTTCGACGCCTTCGACTTGGTCGGCTCGCCAGTCGTAATCCTGCCACGGCTCCGCGGAGTTCAGCAGGAAGAAACGGACGGTGTCCGCGCCGTAGTTCTCGATTGCCTTGCCGGGGAGAACGACGTGGCCCTTCGAGGACGACATCTTTTCGCCCTCAAGCAGGCCCATTCCCATGATCGTGATGCCCTCGGGCCACTGGGCCTCGTCGAACAGTTCGGCGTGGTGGAACAGGAAGAAGGTGAGGTGATTCGAGATGAGATCGTTGGCCGAAAACCGCTGGCTGACGGGGTACCAGTACTGCCACTCTGCGCGGAGGTCAAGAGCACGTTCGTCCGCATCGCCGTCGACGGCGTCGTCGCCGTAAAACAGCGCGTCGAAAAAGTCGCCGTCGAGATCCTCGACTGGGATTTCCTCCAGCCGATGGGCGATGGTGTAGTAGGCCATGTAGATCGTCGAGTCCGACAGCGGTTCGATGACGAACTCGTCGTCCCACGGCAGCCGTGTGCCCAGCCCATAGTTCCGGATGCAGGGCCACTCGTTGAGCCAGTCGATGGTGTGGGTGTACTCCCCGCGGGTGTTTTCGGGCGTCGTATCGAGTCGCTCGACGGCGCGTTTGGCGGCGTCCTTCCAGTCCTCGTCGTTGTAGGTGAGGAACCACGTGTCTTGGTAGGCGACGACGACCTTCCCGCCGGCCCGCGAAACGACCGGCTCGGGGAAGTCGTACATCGCGCCGAAGGCACCCTGCTCGCGGTAGTTCGTGGCCAACTCGTCGCGCACATCTTCGATCACTTCGCCGGCGTACTCGCCGTACTCCTCGTGGAGTGTTCCGGTGTGGAACTCCGCGTTGTACACGTCCTGGGTGACCTCCTCCAGTTCGGGGTCGGTACTGTCGGTGATTTCCGCGGATTCGACGGCGTCTTTGGCGGGAATCTCGCCGTAGCCCTCGACATCGAGGATCGGCACCGGCTCGATAGCATCGACCTCGGCGGGGTCGATGCCGTAGGATTCGAGTCGATCCGGGTCGGCTTTCGCCTCCTGGAGTGCGAGGTAGTCGTCGGGGCTGTGGGCCGGCACCGACATGACGACGCCGGTGGCGTTGTCGGGGTCGACAAACTCGGCGGGCAGGATGATGATCTCGTCGCCGGTCACCGGGTTGGTGACGGTGTCGCCGACGACTTCGCTACCGGCGAACTCGCGGCGGATCTCGACCTCGTGGTCCTGGAGTTCGAGTTTTTCGGCGGCCTCAGCGGAGACGAGCCATGTTTCGCCATCGACAGCAGCCTCGACGTAGGTTGCGTCGGTGTTGATGTAGGCGTTGGTGACGCCACGCACCGTTTCGGGGCGGAGCGTCGCCATCGGGACGACCGTTTCGCCCTGTTCGAATTTGATCAGGGTGTACTCCTGATACTCCACGTCCTCGCCTTCCAGCAGGTCGTGGGTCGTCACCGGGTTTTCCTGCTCGGTGCAGTACTTGACGGGGTGGAGGCCCTTTTCGAGTCGGTCGCGCTCTTTCAGTGTCTCGTACTGCCACGTGATGAACTTCGAGTAGCGGTCGTCGTTGGTCGTAAACTCGCGCCGCCAGTCGATAGAGAGCCCCAGCGAGCGCATTCCCTTCTTGTAGTGCTCCTCGATGAAGTGGTGGGCATACCCCATCGGCGTTTCGAGGTCTTCGAGCACGTCGTCGGAGACGTTGTAGGTGTCCTGCAGCACCGACATTTGAGACTCCTCGCGTTTCTGGAGGCGTTCGACCGCGCCGATGATCGGCGTGCCGGTGACGTGCCATGCCATCGGGAACAGCACCTCGTCGCCCTGCTGGCGGCGGTATCGGGCGTAGACATCGGGCACGGTGTAGGTTCGAGCGTGGCCGATGTGCATGCCGCCGCTGGGATAGGGATAGGGAACCGTGATAAACGTCGTCTCCTCGTCTTCCGGGGCTGCCGCGTCGGTGGGATCGGGCTCATAGCGGTTTTCGGCGTCCCACCGCGCCCGCCACTCGGCTTCGAGTTCCTGCGGGTCGTAGTCCATACGGGCCTCTCTGTGGGTGTCGCGTAAAATAGCATCTATCCGGGCGCACACGACTCGGCTGTCGCTACTGACTCTTATCCTCAATTCGAACTGGATACTGTCCAGAGTAGCATGATTGGATCGGGAACACCTCGAAAGCCCCGAGTCGCTGGAGTCGGGGGGCTCGCTGCGATCCTCGGCCTCCGGCCTGCGGTTCTTGCGTCGCCCGCCTTCCTCCAGCGACTCGCCCCTTTCAGTCCCACCCGATTGCGGCTGCTTGGCCTGCAAACGGGGTGGGACTGAAAGGGGCGGCGGGTCGGCGAACCCGGACGTTGACGAGAGCGAAGCTCTCGTCCGCACACCAGAAATCGGAGATTTCTGGGGACGACGCAAGCACCGCAGGAGTGAGCAACGCGAACGACGAGGAGCGCAGCGAGTCCCGGGAGCCGAGCCGCCGGGGGCTTTCGAGGTGAGTCCAATTCTTCGGCTAATCTGGCGATTTCGAACTGACACCCACGAACTTAGGATTGCCCGCACCAACCCGATATCAATGAGTTCCACGTCGCCACGGGTGATCGCTCATCGCGGCTACGCCGCCGACAATCCCGAAAACACGGTCGCCGCGATGCGGGCCGCCGCGGCCGACGACCGAACGGACGCCGTCGAAATCGACGCCCGGCTGACGGCCGACGACCGCGTGATCGTCTTCCACGATGACGACCTCTCGCGGCTGACCGACGCCCCACCAGCCGTCAGCGACACGCCGGTCTGGGAACTATCGTACGACGAGATCAGCAGCTACACCGTCGGCGACAGCGACGAGCTGATCCCGTTGCTGGCCGAGGTGTTGGCGGCGATTCCTCCGTCGATCACGGTGAATCTCGAACTCAAACACCCCGGCTGCGAGGGCCTGCAGTTCGGTGCGGTCGACGCCGCCGCCCGCGAGGCCGCCGCCGACCGCTGGCGACCGTTCGTCGAGCGTGCCCTCGACATTGCGACCGCGACCGATCACGACCTGCTCGTCTCCTCGTTTTACGAGGGCGCGTTGGCGGCGACTCGCGCTGTCGATCCTGCGGTTCCCGTCGCACCACTCGTTGTCGACGACGTGGAGCCGGGCCTCACTCTCGCCGATCGCTACGATGCCGCCGTGATCCATCCGCCGCTGGATCTGGTGGTCGAGTCCGACTTCGTCGCTCGGGCACACGCTGCCGGCTATCGTGTCAACGCGTGGACGGTGACGACGCCTGCCGAGGCGACCGCGCTCGCTGCCGCCGGCGTCGATGGACTCATCGCCGATACCCCTGGCGTGCTTTCGGAGCTGTCGTAATCGCAGGCCTGTGTGGTGGTGATCGGATCTACCTAACCAGTCTGGTAGTTACTTTTTATTTACTCCCCACATAACATAGTATGGATTATGGTTGGATACACACCAGGATCGGAAGGATTGTTCCTTTGGATCGGCACCGCGGGAATGGCCCTCGGACTGCTGTACTTCCTCGGCCGAGGGTGGGGCGTTACAGACACAAAACTCAAGCAGTTCTATGCGATCAACATCTTCGTCACGACCATCGCGTTCAGCATGTACTTCGCGATGGCAACCGGCTTCGGTGTGGCGAATGTATCGCTTGCAGGCGGTGACGAGCTACCGATATATTGGGCGAGATACGCCGACTGGCTGTTTACCACACCGTTGCTCCTGTTGGACATCGCGTTGCTGGCCAACGCCGACCGTGAGACGATCTACACGTTGATCGGCCTCGACGTGTTCATGATCGCAACCGGGCTCATCGGCGCGTTCGCCGCCCAACCAGTCTACCGGATCGCCTGGTGGGGAATCAGCACGGCCGCGCTGCTCGTCTTGCTGTACGTGCTTGTTGGCACGCTGAAGGCGGCGGCACCGAGCCAGTCCGATGCGGCCCGCAGCCTGACGAATACGCTGAAAAACATGCTGATCGTGCTGTGGCTCGCCTACCCGGTGGTCTGGATCCTCGGCACCGAAGGCACCCTTGAGTTCATCCCGCTGTACACCGAGACGGCCGCCTTCATGGTGCTTGATCTCACCGCGAAGGTTGGCTTCGGTGCGTACCTGCTCAAGAACCACGACGTACTCACCAGCATCGGTGGCGGTGCGAGCGCGGGCAGTGCTCAGCCGGCCGACTGATCGACATCCCGTCGAAACGAACCTGCGACTCATTTTTTCGAGCGAACTGAAAAGATTAACACCGTGGCCGCCAACAGTCCGGTAAGCGATGGCTGAGGACGTTAAACCGACACGGAAGAACCTGATGGCGATCGAGGATCGCATCGAGCTCTCCGAGCGTGGCCACGACACGCTCGAACAGAAGCGCGACGGGCTGATCATGGAGTTCATGGATATCCTCGATCAGGCCCAGGAC
This sequence comes from Halonotius roseus, assembly GCF_006861655.1. GTDB lineage: Archaea > Halobacteriota > Halobacteria > Halobacteriales > Haloferacaceae > Halonotius > Halonotius roseus. The sequence continues at coordinate 714,001 of NZ_SESI01000002.1, read as the reverse complement.
GTACGCAGCGATCTGAGCGAGGATTACGAAACCGCCCAGCGGAAGCTCAACATGGCGCGGGCGATGGAGGGCGATGTGGCGGTGCGTGGTGCGGCCGCCGCGCTCAAGGAACACCCCGAGATCACGATCCAATCGAAGAACATCATGGGCGTCGTCGTCCCACAGATCGAATCCTCGAAGGTGAAAAAATCACTCGACGAGCGCGGCTACGGGCTGCTTGGCTCCTCGGCCCGCATCGACGAGGCCGCCGATGCCTACGAGGAACTGCTGGAGACGATCATCCTCGCCGCTGAGGTCGAAACGGCGATGAAAAAGATGCTCACCGAGATCGAGACCACCAAACGCCGTGTCAACGCCCTTGAGTTCAAGCTCCTCCCCGATCTCTACGAGAACCAGGAGTATATCGAGCAGAAACTCGAAGAGCAGGAGCGTGAGGAGATCTTCCGGATGAAGAAGATCAAAGAAAAGAAAGAGGAAGCCGAGGCCGAGGAGGCTGCGGCCGCCGCGGAGGCCGAAGCCGCTGCCGACGCCGCAACCGTCACCGCCGACGAGTAGCTCAACCCCCTTCCCAGCCGGTATCTTTATTATCCCCAGCACACAATCAGTTGGTACCGTCTGGTGTCTCGGTTCTCAGTGTTGAACATGGTACGCCTGACTGTTGACACCAGACGGCTACTCTTGCCTGCACACCCTACCTGACCGACCTTTCCGGGTCTTTTTATCTCGCCGATCGATCACCGTGAGCGTGTCGCGTGCGGTTGGCGGTTGGTTCAGTTTCGAGCAGCGCGCCCAGTTTAGCAGCGTGCTCAGTTTTGAGCAGCGTGCACAGCTTCGACCAGCACGCCGAGCCCCATCACGCGATCGACGATATGACATCATCCAGTTATTAAAATTGATTCTAGGGTCAGTATTTTTATTAGCCTTCTCCCAGTTGCGTTTAGATACCGTCTGTGAATGGTGGTATCACTGCAGACGGCTACCATGTTCAACACTGAGAATCGAGGCACCACTCAGCCTTGATTCGCTGACCCCCCCTTAACCCCCCTACCCATTATTGCCTGATCAAAACGAGCAGTGCCGAGCGTCTCATTGCTGTGCTCTTTGTCTCGCCAGTCGCCACAGTATCGATCTGTGACCGGTATCGTCGTCGGCTGTTTCGGCTACCGTCGTCGTCGCCGTGCTGCGGTCGTCTCCGTGCTGTGATCGTCATCGCGTTGCGGTTGTCGTCGCCGTGCTCTCGGCTACGCTTCTGATTCGTCCTTCGGCGTGCCGTCGAGGTGGTACTCCGCGGAGTTGTCCGTCGGCTCGTAATCAAGCACGCGTCGGGTGTTTTCGATGGAGTAGTATTTGCGGTCGTTGTCGGAGATGCCGTAGACGATCTCAAAGCCGTAGTCGGCGATGATACACCGCTCGAAGAGATGCGCACAATCTCGGTAGGAAAGCCACATCGCCTGGCCGCGCTCGTAGTTGCGTGGTGGATGGCCCTCGGTGAGATTCCCGATCCGGACACAGACGATCGACAGGTCGTGTTCGTCGTGGTAGTACCGCCCCAGCGTTTCGCCGGCGGCCTTCGAGACGCCATAGAGATTGCTGGGTCGCTGGAGTTCAGTGCCATCAAGAAGAAAATCGTCGTGGCTGCGGTAGAGATCGGGTTTCTTCGATTCGGTTTCGTAGTTGCCGACCGCGTGGTTTGAGGAGGCGAAGGCGACCTTCTCGACGCCGACATCAACAGCGGTCTGCAGTACCGATTGGGTGCCATCGATATTGTTGTGGAGGACGCTCTCCCAGGGGGCGTTCGGTCGTGGGTCGCCGGCGAGGTGGATGATAGCCTCACAGCCCTCGGCGGCGTTGCGCACCGCCTCCCGGTTGGTCACGTCGGCGACGTAGACATCGCTGTTGTCCACCCCATCGGGCAGTTTCGCCGCCGGAAGCGGCTCACGATCCAACAGCCGCCAGTCGTAGTCGGCACCGATATTCCGGAGGATGGCCTGCCCGACACGACCGCCGGCCCCAGTCAGCAGCACAGATCGCGCCATTCATTCGGCTAACAGCGGACGACACCTAAGTAACGCGCGGTTCCGCGCTGTCAGCGTTGTCGCCCCGGCCACGCCGCCCCTCCACCACCCCCGGCCACGCCGCGCTCCACCACCCCTCGGACACGCCGCCTCTCCACCATCCGTTTCGCGTCGCCTGCTTTCGCTGTCGCCGCCGACATAGCCCGACTGGAGCCGATACGTCTTAGCCGCCGGCGACTGAGCTACCTGTATGGCTACCGACACCGAACAGGCGTGTTTTGAGGCCGGTATCAAGTTCGGCTCGCTGTACCACCAGTTCGCCGGCACGCCGGTCAGCCCCGACAGCACCCGAAGCTTGGAGACGGCGATGGCCGAGGCGATCGAGAATCAACCCTTCTGCGAATCGGTCTCCGTCGCCATCGACGACGACCGCGTCGCCGACGCCATCGATCACGACAACGGCTACACCGAGCTGACCGGGAGCCTGATGACCGTCGAGATGCGGATCGAGTACGAGGGTGTGACCGCCCGGACGCGCATGGAGATGGATGATGGCTACCCGCTGATGAAGCTCGTCGCCGTCGACGACGAAGCCGGCGAGTGAGCCGACAGCACCGGGGATTTCACTTTCACTTTCGGGCTCGTTTTTAACCGCCCCCGGAACTATCATGAAGTATGAGTCAAGCCACCTTCGATGACGACGAGCTGTTCGGCGAGGCCGCCGCGGAGACCCGCGAGGATGTCGAACAGCATCTGTCGGCGGCCCGTGAGGCCCTGCCGACGGCCGACGATATCTGGGAGACCGACGCCGACAACGTCCTCGGCGTGCTCAACGGGCTGAAATCTGCCCTCGATGTCGGCGAGGCACCGGAACACCTCCGCCAAGCAAAGAAGTGGTACACCCTCGGCGAACGCGCCGATGCCTTCGAGGACGCCGAGGATCTGGAGGCCGACATAGAGGCCATCGAGGAACTGTTGGAAACGATTGAGGCCGCCCACGACGACGTGGGTGAGCTCACCGGCACCGTCCCACAGCTCCGGGGTTCTCTTCAGGATGCCCACGATGATGCCGGCGATGACAGCGACGACTGAGCCAACACCCCGTGCTGTCGACGGTGGTTCTGCTTAGCGGTCGCGGCTGTCAACAGCAGCCAACAGATCGGCCAACCCCTCGCCGCTGCGGGCGAGGAGTCGCTCACCGAGATCGGCGGTCGCCGTGGTCGGATCGCCAACAACGCCGTTGTCGGTGAACTCGTCGCTGTCGTGGGCGAGGTTGACGCCGGCGACCCACTCGCCCCAGCCCTCGCCCGCTCCCTCGCGGGCGGTTTCGAGTTCGGCCTCGCAGATCGCCTCGTCGTCGATGTGATAGAGGAGGCTCGTCTCTACGGGGCCAGCGTGGCCCATCTCTGCTTCGGTGTCGATGCTGTCGAACCAGGTGAAGGCGACCGCGTAGGCTGCGTCCTCGCGTGAAATTGCCCCCGTCACCTCGCGGAGCGCGTTGGTGTTGCCGCCGTGGCCGTTGACGATGACGACCCGATCGAAGCCGTGGTGGGCAAGGCTGGCGACGGTCTCCCGGACGTAGGCCCGAAAGGTATCGGGGCTGACCCACAGCGTCCCGTCGAAGGCACGGTGTTCGGCGGCGACGCCGATCGGGATCGTCGGCGCGATCGGCACGTCCGCGCCGGTTCGCTCGCGGTAGGTCTCGACGCCGGCCTCGGCGACAGCGGCGGAAGTTTTGGCGTCGGTGCCGAGCGGGGCGTGGGGGCCGTGCTGTTCGGTACTCCCGGTTGGGAGCACCGCGAGGTCGCTTTCACAGTCGCGTATCTCGGGCCACGTGGCCTCCGAAAGCTGCATACCGGGTGTGTGGGCCGATGGCTCTTCAACGCCCCGCTCGCCTCAGGCCGGGAGCTCGATCTCCTCGCCGTCGGCGTAGACCGTCGGTTCGCGGAGAATCCCATCGAGATGCAGCGGCGCGTCGGTCTCGCCGCCGATCGCGGCGTTGTCGCCGATAGCGAGATGGACGGTGCCGGCGGCCTTCTCGTCGAGCAGCACCGAGCCGACAAGCTCGTCGACGCCGACGTTGGTGCCGATCCCGAGTTCGGCAAGATTGTAGGCGTCGCGGCCGACCTCCTCGGCGGCCGTCTCGATCTGGCCCCGGATCGCGTCGTCGCTGATCTCGGTGACGTAGCCGTCTTCGACCTCGAAGGTGAGTTGCTGGCCCTCATCGAGCAGCCCATGGGGCCGCATCGTCCCATCGACGACGTAGGTGCCGTTTGCGCTCTCGGGGCTGACGAAGATCTCGCCGGCCGGCAGATTCGAGAAGCCGCCGGCGTCGTGGACAATGCCGGTGTCGAGCAGCCACTCGCGGTCGCCGATCTCGACGGTGATGTCGGTGCCCTGCGGCGAGGTGACTCGGATCTCGTCGGCGTCTGTGACCTGTTCGTGGAGGCTCTCGCTGTGGGCCGCGATCGCCTCGTAGTCGGCGTCGAGGCCGGTGACGAAGACCGATTCCGTGATCCCCGGGAGGGTCGCCCCGCGGGCTCCGTTCTCGCAGGCGTCGCCGCGAGCGCGGGTGTGGCTGATGCTTTTCGTCGTTGGTGCGAGAAACACGTCGGCCGCGTTGAGCGCGCCCGCGACGGGTTCTGGCGGTTCCGCGCCGTGTTGGGGCCCAGGCGGGTAGCGGACGATCACCGGATCGTCGGTGATCTTGCTGGCTTCCGCATACAGCGTTTCGCCGATCCGTTCGCGTTTGTCGTCGGTGACGATCAGACAGGTCTCCTCGCTCCCGAGGTTGAGACATTGGGTGAGCGCGGTCTTGGCGGCGTCCTGAAGCTCGCTGTCGCTCGGTTCGGTGTCGCCTGCGGCGTCGACGGTGGGCATACCGTGGCTTGCCGCTGCCGGGGGTTAGCCCTTACTCTGGTTGACTCGTACTGTTCAGTCGGGAATTTTACCGGGACAGCAAAGTATCGAAAGCCCTCGACGCGCTCGACTCCCTGGACTCGCTGCGCTCCTCGTTCGCTTCGCTCACTGCGGTGCTTGCGTCGTCCGGGTTCGCCGAGCGCGTCTCGCCCTTTCAGTCCGCCAGGGCTTGGTTTGGTTGGCCGGTCGACTCACCTGCTTGGCTGCTCGTCGCTGACCACCGGTGCTCGATTTACGCTCTCCACCTACTCAATGCGTTCGACCCGCTCATCGAGGTCGACATCGAGATCGCTGGCGGCCTCGGGTGTGAGATTCCAGATCCCGTCGAGCAGATTCGTGTGGTAGCTTGCCGGCCCATTGTATTCGTCGTCGGCAGCCCGTTCGCCGACGAGCCCGAAGGCCAGTGTCGCGTGGAGTGCTGCCGTCAGGGTGTCGTCGACACCGCCACAGAAGGTGGCGACCGCGCCGCCGAGCATACAGCCCGTGCCGACGACCTCGCCCATCATCTCGTGGCCGGCCTCGACGCGGTAGGCGGCGTCGGCGGTGGCGACGATGTCGGTTTCGCCGGAGGCGACGACAACGGTGTCGGCGGAGTCGGCGACCGCCTGTGCTGTCTGTTCGATCTCGTCGTACTCGCCGACGGATTCGACGCCGCGCACCTCGGCCTCCGCACCGGCGAGGGCGGTGATCTCGCCGTAGTTGCCCTTGATCGCCGCGAAGTCGACATCGGCGAGCAGCCGCTCGACGAGTTCGTTGCGCGTCGGTGTCGACCCCATCCCAACCGGGTCAAGCACAACTGGGACGCCGAGTTCGTTGGCCGCGAGTCCGGTCTCGTAGATCGCTTCGCTCAGCGAGTCGTTGACCTGGCCCGTGTTGAGCAACACCGCGCTCGCGCCGTGGGCCATCTCCGGGCCGTCGTTCGGCCCGTCGGCCATCACCGGCAGCGCGCCCCAGTGGAGGGTGCTGTTTGCCACATCGTTGATCGTCACCCGGTTGGTGAGATGCTGGATCAGCGGCTCGGTCTCCCGCAGCGTCGACAGCGACTCGGCGAGCGCGGCCGGCGACACGTCAGTCATCGGCGGCCACCTCCGCTTTCTCGGCCGTGGTGTCGACCGCCTCGCGCAGCGCGCGGGTGGCCGCGGCCGGATCGTCGGCGGCGGTGATCGCGCTGATGACCGCCACGCCGCTCGCGCCGGCCTGGATCGGCCCAGCCGCGTTCTCGGGTGTGATCCCGCCGATAGCGATGACCGGGATCGTCACCGCCTCGACGATCTTGGCGAGCTGGTCGACGCCGAGGCCGTCGTCGGCCGTTTCGGCGTCCGGCTTCGAGTCGGTGCCGTAGATCGCGCCGACGCCGAGATAGTCCGCGCCGCCGATCGCCGCCAGCCGGGCTTCCGAGACCGTCGACACCGAGACGCCGATCGTCGCCTCCGGGCCGAGGATCTCACGGGCCGTCGACACCGAGGGATCGGACTGGCCGAGATGGACGCCGTCGGCACCGATCGCGTAGGCGATATCGATGCGGTCGTTGACGATGAGGTCGACGCCGGCATCGCTCGTCAGCTCGCGGAGTCGCTCACCGAGTTCGATCCGGTGTTGCGCTGAGGTGTCCTTCTCACGGAGCTGGACGGCGTCGATGCCGCCCTCGATGGCCGCCTCGACGATGGTTTCCGTCGATCGGCCCGCAGAAAGCGACTGCTGTGTGACGAGGTAGGTGTGCCACTGATCGGGAGTCATAGGTGTGATTACCCCGTGATCGGTAAGCGGCTTACGGTTTTTCGACCGGTCTACCCCTCCTCCCGCGCTGAAAGCAATACACGCAAACCGACCGCTCTCAAAATGGGGCTGAATGGTCGATCTCTCCCGTCCGTTCACCGTCCTCGCCGCGCTGTTGGCCCGGCTGGGGATCATCGAGCGCGACCGGCTGACGGCGACGGTCGATCTCGCCTGGCCGCGGGTGATCACCGGCTTCGCCATCATGTCGAAACAGACCGCCGACCTTGCGATGGTCGGATCGGTGTTGGGCGCGCCAGCGGTCGCGGGGCTGGCCTTCGCCGGCGCGTACTGGACGGTCGGGAAGTTCGTCGCCATCGGGCTCGCCGGCGGAACCGTCGGGCTTGTCTCACAGAACTACGGCGGCGGCGAGTCCGCCCGTGCCGCGCTGTTGGTCAAACAGAGCGTCTGGGTCGCCCTTGCGTTGGCGGTGCCCGTGGTCGCCGGCTTCGTCGCCTTTGCCGACCAGCTTATCGCGCTGCTGAGCAACGACGCTGCGGCGGTCGGCTACGGCACCACGTATCTCGGGATCGTCGCGCCCGCGCTGGCCTTCGAGTTTCTGAACATGATCGCCAGCCGCACCTACGCCGGCGTCAGCGACACCTTTACTCCGATGGTGGTGCGGGCCGGCGGCGCGATCCTGAACGTCGCGCTCAGCGGGACGCTGATCTTCGGCTTCGGCTGGGGCGTCGCCGGCGCGGCGGTCGGTACCGCGGTGGCGACGGGCGTGGTGACACTGATCTTCTCGTGGGGGATGTTCGGCCGCGAGTACTTCGGCCGCGGTGCCAGCCCGGTTGCCCTCTCGCTTGCCGGCCCGCAGTTCGACCGCGAGCTCCTAACGCAGCTGCTCCGGGTGTCGACGCCGCTGATCGCCCGCCGGGTCTCCCAGGGGCTCGCCACCTTTCCGCTGTTGGCGATCACCGCCAGTTTCGGCTCGGCGACGGTGGCCGCGCTCGAAGTCGGCCGCCGGGTGCGAAATATCGCCAACAGCACGAGTTGGGGGCTGTCGATCGCCTCTAGCACCCTCGTCGGGCAGGAACTCGGTGCAGGCGAGGAGAGCGAGGCGACGGCCTACGGCAGCCAGATCATCACGCTCGCCGCCGTCGTCCACCTGTTCGTCGCCGCGGGTGTGATTCTGCTTGCCGAGCCGATTGCGACAGTCTTCGTCGACGACCCGACAGCGGTGGCGTTGTCGGCGACGTTTATCGCCGTCTCGGCGGTGAGCCTCGTCGCCATGGGCGTCGATGGCTCGGCGACAGGCGCGCTCCGCGGCGCGGGCGACACGCGGATCCCGTTTTATGCCTCGTTGGTCGGGCTCTACGTGTTCACCCTGCCGGTGGCGTATCTCGGGACGGTCACGGCCCTCGGTGAGACCGCGCTGTACGTCGCCTTAGTGCTTGAAACTGGGGTGCCTGCGGCGGTGACGCTGTGGCGGTTCCGCACCGGTAAATGGCGGGCGGTGAGTCGTGACTACCGGCCGAGGAGTGAGGACTGATATAAACAACTGGATGAAATATACTTATTGAGACATTATTTGGAATCAACGTGTCTAGCCAATCTAGTATATTCCAAGTCGCGTAAAATTGAACGGTCATTAGCTTCGTCACTGCTAATCAATCTATCAACAACCTCTTCAAGCCCTGTTTCAAGCGGCCCTCCAGAAGATACAAGATTATCAATTGAATGATCATGTCCTGCAATTGTTATATTCTGACGACTCGTTAGCTGCTGAATCTTTTTTGAAACAGGTGATTGAATATTTTCAATATATTCCTCCGCGTTAGACGTGTTAAAATTCATGTCCTCATTGTCTGCAATAGCTCTTAATATCTCTTCATTCTTCATCAAGTAATTGACCGACTCGAAAACAGAAATCATTCGACCGTTCAATTGATTTTTATAGAAATCCGATAAGCAATCTCCCAAGTCCTCTGAGTGTGCGATAATCCATTCTGCAGGTGGGAAATTATTATTAATTGAGCTTTGTGCCAAGAACTCACATTTCTCATCATTTAAGTCTAATTCTTCTCCCCTTTTTAACATTTTATAGATAACCTTTCGTGAAGAATAAAGCTCCCCACTAGAATTCCACTCTTTCACAGATAGAGAGAGACGTTTATTCAGGTCACTGTACCCTTCGGTGGTTACAATTTCGTCAATTGGTACTCCATCATCACTTGATGTTACTGATATGTCTAAGTTCTCAAGTTGGTCTGATGAAATACCAACCATACGACTGAGTCCTTGAAGAGCTTCGTTTATCTTATCATTGACCAAATCTTCACGACGTTCAATAATAACCCTATAATCCGAGTTGCGCATCAGCCGAGATTGTGAACCCTTACGAATATATGCAACACCCTTTTTTACTAATGTCCTGCTTCCTCCATCCGATTTTATTGAAGTATCAAATAAAACGGGGGGTGAATCTTCTCGTTCTATTTGTAACACGGCCGCTTTATTGTCATTATACTCGATCAGAGTTCGAGTTATTTCAGGCATCGGATCGAGGCTATCTGAAAGAAGATCTTGTACACGAGCTTCATCAACCTCAACAAGATGTTCCCCTCCTTTAGAATTCCAGTCACTTGCCCCGATGAATCCTCCTTCATCACTGAAACCAATGAATAAATATCTATAACGCTGCTCTCCGCGCGTGTTTGCAAGAGCACAAATGTGTTTTAATAGTTTAAATTCTCTTTCTTTTCCAACGTCACTTCCGTCTGTGTGGATGAATGCTTGTCTTTTATTGTCATATAATTTATTTTCACCGTCTGGTACTGTTTCATCTATGAATTCGACTATGTCATTAGAGGATGCTGATGCTGAAACGAGGAGTGTGTGAAGCGTTTCTGACCAATGGATCGAACCTGTTGAAGACACTATGGTGTTATTACAACCAATTAACAATAAGTGTGTGTAAATCAGGTACTTGCAACAACTTCTATACTTTCATGGTATGAAACGCACAATGTTCGGGGAGACAGATATATCGTAGCAATTTCACGACGTAGCACGATGCAACGCATACCAGACCAGCCCTGCGGCCAGTACCAACACGGGCAGCGTGGCGAGGAGAACGTCGAACCGGTAGCCGAGATTCCAGACAAGCACCAGCGTCTCGACCCACGCGAAGACGACGCCGAGAAAGAGGATCGAGGCGGTTTCGCCGCCGGGTGTGCTCGTCGTCGCGTCGGGTGCGAGTCGGACGAATGCGACGGTGGCAACCCCGAACAGCGGCAGCCCGAAGATCGCCAGCGGTTTCGCCACGGCGTTGTCCGGGGTGCCGGCGGCGTTCCAGTGGATCGCCATCTCGGCGGGCAGGGCGTCCCAGACCAGTAGTGCCGCGATGGCCGGGATCGCCATGAGGCCGACGGCGAGGAGGTCGACGCGGCGGTTGCGGTTCATGTATGGATACTGCTACCGATCCACACTTATGACTGCGGGTTCCTTAGATGGATTTTGCCGCCTCCATCGCGCCGGCGATCTCCTCGTCGCTCAGGCTCTCGCGTTCGGACGCCGGCAGCCAGAGCGCGACGAGCCACTCGCCGTCGGCTTGGCTGAGGACGAACCAGTCGGTGTCCGTTGCCGTTCCGATCGCCGTCGAGTACTGTACGTCCGCATGGATCTCGGCGGTCGTTTCGCCATCCTCGGTGATCTCTGTCGAGGTGACGCTCGCGCTGATGCCTTCGATCCCGCCGAAGGGCTCGAAATCCGCGGGTTTGAGTTCCGGTGCCTCGCTGTCGGGATGGAGCATCGCGTTCGCGCCGTCGATGTCATCGTCCCCGAACAGCGTGGTGTAGAACGTCTCGACGGTTGTGACACGCGGACTGTCCTCGCCGTTGCTGTCGCCGCTGTTGTTGCCGCCGGTACAGCCTGCAAGGCCGCCGATGCCAACCGCGGTCGCCGTTAGTATCTGTCTGCGTCGCATAACTAACGATTTTGCGTTAGTATAATAAATATTGGGGACAACACGAAATGGTGACACTATCAGCCGGCACACAGCCCCGACGGCCGGGATCGACGAACCGTCAGCCTTCCCGCCGGTATCCGGGTATACGACAGCTACAAGCCGCCCGATGCAGTAACAGGAACCGATGGAGGTAACGGATCGGGTTCACGTCGTCGCCCACGGCTGGGAGGTCGCCCGCGTCGTCGACCCGCTGTACGAACTCAAGGCCGACAAGATCGTGCTCATCCTCCCGCACAACGAGGCCTTTATCGCCGATTTCGAGTACGAGATGCTGGATGATCTCGAAGCCAACGACCGCATCGACGTGGAAACCCGGACGGCGAACCTCTACGATCTCGATAGCACACTCCAGACGGTCACACAGGCCGTCAAGGATCACGAGGACGACGAGGTGTTCATCAACGTCTCGACGGGCACCCAGATCGCCGCCATCGCGGGGATGATGGCTGCCCAGACCTCCGAGGCCACGCCGTTTTACGTCCAGATAACCCCTGACAACCCCGACGAAAGTGAGGTCTGGACGCCCGACGAGCCCATCTTTTCGACCTCCGGCGAGATCACTGAGCTTCCGGTGTTCGAGTTGCAGGGCCCCTCGGCCGAACAGCTCCAGATCCTCGGCTTCCTGCACGGCAACGACGGCGTGACGAAGAAGGAACTGATCGAACACGCCGAGGAGGCAGAGCTGCCGTTTATCATGAACACCGAAGCGAAATCCGACGAAGGCCGATACCGCGTCCTCGACTCCCACATCATCACCCCGCTCACGGAAAACGAGTACATCGTCGTCGAGAAAGCCGGCCGTGAGAAGCAGGTCTCGATCACCCAACGCGGGATCGACGCGCTGGCGGCGTTCCCGCTGGATTCGGAGACGATGGACGCCGTCGAAAGCGGCCCGGATCACGCCCTCCGTGAGCGGCGGGCAAAGGCGTCAAACCCCGACTTCGAATCGATGACGAGTCGGGACGGTGATGGGCCGTCCAGGCCGGCCGACATGCACAACGCGAACTCAAATTCGAGTTCGAATCAGTGACGAGTCGGAACTGAGTCGACGCTCGTCGTGGCTGCTTCTAGCAGATATGATGCTCCCAGCCAGCAGCAGCACTAGTCGCTGTCTCGAATGAGCACTGCAGCGGTGTCGGAGGAAACTAATACTAACACAACTTCGTTAGTGATGGGAATTTATATACTAGGCCCCTGCATTGTGGATTGTATCAATGGAACTGACACGACGGGATGCCGTCACAGCCCTCACGGCTGCCGGCATTACGGCGACCACAGGCTGTTCGGGGCTCGCTGGCGACACCACCGGTGACGCCGAGCCGATGGACACGCTGGTCGGCCTCGCCGAGGTGCTGTACCCCTCGGACGTAGAACCGACCGCTGAGTTCATCGAGACGTTCATGTACGGCCGGATCTCCGACGAGGAGTCCTACCGCGAGGAGTTGGCTGCTGGCATCGAGACGCTGAACACGCTGGCAGCCGACGAGCAGGGCGGCGCGTTCCACACGCTGAGTGCCGACCAGCGGCGGAGCGTCATCGAGAACACCGACCTGCGGTCGGGGCCGTCGGAACCGGATGGCAGCGACGTGGCGCGGGTGAACTACTACCTACTCGACGAGCTACTGTTCGCGTTTTACTCCTCGCCGACCGGCGGCGAACTGATCGGTAACAGCAACCCCAGAGGATACCCTGGCGGCTTCGGCTACAGCCCACCCCTCGAACAATGAGCACGAACGAATCCACGACGAACGAATCCACGACGATGACGGATAGAACGCCCGTTGACGACGCCGACGTGTGCGTGATTGGTGCCGGCCCGGCTGGCGCATTGCTCTCCTACTCGCTGGCGAACCGCGGCCACGACGTGGTCATCCTTGAAGCCGGCCCGCGCTTCGATAAGGAGGCCCGCGTCGACCGAATGAAAGACCAGCTCCACCCGACCCACTCGGACAACGAGATCTGGGATATGGGTGGCGAGCGCGACGAGTATTCCACCTCGGGCGAGCACTCCTGGCCGATAAATCAGCGGCGCGTCAAGGGCGTCGGCGGCACCAGTCTCCACTGGGGGTCGGTCGTGCCGCGATTATATGAAAAGGATTTCGAGATGCAGAGTCGCCACGGCATCGCCCGCGACTGGCCGATCAGCTACGAGGATCTGCGGCCCTATTACGCCCAGGTCGAACAGGAGATCGGCGTCGCCGGCGACGACGAGACGCCGTTCCTGCCGCGGCGGGAGGAGTCCTACCCGATGGATCCGCTGCCGCTGAGCTACTCGGATAAGCTGTTCAAACAGGCCGGCGAGGAACTCGGGGTGACCGTCCACTCGATGCCGATGGCGATCAACACCGGCGCGTATGATCGCAACGCGTGTCAGGGGTACGGCACCTGCCAGTTCGTCTGCCCCTCCGGCGGGAAGTACAGTGCCGATATTCACGTCCGCAAGGCCGAAGAGCTCGGTGCGACCGTCATCGACGAGGCCCCGGTTCAGCGGCTGAATCACGGCCCTGCTGGCGAGGAGATCACCGAAGCAGTGTATCGGACGCCAGATGGCGAAACCCACCGCCAGACGGCCGACACTTTCGTTGCCGCCGCAGGGGCCTACGAGACCCCGCGACTACTCTTCCTCTCGGAGTCGGCAGAATACCCCAACGGCCTCGCCAACTCCAGCGGCACGCTCGGCAAATACTTCATGGGCCACCCACCGGCCGGCGTGCTCGGTATCGTGCCCGGCGAGAACACCCATCAGGACGAGTACGGCCCTGTCGTCTCCGGCGGGATCCACCAGTTCTACGAGTACGACAACCCCGACGATCCCCAGCGGGCCAGCGTCAACATGTTCACGATCAACGCCGCCGGCCCCTCGCCAGCGACGATGGCGATGGAGAGCGACGCCATCGGCGACAGCCTGCTCGATCAGGTCGACACGCAGTTCGGCTCGACCGTCGGCATCAACATGAGTATCGAGATGTTGCCACGGGAGGACAACCAGATCGGGATCGACGAGTCGACGACCGACAACCACGGCAACCCCGTCCCCGATGTCGACATCACGCCGGGCGAGTTCGCTCGTAAGGGCCAAGAGAAGGGCCTACAGGTCGGCAGCGACCTCATCGAGGAGATGGGCGGCAACGTCGTCTACGCGCAGGGCACACAGACGACCGAGCACGACTCGCTGGGGCCGCTCGGCAAGGGTGGCTACCACCCGCTTGGCGGGACGCGCATGGGCAGCGACCCGGCCGAGAGCGTCGTCGATCCGACGCTGAAGACCCACGATCTGGACAATCTCTACATCTCCAGCGGCGGCGTCTTCGTCACCAGCGGTGCATCCAATCCCACGCTGACGATCATGGCCCTCTCGCTGAAAGCAGCCGATCACATCCACGACGACCTCCAAGCGTAGAGTCGTCGCCGGATTGCTGTCATTTTAGCATCACGTTTTACGTAGCTGCCTGAGAGTGTGGCGAGCATGCCATCCACCGCTGACGCCGCCGGTACTGCCGAGACCGCCGAGCAGACTGACGCCGCCGACCCGACCGACACCGCCACCGACGACACAGCTGACGACTGGTATGCCACTCGCTGGGGGCGGATCTTCTACTGGACGGTTCTCGCGGCGACGCTGCTGGCGGTCGTCATCTCGGCGAGTCAGGTCGGGATCGCTATGCAGATTCCGGTGTCCGTCTATCTGTTCGGCTTTCTCGGAGCGGCGGTCTACGCATTTGCTCACTTTGCCAAACAGTTCGAGCGAGCGGGTCGCTACCGGCTGAAAATCCTGAGTCGGACAGTCGCTGTGTTGCCGCTGTCGGCCGGCGTCTTCCTGCTGGCCGGCGTCTTCGTCGATCCGGCCGGTTCGGAGGTGGCACTCGGCGAGTCAGCACTGAGTTCGACCGAGCGGCTCGTCGGCGGGCTGGTGTTCGTCGCCGTCATTCCCTCTTTTTTGTCGCTGACAGCCGCACACTCGGGTTCACTCGCACGTTTTGCGTACCGGATGGCTCTCCCATCGAACCACTAACAACCCCACGCGATAGAGTACATCCATGACCGAGGCAGATGCCGACGACACCGAGCTTGATGGGCTCGCCATCGAGCGCGCGGTCGACATCGTCGGTACGGCCGACGCCGATCCCGGTGAGCTGCGGGAAACGCTGGCGATCGTCGCGGAAGACGGGGTCGTTAGCCGAGCCGCTGTCGACGACGCGCTGGCGAACGCCTCGATGGTGGTAACGACCGCCGAGACGCGGGTCGAACTCGCGGGCGACAAGCTTGATAATGCACGGGCGACAGCTCCCTCAACCTCCGATCTGGCGTTCGTCTCTGACCGCGTTGACAACTTCGACACACGGCTCGCCCATATCGAAACCCGAGCGGACGATCTCGGTGAGGCACTTCAGGAGGTGCTTTCGATGAAAGCAGACGGTGATCTCTACGAGATCGCCCGCCGAATTCGACGACTGACCAACGCCGCAACCGAGGTGCAACAGGCCGCCGACGATCTACAGCTCGAACTCGACACCTTCGAGTCGTGGCTCACTGACGCTGATCGACGCGTCGACGAACTCACCGCCGATATCGACGCGCTTGCCGACTCGCTGAGCGAACTTAGCGACGTTGTCGACCAGCTTGAAGCTCGCGGCACTGGCGACGATAGCGACGCTGGCGACGACGCTGACGACGCTGAGAACGATCCCGAAAGCGAGGCCGCGAGCAGGTGGGCCGCAGCGAGGGTTCGCCACCGCGTGCTGTCGTTGATGCTCACCGATCTCCACGCGGAGTTGACAGCCGTGCAAACGTGGGCCGAGCGTGAGGCTGTCACGTCGCCGTCAGAGATCGAACCCAGACTCGATGAGATTCAGGACAGCCATACCGCGCTCGGCGAACGTCTCACCGCGTGCGCTGATCCGGAGTGGACGGCGCGGTTCGACGAGCAGCTGACCGCTCTCGACGAGGCACTCACCGAGATGGAGCCACCGGTGGTCTGGGCCGATGTTGACGCCGTCGTCGCGGAACACCGACCCGCGATCGAGTGAGCCAACCGCTTACAGATCGATGTTTTCCGCACGGATTGCGGTTCTCGCAGCCACATCGGCGATGCCGCAGCTACAGTTGGCTGCTCGCCGCAGGTGCGTGAGGGTGGTCGATAGCGCGACGGCCGCGGGTACCGAATCCGATACCGACTCCTCGTAGAGTCGCTGTTCGACCGCGTCAATCTGTTCGATGGCGTCAGCAGATCGCTCCCTTGCCTGTTGTGCCGTCGTCAGCTCCCCGTTGAGGACGGCGGTTACCGCGTCGTCAACGGCGCGGGCAACATCGTCGACGACGGCGCGGACAGCCGCGGCCGCCTCCGCCGAGGGTGGCTCAGGAAGCTCTTCGCTCGTGGTTGCGATCCGGACGGCCTGCTCGGTGACGGTTTCGAGCCGGGTAGCGATCTCGTAGTAGGCGAACAGCTCCGATCGGGAGACGCCAAGTGAGTCAAGCTCGGCATACGAGACCAGTGACCGGGAGAAATGCCGGGTGATCATCTCCGCGGAGCGACGCGCCTCGGCCGCGCGGTCACAAACCCGTGTCTGCGTGTCGGCGGCGTCACCGAACGCCTCGGCTGCATCACGGAGCAGCGAGACAACCACGTACTGGAGTTGGATGACCGACTGCCGAACGGAGGCCGACGACGTATCCAACAGGTGGCCGATCGTGATCTCGGCGTCGGACTCGGTGAGGATATCCGTCCCGACCAACTCTCGAACCGTTGACCGGACGGCCTCGCGCTCGGCCTCGGTGAACGCCCCGCGTCGACGCAGCGTGATCGTCTCGAAGCCGACCGTGTGTGCCGTTCGAACCGCACGAGCGGCGGCCTCGGGGTCGCCGGCGTCGGGGTCGACACCGTCAGAGTTGTTGCCGTCGGAATCGTCGCCGTCGTGGTTGTCGCCGTCGGGGTCGCCGGCGTCGGGGTCGCCGGCGTCGAGATCGACCGTCGCATCCGCCAACCACCCGACCTCAGCCTCCGAGGATCTGATGAGGATCGATCCGTCGCGGTGGGTGTACAGCCGCAGCTCCATCCCGGCCTCGAAGCCGTGATCGCTCGTCCACGCCTTCGGGAGCGAGACGGTGAAGGTGCCGCCGCCGACCTCCTGGATCTTTCTCGTCTCCATCGTTAGTAGATCAGCTCAGGGCTCCCCTCGTCCATATACAGCGTCCGGGCAGCGATGTTGACGGCATGGTCGCCGACCCGCTCCAGATCACGGATCGTCAGCAACAGCCGGGAAACGCCGTCAAGCCGTTGTTCGATCTCCCATCCATCGGGGTCGCTGGCAATCAGCTCCCGGACGACGGCCTCGCTGGCGGTCTGACACGACGTATCGAGCTCGTCGTCGTGGCCGGCGATCGCCCGACAGGCGTCGGCGTCGCCCGCGACGTACGCGTCGACGGCCGCCCGAACCTGCTCCACAGCGGTTTCGCCGATCTCCTGAATCCGAACGTCGGAGACGATCGCCGAGATGTCGGCGAGGGCGTACCGCGCGAGGTTCGTTGCGAGATCGGCGATCCGCTCCAGATCAGTCAGGATCTTAAACGACGCAACGACGAAACGAAGGTCGGAGGCGACGGGCTGCTGGAGGGCGATCAGATCGACACAGTCGCTTTCGAGATCGAGGTACTGTTGATTGATGTGGTCATCGCCGTCGATCACCGTTCGGGCCAGCGTGTGGTCGTCGCCGTCGAGCGCGTCAAGAGCGTGCTGAAGTTGTTTCAAGACATCTTCGGCCATCGACTCGACGTTCGCCCGCAGGTCGTCCAGCGACGCACGATAATCCTCACGCGGCACCGCGATCACCCGAACTTCCCGCTGATGTAGTCTTCGACCCGCTGGCTTTCGGGGTTCTCGAAGATCTTCTCGGTGTCGTCGTACTCGACGAGTTCGCCGCCGGTCAGGAAGACGGCGGTCTGATCGGAGACGCGGGCGGCCTGCTGCATGCTGTGGGTGACGACGACGACCGTGTAATCTTCTGCGAGATCTTCGATGAGGTCTTCGATCTTCGAGGTGGCGATGGGGTCGAGTGCCGATGCCGGCTCGTCCATGAGGATGACATCCGGATCGACGGCCAGACACCGGGCGATACAGAGGCGTTGTTGCTGGCCGCCGGACAGCCCGAGGGCGTTGTCGTCGAGTCGGTCGCGTACCTCCTCCCACAGCGCGGCGCGTTCGAGCGACTGTTCGACGAGTGCCTCCTCGCGGCCGGGGTCGGCGCGGCCGGTCAGCCTGGCGAGCAGGCCCGTCTCGATATCACCGTGTTTCCGAGGGCCGTAGGAGACGTTCTCGCGGATCGATTTGGGGAAGGGGTTGGGGCTCTGAAAGACCATCCCGACCCGCTTTCGCAGTTCGACGAGGTCGACGCCGTCCTGATAGATGTTCTCACCGTCGAGCGTCACTGTGCCGTCGACGCTGGCGGCGCGGATGCGGTCGTTCATCCGGTTGAGACACCGGAGGAACGTCGATTTGCCGCAGCCCGACGGGCCGATGAGTGCGGTCACGCTCTCTTCGGGGATGTCCATCGAAACGCCCTTCAGCGCGTGGTCGCTGCCGTAGTGGACATCGAGGTCATCGACGGCGAGTTTCGTTTCGCCGCCGCCCTCGTAGGTCGTCCACTCGGCCTGCGTCTCCTCGACGGTTTCGCCGGTCGTCGTCGAAACGGATTGGCTCTCAGTGCGGTTCGTCCTCGTCTCTGCGGTATCTGTCTGACTCATTGGTGGAGTTTCCGTCTGAAGTAGTAGCGCGTCCCGATGCCTATCGCGTAGAAGACCAACACGACAAGCAGTAGCGTCAGTGCCAGCCCCCACGCGTACTCCTGTGGGTTCTGGATGTTGCCGCTCAGCCCTGCGGTGATGAGCGCGTAGAGCTGATACGGCAGCGCGCTCGTCGCCTCCAACAGCGCGGGGTTGCTGACGAACGGCGGCGACGCGCTCAGCTGGAACCCGCCCAACACGTTGGGCGCGGCCGATTTCGCCGGGAGGACGCCGCCGCCCATCGTCAGGAGGATCGGCGCGGTCTCGCCGGCGATGCGGCCGACGCCGAGGATGACGCCGGTGGTGACGCCCGGGATCGCTGCAGGTAGAACGACGCTGCGGATCGTCTGCCATTTCGAGACGCCGAGGGCCGCGCTGGCGTCGCGGTACTCGTCGGGTACCGCGAGGATCGCCTCCCGACTCGTGATCAACACCAGCGGCAACAGCATGAAGCCGAGCGTCAGCATCCCGGCGATCAACGATTTCTGATTGCCGAACCGCGGGATCAGGAAGGCGGCACCGAACAGGCCGAAGACGATACTCGGCGTACTCCAGAGGCCGTTTGTTGCCACCTCAACAGCCCCGGTAAAGCGGCCCTGTTCGGCGTACTCGCTGAGGAAGACAGCGGCACCGACGCCGGTCGGAACGGCGAAGAGCACGGCCCCGATGACCAGCCAGACCGTGCCTAACAGCGCGGGGAAGACACCCGCGATGTCGGCCAACAAGCCGGCTCCGTTGGTGAGGAACGGCCAACTGAGGAGGCCGGCCCCGCCGACGCTGAACCCGTTGAACAAGCCGGGGAGGCCCCGCACCGTGACGAAGGCGACGAGGCCAACGAGGACAGCGAGAATCGAGCCGACGACGAGGTAGGTGAGCACGTACGCGCCGACGTTGCGCCCGCGAGCCCCGAACCCGCCGTAGGCTTTCGCGGCACTCCAGCCGGTCACCAGCGAGGCGAACAACACGACCGCGGGAACGACGGTGTCACCGAACAGCGTCGCGTTGTAGCCGGCGAGAGCCTGCTCCCAGCCGGGGCCGACGACGCCGGTGACGAGCGCGAGCCCACAGAGGACGGCGACAGCCCCGGCGGGCATTGTCGAGCCGATGTCCTCCCGCGGGAAGGCGGTCGTTGCGAAGGCGGCCGCGCCGAGGAACACCCCGACGCCGAGCTGGCCGACCGTGCCGAGGCCGGCCGCACCGGAGACGGCTGCACCGACCGCAAGCCAGATCGCCGTGAACGCGGCCGCGGCGACGATTCCCGCGCTTGGCTGGGCACCTGTCTCGACGTAGTCAAACCGTGAGGCGACGCCGAAGCCAACGGTCGTGGCTCCAAGGCCGAGCAGGACGACGCCGAACAGCACGGAGAGTTCGAGGCCAGCGACGGGGTCGTCGATGGCGACGATGTTCAGGAGGGCCGCCAAGCCGGTGACGAAGGCGACGCCGGAGAGGCCGACCGCGAGGCCAGCAGCCGCCTCGTACAGCGTGCGGTCGTCGCGGACGAGTGCGGTCTGAGTGACGCGGCTCATTCGGCACCTCCGAGCCGGCGACGCATGCGCGCCTCAATGTACTGTGAGCCGATGCTGAGACACAACACGGTCACAAACAGGACGACGCCGGCGGCGAACAGCGCGCTTTCGTGGACGCCGTTCGCGCTGCCGTAGCCACGGGCGATCAGCGAGGTGAGCGTCTCATACCCGTAAAAAACGTTGACGAGCGGCTCGCTGATCCGCGGGACGCCGGCCAACATGACCGTTGCGGCCATGGTTTCGCCGATGGCCCGCCCGACGCCGAGGAGGACGGCCGCCGACACGCCGGAGAAGGCCGCCGGCAGCGTGATCGAGGTCATCGACTGCCAGTCGGTCGCCCCAAGGGCGAGCGAGCCGTTTTTCATCACGTCGGGCACGCTCGTGAGCGCGTCCTCGGCGACGGAGACGACCGTCGGCAACGCCATCAGTCCGACGACCATCCCGACGAACAGGTACGTCGAGCCGCCGTTGAGCGCGAACGCCCCGCTTGCCCACGGGTTGATGACGGTAAAGCCGATGAAGCCGTAGACAATCGAGGGGATACCCGCCAGTATCTCGATACCGGGTTTGACGAGTTCACGGACGCGTGGCGGCGCGATCTCGGCGATGAACAGCGCGGCAGCGACGCCGAGCGGCGCGGCGACGAGCGTTGCAATGGTGGTCACCATCACGGTGCCGTGGATCATCGGGAGCAGCGAGTAGCGAACCGGTTCGGAGACGGCGTCCCAGCGGGCCTGTGCGAACATGCCGAACCCCGGGACGGAGACGCCGAAAACGGTCGTCGTTTCGTACTGAAAGGCCGGAATCGACTCGGCGAAAATGAAGACGACGATGAGCCCGAGCGTGATGAGCGTCACCGTCGTCATCGCGAAGGTGACCGCGCGAGCGAGGAGGGCTTGATGGCGCGCCCAGCCGTAGCCAGTAGCGATCAAAAACGCGCCGAGCGGGACGGCAGTCCACGCTGACGCCAGCAGGAACCCGACGAAGGCAGCCAGCAGCGACCCCATCGAGACGAGGACGACCGCCAGTGCGTCCGGGTCGGTGTCGTCGACGAACGCCCGCGTGTGGGTCAGCCGTCGCTCGATGCTCGCGCGCCAATCTGTTTGAAGCGTAGTGAATGACATGTACTGGAATCAGAGCTGAAAGCAAGCGGCAGCGCGGCTACAGCGTTAGGCCTGATCGGGGAGCTTCGCGCGTTCGGCCTCGATATCCGAGGTCGGCAGCGTGATGTAGTTGACGTCCTCGACGAAGACCTGCTGGCCGAACTCGGTCAGGAACATGTTGAGGAACGCCGCCTCGCGCATGTCCGTCCCGTCGGGCGTTTCCTCGTTGATCCGGGTGTACATGTGCAGATCCCGGTTCAGCGGGTACTCGGAGTCGAAAATGGTGTTTTCGGCGTCGGGATCCGGCTGGAAGACGGTGCCCTCGAAGTCGATGGCGATCGCCTGAATGCCCGAGCCCGAGAACGCCAGTGCCATGTAGCCGATGGCGTTGTCGTTGTCCTGCAGCACCTGCTGAACCTGCTGGTTCTGGCCAAGGCGCGTGTCGACATCCATCGGCGCGTCGGCGTCGCCGAGCATGTTGAGTCGGAACGACGTGTCGGTGCCGGAGCCCTCGGCGCGGCCGACCACGAAGATCTCCTGATCCGGGCCGCCGACCTCGCTCCAGTTGGTGATATCGCCCTGATAGATACCGCGGATCTGGTCGCCGGTAAGCTGGTCGACGCCGGCATCGTAGATCGCCTGACTGACGAACACGGGCTGGCCGTCGCGGCCGACGACGTGGTCGACGTAGTTCTCGTCGCGCTGTTCCTCGCTGATATCGAGTTCGGCCGTGATCGGGCCGGAAGAGTTCCCGATATCGACGAGGCCGTCTCGAACCGCCTCACAGCCGGTTCCCGAGTGGCTCAGTGCGACGCGGGTGGCGAACGGCGGGTTCGATCGCTCGCCGCTCGGCTCGAAGCCATAGAGGCTGGCGAAGTAGTCGGCGATGTTCATGTCGGTGTCGAGCTGATCCCAGCCCGGCACCGACGACTCGTCGTTGGCACCCCAGTACTCGCCGTCGCTGGCCGGCGAGTTCGAGTTCCAGTAGGAACTCCCCTTGTTCGAGATGGGGTACACCGTCGAGGAGCCTTCGGCGGTCACCGTCGATGGGCCGGAGGAACCGGATTCGACGGTGTTGCTGCCGTCTTCGCTGCCACCATCGCCGTCGCCGCTACCGCCGCTACAGCCGGCAAGGCCTGCCGTCCCGACGGCAGCCGTCCCGACCAGATATTTTCGACGTGATACGTTGCTCGCCTGACGCCCTGCGTCGCGTGACATCACCTACTGGTATCCGGAATTGTACTAAAGCGGTTTATAATACCCAACTATACGGCTACGCACCACCAACGTGTCCCCAATATCGCTACCTAATTTACTACCAGTATGTAGTGATATATAGACTACCGAGTAGAATGGTCACTTTCTCACTCAGCTCTGCTCAGTTCTCGACCGCACTCGCCGCCCGGATGATCGTCTCCTCGCCGAACTTTGGGCCGATAAGCTGGCAGCCGACCGGCAGGCCGTCCACGTCGCCAGCAGGGACGGAGATCGCGGGGAGGTTGGCGAGGTTCACGGGCACCGTATTCGCGTCCATCAGGTAGAGCTGAAGCGGATCGTCAAGGCTTTCGCCGAGTTTTGGCGGCACCACGGGCATCGTCGGCGACGCCAGCACGTCCACATCCTCGAAAGCCGAATCGAAATCCTGTTTCACCCACGCTCGGGCGTCCTGGGCCTTCTTGTAGTATTTGTCGTGATAGCCCGCTGAGAGCGCGTACGTCCCAAGGAGAATCCGGCGTTTGACCTCCGGGCCGAAGCCCTCCTCGCGGACAGCGGCGAACTGCTCGTTCCAGTTGCCCTCAGCGTCGGTGTCGGGGCCGTAGCGGACGCCGTCGAAGCGGGCGAGGTTCGAGGAGGCCTCCGACATGGCGATCACGTAGTAGGCCTGGACGGCATGTTCCAGCGAGTCCAGCGAGACCTCGGTGATCTCCGCGCCCTGGGCTTCGAGATCATCCAGCGAGGCCTGGAAGGTCTCGACCACGTCGTCGTCGGCACCCTCGATCAGATCGGTGATGACGCCGACCGTGAGGCCGTCAACGTCGCCGTCGGCGGCGGCCGCATAGTCGGAGTCGGCACCGCCGTCGTTGGTCGTTGCGTCGTTCGGATCAGGGCCGGAAATCACATCGAGCAGCAGGGCGGCATCTTCGACCGTGTTCGCCAGGGGGCCGACCTGTTCGAGGCTGTTGGCGTAGGCGACGATGCCGTACCGGGAGACGAGCCCATAGGTCGGTTTGATGCCGACGACGCCGCAGAAGGCGGCGGGGTTGCGCACCGAGCCGCCGGTGTCGCTGCCGAGTGCGAGGTCGGCTTCGCCGGCGGCGACCGCAGCCGCGGAGCCACCCGAGGAGCCGCCGGGCACGCGCCCCGGCGCGGCGGGGTTTTCGGTCGCGCCGAACGCCGAGGTTTCGGTCGTGCCGCCCATGGCGAACTCGTCCATGTTGGCCTTGCCGACCATCGTGGCTCCCGCGTTGAGGACGCGGTCGACAACGGTTGCGTTGTACGGCGGGACGTAGTCGTCCAACATGGCCGAGCCGCAGGTCGTTCTGACCCCGTCGGTCGACATGTTGTCCTTAATCGCTATTGTTCGGCCGGCCAACGGGCCGTCGTCGTCGCCCTCGATCCGGGCGTTGGTGACGAAGGCGTTGTGGTCGTCTTTGGGACTGTGGTCGCTGCTCATGAGACGCTCGGCCCCTTGAAGAAGCCGTCCTCGGTTTCGGGGGCGTTCCGGAGAGCCTCGTCCTGTGAGAGACCTTCCTCGACCTCATCGGCTCGCATCACGTTGACCAACTCGGGGTCGCTGTCGACCTCGGGTACCTCATCGAGAGCCTCGAAGTAGTCGAGGATGTCGGCGAACTGCGCGGCGAACTCGTCGGCGTCGCTGTCGTCGAGATCGACCCGCGCGAGGTCGGCGACGTGTTGTACCTCGTCGGCGTCGACGGGCGAATCGCTCATATCCGCCCCGAATCACGGCCTGAGAGTAAGGGTTTCGCTTCCCCGGTCACGCCGGTGTCGACACCGGGTGGCTGTCGCCATATCCGTTCACTCAATTGTCTGTTTGCCCTGTCACGAAGAGCCGGGCTATCGGGTACATTGTGGCCCTACAACCGGCACATCCATAATGATTCTTCATCCGCTTTGCGTCTAATTGTTTTCATAGTTTATTTAGTTGAAAATATAGGGTATTATTAAGTTGTTTCAGCCCGTGTCTATTGATGCACAAAACGGGTGTGACACCACGATCTCTCACACCGTTTCACCCATATCATGAGCGACAACGTTCGTACGTTTACCGACGAGCACACCCGGAGCCACAACCGGTCACCCGAGCAGTCGGAGTCGACCGACACCGAGGAGACCCTCCGCTGTCCGGAGTGTGACGGCCAACTGGCGACCGACACCGAACACGGCGAAACCGTCTGCCGTGACTGTGGGCTTGTCGTCGAGGAGGATGAGATCGACCACGGCCCCGAGTGGCGCGCCTTCGACAGCAACGAGAAGGATCAGAAATCCCGCGTCGGCGCGCCGACGACGAACATGATGCACGACAAGGGGCTGTCGACCAACATCGGCTGGCAGGACAAGGATGCCTACGGCAAATCCCTCTCGTCGCGGCAACGCCAGAAGATGCAGCGGTTGCGGACGTGGAACGAGCGGTTCCGTACCCGCGACAGCAAGGAGCGCAACCTCAAACAGGCCCTCGGCGAGATCGACCGCATGGCGAGTGCCCTCGGGCTGCCGGATGCCGTCCGGGAGACCGCCTCCGTCATCTATCGCCGCGCGCTCGACGAGGATCTCCTCCCCGGCCGCTCGATCGAGGGTGTCTCGACGGCCGCCCTGTATGCCGCCGCACGGCAGGCCGGCACGCCGCGCAGCCTCGACGAGCTCACGGGCGTCTCCAGAGTTGATAAGGACGAGATCGCCCGCACCTACCGGTATATCGCCCGCGAGCTCAACCTTGAGATCCAGCCGGCCGACCCCGAGCAGTACGTGCCCCGCTTTGCCTCGGATCTCGATCTCTCCGACGAGGCCGAACGCCGTGCCCGCGAGCTGCTGTCGACGGCGAAAGCACAGGGTGTCCACAGCGGAAAATCGCCGGTCGGTCTCGCCGCGGCGGCGATCTACGCCGCCTCGCTGCTGACCAATCAGAAAGTCACCCAAAATCAGGTCAGCGAGGTCGCCAACATCTCCGAGGTGACGATCCGGAACCGCTACCACGAACTGCTTGAGGCCGACGAACAGCAGTCCGTCGCCTAATCCGGCTCCTGTTTCGCTGCGTTTCGCAACCGCAAAGCCGCCGGCCCGCAAGCGACAGCTATGGAGACGACACGCCATTTCACTTCCACGGTCTATATCGTCAACGACGGCGCGACCGCACTCCACCGGCATGCGGGCCTCGGCATCCGGATCCCGCCGGGCGGTCATGTCGACCGCGACGAACTGCCCCACGAGGCGGGTCGCCGCGAAGTCCGCGAGGAAACCGGCCTCGACCCAACGCTCCACCGCGAGACAGCCGATCTGAATCCGCCGGCCGGCGAGGTGCTCCCGCAGCCAGCCCATATGCTGCTATACAATATCAACATCCACCCTGACGGCACGGTCGGCCACCAACACATCGACCACATCTACTTTGCGGCTGTCGAGAGCCGCGAGATCGACCCCACTGAGGGTGAAGCCCCGGCCGATCGCTGGGCGTGGTACACACCCGCGGAACTCCGCGACAGCGATCTTGACGCTGACACCGTCGCCATCGGCTGTGAGGCCATTGAGACCGTCGGCGACCACGCCGAGTAGCGATGACCGATCTCGTCTTCGTTTACGGCACACTCACCGATGACGCGCAGGTCGCCGCGCTGCTCGACAGTTACCGCTTCGTCGGCGACGCTGTCTGTGTCGGATTCAAGCGTGTCGACGGCCGGTATCCGACACTTGTTCCGGGTGAATCAGTCACGGGCCGGCTGCTCGAAACCGACGAGATCGACCGGCTTGACCGGTATGAGGGCGTCGACCGCGGGCTCTACCACCGGGTGTCGGTATCGCTTACATCGTCGCTTACATCGTCGCTTGCATCGTCGTCGGCGTCGTTGTCGGCGACAACAGCCGAGGTCTATCTCGCCGCGCCGACCGCCATCGGGCTCGGATCGCTTGACGAGTATTGGCCCGGCGAGGGTTCGTTTCTCGATCGGGTCGACCGCCAGCTCCCAGCGACCCACATCGAACGTGTCAGTTGAAAATAATAGGCTGGAACGACGACCGACAGCCGTCTGACGGGCGTCGTCGGTCGCCGCAGTCTTGCGGTTTTCACTTTCACTGCGCATGCCCGATGTTTATATACCTCCGGGTCAAACGCTCAACTGCGCGTCACACGCGTGCATTCCCCATTTCCGTTTTCAGTTCGCTGAGTGACGACCACAGCCACCCCGGTGAGACACCGAAACCGATTACCGGCCGCTCCCGCGAAGGGAACCCATGCTTTCGCTTTCGGCGATCCAGGACGCCCGCGAGCGGATCGCCGACGCCGTGCGCCTGACGCCGATGGAGTACTCCTACACCTTTTCGGAACGGACGGGTGCGGCCGTCCACCTCAAGCTCGAAAACTTCCAGCGGACGGGCGCGTTCAAGCTCCGCGGCGCGCTCAACCGGATCACGACCCTTTCGGCTGCCGAACAGGACGCCGGCGTCGTCACCGCCAGCGCGGGCAACCATGCACAGGGCGTCGCGCTCGCGGCGACGCGAGCCGGCGTCGACGCAACCATCGTCATGCCGGAACACGCGCCGATCTCGAAGGTCAAAGCGACCCGGCGGTACGGCGGTCGGGTCGTCCTCGATGGCGTCGACTACGAGGAGGCCCAAGCCCGCGCTCACGAGATTGAGGAGAAAGAAGACCGCACCTACGTCCACGCCTTCGACGACGAGATGGTGATGGCCGGCCAGGGGACGATCGGCCTCGAAATCTTAGAGCAACAGCCCGACGTGGAAACCGTCATCGTCCCGATCGGCGGCGGCGGGCTCATCTCGGGGATTGCGACGGCGATCAAAGCCCAGCAGCCGGACGTGCGGATCATCGGCGTTCAAGCCGAGGGAGCCTCCAGCGTCATCGACTCGCTGGCGGCCGGCGAGATCAGATCGCGGGACAGCGTCGACACCGTTGCCGACGGGATCGCCACCCGCTCAGTTGGCGAGCAGCCCTTCGAGATCATTCAGGAGCGCGTCGACGAGGTGGTGACGGTCTCCGACGAGGAGATCGCACTCGCGCTGACGTTGCTGCTCGAACGCAGCAAAACCCTCGTCGAGGGCGCGGGTGCGGTCGCGCTGTCGGCCCTGCTGGAAGATCGATTCGAATACGATGACGACGAGGTGATCGTCCCCGTGCTCTGCGGCGGCAACATCGACATGAACGTGTTGACGACCGTCATTCTGCGCGGGATGATCCAACTGGGCCGCTATCTCAAGATCCGCACCGTGCTCCCGGATCAGCCCGGCGCGCTGGAGGGGCTGATCGAGATCATCGCCGACAAGGGCGCGAATATCTACGAGATCCACCACGAACGCGCCTCCCGGGAGATCGGGATGAGCGACACTTCCGTCGAACTCGAACTCGAAACCCACGGCCCCGAACACGCCGCCGACCTGCTGGCGACGTTGCGGGATGCCGGCTACACGGTTGACGTCCTGGAGTGAGGGGTCGGATTTATTCGGCTCGCCCGCCCACGCCGAGTCATGAAACGCACCATCAGCACCGACGACGCGCCCGAAGCCGTGGGCGCCTACAGCCAAGCGACGACCGACGGCTCGACGCTGTACACGGCGGGGCAGATCCCGCTCACGCCCGGGGGCGACCTCCACGCCGACGCCGACATCGCCACCCAAACCGAACTCGCACTCGACAACGTGATGGCGATCCTCGCCGCCGAAGACCTCGCGGCCGAAGACATCCTCAAAACGACGGTCTTTCTCGCCGACATCGACGATTTCGGGGCGATGAACGCGACGTATGAGACCTACTTCGCCGCCCAGCCGCCGGCCCGCAGCGCGGTCGAGGCGGGCGCGCTGCCGAAGGGTGTCGGCGTCGAAATCGAGGCCGTGGCGACGTACCCCGAGGCGTGAGGCCGCGCCGCAAATCGAGCCTGCTGTGGGGGCTCACCGGCGCGCTGCTGTTTCTCGTCCTCGCGCTGGGGTATCGCCTCGCTGGCGGCTCGCTGCCGGTCGGCGTCGGCGGCCTTGCCGGGATCGCTCTCGTCGTCGGTGTCGTCGTCACCGCGACTGCGCCCGCGATCGAGGCGCGATTGCCGCGTTAGTCGAGGGTCTCAACGACGCGGGACAGACAGCCCTCCTCAGGTTCGAAATACGAGTAGTGGTCGGCGACGAGCTCGGTCACATCGATATCTTGGTAGCCGTCAGGGGCGGCTGCCGGGTCGTCGATACCGCCGCTGCCGACCGCAGTGGTGCGATCCGAGAACCGGTAGACCCAGCCGAGCACGCGATCGCGGCGGCTGTAGAAGTTGGTCACAGGTGCGTCGAGTGCAGCGATAGCATCCCCATACTCCCCGTCGCGTTCGACGCTGTCGCTTGGGATCGCGCCGCCAAGTAGCGACACCGACGCGAGCGGATCGGCGCGCTCGCTCGTCTCCAGTTCAGCCAGCGCGGCACAAACGACACGAGCCCCCAGCGAGTAGCCGATCAGGTGGATGGGGCGGCCGTCCTCGGCGGCCCACTGCCCGAGCCAGCCGGCGAGCGGCTCGGCGTTCGCGTCGGCGACAGCCTTGGCGTCGGCCCACTCGCCATCGGACACCCAACTGTAGCCGGCGACCGGCAACGAGCGGTATTCGTTGAGGCCGACATCAAGCGTATAGGTCTGATCGCGGGCGGCCTGCGGGCCCGTATCGAAGCCGTGGACGAACAGGACGAGTTCGTCGGCGTCGGCGAACGACCACTCGCCCTCGGTGGCGACTGTCGGTGTGTTGCTGTCGTCGTTGCTACCGTCGTCACCGCCGTTCGCAGCATCGCCCCCGAGTCGGCCGCGGGTGGTGAGCATCGGTTGGGTTTCCGGCGCGGTGTAGTCGGCGTGTTCGCCGTCCAGTTCGCTGAGGACGTAGGCTGCACCACCGGCCAGCGCGGCGACTGTACCGCCGGCACCGAGCAGGAGGTTTCGTTTCGTGAGGTGCGATCGGATCGAGGAAGTCGAGTCGCTGATGGCGATGTTATGGGCTCAGGGCGAAAGTAAGTGCTGGCAGGCAGCGGGTGGCTCGGAACAGCCGACCAACACGTTTAAAATCGGCAGCGGGGTAGAAGGAGACGAGCCAGGATGGCCGAGTGGTAAGGCGCACGCCTGGAAAGCGTGTTCCCTTTGGGATCCGGGGTTCAAATCCCTGTCCTGGCGTTTTGCGACGAACAATACTTCCGAGCACCGCGTAGCGTGTGCGAGGCTCCTCGTGAGTCGTCAACGGCACACGACAGGATTTGAGCAGGGAGTGAAGCGAACGAAGTGAGCGAAACGACTGAGTTCAAATCCCTGTCCTGGCGTTTTGCGACGAACAACACCGCCGAGCACTGCGAGCGTGGCACGACGCACCACGGTAAGCGAACGGCGTCGCCGTGGGCGTAGCGTGTGCGAGCCACCTCGTGAGTCGCAAAAAGAATCCGCTCAGACCGCCTCAGGATCGCCTCCTAAAACGGTAGTCGAGCACCGCGGTCAGTCATCGCTTGGCGTCGCCGACGGCCCCTCTTGGGCGTCGCCAACGAAGCCGGCCGTGTTGGCGACCTTCGAGATCTCCGGCTGGAACACCCACGCAGCCAGCAGGACGATGGGGATCATCGACGCGGCGGTCACCGAGTAGCCGATGTGGAAGTTCGCCAGCCACGGCGCGGAGTAGACCAGCGGGTAGACGATCCCGCCGACCGTGCCGACGCCGCCGACGATCCCGGCAACCGACCCGGAGCTGTTGGGGAACATCGCCGGCACCTGCGCGAAGATCGCCCCCTCGGCCCACGCACAGCCGGTGCCGACGAGGAAGCCGACGATAACGGCGTTCATCACAACCCCTGAGAGGCCAGCCAGCGTCATGCCGAACATCGACACCACGATGAAGCATAGCCCGAGGAACGTCCACTGTTCGCGGTACTGGCCCTTGAAGAACGGCAGGATGTTCATCTCCTTGCGGGCCAACAGATCGCTGCCGTAGCCGCCGAAGGGACGCAACAGGCCGGCGGCAACCGAGAACGTCGCCGCGAACGTACTCGCCAACACGAGGTTGTTCGTATCGAACGCCTCACGGTAGTAGGTGGCGAGCCAGCCGTTCATCGACAGCTCAAGGCCGAACGACATGATGTAGGCTGCCGCGAGCACGACCGTCCCGTAGCGGGTGGCGGTGTAGAACCAGCCCTTCGCGGTCGCGTTCTCCTTGGTCGCCTGGCGTTTTTCCTCGCTTTTGGCGGCCTCGCCGAAGACGAAGTAGACGACCGCAAGCACGATCGAGACACAGCCGGTGTAGAAGAAGGCTGCCCGCCAGTTGGTCGCAAACAGCGGTCCGCTCCAGCCGGTGCCGAAGACTCGCGGGAGGATGAGCGCGCCGCCGGCTGCACCCGCGTTCCCGATCCCGGCGTAGATCCCCTCGGCCAGCCCGAGGTTCTCCTCTTCCCACCACTCGGCGACGTGCTGGATGCCGATCACGAACGTGATACCCGCCGTCGCCACGATCAGCCGGGCGACGAAGAACACCGAGTAATCCTGGGCGAACGCGCTGCCGATCGAGAAGACGCCAACGTACGCAAGCACGATGGCGAAGATGACCGGCGCGCCGAACTTATCAGAGAGCCAGCCGGTGAGGATGCGACCGAACGGAGCCATCCAGATGGCTGAACTCGCCAGAATCCCGATCTCGGCCGTCGAGAGGCCGAACTCCTCGGCCATCCCGCCGGTGAACGGCGCGAAGGAAAACCAGATCAGAAACGAGAAATTGAAGCCGATCGTCGCCAACAGTAGCGTCCGGTATTTCGTCATCCTGATCGGACTCTTCATACGTCGACACCTCCGGTGGTCGCGCTATCGAAGGGGTCGTCATCGAACGGGGTGTCGGATTCGGCGCGAGCGGCCGCGCCGACGGCAACCGCAGTCAGGTAGTGGCGATCCGCGTCCCCACTGCGGTGGTTCGGTGGGCGTTTCTCCGTTTTCGCTTCGTCGAATCGTTCAAACATGTGTTCTAACGCAGTTAGACATCACATACGGGTGCTTAATAATATCTACGGTGAACAAAGCTGAAAATAAGGATGGCTGAGGTTGATGTTCGCCTGTTTGTGGATTTGATGTAATACGTTTCACACTGTGTACTGTGAAATTAAAACCCTGATGCGAAACCGTGTGAAAGCTACTGATTTGAACTGCGTTTCGAGAAAAAAGATAGTGATCGTTATATACAAATCCGCCTCACGGCCTGTACCGATGGATACCCCGCTGTTCGCGTTCTTTACAAACGAAACCTCGAAGTTTTGTATTTCACACTGTATTCGATAGAAGAACATTTGTTACATCCTTATACTGATTAAAGTGCTTCATCATCAACCTATGTCGAAAAATACGGTAAAGTCAAAAATGAAATTGCCACCGCTGCTTGGGGAGAACAACCCTTTGCCCTGGCCGTGAGGGCGGTGAGGATAGTTATGAAACCGCTGGCGTGCCAGGCTGCTGGTCGACGGTTCGGTAGAGCCGACTCGCCAGAATCATCCCACCGACGCCGAGGACGAGATAGGTGACGAACCCTGTTGCGTAGCCGTCGATCCCGTAGATGTCGACGAACAAGCCCAGCAGCGGCGGGACAGCGAACCCGCCGAACGCGCCGAGGCCACCGACCAGTCCCGAGGCACCACCGACCGCTTCGGGGACGTATTTCGGGACGAGCTGGAAGACTGCGGCGTTGGCAACACCCATCCCCACCGCCAGCAGGAACGTTGCGGCCATCGCGGTTCCCAGATCACGCGTCCAGACGAGCAGGATCGAGCCACAGCCAATCGCGCCGAAGCTGACGATAGCGGTCGGCTCGCCGCCGACAGTGTCGCTGATCCAGCCGCCTGGCACCCGGATCAGTGCGGCGGCGAGTACGAACGTAATCGCGGTGACCACGCCCGCCGACCGGATGTTGAGGCCGTGGAGTTCGATCCAGTAGGACGGCAGCCAGACCGACAGCGCGAGAAAGCCGCCGAAGGAGACGAAAAACATCGCCACCAGTGCCCAGACACGTCGAATCCGGGCCGCGTTGCGGATCGATTCCATTGCGTTCCCGGAGGGGAACAGTTCCTGACCTTCCGTTTCGGCGCGCTGTTTGGCTGTCTCCGCGTCGACTCCCTGCTTGCGAAGTTGGAAGTAGTAGGGGTCGACGGCGTAGTAGGCGAAGACGAGCGTGCCGACGACAAGCAGGCCGAGCCACAGCAGATAGGTTTGGGTAATTCCGAGTGCCGTGATGACGACCGGAACGATCAGTGTCGCAACGCCAGGCGAACTGTTCCCGAGACCGGCGTAGATGGCGAGTGCGGTACCCTGTCTGTCGGTCGGATACCAGTAGGATGTCTGGGCACTGCCGATAGAGAAGACAGCGATGCCGCAGCCGCTCAGACAGCCGAAGAGAAAGACGAGCGGGAACTGCTGGTACGTCAGCCCGTCGGGATACAGCCACAGTAAAATCACTGCTAACCCGCTCATCCCGATAATCGAGAGGACAAGCAGAATCAGGAACGGGAGCTTCGCCCCCACATCGTCGGTCCACGCGCCGAACGGAATCCGGAGGAGCGAGCCACTCAACTGCGGTGCGGCGACGAGTAGCCCCAACAGCACCCCCGACAGGCCCATCGCGTCGCCGAACTGCGGAGCAATTGGTCCGTACAACACGACACCGGCAAACCCGATAAAGAAGCCGAAGGTCGCCGTCACGAGTCCCTGCTGTGGCGATCCCCGAAGATCGACATCATCCATACAACGTGTGAACACAATACTGATTCAATTAATAAGATGTGTGATTAACAAACAGTAGAATTTTATAGTTGTAAATTTGGGTCTTTTGGTTGCTTGAGCGATGAAGTATGTTTCAACTATATTTAGTTGAAAATAAAAACACAAGCAGTTATTCGGGCAAAATCACGCATATCGACGCTGGTTTCACCCTCTCCTCGATGAGCAGTCACCATACTCAGGCCTTGCGGGCTCTATCGCAGTGTCTCGCCTGGATTCGTTGTTGACAAACGAAACCATCGTCGTGGTGCTGTCCCGACGACAGCACGGGCGACCACTTCAACAGCGGCGTCACGCTGTGGGCAGCAGATCCAAATATCCGGTCAGTCGCTGTCAACAGGCACCGACGGCCCGTCGGCGGTCGTTCTGTCGGGGCGGCTCGGTGCCGTGAGACACACCGCACACTGTTTGAGGTTTGGCTCGTCGGATTCCGGATCAACCTCCGGCAGCGTCAGCTTGTTTGCCGCGGGGTTGTGGATCGGCACCCAGACCATCCCCGGCGGGATGCTCTCGTCGGCCTCCACGGTGACGGTGACGCTATCCCGCCGAGATTCGATCACGGTCTGGCCGCGGTCGAAGGCACCAAGACACTTCCCGATGGTCTCGGGGTGAACCCGTGCGTTTGCCACCTCGACATCGGGAGCGCGGCTTCTGATCCCCGTGTTGTAGACGCCGGTACAGCGACCGGTGGTCAACACCAACGGGTAGTCTGCATCGAGCGGCTCCGGAACACCGCTGTGTGTGGCTGTCGAAAACTGTGCTCGCCCTGACTCCGTTTCGAACGACCACGACCCTTCGTTGTGGTACCGGTAGCCGCCCTCGGTCTCGCCGTCGGGAGCCGGCCACCGAACAGCCAGCTCCTCGTCCAGCCGGTCGTAGGAGATCCCTGCCAGATCGGCTTTTGTGCCGGCGGTGAGCTCGCTCAGTTCCGCAAAGACCGCCGCCGGCTCCAACGGCGGCTCCGGAAACAGCCCCGTTTCGATCCGGTTGCCGATGGCGGCGATGATATCAAGATCCTGTCGTGCCGAGCCGGGCGGCTCAACCCCCGCTCTGACCCGCGAGACCCGGCGTTCCATGTTGGTCGTGGTGCCCTCAGTTTCACCCCAGGTCGCCGCCGGCAACACCACATCCGCACACTCCACGGTGTCGGAGTAAAACGCATCCTGTGCCACAAGGAACGACTCTCTGAGCACGTTTTTGACCTGCCCGGCATCCGGCATCCCGGCGGCCGGGTTTGTGGCGACTGTCCAACATACCTCGATGTCGCCGCGGGCTAACGCGTCGACGATGCCGACGAACCCTGGCCCCGGCGTCTCGGGCAGCCGGGAGAGCGGCACATCCCAGGCGGCCGAAACGGCCTTGCGGGCTGTCGTCTCGGTAAACGGACGGTGGCCCGGCCAGGTATTTTTCGAGGAGCACACCCGGTTGCCCATCGAGTTGGCCTGGCCGGTCAGCGAAAACGGGCCGCTCCCGGGGCCCATATTCCCGGTTGCCAAACAGAGATCGATGAGTGCCCGCGCCGTCCCTGTCCCTTGGACGCTCTGATTGACTCCCATCCCCCAGTAGAGCAGGGTTCGATCGGTCAGGGCGTCGGCGATCCGTTGTACCGTCGCCAGCGACACGCCTGCGGTTTCGGCCGCCGTCTCCAGTTCCGGCAGCGAGTTCACCAGCTCCTCGTAGCCGGTTGTGTGATTTTCGATAAACTCGGTCGCCACATCACCCGCGTCGATGACCGCCGCCAGGACGGCCCGTGCCAGCGCGAGGTCGGTGCCGGCGGTGGGTTGGATGTGCGTGTCGGCGTCGGCTGCCGTCTTTGTCTCCACCGGGTCGACGACGAGCAGCTGTCCGTCTCCGTCGGCGATGCTCTCGGTGATCCAGCGGTAGACAACCGGGTGGGCTGTCGCCGGATTCGCCCCCCAGATGAGATGGGTCTCGGCGTCGGGGATATCCGCATACGTCGGCGGCGGCGCGTCGCTGCCGAACGCCTTGAAGTACGCCGAGACCGCCGAGGCCATACACAGCGTCGTGTTGGAATCGTAGTATGGGGTGCCGAACCCGCCGCGGGCGAGCTTTCCTAAGGCGTAGGCGGCCTCATTGGTCTGTTGGCCGCTGCCGAGCACCGCGATATCGCCGTCGTTGTTGCCGAGTGCCTCGATAAACCGCGAGGTAACAAGGCCCAAGGCGGTATCCCAGGTTGCCGGCTGTAGCTCGCCGCCGCGACGGATGAGCGGCTCTGTGATCCGTTCACCCTTCGGATCGACCGTCTCGTCGATCCCGCGCTTGCATTTGCTGCCGTCGGTTGTCGGATGGCCGGCGTGGCCTTTCACCGCCGCCAGCTTCCCGTCGGCGGCCGGCTTCTGGAGGTGACCGCAGCCGACCGCACACCGCATGCAGGTTGTTGGTTGCCAGTCGCTCATCGGCTGATCACCGGCGATCGACCCGCCCGAGCGATCTGTTTCGTCCGAGCAACTGACCTCGCCCGAGCGATTTGTCTCGCCCGAACGACTGATCTGTGTGATCGATCATCTGTTCCGGATACTGATACGATCGCTCATTTGTGGTGGGTTCTGATACACGAATGTTCTCACATAGATAAAAGAACTTCGCCTCTGTCCATGTTGTAGCGTATTTTTCAACCATGTATATCTTCACGTTCGTGTTCTCATCAGTTAGTCGCCTTCCCCGGCGACCGTTTCGTCAACGGTCAACCCCTGTGTCGTCAGCGGGTTCGACGGCGATGGGGGACGCATATCGATCGCACACTGCTTGAAGTTCGGCTCGTCGGATTCCGGATCAACCTCCGGCAGCGTCAACGCGTTGACCGCCGGATGGTGGATCGGCAGCCAGACCACCCCCTCCGGAACCCCGTTGTCGGGCTGTACCTCGACTGTTACCGACGCCCGCCGGGAGACGATAACCGTTTGTCCGCGATCCAGTGCTGCCATCTGATCCAACGTTGTCTGTGGATGCACCCGAGCAACCGGACAGCCGGCTGTCTCCTCGCGTGTCCGCACCCCGGTGTTGTAGGCATCGGCTCTGCGGCCGGTTGTCAGCGTGAGCGGGTAGCTCTCGTCGGTCGGTTCGGCCAGCCCGCCGTGGGTCGCTGTGGAAAATCGGGCCCGGTTTTCGGGTGTCGGGAACGTCCACTCCTCGCCGTCGGTGTACCGGTAGCCGGCTTGGCTGTCGGGATCGGCTGTTGGCCACCGCACGGCGAGTTCGGCATCCAGTCGGTCGTAGGAGATCCCCGAGCAGTCGGCCGGCGTTCCGGCGGTCAGCTCGCGGAACGCATCGAAAACCCCCTCGGGCTCGACCGGCGGGCGATCGATAACCCCCGGGAAGAGTCGATGGCCGATCGCGGCGATGATATCGATATCCTGCCTGACCTTCGAGGGCAGCTCGGTTGTCGCTCGAACCCGTGAGATCGTCCGCTCCATGTTGGTGGCTGTCCCCTCGGTTTCACCCCACGTCGCCGCCGGGAGGACGACATCGGCCAGCTCGACCGTCTCGGTTCTGAACGCATCCTGAACGACGAGGAACGTCTCGTCCAGGGTCTCCCGGACAGCCTCGGCGTCCGGCATCCCGGCGGCCGGATTCGTGGCGACCGCCCAACAGGCCTCGGGTGGCCCGTCGGCCAGCGCGTCGACGATCCCGACCGGCCCCGGCCCCGGATCGGCCGGGAGCCCCTCGGCGTCGACCCCCCACGCATCCGCCACGGTCTCGCGGTGGTCGGGGTCACCGAAGGCTCGGTGGCCTGGCCAGGTTCCCTTCGAGGAGCAGATCCGGGTGCCCATCGAGTTGGCTTGGCCGGTCAGCGAAAACGGGCCGCTTCCCGGCCCGAGATTTCCGGTCGCCAAACAGAGATCGATGAGTGCTCGGGCTGTTGCTGTCCCCTGGACGCTCTGGTTGACGCCCATACCCCAGTAGATGAGGGTATCGTCGCTGAGTGACTCGGCGACGGCGTCGACGGTTTCGACGGATACCTTCGCGGTCGCCGCAGCCTCTTCCACGTCCGGCAGTTCCTCGACGAGGGCCTCGAAGCCGACGGTCGTCTCCTCGATAAAGTCGGGATCGATCGCGTCGGTTTCGATGAGCCGCGCCAACACCGCCCGGGCAAACGCGAGATCGGTGCCCGGCGCAAGCTGGACGTGGTGGTCGGCGTCCTCGGCCGTCCCGCTTTCGACCGGGTCGACAACGATGAGTTGACTGTCATCCTCGTCGGCACTCTGGGAGATCCAGCGGTACAACACCGGGTGGGCGGCCGTCGGGTTTGCCCCCCAGACGAGATGTGTTTGCGCCTCCGGCACATCGTCGTAGGTTGGCGGCGGCGCGTCGCTGCCGAACGCCTGGTAGTAGGCGGTGACCGCCGAGGCCATACACAGCGTCGTGTTGGCGTCGTAGTATCGGGTACCAAACCCGCCGCGGGCGAGCTTTCCCAGGAGGTAGGCGGACTCGTTGGTCTGCTGGCCGCTGCCGAGCACCGCAACCCCGTCGGGGTTGTTCTCCAGTGCGTCCTCGAATCGGTTGGTGACGACGCCGAGGGCTGTATCCCAGCTTGTCGCCACCAGCCGTCCGCCCTTCCGGATGAGTGGTCGGGTCAGCCACTCGCCGTCGGGATCGGCTGATTCGCTGATCCCGCGCTGACAGGCTAATCCTCGGCTGACCGGATGGTTTGCGTCACCGCGGACGGTGTCGACCCCATAGCCGCTGTCGACGCCTTTCTGCAGGTGG
Organism: Halonotius roseus; assembly: GCF_006861655.1. Lineage (GTDB taxonomy): Archaea > Halobacteriota > Halobacteria > Halobacteriales > Haloferacaceae > Halonotius > Halonotius roseus. The sequence continues at coordinate 676,196 of NZ_SESI01000002.1, read as the reverse complement.
CCGCAGCCGACGGCACACCGCATACATGTCGTCGGCGTCCATTCAGTCATCGATCACTCCGGACGCCAGTCGGTTGTTCGATCGCTGCGACCTGAACACGCCGTGGAGATAACAAATACATGTGAGGGCGATTCATTATGGATGGTTCAATCACTATTTCGGATGAAAGTCACATAATCATTTCGATTTCGGGAAAAATATTGGATATTCGTTCTACATTCATCGTGCGTACAGGCATACGCGTGGCTTCTGGCCGTCCCTAGTCAACGGGATCTGCGGGCGTCGATGTATCACGACTGGCTGGTCGGCCCGATCGCCCCTCCGAGTATCGTCGATTGATCACCTCTCTGCGAATAATATTTCATATTTTCTCTTATCGAACGCAAAACGTGAGCTATTTTAATTCTGTTTCGAGATGCCGAAAAATACCCTCGACTGACACCGGATTGTGAGTTCGACCTCTTTCGAACAAAATTTTCGTATTTATTAAACAGACAACATTTTATGCTGGGATCTAAATCTATACCTATGCTCACTGAGCACCCGACCAATGAAATAGTTGAAGACACGCACTTTGCGGATATACTCACTGAATCGGCGCAGGAACCGACGATCACCGCTCCGGAGGCCAACTGATGGCACACAAAAAAGAGGAGTACAAGGACGGCTTGTACGGCGACGAAGTCCGCGAGAAGCTGGTGGAGTTCGCCGAGAAAGGCTACGATTCGATCCCCGACGACGAGGTCGACAAATGGTTCTGCCGGTTCAAGTTCTGGGGCGTCTTCAGCCACCGCTCAGGGCAGGAAGGCTACTGCATGATGCGGTTGACCAACTGTAACGGCCGGCTCGAACCCGGCCAACTCCGCGCGATCGGCAAGGCCGCCGAGGAGTACGCCAAAGGCCCCGAGGACAACCCGGAGTACGGCAACGGCTGGATCGACTTCACGACGCGACAGTCTGTCCAACTCCACTGGGTAAAATTCGAAGATGTTCCAAAAGTCTGGGATATCATCGAACCGGCTGGCGTCACTACCCGGTCGGCCGGCGGCGACACGATGCGCAACATCGTCGGCTGTCCGGTCGCCGGCAAAACCGACGACGAGATCATTGACACGCTCCCGATTCTCGATCGGTTCCAGGAGGAGATCCGCGATGACGACGATCTCTGCAACATGCCGCGGAAGTTCAATATCTCGATCACTGGGACGCCGGAGGGCGGCGCGCAGGATTCGATCAACGATATCGGCCTCGAACCCGCAACGAAGGAGATCGACGGCGAGGAAGAGCTCGGGTTCAACGTCCGCGTCGGCGGCGGCCTCGGCGGCCACGAACCCCGCGTTGCTCGCGCGCTCAACGTCTGGGTCGAACCCGACCGCGCCGTCGACATCGTCCGCAACTTCGTCGAACTCTACCACGAGAAGGGCAACCGCCAGAACCGCAACAAGAACCGCGCGCGGTTCTTCGTCGACGAACACGGCACCGAGTGGATTCGAGACAAGCTCCAAGAGGAGTACGTCGACTGGGAGCTCAAAACCGGCGGCACAGACATGCGGGAGGAGTACACCTACAACGCCGGTCGACCCGCCGAGGACGGCGACTTCGACTACCTCGGTGTTCACGATCAGAAGGACGACAAGAAATGGGTCGGCCTCAGCGTCGCCTCCGGCCGGCTCGAATCCCAAGAGGTGCTCCGGCTTGCGGATCTTGCCGACGAGTACGGCTCCGGCGAGATCCGGCTGACCCGCCGGCAGAACCCGCTGATCATGGATGTCGACCCCGACCGGGTCGACGAACTGCTTCGCAAGCCGCTGCTCCACAAACACAAACCCGAGCCGAACCCCTTCGTTCGCGGGGCGACCGCCTGTACCGGCACCGAGTTCTGCGGGCTCGCGCTCACCGAGACGAAAACCCGGATGGCCCGGATGCTGCGCTGGCTCCGCGATAACGTCGATCTGCCGGACGATATCAACCAGATCAAGATCCACTACTCCGGCTGTACGGCCGACTGTGGGCAGGCAAACACGGCCGACATCGGCCTGATCGGCATGCGCGCCCGGAAGGACGGCGAGATGGTCGAGGCGATGGATATCGGCGTCGGCGGCGGCATCGGCGAGGAACCCTCGTTCGTCAACTGGATCCGCCAGCGCGTTCCGGCCGATGAGGTGCCGGGCGCGATCAAAAACATCCTCGAAGCCTATGCCGCCCACCGCTTCGAGGGCCAGACGTTCCGCGAGTGGGTCGACGCAACCGGCGAGGAGCCGCTGATCGAGCTGTGTGATCCTGAGGAGACGAGCTACGACGATCCGTGTCTCTACGACGCCAAGCAGTCGTGGTACCCCTTCGCCGAGAGCGAGATCGAGGAACCACAGGGCGTTCCTGCCGCGGCCGACGACTGAACTACCCGTCGAGGGCTGCCTCTACCTCGGCCCGCGTCTCACAAGCCAGTACCTCCTCGGCCAGCTCGCGGGCGGCGTCGGTCGCGGTCTGCTGCACCTGTTGTTTTACTGCCGGCACTGTCACCGCACTCATGCTGAGTTCGTCGAGCCCGAGGCCGACAAGCAGCTCCGTGAGGTCGGGATCGCCGGCCATCTCGCCGCACATCCCCACCCACGCGTCGCGGCCCTCGGCGGCCGAGACCGTCCGATCGATCGCTCGGAGCACCGCCGGATGTAGCGGGTCGTGGTAGTCGGCGACAGCGTCGTTCTCGCGGTCGACCGCCATCACGTACTGCGTGAGATCGTTGGTGCCGATGCTGAGAAAGTCCAGTCGCTCCGCCAGGGCGTCGGCGAGAAACGCGGCCGCCGGCGTTTCGATCATCACGCCGAGTTCCGGTACCGTGTAGTCGATCCCCTCGCTGTCGAGATCGGCGGCGACCGAGTCGACCCGCTCGATGGCGGCCTCGACCTCCTCGATCTGTGTCGCCATCGGGAACATCACCGCGAGGTCGTCGCCGTGATCGCTCGCGCACGCGCGTAAGAGCGCGCGCAACTGTGTCTCGAAGAGGTCGCTGTGGGCCCCCAGCGAGAGCCGAATCCCGCGCTGGCCGAGGAAGGGGTTTGTTTCGCTCGGTAGATCCAGATACGGCACGGCCTTGTCGCCGCCGATATCCAGTGTTCGCACCACGACCCGATCGTCGGGAAACGCTTCCAGCGCGGTCGTGATCGCCTCGTACTGCTCGGCCTCATCCGGCGGGGATTGCCGATCCAAAAACAGGAACTCGCTGCGAAAGAGCCCGATCCCGTCGGCACCGCGGGCGACCGCCGGATCGAGCTCCGCCGCGCCGCCGATGTTGGCCGCGACCTCGATCCGCTTCCCGTCGGCCGTCGAAACCGCCTCGTCGACGACGGGTGCATCGACGCCGCCGGCGGCCGCCCGTTCGTCCTCGTCGGGGTCGACGACCACGGTTCCGGCCTCGCCGTCGACGAGCACCTCGTCGCCCTCCTCGATCTCGGTCAGCTCCTCGCCGACGCCGACGACCGCGGGGATCGCCAGCGAGCGGGCGATGATCGCGGCATGGGAGGTACGCCCCCCGGTGATGGTGGCGATACCCGCCACGGCGTCGGGATCGAGTGCCGCGGTATCACTCGGGGTGAGTCGCTCGGCCAGCAGGATGGTGTCCGCTGGCAACGCCGAGAGGTCGACAGTCTCGACATCGAGTAGTACGCGGAGGAGTCGATCCCGGATATCCCGCAGATCGTCGGCGCGTTCGGCCATCCGGCCGTCCATCCCCTCGAACTGGTCGATCGCTTCCCCAAACCGGTCGTCGACGGCGTGTTCGGCCGGCGTTCCCTCGCCGATCGCGCGCTCGATGTCGTCGACGAGCTGGGGATCATCGAGGAACTGGAGGTGGGCCTCGAAGACCGCGGCTTCGTCCTCGCCGACGCGCTCGGCGGCCTGCCGGCGGGCGGTCTCGATCTGCTCGCGGGCGGTCGATTGGGCGTCCTCGAATCGAGCCTGCTCTGCGTCGCTGTCGACGTCGCTCGGGTCGGGTTTCTCGGGGAGCGTCAGATCGCCGGGGCGGTACCAGCGGGCGGTGCCGACACCGGACAGCGGCGTGCTCCCAACCCCGCTGAGCTTCATTCGCTTGCTTCCTCCTTGCTCTTATCGCCGTCGCCATCCTCGTCTTCGACCGGCGTCGTCAACAGGGCTTCAAGCTCGTCGAGTGCGGCCTCGGCGTCGTCGCCCTCGGCGGTGATCCGGACGTCCTCGCCGTGTTCGATATTCAGCCCGGTCACCGCGAGCATGCTGTTTGCGCTCACGGCGTCGCCGTCGGCGCGGCCGACCGTGATCTCGCTGTCGAACCGATTGGCCGCCTGGACGAACTTCGATGCCGGCCGTGCGTGCAACCCTGCCTCCGGAACCACCGTGACGATTCGTTCCATGGCTCCCTGTTTTGGTGTGCAGGCTCTTACCATGTTTGACGCCCCGGTGACAGTTTCGGCTGTGATGCCGTCGGCAGTCGGTGCCGTCAGGCCACGGCCGCCCGCACCACATCGGCCAACGCTTCGGCCAGTTCATCGGCGCGGTCGGCGGTCGTCGCCTCGGCGACGATCCGGATCTTCGGCTCGGTGCCGCTCGGCCGCACCAACACCCACGAGTCGCCGTAATCGAGGCGGTAGCCGTCGAGCGTTGAGATCTCTGCGTCGGCGTCTGTGACATACTCCTCGGCGGCTGACAGCATCGTCCGGCGTTCGGCCTCGCTGCCGTAGGCGAGATTAACCCGTGTGCTGTGGTAGTCCTGATACGGCGCGACGACCTCGCTGGCCGGCGTGTCGGCGATCAACTCAAGGAACTTCGCGCCGATATACGCCCCATCGCGGACGAGGCGATGGTTCGGGAAGAAGACGCCGCCGTTGCCCTCGCCGGCGATCGGGACGGTTTCGCCGGCTGTCCACAGCTCCTTGATCCGGGTGATGATGTGACTTGCGCCGATCGGCGTCAGTGCCAACTCAGCGTCGACGCGGTCGCAGACATCGACCAACCGCTGGGAGACGTTGACCGCGGCGACCGTGTGATCGCCAGCCGATAGCTCGCGTTCGGCGAGGGCGGCCAGCGAGGCGTTGCCGTCGATGTAGTTCCCCTGTTCATCAAAGAAGACCGACCGATCCGCGTCGCCGTCGTGAGCGATCCCAACGTCGGCGTCGGCGGCGGTGACAAGCCGGCCGAGGTCATCGAGATTTTGGGGCACGGGCTCCGGCATCCGTCCCGGAAACCGGCCGTCAAGCTGGGCGTTGACGGTGACGACCTCACAGCCCAACTCGCGGTAGAACTTCGGGCTGACGAGCCCACCCGCGCCGTGGCCGGGATCGAGCGCGACCGTGAGATCGCTGTCGGCGATGCGGTCGGTGTCGACGGCGTCGATGAGCGATTGGCGGTAGGTTGCGTTTGCGGTGTCGACCTCGCGGCTCTCGCCGACAAGCTCCCACGGGACGAGATCAAACTCCTCGCTCAGCGCGTGGGCTTCGATCCGCTCTAAGCGGTCGATCGAGAGCTCGATCCCGTCGGCACCGATCAGCTTGACGCCGTTGTACTCCGGCGGGTTGTGGGAGGCCGTCAGCATGACCCCCGGGATCGCCTCCTGTTCACAGTAGCGGCCGATCGCCGGGGTTGGCGTCACCCCAAGTCGGTCGACATCGAGCCCGACGCCGGCCAGCCCCGAGGCGGTGGCGTCGGCGAACATCCCGCCTGTCAGGCGGGTGTCGGTGGCGATGGCGGCGCGATCGGCCTCCCAGACCGTGCCGGCGGCTTGGGCGACCTTGAGAACGAACTCCGGGGTGAGCTCGGTGCCGGCGATCCCGCGAGCCCCACTGGAGCCGAACACTTCCATACGTACGCCTCAAGCGGGTGGGTAAAATCGGTTGCGGCCTGTCGCTGTCGATTATTCGCTTTGGATCCGCGGGGCGAGCATGTAGGTGACCTGCCCCAGCCCCTCAGCGAACTCGTAGTGAAGCTTGACGGGGAACTCCTCGCCGAGTTCCGCGGTGACCTCCGTCGCGTTCGGGATCGCCTTGTTCATATCCTTGAGATAGTCCAGCGAGAACAGCGAGTCGGCCGCGCCGGGCGTCAGATCGATCAGATCGTCGCTGTCGAGTTTGAGATCCACGTCGTCGGTGTCGCCCTCGGCTTCGATATAGAACGCCTCTTCGTCGGGGTCGACACGGAGGGCGATGTGGTCGCTGACCATGTCGGCGGCGGTGATCCCGCGGCCGAGCTGGCTGCCTTCGAGGACGATCTCGGCGGGGAGATCGAGATCCGGGATGTCGGGCTCCTGGCGGATCGAGTCGGGGTCGATCAGCGCGAGGGTGTAGGAGAGGCCGTCGATCTGGATGTGGAGCTTGCGGGTCTCCTCGTCGAGTTCGAGATGGATGAGATCGCCGCTGTTTGCCATCCCGGCGATATCCTCAAGCCGGCCGAGGTTGACGCCGATGACGCCGCCGTCAGCCTCGTAGGACTCGAAGGCCGCCGCCGCAAGCGAGAGGTCGACCATCCCGACGTTTGCGGGGTCGACGGCGCGGATGGCGAACTCCTCTTCGTTCAGCCGGATCTTACACTCGTCGACCAGCACGCTCACCGAGTCGAGTGCGTCCTTCAGCGTCTCCGCACTCACGATGGCCTTGAACATGCTCCGGGGTACGAAAGCCCGGATAAAAAGACACCCGGTTTACACCCTGTTTCGCCGCGGCTGCGGCCGCAGCCGACGCGCCAACGGCGTTCAGACCAGCGGTTCAACGAGGGCGACGCCCTCATCCAGCAGGGTCTGGAGTCGCTCGTCGCTGCTGGCCTCGCCGTAGACCCGCAGTTTCGGCTCGGTGCCGCTCGGGCGAATCAGCAGCCACGAGCCGTCCTCAAGCAGCAGCTTGAACCCGTCGAGGGTGACGGTGTTGGCGACCGCGCTGCCGGCGACCGATTCCGGGATGTGGTCTTCAAGATCGTCAAGGACGCGCTCCTTCTCGCTGTCGGGGCAGTCGACGCTGCGTTTGCTAGCGTGAATCTCGCCGAACTCCTCCAGTAGGGCGTCGACGCGGTCGTCCAGCGGTTTTGCGGCGGTGACCGCGCCAGCGAGGAGAGCCATCAAGACACCATCCTTCTCGCGGATGTGGCCGCGGATCGAGAACCCGCCCGACTCCTCGCCGCCGATCAACGCGTCGGAGTCGCCCATCGCTTTGCCGACCCACTTGAAGCCGACCGGCACCTCGATGACCTCCTCGCCGTTGGCCTCGGCGATGCGGTCGATGAGGAACGTCGTCGACACCGAGCGGACGGCGGGGCCGGAATCCGATTCGAGCAGGTAGTCGTAGACGGCGGCGAAAAACAGGTTCTCGTCGAGGTAGCCGCGGTCGGGCGTCGTGATCGCAATGCGGTCGGCGTCGCCGTCGTTGGCGATGCCGAGATCCGCATCGTGTTCTTCTACTGCGTCCGCGAGCGGCTGGAGATTGCTCGGGCTCGGTTCGGGTTCGCCGCCGCCGAAGTCGGGATCCTGCGTACAGCGGCGGGTGATGACCTCCGCGCCCGCCGACTCCAGCAGAGCGTCGGTGACGCCGCGGCCGCTGCCGTGGAGGGCGTCGTAGACGATGGTGAGATCCGAGAGATCCGCGCCGACGAGGTCGGTTGCGTGCTCGGCGTGATCCGGAATGGGGTCGATCTCCGTGATCTCGCCCCACTCGTCTTCGGGGAGGAGGTCAGGTTCAGCAAGGTTCGATTCGATCTTCTCGGTTCGTTCGGGCAGCGCGGGCGCGCCGTCCTCGGGAATGAACTTGACGCCGTTGTACTCCGGCGGGTTGTGCGAGGCGGTGACCATCAGCGCACACGAGAGCCCGCGGTTGACGATCGCGTAGGCGATGACGGGCGTCGGGCAGTCCCGCTTCGGCAGGAGCACGTCGAAGCCGTGGCCCGCCAGTATTTCGGCGAGGCTCTCCGCAAATCCGGGGGAGGTCTCGCGGGCGTCATAGCCGACGATGACGGGGTCGGTGTACCCCTCGTCTTCGAGATACGTTGCGACCGCTTCGCCAACGATTCGAACGCGTTCGTCGGTGAAGATATCGAGGGTGGCGCGCCATCCGTCAGTGCCGAAGGCAATCTTGTCCATACCCTACCTGCTGTGTGGATCGTCAAAAAGATAGGAGGTCATGGTGTTGACTGCCACAGGTTTCGATCGTAGTTGAGTGCCTCACCTGCCGTCGCCTCCACTACGATCGTCCTCGGTATCGCCACGATCATCGTCGTCGCCGCGATCATCCCTGTTGTCGCCGCTGATCTCAATCTGAGTGATGAGACGACGCTGACACACCTGCGTTTGGCGAATGCGACCGGCTACGGCTGATCGATCCGTGAACCACCGAACCGTATCTTCACGCCGCGGAAAATACCAATTATGACTACGACCACCCCGGATCTCGAACGGGAAGCGTTGGGTAACTTCCCCTACCTGTTCCGGGTAGTAGTCACACAGTCGCCCTCAGTCACTAAGGCGACTACCAGTTGGTTGTAGGGAGAGGGTAAAATAACTATCGGCTAGTTATCAATATAAATAATTGGGGTGGGTAAGAAAAATATCAATGAAATAATCATACGAAGAGAGTCGAATTAACTCATCGTATCGATCTGATACTATTATCTAATTTGAAATTCGGGAGAGTAGGTTTATGTGTATCTCCCGCGGTCGTTCTGACATCGCCTAACCTGTTCCGGGTTGGGCGGAGTCACACATGTTCGAGACAGAGAACCGAGGTCAGGTGGGGATCGGTACGCTCATCGTTTTCATTGCGATGGTACTGGTCGCGGCGATCGCGGCCGGCGTGTTGATCAACACTGCAGGCCTCCTGCAATCACAAGCACAGGCAACCGGTGAGGAAACAACCGCCGAGGTCAGCAACGTCTTCCAGATCGGCAAGGTCGTTGGCAGCGAGACCACCGGTAACGGCGAGATCGACGAACTCAACGCGTCTGTTCGCCTTTCGTCGGGTTCGGATGCAATCAACGTGAGCAAAGCCTCCTACACCATCCAGACCGGCGGCAACGCGACCGTCGTCAACGGCAACGAGGCCGAAACAAGCGGTGTGTCGTTGATCTCCATTCAGGGCTTGGAGGACAACAGCACCAAGGTGCTCTCCGATCAGAACGATCTGATGGTCGTCCGGTTCCAGCTGGACAGTCTCAGTGAGGTCTCCCAGCTTGAGGAATCTGAGTCGATCACGATCGTTGCCCAAGCACCCGCCGGCGGGAGCACATACAAACAACTCCAGGCACCGCGCCAGATCAAAGACAACAAATCCTACATCCTGTAGGCTGACGCCCGCTGGGTTTGTTTTTGTCGTGCAGTACTGTCAGTAAGACGCTACTATCACAGCTCCGTTTCTCGCCAAATACGGGAGCCGGTCGATCTGGATGCTCCGCGGCTGTCAGCCGTGAACCGCGCTATTTGCCCCAGAACGGATCGCGTTTCCGTCGCTTGTTCAGATAGCCCGACAACGCTTCCAACTCGTCGGCCGGGATCTCCTCGTTGAGCTCCTGTTCGAGGATCTTGGCGTGTTTTTCGGGTAGCTCGATCCACAGCTCGTCGCCCTCCTCGATCTGGCGGCCGACCGTCGGCCCGTCGATGGCGACGCTGACGCGCTCGCCCGCGCGGGCCTCCTCGACGTCGTCACCCTGGGCCTGAATCCCCGAGAGTTCGCCGACCCGATCCGGCTCGTTGTTCTCGAATTTGGCGACGTTCGTGTTGTTCTTGATCGTGCCCGACATGATCTCGACGCCGACGACGGCGGGATCGGACTGCCGGAATGTGTGGTCGTCGAGGATCTGGAATCGGGCGGGGCGGACGATCTTATCGAGGATCGTCTCCTGTTGGGCTCGCTGCATCTCCGCGACGTGTTCCTCGTAGTCCTCGACAAGCTGGTAGATCACGTCGTCGTTGAACAGCGTCACCTCGCTTTGTTCGAGTTCGCGCTCGGCATCCGGCAGCACGTCGACGTTGAACCCGAGGATGACGGTGTGTTCGGGTTCGCGGGCTGTGCCGGCGACCGCGATATCCCGGGGTGCCACGTCGCCGACCTCCGCCCGGAGGATCGGCACCTCCGCCTCCCGGAGGGCGTTGGCCATCGCCTCCAGACTGCCGAGCGTGTCGGCTTTGACGACGACGCCTTCCTCCTCGGTGTCGACCTCGATCTCAGCGAGTTCGGCTTTGACCTCTTCGATCACGTCGTCGACCGCGCGGTCGCGGACGACCCGCACCGGCGCGCCGGCCATCGCCTCATCGAGGTCGGGTGCGGCGATCTTGACACCCGCGGCGGCGGCGACCGACTCGACGCGCTCGAAGCGGTTTTCGACCCGGATCTCGGCGTTCGGCTGCGGTTGGAGCAGCGCGCGAATCTCGGTGACGATGGGGTCGTTGACCCCGCCGACGACGATCTGATCGCCCTCCTTGATCGTCCCGTCGTAGACGACGACATCCAAGGTCGCGCCGAACCCTTGTTCGTCCTTTACTTCGAGGACGGTGCCCTCGCCGGGGCCCTCCACGTCGATCTCCATCTCGGCTTTCATGAACCGCTGGGAGAGGCCCATCAACACCGCGAGCACGTCGGGGACGCCCTCGCCGGTGAGTGCCGAGCAGGGGACGACGCCGATGTTTTTCTGGAAGTTTTGGACGCGCCAGTAGAGATCCGCCGAGAAGCCGTCGTCGGATAGTTGGCCGATGATCTCGTAGAGATTCTCGTCGAGTCGCTGGCGGGCGACATCGCTTTGACCGTCGTAGCTGGGTTTGATCGGCGAGTTCTCGACGGGATTCCAGCCCGGCGTCGTGTCGGCCTTGTTGGCGGCGACAACGAAGGGCGTCCCGGTGCGCTGGAGGATATCGAGTGCCTCCTCAGTTTGGGGCTGGAAGCCGTCGTTGACATCGACGACGAGGATAGCGATATCGGCGAGCGCGCCGCCGCGGGAGCGCAGCGTGGAAAACGAGTGGTGGCCGGGTGTGTCGATAAAGAGAAGTCCAGGAAGATCGAAATCCTCGACCTCGACGAGATCGCCGGCCATATCGGCGATCGTTTCCAGCGGGACGGCCGTCGCGCCGATGTGTTGGGTGATCGCGCCGGCCTCGCCGTCGCTGACCGCCGAGCCACGGATCTTATCCAGCAGACTGGTCTTGCCGTGGTCGACGTGACCGAGGACAGCAACGATCGGGGTTCGCAGTGAGGTATCGTGATCTGACATACAGAGAACTCCGGAAACCGCGTTACCGGTCGAAGCGGGCCATCGGAGTTAAGCCTTTCAACTTCCGGGCTGTCTGCCGGCCGTCGGACGCGCCCGTGGCGTTTATATGAGTTCGCACGTCTACCTCAGGCATGGTTGACATACTCGCGGAAAACCTCTCGGGCAAAGCCGTGATGGGTGCCGACGGGACGGAACTCGGCGACCTCTACAATATCACGATGGATCTCAAAACCGGTCGTCTTCACGACCTGCTTGTCACCCCCAACGAGGGGATCTCGGCGGCCGGCTCTGATTTCGAGGCCGACGACGAGGGTCGCCTCCGCATCCCGGCTGGTGCCGTTGACGCGGTCAAAGACTACATTGTCATCTCCCGGTAACCATATGCAGATTCTCGATACGTCGGCGTTTATCAACGAGTATCACACCGATGAGGACACCGCCTCGGTTCCGCAGGTACACGAGGAGCTGGAGGGCGAACACGCCTTCCGGTTTGACGCCGAGGAGGGCGCGGGGATGCACATCCATATCCCCTCCGAGGAGACCGTCGAAAAGATCAATCGGGCGGCAACCGAAACCGGCGACGCCGACGAGCTCAGCGAGACGGATATGGTGCTTATCGCTGCCGCCTTCGAGCTTGACGGCACCCTTGTTACCGACGATTACGCGATGCAGAACGTCGCTGACCGGCTCAACGTTGCTGTCGAGGTGATCGCCCAGGAGGGGATCACCGAACAGCGCGAGTGGCAGTTCCAGTGTCAGGGCTGTGGCCGCACCTACGACGAGAAACTCGATCGCTGTCGGATCTGTGGCAGCGACCTCGCCCGAAAGAATCCGAGCTAGCCCCGATCGCCTGTTTTCAGACAACGCCGATCTCGCCCAGATAGAGCCACGCGAAGATGACCGCGTTGTTGACGCCGTGGATAACCGCCGGGACGACGATGTTCTCGGTACGCTCGTAGAGATACCCCAACAGCACGCCGAGCAGTGTCGCCGTCAGAATGTAGGCGATGACCCCGGCGATGCCGCCGGAGACGGAGGCGTGGCTTAAGCCGAACAGCACTGTCGCCACGAGGATCGCCGGCCAGACACCCCAGCTCTCCCGGAGTCGCCCCTGGACGACACCGCGAAACAGCAACTCCTCGGCCGGGCCGACAACAAGCAACGAGAAGCCAACCATCGTCAACAGATAGCCCGGATCGCCGGCCCCGACGGTCACGGCGGCGTTGTCGCCGATCGCCACGTCGGCGGCAGCAAACAGCCGGGTGATCCCGTTGTTCGCGCCGACGAGGACGACGATCCCGGCGACGATGAGTCCGATCTCCCGCAGTCCAGGACGGGCCCATGGGATCAGCGGCTCGTCTCTGACAGCGAGGGCGTACCAGCCGGTCACCAGCAGAAATCCGCCATACTGGAGGGTGAACTGCGCGAGGGATTCGTCGGTACCGCCGGGGGTGACGATCCCGGCGTCGACCAACGGTGGATTCACCGCCGCAAGCACGACGCTCGCAAACAGATAGGCCCCGAAGACGACCGCGAGGACTTCACCGAGGACTTTCGCCCGCGGCTCCCAGCCTGTGGTCTCGCCGCTCATTCGCTGTCGGCTACGCCGCTGCCCCTGTTAGGAACACCGGTTTTGGCTGGTCACGCTTACTCGATGGTGAACGTTCGCTTGTCGGCGACCGCCTCGGCCTCCGCGAAGTCGCCACCGCCGAGCAGCCCGCGGGCGGCCTTTTTGCCCCACTCGACAGCGGGCTGCGTAAAGGTCGACAGCCCGGCGAGTTCGCCGTACATGACGGTCGCAGCCTCCATCGCGTACAGTAGCTCGCCGATCCCTTCGGCGTCGACGGCGTCGATCTCGATGCGGACATTGGGCCGCCCCTCGGCGGCGAGGCTGGCCTCGGTCGCCTCGAACTCCGCGTCAAGCAGGTCGCCGAGACCGGAGCCGCCAAGATAGGATAATCCTTCGAGATCGGTCTCCGGAATGTCGATATCCTCGCGCTCGCGCGGGCGGACGAGTGTCACGAGCTTATCGCGGGGCCCGGCCCGGTAGAGTTGGAGCTGGGAGTGTTGGTCGGTCGCGCCCAGCGCGCGGGCCGGCGTCTGGCCGACCTGTTCCTTACCGAGGCTTTCGGCCCACAGTTGGGCGAACCACTCGGCGAAGTATTCCAGCGACTCCGCATAGGGCATCATCGCGTTGGTGAGCGCGCCGCGCTCGGCGAGGCCGTAACAGACCGCGCCGTAGGCGTAGGCCGGCGAGTCGTACAGCGAGCCCGAAAGATCGTCCATCGCCGTCTGTGCGCCGGCGACGACACCCTCGATGTCGAGGCCCTGGAGCGCGGCGCAGGCCAGTCCGACCGTCGAGATCGCCGAGAAGCGGCCCGGCACGCCCTCGGGCACCTTCAGCGACGGCAGGTCGTGTGTGTCGGCGAGATTCCGGAGGTTTCCGTCGTCGCCCGTGGTGACAAAGGTTTGCTCGGTCCAGTCGACGCCGGCGTCGTCCATCGCTTCGCGGACGACGAGAAAGTTCGAGAGCGTTTCTGCGGTGGTGCCCGATCGGGAGACGACGTTGACGACGGTGTCGTCCAGCGGCAGCGAATCGAGCAGTTCGGCGGTGTCCTCGGGATCAACGTTATCGAGGAAGTGTGCCTCAACGTCAGTCTGATCCGCGAGGGCGGCCGAAATCGTTGCCGCGCCGAGCGCGCTGCCGCCGATACCGACCGTCAGCACGGCCGCTGGCGTGCCGAACGGCTCGACCGCCGCCCGGATCGCGTCGGTGTCGACCGTCTCCGGGAGGTTGAGCGCGGCGTAGCCGTGTTCGTCGTCAGCGCGGCCCTGCTCGATGCGCTCGTGGGCGATCCCGACCCGCTCGTCGAGGTGCTCAAGGGTGTCTTCGGTGAGGCCGGGACTGCCGCCGAGTGCATTGCCGATATCGAGTTCCATGCCTCATCCCGCGTCCGGTGGCGGTAAAGTCGTTGTTGTCGTCACAGCCTCTTTGTCCGGTCGTAGTGAGGCTCAACTATGCCCGACCACGTCGACCTCACCCACCCCATTGAGGATGGGATGCAGACCTATCCCGGCGATCCACCGGTCAGCCTGAGCGACCATGCGACCCATGCCGACGATGGCTACCACGTCGAATCCCTCTCGTGCGGCAGTCACACTGGCACCCACATCGACGCGCCGCTGCACACCGAACCCGACGGCGACCCGCTCTCTGCGTTTTCACTCGACCGCTTCGTTTTCGACGCTGTCCGCGTCGACTGCCGGGACTGCGACGCCCGCGAGCCGATCACGCCGGATCGACTCCCCGCAGGCGACGTACTGGCCGACGCCGACATGGTCGTCTGCTGGACTGGCTGGGACGACCACTGGAACACCGACCGCTATCTCGACCACCCCTACGTTGCACCTGAAACGGCGGCCCGCTGTGCCGAACACGGGCTGGCCGTCAGCGTTGACGCGCTGAGCCCCGATCCGACGCCAAGCCCGCGTGCCGGCGACGACGAGCCAACCGATTTTGCGGCCCACCACGCGCTCCTCGGCGAGGACTGCCTCATCGTCGAGAACCTAACCAATCTCGGCGGTGTCGACGACCGCTTCGAGCTCCGGGCGTACCCGCTCGCGCTCGGCGGTGACGGCGCGCCGGTGCGGGCGGTCGGCGTTACCGCCGATTGATTTCAAGCTTTATTACCGCCGGCCGCAAACCGACGCGTATGTCGAAGGCCACCAAGGTCGTGCTCGCTACCGTGCTCCTGTCGGCCGTCTTCTCGGTCGGGATCATCCTCTCGTACGTTTTCGCCTGATGTTCTCCGAGCGATCGCTGTCGCCACCCCTGTCAACTGTCCGTCAGCGACATGCTCCCGAGGCGACCGTGCTGGATGTCCAAACTGATTTTGACACGTTGCCGCCGGCGGTCGCCGAGGATCTCGGCCTGCTGGCCGACCGGCTTGATCCGGCCAGCTACCCCGCCGACTGGCTGCCCGAGAACGCGCCAACCGTCCTGCAGGAGTACGCTGGCGAGGCCTTCACCATCGGCACCCCCGACGATGGCACCGTCGTCTGGACGACCCAGACCGAGCCGCCGACTGTCTTGGTCAAACAGCGCGCCGAGAACACCCCCGACGACTTTCTCAACTTCCTGATCGCCGAAGCGTTCGTCCAGCTCGACTGTGGTGTCCCCGAACATTTTCTCCCGTTTTTCGGCGAGCAGTATCCCGATCTCGACGCGGCGGTCGGGCTCGACGGCACTGATCTCTACCAGATCGCGGCCGCCCTCTTTGAGGGGTGGGTCGGGCTCCAGACCCGCGAGGTCTTTGCGTCGTGGGCTGACGATGACGAACTTGAACCCCTCCATGACGCCTGGGTCGATGCCGGCCAGCGACTCGAACCCCGGCTCGATGATCTCTCTCGCGCGGTCGCCCACAACGAGATGACGTTTCCCGAGGCTACCGAGTACGCCTGCTCGGCGATCAAACACGATCTTGGGCTTCCGACGCCGTTCAGCGCGCTCGATACGACGGCCTACCGCGAACACGGCGCGGCCTACGCGGTCGAGTGGGCCGAAAAGACGTTCGCCGAGCTACGCGAGTAACCGCCACAGACGACTCAAACCGCCATTTTAGCAGTAGGAAGCTATTCATCTGTTGGCCGCCTCATAGTCGCCATGCAGCGACGTGACTTCCTCATCGGCACGGCGACAGCCGGCGCGGCCGGCCTCTCCGGCTGTCTCGGCACCGCACAGCAAGCAACCGACGCCGGCAGCACCGCCGACAGCGATGGCGGCCGCACCATCACCGTCACCGGATCAGCCGAGATGCAGGCTCCCCCCGACCGTGCGGTCATTGAGGTCAGCGTCGAGGCCACCGGCGACAGCGCGCCCGCCGTCCGCGATGAGCTGTCAACACGCTCCGACAGCCTCCGACAGGCCCTCCGCGATGCTGGCTTATCCGATGACCAACTCACGACCGGCCGGTTTGCGATCCGGCCGCAGTATGCCCGCCGCGAACCGGGGACGGAGCCCGAACAGACCGGCTACGAGGGGACACACACCATCACCATCGATGTCGAGGATATCGATGCGACCGGCGACGTGATCGACACCGCAATCGACGGTGGGGCCGACTCGATCGGTCGGATCGAGTACACGCTTGCTGAGTCGACCCGCGAATCCTTGCGTGAGGATGCCCTCAAAGCGGCTGTTGATACCGCCCGTGACGAGGCGGATGTCCTCGCCGCCCGCGTCGACTCACGGGTGGTGTCGGTACAGCAGCTCAACGCTGCCGGTGGCGGCGTTTCGCCGACCTACGAACGCTACGACGTCGCCGAAGCGGCTTCTGGGGGATCGACAGAGCTCCAGCCTGATGATGTCACTGTCAGTGCATCCGTCGAGGCAACCTACCGGATCGACTGATCGCGCCTAAAACTCGGTTTCGACGCTGCCGTCGTCGTTGAGATCGATGACGCCATCAAACTGCTCGCGGAACCGATCCAGCGTCGCCTCGTCGTGAACCTCCTTCGAGAGATGGAAGAGGCCAACCGCGTCGTGTTCGGCCAGCAGCGCAAGCAGTTCGGCGGTTGCGTCGACGACGCCGTCCTCGTCGGCGTAGTAGATCATCTCGGTGAGCGAATCGACGCTGAGCCGCACCTTCCCGTCGTGGCTGGTGAGGAACTCCTCGACCTTGGCGACGATCCCATCGAGGTCGTCGGGGGCGGAGACGTAGTGGACGTCGTCGGTGCCGCGCCGGGAGTAGCCGCGTTCGACCGACAGCGTATCGAGGATGACCGCGCTGTCCTCGTCGACATCGTAGTGTTCGAGCTTCTGTTCGACCTCGCGGGCGGTCGTCCGCGTTGAGACAACGAGGAAGTGATCGGTGTCGGTTTTGAAGAAATCGGTGTCGATGCGGTCGGTTTCGCCGATCGACGGATGTAGCAGGAGGACGCCCGTCCCACCTTTGATCGTCTCCGGCGCGTTCTCAACTGCGAGCGTGTAGTCCATACCAGCCCCATCGCCTCAGCGACCTTAATGATGTATGGATTCGGAATCGATCCCCCTCACAGGCGGTCGGCGATCCTGCTGGCTGTTTTCTCGCCGATTCCGTCGACAGCCTGCAGATCCGCTTGTGAGGCATCCCGCACGTTGTCGACGCTGCCGAACCGCCGAAGCAGCCGTTTTCGGGTCTCGGGGCCAACACCTGGAATCCCATCCAGCGCGGTCGACACGTCATCCCGGAGCTGTTGGTGGTACTGGACGGCAAACCGGTGGGCCTCATCGCGGACGCGCTGACAGACGTGGAGGTGGTCGGCGTCGCTCGGCCAGTCGAAGACGCGGTCGGGCGTGATCACCAACTCCTCATCCTTCGCCAGCGCGACGACCGGCACGTCCCACCCCGTCTTGTCGAGGGCGTCCATCGCCGCGCCGAGTTGGCCCTCGCCGCCGTCGACGAGGAGGAGATCCGGGTCGGGGCGGTCGTCACGGCCTTCTAGGGCGCGTTCGGTTCGCCACTCGATTAACTCCCGCATGTTGGCGTAATCGTCGTTGCGGTCGGTGAGCTTTTTCCGGCGGTAGTCGGCTGTCTCGGCCGCCCCGTCGACGAAGCAGACGTTGCTGCCGACGACCGCTTTGCCCTGGCTGTGGCTCACGTCGAACCCCTCGATCCGGCGCGGGCGGTCGATCCCGAGGGACTCGCCGAGCACAGCCAGCGGGTCGCCATCGACCGGCCCCTGGCGGGCGTTTTTCAGCGCGAGCTCGACGAGCGTCGCCTCCCGGCCGGCTCCCGGGACGCGAACCGCGACCCCTTCGCTCTCCAGCCAGTCGAGCACGTCGTCGTCGGCTGGTCGCTCCGAGAGGAGGATCGCATCCGGAAGCTGGCGTTCGGCGTAATACTGCGGGAGAAACGCCGACAGCAACGCGGCCACGCGGTCGCCGCCGTCGGCTTCGTCGGGGGCGTCGAGACTGTGCCGTGAGCGATCGACGAGCTGTCCGCGCTCGCTGCGAAGCCGGGCGACCGTCGCCTCGTCGCCGTCGACGGCGACGCCCAGCACGTCCGCGACCGCCTCGCTGCCGCCCCCACCCGCCGCATCGCCGCCGGCGACCGCTCGCTCGCTGTCGTCGTGGATCGTCTCGACGGTGTCGAGCTGGTCGCGGAGGTTCGCCGCGCGCTCGAAGGCCTGCTCCTGGGCGGCGGCCTCCATCTCTTGGCGGAGCGGATCGGCCAGCACACCGGTTTCGCCCTCGAAAAACCGGATCGCTGCCTCGACATCCTCGCGGTAGTGTTCGGTGTCGATCTCGCCGGTACAGGGGGCCGAACACAGCCCCATCTCGTAGTCGAGACAGGGTCGCTCCCGGCCCTGATACTTGTGTTCCGAACAGCCGCGCAGGCCGTAGACCTCTCGGATCGCCTTGACGACCGTCTCCAGTCGGCCCTTGTCGGTGAACGGGCCGAAGACGGTCGCGGCGTCATCGGGGTCGCGGGTGATCTCGATTCGGGGGGCTTCGTGGTCGGTGAGCTGCACCAGCGGGTAGGATTTGTCGTCTTTCAGGCGGACGTTGTACCGTGGCTGGTGGCGTTTGATCAGATTCGCTTCCAGCAGGAGGGCCTGGGTTTCGGTGTCGGTGACCGCGACCTCAAGCGATTCGGCGCGGGCGACCATCCGGGCGATGCGGTCGCTGCGTGGGTCGGCGTACGATCGCACCCGCGAGCGCAGGTCGACGGCCTTGCCGACGTACAACACCCGGTCGCCGGCCTGAAACTGGTAGACGCCGGGCTCGGTCGGCAGCTCGGCGACCCGCGCTCGCAGCGTGTCGACCTCCATCACCAGCGATACGGTCGCCGGCCAATTGAACGTGACGTGATCGCCGGCCGAGTGAACGTGGAATGATCACGGCTGATTAAACAGGAGGTGATCGCCGGCCGAGTGAACGGTTTCAGCGTCGAAAGCGGCGGGAGAAAGATTGATTTGTGTAACAGAATATAATGATGTTATGACGCTCCCCTTTCGACGCGTTTGTCGGTCGGTTTGGGCCGCGTTAATCGCGCGACTCCCCGGCGATAGCCCACGCTCAGACGATTCCAACACCGATGTCTCACCGCGATCGGTTCCTGACGGCGGGGTAACGATCGCCGATGACCCTGATGCGGCGGGAACCCAACAGGCCGACACCGCCGGCTCGGCGGCCGACGAGGTCGACACCGCCGAGACTGACGGCCCGACGATCGATCCCGTCGATGACGACGAAGGGTCGGCTGCTGTCGATGAACAGTCGGCTGCCGATGACGACCAGTCAACCGCCGATACGTCGCCAGCCGCCATCGACTTCGATCACACCACCCTTCTCAACAGCCTCGATCGACCGGCGTTCATGCTCGACGCCGGCGGCGAGCTGTCGGCGTGGAACGACCCGCTGACCGAGCAGCTCGATGCGGACGATCTCGACGCCGAGACGGTCGCCGACGAGCTGACGATCGATACCGCCGAGGTGACACTCGCCGAGATGGTGGCGGCCGAACCGACCAACGCCGACAGCGAGTTCGGGGTCGACCTCGACGACCGCGACCGGTTCCTGTACCGGGACAGCGGGACGATCACCGGCGACGACACCGCTCACATCGAGACGACCGCCCGGCCGCTGTTCGGTGCCGACGACGAGGTCGCCGGTGTCATCCAGATCATCACGGATCGAACCGCCGAGCAGCACCGCCAGCAGGCAACCGAGGAGCTCGTCACCGAACTCCGGTCGACGCTGTCGGGGCTTGCCACCGGCAACCTCGGTGTGCGCGCCGACCCGCCGGCCGACACCGACGCGCTTGCCGACGGGCTGGGCGACGTTGCGAGCGAGCTGAACGCGGCGATCGAGCAGCTCGAATCGATGGCCGGCGGGATCGAACGCCAGACCCGCCAGCTTGACGACTATATCGAAGCCGCCGACACGGCGGCCGACGACATCGCAACCAACGTCGCCGAACAGAGTGAGCTGCTCGATGAGAGCGTCGACGAGATGCAGTCGTTCTCGGCGAGCATGGAGGAGGTCGCCTCGACGGCCGAGGAGGTCGACACCGCCGCCGAGGAAGCCCGCGACGCCGCCGAAAACGGGCTGGAAGCAAGTGAGGGCGCGAAGGACGCGACCGACGAGGTCGTCGAGATCGGCGACGAACTCGTCGAGCAGGTCACCGCCCTCGGCGAACAGATGGACGACATCGAGGCGGTCGTCGAGGTCATCGACGACATCGCCGAACAGACCAACATCCTCGCGCTCAACGCCAACATCGAGGCCGCCCGCGCCGGCGAGGAGGGCGACGGGTTCGCGGTCGTCGCCGAGGAGGTCAAAAATCTCGCCGACAAAACCCAGACCCACACCGAGGAGATCGCCGACAGCATCAACCGACTCCACGAACAGACCGACGAGACGGTCGCTTCGGCGACCGAATCCCACGAGCAGATCGGCCATGCCGGCGAGCAGATCGCCGACGTGCTCGATGCCTTCGAGGAGATCGCCGACTCGATCGACCAGGCGGCCAACGGGATCGCGGAGGTCTCACGGGCGACCGACGAACAGGCCGCAACCGTCGAGGAGCTGACCGCGACCCTGGAGACAGTGCGGGATCGCTCGGCCGACACCGAGGACGCCACCGAGGAGATCGTTGACGCCACCGACGAACAGCGCGCTGCCGTCGAGGATCTGAGCCGCAAGCTGCGCCAGCTCCAGCGGTAGTCCCCTTTCTCTGAGCCGATAGTTCCATTTGGCCGGCTATCCACCACCGAGTATGCCACGGCTCTGGCTGGTCGAACGCGAGTACGACGACCGTAATCTGATCTCCTTTGTGTATGCGACGACCGACGGCACCAAGCAGCTCCGCAAGGAGCTGTCGGCGACGCTGCTCCAACAGCGGAGCGAGCCGATCACCGCCGCGATCGAGGTCGACGAGGACGAGCTTGCCCCGGTCGATCCCGACCAACAGGAGCGGTATGCGACGGAAGCCCAGTCGGTCGCTGAGAGCAACGAGCCGGATGAGCCGATTTAGTCGTCGTTGAGGCCAATTTGACCTTGCCTCTTACCGAAGATAGTGAAACAGTAGTACCTATCTCAAAGCTGAGGGATCGAGCTGTGCAAGATATAGAAGATGTATGCAGCAGGCCGACCCTATTTGTTTTCGATGATATTTATCGCTGAATGGCAGTTAGGGTAACAGGGAGCGTGTCTGTGAGGTCGTTGAAGTACATCCAACAGTCCATGTTGAGGAGCATAAATTTAAAATTAGAGCTATAGCTCAACAAAACTATGCCCGACGAGAATACGGAGTTGGCACAGAAGTCACATTGGGAACGTTGGACAGGCGAAGACGGTCCATTTTATCGAGCCTGTGCCGTCTTGCCATTTGATTCAGTCAAAGAGCCTACGGACGAAACGGCAACTGAGCAGCCTGCCATACAGTTTACCACCGGGATCACACGATTGCTGCTAAGGCATCTCCCAACATACCTGGGGGTCACGATGGTGTTGTATTTTGGTATCAATTTCACTCGAGCTATAGTAACTGGTGAGCTCAACTTTGCGCTTCCAGAGGCAACTCTCCGGGGTGGGGTGGTTCTCATTGGCGGAATTGGCGTTGGGTTCGTATGGGCATATCTCGTGTATCGACTGTTAGCGTCTGTAATACGCGGGTCTGGGATGCATCGTAGCATGATGTTTTTTGCAACAGCAGGGCCCTTGATCGCGGGCACTGCCTACGCGGTTTACCACGCCTTGACAACAACTGGAAGCAATGGCGATCCAGCGATGACTGTTCAGGCGGGATATTTTCTGTTTATTCTAATTGCTGGCCATCTCATCTACGATGGTTTGGCTCTGAAGACCGAGAATCTATTTATGCGGTTGAAAGACACCAGTATTGTCTCACGACCTGCCTACGATGATTTCTACAGCGAACTCACGTCTACATTGGGTGATACACTCACTGTTGGCACCATATCTATCCCGCGGTCGGTGGCCTTTGCATTGGCTGTCGCATTAGGCCCGCTGCTGTTGCCGGTTATTGTGAGTCCATGGGCTGGCTGGGGTGAGATTGCCTATCTGGTCTATGCGATCATGACGCTGTTTGTGATCGCTATGCTATATGACGTATTTTTGTTAGTATACAAGTTCACGGAGTTGCTGCAGCGAGATATCCTCACTTATCAGCCATTCCATCCCGACGACCACGGCGGATTTCGGGATTTCGGACGGTTCGCAACCCGGATCAATGTGATCTTAGCTGTTGCTGGCAGCTACGTTGCCTATCGGTTTTATGCTGAAGGGCTGCTTAATCTCCCGGAAGGCGGAATCGAGCCAACGCTTCTTGGGCTCACATGGGTGGTGTTGTATATTGCCCCGATCGCTGCCTACGCCGCCTTGGCAGTGTTTTGGTTGTACCATTCGTTTTGGCGACTCCATGAAAAGATGGAAGAAGGCCGACAGCGGCGGATTGAAGAGCTGCAACGGCAGTCGGAGAGTGACGATCAACAGCCACAACGGGACTTCTCAGACTTGGAGGTCGCAGCCCCAGCGTGGGAATCGCTTCGGGATGCACCGACGTGGCCGATCAAACGACAAGGCCTGTTTGGGATTTTAATGATGGATGCCGTACCGGTTGTAATTACATTCGTTTGAATAGAATCTGTGATTTCTGGAATCGTGATTTTTTGAGGTTCGCGTTTCGCACCGAACTTTTTCGATGAGTTCGTTATGATCGCCTTAATCTCTCTATGAGATCTGCGCTGTCCATCTTGCACGCCAAGCAGTAACAATATCAATAATTTGATTGTTGTTTCACTCAGTTAGGCAAGAGCCTCAAACTTATGATAGACAAATCGGCATCTGTTGTGCTACTATATCGCTTCTCCCGAGAACTTTTTGCGGATGACCGGCAACACTTCTCTCAATGCGACTCGATCAGGTTCGTGCGACGTATCTCGACAACGGCCTCGCGGATATCGGCCGGATCGTCGCGGCGACCCCGGCGATGATCTTCTTTCTGTTGTCGCCACGGGCCGGCTTCGAGGATGAGCCGCTGGGGAAGCTCTACGCGCTCGGCGGGCTGGTGTACCTGCTTTTGCTGGTCGGTGGTTTCCTGCTGCTTGGCGCGCTTTTCTGACCCCAATTGACGCCGCGCCGGCGGTCGGCCGAACCCTTAATCTCGTTCATCCCCAACAGAATCTATGAGTATTCGGCCCCCGGGTCCGCAGGGTGTTCCGCTGTTCGGTAACGGTCAGCAGTTTGCCGACGACCCCTTCCAGTTTATGACGGCGTGTGCCGACGCCTACGGTGATGTCGTCGCCTTCGATCTCGGCCCGATCCCGCTGTATATGCTGACAAACCCACAGGACATCAAGCGTGTCCTCGTCACCGAACCCGACCGGTTCCCGAAGCTGGATCTCGGCGACGACGCGATCTACGAGCTCTTGGGTGATGGCCTGCTGTTGAGCGAGGGCGAGACGTGGCAACAACAACGCCAGCTGGCGAACCCGGCTTTCCACGGCCGCCGCATCCGGACGCTCGGCGATATGATGGTCGATCATACTGAGTCAGCGATCGGCGACTGGAGCGACGGCGATCGTCTCGACATCCAGATCGAGATGGCCCGGCTCACGGTGCGGATCATCGTCACTGCCATGCTGGGAACCGATATCAGCGAGGAGCGGGTTCAGCGAGTTCAGGAAAATCTCGAACCGCTGGGTGCGCGCTTTGAGCCCGATCCGTTCCGCCGGCTGATCCCCGACTGGGCCCCGACCGCCGAGAACCGCGAGTTCCGGGCGGCGATCGCCGACCTCGAATCTGTGATCGACGACATCGTCGCCGACCGCCGGGCAGGTGGCTACGAAGCGGGTGCGGAGACCCCCGTCGACGCCGACACCGACGAGCCGATGGATCTACTCTCGCTGTTGCTCCGCGCGAAGGATCGCGGCGAGCAGACCGACCAGCAGATCCGCGATGAGATGATGACGATGCTGTTGGCCGGCCACGACACGACCGCGCTGATGCTGACCTACACCTGGTATCTGCTCTCCCAACATCCCGAGGTCGAGCGTCGTCTCCACGCCGAACTCGATTCGGTACTCGACGGTGCGACGCCGACAGCGGCCGACGCCCGACAGCTGGAGTACACCGAGCAGGTGCTCAACGAGGCGATGCGGCTCTACCCGCCGGTGTACACCCTGTTCCGTGAGGCGACAGCCGATGTGAAGATCGGCGGCTACCGCATTCCGGCCGGCAGCGGCCTGATGTTGCCGCAGTGGGTCGTCCACCGGTCGTCGCGGTGGTATGACAACCCCAAACAGTTCGATCCTGATCGCTGGACGCCGGAGCGGGCGGCCGACCGGCCGCGCTTTTCATTCTTCCCGTTCGGTGGCGGCCCCCGACACTGCATCGGCAAGCAGTTCTCGATGCTCGAAGCGAAGTTGATCCTGGCGACTGTGGCCCAGGAGTACCGCCTCGATTACCTCGGCGACGCTCTCGATCTCCGTGGGTCGTTGACAATGCACCCGAAGGAGCCGGTGGCGATGCGGCTGGAATCCAGATAAGGAGGTTCCGCTCCCGATCAGGCTGGCAGCCCGAACCGCGCCGCCGGCTCGCGGTGGCGAGCGTCCCAGATCACGAGCTCGGAGACCGTCCAGGTGACCGGGTCGATCTCCCGCTCTCGCAGCTGTGCTGCGGCCGCCGCGGCCGCGGTCGACCCACCGCGTGCGAGGGTGACGTGTGGCGTGTAGTCGTCGCCTTCGAGCCCGTCGACCACCCCAAAGGCGTCGGTCAGCGTCCGATGAATCCGACGGAGCCCGGGGCTGTCAACCCGGAGATAGACCACTGGGCCGTCGCCACGAACCGGCTGCTCGAAGACGCCGATCTCGTCGACCTTGGCTTCGACTGCGGGCAGCCCACCGATCACCGGTCGCAGCCGTTCTTGGAGTGTCGCCAGCTGGTGCTCCGGATGGCCGTTTGCCAACTCCTCCTCGGGAAACCGTTTGACGACGAGTGTGTGGTCGTCCCGAACCTGCTCGAAATCGAGCAGCCGCGGCTGGAGGTCGCTTGCGAGCCGCTTGACGGCTCCCGGAACGGGGGCGTTGAGGCTGAACACACACCCTATCGGCTCCGCGGCCGCAAAAACACTCCTTTCGTGCCGCACCATGTCGCTCACGGGCCACCCTTTCGCGTTGACACCGCTGCTGTGGGGATAGGCGTAAGTGTCGCCATCGCCTTGATCCGGTATGTCCTCCCGCTCGGAGTTCGAAGAACTCACCGCCCTCACCGACGACATCCCCGATGGTGTCTGGCGAACGGTGGCCGCCGTCGGGGCTGCCCTCGTCGGGCTGTTGGTCTTCGCCAGCCTCGATCCGATCGTCGCGGTCGGTGTTCTCGCGCTGTTCGTCCTTGCGGTGACGCTCGTCAGCGCGGTCGAGATCGTCGACGCCTACGAGAAGCGCGCGCTGACGGTGTTCGGCGAGTACCGCAGCCTGCTTGAACCCGGTCTCAATCTGGTTCCGCCGTTCGTCTCCCGCACCTACGCCTTCGACGTTCGGACGCGCGTCATCGACGTGGCACCACAGGAAGCGATCACCCGCGATAACTCGCCGGTCACGGCTGACGCCGTCGTCTACTACCGGATCGTCGACGCGAAGAAGGCCTTCCTGGAGGTCGACGACTACGAGACCGCGATCTCGAACCTCGCCCAGACGACGCTGCGGGCCGTGTTGGGTGATATGGAGCTCGACGACACGCTCTCCCGGCGCGAGATGATCAACAGCCGCATCCGCCGCGATCTCGACGAGCCGACCGACGAGTGGGGGATCAGTGTCGAAGCTGTCGAAGTCCGGGAGGTCAGCCCCGCTGCTGGCGTCAAAAGCGCGATGGAAGAACAGAGCTCCGCCGAGCGTCGCCGCCGGGCGATGATCCTCGAAGCCCAGGGTGAACGCCGCTCGGCTGTCGAAACTGCCGAGGGTGACAAACAGGCCGACATCATCCGGTCGCAGGGTGACAAACAGAGCCAGATCCTCGAAGCCCAGGGTGATGCGATCTCGACTGTCCTGCGCGCCAAATCCGCCGAGGCGATGGGCGAACGCGCGATCATCGAACGCGGGATGGAGAGCCTCGAACGCATCGGCGAGGGCGACTCCTCGACGTTCATCATCCCGCAGGAACTCACCTCGCTGGTCGGTCGCTACGGCGGCCACCTCAGCGGCAGCGACATACAATCGGCGGGCTCAGCCCTCGAAAGCAGGGATTTCGATGAGGAAACGCGGTCGATTCTGGGTCTCGACAACATCGACGAGCTGCTGACGAATCTCACGGAGGCCGACCACTCGAATGTCGGTGTCGAGGTCGACGACGAGGAAGAACTCGAACCCGAAGTTGAGACCGAGTAGCTACTCGGCGTTTTGCCAGTATTCGCGCCACTCACGGAGCGGGACGCGCACCTCGCCGAGGCTGACGGTTACGTCACCGTCGAACTTCCAGCGGGCGGTTTCGGCGTCGGGGCTCATCCGCATCGGGACATCGAGGGTTACGTCGTCGAGTTCGCATTCGAGTGATTCCTCGTTGTCGGCGAGTTCGCCGGTGAGATAGTCGATCAGATCGAGCCAGTTGTCGACCGCCGGCGGCGGGTCGATCTCCTCGAACTGCGGGCTGGCGTCGGCCGACGATGAGTCCATATCTACCCTCTCACGGTGCACAGTCAAAGGCGTTTCCGCGGTTCCCAGCGTTTGATCATCGGCTGTCGCTCAGAACTCGGGCTCCGTTTCGGGTGCAACACCCTCGTCGCCGCCGTCAAGATCGAACTCCTGTCGCAACTCCCGAATCCGATCACGGATGTTGGCGGCCAACTCGAATTCGAGGTTGTTGGCGGCCTCCTGCATGCGATCTTCGAGCTGTTCGATCTGCCGGTCGGCCTCGTCGTCGGTCGTCGGCGAATCGCCTGCGACGCCGCCGGTGTCGGTTTTCGAGCCCGGCAGGTTCGTTTCGCCGATGGCTTTGTCAATCGTTGTCGGCTCGTGGCCGTGCTCCTCGTTGAACTCGCGTTGAATCCGGCGGCGGCGTTGGGTCTCCTCGATGGCGGCCTCCATCGCGTCGGTCGTCTCGTCGGCGTAGAGGACGACCTCGCCGTTGACGTTGCGGGCGGCCCGGCCCATCGTCTGGACGAGCGTCGTCTCCGAGCGGAGGAACCCCTCTTGGTCGGCATCGAGAATCGCCACCAGCGAGACCTCGGGGATATCGAGACCTTCGCGCAGCAGGTTGATCCCGACCAACACGTCGATCTCGCCGAGCCGGAGGCTTCGGATCAGCTCATGGCGTTCCAGCGTGTCAGTTTCGTCGTGCATGTAGGCGACATCGACGCCGCTCTCTTCGAGATACTCGGTCAGGTCTTCGGCCATCCGCTTGGTGAGCGTTGTGACCAGTGTTCGCTCGTCGCGTGCGATCCGCTCGTCAATGCGGTCGGTGAGATCGTCGATCTGGCCCGTGGCGGGTGCGGTTTCGATGGCGGGATCGACGAGGTAGGTGGGTCGGACGATCTGTTCGACGACTTGTTCGGAGTGCTCCATCTCGTAGTCACCGGGCGTCGCACTCACGTAGAGCATTCGCTCGGTTTTGTCCTCGAACTCCTCGAAGGTCAGCGGGCGGTTGTCGTAGGCCGTCGGCAGCCGGAACCCGTTTTCGACCAGTGAATCCTTGCGGGATTTGTCGCCCTCGTATTGGCCCTTGATTTGCGGGAGGGTGACGTGAGATTCGTCAACGACACAGAGGAAGTCGTCGGGGAAGTAATCGAGCAGGGTGTAGGGGGCTTCGCCGGATTCCCGATCCGACATGTGGACAGAGTAGTTTTCAATACCTGAGCAGTAGCCCGTCTCCTGCAGCATCTCGATATCGAAGGTCGTCCGCTCCTCGATCCGCTGGGCGGCGACGAGGTCGCCCTCGCGCTCGAAGTACCGGATGCGGTCTTCCATCAGCTCCTCGATTTCCCCGATGGCTTGCTCAAGCGTGCCCTCGGGAATCGAGTAGTGCTCGGCGGGGTGGATGAGGGCCGCTGGCTCGGTGGATTGCACCTCGCCGTTGAGTGTATCGATCTTCAGCAGACGGTCGATCTCGTCGCCCCAGAACTCGACGCGGACGGCGTAGCGGCCGTACATCGGAAAGATCTCGACGGTGTCGCCCCGAACCCGGAAAGAGCCCTGCTGGAAGTCAACGTCGTTGCGCTCGTAGTTGAGATCGACCAACCGAGCAAGGAGCTCGTCGCGGTCGATCTGCTGGCCGGTCGTCAGTTCGAGGGCCATCTCCCGGTAGTTGCTCGGATCGCCCAGCCCGTAGATCGCCGAGACGCTGGCGACGACGATCACGTCGTCTCGCGTCAACAGCGACCGGGTCGCGGAGTGTCGCAGCCGCTCGATCTCCTCGTTGATCGACATATCCTTGTCGATGTAGGTGTCGGTCTGCTCGACGTACGCTTCGGGTTGGTAGTAGTCATAATAGGAGACGAAATACTCGACGGCGTTGTCGGGGAACAGCTCCCGAAACTCCTCGTAGAGCTGGGCGGCCAGCGTCTTGTTGTGCGCCAAGACGAGCGTCGGTGTATCGAGTTCCTCGACAACCCACGAGACCGTGTTTGTCTTCCCAGAGCCGGTAACGCCGAGTAAGGTTTGTTCGTCCATTCCCGACTCGTAGCCCGCGACCAACTGCTCGATGGCGTCGGGTTGGTCGCCCGCGGGCTCGAACGGCGCGTCGACAGTGAAGGGGTGATCCTCGCCCGGACGGTCGGGCTGAAGCGGCCCGGACTCCGCGTCACTCATTGGCGATTGTTGGTAGCGAACGTACTTGACGACCGCGGTGAGCGAGTCGTCGGCATGATCGACTTGGCCTCGACCTGCTCGACCGTCGTCGACATGCTGATTCGGCATCGACGTGGCTCCCCGTGGTGTGTGACGCCATTCCAACCCCCTCGGTTTCGACTGGAAAACGCCGTCTCCGGCGTGCTCGCCGCTCGGTTGCACGCTGAGTCGGAGCCATTAGGAGCCCTCACGATATACATCGGCGTGTGACCGTTGGATCTGCCCTCCAAACCGGCCTTCGGCTCCTGGTCGACCGCCCAGCGGACGTGCTCCCGGTCTATCTGGTCGGGATCGGGCTGACCGCGACCGTTCGCGTCCCGCTGGTGGTGGCGATCGGTGCTGCCCTCGCGCTCCTCGTGAGTGACGGCCGTCTCGAAACGCTGGTGACCGAACTCGAAGCGTTCCTCCAATCGACCGATCTCGACCCGGCGGCGTTTGAAACGACACCGCCACCGATCCCGGCAGAGCTTGAAGCCGCCGTCGGCAACGTGTTCTCGCCGGGTATTGTCGCACTGCTTGGCGGCGGGGTCGTCGTCGCGCTTCTCGTCGGTGTTGTCGCCGGCGGTCTCTCGAATGCCGCTGTCCTTCACGGCATCTACGGGGCGCTCGTCGGCGACGACGGGGTTCGGGCGGCCCTCGGCGGGCTCGCCGACGATTGGCCCTCGTTTGTCGGGTTGTCGATCCTCCAGACGGTGTTTACCCTTCTCGGGCTTGTTCCCATCGTGATCGGCGTGGGGCTGTTTGCCCTCTCGCCGGCTGCGGGTTTCGCCGCCACCGCGGTCGGGGTGATACTCGGCGTCGGGCTGATCGTCGTCAGCTCGCTGTTGTTGGCGTTTACCGGCCAGTCGATCGTTGCCGACGATGTCGGGCTCGCCGGCGGTATTCGTCGCAGCGCGCGCCTGCCGGTTGCCCGCCCGTGGATGATCGTCGGCTACGTCCTCGTTGCCCTCACGGTCTTTGCGGTGCTCTCGATCCTTGGATCGCTGTTCTCGATGCTCGGTGTCTCACAGCTATCCGGCATCGTCGGGCCGCTGCTGTTGTTACCGTTTCTTGATATCTTCAAGTTCGGGCTCTACGCTGACCGATCGTTTCCGATCACGGCTGACAGCGACACAGTCGCAGACGAACACGCGACGAACCGACCCCACCGCACTCGGTTTGTCGCCGCGTTCCGCGATGGGCTGGTCGCCCTCGGTGGCTTTCTCCGCCGCGCGCCGCTGTCGGTGCTGTTTGCGACGGCTGTCTTCACCGCCGCGGCGATCGTCGGCTACCAGGTGACCGCCGGCTTCGGCGCGGAGATCCCGACCCCTGCTGAGCCGGGACTGGTGTTCGGCTCCTTCCCCGTCGATACGTTCGTCATGTTGGCGGCCAACAACTGGCTCGTGTCGGCGACAGCGGCCTTCGGCGGGCTGGCACTCGGCGTCCCCACCGGTGTCGACATGCTGCTCAACGGCGGGCTGATCGGCGCGCTGTATGGGGTGACTGACTCGACGGCGTTTCTCGCGTTGGTGGCACCCCACGGCGTCATCGAACTGCCGGCCATCTTCGTTGCCGGCGGGCTCGGGTTCCATATCGCGGCTGTCGTCCTCGGCGTCCTCACCGGCGGTGCGACCGTTACCACCCTTGTCGACACGCTTCGGCTGGCCTACCGGGTGTTGCTCGGGCTGGCGGTCGTCCTTGTCGTCGCCGCGTTCATCGAGGCGTTTCTGACGCCGGCGATCGCGGCGGCCGTGTTGTGACGGTGATCGCGGCGATCGTGTTGTGAGCTGCCACGAGCGACGCGGCGTCAGCTCTCTTCGGCCTCGATATCGAACTCGTCGGCGACGAGGCCGGCGGTCTCCGCCAGCAGCGCGACGACCAATGGTCCGACGATGACCCCGATCGCCCCGAGGCTCAACAGCCCGCCGACAAAGCCGATAAAGTAGAGGCTGCCGTCGAGATCGGCTGTCCGCCGCGCCAACCGCGGTCGGATCGCCAGATCCGGCAGCCACGCGATCAGCCCGCCGCCGACCACGCCGATCCCCACCGCCCCGACCACGTCGCCGGCGAGGAACTCCCCGATCACGAGGGCGGCGATCAACACACTCGGGCCGACGACCGGGATGAACTGGAGGATCGCGGCGACCGTTGCCAGCGCAAACGGTGAGCTGTACCCCCAGACGAAAAACACCGGCAGGGCGATCAGAAACGTCCCCAGTGCGGTGGCGGCCTGGAGCACGTACAGCGCGTACAGCGTTTCGCGGGTGCGTTCGTGGAGCGCGTGGGCGATATCCCGTTCGCTCGGCGGGATGACCGCGAGGACGCTGCTTCTGATGTCGCGTTCGTTGTAGAGCAGCGAGAACACCAACAGCACGAACAGCGTGAGCTTGATGAGCAACACGGGGAGGGCGGCGACGAGCCGGGTTGCCGCGGTTCGGAACCATGATTCGACAACGACCAACGCGTCAGCGATGACGATCTCGTCGCTGAACCCTGCGATCTCGATCGGGATCGTTGTCGGCAGCGAGCTCAGCAGCGCGACCACCTCGCTGAACCGCGCACCGACCAGATACCCGATCGGCGCGAACAGCGCGATCACACCGACGAACGCGGCGGTCGTCACCGCGACCGTCGCCGTGAGCCGTGAGCGACCCCGCTGTCGTAGCCACTGCCGCAACGGGGCCAGGAAAAACGCGACCGTCAGCGCGAAAAAGACCGTCCCGAGCACATCGATAAGGATGACCGCCGCCAGCCCGGCGATCCCGGCCAGTGTCCCCCCAAGCACGGCGAGTCGACGATCCATACCGGCATGCGTTCGGCCAGTCACAAAACCGTTCGTGCCGACCGTTGACTACGCCGTTCGTGTCGGTTGTCGACTATGCCGTTCGTGCCGATCGCCGACTACGGCGCGACGCCGACGGTCAGCAGCGTCCCCCACGTCCGGTAGCGGTCGACCATCGCCGCGCGTGTCTCCCAGTCGTCGGTCGGGAACGCCTCGGCCGGCGGAATCTCGATCTCGCGGTCGGCGATGGTGTCCTGTTCGGCGACATGGAGGCCGGCGTCCCGAAACGCCTCGCGGTACTCCGCCCTGTCCCAGCGTGTCATCTCGATGGTGATGTTGTCCTGCCAGGCGTGGCTCGCCTCGTTTTCCTCGTAGTAGTTGACCGCACAGTAGAATGTCCCGCCTGGTCGAAGGATGCGCCGGATCTCCGCAAGGGTGTGGCCCGGATCGCGGGCGTAGTAGAACGCCTCCATCGAGAAGACGTGGTCGACGCTGTTGTCGGCAAACGGCAGGGCGTCGAAGTCGCCGACGAGGAAGCCGACCGCGTCGTCAGCGGTGTAGTCGGCGGCGTTACGTGCCATCTCCGGCGCGCCGTCGAGGCCGTATCCGCGGCCGATATCGGCGGTCTCCCGCAGGGCGCGCAGCGCGTAGCCGCTGCCCGTACCGAGGTCGACGACGATGTCGCCCGGCTCGATCGGCATCCGGGCGAGGACGTGTTTGGCGGTATGCCAGTGGCGATCCTCCATCCCTTTGTCGCGGCCCTCGGCGGCCCAGCTATCGAACTCCTTGCGTGCGCTCATAGCTGGCTCTTTGCGGCGAGGGCCTAAACACATCGGCATTGCCGCCACGGCGGCCCGCCGATTTATCACGACGACGCTCTTCTGGCCTGTATGCGACCGCGCCCGATCCTTCCGTCCGGCAGCCGGCTTCGGCGTCGGTTTCGATTCGCCGACTCCGCCCAACAGCTTGTTGGCGGCTTCCTGCTGGCCGGTCCGTTTGTCGTCACCGAGGAGGTCTGGGTGTTGGCGGCGAGTATGGGCCAGCTTCAGGCGGCACTCACCATCGTTCTTGTCGCGTTGATCGGGTACGGCGCGCTCTACCGGGCGGACACAAAACGCGATCCCGAGGACGAACAGCAGGTCGCCGGCGTGCCGATCCGATTCATCTCGCTGATGGTCGTCGCCTTCGGCTCGGTGGCGATCCTCGCGGCCGTTTTCGACGCGCCGGCGACGTTTGTCGGCTCGCCGCCGGCCGTCCCGATATACGAGGTCGCCACGGTGACGTTCCGGGCGATCAGCGTCGGCGCGGTCTTCAGCGTCGTCGGCGCGGCGACCGCTGACAGCGTGTTCTAACGCTCGGCCGTGTCGGTTTTTACCGTGTTGTCAGGCGATCCGGTCGTACTGATCGGCCAGCTTCTCGGCGGCGTCGGCCATCAGCTTCGTCTCGTAGTCGTCGAGATCCCATTCGACAATCTCCTCGACGCCGTCGTCCCCGAGTTTCGCGGGGACACCGAAGGCGGTGTCGTCGTGGCCGAACTCGCCGTCGAGAACGACCGAGCAGGGCAGCACCTCGCCCGTGTCGTTGAGGATCGCTTCGACCGTGTGGGCGACGCCGGTCGCCGGCCCCCACTGGGTCGCGCCCTTCCGCTCGATCACGTCCATCGCCGACTGTTGGAGATCCGCGAGTATCTCGTCTTTCTCGTCGCCGTCGAACTCGGGGTCGCGGCCGTCGACGCGCACCTTCGAGAACACCGGCACCTGCGAATCGCCGTGCTCGCCGAGGATCGTTGCTTCGACGTTTTTGACCGGCGCGTCGAATCGTTGGCTCAGGACGTAGCGGAACCGCGCCGAATCCAGCCGGCCGCCGAAACCGATGACGTGCTCGCGGGGGCGGTCGCCCGTCTCGTAGAGGTGTCGGTTCAGCAGGTCGACCGGGTTCGAGGTTGTGACAGTGACGAACTCGTCGTTGTGCTCGGCCAGCGACGCGCTGATGTCTTCCATGATCGGCGCGTTGTCCTCGGCGAGATCGAGCCGCGTGTCACCCGGCGACCGCGGGATTCCGGCGGTGATGACGACCACGTCCGAGCCGGCGGTATCGGCGTACTCGCCCTGCCGGACGACCGTATTCGAGTCGTAGGCGATGCCGTGGTTGGTGTCGGCGGCTTGGCCGACCGTCTCGTCTTCCATATCCGGGATGTCGACGAAGACGAGTTCGTCGACGACATCCCGCAGTGCGAGGTTGTAGCCGGTCGCCGCGCCGACGGTGCCCGCCGCACCGACGATTGACACTTTTGCCATGTGTTGACATCCGTCCGGATTTCGAGTAAGCGTTTCGGTGATTTCACCTCCGTTGTTCAGCGACGACCAGCCAAGTAGCTGGGTCAGCCGGCCGATCAGCCGCACTCCTGGCGGACTGAAAGGGCGAGGCTCTCCCGGCGAACCCGGACGACGCAAGCACCGCAGTGAGCGAAGCGAACGAGGAGCGCAGCGAGTCCCGGGAGCCGAGAGAGCCGAGGGCTTTCTATATGTAATCACTCACTCAACCGCTTATCTGAATATGACCGTTCCATCGAGCCGCTGTGTTTTTCCGGTGTCCGCCCGTCTCCTCGCGTATGAGCGACTTCGATAAGGAAGCCGAACGCGAGAAGCTCCGGAAGAAGTACGCCGACGACGAGGCGAAACGGGCCAACACCAAGCGCATGAGCGAGCTGTTGCTGAAGGGGGCGACGATGACGAACCAGCACTGCGATGAGTGTGGTGACCCGCTGTTCAGTCACGACGGCCAGACGTTCTGTCCGACCTGTCAGGCCGGCACCCAGCAGCCAGCCGATGCGCAGCAGCAGGCTGACACGCAGCAACCGATGGACACCCAGCAGGCAAACGGGGCACAACAGCCAGCCAACGCTGCGCAGTCGCCCGCGACAGAACCCGAGTCGTCGGCGACGCAGCCGCAATCGACGCCGACCGATACGCCCGCGACCAACGGCCATCCTGGCGCGAGCGATGGCCGACCTCCGGAGCCGACCCAGCAGTCGACGCAGCAATCGACCTCGCAGTCGTCGCCCCCGACCGAGGGACTCACCACGGCTCGCCAGTCACTCATCGGTACGATCACGCGCTTCTCCCAGCAGGCCGCCAAAACCGACGATCCGCGCCGTGCGAAGGAACTACTGGCTGCCGCCCGTGAGGCCGCCGAAACGCTGCGCGCGCTCGAATTCGAGTAGCGACACGCTGCTCTTCTCGCGGTGGTGGCTCTCTTACAGAATCAATCTCTTCTACTGCCCGTAATCGAATCGCCGTGCAGGCGTAGCGGAGCTATGCAGCAGTTCTGTACTCCGATTCTCCGTAATCGACAGTGATCTCGGCGGCATCGCGCTGCCGGGTACTGCCGCACTCTGAGCACTTCTCGAAGGCGACGAACTCCGACGTATCAACCGACCGGAGTTCGTACTCGTGGGAACACACTGTTTTCCTGATTTTTCGAATCATATGCGTTGCGTAGGTGTTGTTGCTAATAAATTTAAGGACTAAGCGATACACTATCCGGTTAATAGTTTATACGACCTAATATTGGTCGAGTATGGATATTTGAACTATAGAATTGAATTACTCAGATCTCTCACCTTGGTCAACTGACCCAGCCGTGCTGCCTCAGCGTGTGTAACGCTCACATACTGCTCTACAGCGAGAGAAACGTACTCATAGGCACTCACAACGGGAGTTCTTCCACTGGAGATATCTCCTCGCTCGCTCCAAAATACGCGCCCTGCAATCCCGAACAAGAGGGGGAACCGAGCGACGGAGTAACTGCCACACTCAGCTCAGCACGAACTCTCACCGTCGACTACTCGCCGTCGTACTCGCTGCCGACGACATCCCGAATCTTCTCAGCGGTCACCGCGCCGACGCCGTCGGCTTCCAGCAGGTCGTCCTCCCGTGCGGTCATCACGGCTTCGACCGTCCCGAACTCCTCCAGTAGCGACCGTGCCGTCACAGGGCCGATGTCGGCAATCGAGGCGACGACGTACTCCTGCTGTTCGGCCAGCGTCTTCGTGCTCTTTTCGCCGTGCACCGACACCTCGCGGTCGCGGGTCTCCTGCTCGCGGCGGGCGATGGTCGCCAGCAACTCGGCGGTCTCGCTCTCGTCCTCAGTCCGGAGGATGCTCGCGTTGAAATCGACCGCGAGACTCGACAGCGCGCCGCGGATCGCGTTCGGGTGGACGTTGCGCTCGCTGTAGAGGTCGTCGCCCTCGACGATGACGACCGGCCGGCTGTAGTTGCGGACGAGGTCGCCGACCTGCTCGAACATCGACCGGTCGCCGCCGGTCAGCGTATCGAGGAAGTCCGCGACCGATTTCCGCTCGACGGCGACTCGGTCGGAGAGGACGTAGTCGCCGACCGCCAGCGTTTCGAGGCGGGTCGTGATTCCCTCACGTTTCGAGAGGTCGCGGGCGACCGTCGATTCCAACTCGCGTTGGTCGGCGACGATCTCGACCTCGTCGGTGTCGGTACCGGCGTTGGCGACGATTTCTTCGTCGGTGTCGCTCTCTACGTCGCTGCCGTTCGCTGTGTCGCTGTCGTCGTCGCTCGTCTCATCTACGCTTTCGTCGTTGCCGTCGGTTTCGCCGAAATCCGCCAAGCCGGGCTGGCTCTCGGTGGCCTCGCTCCCACCGTTCGTCGCTGCCGATGTAGCGACTCCATCGCTCGCGTCGCTGGCCTCGCCGTCGAACTGATCGAGCGCGGACTGATCGTCGTCCAACTCTTCCTCGACCTCGTCGGCGACGCCCTTCAGTTGGCGGAGCTCGGACTCCATCTGTTTCTCCTTGCGGCGGGCGATCCAGAAGTACGCCTCGTCGCGCGTGTCGTTGGCCAGCAGGACGACGACGCGGCCGGTCGTCTGCCGCCCGGTGCGACCCTTTCGCTGGATCGACCGGATCGCTGTTGGCACCGGCTCGTAGAACAAGACGAGATCGACTTCGGGCACGTCCAGTCCCTCCTCGGCGACCGACGTGGAGACCAACACGTCGAACTCGTTGTTGCGAAACCGATCCAGCGTCTCTTGCTGTTCGGTCTGGGTCATCCCATCCGATCCTTCCTTGTCGCCTTGCCCGACGAACCGTTCGGTGGCGAAGCTCTCACTCAGGAACTCGGTCAGGGCTTCGGCGGTGTCGCGGGATTCGGTGAAGACGATCACGCGCTCGCCGTCGTTGATCCCCAGCGTTTCGGCCAGCAGGATTCGCGTCTGTGAGAATTTCGGGTGGCGGTCGTCGAAGCTCTCGATTTTGCGCATTGCCTCCCGGACTTTCGGCTCGGATACGAGTCGCTGGCTGGCTTTCGAGGCTCCCGAACTCTCGGCGGCGTTGCGCTGGCGTTCGAAATACCGCCGGACGGATTCGACGCTCTGGGTTTCGACGAGCGTCACCGCGCGCCGGAGCTTCATGATCTCAGCGTGCGTTGACATGCCCTGATAGCCCTCCGACTGGTCGTTGTCCATCAGTTTTCGCAACTCCGCGCTGATCTTGTTGAGCTGTTTCTGGGAGATGTCGGGGCTCGTCGCCTTCGTCACGCCGAGTTCGCGCAGTTGTTCGAGCCGATCCGAGATCACCTCGTTGAGGCCGTCCCGAATATCGAGCAGTTCCTGCGGGAGGTCGATCCGTTTCCATTCCACGTCGGTGTCGTGCGTGAACTCGTCAACGTCGGCGTCGTCTTCGGTCATTACTTCGACGCCGTCGAGACCGAGGTTTTCGCAGATGGTCTCGATGTCCTCTTTGGTGCCGCCGGGCGACGCGCTCATCGCGGTCACGAGCGGCTGGTCGGCGTCGGCGTGGTACCGCTCGGCGATGTAGACGTAAGCGTAGTCGCCGGTGCCGCGGTGGCACTCGTCGAAGGTGAGATGCGTCACGTCGGCCAGCGAGATCCGGTTACCGACGAGGTCGTTTTCGACCACTTGCGGCGTGGCGATGACGATTTTGGCTGACTCGAACAGCTCGGCGCGATCCTCGGGACGCACTTCGCCGGTGAAGACGACGATCTCGTCGTCGGGAATCTGCAGAGCTTCCCGGTAGAACTCGGCGTGCTGCTGGACAAGGGGTTTCGTCGGTGCGAGCAGGAGCGCGGTGCCGCCGACCTCCTGCAGGCGTTCGGCTGTCACCAGCAGGCTAACCGTCGTTTTGCCGAGGCCGGTCGGCAGACAGACGAGCGTGTGGCCCTGTTTCGCGGCGTCGGCCAACTGGAGTTGGTAGAGCCGCCGCTCGATGAACGCCTCGGCGAGCAGCGGGTGGGAGATGTAGCCAACGTCTTCGGTGGCCGCCATTGGGCGCGGTTCGGCCGCGTCGCGGTTAAGCGTTCGCCGAGCAGGGTGGAAGTGAAGTAGTAGTTTTCAGATTTAGCAGTAGTTGAGAGGTGTAGAAAGCCCTCGGCACTCTCGACTCCCGCGGCTCGCTGCGCGCTTCGTCGCTCACTACGTTCGCTCCTGCAGTGCTTACGTCGCCGGGGTTCGCCGAGAGTGCCTCGCCCTTTCAGTCTACCAGAAGCGGGGCTTCTGGTCGCCCGAAAATCGAAGATTTTCGCAGGCCGCCAGGAAGCCAGTTTCCCAGCCGGCTGACCTACCTGCTTGCCTGATCGTATTCCCGACCAAACAGCTATTTTCATTCCGTCCGTTGATTCGGATATGCCAACGGTCGATTCCGAGGGTCGGATTCGAATCCCCGAGGAGATCCGTGATTCTCTCGACCTCACCCCCGGAACCGAGGTGACGATTCGCCATGTTGACGACACCGTCGTCATCGAACCAGGGCCACCACCGGAGCGGATTCTCGACCGAATGGAGACGTTGATCGATGAGATTTCTGCCGATCCAGAGCCGAAACCACGAGGCGAACTCGATGCACAGTCACGGTCGCATCTCGACGCGATTCAGAGCGGTGCTGCCTCGGGCGAAACCGTTACTGACGATCAGTAATCCTCGATTTCTCGTACTGCACCTGATCCATCCACGTCACCACGGCCACGTGCGGCAGCGTCAACACGGCGATGCCGACGAGATAGATCGCCAGCAACGCGTTCAGCGAGCCATCGGTTGGCACCCAGACGTAGAGCCCGGCGAACAGCGCGAGCGACGCGACCGTCAGCGGTGCGGCATCCCGGTAGAATCGTCCCAGTGCGGTCGGCCACTCTCCGCTGTCGAGGGCCTGTCGAGCAGCCGGATCGACAATCGCCAGCCGGCCGATGTGCCGCACCGAGTGCCAGACTGCGAAGTAGAGCCCGACCGCGAATACCGGCGGGACGAGCCAGAAGAACAGCCACAACAGCCCGATTTCCACTGCGTCCCACGCGAGCCCTCCCGCGGACGTGTCAGCCTTCCATACATGGCGAGCCGTCCACAGCAGGCTGCTCAGGGTGAATACCCCGAATCCAATCCCAAGCGCGAGACGCGTGTCCACTCGAAACAGGGGGGATAGCGCGGTTGTTGATGCCGGATCGAATAGTTCGATAATTCCGTTGACGACTCGCTGGTAGCCTTCGGGCTGGCCGAGCAGCGGCACCAACATGGGCAGCCCGCCGCGGACGACGAGCGACGCCCAGCGGTCGCTTCGCGTGCGGATGTGATCGCCCCCGCCGAACGCTCGTAGCGCGAAGGCATCCCCCTGTCCCCAGTGAAACCATGTCATGCCGAGAAACGCCAGCAGTGCGACCGCCGGCGAGAGTGCCCAGACTGCGAGATACAGCCCGCCAAGAATCGCATACACGACGCCAACGACCGCCAGTGACCGCTTCAGCGGGACATTGCCGAGTCGGAGCGGCATCAGGTGATCGACCGCGCCGTGCGGCAGGCCGAACAGCCCGACGCTCACGACGAACGGCGCGAACCGAACCGCCTGCGGAAGATCGTCGATGACGACCCCGAACGGGATCGCCAGCGCGATGACGACGAGCGGCAGCGTCATCGTGAGTCGGCCGACGGTCGTCTCGCGGCTCCACGTATCCATGGTTGGGTGGCTAGCAGCCTCTCAGTTGCTATCGACGGCCGCCGAGAGCACGCCGCTGGCTTCCAGCAGGTCGCCCAACTCGGCCATCGTCGTCACCACGTCGTCGCAGGAGGGTTCGACGGCCGGTTTCGGCTCGAAGCCGACCGCGAGCCCGGCGACCTCCAACATCGGGAGGTCGTTCGCGCCGTCGCCGACGGCGACTGTTTCGTCCATGTCGACGCCGAGATCGGCTGCCAGTGCTTCGAGTTGGTCGTCTTTCGTCCCCTCGATGAGCGGGCCGGTGACCTCGCCGGTGAGTTCGCCGTCTTCGATGGGCAGGGCGTTGGCGACGATGTGATCGACCTCGGTGCCCGCGTCGTCGAGGGCGTGTGCGACGCCGCGCTCGAAGCCGCCGGTGAAGATGGCGACCGTGTGGCCGGCTTCGCGCAGGCGGTCGATCAGGGCCGCCGTATCGGGTCGGAGGACGACCTCGCTGTAGGCGTCGTTGGCGTCGACCTCGCTCAGCCCGGCCAGCAGCCCCGCGCGGCTGCGCAGACTCTCGGCGTAGCTGAGTTCGTTGTTCATCGCCCGCTCGGTGATGTCGGCCATCTCGTCGGCGACACCGAGCTTTTCGCCCAGCAGCACGGTCATCTCCGAGTTCGACAGCGTGCCGTCGAAATCGAACGCAATGAGGCTCATTGCCGGCTGTTGGCGGGCAGGGCATGAAAAACACCCGTCTTTGCTCGATCTTCGCGGCGGTCGATCCCGCGGCGTTTAATTCGCCGGCGACACTACCGTCGTCAATGGCTGAGGCCTACCGCGGCGTCATCGGCGCGTTCCCCTACGCCTTCCGGCAGGGTGACTCGCTGTTTTTCCGGCTCTACGTCATCGTCGGCACGCTCGCCGCGCTGTTTATCGGCGGCCTGTTCACCCTCGCGTTGATCGTCTGGATCGGCCAGACGGCATCGACACCGGGCGGATCGCTGACGCTGTCGCGGACGTTTATCGCCGTTCTCGGGCTGTTTACCGCCGGGCCGCTGCTCGCGCCGACGCTGCTTGTCGCCCGCAAACACCGCAAGGGGCTGTCGTACCACCCTCGCTACGATACGATCATGGCAGCCCTCGGCTACGCCTTCCTGATTTCGCTGTACGTCGCGGCGATTATCTCGATGCCCGAATCGTTCACGCTTGACGGCGAGACGGTGACCCGCCCGCAGCCGAGCGGGCTCTTCGCCCCGATAATCGCCATCCTGTATGCGATCCCGCAGATCGGTGCGATCACCCCGCCAACCGGGATGCTCGGCCTGCTGGCCGCTGCTCATTACGTGCTCTCCCGATAGATGCCGCCACGATAGCGGGTCGAAACCGACAACACGGTGTCGTCGCTACGCATGTGTATGAACGACGAGTCGACAGCCGACCCAAAGGAGAGCACGTTCCTCGTCACCCACGCCGACGACGAGTCGGCCGTGCTGAAGGATGTCCACGACGGACAGGTACACACCCTCGCCTCGAACCCCGGCGTCGAGGTCGACGACGCGATCGAGGGAACGGTCGCCCCTGATCCGCCGATGGAGGTCTCGTGGCAGCTCACCGAGATCGACGAGCGACGGTCGCTGTCGATAGCGGAAAGCGAGGAGCCGCCGACCGCCCGCGAACAGGAGCTGGCCGCCGATCAGCCGGTCGGCGAGCTGACGACCGAACCACGGGCAGGCACCGGCGAACTGCACGTTCTTACGGTTCCAGAAGACGACACCGCGACCGCCGTCGACGACGTGCTTGAGGATCGGGAGGCGACGCTGTCGCGGGCCGCCCGCCTGGGCGTCAATCGCGTCGAGATCCGGTCGGCACCCGGCGTCGTCAGCGTTCGATACCTGCCGTAGTTCGTCCCAGACGGTCGCTTCCCCCGTGTTCGCTTCCGGAATATGAGAAGGCTTATTCAACCCTGTATTCCACCGACAATATGGCTCAGCTTTCGGTACCGACCGTCGACTACACCCAGTATTCGAACCGCCAGCTGGTGGCGGTTCCGCTGGCGTTGCTCGCGGTCGCGCTGCTCGTGATCGGTGGCTGGTATCTCTTCACCGGCGCGCCGGCGAACCTCGGCTTGGAGTTCGTCGGCGGCTCGGAGCTTCGGATCGAGGATCCCGGCGGCAACGCCGCCCAACAGATCGATGCGGCCTTTACTGCCGAACCGGATTCGGTGCGGCAGATCGCGGCCGATGACACCTACATTCTCACGTTCTCCGAGGGGGTTGTCGACACGCCTGACGGCGGCAATCAGCTCAGCATCTTAGAACAGCAGGCCGAGGCGGCCGGCTTTTCGATCCAGGCCAGCTCTTCGGTGTCGCCAAGCTTTGGCGCAAACACACAGACGATCGCCCTCGGCGGCGTGCTCGTCGCCTTCCTCGGGATGAGCGTGTTGGTGTTCGTGATGTTCCGGAGCATCGCGCCATCGATCGCGGTCATCGCCTCGGCGTTTTCGGACGTAATGCTCCCGCTGGCGATCATGAACCTGCTTGGGATCAATCTCTCACTCGGGACGGTCGCCGCGTTGCTCATGTTGATCGGGTATAGCGTCGACTCGGATATCCTGCTTAACAACAGCGTGCTTCGGGAGTCCGGCGACTTCTATGAGTCGACCAGCCGGGCGATGCGTACCGGGGTGACGATGACGCTGACTTCGATCGCGGCGATGGCCGTAATGACGATCGCGGCGTATCTCTTCGGCATCCAGATCATGACCGCCATCGGGATCGTCCTCGTTGTCGGCCTGCTCGCCGATCTGATGAACACCTATCTGTTGAACGTGAGCCTGCTTCGCTGGTATGTCAACCGCGGGGTGAAAGCATGATCGAGAAGCTCAAATCCAACTGGCGGCTGACGCTGCTTGCGGTCATCCTGCTGGTCTCGCTGTTTGTGGTGTTTTCGCCGACGATGGCCCCACAGACGAACGTCGGCGGCGAGAACGCGACCACCGGCGATCGACTCACAAACCTCCAGTACGGCCTTGATCTCGCCGGCGGCACCCGTATCCGCGCGCCGCTGATCGGGATGACCGCCGAAAACGTTGACATCGGCAACGAATCCACCACCAACGTCGCGGCCGCCGTCGCCAACGAACTCCCAGACAGCGACACGACCGATGTGTCGGTCAGACGCGGGACGCTCAACGGGCCGACCGTTGAGGTCGTCGATCCTGATGTGTCGGAATCACAGTTCGGCGACGCCCTTGATGCGGCGGGCTACAGCTACGAGTCGATCCGTGATGGCCTGACCCAGGAGACCCGCGATGAGGCGATCAACGTCATCGAAGGAAAGGTCAATCAGGCCGGCCTGTCGGGAGCCAGCGTCCAGCAGGTCACCGATGGCACCGGCTTTTTCATGCTCATCGAGGTGCCGGGCCAGGATCGGAGCAACGTGATCGATCTGATCGAGCAGCGCGGAAACGTTCGGATTGACATCTACCACCAGAACGACGCCGGCGAGTATGTCACCGAGCGTGCCGTGTTGACACAGAACGATTTCGCCTCGATCAGCAACGCCCGCCAACCTAGCAGCCAGAATCCGAACCCGCGTGTGCCGGTCTCGATCCGCCAGGACGAGGGGATTGCTGAGGAGTTCCAGTCGGCGGTCGTTGAGACCGGCGTCGCCCAACAGGGCGGGGCGACCTGTCGCTACGAGGAGAACCCACAGAACACCGATCCGTGTCTCCAGCTCGTCGTCGACGGTGAGGTCATCAACTCCTTCGGGATGAACAGCGATCTCGCAAACAGCATGCGAAGCGGCGAGTGGGCCCAGAGCCCGAGCTTTGTGCTGACGACGACCTCCTTCGAGGAGGCCCAGGAGATCGCTATCAACCTCCGGGCTGGCGCGCTGCCGGCCCCGCTGGCGATCGATCAGGGGACGACCTCGTTTGTCTCGCCGACCCAGGGTGAGAACTTCCGCACCGACTCGCTGATCATCGGGCTGCTGGCGATTCTCACCGTCTCCGGCGTCGTCTTCGCCCGCTACCGCGAACCCCAGGTCGCACTACCGATGATCCTGACGGCGTTCTCCGAGGTGTTGATCCTGCTTGGCTT
Organism: Halonotius roseus; assembly: GCF_006861655.1. GTDB lineage: Archaea > Halobacteriota > Halobacteria > Halobacteriales > Haloferacaceae > Halonotius > Halonotius roseus. Next base: position 632,341 of record NZ_SESI01000002.1, on the reverse strand, counting down.
CGCCGCCTATCTCGGCTATCCGCTGGATCTCTCAGTGATCGCCAGCTTCATCGCGGTGCTCGGTACCGGGGTCGACGACCTCGTGATCATCGCTGACGGGGTGATGGCCGAGGGCGATGTCTCCAGCCGGCGGGTGTTCAGCTCGCGGTTCAAGAAGGCGTTCTGGGTGATCGGCGTTGCCGCCGCAACCACGATCATCGCCATGTCGCCGCTGGCGGTGCTGTCGCTGGGCGATCTTCGTGGCTTTGCCATCTTCACCATCCTCGGCGTGCTGGTCGGTGTCTTCGTCACCCGGCCGGCCTACGGTGACATCCTGCGGAATCTCCTGACTGAACGCTGAAACCCCGGCCGCTTTTTTCGCTTGCTTCCAAAGCACGGGTGATGCCCTCCACTGACGACGACACAGTACTTGATCCCGAGACCGAAGCCGCGATCAGACGCGTCGTTCGTGAGGAACTCGATCAGCGCGATGCGACCGGCCTCGGTGGCGTGCTCCGAGCGATCTCTCAGTTCGGCAGCGGATTTGTGATCGGTGCCATTGGCATCGCAACCGTTGTCGGGATTCTGATCGCTATCGACGCACCACCGGCTGCGTTTGTTGTCGGTGCGGTCGGCGTCCTGCTGTTGATCGCCTACGGCTGGCGACTGCCACCGTTCCGCTAAAACTCCGCCAGATCGGACTGCTCGGCGGCGGCCAACACGTCCTCGCAGGTCGACCACGACGCCCGCGCACAGGCCGGCAGTTCGCCGTGGCGGTCGACGTAGTCGGCGAGAAACGCGCGGGTCGTCGGATCGCTCGGGTAGCCGCTGCCGATATCGTCGTCATACTCCTCGTCGAGAGCGTCGATCCGGCTGTCGCGTTCGACTTTGGCGATGACGCTGGCCGCGCCCACCAGCCGACTGGCTTCGTCGGCACCGTGCTCGGCTGTCACGTCGATAGCGACACCGCTCTCGGTGTCGGTTCCGGCGTCGGCGACGCCCTCCTGCACTCGACGAGCGAACCGTGATTCCGACACGTCGCCGGCGTCGACGAGCGCGTGGTCGCCCTCGCCGGCGACCTCGCCCAGTGCTCGCACCTGCGCGGCCACGGTCAGGCTGTTCATATCCGTCTCGGGGTCGTCGATCTCGTCAGTCGTGACGATGCCGAGGCCGACGGCGATCGTCGACGACTCCCAAAGCTGGGTCGCTATCGATTCGCGTGTGGCGGCGGTGAGTCGCTTCGAGTCGTCGATGCCGTCAGGGAGGTCGCCCTCATCAGCGCGAACTGCGGCAGCGACCATCGGGCCCAACACGGGGCCTTTGCCGGCTTCATCAACGCCGATTTGGTAGGTCGCCATGGGTCGCTACTCGTCGGTGTCGTCGTTGCGGTTCCCAACGAAAAATTCCTCGCGCTCGAAGGGTTCCTCGGTGCCCTCGACGGCGAGCACGTCGAGTGCGGTCACGGTCGCGTCGACGCCGAGCAGTCCTGCGAGACTCGGTTCGGTTCGCCCCTCGTCGCTGGAGATGAGTTCTTTGATGTAGAGGCCGCCCTCGCCGTGGATATCGACGGTCGCATGACGGGCGTCCTCGTGTTCCGCGCTCGCTGACAACACCTCACGGGTGCGGGTTTTGCTCGCCCGCCGGTGGTCGACGCGCTGGGGCGTCTCCTGTTTGATCGTCGCGCCGTCGATGTCGGCGATCGCGGCGGTGAGATCCGTGTCGCTCACGTCGGCGTCGAACTCGACGGCGGCCCGATACGTTTTCGAGGCATCGAGTCCTTTGACGCGTTCGACCATCTCGTAGCTGGCCAGCCGCAACCCCTCGACTTCTGCCTTCCCGTCGGCGAAGGCGTTGATGTCGGCTTCCAGGTCGTCGGTGTCGACCCGGCGGCGATGCGGCTCCTCGACCTCGATGACGAACGGCCTCCCCGTACCGAGCATTTTCGCGTCGACATCCTCCCGGCCCGCGCCGTGGAACGTTGCGTCGCTGCCGTCCATCGCCTCCTCGACGACAGGTGCGGTCAACTGTTCGACGCTTTCGGGGTAGAGATACCCCTCGCCGTCGCAGTGATCGCAGGGCTCGCCGCGCCGGCGGCCGCTGCCGTGACACTCCCGGCAGGGCCACTCTGTCTGGGGGATATCGCGTTCGAGCTTGCGGTACCGGCCGTAGACGAACGCGGAGTTGAGCTGGGTGTCGACGCGGTCGGTGGCGAGATCGAGAGTGAACTGGATGTCGGGTCGGCCGAAGTCGACGTCGGTACCGGTTTGCCGGCCGATCCGTTTGCCAACCTCCCGATTAAAATTCGATTTGAACAGTTCGCCGGCGTCGTCTGGGAGCCCGGCATCCTCACGCAGCAGGCGATCGTTTTCCTCGATCAGCGGCGGCGTCCGGGTGCCGACCTGGTAGGTGTCGAAGTCGACAGTCTGGACGGCAGCGGCCGCGCGGTCGGCCCACTCCTCGAAGCGGCCGCACTCGCCGTCACAGACCCAGCAGTCGTCGGGGGCGACCGCCTCGTAGGGTTCGTCGTCGGCGATGGCGACAGCGGTGCGCAGCCCCTCGCCGCGGTCGGCGTTCGAGAGCCCGAAGCTGCGGTCGGCGAACACGCGACCCAGACAGCTATCACAGACCGGGCCGGCGTCGATGACGGCACGGGCGTCCGCAAGGAAGTCCATACAGGCGGCAACAGCGGCGGCGATAACTGTCTTGCCTTTCAGTATGGTGAGATATAGCCGCGTCCGCTGGCTGCCGCCGCGGGAAGCAGGCGATGCCGGTTTCAACAGCTCAAAAACGGTGTTTTAACGACAATTCGATACTGAGGGACGTATATTTCACAATATTTGACAAAAGTCGGAAGAAAACAAAATAATACCAAGGCTTATCCGCTGTCGAGACGCGGACTACCTATGGTTGCGGTTCCCAGTCAGTTCGACACCTTAGATGTTGGAGTCATGATCCATGACCCGGGAACCGGCGCGATACTCTATGCGAACGAGTTTGCCGAGGAGCTGTACGGCTACTCCGAAGCCGAGCTTCGAGGGATGGACGTAGCCGAGTTCAGTTCGGCGTCGTTTTCGCAAGCCGAAGCGGTGCAACGAATACAGGCTGCTGCGGCCGGGGATTCACAGCGGTTTGAGTGGCGGAACAAGCGAGCAACGGGCGAGCTCTACTGGGTTGAGGTGCGACTGTCGGATCTCACGATCAACGACACCACCTACGTGGTCGCCCTCGTGCGTGACATCTCCGAGTACAAGCTCAACCTGCGGCATCTCCGCGTGCTCACCCGGATCACCCGTCACAACCTCCGCAACAAGCTCAACGTCATCGACGGCTTCTTCCAGCAGCTCGATATCGACGAGAACTCCGCGGACAGCGAGATCGTCGACCGCATCCAGCGGAACGTCTCGGAGCTACTGAGCCTGACGAGCTGGATCGATACGATCAAATCGGTCACGCGGGCGGGATCGCATGGGGGAACATGCGACATCCAACAGCTGGTGACCGAGATCGCCGAGACGTATCAGCGCGAGTATCCCGACATCGCATGGCAGATCAACATCGAGCAGGCCGACGCGACCGCTGACGCGACGCTGCGTGCGGCGATCGAGGAACTCATCGAAAACGCCGTCACGCACAACCCACACGACGGGTTGGAAGTCACGGTGTCGGTCACGGACAGCCCGGCGGACGAACAGGTGTATATCCGCATCGCCGATACGGGACGACCGATCCCGGAGTTGGAGATCGAACCCATCGTCGGCGGCTACGATCCGGATCCGTTGGAACACGGCGATGGGATCGGGCTGTGGGAGGTGCAGACGATCATCAACGCCCATGGCGGCCGTATTTCAGTCACGGAAAACAGCATCGAGCGAACGGTGGTCGAGATCGCGCTCCCAAAACGGCGTGGCTGATTCCGACCCCTCGCCGACCAAACCGGGCAGCATTTACGCCCTACCACACTAATAGATCACCACGACATGGAGGCTTCTCCGGGATCTGTGACCCCAGATAATTCACGCACGAACGCGACGGCAGCCACCGCTCAACACATGGGGGGAGACAGGTGAGTCAGTCGCCACCCGCTCTCGATATCGATGACCTCCGCAAGGAGTACGACGACGTGACCGCCCTCGACGGCGTCTCGCTGACCGTCCCCGAGGGCAGCTTCTTCGGCCTGCTCGGCCCCAACGGCGCGGGCAAAACGACGTTTATCAACATCCTCGTCGGCCTCGTCCGGAAATCCGGCGGCCATGCCCGCGTCTTCGGCCACGACGTAGAGGCCGACTACCGGAAAACGCGCAACGCCATCGGGCTTGCCCCTCAGGAGTTCAACGTCGATCGGTTCTTTCCGATCCGCGAAGTTCTAGAGCACAAGGCTGGCTATCACGGGATTCCAGCCGAGGAGGCCCAAGACCGGGCCGATGAGGTGCTCAAACAGGTCGGCATCTACGACAAACGCGACACCCGCTTCGACTGGCTCTCCGGCGGGATGAAACGCCGCTTCCTGTTGGCGCGGGCACTCATCACCGACCCCGATCTCCTCATTCTCGACGAACCGACCGCCGGCGTCGACGTGCAGCTCCGGCGTGATCTCTGGGAACTGGTCACCGAACTCAACGACCAAGGAAAAACGATCCTGCTGACGACCCACTACATCGAGGAGGCCGAACGGCTCTGCGACGAGGTCGCCATTCTCGACTCCGGGCAGGTGCGGGCGGTGGCGACACCAGAGGAGCTGAAGGATCGCGGCACCGATCAGATTGTGGTCGAACTCCGCGAGCCGCCGGCGACGCTTCCCGACCTGCTCGCCGGCGACGACCGCGTCGAGGCGGTCGATCTCGACGGCCACCAGCTCACCGTCACCGCCCGCAACGGCGGCCTGGTCGCCCCACAGCTCGTCCGCGAACTCGACCGCGAAGGCATCGAGATCGTCGATCTCGAGATCACCCGCACCTCCCTTGAGGAGGTCTTCGTCGAGATGACGCGTCACGACGACGGCGACACCGCTGCTGGCGACGCGAGTGATGTCGACAGCGACGCTGACGCGGCTGGCGACGACACCGACATAGAAGACGACGATTCCCCGCGGGCTGAACAGCAGGTCGCCCCCGACGGAGGCCAGCGATGAGCGTCGTCGACCGCGCGGCAGCAGCCGCGGGCGTCCCGACGGGCTTCTACACGCTGGTCAAACGCGAGATCCTTCGCTACGTCCGCCGGCCAAAAAATACCTTCATCCCGCCGTTTATCACGAACGTGCTGTACTTCTCGGTGTTCGGCGTCGTCCTTGGGAGTCGTGTTGGCGAGATCATCGGCGTTCCCTACATCCTGTTCATCCTGCCCGGCCTCGTCGTGCTCGGCGCGGTGTCGAACGCCTTCGAGAACGCCTCGTTTTCGATCTTCCACGGGCGGTGGAACGAGTATATCGACGAAACGCTGACCTCGCCGCTGTCGTACACCCAGATGGTATGGGCCTACCTGCTGTCGTCGGCGTTGCGCGGCGTGTTGGTCGGGACACTGATCGGCGTGCTCGGCTTCTTCATCATCGGGGGGCTCTACCAGCCGGTTCCCGTCGAGCAGCCGCTGTATCTGGTCGCCTTCCTGCTGGTGATCACGATGCTGTTTTCGAGTCTCGGCATCGTTGGCGGCCTGCTGGCGGAGGATTTCGACGACCTGACGATGATGAACCAGTTCCTGCTCCGGCCGCTGGTGTTCTTTGGAGCCGTCTTCTACTCCCTTGAGGATCTGACGCCGCTGTTGCAGGATATCTCGCTGTTGAACCCGATGGTCTACATGGTCAACGGCGTTCGCTACGGCTTCCTCGGGGTCAGCGAGGTCGACCCACAGCTCTCTCTGGGGCTGTTGACCGGCGGAACGGCCGTCGTCGCCGTGCTCAACGTGTGGCTGTTCAAGCGTGGCTACGGGCTGACCGACTGAGGAAACCCGAGGGGTGGTCGGCTTCGGCTACTCGGTCAGCCGATTCACCGCATCGGAGATCTCTTCGATGGTGTCGGCCTGCTGTTCGTTGGCGGCGGCGATCTCCTCGACCTCCGCGGCGACGGTATCGGCCTGCTCGACGAGTTCGTCCAGCATGCTGGCGACCTCCTCGGAGCTGGCGGCCTGCTGGTCGGTCGCATCCGACACCTCCCGGATCCCGTCGGCGGTCTCCTCGACGGCCTCGGTGATATCGGCGAGCAGCTCCATCGCCTCGGCGACGCGCTCGACGCCGCGGTCGATCTGTTCGGTCGTCGTCTCAAGGCTGTCGACGGTCTGTTCGGTATCCTTCTCGATCGCTGTGACGAGGTCTTCGATCTCCTGGGCGCGCTCCTGGGAGTCTGTCGCCAGCGATTTCACCTCGTCGGCGACGACCGCAAACCCTTCGCCTGCTTCCCCGGCCCGGGCGGCCTCGATCGAGGCGTTGAGCGCGAGGATGTTGGTCTGTTCGGCGATGTCGTTGATGACCTCGACGACGGAGTTGATCTCGCCCACCCGGGCTTGGAGGTCGTCCACATCGGTTGAGACCTCGTCGACGGCCTCGCCAACGTCATCCATCACGCCCATCGCGTCGTCGGCGGCATCCTCACCCTGTTCGGCGAGCTCGCGGGCGCGTTCGCTGTTGGTTTCGACCTCGTCGGCGGAGGCGGCGATCTCCTCGACGGTCGCGCTCATGTTGGACACCTCACTGGAGATCGAGTGAATGCGCTCGGATTGCTCGCCGGTGAGCTCGGAGATCTCCTGGGCCGATTGGGCGACCTCGCCGGAGGATCGCTGGAGATCTGTGAGCGGCTCGTTGAGATCGCGTTCGACCTCCCGGGCCAACTGCTCGCGCTGCTCGATCTCCTGTTCCAGCTTCTGGCCGTAGGAGTGGATGTAGGTGTCGGCGACAACCTGCATATCGAGGTTGATGATCCGGAGGACGCTCGTGATATCGGCCCGGAGCTCGTCGATCTCCGATTCGACGATCTTTGCGATCTCGTCGCTGGCGTCGTCGGCGTCGTCATCGACAGCCTCCTGCACTCGATCGGTCAGCTGGTCGGTCGCCCGCTCGGTGAGCAACGGGAGGATGAGATCGTAGTAGACGCCGTACTGGCCGATGTACTGTTTCATCGGCATCTCCAAGATGTCGTGGAGCTTGCCGATCCGGGCGCGCTGTTTGAAGTACTCGTAGTCGTACTCGCCGCCCGCCAGCGTGGCGAAGTACGCCTGTTGGGTCTGCTTCAACTGATCGACGTTCTTTGGTGAGCGACCGATCACCTCGACGGTCTGGTCGTACTGCGTGAGATTTTCGTAGAATAACTCGGCGATATCCTCGGTGTGGGCCTCAAACAGCGGCCGGAGGTCGGTCAGCCGCGTGACATCCTCCTCCTCGAAGTTGATGAAGTCCTTCCGCCACTCGATCTCCTCGCGGTCGAGATCGATCTCCCGCATGAGCGAGTCGACATCAACCTGATCGTTTAGCCCACCCTGCCCGAAGCTCTCGGCGTAGTTGCTCATACAGTTAGCCTTTGAGCGCAATCAATTTAAGTTACGTTGCTAGCGTTCAACTTTGATATCGGGTGTGTATATGGTCTGTATCTGTATATATCTGATTTCCTTCGGGCAAAAATCTGTGTTCATTTGGTTTCGACGACTCCAATGAGACATGTTGCCAGCTCTCTCACATCTGATCTGTGTCGTCGGTTTCCTCTCCTCATTTTCTGCTCCCATTCGTGACCGACGCAAGTAGCCGACACTATATCCCTCGCTGTCGATACCTCGGTATGCGTCAGTTCATCGTGCTCGGTCACGACGCCCCGACGACGGCCGACTTCTCGCTGGATGATCTCTCGGGTGCCGGCCGTCTTGACATCCTCTGTCGGTGTGTCGGCGCGGCGGTGTTTCTCTCCCACGGCATCCGCGAGAACGTTCGAATTCACCTCGTCGTTGGCGACGAGTACACCATCCGGTTCGACAGCGGCACGCTCCGGCGGCTCTACCCCGACGAGCGAACGATCGCCGCCCGGATCAGAGATGCCCTCGACCAGCGCGAGGATGCCATCGGCCACATGCCCGCCGAGGTCTCACCCGGAATGGAGCTCTACCGCCTCGGCTTCGAGGCGACGCTCGACGACGTTGCCAGCGAGGGGACAGTGGTTCAACTGCACGCCGAGGGGACGCCGCTGCCGGAGGCGTCGTTGCCGAGCGATCCCGTCTTCGTGCTCTCGGATCACAACGATTTCACCGAGCGTGAGGACGAACTGCTGGCCGAGCAAGCCGACCAGCGACTCCGGGTTGGCCCCGAAACGCTGCATGCCGACCAGACGATCACGGTTGCGCACAACTGGCTGGATACCGCCGGCTACACGGAGTACTGAGTCGGGGCGATCATAACGGTTAAATTCGGCCACGGCGTGTCGGTGAGTGCGGGCCGGTGGGGTAGCTTGGTATCCTTCGGCCTTCGGGTGGCCGTAACCACGATTCAAATTCGTGCCGGCCCACTTCTCCCGCACCACACGAGGAACGGAGTGACGAGTCTGTGGTGCGGGTGTGTGAATCACGCCGAATTTGAATCAGGGAGCGACGACAGGAGCGACCGTGATTCAAATTCGTGCCGGCCCCAGTGTTCCCGACCATTGATCACGATTCGGAAGCCAGTCCTAGAGGCCGTAGTTATCGAGAGTCGACGCCGATGAGCTGTGTGATCTCCTGAGCGATTTGATCGGTAGCAGTCGGCGTGAGCTGCCCGAGCCGATCAGTGATTGTGGCGTGTTTGAGAGTGAGGATATACCACGGTGACGCCCAGCTCCGCTTCGGCGCGCCGCCCTCCGCCCACCTCTCCGGCGTGAGTTCGATGGCTCGATCTCGCCCTGTCGTTGTCACACCAGCGACCATGTACTCCTCACCGTAGAACGGGTGCTGGTCGTCACTCAGGATGATATACGGGCGGCCGCCATCGCGGAAGGGTGCCGGATGCCAGACAACGTCGCCGCGCGCATATGCTTCCATGGATCGCTATTCAGCTGTTTCAGCGGCGTTTCGCCACTCGTCATACGATTCAGTTCCCTCACGCTTGACGATGGCCTCCAGAGAGGAAACCATCCCGAGATAGGTGCCGACGCGATCATCGTCACCGATAGCCCAGTAGGGCTCGGCGTGGCGAACCAGCTGTCGGTCTTTGAGCCGTTGCAGCGTCTTGCCGACTGACCCGCGGGTGACGCCTGTCGCGTCGTGGATCTCTTTTGGTGTGAATCCCTGTTCAGGATACTCGGAGAGGAATGCCAGGATCTTGTGTGCGTTCGATCCTTCCCGAAGCGTCCAATCAAACTCCTCGCTGTCGTTTGATTGCTCGTATTCGTTGAACTCAACTGGCATTGTATGTCAAAGTAAGTCAGCAATCGTCATAGCATTTTGGGTGCGGTCAGCTCCACACAGATGAACCAAAGACGCCGAATCTGAAGCAGGTAGTCACGGCAGGAGCGACCGCGATTCACACTGTATCGACTGCTCTCGCACCTGTCACCCACCCCAAACGACCCATTCCCGATCGAACAGAGTATTTTTGGTCGCTACCTAGTAATACACAGCTATGTATCGTATACTGACACCCTGGCGGCACACACCGGGATTGGGATGCTCCTGGCTGTAATCGCCGTCTCGCTGACGGTGTCAGTGCTCGTGTATTTAGGCTTGTTTGGGTTTGCTGTCTCCCAGTACCGATCCTCCCGAGAGCACGCCCAAAGCGAGACGGTCGACCCACACGAGTTCAGCGCGAAAAACAGGCCCGAAACGGTGTATACGAGCGCCGAACTGGAGTATTTCGACGTGCTCTGGAAGGGTGAGTACGGCAAGTGGCGCGCCTCTGAGTACAGTGCCAACGACACCGCCTACACCTACGTTCACGGCCCCTACTGCCCGCACGACGAGCACGCACTTCGGATCCAAACCGTCTCCAAGTGGATCGTGTTGAGCGAACACGTCTGGGTGTGTGACGCCTGCGACCGCACCTACCCGTATCCGGACGACGAAATCGGCGACGGCACGATCGTTGAGCGGGCGATGCACCGCCGGATCAAACGCAAACGACAGGCCAATGGGTCGGACTGACAGGATATTTATTCGACACGACCAACATCCCTCTGTATGCCCTCCGCCGCTGTTTCCCGCCTCAGACACCGCATCTCAGCCCGAACCCTCCTGGTGTATCTCCTTGCAGCCGGCGGTGTTATCGCCGTTACCGGCAACGTCGCGCTCGTCGCCGGGCTCGCCACCGCGTTTCTCGTGGTTGAAAGCCGGCAGTTCCTCATCGACACGCCCGGTGTCGACGATCGCTGGGTGACTGTCGGGCTGGCCGTGGTGCTGCTCGCCGTCAGCCTCGCGTGGCTCGTCGCCGAACTGCGGCAGCCACCGCTGCTGCGGACGCTGTGGGCCCCGGTTGCGGCCGTCTTCGGGGGGCTCTGGCTGCTGTTGGACGCCCGTGTCGACTTCGCCTACGACACCTCCAGTACCGACACCGATCCGGTCGACGATCTCGATCCCGGCGCGTTCCTGCTTCGGATGCTGCGCCTCAACCGCATCGCCGACACGCTCGAAGCCGGCCCGAAGACCGTCTCCGAGATCGCCGCCGACTGCGATCTCACCGAACGCCAGGTGCAGGCGGCGATCGAACTCTCCGGCGACGACGGGCCGATCGTTCGTGTCGACGACCCGACAGCCGATTCAGCCGACGACGAGACGGCGGCGGCCGCCGATGAGCCGCCCCGGTACACCCTCGATACGCGTCAGCTCGGTGTCACCGGCGTTGGTCGGCTAGCCGTCGGTGGATTCGCCAGCCTGCTTCGGCGGCTGGCCCGACCGGTTCTCGGCCCGGCCTGATCTGTCCAAGCGGCGTTCCTATCGCTTGCCGAGTGCCGTCTCGAAGACCCGCTGGGCGCGCTCGTAGGCCGCATCTCGGTCGACGATTGGTTCGGGGTACTCGGGGCCAAGTCGCTGCCGTGTTTCTGCCGACAGCGTCGGCCATTCGACGACTTTCGCTGGTTCGACGCCCCGAAGCTCGGGAACGTACTCGGTAACATAGTCGGCGTTGGCGTCGTACTTCGATAGCTGGGCGACCGGATCAAAGATCCGTACGTCGACGCTGTCGGTGCCGGTCGAGGCGATCCACTGCCAGTTGGCGTAGTTGTTTGCGGGGTCGTGATCGAGGAGCTGTTCGGCGAAATACCGCGCGCCGATCCGCCAATCGATCAGCAGGTGTTTGGTACAAAACGAGGCGACGTTCTGTCGCGGCCGGTTGTGGATGTACCCCTCCTGATTCAGCTGTCGCATCCCGGCGTCGACGAGCGGGTAGCCCGTTTCCCCGGCCTTCCAGGCGGCGATCTCGTCGGGATCGTTTTTCCAGGCGATCCGGTTGGGGAGGGATTTGTAGTTCTCGGTCAGCAGCGTCGGGTTGTAGTGCAGCAGGTGGTAGTTTTGTTCCCGCCAGGAGAGCTCATACCGGTATTTCTCGATGTTGCGGGCGGCCGCCCCGTCGGCGTTCTTGGCGGCGGTGTCCTCGTCGGCGGCGTCGTATCGTTCGGTTGCGTCGGCCCACACCTCACGAACCCCGATCATGCCGGCGGCGAGATACGGCGAGAGCCGCGAAACCGCGCCGACCGGTCGCTCCACCGCGGCCTGCATGTCGTCGCGGGTGTCGTTGTAGGTCTCGATCCCATCGGCCAGAAAGGAATCGTAGCGATCCCGGGCGGCGTCGTAGCCGGCCGACGGGGGGTCGCTGTCGGCTGTATCCGGGTTCGGGGCGTCGTCGTCAACCGTGGCCTCCTCGCTGATCGGGATATCGTCGATGGTGGTCTCGTCGTCGACGGCGGCGAGAGCGTCCGTCTGTACGACTGCCGGCGTCGGTTTCGGCTCGGCCTGCCAGTCAGTGTGGAACTGGCTGTGGTTCGGATACGACGGTGCGAGATCGGCGGGATCGACGAGCGTGAGATCGATCGAACACCGCGTCGACAGCCGTTCGTCGACCTGCTGTTGGCGGTGTCGGCGCGCCGGCCGGTAGTGGTGGTTGTAGTAGACCGCCTCGGCGTCGTACTCCTCGGCAACCCTGGCGAGCGTTGCCGCCGGTGGGCCCTCTCTGATCAGGAGATCGCCCCCGAGTTCCTGATACCGGGCTTTGAGCGCGCGAACCCCCTCGATCATGAACGCCCGTTGTCGACGACCCAGTCGCGCAAGCATGTCGTGATCGACAACATACACCGGCAGCGTCGTGTCGTCGGTTGTCGCCGCCGCCAGCCCGCGGTTGTCCGGAACCCGGAGATCCCGCCGGTGCCAAAAGAGATGCATACCTGACTAACGGGTTCCAGTGAAATCAATCTGTGTGCGCTCGGTCGTCGCTAGCGATTATCCTTGTCGGCGATGAAGTTGGTCTCGGTCGCCCGGATCACGAGATCAAAGGAGTCATCGAGGAGGCTGAGCGTCGATTGGTCGTGTGTGTTGGGATCCAGCGGATAGTAGGCGATCGCGCCGACCGTTTTGAACTGGTTGGTGAGGATCTGGAGGAATTTGAACGCGGGTTTCTCGCCGAACTTGTCGATGATCTCCGAGAGGATGTCGAACTCGACGGTGATCCGCCCCTCCGAGCGACCGTGTTCGTCGAGCACCTGCGAGATCGTGTTGCCGAGCTTTGAGAGGCTGAGTTGCTTGCTGAGCTTCACGATCTCGATCGGCACGTCGGAGATATCAAGCCCGGAGATATCTCCGGCGGGATCGTCCTTCGTCGTCAACACGACCGTGAGTGCCGGCCAACTGCCGAGCTCTTCCCGCAGCAACCGGAGTCTGGCTCCCGGATTTGTTGTGACGAGGATGACGATATCGCCCGGCGCGAGAAAGTGGATCCGGGCGTTTTTGATGCCCGGACTATCTTTGGGTGCCTTCACGAGGATGTTGCCCGACCGGTCGATGTCGTCGGCGACGTGGACGCCCGATTCGATGAACTGGTCTTCGTGCTCGAAGAGGTGATCCTTGAAATGCTGGATCGTCTCATCCTCATCGTAGCTGATCTCAGATCGATCACAGTAGGGACACTCCCAGCTCACGCCCGGATCTTCATGCGACAGATTATCCTGGTGATGGTCGAAGAGATGCTGCTTGATCTCCTCGTCCATTGGTTCTCGCTGGGCTCCCCACACCGAGTAGGCAGCCTGCCGAGACCGCCACCGATAGACCATAGCGTTGGTGCGACGTATACGCAAATAAGTCTGGGGATACCGCACAAACAACCCCGCCGTCTGACGACCTCACCGGAGTCGCGTGCGGAACGAGACGATCCCCGGGCCGTCGTGGCGGCGGTGACACCGGCCGTAGCCGGTCGTCGGCTCGCTGATCGAGACGCCAAACCGCTCGGTGAGTTCGGTGACGGTCTGCTTGTACAGTTCGTACGTCGACTCCGGGAGCGCGTCAGCCGTGTTTGGGGCCGTCTCAAAGGACTGCTCGCGCCAGCTGGAGGCGTGGGCTGGCGTCATCGACGCTGTCACCTCATCGAGCGGGACGTACAGCGTGACACACAGCACCTCACCGCCCGGCTCCGCCGGGTGGATTCGGATGATGGTGTCGCTGTCCCGGTAGACCGTCTGTTCGGTCTGAGGGATCGTTTCCGGTAGCGTTGCGGTGTCGCCGGCTACGTCGCGTGGCCCGGGGGTTGGCATCGTCGTCGTTTGCCCGAAGCCTTGGAGGTTTGCTGAACTCATACTTCAATCCTTTTTGCTTGCGGCTAATACAAACAGTCAATGGATAATAAGTTTTTGGGGGAAAACAGTAATGAATGTTCACTATTTTGGCTACTCAGATCAAATATTGGTTGTAATATCTAATATATTAGTACAAACAGGCATAGTGTTCGTTGGTTCTACCGAGAGTCATCACACGTATTCCGGACAAAAGAGGCGGTTGACAGTGGTCGACGCCGCCGACAGCTTGTCAGTCCACGCCGACAGCCTGTCAGTCACGCTGACGGCTTGTTAGTCCGCGCCAACAGCGAATCGCTCGGCGGCTTCGTCGGTGCCGGCTGTGGTCAGCCACGAGACACTGATGGTCAGTGCGGCTCCCAGCATCATCCCGGCGAGGGCGACATCCCAGCCGCCGTAGGTTCGCGCAAACAGCGAGATAGTGGCTCCCCCGATATCGACCGGTACTGTCGGCACGAAGACGTGACTCAGATACAGCAGTTGGCTCCCGCTGATCCCGGTGAGCATCCCAACTCGCGTTGTTTTCGGCCAGTAGAGGGCGACCATGACCGGCAGCGTGAGCTGGGCAAAGCCGCCGAAGGCGGTGCTGCCGACCTGGATCAGCGTGCCCGGTCGGGTGAGACTAGCGAGGAAGGTTGCGGTTGCGAAGGCGACGACGCCGCCTCTGGCGAGCCACGCCTCCCGGTCGGCCGTCACAGCGGGTTCAACAAACGGCCGGTAGAGATCCCGCGTGAAGTACGACGAGCCCGACAACAGCATCGAGTCCGACGACGACATCATCGCCGCCATCGCGCCGGCGATGACGAGCGCGGCGAACCACGCCGGGGTGTACTCCCCGAGCAACACCGGCAACACGTTCGCACCCTCGGGCACACTAACCCCGAGACCGGCCGCCCATGTCCCCAACAGGAACGCCGGCACGAACAGTAGCAGCACCAACACCGGCCACAGCGTGAATGAGCGTTTCAGCACCGCTGCCGACTCGGCGACGAAAAAACGCTGGTTGATCTGCGGAAACATCGTCACCCCGAAGGCGATGACGACGGCCGTCGAGATGATGTACGCCGGCGTGTAGAAGCTGCTCCCCAACGCGAGGAAGGTTGGGTTGTTCGCGTCCAGCCCCGCGGCGGCGACCGTGGGCCCGCCGATCGCCGACAACACCCACGCGACAGCGATCCAGATCACACTCAGCATGAACAGCCCCTGAATCGTATCCGTCCACGCCACCCCACGCATCCCCGCGAGGCCGACATAGAGGATCATGAAGACGGTGATCAGCGCGGCCCCACCCCAGTAGGGCACCGTGCCGTCGGTGAGGCCGACCAGTGCCTCGCCGGCACCCATCTGTTGGAGCATCACGTACGGAAAGAGCCAAAAGAGGCTCACGCCCGCGACTAGCCCGCGAAGCCACGTGGAGCCGAAGCGATCGCCGAGCATCTCCGGCAGCGTGACGTAGCCGTGCTGCTGGCCGATCAGCCACTGTTTGTAGCCGATCAGATACCACAGGATCGCAAACAGGATGCCGTCCATCGTTCCCATCACCAGAATCCACTCGGGGCCCTGTCTGTAGGCGAGGTTGGGGCCTGCAAAGAAGGTAAACGCCGACAGCAACGTCGCAAACGTCGTAAACAGCAAGACGAGCGTGCCGAGCGATCGGCTCGCCAGATAGTAGTCCTCGGCGTCGGTGCCGGTCAGTCGGTAGGCGACAAGGCCAACGAGGAGAGCGACCAGCAGATAGCCCACAACGACCAGCAACTCAACCGATGTCGCCGCTGTCGATAGCCCGCCGCCGGATAGCAGGGTCGTCTCAGCCATCGATACCTCCCAGATATCGATCCCAGCCATGGCGGGTGAAGGCCGCGAAGACGGCGGTGGCGACGATCATCCAGCCGATATGCCACCACAGCCACAGTGGGAGGCCACCGATCAGTTGGCTGTTCCCCCACAGAAACCACGGCACGGCACCGGCGACGACGACAGCAAACGCGAGCAGCCAGCCGACAGCGCGCATCGACGGGTTCATTCGTTGCGTACTAGCCGACAGCGACGCCTAAACATTGCTACTGCTTCCCGGAAGGCGGTCTCGAAGACAAATGTTCTTCATGCCGGGTCGATCTTGGCTTGATTTCTGTGCCGACCTCGCTGAACACGGTGTACCAGCAGCATCCCTCTTGACGTTGGCATATGGGTCAGTACAAGATACAGAGCGTGTAGTCAGCACGCCGACAGCGTTCATTTCGCTCCCGATCTACTGAACCAGTCGTGCTATCCCGAGTGCGCATGAAGTACCCGAAGGTCCTTTCGGTGTGTTTTTGCTCCCGGATTTTTGAAGGTCACCGCATGCCCTCTGAAACGACTGTATTGCTGCGTTCGATTCGGCGGTGGCTGTTGGCTGCAACGTTCCTCCTGGGAGTAACTCTCTCCACTATTGCCCGTGCAGGATACGTTATCTCCGGATACAATGAGGAACTTCTCTTCAATCTGGCCACGGTAGTTGGGATGACGATTGCAGTCGGTGCTGCGTTCTCGTGGCTTGTCGGTACCCCCTCAGAAAATGGCGACGAGGCAACATAGGCCGACGACCGTTGACCAGGCATTCTCATACTCTCGATAGATCGTACGGTGTATATCCAGAATTGAGCGATCATCTGTCTCCGTGGATCGGTCCACACCTCGGGCGATATTCGCGCACTCCATCTTGCACGCTACTCCATCACACTATCACTTCTCTACTGATTGGTTACCAAAGTGAGCAAACGCGTTTGTGACAACCCCGTCAAATCGGTTCGATCCCACGGCCAGCGGTGACGACAGGTATTTCAGATCGTAGCGTTTATATATGATATCAGCGGCATCACGCCGTTCCCGTTCGTCGCTGGAGTGTTCCCATGGACGACACAACCAAGTATCTAATTCACGCCCGGATCGCCGCCAACGGCATCGTTGAGCGGAGCGATGTCGTCGGCGCGGTCTTCGGCCAAACCGAGGGGCTGTTGGGCGATGAGTTGGATCTCCGTGACCTCCAGCAGTCCTCGAAGGTTGGCCGGATCGACGTTGAGATCTCCTCGGAAAACGGCCAATCGTTCGGCGAGCTGACAATCGCCACCAGCCTTGGCAAGGCCGAAACCGCGATCCTCGCGGCTTCCCTGGAGACGATCAACCGCGTTGGCCCCTGCCGGGCCGACATCGAGGTTACCGCCATCGAGGACATCCGGGCGGCCAAACGCCGGGAGATCGTCGACCGCGCCAAGGAGCTGTTGTCGACAGCCTTCGACGAAACCGGCGTCTCCGGGGCTGATCTCGTCGACGACGTGCGAGACTCCGCCCGCGTCGCCGATGTCGTCGACTACGAGGGGCTGCCCGCCGGCCCGCGGGTCGAGAGCTCCGATGCGGTGATCGTCGTTGAAGGCCGGGCCGACGTGCGCCAGCTGCTGGCCTACGGGATCAAAAACGCGATCGCCGTCGAGGGAACCGACGTCCCCGACGCTGTCGCCGATCTCACCGCCGAGCGGACGACGACCGTCTTCGTCGACGGCGATCGCGGCGGCGAGCTCATCCTCCGGGAGCTGCTGCAGGTCGGCGACATCGACTTCGTTGCCTTCGCGCCGCCCGACCGATCGGTCGAGGATCTGTCCCGCTCGGATGTTATCAACCGGCTCCGACAGAAGGTCATCGCCGATCGGCTTCGCGGCGCGCCAAACGTCCGGGAGGCGATCGCCGACATCATCGATGAAACCGCCGACGAGCAACCCCGGTCGGCCGACGACCCTCTCCCATCGGACGACGACGACACCGAGGTCGAGGTCGTTCCGACGAGCTCCCCCGCGGCCTCGCCGTCGCCGCCGTCGGAGCCGACCACAGATACCTCGCCGGATGTCGACGAGGATGCTGACGCACCGACGGAGACGGAGGCTGCTGGGGTCGAGGCCCCCGCCGACGCTGCTGGGGCCCCCGACACCGATCTCGATGTCGACGTGGCTCCCGATAGCAACACTGTCGATACCGATACCACCGTTGCTCCCGACGTGTCCCCGGATTCATCTGACGACGACGCACCCCCGGATTCATCCGAGGATGACGCGGACGCGACCGCCGATACCGACGCGACAGCCGATGAGAGCGAGTCGACCGGTGACGACCCGACGCAGTCGACTGATACCGCCGCCGACGGGCCGCCAGCAACGCTGCGCAGCCACGCCGAGGCGGTCATCGACGAGGGCACCGGAGCCGCGCGGCTGCTCGATGACCACTTTGGGATCATCGCCGAGACCGAGCCGGCCGATCTCATCGAGGCGATCGAGGCCGCCGACGAGCCGTACGCGCTGGTCATCGACGGCGAATGCAGCCAGCGACTCCTCGATGTTGCTGTCCAACACGGCCTCGACCATGTTGTCGCCGCCAGCACCGGCGAGTTCGTCAAAAAGCCGGTCGGGACACGGGTCGTGACCGCCGCGGAGCTACAGCCACCGGAGCCGGAGCTGGAAGTCTAACGCTCCCGCGGATACCGCAGCGTCACCCCGGCGGCGTGGTCGAACTGATCGTCGCTCCGAGCCTGTTCCTGAAACCCCATCGATTCGTAGAGTTCCCGTGCTGCCGTGTTGTCAGCGGCGACATGGACTGTTATCGGGTGGCTGTGTTGTTCGATAAGCGTGCTGAGTAGTGCCGTTGCTCGCCCTTCTCGGCGAGCCCGTGGATCGACGACAAGCTCGGCGAGATGCGTCGACTCGCCTCTCACCGCGAGTAGATAGCCGACGGCCACGTCATCGTCGTCGACCGACACCAGTAACGTGAACGCCGCAGGCGTCGCCGCCAACGCATCCGGCGTCGGCTGAGAGCCGTCTCTGTGCGTGGCGTCGGTTTCTGTGCGTGTGGTGTCGATTTCCGTGCGTGTGGCGTCGGTTTGGGGGATCGCTGTATCCAACAGGGCTGGCGCGGGCTCGGTGAGCTCTGCTTGGAGCGCGCGGAGACGGGCCGCATCGTCGGCTTTCGCACGGCGGATCGTCGATCGCATCACAACAGGGCGACCGCGAGGGCGACGCTGACGACGCCGCCGGTCAGCGTCGCAGAGAGGTTCACCAGCTGGTTGCCGAGCCGATCGCCCTCAAGCGTTGCTCCCAGCACGCTGTCGGTCGTGATCCCGACGAGCCCGCCGACGGCGACGATCGCGGCGGCGAGACCGGCGGTCGAGCCGCTCGGCGAAAGCGGGAGTGTCGCCGCCGATAGCGCGCTGATAATCCCGATGCCGACGACCCCGGCGAGTTCGCCCTGCCAGGTCACCGCGCCGTCGGTGCCGGGATCGACGCGCTCGAAGGTGGTGATAAGCCGCGGCCGATCGTAGAGACAGCCGATCTCACTCGACAGCGTGTCGCCGAGGGCGGTCGCCAGCGAGCCGGCGAAGGCAAACGGGACCGCGAGGCTGACGATCGCCGCTGGCTCGACTAGCTCCCCGGCTGCGGCCGCGATAACCGCCAGCAGGGCAACCCCCGAGTTGGCAAGGACGTTGCTCATCCCGCGGGCACCGTCGTTGTCCTCGGCGACGCCGCGGGCGGCCTTTCGGTCGTAGCGAAACTTCGAGGCCAGCCCGCCGATCGCAAAGAAGGCGATCAACACGGCAAACCAGCCGAATCCGCCGAGGACGATCGTCAACACACCGAGCAAGATCCCGGTCAACATTCCCGAGACGTTGGCCGTCCCAAGCCCGTAGGAGATCCCGCCCAGAACGACGGTGACGACGACCGCGGCGATCAGCTCCGGGGTCGGCACCGAGCCGACCAGGGCGGCGACAAACCAGCTGGCGAGGCCGACTGACAGCACCACGACCGGATCATCCCGTTCGTACAGCAGCTCACGGAGGAGCGCGGCGATCAGCGCGCCGATCACGGCCAGAAAGATCACGGCCGACCACGCGATCGCCTCGTCGACGGCGACCGTGACCGCGGCCTGGCCGGCGATCGCCGCCGGAACGCCGCCGGCGACAAAGCCGGCGACGGCGAGAAACGGGTTGTTGCTGCGGGTGCGGACGGCCTCGGTGCCGAGGTTGCCGAAGCCGAGCACCAACAGCGCGGCGACAAAGATCTCGGCCGGGAGGGCGGCCTGCGGGAGGGCCAACAGGAGGGCAAGCCCGGCGGCCGCAAAGCCGAAGCCGGCCAGCCCGTTGAGCCGCCCATCCTGGCGGTCGCCCGGTCGGGCAAACAGCTCGAACAGCGGGCCGTCGTCGATGAGCACCGCCGCGGCGACGCCGATGGCGGCGAAGGGAACGGCTGTCGCCGCGCCGAGGATCGGGGCCCCAAGCGACAGCAGGGCCACGAGGGCGAACGCACCGGCGCGACGGATCCGTGATGTCACACCACCGGGTATCCCTGACGGCCACTTAACCCTCCCGACACGCCAAAATCGGCGTGTGGCTCTCTCACACCACCGGTTCCTGCCACCGTGATCTTTTCCTGTCGGCACCCCGAGAGCCCGATCGTGCTCTACGAGGCCTACCTCTCCGTTCGGCTCCGCCGGCGGTCGAACCCGCCGCCGGCACACATCGCGGTCGTCATCACCGAACGCGACCTGCTCGAACAGGGTGCCTACGAGACGCTGGGGGACTTTTTCGAGTGGGCCGTCGAGTACGGGGCCGACCGCATCACCGTCTCGGTGAGTGTCCTTGACGAGGCGGTGATCCCGACGCTCAGCCGCGAGCTCACGGCCTTGGAGACGCCACTACCGCTGGCGGTGCGACGCCCGGGCGACACCGAGTCCGTCGACGCGCCGATCCAGGTGAGCATCGGCCTCGGCGGGAAACGCGAGTTTGCTGAAACCGTCCGCCAGCTCGCCGAAGCGGTCGACGCCGGCGAGCTTGATCCCACGGAGATCGACGCCGACGACATCGACGACCGCCTCGTCTTCCGCGATGAGCCCGATCTCGTCATCAAAACGGGAGCCGAGCGGCTTTCGGATTTCATGATCTGGCAGTCGGTCTACTCGGAACTCTACTTCACCGACGTGAACTGGCGGGATTTCCGCAAGCGAGACTACCTGCGTGCGTTGCTGGAGTATGCGGATCGACAGCGGCGGTTCGGGAAGTGAGTACGGATCGACAGCACCGATTTGGAAAGTGATCAGTCGGCCGGCTCGGGAGGCGTGTCGTCGCCCGGCGGATCGAACGCCGCCTCGTCGGCCTCCAGCTCTTCGGTCTCCAGTTCGTCGGCGACGCGGCGGCGACCGGCCTGCGGCAGCTTCTTTCGGAGTCGACCCGCCAGCGCGGCTGCCTCGTCGAGTTCGAGCCGACCGACCGCCCCGACCAGCGCGACCGCACGGTCGATCTTCGTCCGCTGCCACGATTCCTCGCGGGATTCGTAGGTGCGGATCCCCCGCAGGAAGTCGACCTTCGAGAACTCCGGCCAGTAGGGCGCACAGAAGTAGACCGCGGCTTCGTTGCCGTTGGCGTGCCACGGCAGGAAGTTCGAGGTACGCTCGTCGCCGCCGGTGCGGATGATGAGATCGACATCCCGAACCGGTTGACGGTACAGCCGCTGTTCGATAGCTTCGGGGTCAACGTCATCGACGGCGAGGTCGCCGTTGTCGACGGCGGTTGCGACATCGCGGGCCGCACGGAGCAACTCATTTCGGCCGCCATACGCAAGGGCGACGTTGAGCCGGAAGCCCTCGTAGCCCGCGGTTTGCGATTCGGCGTACTCGATGGCCTCACGGACGCGTTCGGGGAGACGTTCGATCTCGCCGATCGCGCGGATACAGACCGCGTTGTCGTGGACGCGGTCGCTGTCGGCGAGTTCGTACAGCTTGTCCTCGATGATATCAAAGAGTGGCTCGCGCTCCTCGGGTGGTCGCTCAAAGTTCTCGGTTGAAAACGCATACAGCGTCAGCTCGTCGATGCCGAGTTCCTCACACCAGTTGAGCACCTGCTCGGAGGTGTTCGCCCCCTCGCGGTGGCCTTCCGGCGCGTCTTCGCCTTGTTTGCGTGCGTATCGGCGATTGCCGTCTTGGATGATGGCGACGTGGTCAGGGCCGTCGCCGATCTCCCGGCGGAGCAGTCGCTCGTAGCTGCGGCGGAACCGACGGGCGAGCGGCGCGTACATCTACCTCCACCCACCGGCCGGAGCTATGTGTCTTTTTTCATCGACAGCGGCGAAAACCGTCGTCGGTATCGACTTGGTCGATCAGGCCAGCTCGTCGATCTTCTCGACGACAGCGTCGGCGAATTCGCTGGTGGCGACCTTCTCGCCGCCCTCGATCTGCCGGTGGAGGTCGTAGGTGACCGTCCCGCTGCTGATCGTCGCCTCGACGGCATCCCGGACGAGCTGTGCCGCGTCGTCCCAGCCGAGATAGTCGAGCATCTCACGGCCCGACAGGATCATCGCCGTCGGGTTGACCTTGTCCTCGCCCTCATATTTCGGCGCGGAGCCGTGGACTGGCTCGGCGAGACAGCGACCGTGGCCGTAGTTCGCGCCCGGCGCGATCCCGAGGCCGCCGATCTGCGCGCCGGCGGCGTCGGACATGTAGTCGCCGTTGAGGTTCATCGTGGCGATCACGTCGTACTCGCTGGTTCGGGTGAGCAGCTGCTGGAGCATGTTGTCGGCGATACGGTCGTTGACAACGAGCGTGTCGTCCGGCTGCTCGCCGTCGTACTCCTCCCAGAGTTCGTCCTCGGTGATGACGTCCTCGCCGTACTCCTCCTCGGCGACCTCATAACCCCAGTCGGAGAACGCACCCTCGGTGAACTTCATGATGTTGCCCTTGTGGACGAGCGTCACCGAATCGCGGTCGTTGGCGAGCGCGTAGTCGATGGCCTCGCGGATGAGTCGCTTCGAGCCGAACTCCGTGATTGGCTTGATCCCGATGCCGACGGGGCCGTCGTGGATCGTGTTGTCGAAGCCCATCTGGTCTTCGACGAACTCCTTGACCTCTTGGACTTCGTCCGTGCCGGCTTCCCACTCGATGCCGGCGTAGACATCCTCGGTGTTCTCCCGGAAGGTGATCATATCCATCGCTTCGGGCTCTTTGACCGGCGAGGGGACGCCGTCGAGGTGGTAGGTCGGCCGGACGTTCGCGTAGAGATCGAGCTTCTTGCGGAGTGCGACGTTCAGCGAGCGAAAGCCAGCACCGACCGGCGTCGTCAACGGCCCTTTGATGGCGACGCGGTGTTCGCGGATGGCGTCAACCGTCTCCTGTGGGAGGTTCTCGTCGTATTTGTCGCGGGCGGAGCCGCCGGCATACACCCGCATCCAGGCGATCGAGCGGCCGGTCGCCTCGGCGGCGGCGTCGAGTACCTGCTGGGCGGCCGGACCGACATCCGAGCCGATCCCGTCGCCGTGTAGGATCGGGATGATTGGTGTATCGGGCACGTTCAGCTCCCCGGTTTCCTCGTCGGCGAGCGTGATGACCTCACCGTCGTCGGGGATATCGATCTGCTCGTAGCTCATAGACGGTGCAGGGTCTTTGTGGAATCGTAAAAGGCCTGCCGTTTGTCTCGTGACAGCACGGCGGTCATCGACGCTGTTCGGTTCCGTTTTGTCAGTACGGTGTGACCTGCATCCCGTTCGGTACCACTTGTTGGTGTTCGGTGTTGTGGCCGACAGATCGCGTCTACGCGCGATGCCGGCGATCACTCTATTCGTGCAGCCATGCCTGTCGAAACCGCTTTGCGGCCACCAGCCAACACTCACTCATGAGCATTGGTGAACTCGATTCCGACGCCGTCGACAGCTACCGCGAGGCCGGCGCAATCCTCGTCGAAACGATGAACGACGCCCGCGAGATGATCGAGCCCGGCGTTACCCACCTCGAAGTCGCCGAATACGCCGAGGATGCCATCCGCGAGGCCGGCGCGGGGTTGGCGTTCCCGGTCAACATCTCGGTTGACGAGGCGGCCTCCCACGCCACGCCCGCCCGCGATGACGACACCGAGTTCGGCGACGAGATGGTCTGTCTCGACATTGGCGTCCACGTCGATGGCTACATCGCCGACGCCGCCGTCACCGTTGATTACACCGGCCACGATGACATGGTTGCTGCCGCCGAGGACGCACTGGAAGCTGCTGTCGGCGCGGTCGGGCCGGGTGTCGAAACCGGCACGGTCGGCGCGGCAATCGAGAACGCTATCGAGGGTCGCGGCTACACCCCAATCCTCAATCTGACGGGCCACGGCGTCGAACGCTACGACGCTCACACCGGCCCGAGCATCCCGAACCGCGCGGTCGACCGCAGTGTCGAACTCGAAGTCGGCGATGTGATCGCTATCGAGCCGTTCGCTACCGACGGCCGGGGGAAGGTCGGCGAGGGCGCGACCGAGGAGATCTACGAGCAGGTCGGCGACGGCTCCGTGCGGGATCGACGCGCTCGGCAGGTCATGGAGGAGCTGGAGGCCTTCGATGATCTCCCGTTTGCGGCCCGCTGGCTCGACAGTTCGCGGTCGGCGATGGCTCTCCGTACGCTGAAAAACGCGGATATCATCAAGGGGTATCCCGTGCTGAAGGAAGCTGACGGTCAGCTCATCAGCCAGGCCGAACACACCATGATCGTCACCGAGGACGGCTGTGAGGTGACGACGGCGGGGATTCACGACTTCGACTGACGGATATTCACACCGTCAGCACAGCCCTCAACCGGTCAGAATGTCTCCCAGTCGATGACTTCCACGTCGTCGATCCGCTCGAAGTCATCGACGTTGGCGGTGACAACAGGGAGCTGTTGTGTCCGAGCCGTCGCCGCAATGTAGACATCGTGGAGATCATCGAGCGGCCGACCCTGCTCTTTGAGTGAGCCGATGGTCCGTGCGGCTGTCGTTGCGATCGGCCGTGAGATCGGGTGGATATCGAAGCGAGCGATCAGTCTGGTGAGCTTGTCCTGTGCCTCCCGGTAGGCGTCGGTTCCGGGCTCGTACTGCAGTTCGAGGCCTAACTGGAGTTCGGTCACCGTGACCATGCTGAGCAGATGGCGACCCTGCTCGTCGAGGGTTGCGACCTTGTCATCAACGCCGCCGCGATCGATATCGACGACAACGGAGGTATCAAGCAGTTTCATCGGTGATCCGCTCGACTGTCCCGCGGCTCAGCGATTCGATCTCGTCGCTAACTTGGTCGGCCGTCTCAGCATCGAACACCTGCTGGCCCGAAACCTCAGCAAGCGTCCCACCGCTGTCGAGTTTCTCGTCGATGACCTCGCTGAAACTCCGGTCACCCTTCTCCCGTTTCAGGCGACGATACACGTCGTCGCTGATGGCGATATTCTTGCTCATACGCTTCGTATGGGTACCCATACACAAAAAGATAGCTTGCGGATCAACCACCCGAGTGCGGCCGACGGTACCACTAACATCCCGAGGCAACAGCCCCCTGTATGGAGCAGATCTTCGCGCCGTGGCGGATCGACTGGGTCGAACGCGATCCCGAGCAAAAGACGATCGACGGCTGTCCGTTCTGCGTCCTCCCCGAGCGCGAGGCCGACCGCGAAAGCCGGATCGTCGCCCGCAGCGAGCACAGCTTCGCGCTGCTCAACAACTACCCCTACAATCCGGGCCATCTCATGATCATCCCGTATCGCCACGTCGGCGAGTACGAAGCCCTCAGCCGCGCCGAACTGCTGGATCACGCTCGGCTCAAACAGCTCGCTATCGACGCACTCCACGACGGCCTCGGGCCTGACGGTCTCAACATGGGGATGAACCTCGGCGAGGGCGCGGGTGGCTCGATCGGCGACCATCTCCACACGCATCTCGTGCCGCGCTGGGAAGGCGACACGAATTTCATGCCCGTCATCGGCGAGACGAACGTCATCGTTGAAGCCGTCGACGACACCTACGAGCGACTCCATGAGGGATTTGCGTCCCAGCCCGGTGCCGTCGTCGATGACGACGCTGAGAGCGACGACAGCGACAACGCCGAGCAAGCGGTCGAATTCGCGTTCGATCTCACGGTCGACGACGACACCGAGTAGGGGTATTGCCGCAGCCCGTCGACCGCTAAGACCAGCCGATTTTTGCCCGTCGCGGGCAACCCCTCAGCTATGAACGACGAGACGCCGGTGCTCGACAACCACATGCATCTCGATCCCGACGCCGCCCGCGGGATGGACGCCGTCGACGACTTCGTCCATTTGGGTGGCACCCACCTCCTCGTCGTCAACAAGCCATCGTGGCATCTCGGCGTTGAGTCGACCGATCCCGAGGACTTTCGCTCGGTTTTCGAAACCACCCTTGACATCGTTGCCGACGCGACCGAGCGGCTGCCGGGGCGGGCGTGGCCGATCCTCGGCGTCCACCCCGGCCTGATCAGCCGGCTCATCGACGACCGCGGCTGCTCGCCGGACGAGGCCGCCGACCTGATGCAACGTGTCCTCGAAATCGCCGCCGAATATGTCGAATCGGGCGACGCGCTCGCGCTGAAATCCGGGCGACCACACTACGAGGTCGACGATGCCGTCTGGGGGGCCTCCAACGACGTGATGAAACACGCCTTCGAGCTGGGAGCCGATCTCGACTGCGCCGTCCAGCTCCACACCGAGGCCAGCGAGGATCTCACCGAGGTCGCCGACTGGGCCGAGGCGCGCGGGCTCGATCCGCTCCATGTCGTAAAACACTACGCCAGCGGCCGCCTCGCAGGCCCGACGCCGAGCGTCATGTGCAAAAAAGAGTGGCTGGAGACCGCTGCCGAACACGAGGCACCGTTTCTGATGGAGACCGACTATGTCGACGACCCCGACCGGCTGGGTGCGGTCATGGGGCCGAAAACTGTCCCCCGGCGCGTCCGGTGGCTCCGCGAGGAGGGGTATGACGAGGCGATCGAGACCGCCCATGTCGAAACGCCGAAGCGGGTCTACGGCATCGATACCCGTCGAACGCTTGGGTAGGCCACAGAAGGGTGGGTAGCGGCCCAAACGAGAAGAAAGGCCTTTGAGTGCGCCCCCGGAGACACAAGTATGACCGATGAGGACGAGCCAGCCGAGACGTTTTACTCGGAAGATCGCTGGCAGAACTGGCTGACGCGGGTCGGCGAGGAGGATCTCGATCCCGAAAGCGAGGACTTCGCCCGGCTCTACTTCAATCTGCAAAACGACACCACCATCGCCATCGCCAAGATCATCACCGCCGTCGAGGACGGCCATCTCGACGAGGAGGAAGCCCTCGACAAGCTGGAGTTTATCAACGACATCGTGTTGGCCGAACCGGAGTTCGACGCCGAGAACAAGCTACTGTTGCTCGATAGCGTCCAGACCAGCCTCATCCCCGTCTTCTATGCCGCCGAGGAGTACCTGATCGGTGGGGCCGTCGAGGAACAGCCGCTCGCGGACAACATCACCGCGGCTGTCGACGCGGCCGCCGAGGAGGATGAGGATGCTGCCCTCGCGTACCTCGTTCAAGCCGGTACCCAGATTATCGACGGCACCGAGTTCGACGGCAGCGACATCGAGGAACTCGACTCCTGGCTCGTCTCCGAGTGGCTCAACGGGCTTGATAGCCTACAGGATGCCTTCGCCGATCCGGAAGTCATCGAAGAGGACGACGACTGAGCCGGCTGTTTTACGACAATCGACGTTATTCGTATCGACACACCCATAAGCCACCTCGGGCAACCTCGCGTATGGAACCTGTCGGCATCGACGCGGTTGAGGTCTGGACCGGCAAGCTCAAGCTCGATCTGCCGGAGACCTTCGCCCCACAGAAGGGCGAGGATCCGGACAAATACCGCAAGGGGATC
The DNA here is from genome assembly GCF_006861655.1 of Halonotius roseus. GTDB lineage: Archaea > Halobacteriota > Halobacteria > Halobacteriales > Haloferacaceae > Halonotius > Halonotius roseus. Next base: position 604,953 of record NZ_SESI01000002.1, on the reverse strand, counting down.
GGCTTGGTCGCCTCGTCGTTCCCGGATCTCTACGAGGATATCGTCACCATGGGCGCAAACGCCGCCAAGCGACTCATGGAGCGCAAAGACCTTTCGCCCGATGACATCGGCCGGATCGACGTTGCCACCGAGTCGGCGTTCGACAACTCAAAGCCGGTCTCGACGTATATCGCCGGCTGTCTCGAACAGTATTTCGACGGCGAGTTCCGCCACGCCAACAAGGGCGAACGGAAGTTTGCCTGCGTCGCCGGCACCCAATCGATCGACGACGCCTACAACTGGATCCGCGCGGGTCGCAATCGCGGCCGGGCCGCGCTGGTCATCGCCACCGACACCGCCCTCTATGCCCGTGGCGATCCCGGCGAGGCCACCCAGGGCGCGGGCGCGGTTGCCATGCTCATCGATGAAGACCCTGATCTCGTCGAGATCTCGAACGAGCAGGGGTACGGCAGCATGGACGAGACCGACTTCCTGAAGCCGAACCAGCAGTTCCCGTCGGTCGACGGCAAGCGATCGATGCAAGTATACCTTTCGCGCATGCGCGAAGCGGTCGAAGACTTCGAATCCGTCGCCTGGGATATGCATCCCGACGATTTCGCCTACGTCCCGTTCCACACCCCGTTCCCGGGGATGGTTCGGAAGGCCGCCCTCCTTGGCTACCGGCATATGAGCCGCGACACCGAGATCGAGGACGCCCTCGCCGACGAGATCGGCCGCCAGCCACGCGAGGACGACTACGCCTCCCGAGAGGCCTACGAGGAGGCGATCCGCGACTACATGGACGATCTCAAGGAGACCGACCAGTATCGGGCGTGGTACGATCGCACCATCGAGCCGACGCTCAATATCTCCCGACACGTCGGCAACTGGTACACCGGCTCGGTACATATCGCCCGGATCGCCGCCCTCCAGTATGCCGCCGAGGAGGAGCGGGATCTCGCCGGCGAGAAGCTGCTGGTCGGATCGTACGGCTCCGGCGCGCAGGCGGAAATCCACGCCGAAACGGTTCAGCCGGCGTGGGAAACCGAAATCGACCAACTCAACGTCGACGCCCAACTCCAGGCTCGATACGATCTCTCGTATTCGGAGTACGAACAGGTACACGACAGCCACAACCACGAGAAGGGGGCTGTCGACATCGATGATTTCACCGAGCCGAGCGACGAGTTTGTGTTTACCGGCTGGGGGCGGATGAACGAGCGCAAATACGAGTACGTCGAGTAATCACACGTACTACTCTCACTCCTCAGTAAGCAACGATCGCGCCCGTTGGACATAGCTATTCGCGCTCCAGCTGCGTGTGTCGCTGATTTCCGTAAGTAGTTCTCGAGCTTCTTCGGGTGGCAGGGTGTCGGTTCGAACGAGCACCGAAAGGAAGGTCGGCGTTGTGATGAGTCGTGTATCAGCAAGCGATGCGTGGAGGATCCCGATCTGGGTAAACTCATCACAGAGCAGTACGGCAGCGTCGGTCTCGTTAGCAAGAGTCACGGCAGCGTTTTCGCCGTCATCCAGCGGAAACTCCGCATCGAGCGCAACTGAGCGGGTCGTCATCGAATCGGTTCGATCGCACACGAGCTCTGCGGCGCGTCCGTGGGCATCGTCGTAGGCGGCGATCTCCTGTAGCTCGTCGATGACGGCCGTTGGGACGACAACATCGTACCGGGTGAGACACATCGAGAGCGGATCTGGTGGCTCGCCCGCACCGATCCCGAGACTGACGATCCCGGATGTATCCGGCACAAGGATCGACATCTATGTCTCGGCTACCTCATCGATGAAGTCGTTGTCTAACTGCTGTTTTAGCACCCGAAGATTCGCAGCTTCCGCCGCACCCAGCAGCGTTTCCACCTGTTTGCTGGTGATCTCATCGTCGTAGTAGGCGGCTGCGATCTCTTGGACGAGCGTGTCGTCGTGGGTCGCCTCCTGGAGATACTCCCGGAGTGCGGTCACAAGGATATCCGTTCGGTTTTCACCGAGCACATCCGCAAGCGCGTCGGTGCGATCGATCAGTCGATCGGGAGCCCGAAACTGGACGCGCTTTTTTTCGCTACTCATTGGGTATACCGTGTGTCTCTCTCGACTTGTACCTTTGTGTGTGTACAATGTGAGTTCAGTATTCCTTGCCAGCCGCATGCTGCTCAACCCAGATCAGCCCGCGGTGACGGTGGGCTCACGACTCATGATATCCGACAGCAGCTGTGTTATCGCCAGCCACAGCTACGGACTAGAAGAGAGCCACATCCTCACGCGAGGATGTGTTGTCGCTGGAGAAGCTCCAGCGTTCAGATAACGCGGTTCTGGAGGTAATCGAGGTGTTTGGCGTTGTAGACGATCTTCACCTCGTCGGCGTCCGGGCTGCCGATGCAGGTGAGTCGGACGTTTTTCTCCTCGACCTCTTCGTCCGAGAGGATCTGCTGCATGTCCATGTCGATGTCGCCCTCCTTGACGATGGCCGCGCAGTTCGCACACGCGCCGGCGCGACACGAGAAGGGCCAATCGTAGCCCTGGGCCTCGGCGGATTCGAGGATATACTCGCCTTCGTTGACATCGAGTTCGCCGTAATCCTCGCCGTCAAGCCCAGCATCCTCGGCCTTATCGAAGAGGTCGTCGTCGTCCATCTCCCAGCCGTGATCGTCGAGCACTTCGTAGTTGAGGTAGGTTACCGTTGGCATCATCTGACGGTTGGACACCCACTGCATTAGACTTTGCTGTTCCCGCAGGTTCGGGCTCCCTTTGTTCATGTTTCAACCCCAGCCGGCCACAACCACCGGACACACCCGCATATCGACGGCGCGAAACAATGAAGAGGACTGCGGAACGAACAGTAGGACATGAGTGAGGCAGTGGTGGCGGATTTCGCCGGTCGGTTCTACACCGAGAAGATGGAGACGATGGAACCGATCACCGGCCGCGTGCTCCTCAGCCGCAAGCAGCTGGTGTTGGTGACCGACGACCAGGAGACCCGCATCCCGCTGGCCTCGGTCGTCGACACCAACATCGGCTCGCCACCACAGGCGTTCAAACAGTTCTTCAACGATACCATCACCATCGCCTACAAGAAGGACGGCCAACAGAAGGTCGCGGTCATCGAAGGCACCGGCCAAAACGTCGAGAAGTTCAAAACCGTCTTTTTCAAGGTCATCATCGGCGGCCAAACCGTGATCGTCAAACACCCGGCCAAACGCGGTGGGCGGATCACCGACGCCAGCGACCGAAAGATGAAACTCGGCTTGAAACGCGGCCAGTTGGATCTCGAAGCCAACGACGAAACGGTGACGATCGATCTGGGTGGCGTCATCGACTTCGGCCGCGAGCACCGCGATATCGGCGGGAAAACCCGCCCGACGCTGTCGGTCGATCACTCCGAGGGCGGAACGACGTTGACGACGCTTGTCACGCTGCCGAACGGCCGGAAGCTCAATCTGTTGGGCCGGTACGTCCGGCTCGAATACAGCGACATCATGGAGGATCTCCAGGAGATCGAGGTCGGCGAGGAGGAGGTCGAAACCCTTGTCTCGCTGTACAGTGCCGGCGGCAGCGCGGAGCTCGGGATGCTTGTGACCGGCGATATCAACGAAACAAAGGCCATCGTCGACCGGCTCAAGGAGAAGGAACTCGTCGAGGACGGCGACAAGGGGCTGTCGTTGACAGCGAAAGGCCAGGTCATCGTCAACAAGAAGATCGAATCCGTCAACGCGTAGGCTTCCGGCAGGTGGAACCTACTGTTCGTTTTCCCCGATTACTGCTCGTTCATCGCTTCGCTGGCGATGTTGCGCCCCCGGGAGTTCAGCGTCACCTCGTGGCGCGTCCGCACCTCATCGACGATATCGAGCTCGATGAGCTTCTCGAAGGTTTCCTCGACATTGTCGACATCCTGACCGATGAACGCCGGGATCTCGAATGGTGACACCCCGGAGTACAGTGCCATCAGCACCTCCTTTTCCGAGGGATCGAGATCGACGTTGGCCTCACTCCGGCGTTCGCCCTCCTTGAGAAATGATTGGACAAACGCACAGGTTCGTTGCGGCCCCGTAAGATGTGTCTCGACGGACGTTTGGCCTTCGACGTGGGAGACCTGGATCACGGTTCGCTCATCGCCGCCGATCTCCCGCTGTTCGGTGTTGATCTCGCTGATCTCCTCCAGTTCGAGTTCGACGAACGTCCCGCTTTGGAGCGCGGTGGCGATCGCCTCCGCCTCGACCTTCAGTCGGGCTTTCTCCCAGGAGGTGTCCTGGACAACACCGCCCTCGACAGCCGGATGTTTTGCCTTGACGATGTTTTCGTCAAGCACCGCCCTGAAGAACGCCGTTTTGAACTCATCGTGGTCGGCCGCCGAGACCAACATGACGTCCTCGCCGAGTTTGAGTGCCAGATAGTTCGAGGCCGCCGCGATCGACTGGCTGGCGTCCTGTCGCCCCGAGAGCCCGGAGATATCCGAAAGGGCGATCGTCCGCTTGCCGTCGTTGCCGGCAAGGATGAGACGGCGATTCGACAGCAGGATCCGCCCCTGTGACCAGTCGACATTGTTGAGCTGTCGTCCGTCTCTGACCGCCATGGCGAACCGCCCTTTCGTGTCCGCGATCTTGTATTCGCCCTCACTCATCGCTACTCACCGCCCCACACCGGGTGCAGATGGATTCATGTTATTGTACTGTCTCGCCCCTCTGTAATATCATTATCGACCTTTGAGCTTTGATATCGCCGAGAACGCTCGCTTCCGCACCTGTTTACTATCATCCTCAGTAAGACTTTCGACGACATCGCGGGACTGTTCGCCGCCGACCTTCCCGAGGATGAACACGGCCTGTGCGCGGGCGTCGTCGGGCGCGTCACTTTGCACCAGATCCAACAGCTCCTCTTCGACGCGTTTGCCACCCATCTCCGCGAGGCTGGTGGCCGCAAACTGGGCGGTTTGGGTGTCGTCGCTTTCGAGCGCGTCGACGAGCACCTCGACGGTTTTCGGGTTGGGTTCGTCGACGACCCGCCCGAGGAACCACGCGGCGTTGCGGCGTTGGCGTCGCTGGCTGCTCTCCTCTAAGATCTCGACGATCGGCACAACGGTCGCATCGTCGGCATCTTGGAGCTCGTTGACGATCCGCTCGCGGATCGAGTGGCTCTTTTGGGTGTCGACGTTCGACAGCAGCTCGATGATCGAGTAGATCGCCGCGCTTCGCACCCCGCCGTCGGGGTCGTTCAACGCCGACGCCAACGGCTCGACCACATCCGCGGTGCCGGCCTCCCCTAACGCTGAGGCGGCGATCCGCCGGATCGACGTGTTGTCGGCGTCCATCATATTTTTCAGCGCGGCAAGTGCCTGGTCGGTGCCGATCGCCGACAGCGCGATCGCCGCCTCGTGGCGCACCTGGCCGTTGGGATCCGAGAGCCGATCGATCAACGCCGGCACCGCCGAGGCGTGGTTGATCTCGCCGAGGGCCATACAGACGCGCTGTCTGACGCGGGGATCGCTATCGCCGAGCGTGTTTTTCAGCGAGTTGATCCCGGATTCGTCGCCGAGCTTGCCGAGCGCGGAGGCCGCCGCCATCCGCAGCTCGGGGATGTTCGAGGACAGGGCCTTGGCAAACCGCTTTGCGACCGCCCAATCCGCACCCTGTTCGATCTTCTCGCCGGTGATCTCGACGAGCAGCTCCTCGACGGCCTCCGCGCCGATCTCATCGAGGCCATCGACGGCCGCGGCTTTGACCGCGCCGGACTCGTCGGTGACCGCAACCGTGACAATCGTCTCGATGGTGTCGGTATCCTCGGTGGTGGCGACCTCGCCGAGCAGCTCACAGGCCCGTTTCCGCACCGCCGCGCTGTCGCTCTCCAACAGCATCTCTTCGAGCCCGTCAACATCGCCGGATCGCGCGAGATCGTACAACGACATTGGAACCCTCTACGGCGTGTACCGGTAAATACGGCATCGTTTGTTGACCGGCTCGAAGTCATCCCGGAGCTCCTGTGGGAGCGTTTCGGTCATCCCGATGACGAGATAGCTGCCGGCGTCCATCGAGTCGGTCAGCGTCTTGAAGATCGGGATCTTGAACTCGCTGTCGATGTAGATCAGGAGGTTCCGACAGAAGACCAGATTACTGCTTCGCCGTGGCCCATCCTGGATCAGGTCGTGGCGTTCAAACCGGATATCGTCGCGGATCTCCGGTTTGACCGTGAACTTGTTGTCATCGACGTCGACGTATTTTTCGGGATCGTCGAGCAGGCTGAGCTCCTCGCCGATATCGGTCGTTCGGGTCGTCTCGTAGGTGCCCGCCTGGGCGTTTTCGAGCGCCTCGTCGCTGATGTCGGTGCCGACGATGGTGAGCCGGCTGTCGTCGATCTTCCGGTCGTCGCGGGCGAGCATCGACACCGAGTACGGCTCCCGGCCGTCAGCACACGGCGCGCTCCAGACCCGCACCCGGCGGTTCTCGTCGGTGAGATCGCGCAACACCGGCCGCAAGGCCTCCCACATCTCCTGGTTTCGGAAGAAGTTGGTGACGTTGATCGTCAGCGAATCCATCAACGCCTCCTTCTCGCGGCTGTCAGATTGCAGCACCTCCAGGTAGTCGTCGTACTCCTCGACCTCCTGGCGTCGCATCCGGGCGGTGATCCGCCGATCGAGATAGTCCGGGTTGTAGTACTCCGGCTCGAAGTCGACCTCATCCTGGATATGGCGGATCACCCGGCCGAACCCCTTGTCTTCGAACTGTCTCATAGCGTCACCACATCGAGCACCGCAACCACATCACCATCACCCAACACGGCCGTCCCGCTGAGCCCGGGGATCCCACTCAGCACGCCCTCAAGCGGTTTGACGACGACCTCCTCTTGGTCGATCACCTTATCGCAGTGGAGGGCGACCTTGCGGTGTTCCTCCCGGATCCGCAACAGCATCCCGTCACCGTTGACGCTGCTCGGCTCATCGAGGGCGTCGCTGAGCCGGAGGATCGGGTAGATCTCGTCGTCGTGGTTGATGATCTCGTCGCCTTTGGTCGTCCGGATGTCGTTGGCGCGGGTGACCTCGGCGATGTTTTTGACCGGGATGCCGTACTCGGTGCCGCCGACCTCGACGAACATGACCTTCACGATCGCCACGGTCACCGGCAGCCGGAGGGTGACGGTTGTTCCCTCGCCGAGTTCGCTTTCGACGTTGACCGTCCCGTCAAGCTGTTTGACGGTGTTGTGAACAACATCCATCCCGACACCGCGGCCGCTCACGTCGGTGACCTCCTCGGCCGTCGAGAAGCCCGGATGGAAGACCAGATCGTAGATCTCCGACTCCTCCATCCGTTCGAGTTCGCTTTCGGTTTTGACCCCTTTCTCGATGGCTTTCTCCTTGAGCATCTCCGGATCGAGCCCCGCACCGTCGTCGGAGACCTCGATGTTGACGTGATCGCGGTCGCGGGTCGCCGTCAGCGAGACGTTGCCGGTTGGATCTTTGCCCTTCTTCTCGCGTTCCTCCGGCGGCTCGACCCCGTGGTCGACGGCGTTGCGCAGCACGTGGATCAGGGGATCGCGGATCTCGGTGAGGATCGTGCGATCGAGCTCGATATCCTCGCCGGTGACGGTGAAGTTCACCTGTTTGCCGGTCTCACGGGCGACATCCCGCACCAGCCGCGGGAAGGTGTCGACGATCTTCGACAGCGGGATGAGCCGCATGTCCATCGCCGTATCCTGGAGGTTGCCGGTGATCTTGTCGAGCTCGTCGAGGTTGTCGGAGTCGATCCCCTCCCGCTCCATCTCCCGGCGGAGCTTGATCCGGCTCGTCACAAGCTGTTCAACGAGATTGTAGAGCTCGTCGAGCTGGTTGACATCGACCCGCACCGACTGGATGTCTGTCTCGTCGGAGCCCGAACCCCCCGGCCCGGAGCGATCGCTCGATCCGGGACTGGATCGGCCACCGCTGTCATCGCTGTCGTCGCTGCTGTCGCTTTCTTCACTCTCCTCGTCGTCCTCGTCGCTGTCGGCGGTGTCGTCGGCGTCGTCGTCGGCTGTTGTCTCGGTGCCGCTGTCGGACTCCGCCGATTCGGCTGATGGCTCGGCGGTCTCGCCTGCGGTGCCGCCCTCGATGGCCTCGGCGACAGCTATCGGATCATCGACGTTCGGGGTGATCGCGCTGACGGAGGCGAACTCGACTTTGCCAAGCTCGCTGAGGATGCCCTCGATCTCGCTGGCCGAGATGTCGATCACAAAGACATCAAAGGTCTCCTCGAAGTCGCCGTCCTCGATTGTCTCTTGGGCCGGCTGGGTGCCGATCCGGTCGTAGGCACTCTCGATCTCCTGCATGATGAAGATCGCCTCGACGCCCGGCATCTCGGTGTCGCCGAGCCCGACCTCCGCCCGGTAGACCGCCTCGCTGGTCTCAAGCTCGGCGTTGGCGATCGACTCGGGGAGGTCGTCGGCAGCGACCGCCGCTCCGCCGGCGTCGGCCGTTGCAGCGTCCGGTTCGTCCGTTTCCTCGTCTGTCTCGTCGGCTGTGTCTTCAGTTGCTTCCTCGTCTGTTTCCTCGGCTGCGTCGTCCGCTTCCTCCTCGGTCGTCTCCGCGGCGTCGTCAGCTTCGGCGTCGACTTCGGCGGCTTCGTTGTCGGTTTCGTCGGCAGCCTCGGCGGCCGCGTCGTCGGCTGTATCGCCGCTGTCGGCTGTGTCAGTGTCGCCGCCGACGCTTCCGGTTTCCAGCTTCTCTCTGAGATCGGCTTCGACGCCGCTGGCGTCGATATCCGTCTCGCCGTCCTCGGCGATGTCGCCGACCATCGCATCGAGATAGTCGACGGAGTCGAAGAGCAGATCCATCAGCTCGATGTCGACCTCGATGTGGCCCTCTCGAACCTCATCCAACAGATCCTCCATCTCGTGGGCCAGCTCGCTGACCGACTCAAACCCCATCGCTGAGGCGTTGCCTTTCAGCGTGTGGGCGATCCGGAAGATCGAGTCCATCGCCTCGTCGTCGTCGGGATCGGACTCCAGATCCAGCAGTGCGTTGTTGAGCTCGGTGATACCTTCCTCACTTTCGGCCACGAATGCCTTGCGGTGTGCGTCACTCATTGTACCAGCTCCCTGATCGTTGTCGCAATGTCGTCGATATGGCGAACCTCATCGATACAGCCCGCCTCGATCGCCCGTTTCGGCATGCCGTAGATCACACAGCTTGCCTTGTTTTGGGCGATCGTCGTCGCGCCAGCCCGCTGCATCGCACAGATCCCCTCGGCACCGTCCGACCCCATCCCGGTGAGGATGACACCGGTCAGCGGATCATCGATCGTCTCGGCGACCGAGGTCATCGTCTCGTCGACAGCGGGGTGAACCGAGTGGCCGCGATCCTCCTCGATCAGCTCCAGGCGGATCCGCCCGTTGCTGTAGCCCGCGATCCCGAGATGGCTCCCGCCGCGGGCGACGACGGCCTCGCCGGCATCGATCCGCGCGCCGTCGGTGGCCTCCCGCACGTCGTACCGGGAGGCGTTATCCAGCCGATCGGCGAACCGCGCGGTGAACGCCTCCGGCATATGCTGGACGACGATCACCCGCGCGTCGCCGGCGGGCAGCTCGCTCATCACCTGCTCGACGGCGTCGGGGCCGCCGGTCGAGGAGCCGATGACGATCGTCCGTTGGTCGTCGAAGGGTTCCAGCCCTGTTGTGGCCGCGCCGCCGGCTCCCGGACTCGCCGGCTGGCGTTGGGTGTCGGCGGCCTGCCGGCTGGCCTGGCTGAGGTCGGCGTCGGCAACCGACCGCAGCGTCGCCACGAGTTGGTCGGCGTGTTGGGAGACGCCCATCGACACCTCGCCGCCGGGTTTCGAGAAGAAGTCGACCGCACCCTTTTCGAGGGCTTCGAAGGTGACTTCCGCCCCATCCTCGGTGTGGGCACTCAGCATGAGCACCGGCGTCGGCTGCTCATCCATGATTCGCTCGACGGCCTCAATGCCGTTCATCCGCGGCATCTCCAGATCCATCGTCACCGCGTCGGGCTCCTCCTCGGCGATGACCTCAAGGGCCTCAACGCCGTCCTTGGCCTCGCCGACGACCGGTACGCCGGCCTCATCGAGGAGATCGGAGATCAGCCCGCGCATAAATCGGGAGTCGTCGACGACGACCGTTCGTGGCTTACGCACCGGTGTCACCTCCGCGCCGCGGGCGGGGCCTGCCAGCTACCACGGCGATCATCCCCGTCGACACACGTCGGGTCGGTTCGCCCCACATTGTTGTAGCTACTACAAAAAGCGCAAGAATAAACCCACCGGCTCTCTCCGCGTGACTGATAGATTATTGGACAGAGTTAACTACCGGTATCCCGTCACCCACACACATGGCCGAGAGTGAATCCCAACCCGCCGACGCTGACGCCGCGACGGGGGAGGCGACGAAGGTGCTGGAGTTCGGGCTCAGCGACGAGACCTACTGCCTCGATATCGGCGTGATCGACGAGATCGTCGACGCCGGTGATCTCACGCGGATCCCGAACTCGCCGCCACACGTCGAGGGCGTGATGGATCTCCGTGGCCGCACCACCTCGATCATCAACCCGAAAACCATCTTTGACATCGAGGAGGGTGGTGCCCGCGAGCGCATCATCGTTTTCGATCCCGAGGCGATGGACGATCAGGCGACGGTCGCCTGGATCGTCGACGAGGTTTACCAGGTCACCGATGTCACTCCCGATGAGGTCGATGAGACGACGACCGCCGACGACGAGAACGTTCACGGCATCGTCAAAGACGACGATCGCTTCGTTGTGTGGGTCGATCCCAACGTCGCCACCACCGAGTAGCCGGCTGCTTTCACCGCTGAGAATCGGAGCCAAATGTTTATTTGCCACTGGGAGACGTATCTATCTATGTGTGTCCCCGCCGTCACCGTTCGGTTCAGCTCGTGGGTTGGCGGGGGCGTGTCTCGCATTTTGACTCTTGCATCGCGTGACGACCTCCCATCGTGTCGCCGTCCGGCCGTGAGCCGACGGTTCCCTGTGAGCCAATGTCCGTAGAGGAGCTGCCGTTGGCCGACCGGCTCACCGACACCCCGAGTATCATCATCGCCGGCCCGCCGATGAGCGGGAAATACGAGCTGATGCATCGGATCTTCGGTGCGCGAACCGATACCGCCCTCGTGTTGTCGACCGGCCACGACGCCACGACCGTTCGCGACGACTACGAGTCGATCACAGGCAACGACGGCGAGCGGATCGGCGTCATTGACTGCGTCAGCCGCGAACAGGGCGTCGATGTCGAGGATTCCGAGCTGACGAAGTATATCTCCTCGCCGAAGAACCTCACCGATCTCGGCGTGAAGTTCACCCAGTTGACCGAGGCGATGGCCGGCGAGACGCCGACTGTCGGCCTTCACTCGCTGTCACAGCTGTTGATGTACTGGGAAGCCGACCGGATCTACCAGTTTACGCGGGTGTTGCTCGGGCAGACCCAAAACGAAAACTGGCCGACGATCGCGGTGATCAACGCGACGATGCACGACGAACAGACGATCCACACCCTGCTTGATCCATTCGAGACGGTTGTCGACACCCGGACGGCCGACGAGGGCCGGGAGATGCGGATCCGCGGGCGGCTATCGTCGCCGACGCCGTGGCAACAGTTCTGATTCTCCTTCAGAGTCGTTGATTCTGACAGCCCCCCAGCGACGCGCAGCCGACCAATCACTTCCTGGTGGACTGAAAGGGCGAGTCCCGGGAGTTGAGCGCGTCGAGGGCTTTCAAGCGTTGTTGATGTCGAAGCAGATCACGACACAGCCGTAGATTCGGCACTCACCCGCTTCCGAATCGCATTTGATATCGCGCTATACACTTTATCGACCCGAACCGTCCCGTTTTTTGGCCTCCTTCCGAACCACCACACAATGGTCGAGTTCGATCCCGAGAAGTTCGAAGACAAGTACGAACACTACTTCCCACAGCTCCAGCGGGCCTACAAGAACGCGTTCAACACGATGAACGAAGCCTACGACTCGACGCTGATCCACGGGATTGATCAGCAGGTGCTCAACGAGAGCGAGCCGATATACGACCCCGACGAGGGGTTTACCGTCACGTTGCCGGACGACCCCTACGATCGCCTCACGGGCGTTGTCGTCGACCGCGAAACCTTCGAGGAGACGCTGGATCGCTACACCGAGGAGATCGAAACCGAGCTCCGGCAGCTGTTTGAGCTGACCGAATAGCTCTCACGCGGTACGCGAAACCGAACTGCTGACTGTCCGAGCCGGCGATATTCGAACCAAAGGCCTAAGCCCGTTGCTGATCAATCAGTTCGTATGAGTACAGACTCCGCGTCGTCCGATTCCGAGGAGAGCGAACTCCAAGAGCGCGTGGTGAACTTCCTGCGGCGGAACTTCCCACAGATCCAGATGCACGGCGGTAACGCCGCGATCCAGCGGCTCGACCCCGACAGCGGCGAGGTCGAGATCCAACTCGGCGGTGCCTGTTCCGGCTGTGGCATCTCCCCGATGACGATCCAGGCGATCAAAAGCCGGATGGTCAAGGAGATCCCCGAGATCAACGAGGTACACGCCAACACCGGCCAGGGTGCCGAGCCGGATATGGGCGAAACCGAGGGGATGAGTCCCTCCTTCCCCGGTGAGGGTGGCGACGACAGCGACGAAGGCCCGCAGGCTCCGTTCTAACGCCGCATTCGGCTGTTTTCGACCGTTTTTCACAGTTCTCGTTTCACCGAGCTCTGCCTGCGTCTTGGCCGTGATAAACCACATATCACGATACAAAATCTCGGTCAGCCGGTGAATGTGTCTCTACATTCCCGCTCCGATACAACGCGTCGAAAAGCGACACGGTTATTTGTTTTAGGCCGACCTAACAAAATACGATCTACCCATGACGGTTGCTCCGGCGACTCGCCGGCGACCGCATGGTCGACGACAATGCTCGGCACTATGCTCCGTGACCTCCGCGCCCACATCGACGCTCTCGCCACCGCCGATGGCCGATACACCCTTGTCTGTGGTCGCCACGGCGAGCAGCCGGTGCCGGCCGATGGTCTGTGGTTTCCAACCCGGTCGGTCGCTCGCCAGGCTGCGCGTGCGACCACCCAGTACCGCAACGCCCTCCGCCGGTACGATCCGGAGCTCCCGCAGTACGACATCGTGGTCTGTCAGGGCCACCCGTCGGTGGCCGAGCCCGCGTCATCGACGCCCGCCGCCGAGTCGACGCCAGCCTCCCCCACCACGCTGCCCGCTGACAGCCCGCTCGTCACGTTTTGCCACCGTGTCGCGGCGGCGGTCTTCGAGACGCTGGCCGCCGAGGGGTACAGCGAGGCCGAAACAGCGGTCATGGACGCCTACCTCGATCACGCCGAAACCCAGCCGACCGCCGACGGGCTCTGTCTCCGGCTGCTGGAGAGCATGGCGACCGTCCTTGCCGACCGACTCACACCACGCGAGCAGGCCGCGGTGCTGGCGGCGGCCGCCGATCGCCTGCCGGCCACCCCGGAGGATTCCGTTGCCGACGCGGAGACCGACCCCACTGCCAACACCGCCGCCGATCCCACCGCCAACACCGCCAACACCGCCACCGACTCCACCGCCGCTGACCCGACCCCCGACACCGCTGTGACGGCCGTCTTCGAGGCGTTGCGGACACGCGGGGTGGTCGGTGCGTACCGCGACACCCCGTGGCTGCAACACCGCGAGACCGGCACGCGGTCGATCCTCGTCGAGGTGTCAGGGTATGCGTTTTCACCGTACGGCGGCTCGCTCCCCACGCTCCCGGTCGTCATCGAACTGTATCGGTCGGTTGCCGACTGGCAGCCCGTCGCCGTCGACGTGGCGGCGATCACCGACGGCTGGCGGTTTCGCGTTGTTCCGGTCGGTGAGGCCCCACCTGGTGGCCTGGTGAGTGCGTCGGTTACCCCCGATGAGCCGGGGTGTCCGTGATGCCGAACGTCACCGCACCCGCTGTCAGTCTCGAATCGAGGTGTCAACACTGACCCGACGGACGCCGCGTCGCCGCCGGGCGCGCCTGTGGGCGACACTCTATCTGACACTCATCGACGCAACCACCGACGACGAATCCGATACCACAGACTGATCAACTGACCACCGGTAGCCTGCTCACAGCAGGCCGCTGGCGGCCATCCCGAACAGCGCGGTCGCAATGATCGCAAACAGCGCGCCGACGCCGCGTTTGAGTAGTTCGGTGTCGAGTGCCGAGGAGACGAACGGCGCGATCTGGCCGCCGAGAACCGTCGCGGGCACCGTCCAGACGACCATGTTCCACGGTGTCGTCGCAAGGTCGATCGTGTGACCGCCGACGAGGCCACCGCCGAAGACGTGGACGATCGAGGCGAGGATCGCCGTCAACGCGACAACGATGTGGTTTGTCCCGATGGCGACCCGAACCGGAACGGAGGTGCGCAGCATCGAGATGATCCCCAACTCGCCGATCCCGAAGCCGGCCAGCCCCTGAAAGACGCCGCCGATGCTGTAGTTGCCGAACCGTTCGAGGTAGCCGCCGCGGTCGTAGCGGTAGTCGTCGCCAGCGCGGTCGACGCGGGTGACGACGCCGTCGCCGTCGACGTCGACGCCGCCCTGCCCGGGTTTCGCGTAATCGTTGGGCAGTCCGCCGTCGGTGCCGACCGGAGCGTCCTCGACCGGCTCCTGCTCGACGGTCGCTTCGTCGTTGTCGTCGTCGGCCGCGTCGTCGCTGCCGGGCTCCTCGTGGCCGAGATCAGCCTTGAACAGCAGGATCGCGGAGGCGAGCAGCGCGATCCCGAGCAGCGACTGGAAGATCGGCTCCGGGATAACGAACGAGAGCAGCGCGCCGCCAACGACGAACGGGATCGAGCCGCCGACGAGCGTGGCCGCGAGCCGGCGATCGACGAGGCCGTGTTGGATGAACGCGACCGAGGAGCTCGATAGCCCGAAGGATTCGCTGATGAGCCCGATCTTGACGATGGTCTGGGGCTCCAACTCGAAGGCCAACAGCGGGAAGATGAAGATGAGATACGGGACGAACATGGCCGAGCCGCTGATCCCGACCGTGTTGACGATGGTCGCCCCCAACAGGAAGAAGGGGAACAGCCACCAGAACTCGACCCAGTAGCCGTTGCCGGCAGTTTCGGGTAGTGGCGCGCTCGTGACGACCGCCGCCACGAACAGGATCGGTGCGAGAGCGACGAAGAGGTACTGGTACTCCAGTACCGTCCGTTGCAGCCGTTCGGACAGGGAGGCGGCGGGCATTCCTAACGGTCGCCGGCTTGGAGCGTCTGTAATAAATGTCTTCCCGTTTCGCAAGATCGTCTGAATATTCCTGATATTTGTTTCGTCACGAACAAAGCCGAACGGCCGACACGCCGTCGACCGCGTCACACATGAATATTTATTACAGTTGGGGTGGTAGATGGTACCATGAGTGTTGACAAACGGCGAGTCGACAAGGCAGGTGCCGGCCAGCGGGCGGAACCAGCCCGCGAACCGCCCGCCAGCCTGCCGATGCGGCTGTTGAATCGGATCAAAGCCTACGGCGACCGCTGGGCAGCCCTGTACGTCGAACAGCGCGTTGCGGCCCGAACCCGCGACTAACTTTTCTGGGATCGACGCTGACCCCAAACCGTTTGCTGGTGGCTCGCCAACTAATGGTATGACAGTCGCCGAGCTACTCGATCTGCCGGTATCGATCACGTCGCTGTCGACCGAGCGACACGAACGCGAGACCCCACAGTTCACCCGGGTGACAACCGAGATCGCCCTGTCGGGCGACGGCGAGACGGGCCGCGGCGAGGATGTGATCTACGAGGCCGACGCTCACGACGAGCTCGCGGCTGCGGGATTACCTGATCTCACCGGTGAGTATACGCTTGCCGAGTTCTCGGAGCGAGTCGCCGATGCCTCCTTGTTTCCCTCGCCGCCGGAACGACCGGTTTCCCAACACTACCGGCAGTGGGCCCTCGAATCGGCCGCCCTCGATCTCGCGTTGCGACAGAATGAGACCGATATCTCGACGCTGCTCGATCGCCGGCGCGACCCGGTGCGGTTCGTCACGAGCATGCGGCTCGGCGATCCGCCGACGACCGACCGCGTCGACGCGCTCCGCGAGCGGGTGCCCGGCGTCGAGTTCAAACTCGACCCGACGACGGCCTGGGATGATGCTCTCGTCGCAACGCTGGCCGACACCGACCGCGTCCGAATCCTCGATCTCAAAGGCCACTACGAGGGTACCGATGTCGACTCGCCGGCCGATCCCGCGCTCTACGAGCGGATCATCGAGGGGTTTCCCGAGGCGATCATCGAGGATCCCGCGCTGACAGCGGAGACGCGGCCGCTGTTTGAGGCCGACGCCGTCCGGAGCCGGGTCTCGTGGGACGAACCGATCGAGAGCCTCGCCGACGTGAAATCGCTGCCGTGGGAACCCGACTGGCTCAACATCAAACCCTCGCGGTTCGGGAGTCTCGAATCGCTGTTGGAGACGCTGACCTACTGTGAGCGCGAGGGGATTCGGTGTTACGGCGGCGGCCAGTTCGAGCTCAGCGTCGGCCGCGGCCAGCTCCAACTGCTGGCATCGCTGTTCTACCCCGATGGCCCCAACGATATCGCCCCGCGGGCCTACAACGATCCGGCCGTTGCCGATACGTTGCCGACGAGTCCGCTGTCGCCGCCCGACAGCCGCGGGTTTCGGTGGGATTCGACGGAGTAACCCGCGGTCGACTCGCGTGCCTACTCTACGCGCGGTAGTTACAACTACTCCACGCGCGGTGGTTGCTTACTCCACACGCGGCGCGCTGTCGTCCGGTCGTCCGGGGAGCTCGACCTCCAGTTCGAGTTCGGGATCGTCCATCCCGTCAAAGTCGAGTTCGACCTCGACCGGCTCACCGAACGCAAAGGGGAGTTCCCACTCCTCGTCGGTGATGGTGAGCTCGTCGCTATCGCGGAGCTGTTCGCCGACCGCGATCAGGAACTCACCGGCCTCGGCGGCTGACAGCCGGTAGGTCTGCTCGAAGTTGCGGCCGGTGCGGACGGTCGTCTTCTCCTCGTCGCTGCTCGCTTCATCGTCGTCGGGATCGTCGTGGTCGTTGTGGTCGTCGGGGTCGCTCTCTGTGTTGCTCATGTGTATCTGCCTTCTCGTGGTGCAGCGGTAGATCAGTTCTGGATCGTGGTGTGAGATCACATATCACGAGCTGATCGCAAATCGATGCTTCGTCGATCGGGCTGGTGGCGGCCTCCACCCCAGCGACAACTGAACCTTTTTGCCCTCCAGCCCCGATGGTGGTTCCATGAACTACCGCGAGGTCACCGTCACCGGCGAGTATGTGGCGCGGCTCGAAACCGGGGCAGACTGGCGGGCCGAGATCGAAGATCTCGCACGCGAGGTCGACGCCGAGGCCGGCTGGTTTACCGCCATCGGCTCGGTCGAAGACGCCGAGGTCTGGTTTTACGATCAGGACGACCGCGAGTACCAGTCGGTCGACTTCGAGGAACCGCTGGAGGTCGCCGCCTGCGTCGGCAACGTCAGCCTACTCGACGGCGAGCTGTTCGCTCACACCCACGCTGTGCTCTCCCGGCGAAGCGGGCAGGCACTCGCCGGCCACATCAACACGGCGACCGTCTTCGCGGGCGAGCTCTACTTCCGGGCTTTCGAGGAACCGCTCACGCGCGAGTACGACGAGACGACGGCACTGGATCTCTGGCTGTGAGCGAAGCGAGCGATCCGGACGAGGGCGGCGAGATCGATGCCGACAGCAACGCCGACGGCAACGCCGCAGGCGACGATGGCAGCGAATCCAACCGCACCCCGATGCGCCCCGACGACAAGCGGTATTTCGACCGCCTCGAAGCCGGCCTCGACGAGGCGATGACGGTCGCCGAGCGCGCGAAGGGACAAGGCAAAGATCCCGAACCCGAGGTCGAGATCCCGATTGCGAAGGATATGGCCGACCGCGTCGAGAACATCCTCGGCATCCCCGGCGTCGCCGAACGCGTCCGCGAACTCGAAGGCGAGATGAGCCGCGAGGAGGCCGCCCTCGAACTCGCCGCCGACTTCGCCGAGGGACAGGTCGGCGATTACGAGGGCAAAGCCGGCAAAATCGAAGGCGCGGTTCGAACGGCCGTCGCGCTGCTGACCGAGGGTGTCGTCGCCGCCCCCATCGAGGGGATCGACCGCGTCGAACTGCTGGAAAACGACGACGGCACCGAGTTCGTCAACGTCTACTACGCCGGCCCGATCCGCTCTGCGGGTGGCACCGCCCAAGCCCTCTCGGTACTGGTCGCCGACTACACCCGGAGCATCCTCGGGCTCGCCGAGTACAAGGGACGGGACGACGAGATCGAACGCTACGTCGAGGAGATCAATCTCTACGACAAGGAAACGGGACTCCAGTACTCGCCGAAGGACAAGGAAAGCCGGTTTATCGCCACGAATATGCCGATCATGCTCGACGGCGAGGCGACCGGCGACGAGGAGGTCTCAGGGTATCGGGATCTCGACCGCGTCGACACCAATTCTGCGCGTGGCGGGATGTGTCTCGTCGCCGCCGAGGGGATCGCGCTGAAGGCCCCGAAGATCCAACGCTACACCCGCCAACTCGACGAAGTGGAGTGGCCATGGCTCCAAGACCTGATCGACGGCACCATCGGCAAAGACAGCGGCGACGCAGCCGACGCGGACGACGAGGGCGACGAGAGCGAGGACGGTGTCGACGACAGCGACGATGTTGACAACGACGATACTGACAGCGACGCCGACAGCAATGGCCCTGCCGGCCCGCCGCGCGTCGAACCGAAATCCAAGTACCTGCTCGATCTGATCGCTGGCCGGCCCGTCTTCGGCCACCCCTCAGAATCCGGCGGCTTCCGGCTCCGCTACGGCCGCGCCCGCAATCTTGGCTTTGCGACCGCGGGCGTCCACCCGGCGACGATGCACATCATCGACGACTTCCTCGCCACGGGCACGCAGATCAAAACCGAACGCCCTGGGAAGGCCGCCGGGGTTATCCCCGTCGACTCAATCGAGGGGCCGACCGTCCGGCTGGCGACCGGCGAGGTGCGGCGGATCGACGACCCCGAGGAGGCCCTCGAACTCCGCAACGGCGTCGAGGAAATCCTCGATCTCGGCGAGTACCTCGTCAACTACGGCGAGTTCGTCGAGAACAACCATCCGCTCGCGCCCGCAGCGTACGCGCCCGAATGGTGGGTACAGGAGTTCGAGGCGGCCGGCGCGGATGTCCAGGCCCTCGAAGACGATCCCCGGGTCGACCTTGAGAACCCTTCGGCCGCCGAGGCCATCGAGTGGGCCACCGAGTACGACTGCCCGCTGCACCCGACCTACACCTACTGCTGGCACGACATCTCCGTCGCCGATTTCGAAGAGTTGGCCGCTGCTGTCGCCGATGGCGAGGTTCGGCCCGAGGGCGACAGCCCCGACGGGCTGCTCGTCGTCGACCGCGATGAGTCGGTTCGGACGACACTGGAAACGTTGCTTGTCGGCCACCACCAACGCGAGGACACCCTCGAAATTCCCGACTGGAAACCCCTCGTGTTGTCGCTCGGGCTCGACGACGGTCTGGCGAAATCATGGAGCGATCTCTCAGCCGAAGCCCGCGAGTACGACGACGGCGACAACGCGATCACCGCCGCCAACGAGGTCGCGCCCTTCGAGCTTCGGGAGCGCGCGCCAACCCGGATCGGCGCGCGGATGGGCCGACCCGAAAAGTCCGAAAAACGCGATCTCTCGCCGGCCGTCCACACGCTGTTCCCGATCACCGAGGCCGGCGGCAACCAACGCGACGTCTCGAAGGCCGCCACGACGATGGACGAGCAGGGTCACCGCGGCGTCCACGACATGCAGATCGGCCAGCGACGCTGTCCGAACTGCGACAGCGAGACGGTCGAACTGCAGTGCCCGGACTGCGATACCCACACCGAACCCCACTACGAATGCGAGGACTGCGAGATCGTTTGTGAACCCGACGAGGCCGGCCGCGTCGACTGCCCGAAATGCGGCCGGGAGGTCACCGCCGCCGGCTGGGAAACCGTCGACCTCAACGCGGCGTACCACGACGCCCTCGATGCGATCAACGAACGCGAGGGCAACTTCGGGATGCTGAAAGGCGTCAAAGGCCTCACCTCGGCGAACAAGACGCCCGAACCGATGGAGAAGGGCATTCTCCGAGCGAAACACGGCGTCTCCGCGTTCAAGGACGGCACCGTCCGCTACGATATGACCGACCTTCCGGTCACGGCGGTTAAACCCGAGGAGTTGGACGTGACTGCTGACCACTTCCGCGGCCTCGGCTACGACACCGACATCGACGGCGACCCGCTGCGACACGACGATCAACTGGTTGAACTCAAGGTGCAGGATATCGTCCTCTCGGATGGCGCGGCCGAACACATGATCAAGACGGCCGACTTCGTCGACGACCTCTTAGAGCGGTTCTACGGGCTACCCGCGTTCTACGATATCGACGACCGCGACGATCTCGTCGGCGAACTCGTCTTCGGGATGGCACCCCACACGAGTGCCGCAGTTGTCGGGCGTGTGATTGGATTTACGAGTGCCGCAGTCGGTTACGCTCATCCGTACTTTCATGCCGCCAAGCGGCGGAACTGCTTCCATCCCGACACGAAACTCTGGCTCGAAGACGAGGTCGGCGAGTGGCACCACGAGACGATCCGGGCGGTCGTTGAGGATCGCTTAGACGACCCACGCGAGGACGACTTCGGAACGCTGATCGAGGAGATCGACGGCGCGATTTCGGTGCCCAGCATCGACGACGACGGATCGATTGTGACGAAGCCGGTCGAAGCACTCTCGAAGCATCCCGCGCCCGATCACATGATCGACATTGAAACTCGGAGCGGGCGAGAACTCACGGTGACACCGAACCACGAGATGCAGGTTTTCGAGGACGGCGAACGACGAACGAAGCGGGCCAGCGAGCTTACCTCGACGGATTCGCTCATCACACCGGAACACCTCGATACCGTACAGCCGTCGGCGGAGCCACAGCAGTTCGACCTGCTAGCGGAGTTCATCCGGGCCGACGCGGTCGACAACGAGCGATTGATGATCAAAGGCATCGAGAAGGACACTCTTTACGACCTGTTCGAAGCGAAGTTGGCGGCCGACTGGGACGGGCAGTTCTACCCGTTGAAGAGTACGGCCGAGTACTTCGAGATGTCACACAAAACGCTGAGTAACTACCTCTATCGCGGGAGTGTTCCGGCACATATCCTGCTGGAACTGTGCGACTCAGTCGAAGCTGTTCTCGACTTCGTGCCTGACGACGTGACGTTGGGGATGAAGCGCGATTCCACCGAGATGAATCGGCTAGTGGAACTCACCGAGGACATGGCGACGCTGCTGGGATACTATGCCGCCGAGGGGTTCGCCCGCGAACAAGAAACGCCGAAGGGGACGATCCACCAGACGACGATCTGCGGGACGGAGACGGAAGCGCGTGAGTTCTATATCGACGTGTTCGAACGCGAGTTCGGCGTCGAACCGTACCGCGAGAACGACGCGAAAATTACCGTTTCGGGTCGGTTGCCGCGGACGTTCTTCGATACGGTGTTAGACGCGGGCATCTTCGCGGAGACGAAGCGCGTGCCACAGTGTATTTTCAACGCGCCGAAACCGATTATTTCCGCGTACCTCAGTGGGTACTTCAGTGGCGATGGAAGCATTGCTGTGGACAGCCTCACCGTGTCGGCGACGACAGTTAGTCCGGAGCTAAAACAGGATGTACTGGCGTTGCTCACGCGCCTCAACATCGCAGGCAGAGTGAAGACTACCGAACCAGTACAGCTTGCCGAACAGTTTCCGGAGTTCTACGACAGCGATGACCCGTCGCTAGCGGCCCAGAGTTACAAGCTCAGAATCAGCTCACAGGATGCTGTTGAGTTTGCCGAGACGGTCGGCTTCCACCTCACGCGAAAGGATACACAACTCCAGCAACAGGTCGAGGCTATCTCCCACCGGAAACGACGTGTGTTCGATGGCGGGAACGGCGACTTCCTTGTTGATTCCGTGGTCAGTATCGAGTATGCCGAGTCGGAAGAGGAGTACACCTACTGCCTGACGGTCGAAGACACGCACACACTTATCGTAAATGATACGTTAGAATCGCAGTGTGACGGCGACGAGGACTGCGTAATGTTGCTCATGGACGGTCTTTTGAACTTTTCTCGACAGTTTCTCCCGGATCAGCGCGGCGGCCGCATGGACGCTCCGCTCGTCATGTCTTCGCGGGTCGATCCCACCGAGATCGACGACGAGGCCCACAACATGGATATCGTCTCCTCGTACCCACGAGAGTTCTACGAGGCGACCCGCGAGATGGCCGACCCCGAGGCCGTCGACATCACGACCGGCGAGGACACCCTCGATACGACCGAACAGTATCACGGCTTCGAACACACCCACTCGACGACGAACATCCACATGGGGCCGAGCCTCTCGGCGTACAAGACGCTGGACTCGATGATGGACAAGATGGACGCCCAACTGGAGTTGGCCCGCAAGCTCCGGGCGGTCGATGAGACCGACGTGGCCGAGCGCGTCATCGAGTACCACTTCCTGCCCGATCTGATCGGGAACCTCCGGGCGTTCTCTCGACAGGAAACCCGGTGTCTCGACTGCGGGGAGAGCTACCGGCGGATGCCGCTGTCAGGCGACTGCCGGGAGTGTGGTGGCCGTGTCAACCTGACCGTCCACGAGGGCTCTGTCAACAAGTACATGGATACCGCCATCGAGGTCGCCGATCGGTTCGGCTGCCGGGAGTACACCAAACAGCGACTCCGGATCCTCGAACGCTCTCTGGAGTCGATCTTCGAGAACGACAAAAACAAACAGAGCGGCATCGCCGACTTCATGTGACGGCGCGTCGGGCGCGTCGTACCTTGTCGCGGTCGATTATCCCAACAGCCGGCGTTCGATCCGGGCAAGATAGCCGAGGCTGAGACAGGTCGCATGGATGACCCAGAGGCCGATCCCGACGACCAGCAGTGCGGCACTCGTATACAGCATGACGCGCGCGACGACAAACGAAAAGAGGTTCAGGCCGAATGAGAGGGCCACCGCGACAAGCCCGCCGATCATGAACGTTCCCCCGTACAGCAGCAGTGTGTCGGAGTGAGGGTTCGTCTTCAACCCACCAGAAAAGTATGTCTCGGTGATCCAGTGATGTATCTGTGCTGGCATTGCTCCCATTGTTTGTTCCGTGTCGCTACCCCCTGCCCCGTCGCCGTTGATCTGCTGTCGCATCACAAACCCCCTATTAGCTATACCGTTGTATCCCACATGTAAAAACGATTGTATTGTATCGGTGACACGTATGAACGCGATCGTCGCACCGCATTGCGGCGAATTGGGTGGGACGCGAACGGAGTCTCTCAGTACTGTTTGGGAGTTGACCACGATATCTGCGGAGTGCTGTCGTCGATGAAGAGACGTAAAGTGGGAAGCAACTCTCGCTTCCCGACCTGTTCCGGGCAGGCGTGTTCGACAGCCGCACTCGTTGACACGAGGCGACAACTGTTGGTTCCGACGTGTGATATAAATAAGTGGTGTTCAGAATATCAAATCAAATAATGTAATGTTCGTATCAGGTGTCTGGCTCGGATCCTGGTTCGGATGGTTGTCCGCGAAGCAGGCTCGTCTGTTCGCGCCACGATTACCGGCTTTGAGAATTTCGGGGGTAGTTTTATTATTACACCGTGCCACGATTCCGATACCGTCTGACCACTTCCGGGCAGGCGGAAACCGTCACCTTTCCGGGCAGGCGGTTTGAACAGTCAACACACGTTGACACTGGTTTGGTACGCCTGATCCCGTCATACAGACGGGGAGGGCGTTTTTCGACATCTGGCTGTTTTAGTTGCGTATCGTTGGTGTCGCACCCACACTGATCGTCAGTTGATCTGATCCCAGTCGCCGGCGTGACCCGCCCGTATCTCGACCTCGTGTTCCGCCAACACCTCGTGGGGTTCGGAGTCGAGTTTGTCATCCAGTGTCTCATCGATGGAGCCGATAATTCCGGACAGGGCGGCCCAGATCCCGGCATCCTCGATGGGTGAGGTAAAGATCTCGTTTTGCCGTTCGATCCGCATCACGATCTCGCCGTCAACCTTGATTTCGATAACCTTCCCGTTTTCAAATCGTCGTGTCTCTGTGGGATCCGGGATCTCCTTCGACATACCCCTCTCTATTGGGTGTGGGGATTTGACTGCACGGGTTATCGTCGATCGCTGGTGGCTCAGGCGTCGGGAGTGGTTCCGGTCTGGCGGTGGCGATACACCTGGCGGTCTGGGTGAGAATAGGTGCCAGGCCAATTAATAGGGCGTCAGCAATACGTGGGTGCGTGCGCCGAGCTTAACACCACTCCGAGAGGATCACAGCGTCGGTTTCGTTGACCGAGAGCCACGCGCAGTCGCGGCTGATGTCGGCGATGACATACGAGGGCCGGCTGTCAGCGTCGTCGACGGCAGCCATGACTTCGGGCGTTCCGGCATCCCTGACAGGCGTGTGATCCTGTGTCATGGAATACTCTCACACGCTCAGGTATTTAATCATATCGGAACCGACCGCCGCGTCAACGGCCGCCTTCGGTTGATACAAGAGGCTGGCCGACGGTAGCCCGGGGTATGAACGTCGCTGACGCGATGACACCCCGCAACGAGCTTGTGACCGTTGAGCTCCCGGGCACCCGTGACGATGTCCTGACGTACCTACAAGAGTACGGCTTCTCGTCGGTGCCGGTGACCAAATCGGTCGACGGTGTCGATGTCTACCGGGGGATCGTCTCCCGCGATTCGCTGATCGAACGCCCTGATGAGGATCAACTCGCGTTGCTGACCGAGGAGGTCGCCACGCTCACCCCCGAGACCGACATCCTCGATGCGGCCGCCCACATGGTCGACAACGACGCCCGCCGCGTCCCGGTCGTCGATCCCACGGACAACGACGAACTCGACGGGATCATCACCGTCACCGACGTGGTACACGCCATCGCCCGCGAGCAGATCGACGGCGAGACAGCGGTCGGCGAGTTGGCGACCCATGAGATCAACACGACCTACGTTGACACCCCCCTCACTGTTGCCGAACGCGAGATCTACTACGCCCGCGTGCCCTACACCGTCGTCCTCAACGACGACGGCGACATGACAGGGATGCTCACCGAGGTCGACATCGTCGAGATCGCCCGCGTCGTCGAGGGCGAAGACGACACCGGCGAATCCATCGCCGAACAGGACTCCGAGTGGGCCTGGGAAGGCATCAAAGCCGTCGGCAACAGCTACTTCCCGACCCGTAACGTCGAAATCCCGGCCGAACCGGTCGCCGAGATCATGACCAGCGACGTGATCACCATCGGCAAGACCAAGACCGCGACCGACGCCGCTCAAGCGATGATCACCAACGACATCGAGCAGATTCCGCTGGTCTCCGGCGGCGACCTCGTCGGCATCGTCCGCGACATCGACCTGCTGGAGGGGCTCTGATGGTCGGCCAGCAGGCACTCACCGAACTCGCCAAACGCCGCGGCTTCTTCTTCGGTGCCAACGAGGCCTACGGCGGGACGGCGGGCTTCTACACCTTCGGCCCGGAGGGCGCGGCCCTCAAACGAAATGTCGAATCCGCGTGGCGCGAGCGGTTCACCCTCCGACTCGGCAACGAGGAGATCGAAGCCCCGACCGTGATGCCCGAACCCGTCTTCGAGGCGTCGGGCCATCTCGACGGGTTCGACGACATGCTCATCGAGTGTGCGGAGTGCGGCGAGAGCCACCGCGCCGATCACCTGATCGAGGACGCCGTCGCCGACATCGAAGACGCCGAAGCCCTCGGCGTCGACCGCGTCGAGGAACTGATCCGCGAGCACGACCTCGCGTGTCCGACCTGCGGGGCCGCGCTGTCGGGCGAGCCGGTCGAGGACTTCAACCTCATGTTCGAGACCTCAATCGGCCCCGGCAGCGGCCAGCCCGGCTATCTGCGACCCGAGACAGCCCAAGGCATCTTCGTCGAGTTCCCGCGACTCAAGGAGTACGCTCGTGGGCAACTCCCCTTCGGTGTCACCCAGATCGGGCCGGCCTACCGCAACGAGATCAGCCCACGCCGTGGCATCATTCGCGTGCGCGAGTTTACCCAAGCCGAGTTAGAACAGTTCATCGATCCCGAGGAGGACGAACCGCCGCTGGAAGACGTGGCGGATGTCGAAGTGACGCTCTACCCCGCGAGCGAACAGAACGCCGACGACGGCGACTACATCCAGACGACGATTGGCGAAGCGATCGACGAGGAGATCATCGGCTCGCCGTGGGTGGCCTACTTCCTCGGCGTCGCCCAAGGCTGGTACGAGCGCGTCGGCGTCGACATGGATCGGTTCCGCTTCCGCCAACACCTCGCTGGCGAGCGGGCCCACTACGCCGCCGACTGTTGGGACGCCGAAAGCGAAGTCGGCGGCAACTGGATCGAGATCGCCGGCTTCG
The DNA here is from genome assembly GCF_006861655.1 of Halonotius roseus. Taxonomy (GTDB): domain Archaea; phylum Halobacteriota; class Halobacteria; order Halobacteriales; family Haloferacaceae; genus Halonotius; species Halonotius roseus. Next base: position 578,532 of record NZ_SESI01000002.1, on the reverse strand, counting down.
CCTACCGCGGCGACTACGACCTCCGCAAACACGGCGAACACTCCGAGGATCGATTTACGGTTTTCAAACGCTACGACGAGCCGAAAACGGTCGAACGCGCGACCGTCAATCCCGACATGTCCGCGCTCGGCCCCGAGTTCGGCGGCGCGGCCGGCGACGTGGCCGACGCCCTACAGGAACTCGCCGAGAGCGACCCAGATGCCTTCGATAGCAACGAAGTTACCGTCGACGTTGACGGCGAGAGCTACACCATCGACACCGACGTGGCGAACTTCTCCGTTGAGGAACAGACGGAAAACGGCGAGCACATCACGCCACACGTCGTCGAACCCTCCTTCGGTGTCGGCCGGACGGTCTACACGCTGCTCGATCACGCCTACAGCGAGGACACCGTCGACGACGAGACGCGGACGTATCTCTCGCTGGCCCCGGAAATCGCCCCGACCGACGTGGCCGTCTTCCCGCTCGTCGGCGACGACGACCTCGTGACAACCGCCGACGACGTGGCCGACGAGCTGCGGGCCGCAGGCCTGTCGGTCAGCTACGACGACTCGGGCTCAATCGGCCGTCGATACCGCCGCCAAGACGAGATCGGGACGCCGTTCTGTGTGACCGTCGACCACGAGGGACTGGAAGGCGACAGCGAGCCGACGGTGACGCTGCGGGAACGCGATTCGGCGAGCCAGCTCCGCATCTCGGTGGCCGATCTCGCCGCCGAACTGGAGGCCGTTCTGGCCGGCGACGGTACGTTCGCCGATCTACAGGATCGCTACGAGCGCGTCGATACCGACGTAACGACCGCCTGACGATGCACCAGCCAGTATCGATGCGTCGACCAACACCGAGACGACGACCATGAGCGAGTACGGCCGGCGGGCGATCCACGCCAGCGGCGTCGGGATGCCGGCGATCTACCTGCTGGAGATCGTGACGTGGACGGAGCTCCGGTATTTCATGCTCGTCGTGACCGGGATCGTCTTCACCCTCGAATTCCTGCGGCTCGTCGTCGGTCTCGATCACCGGATCTACGACGAGATCACCCGCCCCTACGAACAGCACGCGGTCGCGGGCTACGCGCTCTACATGCTGAGTATGACGAGCGTCGCCGTGTTGTTCGGCCCGGCGGTGACGATCCCGGCGATGTTGATGCTCATCCTCGGCGATCCGATCAGCGGCGAGTTGGGCGACAACGCGGCCGACGAACACAAACGCCCCGCGGTCGTCGCCGCGATGTTCGGCGTCTGTTTCGTCCTCGCCGTCCCGTTTACCGTCGCCGGGTCGACCCTCGGTGTCGGGGCTGTCGCGGCGGCGGTCGGCGCGGCTGTCGGCGCGGTCGCCGACGGGATCAAACCGGTCGTTCGTGGTGTCGCTGTCGACGACAATCTGACGATCCCGCCGGTCGCCGCCGCGGGTATCGCCGTTGCGTTCTGGCTACTCGGCGTCGACACCGGCTTCGATCCGCTGTGGTTCTGAGGGGCGATTGCACACGAAGCGATCACGTAATGGTTTTGTAGCCGCCCACCAACCACGGGATAATGGCAGTCGCCCGTCGCACCGCGCCAGCGTTCGTCGGCGAGCGGCGGCTGCGGCGACTACCGCGAGCGGGGCCGACCGGCGGCCTCGCCTCGTTTCGACGGTCGGGCCGGTAGGCCTCGGTTCTGGTTCGACCGTCGCTGTTTCGTTCCGCGAAACCCTATTTTTAACCGCGTAGAGCCGTCTATCCGGCTATTTTCGGATTTGTAAATCACTGAATTTAAGGCCCACTCCCCGTTTGGTGGGAGTAATGACAAACCGCGTGGCACTGGCGTTCAGCGGCGGACTCGATACGACCGTCTGCGTGCCGGTTCTCGAAGAGGAGTACGACTACGATGAAGTGATCGGCGTCACCGTTGACGTCGGCCAGCCGGCCGACGAGTTCGAGGAAGCCCGAGAAACCGCCGAGGCGCTCGATCTTGACCACCACGTCGTCGACGCCAAAGCGGAGTTCGCCGACCTCTGTTTCGACGCCGTCCGCGCCAACGCCGACTATCAGGGCTATCCGCTGGGCACCGCCCTCGCCCGGCCGGTGATCGCCAAAGCGATCCTCCGCGTCGCCGAGGAGGAGGACTGCGACGGCATCGCCCACGGCTGTACCGGCAAGGGCAACGACCAACTCCGTTTCGAGGCCGTCTGGCGAGCCTCCGATCTCGACGTCATCGCGCCCGTCCGCGAGATGGGGATGACCCGCGACTGGGAGATCGAGTACGCCGCCGAGCGCAACCTCCCGGTCGAGGCCGGCAACGAGGGTACGTGGTCGATCGACACGAACCTCTGGAGCCGCTCCATCGAGGGCGGCGACCTCGAAGAGCCAGATTACGTGCCGGGCGAGGAGATCTACGAGTGGACGACCGCGCCGAGCGGCTTCGGCGAGGAGATCGAACTCGGCTTCGAGAACGGCTATCCCGTCTCGCTGAACGGCGAGGCAATGAAGCCTATCGAACTCATCGAAGAACTCAACGAACTCGCCGGCTCCTACGGCGTCGGCCGTACCGACATGATGGAAGACCGCATGCTCGGGCTCAAAGTGAGAGAAAACTACGAACACCCGGCGGCGACGACGCTGCTCAACGCTCACGAGGGGCTGGAAGCACTCGTCCTCACGAAAGAGGAACGCGACTTCAAACAGCAGGTCGACGCCGAGTGGAGCCAGAAAGGCTACGAGGGCCTCGTCGATGGCCCGCTCGTCGCCGCACTGGAGGGCTTCATCGAGGAGACGCAGACCAAAGTCACCGGCACGGTGACGATCCGCTTCGAAGGTGGCCAAGCCCGCGTCGTCGGCCGCGACAGCGAGTATGCCGTCTACTCCGCCGACGCCGCCTCCTTCAACACCGAGAAAGTCGGCGACATCACCCAAGCCGACGCGACCGGCGTCGCCAAATATCACGGCTATCAGGATCGCATCGCCGCCGAAGCCAAGCGCGCCGCCGACGCGAAACGCAAGGCGAGCGACGGCGACGACGAGAGCGACGAGTAAGCAATCATGGGCGACGACGCGACAGCCGGCAGCGGCGACGACGCGGACGACGAGACGGTCGTCCGCCGTGACCGCTTCAGCGGCGGCCCCGCCCGCGAGTTCTTATCGAGTCTCGCCGGCGACAGTCGGATTTTCGACGCCGACCTTGCGGTCGACCGCGCCCACGTTGTCATGCTCGCCGAACAAGGGATCATCGACGACGACGTAGCCGGCGAGGTTCTGGGCGCGCTCGATGATGTCGAATCGGCCGGGCACGGCGACCTCCCCGATGGCGAGGATGTCCACGAAGCCATCGAGTCAGCTGTCATCGACTGCGTCGGCCCCGACGGCGGGAAGATGCACACCGCTCGCAGCCGCAACGACGAGGTAGCGACCTGTATTCGCTACCGCCTTCGCGCGGATCTGTTGGAGGCCGTCGAGACGACGCTCGCGCTGCGCGAATCGTTGCTGGAAGCAGCCGCCGAGCACAGCGAGACGGTGATGCCCGGCTACACGCATCTCCAGCCGGCCCAACCGACGACGGTCGGCCACTACCTCTCGTCGTATGCGGCCGCCGTCGGGCGCGACACCGCACGCCTGCTCGATGCCTACGACCGCACGAACGAATCGCCGCTCGGCGGCGCGGCCTTCGCGGGCACGCCGTTCGATATCGACCGCGAGCGCACGGCCGAGTTGCTCGGCTTCGGCCGCGTCGTCGAGAACTCGATGGACGCCGCCTCAGCGCGGGACTTCCTCGCGGAAGCGACCGCCGCGCTGGCGATCCACGCGACCACGCTGTCGGGACTCGCCGAGGACATCGTCGTCTTCGCCAACAAGGGGTATCTCGATCTGTCGGACGACTACAGTTCGACCTCCTCGATCATGCCCCAGAAAAAAAATCCCGATACGCTGGAGTTAACCCGCGCAGTTGCCGGCGATGCGACCGGCGAGTTGACGGGGCTGTTGACGACATTGAAGGGGCTGCCGCGGGCGTACAACCGCGACCTCCAGCGCGCGCACCCACACACGTTCCGCGCGGTCGACGCCGTCGTCGAGGCGTCGTCGATCGCGGCGGGCGCAGTGGCGACCGCCGACTGGAACGCCGAGGTGCTGGCGGCGGAAGCCGACGCCGGCTTTGCGACGGCGACCGGTATCGCCGACCTGTTGGCGATGGCCGGCCTGCCGTTCCGCACGGCCCACGAGGTCGTCGCGCTGGCAGCCGAGGAAGCCGAACACAGCGACGACGGCGTGACGGCCGCCGTACTTGACGCAGCCGCCGAAGACGTGCTGGGCGAATCGCTGTTCGAGTACGTCGACGAGAAGAGCGTCGAATCCGCGCTCGATCCCGCCGCAAGCGTAGCGAGCCGCGACTCCCGCGGCGGGCCAGCAGCCGAACAGGTAGAGGCGTCGATCAAGAGTGCACGCGAAGCCCTCGCTGTCGACGGCGACGAACTCGCTGCGCGCCGCGAGCAGGTGGCCGCAGCCGACGACGCATTACAGGAGGCCGTCGAGGCGTATGTCTGAGCCACTGTACCCAGCGCGTCGATACCGGCGGCGGGGCCGACGGCGGCGACCCCCATCCGGGGGCACACCACCAACATGAAATCGATCCGAGTGTTTCACTACGCCGCAAAAACGCCGCAAATCACGCGAAGTGGCGACGCCATTTAGTGTAAAATTTCATACAAGTTCGATGTGTTTAAGTATATACGTCGGGAACTCCTGCGTACACCCATGTCAGAAGCAGATTGTCCGGAATGCGGTGCAGGCGTCGACCTGCACGACGACCTCGAAGTCGGAGAGATCCTCGACTGCGGCACCTGCGGTGCCGAGTTGGAAGTCCTCGCAGCCGACCCGCCGGAACTCGACACGGCCCCGGAACTCGAAGAGGACTGGGGCGAGTAACGTGGCTGCGACGCCCGCGGCCGCAGCGGGGGCGAACGATCCAAACACAGCACAATGAAGATCGGTATCCTCTACTCGCGGATCAGGCAGGACGAGAAGCTGTTGCTCAACGAGCTGCGCGACCGCGACCACGAAATCGAGAAGATCGACGTGCGGAAACACCAGTTCGGCCTTGACGGCACAACTGCCAACGTCGAGGAGCTCGATCTCGTCGTCGACCGCTGTCTGTCGACGAGCCGGTCACTGTACGCGACGCGCTTTATCGATCACTACGACGTGCCCGTTGTCAACAGCCCTGAAACGGCCGACGTGTGTGCCGACAAGGTGAAAAACAGTCTCGCACTCGACGACGCTGGCGTCCCGACGCCGGATACGAAAGTCACCTTCACCGTCGATGCGGCGATGGAGGCCATCGAGTCCTTCGGCTACCCCTGTGTGCTCAAGCCGGTCGTCGGCTCGTGGGGTCGCCTGATGGCGAAGATCGACTCCGAGAGCGCGGCCGAAGCTATTCTGGAGCACAAGAAAGTCCTCGGCCACTACGAGCACAAGGTGTTCTACGTCCAGGAGTTCGTCGATAAGCCCGGCCGCGACATCCGCGTCGTCGCCACCGACGGCGAGCCTGTCGCGGCGATGACCAGAACCTCGGATCACTGGCTGACCAACGCCGCGAAAGGCGGTGACACCGACGCCTTCGAACTCGACGATACCGCCCGCGACCTCGTCGAAAAAGCGAGCGACGCGGTCGGCGGTGGCCTGCTCGGCGTCGATCTAATGGAAGTCGGCGGCGAGGAAAGCGGCGAGTACACCGTTCACGAGATCAACCACACCGTCGAATTCAAAGCCCTCAACGGCTGTGTCGATACCGACGTGCCGGCCACCGTCGTCGATTGGCTGGAAAGGAAAGCCCAGACCCCGGAGGCACCCCAATGAGCGAGACCTACACCGCCAGCGTCGTCGGCGGTACCGGCTTCACCGGCGGCGAGTTGCTCCGCCTGCTCGCCGGCCATCCCAACTTCGAGATCAAGCAGGCGACCAGCCGCTCGAAGGCGAACAAAACGATCGGCTACTCCCACCCCAATCTCCGCGAACTCGACCTGCGATTCAGTTCGCCCGACGACCTCGAATCGGTGGACGTACTGTTCGCGGCAACCCCGCACGGCGTCTCGATGGAACAGATCGACGAATTTTACGAACACGCCGACACTGTCGTCGATCTCTCGGCGGACTTCCGGCTCAACACGGCCGACCAGTACGAGGAGTGGTACGACGGCCACAGCGCGCCCGAATACCTGGATAAGAGCGTCTACGCCCTCCCCGAATTGACCCGCGACCAGTTGCCGGGCGCTGACCTCATCGCCAGCGGCGGCTGCAACGCCGCCTCGACGATCCTGGGCCTGAAACCGCTTTTCGATTCTGGCATCCTCTCCGGTGACGAGCAGATCGTCGCCGACGTGAAGGTCGGCTCCTCGGAGGGTGGCGCGGGCGGCGGCGACGCCTCCAGTCATCCCGAGCGGTCGGGCGTCGTCCGCCCGTACGCCCCGACGGGCCACCGCCACGAGGCCGAGATCGAGCAGTTCCTCGGCGTCTCGCTGTCGTTCACGGTGCATGCGGTCGATATGACCCGTGGCTCGTCGGCGACCTGCCACGTCTTCCCCGGCGAGCCCGTCTCGAAGGGCGACCTCTGGAGTGCCTACCGCGAGAGCTACGAGGACGAACCGTTCGTCCGGCTGGTCGCCGGCGGCGGTGGCGTCTACCGCTACCCCGAACCGAAGGCGGTCGCCGGCACCAACATGGCTGAGGTCGGCTTCGAACTCGATCCCGGCAACAAGCGACTCGTCGCCTTCTCCGCAATCGACAACATGATGAAGGGCTCGGCCGGCCAGGCGATCCACGGCACGAACATCGCCCTCGGCCTCGATGAGACCGCGGGCCTCGACTTTCAGGGGCTCCACCCGGTCGGCGCGCCATAACACGGAGTGGTTGTTTATGACTGAACACGATTCACAGACACGCGCTCGTCGTCGCCAGCATCGAACAGCCGACCGCACGGCACCGCCGAACCCACAGCGGCGACTCCGAGCCGACGGTGGCCAGCCACCAGTTGTCGTCAAGATTGGCGGCGCGAACGCCGTCGACCCCGAAGGCGCGGTCGACGACATCGCCAGCCTCGTCGACGGCGACCGCGAGGTCGTCGTCGTTCACGGCGGCTCGACCGCCGTCGACGACACGCTCGAACGCATGGACATCGAGCCGACGTACGTCGAAACACCGGGCGGCGTCACCGGCCGCTTTACCGACGCGGAGACGATGGAAGTCTTCGCGATGGTGATGGCCGGCAAACTCAACACGGAGTTGACGACGCTGTTCCGCAACGCCGGCGTCGATGCCGTCGGCCTGTCGGGCGTCGATGGCGGCCTGCTGACCGGCCCCCGCAAGTCGGCGGTTCGCGTGCTCGAAGACGGCAAAAAGAAGATCAAGCGCGGCGACCACTCCGGCAAGATTACCGACGTGAACAGCGATCTGTTGACTACGCTGCTCAATGACGGCTACACGCCGGTCGTGAGCGTGCCGATGCTCGGCGAGGACGACGATGAAGTCCTGCCGGTCAACGCCGACGCCGACCGCTCGGCGGCCGCGGTCGCCGGCGCGCTCGGAGCCGAACTCGTCGTGTTGACCGACGTGGCCGGCATCTACGCTGATCCCGACGATCCCGAGACGCTCATCGATTCGGCAGCGACACCCGCGGAGCTGGAGTCGGTGAAAGCCGCCGCGGAGGGGTTCATGACGAAGAAAGTGATGGCTGCAACCGAGGCACTTGAGGGTGGCGCGACGGCGGTTCACGTCGGCGACGCCAACCGCGACGCGCCGGTCAGTAGCGCGCTCGACGGCGCGGGCACGAAAATCGAGGCAAGCGCGCTGGCAGACAACGGAGAGATCACCCAATGAGTGGCTTTGTCTTCTCGGAGAAACCGATCGAGATCGTCGAGGGTGACGGCGCGTACGTCACCGACAGCAACGGCACCGAGTATCTGGACATGGGCGCGAGCTACGCCTGTGTCCCGCTCGGCCACGGCCACGAGGCCGTCCAAGACGCCATCACCGACCAGCTCTCGCGGGTCACCTACGTCCAGGCGTCCTATCCGGTCGACATCAGGACGAAGCTGTACGAACTCCTCGCCGAAACAGCCCCGAAAACCGTCGACAAGGTGTGGCTCTGCAACTCCGGGACGGAGGCCAACGAAGCCGCCCTCAAATTCGCCCGCTCGGCGACAGGCAACTCGAAGATCATCTCGACGAAACGCGGCTTTCACGGCCGGACGATGGGCGCACTGGCGACCACGTGGAAGGACAAGTACAAGAAGCCCTACGAGCCACTGATCGGCGATGTCGAGTTCGTCGCATACGACGACGCCGAGGAGATGGCCGCCGCCATCGACGACGACACCGCCGCGGTGATCGTCGAACCAGTGCAGGGCGAGGGCGGGATCAACCCCGCTCGCAAGGAGTTCCTCCAGCGGGCTCGCGTCGAAACCGCGACCAGCGGCGCGGCACTGATTTTCGACGAGGTACAGACTGGGATGGGCCGTACCGGGACGCTCTGGGCCTCCGAGTGGGCCGACGTGGTGCCGGATATGATCACGAGCGCGAAGGGCCTCGGCAACGGACTCCCGGTCGGCGCGACGCTCTGCCGTGACTGGATCGCCGACAACTACGGCTCGCACGCCTCGACGTTCAGCGGCGGCCCGGTCATCTCCGCGGCCGCACACGCGACCGTCTCGACCATCGTCGACGAGGAGATTCCACAGCATGCTGCCGAGATGGGCGACTATATGATACGCGAAATCGAGGCCGCCGCCGAGGAACACGACCTTGGCGTCCGCGACGTGCGCGGCAACGGGCTGATGGTCGGCGTCGAGGTGAAACGCGGCGCGAACCGCGTGCTGCGCGATCTGGCGATGAACCACCAGATCCTCGCGCTGCCGGCGGGTCGGACAGTCGTCCGATTTTTGCCCCCGCTCACCATTGAGGAGACACACGTCGATACCGTCGTTGACGCACTTACGGAGGCACTGGACTGATGGCCGTCGAATCAACGCATTCCGCCGTCGAACATCCCGCCATCGGAACCGAAGGCCGCCGACTCCTCACCGAGTTGGTCTCGATTCCTTCGGTGTCGGGCGAAGAGACGGAAGCCGCCGAGGCACTGGCAGCTTTCTTCGAACGCCACGACCGCGAGGTGTGGATCGACGACATCGGCAACGTCCGCGCGCCGGGCGACGACAGCGTCCTGCTGACCTCGCACATCGACACCGTCCCCGGCGAGATTCCCGTCGAGATCAAAGACGGCGATGAGGGCCCCGAACTCTGGGGGCGCGGCAGCGTCGACGCCACGGGCTCGCTGGCGTCGATGGCGATTGCGGCGGTCGAAACCGGAGCCTCGTTCGTCGGCGTCGTCGGCGAGGAGTCGACCTCGCGTGGCGCGTGGTACCTGACTGACCACCGCGAAGCACCCGAGTTGATCATCAACGGCGAGCCATCCGGCTGGGACGGTATCACGCTGGGCTACCGTGGTCTCCTTGAGGGAACCTACGTCGCCGCCAGCGAGTCCGGCCATCACTCCCGGCCCGATCTGAACGCAATCCAGCATGCGATGAGCTGGTGGGATCGTGTCGAAGCGATCTTCGAGCCCGACGAGTGGGTGCCCGTCTTCGAGCAGGTGACGACGAAACCCGTCGATATCGAGGGCGGCGTCTCCGTCGACGGCCTCTCGATGGAGGCGACCATGGAGTTCCAGTTGCGCGTCCCGCCCGAGCGCACGCCCGACGAAGTGCGCGAGCTCTCGGATGCCGAACTCGACATCGGGACGGTCAACTGGACGGAGTCGATCCCGCCGGTGATGACCAACCCCCGTACGGAGTTGGCCCGCGTCTTCCGGGCGGCGATCCGCGAGCAGGGCGGCGATCCGCGCCTGCTCCGGAAGACCGGCACCAGCGACATGAACGTCTTCGCCACCCAGTGGGACTGTGAGATGGTGAGCTACGGCCCCGGCGACTCCAGTCTCGACCACACGCCGAACGAACACCTCCCGCTCGACGCCTTCGACAACGCTATCGACGTGTTGATCGACGTGTGTGAGCGACTCGGCGTTGGCGACAACGCGGTGAGCGTCGACAGCGAGGCGACCGACACGGAGGCAGCACAATGAACGCGGACGACTTCCTCGATATCGACGATGTCTCGGCCGACGAACTCGACGCCCTGCTCGCGCTGGCAGCCGACCTGAAAGCTGGCGACAACGACACTAGACTGACCGACCAGACCCTCGGGATGCTCTTCGAGAAGCCGAGTACGCGCACCCGGATCTCATTCGAGACCGGGATGACGCAACTCGGCGGCCACGCGATCTTCATGGGCCCTGACGACATCCAACTCGGCCACGGCGAGCCGCTGAAAGACACCGCTCGCGCGATGGGCCGCTACGTTGACGGGATCATGGCCCGACTCTTCGACCACGAGGACGCCGAAACCCTCGCGGAGTACGCCGACGTGCCCGTCATCAACGGCCTCACCGACGACGCCCATCCCTGTCAGACCCTCGCTGATCTGTTGACGATTCGCGAGCAGTTCGGCGGCCTCGATGACGTGCGGGTCGCCTGGGTCGGCGACGGCAACAACGTCGGTCAGTCCTTCGCCGTTGGCTGCGCGCTCGCGGGGGTCGATCTCGCGGTCGCGACGCCGGCGAACTACGCGATGGACGACGCCGTCATCGACCGCGCCGACGAACTCGGCGAGGCACCCGAGGTCTACACCGACCCCGCAGCCGCCATCGACGGCGCGGACGTGATCTACACCGACGTGTGGGTCAGCATGGGCGAGGAGGACAAACGCGAGGAGAAATTGGCTGCCTTCGACGGCTTCCAACTCAACGACGAGCTGCTGGCCGACACCGACGCGACGGTGATGCACTGCCTGCCGGCCCACCGCGGCGAGGAGATCACCGACAGCGTCATCGAAAGCGACCGCTCGATTGTGTGGGAGCAGGCCGAAAACCGACTGCACGCCCAGAAGGCCCTGCTGGTCGAGTTGCTCGGCTAATCGCCCCTATGTTTTAATCGGTTGCCGCCAAAGGGCCGGTGTGACAGCCGCGGACGACGACCTCCGGTTCTTCCCCTACGAGACGCCGTACCCGAACCAGCGTGAGGCGATCGACCGGATCGCCAACTCGCTGGGGCAGGCCCGCGACGTGCTCTTCGAGGGCGCGCCCGGCACCGGGAAGACCCTCTCCGCGCTCGTGCCCGCACTCGCCTACGCGCGCGAGAACGACAAAACGGTCGTCATCACCACCAACGTCCACCAGCAGATGCGGCAGTTCGTCGACGACGCCCGCGCGATCACGCGCACCGAGCCGATCCGCGCGGTCGTCTTCAAGGGCAAAGCCGAGATGTGCCACATCGACGTGGGGTATCAGGAGTGCCAGACCCTCCGGGATACCACCCGCGAACTCGTCGACACCGAAACCGACCACGAGGAACTCGCCGCCCGACAGGAGGAACTCCTCGAAGCGAGCCAAGAGGGCGAGTCCGGCGCGGCCGAAGCCCGCAGCGCGGTGATGGACGAACTCGACGACCTAGAGGACGAACTCGACGACCTCCGCGGCGGCAACGTCTGCGATTACTACTACAACAACCTCACCGCCGACACCGACGACTTCTTCGGCTGGCTCTTCGACGACGTGCGAACGCCCGAGGAGATCTACGAGTACGCCGACAAACAGCACCTCTGTGGGTACGAACTCCTGAAAGAGGGGATGGAAGGCGTCGACCTCGTCGTCTGTAACTACCACCATCTGCTTGATCCGATGATCCGCGAGCAGTTCTTCCGCTGGCTCGACTGTGAGCCGAGCGACGTGATCACCGTCTTCGACGAAGCCCACAACATCGAGGGCGCGGCCCGCGATCACGCGACCAAGACGCTCACCGAAAATACGCTCGATTCCGCGCTCGAAGAGCTCGCCGGCGTCGAGGACTCCCGCGCCGACCCCGCGCGCAACGTGATCGAAGCGTTTCGGGACGCGCTCATCGTCGCCTACGAGGACGAACTCAGCGACTATGAGCGGGACAATGTCGGCGACCACTGGGAGGATATCTCAGTCGCCAACCCCGACGCCCGCGATGAGATCACCCTCGCCTTCCTCCGGCTCTACGAGGGCCGCGGCATCGACACCGAAACCGAACTCGCGGTGCAGTTGGGCCGGACGCTCGACGAGGAGTACGAACGCGCCTACAAGGAAGGCGAGGCGACGAGCCGCGCGGAGTGTCAGACCCTCCAGGCCGCCCAGTTCATCAGCACCTGGATGTCGGAGGGCGGTGAACTCGGCCAGCATCCGATGGCTGGCGTCCGGCGGAACGACCAGACCGGCGACGTCTACGGCCGGGCCGAACTTTACACCTGTATTCCACGCGAGGTCACCCGCGACCTCTTCGACGACGTGTACGCCAGCGTGTTGATGAGCGCGACGCTGCGGCCGTTCGACGTGACCGAGGACGTCCTCGGGCTGGACTCGCCGGCGACGATGGCCTACGGGCTCGCCTATCCAGAAGACAATCGCCGGACGTACGCGGCGGAGGTACCTGCCCTCTTCGCCAGCGAGCGCGACGACCCTGCGACACAGGAGACGATCAGCCAACTCCTGCGGGACGTGATCCGATTTACACCGGGCAACACCCTGCTATTCTTTCCCTCCTATGCGGAGGCCGAACGTTACTACAGCCGCCTCGGCGGCGACCGCGACAGCAACGACCTCGGGACGTTCATCCGCGACGAGTCGGGCGTGACGACCGAAGACCTCCGCCAGCGGTTCGTCGCCAGCGACGATGCCACGCTGTTCACGTCGCTGTGGGGCACCCTCGCGGAGGGCGTGAGTTTCGACGGCGAGGAAGCCCGCACCGTCGCCGTCATCGGCGTGCCGTACCCGAAACTCTCCGAGCGGATGGAGGCCGTCCAAGATGCGTACAAACGCGCCTACAAAGGAAAACACCAGAAACGCGATGCGGGCTGGGCCTACGCCGTCGAGATTCCGACGATCCGCAAAACCCGGCAGGCCCTCGGCCGCGTCATCCGCTCGCCGGAGGATTTCGGCGTGCGGATTCTTGCCGACAAGCGATACACCGAGGCCGACATGGGGAAATACAGCGTCCGGCGGAGTTTCCCTGTTGAGGAACGTGAGGAACTGGTCGATATCAACCCTGGGAAACTGAAGTTCGCCATGCTGAATTTCTATACCGATCACGACGCCTACGAGGGTGCGCCGCCGGAGCCATGAGCGGCGGTGTGCCTCAACATTGATTCGCTGCCGTAACGCAGCCGTTGGCGAGTGCTTCCGACCGACAGTCCATCGTCTCGGCCGAGCAGTCCCGCGTCGGCTGCTCGTTGATCTCGACAAGCGACTCCAGTGCTCGAAGCCGTGTGGCGATCTCCGTGCCCGTTGGAGTGAGCGAATAGGTCGTTGTCGGCGGTGTCGTCGCTTCGACCGTTCGCTCAATGAGGCCATGGCAGCGAAGCTCCTTGAGCCGCTGGGAGAGGATCGGCGCGGTTAGCCCATCCAGACTGTCCCGAATGGCGTTGAAGCCGTGTGGCTCCTCGGAGAGCAAGCGCAGAATGTGAAACGTCCACTTCGGCCCGAGTATATCGTGCAAGCCATGCCACGTCGCTTGCCACTGTGATTCGCTCATACGTCACAAACAGCCGCTGTAGCAGCATATACGTTCGTAGTCGGCATGCCATCGACCGAGAGGTGGTTTCGGTACGGAAACCCGGTTCGTGTTTGCTAACTGAACAGTATATGCGCCGGGCGGCCGTAGTGACCACCACAATGCAGACCTTCCCAGACAGCACAGCTGTTTCAGTTGTCGAAATGGCGGCTGCGGAGTACGCACGACGGACAGTTACTATCGATTTTCTCTACCTCGACAACGAATCCTGCGAGCGATGTAGCGGAACCCAGGAGGCACTCGAAACCGCACTCACACAGGTCGAACCGATCCTCGAACCGCTGGATGTCGGCGTCGTTGTGCGCGATATCCACGTCGACACGCTGGCGGCAGCGAAAGCGACGCAGCTGGCCGTGTCGCCGACGATCCGCATCAACGGGCGCGATATCCAGCCGGACTACCGCGAGAACAACTGCGAATCGTGTGGCGACCTCTGTGCGTGTCCGGGCGAGATCGACTGTCGGCTCTGGCATTACCGGGGTGAGGAGTATACGACCCCGCCGGTCGAGTTCCTTGTTGCGGCATTGGTGCGGGCTACGGTTCCTGAGCAGTCACCGTCCGAAATCACACGCGAGAAAGCTTCTGAAGGAGCCTCAGCGAATATCGCGTCGTTTTTCGGCGACGCGGACGCCAGCGGCGCGGGCGGGTGTGACTGTTGAGGCGGGCTGTTCTACCGAGCCGGTGGCCTACTCGCTCGGCGGCCAGTCGATCCCGTAGTCGGCCAGCAGTTCGGCGAAATCACGTTCGGTGAGGATCGGCACGCCGTTGTCGTCGGCGTCGTCCTGTTTTCGCTGGCCGGCGTTGTCGCCGGCGACCAGGTAATCCGTGTTGCCGGAGACGCTGCCGGTCGCGTTCGCGCCGTGAGCTTCGACCAGCGACTGGGCGTCGTCCCGCGCGACCGCCAGCGAGCCAGTGAACACGAACGTGAGGCCGTCGAGTTCGTCGCCAGCGTCGGCTCCTTCGACTGGCTGGGGATCGACACCCGCATCGAGCAGCGCGTCGATGGCTGCGCGGTTCTCCGGATTCTCGAAGAATTCCCGGATCGTCTCGGCGACAATGGGGCCCACGTCGTCGACAGCTTCGAGGGCGTCGGTGTCGGCGTCGATCAGGGCCTCAAGGGAGCCGAACTCGCGGGCGAGCGCGGTCGCAGTCGCGCCGCCGACCTCCGGGATAGAGAGCGCGGTGAGGAACGAATCCAGCGGCGGTTCGCTGGCGGCGTCGATCTCGTCGAGGAGGTTCCCCGCGCTCTTTTCGCCCCACCCCTCCAGTGCGGCCAACTCCTCGCGGTCGAGGCGGTAGAGGTCGTCAAGCGAGTCGAGCAGGTCGGCCTCCCGGAGTTGGGCGATGCGCTCGGGCCCCAGTCCCTTGATATCGAGCCCGCCGCGGCTGACGTAGTGCTCGATAGCGCGTTCGCGCTGGGCCGAGCAGCCAAGCCCGCCCGTACAAAAGGCCAGCGGCCCGTCGCGGTCGACGGGGCTGTCGCAGACTGGACAGGTCTCGGGAAACGCGAAGGTCTCGTCGGTGTCGGCCTCGACGACCTCCTCGATGTAGGGGATCACGTCGCCGGCGCGCAGGACACGCACGCGGTCGCCGACATCGACAGCGAGGGATTCGATCTCGCCGGGGTTGTGGAGGGTGGCTCGGGAGACGGTGACGCCACCGACCTGGACGGGATCGAGCAGCGCGACCGGGGTGAGCCGGGCGGTGCGGCCGACCTGCACGACGATATCGGTGACTGTCGTCACCTCGGTGCGGGCGGGGAACTTGTAGGCGAACGCCGAGCGCGTCTCCCGAGCCGTGTTGCCGAGGGCGTCGGCTGCGGCGGTGTCGTCGACTTTGATCACGACGCCGTCGATCTCGTAGTTCAGGTTCTCGCGGTCGTCGAGCAGCGCGTCGCGGTACTCGATTGCGGCCTCGATGCCAGAGACCTGTTCGGCGAGATCGTCGACATGGAAGCCCCACGCCTCAATGGCATCGCGTTCGGCCCACTGGGTTGCTGGGCGGTCGGCGGCGGTAGCGTCGTTGGCGTCGTCAGGCTCGTCGGCATCGTCGCCGACCTCGTAGGCCATAATGTCGTAGACGAAGCAGTCAAGCGGCCGGTCGGCGACGACACCCGGATCGAGTTGCCGGATCGTCCCCGCGGTCGCGTTTCTGGGGTTGGCGAAGGGTTCCTTTCCGTCTTCGACGCGCTGGCGGTTGTGCTCCCGAAAGCCGTCTTTCGGCATGAACACCTCGCCGCGAACTGCTAGTAGTTCGGGTGCGCCACCGCGGAGTCGCTGCGGAATCGCCCGGATGCGGCGGGCTTGGGCGGTCACGTCGTCGCCTTCCGCGCCGTCGCCGCGGGTCGCCGCACGGACGAGGTGGCCGTTTTCGTAGGCGAGTTCGATAGAGATGCCGTCGAATTTGGGTTCGCAGACGTAGCCGATCTCCTCGGGGTCGAATCCGTCATCGTGGAGCATCCGGGCGGTGCGGTCGGCGAACTCCCGCACGTCGTCGGCGTCGCCGCTCTGAGCGATAGACAACATCGGCGCGGTGTGTTCGACCGTGTCGAGGTCGTCGACCGGCTCGCCGCCGACGCGGCTGGTCGGGCTGTCGGGGGTAGCGAGATCGAACTCGGTTTCGAGCGTTTCGAGGCGGTCGAACAGCTGGTCGTAGATTCGGTCGGCGATCAGGGGATCGTTGTCGACGTAGTAGCGATAGTCGTGTTCGCGGATCGCGGCTCTGAGCTGTTCGACCTGCTGTTCGGCCCCCTCCTGTGAGAGCGCGTCGGCGGGCTCGAAGTTTGTCGCTGGATCGCGGAGGTAGGGGTTGTCGCTGTCGGCGTAGGCCGTCTCGCTGTCAGCGTGACTCATTGGTGATGGTTGCAACCCGAGGGTGAAAAATCCGGGCTGGATGGCCGGATCTGCTGTGAGGATGGTTCTGTCTAAAACCGCTAGTCTATTTACATATGCGCCGAGTAATCGATTCCCATGGTTGATGAGGCCCTCCTGAGCCTCACCGTTATCGCCGCCGTCTTCACCGCAGTGGTGGTGAGTGGCGCGCTGGCGGTGTACTCGTTTACCCGGATCAAACACCCCTTATCCGAGTCCTATGCTGTTCTGATGGCCGTCGACAGTCTCTGGGCTGCCGGCTACTTTTGTATGCTGATCGCTGGAGGGACGCTGCTCGCGGATGTTGGGCTCTTTATCAAGGCGTTGTTCTCGGCGCTCGCTGCCTTCGCCTGGCTCCGGTTTGTCAGCGAGTACACCGGCGACAGCGAGTGGCTCCCGTCGTGGCTCTGGTGGGTTGGGGTTGCCGAATCCATCGTCTGGTCGATTCTCGTCGTCAGCAACCCCGGAAACCTCATGCTCGAAGGCGTCGAGGTCGGTGAGTTCGGTGTGGTGACCGCCGCCGTCGAGACCGCCGGACTCGGTGCGGCTATTCAGCTCCTGATCGGGGCTGTGTTGGTCGGGCTCTCGCTGTTTTTGCTTGGGCGATTTTTTGTGCAGACACAAGGGATCTACCGCTATCAGGCGTTGATCATCTTTGCGATCGGTGCGATCGTGCTCATCTCGACGACGCTGTTTATCACCGATTACCGACCTCATCCCTTGGTCGACCCGACACCGATCCTGTTTAATCTGCAAGCGGTGGGTGTCGGGTGGGCACTCTACCGGTATGATTTCCTGCGTGTTGCCCCCGTGATCGTCACCCGGTTTTTCCGGGAGATGGACGATCCGGTGTTGCTCATCAACGGCGACCGCGTTGTCGCCGACTACAACACGGCTGCCGACGCGCTTGTCGATGATCTCCGAACCCAGGTGCCGATCGATGCGGTCGACGATCAGTCCTTCGGTGAGACGCTCACGGCTGCTGTTACCGACGGCGGCACCGCCACCGAGTTCACCGCCGACACCGACAGCCGCCGTCGAACCTACGACATCGAGGTCACCGGGGTGACCGATCAGTTCGATATCACCCAGGGGTATGTGGTCGTCCTCCGCGATATCACCGATCGCAAACAGCGGGAGCGACAGCTCGAAGAGCAAAACGAGCGGCTCGAAGAGTTTGCCGATGTCGTCTCGCATGATCTCCGCAATCCGCTGTCGACCGCGGAGGGGTGGGTCGCGGCGGTTACAGACGCCCTCGACGGCGAGGAGCCGGATATCGACACCGCCCAGATGGGGCTTGACCACATCACCAACTCCCACGACCGGATGGAGGAGCTCATCGAGGTGCTGCTCACGATGGCTCGGCAGGGCCAGACGGTCGCCGATCCCGAACCCGTCTCCCTGGAAGCGTGTGCGACCGAGGCGTGGGCGACCGCCGAGACCGGTGAGATGGAGCTCCGTGTCGACACCGATCGAACCGTCCCCGCCGATCCCGTCCGCCTCCGGCAGGCCTTCGAGAACCTCTTTCGGAACGCCAACGACCACAGCGAGGCCTCGACGGTCACGGTCATCTCGACAGCCGAGGGGTTTGCGATCGAGGACGATGGAACCGGTATTGATCCCGACGACCGTGAGGATCTCTTCGAGTTCGGGTACACAACCGACGAGGAGGGCACCGGCATCGGACTCGCGGTCGTCGAGCGGATCGTCGAGGCTCACGGCTGGCGGATCGCGGTCGGTGAGAGCGACGACGGCGGAGCCTGTTTCGAGATCACCGGCGTTGCGACCTGAGTTTCTGTGAGGTGGTGTCACACCGCAAACCAGACGCTTTTGCCGTAACTCTCACGCATAAAAGCTTAGAGATATATGCATACTGTACATGACTCGGGGCTTCAACACGCGGAGTCTGCATGCCGGGACAGAGCCCGATCCCGACACCGGCGCGCGGGCTCCACCGATCTATCAGACCTCCTCCTACGTCTTCGATGATGCCGACACCGCCGCGGATCTGTACGCCCTCCAAGAAGAAGGCGACGTGTACTCGCGGGTCTCGAACCCCACCGTCCGCCAGCTCGAAGCCCGGCTGGCCGACTTAGAGGGTGGTGTTGGCGCGGTCGCCACCGCCTCCGGGATGGGCGCGTTCGACGCGCTGACGACGGTGCTCGCACAGAGCGGCGACAACGTCGTCGCCAGCAGCGACATGTACGGCGGCACCGGCAGCTACCTCTCGACGCTCGCACCGCGCCGCGGGATCGAGGCCCGCACGGTGCCGACGCTTGAGTACGACGCCTATGCCGACGCTATCGACGACGACACCGCCTACGTCCACGTCGAGACCATCGCCAACCCCTCGCTGGTGACGCCGGATTTCGAGCGGCTGGCCGAGATCGCCCACGACCACGCCGTCCCGCTGGTCGTCGACAACACCTTCGGCACGCCCTGTCTCTGTCGGCCCATCGAACACGGTGCAGACATCGTCTGGGAGTCGACGACCAAATGGATCCACGGCTCGGGGACAACCGTCGGCGGCGTCGTCGTCGACGGCGGCACGTTCCCATGGGATCACCCCGACGCGGACTACCCCGAACTCTCGGGCGACAACCCCGGATTCGGCTTCGACTTCAGTGAGCGGTTCGGCGACCGCGCGCTGACGCTGGCCGCCCGGCATCGGGCAGTGCGGGCCATCGGCAACCAACAGTCCCCCTTCGACGCCTGGCAGACGATGCAAGGCATCGAAACCCTACCGTTGCGCATGGATCGCCACTGCGAGAACGCGGGTGTCGTCGCCGAGTTCCTGCGAGACGATCCCCGCGTCGCGTGGGTCACCTACCCCGGCTTCGACGATCACGCGACCCACGACAATGCCAGCGACTACTTGTCGGGCTACGGCGGCATGGTCACCTTCGGCGTCGAGGGCGGCTTCGAGGCCGCCAAGGCGTTCTGTGAGGCCGTCGAGTTGACGAGCTTTCTGGCTAATATCGGTGACGCGAAGACGTTGGTCATCCACCCGGCGTCGACGACTCACGCCCAACTCAGCGAGGACGAACAGCGCGCGGCGGGCGTCGCCCCCGACATGCTCCGGCTGTCGGTCGGCATCGAGAACAGCGCGGACATCATCGCCGACCTCGACGCCGGACTGGAGGTGGCCGCCGACCAATGAGTCGAACAGACTATGCGCGACGGCGACACAGGAGGGATAACCAATGAGCGCGACCGAAGTCGACCGTGGGGTCGTCGAACTCGGCGATTTCCGCTTCGAGTGCGGCGAGTCGATCCCGAATCTCGAGATTGCCTACGAAGCCTACGGCGAGTTCACCGGCGACAACGCCGTGTTAGTCTGCCATGCTCTCACGGGGAGCCAGAACGTCGCCAGCTACAACACCCCTGGCACCGCCGGCCAGGCCCGCGCGTGGTGGGGCGACATCGTCGGCCCCGGGAAGGCCATCGACACCACCGACTACTACGTCGTCTGCGCGAACGTCCCCGGCTCCTGTTATGGCTCCTCGGGGCCCGCCTCAACGAATCCCGAGACGGGCGAGCCCTACGGCACCGATTTCCCGCCTGTCACCATCGGTGACTGGACACGAGCCCAGCGTCGCCTGCTCGATCATCTCGGCGTCGGTCGCCTCCGACTCATCATCGGCGGCAGCGTCGGCGGGATGAACGTCCTGGAGTGGGCGAAACAGTACCCCGACGACGCGGAGCTGATCGCGCCGGTCGCGGCGGCGGCGACACTCGATCCGCAGTGTCTCGCTATCGACGCCGTCGCCCGGCGGGCGATCCGCAGCGACCCCAACTGGAACGGCGGCGACTACTACGGCACCGGCGATGATGACGCTAGCCCGCCACAGCAGGGCCTCGCTATCGCGCGCCAGCTCGGCCACATTATGTACCTCTCAAAGGCCTCGATGGAGCGCAAGTTCGGCCGCCGGTCGGCGGGCCGCGACAGCGGTATCGAGGGCAGCGACGCCCTGTTCCCGCCGGATAAGGCAGCCGCCTTCTTCCCCTACCGGGAGGTCGAGTCCTACCTCGATTACAACGCCGAGCAGTTCACCGAGCGATACGACGCCAACAGCTACCTCTACCTGACGCGGGCGATGGACGACTACGATCTCGCGGAGGGCCACGGCACCATCGAACGGGCCATCTCGGCCTTCGAGGGCGAGGCCCTACTGCTGTCCTTTACCGCCGACTGGCATTTCACGGTGAGCCAGTCGGAGACGCTGGCCGAGGCGTTCCGCGCGGCCGAGGTGCCCGTCGCCCACCACGTCGTCGACTCCGATCACGGCCACGACGCCTTCCTCGTCGAGCCCGAAAACGTCGGCCCGCCGGTACGTGATTTCCTCAACAACGGACTTGAGGGTCGGGCGATCACGGATACGGCGGCTGACGACGACGAGCACGTCGAGGATGGCGACGAAGATTTCGCCCCCGTCCACAGCAGCCTGTTTTCGGGGTAAGCGCGGTGGTGGTTTCGGTCGAGCGGCGGCGGCCCGACAGTACGCAGATTTAGATACCCACTCTACGTGTGCGTGAGTGTATGTCCGACGAGACACCCGGCTTCGAGACCCGAAGCCTCCACGCTGGTACCGATCCCGACCCTGCGACCGGCTCGCGCGCACCGCCGATCTACCAAACGACCTCCTACGTCTTCGATGACGCCGAGGACGCAGCCAAACAGTTCGCCCTGGAAAAACCGGGCCACATCTACTCGCGGCTGATGAACCCGACTGTCGGCAGTCTTCAAGAACGGCTGGCCTCCCTTGAGGGCGGCGTCGGCGCGGTCGCCACCGCCTCGGGGATGGCCGCTCTCGACGTGGCGACGTTCCTGCTGGCGGAAGCCGGCGACAACATCGTTTCGGCGTCGTCGCTCTACGGCGGCACCTACACCTACCTCACCCACAGCGTCGAACGCCGCGGGATCACGACCCGCTTCGTCGATACCCTCGATTACGATGCCTACGAGGAGGCCATCGACGACGACACCGCCTACGTCCACCTCGAAACCATCGGCAACCCTGCACTGGTCACCCCCGACCTCGAACGCATCGCCGACATCGCCCACGACCACGACACGCCGCTGTTCGTCGACAACACCTTCGCCTCGCCCGCACTCTGCCGACCCCTCGAACACGGCGCGGATCTCGTTTGGGAGTCGACGACGAAGTGGATCCACGGCGCGGGCTCGACGGTCGGCGGCGCGCTGATCGACGGCGGCTCCTTCGACTGGCTTGCTCACGCCGACGACTACCCCGAGATCGGCGCGCCCAACCCCGCCTACCACGGCATCAACTTCGCCGAAACGTTCGGCGACGCCGGCTTCACCTACGCCGCCATCGCCCGCGGGCTCCGCGATCTCGGCAATCAACAGAGCCCCTTCGACGCGTGGGTCACCATGCAAAAGCTCGAAACGCTGCCGATGCGGATGGAGCGACACTGCGAGAACGCCATGGCGGTCGCCGAGTTCCTCGAAGATCACGACGACGTGTCGTGGGTGACCTATCCCGGCCTCGAAAGCCACGAAACCCACGAGATGGCCTCGAAATACCTCGACGGCGGCTACGGCGGCATGATCACCTTCGGGCTGGAAGGCGGCTACGACGCCGCCCGCGGCACCGTCGAATCCACCGAGTTGGCGTCGCTGCTGGCGAACGTCGGCGACGCGAAAACGCTCATCATCCACCCGGCGTCGACGACCCACCAGCAACTCAGCGACGAGGAGAAGCTGTCGGCGGGCGTCACCGACGACCTCGTGCGGCTGTCGGTCGGGATCGAGGATCCGCAGGACATCATCGACGACCTCGATCAGGCGATCACACAATCAAGTTGAAAGTAGGGGTCAGACCCAGTCGTGGGTATCCCAGCCCTCGTAATGTTTGAGCCGGCTTTTGATCTGGAACGGCTCCCACTGGCACTCGTGGTAGAGTACGTCAGCCAGTGTGCCAAACGCACTGTTGTTGAGTTCGATACCCCGGTTCCCCCGATTCGTAATGTAGGACTCGGAACGTAGATCGTCGAAGCTGTCACTGGCAGTGGGGTAATCACTCGTCTCGATGGCAGCGATAGAGAGGAGATTTTCTTCGACGATAGGTGACCCCCAACGATGCTCGGCTACCATCGCGGCGAGGAGCGCACACTTCACCGACGGCTTCCGCATATTTCCCCGTTTCTCGGCTTCTCTGATAAGAATACGTTAATGCAGATTTACGTTCAAGGAAACAGCTTTGTGTAGTAACCGGTAAACCAGTAGCATGAGTGAGTCATCGCCGAAGCACCCGGCAGCGGAGAAAGACACCAAGGAGGCTCGCTTGGAGAATCCGAGCGGTGTCCTCTATCTTTTCCAGCACGAGAGCATCCCGATCCTCATCGACGCCATCCTTACCCTTCCGCCGGGGCGAGAGTTCACCAAGACGGAACTCGCGGATCACGCTGGCGTGACCCGACAGACGGTGAGCAAATACATCGACCGCCTGCTCGATCTCGACATCGTCGAACCGGTGCCGAACACGTCGCCGCGTCGTTATCAAGTCGCCGACAGCGTCGTCGTCGAAGAACTGTTCGCGCTCAACAGCGCGCTGAATGCAGCCGGCGACGACTGAAAGAGCGGCTCAGACGATCTGCTCGCCGTCGTCATCGTAGACCGCGATGGCGTCGACCGGACAGACCCGAGCGGCGAACTTCGCGTCGAGTTCTTCGCCGTCGGGCACGTCGGCGACGAAGATGTTATCGTCGGTTTCCTCACTATCGACGAGGTCGGCTTTGCCGGCGTCCATATCTTTCTCGAAGCCGTCCCACTCGGCGACGCACTGGAACATCCCGATACAGGTATCGCGGTCGAATTCGATCTGCATGGCTCCCTGTTGTGGCGTCGGTTACATAGCCGTGTTGCACGCGAAGGGTCACAGAGAGAAACGAGGAGGACGCCTACAGATCAGCTACGTCTTCGATCGCGTCGGTGAGTTCCTTGATCGACTCAACGGTGTGTTCGCCCATGTGGCCGATGCGGAACGTCTTTTCACCTAATTGCGAGCCGTAGCCGTTCGAGAAGACCATGTCGTACTCCTCGCTGACCTGCTCGATGGTCGCAGCCACGTCGATGTCCTGTGTGTTCTCGATACAGGCGACCGTCTTCGATTCGTACCCCTCCTCGGGGAACATGGCGAAGTGTTCGGCGGCCCAGTCTTGGACGTACTCGGCCATCTCGGTGTGACGCTGAGCGCGGCCCTCATGGGTCTCATCGAGCATGCGTTTCATCTGCTTGCGGTAGGCGAGCATGATCGGGATGGCGGGCGTCGAGTGGGTCTGACCCTTCCGGTCGTAGTAGTCGAGACAGCGCTGGAAGCCGCCGTACCACGAGGCTTCGTCCTTGGCGAGTTCACGCTCGTAGGCCTCGTCGCTGACGACACAGATGGCGAGGCCCGGTGGCATGGCGAAGGCCTTCTGGGTCGAGGCGAAGATCACGTCGATCCCATGCTCATCTATGTCAACGTAGTCGCCGCCGAGACAGGAGACCGCGTCGACGACGAAGTAGGTATCGGGGTACTCGTCGACGACATCGCCGATCTCCTCGACTGGGTTGCGGATGCCGGTCGAACTCTCGTTCATGACCGTGGCGACGACATCGTAGTGTTTGTCGCTGGATTCGAGTTCCTCGCGGATGTCTTCGGGTTTGATGGCCTCGCCCCACTCGTATTCGAGGCGGTCGACGTTCTTGCCGAGACGCTCGGCGACGTTGGCGTGGCGCTCGCTGAAGCTGCCGCAGGTCGGGACGAGGATGTCCTCGTCGACGAGGTTGAGCGTCGAGGATTCCCAGAACTCGGTGCCAGAGCCGGTGAGGATGATGACCTCGTTGTCGGTGCCGAGGAACTCCTTGGTGTCCTCGACGATCGTGGTGTAGAGGTCGGTCATCCGATCCATTCGGTGGCCGAACATCGGCTGGGCCATCTCCTCGATCACGTCCTCCCGTACCTCCGTCGGGCCGGGGATGTACAGCGTCTTCTCGGGGTAATCGTCAGTGTACTCTTGTTTTTTCGTCACGGAATCCACCTTGTACCAGTAGGTCGTCAGCGAGAGGGCATGGTAGTTTTGATACCATCGTGAGAGGGTGGGCCGGCGATCGCAAATCACCCCCATTCACAGCTACCAGAACTGCAGTCCGGTGCCAACGACGAAACTCAGTGTTGCAAGCGCGACCAGCCAGAACAGCCCCCGCCGTTCCCGGTAGTGCGCAACGTTGTCGTCGCCCTCCTGACGTATCGTCCAGAGGGTAGTTCCAACGACGATACCGCCGCCGATGAGCACGAGGAGGTTTGCAGCGGTGGCACCCCCAGCGACAAGTCCATCAACCGCCCACACGGTTGCCGTGACCCCGAACACGAGAGACAACACAACGCCGCCTTTGGCTCGATCCATACCTCTATCTCATCGCAGAATTACATATAGTCGTTTCTGCAGCAGGCCGGTCGATATCCATGACTCCGGAAATTTAAACCCCACCACCAGCCAAGAGACGCTAATGAAGCCAGCCGAGATCCCCAACTTACCGCCGGGTGTCGCCGACCACCTCGCCGGCGAGGGGATCGAGGAGCTGTATCCACCCCAGGCCGAGGCCGTCGAGGCCGGGCTGACCGAGGGCCAAAGCCTCGTCGCCTCCGTGCCGACCGCCAGCGGGAAGACGCTGATCGCCGAACTCGCCATGCTGTCGGCGATCCAACGCGGTGGCACCGCCCTCTACATCGTCCCGCTGCGCGCGCTCGCCAGCGAGAAGAAGACCGAGTTCGAACGCTGGGAGGACGAGGGGTTCTCGGTCGGCGTCTCGACCGGCAACTACGAGGCCAGCGGCGAGTGGCTGGCCAGCCGCGACATCATCGTCGCCACCAGCGAGAAGGTCGACTCGCTCATCCGCAACAACGCGCCGTGGATCGACGACCTCTCCTGTGTCGTCGCTGACGAAGTCCACCTCGTCGACGACAAAAACCGCGGGCCGACGCTGGAAGTGACGCTCGCCAAACTCCGCCGGATCAACCCCGATCTCCAGACCGTCGCGCTGTCGGCGACCGTCGGCAACGCCAACGAAATCGCCGACTGGCTCGACGCCGAACTGGTGCAGTCCGACTGGCGACCCATCGATCTCCGGATGGGCGTCCACTACGGCAACGCGATCAACTTCGACGACGGCAGCCAGCGCGAGGTGCCGGTCGCGGGCAGCCAGCGACAGACCGAAGCCCTCGTCGACGACACTCTCGCGGAGGGTGGCTCGACGCTCGTCTTTGTCAACTCCCGGCGCAACGCGGAGTCCGCGGCGGATCGACAGGCCGGCGTCGTCGAATCTCACCTCACGGGCGAGGAGCGCGCCGATCTCCGCGAGCTCGCAGGCGAGATCCGGCAGGTCTCCGATACGGACGCGAGCGACGACCTCGCCGACTGCGTCGAGGGCGGCGCGGCGTTCCACCACGCTGGACTCGCCGCGGAGCATCGCAGCCTCGTCGAGGACGCCTTTCGTGATCGACTGCTCAAAGTGATCTGTGCGACGCCGACCCTTGCAGCCGGCGTCAACACGCCGAGCCGACGGGTGATCGTCCGCGATTGGCGACGCTACGACGGCGAGTTCGGCGGGATGCAGCCCCTCGACACACTCGAAATTCACCAGATGTGCGGCCGGGCTGGCCGCCCCGGACTCGATCCCTACGGCGAGGCCGTCTTACTCGCCAAGGACACCGAGACGATGGACGAACTCTTCGAGCGGTACGTCTGGGCCGACCCCGACCCTGTCCAGTCGAAACTGGCCGCCGAACCCGCCCTGCGAACGCATCTGTTGGCGACGATCTCCTCGGGGTTTGCCAACAGCCGCGAGGCACTGCTGGAGTTCCTCGACGCGACACTGTATGCGACCCAAACCGGTGATGAGGGCCGGCTGGCGACCGTGACCGACACCGTTCTCGCCTATTTGGAGCGCAACGAGTTCATCGAGCGCGAGGATGACACGATCCGCGCGACCAACATCGGCCACACCGTCTCGCGGCTCTACCTCGATCCGATGAGCGCGGCCGAGATCATCGACGGCCTGCGGTATGCCGAGGAGCACGCCGGCGAGGCGGCAGCGGACGCGACGGACGCGAGCCAACGGGACGACGATCTGGATCGACCGGCCGCCGAGGATGGCTTCGTTGCCGCAAGCGACCTCCAATCGAACGGAGCGGGCGACAGCGACGCCGATGCTGTTGACGACGACGGCACCGACGATAGCGACAGCGGCGACGACACCGACCAGGAGTCAGCGCAACCCACGCCGCTCGGGCTCTATCATCTCGTCAGTCGAACACCGGATATGTACGAACTCTACCTGAAATCCGGGGATCGAGAGACCTACACTGAGCTCTGCTACGAACACGAATCGGAGTTCCTCGGCCGGGTGCCCTCAGAGTACGAGGATGTCGCCTTCGAGGACTGGCTGGCCGCCCTGAAGACGGCGAAGCTGCTGGACGACTGGGCCAGCGAGGTTGACGAGGATCGCATCACGGAACGGTACGGCGTCGGCCCCGGCGACATCCGCGGGAAGGTCGAAACCGCCGAGTGGCTGCTTGGGGCCGCCGAGCAGTTGGCCGGCGAACTCGGGCTCTCCTCGCGCGTTGGGATCCGCGAGGCGAAAAAGCGGATCGAGTACGGGGTGCGGGAGGAACTGCTCGATCTCGCTGGCGTCCGCAACGTCGGCCGGAAGCGCGCCCGCCGGCTCTACGAGGCCGGCGTCGAAAGCCGCGCCGACCTCCGGGAGGCCGACAAAAGCGTCGTGTTGGGCGCGTTGCGCGGCCGCGAGAAGACGGCCGAGACCATCCTCGAAAATGTCGGTCGACAGGAGCCATCGATGGACGACGTGAGCGCGGCTGACACGCCGACGGCGGCGGTCGGCGGTGGCAACGACGAGAGCGGAAGCGACCGCAACGGGACGACAGCTGGCGACGACACCGACGACCAGTCGAGTTTGGGTGATTTCAGATGAAAACCGTCACCGCGACGACGACCATCGACGATCTCGATAGCTTTCTCGCCGACATCGACGCGATCAGCGAGGCGACCGACGCGGCGATCCAGTGTTTCGATACCGACTACATCGCCGGCGAATCCCATCTCCGCCGGGCGGTCGAGTTGGCCGAGCGGGCCCGCGAACAAGGGACGGCGGTCGCCCGCGAGCCCGCGGTCGAGATACTGCTGTATGCGGCTGGCCGCCGACAGATCAACCGGGCACTCGAAATGGGTGTCGATGAGGGCGAAACAGACGTTGTGAGCGTTGTCAGCGGTGGCGACGAAGCGGCAGCCGAACAGCAGGTGCGGGAGCTACTCGGCGCGACCGACGCCAGCAACGACGGCGACGACAGCATACCGCGCGGCGACACGGAAACGATCAGGGCGTTTTTCGATATCGGCGACCGTGAGCTGACCGTCGTCGACGGTGAGCTGGAAGATATCGTTCTCGAACGCGTCGCGCTGCTCGATGTCGAAAAGTAGCCGATTTTAGCTGACCCCCTTTGTTTCAACTGGAGATCAGCTGACGTGTGTCTGACGCACGGCCGACGCGCGTTCGTATCGCGGCAAACCGTCGAAAAAGATCGAACGGCTATATAGTTCCACCAGGATTCGAACCTGGGTCGTTGCCCCCAGAAGGCAACAGGATTGGCCACTACCCCATGGAACTGCGCGTTGGATCGAAGTGGATCGGTTTACAAAACCGTGTCGGTTCCAACGGCAGGGCGGCGGCGACCCCGACGCCGCCAGCGACGTATCAGCAGCTATTTGTCCGCCACGCCGCCTCCACCGAGTATGTACATCGGCCGTTTCATCGTCGTCGGGCCGGGCGTCGGCGCCTACCGCGTCTCCTCGCGGTCGTTCCCGAACCGCCGGATCGCCGACCGCGATGGCCTGTTGACCGTCGAACCGACACCGGATGCCCCCGAGACGGACAACCCCTACGTCTCGTACAACTGTCTCCAGGTGGTGTCGCCACCCGCCAGCGACGAGGAGTGGGTCGTCGTCGGCAACGGCTCTCACGTCGATCCGATCGCCGAAAAGATCGAGTTGGGCTACCCCGCCCGCGACGCGCTCGCCGAGCCACTGCTCGCACTCGACTACGAAAAAGACGACTACAACACGCCCCGGATCGCGGGTGTTGTCACCGCCGACGCGGCACACATCGGCACTGTCCGCGACGACGCACTGTTAGTCAAAGCCGTCGATGAGCCGACGCTGGTGGCGACCTACGAGGAGGACAGCCCCCGGGCGTACGAGTTCGATGTGGCCGACGCAACCGAGGCGGCCCGCGAGGTCTATGACGCCGAGTACGAGCACGCGATCTGTGCGGCCGCCGCGACCGTCGACGACGATGGCGTCAGCTACGCCATCGATAACGGCGAGTAGGACTCAACTCCGAAACGCGGGGCGGAGTACGTCAGGCTGGTCGGTCATCGAACGATTGTCACCGGAACCGGCGCGTTGCGGGCGACGGTCTCGGCGACGTTGCCGAGCAGGAGCCGCGAGGCGAGATTGCTGCTGTGGCTCCCGACCACGACCAGATCAAACCCCTCGGCGTGGTTGATGATCGTTTTCGCCGGCGAGCCGAGTTCGACCTCGGTGGTGATCTCGCGGTCGGCGTCGTCGGCGATCGCTCTGGCGCGCTCGAAGACCGGTTCGGCACGCTCGGCGACCGCGCCGTCGACATCGTCGGCGACCGCGAGGCTCATCGCCTCACCCATGTAGGAGGTTGGCCCGCCGGCGACGTGGAGGACGGTCACCGCCGCCGACGGAAACGTCGACAGCGCGAACCTGAGGGCACCGGCGGCCATCTCGGAGTCGTCCATCGGCACAAGGACACGTGATACCATACCATCCCAACACGGCCCCTCGGCATAAGTACGCCCCTGTCGGGATCGATCTCAGAATCCGAAGACGGGAACGAACCGGAAGACGAGATACGCGCCGACCGTCGAGATCAGCGGGACGACATTCTGCATCAGGATGACCCGCGCGGTCGTCGAGGGGTTGAACAGGTCGGCTGCCGCGGGGATATCCTCGGGATCCTCCTCGCCGATATCCGGGAGCTCCTCGCCCTCGGTGTCGGCGGCCAGCGAGCCAACGGTGACGCGGGCGTCGCCGGCCTGATCGCTGATCGATTCGCGGGAGGCTCGCATCGTTCGGGTCGCCCGCCCCCAGCCGAGGCCGATGATCGACATCGTGGCGATGACGACGAAGCTTGCGGGGATGCCGATCGCCGAAAGGCTGATGACGAGGATCGCCGACACCGTGGCGACGACGATCGCCGCCGTCAACGGCAGCGCGGTGATGTCGTTGCCGAGGGTATCCAGCGTCCGGCGGGCGATCGTGAACGCGCCGATCCCGACGGCGACACAGGCGATGACGATGCCGGTGTTCATCTCCAGAGCCCCGCTGCCGACCAGCGGCGCGATCGCGTTGGCGACGTTGCTGGTGCCGGAGCTAAAGGCCATGATACAGCCGATCGAGACGACGATCGTGGTGCCGACCATCTCCCGTTTGGTCGTTCCCGGACCGAACGTTATCACCGGAAGCAGCCCTGAGCGATCGATCGTCAACAACGGGCCCTCAGTTTGAACGAGGGCGACCCGCTTGTTGAGCGCGGCGTAGAAGTACCGGCCGATGACCGCCGACAGCCAAAAGCCGATCACCGGGGCGACGAGCCACCAGGAGACGATCTCGCCCATGACGGCCCAATCGAGGGCGTTGCTGGCGAGGCCGAGGCCGGCGATCGCGCCGACGGCGGTCATCGAGGTCGAGGCCGGCACGCCGAAGACGTTGCCGACAAACAGCGCGAGGCCGATGAAAAACAGCACCGTAATCGAGGCCGGCAGCGTGAAGATATCCGGGTTGGTAACGAGTTCCCGACCAAGCGTGTCGACGACGCGGCGACCGATCGTCCACGCGCCGATGAAAAAGAAGACGCTCATCAGCGCGGCGGCGACGGTCTTCGAGATCGTTCCCGCACCAACCGCCGGCCCGAAGGCGGGCCCGGTGGTCGATCCACCGATGTTGTAGCCGACAAACATCGCCACGAGCACACCGATGAGTAACAATCCCTCAATCACGTCCCCCACTTTGCTCTCGGGTAGGTTAACTCGTCGGATTATCGTCGGCTGGCTGTTTGGGTTCGGCCACAACGCTTCTGCCGCAACTAGAACCCCACTTTGGTGTGTCGTAGTGGGTGTCGAAAGCGGCCTGCTGCTGGCGTCGCCAGCCCGAACGAAGTGGTTGTAACACCCGTTTGTATCACCCTGGCGATAACCACACCTAAGTTTACGCTCTGTGATAGTATGATATCCCCTTTCGATGAGCGATCACAATATCACTTCTCTCCTTTCTGTGACCGATGGGCTGTTTCTCGTTTTCGATGAAACCGGCGCGCTCGCCGATTGGAACCAGCCGGTCGTCGAGCGAACGCCCATCGACCCCGAGTCGTCGCCGACACTCACCGAGATAGTTGTCGACGACGACGCCGACAAACTGCAGGCTGCCATCGATGCGCTCGACGCGGGTGACAACACCACCATCGAGACCGTGGTGGTGACGACCGGCGGCGACCGACGCCACTACGCGTTTACGTTGCGGCAGCTCACTGATGTGCCCGACGACGGCGATCCCGCCTACGGGGCCGTCGGCCGCGACATCACCGAGCGCAAACGCGCCGAGCAGGAGCGCGAGGCGATCTTCGATCGGATGTCCGATGGTGTCTTCGCCGTCGACACCGACTGGCGGATCACCTACGCCAACTCCTTCGGCACCGAGATCCTTGCCAACGCGATGGGTCGGGATTTGACGCCCGACGAGATCGAAGGGCTCCATCTCTGGGATGAAGTCCCCGAGGCGGTCGACACCACCTTCTACGAGAAGTATCACGAGGCCTTAGAGACACAGGAGCCGGTAACGTTTGAGGAGTATTACGAGCCGCTAGATATCTGGCTCGACGTGCGGGCTTACCCCTCCGATAGTGGCTTGTCGGTGTATCTCTACGACATCACCGATCGCTACCGCCAGCGGGCGGCGGCCGAACGCCGCGAGCGCGTGCTCCGGGAGATGTACGAGATCATCGCCGACCGCGACCGCGCCTTCGAGGAGCAGGTCGAGGATCTGCTCGAACTCGGTCGAACCGAGCTCAACACCCAGTACGGCACGCTCTCGCGGATCGACGGCACCGATTACCATTTCGAGATCGTTGCCGGCGAGGATGACTCGATTCAGTCGGGCGATGTCGGCGATCTCTCGGCGACAAACTGCGAACTCGTCGCCAGCACCGAGGAGGCGGTCGTCCTCGGCGATGTCGCCCGCGACGCGCCCGAACAGACCGACCGCGCCGGCTTCACCGAGTGGGGGATCGCCTGCTACATCGGCGCGCCGGTCTTCGTCGACGACGGCGTCTACGGCACCTTCTGTTTCTATGGCTCAGAGTCGCGCGACGACCAGTTCTCCGGCTGGGAGCAAACCCTCGTCGAGCTCATGAGCCGGTGGGTGAGCTACGAGCTCCAACGCCAGCGTGCGACCGAACAGCTCGAAGCCAAGACCCAGCAGCTGGCGGCCAAAACCGAGCAGTTGGAAGCCAAAAACGAACAGCTGGAAGGGTTCGCCGGGATCGTCTCCCACGATCTCCGGAACCCCCTGGAAGTCCTCGATGGCTGGCTGGAGGCCGCCGAGCAGACGGGCGACAGCGAGGCTTTCGACCGCTGTTTCAACGCGGTCGACCGGATGGAGACCATCGTCGACGACATCCTGACGCTCGCACAGGCCGGGGCCGTCATCGACGACCGCGAGCCCGTCGCCGTGGAGGCGGTCGCAACCGCGGCGTGGGAGACCGTCGACACCCCCGACGCAACCCTTGCTATCGAGACCGATCGCACCGTCGACGCCGACCCGACCCGGCTCCAACAGCTCTTCGAGAATCTGTTCCGAAACAGCATCGAACACGCCGGCGACAGCGTCACCGTGACCGTCGGCGCGCTGCCCGATGGCTTCTATATCGAAGACGACGGCCCCGGGATCCCCGAAGACGAACGCGAGGACGTGTTTGAACACGGCTACTCGACGAACCGCGACGGCACCGGCTTCGGGCTGGCGATCGTCAGCGAGATCGCCGACGCCCACGGGTGGACGTTGACGGTGACCGAGGGGGCCGACGGCGGCGCGCGATTCGAGTGTACCGGGGTATGACCGGATGCGACTCTTCGTCAGCGTCGATCTCCCGTCGTCGCTTTCCGACGGGGTCGCGGACGTGCAAGCCCCCTTTGGGGACTGTGCGGGGCTCCGACCCACCGATCCAACGCAGGCCCACTGCACCCTCAAGTTTCTTGGCGAGACCGACCGGACCCGCGTCGATGAGATCGAGGCCGCCCTCGATACCGCTGTCGACGACGCCGGCGTCGACCCCTTCGACTGCACTGTCGGCGGGCTTGGCGTCTTTCCCTCCCCCGAGTACATCAGCGTCATCTGGGCCGGTGTCCGCGAGGGGGCTGGCGACGCCGAACTCACCGCGCTGGCCGACGCTGTCGAAGCTGAACTGACCGCTCTCGGTTTTGATCCTGCCGATCACGAATTCACCCCACACATTACCCTCGCCCGGATGGATGACGCCCGCGACAAACAGCATGTTCAACAGCTCGTCGCCGAGACCGATCCGACCGTCGGGACGTTTCAGGTCGAGAGCGTTCGACTGATCAAAAGCACGCTGACCGACGAGGGGCCGGTCTACGAGACGGTCAGCGAGATCACGCTGTAATCGATCGGGCTGTGGCTCGCGGTTGCCCTCCCCCTACGCTTCCTCCCGCAGATCGACGCCGGTGAACACAAACCGCGCCCCGCCGTCTGCCCCCTCGGTGGCTGCTACCTCCCAGCCGTGGGCCTCGGCGATCCGCTTGACGATCGCCAGCCCGAAGCCCGTCCCCTCGTGTGTCGAGCTGTGACCGGGCTCGAAGACGCTCTCGCGGTCGCTCTCGGGGATTGGCGGCCCGGTGTTTTCGACATAAAACGCGTCGGGGTCGCGCTGTGCGACACGCACCGTTATGTCGCTGCCGCCGTGTTCGATCGCATTCCGAAACAGGTTCTCGAAGATGTGCTGTAGTCGGCTTCGATCACCCATGATCGTCAGCTCGGTGTCGCAGTCGATCTCGGCGTCGGCTGTCGAGACCGTTGCCCAGCAGGTCGAGACGACCGAATCGAGGTCGACCGGGGTTGGCTCGGCGACCACCTGGCCCTGTCTGGCAAGCGTGAGCGTTTCCGAGACAAGGTCGTCGATCCGATCCAAGGCGCGGCTGATCGGCGGGATGTGCTCGCTGTCGTGGTCGTCGGCAAGCAGGTCGAGTCGACCCTGTGCCACCCCAAGCGGGTTGCGGATGTCGTGGGCGACGACCCCGGCAAACGAATCGAGCTGTTCCTTCTGGCTTCGGAGCTGTCGCTCACGGACGACGCGGTCGGTGATGTTGCGGGTGACGCCGATGATCTCGCTTACCTCACCACCGGTGACAACGGGTGTCAGACTCGTCTGCCAGTATCGCGCGCCGGTGTCGACGGGCACCTCCTCCTGATACTGGAGTGAGGCGCGCTCGTCGGCACACTCCCGGTAGTTTGCCACCATCTTCTCGCCGAGTTCAGCACCGAAGATGGCTCTCGGTGATCGGCCACGGATCTTGCCGGCGGGGATCCCCGTGATCTCCTCGAAGGCGTCGTTGACACGGGTGAACTGAAAGTTATACTCGGAGCCCTCGGCGTCAACATCGAGAAAGAACAGGCCATCGTCGACGGTCGACAGCAGCGTTCGGTACTCCTCTGCGAGGGCGCGAAACCGGTGGTCGCGGGCTTTTCGCGTCGAGATATCGCGGGTGTTGATGACGTACCGCCCCTCCGATGTCGGCGTCGACGATGCGACCGATTCCACCCAGAGGTAGTCGTCGCCGGCCACCTGATGGCGGTATTCGATGTTTTTGACCTGGTGATCTGTCGCCGCCTGTAGCGTCTGAAAGGCGTCCATCACACGCTCGCGGTCGTCGGGGTGAATGTAGTCGGCAACCGGCTCGCCGATCAGTGCCGCCTGTTCGTAGCCGTAGAGCGGTTCGATCGCCGGGCTCTCATAGCGGATCGTCCCGTCGGCATCAAGTACGGTCAGGAGATCCGCGGAGTGTGTCGGCAGCGTCTCCAGCCCTGCGATCGATGGCTCCGCCTCGGTCAGCTCCGATGGCGGCGTCTGTTCGTCCATGGGTTTTCTCGGAGCCGGGCACAAATGACGTTACTGGTTGACACAGTCGATCTCGGCTGCGACGTCTGGCTGGCACAGTCGCTGTCGACTGCGGTGGTTGGTCGGCACAGTCGTTGCCGGTCGCTGTGTCTGGCTGGCACAGACGCTGTCGGGAGCCCCCGGAACCCTTTTGCGGCCGACTGGCCTATCGGCGTTCAACATGGGAACAGGCTCCGATATGTATCGCCAGCAGATCCTCGATCACTACAAGAGCCCCCGAAACTACGGGGAACTTGAGGATCCGGATTTCAGCCATACCGGCGAAAACCCTTCCTGTGGCGATACGATCCAGATGGACGTGAAGCTCGGCGAGGACAACGAGGAGATCGAATACGTCAGCTTCACCGGCGACGGCTGTGCGATCTCACAGGCCTCCGCAAGCATGCTCTCCGAACGGCTTGTCGGGATGACACTGGCGGAACTGGAAGAGCTGGAGACCGACGATATCACCGACATGCTTGGCGTGACGATCTCGCCGATGCGGATCCCCTGTGCGGTCTTGGGCAATCAGGTCGCCAAAGACGGCGCGAAGATCTACCAGGGCGAGCTCAATCCCGAGGATTACGGCGAGACGATCACCGAGGAGTGAGCGGCTGCTCGCTGCGGTCGGAGATCCGCTGTCGACGAGAACTGTGGTCGACTATGTGTGATACGACGACTCACAGCTCGCCGAACAGAAGTGTTTGTACGATACTTTGCCGTCGTCGCCGGTCGTCGCAATGACGCGGTGAGTCGGCAGCTGGGTGATTCGGTTGCCGCAGACCGAACATTCCGGCGCGTTTTCTTCGGAGATTGTTGATTCGCTCATGCAGTAATAGCTACACCGGGTGTGTGCATAACGCTACCGCGGCTATGCTGTGTGTTCGCACAGCCCAAATCGCTACGCTGTATCCCGATTTTTGCTCACGAACCGGTTACAGCCGCTCGGCGATATCCTCGGCGAAGTAGGTCAAGATCAGATCCGCGCCCGCCCGCTTGATGCTCAGCAGCGACTCATACGCTGTCGCTTCGAGATCCAGCCACCCCTTCTCGGCGGCGGCGTGGATCATCGCATACTCCCCGGAAACGTTGTAGGCGGCGACCGGTTTGTCGGAGTTCTCGCGGACATCACGGACGATATCGAGATACGGCAGAGCGGGTTTCACCATCAACACGTCCGCGCCCTCCTCGGCGTCGAGAGCAACCTCGCGTTTGGCCTCCCGGCGATTTGCGGGATCCATCTGGTAGTGTCGGCGGTCGCCGAAGGCTGGCGCGCCGTCGGCGGCCTCCCGGAACGGGCCGTAGAAGGCGGATTCGTATTTTGCGGCGTAGCTCATGATCGGGATATGCTCGAAGCCCGCCTCGTCCAACCCCTCGCGGATCGCCCCGACCATCCCGTCGGTCATACTGGATGGCGCGACCATGTCCGCGCCGGCCTCGGCTTGGGAGACGGCGATATCGGCCAACAGATCCAGGGTCTCGTCGTTTTTCACCGTCAGCGTCGGGTCGTCGTGGGCGTGGGGTTCGAGGACGCCGCAGTGGCCGTGGTCGGTGTACTCACAGAGACAAACGTCGCCGATGACGTAGGCGTCGGTGTTGTCAGTGATCTCGCTGATCCCGCGCTGGACAACACCATCTGCGGCGTAGGCCTCGCTGCCAACGTCGTCTTTTGTCTCGGGGATGCCGAAGACGATGACGGCCTCGACGCCCGTTTCGCGGATCTCCTCGACGCGGGCGGCGGCCTCGTTGACAGGGACGCGCTCGTGGCCGGGCATCGAGCTGATCGGCACGCGCTCGTCGGTGGTTTCATCGACGAAGACGGGCGCGATGAGATCCTGTGCGTCGACGCTCGTCTCGCTGACGAGCGGTCGGATCCCGTCGGTACGGAGACGGCGTGGCCGGTCAGTCGGCGTAAACGACATATCGGGAGATCGACCGCACCGCCCAAAGACGTATCGCTCTCAAAACAGCCGTCGTGGGTGGAAACCGCGTCGCTCGGCTACTCGGTGCGGTTGACGTCAAGTTGGTCTTCGAGGTCGGCGAGCTCGGCGGAGTCGGTGAGCTCCTCCATCCGCTCCCGGAAATGATCCGTACAGAGCCCGACCTTCAGCCCGTCTTTCTCCGCCGCAAACGCCGCCTCCTCCTCGCAGTAATGACAGCGCATACCACTCTCTACGTCTGCACCGTGTTTAACTCACCGCTTTTCGAGCTGGTGTCGAAACTGTGAAACGATCGCCGCCGGCGGCCCCGCCCGCCCCAGCGTCCGGTCGTGGGCGTCGCTCCCGCCGGTCGCCAGCAGGTCGTGGGTCTTGATAGTGTCGTCGACGACGGTGTGGTCGACCGCGCGGTCATAGGGGTAGTAGCGTTCGACCGCATCGAGCGCGGCCGCGTGATCGAGTGCGCCGGTGGGATCGTCATACCGCAACGGGTGGGCCAACGCAACGATCGGACAGGCCTCGGTTAGCAGGTCGACCCCGCGATCAAACGACGTGATCTCGCGGGCGACGTAGCACGGGCAGTCGTTGCCGATGAGATCGTCGAAGGCTTCCTGATAGCCGTCGGCGGCGTCGCTTTCGGCGATCGCTCTGGCGATGTGTGGCCGACCGATCCCCGGCTGTGGGTCGAGATCAAGATCGACGCCGAGCCGGGACTCGACGCAGTCGATGATCTCGCGGGCGCGATCGATCCGATCCTGTTGGAGGCGATCACATTCGGCGACGAGCGCGTCGGTCGGCTCGACCCCATACCCCAGCAGATCGAGTCGCTGATCGCCGGTTTCGACGCGGAGTTCGATCCCGCGAACGATGGTGATCCCGTCGCGGTCGGTGACCGGGGCGTCGAGCTCGGGATGGATCCGGTCGTGATCGGTGACGGCGACCCACTCGACACCGGCCCGCGTGGCGGCCGCAGGGAGCTCGTCGATAGTCAGCGTGCCGTCCGAGACGGTCGTGTGGACGTGGAGATCCGCGGCCGGCTGTTCCATATGTGTCGTCGCCGCCACGGCTCAAAGAGCGTGTCGACCCCCACATGATCACGTCACCCCTCTCTCATACCCCAATCACGTCGCTACGCCCTCGCCGATATTTCGGGTGGCAAACTGATCGATCGATCCAACCCAGCACTGTTTTCCGCTTCCCAGCCAACATCTCGCTATGGCGAATCCAACCGCGACCCTGCAGACGAACCACGGCGACATCACCGTCGAGCTCTTCGAGGAGCGCGCGCCCAACACCGTCGGCAACTTCATCGGGCTGGCGACCGGCTCCAAGGAGTGGACCGACCCCGAAACCGGCGACACCGTCAAAAACGAGCCGCTGTACGACGATGTGCTCTTCCACCGCGTCATTGACGACTTCATGATCCAAGGCGGCGACCCGACTGGCACCGGCCGCGGCGGCCCCGGCTACGAGTTCGACGACGAGTTCCACGACGAACTCACCCACGACAAGGCAGGCATCCTTAGTATGGCGAACTCCGGGCCGAACACCAACGGCTCGCAGTTTTTCATCACCCTCGACGCGACGCCGCATCTTGACGGCAAACACTCCGTCTTCGGCGAGGTCACCGACGGGATGGATGTCGTCGAGGAGATCGGCTCGGTTCCGACGGGTCGCAACGACGAACCGCGCGAGGATGTTGTCCTCGAATCGGTCGACGTCGAGTGGCACTGATCGGCGGCGCGATACACCCACTGTTGGTGGCGGCTTTGGTACAACCTCGTGATTTTGCGCTGATATTCAGGTTTTCACCGATTGAGTGTCGATCCGGCGGTCTGATTGCGGTTAGGGATAAAAGCTGGCGACAACGCTTATGTTGTGGTACGGCATACCATGACATGAATCGAATGTTCGAACCATTTTCCGACGGCTACTACCTCGGCGAACTGTACGTCGAACCGCACGACGGCGACCGCGCCGTCATCCAACAGGCCGACCACGAGGCCGTCAACAAACAGCTGTATGCCGACAACGAGGGTGTCGAACGGCTGGACGCGCCGCTGGTGATGAAGCTCGACACCGCCCACTTCCCGGTCGGCGGCGACGAAGGCGTTCCCTCCGGCACGCTGGCGGTGCCATCGGAACTCCTTGATGAGCAGACCGCGAGTGCACGCGAGGTGTTCCTCGCCGACCGCGAGCGCGCGATGGAGCTGTTGCGGTATGCGGGCTGGGAGCCGGCGGCCGGTACCTGACGGGTCGACGACCCCACGTTTCAAGTCCGCCGGCTGCGGTCATCCGGCATGCTCGATAAGCTGCTCGGACGCGCCGAACTCAAGGCCCGTATCGAGGAGTTGGAGGACGAAAACCACCATCTGGAGCGACAGCTGGAGGCCGAATCCGACCGCCGTGCCGACGCTGTCAGCGACAAGCAGGATGCCGAGGAGCGGGTCAACCGACTGGAAGACCGGATCGCCGAGCTCGAAGACCGCGTCGAACGCAGCCAGGAACGCGACGAGCGCGATCGGGAGCCACGGCGCGCCGAATCGCTCCGCGGTGATCGCCTCGCAAGCGTTCTCGACCGCCTCGAATCGGTCACGACAGGGCCGGAGGGCGCGCTCAGCGCGGCGATCACCGATGACAACACGTTGCCAGACGCTGTCACAACCGCCGCCGGCGACGACTCAGCCGGCGTCATTCGCGGAGCCGCGCCGACGCTGTACTACACCGACGACGCCGGGATCGTCTCGGTCGCGCTCCGGCCGCCGATCCTGCCCGATGCCTTCACCGCGTGGGACAACACGTTCGACATCGACCGTGAGTGGTTCCAGCCCGTCGGGCGATTGGTGTTTGCGGTCGTTCGCGCCGACGTGTGTGCGGTCGGCGTCTATGAGGGCGGCGAGCGTGTCGACTTCGAGGGGTTCGAAAGCTCGGTCAAATCCGAGCACTCGAAGGGCGGCTTCTCTCAGAGCCGCTTCGAGCGCATCCGCGACGAGCAGATCGACGAACATCTCGATGAATCGGCCGAGTTGATCGAGACACTGATCGAGGATAGCGATCCCGACCGGGTCGTGCTCACCGGCGAGCAGGCCATCGTCGGCGAGCTCGCGGAGCTGGCCGACCACACCGCCAGCACCGACGCCGGCGGGAAGCCAGCGGACGCGATCGAACATGCCTTCGCCGACTTCTGGACGACGCGGCTGGTCGCGGTCTGAGCGATCGCAGTGAAGACCAGCGGGCTACCGGACGACCGTTACCGGCACCGGCGACCGCCGCACAACCGTCTCGGAGACGCTGCCGAGCAGCAGGCGCGCGGCCCCATCGCGGCCGTGACTTCCCATCACGATCTGGTCGATGTCGTGCTCCGCAACACAGCCGACGAGCTCGGTGGCGGGGCGGCCGGCCAGCAGTTCGCGTTCGGTCACTCGGTCATCGCCGGCGGTCGCCTCTGCCTCCTCGAACAGTTCCTCGGCGCGTTCGCGTTGATCGTTGACGACGCCGGCCGGATTGCCGAGCAGGCCGTCAGCACCGACACCCCCATCGACCGGTGTGAGGACGTGGACGAGCACGATCGTTGCCTCCGGGAAGGTATCCAGCGCGTAACGCAGTGCCTCCTGTGACGGCGGCGAGCCATCCAGGGGTACGAGGATTCGGCGAGCCATACCCGACCCTTTCGCCGACAGGCGTAAAGTATCACGGCCGACCGGCTCACTATCCGTGTCGACTCGATCAAACCCGTCACCCAACCGGGGGTGTGCCGACAGCGCACGACGGCCGGTGGTACACACTCCGTTGGAGCCACCATTCGCTGTCGCACACCCAGCAATCCTCGTTCTGGCAGGCACCGAATCGAACGCCGCCGTCTGTGACTTCCATGCGAGCGCGTTCGCTGTCGACGACGACTACGAGATCATCACGTTTTGAGGCGGCTCGGCGATATCGCTTCTCGGTGTGGCTGTTTTATCCACGCCGAATCCCGGCGATCAGTGTTCTGTCGATCTCGTCGTAGCTGACCGTCCGGCCGTTGTATTCGCTGCTAAACTGTGCTGCGTCGTCGCTGTCGGAAAACGGGAGGAGCACCGCTCCCATCCCACCCCGTGCGTCGCTGTCGGCGACGTAGGTGAGCTCCGTTGCGTCGGCGAACGTTTCCGGAGCTGTCGGAGCCGGCATCGTCATCGATTCGGGCGACAGCTCCCACTCAATCGCCGAATAGTCGGTCACATAGATCGCGGTCGCTTCGGCCCCGTTGTCACGCATCTCGAAATGGTAGGGAAACAGTCCGTAGACCAGCGTATGAAACCACGCAACGTTGTCAGGGACATCATCCGCAACACGGGCACCCTGCCGCGGTTGTGGCTCGGTGTCCGCATAGAAGATCTGGCCGTTAGGGCCGCCATGATCGCCGATCACCATCCCGCCTTGGAAGTCCGTCTTTTGGCCTGAGAGATCAATTGGATCCGGTGTTTGCCCGCCAGCTCCGCCTTGCATACAGCCAGCGATTGTGAGCACGCCAGCGGCGGCCGCGCCACTCATAAATCGGCGTCTGCTTCTCATACCAGTAGAGAACCGCTGAACGTCGAAAACCGTTTGCAAAACACACGCTCGCTTGTGCTGCTGTCTCTGTCACCCAGCGATAGCGGTGGTTGAGCAGCGTTGCCGAGAGCCGTGTGGCGACGAACAACCCCCATCGAAACGCTGTGGGCGTTTCCGGTAACCACTCACCCGGTGTAGTCGAACTGAACCGCGAGATGGCCGTCGGGAACACCCCAGTAGGCAAACCGGTAGCGACCCGGCTGGAGATCGGGACAGATCGTGAGGTCGTCCTCGTGGGGGTGGCCCGCGAGTAGCCCGTCCTCGGTGAGTTCAAACGACCACGTGAACCCCTCGCCGGGGCGTTGTCCGATCCCGATGTCGGTATAGAGGAGGCGGTCGGCATCCCCAGTTGTCCCGCGAATCTCCTCCCAGCCCGCTTCGGTTTGCAGCTGTAGATTGTACTTGTGTTTGTTGCCCGTCGTCAGATACTCGCTCGATACGTTGACAAGCCGGAACTCGATCTCGTCGCCCTGCCCGACGGTGAGGTCGTCGCCAGCGTCACCGGGGGTGTGGGCCCGAAGCGCGAACGTCGGGTTTCCACTGTCGTTGGTGACCGTACCGTACGCGACGCTGTCGTCGACGTACTCGGGGTGGCGTTCGAAGCCGTCGGTCGCACAATCGAGAGCAGCCGGCACCGCCGGCGGGTCGCCGTCGGGCTGGATGCCGCCAGCCAGGCTGTCGGGGTCGATAACTGGCGTGTCAGCGTCGACCTCGGCGGTCGTCCCCCAGCCGTTGGTGAGTGTGACCCGCGTTGCCGCCGGGAGATCCTCGCCGGTGACGCGAACGAACGCCGAGGGGTAGGTGATCGCCTGCGTACACATGATTCCCTCCTCGCTGGTGTCGACCGCGCTGGCGGTCGCGGTGATCGCGTCGTCGTCGATGGTGACATCTTCGACGGCGAGTTCGCGGTAACAGCCGTTGGGGCCGACCGACTGGAGATAGAGGATGGCCGCCGAATCAAAGTCGGTTGCATCGAGAAAATCGACCACAGCCTCGGGTGTCGACTCGCGGTCGTCGACGAGCCAGCGGAGCGCGTCGCGGCTCTCAAAGCGCGCGACGACGCCAACCGAGTCGGTCGGAATCGCGGTGGTGGCCCACCGCGGCTCGCTGAAGCCGGTTCCGAGCTGGAGCACATCGTCCATGGCTGATCGGTCGTCGACTGCGTTGCCGGGGTCGGTCGGCGCGCCGGCACAGCCGGCGAGGGTTGCGGCTCCCACGCCGAGGCCGGCGAGATAGGAACGGCGGTGCATACAGATTCGTCAGCCGACCGGCGTAAGTGTCTTCGGTCGGCTTCGATCGCTGTTTGAGTGCGTTTCGGTACCTATTTCGATTCGTCGTCGCGGAGCTCGTCGAGTTCGGCTTCCACCTCGGCGTCGTTGACCTCGGCCTCAAGATCCGCCAGCTCGTCGTCGGCGTCGGCCGTGCTGGTCTCGACATCCGGCTCCGCGTCGAGATCGGCGTCATCGACATCGATCTCGTCGGCGTCGGCCTCGGCCGACCCCCCATCGCCGTCACTCATCTCGGCTTTCAGCGTGTCGAGCTCGGAGTCGACGGTTTTGCTCGTCGACAGCGATTCGAGCTCGCGGTCGATCTCGTCGCCATCCGAGAGGGCGTCGTCGAACGCGCCGGTTTCCTCCAGTTCGTTCATCGCCTCGGCGCGGGCTTCCATCTCCTCGGTGCGCTCCTCGGCGCGCTCGATCGAGCGGGCGACATCGCCCATCTCGTCGCCGACGCCGCTGAGTGCCTCCGAAACTTGGGAGGAGGCCTCGGCGGCCTCGTATTTCGCCTTCATCGTCTCCTTTTTCGTGCGGAACTCCTCGATGCGGCCCTGGAGTTTGTCCTTCTTGTCGACGAGATCGTCCTGTGTCGCCTGCAGGTCGGCGATTTGGTCGTTGAGCTCCTCGATCTGGTTCATCTTCGATTGCTTCTTTTCGAGGGCCTTGCGGGCGAGGTCGTCCCGATCCTGCCGGACGGCTTCTCGGGCCTGCTCGTTGTGTTTGTCGACGTTTTCCTCCAGTCGGCGTTTCTGAATCTCCAACCGTTTCTTCTGGGTCGTCAGATCGGCGATCCCCTGTTTCACGTCCTGGAGTTCGTCCCGCATCTTCTCGTAGGAGTAATCCAGCGTCTCGGTGGGGTCTTCCGATCGGTTGAGGAGGGCGTTAAGCTTCGACCGGATAACGTAGGAGGTGCGCGAGAGGATTCCCATACCCCCCGTTGGGCCACGCAATGCTTAAAACCTGAGATCCCCGGGTCTACCGCCGGTCTGCACCGATCTGGGCTCGGTTCGGCTCCCGTCGAGACGGCAGGCGATCCGCGAGCTACTCATCCGGTTCCCAATACTGATAGGGCTGATCGCGTCAGCCTCCCTATCAGCATAGCGGCCACAGCTACACGCGGGGCGGTCATCCACACAGCCAGTCTGGTGGAGAGCAACTAAATGTCAGCAAACAAAACAGCAGGTGGACGCACACGACTCGCCGGGCGCGCTACCCCTCTACGACGACCGACTGTCAGCCCGTCGGCTACACCGATGCTGCCGCCCCGGGAGCGACACCGATGATCACAGCCATGGACGACCGCCACAGCGATCCGAGCGAGCCGCCGTTGTTTGCGGCCGTTGAGCGGCTCGTCGGTGTCGGCGGCTGGGTGTACGACAGTGACAGCGAGACCCTGTCGGCGACCGATGAAGCCGCCCGAATCAGTGGCTGTGCGTCGCCGGCTGCGATGACTCTCGACGCCGTTATTGACTGTTTCCACCCCGACGACCAGCCGGCGGTGCGGGCGGCCATCGCAGACGCCATCGAGACCGGGGCGGCTTTTGAGAGCGAGTGGCGTCTCGACAGCGACGAACCACGGTGGGTGCGGGTCTACGGTGAACCCGTCGACGGCGAGGGGTCATCCCGGCTCAGTGGGGCGATCGAGGAGATCACCGATCAGCGACGCCACGAGGGGCGGCTGAACGCACTATTCGAGACAAACCGCCGGCTGCTTGACGCCGAGACGCCGCCGGCGGTTGCCGAGGTCGCCGTCACCGCCGCCGCGGACGTGCTCGGCCTGTCGCTCAACGGTGTCCACCTCTACGATCCGACCGCCGACGCGCTTGAACCGGCGGCGATGAGCGACGCCGCACGGGAGGCCTTCGGCGAGCCGCCAACCTTCGCGGCCGGCGAGGGGATCGCATGGACGGTCTTCAAGACCGGTGAAGCCCGCGTCTTCGACGATGTTCGAGCCGCCGACGCGGTGTACAACGATGACACCGCGGTTCGCAGCGAGATCGCCGTTCCGCTGGGCGACCACGGCGTCTTTCTTGCGGCTGCATCGACGCCGAACGCCTTCGACGAGCGAACCGTCTCGCTGGCGAAGCTGTTGGGGACGGCCGTCGAGACCGCACTCGACCAGCTGGAACAAAAACGCCGGCTGCGACGACAAAACGACCGACTGGAAGCCTTCGCCGGTATCGTCTCTCACGACCTC
Source organism: Halonotius roseus (assembly GCF_006861655.1). Taxonomy (GTDB): domain Archaea; phylum Halobacteriota; class Halobacteria; order Halobacteriales; family Haloferacaceae; genus Halonotius; species Halonotius roseus. The sequence goes on along the minus strand of NZ_SESI01000002.1, from coordinate 533,716 downwards.
CGCAACCCGCTGTCGGTGGCGACCGCCGGGATCGAAGTCGCCCGCACCCAGGGGGCTGAGGCCGACGCGCTCGATCGGGTCGAAACCGCCCACGAGCGGATGGAAACGCTGATCGACGATCTGCTGGCGTTGGCCGAAACCGGACAGGATCTCAACCCGGACGCACTCGGGCCGGTCTCGCTGTCGCGGGTCGCCGAGGATGCGTGGGCGACGATCGCGGCCGACCAGGCGTCGCTTGTCGTTGACGACGACAGCCACCTGATCGCTGACGCCTCCCGGCTCCAGCAACTGCTGGAAAATCTCTGTGCGAACAGTATCGAACACAGCGAGGGCCCTGTGACGGTTCGGATCGGCACGCTCCCCGACGGCTTCTACGTCGCCGACGACGGCCCCGGCATCAATCCAGCCGACCGCGAGGCTGTCTTCGAGACGGGGTACTCCACCGCCGACGAGGGAACGGGGCTCGGCCTGCGGATCGTCCGCACCGTCGCCGAGGCCCACGGCTGGACGGCCACACTCACCGAATCGGCGACCGGCGGCGCGCGCTTCGAGATCACCGGCGTCGACCACGCCACCGATCACAGTTAAGCCGATCCGGTTCCTACCCCCGACGATGCGTCGTCCATTCGAGCGACTCCCGCCGGCGTCGGTGACGATCCGGGTCGATCCGTCGGCATCGGTCGCCCCTCTTCAGGACGCGCTCTCGCGCCTGTTCGACGACCAGCAGGTGTCGGTGACGACGGCCGAGGGCCAGCCCGACGGCCAGCCCGACGGGCAGGCCGCCGACGATACCGACGAGGTCGCGGTCGTCCGCGATGGCGAGGTCGTCGCCACCTCTTCGGCATCGGCGATGATGCGGTCGCTGCTGTTGGTCAACTCGGATGTGTACATCACCGGCAGCCGCGGGCTCGACGAGGCCGCCCTGCCGCCGACGGTGCAGGCCCTCCACGACCTGCAGTTTCGGCTGGCAGGGTATCCTGAATCCGACTCCGAGAAGCTGCTGTTGATCGCGCTCTCGCGGGCGATCGAACGCCGCGCGCTCGATGCGGGACAGGGGACGCTTCGGGTCGGCTTTCAGCGGCTCTCCCGCCTTGTCGACGAAGCCGGCACCCGCCGTGTCTACGAGCGACTCACCGAGACCGATCTCGCTGTCCACGCCTACGGTGTCGGCGACACCGCGTTGCCGGACTCGCTTTCGGTCACCGCCCACACCGGCACCACCGAGTTCCACCGCCGCGGCTGGTTTGTCGTCTTCGAGCCGCCCGCCGCAAGCGACGCCGAGCCGGCCGCGCTGTATGCCATCGAGGTTGGCGACAACCGCTGGGACGGGTTTTGGACGTACACCCCCGAGCGGGTCGATGGGATCACCGAGGTCATCACCGATCTCGTGATGCCGCCATCGGAACCGGGATGAATCGCCCGATAGCGAAATCGGGGGGGCCACCCGGTCGCGGAACCGCCGATGGCAGCGGGTGGATTTAAGCGATGGCAGGCCCGACATGTGGGAACGACACCGTGAGCGACGGGCCATCACGCGACCCGGCGAAGGCAACAGCCGACGACAGCGACGCGATTCGCACCCTGCTCGTCGACGACGATCAGGATTTCGTCGCCCTGGCCTCGACGCTGTTGGAGGCCGAAAGCGACCGTATCGAAACCACCACGGAAACGCGGCCCGCCGACGCCCTCGATCGGGTCGATCTCGACGCCATCGACTGCATCGTCAGCGACTACCGGATGCCGGAGATGGACGGCATCGAGTTTCTCGAAACCGTCCGGGCCGACTACCCGGAGCTCCCGTTTATTCTCTTTACGGGCAAGGGCGACGAGGAGGTCGCCAAACAGGCGATCTCGGCGGATGTGAGCGACTACATGGTGAAGGATGGCTCCGCCGAGCAGTACGCCATCTCGGCGACCCGGATCGAAAACCTCGTCGACCAGTATCGCACCCAACAACGGAGCCACCACCGCCAGCGGCTTGACGCGCTCAGCCAGCGCGTTCTCGAAGCCGTGCTGACCGAGCCGACGCCAGAGGCCATCGAACGGGCTGTCTGTGACTGTCTCATCGACGATCTCTACGGCGCGGCGTGGATCGGCCGGCGTGATCCCCGCGACGGAACGTTTGCATCGGGCGCGAGTGCCGGCGCGACCGCGCTATTCGAGGCCCTGTCGATCACGACCGACCGCGAGCCCGACGCCGTCGAGGAACACGCGATCGCCGACGGCGAGCAACATGTCGCCGAGGGGTTGGCAACGCGGGACAGCGAGTGGGCGCGAACCGCCGCTGACCACGGCTTTGGGGCCGCCGTCGGCGTGCCGATCATCGCCGAGGGGGTGCCATACGGCGTTCTCGGCGTCTACACCCGCCGCTCGGCGATCGACGACATCGAGGCCGAAACGCTCTCGCGGCTGGCGGATCTGACGGCCTTCGCCATCGGGGCCAGCAAGCGACGCCGCGGCGACACCAGCGGGCAAGTGGTCGAACTCACCGTCGACGCCTCCGCCGCCGACCTCCCGTTTGTTCGGCTGGCCGACGCGCTGGGTGTCGGTGTCGAACTCGTCGAAACGAGCCACCGCCGCGACGGGACGCCGTTGACGCTGTACCGCGTCGATACCGACGGCGATCTCGATGCGAGTGACCTCACGGCGGCGCGGGAGACGCTGGCCGCCGAGACGGTCGAGGCTGTCGACGGCGATGGGGCCGCAGATCTCGCGGTCGCGGCCGCCAACCCGTGGTGGGAGCGGTTGGTCGACGGCTACGGCGCGAACGTTCGGACGGCCACCGCCGGCGACAGCGCGACGCTGGTAGTCGAACTCCCGCCGAGCGTGACCGTCCGGAGCGTTGTCGACCACCTTGGGGAGCACCATCCGGGGCTGGAACTGGTCGGCCGGCGGGGGCTCCACCGTGAGGGCCAGTCGGTCGAGACGGTCGCCGCCGCGGTGACCGAGACACTGACCGACCGCCAACAGGAGGTCGTCGAGACGGCCTACCGGGCGGGCTACTACGAGTGGCCCCACGAGGCCTCAAGCGAGGCTGTCGCCGAGCTGCTGGGGATCACTCAGCCCACCTTCGCCGAACACTTCTGGACGGCCCAACGCCGGATCATCGAAACGCTGCTCGATCCCGACGAGAGATCGACCACCGACTGAGTTCTCGCACCCAACTCGGGGTTGTGGGTGATCGCTGTCGGGTGATTGGTCGCTGTCTAAACCCTGGCCCTATACTGATAGGTTCCCTCTCAGCTGCGTCCCCCTATCTACATAGCGGGTACGGTTAGGTGTGTTTCCACCAACACATGAAGTGATGATCGACACCATCACCGACCTCCTGTCCGACGACGACAGCGCGACCGATGACAACTCTGAAATCGACCCGACCGGCGAGACCGACACCGCCGACGATGGTGTCGAAGCCACCGAGGGCGACACCGCCGACGATGGTGTCGAAACCACCGAGGCTGACACCGCCGCTGATGGTATCGAAGCCACCGAGGCTGACACCGCCGACGATGGTATCGAGGCTGCCGATACTGACACCACCGTCGACGATGGTACCAAGGCTGCCGATGATACTGAGACAACTGACCCTGCCCGCGAGACGGGGACTGAAGCGTCTCCCGAGCCGGCTGTCGACCGACAGGACGCGACCGACAGCCCAGCGACGACAGCCGCAGCCGACGCCGAGCAGACGATGGCCGCCGACGGCGGCGTTCAGTCACAGCCCGCACCCCAGAGCTCGAACGGCGAGGGGACAGTTGAGCCCGCAACACCCGAGATCGATCCGGTCGAGGCCGTGGAGGCCAGAGACGACGTGGTCGTCCTCGAAGCCGACCGCCTCGAAGAGATGCAGACCTCGATGCAGGAGCTTGCGGCGGCGGCCGCCCAGATCACCGAAAGCACCGAGGAGGTCAACGGCGTTGCCAGCGAACAGGCCGACAATATGTCGCAGGTCTCCAACGAGGCCTCCGACCTGTCGGCGACCATCGAGGAGATCGCCTCCAGCGCGGATCAGGTGCGCGCCGAAAGCGACAAAGCCCGCCAGCTGGCCGACGAGAGCCAGGCGGCCGCCAACGACGCCATCGACGCGATGGATACCGTCGACGAGGCCGCCAGCGAGGTCGCCGACGATATCACCGATCTTCGGGAGCGCGTCGAGAACATCGACGAGATCGTCGCCGTGATTCAGGATATCGCCGAGCAGACGAACCTGCTGGCACTCAATGCCTCGATCGAGGCCGCCCGCGCAGGCGACGCTGGTGACGGGTTCGCGGTCGTCGCCGACGAGATCAAAACGCTCGCCGAGGAGACCCAAGAGCAGGCCGTCGACATCGAGGAGATGGCCAACCGGATCAAGGACAACACCGACGAAACGGTCGACAGCATCGATGAGGCCAACAAGCAGATCGACGACGGGCTCGGACAGGTCGACACCGCCATCGAGAGCCTCGAACGGATCGGTGACGCGGTCGGCGAGATCAACGACGGCATCAAGGAGGTCGCCGACGCGACCGACGAGCAGGCCGCCAGCACCGAGGAGATCGCCGCGATGACCGACGACGCAAACGACAACGCCCGGCTGCTGGCCCAGGAGATGGACGAGCTCGCCGCGGCCAGCCAAGAACAGACCAGCATGGTCAGCGAGATCGCCACCCACGTCGAGGCGGTCAGCGAGGAGTACACCGTCGACTTCGAGGCCAGCCGCAACTAAGGAGGCTGCTATGAGCGACACCACACAGGTACTCACGTTCACGCTGGGCGAGGAGGAGTACTGCGTCCCGATCGACTACGTCGCCGAGATCGTCGGCGGCGACACGGTGCGATCGGTGCCGAACACCGAGGCCCACGTCGAAGGCGTCACCGACCTTCGCGGGGAGACGACAACGATCGTCGACCCGAGCACGCTGCTGGAGGTCGACACCGGGCAGCTGCTGACCGACGGCGGCGAGGCGACCGAGCGGATCATCGTCCTCGATGAGGACGCCCTCGGCACCGAGTCACCGGTCGGCTGGCTTGTCGAGGAGGTACGGGAGGTCAGCGAGGTCGCCGGCGACGCACTCGACGCCGGTAGCGTCACCGATAGCCCGTTTCTCCGGGGCTTCCTGAAGGACGACGAGGATGACAGCTTCACCCTGTGGCTCGATCCACACGAACTGACCGCCTGAGACGACCCGACCTGCGGATACCGCGATTCACCACACTCCCTTTCACTCATACTCATGAACGCGACCACACGCCAACCGACCGAGAACTGGGCCGGCGCGTCGGCGACGACCGACGCCACAACGCCCGCACACGACGCGGATTCACTCGCGGACTCGCTGGCGACCGCCGAGCGAGCACGCGACACCGATCCCTCGACATCGAGCGCGGAATCGACGACAACTGCGACGACTGCGGCGACATCGACTGAGGCACCAACAACCGAGACACCAACAGTCGGGTCGACAACGGCCGACTCAGCGACTGACGAGGTGTCAGTTCCGACCCGACTCCCCGAACCGGAGACGACGATCTACCGGGATTCGACGACCGTGATCCGACTGCTACAGACCGAGACGATGACGGATGCGGTCGAGGTGAGACTGTATCGTGCTGCCGACGCCGGCACCGATTCGGTGTCGACCACGATGGCGACTGACGGCGGCCGGCGGGAGTCCGTTGACGTGCTGTCGGCACCGACACGACAGCGATTCGAGACCGCTGTCGACGCCGTCGCCGATCGGTTCGATCTCGCGGTCGCCGACGACGGCCGACTCCGGGCGCGCCGCGACGACCATGGCCGGGCTGGCATCCTCGAATTTGCCGCCCGGCTCACCGATCGCTAGGAAATTAACTCGATTTGTACTTCCAGTAAATTTATACCCCTGTCGCCGCAATGTGCTGGTGATGCCCCAGATCACTGTCTCCGATGACCTGTACCGACAGCTCGAAGCTGAATCGCTCGACACGGACATCAGCGAAACGCTCTGGAAGATGGTTGGTTCCTACCGGCGCGCAAACAATCCTGAGTCGGATACGGCCTGATCGGCTCGGTTCCGTTCCTTGTAGTCCCCGCTGACCGCGAACAGTTTTGCTGTCGCAGCCGAATGTGATAGTGTGGCAGAGAGCCTGCTACTGACAGTCGTTGCCATCTTCGCGGTCGGGATCGCCGGCCAGCTGCTCGGCGGTCGGCTGCGCGTGCCGAGTGTCATCTTCTATCTGGGTGGCGGGCTGCTCCTCGGCGAGGTCGGGATCGGGCTGATCAGCCTCGACACCTTCGGGGCCGGGCTGACAACGGTCGTCGGCCTCAGCGTGGCGGTCATCGTCTTTGACGGGGCCTTCGCGCTCCGGCTCGACCGCATCCGCGCCGCGGAAACCGCCTCCCTGCGCTTGGTGACGGTCGGCGCGCTCATCACGCTGGTCGGGACGGCCGTCGCCGTCCGCCTGCTGACCGGCACGGCGTGGGATCTCGCCTTCCTCATCGGCGCGCTGCTCGTTGCGACCGGCCCGACAGTCATCACGCCGATCGTCACCGTCGTCCGCCTCCGACCGCACGTCTCGGCGGCCCTCGAAACCGAGGGGATCGTCAACGACGTGACCGCGGCGATCGCGGCTGTCGTCATCTTCGAGGAGATCCTCCTGCGGGAGGCCTTCGGGCCGAACACGCTACTCGCGTTTGCCGAACGGCTCGGGGTCGGCGTCGCCAGCGGGCTGCTGGCTGCCGGGGCAACGTACTACCTGCTCCGCGAGGAGCTGCTGCCGGGCGACGGCACCCGGTCGGCGCGGTTTACCGTCCTGCTGGCAGCCATCGGTGCCTACGGCGTCGCCGACACAGTCTCCGCCGAAGCCGGGGTCGCGGCGGTCGCAACCGCCGGGCTCGTCCTCGCCAACGTCGACATCCCCCACCGCGAAACCATCGAGTCGTTCACCGAGGATATGACGCTGCTGTTGCTCGCCTTTGTCTTCGTCTCGCTGGCGGCGTTGGTCGATGTCGAGGCCGTGCTGGGCCTCGGGGTCGCCGGGATCGCTCTCGTGGCGGTGCTTATGTTGGTGATCCGGCCGGTGGTCGCGCTCATCTCGACGGCCGGCATCGAGCAGTTCACCTGGTCGGAGCGGCTGTTCCTGTCGGCAGTCGGGCCGCGCGGGATCATCCCGGCGAGCGTGGCGACGCTGTTTGCGATCGAGCTGGCCGCCGGCGGCGATGACGCCGCGGCGGCGACGCTGCTCGGGGCCGTCTTCATCGTCATCTTTGCGACCGATGCCATCGAGGCGGGCTTTGCCCGACAGATCGGCGACGCACTCGGAGTGACACCAATGCGCATGATAATCGTCGGCGGCGGCCGGGTCGGCCGGTCGCTCGCCACCCAACTGGAGAACAGAAACGAGTTCGTTGTCATCGTCGACAACGACCCAGAGCAGTGTGAGAAAACCCGTGAAGCCGGCTTCCAGGTCGTCACCGGCGACGGCACCGAAGCCGCCACCCTCAGCAAGGCCGGGATCGACGAGGCGAAAGGGCTGGTCGCGGTCACAGCCGACGACGATATCAATCTGCTCATCTGCCAGACGGCGATGACGAAGTTCGATCTCGACGACGTGTATGCTCGGGTCAACAACACCGAAAACGTCGAGAAGTTCGAGTCGCTTGGCGTGATCGCTGTCGACGAACCGCAGGCGGCCGCCTACGCCTTGGACAATCAGATCGAGCGGCCGGCACTGGCCCGCTGGATGAACGATCTCGGCGACGGCCACGACATCATCGAGATCGAGATGACCGCCGAACACATCGCCGGCAAATCGATCCGAGAGCTCACCGACGAGATCCCGGGCGGCTGTCTCATCGCCGAGATCGGCCGCGGCGACGACGCCCACGTGCCCGATGCTGACGAAACGATCGAGTACGGCGACCGGATTACGTTCCTCGGCGATTCCGCTGCGGTGAAGAAAGCGGTTGGTCGGTTTCATCCCCACGACTGAGGCGGGATCGATTTAGCGTGACCACCAGCCGTCAGTGCTCGGGGTCGTCTTGATCCATCATCTCAACGACCTCTGCACGGGAGACGAGTTCGGCGTCACCGGATCGGAGGTCATGTTCGCTCGCCGCGATCTGTTTCCACCCTTCCCGCGAGAAGGCAGGGTGTTTCACCGCATCGCGGGCGGCATACCGGAGGAACTCGCTTCTGGAGTTGAATCCCTCCTCTTTCCACGTCGTGTCGATGTCGTCGAGAAACGCCTTACTGAGCCGGAGATTGATCTGTACGGTTTCGGGGTCGTCGGCTCCGTCCGGAGAATCTGCTTCTGACATATACGTATGCTTTACGTGGCTATATGCGTAAACTTTGGCTTGGATCGATCATCGTCTCCAACGACCTGTACCAACAGCTGAAGCCGAATCGCTTGACAATGACAGCAGCAAGACGCTCTGGAAACTGGTTGGTTCCTACTGGCGTGCGAATAATCCCGAGTTGGATACGGTCTGATCTGCTCTGTTGAATAGCGGTGGTCGGAGAGGGAGACAGAAATTGAGTCGGCGTGTGAGTAGTTGAGAGTCGTGGCCTCAACCCCGGTTCCGATTTAGCATCGCTCAGAAGACGCTATTCAACACAGCAGAATGGTCAGGGCTTGGCCGTCCACCCAACTCGTCAGGCTGGAACTCACGATGGCTCATTGGTGAGCCACTCAACAGCTTCGTCAAACTTCGCAAAATACTGACGCTCAATATCGTCAGCCGTTGATTGTTCTGTGACGGTATCAAGTGTCATTTTGGTGGCCACATGCTGGGTAGCCAAGGCCGCGATTTGGTTAACCCCAGCAAGCTCGGCCTTTGGGCCCCAACTTTCGGCACTCCAACGCATTTCGGATTCCGGCAACGGTGGGTGATCCCGTGTATCGGCCAACACATTTTGACAGCCCGTCTCATTGACTGCAGTAATGATGCTGTCCATGTACTTCCGGAATTGATTTTCTCCAGGGTAGTCGGTCATCTTAGCAATAACGACATTGATTTCATCATGGTATTCAACGGTCGCGAAATCACCATCAAAATATCGGGTGGACATATTTTTACTCTTAATTATGCGGGTTTGCAATAACTCTATGGGACACATCATACTCAATATTAACAAGTGAACAATTTGCTCTTGTCAAGAATTAGGCTTTTGCCGAAGATAGTGAAATAATCCTATATGATTTCTGTCAGGATGCACGATGCAAGATGTACAGCGCGAATCGCTCAAAGGGCCTCTTTTGAATCGCTCAGTACAGGAGTAATAATGCACATGTCTCTGGATGCGAATTTATTCCGTGCGAATGGCATAGCCTGTTATACCGAGCCCTATTGAGGAGAGAACCGTGAGCGAGGCAAACCCAATCGTCAAAATCCCCGAAAAGAGGATTGTACCCACAGTGCCAGTAAGGAATGCAGATACAAACACGAACCCCATACCGACAAGAGGTTTATTGATATCTACTGTATGACCTAGTTTGTAAAATAACTATCGGGTAAGCATACGCTTCGTCTCGGCTGATTCGTGATTTGGATTAAAAAACAACGCAGTTCTCGTGCTGATTAGACCCTTACCTCTTGCACAGCAAATGGGGACGTATCAGCAGCTATGTGTTTTTACCAATTAGCTGAGAACTCCAAGTGATTGTCTCGCTGCGATATTAATTATAATCCCGCCAGCGATACCCGCACTCCTTGCATTTAAAGAATCTAGTCGGCGGTTCGTCGGCCGCGCCGGTCTGTTTGATCGTGTACCACGCTTCGCCGTGGCCGCACTCATCGCATTTCACGTCGTCAGCGGTCGGTTTCCCCTCGAACTGGTCGTTTTCGGCGGTTTCGATGAGTTCGTCGCCGCTCTGTTCGGTCGTCGAGACAAACTGGTCGGCGCGCTCGTCGTCGCGGTCGGCGGTCGCCCCACAGTCGTCGTTGGTGCAGACCATCGCGCCGTCCTCTGTGACCATCATCGTGCCGCACTCGTCGCAAAACTGCATACCCGCGCTACTGGCCGGGATGGTTTAGTCCCGTTGGCCGCGGTCGAAGACCGGCCCGTCGGCGGTGACGACCGGGCAGTTGGCGACGTGAAACCGGCCGTCGTGTAGCGGTTCGAGAATGGTAGTGTCCGCGTTGGCGCACTCGCCCGCCGAGTCGTCGAACTGCGGACACTGCTCACAGTAGACCGCCGGCTCGATGACGGCTGTCGTCCCGGCGATCACCTCGGTCGGTTTGGTGTCGCTCGCTGGCGGCGGGGTATCGATTTCGCCCGCCGCGCTGTCGGTGACATCCCGCCACGGTACCTCGCTGTCGGTCGCCGATGCCGTGTCTCCCCCAGTTTCGGCATCAGCGGCCCGCTCGTCGGCTGACTCGTTGTTCGCCATGTGGCAACGCAACACACACCTAGTAGTTAATATTTCGGACATACTAGGCTGTTGACCACTCCAAAAGGGAGGCTTAGTGGATCTTCCGGACGTTGCTCAGGTCGTAGCCCCGATCGTGAAGCTCGCTTTCGAAGGCGGCGATCTCGTCTCGATCCAGCCGATCGAGCGCGCTGGGGAGCTCCCGGATCGACAGCAGGCGGGCGCGCTGGGAGCCGCCGGTCTCCCACGCAAACGACAGCGTTCCGGTCGTCGCCGCCGAGAGGCTGCCCAGCTGGGGGTCGGTCACCGCCTCCGCGTCGGCGACGACGAGCACCAGCCCACCGCGGGCGGTGACCAACCGCGTCAGCCCGCGAAGCAGGCGGACGACAGCATCCCACGCCACCGTCTCCTCGGGGAGATCATCGAGATCGGTGATCGCGTCGATCACAACGAGGTTCCCGCCGACGGCGTCGTCCAGCGACGCCCGCAACGCCGAGAGGATCCCAGATGTGTCGGTCGCGCCGTGACCTTCGGTGTCTGTCATCGCGGCTGTGTCACTCGCTGTTTCGGCATCGCTGTCAGCAGCCTCGGGTATCCCCTCGCGCTCGCCGTCAGCAGCGTCCGGTCTTCCCTCACCCTCATCCTCGCCCTCGCCTTCGCCCTCGCTGTCGTCTGTGATCGCCCCCACATCCTCGGCGTACTCGAACGGATCTGTCGCGTCGATCTCCTCGACAGCGTCGTCGTCGGTGTCGACACCGGGCAGCGTCGACGCCGGGTCGTCGTGTTGGTACCACGCGTCCGGCACGTCGGTCGCCTCGAAGTAGGTCTCGGAGAGATCGTGGTGGCTGATCCCGTCGGTCGCCTGGGCGGCGATCTCGCTGCTGACGGTCTCGGTCAGCGTCGCCTCCAGAGAGCCGGCTGTCGCGGCCACCGAGAGATAGTGGACGCTCGCGGGGACGATCACCCCCTCGTGGTCGATCCCGCGGTAGTGGTGTTCGAAGGCGGCGTTGTTGGTTGTCGCCAGGGCGTTGATCGCCGCGCTGGTGTGGGCGAACTTCCGGCCGCCTGCCCCGGGTTCGGTCGCCAGCAGTACGACGCTGCCCGTGGGGACACCCCCATCGAGCATCGAATCCAGCCGGGAGACGCCGAACGGCATATCGACCATAGAAGCTGATTCGGCTACGACCGTTTAGCCGTTACGTCGATCGGGTCGCCAGCAACGCGCGCGCCGTGGTTTCGCCCCGCAACGACCTGTACGTCGCCGTCGATCCCGGCCACCTCAAGCGCCGTCCGGCCGGCGTCGCGGGCCGCCTCGGCGTGGCCGGCGTCGGTGATCCCGTAGACGGTCGGCCCCCACGAGGATTGCCCCGCCCCGTAGATCGCCGGCGACCCCGACAGCGCGTCGACGAGTTCGCCGACCGGCGGCCGGTAGACGCCGCCCTGTTCGTCGGCGTACCACGCGCCGTTGAGCCGGCCGATCTCGGCGACCGCCTTCCCAAAGCGGTCGGCGTCGCCGGCGGCGATCGCGGGCAACACCCGCCGAGTGAGCAGCCCCGAGATCCGGTCGGCGATCGCCGGCTCGGCGCGCTCGATGGCCGCCCGGATGCTGTCGTCCTCAACGTCGCCGCTGCGACCCGGCTCGCTGTCGGGGACAACGAGCAGAAATCGCCAGTCGTCGGGAACCGGGTGGCGGGCGGCGACCGGCGGCACCGTCCAGTCGCCGTCCTGTGGCCGGTCGGTCGTGAACCGCGCGGTCGGATGGCCGCCGTCGAGGACGAAGCCGCCGGCCTCGAAGGTCGCCACGCCGATCCCCGAGCGGCCCCCGCGACCAAGAGCGGGGGCGATCTCCCGAACTGCAATCCCTTTGTCGTACGCGCCGGCGACCGCCGTGGCGACAGCGAGTGCCTGCTGGGTACCGCTTCCGAGACCGACGTGTGCCGGGAGCTGCTGGTCGACCCGCAGTGAGACCCCGTCGACACCCAACTGCTCGCAGACCGTTTCGGCGACCGATTCGATCGCCGGCGGCGCGTCGACCGCGTCGGCGGGGGTTGCCGACAGCGATACCTGCGGCCCCTCAAGGGCGACACCGAGCGCCCCGTAGAGTCGGCTGTGGGACAGCGAGAGGTTGCTAAACCCGAAATGAAGCCGCCCACCGACGGCGACCTGTGTCATGTGACCGCTTCGACAGCCGGGGGTATTCAGGTTTCGACAGCGGCAGCCTCCGGGGGTAGCGGCCGCGATCGATCGCGGCTATCCACAGAACTCTTCGAGGAAGGTGTTGACACCGCTGTCGCTGCCGGCGATGACAAGGCGGTCGTCGGCGTCGATCCGGAAGTCGGCATCGAGATCGGTCAGCGTCGTGTCGTCGCGTTCGACGGCGACGACGGTACAGCCGGTTCGCGCTCTGATCTTCGCGCCCTCCAGCGTCTCGCCGGCAAGCCCCGGTGCTGTCGTCTTGATGATCTCGACGTTGGTCTCGATGCCGAGGATCTCCTCGTCGTCGATGACAAGCGACGCGATCGATCGGCCGCTGACCGTCGCCAACGAGAGCACGTAGTCCGCGCCCGCACGGTAGGTTTTCGGCACCGCGCCTCCGGTTTCGGCGCGAGCGATGATCTCCGTCTCCGGATCAAGATCGCGGACGATCAGCGTCGCAAACTCGGTGGCGGTCTCATCCGGGATCGCCAACACAACCGACGCGGCCCCGTCAACACCGGCCGATTCGAGCGTCTCGGTGACCGTTGCGTCGCCGACGATGTCGACGCCCGGTTTCTCCTTTTTGTCGACGACCGTATGTGCGATATTGGCCGCCGAAAGCAGCTCCGAGACGGCCTGGCCGACCTGCCCGTAGCCGACGATGATCGTCTTCCCGCGGCCGAACTGCCGGATGCGAGAGCCGGTCGCGCTGCGGAGCCGATCTAAGGCGGCTCGATCGCCGGTCACCAACAGTGTCATCCCGCGCGCCAAGGGGGTCTCCAGCGGCGGCGGCGTCGTGAACTCGCCTTTGTACCACACGCCGACGACGTTGACGCTGTACCGGTCGCGGATGTCGCTGTTGGCCAGCGTTTGGCCGGCGAGTTCGCTGTCGCCCCGGACGGGGATCTCGCCGAGTTCGAGATCCTCTCCCAGCCGGATCGACTCACCGAGATCGGCCTCGACGGTGGTCGTTACCTTCCGTGCCAGCCCCTCACCGAGCAGCTGTCGCGGTGTCACGACGTGATCCGCGCCGGCCAGCTCGTGGTAGCTGGTGTGGGCTGGCTCCTCGACGACGCTGACGACGGTCACCGTCTCGCTGAGCTCCCGGGCCGCAAGCACGATGCTCGCATCGACCCGATCGGAGACATCGGCGACGAGCGCGCGGGCGGTGTCGAGATTCGCGCTCCGCAGGGCTTCCGTCGACTGTGGATCACCGGTGATGACGCTGTAGCCGTCGGTGTAGAGCTCGGCCGCCTGGTCGTCGTCGGGTTCGACAAGCACGTAGTCGGTATCCGCCGACTCAAGCTCGGCGATCAGCTCGCGGGCGCGATCGGTGTAGGTACAGACGACCACGTGATCCGCCAACTCGTCGTCGACGGCGGTCGGCACCGAGACCGAAAACGCATCCCGAAACCACGGCAGCAACACGGCCGGCAAGGCGAGAAAGAACAGGCCGACGCCGGTGAGATCCAACAGCACGACCAGCGCGTTCATCTCCGGGCTTTTCCAGGGGGCATCCGAGCCGTAGCCGGTGGCGGTGATCGTCTCGACGACGACCTGTCCCGAGTGAAACAGCGAGATCTCCGTCCCCGGTGGCGGGTAGGGGCCGGGCTCGAAGGCGCGCATCCCGGCGTCGTAGACGACCGCCATGACAACGACAAAGACAGCGACAAAGACGACGAAGTAGGCCACCCGCTTCCGGAGACTTCGCATACCCGAGCAATGTGGTGGGTGTAGAAAACACCGGCGTCTGGCGGCGACGAGAGCAGTCATCTTCGTGTCGGCGTGGTAGCAAACAACAGAACCCAACGATCCGACAGCCCATCGCGTCCATCGAAACCGTTTTCATGAAACCTGCCGCACAGTCGGTATGCCACCCGAACCGACCACCGAATACGACCCCACGCTGGGGGAGAAGTTTATTTTCGTCACAGGCGGCGTGATGTCCGGGCTCGGAAAGGGGATCACCGCCGCGAGCACGGGCCGCCTGCTGGCGAATGCCGGCTTCGACGTGACCGCGGTCAAGGTAGACCCCTATCTCAACGTCGACGCCGGGACGATGAACCCCTACGAGCACGGCGAGGTCTACGTCCTCAAGGACGGCGGCGAGGTCGATCTTGATCTTGGCAACTACGAACGCTTCCTCGGGATCGACATGACCTCCGACCACAACGTGACGACGGGCAAAACCTACCAGAGCGTCATCGAAGCCGAGCGCGCCGGCGACTACCTCGGCAAAACCGTCCAGATCATCCCGCATGTCACCGACGACATCAAACGCCGCATCCGTGAGGCCGCCGAAGGCACCGACGTGTGTATCGTCGAGATCGGCGGCACCGTCGGCGACATCGAGTCGATGCCGTTCCTCGAATCCTTGCGACAGTTTGCCAGCGAGGAACGTGACGAGGATCTGCTCTTCATGCACGTCACGCTCGTCCCGAACTCGATGAACGGCGAGCAGAAGACCAAACCCACCCAACACAGCGTCAAGGAACTGCGATCGATCGGGCTTCAACCCGATATCCTCGTTGGGCGCAACGAGGAGCGACTCAACACGAAGACGAAGACGAAGATCGCCCGCTTCTGTGACGTGTCGACCGATGCCGTCTTTTCGAACCCCGATGTCGACGACATCTACAAGGTGCCGCTGATGGTCGAAGACGAAGGCCTCGACGAGTACGTGATGAAGCGGCTCGGGATCGACGCCGACGCGGTGCCGAAGGCCGACCGATCCCAGCGGTGGCGGGATCTGGTCACCCGCGAGCGAACCGGCAGCGTCGAGATCGCCCTCGTCGGCAAATACGGCCTCGAAGACGCCTATATGTCGATCCACGAGGCCCTGAAACACGCCGGCATCGAACGCAAAACCGACGTGGACGTGCTGTGGGTTGATGCCGACGAAATGGAAGAAAAACACGCCGAGCGGATGGAGTCGGCCGACGGGATCATCGTCCCCGGCGGCTTCGGCTCCCGTGGCGCGGAGGGAAAGATCGACGCCGTGCGCTACGCCCGCGAGAACGACGTGCCGTTCCTCGGGCTCTGTCTTGGCTTCCAGATGGCCGTTATCGAGCAGGCCCGCAACGTCCTCGGCCTCGATGGCGCGCACTCCGCCGAAATCGACGAGGACACCCCCCATCCGGTCATCGACATCCTGCCCGAACAGAAGGAGATCGACGACATGGGCGGGACGATGCGCCTCGGCGCGCACGAAACCCAGATCGAACCCGCCACGCTGGCCGCCGAGATCTACGAGGCTGACTCCTGTACCGAGCGGCACCGCCACCGCTATGAGGTCAACCCCGAGTATATCGACGAACTGGAATCCGGGAACATGGTCTTCTCCGGTGTCTCGGGCCGCCGGATGGAGATCCTCGAATTGGAGGATCATCCGTTCTTCCTCGGGACGCAGTTCCATCCCGAGTTCCGCTCACGGCCCGACCGCGCGAGCCCGCCGTTCGTGAGCTTCCTCGATGCGGTGATGGAGCGCAATCAGGCACCGGATCGTACCGAAACCGACGACGACACCGAAACCGAGGCGACCATTTAGATGGTAAACCCAACCGAGTTCATCGACGAGGCAGTCGAATCGATCAGCGAGCAGATCGGCGACGACAACGCGATCATCGCACTCTCCGGCGGCGTTGACTCCTCCGTGGCGGCGACGCTGGCCTATCGGGCGGTCGGCGACCAGCTAACACCGGTCTACGTCGACACCGGCCTGATGCGAAAAGGCGAAACCGAGCAGATCCGCGAGACGTTTTCGTTCATGGACTCCCTCCAGATCGTCGACGCCCGCGAGCGGTTCCTCGACGCGCTGGAGGGCGTCACCGACCCCGAGGAGAAACGCAAGGTCATCGGCGAGCAGTTCATCCGCGAGTTCGAACGCGAGGCGAAGGAAACCGACGCCAAGCAGTTAGTGCAGGGAACCATCTACCCCGACCGCATCGAGTCGGAAGGCAACATCAAATCCCACCACAACGTCGGCGGGCTGCCCGACGTGGTCGATTTCGAGGGGATCGTCGAACCCGTTCGCGACCTCTACAAGGATGAAGTCCGCGAGGTCGCCCGCGAACTCGACCTCGAAGAAATTATCTCCGAACGCATGCCGTTCCCCGGCCCCGGCCTCGCAGTGCGGATTATCGGCGAGGTAACCCCTGAGAAGGTCGAAGTCGCCCGCGAGTCCTGCCACGTTGTCGAAGAAGAGCTCGAAGAGTACGAACCGTGGCAGGCTTTCGCCGCCGTGATCGGAAAAGCGACGGGTGTCAAGGGCGACAACCGCGTTCACGGCTGGGTCGTCGCCGTCCGGTCGGTCGAGAGCCGCGACGGGATGACCGCCCGCGCCCAGGAGATCGACTGGGATACGCTCCAGCGCATCCAGAGTCGCATTACGGGTGAAAACGACAACGTCGCCCGCGTCGTCTACGACGTGACCCACAAACCGCCGGCGACCATCGAGTACGAATGAGCAAGACCGCAATCGTCGCCGGCCCTGATCCCGACGGCCTCGGCAACGCACTCGCAAGCGAGGGCTTCAGCATCACTCAGATCGAGGATGTGGTGTCGTCGTCAACGCTGGAAGCCGCCGGCATCGACGCCGCCGCGATGTTGGTACTGACCGATGTAGGCGAGGCCAGCGGGATCCCCGTGGCGAAGGAACTGAACCCGGATGTGCGCGTGGTCGTCTACAGCGAGCAGTCGCTGCCAGAGGTCGCCACGCGGCAGACGGATCTGGCTGTCGATCCCGCGTTGTTGGATGTCAGCGTCGTCGCCGAGGAGTTGGCTGCGGACTAGCTTTCGTCGTCGAACGTTTCACGAACCGACGCAAAAACGAGACTGTCGTGATCGAACGGTTCAGCGCGCCCGAAGGTCGCCGCTCCAGTATCGCGGAACGCTTCTTCGCCCCACTCATCGCCGTAGGTCACTGTCTCCAGTTCAGTTTGACTCATGGGACATCACCTGTTTACTCGAACACAGTCTCTCAGCATAATTCTTCTTGCGCAGCTCAAACGGTGTCGCCGAGGAGTTGGCTGGCAGCGATCAGTAACTCCTATAAATTTCTTTTGACGCTTAGTCCGAGTTGTAATCCGACGAAAACGGGCGCAACTGTGGCTAAAACACGGTAATTCGAGGCTACTGCTATCCGGGTTGAAGTGGGAACCGCCGGTAGGCCGAATCGCAATGAACCGAACCACGATCATGGCAGTGGTGATGGCCGTCTGCCTGCTGGCCGTCCCGATCGCCTCGGGTGCGGTCGCAGCCCAGACCGCCGACGAGGCGACCAACGAGACGGAACCCAACGAGACTGAGGAGGGCGACGATACGTCCGATGACGACGCGTCAGATGCTGACGGGTCAGAGGATGCTGACGATAGCGACGCTGAGAACGAAACCGACGATGCCGACAACGAGAACGACGATGCCGACGATGCCGACAGCGACGACGCCAACGATGCCGACAACGAGACCGATGTCGCGTACGACGCGACGCTCGACAACGGCACGGTCACCGTCTCGGTGACCGAAAACGACTCGGCTGTCGCAAACGCGACCGTCGCGGTCAACGAGACCGTGGTCGGCGCGACCGACGGGAACGGCACCGTCGCCTTCGACCTCGGCAATCGCTCGGCGGTTGCGCTCTCGGTGACCGTCGACAACGTCACCCAGACGACCGTCTACGCGGTTGAGGACGGCTCGCTCGTGGCCCAAGACGACGAGGGCCCGCCGACAGCGATGCCGGAGCCGGTGCCTGATCAGGTCTCAACGATTCACGAGATCATCAGCGCGTTCCAGAACGGCGAGTACGACAAGCTCGGGCCGATCGTCTCCTCGGCAGCCGGCAACGGCAACGGGCCTGAGAACCCGGGCAACGGCTCGGGGAACGCCCCCGACCGACCGGGCAACGCTGGCAACGCGCCACCACAGGCCGGCAACGCCGGGAACGCACCCGGGCAAGCCGATCGCGGTGCCGAGAACGCGCCTGGCAACGCCGGAAACGCGGGCGCGGTCGACGCTGACGATGCCGGTGACGCCGCCGACAGTGACGAGAACGACAGACCGGGTCGCAACGGCAACGGCCCGAGCAACGCCGGAAACGCCGGCAACGGAAATCCGGGCAACAGCGGTAACGGAAACGCCGGCAACGGAGGTGGTGCCCCCTAATCGGTAGCAGTACGCACACTCTGTGATCGGTGTCACTCCACTCCGATCATCTTCCGGGCACGCCCACACGCCATCTGAGGCACTCCTCGGCGTGTGGGTTGCGGTTCTCGCTGACGCCCTCCACGATTGCGGTCACGCTTTTGCAACCGTATGTTCGGCTGTTGAGCGAGAGCGTTCGACGACAGCAACGCAACAAAAACAGCACCGACCGACTCAAAACCGCCGAGTCGACGCGTTATCCGGTATTTTTCATCCCGGCAGCGATCCCATTGACCGTCAGCCGCAGGGTTCGCTCCTCGGCCTCGGTGAGATGCGTCTGGCTCAACAGGTGGGTCTGCAGCAGATTCAGCGGATCGACGTAGGGGTTCCGGCGTTCGAGACTCTCCTCGAACCACTCACGCCGCAGCAGCGAGCTTCGGCCGGTGATCTCCAGCATGTATTCGACGGTCTGTTCGTACTCGGCTTCGAGCCGGGGTTGGAACTCCTCGCGCAGCTCGCTGTCGGCGAGGGCGGCGTACTCGTCGGCGATCTCGAGATCCGTTCGCGCAAGCGCGATCGTCGCCCGATCGAATGTCGTCCGGAAGAACGGCCACTCCTCGTACATCTCGGCGAGCGTGTCGAGATCGCCGCCATCGTCGAGATAGGCGTCGATCCCTGCGGCGATCGAGTACCACCCCGGCAGGATACACCGCGATTGGGTCCAGGAGAACACCCACGGGATCGCCCGCAGATCCTCGACCGATCGCTCCTCGGAGCGGGAGGCCGGCCGCGAGCCGAGGTTGAGGTTCTCGATCACCGTGATCGGCGTCGCCTGCTCGAAGTAGGAGACGAAGCCATCGGTTTCCAGCAGGTCGCGGTAGGCCTCGCGGGCGGCGGTGGTCATCGTGTTCATCGCGTCGCTCCACTCGTCGGGCACCTCCTCGATCGGCTCTTGGATCGCGTTGTGGCGGGCCCGAATCTGGGCGTCAAGCATCTGTTCGAGGTTGCGCTCGGCGATCCGCGGGGTGCCGTACTTCTCGGCGATGACCTCACCCTGCTCGGTGAACTTCACCTGACCGGTCACGGTCTCGTTGGGCAAGGCGAGCAGCGCGCGGTTCATCGGGCCGCCACCCCGTGAGATCGAGCCGCCGCGGCCGTGGAACATCCGCATCGTGACGCCGTAGTTCTCGGTGATCTCCGCGAGGCGACGCTGGTTGTTGTAGAGATCCCAGTTGGCGGCCATGAACCCGTTTTCCTTGTTTGAGTCCGAATACCCCAGCAGGATCTCCTGGGTGTTGCCGCGGATCTCAAGAGCCTGTTTGTAGGCCTCGTTTTCGAACAGCGTCCCCATGATCCGATCGGCCCCGTTGAGCGCGTACTCGGTCTCCAACAGCGGGACGATGTCGATGCCGACATGGTCGGGCAGCGAGACCACATCGACCTGATCGGCGAGGAAGAGGACTTCGAGGGCGTGGCTTGGCTCCTCAGCCATCGAGATACAGTAGGTGTCGATGGCCTCCATCCCGTACTCCTTCTGCCAGTCGCCGAGCGCGAGAAACCGGTCGATGACCTTCTGGGACTCCTCGCTGAGCTCGCCCGGTGACTCCATATCGAGCAGCGGTTCGTCCTGAAGGATGGCGTCGGTCAGGAGCTCGACGCGCTCCTCTTCATCGAGGCCGCGGTAGTCGATCCCCTCGTTTGCGAGGGCCTCATCGAGGGCTTTGGTGTGTTGGATGCGGTGATCCCGGAGGTCGAGGCTGGCCAGCGAGAAGCCGAAGGTGTCGACCTGTCGGATCAGCGGCTGGATGTACGTGTCGGCGATGTCGACACCGCCGTAGGCCCGCAGGCTGGCGTCGACGGTTTCGAGATCCGCCAGCAGCTCCTCGCTTTCCTCGTAGCCGCCGGGCCGGACATCGCCGACGCGGTCGAGTCGCTCCCGCATCAGACCGAACTTCTGGCGGTAGGGCTCCTCGGGGTACCGCTCCTTGGCTTCCTCCGAGACCGAGGGGAAGCGTTCGATGTCAGCCTCCAGTGAGGATTTGAACGCGCCGGTCGTCGCATACCGGTCGCCGTCCTGACTCAATACGGCCGAGAGCCGCTTGAGCCGGGTTTTGTACCGATCAAGGACGATATTCCGCTGGGTTGCCAGCGTCTCGTCGGTCACGTCGACGGTGACGAAGGGGTTGCCGTCACGATCGCTGCCGGCCCACGACCGGAACTCGAAGAGCTTGGGGATATCGATATCGGGGTACTCGTCGGTGACGGCCTCCTCGAACTCGGAGTAGACCTCGCCGACGACATCGAACAGCGTGTTTTCGAGATACCACTGGATGTTGCGCGCCTCGTCTTGGGGTTCGGGCTGTCGCTGTCGAACCTGCCGGGTCTGCCAGAGGCTTGTCACCTCGGCGTTGATATCCTCCCAGACATCCTCGGCTTCCTGGTCGGTGAGGTTGTGTTCGTCCAGCGTCTGGAGGTGGTCGCCGATCGAGCGGAGCTTGGCCTTGATCGTTCGGCGGCGGGCTTCCGTCGGGTGGGCGGTGAAGGTCGGCTCGATCAACACATCGTCGAGGATGCCCTCGACGCCGTCGGCGTCGACATCGGCCTCGGTCAGCGTTTCGACGGTTCGATCGAAGCTGTCGTCGAGGGTGCCTTCCTGAGAGCCTGTCCGTACTGCCCGGACGCGTTCGCGCTCCTCGGCGAGGTTGATGAGCTCGAAGTAGGTGGTGAACGCGCGGGCGATCTCGCCTTCCTCACCCGGTGAGAGCTGATCGATGGTTTCTCGCAGCTCCTCGCGGGAGTCGATCTCGTCGTCGCGGTAGGCGATCGCCGTCTTTCGGAGGGATTCGACGGTTTCGAACGCGTCGCTTGAGGTTTGTTCTTTCAGTACGTCACCGAGTAGGGCACCGAGTTCACGGACATCCTGCCGCACACCTCGGTTGTGCAAAGACATACCGTATGGTAGAACAACCCACTCGTAAAAGTCTCACCACATCGGCTATCTGTTCGATTTCGACAGATATACCACGCGAGAGGAGACAAGCAGGCTGATTTCGGTTGGTTCGGGGGGCGGATATTCGTCATGCTTTTCACGCCCGCGACCAACCGTCAGTTATGAGCGAAGACGACAAATATCCCCCAGAATCCGGGCGACGGCGGTTCGTCAAAGGCGTCGTCGGCGGTGGCGCGCTCGCCGGCGTTGGCGCGACCGGTGCGGTTTCTGTCAACTCACTCACCACCGCCTCAGGTGCGGGTGGTGGGACGGTCGAAGCCCGCGTTATCGAGAACACAGCCGGCCCGGCCCCGCGCGGGATGCCACAGATCCCCATCGAGATCGACGATGAGGGGTTCATCAAGGGTGTCTGGCCGGAAGTAACAACGGAGACACAACAGGGGGTTGAGTTCGAGGTCGCCAAGGCGGAGGATTTCAAGGGTTCGGGTGTCACCTACTCCCAGGAGTGGTTCCAGTACTGCGGGCTCGAATCGAACAACGCACTCGTTCCTAGCTACGAGTCGGACAACTACTTTGTCGCCGTCGAAGGGCCCGATTACGCGTGGCAACAGGAGGCGAAATCGGAGGGCGATCAGTTCAACATCAGCGATTTCGAGGATTACACCGAGTGGGGCAACGGGATCGGCCAAGCAGGGCTCGGCAAACCCGCGGAGGCAAAGTGGCGATCCGCCGATTCGGAAAACCTGGTTCCGGTGAATATCATTCGATCCGACGCTATCGAAGAGGCCGCCCAGGATGATCCGTGGCTGCAGGCCAGCACCGACCAAGGCGTTATGGCGTGGCTGAACAAGTGTACGCACTTCTGCTGTGTGCCGGGATACAAGGAACTCACCGGCTCGGCGAACTACGACGCCGAGGATCGGGTCTACTGTCAGTGTCACCAGTCGGTGTACAATCCGTTCTCGATCGTCAGTGCGATCTACGTCGGCCGGCCGCGACCGGACGACTAACGCTGTAGCATAACGGCCACCGTCGCCGACCCGCGTCTTTTTCAGCGTTCTCCGCCGAAGGCCGCTATGAGCGACCGCGCCGCCTTCACCGACGACCGCGACCGTGCCCGCACGCTGTTGGACGACGACTCCATCACCGCGCTCCATCTGGGCGTGATCCGCGACGACGAGACCGTCGACACCGTCGTCGCCAGAGATCCGACCAGCGATTACGAACCGAGCATTCACACCCTCTCGTTGTTGGCGACCCACATTCGGGCGGTCGCCGCCGAGGCCGGTGCCGACTACGAGGCTGTCGCCGCCGACGCGGCAGCGATCGCCGGCCAGCTCGATGAGCTGCCGATCGAAGGGGCGGCTGACGAGATCGACGAGGCGATGGCCGATGCTGAGAACACCACCGATACAGCGACCGATGTCGACGAAGACACTCACGACGAGTGACTCGGGTGGAGAACAACCGTTTTGTGTCGGGCTGATCGGAGCGTCGTGTATGAACGACAGCCAGCTACCGGACGGATCGCTCCCCGCAAAAGTGGTCGCGCTGCCTGCGTTTGTGGGGCTGTTGGTACTCGGCATCGCAAACGGCGGCGGGTTCACGCCGCTCGGGATCGCACAGGCGGTTCCGGCGGCGGTCGTCATCGGCGGTTTGATCGTTCGGTTTCTCTGATCGAGCCGATAGCCGCAGCTGCCGATGAGCTTGGGGAACGAGTTGTCGACACTCCTGTTGATGAAACGGGGCGTGACCGCGCTGAATCCGATTTATTTGTCTTTTTTCACGATGACAGAACATAACAGCAGAGATTTACCAATATATATTGTGAGTTGTTGCATGCAAGAAGTAATTCCAGTTACGCTATTATCAGGAACACTTGGAGCTGGTAAAACGACATTTTTGAAACAAATCATAACATGTGAACATAATTATAGGATGGGAGTTGTGATTAACGATGTAGGTGAAATCAATGTGGATGCAAACTTAATAGAGAGACATGTTGAGAGCGACGAAATGATTGAGCTCTCAAATGGATGTATCTGTTGTAGTATGCGAGGAGATCTGGAAGATTCATTAATTGAGTTAGCAACCACGGAGGAACTTGACCACCTACTTATTGAGCCTTCTGGTATAAGTCATCCAAAACCGGTTGCAAAAGAACTGATTCAGGGGCGTTCTTCTGCATACTATGATCTTGATAGTATCATAACTATTGTTGATGCTCGGAATTTCTACGATAACTTAGTTGATAAAAAAATCGGCACGGACGGTAATTCAAATAACAAAAAACCACTCCCGAATCAGATGATAGATGGAATAGAATTTTGTGACACCATACTAATAAATAAAAAAGATTTGGTAAATCAGATTGAACTTACGAACGTTACCGAGACGATCGAGAATATCCAATCAAAAGCCGAAATAAAGGTGACTGAATTTGGCGACGTAGAGCCAAAAGAAGTTATTAACACTGGTCGATTTGACCCAGAGGACGTAGCAAATTCTCCGGTATGGAAACAAGTTCTTCATGAGAAAGAAACTGGCGCAGAAGATACCAGAAACTCCGATCAGGGGAACCACCAACACCTGTCGGATGAATATTCTATTGATTCTTTTGTATTTCAGTGTCATCAACCAATGGATCCAAAACGATTGGCTACTACACTGAAATCGTTACCAGATGAAATTCTCAGAATCAAAGGACGTGTACACGTTGCTGGAATTAAAGACTATGCGTTGAATCTTTCAGTGTCCGGTAACCACGCTTACCTTGACGTTTCTGGACGTTGGATAGCATCACTACCACAGGCTCGTCAGAACAACTATCAAGAAACGAGGGAAATAGAATGGCATGAAACGTGGGGCGATCGAGAAACAAAAATCGTCATAATTGGCCAGGATATGGATATCAATTCATTCAAACAGACGCTTGAAAACTGCGTCTGCTCCAGCACCGATTATGAGCAGGTTTCTGCTGATCCATTCCCACAGACAGAAGGTGAATTTATAAATTTTTAATCTGTTTTATTATCCCTGAAAAATACAGGCTGCGTCCAAGCAGTAGCCCCGTCAGATCCTTCAATCCGAGCTCGAACATACAGCTCAGAGCCGGTGAACGAGTATGATGGGTGAGTTGAATTATCTCTTTTAAGCACTTCGGCTGGATCATCACGAATCTCATCTGCCGGAGAGCCTTTTTTTCCAATAAATGTCGTTCGATACTGGGTCGGGTTATGTATTCCAGATGTCCACCCAATGTCTTTGCTTGCTGTTGGGAGCTGAATTTCAAAGACATTATCAGTTACTGTTATTTCTTCAAACTTAATCGGAAGCGTCAGATCATGTTTAACACAATAAAAGTCCCCCCTGCTAACAGCATTAAGGATCTGTTCTGTTGTGAGTTCACGGGCGCGAACAAACACTGAGGTTCGTCCTGGTAATGACGGTGCATACGTCCGCATTTCTCCTTCAACTGGTCTTGTTTGGGGGCCAAACCGATCAAAATGGTGAGAATCATCAGCGGCTATTGCGTAGAGGGTACGGCCTGTCGAGAGTACTTGATCCCAGATTTCTGTGGTTGACGGGTGGTCGCCACCACCTCTGTCGTTCATCCCAGGTTCAGTCGTAATCATCTCAAAATGGCTGAGTATATCAGGATCGACACTAAGGATCTCTTCAGCACCGGCTGCCCATGTCAGGTTTGGGTGTGCAATCGCTGTCAAACATCCAGCCTCCGAAAGACGCTGGGCTTGAAGTTTGTATGTTTGCTTGGCGGGCTCTGATGGGACGGTCACAGAACGGCTGTTTGCTGATCCTTGATCTGCTGTGCCCGTTAATTCGGTATCATCTATCGCCGGAACAACGCTATCAAAATGTACTTTCTCAGGTGTACCGCCGTAACCCATTACATCATGGATGTTTCCTTCATGATAGGTACTGGTCTCCATCCCCTGTAATATGATAAACTGTTCTGGCTCATCGTACACTGATTTAAGATCTGAAACAGGGGTAGCGTAGTTGAGATCAGTTATTGCTGCAAAATCATAGCCATGTTCTTTGTACCACTGTACTACGTCGGATTTGTCATGGACGTTGGTATGGACATGGAGCTGTCCACGATACCACTGATAGTCGCTACTATTATCGTTTGAAGTGGTATGAGGAGAAAAAACCTGGTGATTGGATGTATTTGAACTCACACGCCTACTTTTGTACGATATAATTTATATTTTGTCCATGTTCGTTTCTCTTACCATATTTGAACGAATGTGCGTTAGTCTATCTTGTTATTACACTGCCATTAGATCTCACCCGCCGCAGAATATCATTGCCGTCATGCTGTTTGAGCGCGGTCTCTACATCAGTAAGTTGTTGAACACCACCTGGTTGCAGGTAATTTAGCATGTCAATAGCGGCATCATGGAGATGCTGATCACTACCAGCCGTCGTTTCTTCAACTACACGAAAGACATAATCTCGCTCATGAGCCCCTTGAGCTGTATAATGGACGCACACATTTGTCGTGACACCAGCAATAATGAGTGTATCAATATCATACGTAGATAATAAATGGGTGAGGTCAGTGTTATGGAAGCAGTTATACCGCCGTTTTTTTATTAGATATTCGCCAGCAGGGAGATCTCCCTCGCTGATATCGAACGCTGACGAAATTTGCTCGCCCTCTGTTCCAGCGATCGTATGTTCCTCTTCTATCGAAAGTAATTCCGCACCATAATCACTGAGATCTGGTCTGTGAGATTCTTTCGTCCATATAATCGGAATTTCTGCGTCTCGGGCAGTGTGGACAAGGTGACGAATATTTCCAATTACCTTCTCGATGCCGTCAACTGACGAGGATGGACAATACACTGCACCATCCTCCTCAAGAAAATCGTTTTGTGGGTCAATCACGAGTAAGGCTGGCTGGTTGCCGATTGGGCCTGGATTCGTTGGAAGCATTATGATCATATCGATGTAATAGCGGTAAATAAGCAGGGGATCACAGATTGAATAAATAGCCAATTTTATTAATTTATCATCCGTACTTTGGTGGATTATGGCCTATCGATTATCATATTAGGTATCAAAGGTCTCAGGTAGAATACGAATAAGTAACAACGGTAGGTGCCTACAATAAATAGATTAATAATACTACTTCGGATTAGGAGAACTCTTTTATATACAAAAATCTCTGACTTAATCGGATGTTTGAATTACAGTCGCAGAACTGTAATAAAATATTAATCAACAGCTTACAATCGCAAATAGAGAACAAATATGAGTGAAAATAAACAGACACGAAGAAAGTACATAGCAACGACAGCGACGATAGCAGGTGCCGGATTAGCAGGGTGTACAGGTGGTACAAGCTCTGGTTCGGCAAATGAAGACGATCCGATTAAAATCGGTGTGTTGGAGGATCAATCTGGTCGTTTTGCAACGATAGGCAAGCCAAAGTGGCAGGCCTCAAAACTCGCAATTGATGAAATAAATAGCAACGGTGGGATTAATGGAAGACAGATCGAGCTCTTTGATCCAGATCCACAATCAGATGCTAACAGGTATCAACAACTAACAGAACGCTTGATTACTCAAGAAAATGTTGATGCATTGATTGCTACGTATGCAAGCCCTCATCGGGAAGCAATACGCCCAATTGTCGATAGAAATGAGCAGCTGTATTTCTACACAACTCAGTATGAAGGTGGAGTCTGTGATTCATACACCTTCTGTACCGGTGCAACAGCACGCCAGCAGATCGAACATGTTGTCACTCATTTGCTGAACAAGTATGATGCTGAAACGATCTACACTGTAGCACCTGACTATAACTTCGGACAAATATCAGCTGATTGGGTAGAAATCATCGCGCAAGAGAATGATGCTGAGGTAATCGATGAAGAATTTATCCCTTCATCGAATAGTCAGTTTGGTTCAACAATTAGCAATATCTCTGAGGCTGACCCAGATATAATTATGTCGTTCTTGACCGGACAGTTCCAGACAAGCTTTTTCTCACAACGAGCCTCTGCCGGCCTCTCAATCCCAATTGGAACCTCCATTACAATGGCGCAGGCATATGAACACACACGCTTCGACCCACCTGCCTTAGAAGACGTGCATGTTGCAACGAATTATATGCAAGAAATGGAGGGAGAATCCGCCGTTGATTATCGTGACGCGTTCCAATCGAAATTCCCAGACGCGCCATACGTAAATCAAGAGTCACAAAACAATTACTTTACACTTTATCTGTACAAGAAGGCGGTCGAGGAGGCTGGAACCACAGACCAACAGGAGGTAATTAGTACACTGGAAGAGGGTATGAGTATTAGTGCGCCGGAAGGAGAACTTACCTTAGACGGTGAAACTCACCACATGTCCCATAACATGAATATTGCTCGAGCAGATGAAAATCATAATATCTCCTTCTCAAATGAAGAGATGATTCAAGAGCAATTCCTGTCTCAGACAGTTGGTTGTGATCTAACTTCTACCGAGGAAACAGAATTCTATACCCCATCAGAGTTTTTCGACTTGTAAACTGCCCTGGGGTCAAGCCTCGTGGCACTCTCCTTGCTCATCTATAGTAAGAAAATACAGACACTAACTAACGATCTGGGTGGTTAAAACCGTCTACGTTCGTTAGCGATATAGAACGCGTCACCCAAACTGATAGCCCGCAAGCGACGAGCAGGCCGCCGGCAGCGTTTCGAGCGCGTCTTGAACCGCGTCGATCGCGGGTTTCCCAACCCGATCCGGATTACCGAGCAGCCGGACTGATTGTGTCCCGATCGAGACGAAGCCGAGGTCGTGGCGGTCGGCCGTCGCCCGCAGCCCGAGCCCGACAGCCGCCCGATCGTCGGCGACGCGGCGGGCGGGGCTTTCGACCCCACTCACAGTCGCTTCGTAGCCATCGATCGCCGTCGTCAAATCGTGGCGGTCGACGCCGCGAGCATCGGCCAGCGCGTCGAGTTCGGCATCGAAGCTGACGCGCAGCCCGGACTCGCGGTTGCGGTTGACAAACCGGTGGTCGTCGTCGACGAGATCAGCGAGCCCGTCGATCCCATCGGGATTTCCATCGGCGACGATCAGCCCCCACTCCCGTGACCAGCCACCGAGCTCGACCGCATCGATCTCGCGGTCGGTCGGGCCGGCGACGACGGCGAGATCAGGAACCCCGTTCCGGAGCCGACGCAGCCCCTCGCGGCTCCCGACCGGGAGGAATCGCGGGCGATCGAGGATATCCAGCAGCTCGGTGAGCCCCGGATCGGCCTCACCGACCGCAAGCAGGCCTGGCGTGCGCACGTCAGGATCGAACAGCTGTACGGTCACCGACTCGCCCGCCGCGAGGTAGTCGGTGTCGGGGCCGATCTCGACAACGCCGTCGGCATCAACGAGGCTCGTCGTCGCCCCTGACCCCTTGTCGACCGGGTACACCAGCGTGTTGCCATCGGCGTCCTCGATCAGCCCGACAGACAGCAGCCGAAGCCGGCCCTCATCGTGTCGCTGCTGGGCGATCAGCTTGCCGTCGACGGTCGCGGTCGTCGGCTCGGGCTGGCCCGTGGCGGCCCGGATCGCCGGCGCGACAAAGATCCGGAAGATCGTCAGCGCCGAAACGGGGTAGCCCGGCAGGCCGATGTAGGCTGACCGTGCCGTCTCGTCGCCGTTTTTCGCCGCGGTCTCGCTGTCGCCGCCCTCCGGCTGATCGATCCGCCCGACCAGCATCGGCTTGCCTGGTTTGACCGCCACACCGTGCAACAGGAGTTCGCCGCGTTCCTCGATGACGCGATAGATCACGTCGACCGCGCTGGCTGAGGTCGACCCCGAGGAGAGCACGAGATCACATTCGTCGGCGGCTTGCCGGAGCAAGTCCTCCATCGTCTCGAAATCGTCGCCGGCGTGGGGGTAGACAACCGGCTCGCCGCCGGCCCCCTCGACGCCCGCGGCGATCGTGGTCGTGTTGACATCGTATATCTCGCCGCGCTCGCTGTCGAGGGACTCACCTGGCGGGACGAGCTCGTCGCCTGTCGAGATGATCCCGATGCGTGGGCGCGCCCGAACCGGCACCTCGTCGACGCCGAGTGCCGACAGCAGGCCGATCTCCCGCGGCGTCAGCCGCGTTCCGGGGCCGAGTGCGCGCGTGCCGGCGGCGATATCCGCGCCCGCGAGCATGATGTTCTCGCTTGGCGCGACCGCGGTTCGGATCTCGATGGCGGTGTCGTTGTTGTTGGCGTCGCCACCGATCTCGTCGGTTCGCTCGACGACGACGACCGCGTCGGCTCCCGGTGGCATGACCGCGCCGGTCGAAATCTCGACGCAGGTGTCGGGGTTGACCGATACGTCCGGCTTCTCGCCGGCATGGACTGTCCCAGCAAGATCGAGCACCGTGGGATCGGCTTCACCCGCGCCGACGGTGTCGCTGGCCTGCACGGCGTAGCCGTCCATCGCCGCCCGGTCGAATCCTGGCACGTCGATCCCGGCGTCGACCCGTTCCGCCAGCACGCGGCCGCGGGCGTCGCGGAGATCGACGTGTTCGACCCCGCCGCCGAGATCGAGGTCGGCGATCGTTTCGCGGACGGTTTCGGGATCGGCCAGCGTGCGGAACTCCTTGGTCATGACATTGCCTCCCAGTGTTCGACTTCGACGCTCTCGCCCGCGCTGTAGCCCTCCCGCTCCTCGGGGACGACGACCCAGCCATCCGCGAGCGCGACGCTGGAGAGGATGCCCGCGCCGCCGGTGCGGACTGGCGTTGCGGTGCGGTCTGGGTCGTCGCCATCGTCGCCGATGGCGGCGTTCTCGCTGTCGCCGTCGCCATCGCTCGTTTCGACGCGAGCAAAGGTTCGGGTGCCGGGCTCGCTGGGGAGTTTGCGTTCCAATGTCGCCGACTGCGTTGGGATCGGCTCGACGGGCATGTTGCCCGCTCGTTTGAGCGCGGGCCGGAGGAACTGCTGGGCGGTGACGATACAGGCGACCGGGTTGCCGGGCAGCATGAGCACGGGCGTCTCCTCGACGACGCCGAGGCCGACAGGGTAGCCGGGTTTGATCGCCACGCCGTGGACGAGCACCTCACCGAGTTCGTCGACGACCTCCGGGAGCAGGTCGCGCTCGCCGACCGAGGAGCCCCCTGTCGTGACGATCACGTCCTTCGTGAGATCGCGCTGGATCGCCGCCCGGAGTGCCGCTTTGTCGTCGGTGACGGTGTTGCGGTAGGTTGCGACGCCGCCCCAGCGGTTGACCAACTGCGAGACGGTCAGCCCGTTGGTCTCGATGAGCTCGCCCGGTTCGGGATCGCGTTCGACGAGCTCCTCGCCGGTCGGGACGACCCCGGCGGTCGGCTCCTGGTAGGCCTCGATCTCGTCGCAGCCGACCGATCTCAGCAGGCCGAGATCCGATGGTCGAAGCCGGTGGCCCGGCTCATAGAGCGACTGGCCCTCGTTGACATCCTCACCAACGGGGCCGACGTTGCTGCCCTTAGCGAGTGCGGTGAAGACCTCGATCTCGCTGCCGATCTCTTCGACTTGTTCGATCTTCATGACGGCGTCGGCTCCATCCGGGATTTCGCTGCCGGTGTGGACGGGAACGGCTCCGCCGGGTCGGCAGTCGGCCTCACGGTCGAGGGCATCCAAGACGACGGGGCTGTGAGCCGACGCGCCGACGGTGTCGCCCGCCTGGACAGCGTAGCCATCCATCGCGGCGCGCTCGTAGTTCGGCACAGGGTTCGGCGCGGTGAGCCCTGTCGCCACCACACGGCCGTCGGCCAGCGACAGCCGCAGGCGTTCGGTGCGATCGTGTGGCGTGATCGCCGACAGCAACTGCTCGCGGGCGGCCACAAGGCGGGTTCGCTCCTTGAACCCGGCGCGGCGTCGATCCTCGGTTGACATGGGCCCCTTTGTTGGGCAACCCTCTTAAGCCGCGGCCTCGCGGCACACCCCGACCGCGGGGTTTTTCGACCTCCCGACCCTACACCGGAGCATGTCACCATTACGCGATGCGTTGCAGGAGCTGCCGGATGCGGTGTTCGCCGATCTGCTTGAGTCCGACGACGCCTACCTGCTGGTGCTCGATGTTCCGGGGGTGACCGCCGAGACCGCCGACATCCGCACCGAAGGGGGACGGCTGATTGTCGAGGCCCGCCGCGGGAAGTCGGTACCGCCGGAGTTCCAGTATCTTCGGGAGGATCGGCCGCTGTTTTTGGACGCTGAGTTGCCGCTGCCACGGGAGGCCGACGGGAGCGCGGCGACCGCCGAGATCGACCGCGGCGTCTTGGAGATCCGGCTGCCGAAAGCGGCGACCGACGGGGAGTCGATCCCGATCGACGACGCCTCGGCGTAGGTGATCGCTCTGGTCTCCCTGCGTGCCTACCGACGGTTCGTCGTCGTCGCCTACCGGTTTCTGCCCCTGATCGTCGCCTACCTGCGGGATCGGCGGCGGTTCCTCATCTTCGGGCGGAGCCGGCAGGTCAGCCGGGAGATGCAGCGCGAGCGCGCGGCAGTGCTGTTGGACACGCTGTTGACACTCGGACCAACGTTCATCAAGCTCGGCCAGCTGCTGTCGACGCGGCCTGACATCCTGCCGAAGGCCTACATCGAGGTGTTGTCGAGTCTGCAGGATGACGTGCCGCCCGCGCCGTGGGACGAATCAAAGTTGGTGATCGAGGAGGAGTTGGGCGACGTTACGGAGGTGTACGACGAGTTCGACACCGAGCCGATCAGCGGCGCGAGCCTCGGCCAGGTGTATCTCGCCGAATACGAGGGCGAGCAGGTCGCCGTCAAGATCCGTCGGCCGGGGATCGAATCGCTTGTCGAAGCCGATCTGAAGGTGTTGCGGTGGTCGATCCCGCTTCTCGTGCGGTTCATCGGTGAGGGACGGGCCTTCTCGCTTGACAGTCTTGCCGACGAGTTTGCGAAAACGATCCGCCAGGAGATGGATTACAGCCGCGAGCGCGACATCCTCGAAGAGATCCGCGGCAACTTCGACGGCAACGAGGACATTGACATCCCCGAGCCGATCGATCCGGTCTGTAGCCCGCGGGTGCTCACGATGGAGTACATCCCCGGGACGAAGATCAACGATGTCGAGGCTCTCGACGAGAAGGGCCTCGACCGCACCGAGTTGGCGACGACGCTCCAGGAGGTCTACCTCCAGATGATCATCGAGGACGGCGTCTTCCATGCCGACCCCCATCCGGGCAACCTCGCGGTGAAAGACGACGGGACGATCATCTTCTATGATTTCGGGATGTCGACGACGGTCGATCCCTTCATCCAGGAGAAGATCGTCGAGTTCTACATCGCCGTCGCCAACCAGGATATCGATGCGATCCTCGACACCCTGATCGATATGGGGACGCTCAGCCCGACGGCCGACCGGCAGGTCATGGGCGACGTGTTGGAGCTCGCGATCGCCGACGCCCGCGGGGAGAATATCGAGCAGTACCGTGTCAACCAGATCATCGAGCAGGTCGAATCAACGATATATGAGTTCCCGCTGCGACTGCCTCGGAATCTCGCGCTCGTGCTCCGGGTGGCGACTGTCGTCGAGGGGGTCTGCGTGACCCTCGACGAGGACTTCGATTTCATCTCGGTGGCGACCGACTATCTGACCGAGGAAGGTTACCGCGAGGAGACGATCAAGCGGCTGGCACAGGACGCCGGCGAGCAGGTACAAGATACCGCCGAGGCCCTCTTCACTGTTCCGCCGAAGCTGAACCGGGTGTTGGATACGGTCGAACGCGATAATCTCACGGTCAACGTCCAGATCGACGACGAAAACCACGTCCTCGACAAACTCGCAAAGCGGATCTCCTACTCGATCATCGTCGCCGTCGGGCTGCTGTCGGCGTCGATCATCTACTCGTTCACGGGTCAGTGGCGCATCTCGGTGGCGATTCTGGCGTTGACAGTGCCGATGGTGTTCTTCCTCTATCGGTCGTTCAAGCAGCCGACCGGGCTGCGGGCGCGCCCGCAGTTCACACGGCAGAGCATGCGCCAGCAGCGGCAGCGTGACGAGGAGCGGTAAGTCTTACAAGCGGTTCAGGTTCGACTCTTGGTTACTGTAGTGATTGCAGTATCAGATGGCGGATGTTGTTACAGATTAGCGTGCAAGATGGAGGGCGCGGGTCTTGTACGATGTTTCAATTTGTTTGAATTGGCTGTGTCTGATCTGTCCAACCAATTATCCTAATGGACATAATAAGCACAACGCTAATGAGTATTTAGTAATCCCATTTTGCCTCTAAACGCATGGAACGTTTTATTTTGTAGCTGTTTGAAAACAATCATTATGGGTCGAGTACAGGCTTTCCTTTCAAAAAAGCGTGTTACATTTTCACTAATATTGGTTTTTCTCGTCACCTATCCATTGGAACTCCTCATCATTACCCAATTTGGAATAGAAACATTCGAGTTCTGGTTTCTCTTTCCTCCGGGTTTTGAACCAACACCGGCATGGATACTCGCGCTATTTGCTCATGGGACAACGCTACATTTAGCTGGAAATATTCTGGGGGTTCTGGTGTACGGACTGGTATTGGAGCGGTACGTGGCGGGAAGTACGTATCTTACTGTTTATATGCTAACTGGTATCCTCGCAGGACTAATCCACACTAATTTTACCGGCAGCACCGGAGCTGGGGCGAGCGGTGCGATTATGGGTATATTCGGCTTCTATGCCATTGTATATATAGCGATGTACCGACCAGATGAAGAGATTGATCCATCGGAGAGTATACGCTATACCTTAGCAATCTTAGGACCTCCAGTGATTGTTGCACAGTACGCTATAGACATCTACGTCAATAATGGTGGATATGTTCACGTGGCCGGTGGAATTATAGGTATTCTTTTGGGACTCGTATTCGTGGGATCTCAGGTTGAAAATCCGGTCTCAAATTTAATCGAGTTAGCTAAAGAAGCTCCGTTCCGAACGGCACTCTTAGTACTGGTCGTTGCCGAGACGGTAGTGATAGTTTACCTGCTGATAGCGACCCCAGAGAACCCATCAATCTCTACCGCAATCCAAGCTGGAGCCACGATAATCTTGGTACTCATCACGATCTGGTATGCAAACCACACAAGGCGGAGTGCCAAACTCTTTCGTCGTGAACTGGAGTTAGAGACTCAACGGAACCATGCTGAAACTCTCCAGAGTCGTATTAGCACGTGGTTAGAAGATTTTCCGGCTGTTGGTGAGACTGATGTCCCGCTATTCGCAGATAGAGATTCGATGTACGCAGTTCCGGAGAGCCTCCGAGATGATCCGTACTTCGAAGACCTCACAACGAATCACGCCTCAGATATCCAAGATTCTGTAGGCCGTATAGACGACCTGTACACTGAATTTCTAGATATTCGTGATGATTTCGTCGATAACCTGAGCATCGACGAGCATACTAATATGAGGCAGATCGATATTCTTGAGGAGAACTACGCCAAATGGTTGTTTGAGCGAGTGTTACTGTTAGAGCGTACGGATAAGGATAAAAAGGATCTCAAATCAGCAGTTGGTGACGCCTTCGAAACCAAAGCACTGGAGGAAGACGACTACTTCCGACTGATTGGAGATACTGACCAATTCCGGAAGAGAGCGATCATGCTCTATCACTACAAGCGATCCTTTGCGAAGGGCCGGAAGGATCCATACATGTTCCGTATTTACGCCACAGGTCCGCAGAGGCATATTGACGAAATTGAATCTGTAACAGGATACTCTGATGCAGTGGGTGCCTCTGAACTGCTTGATGACATTGAGACGGAACTCAGAGAGTTGGAGAAGCAACTGATTGAGTACAACGAGGCTCCTAGGTTCGAGGGTGAGTGCGATCTAATACTGGATATCGATTAGCGGATTCATCTTCTGTATCTTGCACTACTGTATTTGACAGCTTCATCAGGAGTCAACTCACACCGGCTGATCTCGATGCCGATGCCGACGCTGCCGACCGCCTCTAACGAGTCCTATCGAGCCAACAGTTATTCGCGTCCCGACCCAACATCATGTATGCAGATACTCGTCACCGGCGCGACCGGCTTCGTCGGCGGCAACCTCGTCGACGCCCTCCTCGCTGCCGACCACGAGGTGACGATCCTCACCCGGAGCCGCGAGCGATACGACGGGCCCGAGGCGGTGCGGGTCGTCGAGGGCAACGTCTTGGAGCCGGGCAGCTTCGATGACGCCCTTGATGTCGACCTCGCCTTCTATCTAATCCACTCGATGGGCGCGGGCGGCGACTACGCCGAACGCGACCGCCGGGCCGCCCGCAACTTCTCGGAGGCCGCCAGCGACGCTGACCTCGACCGCGTTGTCTACCTCGGTGGGCTCGGCGCCGACCGCGACAATCTCTCGCCACATCTGCGCTCTCGGCGGGAGGTCGAGCGTATCCTCGGGCTGGGCGAGTACGACCTCACCGTCCTCCGGGCGGCGATCATCATCGGCGCGGGCTCGATCAGCTTCCAGCTGATTCGCCAACTCGCCGGCCGGCTGCCGGTGATGATCACGCCAAAATGGGTACACACCGAGTGCCAGCCGATCGCCATCGACGACGTGATCGGCTATCTTGTCGGCGTCGCCAAAACCCCCGAAACCGCGGGCGACACCTACGAGATCGGCGGCCCCGACGTGTTGACCTACGCGGAGATCCTCAAGGAAACCCGCCGCCAGCTCGGTGGCCGGCTCCGGATCGTCCCGGTGCCGGTGTTGACCCCGCGGCTGTCGTCGTGGTGGATCCGGTTTGTAACTGATGTCGACCCCGCGGTCGCCCGGCCGCTGATCGACGGCGTCAAAAACTCGGTCGTCGTCACCGACACCCGGATTCAGGAGCTGCTGCCCCGCGATCGACTCCCCTTCGAGGCGGCGGTCGCCGACGCGCTTGCCGACGAGCCGGCGGCCTCGCCGACGCCGAAAGCCCGGCTCGGGCGGCTGCTCCGCGGAGGAAAGCCATGATCGGGAGCGGCAAACGATGAGCCCGAGCATCCGAGCGACGACCGCGAAACCGATACATCCGAGTGTGTGGCGGCCAACCAGAGGATACTGATGGCCAAGGAGTACGGTGATACGTGGGTTTACGAGGGGATCGTCGGCGGGCTGCCGGGGATCGAGCTTTCGAACACTCACGCCGTCGCCATTCAGTTTGGGCTCTTTCAGGTCGGCATCCTCGTCTTCGCGGCGATCTACGATCTCTGGTCGGCCGCGCTTGCCGGCACGGCCGCCGTCGTCGTCGCCGCGATCGGCAGCGTCGCCATGCACCGGCTGGGCACCCAAAACCGCGCTGTCGACGCGCCGGCGGCCTACTACCGGCTGTTGTTTGGTTCCAGCATCGAGGTCGTCCTCTCGGTGCTGGCGTTTATCGCGCTTATCACCCACCTGTTTGTGTTCGATGTCCAGTCATCTGGCGAGCCGCTGATCGCCGCGCTGTTCGGCGCCGAACCGCCGGTGATCGTCGTCTATCTCGTGTTGTTGGTCTGTTGGGATCTCTGCTACCGGATCGGTACCTCGTGGTGGGCCGCTGTCGTCTCGCTGTGGCGCGCGCTGACGATCCCCTGTGAGCCGGGCGTTACAACCCAGTTCGTTCGGATTGATCTGGAAAACGTTGGGTTTGCGGCCTCACAGATCCTCCTGTTGCCGTTTCTTCGTGAACAGACGGTGTTGTTCGTCGCTGTCAGCGGTCACATCGTTGCTGTCGCTGTCGTCTCTGCAGCCTCGATCTGGCTGACGCGGACGACGACCAAGCCCCTTCTGGCAACGACAAGCGACTAACGGTGGCTGTCTGAGCCGCCGCTAGGCGTTCCTGAGATAGCGAAATAGCGATACTGCGGCGACCCGGGTGATCGGATACAGCGATGACCTGTGAGGTCAGCTATTGCGGCGACCCGGGCGGTCACCCGTTTTGGAGCTGTTCGAACTGCGCCAACAGCTCGTCGGCGGACTCGCCGGTATCGTACTCCATCGACCCCTCGTACTCGTTGCGGGCCTGCTCGAAATCGGCATCAACCGTCGCGTTCTTCCGCTCCCGGCGTTCGTGTTCGTCCTCGTCGTAGTCGCCTAGTGACATGGTATACCATACCTTGGATGCTGCCAAATAAATATATATCGGTCACCATCAGTTCCGCCAGCCAGCCCCGACCGAGCTGCCGAAGCCAGAACACGTAACTGTCCCGCCAGTGACTGTGCGGCCGTGGCACGACCGCTTCGCTTCCGGTATGCCCCGGGCAGGTGGTCGGACGACCGGCTCCGATCCGAGCTGTTCCAGCCGCTGGACGACAACCTCGGCGCGACGATGGACGAGCCGTGGTACCGACCGCCGAGTGGCTACGATGCCGTCCGCTTTGCGATGGACAACGGCGATATCGCGCTGTTTGCCTGGACGGATGGCGATGACGGCCCGGCCGGCGTCGAGGGTGGCCCCGCCGGCTACTGGCTCGGCAACACCGAAACGCCGAGCAGCCTCTGGCGAACCGAGAAATACGGGTTCGATGAGGTTCCGTACCCGGTTTCCCGGTGGGCCGAGCGCGAACTGCTGGCGCAGCTCCGGATGGAGTCGCCGTGGCTTGAGCCCTACGACCACCTCGCGTGGTTCTTTCTGCCGGTCTTCCTGTCGAAGGACGGCCGGGAGAGCACCCGCTCGTTTTTCATCGATCACGCCGCCGGCTTTCCGGACGCGACCGCCGACGAGGCGCTCCAACACTACGAATCTGTGCTCCACACCGGCGCGCTCGACGACAACCGCGAGGAGATGGCCGGCAAGCTCGGCACCTCCGAACAGCTCGATCTGACCCGGATGACCGCCGCGATGGGCGAGTTCAACGTCGCCAAACTGCTCGTGGAGGCGGGCTACGATATCACCCCCGAGATCGAGGTGACGACCGGCCACTCCATCGATTTCCGGGCTGATCCACAGGGAAGCGACGGCAGCGACGCCGTTCTCGTCGAGGTGACCCGACCGCTCCCGCCGGATCGCCGCGCGGCATCCTCCGCGATCGCCGCGATCCGGGAGACGGTCAAGACAAAAACCGAAGGCCAGCTTGATGCCCACGCCGGCGGTGTCGTCCTGCTGGTCGACTGTTCGTCGTTTCCGGCCGCGGAGTGGCAGTCGATCATCGACGAACAGCCGGATGTCGGCCACCGCCCGGCGGTCGTCTTCCGGCTGCGACCCAACGAGCGGGCGACAGGATACCGTATCGGACGGCTCCCGCTGTCGCTTGCCGATGTCATCGAGTTTGCCGCCGACAACGAGCCCGCCGCTTGATCGAGCCACGCCCCACCGCCGCTGGCACCGTCGGTAACCCTGACCCCTACAAGCATCCATCCTCTATCGGCTCCCATGCACACCGCCACCCGAGTCACGCTCGCGCGGCTCCCCTCCGGCGTCCCCATCGAGACAACAATCCACCGCTACGGGATCGGCGACGGCCCCACGTGCTATGTTCAGGCCGCCCAACACGGCCGGGAAATCAACGGCACCGACTGTTGTCGCCGACTCCATGAGCGACTCACCGGCGACGCTACCAGCTCAGCCGCAACCGACAGCGATGGCTCGCTCGCGGCCGATCTCGACGGTACGCTGATCGTCGTTCCAGTTGCCGACCCGCTCACGTTCGATCGGGTCTCCTACACCACGCCGGAACCAATCGACTCGGCGGCCCCCAACATGAACCGGTGTTGGCCCGGCGACAGCGAGGGGACGATCCACGAGCGGATGGCCGCCCGGCTGTGGGCTGAGGCGAGCGATGCCGACGCCATCGTCGATCTCCACACCGGCAGCCCCGAGATGCAGACGCACACGGTCTACCTCCGCGGCGACGACGCCTCCCGGAAACTGGCCGAGGCTTTCGGCACCGACCTCCTGCTGGCGGAGGCTGCCGGCGACGATGCCGACACCGAGTGGGACGAGCGCAATTTTGGGGGTAAGCTCCGCGTCGCGGCGACCCGCGAGGGGATCCCCTCGATCACGCCGGAGCTCGGATCGAACAAACAGCTCGACGACGAGGCGATCCAAGCTGGCCTCGATGGCCTCTTCGGCGTCCTTCGCCACCTCGGACTGCTCGCCGGCGACCCCGGCCCTTGGGATGGTGTTCGCGCGCGCAACCACCTCGGCCGGGTTCGAGCGGCCGACTCAGGGCTCTTCGTTCCCGACGCTGAGGCCGAACTCGGAGCCGACGTTGACGCCAGCGAGACGTTCGGGACGGTCTACGATCCGGCGACCTACGAGCCATTGCAGACGGTTACCGCCGATCGCGCCGGCGTCGTCTACTCGATCGCCCGCGAGGCGACGGTGACGGCGGGCCAGACGCTCGTCGGGGTCGCCGAGCGACTGGACGAGTAATCAACACCGCTACCGAAGCCAGCGAAGCTGCAGTATCTGTCTCAACATTGTGATATCGAGTTGCACAAGAGATAGAGATTGGAGTCGACGAGAGCGACAATGCATTCCGCCTGTGGGCAGACACCGAAGTCTCGAAACGGTCTGCCGGCCGCGGTTATCGTTCGACGGCCCCTGCCTTCCCGGGACGACGACGTTCGAACGCCGACCGAACGGCGTCTGTCGGATCGAGCGATTCGAGTTCGCGTTCAACATCGACAGCCGCGTACTCCTCCGTGCCGGCAGGCGTCTGTTTGAGAATGTTCACGTGATACAGATACGAGAGTCGAACGAGCCACCGAGCATGGTCGTAGTCCTCCGAGTGTTCGATGTAGAACGTCGTCCACCCTGACTGATCGAGCATGTGGTGGACGCCCGTCTGACCCACTTCGATGAGCACATCACGAAGCGCGCGGAGATAGGCGACATCGAGCATCCCCCAGGCGTGGACGTGGCCGATCTCACGCGGGCCGACGCGCCACTCGGTTCCGCCGAACCGGTGTTCGCCCGTTGTGACGCCCTGCCACGAGTCCACCTCCTCGATAAGCTTCTCAACGGTCGATTCAATCGCTGCTCTGTTCGAATCTGACATACGAGCGGTACGGGCCCAGTAGATATGAGTCGTTGGTTGGTGATACCCAAGACACGCTCACCGTCGTAACAACAGTGCTACCGGCACGAGGAGGAGCGCGCCGGCGACGAACGGTGACCAGTAGACCACGACGTAGGCAGCCGCAGCGAGCGGTGGCCCGACGGTTCGCCCGAGGCTCCCCGCACTCTGCGTGACGCCGAAGGCTGCTCCCTGCCCATCGTCAGTGGCTCCCTCAGAAACGAGGGCTGCGAGCCCGACCGTTATCGCGCCGTTTCCGAACGAGGCCAGTGCCCCGAACGCTACCAGCACGACGAGCCCGCCGGTCACCCAGCCCGGACCACCACTGAAGAGTGCGGTCGTTCCCGCCAGCGGGGACACCGCGAGCAACACCAGCGCGAGAAACAGCGACACGACGCCCGCGCGAACCACGTATCGAACACCGACTCTCCGCGAGAGCCAGCCGATGAGCACCCCCTGATTAACGATCCCGAGCGCGCCGATATAGGCGAGAAAGATCGCCGCAGCGGTGGCATCGTACCCAAAGAAATCAGCCAGAAACGGCACGAACATCACGGTCATGCCGGCGAAAGCGAGCGAGGTCAGAAAGAATCCGATAACGAGCGGCCGGAGTGTTTGGTCGGCGAGGGCCGTCCGAAACTGCTCGACGAACGTGACACGACGCGCTGGAGTCCGTATTCGATCCGGCTCTTTCAGCACGACCGCTGTCGCCCCGAGTGCGAGAAACGAGAAGCCCGCTGCGGCAAAACTCGGCAGCGAGAAAGGGGTCACCGGAATGAATCCGGGCAAGAGCGTGCGAGCGGTCGATACCACCGTGTCGCTGGCGAGGAGGCCACCGATCGCCGGGCCGAACACGAACCCGAGTCCGAAGGCCGCTCCGACGAGCCCGAGCGCGCCGGTTCGCTCCGCCGGTGTCGTCACGTCGGCGATATACGCCTGTGCGGTGGCGATATTCCCGCCTGCCGCGCCGGCTAGCAACCGGGCACTGAACAGGACGACAAGGCCGACTGTCACGCCGAGGGCTGCACCGATCTCCGCGGCGAACCCGAAGAGAATCCAGGCAACCCCTGCGACACCGACCGAGAGCATAAGCACCGGCCGCCGGCCACGTTCGTCGGAGATCCGGCCAAGCACCGGCGCGGCACCGAACTGTGCCACTGAATACGCCGCCGCGAGTAATCCGATGAAAACGTCGCTCACTCCGAACGAGCGGACGTAGAACGGAAGGATCGGGATGATGATGCCGAAGCCAAGCAGGTCGATGAAGACGATTCCGACGACGACCGCGACGCGGCGACGTGTTCCTGACGATGTGGCTAGCTCTGCCTGCTCGCTTGTCGCCGCTTGAGTAGAAGCCACGGGTACGAGCGTTTGGCACGGACGAATATACCGATACCGGAATCCACAGCTGTCCTCCTGTCAGTTTGACCTGTGAGGGGGCGGCAGGGGACAAAATATGCACCCGCTATTCAGCAGTTGGCGACTCAATCCTACAGTAGCTGATAGAAGCCGAGTGACCGATAGAGAGGATGTAGTCATCAGGGTAGCTGTGTCGGCAGTAGAACTATTGCGTACCGGTTCCAGAAATAGGTATGGGCGAACGGCAAGGGCGTCTCCTCGGTATCGTCGGTATCGTCCTGTCTATTTTGACGTTGACCTATACGGTTCTCTGGTTCGCTGGAATCGTTTGAACTGTGCGACCGACTCGCGCGTTCTATTCAGCAGTTGGCGACTCAATCCTACAGTAGCTGATAAGCAGCCGAGTGACCGATAGAGAGATTTTATCTTCCAAACGAACTACCGGTCTGTCTCATTACCGTCGGCGGTCACGCGAGCAGACTCACCGATCGGATGCCGTCAGGCCGATGCCGACCAGCACGACCGCGCCGCCGAGCATCGTAAACAGCGTCGGCGACTCACCGAGCAAGACAAGCGCGAGGATCGTCGAGCCGACCGGTTCGGCGAGCAGCGAGACCGAGACGATACTCGACTCGACGTGGGCGAGCACCCAGTTGATGACCGTATGCCCGAACAGCCCCGGCCCGACTGCGAGGCCGACAAAAAGCAACCACTCGCGTGGCGCGTACCCCGTCAGTGGCGCGCCCTGTGCGAGGACGATCACGAGCAGTACGACCGAACACACGCTGTAGACGACTACGACATACGGGACGAGCGAGACGCGCTGGCGCAGCGAGCGGCCCGCGAGGACGTAGCCGGCCGCCATCACCGCGCCCAGCAGCGCGAGGGCGTTCCCCAGCATGGGGTCGGGGCCGACGAGAACGCCACCGAGCAGGTCGCCGACAGACATCGTCACCATCCCCGCGATAGCGACAACGATGCCGGCGACGATTCGTTTCGAGAGCCGCTCCGAAAGGAGGAGCCACGCCCCGACGGCGACGAAGAGCGGCTGGGCCTGCACTAACGTGACGCTTGCGGCGACGCTCGTCCACGCGAGGCTCTCGAACCACGCGGCGAAGTGCACCGCGAGAGCAACCCCCGATAGCGACGCGAACACGAGGTCTCGGCGACCGATCCGGGCGAACTCGGTGCGGTACTGCCAGCCCGCGACCGGCAGGAGCGCGAGCGTGGTGAACAGGACGCGGTAGAACGCCGCTACCGACGATGGCGCGGTCGTCAGCCGGACGAGGATCGCGGCGGTGCTGATCGCCACGATAGCGACGGCGAGCCCGGCCGCCGGGGGCACTTCCTCGTCGAGCGTCCGCAGGAGAGCGACCGTCATCAGCCCACCACTCTCTCGCCGATCATTGGTCGTGGCCGCTCCGTTGCTCGCGGTCGTTGTCCGTGCGATCACGGCTGACGATCCAGACGCCGATGCCGACGACGAGACTCCCGACGACGAAGCCGGCCCCGATCTGTTCGCCCAACAGGAGGGCTCCCAACGAGATGCCGACGACCGGCTGTAGGAAGTAGAACACGGCGACGGTGCCCGCCGAGACGAACTCTAAGCCTTTGTACCAGAGATACCACGCGGCGGCCGTCGAGGCCAACCCGAGGTAGGCGGTTGCGAAGATCGACTCGGCGGTCACCGGAATCGAGCCGATGCCGCGACCGAGGACGGCCAACTCGATTGCGGCCAACACGGCGAGCATTGGCGTCGCCGCGATTGTCGAGTAGGTGGCGGCGGTCAACGCCGAGTACTTCCGGACGACCGAGACGCCCCAGACGGTGTAGCCGGCCCAGGCGAAACTCGCCACGACGAGCAAGCCGACGCCGACGGCGTTGCCGGCGGCGATGGTCGTCAGATCGTACTGGCCCGCGAGGACGACTGCGGTTCCCACCGCGGCGAGGGCGATGCCGCCGGCTTTGCTCCGCGTGATGCGTTCGCCGAGGACGCTCGCGCCGAGAACGACGGCGAAAACCGG
Organism: Halonotius roseus; assembly: GCF_006861655.1. Classification (GTDB taxonomy): domain Archaea; phylum Halobacteriota; class Halobacteria; order Halobacteriales; family Haloferacaceae; genus Halonotius; species Halonotius roseus. Next base: position 489,743 of record NZ_SESI01000002.1, on the reverse strand, counting down.
CGTCAGCACCGTTAGCAGCGAGCCCTGGCTGGCGTTCGTGAGTTCGGTTCCGAGGAACTGCGTGGCGATGGTGACGGCTACCCAGCCACCGAGGCCGACGAACGCCGGCCAGTCCGCGCGGTCGATGCCCGCCCCGCCATCGCCGCCGCGGGAGCCACGTCTGTTGGTGGCAACGACGCCGAGCCAGAGTGCGAGCGCGCCGAGTGCGACCCGAAAAAACCCCATCGTGACCGGCGGGACGAACGCGAAACTCCACTTGCTGACGACGAACATCCCGCCCCACAGCGACGCGGCCGCCAGCGGGCCGAGCGCGAAGGCGTACGGACGGAGTCCCCTCACGAGTCGACATCAGCACGGACGCGAATAGGTGTCTCGACCCCGGCGGCAACGTGTCGCTGGAACTGCTGGTTCGACGACGCCACGCGAGTCAACCTCCACCGAGGTAGAGCTTCGAGACCTCGTCGCTGTCGAGCAGCGAGTCGGCCGCACCGTCGAACCGGACGGTTCCCTGGTCGAGGACGTAGCCGCGGTCGGAGATCCCGAGGCCCTTCTTGGCGTTCTGTTCGACCATCAACACGGCCGTATCCATGTCGTTGACTGCCTCGACGTGGCCGAAGACTTCCGCTGCCGTGTTCGGTGCCAGCCCCGCCGAGGGCTCGTCGATCAACAGCACATCGGGCTCCATCACGAGCGCGCGAGCGAACGCCAGCACCTGTCGTTGGCCGCCCGAAAGCGTACGCGCGTTCGCGTTGCGCTTCTCGTCGAGCAGCGGGAACCGCTCGTAGAGCGTGTCGATGACGGCTTCGAGCCCGTCCTCGCGGGCGACGCCGCCCATCCGGAGGTTCTCCTCGATGGACAGCGAGCCGAACACGTTGTCCGTCTGGGGAACGTAGCCGATCCCCTCGCGGACGATGTCCTCGGGTGCCATCCCGCCGATATCGTCGCCGTGGTAGTGGACCGTCCCCTCCCACGGCGTCAGCATGCCAAAGATCGTCTTCAGCACCGTCGATTTCCCCGCGCCGTTCGGGCCGATGAGACAGACGATCTCGCCGGCGTCGAGATGCAGCGAGCAGTCATCGAGCACCTGCACGTCCCCGTAACCGCTGTCGACGCTGTCGAGTTCGAGGACGTGGTCGCCCGTCGGATCGGTGCTGGCCGCGGTTCTGCTGTCGGTCTCACTCGTCTCGTCCGTGGGAGCGTCGTCCGTAGTGTGGTTCGTACTCATGAGTTAGCCTCCGAGATACGCATCGATGACGCGTTCGTCGTTTTGCACCTCATCGGGGGTGCCCTCCATGAGGACGTGCCCGCGGTCGAGGACGATCACCGGGTCGGCGAGACTCATCACGAACTCCATGTCGTGTTCAATGAGCAAGAACGTCGTCCCCTGCTCGTTGAGCCGCCGGATCTGTTCGGCAAGTTTGTTCCGCAGCGTCGGGTTGACCCCTGCTGCCGGCTCGTCGAGCAACAGGATCTCCGGCTCGGCCAACATCGCGCGGGCGAGTTCGACGAGCTTCAGCTGGCCACCCGAAATCTTCGTCGCGGGCTGGGTCGCTAGGTGGTCGATCTCGAAGTCCTCAAGGATCTGTTCGGCATCATCGAGGTTCTGTTGTTCCCGTTGACGAACCGACTCGGGATCGGTGAACAATTTAATGAATGACTCGCCGGGCTGTTCGCGCGGGCCGACGAGCATCGCCTCCCGGACAGTCATCCCCTCCAGTTTGCGTGGGGTCTGGAACGTCCGGATGAGGCCGTGGTCGGCGATGTCGTAGGGCTCCATGTCGGTCACGTCGGTGCCGTTGACCTCGACGCGGCCCGCGTCGCTCTCGTAGAACCCCGAGATGAGGTTGAACAGCGTCGATTTCCCCGCGCCGTTCGGGCCGATCAGCCCAGTGATCGTGCCACGTTCGACCTCGAAGGTCGCGTGGTCGGTTGCGACCAGCGCGCCGAAGGATTTGACGAGGTCGTCGACGCGGAGGACGACGTTCTCCTTGTCCATGTTCGCGGCGACCTCTTCGCTCGACGAATCGCTGTTGGCTACCTGTGACGCTTGACTATCAGTCATCGTTCTCACCTGCCTTGGCTCCGCGAACGCCGCTGTCCGGCTGTTCCGGCGCGTCGTCGACGACGCTGGGCCAGATGAGTTCCCGCTGCGGCGGCAACACGCCCTGTGGCCGGAACCGCATCAGGAGGACGATGATGACGCCGATCAACAGGAGCCGCAGCGGCGCGATATCGAAGGGGATGAACTCGAAGGCGTTGAGGAACCGCGTCCCCTCGCGGATGGCGACGATGACGAACCCGCCGAACAGCGCGCCCCGGTTCGAGCCGCTGCCGCCGAGCATGACCGCAACCCAGACGTAGAACGTCGTGATCGGATCGAGATCGCCGGGCGCGACAAACAGGTTCAGATGGGCGTAGAACACCCCCGCGAGTGCCATGATGAGGCTGCCGAGGACGAACGCCTGCATCTTGTAGCGGTAGGTGTTCTTCCCGAGTGCCCGCGCGAGATCCTCGTCGGAGCGAATCGTTCGCAACACGCGGCCCCACGGCGAGCGGTGGGCCCGCCTCAACACGAAGTAGCTGGCGGCGATAAACGAGACGACGACCACGACGTTCAACAGCGCGCTCCAGAACGGCTGGCGGAGCACAACCGTTCCGCCGGGGAGCCACGAGACCGCAATATTCGGCATCGTTTGCGGGAACGTTTCGAGCAGCGGCCAGCCGTCGAAGAACGCCGGAATTCCCCGGACGCCGGAACTCCCGTTTGTCACCTGTTCCTCGTTGAGGATGATGATCCGTACCACTTCGGCCAGCCCGATGGAGGCGATAGCGAGGTAGTCCGCCCGGAGCCTGAGCGTCGGAATCCCGATGAGCAGCGCGAGGATCGCCGCCAGTGCGAGTGCGACGAGTAACCCGACGACGGGTGCGAGGTTCCCTGCGATCGGCGATGAGCTCGCCGAGGCGAGGGCCGTCCCGTAGGCCCCGATCCCGAAGAAGGCGGCGACGCTGAAGTTGATCAGGCCGGTGTACCCCCACTGCACGTTGAGCCCGAGCGACAGCAGCGAGTACATGCCGGCGAGCCCGACGAGAAACAGGAAGTACGTCGGTGCGAGAATCCCGGTAAAGAGCCCGCCGACCAGCAACACGACGAAACCAATGATAAAACCGCTGACGCCCTGTTCGGCGCGGGTGAGCCCGCTCCAGTAGGCTTTCGGATCGTCGGCGATCTCTCGAACCGACATCTCAGACCGCCTCCCCGGCGATACCGCTCGGTCGCACCAGCAGGACGGCGACCATGATGACGAACGCGATAGCGTTCGCGTATTCGATCCCGATTGGAATCCCCCAGGAGTCGGGGACGAGCGGGAGTATTGTGCCCAACTCCGAGAGGATCGGCGTCAACTGCGTGACCATCCCGATGAGGACGCCGCCGAGCATCGCGCCGTACACCGAGCCGATGCCGCCGAGGATGACCGCGGCGAAGATGATGAGCAGCAGATCGAACCCCATCCGCGGCGCGAGCCGGCTGAACAGCCCGAGGAAGACGCCGCCCGCGCCGGCGAGGCCAGCCCCGATGACCCATGTCGCCAGTTTGACCCGGTCTGTTCGGATGCCGCTGACGCGGGCGAGATCGGGGTTGTCGGCCATCGCGCGCATTTTTCGTCCAAGGTCGGTGTACTGCAACAGGACGTGCAGGCCGACGACGAGAACGGTCGCCGAGGCGACGATCGCCACGTCGTGGAGTGTCACGCGAATCCCGTACGGCAGGAGCGCGTCGATAGGTCGCAACGCCGAGATGTCATAGCGGGTGAAGTCGGCCCCGAATCCCATCTGGATGACCGCCCGGTAGACGAACGCGATCCCGATCGACGTGATGAGCAGGCCGATCGAGCCGACATCCATCGCCTCGTAGACGACCTTCTCGGTGACGACGGCGACGAGGGCGGCCATCCCGATGCCGACAACGAGTGCGACGAAAAAGCCGTAGGGCAATCCGAGGACGGTTCCGCCGAGGCTGCCGACGGCACCGAAGGTCACCAGTGCCGCGTAGGCACCGACGGTCATCGTATCGCCGTGGGCGAAGTTGGCGAAGTTGGCGATGCTGTACACCAGTGAGAGCCCGATGCTCCCCAGCACGATGATACTGCTGTACACCAGCCCACTGGCGAGGAGGTCGAGCACCATCTGTCGGGTTAGGACTCGATGAAGCCGATCGGTTCGTAGCTGTGATCCTGAACCTCCTGGATCTGCAGGAAGCCAACCGGATCCCCGTTCTCATCGAGGTCGATCGGCCCGCTGACGCCCTGGTAGTCGACATCGCTTGGGCCGCCGCCGTCGGCGAGGATGTCGTGGGCTGCCTGATAGGAGCTGACCTGCTCGCCCTCGGGTCGGGTCACGTCACGGACGACCTCACCCAGTGCTGCACCGGTGAACTCCTCGGCGGCCTGAATCGAGAGTGCTGCCGTGATAACACAGTCGTAGGCGTAGGCCGACCACACGGTCGGCGACTCGTCGTACTCGCTTTCGAACGTCGAGACGAAGTCCTGGTAGCTCTGCTGTTCTTCGGGCGCGGAGGGGACGACGATCTTCATCCCGTCCATGCTGCCTTCCGGTGTGTTCTCGATGACGTTGTCGCCGGAGACCGAGTCGGCCCCGTACAGTTGGGGTTCGTAGCCACTGGAGAAGATCTCGTTGACCATCGTGGCGAACTCGGCCTGATAGGTGATGAACAGCCACGCGTCCGCGTCGGCACCGTTCATCTCGCTGACCACGCCGGAGTACGACGACTGATCTTGGTCGTGGGGGTTGTTGTAAGCGATGTCGCCATCCCAGGCGTTGACGAAGGCCTCGGCGAGACTCGACCCGTAGTTGTTGTTAACGTAGGTGAGCGCGACGCTGTCGTAGCCGTCCTCGGCGATGATGTTCGCCAGCGCGGTCGATTGGGTGCGACCGGTCGGCGACATCCGGAGCAGCCCCGGGAAGTCAGTCAGACCGAGCCCTGTGGAGTTCTGGCTCAGTTGGACGACATCCGTGCCCTGGACGACGCTCTCATAGATCGACAGCGAGACACCGGAGCCGACCGCGCCGATCATGAACGGCACGCCGTCCTGATTGACGAGCTTTTGGGCCGCCGAGACGCCGCCGGAACTCTCACTCCCGGAGTCCTCGACGATGATGTTCAGGTTTCGTCCGTTGACACCGACCTCGTTGACCGCTGCCAGCGCGAGATCCTTCCCGCGTTGGTTGCGCTGCCCGAACGCCGACAGCGAGCCGGTTACCGCATCGACCATCCCGATCTCATAGGGGCCGCTGCCGCCGCCCCCGCCGTCGCCCGAGCCGCCCTCGTCAGTCGCCGAACAGCCAGCGAGGCCCGCTAGCCCCGCGGTACCCACGCCGCCTGCCAGTTTCATCAGTGTCCGCCGATCAATTGTTGTGGTATTCCGTGCCATGGACATATGACCGACCGAGACACGGGTTAATCGTGACCCTACCATGGTCGGGCCGTCGATGACCCTGCCGCTCGGTTACCCCATCGCCCGGATTATTTCACGCCAGTCGTATCAGAATTATTTGGTCGGGTTCCGATATACGGTGGATTAGTTCGTGAGTCCGTGTATGATACCCCCGATCGCCAGCAACTTCGTGGCGGGTGAGACGGCTGGGGAGGCGATGGATCACGTCGAGGAGCTAAACGACCGCGGCGTCGGCGGCATCCTGAACCTCCTCGGCGAGCATTACGAACAACGCGAAAACGCGGACGCGGATGCCGACGCGTACATCGAACTCGCAAACGACATCGCCGACCGCGATATCGACGCCTGTTTTTCTGTCAAGCCGAGCCAGATCGGCCTCGGGATCAGCGACGCTGTCTTCGAGGAGAACCTCGCTCGCATCGTCGATGCCGCCGACTGTTTCGTCTGGATCGATATGGAAGACCACCCGACGACCGACGTGACGCTTGATGCCTACGAGCGACACGCCGTCGAAACCGATGGCAACGTCGGCGTCTGCGTCCAGGCCAATCTCAAGCGCACGGGTGATGATCTCGAACGCCTCGCCGACCTCCCCGGCAAGGTTCGGCTTGTGAAAGGGGCCTACGACGAACCCAAAAAGATCGCCTACAAGAAGAAAGCGAAGGTCGACGAGAGTTACAGGGAGTATCTGACCTACATGTTCGAGGCCTTCGACGACGGCATCGCCGTCGGGAGTCACGATCCCGAACTGATAGACCTCGCAAAAGAGTTGCATGCCGAACACGGCACCCCCTTCGAGATTCAGATGCTCACGGGCGTCCGTGAGAGCGCGCAGTTCGAACTCGCCGCAGAGGGGTACACCGTCTACCAGTACATCCCCTACGGCACCAAGTGGTTCTCCTACTTCTACCGTCGCGTCCGCGAGCGCAAGGAAAACGCCCTCTTCGCGCTTCGTGCGGTTATCGGTCGCTAAACTGACCGTTGCCGATCGTTGATTCGTCACCGATCGTTGATTCGTCGCCGACCGCAGTTGGACACCCGACTGGCTAGGGGTTGAGGAGCTTCGCCTCGGCCTTCCGGAGGTGTTCCAGCAGCGTCGTCTTCGAGACATCGAGATCGCTGGCGAGTTCACGCGTCGTGGTCTCCCGCGGCCATTCGTAGTAGCCCGCCTCGCATGCGTGCTCGAAGACGCCTCGCTGTTGGGTGGTGAGCGTGTCGAGTCGCTGGTCGCGTTCGGTACCGCCGCCGTTCTCGGTCGTCGTGATCGAGTTGATCGTGACCTCCGCGCCGGCCTGCTCGCGGACGCTATCGAGTGCGTCCTGAACCTCGGTGCGGTCGTTGACGAAACACACCTGCCACTCCTCGCGGCCGTCCTCGATGCGCACGGGCGCGCTGTGGACGAACCCGTGTTCGAGCAGGGTCGGACAGACCATGTCGCTGGGGTCGTATTCGAGGAAAAACTCTCGGACGACGTTGCCCGGCGCGTTCCGCTCACGACCGAACCGCTCCTGGAGCTCCGAGAGATCTCCCGAGTGCTCCGAGTCCCGAATCGCCGCGAGCAGTCGGTCGACTTCGGCTTCGTCGTCGCCGAACGCGGTGAACAACCCCTGAACCGTCCGACTCAGATCGCTCCCCGCGGTCGGCGAATTGTAGATGGCGTGAGCCAACACCCCGCCATCGGTCTGGCCGGTCGCCTCGATTGCCCAACAGTTGGGATGCCAGAGATCGAGCGTCAGCCGTGTCGTGGTTGTCTGGTCAGCGATGGCCATAGTTTGAATATTGGTCTACTGGCTATATCCCTGTGCCGGTGTCACAAAGCCCCGGGCGACCATGGTCGGCACCGTTGTGATTCGGCCGTTCTTGGCGGCGTGAACAGCGATTACGTCCTTTCGGGTGGCCGCTGCTCGTTCCTCCAACCATGACAGTTGGTCGCTGTCTGGCCGTCCATGGTCGGACGGGTGTTTTCGAGGGTGTGTGAAGACATACCAACAATGGCAGAACCATACCAGCATTACATCGACGGCGAATGGGTCTCCGGCGACGGCAGCGAGACCTTCGAAAGCGAGAACCCCGCTACCGGCGAAACCCTCGCCGAGTTCGAACGCGGGAGTCCAAGTGACATCGACCAGGCGATCACGGTCGCCGAGGCGGCCTACGAGGAGTGGCGCGAGCTCTCCCGCATCGAACGAGCCGAGTATCTCTGGGACGTCTATCAGGAGCTCCGCGACCGCACCGACGAACTCGGCGAGATCGTCACCAAGGAGTGTGGCAAGGAGATCAGCGAGGGGAAAGCCGATGTCGTCGAGGCCGCCCACATGGTCGAGTGGGCCGCCGGCGACGCCCGCCATCCCAGCGGCGATATCATCCCCTCCGAAATCGCCGCAAAGGACGCCTACATGCGCCGCAAACCCCGCGGCGTCACGGGCTGTATCACGCCGTGGAACTTCCCCATCGCCATCCCCTACTGGCATATGGCCGTCGCGCTGGTCGAGGGCAACACCGTCGTCTTCAAACCCGCCGAGCAGACGCCGTGGTGTGCCCAGATCATCGCCGAGATGTTCGACGACGCCGGGATTCCGCCCGGCGTGTTCAACATGGTACAGGGGTTCGGCGACGCCGGCAACGCCATCGTCGAGGACGACCGCGTCCCGACGGTACTCTTCACGGGCTCCGCCGAGGTCGGCCACAAGATCGCCGGCAAACTCGGCGATGTCTCCGGTCGCCGTGTCGCCTGCGAGATGGGCGGAAAAAACGCCGTCGTCATCACGGAGGAAGCCGACCTCGACATCGCCGTTCACTCTGCGGTGATGTCGTCGTTCAAGACGACCGGCCAACGCTGTGTCTCCGCGGAGCGACTCATCGTCCACACCGACATCTACGATGAGTTCAAAGACCGGTTCGTCGAGATTGCGAGCAACGTGGCGGTGGGTGACCCACTTGATGAGGAGACGTTCATGGGGCCGCTCATCGAGGCCGAACACGCCGAGAAAGTCGCCCGCTACAACGAACTCGCCCGCGAGGAGGGTGTGAACATCCTCGTCGACCGGACGGAACTCGACGCCGCGGAGATTCCAGACGGTCACGAGAACGGCCATTGGATCGGGCCGTTCGTCTACGAGGCCGACCCTGACGCCGATCTGCGCTGCATCAGCGAGGAGGTCTTCGGTCCCCATGTTGCCCTGCTGGAGTACGACGGCGACATCGAGCGCGCCGTCGAGATCCAAAACGACACGCCCTACGGCCTTGCGGGAGCCATCGTTTCGGAGGACTACCGCCAGATCAACTACTACCGGGATCACGCCGAACTCGGCTTGGCCTACGGGAACCTCCCCTGCATCGGCGCGGAGGTGCAACTCCCCTTCGGCGGCGTGAAGAAATCCGGCAACGGCTACCCCTCGGCCCGCGAAATCATTGAGGCCGTCACCGACCGCACGGCGTGGACGCTGAACAACTCCAAGGACATCAAGATGGCCCAGGGCCTCTCGGCGGACATCATTACAGAAAACGACTGAGACACAAGGCTACCGGGCCCACGTGGCATCCTAACTGCTTTGTCAACGGTGTGTCGCTCGGGTTCGTTTGGTTGCTCTTAGAATGCAGGGTGTGTCAGTCGGTTGGCTGCGGGATACGCGCTGTCTATTCATCACTCGGCGGATCATTCCATTCAGTTGTTGACAGGTAATTCAGTGACCGATACAGAGGGTGGATTGAGCACAGAGATACCGTTCGAGAACTCAGATCGTCACCGGGAGTACCATGGTGCCACACGGATAATCAGTTCACGCTCTTCGACAGTTCAGCCCCTGCCTTGAATTTCACTTCCTCTGACGCACTCGCAGCGTTCACCAAGTGCAACACTGGCGCATCCACCGCCACGTGCGTCACGAACCGATAATTCTCTCCTGCCTCACCATCATCACCTCTGGTCTCCCCACCTCGACTGGTGATGATATCGAGGATATCATCCGCCAACCCATCGTCCTCACGCTTAACGAACTCCTCAACAGTGCCTGAATCAATCCGCGCCCCCCGCAGCGAACGCTCACCAGACACCGACCGCTTCAACACGTCACCGAACCCATCACCATCAGTCGAGAAATCGAAGCAGCACTCGATACCAACCACCTCCGTCGAACCGGCCATCGACAACACCGTCACCGACTCCTCGTACAGCGCAGCGTCGTCGATGACCCATCCACCCGTGTACACAAGCTGGCTGTTGCTCTCACACCGCTGGACGTACAACAACGCCGGAAATGGCTTCGGACACCGCGGCGGCTGCACCATCACCTGATACACCGACACGCCCGACCCAGCCCCCGACTCAGTCGTACGAGCCCACACCCCCGGCCCACACGGGTCATCATCCGCAGCAACACACACCTTCGCAGACTTGTCGTCCACCGTCGGCGGTGTATTGACGACAGTCACCGTCCCACCCTCACCCCGAACGACCTCAAGACTCCCGCCCGTCGCCACCGGCCCCGCCACCTCCGCAACAAAGTGAGGCGTCGTCCCGCACACCGCACCCGGGTACACATCAGAGTCTGTATCATCACAATCACCACTCTCATCCGAACCAGCATACTCCGACTTCCCCCACGCGTACAACTGACCCTCACCATCAGACTGACCCGTCAAGTAAGCAAAAAGCCGCTCCGGCGTCACCTCCTCACGGAGACTCCCATTCCCACCCGGAACCTCCGCATCAGGCAAACAGACCGAGAACCGCTCAGCAACAATCGGTTCACCACCCAGATACGCGACGAGGTCAGCGTCCTCCTCAGAACCGTCGCCGACACCATCACCATCAGAATCTGAATCCGTATCACTCGCCTGCGTCTTCCGCTTGTTGCTCCGCGACGAATTGTAGTCCTGAGCCATCACCGCAGAAGACGTAACCCACCCCTCCAACTCGACATCCCCAAGCTGCCCGGCAGACACCGTCGGAGTCAACCGACTCACGTGCGGGCTCCCCGGAGCCATGATAAACGTGACTTCCGTATCATCATCATTCCAGTCTGTCCCTGCGAACACTGCCGCAGGCGACGAGCCCGTGTTCGTCACTGACGACGCAACTTGATTCAGACAGCCAGCGAGTCCCCCAACTACAATAACCCCGCTCGCTGCGAGTAGTGACCGACGGCTGACGGTCGTACGTGGCACAGTATTTCGGTGGCTGTTGCGTCTCTCTGAACACATACTCAAACAGTAGAGGGCACACGCTATGATAAGCGTTCTTATATTTGTGTCTTGTTAACAGGAAAATTGGAGACCGACTCGCGCCCTCCATCTTGCACGCCAACCAATGTCACTCTCGCTACGCTGATCGTTCGCTCAGTGAGAGACGCGCGTCGACAACAGAATCCTTAGGTGGTCGATAGCGACTCACTACGTATGGATCTCGCTGACCGACACGTTCTCGTCACGGGGGGTGCCGGCTTCGTCGGCTCCCATCTCGTCGACCGCCTGCTCGCCGACGGCGCGACCGTCACCGTCGTCGATAACCTCTCGTCGGGCTCCCGCGACCGCCTCGCCGACGACGCCGAGTTCGTCGAGGCCGACCTAACCGAGCCCGACGCCCTCGATGGCGTCCTCGACGGCGTTGACCTTGTTTTCCACTTCGCGGCCTCGAAACTCGTCGACACCGACCGCCCACACGGCCAGTTCGAGGACAACACCCAGATGACGCTCAATCTGCTGGAGGCGATGGCCGACGCCGACGTAACGCAGATCGCCTACACCTCGTCGTCGACGGTGTACGGCGAGGCCCCGCGGCCGACCCCCGAGGACTTCGCACCCCTCGAACCGATCAGTGCCTACGGCGCGAGCAAGCTCGCCGACGAGGGGCTGCTCTCGGCGCGCGCTCACAGCCACGACCTCACAGTCTGGAACTTTCGGTTTGCGAACGTCGTCGGCCCCGGCCTGCGCGGGGCCGTGATCCCGGATTTCATCGAAAAGCTCACTGACGACCCCGAGACGCTCACGATTCTCGGCAACGGCCGCCAGGAGAAATCCTATCTCCACATCGGCGACTGCGTTGACGCGATGCTGCACATCGTCGCCAACGCTGACAGCGCGATGAACACCTACAACCTCGGGACGCGAACGACCACCTCCGTCGACCGGATCGCCGCTATCGTCGCCGATGAGATGGGCCTCGATCCCGACTACGAGTACACCGGCGGCGACCGCGGCTGGACGGGCGACGTACCGAAGATGCGGCTCTCGGTCGAGAAACTCGCCGCGCTGGGCTGGGAGGCTGACCTGTCGAGCGACGAGGCCGTCCGGCAGTCGACCCGCGAGCTGATCGACGAACTCTGCTGATCGCGGGCTCATCGCTACCGATCCTGTCGGTACGAGCCACAACGCGTGGCTGCTGTCGAGTTTTAGGTGGGCTTAAATATCTCGCTACAAACGGCCGTGTATGACCAACGGCGACGACCCCGATGACCGCGGCGGCCTGCGAGCCCTGCTGACCCGCCGTAGGCTCACGATCGGCGGCACCGTCCTCGTCGTCGCCGGCCTGCTGTTTGCGTTCCGGGAGGTCGAGTTCGACCGCGTCGTCGGCGAGATGGCGGCGGCCGACCCGTGGCTGCTGGCGGCTGCCGTCGGCGTTTATGCCGCCTCGTGGCCCCTCCGCGGGCGACGCTACGGCGACGTGTTGACGACGACGGGCCACCCGCTCGGCACCGCGTTTCTCACTCTCGCCGTGTTTCTCAGCCAGACGGCGAACCTCGTCGTACCCGCTCGCGGCGGCGACGCGGTACGCGCCTACGTCCTCCGAGCGCGCCGCAACGTGCCGTACCCCGCCGGCTTCGCGTCGCTGGCGGTCGAACGCGGCTTCGATCTCGCCGCGATTGCGGTGCTCGGAGCCGGAGCGACCGCGTGGCTCCTCAGCAGCGGCGACCCGGCCACACTGACGGCCGTCACCGCCGCGGGCGATGCTCGCACCGCGATGTTCGCGGCGACCGGCGTCGCAGCGGCGACGCTCGCCGCTGGGCTTCTCACGCTCGTCGTCGCCAACGCAAACCGCTCGCGCAGCCGTCGCCTCGGTCGGCGGCTCCGCGAAACTGTCGCTGGGCGGCCACGGCTCCAGCGGGTCGTCGCTGCCGGGCTCGATTTCGTCGGCGACATCGCAGTCGTCGCCCGCAACCCGCGAGCTGTCGCCATCGTCGGTGGCGGCAGCCTGCTGATCTGGTCGTTGGATGTCGCCACCGCGGTGCTCGTGCTTGCGGCTCTCGACAGCGGGCTCGCGGTCGGCTCGCTGCTCGCGGTCGGCACGCTCGCCGTCAGCGTCGGCAACCTCGCCAAAGTGTTGCCGCTGTCGCAGGGCGGCGTCGGCCTCTACGAGGCCGCGTTCACCGGGTTGGTCGTCGCGCTGACGCCGTTGGGTGCGAGTCTCGCCTTGGCGGCGGCGGTCGTCGATCACGCGCTAAAAAACGCGGTGACGCTGGTCGGTGGCGGAGTCGCCGTCGCCGTCCTCGGGATCGACCCCTCGACGGCCGCCCGGCGCGGTAGCGACGCTGATGCTGGTGGTGATACTGCCGCAAAAACGACGGCTGCCGACCCGGCAGCGACGACCGCGGCGGAGCCGCCCGTCACCGGCGAGGCCCGGGCAGACGGCAGCGGCGAGGCGACCAGCAGTGCCGACGACTGATTCCGACACATCTTTTAGGATGACCTAAAGACAGGTGAGTACCCAAATGAGCCGAGACATCTGCGTTATCGTGCCGACGATCCGCGAGTACGAGTGCATGCGGTCGTACTTCGACAACGCCCGCCAGCACGGGTTCGACCTCTCGCGGCTGGACGTGATCCTCGTCACCGAGGACTTCTGTGACACCGACGAGATGGAAGCGATGTTAGAGGAGGAAGACGACGTTGCCGGCGAAGTCTTCGACGGCAGCCGCCGCGAGGAGTGGTACGACGCCCACGACGTGAGCGAGTACAGCCACATCGTCCCCGCCGCCAGCCACGCCGAGACCAGCTTTGGGCTCTTGTACATGTGGGCCGGCGACTACGACTACGGCTTCTTCATCGACGACGACACGCTGCCGCACGACGAATGGGACTTCTTCGGCACCCACATGGACAATCTCGGCTTCGAGGGCGAGATCGAGACCGTCTCCTCGGACGAACAGTGGGTGAACGTCCTCTATCAGAACGCCGACGAACACGACCTCTACCCCCGAGGATACCCCTACTCGGCGATGCACGAAACCGTCAGCACCGAGCAGGCTCACGCCGACAACATCGTCGCTTCGCAGGGGCTGTGGACGAACGTTCCCGACCTCGACGCCGTCCGGATTCTGATGGACGGCGACCTGCAGGGACAGGCCCAGACCCGAACCTCGAAGGACGACTTCGACGGCGATTTCGTTGCCGCCGAGGGCAACTACCTCACCGTCTGTTCGATGAACCTCGCCTTCCGGCGTGAGGTGATTCCGGCCTTCTACCAGCTCCCGATGGACGAAAACGAGTGGGACGTGGGCCGCTTTGACGACATCTGGTCGGGCGTCTTCCTCAAGCGCGCCTGTGACATCCTGGGAACCCAGATCTACAACGGCGAGCCGCTGTGTGAACACAATAAAGCCGCACGCAGCACCTTCGACGACCTCAACAACGAGGTGCCGGGACTGGAACTCAACGAACACCTGTGGGAGATTGTCGACGACGTGGGCGAGGAAGCAGCCGCCGCCATCGACCAGTCCGGCGATGCGTTCGGTGCCGACCCCAAGGCCTACGCGGCCGTTTTCGAGGCAATGGCCGACGAACTCGAAGGCGGCGACTGGGAGGAGTACAACAACGGCGAGTTCTTCAACTACGTCGGCGAGTTCATGGGCGACTGGCTGGACTGTCTCGACGCCATCGCCGAGACGACGCCGACGGCGAACCAACGGGTATAAGTTGTTTTAGGTGAACCTAAAAATATGACACGAAACGAAGACGGTTCGACGGACAGCAGCCGGCGGCGGTTCCTTGCCGGTTCAGCAGCGATCGGGGCGGTCGCACTGGCCGGTTGTGCCGGCGATGACGGCACCGACGGCGAGTCAGCTGAGGGCGACGCGAGCGATTCGCCGGTCGGCCAGATCGGCTCCGGCCGGGCTGGGCGACCGGCACCGGGCGGGACGCCGGTCGCCGAGTTACCCGATCTCGAAGGCGAGTTGACGCTGTACTCCGGTCGCAACGAGTTCCTCGTCGGCGAGCTGATCGAGTTCCTCGACGACACCTACCCGGATTTCACGCCGGAGGTTCGCTACGGCGGCAGCAGCGACCTTGTCAACACGATCGACACCGAGGGTAGCGGCTCACCGGCCGACGTGTTCTACTCGGTCAACTCCGGCAGCCTCGCCTCGCTGGCCCAGATGGGCCGCACGCAGGCCCTCTCCGAAGAGATTCAGGACACCGTCTCCGAGGAGTTCCGCACCGACCAGTGGGTCGGCACCTCCGGCCGTGCGCGAACGGTGCCGTTCAACACCAGCGAGTTCAGCGACAGCGACATCCCCGACGACGTGATGACCTTCCCTGACTTCGAGGGCGACCTCGGCTGGGCACCCAGCTACGGCTCCTGTCAGGCGTTCGTGACGGCGATGCGGCTGCTGGAAGGCGAGGAGGCGACACGGGAGTGGCTCAACGGCGTCGTCGACGCCGGGATCACGGCCTACGCCGACGAGTTCCAGGTCTCCCAGGCGGTCGCCAACGGCGAACTCGACGCCGGCTTCGCCAACCACTATTACATCCAGCGCGTGCTGGACGGCTCGCCGGACGCCCCGATCCAGACCGCATTCACCGAGGGCGATGCGGGCTCGATCTTCAACGTCGCCGGCGCGGCCGTCCTCGATACCGCCAGCGACAGCGACCTCGCCCAGAACTTCGTCCGCCACCTGCTGTCGGCGGAGGCTCAAGAGTACTTCGCCGTCGAAACCTTCGAGTACCCGCTGATCCCCGGCGTCGAGCCTATCGGCGACCTGCCGACGATCGACGAACTCGACGTGCCGGAGATCGAGTTCTCGGAACTCGGCGATCTCGAACCGACGATCGACCTGATGCGGGACGTGGGCATCAACGTCTAACGTGGCCGCCGACCCGCGTGACCGGCTGGCGACGCTCGGACGGTGGCTCCGAGAGGCCATCGCACGCGTCGGTCGCGGCGGGTTCGGCGGTCGATGGAATAGAGCAACAGCCAGCTATCTCGCGCTCGGCGCGGGCGCGGGGCTTGCAGTGTTTCTCATCGCCGTCTTCGTCTTCCCGTACCACTCGGTGAACCACGACGAGGGCGTCTACCTCATGCAGGCGTCGATGCTGCTTGAGGGCCAGCTTACGCTGTCGGCCGGCGACCTCGCCGACGTGTTCCGGCCGTGGTTCTTCATCGAGGACGGCGGCGACCTCTACTCGAAGTACAACCCCGTCCCGTCGGCGATGTTCGCGGTCTCGATGGCCCTGTTTAACGAACCGCGGGTGACGCTGGCGGCGATTGCCGCCGGCAACGCCGTTCTCGTAGCGATCCTCGGCTCGATGGTCGCCGACCGCCGGGTCGGGCTGCTGGCCGGCGGGCTCTTTGCGATCTCACCGATGACGCTGTTCACGTCGTCGGTGTTTCTCCCCTACGCGCCGACGACCCTCCTCAATCTCGCGTTCGCGGTCACCTACCTCCACGGCGTCCGCACCGGGTTGCTGCGGGCGGCCGCGGCCGCCGGGATCGCCGTCGGACTCGCCGCGTTCTCCCGACCCTATACGGCGATCCTGTTTGCGGCACCGTTCATCCTCCATGCGGTGTGGACAGTCGCTCGAAGCCTCCGGGGCGACGACCGCTCGCTGATCCGGCAGGTGCGGTTGTTGGCGAGCCGAACCGGCTTTCGGTCGCTGCCGAACGCAGTCCAGCGCAACCTCCTCACCGGCATCGGCGGAAGCGCGTTCGTCGGACTCACGCTGGCCTATAACGCGGTGCTCACCGGCGCGCCCTTCGTGTTCCCGTATCAGGCGTTCGCACCGCTGGACGGCCCCGGGTTCGGCTTCCGTGAAATCCTCGGCCACGAGGTCGTCTACACCCTCGATCTCGCTATCGAGTCGAACCGCTACGCGCTGCAGTTCCTCGGCACGCGATGGTTCGCCGGCGGCGTCATCGGCACACTGGCGGCGGCTGCCGGCCTGCTCGTCGCCGCGCGATGGTGGCGAGCGCGCGACCGCGAGTGGGGGTCGACAACCGGCCTGTTGCTCGCGGGGCTGTTCGTCTCGGTGCCGCTCGGCAACATCCCGTTTTGGGGCACCCACAACATGCTCGCCGAGTTGGACGATCCGGCCAACGGGCTGGTCTCACATTTCGGCCCGTTCTACTACTTCGACCTCCTCGTGCCGTTGTCAATCTTTGCCGCGCTCGGCCTCGTCGCCGGCTGGCGGTGGCTCCGCCACGGGGGTGTTTTCGACCGACTCGTCGCCGCCACGTCGCCGACGACCGCCAAGCGGCTCGTTGTCGCACTCGCCCTCGTCGCCGCGCTCGCGGTCGGGGGCGTGACAGCAGGGACGGCCGCCGAACCGCTGGAGCGCAACACCGCCTACACCGACAAATACGAAACCCTCTATGAGCCGATTGAGTCGGCCGACTTCGACAACGCCCTCGTCTTCATTCCCGATCCCTACGGCCCATGGCAGAACCACCCCTTCCAGTCGCTGCGGAACGATCCCGGCTTCGACGGCGAGGTGGTCTACGCCCGCGACCGCGACCCGGCGGGTAACTTCGAGGTGCTGGGAGCCTACCCGAACCGCTCGGTCTATCGGTTCGCCTACCGCGGCGTATGGACGCCCGAGCCCGATCAGGACGTGTCGCCGAAACTGGAGTCGCTCTCGACGCCGACCGGCGAATCGCTGACCGTCGGGACGCAGGTTGGCGTCGCCGACCGGGTGAGCCGTGCGACCGTCGCCGTCAGAGCCGACGGCGAGCGAGTGACCCGCGGCCTCACGGCCCCCGGCGAGACGATCACGGCGAACTGGACGCTGACCAACGGCACCGCTCGCCTCGATTCGATTGACGGCGAGCCGGTCGCCGCTGGCAACACGTCGGTGCCAATCGACGCGACCGAGGATGTCGGCCTGCGGATCACCTTGGTCGACAGCGGCGGCAACACCTACACCTACCAGCAGTGGACGGCCGTGCAGTCGACGCCAGCGGGCCTACAGGCGTTCGCGCCGCCGGAGCGACGCGTCTGTCGGCTCACGACGGATTGCGATCCGGAGGACGCCTATCTACCCGACGATCCGACGGCGCATCCCGAGTGGGTCGATTTTGAGACGGAGATCGACACTGCCGAGGGATGACTGCCACGCGGATCGACTCTCACTACACGACTGCGAACACAAGTACAGCGATCTGACCGGCTGATCGACTCAGCTGCGGTGGTGCCACCGAGTATTTATACAGCATGCAGGGCTATCTATCACATATGGGATCTGGTGGCACACTCGATGGGCGGACACGCGACCGCCTCCAAGCGGTGCTTGCTGAGCATCCGATACGGCTTGGCGTGTTGTTCGGCTCCCAGGCCACCGGCGCAGCCGGACGCCACAGCGATATCGATGTTGCTGTCGAGTTTCTGCCGTCAGTCGAAGATCAGTTCAAAGCGCGGTTGGAGCTCGGTGTCGATCTCAGCCGCGCGCTCGGCACTGACGATGTCGACGTTATCAACCTGCAGACCGTGCGGCCAGCAGTCGGCTACTCGGCGCTGGATAGCGGGATGGTTCTTGTCGGGGATTCCGAACGGGTTGAAGAGCTTAGAGCGCGGTTCGAACGGAAACGCGATCACTCAACCAGCACGGAGCGTCGTGAACGGTTCGACGACGCACTCGGTCGATTGAATGAACTCGTCTGATGGCTCTCGACGACGAAACCGAATCGAGGATCGTTGAGAAAGTCGAGTACATCGAGGAAGCGGTGACGGTTCTGTCACGGAAGCAATCGCTTAGTTTGTCGGCGTATCTCGCCGACCGAGAACAGCAGGCGATTGTCGAGCGGGAGTTTCAGACCGCCTTAGAGGCGTGTATCGATATCGCCGAGTTACTGCTCAAATCAGTGTCCGGTTCCGTCCCTGAGGCCAACGCTGAAACGTTTGCCAAACTCGGACAGGTCGACATCCTTTCACAGGAGACAACAGCGGCGATGCAGGAAGCAGCTCGCTTTCGGAACGTCCTCGCACATACCTACGGACACGATATCGATACCGAACGAGTCTATCGACACCTGCAATCAGATCTTCACTGGTTTCCGACGTTTCTGACCGAAGTTCGTGCGACGCTGACAGATAACTGAGTGCGCACCCACGTCTTGCACCAACGAAAAGAGTAGCAGTCGATGTCTGAACCGCAACCGCCGTCCTACCGGAACCGTTCTTCGAGACAGACTTTGACGATCGATTTCGCTATCTCCGCGCCGCCCTGAATCGGATCGAGCTTCGTTTCGCCGGCGCGCTCGGCGTAGCTGATCGGCTCCTCGCGGATCTCATAGCCTCGCATGAGCGGCCGGATGAGGAGCTCCGCCGAGAGGCCGGTGTTTTCGGTCCACTCGATTGACTCGATGACCTCCTTTCGATAGGCGCGCATTCCGGTCGTCGTGTCGTGGACGCGCTCGCCCATCAGCACGCTCGCAATCGCCGCAAAGACCTGATTGCCAAACCGATTAAAGCCGGGCATTGCTTCCGCGCCGTAGTAGAGTCGGTCGCCGCTGACAACGTCCGCGCCGTCGTTGATCTCCGCGAGGAATTCGGGCAGCTGCTCCATCGGGTAGGTGTCGTCGCAATCGGTCGTGACGACGACCGGCCGGTCGGCGGCGTGGATTGCCGCGCTGACGGCGACGCCGTAGCCTTGTGGCTCCTGTTCGATGACGCGAGCCCCGTGCTCGCGGGCGATTTCCGGCGTGCGATCCGAGGAGCCGTCGACGCAGACGACCTCGGCTTTGCCGTCGGTAATGCGCTCGATATCGTCGAGGACGGTGCCGATAGCGGCCTCCTCGTTGTAGGTGCCCATCACGACGCTCAGGTCGTCGAACGTGAACTCGCCGGGCTCGGCGGTCGCGTCGTCGTCGACATCGGCGTCGGCATCGACATCGCTGTCGGCGGTTTCGGCTCCGTTCGTTCGTGGCTCGGCCTCTCCCTCGTGCTGCAATCCGTGACTCATTACCCGCCGTTTCGGCCGCTCCGGTTTATAATTTTAGGTTTCCCTAAAGCGGCGGCGTGGCGGCGTCACAACGCTTCATCGACGGTGTCAGCGACCCGGAGCGCGAGGGCGGCGATCGTCAGCGTCGGGTTCATCGCGCCGCTCGTCGGAAACACCGAGCTGGAGGCGATCCAACAGTTGTCGAGGTCGTGGGTGCGACAGTCGGCGTCGACGACGCCGTCGGCCGGATCGTCGCTCATGCGCGTCGTGCCCATGTGGTGGTAGGCCGGGCCGGTGCTGTCGGGGCCGGCCGTCCATTCGATCTCGACGCCGAGTTCTTCGAGAACTGATCGCTGGATCTCGTTTGCGCGTTCGATGGTGCGCAGCGCGCGGTCGCCGACGTTCCAGTGAACATCCGGCACCGGATTACCGTGGTTGTCGGTCGTCGATTCGTCGAGGCCGATGTAGCTGTCCTCGCGGGGGAGCTGTTCGACCAGCCCGCCCATGGCGATGTGGGTGCCGTAGCCGTCCTGCAGCCGCTTTAGCAGGTCGTCGCCCCAGTCGTCGCCGGTGAGGGCCATCTCGACCGGCGACGGGCCGGCGTAGTTGAAGAATTCGAGTTTGAAGGGGGCAAACTCGTCGTCGGCGTCGTCGTAGAACTGGTGGGTTTCGCTGGTGAGAAAGCCGACGTGGTTCTGCCGGGTCGGCTCGTCGAGCGTGCCACCCATCCCGGCGAAGAGGTGATCCATGAAGAACTGCCCGACCCGCCCGCTGGAGTTGGCTAGCCCCTCGGGATACTGCTCGGATTCGGAGAGCAACAGCAGCCGCGGGGTTTCGACGCCGCCGGCGGCGATCACGAAGGTGTCGGCTTCCTGCCGGTGTTCGCCCTCGGGCGTCGCGTAGGTCGCGGCGGTGATCCGGTCGGCGTCGTGTTCGAGCCGCTGGACGGCCGCGCGGTCGATGACGGTCACGCCCTTCTCTTCGGCCGATTCGATATGGACGGTGCCGTCGTATTTCGCACCGGACGGACACACTGGCTGGCAGGTGCCGTAGCCGACACACCCGCTGCGGCCGTCATAGACCTCGGAGTTGCGCGCGTTCGGCACCGGATGCATGGCGATTTCGAGTTCGTCGCAGGCCTCCGCAAACAGACTGTCGCTGTAGGAGGGTTCAAACGCCGGCATGGGCCGGGGTTCCTCGCGTGGCGGCGCGAAGGGGTTGTCGCCGCCGGCGACGCCGATCGCACGCTCGGCAGCGAGGTAGTACGGCCGGAGGTCGCTGTAGTCGATGGGCCAATCAGTACCGACACCCCGCTCACTTGCGCTGTTGAAATCGGCCTCGTGGAGCCGCATCACCATCCCCTGCCAGTGGAGCGTCGAGCCGCCGACGCCGCGAGCGCGGGCATGGTTCAGCGGGTAGAACCACTCCCCGGAGTTCGAGTGAGCGTCGCGTTCGGGATCGCTGTCCCACACGTCAGGGCGACTGTAGGTGGGTCGGATCGCCTTCTCTTGGCGGGCGAGGCGGTCGTCAAAATCGAACCGCGGGCCGGCTTCGAGCACGACGACCTCGTGGCCGGCGTCGGCCAGCCGGTCGGCGACGAGCGCGCCGGCCGGCCCCGCGCCGACGATACACACGTCGGCGTCGTCGACTGGGGTGCGGTCGGTCGCGCCCGCGCTGTTTGCGATATCCTCTGCTGGCGGTCGCCCGCTCACGCCTGCGGCCCCCGTTGGTAGCTGTCGACCCCGCCGGCGTACCCCTGTGGGTTCTCGATACCGACCAACTCGCCGCCGGTCGGTGAGGAATACAGCGCGAGCAACAGCTCGTTGACGACGTAGTACCGCACTTCCTCGGCGGTCGAGCCCTCGCGGCGCGGTTCGGCGGTGTCGGCGGCCATCTCCCGGAGCACTGAATCGCGCGTGTCGGCGTCGAGGGCGGCAAACCGGTCGTCGTACCACGACTCGGCGCGGTCGTTGACGGCGGCGACCGCGTCGGCGACACCGGCAGCGTGGGTTTCGCCGGTCAGCCGGCTGTCGACAAAGGTAGTGACAAAGTCGTCGATTCCGGTGACAGCATCGGGATACAGCACCTCGGCGGCGGCGACCATCGTTTCGCGGATCGCCGCCTCGTCGAGGTCGTCGTCGGATCGGCGACCGTCCTCACTGTTGTGACCGACAGCGACGGCCGCGCCGCCGGCTCCGAGGGCGGCGAGCGCGGCGGCGGCGTCGCGGCGGGTCAGTTTCACGGCGGAGTTAGGCAAACCTAAACCTTATATCCGTTGGAATCCGACCGCCGACAGGCCGGAACCGACACGGTTGTCCCGCCGGAGCGGTTCCGCTCAGCTACCTCTCAACCGATGACCTCACGTCTCGACCGACTCCGTGCCATCGCCGACGGCGACGCCGACCGCCCGGTCGGGCTGATGCTGCTGGCCGGCGCGATCGCGGCGACGCTGTTGGTGCCGCTGACGTGGCTGGTGCTTGAAGCCGTCCGCGTCGAGCCCGGGCGGGCGTGGGAGCTCCTTGCCCGCCCGGCGACGATCGGGATCCTCCGAAACACGCTGCTGTTGGTGGTCGGCGTTACCGTCTTTTCGATCCTGATCGGCGTCCCGCTGGCGTGGCTGACCGTCCAGACCGACCTCCCGTTCCGCCGGTTCTGGTCGATCATCGTCGCCCTCCCGCTTGTCGTCCCGAGCTACATCGGCGCGTTCACGTTCGTCTCGGCGTTCGGCCCGCGCGGTGAGTTTCAGGAGATCCTCCAACCGCTCGGGGTCGAGCGACTGCCGGAAATCTACGGTCTGCCCGGCTCGATTCTGGTGATTACACTCTATACCTATCCGTACGTCTATCTGACAGCCCGCGCCGGGCTGTTATCGTTCGATACGACGCTGCTGGAGGCCGCCCGGACGCTGAACCACGGCCGGTGGCAGGCGTTCCGCCGGGTGACGCTGCCGCACGTCCGGCCGGCGATAGCCGCGGGCGCGTTGCTGTCGGCGTTGTACGCGGTGTCGGATTTCGGGACGCCGGCGATCATGCGGCTGCCCGTCTTTACCCGGCAGATCTTCGTCGAGTTCCAGACGTTCAGTCAGGACTACGCCTCGCTGCTCTCGCTGCAACTGCTGGGGATCGTTCTCGTCGTTCTCGCCATCGAATCCCGATTGCGGGAGGAAACCGGTGGCCACGGTGAGGGCGTCGGCACGGCCGACGAGACACAGCCGATCGAGTTGGGTGTCTGGCGGTGGCCGGCGACCCTGCTGCCGGCGACGGTCGCGGGGGTTGCCCTGCTCGTGCCGCTGTGGATCCTCGGGCTGTGGCTCGTGACCGCCGATTTCACCGCCCGCGATGAGTTGGCTCTCCAACTGTCGACGGTGACGAACTCTGTCGGCATCGCCGCCGCCGCCGCGCTCGTCGCCGTCATCGTCTCGATCCCGGTCGCCTACCTTGCGGCCAGAGACGACTCCATTGCCGCGCGGCTCTTCGAGCGGGCAACGTACGTCGGCTTTGCTGTTCCGGGGATCGTGCTGGGGCTGGCGTTGGTCTTTTTCGCCACCGGGTTCGACGGGCTGGATCTCCCGCTCATCCCGTCGATCTACCAGACGGTGCCGCTGTTGATCTTCGCCTACGTTGTCCGGTTTATGCCGCAGGCGGTCGGCTCGATCCGCACCTCGACGCTGCAGGTCGATCCCCAGCTCGTCGAGGCCGCCCGAACGCTCGGGGAGACGCCACTGCGGGCCTTTCGGACGGTCACGCTGCCGTTGGTCACCCCTGGGATCGTCGCCGGCGGCGCGTTGGTATTTCTGACGACGATGAAGGAGCTGCCGGCGACGCTGATCCTCCGGCCAACAGGGTTTGAAACGCTGGTGACATTGATCTGGCGCGCCCAAGCCAACGCCTTCTATCAGTACGCTGTGGTGCCGTCGCTGTTGCTTCTGGTTGTCTCCGGACTCTCGATGCTCGTGTTGTTGCGCCAGGACCGTTGATCCAGATCGCCGGTACCGATCAGAACCCCCGGAGATCATCGAGGACGGCGGCTGCACTCCCGTCGGCGATCGCGTCGCGGGCGGCGGTAAGCCCCGCATCGAGGGAGTCGACATCCTCGCGGGCGTAGATCCGGAGAGCCGCGTTGAGCGCGATCGCATCCGCGAACTGGTCGTCGCGCTCGCCGGCCACCACCGCTTCGGTGATCGTCGCGGAGTCGGCGGCCACGTCGTCGACGTGGAGATCCTCGCTGTCGAAGTTCATCCCGTAGTCGGCGGTTTCGATCTCGAAATCATCGAACGTGGCTTCGTCATCGCTGTCGCCCGCATTCCATTCAGCAACCTTCGTGAGCCCAGGACGGATATCGTCGTAGCCTTCCATCCCCTGAAACATGAGGACGCGGCCGAGGTCGTGGTGTTCGCTTTCCTGGAATGTCTCGACGATCTTTTTCGCAAAGGCGAGATGGTAAAACGAGCCCAGATGCACGTCGGCGTCGGCGGGGTTGGCCAGCGTCTCGATGGTGTTGACGAAGGTACGGACGCCCATCTGATCGCGGCGATCGAACAGCTCGTCGACGGTGGGGTTGAACGCGGGCTGGTAGTAGAACCCAAACCCGGTCGCATCGACCATCTTGGCAGAGGTCTGGGGGCTCAACTCGGTCGGGACGCCGAGCTCGTCGAGAACGTGTTTGTAGGCGTCCTGTTTCTGTGTCGGGACGCGGTCGCCGGAGTGGACGACGACCGGGGTGCCCGCGGCGGCGGCGACGACGCCCGCGCCGACACCGAGGATCGCCGACCGGCCCTTGCCGTCGTAGTTGGCACCGCAGTCGACGGGATCGCAGTCCGGCGCGGCGGTGTCGACGTGTTCACACATCAGGTCGGTGTAGGCCGCCAGCTCGGTCGGGGTGTTGCGCTTCCAGCGGTTGGACAGCCAGAACGCCCCCAGCGTCGTCGGATCGGGTTCGCCGGCGATGATCCGCTCGAAGGCCTCCAGGGCTTGCTCGCGGGTGAGATCGTCAGCGGATTTGTGCCCGGAGCCACAGACCTCCGTCATCAACCGTTTCAGGGGCCACTCGCCGAACGTCGCCATCTGTTTGGACATACCACCGGTTTGTCTGTCGAATCCAAAAGCTTCCCGCTGTATGCCGCCGAAACCAACACACGAAAGATCCCGCAGCGACAATGTTGGTTCATGAGTGACGATCGCCCTCGTCCGAGCGATGTGGGGGCCGTTGAGGATGCCCCACCGATCGAGGAGAAACCGTACAAGATCATCTTTGAGGCCAACAAATGCTTTGGCGCGGGCAAATGCGCCGAGGCGTCCCGCAACTGGGAGCTTGATCTCGAAACCGGCGTTGCCAACCCCCGAGCGTACTTTCTCGATGAATCCGAACTCGATGAGAACATCCGGGCCGCCGAGCTGTGTCCGGCAAAGAAGGATCGCGGCGTGATTCACATCATCGACCGCGAGCAGGACATCGAGATCGCGCCTGATCCTCACGGCGACGGGACGCTGAGCGTCGACTGGTAACTAATCGAAACCGACTTTTGTGCGATCGGAGAACGGATAGACGCGCGAGGGTGGCTGAGCTAGGCCAAAAGCGGCGGGCTTAAGACCCGCTCCCGTAGGGGTCCGAGGGTTCGAATCCCTTCCCTCGCATCGCGTGCCCGAACGATAGTGAGGGCCGCGTATCGTTCTGGAAGGATTCGAAACAGGGAGCAGCTTCGCTGCGACCGTGGTTCGAATCCCTTCCCTCGCATGAGTGTGGTGGGAGCGACCGTGGTTCGAATCCCGTCTTTCGCAGTTCGAATCCCTCTATCGCCGTTCATACCCAGACGACAGCCATCGGTGTCTGTCGGTTTCGACGCGATAAAAATGGGATTCGGTGGTGTTGTAACCGCGGCCGATTCAGAGCCCCATCAGTTGGAGCAATTGCTGTGACAGGTATCCTGCAACGATGGCTGCGACAAACGCCATCGTGATGTATACTACGAACGTCTCTATCCGTTTCCGACGGTGTGCGTGCGTGCTGAACATGGTTGACCCCGCCTGAACCGTAACTGCACCAGGCGTTATCTGATAATTACCTTCCAGGTATTTAAAATGAGGCGGTGCCAGTGGGGTATCCTGTCGCTCTCTGTTGATCGTGTTGTGAAAAGGCAATACCGCCCACGCGGCAAGAAAAGTCCCGCGTAGGCGAAGTGCCTCAGATTGGTCCCCGCTGACGCTTCGGCCCTCCAAAGCGAAGCGTCACCTGTGGTTAATCGTGGACAATACTTAATGATTCCGGGTTCGGCGAGCACCGCTGTCGCCGACGCCGCCCGAAGAGAGGGCTTTTTTCGCCGCGGCCCCTTCGATATCCCATGTCACCCGCACCTGATGGGCTCGCCCGCGCTGTTGACTCCCACCGCGCGTTTGACTCGGAGTCGGATGCCGAGACAACGTTTGTCTCGACGACGACCGCCTTCGATGGCGTTGTCGATGCCGAGTCAACCGACGACGGCGTCTCGTTCACTGTGACGGTGATCGTCCCGATGCTCAGTACGGTAACCGACGACGACCTCGCGCCGATCGTCGAGGACGGCTGGTATGAGACCTTCGAGCGGCGTGTCACCGACGTTGGGGCGATCTTCCGCATCGAGCGAGAGCTCACGCCAGCTGTCAGCCACGACGGCAGCGAGGCCGTCGTCACCGCCACACTCACCGATCGAAACGTCGAGCGCGGCGTCGACGATGCGGCCGCGCTCATCGATTTTGTCGAGGGTACCTACGTCCAGGGGATCATCCCGGGCTACACCTACACCGACCCGGTCGCGGGGCTGCTCGAACAGGCTCGGGCGGCCGGTGGCAGCAACTGAGCAGACGGGACTGTCGCCTGTCAGGTCATCGCAATGTAGGTCTGGGTGTCCTCGATCCCGTCGATCGAACCGATCCCAGTGGCGACGATATCCTTCACCGCCGCCGGCGAGTCGACCGATAGCGTGGCGATGAAATCCACGTCGCCGGCGACGACATCGGCGCGTTCGATCCCCTCGAAGCTCTCGATGGTCGATTTGACGCGGTCGACCTCGCTTGTGTTTGCCTTGATCAGGACGTAGGCGGTCACCATCGTTAGGCACCTCCCGCCGCGACCGCGGTGGCCGGTTTTTCGCCGACAAGGAGCTGGCGTACCGCTGCCAACTCCGAGAAGTCAGCCAACACGGCGAGTGAGTCGCCCGCCTCAATGGAGTCGTCGGGAAGCGGGATCCCCATCGGCTCGTCGCCTTTGCCGAAGGCGAGGATGCGGGATTCCGAGGGGAGGGCGACCTCGCTGAGCGTGTAGCCGCGGATCGGCGACTCCTCGGTGATCGTGATCCGAAGGATCTGGAGATTTTGGGCAACGTCGGCGATCGCGGTCAGCGACCCCCCGAGAAGCGCGTTTTTCGCGCCGATCGCGCCGAGTCGCTCGGGGTAGACGACCTCGTCGACCTCGTCGGCGTACTGCTGGTAGATGCTCTCGCGGTAGTCCTCGTCGATCCGCATCACCGTCCGGCAGCCGTGGTGTTTCCCGATCAGACAGGCCGCAAAGTTGACGTTTAGATCGCCGGTCAGCGCGCCGACCGCGTCGGCCGCATCGACGCCGGCCGATTCGAGCACCGACTCCCGGGAGCCGTCGCCCTCGATCACGTCGAAGCCGGCCTCGCGGCCGCGCTCGGCGGTCGCCGGATCAGCCTCGATTACCGTTACATCATGGCCTTCCTCACGGAGGACGCGGGCGGTTCGGAGGCCGACACGCCCGGCCCCAATGATAACAAATTCCATGTGGCTGTCTAACACGCTCGGCCCGCATAACTGTATCCCTGACTGCGACAATATCCAGTCTCTGACTGCGACAATATCCAGTCTCTGACTGCGACAATATCCCAGTCGACACCGCAAAGAGTCCGCATCACGTAGTCGGCGTATGCTCGCAGTCATCAACTACGGCGTCTTTTTCGGGCTTGTGGTCGTTCACACGATCCTCGCGGCGGTCATGACGCGGTTTTTCCGGCTCCGATTGGATACACAGGCCGGCTGGATCGGCTACTCGCTTGGGCTGTTGCCGATCGCCTTCTTTCTCTCGACGCTGGTGGTCACCGGCGCGCTCGGGCTGGGGCCGAACCTCGGCTCGCCGCTGGTCGTCTTCGCCATCCTGATCGGCCTGCCGGTCGCCCTCGGGATGACCATCGATCTGCTCTATGTTGCCCAACCGGAGGACGTTGAGCTTCCCCAGCGACAGTAAAATCCGGCCGTCGACGGTCGCCGATGGTCTTACAGGATCGCCGCGAGCTGCTCGCGTACCGCCGTGGCGACCGCCTCGGGTGACTGACTGGCGTCGATCCGCACAAACCGTTCGGGGTCGGCATCGATCAGTCGCTCGTAGTTGTCCCGCACCTGCCGCAGATACGCCGCTCGCTCGAATTTGTTCGTGCCACCGCTCCGCTCGGCGGCGGTTTCGGGATCGATATCGAGGTAGATCGTCAGATCCGGGCGGCGGGTAAAGGGTTCGTGGATCGATCGGACGTAGTCGAGGGGGTCGTCGATCTCGCCGTCGGCCAGTGTTGCCCCCTGATAGGCATACCGGGAGTCGCTGTAGCGATCCGAGATGACAACGTCGCCGTCGGCGAGGGCCGGCCGCACGACACGGGAGAGATGGTCGGCATGGTCGGCGGTGTACAGAAACAGCTCCGCCAGCGGGTCGGCGTCGTCGGCGTTGATCGATCGGTAGACGGCGTCGCCGTACCACGACTCGGTCGGCTCACGGGTGAAGACGGCATCGGGGTACGTCTCCTGGAGGGACTCCCAGACGGTCGTCTTCCCACTACCGTCAAGCCCCTCTAGCGTTACGAGCATACAGGCCACTCCGCGCGCCGACCTATCAACCGTTCGCTCCGCGGCGACGCTCCGGCGGCTGCTCGCCACCTCGGTCACCGCGAGCCACGCGCTACTTTTAGGTCGGTTCGGTGATAAGATACGGTATGGACATCCTAGTCGCCGGCGGAAACGGTTTTATTGGGAGCCACCTCGTCCCCGAACTGCTCGATGCTGACCACGAGGTAACTGTACTAGCCCGCAACCCCGACAGCGACGCACTCCCGGACGGTGTCGAGACTGCTAGCGGCGATATCACCGCTTACGACTCCATCGAATCGTCGGTTGCGGGCCACGACGCCGTCGTCAACCTTGTCGCGCTCTCGCCGCTGTTCAAGCCGAAGGGTGGCGATAAGATGCACGACGAGGTGCATCGCCACGGCACCGAAAACCTCGTGCGGGCCGCCGAGGCCGGCGGCGTCGGCCGCTTCCTCCAGATGAGCGCGCTCGGGGCCGACCCCGACGGCGCGACCGCCTACATCCGCGCGAAAGGCCAGGCCGAGACCCACGTCACCGACTCGGATCTCGACTGGACGATCATCCGACCCTCGGTCGTCTTCGGCGACGGCGGCGAGTTCGTCTCCTTCACAAAGAAGCTCAAGGGGATGTTTGCGCCCGGTGTTCCGATCTATCCGCTGCCCGGCGGCGGCAAAACCCGGTTCCAGCCGATCCATGTTGACGATCTCGTCGGGATGCTGGCCGAAGCACTCACCGACGACGCCCATGTCGGCGAGACCTACGAACTCGGCGGCCCCGACAATCTGACACTCCGGGAGATCACCAACATGGTCTACGAGGCCGAGGAGAAATCGGTCTCGATCGTCTCGGTGCCGATGGCCCTTGCTGGGGTCGGCCTCACGCTCGGCGGGAAGATCCCAGGGTTCCCGATGGGGGCCGATCAGTACCGCTCGCTGCAGTTTGACAACACGACCGCCGACAACGATATCGGTGCCTTCGGTGTCGACGAGGCTGATCTGACGACGCTCGCCGACTATCTGGGCGTGTAACGCCGTTCGTCGCGCGCTTGCAACACAGTAGCCCATGTCAACCCAACAGTCCATGTCAGCCCAGGTATATATACCGGGGTAAATAAGCGAAAATGTGCGTTGACCGACATTATCGATGAAATCCTTACTCGGAACCGAATACTGATAAAATCGGTGTTTTTGAACGGTCTATCCCGCTATTTCCGCTGTGTGTTGGTGTCTCACGACACACAATCGCACGAACTGTGAACGACCGATCCGAGCAGCGCAGCCACAAGCTTTATCACTTTTTTCGTTCTCTATCGTTACTAATGGAGAGGGAGCGTACCACATGAAACTCGCGATGATCGGCTTCGGACAGGCCGGTGGGAAGATCGTTGACAGGTTCCTCCAGTACGACAAGGAGACGGGCTCTAACATCGTCCGGGCGGCCGTCGCGGTCAACTCCGCGAAGGCCGACCTGATGGGGTTAGATCGCATCCCCGAGGATCAGCGCATCTTGATCGGTCAGTCACGGGTCAAAGGCCATGGTGTCGGCGCGGACAACGAACTCGGCGCGGAGATCGCCGAGGAGGATATCGACGAGATCCAGTCGGCGATCGACAGCATCCCGGTACACGAGGTCGACGCCTTCCTCGTCGTCGCCGGGCTCGGCGGCGGCACCGGCTCCGGCGGCGCGCCGGTCATCGCCAAACACCTCAAGCGGATCTACACCGAGCCGGTCTACGGCCTCGGTGTGCTGCCGGGCAGCGACGAGGGTGGGATCTACACGCTCAACGCGGCCCGATCCTTCCAGACGTTCGTCCGCGAGGTCGACAACCTGCTCGTCTTCGACAACGACGCCTGGCGGAAAACCGGCGAATCAGTCCAGGGCGGTTACGCGGAGATCAACAGCGAGATCGTCCGGCGGTTCGGCATCCTCTTTGGTGCCGGCGAGGTCGGTGAAGGCGAGGAGGTCGCCGAAAGCGTCGTCGACTCCTCGGAGATCATCAACACGCTTTCGGGCGGTGGGGTCTCGACGATCGGCTTCGCCGAGGAGGAGGTTGAGGTCTCCTCGTCCGGCGGGCTACTTTCGCGCTTTACCGGCGACGACAGTGCCGAGGAACTCGACACCGCCAACACGACAAACCGGATCACAAGCCTCGTGCGGAAGGCCGCACTCGGGCGACTGACCTTGCCCTGTGAGATCGACGGAGCCGAGCGCGCACTGGTCGTGCTCGCGGGCCCACCGAACTATCTCAACCGGAAAGGGATCGAGCGCGGCCGGAAATGGCTCGAAGAGCAGACCGGCAGCATGGAGGTTCGCGGCGGCGACTACCCGACGAAGGCCACCGGACGAGTCTCCGGTGTCGTTTTGCTGTCGGGCGTGACGAACGTCCCCCGGATCAAGGAGCTCCAGCAGGTCGCCATCGAGGCTCAGGATAATATCAAAGAAATCAATCAGGAAAGCGACGACAATCTCGAAGAGCTTGTCAACGACGACAGCGACGAGCTCGAATCGCTGTTCTGAGCCGTCCTCGCGGCTCCGTTTTCATCACTCCTCTCAGCTATGCGTAGCCTCATCCCATTCGCCGCTGTCGATCCGAAAACACGCCTCGACAGCGTGCTTACCGCTGACGAACGCGCCGCGTTTGCGCGGGTGATGCTGCGCTCCGTGTGTGCGACACTCCACGAAACTGGCTACGAGCCGACGGTGCTTTCGACGGCCTCCCTCGATGACACCGCGCTGCCGGCGTCGACCGCGGTCGTTGTCGACGACCAACCACTGACGGCCGCGGTCAACGATCAACTGGCGGCCACCGAGCCCCCGACGCTGATCGTGATGGCCGACCTCCCGCTGGCAACGCCGGACGCCATCCGCCGATTTATCGCCGCCAGCGACGACGCTGGCAACGACGCTGATATCGCCATCGCACCCGGGCTTGGCGGCGGGACGAACGCGCTCGTCGTTCGGGAGCCGGCGTTTCGGGTCGACTACCACGGCGCGTCGTATCTCGATCACCACGAGATCGCCGCCGATCTCGGCGCGACCGTTGAGACCGTCGACTCCCGCCAGCTCGCAACCGATATCGACGAGCCGAGCGACCTCGCCGAGGTGTTGATCCACGGCGACGGCCCGGCTCGGGAGTGGCTCGTCGAGGCTGGCGTTGAACTCGATACGGGCGATGGCCGGGTCGGGGTTCGGCGGTCGTGAGCGGGGCGGCGGCGGGGCTGACCGCAGCCGAGCGGTTTTTGCGCCCCCCGCCCCGACCCTCGGTATGTTCCCGGCGGCCGACGACTACGACATCGACATCGCGGTCGACGAGTCGGCCGTCGCCGACCTGCTGGCCGTTACGCCGAGTGACGTTGGGCCGCCGACCGAACTCACCTTTTCGAGAAACGTCTTTGTCCCGCTGACGACCGCCTGTCGGTACACCTGTAGCTACTGCACCTACTACGACGTGCCCGGCGAGGCGACGTTGATGTCGCCCGCGGCGATCCGCGATGTCGTCGAAACCGGCGTCGACGCCGGCTGTACGGAGGCGTTGTTTACCTTCGGCGACAAACCCGACGATCGCTACACCGAGATTCACGACCAGCTCGACGAGTGGGGGTACGACTCGATCATCGACTACCTCTCTGCGGCCTGTGAGATCGCTCTCGATGCGGGCCTGCTGCCGCACTCGAATCCCGGCGACATCACCGAATCGGAGTTCCACACCCTCCGCGATGTCAACGCGTCGATGGGCGTCATGCTGGAAACAACAGCCGACGTTGACGCTCACAGCGGCGGCCGCCGGAAGACCCCCGGCCAGCGGCTCAACACGATCCGCGCCGCGGGCCGTGCGGGCGTCCCGTTCACGACGGGCCTGCTCGTCGGCATCGGTGAGACCTGGCGTGATCGCGCCGAGAGCCTGCTTGCGATCCGCGAGCTCCACGAGCGATACGGCCACATCCAGGAGGTGATCGTCCAGAACGTCGTCCCCAACGAGCGATCCGATTTCGACCAGCCCTCCGTCGACACGATGCGCCGGGCGGTGGCGATGGCCCGTGTCGCCCTGCCTGAGGAGATCTCGGTGCAAGTTCCCCCAAATCTCTCGCCGACCGGCGAGCTGATCGACTGCGGCGTCGACGACCTCGGCGGTGTTTCCCCGGTCACCGACGACCACATCAACCCCGACTACGCCTGGCCCGCCTTGGAGGAACTCAACTCGATCGCCGACGACGCTGGCCTCCCGCTGTACGAGCGACTGCCGGTGTACGACCGGTATCTGCCGACGGCGGTTCGGCGTGCCGATGTCGCGCCCGCGACCGATCCCGCCGACACCGACGCGTGGCTGTCGTTGCGGATTCGGGACGCGATAACGGCCGACAGTGATGCCGGGCGTCAGTATCGTGCTGTCGCCGGCCGCACACGGCAGCCGGCTGCATACCCGTGAGTCAGTCGTCGGCAGCCAGCGTCTCCTCGGCCGGTTCGATCATCGGCGTGCCGTCAGCGCGCGGCCCGAGCGTCGGCCCGTAGCTGTCATCGCTGTCGTCGCTGTCGCCGGCAACGCTGATCGGCCGTTTCGTCCGGTAGTCCGTTGAGCGCTCGACGGGCCGGCGGCCGATGGCGGAGATCATCTCAACGTAGTCGCCGACGCTCCGGAACTCGCCGTAGCTCCCGCCGGCGCGTTTGGTGATCTCCTCGGAGAGGATCGTTCCCATGAAGTCGTTCGCGCCGCAGTTCAGGAGTTTGAGCCCCTTCGCGTCGCCGTATTTGACCCACGAGCTCTGGATGTTGTCGATGTTGTCGAAAAAGAGCCGCGAGACCGCGATCATCAGCTCGTCTTCGGCGTCGCTGGCCCCGCCGTCGACGACGCCGTGCTCGTAGAGCGGCGTGTTCTGGTGGACGAATGAGAGGGGAACGAACTCGCGGATGCCGCCGGTGCGATCCTGGAGGTCGCGGACGCGCTTGAGATGCATCGCCCGATGCATGGCGTTGTCGACGTGGCCGTACATGATCGTCGCCGTGGTGTCGAGGCCGGCGGCCATCGCGCCCTCCATCGCCTCGATCCACTCGTCGCTGCTGATCTTGCCGGGACAGACCACGTCGCGGACTTCCTCGACGAGAATCTCG
This sequence comes from Halonotius roseus, assembly GCF_006861655.1. Lineage (GTDB taxonomy): Archaea > Halobacteriota > Halobacteria > Halobacteriales > Haloferacaceae > Halonotius > Halonotius roseus. The sequence goes on along the minus strand of NZ_SESI01000002.1, from coordinate 456,175 downwards.
GCGGCCGTGCCGGGTGCGGAATCGAGGCCAGCATCGTGGAGTCGGCGGTAGACCGATTCGTAGCTCCAGTCGGTGCCCCGGCGGGCGTGGTAGGCCTCCTCGGGTGTAATTGAGTGAACGTGAATCCCGTCGACCGACATCGCGTCGATCTGGTCGACGTAGGTGCCGGGATCGGTCTCGTAGACCGCGGGTGGTTTGTAGTTGACCTCGCGGGCTGGCTCGTCGTAGCCCGCGAGGATCTCGTGGTGTTCGTCGTTGAGGGCGAAGGCAGGATGGAGCCCCGAAACCGAGCAGACCTCCGAGATACCAAGATCGAGGGCATCGTCGACGATCCGCCGGGAGTCGGCTGGTGTCTTGGTGAAGCCCGCGTGGTCGGCGTCGTGGTCGGCCTCGAACTGGTGGGCGGTGTCCTTGAAATTACAGAACAGACAGCCGACGTTGCAGGCGGTGGTGACGTTGTTGTTGAGATTAGCAACAAAGGTCACGTCGTCGCCGACCTCCTCGGCCCGTCGGCGGTCGGCGAGTTCGAGGACGCTCTCCTTGCGCTCGTGGTCGATGCCGTCGCGGTCGGTGCCGGTCGTCAGGAGTTCGACGGCGTCGTCGACGGTGAGTCGGTTGCCGTCCCGTGCCTTGGCGAGGGCGTTCTCGAAGGCCTGATCGCTCTCGGCGGTGTGCTCGAAGCTGATGTCGTCGGCGTTGAGATCGGCGGCCGACCGGCGGCTCATTACCGGAGGGTTGGCCGTCGCCAGTAAAAAGCGGTCGGTCGCCGGCGGGGGCCGCCGGTGTCGATCGGTGGTGAGATTGCCGCCACCCCAGCCGCTCGACAGCCGACCGGTAGCACAGGATTACTCGGCCATGAGCGGCTGTTCCGGCTTATTTACACCGGAACGAAGGGTTCAAGTAATCACACGCTAACAGACGGTAGTTCCGGGTACCAATGGATGGTCTCTCAGTCGACTTCGATTCGGATCCGCGGGTGACCGGCGAGTACGTCCGACAGCTCCCGAGCGACGACGGGACGCTGACGCTCGTCGGCGTCGTCCACGATCACCCGGCGAGTAGCTACCGGGTTCGACACGTCATCGAGCGCGTCGATCCCGCTGCCCTCGCATTGGAGTTGCCGCCGATATCGATGCCGCTGTTCGAGCAGTACGCGGCGACCGACCGAACCCCGCCGCGCTTCGGCGGCGAGATGAGCGCGGCGATCCAGGCCGCCGAATCCGAGACCACCGTCGGCATCGACCGACCCACCGGCGGCTTCCTCCGGCGGTTGGGTCGAGCCGTGCTTCGTGAGCGGCCGTCGTGGGAGACAGTACGAAACGTCGTCGACAACGTCATCGAAACGACGGAGCACGCGCTCCGCTGTCGGGCTGCCGCGGCCATCGGGGCCTACACCGCGGTTCGTCTCGATGTCGACACGCCAACGCCTCACGATATCGACCCGACGGCCACCGCCGCCGAGCAGGCCCGCGACGAGCGCGAGCAGGTTCGTCGCTCCCGCTCGTTTATGAGCGCGTTTCGAACCGCGAGCCGCTCGCGGGCTGCCCGTCTTGAGGACGACGCCCGCGAGGCGGCGATGGCGACCCGGCTTGCGGCACTCCGCGGTGACGCGATCGTCGCTGTGGTCGGTATCGATCACCTCGATCCGCTGGTCGAGCGACTTGACGGGAACGACTCGACGGAAGCGACTTGACGGGAGCGACGAGTAACACCGAAACGCGAGAATACCGCGGTGTATGGCCGCCATACCTGCTGAAACGCGACGTTACTATCTCGGTCGTCCGGATACCACCTCTATAACAATGCTTGCCGGCGGTATCCGTCAGGATGCGATGGATCGAAACCACGTTACCGACGACGATCAGGGTAAAGCAGTAGTTGATTCCATGGGACAAACGATCGGGAGAGTCACGGAGGTCAGATCCGGCACCGCCTACGTGGATGCCGATCCGGGGCTCACCGACACGATCCGCTCGAAGCTCGGCTGGGGCGGTGCCGGAAAGGACGACTATCCGCTCGAAGAGGAGCGAATCCACACCGTCACCGACGACGAGATCCGACTCAAAGACGAGTTCTAACCACCCCGTAGCCGCGGGGAGACCCTTTTTTCCCGTTCGACGAATCAGTGGCCTCACCGGCCGCCCAGCGCGCATCGTGTGTTTACACCGAAGAGCCAAGATTGATACACCCGGCCGTCGCCGATTGTGGCATGACCAGCGTCAAGGAGTTTCGGATCGACCGCGAGCCGACCGCCACCGATCTCGGCGCGGGCCGGTTCGTGTTTACCGACGCCTACTCCGTCTTCGACTGGGGACAGATGCCCGACGCGATCCCCGAAAAGGGGGCCAGCCTCTGTACGATGGGCGCGTTCAACTTCGAACACCTCGCCGACGCCGGCGTGTCGACCCACTACGAGGGTGTTGTTGACGCCGACGGCGAGATCGTTGGGTTGGCCGACTGTGCGGCCCCGCCGACCGAGATGGCGATCCAACTCACGCAGGTGCCCGATCTCCCCTACGACAGCCGGACTGGATACGGCTACGACGCCTACCACGACGCTGTCGGCGACCATTTTTTGATCCCACTGGAGATCGTCTTCCGCAACACCGTCCCGGTCGGCTCCAGCCTCCGCAAACGTGGCGACCCCCGCGAGTACGGCCTCGATACCGACGAGTGGCCCGACGAGAAGGTCGCACTGCCCGACCCGGTCGTCGAGTTTTCGACCAAATACGAGGAGCAGGATCGGTATCTCAGCCGCGCCGAGGCCGCCGACATCGCCGGCGTCGCCGACATCGGTTCCCTCGAATCGATCGCGCTGTCGGTCAACGAGCTGTTGAACGAGCAGGCCGCCGCCGCGGGATTCACCCACGAGGACGGGAAGATCGAGTGTCTCTACGCCGACGGCGAGGTTCGCGTCGCCGACGTGGTGGGCACCTTCGACGAAAACCGGTTTTCGGTCGACGGCCACCAGCTCTCGAAGGAGGTGATCCGGCAGTACTACAAGCGCGAACAGCCGGACTGGGTTGAGGCTGTCGCCGCGGCGAAAAAAAACGTCGCCGACGCCGACGGCGCGGACTGGCGGCCGCTCTGTGAGATCGACCCGATCACGTTGCCCGATTCGGTGCTGACTGCGGTTGCCGACATGTACACGGCCGGAGCCAACGCATACACGGGAGATGAGTGGTTCGACGCGCCGCTGCTGGACGACGCAGTTGAGGCGATAAAAGGGCTGTAGGACTGCGGTTGTCGTCGATCAGTCGTCGGCTGCCTGCGGCGACTCGGTCGGGCCGAGCGGCTCTTTCGGTTTGATCGGTGAGCCCTCCTCAAGTCCTTTCTCGGCGAGGGCCATGCTGCCCATCACCTCGATGATGAGGCGGTTGGCGAGCCCGCTGGTGACGCCGCCGTTGTAGGAGTTGCTGTCGCTGGTGTCGTAGGCCGGCGAGACCTCGACGATATCGAAGCCGAAGTCCTCGGGATCGAGGGCCTTGACGACCTCACGCACCATGTAGATCGCTTCTCGGGGGATCAGTCCACCAGGCTCTGGCTCGCCGGTACCGGGCGCGTAGGCTGGCTCCATCACGTCGACATCGAAGGAGACCCAGACCGCGTCGGTGCCGTCGGTCGCCCGCTGGACGGCGTCGGCGACGATCTCATCGAGATCCATGTTGCCGACCTCCATCGAGGTGTACCATTTCATGTCGGCTTCGCGCATCTCCTCATAGGTGTCCGGGCCGGGCCAGAAGCCACGCGGGCCGATCAGGGTGTAGTTCTCCCCGTCCATGATCCCCTCATCGAAAACTCGCTTGACCCACGCGCCGTGGTCGTACTCGAAGCCGGTCAGCCCCTCGTCGCCGGTGTCGGCATGGCAGTCGAAGTGGATGAGGCCGATGTCGTCGTAATCGTTGGCCTCGGCCCATCCCTTGATGTCGGGGTAGGAGATCGAGTGGTCGCCGCCGATGACGATCGGCGTTGCCTGCTCGCTGATCTCGGCGACGGCATCCTCGATGTTGAGCTGGCTCTGTCGGGTGTCGCCGGGTGAGACCGCCGCATCACCGGTGTCGGCGACGCTGAACGTGTCGAAGGGGTCGACACCGGTTTCGATGTTGAAGTGCTCGTATGGCGGCGAGGGCACCGTTGAGGCCGCGCGCACCGCACGCGGTCCGTAGCGGGTGCCGGGACGGATCGTCGTCGCCGTATCCAGCGGCGCGCCGATGATGCCGATGTCGACGTCCTCCTCGGCCAGCTCGTCGCGGTCAACCTCGGGCAGCTTGAGGAAGGTTGGGATGCCGCTGAAGATGGGCTCGTTTGATTCCTTATACTGATCGCCGTAGATGTCTTCGCCTGATCGGTCGTCTGTCATAGTTGTTGTCTCGTGCAATCCCGAGCCTGCGGTGACTCGTTGTTGCCCACTCCGATGGAGATTCAGATTATACTAAAGCGTTTCTTGGGTGGTATTCAAGCTATCGGGGTGATTAGGTGCAAACTCGAACAGTTTGAGTCACCTTATATTCCTTAATGACCGTTCTGGGTGACGACATCCGGGCTCTCCCGGAAGGCGAGATGCGTTGCCACATCAAGGGTGTCCTCGGTGTGGCGCGCGCTGCGCTCGAAGAGGAGATGACACCGGTGGAGCGCGAGCAGCGGCTCCGGCCGGGCGGCTTCGAGGTGGTCGATGGCAGCCGTTGAGGCCTCGTCGAACCGTCTGAGCCGCTCGCGGGCGGTTGTTACCTGACTGTACTCCGGGTCGATCACGGCGTCTCTGACAGTTTCGGCGGCCGTATCAAGGGCCTCATGTACCGACGTGACTCCTTCGGCGACCTCGTCGTCCAGTGGCTCGGTTATCTCCTCGGCGGCGATGGTGGCGATCTCGTCGGCGATCCCGGCCATCAGGGCGATATCCTGGGCCGCCGAGCGGTAGCCGATCAGCGGGAACCCCGAGCCGACACCGACGGCTTGGTTGAGCTGAGGGTTCCGGTAGGTCGTAAACACGAGCCGCAGAAACAGCGAAAACAGCTTTTCGAGCTGTGGGCTCCGATCCTGCGCCCGGCGGGCCGCCTCGGGGTCGGCCGCCAACAGCGCGTCGACCGCGCTTGAGCGGATCGTTGCCTCGGTACGGCCCAGCCGCCCGAACAGCGTCGGCAGATCAAAGTCGTCGGGATCGACCGAACACCGGATGGTGATGTGGGTTGCCGACTCCTCGACGATCCCCAACCCCATCAGCCGGCGTTCGGCATCGAGAACGGCGTCGTACTGCGCCGCGGTGAGCGCCTCGTCGGCCTCGATCCGGATGAACCCGCGACCGAGCACATACTGGGTGACAACCGCCCGCGAGAGCGCGTCGGCGCTCATCGTGTCGGCGGAGATCGTCGTTTCGGTCTCGGTCAAGGCGGGTTGGGCCGGCGTGACGAGCAGCGAGTTGCCGTTTTCGTCGCGCTGAACGATCAGCTCATCACCCTTCATGAGGTCGTGGCGATGGGCCCACTCGGCCGGCACCGTTACCGCCAATGTTGATGAACCCAACTGCTGGGCTTTCCGGCGGATCTGCCGATCGTCACCTTTCATCTATGGCACCTCAGAAGTTGTGTATACGAAACCATGTGGCTGAAAAAGCAATCGTACTTGTATTGTATAAACGTCAGGGTACTCGGTTCAATAACTATAAGCCAAAATCCGAAAACAGCTGCTGTTACTCCTCGTCCTCGCCGCCGGCGACGATGGTGCGGCGGCCGTCGCGGTCGAGGGTGCGGACGCCGTAGCTGTCCTTCGTGGCGTAGGCGACAGCGACGAAGACAACGAGGCTGACCCCAGCGGCGATAAACGTCGGCAGCCCGTCGAAGGAGGCGGTGAAGATGTCGTTTTCGATGTACAGCAGCGTGTTCTCGTAGGCGTAGGTGGTTGGAACCAGGACGAACAGGACGAGCCGCGTCAGCGAGCCGCCGACCATCGAGGCCAGCGCGGCTGGGGTCGTCGCCATATCCGGCCAGTAGAGTCCCATTACCAGCGGAACGAACGCGCCTGCCAGCATGATGTCGAACGCCAACACGAGCAACATCCCGGTCGCCGAGACCCGAATGGCGAAGAAGATGCCAAGCAGCGTGATCGGAACCGACATCAGCCGGGTGACTGTCAGCAACTTGTCGCTGTCGGTACCGAGCAGTCCGTCGTCGCTGTCGTCGTCGCTCGTGCCGCCGTCGGTGGCGACCGCCTCGCTTTCGTCAACGCGGATGTTGCCGATGTTGCGAGCGATGACCGCCGAGGTGCCAAGGATCGCCCCGTCGCTTGTTGAGAACGAAGCTGCGAGAATGCCGGCGATGACGAGCGCGCCGAGCCACGGCGGCACCGCGTTCTGCAACAGCGTGTAGAGGACGGCTTGTCCGCCGCTTTCGACGCCGAGGGATGCAAGGATCGGGTTCGCCGACAGCGCGACGATCGAAAACGGAATTCCGATGATCAGCGTGCCGGCCGCGCCGATGAAGCAAGCCTTTCGGGCGGTTTCGGGGCTGTCAGCCGCAAACACCCGTTCCATGAAGTCGATGGCGACGATGTCACCCAGCCCGAGGGCGACGATGGTGGCGAGGTTGATGTAGGCACCCTGACTCGGGTCGGTTAGCTGTCCGAGGTTTGTCGGCCCCATCCCCTCGGGGATGGTGAGCCCGTACTGGCTCGTCACGAAGATGATGAGCGCGATCGAGCCGACAAGGGCGACGCCGGCCTGCAGGAAGTCGGTGTAGGCAACCGAAAACAGGCCGCCAGCAACCGTGTACGCCAACACGAGGGCGGCGATGACGAAGACGCCGACCTGGAAGCTCGTGCCGACAAAGATCTCAAAGAGGAAGCCGCCGGCGACGAGGTTCCCCGCCAAGAGGAACGCGTAGGCGACCGACATGATGACGCTGGCGAGGATCTCCGCCGTCCGGCCGTACTTTCGGCGATAGAAGTCCGGCAGCGTCGTGAGATTCATCCGGTTCATCGGCTTGGCGAAAAACAGTCCGGTTAGGAACAGACAGGTCGCCAGTCCGACTGGGAGTGCTGCCCCGGCCCAGAACCCGAAGGACGCGACGAGATCCGTGTTTCCTAATGTCGCATTCGAGTCCAACGATTGGGCCATCAGCGTCGCCGCCGCCAGCGGGAGGATCAGTCCCCGGCCGGCGACGATGTAGTTGACGCTGTCACCTTTCACCTTCCGGGCGACATAGAAGCCGATCCCCAGCATCGTGACGATGATGCCGATGATCCCATAGAGGATGACGCTCATCGAATGCTCACCCCGGTTTCGACGGTGTGTGATACGTGTTTGTCTATTCTCTCTCGCAAGCGGCATTCTTTCGCGTGCATATTATCGACAAAGATGGAGATTCGTTCATCAATAAAAAGCTCTGGCCTGTATTTGTATATTTACTTGTGCACCGCGGGTGTAGGCATGAACTACGCCCATCTGTACCAGTATGTATAAACAGTTTGTACACTCACAACCACGTTTCCGGTCGGTAGTGAGTGCCCAGAATCAACTGCGGTTCCGGTCGGTGGTGAGTGCTCAGAGCCGCGCCAGCCGTCTGCCCGTGTCGGCTTCGACCCGGAGCTCCCGCCACTCAAGGAGGCCGCGTTTGAACCCGCGGTAGCTCAATGCCTCCCCGCGTGGGGCGAAGATGACGAGGGCGAACGGCTCCGGGATCGAGCGTTTGTCGATCCGGGTAAGCCCCGAGATCGACTCCGGGCTGGTGTGGGAGTGATAAAACACGCGTGGCGGCGGTGGCACCCGGTCGTCGACGGTCGTCTCAAACCGGCGTTCCGGGATCGTCGACTCGTTTGCGATCGGGATATGGCGGGTTGCCCGTAGCCGACGCCCCTGTCGTCGACAGCCGAGAAAGCCGCCGGCCTCGTTGGGGTGGTGGGTTGCGACGTGGCTCTCGATGGACGCACGGATCGGCGGCGGGATGACAACTGTCCGGATCGGCCACGGAACCACACCACTGTTTCTCGCCGCTGGGGCACAGTCCTTTCGCCTTGCCGACCCCTCAGTCGTCGGCGATCCCCGGTGTCTCGCTGAGGTCGAGATCGTCGTCGACCGGTTCGGTCGGGTTGGCGTCCTGTGCTGTCGGCGACAGTCCGAGTTGGTAGCTGTCGGGATCGGCCCCATCACGCAGACTCGTCCGGCCACGGTGGACAGCGACCGCGTCGTCGAGGTGGAGTTCGACCGCCTCCAGCAGCGCCTCGGCCTCAAGCGGCTGGCCGCGGGCTTTGATCTCATCGATGAGCGCGTCGTCCGGCACGTCGAAGGCTCGCTGGGTGATGATCGGGCCCTGATCGAGATCGGTCGTCACGTAGTGAGCGGTGACGCCGGCGATGCGGACGCCCTCCTCCTTCGCTTGCCGGTAGGCAGCTGCCCCGGGGAAGGAGGGGAGCAGACTCGGGTGGATGTTGATGATCCGATCCTCATACCGGAAGACGATCTTCGGGCCGAGGATGCGCATGTATCGCGCGAGGACGATCAGATCCACGTCGTGTTCGGCCAGGATATCGAGCATCCGATCCTCGTCGGGTGAGCCCTTGCCGTCGCCGATATCATAGAAGGGGATGTCGGTCGGCTCGACCACCTCCCGGAGGGTTCCGCGGTTGCTGATGACCGCCGAGATCTCAACGTCAAGCTCGCCGCTCTCGGCGGCCTCCATGAGGGCTTCGAGGCAGTGGGATTCCTTGGTGACACAGACGGCGATCCGCCGGGTTTCCCGGTCGCTGGGGAACCGAACCTGGATCTCGACGCCGAGTTCCCGTCCCAGCTCCGAGAGGGCATCGCGGAGGTCATCGCGCTCGCAGGTCATCTCGCCGGTGTCGACACGCATCGACATCCGGAAGAGGCCATCCCGAACGGCCTGATCGAGATCCTCGATGTTGATGCCGCGCTCGAACAGCAGCGTGGTGACCCGGGCGATCAGCCCGGTTTTGTCCCCCCCGATAACGGTGATCTCGGTGAGTTCGGTCGTCATCGCCACACCTCCGTCTGGTCGTTGCGGTGGGTCATGCCCGGGCGAACGCCACCGCCAGTCAAAAGCGTGTTCATCCGGTCTGTGGCCGGCTGTATCGACGCTCCGGGGAACGATTAAGTGGACAGCCGCGGTTGTGATAGCCAGATGGCTGACGATCCCGAAGGGATGCTGTCGTGGGATGAATCCGTGTTCCGCAACGAGCACGTCTTCGAGGTCGACTACCTCCCCGAGACCTTCCATCACCGCGAGAGCCAACTGGAGAGCCTGAAATACGCCCTCCGGCCCGCCGTGCGTGGATCGCGGCCGCTCAATACGATGATCCGTGGCCCGCCGGGCACCGGAAAAACGACCGCCGTCCAGAAGCTCTTCGGCGAGCTCGGCGGCGAAAGCGACATCGAGGTCGTTCGGGTCAACTGCCAGGTCGATTCGACGCGATACGCCGTCTTCTCGCGGCTCTTCGAGGGCGTCTTCGAGTACGAGCCGCCGGCCTCCGGCATCTCCTTCAAGAAGCTCTTCGGCCAGTTAGCTGACCGTCTCGTCGAAGAGGAGACCGTCCTTGTCGTCGCCTTAGACGACATCAACTACCTGTTTTACGAAAACGAGGCCGGCGACACGCTGTACTCGCTGCTGCGGGCCCATGAGGTGCATTCGGGCGCGAAGATCGGCGTTATCGTCGTCTCCTCGGATCTCTCTCTCGATGTCATCGACGACCTCGACGGTCGGGTGCAGAGCGTCTTCCGGCCCGAGGAGATCTACTTCCCTCGGTACTCGACCGATGAGATCGCCTCGATCCTCCGTGAGCGCGTCAAACGCGGCTTCCATGAGGGGGTCATCGGGAGCCCGGAGCTCGATACGATCACCGAGTACACCGCCGACAGCGGCGATCTCCGGGTCGGCATCGATCTGCTGCGCCGGGCCGGTCTCCACGCCGAGATGCGGGCTTCCCGCACTATCACCGACGAGGATATCGAAGCCGCCTACGAGAAATCGAAACACGTCCACCTCTCGCGGTGTCTTGAGGGGCTCTCGGAGTCCGAACGCGCGCTGATCGAGGTACTCGTAGAGCACGACGGCAAGCAGGCCGGCGAGGTCTACGAGGCCTTCAGCGAGGAAACCGGGTTGGGGTACACCCGCTACTCAGAGCTGGTCAACAAACTCGATCAGCTCGGGCTGATCACCGCGACGTATGCCGATGTCGACGGCCGTGGGCGATCCCGGGAGCTCAGTCTTGACTACGAGAGATCGGCCATCGTCGACCGGCTTGAGTGAGCCCGACGCGGTCTTACAGCGATGTCGACTGCCTCCGATAGCTGTTTGTCCCTCCGTGAGACACTCTCGGGCATGAAATCGACTGGCGGGAGCGACGACGCGAAACGACGCGCCGGCGAGGCCGCAGCCGACGCCGTTGACGCCGGCATGGTTATCGGCCTTGGCACCGGCAGCACCACGGCCTACGCGATCGAGGCACTGGGTGAGGCTGTCGACAACGGGCTCGATATCGTCGGCGTCCCGACCTCCTTTGGGGCGCGCCAACGCGCTATCGACTGCGGGATCGACCTCCGTGGGCTCGATGAGGTCGACGGGATCGATCTCGCCATCGACGGCGCGGATCAGCTTGTCCGTGAGACCGGCGTCTGTCTCAAGGGCGGCGGCGCGGCTCACAGCCGCGAAAAGCTTGTCGCCAGCGCGGCCGCCGAACTTCACCTCGTTGTCGACGACACAAAGCTCACCGACACACTTGATCAGCCGGTACCGCTTGAGGTGCTGCCGGACGCCCACACCGTCGTTGCCGACGCCGTTCGATCGCTTGAGGGGGAGCCAACGCTCCGTGCGGCGGCCAACAAGGATGGCCCGGTCGTCACCGACAACGGGAATCTTGTCTGCGATGCCGATTTCGGTCGGCTCGACGATCCGGCCTTGCTGGCGAAACGGCTGTCGGCGATCCCCGGCGTCGTCGAACACGGTCTGTTTGTCGACTACACGACCGCTGTCTCGGTCGGCCGCTCCGATGATGTCTCGACGACGACGTACTGACGCCTGGGAGATGTGACCTCGGTGTCGACTCTGGGCTGGTGATGTGACCTCGGTGTCGACTCTGGGCTGGCGATGTGACTCCTCGGTCGTGAAAAAAGCAGGAACAACAGACGCCGACTTAGAGGTCGCGCGGCTGCACCGTCTTCCGATCGTTATCCTCGGCGCGTCGGGCTGCGTCTTCGAGCAGCTCCTCGACTTCCGCGTCGAGTGCGTCGTAGAAATCCGAAGCTACGTTCTTGTCGCTCAGGGCCTCTTTGACCGCTGCTTTGACGATAAGATCTGCCATGCAGTCGCTCGTACCCAAGCCTCCATAATAAGGATTACCATGTCCCGACGCACATCTCCGCGGATCCGGTCGGCTTGAGTGCTGTGTGCACCGAATCGCCGACCCATCGATCTCCGGAGACGGTGGGTTTATATACGCCGCGAACAGCACAGCCGTGACAGCAACCGATGGCTCCCGCTCTCGACAGCGTTCCCCATCGACCATCCCACTGTGCATGACCACTCCTGACGCTGACCACTATGTCTACATCGTTCAGTGTGCCGACGACAGCTACTACACCGGGTACACAACCGACCCACAACGCCGGCTCGCCGAGCACAACGCCGGCGAGGGAGCCAAATACACTCGCGGCCGAACGCCGGTCGAACCCGTCTACCTCGCCGCCTTCGACTCCCAATCCGCCGCGATGAGCCGCGAATACGAGCTCAAACAGCGCCGCCGAAGCGAAAAGGAACAGCTCATCGCCGACGCCGACGAGCCATCGTGGCCGGATGACGGCAGCGATGCGGGCGACGCGTAATCGGTCGCCTTCGGCGGTGTGACAACGTCTCTCGCGGGTTGCGCGCCGAAGTGGAAACGCTTTACCCCGCGCCACGGGATCGGTTCGGTATGAAGGTACTCGTCACGGATCCGATCGATGACGCGGGGCTTGATCGGCTGCGTGAGGCCGGCCATGAGGTGCAGACCGAGTATGAAATCGACGGCGACGACCTGCTTGCCGCGGTCGCCGACGCCAACGCATTGATCGTCCGCTCGGGCACCGACGTGAACGAGGCGGTTTTTGAGGCCGCTGAGGATCTCGTCATCGTCGGTCGCGCTGGGATCGGCGTCGACAACATCGACATCGAGGCCGCCACCGACCACGGCGTCATCGTCGCCAACGCGCCACAGGGCAACGTCCGTGCGGCGGCCGAACACACCGTCGCCATGGCGTTTGCCGCCGCTCGCTGGATCCCGCAGGCTCACACCCGGCTCAAAGCCGGCGAGTGGGCGAAATCCGACTATCTCGGCCGCGAAGTCAACAACAAGACGCTCGGCATCGTCGGCCTCGGCCGCGTCGGCCAGGAGGTCGCCAAACGCCTCGACAGCCTCGGCATGGATCTCGTTGTCTTCGATCCCTACATCTCCGAGGAACGGGCCGCCCAGTTCGGCGCGGAGCTCATCGACGACCTCGATGAGTGTCTCGAACTCGCCGACTTCGTCACGATTCATACGCCGCTACTCCCCGAGACGGAGAACATGATCGGCAGCGACGAGCTGGAGCTGCTCGACGACGGGTTCCTCATCAACTGCGCTCGCGGTGGGATCGTCGACGAGGCCGCCCTCGCTGAGGCCGTCGACAACGGCCCGATGGCCGGTGCCGCCCTCGATGTGTTCGCCGAGGAACCGATCAGCGAGGACTCGCCGCTGCTCGATGTCGATGAGATCGTCGTCACCCCACATCTCGGCGCGTCGACCGAGGCCGCCCAGGAAAACGTTGCCGTCGACACCGCCGACCAAGTGATCGCCGCGTTCAACGACGAACCCGTCCTCAACGCTTTGAACGCGCCGTCGGTCGACGAGACCGCCTTCCCGCGGATCAAGCCCTACCTCGGCCTTGCGGAAACCGCCGGCAAGATCGCCGCCAATCTGCTCGGCGAGCGTATCGAATCGGTTGAAGTCCATTATGAGGGCGATATCGCCGGGGAGGATGTCGACCTCGTCACCGCCAGCGCGCTGAAGGGTGTCTTCACGCCGCTGGAGTGGCAGGTCAACGCGGTCAACGCCCCACAGCTCGCCGAGGATCGCGGGATCGATGTCACCGAATCAAAGACCCGACAGACCGACGACTTCCAGAGCCTTGTCAGCGTCACCGTCGAAGATGGCGACAAGGAACTGACCGTCTCAGGGACGCTGTTTGCGGGTGACGATCCACGGATCGTCCGTATCGATGGCTACCGCGTCGACGCCATCCCGTCGGGGCATATGGTCGTCGCACGCAACAAGGACGCCCCCGGCGTGATCGGCTTTATCGGCAGCGTCCTCGGCGACAACGATATCAACATTGCCGGCATGTTCAACGCCCGCGAGACCATCGGCGGCGAGGCCCTGACCGTCTACAATCTGGATGTTGATGTTCCCGAGGATGTCGTTGCACAGCTGCTCGCCGACGACCGCATCACTGATATTACGGCGATCACGTTGGACGACGAGTAGCTGAGCGCGTTGTCATCGGTTGGCACTATTTTTGAACGGACGATAGAGCAGCACAGTAGTCATAGCAGTGTTGCCACCAACCGGGCTTGTTGGATCGATTAAAAATAGTGGAAAATGAAGCGCGACAGCCGGCTTAGAGGATGTAGCTCGCGCCGCTATCGATGTTACGCGGTGTTTTCAGCTCTTTGTAGGTCTGTCCACCAGCAGGCGACTGGATGATGAGCTGAACGGTTTCAGACTCGTTAAGCGGTTGAATTCCGCTTTCTGCCTCAAGATCGATTCCCACGATCAGGAGATCTTCCTGGTCTTTGAGAACCGACTCGCCGTCATCTAAGCCCTGCTGCTGGTAGTGTGAGATTGTACCACTGTTCACCACTTCATTCCCATTCACCACAGTCGCATTGCCTGTGGGGCTGGAAATCGTGTATGATGCCTGACTCACGTTCACCGGATCTGAACCTGACGCGAGTCGAACCGACGCGTTCAGATCCGTGATCGCGCTGTTTCCGTTCTTATCGTAGCCGACTACTTCACCGATCTGGACGACATCGCTCACTTCGCTAGTCGTCTCCTCGCCTGTTTGTTGTGCCTGTGCTTGCAGGAGGCCAGCGGTATTGATAAGCACACCCGCAGCGATTGCTGCGACGAGCACCATCGCGATGAACACGATGAGTGTACCTATCCCTACCTGACCTCGATCGTCAGTGTCGAACATGGGATTAGCACGCCTGCCCGGAATAGGTCAGACGCTATCGAAACAAGACAGAGGATAGGTATATATGTAACTCAGAAAATTTCAAAATTGATAACCACGGTCAGTTGTTTCTCGTATGATGGATAAACTAGTCTGTTACGAGGAGGCGTATACGGCGTTGCCACTCTCTATGATTGATGTCAGGAAATAAAAACCGATGTAAAAGGTCGACAGCCGACTTAGAGGATGTAGCTCGAGTCTGTGTCGATGTTACGTGGTGTTTTCAGCTCCTTGTAGGTCTGTCCACCAGCGGGTGACTGGATAATGAGCTGAACGGTTTCAGATTCGTCAAGTGGGTTGACACCGTTCTCGTTGGCGAGGTCGATCCCAACGATGAGGAGGTCTTCCTGATCTTTGAGAACCGACGTACCATCTTCCAAGCCCTGCTGCTGGTAATGGGTAATCGTCCCACTGTTTGCGTTCGGGTTCCCGTTGACCACAGTCGCATTGCCTGTGGGACTGGAGATCGTGTACGATGCCTGGCTCACATTCACCGGATCAGAACCGGATGCCAGTCGAAGCGATGCATTCAGCACGTCGATATCACTGTTTGAATTGTTGTCGATCCCGACTACTTCGCCGATCTGGACGACATCGCTCACTTCGCTAGTCGTCTCCTCACCGGTTGCCTGTGCCTGTGCTTGCAGGAGGCCAGCGGTATTGATAAGCACACCCGCAGCGATTGCTGCGACGAGCACCATCGCGATGAACACGATAAGTGTGCCTATCCCTACCTGACCTCGATCGTCAGTGTCGAACATGGGATTAGTACGCCTGCCCGGAATAGGTCAGACGCTACCGGAACAAGATAGAGGATAGGTATATACCTATCCCGCGAGTTTTCAGAATTGATATTCAAACGGATAGAAAACATACACAAAGAGCCACTGAGACGGTTGGTACGAGATCTCGAATTCAAAAATGATCCTGAAGCAACAAATCAAAAACACGTCGTCGACGGGCCGGTACTGTCCCCGTCAGGCGTCGTCCGATCGGAGTCGGCGATAGGCGAGATAAGCGAGGCCAATTCCACCACCGATCAGTGCCGGAACTCCTGGTGAGTCAGCCGCCGCTGAGATTTTTTGTGCGATCCCCCCGAGTGTCCCCGTCTCTCCGTCGTTGATATGTTCCAAGACAGCTTCGGTGTCGTTGGGCACCGGTTCGGGGTCGCCGCCGGCCTCGAAGGCGGCATCGGGATCTTTCAACAGGTGGCCGGTCGTGAGACAGACGACTGATTCATCCGCGCTGATCTCCCCGTTTGCTCGGAGCTTGCGAAGCCCCGCAAGCGAGGCGGCCGAGGCGGGTTCGACGCCGATCCCCGATGTGGCAAGGTCGCGCTGTGCATCGGTGATCTCATCGTCGCTGACGGCGACGGCGGTGCCGCCGGTGTTGTAGATCCCCGGCAGGGCTTTCGGCGCGTTGACCGGGTTGCCGATGCGGATCGCCGTAGCACGGGTCTCCACATCGTCCCATCGCCGCACCTCATCCCGGCCGTTCTGGACGGCTTCGACCATCGGGGCCGCGCCCTCGGCTTGGACGCCGGTCAGCGTCGGCACCTCACTCTCGTCGAGCGCGCCGCTTGCGACGAGTTCGCGGAACGCCTTGTAGAGGGCGGCGGTGTTGCCCGCGTTACCGACCGGCAGCACGATCCGGTCGGGGTACTCGCCGTAGTCCTCGTAATGTTCTTCGAGGATCTCGAAGCCGATTGTCTTCTGGCCCTCCAGTCGGAAAGGGTTCAGTGAATTCAGGAGGTAGACCTCACCGAGGCCGGCAAGCTCTTGGACGATGTCGAGACAGCTGTCGAAGTTGCCGTCGACTTCGAGGATACGCGCGCCGTGCAGGCTGGCTTGGGCGATCTTCCCGGCAGCGACCTTGCCCGAGGGCAACAAGACGAGCGTTTCCATTCCGCCGCGGGCGCCGTAGGCCGCGAGTGCCGCGCTGGTGTTGCCGGTCGAAGCGCAGGCGAGTCGGCCGACGCCGAGCTCCTTGGCGACAGCGACGCCGACGGTCATCCCGCGATCCTTGAACGCGCCGGTTGGGTTCATCCCCTCGTGTTTGATCCGGAGGCTGTCGACGCCGATCTCCTCGCGGAGTCGCGGCACCTCATGCAGCGGCGTGTCGCCTTCCGGCAGCGTAACGCCTTCCTCGAACGGGAGGGCTGCATTGTATCGCCAGACACCACTCCCCTCGAACTCCTCGAAGGTCGGCGGGTTGGCGTACCGAACCTCCAGGAGGCCATCGCAGTCGGCGCAGGTGTAATGGATCTCGTCGAACGGCGCAAACTGCTCGCCGCACTCGATACATTCCAACCAGACCCCGTCGTCGGCACACGCCGGCTCCGATCCCGGCGGCGCGGACAGCTCAAGACTCATTACGTTTGGTTGGTCGTGGCGCGGTAAAAAGCCGGTCGGTTACGATTCGGCGGCCGCCCCAAACTGATCGATCTCGTCGTGGACAGACTCAACCCACTCATCGAGGGCCCCATGCAGCATCGCTCTGGCCTCCTCAATATCGACGGCGGTGTACTGATAGACGTAGCCACCCGAATCCAGGAGTCGACGCTCCCGCTCAAGCAGCCCCTTCTGCTGGAGGGTCGACAGCGATCGGTTCACGTTGCTTCGATCCCGGTCGAGCACCCCGGCGAGCTCCTCGACGGTACTGCCCGGATGGTCATGCAAGGCGAGATACGTTCGGCGTTCGTGATCCCGGATCCCGAAGACACACGAGAGGAGATGGGCAAAATCCAGATCGCTGTCCTCAGCGAGTTCTTCGGATGCCGATGAGTGGCTCATACCGGTAGTAGCCGGCAGGGGCCGATAAAACTACGCCGACTCCTCGGGTGGTGCGGCGTAGCCGAGCTCTTCGATACACCCTCGCATCGCGGCTTCGTCGCTGTGTTTGTGGAGCCGTGTCGGCGTCTCACAGTAGTAGGTCTCCCCATCGTACCGGAGGGTGATCTCGTGGGGGCTGCCGAGCATCTCGACGGTAACCCGGAGTCGTTGACCCTGCTGGAGCTCTCTGATGATCGCGTCGGCGGACAGTTCGCCGGCTTCCAAATTGTGGGTCGCTGTCATTGTCCTGTATTTTGACTCAGTCGCTTGGGTTGTTCTCGCTCAGTTCGTCGTCGATTGGGTGTCGTCGCTCGGCGGTTCCGGGGCTTCGACCCCTTCGGCCGCCTCGGCGATGTCGGTATCCTTCTCGGTCGTGACATGCCAGCGGTCGATCGTATCCTCGTACTCGCCGAGCCGCTCGGAGACCGCCGCTTTCAACTCGTCGTCGTTGATGTTGACCTCGAAGACGAACCGCTCGTCGTCGTCACCGCGGCCCTGTTGTTGGATGTTCGCGCTGACGAGCTCGTTGTCGAAGTAGTACGGCGACAGCTGTGTCATGACGTTTCGGTAGACCGTGTTCTCGACGGTGCGGAGTGCCTTCCGTCCGACCGAGTCGGCCGCCCGCGTCACGTAGCCGATCGAATCCTGCCAGTTCTCGACGGCCCCTTCGTCATCGCCGTTTTCCATCTTCTTGTACGATTCCGAGAGCTTCTCGCCGGCCTTTTTCACGTCGTCGCTGGCAGCCTGTCCGGCCTTCTCGCCTTCGCCCTCGGCGACGCTGGCCTGGTCGGCGGTCTTCTCGTTGACATCCGTGCTGAGCCGCTCGTGGGCTTTCGGCCGCCACTCGTCCCACTCGGTGAAGGCCTCCGGAATCGACGCGGCGGCGTCCTCGATATCCTCCTGGCGGAGGGCCTGGGTGATGCGCTCGCCGTGTTCGACCACGTCGTCCCACGCGCCGTGGATCTTGAACCCCGAGATGCTCTCTTCCATTCTGCTACGCCATACTAATGCCGTCCCGGTACATAAACGTCGCTACCGCCGCGTGGTACTGTCCAGATAAGGTCGACTGGATCGAGACCACCTCGAAAGCCCCCGGCGGCTCGGCTTCCGGGACTCGCTGCGCTCCTCGTTCGCTTCGCTCACTGTGGTGCTTACGTCGTCCGGGTACGCCGAGCCGCCGGCCCCTTTCAGTCCCACCCGCGTTGGCGAGCCAAACAGCCGCAGTCGGGCGGGACTGAAAGGGGCGACGCGCTGGCGGAAGGCGGGCGACGCAAGCACTGCAGGGCCGCAGGCCCGAAGCGCGCAGCGAGCGCGTGGTCGACCGTAGGGAGACCACGGTCGCTCGAACGGCGACCGAAGGGAGCCGTGAGAGCCCCTCGACGCCAGCGCGTCGGGGCTTTGGAGATGGTTTCGGTTTCTCTGGATTATCTGAACACGACCGCCGCGTGCCAGCGGGGACGTTTTAGTATCGCCGTCCCTCCTGCTCACATATGCCAATCGAACAGCGCGACGATGCCTTTCTGATCACCCACGCGCTTGCGAAGGATACGCTGTCGACGCTGCGGTCGGTCGACACCGAGCAGGTCGCCTTCCGGGAGGGGCTGATCGAACTCGGCCGGGTCTGTGGCTACGAGATCATCGACGGCGCGATGGACACCGAGTTTGTTCCGATCCGGACGCCGCTGGCCGACACCACCGGCGAGCGCGTCACCGGGCTTGAGGATGTCGTCATCGTCACTGTTCTCCGGGCGGCGACACCCTTTGTCGAGGGGCTGATGAAGGCGTTTCCGCAGGCCAGACAGGGTGTGATCTCCGCGAGCCGCGACGAGGAGGCGGGGATGAACGACGACGGGGAGTTCCCGATCTCGGTTGACTACGTCAAACTCCCCGAGATCACGGCCGACGATACGGTCATCGTCGCCGACCCGATGTTGGCGACGGGGTCGACGATGTGTGCCGTCCTCGATCACGTGATCGACGCCGCTGACGGCTTTGAGGATCTGATCGCGCTGTCGGCGGTGTCGGCTCCCGAAGGGGTGTTGCGCGTGAGTGAGACGGTGCCCGAAGCCGACGTGTTGACGGTCGCCATCGACGATGAACTCGACGAGGACGGATTTATCGTTCCCGGCCTCGGCGACGCCGGAGATCGAGCGTTTGGGACGGTCTAACCCATTCCAGGCGGAGTCGAACAGCCGACGTGGACACAGCCGGTCGCTATCCTACCGAAGCGTGGTTCCTTGGTGGCAACGGGATTTCATTATCCCGCGTGTCAATATAACTGACATGTTTCGCACACTGTTGACCGCCATCTGCGCTCTCGAAGCTGTCGCCCCGACCACCCTGATCAACGTTGCCGAGCGGTTCGCACTCGCTAACCCCGACGACTGCGAGCAGCGGGCGTGGGTGACACCTGGTGCCCGACTCGAAGGACTCGGCTTTATCGGCCTGATGTGGTGGAGCGACGGGTCGTACTCGATGTTCAAGAAGTTCGTCGGCGTCGTCGGCTCTCTCGCGTTTCTCTTCCCGCGTGCGTACGTTGACTACGGGTCGAAGCTGGCCTACACCGGCGAGTCTGCCCCCGAGTGGCGACCGTGGGTGTACACGTGGACGCGGATCGTCGCGCTGGGGTACGTCCTCGTCGGGCTCAAAGAGTGGCGACGCGAATCGTAGGCTGTCTCACCGGGCTTCGATGTCGACACGCCCGCTCGTCGCGTCTCGCAGTCGCTCCCGGAGCGCGTTGGCCTCGGCGACTGGGACGCGAACGACGAACTCGACCGCGGCCTCGTAACTCGCATCGAACTCGACATCCTCGGATTCCAGAATCCCTCGCACCGTTCCCGAATCGTTGTAGTCGACAGCCACTTCGAACTGCTCGTGGGGGACATCCTCAACGACGCCGGTCGCGTCGACGGCCTCCTTGACCCCCCGCGAATACGCCCGCGCCAGCCCGCCGACGCCGAGGTTCGTCCCGCCGTAGTACCGGACGACCGCAGCGACGACATTGCGAATATCCTGCTGGACGAGAACGTTGAGCGCGGGTTTGCCGGACGATCCGCTGGGTTCGCCGTCGTCGCTACACCACTCCCGCAGCATCACCGATCCCGGCTGGTCGGCCGAGGCGGTGCCGGCCGGGACGCGGTAGGCCGGCACAACATGCGTTGCCTCCGGATGTTCGGTTTCGACCTCTTCGATGACTGCCTCGGCGGCTTCGACCGTATCGGCGGGGGCAACGTAGCCGATGAACTCCGAGCCGCTAACCTCGAAGCTGGCCTCCGCGCGCTCGGCGACCGTCCGAAAGGACTCGGGCACACGAGCCGGTTGGCCGCCGTCCGGTTTAAGCGATACTGGTCAGTCGCTGCTGGCGTCGTTGTCGCTATCGCTGTCAGCGGCGTCGGCTGCTGCCAACCCAAATCGGTCGGGATGATGGAAATAGTAGAGGCCGGCGAAGGCAACAACGCCGACAGCTTCGACCACCACTGCCGCCAGCGCGAGTGGCTCGGTCGCCAACGCGTCGGCCGTGGCTCCACCGTGATACAACGGATAGCTGACGAGTAGCGCGGCAAGCGTACCGCCACCAAGCGTGCTGAGTCGGCGGTAGCGATAGCCACGAAAGACGGCGACCGCAACCGCGATCAGGAGGACGGCGGCGGGCACAAAGAGAAACGGCCGGCTGTCGGCGACCGACTCGGCGAGCATTGCGGGCGACAGCCGCGGGATCGCCCACAGCAGGTGGAGTGCGGCCGTCAGCAACGCCGCCTGCACTGCGACGATCCGAACCGCGCGCTCGACACGCTCCATCTCAGAACTCGACCCGCCGGACGAAGGGGAGGTCGCGGATCGCCACCAGCACGTCGCCGGGGATCGATTCGTCGGTGATGATGTAGAGCTTCGGCTCGTCGGTGAACTCCGGATCCTCGCTGATGACCTGCCGGATCGAGATGTCGGCGTCGGCGATCCGGTCGGTGACCGCGGCGACGATGCCGGACTCGTCGGCCGCGGCGACCTCGACTGTCAGGACGGTCAGATCGAGCACGGGCGCGAGATCCCGCAAACTCGGGATCGCGCCGATGTTTTCGAAGATGCGCTGGAGTTCGGGGTCATCGCGGATCGCGTCGGTCGTCGAGTCGACGACCCGGCGGTCGACATCGATCTCGCGGGCAATTTCGGTAAAGGGGATCTCGATGCCGCCGGAGACGACGCGGCCAGACTCGTTGACCGAAAACCCGCGTTCGAGGAGCAGCCGGATCACCGCCTGCTGGCTCGGGCTACCCTCGAACTTCTCCATGATCTCATCGAACATCGCCCTACAGCTGGCCCTTCGTACTCGGCGCGTCGCTCCGGCGGTCGTCGATCCGGGTCGCATCGTCGAGCGCGCGCGCGAAGGCTTTGAACAGGGCTTCGACCTCGTGGTGAGCGTTCTCGCCGTCGACGCCCGCGTGGACGGTCAGCCCGGCGTTCATCGCCACCGACTCGATGAAGTGTCGCGCCATATCGCTGGTAAAGTCGCCGATCGCGGCCTGGGAGAACTCGCCGTCGAAGACGAAATAGGGCCGACCGCTCACGTCGACGACGACCGAGGCGAGTGCCTCATCCAGCGGCACCCGGCGGTCGGCATACCGGACGATCCCCCGGCGGTCACCGAGTGCCTCGTCGATGGCTTCCCCGAGGGTGATCGCCACGTCCTCGACGGTGTGGTGGTCGTCGACCGCGAGGTCGCCCTCGCAGTGTACCGTGAGATCGAGGAGGCCGTGGGTCGCCAGCGCGGTCAGCATGTGGTCGAAAAACCCGATCCCGGTGTCGACTTCGCTGTCGCCGTCGCCATCGAGATCGAGGGTGAGATCGATGGTTGTCTCGCCGGTTTCGCGGCTGACCGCGGCGGCCCGCGAACCCGCGTCGGTCGCTGAGGAATCGCTCATAGTTGTGTTCAGAGCGCGGGGGCCTATGGTGGTTTCCCTCGGCGACGAAGTAGTATGTTGATGAATGGATAGTTTCGACCACAACTTCGAAAGCCCCGACGCGCTGGCGTCGGGGGGCTCTCACGGCTCCCGTTGGTCGCCGTTCGAGCGACCGTGGTCTCCCTCCGGTCGACCACGCGCTCGCTGCGCGCTTCGGGCCTCACGGCCCTGCAGTGCTTGCGTCGCCCGCCTTCCGCCAGCGCGTCGCCCCTTTCAGTCCCACCCGCGTCGGCTGGTTGGCTATCTTTTGATGAGAGGGGAGACGACTGCAACGCACGAGTCTATATCGCAGGATTACTCGCCGACCGCGGCCATCGCTGCTTCGAGCGTGAACTCGCCCTCGTAGAGTGCGGTGCCGACGACGACCGCAGCCGCACCCGCCTCGCGGAGCGCGCGGATATCCTCGATGGTCGCCACGCCGCCGCTGGCGACGACCGGGATCTCGACGGCCCCACAGACCCGCCCGACGAGATCGGTGTTGACGCCGGCAAGCTGGCCCTCAACGTCGACATCAGTGAGGAGGATCGCGCCCGCGCCCAGTTCCTCGTAGCGACCGGCCGCCTCGGCCGGGTCGAGCCCGGTGCTTTCGGTCCACCCCGAGACGACGACCTCGCCGCCTTTCGCGTCGAGGCTGACTATCACCGAGCCGGGCTTGTGATCCGAAATGTCGGCGACGATCTCGGGGGTTTCGACAGCGGCGGTACCCAGAATGACGCGATCGACACCAAGATCGAGCAGGTCGACGGCGTCGTCGACGGTTCGGATTCCGCCGCCGATCTGGAGGTCGACCGATGCGGTCTCGATGATCGATTCGAAGGCGTCGGCGTTGACGCGCTCGCCCTCGAAGGCACCGTCGAGATCAACGAGATGCAGCGTCGACGCCCCGTGATCGACCCACTGTTTTGCGGCGTCGACGGGATCGCCGTACCGTGTTTCGGTGCCGCGCTCACCGGCGACGAGCTGGACGACCTCGCCATCCTGTACGTCGACCGCTGGGATCACCTCGAATTCCGGAAACGCCTCAGACATACGACCGGCTTCGGCGGCCGGCTGATAAAACGCGTCGGTCGCTGATTCGGATTACAGCTGGATCTGCAGGAGGCTGCTGACGACCTCTCGGGTGAAGATCGCCACGCCGGCTCCGAGCCACGTCAACAACACGAAGTGGACGTAGGCGGTCGCCTTGTTACCGCCGTCGATCGTCCGGATCATCAGCGACGACAGCGCGGCGTTGAACAGCACGACCAACAACAGCAGATACTCGATGACGGGGACGTTGTACGCCTGGGTATAGATGAGCTGGCCGAACTCCGCCTGATCCAGCGTGAGCTCCCCGGAGAACTCCCCGAGGATGTTGGCGACCTCAAGGCCGATGAAGAAGGCGAAGACGGCCGCCGCCGAGATCCCGTACAGCAGCCCGATCAGCGTCACCGTCTCCTGGCGTCGCTGCTCGCGGAGCTGATTGATCGTGTTCATGTTCTGGCTGATGAGCTCACCCAACACCTGTGGGGTACCACCCATCTGGCGACCGACGAGATACATCTCGCTGTATTTCTGGATCAGATACGATTTGGCCTCCAGCGAGAAATCGCCCCACGCGTTCTCCGGGCTGAGCCGCATGCTGAGCCGCCGGTACAGTCGGTTGATGACCGGGCTGAGCCCGCCGAAGTCCTTCTGACGAAGCGTTGTCAACACCTCGACGGTTGTCGCCTGCTGGGCGGTCTCGGCCGTTCCAAGCGACCGCATGAAGTTCGGAAACTGCTCGTCGCGTTCCTTGATCCGCTCTTCTTCCATCCGCATGACGATCCCGGTGATCAGCAGTGGTGTCACGGGGATCGAGACATACAGCGGCAGCGGGACATCCTCGATAAAGAAGAGCACACCGTCGATCCCAGGGCCGATCCCAAGGAAGCCAAGCCCCATGAAGAAGATGATGCCAAGCGAGCCGAGGCTGCCGATGAAGATCGCCGCCCACAGCTCCTTGTCCTCGACAAATCGGGGCTGGGGGAAGTACCAGACCGGATCGTAGGGGGCGATGTTGCGGATGACGAAGAAGAACGCCACCTGCACGAGGAAGAACAGCCCGATGACAGCCGAGACGGTCACCGTCGGGTTGACGCCTGTCAGGATCGGCAGGACGATCGCAAACACCAGCCCGAACGTCATCGAGAGGATCATCGAGATGTAGAGATCCTCCATCACTTCGAGGTTCGCTAGCTGGCCCTCGTAGATCGTCTGGTAGTTCTCGATGATGAAATCCTGCTCGTCGAGCATGAAATCCTTGAGCTCCTCGCCGGCCTCAAGGGTGAACGCCAGTCGCTCGTAGAGATCCGACATCACCTCGCTCGGCACCTCCTTCGCTCGGCGGCGACAGGCGTCGTCAATGCTCTGGTTCCAGGTGTCGACGAGGCCGACAACCCGGCCCAACTCATCGGCGAGCGCGCCGTACTCCTCCTCGGATGCCAGCCGACGGAACACCTCGACACGGTCGATGTTGGTTGTCGCCAACACCGTCATATGTGTCATCGCCAGATGGAACTTGTCCTCGATCTCGGTGCGCTTCTGGGTGACGTAGAGCTTCGGGTACAACAAGCCGGTGACCCACACCAACAATCCGAGCAGCGGGATCGGGATCTTTGCGGTCACCGGGATCTGGAGGACGATCGCGGCGGCGATCGACAACAGAAAGACGCTGAACGTTGGCAGAAAGATCAGCAGCATATACCGCCGCCGGGACATGTCCAGCCGGCCGTAGGAGGCTAAGACATCCGAGACAAACGCCAACAGTGAGTTCAGCCGGTCGCCGGAGCCTTCCTGTGTCGCCATCGACGCCACCTACTTGATATCCGGCGCCGATGCCATCGTAAACGGGAGCCCTTCGGAACCGTCACGCTGGAACGATGCGATCGCGTCGTTGACCTCGTGGTAGCCGAGAATCCCCTCCTGGATCATCCGCTCGACGACCTCCGCGCGGTGATCGAGTGTCTCGTAGATCTGTCGCGTATCGGCGTACCCCAGCAGCGGTGCGATCTGTTCTTCCAGCACATAGGAGTTGTTCATCCCCTTGAATGTGTGTTCGTCCTCGACGGGATCCCACTCGAAGACCTGCCGGGTGACGACCCCGCCCATCTCCTTGGAGTAGCCCTCGATCTCCTGGACGCTTGTCACCCGGCGCAACACGTCGTCGCCCTGTTTGACACGGTTTTGGAACAGGGCCACGTCGGCGATCCCCATGAACGTCTCGGGGACGTTGATCGGCTCGGAGGTAAACCGCTGGATCATCGTGACGATGTCGGAGGCGTGGAACGTCAGCATGACCGGGTGGCCGGTCTGGGCGGCCTGGAACGCCATGCGCCCCTCGGCCCCACGAACCTCGCCGACGATAATGTAGTCAGGCCGGGAACGCAGCGCGGAGGCGACGAGATCGAACATGTCGACCTCGTTTTCCTCGTTGCCCATCCCCTCCCGGGTGAGCAGCTGCTGCCACGTGTCGTGGGGTGGGATGACCTCGGCGGTGTCCTCGGCGGTGTAGATCTTTGAATCCCGCGGGATAAACGAGAAGGAGGCGTTGAGCGTCGTCGTTTTTCCGGAGGCTGTCTCGCCGACAACGAAGACGGTCTGTTCGTTTTCCAGACAGATCCAGAGGTATGCCGCCATCAGCGGCGACAGCGTTCCCCAGTTGGTGATCTGGTTGATCGACAGCGGGATCTCGTCTTGTTGTCGGATCGTCAGCGATGGGCCCTTCAGCGACACATCCTCGGAGTAGATGATGTTGATACGGGAGCCATCCGGCATCGTCGAGTCGACGATCGGATTCGAATCCGAGATCGGATCGCCCATCCGCTCACCCATGTTTTTCAGCCAGTTGTCGAACTCCTGGGAGGTGCCGAAATCGACCGTCGTCGGCAACATCCCAAACGTCGCGTGGTCGACGTGGGTCTCATGGGCTCCGATGACGTGGATATCCTCGTTTTGATCGTCGCGCATGATCGGCTCCAACGGCCCGAAGCCGACGATATCGCGGTTGAGCCGGTAGCGGATGCTGTCGTAGGTGTTTTGGTCGACTTTGACCTTCCCGAAGTTCCAGAGCTGTTTGACCCGCTCGTAAAACGACATATCGCCGTCGGTGACGTAGGTCGTCTCTTCGAGCAGCTCCTCGATGAGGTCGTCGTAGCCGGCGTCGTCGTCCGGTGACTCCTTGTGACCGCTCATCGACAGCAGCCTTCGTTTGACCTTCTGGAGGGTGACCGTCTCATCCTCCGACAGCGTCGGCTCGATGGTGTAGTATTTTGTTTTCTGTCCAAGGTCGCCGTAAACGTGGCAGTACACCGCGCCGCCGACCGGATAGATGACGTTCGGGCGGTCGGTCTCGTAATCATCGGGATCCTCCACCAACATCGGGAACTCCCCGGCGATCTGCTTGAACTTCTGGAGGTGTTCCCGCAGGTGGGGCCGCCGGTTGGCAACCTGTCTGAGCTCGTCGGATGGTGTTGGCGTCCCCTGATCGGTCATCGTTAGGCCACACTCCGGCTTTCGATGACGATCCCGGTGCCGGAGCGCACCGAGAACCCGATGCTGTCACCGACCTGTTCGCCCATCCCGGCGAACCGCTTTACCGAGATCGATCGCCGGGTCTCGCTGCCGACCTCGGCCATCTCTAGCTCGATGAACACATCAGCGATCGACCGGAAGGGGTCAATCGTGTCGTCGTCGACCGTTGAGGGGTCGACGGTGATGATGATAACCTTCCCCATCGAGATCATATCTCGGAAATACGAGATGATCTCAAGGGCCGCCTGCCGCCCCTCGTCGTTGCGCACGAGGGATTCGAACTTGGGATCGTTACGGAGGATCGCATCGAAGGTGTCGATGATGATCACCTCTGGCTCCCACATCGCCTCGGCGTCCATCAGGCGTTTGAGCAGCTCCTTGCGCTCCTGTTCGCCGTCGCCGCGGAGCGCGCCACCGCTATCGAAATCCGCGCTCAAAAACAGCAGTTTCTCTTCGAGCAGTTCGGAGGTGATATCGTAGGACAGCGAGTGCATCTGGTTAATAAACCCGCTGACGGTCAGCTCCGTCGACAGGTAGGTTACTGACGTGTTCTCCTGTGTAAAGCCGTAGGTAAACCGCTGGCTCAGCGCGCTTTTGCCCGCACCGTAGTCGCCTTCCATGAGCACGATACTGCCAGGCGGAAGTCCGCCACCGAGCTCGGCGTTCAGCTGGTCGTGGCCTTCGAGCCCGATCGACAGGATATCGCGGCGTGTGGTGCTCATTGGTTAGTTCCTGAACTCATATACTTCCTCATCGCTATTGATTGTTATGTATAATCTATTATCTCCAGTATTGACATAACTATTGTCGATTTCGATCGCCATCACATCGCCGGTGCGGGCTGTCGTCCGGTCGCCGTTGGCGTCGGTGACGGTGAACCCGCTGTTCGGGACGAAATCGCCGTTGAGCACCATATCGATCGAGTCGGGTTGTATGAAGATCCCCTGTGAGCCGGTGTTGCGGACGTGAACCGTGAGGTTTCCGTCGCCATCGATTGTGGGATTTCCAGGGTCGCTCACGATATCGATATCGGTTCGTACCTGTTGGCTGACATCGAGACTGCCGTCCTCGACGGCGTTGCTGACGCGTTCGACCCCGGTTGTCAGCGTGCCGGCCACCCCGGCGGCGACGACAAGGCTGGCGATGAAGATGATCAGGTGGGAAACAGAGACACTAGCCATCGTTAGGCCACCGTTGATGCACTCACGCCGTGTTCGGTAACGACACGAATGTCATCCCCGTTAGTGAGGCTCACACTCGGATCAAGCGTCAGCGTCTCGCCTGGAAGCCAGAGTCCGGTCGTGCTATCTCCATCGATATCTGTCCCAACCGTACTTCGTTCCTGATATGCCCCATTGATGACTAGGTCGGTTTCGTTGATCGAGAGTGCTGTTGACCCTTGATTGACGACATCGACCGCACTATTACCTCCTGTGGTGCTGACGGTGCTGATCTGAATGTCGCTGTTGGCTTGGTCGAGTGCGCGATCAGCTTGGTCGGCATCAGCCGCCTGCACGCGCTCGTAGCTGTTCACCATTGCTGGGTAGAAGATGCCGAGGGCTAAAAACAACCCGGCGAAGATGACTGCGGTCGCGGCACTGACGCTAAAACCCATTGTTGTCTGGGGTGAAGCTGTCCCAGCGGTCGATAATGACCGATGTCGCGGTGGTGCCGTTGAGCTGCATGATGTATTTCAGACTGTGGATGTGGTGTTCGCGCGTTAGGTACTCCGTACCGGGCCGGTCGATTTTGTTGCGATCGACGTTGCCGAACCCGGAGAGGAACGACCGGAGATGGTCGGCGACCGCGGGGTCGACCCACTCGATTCGCTCGTAGTAGTTGACCGCGCGTGCGGCATCGGTCACCGTCGACTCGTCGACGAGGAACTCCAGCCACTCCATAATCACGAGATCGCCGAGGTAATCGCTCGGCAGCGTCGTGAGGTAGGGCTTCTCGCGGGCCGTCGAGAGGTGATCGGAGGTGACGTACTCGAAGTCACCCGCACCGCGCTCCTGGATCGGTGACAACGGCCGTGAGCCACCGGCCTCCTCGTGGTCACCGCGGGCCTCTCCACCAGCTGTTTGTGACTGCTGTCCGGCTGCCTG
The DNA here is from genome assembly GCF_006861655.1 of Halonotius roseus. GTDB lineage: Archaea > Halobacteriota > Halobacteria > Halobacteriales > Haloferacaceae > Halonotius > Halonotius roseus. The sequence continues at coordinate 427,479 of NZ_SESI01000002.1, read as the reverse complement.
TTGTTGCTCTTGTTGTTGGGTCTGTTGGTCGTCCATCTGTTGTTGTCCGGCTGCTTGTTGTTGGGTCGACTCGGCGGGATCGGCCTCTGGTTCATCCGCGGCGTCGGCTGGCTCCGGATCGCCGCCGAACTCATCGCCGAAGGTGTCGCCGTCTTCATCGAAGGCATCCTCGCCTTCGTCGAAGGCATCTTCGCCCTCGTCGAATGCGTCGTCGCCCTCATCGAAGGCATCTTCACCCTCATCGAAGGCGTCGTCTTCGTCATCAAAGCCTTCCTCGAAGTCGTCGGCTTCGTCGTCCTCGAAGCTCTCATCGAACGCCTCGGAGTCGGCGTCCGCCTCCATCTCCTCATCGATGTCGCCTTCTCCCTCTTCATCGATGTCGTCTTCGTCGGCCCATTCTGCATCACCGGAGTCGTACTCGTTTTTCAGTTCGCTGAATGATTTTTCGCCGGACATATCTTGATCACTTGCATCTCCTTCGAGGTCATCACCAAAGTCATCTTCGCCGTCAAGGTCGTCCTCGAACCCCTCTGAACCGTCGTCAAGGTCATCTTCGAACCCCTCATCGCCATCGAGGTCATCGGCGAAGTCATCCTCGCCATCGAGGTCGTCGGCAAACCCATCGTCCTCCTCGTCGAGATCGTCGGCGAAATCGCCTTCGCCCATCTCGTCTAAGCTCTCCTCCATATCGCCGGCGTCGGCATCCTCGTCGTCGGCCTCGATCTCCTCTTCGGTCAGTTCGTCGTCAAAGAAGCCGTCGGCCTCGGCGTCCATCACCGAGTCATCGACATCCTCTGCCTGACTCTCGTCGTCATCGTCGAAGAGGCCGAGCCCACCGCCGTCGCCGTCGCCACCGCCAAACCCGCCGGCACCGCCACCACCGCCACCACCGTCGTCGACGAAGGGGTTGATGCCACGAGTAACCATCTCGTAGATGTCAAGGAGATTGCGGACATCCTCTTCGACCTCCTCGACGCGTTCGCTGATCTCGGTGTTCTCCTCGCGGATGGTGCCAACTGTCGAGGAGAGATCGGATACCTCAGTTTCTAACTCCTCGACTTGGTGGGCGATCTCGTCGGTGTTGCCGCCGCCACCGCCACCGAAATCGCCACCGCCACCGCCGAAGTCGTCATCCATCCCACCACCGAAGTCATCGTCCATCCCACCGCCGAAGTCGTCGTCCATCCCGCCGAGATCGTCATCCATCCCGCCGAGATCATCGTCCATCCCGCCGCCAAGGTCATCGTCCATTCCCCCACCAAGGTCGCCGTCCATACCCCCGTCGCCGCCGCCCCCACCGGCTTCTTCCTCGCCTTCGAGGATGCGGTCGATGATGCTCGCCCCGACCAAGCCGATGGTTGCGGTCGTCACAGCCCACACGGAGAACGCTCCCCCCAACTGAGAGCCGATCTCAAACGTGGGTGCTGCGACGAGGAGTGCTATGCCGAGACCCATTGTAACGGTTTATCACCACCGATATACTTGAAACCACCCATTTAACTCTCAGCATTGATAGTTCCCGTCAGACACATATCACAACTGATATTTCTATCCGCCCTTAGATCGTCTGTGTCGTGTTGTCGTCGGCCGTCTGGATCACCACCGACTCGTCTGCCGGATCGAAGCGGATCGATCGCCCGTGGCCGCCGCCGACATCGGTTCCTGCCACATCGATCCCGTAATGCTCGAAGGCCTGTTTTGCGGCGGCGATGTTGCGGCTGCCGATGCTGTCGCCGTCCGAGGAAAACGACAGCATCTCGCTGCCACCGACAACCCACCCCTCCAGCCGGCGTTTGCTTGCGCCCGCCTCGACCATCTTCTCGATCAACAGCGGGAGCCCCGTGTCGACGAACTTCGCGGGGTTGCCGTCGCGGCTCTCGGCGGCCGTCGGAAGCATGACGTGGATCAACCCGGACACGTCGTTGAAGCCATCCCGGAGCACGATCCCAAGACAGGAGCCGACCCCACTGGTCGACAGCCGTGTGTTATCGGTTACCACGGCGTACTCCGCGATGCCGACCTGTTTCGTTGGTGGGCTGTCAGCGCGCCGCCGATCCCGTGTCACGCGATCCTCCCGGCGATTAGTCCCGTGCCGGCAGTGCCGACAGTGCACGGGCGAGTTCTCGCTCGTTGGGCAGTGCGTAGATGTCACATTGTCCCGTGTTGCCGTCGATCTCGATCGTTGAATCGATGACGAAGGCGTAATCCTGCTGTTGGCCGAGCTTACCGACGACAGGGCTCATGATCGACTCACCCATGTCGTGGACGAAGTTCGGCGGGGAGTGTTCGATGCTCGTCTGGAGGACGTTTGCCCACCCATCGATGAAGCCGCTGGTCATGATGTTGCCGAGCTCCTTGATCGCGCCTTCGGTCATTTCACCGATCTCCTCTTCTGCCCCCCCGCCGGGCATCATCGCATTGGCGATCGTTGTCGCGGAGTCCTCGCCGAACAAGACGACGAGATAGCCGCTGGGCAGCCCCGTGAGCTCGAAGACAACGCCGACAAACTGGTCGTTGCCGACCTGTTTCGGCACGCCGCCCAGCGGGACAAACCGCAGTCGACTCACGTCGACGGTGGTGTCGAGGCCGGTCATCATCCCGATCTGGTCGGCGGCATTGCCCGCACCCTCCTTTGCCAACTCCTCGAAGGTGCTGAGTCGGTTGACCGGGATCTGGTTGCCTTGGTCGTTGCCCGACAGCAGTTGGACGAACTGTCGGTACTCCGGCAGCATGTACAGGGAGAAATCAAGATCGACATCCATCCCGGTCAGCTTGCTCTCAAAGAGGAACACCCCGTGTTTTTTGGCGGCCTCGATGGCCTGATCCGGGAGGATGCGCGGCCCGTTGGCTTCGGTGTACCGCGGCGGTGTCATGTTGATCGCCGTATCGAGGTGGTTCGCCCAACCATCGATAAAACCGCCGATCATGATGTTGCCGAGCTCGGTCACGCTGCTTTTCGCCAGCCGCTCCTCGGAGTCGCCGTTGTCGGTAACGCCCATGAGGAGGTCTTGGAGTTTCATCGCGCGCTCGCGCTCGAAGGCCAGCACGGTTTCGCCTTCAAGCCCTCCTTCGAGCCCGAGTTCGACGCCGACAAACGATCGGTCGGTGAACGTCTCTGCGAGCACGTTTTCGGTGACGAGACTCACGTCTGTCACATCGACATCCATCTGGACGCCCGCGAGCTGCGACAGCGACTCCGCGGCGCGCTCGGCGCCCTGTGACGCGAGGTGGTTGAACTGCCCCAGCTCGCGGATATCGACCTTCATGCTAGGCTGGAATGACGTCGTTGATCTCGTTGAGGACGTTCGGTTTCTGGAACGGTTTGGTGATGTATCCCGACGCGCCGGCCTTGATCGCCTGCTTCATCTTCTCCTCTTGGCCGACGCTGGTACACATGATCACCTTGGCGTCGTCGTAGGTGTTCGTGATCTCGTTTGTGGCTTCGATCCCATCCCGTATCGGCATGACGATATCCATCATGGCGATATCGGGCTCCTCTTGCTCGTAGAGGTCAACCGCCTCGACGCCGTTTTCGGCTTCCCCGACGATTTCGAAGTCGTCTTCGAGTATCTCCCGGAGCAGGTTCCGCATGAACTCCGAGTCGTCAGCGATCATCACACGCTTTGCCATATATCGAACATAGGACACCCGAGGTAATATAAACGCTCCCCTATAGCTATCATGTCTGAAAGGAACCCCGGCCGATCACCGGGTGTCTGACGGTGGCACGGTGAACGATCCCTCCTCGCGGATCGCCGCCAGCAGATCGCTGATCGAGTCATCGGGGCCCAGCTCATACTGCTTGAGCATCGCGTAGACGCTCTGTACCGGATACTCGACCTCAAGTGTACTGCCGGCAAGGATGATCCCGAGGGCGGCCTCCGGCTCCATCTCGTCGGTTGTCTGTTCTGCGTACCACCGCAACAGCCCCTCCAAGGTTTCAGCGACATCGTCGGAGCTCATTCGCCCGCGTTTGACATCCCCCTCGATGTTGACCGTGGCATCGAACCCATAGGAGGTCTCCGTGGAGGTCAGCGACTCCGCGAGAAACTGGCTAACCGTCTGTTGGGTTAACTCGACGGCCGGCGGCTCGGCTGGCTCCGTGTCGTCGGTGTCTTCCGATCTCTCAGCTGGCGGCTCGGAACCGGAATCGCTCTCATCGTTGTCGGCTGTCGGTTCCTGATCACCGTCGTCGGTATCGTCCTCGTCGACTTCGTCTTCGTCGGTCTCGTCGGCTGTTTCGTCCGCGTCTGTTTCACCGGCTGGCAGTTGTGTCTTGTCGCCGCTCGACTGCTCGCGTTGTTCTGCGTCTGGACTGTCAGGTGTCCCCTCCGCCGAGACAACGTATCGACCTTCTGAGAGCGATTCGACCTTCGGATGATCGGTGATATCGAGCTCGTCGGGAGCAAGAATCCCTTTCTCTTCGGGCTCGTCCGCTGGATCATCCGAACTCATATCGATGACTTCCGTCGGTATGATAAAGAGTGTTGTCCTCGATTCCCTCGAATATTCCACTGATCAGGCCGTAGCGACGTGGCCGACTACCCTGAAGGGTGCTACTGGCCTTCTCCGTTGAGCGTGGCGGCATCGGGGCCGTACCACCGGTAATCGCTTTCGGTTGGCTCCTCACCAGCTGGGATGAGTGCAGCCTCGATATTGTCGCTAAGACTACTGATCGTATACACGCCTGGGATCGAGAGAATAAATGCTCCGCCAGCATCGCCCGGCGGAATACCGTTGTACGTTTGTGAAAGGGTTTCTTCGGGATTTTGTTCGAGCAGCGCGCTCACCTCCTGTGGCCGTGAGTAGATTCGCGCATAGAGAGTTCGGTCGACCGATTCATCGGTCGGATTTGAGATCTGACCAGTCACCTGTCCTTCGCCAGCGTTCGTTTCGATCCCGATCCGGGTGATCTGTGGTTGTGCGGGTTCCTCGTCCTCAGAGCCACCGCCACCAAGTAGCCCGCTGCAGCCAGCAAGTCCGGCTGTGACCGCTGTGCTTCCGGCTACCAGGAGTCGTCGTCGATCCATACGATGCCCAATTCGTACAATGGTAATAATTGTTGTCGTGGCGACCGAGAGCTATCTCCTGTAGTTGGTCGGCATAGTGCTGCCGCTATCAGTGTGTTCGATAAAAAATGGGGAAAAGAATCGCGGTCAGCTTAGAGGATGTACGACTCGTTGTCGAAGATCCGGCGTGGCGTCTTCAGCTCCGTGTACGTGTTACCGCCGGCGGGAGCCTGCGCGATGATTTGGACTGTTTCCGAGGATTCAAGCGTATCGATGCCGTTCTGTGTGTCAAGCTGGAGTTGGACAACCATCAGATCCTCCTGATCCGCGAGGATCTGGGCACCATCTTCCAAGCTCTGTTTCGAGTAGAGATCGAGTGCCCCGTTTGTGTTTTCGTTTCCGCTCACGACTGTCGCATTCCCTTGCGGACTGGAGATCGTGTACGACGCCTCGCTGACATTTATCGGATCGGAGCCCGATGCCAGTCGCAGCGTCGCGTTCAGCGTTTCGATCTCATCGTCAGTGTCTTCATTGATTCCGACGATTTCTCCAAACTGGACGACATTGCTGACTTCGGCAGTCGTCTCTTCACCTGTTTGCTGTGCTTGTGCTTGCAAGAGGCCTGCAGTGTTGATCAGAACACCGGCCGCGATCGCTGCGACCAGAACCATCGCGATGAACACGATGAGTGTTCCGATCCCCACCTGACCTCGGTCGTCTGTGTTGAACATGGTTTGGTACGCCTGAGCCCGTAATTGGACCAGACGGTACCAAAACGATGACAGTGGATGGTTATAAAAATGACTACCAAATTATCTGTACTGATAATAGTGCAATTGGTAGTGACTGTCCCTGTAGCTAACAGCAATCGACAACCAGAATTGATCGGATCTGTCGCCACTCTTGGCAGTAGCGGTTTTCGCATTCCTTCGGAAAAGCCCTGAACGAGAGTGTTCAGGCGCAGACGTACCAAACCCATACACAGTAACCCGGTACCAGTGATGCCGACGTTACTGTGTTAACATTGACCCACGTGGAAGCGCGGGTCGTGACTCGCAGCTGCGATTAGAGGATGTATGATTCACCCTCGTTGATTCGCCGTGGTGCTGACAGTTGCTTGTACGTAGTTCCACCTGCAGGTGCTTGGGCAACGAATGTTACCTCATCGTTGTCCTTTAGGGGTTCCAGATTCCCCTGCGTGAGGTCGAACTTAACGACCGCAAGATCCTCTTGCTCTGAGAGGATGTCTGTTCCATCCAAGCTTTGTTTCTCGTAGATATCAGTAACGACGTTGCCGGATCCATCTGGGTTTCCGTTGACGACAGCTGCATTCCCGTTTGTTGATAGCGTGTACGATGCCTTGCTTAGGTTGATCGGATCGGAGCCTGATGCAAGGCGAATGCTAACATTGAGTTGATCAATCACCGGATCACCACTTCCTCCGGTGCTGGTGTTTTCGCCGACGACCTCGCCGATCTGAATAACATTACTGACCTCGGCGGTCGTCTCTTCGCCTGTTTGCTGTGCCTGTGCTTGTAGGAGGCCAGCGGTATTGATAAGCACGCCTGCAGCTATCGCTGCAACGAGCACCATCGCGATAAACACGATGAGCGTACCTATCCCTACCTGGCCGCGGCGTTCTGTGCTGAACATGGTTGACCCCGCCTGAACCCACTGAAGGTCAGACGTTAGGCTACCTTTGTTGGTACATGATAATAAAAATGACGGTGATCCGGCCGCTATATTATGTCCCGAAGTAATAAAATCTCAGTTCAAACCGATGATTCAACCGATCGATCATCGGTCACGAGGACACTCACCCCACAACAAGCCAGCACCGACGGTTCAACGCATCCCTGTCAGAGGATGTATGAGTTACCGTCCTTGATCCGGCGGGGTGCTTTGAGCTGCTTGTATGTACTCCCACCCGCGGGGGCCTGCGCGATGAGGGTGATCGTATCCGACTCCCCGAGTGGATCTAGCTCGGATGATTCCTCCAGATCGAACTGGACGACCATGAGATCCTGCTGCTCCGAGAGGATGCTTGTCCCATCCTCAAGGCTTTGTTCCTGGAACAGCGAGATCGCGTCGTTTGTCTGGTTGTTTCCGTTGATCACGGCTGCACTGCCGTTTGTTTCGACTGTATAGGAGACCTCACTCAAGTTAACCGGATCGGAGCCGGATGCGAGCCGAACGCTCGCGTTGAGGACATCGATCGTCCCATCGCTGGTGCTGTCTTCACCGATCACCTGATTGATCTGGACGATGTTGCTGACCTCGGCGGTCGTTTCTTCGCCGGTTTGCTGTGCTTGTGCTTGGAGAAGGCCGGCCGTGTTGATGAGGACACCGGCCGCGATCGCAGCGACCAGTACCATCGCGATGAACACGATGAGCGTCCCGATGCCGACCTGACCTCGGGTGGTTGACTCGAACATAGTGTGACTTGCCTGACCCGGAACAGGGCAGGCGTTACCTGAACACCAACCGAGGAGTTACATAAAAATGAGCTTCAAATTATCTTTTCTGAGAATAATGTAATCCAAACAGAATTAAGTTGGGTTGGTGATCTTGTAGGAGAATACTGGCCAAATCGAGCCAGTTACTGGATCCTAATACCGAACTGACTCTGCTAATTATCGAGTAGCGATGTTACAAGCACGATACAGCCAAAGTAGAATCCGAACGGTAGTTGTAAATACTTTAGTGGGAGAACTGGGGCCTATGAGAGGATGTAGGACTCATCTGTGTCGATCCGCCCCGGTGCTCTCAGTGTGGCGTATGTGCTCCCCCCTGCTGGGGCCTGCACAATGAATGTTACATCATCACCGTCTTCGATAGGGTCGATACCCTGTATTGAATCAATATCAAATTCAACAGCCATCAAATCTTCTTGCTTTGCCAGAATCTCTGGTTTATTATTGAGTCCCTGAACCTGATAGAACTCTATATTATTATAATCTTCATTCCCTTGAATCACCCTTGCACTCCCATCGGTATCGATTGTGTACGAGGCTTTGCTCAGATTGATTGGATCAGCACCGGCTGCCAGCCGCATTGTGATATTTATTGTATCGATCTTTGCTGGGCTAGAGCTAGTTGAATACCCAACCGCTTCACCGATCGCTATCCGATCACTAACCTGTGCCGTTGTTTCTTCACCTGTGGACTGTGCTTGCGCCTGTAGGAGACCAGCGGTGTTGATCAGAACCCCCGCAGCGATAGCTGCGACTAAGACCATCGCGATGAACACGATGAGGGTACCGATACCCACTTGACCCCTGCTTGCTGTGCTGAACATGGTGTGTTCCCCCGACTGGATACCGCCCGCACTCCAGTCTGATACCATCACGTTAGACGGCTATGGTGTTAAAACTAACGACGATCCATTCTGCTCTGTGCGCCGGCTGGTAATACAGCACTACTCGGGTGATACAGCCAAATAAACGACTTGACTGGGGTGGTATCGATTACTAACATCCCACCTGTGCTGTCGTTGATTAACCGCATCCTAACTATTAGCCGTGATAGCTCCGATTGTCACACCTCCTATCTTCCCACCACCGATACGCTTTTTGCTCAGTCGCTGGTAGTTATCATAGAATGGCATCGGAGGAGCTTATCGAGGTGCTTGGCAACAAGTACAACACGGACATCCTGTCGGCGACGACCGAGCCGAAATCTGCCCAAGACCTCAGCGACGAACTCGACGTGCCGATCGCCACCTGCTACCGGCGGATCGATGAACTCACCGACGCCGATCTGTTGACGCTCCACGATCGGCCGCTGTCGGATGAACACCGCCGGATCAAGGTCTACCGCCGGAACGTCGACAAGGTCGAGGTCAACTTCGATGGGGGTGTCTCCGTCGATATCGCCGAACGCTCGGCGGTGAAAAACAAACTCGACGATGTCTGGCGGACGATGTCGAACTAATATCGATTAAAACGACGGCCCATCGTTGCCGGGGCCGGATTCCCCAGCCATCATCGAAAACCCGCTTGCCTTCTCGTAGACTGTGATCCCGCCGTCGCTGATCTCCATCGGGAAGATGTCGGTGTCGATATCCTGTTTTCGCATCTTGGCAACCCAGACGTATCGATTGACCCCGGAGTCGGTCGGCGTCTGGATGAAGTAGATGTTGCCGTCGGTGAGGAAATTTTCCAGGCCGATCTCGGTGTCGGGAAACACCGCCCCCTGTTCGTTGATCAACAGCGAGGTCAGGCCGTGTTGTTTGAGGATGTCCGAGAACTTCAGCAGGTAGGTGCGTTTCTCGCGTTCGTCCTCGAAAAACAGCTGGAACATCGTCAGCGAGTCCAAGACGAGCCGGTCGTACTCCGACTCGGTAAACACCTCCAGCAGTCGATCCATCGTTTCGCTGAAGTTGCCGTCTTGGAGCATCTCGCGTTTGTCGTAGATCTTGATGTCGTCGTTGTCGACAAGCTCACCAAACCGATCGAAGCCGATCGATTCGGCGGCAAGCCTGATGTCCTCGGCGTTTTCCTCAAAGGAGATGTAGATCCCGCGCTCGTCGTGGTCAACGACACCCGAATACAGGTAGTTGATCCCAAAGAGGCTCTTGCCGGTGCCGGGATTGCCGCTGACGAGGACGGTCGCGTTGTTGACGATCCCCCCGCCGAGAATCGAGTCGAGGCCGTCGACGCCGGTTTGTACTGTCTCTGGCATGCGGAGCCATACGACCGCCCCCTAAATGAGCCCACCGGCTCCGGAGCCCCACCGGCCGCAGTGCATACCTTTATTTCTCTGAAACATCCATACATGCCCAGAGTCGTCAGACGACTGTCTGACACGGATTTATGCTGCGTCATGAGCCTCACAACACATATGCGGGTGGATAGCGTCCGACCGGCCGATCATACCGGGGTGGAGCCGTGGGTGGGCCGACGATGAGCGACGAAACGATCCTCGTAGTCGAGGACGATCCGACCGTCACCCACCTCTACAACAAGTTCCTCGAACCGGAGTACACCGTCGTCACGACGACGACCGCCGCGGAAGCGATCGATGTGCTTCACGGTGAGACCGCCCCTGACGGCGAGGAGCTACCGGACTCGATCGATGCTGTCCTCTTAGATCGGCGGCTCCCGGACGAACCTGGAGAGGTCGTTCTCGACGTTATCGAAGAGGAAGCGATGGAGTGTCGTGTGGCGATGGTCACCGGTGTTGAGCCCGACTTCGATATCATCGATATGGGATTCGATCTCTACATCCTCAAACCCGTCACGCGGGATGAGCTAATGGAGGCCGTCGACACGCTGTTTACCCGATCGGAGTACGGCGATCTGCTACAGGAGGCGGCGTCGCTGGCCTCGAAACGCGCGTTGCTCGAATCGCAGAAATCCGATTCCGAACTCGAAGCCAGCGACGAGTACGACGAGCTACTCGATCGTCTCGAAGCCCTTGACGACGAACTGCTTGATCTCGCCGACACGCTGTCGGCCGACGATTACCGCGTGATGTTTCGGGATATCGGCGGCCAATAATTCCTTACGACGACAGCTGCTCGCCAACGATCTCGTCAGCAACAGCGACGAACGCTGCTTGTTCTCCGGCCGGGATCGTCGCCCCGGCTGCCACGTCATGGCCGCCGCCGTCGCCGTCGACCGCGCGGGCGGCATCCCGCATCACAACCGAGAGATCCAGCCCCTCGGCGGTGAGCGCGTGGTTTCCGCGTGCGGAGACCTTGATCTCCTCGTCGGAGTCCTCGGCGAACCCGATGATCGGCTGATTCCGGCTGATCCCCGATTCGCCGATCGCCATGCCGGCGATGATGCCGACGATCGTCGCCCGGATCTCGTCGCCGGCGTCGAACCACTGGATGTTGTCCTCGGTGGTGACGCCCTCGTTTGTGACCCAGTCGACGCCCTGTGAGAGGTTTTTGCGGTGGTTTCGGAGCAGCGTTCGGGCCTGCTCAAAGGCTTCCTCGCGGTCGCCGAGACAGACCGCCAGCCCGACATCCGCGCGCTCGTACCGGGCGGTCGCGTTCAACAGCGTTGAGAACTCGCTGGCATCCCGCAGGACGGTGCCGGGCTCCTCAGCGGCCAGCTGGTAGCTCGTCCCGACGAGATCGTCGATCCGATCGGCCGGCACGCCGCTGGCGACCGCGCGTTGGATCAGCGCGCTGAGTAGCGTCTGTCGTTCCTCATCGGTGAGATCGACCCAACACCGCCAGCCGTCGTCGGTTTCGAGCTGGAGATCCAGCTCGGAGAGAAACTCGATCGCGCCCGCGGTGTCGTTTGAGATCCCCGGGATTCGGGCCTCGGTCGCGTACTCCAGCAGCTTCGGCAGCGGCCGGGTCTGTTTGCCGTAGAGGGTGATGTCGGTGCCGGCCTCGACGACGCCGGCGGCGACACCCTCCTCGACGATCCCCTCGTTTGCACCGGTCAGCCCGTCGACACCGGCCTGTCGGTCGCCGACCGCGCCGACGACCGCGAGGGCCGCGAGATCGCGGTTGTCTCGGGCCGGCTCATCGGTCACTGACGCGTCGGCGGTCACGCCGCCATCCGTCGCTGACTTGGTCTTTCCCAACGCGCGTGCGAGAACATATGTTGCACCGGCCCCCGAGAGTTCGGTCGCGCCGTCGAGCCCATACAGCAGCGGATTGAGATGGTACTCGGTCGTCGCGTCGGCCGGCTGGTGGTGATCGGCGATCACCGGCGTAAAGTCGCCAGCAGCCTCGTGGTCGGCGATGATATCGAGCTGGCCGCTGCCGAAATCGGTGAACAACGCGGTGTCGTGGTCGGTTGCGGCGATCGCGGCGATCTCATCCTCGTCGAGCTGTTTGGCAAACACAGTTTCAAAAGGAATCCCCGCACGCTCGAGTGCGGTCGCCGCGATGGCGGCACTCGTCAGCCCGTCGGCGTCGATATGCGAGGCCAGCAACACGCTATCGGCCGCCAGCAGCCGTTCGGCGCAGGCGGCCGCCGGCTCGGCGAGTTCGGGAACGGGGCTCGAAGCCATCGACTGTGGCTTGTGCGGTATCGGATATAAGCCTCCGGCTCTAACTCGATGTGATATTCAGCAGCTTCAGAAGAGAAGCAGTTGTAGAAAGCCCTCGACGCGATCGACTCCCGCGGCTCGTTGCGCGCTTCGTCGCTCGCTGCGCTCGCTCCTGTAGTGCTTACGTCGCCGGGGTTCGTCGATCGCGTCTCGCCCTTTCAGTCCGCCAGGAATGCGGTTAACCCGAGAGCTACTCCTCATTCCGTGTAACTCGGGGCGGCCGCCTCAACAACCCGGGTTGCCAACGCCTCGAAGGTCGCCTCCTCGGGGACGATGTCGACATCGATCCCGTGGTCGACCGCGGTTTCTCGGGTCGGCTCGCCGATCGCGCCGACAACAGCCCCATCGAGTCCGTCGACGGCGGCAGCCTTCAGTCCGCGGTCGGCGGCAGCATCGAGGAAGTGTTCAACCGTCAGCGAGGAGGTGAACGCGACCGCCTCAAGCTCGCCGTTGGCCGCTAACTCGGTGCTCTCGCCGGCGCCGGCCGGCCGAACCAGACGGTAGAGAACCGTTTCGGTCACGTTCGCGCCGGCCTCTTTCAGCCCATCCAGTAGCACCTGACTGCCGTGATCACTACGGGCGACGTTGACGTGGCTGTCGGCGACCTCCTCGGTCAGCAACTCGACGAGGCCAGCGGAACTGTATGTCTCGGGCTCGCGGTCGACCGTCCAGCCGGCGTCGGTGGCGGCGGCGGTCGTCCCGGAACCGATGCTGACAAGCGTCACATCGCCGGGCTGCCAGCCCGCCTCGGCGGCAAGTTCGATCCCGGTTTTGCTTGTGAAGACGACGTAGTCGGCGTCCGACCGCGGGGCCGCACCGGTCGGTTCAATCTCTAGCATCGGGTCGGCTATCGGGGTCGCTCCCAGCGAGTCAAGGAGTTCGACGGCCGTGGTCAATCGGTCATCGTCAGGCCGAAAGACGGCCACGCGAACCTCCTGGCTCATCGGTCGGCCGCCCCCGACTGGGTGTCGTCGCTCCGATTCAACAGAAAGTCGACAACCTCCTCCCGGGTCGCAGCCACGTCGCCGATCACGGTGATCGCCGGCGGTTCGATCCCGACCTCGTCGCGTACCTCGACGATGGAATCAAGGGTGCCGGTGGCGACGGTCATCTCCGGCCACGTCGCCCGCTCGACAAGAGCGACCGGCGTCTCGGGAGCCATCCCGGCATCCCGCAGTGCCTGGGTGTACAACGGGAGCTTTCCAACGCCCATCAACACGACGAGCGTCCCGCCGGTGTCGGCCAGTGCCTCCCAGTCGACGGCCGATTCATCCTTGCTTGGATCCTCATGACCGGTGACAAAGGAGACACTGGAGACATGATCGCGGTGGGTCAGCGGCACCCCGGCAACACCGGGGGCGGCGGTCGCTGAGGTGATCCCGGGGACGACCTCGAAGGGGATCTCGTTGGCCGCGAGATGTTCCATCTCCTCGCCGCCGCGGCCGAAGACGAACGGGTCGCCACCCTTCAGCCGGACGACAGTTTTGCCCTCTTCGGCGAGCTCGACAAGCCGGCGGTTGGTGTACTCCTGTGGCGTCCACTCGCCGTCGGCGCGTTTGCCCACGTCTTCGCGTTTGTGTTCGGGGATCGCTTCGAGGATCTCCGGGCCGGGAAGCTTGTCGTGGAGGACGACATCGGCATCCGACAGCAGGCGGTTTGCCTTCACGGTCAGGAGCTCCGGATCGCCGGGGCCGCTCCCGACGAGGTAGACCGTCGCTGGCGCGTCAGTCATCGTCCTCCTGTGTTCCGGGGTCGGTTGTGGCCGCGTTGGCCGCGGCGGCGTCGATCAGCTCGGCAGCCCCTCGCTCGCGCAGCTCGGCGGCGAAATCGGCGGCCGCCTCGGCGTGGTCGGTGACCGGGAGATCCCGCGTTGCCTCGACCGTCTCCTCGCCGTCGGGGCCGAGCACCTGTACGCGCGTGTGGACATACTCGCCTTGCAGGATCGCGTTGACGCCGATCGGCGCGATACAGCCGCCGCCGAGCTCGGCCAACACCGTTCGCTCGGCGGTTGTTTCGATCCGGCTGCGAGGGTGGTCGACGACCTCTCTGAGCTGATCGATCACGTCGCTGTCGACGGCGGTGACCGCGATCGCGCCCTGGCCGGGTGCGGGGACGAACCGCTCTCTGGGCAGCCGGTGGGTCGGGACGGTCTCAAGCAGGTCGCTGCGCTGGAGGCCGGCCTCCGCGAGGACGATCGCATCCATCTCGGTGTCGACCTTCCGACCCATCGCGTCGCGTTCGAGGTCGGTGAGATCGTTGAACCACTCCTCGGGTGAGCGGTCGTAGTCCGCGTCGTCAGCGTCGGCGTCGGTGTCGTCGTCAGCGTCGTCGACAGCGTTGTCACCGTTGTCGACAGCGGCCGCGTCGCCGACGATCTCGTCGAGTTTGCCGACCGCTTCGAGTCGCGCCTGGTGTTCCCGTTGCAGCGACGGCGCGAGCAGCTTTTCGAGGCGGGTGTCAACGTTGCCCCGGAGGGCGACGATCTCCAGATCCGGGCGGGCGGCCAGCAGTTGGGCCTTCCGCCGGAGCGAGCTTGTGCCGACGATCGCACCCTCGGGTAGGCTATCGAGATCGCGGCCGTCGGGTGTGACGAGCACATCGCCGGATGGAGCGCGTTCGGGGACGGCGGCGACGACAAGCTCGTCTGGCATCTCGGTCGGCATATCTTTCAGAGAGTGCACTGCCGCGTCGAGGTCACCCGTAAGCACCTTCTCATCGAGCGCGCGGACGAACGCGCCGGTCTTCCCGAGGCGGTGGATCAGCTCATCGCGGATCTGGTCGCCTCGGGTGTCGACCTCGGTGAGCGTCACCTCCCGACGTCGGGAGTCGAGCGTGGATTTGACCGTCGTCGCCTGCCGGCGGGCGAGCTCCGAGCCCCGCGTTGCGAGTCTGACGGTCGTGGCTGATGACATACAGCCCTCTCTGGGCTCACCGTCTAAAAGCCCATCAGTTCCGGCAGCGACCTACAGGGCCTCGGCGTAGGCGGCAAGGGTTTCCTCGATGTCGGCCTCGGTGTGGGCATAGGAGACGAACTGCGATTCATACTGGTTGGCCGTCAGGAAGACGCCCTGGTCTTTCATCGCCTGCCAGAACAGCCGCTCCCACCGCTCGGTGTCGGCGTCGGCAACGTCCGCGCCGGTCTTCGGGCAGTGATCGTAGTGCGGACAGTCCGGATCCTGTTGACAGCCCGCGCCACACTCCCCTCCCCGAGCTGTCGCGCCATCACGGGTAAAGATCACCTTGAACATGCTGTCGGTACCGACGACGGTGTACTCCGGGGCCTGCTCGGCCAAGATATCCCGGAGGCCGCTCCGAAGCTGCTCGCCGAGGCTGTTGACATGGTCGTAGACATCGTTTTCGGCGGCGTACTCCAGGTTCGCCAGCCCGGCGGCCATCGTCACCGGATGCCCGGAGAACGTTCCCGACTGGAACACCTCGCCGGAGGGCGCGAACTGCTCGATGAGCTCGGCGCGGCCACCGATCGCCCCAACCGGGAACCCGCCGCCGACGATCTTCCCGAACGTCGTCAGATCCGGTGTGATCCCGAACTTGCCTTGGGCACACTGGAGGCCGCCGACCCGAAAGCCGGTGATGACCTCATCGAAGATGAGCAACGATCCGTGGTCGTCGCAGAGCTCTCGGAGGGTGTCGTGGAAGCCATCGACGGGCATGACGATCCCCATGTTGCCAAGGATCGGCTCGGTCAGGACGGCCGCGATGTCGTCGCCGTGCTCTTCGAAGACCGCTTCGGCGGCTTCCGGGTCATTGAACGGCACCGGCAGGGTATGCTTGGCGAACTCCTCAGGGATACCCGCCGTCGAGGGTCGTGGGTTGTTGGCGTCGCCCTCGACGAGCGTTGACTCCTGGGCGCCGTGGTAGCCACCCTGCATGACGACGATCTTGTCGCGGCCGGTGTGGCCGCGGGCGAGTCTGACCGCCGAGACGGTTGCCTCGGTGCCGGAGTTGACGAATCGCAGCATCTCGACGCTCGGGACGTGGCGGGCAACGAACTCCGCGAGTTCGACTTCGATTTCCGTTGGCGCGCCGTACATCGGCCCGTCGGCGGCGTGGGATTGGATCGCTGCGGCGACCGGCTCTGGGAGATCATGGCCGTACAGCAGCGGGCCATACCCCATCACATAGTCGAGATACTTGTTGCCGTCGGCGTCGACGACGTGGGCACCGTCGCCACGTTCGATAAAGAAGGGATACGGCTTGGTCGCCCGCACCGAGGAGTTGACACCGCCGGCCAACACCGAGAGGGCCCGGCCGTACAGCTCGCGTGACCGCTCGTGGTTCATACCGGCTTTTTTCGCCCCCCGAACTTGTGGCTATCGACAGGGCATCGTTGCGGCCGACCGTGTGACAGCGGCTATTCGAGTGCTGCCGCTTGTGAGGTGATCGAGTCGTGAAAAGGAACGACAGGCCAGAAGCCTGTCAGGTGAATTGACGGGAGTATCGTCGGATTCGTTGGGCTTGGTGTGGTGAAATCAGTCAGCGGTGTGTCCGCAGTTGTCGATCAGACCGCTTCGGTACCCTCCTTACCGGTGCGGATCTGGATCGCGTCCTCGACATCGAGGATGAAGATCTTGCCGTCGCCGGGCTCGCCGGTGTTGGCAGCCTCCTTGATCGCGGTGGCAACCTCCTCGGCGTTGACATCGGCGACGACACACTCGATTTTGACCTTCTGGTGGAGATCGACCGTGTACTCCTCGCCGCGCCAGCTACCCTTTTTCGCGGGTTGGCTGCCACGACCGGAGACGTTGGTGACCGTCAGCGAGGGCGCGCCGACCTCGGCGAGCGCCTTCTTCACGTCACCGAGCTTCTCCGGGCGGACGACCGAGAACACCATCTTCAGATCGGCTTCCTCGCCGCCGTCGGTGCGGATCTCACGGCCGCCGTCGGTTCGGAGTTCGACATCCTCGCCGCCGTCGGTGCGGATCTCCTCGTCGTCAGTTGGGCCGAAGCCGTCGGTGGCAACGCGGTCGCCACCGAACTCGGGGTAGGTCTCGACGCCGTGCTCGGCGAGATCGAGGCCATCCTGCTCGTGATCGGGGGTGACGCGTGCCTCACCCATCGCTTTGAACACGTACCAGATGATCGCGGTCGCGGTGAGCGTCCAGCCGCCGATGATGACGACACCGGTAAGCTGGGCGATGAACTGACCGCTGATCGAATCAACCGCGCCCGGCACCGCAACGAACGGCATCAGAAGCGTCCCGAGCACGCCAGCACTGCCGTGGACGGGGAAGACCGCACAGACATCGTCGATCTTGAGCCTCTCGGAGACGAACTCGAAGACGATCGGCAGCTGCGCGCCGGCCAGCAGGCCGACGACGATGGCACCCCACCAGGAGGTGGTGTTCGTGATCGCGGTGATGCCAGCCAGTCCGGCGAGCATCCCGTTTGCGGTGTACAGCGTATCGACCTTGCCGGATTTGAGGTAGGCAACGCCGGCCGCACCGATCGCGCCTGTCGCCATGGCGATCGTCGTCGTCATGACGATGAGGCTCAGCGTGTTCGCGCCGTCACCGAGATCGAACGCTCCGGCGGTGCCGACGTTGAAGCCGTACCAGCCGAAACACAGCATCAGCGTGCCGAGAACGGCGAAGGTCATCGAGTGACCGGGGATAACGTTCAGCGAGCCGTCATCGCCGTAGCGATCCATCCGCGGGCCGAGGATCGCGGCGGCCGTGAGGCCGGCGATACCGCCCATGCCGTGGACGATCATGCCGCCGGCGAAGTCAGCGAAGGCGTAGCCGGTGAGCTGTTCGACAAGTCCCGCGCCGGGGGATGACCACGTCATCGCAATGACCATGGGGTAGATCACCGCGGCCAGCAGGAACGTGTAGGTGACGTAGGCGCGGAGCTTTGCGCGTCCGGCAACGGCACCTGAAACGATTGTTGCGGCGGTCATGGCGAAGACAGCACCGTAGAACCAGCTGACGTAGCCGCCGGAGCCGGCGGCGGGCGCAAAGCCGCCACCGGTCACGAGGCTGGTAAAGCCGGTGCCGATCAGGAAGAACACCGTGACGCCGACCGCCCACGTCAGCATGTTCTTCGTAAGCTGGTTGGCGACGTTCTTCGAGCGAACCTGCCCTGCTTCGAGCATGGCGAAGCCCGCGTGCATGAAGAAGATCAGGAACGATACCGTCAGGATCCACGTGTTGTTGATCGCTTCGACCGCTGTGGCTAGCTCTGTCATTGTTGTTGCTCCGTTGAACTGCGTGTGCTTGGTTTACAATTCGGTTTCATTTTGTGATCACGCCGTGTGTTTGTGCTCTGAATCACGGTCGTGACTCATGGAGCGGATATATATAATGGTAACCGTTTACAATTCAAGAAATAGTACCCAAATTATATACGAGCGTCAAATATGAAACCAAATAATATGCATATAAGGTTGCGGATGCTCGATGCGGGAGCTGTCTGTCGCCGAAAAACGAAACAGATGTCGACCGACCATGGCGACCGTTTCGTCTGGAGATCACGGCACCGCCGCCGGCAGACACGGGGCGGCGGCACGTCTCGCTGATCGATCACCACAACGCTTCGCTGATCGATCACCACAACGCTTCGCTGATCGATCACCACAACGCTTCGCTGATCGATCACCACAACGCTTCGCTGATCGATCACCACAACGCTTCGCTGATCGATCACCACAACGCTTCGCTGA
>NZ_SESI01000002.1:0-408764 GCF_006861655.1 Halonotius roseus | reverse complement strand
TCGCTGATCGATCACCACAACGCTTCGCTGATCGATCACCACAACGCTTCGCTGATCGATCACCACAACGCTTCGCTGATCGATCACCACAACGCTTCGCTGATCGATCACCACAACGCTTCGCTGATAGATTCTCCACTCAAAAACAGGTCGCAGTGTGGGGTGTCGGTCGTCTCGACTACCCTTAGCCGCGTTACTCGGGCTTCAGGCCTTCATTCTGGACGCGCATGACAGCCTCGCCATCGGCGAGGTTTGGCGCGTCGACAAGCCGGACGATGCGTTTGTCGCCCTTCGATTTCCGGAGGTAGATCCGGAACGTGGAGGTGTGGCCGAGGATGTTGCCACCGATCGGCTGGGTCGGATCGCCGAAGTATGAATCGGGGTTGGAGGCGACCTGATTGGTGACGAGAATCGAGGTATTGTAGAGATCGCCGATCCGCATCAGGTCGTGGAGGTGTTTGTTCAGCTTCTGTTGGCGTTCGGCGAGTTCGCCACGGCCGACGTACTCGGCGCGGAAATGGGCGGTCAGGGAGTCGACACAGACCATCCGGACGGGCCACTCGGTGTCCTCGTGTTCGCCGGCGAGCTCCTTGGCCTTCTCGGCCAGCAGGATCTGGTGGTCGGAGTTGAACGCCTTGGCGACGTGGATCCGATCGAGGAAGTCGGCGACGAGGGCTTCCATCGTCTCCTCGTCGTCGATTGAGCCCTCCATCTCTCGATCCTCCAGCGTTGCCTGGAGGATCTCGTCGTCGAGGCCGCGCACCATGTCGTCGATCCGCTCGGGGCGGAACGTGTCCTCGGTGTCGACGAAGATCGCCGAGCCGCGGAGGCCGCCCTGCTCGCGGGGTAGTTGGACGTTGACGGCCATCTGGTGGGTGACCTGGGATTTGCCCGCGCCGAACTCGCCGTAGACCTCGGTGATCGACTGGGTTTCCATCCCGCCGCCGAGCAGGTCGTCGACCTCGTCGATCTGCCAGGAGAGCTTGCCGATCTCCTGGCGGCGTTCGAGGATCGTCTCGCCGGTCTCGAAGCCGCCAACGTCGGCGGCATCGCGGGCGGCGTTGATGATGTCGCTGGCCGTGCTGTCGCCGATATCGGCCTGGTTCGAGAGCTCGCCGGGGGAGGCGACGGCGATGCTCTGGTAGTTGTCGTATCCTGATTCGACGAGCTTGTCCGCGGTTGCCGGCCCGACACCGGGCAGCGTTTCGAGTTCATCCTCAGCCATTGTATCTCTCCCTTGCTCGCTTTCGCATATAAAGCCTCGTTAACAGCGCAGTGAAAGTGAAATGCGGTCGACGGAATCCTGCTATCAGCTGGTGATTCTACACCTATCAGCGGCAACAACGGTGGAGTGGTCGATTAGGCTGACACCACTATTCCCATGGGTAGCCGCCGGGGCGGTCGGGCCACAGCGGGTACCAATACTGTTCGTCGTCTTCGATGTCGAGTTCGCCCTCCAGCACCGACTGGAGCTTGAACTCGGCTTGGTTGTCGCGCTCGTGGTCGCCCTCGGGAACGAAGGGGTAGTACGCCCCCCGGCGGAACGAGTAGATCCAGTAGGCGTGGTCGGTGCCGCTTTTGTCGAAGGCGAAGACGGCCGCCAGCAGCCGGGAGCCATACCCCTGCTCGATGAACGTGTCGGCGGCGAAGTGGATCGTCGTCAACAGATCCTCGGGGTCGGTGTCGTCGAGGACAACCCAGCTGTAGCCGTGGTCGTCGTTGTGGGTGTCAAACGTCGTTCCGGTATCGTCCTCGCCGGCCTCCAGGATCGACTTCACCTCATCGACGGTGTCGCTGAAATCCGTGCTGTCGACCGACGAGAAACAGAGGGCGGCCTGGCCCGCGTTCTCGTAGCCGAGATCGGCCTCCATCGTCATATACGCCGTCGACATCCCGAAGAGATCCTCGGGGTCGGCTTTCCGTGTCGCGTCAGTTTCGGCGGAGACGCCAAAGATCGACCGGACGGTGTCCATCAAACCCATGATCGATCGTTGGCCGCCGGCGGTAAAAGGCTCGTCGTCGCGGCTGTTGCCTACGTGAGTTCGGTTTCGTACTCCGTCTGCTGTGTTTCAGTTTCGTCATCCGTCAGCCGACCGAGGGCAGCATCCGTCTCCATGAGTGTGTTGAGGCGGCGTTCGAACTCCGCCTCCGAGATGTCGCCGTTCACATAGCGATGCTCCAGTTCGGCCACCGGATCAGGTGACTGTGTCGCCGCGGCACCGTCATAGCGGTGCCGGGCACTGGCTACGCCAGCCATCGCCACGACAACAACGGCGAACAGGCCGAGTACCGGATCCGCCGACGCAATGATAAATATCGGCACCAGTAGCACCCCAAGCGCGCTCAGTCCGGCGACACCGGCGATGAGGCCGAGCCCGGCAGCCTGTATCGGGTGTGTTTGGATCCACGACGACCACTCGCTCATGTGCGAATGATCAACGGACACACACAAACCGGTTACGGTGAGTAAAATCAGGCCGTTTCCTGCTGTTGTTCCAGCTCGCGGAGCTTCTCGATCCGTTTTTCGGTCGGCGGGTGGGAGCTGGCGAGCTTGCCGATAAAGCCCGAGCGGATCGGGATGATGAAGAACGCGTTCATCTCGGCTTGATCGCGGAGGTCGTCATCCGGCACCCGATCCATCCGGCCGTCGATGCTCATCAGCGCGGAGGCCAACGCCGAGGGGTTGCCCGTGATCGACGCCGCCCCGCGGTCGGCCGCGTACTCGCGGTACCGGCTCAGCGCGCGGATCAGGAAGAACGACACGACCCACACGAGCAGCGAGGCGATGATCGCCACGTACACCGGCGCCTGATTCCGGCCGTCGCCGCTGAACAGCCAGCCCCAGCGGACGACGATGAACGCCAGCGTCGAGAGGAACGAGGCGATCGTCATCACCATCACGTCGCGGTTTTTGACGTGGGCGAGCTCGTGGGCGATGACGCCCTCAAGCTCCTCTTGGTTCAGCGTGTTCAACAGGCCTTGGGTGACCGCGACGGTCGCATTTTTCTGGTTGCGGCCTGTCGCAAACGCGTTCGGCACGCGGGTGTCGGCGATGGCAATCTGTGGCTTCGGCAGGTCAGCCTGCTGGGCTAACCGCTCGGTCGTGCGGTGCAGTTCAGGGGCCTCGTTTTCGTCGACGACGCGGGCACCCATGCTGTAGAGGGCGAGTTTGTCGCTGAAGAAGAGCTGGGCAAACGAGAACAGCCCCATCACGACGACGATCCCGAGGAGATTCCCCCAGTAGACTGCCAGCACACCGATAAAGACGATGTAGAGGGCGAACAGCAGGAACATCGTGAACACCATGCGTCCACGGAGTCCCCAATCTGTCTTCCATTGCATACCTACAGGTAGTTGTTCAACGGGCTAAACCTTACCGAAGCAGCCGGATCACCGCTACGACTGTCCAGCCATCCGGAGCCGCCGTCCAAGCAGAACGTAGCCGACCGACAGCCCGGCGTAGGCCGCCAGCCAGAGCCCCGGCGTTTCGAGTGGAACCAGCTCTGGGGCGAGTGTCACCCCGGCCGCAAGCGTCGGATACAGCCACAGGCCGATCCGCGGCACCGCAACAAACGGCAGCAACGCGAGGCGTTCGGCAACGGGGCCGACCACCACCGCGAGGGCCAATAGGACGACAGCGAGGCCCCCACGGAGCCACCACGGTTTCGGCGCGGCGGCGACCCGATCGATGTCGGCGGCGACCTCGGCGGAGACGAACCGCGACACAACGGCTCCCGCCACCGAGGGTGTCACGCCCGCGGTGCCGCTACCGCCTCCTGTTTGGCCCGCCTCGGTCTCGCCTGGCCCCCACGCAGCATCGGAGTCAAGCACGTATTTGCTGTAGAGTTCCTCGGGATCCTCACCCAGCACGCTTTCCGGCGCGCGCTTGGAGGTTGCCCGCCCGGTCGGCGTTGTCGACGCTGCCTCGGCCCTCTCCCCGGTTTCGGTCTCCGGGGTGCTGGCGGCCGCGGTGTAGCTGTCGTTCGTCGCTGTCTCGGCTGTCTCGTCGGCCGATGTCGACGCTGTTGTCTGTTCGCTCGGTCGCCGGCGGTCGTTTGGGCGGCGATCCGCGTTCGGCTGCCGACTCGCGTCCGTGCGTGTGCGCGAGGATGTGTTATTTGTTGTCGACGCGTTCGTTGACCTGCTCGTCGTCGATGTGCCGTTCGTTGTTGACGCATTCGTCGTTGATGTGCTCGCTGTCGACGACGACCCGCTCGATCGCGGCTCCGAGAGCCACGCTGTCGGTGATTTCGGTCGCCCGGCCGCCTCCCACTCCTCGTAGCGATCGGTGCCGGTCGCCGGCCCTTGGTCGTCGATGAAGGTGTCGTAGGCCGCCCGCGACTCGCTGTCGGTCAGTGCGTCGGCGGCGTCGGTCACCCGGTCGAACTCCCGTTCGGCGGTCGCCTGCTCGCTGCTGTTGTTGTCGGGGTGGAGCGTTCGCTTTGCCAGCTTGCCTGCGCGCTTGATCGTCTCCTCGTTGGCGTCGGGATCGACCCCGAGTCGCTCGTAGTAGGAGTCGGCCGACGGCGTTCCCCGATAACGGTCTGGCATTGCGGTTAGGGTTCACGGAGTGCCGGCAGCTCCTCGCCGAGGTCGTCGATCTCCTCGGGGGAGTGTCTGAGCGCCGATTCGATCTTGGTTTCGACCTGCTTGCCGGTTTTGAGATCCTCGCCGGTCACTGCCAGCCGTCCGTCGGTCGTGATCCGAAACTCGACGGCCAGCGACGGCTCGCCCGGTGGCCGTGGTGGGATATCCCGCAGGACGGCGGTACCGATCTTCGTGTTTTCCTCGGCCGTCTCGCCCTCGCCCTGATAGACCCGGATCTGCACCGAGGTCTGGCCCTCCTCGACGGTGCCGTAGCTTTCCTTCCGGGTCGATGTCGGGATCTGTTCGTCCTGTTCGATGATGTGGTCGATCGAGCCATCCGAGAGCCGGACGCCAAGCGATTGGGGCACCACGTCGATCAACACGATATCGTCGGTCTCGCCGGGCAGCATCGCCGAGGCGTCCGCGCCGCCGTCGTCGATGATCTCCGCCTGGATCGCCGCGCCAAGGGCGACGGCCTCCTCGGGGTTGATCTCCATCGAGGCCTCCTGGTCGAAGTAGTCGCCGACGAGCTCCTGGATGTGGGGCATCCGCACCGAGCCACCGACAAGGAGTACCTTGTCCACGTCCGCGGGCGTGTAGTCAGCTCGCCCAAACAGGTCGTCCAGCGGCTCGGTCGTTGCGGCGGCGAGATCGGCGGTGAGCTCCTCGAACCGCTCGCGGCTCAGGGGTTCCGCAAAGGTGTAGGACTGCTCGGGGACGACGAAGGGGACGCTCACATCCGTCGAGGGGAGATCAGAGAGCCGGTGTTTCGCGCTTTTGGCCTCCTGTCGGATCCGCGCCAGCTGTTCGGGGTTGTCTTCGATGTCAACCCCGGTGTCGTCGTGGATCTGGTCGATCATCCAGTCGACGATCTGTTGGGTCCAGTCACTGCCGCCAAGCTCGTTGTCGCCGGCGGTATGCAGGGTTTCGACGCTGTTGATCTCGTAATCGATCTCGACGAGCGTCGCATCGAAGGTGCCGCCGCCGAGATCGTAGACGAAGGCGAGTTCGGACGCGGCGTTGCCGAGCTTCGATTCGTGGAGCCCGTAGGCAAGACAGGCCGCACTCGGCTCCGGCAGCAGGCGTTCGACGTCGAGGCCGGCGATCTCGCCGGCGGTTTCGGTCGCGGTTCGTTTCGGATCATCGAAGTACGCCGGCACCGTGATCACCGCGCCCTCGACATCGCGGCCGATGCTGCCTTCGGCTTCGTCGATGATGTGTTCGAGAATCAGGCTGGATATCTGTTCGGGGAGGTACTCCTCGCCGGCGACGGTCAGCGGCTCCTCGCGTCCCATCTCCCGTTTGACCTCCGTGACCGTTCGTTCGGGGTGTTGGACGGCGAGGTTGGCGGCCGTCTGGCCGACGTTGACCTCGCCGTCCTCGGTGAACTGCACCACCGAGGGGATGACCGATTCGCCGCTGTTGCCCGTCGTGATCACCTCCGGATCGCCGCCAGCAACGTAGGCGACCGCGCTGCGTGTTGTCCCCAGATCGATCCCAACGGTGTAGCCTGAACCCATACTGACAGCGTCGGGTTCTCCACACATAAGCGGTGAGGTCGGGATCGAACCACCGGCAGCTGGCCGACAGCCGAGCGGCTGATTCGCACCGCTTAACCAGCCGCCGCCGCTACGATCCTGCCATGACCGGCTCAGGCGGCTTCTGTCCGGAGTGTGGCGACGCGGTCGCCGAGCGACCCGAACCGCGGCCCGGCGCGCCGCGGGCCGACAGCGACGCGCTCTGTGATCGCTGTTATTTCGACGAGTTCGACTTCATCGACGCGCCCGAGCGCGTACAGGTCTCGGTCTGTGGCCGCTGTGGCGCGGTACACCGCGGCAACCGCTGGGTCGATGTTGGGGCCGTTGATTACACCGACATCGCTATCGACGCGGTGAGTGAGGCTCTCTCTGTTCACATCGACGCCGATGACGTCGAGTGGGGTGTCGAGCCCGAACAGGTCGACGAGACGACGATCCGGATGCACTGCACTTTCTCGGGGATTGTTCGTGAAACCCTGCTGGAGGAAGAACTGATCGTCCCTGTCCGAATCGCCAAGGAGGTCTGTGATCGCTGTGGCCGGATCGCTGGCGGCTACTACGCCAGCATCGTTCAGGTGCGCGCCGACGGGCGGGAGCCAAGCGACGAGGAGGCCGCCGAGGCCATCGAGATCGCCGAAAGCTACGTCGCCGGCAAGGAAGCCGACGGCGACAGAGAGGCGTTTATCACCGAGATCGATACCGACGACGATGCCGGCCCGACGATCAAGCTCTCGACGAACAAACTCGGGCAGGCCGTCGCCAACCGCATCACCGACCGCTTCGGCGGCACCGTCGACGACCACCCAACCTTGGTGACCGAGGATAGCGACGGCAACGAGGTTTACCGGGTCACCTTCGTTGCCCGCCTCCCGAAATACACCGCCGGCGATGTGGTCGACCCGGGTGACGGCGAGGGGCCGGTACTGGTGCGGAGCGCGCACAACAATCTGACGGGCCGGCGGCTCACGACCGGCGACCCCTACGAGGCAAGTGGCGACGGCGATGGGTTGCCAACTGTCGATCCGATCGGTCACCGACGGGACGCTGTCGAGACAACAGTTGTGACGGTTGAGGATGAACACTCGATCCAACTCCTCGATCCAGACACCTACGAGGCGAAAACTGTCGCGCGTCCTGACTTCGTCGATTCCGATGCCGAGACCGTGCCGGTGCTAAAGGATGGTGGGGACGTGTATATCATCCCTGAGAAAACGTAGAACTCAGTTTTGACCGCTTCTGTTGCGTATTTGTTCCGTGTCTGTTCCGTACCTGTTCCGCACCTGCTCCACATGACGCCGATTTATGTTGGCTATTTTTATTTTCTGCACCAGTTGTGTCACCTATTTTTCTTCGACATCATCAACAGTGGCCGACTCGGCCTTGGTCAGTCGGAACTGGTCGATGCGATCGTACAGTTCGTCGCTGGTCGCACTCAGCTGATCCGCCCGCCCGGCAACCTGATCGGTGGCCGTCGCCTGTTGTTCAAGCCCGGCAGAGATCTCCTGCACTGAGGCTGACAGCTCCTCACTCATCGATGCCGCCGAATCGAGTGTCGAGGTGAAACTATCCATGTTTTTCGCCTGTTCCTCGACGGCGTCGCTGACCTCGGCGGTCGCCGTACTGGATTTCTCGATCGCGGTCTCGATCTCTTCGAGTTGGTCGACAACGGTTTCGACCGCGTCGGCACCTTCCGCCACCTCACCGTTGGTGTGGGCGATCTGCTCGGCGACAGCGGCCGTCTGGTCTTGGGCGTCGGTGATGATCTCCTCGATCTCCGCGGCGGACTCCTTGGATTCTTCGGCAAGCGTTTTGACCTCGTCAGCAACAACCGCGAACCCGTCGCCCGCATCGCCCGCACGAGCCGCCTCGATGTTGGCATTGAGTGCGAGCAGGTTGGTCTGCTCGGCGATATCGCTGATCACATCGAGCGTTTCGCCGACCCGCTCCATCTTGGTTTCGAGCGTTCGAACCTCGTCGGTGATATCGGAGGTGGCATCCGTTGCGGTTCGGATCTGATCGACCGCATCGGAGCCCTCGTCGACGCCTTCGAGAGCAAGTGTGCTGGCCTCGGTCGTTTGGGCATCGATCTCCTGGATCGATGCGGTGATCTCCTCGATCGTAGCCGTGAGATTCGAGGCCGCCATCTCGGCTTCATCGGTTTCGGCGGCGAGATCGTCGCTTCCCTCGTCGATCTCCTCGATAGATTGGGCGATCTCCTCGACTGAGGCGGCGACCTCCTCACCGTCCGCGCTCAGATCCTGGCTTGTCTCATCCAGATCGTCAGCCAGCACCGTAAGCCGAGAGAGAACCGACTGGTAGTTGCTGACTGCCGTGGTGAGGTGATCGTTGAGATCGGTGAACTCCTCGAAGACGGTCTGCATCTCCGAGAACTCCGCCGGCGGCTGTGGCACTGAGGACTCAATGGTGAGATCACCCTCGGCGAGCCGACGGAGTTTGTCTTGGAGATCATCAAGAACCGCTTCTTGGTAGGCCTCAAGCTGATCGGTTTTCCGTTGTTCCTCCACTTTCTCGGTGATATCTCTGGCCGTCTCCATCGCGCCGACGACCTCGCCGGTCTGGTCGTGGAACGGCGTGATCGTTCGACTGAGGGTTCGCTCGGTGCCATCGATGACGACGGTTTCCTCGCGGTCGGTGATGCCCTCTCCTGTTGTCAACACGCCCGAAATGAGTTCTTCGCCACCATGGGTCGTCGCTGGCGGCGCGCCGACAGCCGCCGCGTCAGTCGTCTCGAAGAGCTCACAGGCGTGCTCGTTGAGGTGAGAGACGTGGCCCGCACTGTCAACGATGAACGTCGGCGCGGCTAGCCCATTGAGCACGTTTGCTAACAGGTGCTCGGCGTCTAGCGTCTCCACCTCCTCGCTGGATGCCGACGAATCGGTGGTCGACAGATCGTCGGTGCCCGACCCCGACGGTACGTGATCCGATTCGGATACATCTGTCCACGCAACCGTGTCCCCGGTCTGCCCGGTAGTTTCCGTGCTGGCACCCTCTGTCTCAGCCCGGTCAGTTTCTGCGTTGCCCGCCGCAACCATCAACTGATTGATGAAGTGCCTCATGCAGGTTGTATGTGACACCATACCATAATAAACATAAGGGAATTGGGTAATTATATTTCGAGCAAAGAATTAAATCATGTTCATATCTCGTATATCCTGAATGTATATTTTGAAATATCTTTTTATTTACAGTTGTTTCCACTATTTGTTTTGTTACTAATTTTCATAAGATTGTATTTGAATTCACACAGTCATATAGAACAGCCTACTTTCGACGACGGTAGCGGATCGTCATATCAACTTACCTGTAACTCAGCATCGCGCTGCCAGGGCTGTGGAAGCTGCTATCTCGATCGCACTGTGGTGGCGACGAGACGCCAACGACGGGGTTACTGTGTGACCGGCTCGTTTGCCAACTCCTGAAACGTGTTCCGGATCGTCACCGGTGTCACCGAGGCGATCTCGGCGATCTCGCGTTGGGTCACCTCGGCGTCGTGTTCCTTGGCGGCGGTGTACAGACAGGCCGCGGCAACCCCGCTTGGATTGCGGCCGTTGGCGATCCCCTCCTCTTGGGTGTGGTCGACAAGCTCGCGGGCGCGGCGTTCGACCGCCGTCGCCACCCCCAGTTCGGTCGCATACCGCGGGAGGTATTCGGCGGGGCTGGTCGGCGCGACGGGTAAGCCGAGTTCGCGGTTGAGCGCGTCGTAGGCCGCCCGAAACTCCCCGCGGTCGGCTTTCGCCGCCGCGACCGTCTCCTCGATCGTCCGCGACACTGCATTGATCCGACAGGCAGCGTAGACACAGGCCGCGGTAAACCCCTCCAACGAGCGACCCTGTAGCAGGCTCTCCTTTTGTGCCGATCGGAACAGCCGACAGGCCTGATCGTGTACGGGATCCGGCAGCGATTTTTCCCCGATCAGCCGCCGGATCTGCTTGAACGCGTAGATCTTGTTGCGGTCGCGTTTCCGCCCGACGCGGGCGCGGTTGTGCTGGCGTCGCAGCCGGATGAACTTCCGACGGCGGTGCTCGCTGAGGTTCCGGTCGTAGCCGATCTCCGTCGACAAGCCGCGATCGTGGCGGGCCTCCGTTAGCGGGGCACCCGTCCGTTCGGGGTTCGTCCGGCTGTCGTCGAACGATCGCCACTCGGGGCCGTGGTCGATCCGATCGGCGTCGACGACGAGCCCACAGTCGCCGCAAACTGTTTCCTCGGCCTCGCTTTTGAGCTGTCCGTCACACTCGGGACAGCGGGGACACTCCGGTGCCATGGTGCAACACCTGGTACTAGCACCGAGTGGGATAATAGTTAGATAGCTAACAAGATTGTGGTTTTGTCGACATTTTTTATCCGATACCGCGACCACGGTATGGGTCGAACCACTACAGAGAGCCGATCAGGCTTCGCTGATCGCCGCTTCGATCTCATTGAGTTCCTCGTCGGAGAGGTCGGGTCGGCTAGGAGAGATCGCGTGGATCGGGCCGCCGCCGTCGCCGTCGAACCGCGGGACGATGTGGACGTGAGCGTGGGGCACCTCTTGGCCGGCGGCTTCGCCGTTGTTCATCCCGATGGTCGTCGCGTCGGCGTCGACCGCCGCCTCGATGGTCGGCGTCAATTCGTGGACGACGCTGAACACGTCGCTGGCGATGTCGGCCGGCATATCGTCCAGTCGCTCGTAGGGTTCCTTCGGGATGACGAGTGTGTGGCCGCGCGCGAGTGGGTTGGCGTCGAGGAACGCCAGCGTGGTCTCAGTTTCGTGGACGATGCGACCGGGGATCTCGCCGTCGACGATCTGCTCGAAGATCGTTGGCATACGCGGTGATTGCGGTGGCGAGACTATGAACGTTGGTGGCTTCTCAGGTGGTACGCTCACCGACGACTAGTCGTCAAGCGCGTCGGCGATAACGGGGGCGACGCTCACGTCGCTAACCGTGCGTTCGAGCGTGTCGGTGCCGACGACCCGTTCGACGCCGGCAGCCGCGAGTTTCGTTCGTGCCGCGCCGGCCAAGACGGGGTGGATACAGCAGGCATAGACGCGGGCTACGTCGCGCTCGTAGAGAGCCGCAATCGCCCCGCTCATCGTGCCGCCGGTGGCGATGATGTCGTCGACGAGGACGACATCGCGGCCCTCGACGGCGGCGTCGCTCGGCATGACTTCGACTTCGCCGGTGTCGTAATCGCGCTCCTTCTCGAAGTAATCAACATCGCCGCTCCCGTAGGCGTCCCGCGTTGTCTCCGCGAGCTCGGTCGCGCCCGCGTCGGGGGCGACGAATAGCGGATCGTTGAGGTCGGCCAGCGGCTCGGCCAGTTGGCCAGCGGCGTTGACGATCCTCGTCGGCACGTCGAAAAAGTCGGTGACGCTGGGTTCGTGTGGATCGACGAGCACGACGCGGTCGGTGCCGGTGCTGATCGCCCGGGCGACCGCCCGCGCTGAGACGGGCTGGCCGTGTTTGAACGCCTTGTCCTGTCGGCCATACCCGAGATACGCGATGACGGTCGTCACGTCGCTCGCGCCGGCCTCGCGGACGGCGTCCTGTAGCTGGAGGAGTTCGACGTGGGCGTCGTTGTCGACGGTCGAAGCGACGATGATCGCTTCCTCGTCGTCGAAGTCGGGCACAGCCGCTAGCGTCTCGCCGTCGGCGAAGCGGTCGTAGGTCGGCACCGTCAGCGAGCCGACGCCCGCAGTCGCCAGCGACGCCGCCAGCGACTGGGCCGTCGATGCGGGAACGATCGTAGCCATACGCGCTCTATTTCAGTCACCCCTAAACGGGGTTTCGGTGTGCGTCGCTTACGAGCCGTCCGCCCCGCCACCGATGGCGACCCCCCGGGCTCCCGGCAGGCCGAGCCGCTGGTGTCGCCACCCGTCGCCGGCGGTGACACATAGCGTTCCGTCGTCAGTGACCCCGACAACGATCCCGCGGTCGGCCGCCAGATCGACGACCGGTGCCTCGACCGGCGGGGTTGTTGTCGTCCACGCGCCATCCTCGGCTGCGCGAACGAGCAGGCCAGCCTCGCCGACAGCGTGGGCGTGGCCGTGGCCGTCGGCGGCGACCGCCCGAAACGCGCCGTCGGCGACTGACTGCCAGCCGTTACCCAGCCGGAACAGCCCATCGGCGGTCGCCGCCAGCGGTTGGCCGACGCCGGTCACCGCCCGGACATCGGTGAGCCCGGTGTTGGTCACCCCGTCGTCATCGATTCGGTAGACGCCATCGGTCGCCGCGAGCAGGCCGGCGTCGATGGCGCGAACCCCATCGGTCGTCCCACGCTGTTCCCAGGCTGGCGGCTCGGCGACCGCGCCGGCGTGCTCGCTGCTGTAGACGACGCCGTTGCTGTCGGCGACAACGATCTCCTCGGGTGTGAGATCGACGGCCGCCACCGAACCGATCGCGTCGCCACCGATCGACTCGAAGGCGGGATCGGCGACATCGCCGGCTCGACTCCCGGCATCGATGTCAGCCGCGAGCAACCCATCGTCGGTGCCGACGACGAGCCGGTCGGCCGTCGCCGCCACCGCGGTCGCCGGCTCCCGGCTGGCAAGGCCGAACGCCCCGATCTGGTCGGCCGAGACGGTGACGGCGGCGAGGCCGGCGTCGGTGGCGACGAACACGTCGGTGACGCCGGTTTTCGCGCCGAAGACCCGCTTTTCGGTCAGCGTTTGCATACGCGTTTCTCGACGGCCGGCGGACAAAAAGCCAGCCGACTCCGGTGTGGCTCTCGCCGTGACGGCGACACCCCGGCGACACGGAGTGAACAACGTTATGCAGGTCCCCACGCAACGGGCGGGCATGCGTCGTTACGATATCGGGAGCACTAGGCTGATTACAGCCCCACAGGAGGTGTGCTGATGCGCGTCGTCGCCAAGTTCGGCGGGACGAGTCTGGGCACCGGCGAGCGGATCAACCGCGCGGCGGATTCGATCGCCGACGCGGTCGCCGCCGGCCACCAGATCGCCGTCGTCGCCAGCGCGATGGGGTCGACAACCGACGATCTGCTCGACGACATCGAGTTCGATGTCTCCGACGAGGATCGCGCGGAGATCGTCTCGATGGGCGAGCGCACCAGCGTCCGCATGCTGAAGGCCGCACTCGCCGCCCGGGGTGTCGAGGCCCTTTTCTTGGAGCCCGGCAGCGACGAGTGGCCGATCATCACCAACGACCTCGGCGAGGTCGATGTCGAGGCAACGAAGGAACGCGCCACGGCTCTCGCCAGCAAGCTCGACGGCGTCGTCCCCGTCATCACCGGCTTCCTCGCGCAAAACGAGGGCGGCGACATCACAACGCTGGGCCGCGGTGGCTCGGATACGACCGCGGTCATGCTCGGCAACTACATGAACGCCGACGAGGTCGTCATCGTCACCGATGTCGAAGGCGTCATGACCGGCGATCCCCGCGTCGTTGAAGGCGCGCGCAATGTCGGTCGGATCTCCGTTGATGAGCTCCGCAATCTCTCCTTCCGCGGCGCGGAGGTCGTCGCCCCAAGCGCGCTGTCGTACAAACACGAACATCTCGATGTGCGGGTCGTCCACTACCAACACGGCGACCTCCTGACCGGCGGCACCCAGATCGAAGGCGAGTTCCAGAATCTCATCGACATGCAGGAACAGAAGCTCGCCTGTCTGACCGTCGCCGGGCGGTCGATCCGCAACAGCCCCGGCATCCTGGCGGATCTCTCCGACGCGCTGCGGAACGCCGGGATCAACATCGACGCCGTCGCCAGCGGGATGGATTCGATCACCTTCTATGTCAACAGCGATCTCGCCGACGAGGCCGAACCCGTCCTCCACGAGCGGGTCGTCAGCGGCAACACGCTCTCAAGTGTCACCGTCGAGGACGATATCGCCGTCATCCGGGTCACCGGCGGCGAGCTCCCGAACCGCCCGGGCGTCATCCAGAGCGTCCTGACGCCGATCGCTGACGCCGGGATCAACCTCCATGATGTGATCACGAGTGCGACCTCGGTCGCGCTGTTTGTCGCCTGGGACGACCGCGAAGAAACCTTAGAGATCGTCCAACGCGAGGTGTAGTCGGCGACAGCAGGCGGTCGCCTATCGCCCGCTACGCAACCGCGTCCCGATCTTTTCGGGAAGGCCCGCTTCCTCGACAGCGTCGACCACACGGTCGATATCGTAGGCGACGCGGTGGGTTTCGACATCGATGGCGGCGGTGCCGCCCCCGTCGTCACCTTCGTCGATATCGAGCACCGCAAACGCGGCCTCCGGGTCGCCGTCGCGTGGCTGGCCGACGCTGCCGGGGTTCATGACGACGCCCTCATCGAACTCTCGGACGCCTTGGACGTGGGTGTGGCCGGTGATCGTCACGCGGGCGTTGTCCTCCAGCATCCCGGGCTCGAACTCATCGGGGTAGGTGTAGCGATCCGGGTTCTCGGGGTGGCCGTGAACGATCAGGATCTCTCCGTCGGCGACGGTTCGGCGGTCGGGCAGACGATCGAGCCATGCGAGGGCGTCCTCGTCGAGCGCATCGCGGGCGTAGGTGACGCCGGCGGCGGCCATCGAGTTGAACCGGAAGCCGGTGTCGCTGGCGACCGCGCGATCGTGGTTGCCCATGACGGTCGCGGCGTCGAGTTCTCGAACGCGATCGACACACTCGGCGGGCCAGGGGTTGTAGCCGACGACATCGCCGGCACAGAGCCATCGGTCGACCGCGGGCATCGCGTCGATCACGGCCTCGAAGGCGGGGAGATTGCCGTGGATGTCAGCCACAACGCCGTATCGCATACCGACCTCTTGCGGCGGTGGCGAAAAAGGCGTTTGGGCGCGCTCGTCGGTCGTGTTCAGAGAAGCCGAGGAAACTGGAACCATCTTGAAAGCCCGCCTTCCTCCAGCGCGTCGCCCCTTTCAAGATGTTCTCAATCCTATCGCACTACTCTGAACAGTACCCGCTCGCCGCGTCTCTCAGGATATTCGACAGGTAATTACTCCTCGTCGTCATACCCACACACAGAATGCCAATCTCCACTGATGAATTCGATGCCGGAGCTGTCGATGAGAGCGACGACGAACCGAATGCCGACGACGAGGTCGACCCCATCGAAACCGAGAAGGATCTCGTCACGTCGTTTCTGAGCGAGCGACCGGACAGAGCCTTTACCGAGCGCGAGATCGTCCTCGGCGTCGATTACACCCCTGTGTTCATGGATCGAACCCAGAGCTCGCTTGGCTCGTTCGCTGACGGGCTGATCGATTTCGCCGGCGACGTGGCTGCTACGACGATCGTCGTCAACGATATCGATGACGCACTCACCGAACTCGTCGAGGAAGGGATCGTGACCACCAAAGAGGTCGAGACAGACGACGGCACCTCGGTCTACTACACGCTGGCGTAACGCGCACCCCTCTCACGGCCGACCGATCCAACGTCGGAGAGCCGACCGCCCCAACGCCGGAGAGCCGACCGCCCCAACGCCGCCTGACGCAACCCTTACCCGACGCGGCGTCGAACAGAAAGCTATGACAGACGATGCCGACGATCGCTCACATGCCTTCTCCGAGGGACAAGGCGTCGACGAGGACTACGAGGAGTTCACCCTCGATCCGACGGATCTGGGCGTCGATCCCGACCAGGTCGACCCGGTCGATTCTCGCGTGTTGACCGACGTACTCGACAAACACAACGTCTCCGCCGAGCAGGTCGACGTACCCGAACTCATCGATGTCGGGCTCTCCTACATGGAGATCAACCGCTTTGAGGAGGCCACCGCCGCCTTCGAGCGCGCCGCCCGCTTTGCTGAGGAGGACTCGATCGAGGCCCAGGAGGCCTGGGTCAACAAGGGCGTCGCCCACGGTCAACTGGAGGAGTTCGATCAGGCGATCGGTGCCTACGAGGAGGCCCTCCGCATCGACGACGAGTCCGAGCACGCGGCGACCGCCGAAACCAACCTTGCCTACGCGCTGTGGGAATTCGGCCGAGCCGAGGAGGCCCTGGAACACGCCGAGCGCGCCGTCGAGGTCGATCCCCGCTTCCCGCAGGCGTGGTACAACCGGGGTTTCTTCCTCATCGAACGCGGCCTGACCGAGGACGCGCTCAACGCCTTCGACAACGCCATTCGCCTGGGGATGCGAAATGCGGAGATCCTTGAGGAGAAAGCTCGCGCCCTGGAGGAGCTTGGTCGCGAGGAGGAGGCACAGGAGGCCATCGAGCAGGCCGAGGAGATCCGCGCCGACGCCGAGGAAGAGTTGACCGAGGAGTTCTAATGTTGCTGCGCGAACGGGAGACGCCGAAGGGCGCGCTTGTCTCCGTCTGCGATGAGGACTGTCTCGGCGAGACCTACGAGGACGGCGATGTCTCCTTAGAGGTGACCGAGGAGTTTTACGCCGGCGAGGAGGCAACCGACGCCGACCCCGAGGCCGTGATCGATGCACTCCAGGGGGCGACCGTCGGCAACCTCGTCGGCGAGGAGTCGGTCGCTGTCGCCGTCGATGCCGGCCTGATCGACGAGGAGCGGGTGCTGGACGTTGACGGCACCGAACACGCCCAACTGTTGTGGTTGTGAGTTGCGTCTGTCGAGCAACGAAACCCTCTCTCGTTTCATATTCTTCGGCTAACCGAAGACGTGTTACCCACGGGGGCCTTACCGACACCCAATGAGTACGCAGGACGCCTATCCGATCGATGTCGAGGCGATCCGGGCCGATTTCCCGGTGCTCGACCGCACCGTCGGCGGCGACGTGACCACCCCCGGCGAGGGCGAGGGCGACACCGAACCGCTGGTGTATCTCGACAACGCGGCGACCAGCCAGACCCCGAAAGCCGTCGTCGACAGCATCGTCGACTACTACTACAGCTACAACGCCAACGTCCACCGCGGCATCCACCAACTGAGCCAGGAAGCCAGCGTTGCCTACGAGGAGGCCCACGACAACGTCGCCGACTTCATCGGTGCCGACGGCCGCGAGGAGATCATCTTCGTCAAAAACACGACCGAGGCGATGAATCTCGTTGCCTACGCGTGGGGCCTCGAAGAACTCGGGCCTGGTGATTCGGTCGTCACCACCCAGATGGAACACCATGCCTCGCTGGTGACCTGGCAGCAGATCTGCAAGCGCACCGGGGCGGAACTCCGGTTTATCGAGATCGACGACGAGGGCCGCCTCGATATGGAACACGCCGCCGAGCTGATTGACGACTCCACCGAGATGGTCTCGCTCGTCCATATCTCCAATACCCTCGGGACGATCAATCCGGTCGCCGAGATCACGGAGATGGCACACGAGGTCGACGCCTACTCCTTTGTCGACGGGGCCCAATCGGTGCCGACGCGGCCGGTCGATGTCGACGAGATCGACGCCGACTTCCTGGCCTTTTCGGGCCACAAGATGCTCGGCCCGACCGGGATCGGCGTGCTGTACGGCAAAGAGCATCTGCTTGAGTCGATGCAGCCGTATCTCTACGGCGGCGACATGATCCGGAAGGTCACCTATGATGAGTCGACGTGGGAGGATCTGCCGTGGAAGTTCGAGGCCGGAACCCCCTCGATCGCCCAGGCGATCGCCCTCGATGCCGCCATCGACTATCTCGAGGATATCGGGATGGAAAACGTCCAGGCCCACGAGGAGCTGCTGGCGGAGTATGCCTACGACCAGCTGAACCGCTACGACGACGTGACGATCTACGGCCCGCCGGGCGACGACCGCGGCGGGCTGGTCGGCTTCAACGTCGACGGCGTTCACGCCCACGACCTCTCCAGCATTCTCAACGATTTCGCCGTCGCGATCCGCGCCGGCGACCACTGTACCCAGCCGCTCCACGATACCCTCGGAGCGGCAGCCTCCGCCCGGGCGTCCTTTTACGTCTACAACACCCGCGAGGAGATCGACGCCCTCGTTGACGCTGTCGACGACGCCCGACAGCTGTTTGCCTGACGACGACGCCAACTCGCTCCGAACCGCCGTTCAAAAGAGTTTTTCGCGCCCCTCACCCAGTCGACGGTAATGACCGCCTACACCGCAACCGTCACCGTCCGCCTGAAACACGGCGTCCTTGATCCGGAAGCCGAGACGACCAAGCAGGCCCTCGAACGGCTCGGCTTCGAACTCTCTGAACTCCGCTCGGCCGATCGCTTCGAAATCGATCTTGAGGCCGACGACGCCGCCGAAGCCGAGGAGCGCGCCGAGTCGATGGCCGAACGCCTGCTGGCGAATCCGACGATCCACGACTACGAGGTGTCGGCGGCTCCGGCCGCGGAGTCCGCATGACGGTCGCCGTCGTCCAGTTCGGCGGCTCGAACTGCGACCGCGACGCGGTTCGCGCTCTCCGATATCTCGATATCGACGCCGAACGCGTCTGGCACGAGGACGGCCTTCCCGCGGACACCACAGGCGTCGTCATCCCCGGTGGCTTCTCGTACGGCGATTACCTCCGAGCCGGCGCGATGGCCGCACGTTCGCCGATCATGCAGGAAGTCCGAGACGCAGCAGCCGACGGCAAGCCCGTTCTCGGTGTCTGCAACGGTGCCCAGATCGGTTGTGAGTCGGGACTCACCGAGGGCGCGTTCACGACGAATAAGAGCGCGCGCTTCCAGTGTGAGCATGTCCACCTGCGGGTCGAACGCGCTGATACACCGTGGACAGAGAATTTCGAGGAAGGCGACGTAATCGAGATCCCGATCGCCCACGGCGAGGGTCGCTTCGAGATCACGGAGGAGCGATACGACGACCTCGTCGACAACGACCGCGTGCTATTCCGCTACTGCGACGCCGACGGCAACGTTACTGACGAGGCGAACCCGAACGGCTCGACGCACAACGTCGCCGGCATTCTCGGCGAGCGCGACTCGGTTGCGGTGTTGATGCCGCATCCCGAGCGGGCGACGCTGCCCGACGTTGGCGGCATCGACGGCGAGAGTATTCTGACCGGGTTCCGCGTGTAATCAGGGCAGCCAACCACTTCTGCCGTACCCTTTTCACCGATGCCGTGTAACTCACTTGTATGTCGAGTACAGATACAGATGATGGCGGCGAGCCAGCGAAAACGAATATCAACATCCGACTAACGGAATCCTTCCTCGAAGATATCGACGCAACATGGCAGGAGGAAGGCTACAACAGTCGCAGCGAGTTCATCCGCGACGCGCTCCGCGATACGGTCAAACATCCGGGACTGACCCGCGAAAGCTGGAAGGAGATCGCCGCCGTCGAGTACGCCCGCCGAACGGGAGATAGCGAGACGTTCAGCCGTGACGAAATCCTCGACGATGAGTGACGGCGAGACGTGGACTTGGCAATTCCGTGCGCCTGCAAAACAGACGTACGACGACCTTGATGAACACTCTCGGATGCGAATCACCGACAAACTGGATGAAATCGTCGACGACCAGTGGCGCGACCCGGACGACTATCTCGAACCGCTGACCGGCGCGCCGTACTCGAAACTCCGCATCGGGCAGTTCCGGCTCGGGGCTGTCTGCGACCACTCCGAAAAACTGCTGGATATCTATACGATCAAACGCCGTAGCGGCGCGTACAAGCAGGACGACGACGATTAACTGGCATTCTCCTCGACTGTCGCTACCGCGTCAACGACATCGCATAGCTCGTTTCTTCCTCGATCACGAGTTCCCACGTTCGCTCGCAGTCGCAACTGACCTGCTCGAAAACGGAGGGATCCTGCCGCAGATCGAAGTCCTTGATGGCTTTCTGGACTCTGTCGTCGCACTCGCCGCAGTTGTGCGGGCCACGATCCGAGCCGTGGCCGACCGGGTCGGAGACGACGATGGCGTCGACATCCGCGGTTCGCTCCAGCACGTCGGCGACCGACCAGAGCCACGGCGGACGGTAGCCCCCCGCCCGAAAGAGTTCGTTGACCATCGTGTATTGCTGGACGTTACAGGGGTTCATCGACACCGTATGGCAGCCATCGACGGCGGCACACCGCTGGACGGAGTCGACCATGTCGTCACGGGCTTCGGACTCTGAGAGGAAGGGCGGCTTCATCAGCAGGTAGGCCTTGATCCCCGCGCCGGCGTCCTGTGCGGTCTCGCAGGCGTCTTCGAAATCAGCGAAATCGAAGTACTTGTTCACGCAGTCGTGTCGCACCCGGTCGGTCGCGGTTTCGAGGCCGACCGCGATGTCGACATCAAGCCCGTGGTCGGTGAAGTCGGTGATCTTCTCGTGATCGACAAAATCCGGGAGTGATTCGACAACGATCCGCTCGCGGTCGCCGAACGTCTCCGCGATTGCCTGCCGCGTCTCCGCGCCGACTTCGCGTTCGTCGAGGAAGGAGCCGGAGGTGTAGATCTTGATGAGGTCGGCGGGCTCGTCGGCGTTGTCGGCCTCGTGCTCCAGACAGACCTCGATCTGATCCATCAGGGCGTCGTGGGCGACGCTGCCGCCCTCAACGCTTTCGGCGACGTAGCCGCACATCGTACAGCCGCCGGCGCGGGCCCACCGGCAGCCACCGGTGTTGAGGATGATCGTCAGCGAGTCGTAGACGCCGCCGGGTGTGTTGTCCTCGTCGAGCCAGACGCGCGTCGGCTCGTGGGGGTCGTAGTGTTTCTCCTTCAGTCCGCGGATCTCCCGCATGACGGAGTTGTGGGCGTCCATCCCGCGGCCCTCCTCGTAGACATCGGGGCTCGGCTTACTCATTGCCGTCCCTACTCGACTGGGCGGTAAAACCACATCGTTGCGAGCAGCCCGCCGACCGCCGCGCTCGCGGCGTTGAGTCCGATCTCGGCGACCGCAAAGGTTCGCCACGGGATGAACCCTTGCAGCACCTCGGTGGCGACGCCGAACAGCGCGACGGCGGCGACGACGCCGGCGACAACACCGATTCCGACACGCCGAGAGCGACGACGCCACGGCCATCCTTCGCGTGCGACTGCCACTACCCCACCCGCAGCGAGCGTCGCGTAACCGGCGATATGCAGCAGCGTCGTGGTGTCGATGCTGCCGGTTGGGTCGGTCTGTGGCGTCGCCGCCGGTACCGGAATCACAGACGCGACGAGAATCCCGATCGCCAACACGGCAACCCCAAGCCACAGCGTCGACACCGAACGGTCAGTTCCACGCATGCGGTGTCGTGGCCGCGTTACTCCAGAAACCGATCGCTTACGTCCTCGTCGGGCACCATACACTGATCCTTCTTGCCGAACCAGCCATAGCGGTTGTCGGCAACGAAATCATAGATCTCGTTGCGGACGTTCCGCGGCACCAGCCGGCCGACAACGAGGGCCGCGTAGGGCCACCCCAGCAGCTCGGCGACCCGGATCGCCGCGTCGGATTTCGTCTGCACCGAGTTGCCCTCGACGAGGATGACGGTATCGAGGTCGTCGGCATCGAAGCCGTGTCGCTCTTGGAGGGCGCGGCCGACAGCCGACTGCAGCGGCGCAAACGCGATCTTGCCGGTTGGATCCCGCGGGATAATCTCCTGGACGATCCGATCACAGAGGTTACAGACGCCATCGAACAGCAACACCGGCCGGCCGCCAAGCTCGGCCAGCGGATCGTCGTCGGTTGTCGCCGGTTGGTTGCTCATTGGGTACCTCCAGTCCACCGACTGCTTGTGCCGGCGGTCACATCAACCCCGGGGCTGTAGTACAGAACCGGCTCACCCTCTGGGTGTTTGAACCCGTCAGCGCGGAACAGCGTGTTTGTCTCGATGTCGGCCTCAGCCGGGTACAGCGTCCATGACTCGTGGTCGACGTCGGTGTAGCGCATCGTTCCGTCCGACGCTTCGGTGTAAAACCGGTAGCGTTCCGTGAGAAACCCGGCCAGTGGGTCGTCGCTTGACTCGAAGGCCTCACCGCTGGGCCCGTAGGTCGCGGTGTAGCGAGCCGGCCGCGTGCCGGGATGGCGGCGGCGACTGTCGAACCGGACTCGGTCGCCGTCACCCTCAAGACTGATCTTCGCGTAGTAGTACGGCAGATGTTGGGTCACGCGCGCGCCGATGACGCCGGCGATGCCCTGGGCGTCGAGGCTGAAAAAGTAGACCCCCGGCTCGCCATCGCAGGTGACGTAGGTGCGGAGGTTGATCTCCGGCAGCGGCTGGCCGACCGCGGCCGGCAGCCCCTGTGGTCGGACGGCGACGTTGGTGAACGGCACAACCGAGAGCCAGCCGGCACCGTCGTAGGTGTCGACAGTGAGCCCCTCGGGAAGCCGTTCGGCGATCGACTCGGGGTCGACCCGCCAGTTTTCAAACAGCAGGTGTCGCCACCCCATCGCCAGTGAAATGCCCATACGATCTCTTTGTGCTGTAGCAACATAGGGAATTCGCTCAGGCGATAATCGACTGCCTGCAGTAGGATCACCGGCAGCGTCTGCTGTCGGTGTCGATACATCGATGACGCTACCGAATCATCGACGACGCCACCGCAACCACAGATGACGCCCGGCGCGTGGTGGCGGTGTTCAGATAAGAACGATCAAGCAGGCGGGCCGGCTGACCGACCAGCCGACTTCCTGGTGGACTGAAAGGGCGAAACGCTCTCGACGAACCCGGCCGACGCAAGCACTACAGTGAGCGAAGCGAACGAAGCGCGCAGCGAGGCCTGGGAGTCGAGAGCGTTGAGGGCTTTCTACACCTGTTGCGCTCACACGACTACTTATCTGAACACGACCTATCTGAACACGACCGGTCGCTGACACACAAAACCTATCCGCCGCGCATCGTAGCCCCGAGTATGTTGATTCACTCAGCCCCCTGTGGCTCGAAGCACCTGCCGGCAGCGGCACCGGTACGACGCGTGAGCCCGCCCTCGGACGTATGACCGGGGATCCGTCGCTCGCTCGGCTCCGTTCGTCGGCCGACCGGCTGGCTGCTGCTGGCGGGCCGCTCGCGCCGGCTACCGCCGCGGCTCGTCGTCGACTCCGTGTCGACACCCGCGCGCTGGCGGCCATGCGGATCCTGCTGGGGGCGATTCTCCTCATCGATCTTGCCCACCGCTCCCCAGCGATCGCAAAATACTACACCGACAGCGGGGTCTACCCGCTGGCTGTTCACGAGGCAACCTACACGCAGTTCGCTGGGCTGTCGATCCACGCGCTTTCCGGCTCGCTGTGGTTTCAAGTCCTGCTGTTCGTGTTGGCCGGGCTGTTCGCGCTCGCCTTCGCTGTCGGCTACCGAACGCGGCTCGTCGGCTTCTGTTCGTTCGTCCTGTTGGTCTCTCTCCACGCGCGCAACCCGGCGGTGCTCAACGGCGGCGACATCCTCCTGCGGACGCTGCTGCCGCTCGCGCTGTTGACACCGCTCGGCGAGCGGTGGTCGATCGACGCCGTCCGCCGGGGTGAGTATCGTGAGACGGTGATGAGTGCGGCGACGACCGCCGTGCTCGCCCAACCGCTGATCGTCTTCACCCAGAACGCGGTGCTCAAACACCAGGGAGAGACGTGGTATGCCGGTGAGGCTCTCAAGATCGCCTTTGCCAACGACGAGATGACGGTGCTGCTGGGCAACTATCTGAGTGCCTACCCCACGCTGTTGGAAGTGCTCAACTACGGCTGGGTGACGCTGCTGGCCGGCTCGATTGTCTTCCTCTTTCTGACCGCTGGGCGGCTCCGGGCGGCGGTCGCACTTGTCTACATCGGTGCGTTCCTCGGGATGGTGCCGACGCTGATGGTTGGGCTGTTCCCCTTCGTGTTGACGGCCTCGGTGATCCCGTATCTGACGCCGCAGTTCTGGGACGCCGTCGTCCGCGTGCTGCCGGATGGGGTGACGAGATCACCGCCGGCGGGTCGGCTCGGCTGGTGGTTCGGTGGGGAGCCGATCGAACGCCGGCTTGCTGACACGCTTCGCGGTCGGGGGCGCGGCGATGTCGTTTCCTTCAGTCGAGCCTACGCAGCCTCGCTGCTGACGGTGCTGGGTGTCCTCGCTCTCGTCTTCGTCCTGCTGTATGGTGTCGGCCACGTCGCCGAGTACGATCCGCCATACGAGGATGAGGCGACGGCGATCCTCGATCAGTCGTGGGGGTTGTACGCGCCGAACCCGACTGACTCCTACAGCTGGTTTGTCACCAACGCCACCCTCGACAACGGGTCGACGGTGGCGGCCTTCCGGGACAGCCCCTCGTTCGACCGCCCGCCGGATGCGGCGACGACCTACGAGTCGTTCCGCGAACGGAAGTTCATGTCAGCGGTGAGCAGCGATAATGACGGAGCCATCGGGCGGGGGTACGCCGAGTGGGCCTGCCGAGAGGCGGCCAGTCGCTACGACCAGCCGGTCGAATCGATCACGCTCTACCGGATGATCCAGGATAGCCCCGTTGACGGCGAGTACGATGAGCCGTTCCGTCGCACGCTTATCCGCCACGACTGCAACGCCGGCTGACCGTCCCGATCAACCGCCGCGCCCCGACCTATCGCTCGCGGACGTGTCGTACCGTGGAGGCGACCCCGCGGGTCGAATCGACCATCTCCGGGCCGCTCATCTCCGCGCGGCCGACGGCGAAGGCGGCCGATCCCTCGATGACGACCTCATCGCCCGGCCGGATGTCGTCGCTGGCGTCGACAACGCCCGGTGCGAGCACGCTGCCGTGGGGGACAAAGCCCTCGATATCGACCGTCTTGGTTGGCGCGTCGCTTGCGAGCCAGCGGTCGCCGCCGGCGAGTGTCATCGCTAGCAGGCCGTACTGCGGCACCATCGTCGCCAACTGGTCGCCGTCGTCGGTGCGGATCTGTAGTTTGGGGTAACGGCCGGTCGTTTGGATCTCGATATCGCCAAACAGCGCGTCGCCAGCGGCGTCGCCGAACTGGTAGTCGGCGATGGCCTTGATCGTGTTGTGCTGTCGTTCCCGCTTGGAGAACTTGAGTTCGCCCTCCAACGCGCCAGCAAGGTTCGCCAGCGAGTCTGTATCGGTCGGATGGCCCTTGACGGTGTACTCGAAGTCGAGGTCGATCTCGGGGTCGGCTTCGACGCGCTCGACGATGTCCCGATATCCGTGGTCGGGAACGTGGGCGACGACGCGAGGGTAGTCGTTGCGCCGGAGATACTGCCGGAGCACGCTGGCGACGAACTCCTTTTCGTCTTCCGACC
The DNA here is from genome assembly GCF_006861655.1 of Halonotius roseus. Taxonomy (GTDB): domain Archaea; phylum Halobacteriota; class Halobacteria; order Halobacteriales; family Haloferacaceae; genus Halonotius; species Halonotius roseus. Next base: position 383,647 of record NZ_SESI01000002.1, on the reverse strand, counting down.
ATCGCCCTGTCACAACCGAATCGTAGTGTTGGGCGGGGTAGGTCAGTTCGAGTTCCGGCGGGACGACGCCGATGGGCGAGGTCATCGAGACCGTGTGGCCGCGGTAGCCGATAGCGTCGTGGAACTGGCCGTGGCTCTGGGAATCGCTGTAAGGTTTGCGTGCGGAACACGGAACGAGCACGAGCGGATTATCGAAGCGGTTGCGGTACCGACTCGTCACGCGCTCGGCGAACCGCTGGATCTCGACGCGCCGTAATGTGTCGCTCGTCGCCGCCGAGATCTCGCTGGTTCGCATCACCGGTGTCCGAGTTTCGAGATAGCTGTACTGGTCGTCAAACTCCCGAAACGCGGCGGTCAGCCAGTTGTCGTGGCGCGCTTGGCCTTCGATGTAATCGCGCAATCGGCCGGCACGGATGCGTTCGCGGACGCGCCGCAACTCTGCGTCGAGGGCGGCAACGTTGTGCTCAATGCAGTCCTCGCGGTCGAATGCGTCGCGGGGTTGCTGGCAGGCTGGGCAGCTACAGGGGAGTTCGTCGAGATCCGCAAGAAATGCCTCGTCGTCGCTGGTGAGATATTTCGCCTGGCTGCCTTTGACCTTCGCCAGTTTTGCGTCGACCCCATCAACACCAGCGTACGCAAGCAGGGCGACGTTGCGCGGGGTGGCAACGCCCGACAGCACGAGGGCGGTGTCGGCCGGTAGGGCCTCTTTCGCGCTGATGATCGCATCTTTGAACCCTTCGCCGTGGCCGACAAAGCCCGACGCGTCGCTGAGGATGTAGGCGTCGGCTCCCTGTGGTGTCGGGTCGTCGCTGGCGACGACCGCAGCGGTCGGAAACTCGGTGTCAGCGTGGTCGGTGCTGAAAGCGTCCTGTACTTCCTCGCGGGTGCCGGCCGGCAGCGACCGGTGCGGGAGGATCGTCAGCGACTCATCGTCGCCATCGGGAACCTCGCGGTCTGCGTTCCACAGACTCCCGCTGTCAACGAGTACGTCGTCGAGGCGGGCCGGCGTCGTCACCGACTCGGTGAGTCGGAGCTCACCGATCCGGGCGGCTCCGTCGCGGTCGAGGACTTCAAAATACTCGGTCATTGCCTCTCGTCGACCGCCGACGGGCAACTATCTTGCCTTTGGAATCGACCACACTGGGCGCGTGGGCCGAGTGTTTTTCGCACTGCCGCCCAACAGGTCGGTATGGATCGGCTTGCCGGCGCGTGGAACGAGGCCGAAACCGAAGCCTTCCTGGATTCGGCGACGGTGCCGCTGCGGCTCTCCTGTCACGCCAACGGCGAGTCGCTGTGGATGCTCTCGCTGTGGTTTCTGTATCGGGATGGTGCCTTCTGGTGTGCGACCAGTGCGACCGCCGACGTTGTCGACTATCTCGCCGATGACGACCATGTCGCCTTCGAGATCTCGACCAGCGATCCGCCGTACAAGGGGGTTCGCGGCAACGGGGCCGCCACCGTCGAGGCCGACCCCGAGAAGGCGTTGCTTCGGGAGCTGCTCCAGCGGTATCTCGGCGGTACCGACTCCGACCTCGCCGACCGGCTGCTGTCGCCCGAGCGCGACGAGGTCACAATCCGGATCGACCCCAACCGGCTGTACACGTGGGATTTCAGCGACCGGATGCCGGAAGCCTCTCCCAATGAGTGACTGGGTGCTACCACCACCGCGGTCGGAGCGTTACCGTTAGGCCGCCCGCGCCGCAACCGATCGCATGGCCGACGACCACGGGGGGTTCGAGCACATTCGTGACACCGTCGACGGGCACCCGATGGTCAATCTCATCACCTACGCGTTGCGGTACTGGCCGCGGCTGCTCGTCGGTGTCACGACCGCGGTCATCACCCGGTTTGCCCGACTGGTTCCGGCGTTGATCGTCGCGGCGACCATCGACCGTGTTGTACTCGGCGGGGCCGATCCCGGCTTGCTGACCGACGTGGGGTTGTTGCCGACCGGGGCGATCGTCGGCGAGGCCGCCCGGCTCGAACTCCTTCGGCGACTCGTCGTCATCGCGGCGGTGGCGTATCTCATCAGATCGGTCACCCGGTTTGCCTCGCGGTATCTGCTCCAATCAACCGCCCAGAAGGTACAGCGTGATCTCCGCAACGACGCCTACGACCACCTCCAGCGGCTCTCGATGGATTTTTTCGTCAACCACCAGACCGGCGCGATGCTGTCGGTGCTCAACAGCGACATCAATCGGCTCGAACAGTTTCTCAACTCCGAGTTCCGCCAACTCATCCGCGTCGTCGCCACGGTTTCAGGGATCACGATCATCCTGTGGAGCTACTCGCCGAAGCTTGCCGCGATCGCGCTGCTGCCGGTGCCGCTGATCGGCCTCGCCAGCGCGGGGTTTCTCACGTGGATCGAGCCGCGCTACCAGTCGATCCGCGAGACTGTCTCCCGGCTGAACAGCCGCCTCGAAAACAACATCGCCGGCGTGGATATCATCAAATCCTTTGATCGCTACGAGTTCGAACACGAGCGGGTCGCCACACAGAGCGAGCAGTACCACGACGAACAGATCCGCGCCCTTCGGCTCCGACGCGGCTTTTTCGCCGCCCTCCGGCTGATGACCGGTATCGCCTTTGTCGCCATCCTCTTTGTCGGCGGACGAGATATCATCCTTCTCGGCGACGCCGGTGGGTTGTCGACGGGCTCGTTCGCGCTGTTTTTCCTCTATCTCCGGCGGCTCTACTCGCCGATGCGTCGGATCGGGCGGTCGGCCAACAAATACCAGCAAGCCAAATCGAGTGCCGAACGCGTCTTCGGGCTGCTCGGCCATGCCCCCATGATCGACGATCCCGACGATCCACACGACCCGGCGTTCATCCGCGGCGATATCGACTTCGAGGACGTAACCTTCGGCTACGGCGACCGCGAGCCGGTGCTTTCCGACGTGTCGCTGTCGATCGAGCACGGCGAAACCATCGGACTGGCCGGCGAAACCGGGGCCGGGAAGTCGACGCTGACGAGACTCGTCCCCCGGTTCTACGATGTCGACAGCGGGAGCGTCCGTGTCGACGACGTTGATGTCCGGGAGTATGCCCGCCAGTCGCTCCGACGAGGGATCGCTATCGTCGGCCAATCGCCGTATCTGTTCTCCGGGACGGTTGCCGAAAACATCGCCTACGGGGATCTGGAGACGCTGACCGCGCTCCGCACCGACGGATCGGTTCCGGACGCTGTTGTCGAGGCGGCTGATGCCGCTGAAGCCGATCGATTTATCCAGGATCTCCCGGACGGCTACCGAACCGAGATCGGCGAACGCGGCGTGAAGCTTTCCGGTGGGCAGCGACAGCGGCTTGCTATCGCGCGGGCGATCCTCAACGATCCCGCGATCATCATCCTCGATGAGGCGACCAGCGATGTCGACACCGAAACCGAACAGCACATCCAAGCCAGTCTCTCGCGGCTGATCGCCGACCGCACCGCGCTCGTGATCGCCCATCGGTTGTCGACGATCCAGGATGCTGACCGGATCGTGGTCATGGACGACGGCGAGATCATCGAACAGGGGAGCCACGACGATCTGCTGGCGACAAACGGTGCCTATGCCGATCTGTGGCGGGTACAGGTCGACGAGAACCCGGCGACAGCCGACTAATCCTCGTCGTCGTGGATGGTCGAAAGCGACTCGACGCTCACCCGTTCCGGCACCCGGTCGATCGCATCGTGGTGCCAGTGGTTGATGGCGAGCGTAAACTCGGTGTCGGGGTTGGCCTCGACGAGTGCCCGAACGCCGTCGGCCGCGGCCACCTGGCCCGCGCGGTCGGATCGGTCAGGAACGGCCGCGGTGAATGGATAGCTATCGGAGAGTTCCCGCGGGAAGGGGCCGAACGGCGGGACAACGCGCCACGCTGCATCATAGGTGTCGCCATCGGGCGCGCCACCTTCAGTCAGCAGCAGGCGGTCGGGAACCGCAAGCCGGTCGAGTCGCTCGTGGTGGCGCAGCACCTCGGGTCGCCGCGCGCTCTCGGCGGAGGTATGGAAGAACGTCCCCTTCGAGACCGGATCCTCAGCTTCGAGTTGGTCAGCGTGATCCAACAGCGCGCGGTAGCCGTCGTACATCGCCGGATGGCCGCGGGCGCGGCGGTCAACGAGTTCCAGTAGGTTGCCGCTCCGGATCGCCTGCTTGATCCGCCGGAGCTCCTCGAAGGTCACATGGAGATTGTGCTCGGCGAGCAGTCGGGTTCGGGTGTCGTCGTCCTCGTTTCTGAGGTCGGCGGGCGTTCGCTCACTGCAGATCGGACACGAGCAGGGGAAGTAGTCGAGGTCGTCGAGCTGTTGGGTGCCTGAGACCGTCAGATACCGGCCGGCGCGGGCGTACAGTGCGTAGGCCGCGGAATCGAAGAGATCACAGCCCATGGCGACAGCGAGTGCGAGCATCATCGGGTGGCCCGCGCCGAAGAGATGGACGGGACAGTCCGCGCCAAGGCCGCGTTTCGCGGCGGCGACGGCGGTCACCATATCGTCGTAGCGGTAGCTGTTCATCAGTGGGACGACCGCGCCGACCGGGAACACGTCGAGGTCGGTTGCGGCCGCGTGGGCGGCGGCGTCCTCACGGAGATCGGGATACGTCGACCCCTGTACCGGTGCATTCAGCAGCATCTCGCCAACGTCGATGGCTTCGGCGTCGGCGAGAGCCTGCTGGGTCGTCGCCAACTCTGATTCGGCTTGCTCGCGGCTCACATCCGGCGGTGTCGGGATATCGACCGGCGTCCCGATATCGGATCCGATGGCGTGTTGGAACTCGATGATCTCCTTGGTTGTCACCTCAACATCGCTGTATTCGGAGAGCTGGAAGGAACCCGAGTCGGTCATGATCGCGCCGTCGAAACCGAGCATCTTGTGGAGGCCTTCGTCGAGTGCCTGCTCGCGGAGCGACTCGGTCTCGCGGATGATATAGGAGTTCGTGATCAGGATCTCGACGCCGAACTCGGCTTCGAGGCGGGCGGGCTCGATCGTGAGCCGGTTGGGGTTGATCACCGGCATGAGCGCGGGTGTCTCGATCGTTCGGTCGGCCCGTGGAACCTCCAGTCGGCCGATCCGCCCGGCGGCGTCGGCGTCCCGGATCTCGAAGTGATCGCGCATTGCCCGCGGCTACCGGGGGCTGGGCGGTAAGGATTGCGTTCGCTCTTTCGGTCGATAACCGCAAACAGTCAGTGCGTCAGCTCGTACTGCAACAGCGTCAGTGCCGACCGCCCATCGTTCAGGTCGTCGTTGACAACACTATCGAGATAGTCGTCGTAGTCGACCGTGTCGACGCGGATTGACTCGTTGGCGTCGAGTTGCTGTTCGGCCGTCGGCTCGCAGTCGTAGGCAACGAAATGATGATGCACCGAGTTGGCGATCCCATTTGATGGCTCGGTCGTCAACAGCGGTTCGATGCGGTCGGCCTTGTAACCGGTCTCCTCACGGAGTTCGCGGTGGGCTGCGTCGGCTGGTTCCTCGTCGCCTTCCATCGAGCCAGCAGGCAGTCCGCGGTTGACACGGTCGACAGCCTGCCGCCACTCCTCGATGACGACGATATCGCCGTCGGGTGTCAGCGGCAGAACCACGACCGCGGGCGACTCGTCAACGTAGTGGTAGTCGGTTTCGGTGCCATCTGGCAGCCGAACGTCGTCGCGCCGTACGTCGAAACCCGGGCACGCGTAATCGATGTCGGTATCGAGCGTCTCCCAGCGGAGGGGGTCGTCGGTCATACCGGACTCTCGCTCGGTGGCTGCTAAACGGCACCGGTATCCGGTGTTCGGCGGCGTGTCTCGTCAGTAAGCGTTTACCGCCCCAACGACATCCGGACAGCCATGACAACGTTCGTCGTTGCGACCGATTCGGTACATACCAGCGCGGCCCTCTGTGACTATCTCTTCGACCGTGTCGATGAGGACGACACCGTCTATGCGATCAACTCTCTTCACGACGAAGACGCCGACGCCGAGGCGATCCGCGACGGGAAGGACGCGCTCAACGCCGTCGCCTCGCGGCTGGCGGCGGCCACGACCGTCGAAACCGAGCAGTTCAGCCGCGGCAACGTCCCCGCCGAGGACATCCTCTCGTTTTCCGAGGAAGTCGATGCTGACGAGATTGTCCTCGGCGTCCGGAAGCCAAGCCCCACAAACAAGGCTGCTATCGGGGGCGTCAGCGAACAGGTCTTACTCCACTCTGATCGCCCGATGGCCGTCGTCCCCCGCGAGACCCATCGCTAAACGCCTGCGAGTGTCGGACGACACGAAAGACGCTTGAGGGTCGCCTGCGACCCTTCGGCAAATGGCTACCGCCTTCTTCGATCGCCTCGCCGACCGGATCGCCACCATCGACAGCGTCGTCTCGGTCGGCCTCGACTCCCAGCTGGATCGACTGCCCGAGCACCTCCAAGATCACGACCTCCCGCAGTGGGCGTTCAACCGCCGGATCATCGACGCCACCCACGAGCATGCGGCCTGCTACAAACCGAACGCCGCCTTCTACGAGTCGGCCGACGGCTGGCGCGCGCTCCGGGAGACGATCGCCTACGCCCACGGGAAGGACGTGCCCGTCCTGCTCGATGCCAAACGCGCCGACATCGGCAACACGACCCGCCAGTACGCCGACATTCTCGACGACGTGGACGCGATCACCGTCAACCCATACATGGGCCACGACTCCCTCCAGCCGTTCTTAGATCGCGCCGACAAGGGCGTCTTCGTCCTCTGTCGCACCTCGAATCCCGGCCGAACCGACTTCCAGGATCTCGAACTCGACTCGGGTGGGACGCTCTATGAGCGCGTGGCCGACCGCGCCGTCGCGTGGAATGAGCACAACAACGTCGGCCTCGTCGTCGGCGCGACCGGGCCTGACGAGCTCGAAGCGATCCGCGAGCAGGTGCCCTCCCTGCCCTTCCTCGTCCCCGGCGTCGGCGCGCAGGGCGGCGACGCAAAGGCCGCCGTCGAGCACGGTCTCCGCGACGACGGCGTCGGTCTCGTCAACTCCTCGCGGGGGATCATTTTCGCTGGCGAAGACAAGGGCGAAGACTTCGCCGCCGCTGCGGGGCAGTCAGCCAAACAGCTCAAGCAGCGACTCAATCAGTACCGCGGCGACGACGAATAGGGAGCCCAACCACCGGACGATTCGGAAACTGTTCATCTGCCGCCCCCTGGCGGCCTGCGAAAATCGAAGATTTTCGGGCGACCAGAAGACGGAGTCTTCTGGTAGACTGAAAGGGCGAGGCTCTCTCGGAGAACCCCGACGACGCAAGCACCGCAACGAGCGGAGCGAGTGAGGAGCGCAGCGAGTCGCGGGAGTCGAGAGAGCCGAGGGCTTTCTACATCCAGTTACCGTATTCGATTGGTTGTCCAAATACCACTTAATCGTATAGCCGAGAGATTTTCACCGGTGGAACCCCTACAGCGGGTGTGAACCGAGACGGCCTGCTCATGGGGATCGCGGCGGTGTTTATCGGGATCACCGCGCTCATGCTGATCGCCGGGATCGTCGTCTCCCCGTTTTTCCTGCTTGTCGCCGTCCCCTTCGGCGGCGCGGCCTATCTCATGTGGTATCAGGCCAGCGGCAAACTCGCCGAGCGCATCCGTGCCGACCCGGCCGGCTACGCCCGATCGACCCGCGGCGGTGGCGGCCCGGGTGGCTTCGATGCCGGGCCGTTTGAGGGCCGCTTCACCCGCGAGCGTGCGAACCGTCAGCGAGCACGCGGGCAAGATCGCCGCCGTCGACAGCGCGCTCGCGGTGGTGGAAGCGTCGGCCAGCAGACCGGTCTCTCGAAATCGGCGGCCGCTGACATCCTCGATGTCGACACCGGAGCCGACGCCGAGACGGTGAAATCGGCCTACCGCGAGAAAGTCAAAACCGTCCACCCTGATGCTCCCGAGGGTGACGAAGACGAGTTCAAATCGGTCAAACGGGCCTACGAGACGCTTGGAGAGTAGCCCACGACCACACTCAGTATGGTATCGATCGGTATAGCGTACTCTATTGGCATGTATTGACACGGCACGGAAAGCGTTTTTACCACCCCTTGCTAACGGCTCCCTATGAGCGCGGATCGGGCCGCCTTAGAGCAGGCCCTAGCGCACGGCGAAGAGGAAGGCGGTCACATCGAGTTCAAGGAACGCCTTACTCGCAGCCTCCATCTTGAAGACGGCCGGAAGGAAAGCCTCGTCGCCCAACTCCGCCACCGGGTACTTTCCGGCGACGGCGAGGCCACCTACGTTGTCGGCGTCACCGACGACGGCGGGATCGCCGGAATCTCACAGGACGCCTTTTCGGAAACGATGGACGTACTCTCATTGCTCGCCGAGGAGGCCGATGCCCACATCGACGACGTGGAGACGTGGTCGGCCGGCGATGGCGGCCTCGTCGGCATGGCGACGATCCGCGAGGGCGCGATGCTGGAGGCCGACGACGGCCATATCGTCATCGGCACCGCCGGCCACGTCGATCACGGGAAATCCACGCTCGTCGGCTCGCTGGTGACCGGCGAGGCCGACGACGGCGACGGCGCGACGCGGGGCTTCCTCGACGTGCAGCCCCACGAGGTCGAACGCGGCCTCTCGGCGGATCTCTCGTATGCGGTGTATGGCTTCGATGAGGCCGGCGAGCCGATTCACATGGACAACCCGCACCGGAAAAGTGATCGCGCACGCGTGGTCGAGGAGTCCAATCGGCTCGTATCCTTCGTCGACACCGTCGGCCACGAGCCGTGGCTCCGAACCACGATCCGCGGGCTGGTCGGCCAGAAGCTCGATTACGGCCTGCTCGCGGTTGCCGCCGATGACGGGCCGACAAAAACGACCCGCGAACATCTCGGCATCCTGCTGGCGACCGATCTCCCGACGATTGTGACGATCACGAAGGTTGACGCCGTCAGCGAGGAGCGCGTCGCCGAGGTCGAAAAGGAGGTCGAATCGATGCTCCGGGATGTCCAGCGGAGCCCGCTTCGAACCGATCGCTACAGCATCGAGACCGCCGCCGAGGAGTTGAGCGAGACGGTCGTCCCGATCATCCGGACGAGCGCGGTTCGCGGCGACGGGATGGACGACCTCGATCGCCTCTTCGGCCAACTGCCGAAACGGGCCAGCGACGACCACGGCGAGTTCCGGATGTATATCGACCGCACCTACAGCGTCACCGGCGTCGGCGCGGTCGCCTCGGGGACGATCAACTCCGGCCATGTCGAAGCCGGCGACGAGCTCCTCTTGGGACCGATGGCCGACGGGGCGTTCCGCGAGGTCGAAGTCCGTTCGATCGAGATGCATTACCACCGCGTCGACGCCGCCAAAGCCGGCCGGATCGTCGGGATCGCGCTCAAGGGTGTTGACGAAGCCGAGATCGAACGCGGCATGGTGCTGCTACCGCGACACGCCGAGCCGACAGCGACGCGATCCTTCGAGGCCGAGGTGATGGTGCTCAACCACCCCACTCGGATCCGGGAGGGCTACGAGCCCGTTGTCCATCTCGAAACACTCAGCGAGACGGCGATCTTCGCGCCCGAGGGCGGCAAACTCCTGCCCGGCGACACCGGTACGACGGAGATCGAGTTCAAGTTTCGCCCGTATTTCATCGAGGAAGGCCAGCGGTTCGTCTTCCGGGAAGGCGCGAGCAAGGGGGTCGGAACGGTGGTGTCGACTGACACCGGCGACCAATCGACGCCGGCTGACGACTAATCGGGCGAAGACGCCGTCGCCAACGATTCGAACTCTGCCGCCGAGGTGCGGGTGCCTTTCGTGATCAACACATCGCCGGCCCGCAGTGTTGTGTCCATATCCGGCCCGACGAGCCACCCGTCCTCCGGGCGGCGGATCGCAATCACGCTCGTCGAGACGTCGACAGCCGGCACGCCGCCGACGATCTCGGTGCCCGCAAGCTCGCTGTCGGCGTCGATCTCGACGCGGGCGATGAGCTCATCGCTTTCCTGAACCGCGAGTTCGACGACCGGGTGGACGCCAATGTTGCGCAACACGCCCTCGCTGATCGAGACGGCGGCGTCGCTGATGACCTCGGTGCTGATGCCGAGATGGATCAGCCCGCGCAGCGCGACCGGGTCGTCGGCCTCGGCGGCGGCCTGCAACACCCACGCCTCAAACCGCGACTGCAGGGCGTCGACCTCGACTTCGAGGTTGGCAACCTCTCTGGCCAACGTCTTGTTGTCGAAGAGGATCGCGCCGTAGGCGATATCGACCGCCAGCTCCGAGAGGTTCTTCATCAACACGATGGAGTCGACGGCGCGTTCGAGATCCGCCATCGCCGGCTCGGGTGCCGGCTCGGGGTCGTAGCCCTCGCCGGTCAACCGCTCGTAGACCTCCCCGATCGCCGCCTCGGGGCCCCGGAGCAGCGTCACGTCGCCGGCCTCGATCGTTGTCTCCGGGCCGGGGTTGCGGATCCACTCGTCGCCGCGCCGGACGGCGATAGCGCGGATGCCGGTTTTGGATTCGAGATCGATTTCCTGGAGGGTCTGGCCGACATACGGCGAGTCGTCGGCGACTGTCCCCCGAACCAGCTGTTCGACGGCCGTCGAGAGCGCGCCCCGCATCGACGGCGGGAGGCCGATCTCCTCGATGACGATCTTGGCGATATCGCCGGCGGCGTCGGCGATCGTGTCGGCGGCCTCAACGACGCCCAACACGGGCGCAAGCGCCTCGGCCTCATCGGGGCTGCGGGCCGCCAGCATGAGGCTCATCCGGGCGCGCACCTGCAACACCTGCATCTTCGCTTCGAGCTCCAGCACCTCGTGGGCGATCTGGTCGCTCTGATGGAGCACCGCCGAGTAGGCCAGATCGATGAGGAGTTCGGAGGTATCCTTCATCTCCACGAGCAGCTCCTTGACGCTGACCGGCTCGTAGGAGACCGACTCCTGGAGCCCCTCGGCTTCGAGTGGTTCCATGCGCTACCCCTCCCGTGGCATCGGGTTAAGTGTTCTCACGACCACAGCTATCGTTCCACAGGGGTCGTCTCGCACCGCTCGTCGCTTCGGATCGGGTCGCTACCGCAGCCCGAATGACTCCGCGAGGAGCTCCTCGTCGGTCTCGCCGACGACGTAGGTGTCGCCGTCGACGACATCGATGGTGACCTTCGCGGGCGCGAAGACTGACTCCGGCACCTCGTAGAAATCCCAGTCGGCCTCTTCGAAGATCTCCTCGAAGGGGGTGCCGTACTCCTCGCGGGCGGTTGACGGCACCTCATCGAAGACCGTCGACTCCTCGCCGACCTGGAGATACACCTCGCCACCGTAGGCGAGGGCGTCGTTCGTTCGCGCCATCGCCAGCGACTCGTTGTGGCTAACCGGTGCGACCGGCGCGCGGCCGGTTGCTGTCCGGATCTCGGTTGGTGGATACCCCAGCTCCGAGAGCCGGAACGCCGCCAGCTCGGCGGCGCGGGCGGCCATCGAGACGCTGCCGGCCGTCGAGCCGGCGGCGTAGGTCGGCAGAAAGAGGCTGGGCGGGTCGACGCCCGCGGTTTTGGCGATGTATTCGGCGATCTCATTGCCGGGCAGTTCGTCGCTTTCGACGGTCAACACCGCGAAATCGAACTCGTCGTAGTAGCCGACACGGCCGAACTCAGCCTCGTCGCCGACCAGTGCGCGGGCCGGCCCCGATCCGAGCCCGTCGAAATCGCCGAGATCGAGCTCCCAGCCGGCCTTCTGGGAACACAACAGCGCGATCCCGGGGTGGTCGGTCGTCAACTCGACGTAGGGGATCGGCGCGTCGGCGACCCGATCCATCTGGGTGTACACCGTCGCCATCCCGGCGGTTTGGATATCCGCCAGCATGAGTCCGGCCTCGATCCCGCCGTCGACGTCGACGCCGAAATCGAGGATGGTCGACCCACAGCCGAGCTCTGTCACGTTGAGTCCGAGTTCGTCCGCGAAGTCCAACGCCTCATCGAGGAGTTCGATCGCCGAGCGGTTGATGCTCTCCATACGGGTGGGTTACTCGTCATCTCCTAAAGAGATTCGTCGTCGTCAGAGATTGCTCCTGGCGTATGATCGGTTCGGGCTGGCCGACCCAACTCGGCTTCAACCGCCTCGACCTTCTCGGCGGCCGCCTGGTCGGTGTCGCGTTTGTGATCGATCTTGAGCACCGTACTGACGCGGTCGCCGTCGACGGCCTTGTGAGCGTCGCCGACGGCCGCAAGCAGGGTGTCGATATCGGCTGCCTCGATGACGGTGCCCATCGGGTTCGTCTCGTAGCTCACGTCGTGGTCGTCGAGGGCGTCGACGGCCTTGGCGACCTCGCCGGCCATGCTGTCTTCGATCACCGGGGCGACGCTGAGGAGTGCGATGACGGTCATGGCTGCTATTTCGAACCGGATGCTTCTAACTGTCCTGATGGAAACCGATCAGTGATCGACACGTTGAGGCGCGTTCATGACTAATGGTGTATACGACCGCTTTGCATGACACCGTCTCTCAATGTTGATGAGGAGACGAAAGATCGCCTCGAAGAGCTACAGGCAGAGATCAGGCTGCGAACGGGACGGGAAGTCACACAGACGGAACTCCTCAGACAGATCGTTGACAGGGGTTATGAGTCCCGCGGAGAGATCATCGACTCGTTCAACGAATCGGCAGTGCCGCTCTCCGAGGATGAGAAAGCCGCGATGCAGCGCGGCCGGTTCAGCTCCGGCAACGAAACGACCGAGTCCGATGTCGACGACGTTCTCTACGACTGACTCACTGTAATCGAGCCGTATCGCTCGTGGGCGATGACAGCCTCACACGAAGCGCGAGCGACAGTCGTCGCTCGCAGATATTGTGTTCGACAGAAATGCGTCGGCCGAGATTTGAACTCGCCGAGACGTGCTCACGGCTTCGCCGTTCGCACCCGTGGTGTGGATCACCACGCTCACTGCGTTGCGCGCGTCTCGTCTGCTCAAATCTCGTGAACGCAGACAGCCGGCGACCGTGGTCGCGGCGCGACAAGACGCGCCGCTTGGGGATTGGTCGCCGAAGAAATCATGCGTCGGCCGAGATTTGAACCACGGTCGCTCACTCCGTTCGCTCTCTGATTCAAATCTCGTGGGCGATGACAGCCTCACACGAAGCGCGAGCGACAGTCGTCGCTCGCAGATATTGTGTTCGGCAGAAATGCGTCGGCCGAGATTTGAACTCGGGTTGTAACCATGGCAAGGTTACGTGATACCACTACACTACCGACGCCTTGTGCAACTCAATGTAACCGCCGATGACCCTATAAGGGTTGCGAAACCACCCCACCGAAGGCCCGCGATCTGGCACAGCGACCGCGATCAGTTCGCTGTACGGCCCTCCCGTCGTCGACCTGCTGGACTCCGCTGACGGCCTGTGCCCGGTCGTTATCGCCACTCCTCGGTGTCGGGCCGCGAGCGGAGCTCACCCTTCGCCTGTCGGCTCTTTGGCCAGACTGTGAGCACCAGGACGATCGCGTAGTAGCACCCGACCCCGACGCTCACCACGATTCCCGGCAGTTGGCCGATCGCCGCCGTTTCGATGAGCCCGGCCGGCGTCTCCGCAAAGACGGTCAGCCGGACGAGCCACGCGCCGAACAACACCGAAAACAGGGCAAAGTAGACGCGTTGCAGCCGGCGTGAGACCGCCTCAACGATCGGTGTTTTCACCGCTGGCTTCCGCAGATCCTCGCTCAGTAGCTCCCGCCAGTTGGTCTGTTCGACGCCTTCGGAGTCGAGCGCGTTGGCGAAGACGTTCTCTTCGAGGATCCGCACCCGCGATCGCCAGATGTCGTAAACGCGGTAGCGACGAGTTTCGATCCCCAGAAAGACCGTCACCATCACCACCCCAAGCAGCAGGATGTAGTGTGGCCGAGACGACCCGGAAAACGCCCATGTGAGCAGGCTTGCTGTGAGGACGACCGCCCAGTTGGTCGTTCTGTCGATCCGGGTGCGCCACGCCGTCGCCCGCCCGAGCTCACCACGGTAGGCGTGGCCCATGAGCGATAAAAAATCGGTGCGATCACCGGCTGCCTCACCGGCAACCTCCCGCTCCTCGGGTGACTCCGGATCGAACTCCTCGGATGGCTCTGCCATGCCATTAGATACCGGCAGCCGACAGGTAAATCCCATCGCCGAATCTGGGCCGTTGTCATTGTTGGGTGTCAATTGCTTACACTCGTGTGCGCGCTCGCACACAAAACAAGAAAAAGAGCGACCTGCCAAATTCTACGGCGTCATCACGGCCCGGCCGTCGATCTCACCGTGCTCCAGTTTTCGGCGACCTCGTTGACGGCGTCGAGATCGTCCCGGGTCGTGTGCAGATCGACCGCATCGCGTTCGACCAGCGCGACATGACGCGTCGGAGTGGGAGCCACTCACAAACCAAATTCCGGCGTGTTACGGCCTGAAGAGCGTGTGAACGGCCCACAAGGGGCGGGCTGTTCCGCTATCCTTTTAGGCTCTCGTCGGAAAGCCAGGCTACAGTCTAGCGACGAGACAGACCGATGGACGGACTCACACTACTGATTCCGTCGTCGGTCGTCCGGGAAGCCGAGGACAAACGCGAGGCAACTCGCAAGCTCGGCTACGTTGCCCGTGCGGCAGCGGTCTTCCGGGCCGACCGACTCTGTGTCTTCCCCGATCGGGACGGCGAACGTCGGTGGGGCGAAGACTTCGTCCGCATCGTCCTGCAGTACGCCGCGACGCCGCCGCACCTCAAAGATGAGGTGTGGGGGAAACGCGACGAACTGCAGTTTGCGGGCGTACTTCCGCCCTTGCGGCTCTCGTCGCAGACCACAGCCGATTCGTCCGAGTCGGCTGTCAACCAGGGAATCGTGACCGAGGTCGGACCTGAAGGCCGCGTCCGGGTCACTTGCGGACTGCAACACCCGATCTCTCTCACGGTGCCGCCGTCGATGGCGACACCGGCTGAGGGGGAGCGCGTCACCGTCAGGATCTCTTCGAGAGAACCGGTTCGCGCGCGCCTCGTCGATGAGCCCACACCGGGCTTCGACGTGGCGACTGTGAACCTGTCGGCCGCCCTTGCCGACGCCGCCGGACGACGGATCGCCACCTCCCGTCATGGACAGCGGTTGTCCATCGCGCGACTGGCCGAGTTCCGTCCCGACTACCGGGACGGGCTGACCGTCGCTTTCGGGTCGCCTGGCAGAGGGCTGCCGGAGATACTCGGGATCCCACCCGAGGCAATCTCGGCTGCTGACGCAGCCGGGGCGTCCAAGCCACACGGTTTGGACGACGACCACGTCGACTCCGATCCGGGGTTCGACCGCTGGCTCAATACGATTCCGCGACAGGGCAGCGAGACGGTGCGAACCGAGGAAGCGATGTTCGCGTCGCTCGCCTGTCTCACACTCACGGAGTAAACCACATGCCACAACCAAGCAGACCACGCAAAGGCTCGCTGGGCTTTAGCCCCCGCACGCGTGCGGACTCGGAAGTCCCACGCATCCGCTCGTGGCCTGACGACGACGGTGCACCTGCACCGCAGGGCTTCGCCGGCTACAAGGCCGGAATGACCCACGTTGTCATGGTCAACGACGAGGCGGACTCCTCGCGTGAAGGGATGGAGGAATCCGTTCCCGTCACGGTCGTCGAGGTGCCGCCGATGCGGGCGGTCGCGCTCCGAGCCTACGAAGACACGCCGTACGGACAGAAGCCGGTCAGCGAGGTCTGGGCCACCGAGTTCCACGACGAACTCGATCGCGCCCTTGACCTGCCGGCCGAAGATACCTTCGAGAGCGACTCGGAGGCCCTTCGGAACGAACTCGACGCCGGGAACGTGGACGATCTGCGATTGATCACCCACACCGTCCCCGACGAGAGCCCCAACGTTCCGAAAAAGAAACCCGATATCATGGAGACACGCGTCGGCGGCGGCTCCCTCAGCGACCGCGCCGACTTCGCGCTCGAACTGCTCGAAGACGGCGGCGAACACAGCGTTGACGACGTGTTCCGCGCCGGCGAGTATCTCGATGTCTCCGGGATTACGAAAGGAAAAGGCACCCAAGGCCCCGTCAAGCGATGGGGCGTCCAGAAACGGAAGGGCAAACACGCCCGCCAGGGATGGCGACGCCGGATCGGCAACCTCGGTCCGTGGAACCCCTCCCGGGTCCGTTCGACGGTGCCACAGCAAGGACAGACCGGCTACCAGCAGCGAACCGAGCTCAACAAACGCCTGATCGACATCGGCGACGGCGACGAGGCCAGCGTTGACGGCGGCTTCGTCAACCACGGCGAGGTCGATGGCAACTACGTGCTCATCAAAGGTTCGCTGCCGGGGCCGAACCAACGGCTGCTGCGGTTCCGCCCGGCCATCCGGCCGAACGACCAGCCGCGCCTCGATCCCGAGGTTCGGTACGTCTCAACCGCATCCAATCAGGGCTAACTATGCAGGCAACAGTACGCGACCTGAACGGTGACGACGCCGGCTCGGTCGAGCTTCCGGAGATCTTTGAGACACACTTCCGTCCGGATCTCATCCAGCAGGCCGTCGTCGCCGCACAGGCAAACCGGAAACAGGCCTACGGTGCCGACGAGTTCGCCGGGCTGCGAACGCCCGCCGAATCGATGGGCAGCGGCCGCGGTATGTCTCACGATCCCCGACAGGACGGCGTCGTGAAACGCGTCCCCCACGCCGTTGGGGGCCGCCGTGCACACCCACCGAAGGCCGAGAAGGAACAGGGCAAATCGATCAACAAACAGACACGACAGCTGGCGACGCGCTCCGCGCTTGCCGCCACGGCTGACGCCGACCGCGTCGCCGACCGCGGCCACGAGTTCGACGACGATATCGACCTCCCGCTCGTTGTCGACGACGAGTTCGAGGATCTTGTCAAAACCCAGGAGGTCGTCTCCCTGCTCGAAGCCCTCGGTGTCGCCGACGACATCGAGCGCGCCGACGAGGGGAAGACGATCCGTGCCGGCCAGGGAACGACCCGTGGCCGCAAGTACCAGGAGCCAAAATCGATCCTCTTCGTGACCAGCGAGGAGCCATCGAAGGCCGCCCGCAACCTTGCGGGGGCTGACGTGGCGACCGCCCACGATGTCAACGTCGAGGATCTGGCGCCCGGTACCCACGCCGGCCGACTCACGATCTACACCGAAAGCGCGATCGCGGAGGTGGCCGACCGATGAACTCGATTCTCGAACATCCGCTGGTCACCGAGAAGGCGATGGACGAGATGGACTTCGACAACAAGCTCCAGTTCATCACCCACATCGACGCCGACAAGCCGGCGATCAGCGATGAGATCGAAGAACGCTACGACGTGACCGTCGTCGACATCAACACGCAGATCACGCCGGATGCCGAAAAGAAGGCGACGATCACGCTGAGCGAGGACGACGACGCAACCGAGATCGCCTCCAGAATCGGGGTGTTCTAAGATGGGACGACGAATTCAGGGACAACGACGCGGCCGTGGTGGCCCAACCTTCCGCGCGCCATCACACCGCTACAAAGCCGAACTGTCGCACAAGAAATCCGAAGAGACCGACACGATCTCCGGCGAGATCGTCGACATCGAGCACGATCCCGCCCGGAGTGCCCCCCTCGCAGACGTGGAGTTCGAGGATGGCGACCGACGGCTCATCCTCGCCCCCGAGGGTGTCACCGTCGGCGAGACGATCCAGGTCGGCGTCAGCGCGGAGATCAAACCCGGCAACACGCTGCCGCTGGGCGAGATCCCCGAGGGTGTCCTCGTCTGCAACGTCGAGAGCTCCCCCGGTGACGGCGGGAAGTTCGCCCGCGCGACGGGCGTCTCCGCCCAGCTGATGACCCACGACCGCAACGTTGCGGTCATCCAACTGCCGAGCGGCGAGGTCAAACGGCTCAACCCCGACTGCCGCGCTACCATCGGCGTCGTTGCCGGCGGTGGCCGCACCGAAAAGCCGTTTGTCAAAGCCGGCAACAAATATCACAAGATGAAGTCTCGCGGGACGAAGTACCCGCGAGTCCGTGGTGTTGCGATGAACGCCATCGACCACCCCTTCGGTGGCGGTGGCCGCCAACACCCCGGCAAGCCGAAATCGGTCTCGCGGGACGCCCCGCCGGGACGAAAGGTCGGCGATATCGCCTCGAAACGCACCGGACGTGGCAGCACGGGTGGTAACTAATGAGTACTGAATACCGAACCGGCCGTGAAGGTGAGTTCACCTACCGCGGTCACACACTCGACGAGCTCCAAGCGATGGAGCTTGATGAGGTTGCGGAACTGCTTCCCGCTCGACAGCGGCGCACTATTACCCGTGGACTGTCCGCGGAACACCAGAAGCTGCTGGCAAAAGCCAGAGACAGCACCGAGGAGGAGACGGCGGACAACCCCCTCCGAACCCACCTGCGGGACATGCCCGTCCTGCCGGAGTTCGTTGGGCTGACGTTCGCTGTCTACACCGGACAGAGCTTCGAGCGCGTCGAGGTCAAACCCGAGATGATCGGGCACTACCTCGGCGAGTTCCAGCTCACCCGGAGCTCGGTCGAGCACGGACAGGCCGGGATTGGCGCGACCCGCTCCTCAAAGTTCGTGCCGCTCAAATAACTATGGGAATCAACTACAGCGTCGAGGCCGACCCCGACACCACCGCGAAAGCGATGCTTCGGGAGCGGCCCATCAGCCTGAAGCACAGCAAGGCCATCGCCCGCGCGATCAAGGGGATGCCCGTCAGCGAGGCCCTGGAGTACCTCGATGCGGTCATCGCCGAGGAGCGGTCGGTGCCGTTCAAACAACACAACACCGGTGTCGGTCATCGCTCGGATATCGACGGCTGGGATGCCGGTCGCTACCCCGAGAAGGCCGCCAAGGACTTCAAGAAGCTCCTGATCAACGCCCGCAACAACGGCACCGAACAGGGCTTCGATGGCCCAGCCATGGAGATCGCCCACGTCGCCCCCCACAAGGTGGGCGAACAGCAGGGCCGCACCTCCCGGGCCTTTGGCCGTGCCAGCCCTTCGAACACCACGCTCTGTGATGTTGAGCTGGTGCTTGAAGCACCGGAGGAGGAGAACTGATGGCCGACGAACAGCAGTTCATCGAAAACGGCCTCCAGCGCGCCCAGATTGACGAGTTCTTCACCGAAGAGCTCGACCGGGCGGGCTACGGCGGGATGGATATCGCCAAAACGCCGATGGGCACCCAGATCGTCCTCAAAGCCGAGAAACCAGGGATGGTCATCGGCAAGGGTGGGAAGAATATTCGGAAAATCACCACCACCCTCACCGAGGAGTTCGGGATGGACGATCCACAGGTCGACGTGCAGGAAGTCGACGAGCCGGATCTCAACGCCCGGATCGTCGCCGACCGCCTCGCCAACGCGCTCGAACGCGGCTGGTACTTCCGGAAAGCCGGTCACACCACGATCGACCGGATCATGGAAGCCGGCGCGCTCGGCGCGGAGATCGTCCTCAGCGGCAAGGTCACGGGCGCACGCTCACGCGTGGAGAAGTTCAACCGTGGCTACATCAAACACAACGGCGAACCCGCCCAAGACGTGGTCGACGAAGGCCAGGGTGTCGCCGTGATGAAGCTCGGCACCATCGGCGTGACGGTGAAGATCATCCCGCCGGGAGCAACGCTGCCCGACGACTTCGCCATCCACGAGGATGTCGAGTTCGAGCCTGTCGAGCAGGCGGTCGTCGACGCCGACGATGACGAGAGCGTCGAGGAGCTGCTTGCCGGCGAGCCAGAGGAGGCCGCCCCCGGCGACGACGAGGAGGTAGAGGTTCCCGACGAGGATCCCGCCGAGGCGATCGACGAGGAGATTGTCGAGGAAGTCATCGAGGAGGAGACCGGCGACGACGCGGATGGCGACGACGCCGACGACGAGTCGGCTGCTGACGACGCCGACGACGCCGACGAATCAGCTGACGCCGACGATGGCGACGCTGACGGCGACTCCGTTGCCGACGAGGATCTCGACGAGGACGTGGCCGAGGAGGCCGCCGATCTCGTCGAGGAGATGGAAGACGGTGACGACGCAGACGACAAGGAGGAAGATAACTGATGGCGATCATCCGACCCGAGGAGCTCCGCGACATGACGGCCGCCGAGCGCGATGTCGAGCTCGAAGAGCTCGAAACCGAGCTGCTCAACACGAAGGCCCTGCAGGCCGCCGGTGGCGTGCCTGAGGATCCGACCAAGCTCAAAAAGCTTCGGCGGGCCATCGCGCGGATCAAGACGATCCAGCGCGAAGAGGGCGATCTCGACGCGGACGACGCAGATAGCGAGAACTAACGATGCCACTCACACCCGAGACACTCACGCGACACGAACTCATCGGCGTCCCGATCCGGGTCGCCGACGCGCCCAACCCCGACCTTGTCGGGCTCAGCGGCCGCGTTGTCAGCGAGACGATGCAGACGTTCGTTGTTGCGACTGACTCGGGTGAGAAACGCGTCCCCAAGGCGGGGACGACATTCGAGATGGCAGTTGTACCGACCGCTGACCAGACTGCAGGCGACACAGATGAAGCCGCTGCGGCCGGCGTGGCTGAGGCCACACCGGACACCCAGTCGGGTGTTCGGCCGACCGCAGGGTCTCCGTTCGAACTCGGCGAGGATACTGCGGGGGTTCGCCCCCGTCAGTCTTGGCCGTCGGGATGTTCCGCAAACCCCTTCGCGGGTGGATGCGAGGGCGGAGTCTACGTGACGGTGGATGGACACACCTTGTGTGCGCGACCTGCAGCGCGGACTGAACGCACAGGAGATTCGAAATGGCGATAGGACTTGACGTACCCATGCCCCCGGAACCCGAAAACCCGGAGGCGTATGACTACGAGACGTGTCCGTTCTACGGACAGCTACCCGTTCGAGGCCAGACCCGCAGTGGGACTGTTGTCTCGACGGATATGGCAAAGACCGTCATCGTCGAGCAGGAGTACGACGTGTTCGTGCCCAAATACGATCGGTATATGAAACGCCGATCCCGTATTCCGGCCCACGTACCCGGCGTACTCGACGGACTCGATGTTGGTGACGAAGTAACAATCGCGGAGACCCGCCCGCTGTCGAAGACGAAATCCCACGTTGTCGTCGCAACCGGAGGCGATGCCTGATGGAGGCCCTCAAAGCTGACGTGACCCAAGGCCTCGAAAAGGGCTCGCTGATCACGTGTGCCGACAACAGTGGGGCGCGCGAACTGCGCGTCATCAGCGTGGCTGGCTACTCCGGCACGAAGAATCGACACCCCAAAGCCGGGCTTGCCGACAAGGTGACTGTCTCGGTCACCAAGGGCACGCCCGAAATGCGGCGGCAGGTGCTGGAGGCGGTCGTCGTCCGCCAGCGCAAGCCGATCCGCAGACCCGACGGCATTCGCATGAAGTTCGAGGACAACGCGGCCGTCCTCATCGACGAAAACGAGGAGCCCCGCGGCACCGACATCAAGGGGCCCATCGCACGCGAAGTCGCCGAACGCTTCGGGAGCATCGCATCCACGGCGAGTATGATCGTATGACGACACAACCACACAAACAGCGACAGGCCGACGCGACCGCGTCGCTCCACGAGCGACACAAGCAGGTCATGGCCCCGTTGTCGAGCGACCTCCGCGAGGAGTACGAGCGCCGCAGCGTCCGCGTCAACGCGGGCGACACCGTCGAGGTGCAGCGCGGCGATTTCGCCGGCACCGAGGGTGAAGTTCTCACTGTCGACCTCAAGGACGCCGTCATTCACGTCGAAGACGTGACCATCGAGAAAGCCGACGGGGAGGAGGTTCCCCGGCCGCTCGATGCCAGCAACGTCACCGTGACCACGCTGGATCTTGAGGACGAACGCCGTGAGGCGCGGCTCCGCGGCGAGGAGGATAGCGAATGAGCAACCACCAGAAACGGCTCTCAGTGCCGAACTCGTGGCCGGTCGAGCGGAAGACCGAGAAGTACACGGTCAAAGCAGGGGCTGGCCCCCACGGCGAAGACGGGGTGCCGCTGCTCGTGTTGCTGCGGGACGTGCTGGGCTACGTTGACTCGAAGAAGGAAGCGCGCTACGCGCTCAACCAGGATTCGATCCTCGTCAACGGCGATGCGATCAGCGACGAACGCCGACCGATCGGCATGTTCGACATCATCGCCTTCACCGAACGCGAGGAGTATTACCGGGTCTTCCCCGATGAGGGTGGCCGGCTCGCGCTGACGCCGATCGACGGCGACGCAGCCGGTAGCCGCCTCGGAAAGATCGACCGCAAGGAGCAGGTCACCGGTGGCGACTTCCAGCTGACGCTCCACGACGGCACCAACATCCGCGTCGAGGATGCCGGCGAGTACGCGACGAACGATTCGCTTGTCATCGACAACGACGACAAATCGATCGTCGCCCACTTCACCTACGAGGAGGGCGCGCTCGTCACCGCTGTCGACGGCCAACACGCCGGCGACATCGGCGAGATCGACGAGATCGTTGTCACGCAGGGTAGCGGCTCCAACACGGTGTACGCGAACAACGAGAGCGGCGGCTTCGAGACGGTCGAGGAGTACGTCGTCGTCATCGACGAGAACTTCGTCGACGCCGACAGCGAGTTCGCCGCCGGCAGCGACGCTGCTGCTGGCGCGGACGATGCTGACGACGCAGCCGACGATGAGGCTGCCGACGAGGCCGACGACGCAGACGAGGAGGCTGATGCTGAATGAGCGAGTCAGCAGCAGAGTTCCACCCGATGCGCCAGCCGCGGATCGAGAAGGTCGTCGTCCACATGGGCGTCGGCGAGGGCGGGCGTGAACTGCAGAACGCCCAGGAGATCCTCGAAGAGATCACCGGTCAGGAGAGCGTTCGCACGCTCGCCAAACAGACCGTCCAGGCCTACGACATCCGCGAGGGCGATCCGATCGGCGCGAAGACGACGCTCCGCGACGAGGACGCCGAGGCCTTCCTGGAGACCGCGTTGCCGCTGGCTGATCTCTCCGCAAGTCAGTTCGACGACACCGGCAACGTCAGCTTCGGGATCGCCGAACACACGGAGTTCCCGAGCCAGGAGTACGATCCACAGATCGGCATCTACGGGCTTGACGTGACCGTCACGCTCGTCCGGCCGGGCTACCGGATCTCGAAACGTGATCGGGAGACGCGGTCGATCCCGTCCAACCATCGGATGACCCCCGAGGACGCAGTGGCGTACCTCGAATCCGAATACAGCGTGGAGGTCGACGAATGAGCCAGAGCGAACAGACAAGCGACGACAGCGAGGAGACCACGGAGGTCGCCGACACCGAGACCGGCCAGCAGCTCGAATGCCGGCGGTGTGAGCGCAAACAGGGGCTTGTCGGGAAGTACGACATCAACCTCTGTCGGCAGTGTTTCCGTGAGGTCGCCCGCGATATGGGATTCAGGAAGTACAGCTAACTATGGCAGGCAACGATCCACTGGCCAGCGCGCTTTCCGGCATCGATAACGCCGAAAGTGTCGGCCATCTCGGTATCACCGTACAGCCCGCCTCGAACACGATCGGCTCGATCCTTGAGGTCTTCTACGACCGAGGATACATCGACGGCTTCGAGTTCGTCGACAACGGCAAAGCCGGCGAGTTCGAGGTCGAACTGAAAGGCGCGATCAACGAGTGTGGCATCGTCAAGCCCCGGTATTCGGTTGGGGCAGACGGCTATGAGAAATGGGAGAAGCGGTTCCTCCCGGCCCGCGATTACGGCTCTCTCATCGTCACAACGAGCCACGGCGTCATGAGCCACTACGAGGCCCGCGAACAGGGCATCGGTGGCCAGGTGATCGCATACGTCTACTAACAATGACCAGTACAACAATCACACTTCCGGACGAGGTTTCGGCGACGGTCGATCATCTCGACCTCACCGTCGAGGGGCCGGACGGCAGCGTCTCACGCCGCCTCTGGTACCCCGATATCGACGTTAGCGTCGATGACGGCGAAGTCGTCATCTCGACCGACGCCGAGGACGCCAAGACCACCGCGACGGTCGGCACCTTCGAGAGCCACGTTCGCAACATGGTTCACGGCGTCACCGACGGCTGGGAGTACAAGATGGAAGTCCACTACGCTCACTTCCCGATGCAGGTCGATGTCGAAGGCGACGAAGTCGTCATCGAGAACTTCCTCGGGGAGAAGGCAGCCCGACGGACGCCGATCCGCGGCGACACGGACGTACAGATCGACGGCGAGGAGATCACCCTGACGGGCTCTGACAAGGAGGCTGTCGGGCAGACCGCCGCCGATATCGAACAGCTCACCAAGGTCACCGACAAGGACAACCGCGTCTTCCAGGACGGGGTTTACATCGTCGAGAAGCCGGCGAAGGCAGGAGGTGCCTGAGATGGCTGACGACACCCCCGAAACACTGGAGGACATCAGCGGTGTCGGCCCCTCGAAGGCCGACGCGCTGCGTGCGGCCGGCTACGAGTCCGTCGAGGACATCCAGGCCGCCAGCCAGGGCGAGCTCAGCGAGGTCGACGGCGTTGGCAACGCGCTTGCGGCGCGGATCAAAGCCGGCGTCGGCGACCTTGAGGTCAGCGAGGAGACCGAGGCCGAGGTCGAAGACGACACCGAGGAAGAGGCCGAGGAGGCCGAACCCGACGAGGATGTCGAAACCGAGCTTCGGGCCCGCGGTCACGCCGACAAGACACCCGAGCTCGACGAGGAGACCGAATCGGCCCTACAGCAAAAACGACGCGAGGGCAAACCCGCCTTCAAGCGACAGGACTACCACATGAAAAAGCGCACGCCGGAATCCTGGCGTCGCCCGCGTGGTACCCTCTCGAAACAGCGACGCGGCATGAAGAGCCGCGGGCCGAAGGTCGCCCCCGGGTTCCGATCGCCGAAAGCCGCCCGCGGGCTCCACCCCAGCGGCTTCGAGGAAGTCCGTGTCCACAACACCGACGACCTCGACGATGTTGATGGCGACACCCAAGCGGTGCGGATCGCCAGCAAGGTCGGCGAGCGAAAGCGCGAACGGATCGAGGAGATCTGTGAAGACGAGGAGATCCGCGTGCTGAACCCAACCTACATCGAAGTGGAGGTCGAATCCGATGACTGATCTTGGTTCCCAGAAGCGGCTGGCCGCTGACATCCTCGATGTCGGCGAAAACCGCGTCTGGCTCGATCCCGGCGAACAAGAAGAGATCGCCGAAGCGATCACCCGCGACGACATCCGCGAGCTCGTCGACGAGGGGATCATTCGTGCGAAAGACGCAAAGACGAACTCCCGTGGCCGAGCCCGCGAACGCGCCGAAAAGCGTTCCTACGGCCACCAGACCGGGGCCGGCTCCCGCAAAGGGAAATCCGGGGCCCGCGAGGCACGGAAGGACGACTGGGTTGCACGGATTCGCGCCCAGCGCGCCCGCCTCAAGGAGCTTCGTGAGGAGGGAACGATCGATCGAACACAGTACCGCGAGCTGTACAACAAAGCCAGCGGTGGCGAGTTTGAGAGTGTCGACCGGCTGGAAGCGTACGTGCGAACGAATTACGGCATTGAGGTGAACGCATAATGGCAACTGGACCACGATACAGCGTGCCGATGCGCCGCCGCCGTGAGGGCCGCACTGATTACCACCAACGGTTGCGCCTGTTGAAATCCGGTGATCCCCGTCTGGTCGCCCGGACGAGCAACAGCCACGTCAGGGCGCAGCTGATCACGACCGGCCCCAACGGCGATATCACCCACGTCGCCGCCACAAGCGAGGAGCTCGACGACTACGGCTGGGAGGCCCCCACGGGAAACGTTCCCAGCGCGTATCTGACCGGCTTTTTGCTTGGTAGCCGCGCTGTCGCGGAGGGCCACGACGAGGCCGTCCTCGACATCGGGCTGCGAACGGCGACGCCGGGTAACAAGGTGTTTTCGGTACAGGAAGGAGCGATCGACGCGGGTCTCGAAATCCCCCACAGCGACGACGTGTTGGCCGACTGGTCGCGTAATCGCGGCGAGCATATCGCCGACTACGCCGAGCAGCTCGACGAGCCGCTGTACAGCGGGGAGTTCGACGCCACGGAACTACCCGAGCACTTCGACGATGTGCTTGAGACACTGCAGGAGGACGTATGAGCCAAAGTAACAACGACGGCTGGGAACCGCGCACGCGGCTCGGCCGCAAGGTACAGGACGGCGATATCACGACGATGGATCAGGCCATGGAGTCCGGGCTTCCGCTGAAGGAGCCCGAACTCGTCGACCAGCTCCTCCCGGGGCTGGAAGATGAGGTGCTTGACATCAACATGGTTCAGCGGATGACCGACTCGGGTCGCCGGGTCAAGTTCCGCTGTGTCTGTGTCATCGGCAACCGCGACGGCTATCTCGGCTACGCCCAGGCCCGCGACGAGCAGGTCGGCGGCGCGATCGAGAAGGCCATCGACGTTGCCAAACTGAACATCATCAAGGTCGACCGCGGCTCGGGATCCTGGGAGGACTCCGCCGGTGGCGTCAACTCCCTGACCCGCAACGCCGAAGGGAAGGCCGGCTCGGTGACCGTCCAGATCAAGCCCGCCCCACAGGGCCTCGGGCTGGCGGCAGCCGAAACCGTCCGGAACATCCTTGAGCTGGCCGGCGTCCAGGACGCCTGGACACAGTCTCACGGCAACACCCGGACGACGCTCAATCTCGCCAAGGCAACCTACAACGCCTTGGAGAACGCCGGCGAGGCGCGGACACCACAGCGCGCGCAAGCCGTCCAACAGGAGGCCAACGAATAATGCAGGCGATCGTTCAGCTCCGCGGCGAGGTCAACATGTCTCAGGACGTGCGTGACACCCTGAAGATGCTGAATCTTCACAGCACGAACCACGTCACGTTTGTCCCGGAGACCGACACCTACCGCGGCATGATCACGAAGGTCAACGATTACGTTGCCTTCGGCGAACCGAGCGTCGAGACGGTGGCCACGCTGCTCAGTCGCCGCGGCGAGCCCGCCGAGGGCGACGGTGACGTTGACGACGCGTGGGTCGCCGACAACACCGACTACGCCGATGTCGACGCGCTTGCCGAGGCTCTCGTCGCCGAGGAGACGACACTCCGCGACGAAGGCCTGGCACCGGTTGTCCGTCTCCACCCGCCACGCGGCGGTCACGACGGGATCAAACACCCGGTCGTCGAGGGCGGCCAGCTCGGTACGCATGAGACCGAGGATATCGACGCGCTCCTGGAGGCGATGCGATAATGGGATCGAAAAAACGCAGACAGCGCGGCTCCCGCACCCACAGCGGCGGCTCCCACAAAAACCGGCGCGGTGCCGGCCACCGTGGCGGCCGCGGTCGCGCGGGCCGTGACAAACACGAGTTCCACAACTACGAGCCGATCGGCAAACACGGCTTCACGCGGCCGGATTCGCTGCAAGATTCGGTTGCGGAGATCAGCGTCCAGAAGCTCGATGAGGACGCCGCACTGCTGGCGGCCGACGACGTCGCGGAGACCGACGGTGACGCCTACGTCATCGACGCCCGCGATGTTGCCGATGCCGGCCACGACGTTGACGTGGTGAAGGTGCTCGGCGACGGCCAGGTTCGCAACGAGCTGGTCGTCACCGCCGACGCCTTCAGTGCCGACGCGGTCGCGCTCATCGAGGACGCCGGCGGCGCGGCGGAGCTCACCGAGGCAGGCCAGAAAGCGGAAGATGTAAACGACGACTCTGACGAGGACTAATACATGGGTTGGAAGGAGGCCGCCGAACCGGTTCTCACCCGCATGCCGACAGTGGCACGGCCGGAAGGCCACGTGCCGTTCAAACGGAAGCTCCTGTGGACCGCGAGTGTCCTCATGGTGTACTTCTTCCTGACGAACATCCAGCTGTTCGGCTTGGGTGGCCAAGGCAGCGACATCTTTGGACAGTTCCGCTCGATTATCGCCGGCGGGCAGGGCTCGATCCTGCAGGTCGGGATCGGCCCGATTGTCACCGCCTCGATTGTCCTGCAACTGCTTGGCGGGGCGAACCTCCTGGGCCTGGATACGGATAATGATCCACGCGATCAGATCCTCTATCAGGGCCTCCAGAAGTTCCTTGTCGTCGTGATGACCGCGCTGACCGCCGCGCCGATGGTGTTCAGTGGTGGCTTCCTCCCGGCGAACCAAGCCCTCGGCCAGTCGCTGGGCGTCGGCACCTTCGGGGTGCAGCTGATCATCTTCGCGCAGGTGTTCGTTGGCGGGATTCTCATCCTGTTTTTGGATGAGATCGTCAGCAAATGGGGGGTCGGCTCCGGTGTCGGCCTCTTCATTATCGCCGGCGTGAGCCAACAGCTGATCGGCGGGATCCTCAGCTGGCCGGGTCTCGGCACGACAACCGGGATCATTGCGAGCTGGTATGGGATCCTCTTTGGTGACCTCACGCTTGGCCCGACGTTTACGGGCCAGTGGTTCCAGAGTCTCCTGTTCGATCCGGGGAGTATTCTGGCGATCTTCACGACGCTGTTGATCTTCGTGATCGTCGTCTACGCCGAATCGGTTCGGGTCGAGATCCCGCTGAGCCACACCCGCGTCCGCGGGGCGCGTGGCCGGTTCCCGGTGAAGCTGATCTACGCCAGCGTCCTGCCGATGATCCTCGTGCGGGCCCTGCAGGCGAACATCCAGTTCATCGGTCAGATCCTCTACAGTCAGCTCGGAGAGCTCCCGGCGTGGCTGGGACAGTACCAGACCACCGAAACCGGGAGTCAGGTCATCGGCGGGCTGTTCTACTACATGGCACCGGTTCAGTCCAGACAGGACTGGATGTGGTTTGCCTTCGCAGTCCCCAACGAGCCCTGGCAGATCGGTCTCCGTGTTGCCGTTGATCTGACGTTCATGATCATCGGCGGCGCGATCTTTGCGATCTTCTGGGTCGAAACCACCGGGATGGGCCCGGAGGCAACGGCCGAGCAGATTCAAGACTCTGGGATGCAGATCCCCGGCTTCCGGCGGAACCCGCAGGTCGTCGAGAAGGTCATGGAGCGGTACATCCCGCAGGTGACCGTCATCGGCGGCGCGCTGGTCGGGCTGCTTGCGGTGATGGCGAACATGCTCGGCACCATCGGGAACGTCTCTGGTACTGGGCTGCTGCTGACGGTCTCAATCACGTACAAGCTGTACGAGGAGATCGCCGAGGAGCAGCTGATGGAGATGCATCCGATGATGCGCCAGATGTTCGGCAACGAGTAGGAAATCCTCTCTCGCGGCGGTTTTATTTTCTCTCACAGTGTGGAGCGGTGCGTCTCGGGGGTTGTTTATCAGCTGTTTGAACCAAACACCGCTCTCGTGGTCTCTCAGAGAATCAATATACTGGCCCGCAGATTATTATGCTTCGCCCACATTGGGAGAACCATCATGACCGAGGCCCCAGCCCCGTCTTCCCGAATCCGTCTTGATGGCGGCACCGACCAGCGTGACGTGAACGATGTCGTCGTTGACGACTGGGTTGCGGAGACGACACCCTTCGAGCGCGTCTATGAGAGCATCCGCCGGGTCTACGATCCGGTGTCTGCGGCACAGATCGCCGACCGGGCTCGCGTCTCGCCGACGACAGCACGAAAGCACCTACGAACGCTCGTGAATACTGGGGCGGTGACAACATCGCAGGACGGACAGACGACGCAGTATCGACGATCGGAAACGGCCATTGTCACCGACCACGCACAGTCGCTGCTTTCGGAACAGACCCCCGAGGAGATCGCCGCCGGGATCGCCGACATGAAGCGACAGATACAGCAGTGGCGCGAGGAACACGGTGTCGATTCCCCCGAGGAATTTGCCCGTGACCTGTCTGTTGATGACGCAGACAGCGACGACGGCGCGCTCCTCACGGAGTGGCAAACGACGCGCCGCAATCTCGCACTCGCCCAAGCAGCACTCGCAATCGGTGAAGCGAGTCATACCGGGCAGCTTACCAGCACGGACAGCGGCGACGATGGCAACGACGACACCTCAGCCATCGTATGACCACTGACGAGGAACGCTCTCAGCCTTCTCAGCCAGCCGAGCAGTCCGAGGTGTTTGGCCCCACCGACGCGGGAGCGTTACGCGAGATCCGAGACCTGTTCGTTGAACAGGAGCCGCTGGTCACGACAGCGACACTGGATGATCCACTGAATCCACAGACACTCTCGGTCGCGCTGTCAGATGGCGTCGGGGACGCAGCAACTGCTCGGATCGATATCCGGTGGAGTCTGACCGGAAACTACGCAGCGCACTACACCGACGATCTGGATCGAAACTTCCGGTTTGATTGCCACCCGAAACCCGACGCGCCGAAACGACACTTCCATCCACCACCTGACGCTCCCAGCCGACCCGTTGTGCCGTCCTGTATTACGGTTTCTGAGATCGGCCTTGTCACGCGAGCGATTCTCCAACGCTGGCGATACGCCTACGCCAACGACACCTTCGACGGCCTCAACGACGCGACAAATCCGCCCTGAGATCTTGTTACCGCTACGAGAGATCATCTGAAAACGACCGGCTTCTGTTTGGACTATTACTTCCTGTCTGCCTCGCTACCTGCAAAAAAACACCCGTTAAGTGCGTTCGTCCCCAACCACATATATGACAGAGGCAACCGATTTAGAGACGCTGCGGCGTGGCACGTCGCTGGTCAAACGCGGCTTCGCACAGATGCAGAAAGGCGGCGTCATCATGGATGTCGTCAACCGCGAACAGGCCCGGATCGCCGAGGACGCCGGCGCGGTCGCGGTGATGCATCTCGAATCCGTCCCCGCCGACATCCGCAAACGCGGCGGCGTCGCCCGGATGGCCGACCCCGGCGCGCTCGAAGCGGTCGCCGAGGAGGTCTCGATCCCGGTGATGGGCAAATGCCGGATCGGCCACACCGCCGAGGCACAGATTCTCGAAGCGGCGGGCGCGGATATGATCGACGAAAGCGAGGTGCTCACCCAAGCCGACGACCGCTACCACATCGACAAGGAGGAGTTCACCGCACCGTTCGTCTGCGGAGCCCGAAATCTCCCAGAAGCTCTCCGCCGGATCGATGAGGGCGCGGCGATGATCCGCACCAAGGGCGAGGCCGGCACCGGCGACGTGAACCAGGCGGTCACCCACCAGCGCAACATCCAGCGATCGATCGGCAAGCTCACCGGGATGGCCTACGAGGAGCGCGACGAGTGGGCCCGCGAACACGGCGCGCCGCGGGAGCTCGTCCACGAGACCGCCGAGATGGGCCGGCTCCCCGTGGTCAACTTTGCCGCCGGCGGGATCGCCACGCCCGCTGACGCCGCGCTGATGATGCAGCTCGGCTGTGACGGCATCTTCGTCGGCTCCGGCATCTTCGGTGCGGAAAACCCGCCGGCGATGGGCTCGTCGATCGTTGAGGCGGTCACCAACTACGACGACCCCGAGACGCTGAAGGAGATTGCCAAAGATCCCGGCAAGGGGATGCGCGGGCAGGCGAATGTCGATCTCGACGAGGATGAAAAGCTGCAGGGCCGCGGCGTCTGAATTGCAACAGCAACATTGTTGACGTGCTGTTTTTCGTCGTGCTGTTCGCTTTGTTCTCTCCTTCGCTTCTGTTACTCGCCTCTGAGTGACAACGAGTCCACGAGTTACAGAATCGTCGCGCCGTCGCTGACCTGCGTCTGATAGACGCGGGCGTCGACCTCGTGGTCGTCGAAGGCTGTCAACATCGCCCCGCCGACGGCTCGCCGATCGCCCTCGTGACAGACCGCCAGCACCGACGGGCCGGCCCCGCTGACGGTCACGCCGGTCGCGCCGGCGTCGATGGCGGCCTCCCGCACCGTGTCGTAGCCGGTGATCAACTCGGCGCGAGCGGGCGTCACCAGCGGATCATCCATCCCGCGGCCGACGAGATCAGGGTCGCCGCGACACATCCCGACGGTCAGCGTCGCCGCGTTGCCGACGGTCTCGACGACCTCCGACATCTGTGCGGTTTCGGGGACGACCCGGCGGGCATCCCGCGTCGAGACGGCGATCTCCGGCAGGCAGGCGACAAGCGAGATGTCGGTGCTGACGGATTCGACCCCGTCGGCGGTGGCGATGGTAAACCCGCCGAGGATCGAGGGGGCGACGTTGTCGGCGTGGGCCGTCCCGGAGACGACGGCCTCGCCCTCGGCAGCGATGGGGACAAGCTCGGCGCGGCTGAGCCCCCGGTCGTAGAGCTCGTTGAGCGCGACCGCTGCCCCGGCTGCCGACGCCGCCGACGAGCCCAGCCCCGAGGCCGGCCGGACGCCCTTGTCGATCTCGATGTGGGCCGGCGCGTCCAAGGCCTCAACGACCGCGCCGACCGTGTTCTTCTCGGGATCGGTCGGGATATACTGGCTGCCGACCCCGGTGATGTCGATGGTCGTTCGTTCGGCGCGTTCGACCCGGATGATGTCGGCCGGCCGGTCGAAGGCGACGCCGAAGACGTCGAAGCCGCTGCCGAGGTTCGCGCTCGTCGCCGGTGCCCGAACCGTAATCATGCGTTGGGGTTATCGCAGTCGCCCGAAAAAGGTAGCGAAGCCGGCCGCCGCCGGCCGGTGGCTGCCGTCGTGTGCATCGGCCCGTCACTCGCGGGCGGTAACGTAGACCATCGGTCCGATGACCAACAGCGTCAACCCCAAAAAGAGGTAGACGTTTGGCAGCAGCGACGCCGGCGTCAACACGAAGATCACGCCAAACAGCATCGTGTTGGCACCGATCACCTGTTGTGATTTCAGGGGGAGTGCACCGAGTGTCGTTAGGACGAACCCGAGCAGCAGGATCTGCCCGATGTTGTAGTTGATCAGGATCGCGTCGATGAATAACGGCAGCATGCCTAGTAGGAGGTGTCGCTGAAACGCGCATTAAAGTTCCGTTCTTCGTCGCCGTGCTCCCCGGTGTGTCGGTCGCAAACCTGTGTTGGAACTGTCATCCCTCCGGGCCGGTGATATCCAGTGGCCGGATCCAGCCGTACCAGACGACGACAACCATCCCGCCGTAGCCGGCGATGTAGACGAACTCGCCCAGCGTCGTGAACCCGAGCTGGCCGAGGCTCCACCGGGCGACCCCGGAGCCGGCGACGCCGACGAGCAACACCGTCGCCAACAGCAGGGCATCCGTGCTGAGAAACTCTCGCAACGTCGTCTCTGCCATACCACCTGTTGGGTCGCCAGCCTACTCAACCTCTCGGTTATCGTCGACACCGAACCCCTTCGGCGATCGACTACGGCACCGTCGACACCAACCCTTTTCGGCGATCGACTACGGAACCGGTGTCACCGACAGATCGCGGTTCTCGATCGCTTCGATGATCCCCTCGTGATCCGCGGTCGCCTCGTAGTAGAATATGAGATGAAACCGACCGTCCCGCAGCAGCTGCTGGCACTCCCAGACAAACTCGTCGTCCGCTAAGGTACGCCCGTGGAACTGATTGGAGGCGAACTCGGGGTCGTCGTTGCCGGCGTAGATGTAGCTTTCGCCCTTGTTGGTGTGGTCGGCGATCACGTCGTTGAGATCGACGGTGAGCTCCTGCATTTCGAGATCCTCCTCACCCGACAGCTCGGTGTGGACAATCACACCAACCAATTCGATGTCGCCGGGCTCAAGCAGTGCCTTGGTTCGCTCGTAGAGATCCTGATCGAGGATGTCCGCCATGCTGTCGGCAACTCGGGAGGGGAACAGTAAACGACTGCCGATCTTCGCCGCTCGTTCGACGCCGCGCCTCAGTCGGCGGTGACGGCCGACTGCGTGTCGACCATCGCCAACACGTCGTCGAAGAAGCCAAGCGAGTCGTGTGGGCCGGGGTTGGCCTCAGGATGGTACTGGCGGGTGATGATCCCGCGCTCGTCGTCGGCCAGCCCCTCGGCGGTGTCGTCGTTGACGTTGCGCTGGGTGACCTCAAGATCGCCCGGGTCGGAGACGGTGTACCCATGGTTCTGGGTCGTCATCACGACCTGTTTTGTGTCGAGGTCGATCACCGGTTGGTTGACGCCGCGGTGGCCGAAGGCCATCTTCTCGGTGTCGCCGCCGAAGGCGCGGGCGACGATCTGTTGGCCGAGACAGATGCCCGCGATCGGGAGCTCGCCGGCGAACTCCTCGACCAGCGACTGGGTGTTCTGGAAGTTCGCGGGGTCGCCCGGGCCGTTCGAGATGAACAGCACGTCAGGGTCGAGCTCGCGGATCTCCTCGGCGGCGGTCTGACACGACAGCACGTGAACATCCGCGCCGCGCTCGGTGAGCGAGTCGATGATCGACCCCTTCGCGCCACAGTCGATGAGGGCCACGTCGGCCTCGCCGCCGCCGCGGTGGACGGTCGTTTCGGTCGTCGTCACCTGCTGGCCGATCTCGGTGTGGTCGCTCATCTCCTTGCACTCCGCGAGTTCGGCTTTGGCGTCCTCGGGGGTCACGTCCTCGCCGGCGGCGATCCCGCATTTCATCGCGCCATCCTCACGGATGGAGGTAACGAGATCCCGCGTTTCGATGTGGTCGATGGCGGGGACACCCTCAGATTCAAACCACGTCGCCATCTCGTCGGTGAACTCGCGGGCGATAGCGGCACGCGGGTGGATGCGACTGGACTCAAAGCGGTCGGCCCGTACGCCGTAGTTGCCGATCAACGTGTAGGAGAAGGTGAGCACCTGCTCCTCGTAGGAGGGATCGGTGAGGCTTTCCTCATAGCCTGTATAGGCGGTCGTAAACACCAGTTCGCCGCGGGTGGTGCCCGGTGCGCGACAGCGCGCCTCCAGCACGCGACCGTCGGCCAAGGCGATGTAGGCGTCTGACATTACGAGATACGTATCGACCGTCGCTAATAAGTGCGTCGTTCGAAGGTTCGTTACGAAATTCGTAATCGGTAAGGGGCTGCCGGCGCATCTCACGGCATGGACGATCTCGACCGGCAGATCCTCTCGATCCTGCGGCGGGACGCCCGGACGCCCTACACCGAGATCGCCGACGAGATCGGCACCTCGGAGGGCACCGTGCGCAACCGCGTCGATCGACTCACGGGCGAGGGGATCATCGAGCGGTTCACCGTCACCACGCGAACCGGGAACGTGAAGGCGATGATCGAGGTCTCGGTCGATATGAACGTCACCACCAGCGAGGTCTCCGAGCGGATGGCCGACTGGGAGGAGGTCGATTTCGTTTGGCAGGTCTCAGGGGAAGACGATATCGTTCTCGTCGTCGACTGTGTCGACACCCAAGCCGTCAACGACCTCATTAGCCAGGCCCGCGAGTTAGACGAGGTCAAAGGGACGAAAACACGGCTGATCCTCGATGAACGACTCGGGTAGCGACACGAAAGAATCTTGTCAGCTTCCGGTTATCTCGTGTTATGAGCGATGAGGAAACCGACGACAGCGAGTCGCGGTCGTGGTACGAATGGGTGTTCGATGCGATTCTCGAACTGCTGAGTCTGTTTTGAGCCGGCAGCAATGGGTTCCGACGCGGTATCGAACCCTTATTGACCCCGCTGTGTGCATACAAACCTATGAGTGCTGACGACGCCGGCGACGACCGCCACGAAAACGCCGGCCAGGACGTGATCGCCGTCGACGCCGACGACACCGAACAGGAGCTGGTCAACCGCCTTGCGGCCCACACCGGCGATGGGATCCGCCATCGGGCGTTTACCTGCCTCGTCTTCGACGGCGAGGGCCGACTCCTGCTCGCCCAGCGCAGCCCTGAAAAACGCCTCTGGGATACCCACTGGGACGGCACCGTCGCCTCCCATCCTGTCGAGGGCCAAAGCCAGGTCGACGCCACGGTTCAGCGACTCGAAGAGGAACTCGGCGTGACCCCGGATCAGTACGACGAGGTTGAGCTCACCGATCGCTTCGAGTACAAACGCTACTACGAGAACGCCGGCGTCGAGTGGGAGGTCTGTGCAGTCCTGCAGGTGACCCTCGACGATACGACGCTCGATCCCGACGAGGAGGAGATCGGCGGACTACTGTGGGTCGACTACGACCATCTCCACGAACACCCTGAGTGGTACCGCCAACTGCGGCTCTGTCCGTGGTTCGAGATCGCTATGCGCCGGGATTTTGCGGCCGAGTAACGCTCTTGAGGCCCGCCCGTCTGTGATCGGTATGGATCGCCGCGGTCGATCGCTGCTCGTCGTCGCCCTCGCTGTTCTCGCCATCGGTGCGCTCGTTCCAGCAACAGCAGCGGCAACGACACCCGCGACAGCAGCAACGTCGACAGCGGCAGCGACAACCACAGCAGCAACGACAACAGCAGCAACATCGGCAGCGACACCAGCGACAACGACAACAGCAGCAACGTCGACAGCGACACCAACGCCGCCGGCGACAACGCCGACCAACCACTCCACAAACACCAGCCTCGGCTGTGTCGATGGGATCTGTCATGACGATCCGATCAACGTCACCCAGGTCGACGGGCTGGATGCCGCCGAACGCGACCGCCTGCTCGCCCGCTCGATGGCCCGCGTCGAGTACCTCCGCGGCGAGCCGTTCACCGAGTCGGTACCGGTTCAGGTCGTCGACAGCGAGACCTTCGGCCGCGAACAGTTGACACCCAACAGCTCCGACCCGCGATACACCCGCTGGAACGATCAGGTCTGGAAGGCCCTGTTCATCGTCGGCGACAACACCAGCACGCAGACGGCGATCACCGAGACGCTGACCGGCTCGGTCAACGGGCTCTACAGCCCGAGGCGGGATGAGATCGTCATCGTCGCCGACGACCCCGAGTCCCCGCGGATCAGCGAGGCGACATTGATCCACGAGCTAACCCACGCCCTCCAGGATCAACGCCACGATCTCACCAGCCCGCGGTTCAGCGGCGACACACAGGATGCCGATCTGGCCGTGACCGGCCTCTATGAGGGCGAGGCCGGCTACATCGAAGCCCTGTACAGACAACGCTGTGACGACGACCGCTGGCGGTGCCAGCGAGCCTCGCCGACCAGCGGCGACGGCGGGGCGACCAACCGCGGAATCCTGACGGTCGTCCTCCAGCCGTACTCCGACGGCCCGGGGTACGTCCACGAGATCGTCACCACGGAAGGCTGGGCGGGTGTCGACGAGCGGATGGCCGACCCCCCGACGACGACAAGCGAGATCATCCACCGCGAACCGATCGATCCCCACTCGGTCGACCCGCCGTCGACGGCGACCGCCGGCTGGCAACGCTACACCGAGCCGGGCCGCAACGGCACGGAGGTTGCCGGCGAGGCGTCGATCTTCGTCATGTTCTGGTATCAGGCGACGACCGCCCGAGCCGACACCGTCGATCCGGGCACCCTCTATGAATCTGAGGGCGAGTATGACAGTCGAACCTACAGCGCGCCACCCTCCGACGGCTGGGCTGGCGACGCGCTCGTCCCCTACCGCCGCGGCGACGATGACGGCTACGTCTGGACGACCGAATGGGGCACCCCGGGCGATGCCGCCGAGTTCCACCGCGCCTATACAGCGATTCTCACGGCGCGCAACGCAACTGCAACCGACCCCGGGATCTACGAGCTTGACGACGCTTTCGCCGGGGCTTACGGGATCGAACGCGACGGCACCCGGGTGCGGATCGTCCACGCGCCGACGACCGACGGGCTTCGAGAACTCGATCCTGGGCTCGAACCGTCGGCGACAAGCGATCAGATCCCCGGCTTCGGCATCGCTGGCGCGCTCCTCGCGCTGCTCGCTGCCGGGTGGGCCCTCGCGTGGCCGGCCACGAGACAGCGGGAGTGACGACAGCGGCCCGCGGGCCACCGGGCTTTTTGTGACCGCCGCCGAAGCCGGGCTATGCGCGACCTCGATTTCGATATCATCTCGCCCGAGGCGATCCAGCGCGGCCGGGCGACCGACGCCTACTTCGAGCGCACCGACGCCGCGCTCAACCATGCTGATCGCAACCCTCGGGTCGTCGCCGAGGTGACCGCCGACCAGTTCCCGACCGGCGAGTTCGAGCTGCTCGCGGGTGTGAAAGACGTCGCCGCGCTGCTGGCCGACCACGCGATCGATGTCGACGCGATCCCGCCGGGCCGCTGTTTCGACGGCGGGCCGGTCATGCGAATCGAGGGGTCGTATCTCGATTTTGCCCGGCTGGAGACCGCGCTGCTCGGCTTTCTGTCGCATGCCTCGGGGATCGCCACCGCCGCCCGACGCGTCCGGGAGGCCGCCCCTGATTCGCCGGTGTTGTCGTTCGGGGCGCGTCACGTCCACCCCTCGATCGCGGCGGTCGTCGAGCGATCCGCGCTGCTAGCCGGCCTTGACGGGTTTTCCCACGTTGCTGCCGGCGACCAGATCGACCGTGAGGCCAGCGGGACGATGCCGCACGCCCTCCTGCTGTGTTTCGGCCGCGGCCAGCAGGAAGCCGCCTGGCAGGCCTTCGATGCCGCGGCCGGCGACGATGTCCAGCGGATCGCGCTCTGTGACACGTTCAGCGACGAGGTTGACGAGTCGCTCCGGGCGGCCGACGCCCTCGGCGACGCCCTCGATGGGGTGCGGCTCGACACCACCGGCTCCCGTCGCGGCGACTTCCGGCATATCATCCGCGAGGTTCGGTGGGAACTCGACGCTGCCGGCCACGAAGATGTTGATATCTTCCTCAGCGGCGGGCTCGGCGTCGACGACCTTCGGGCGTTGCGCGACGTTGCCGATGGGTTTGGGGTCGGGAGCACGATCTCGAATGCTGATCCTGTCGATTTCGCGCTCGACATTGTCGAAGTCGACGGCGAGGCGATCGCCAAACGCGGGAAGCTCTCGGGCGTGAAATCGGTGTACCGGACAGCCGACGGCGGCCACCATATCGGCCACCGCGCGGGCGACCCGCCGGTCGACGGCGAGCCGCTGTTGGAGCCGCTCATCCGCGATGGCGACGTTGTCGACGACTTCGACCTATCCTTATCGGGGGCCACCGAGCGGGCGGCGCGCGACGCGTCGCTGGTCGGAGTTGGTCGGACAGACCGTCCGTAGAACGCTCGCGTCGTGCAGTTAGAGTGCTTCGACGCTGCCGCCGTCAGGTCGCTCGCGGAAGACTTGGCCTTCGAAAAGAGTGATCATCGTATCGTCGTCCTGCCAGGCAACCGGGGAGACATTCGCCTTCTTGCAGACTAAGGAGAGATATTTTTCCTTGCTCCAGTTTTGCTCGACGGGGAGTGTCGGGTAGAGCCACGCGTGGTCGTTGCCGGTGTCGAGGGCGACGCCGTGGGTGCCGAGCTCGATATCCTCGATCGGATCGTTTGTCAGCAGCGTGTTGCTGACGACACAGACCGAAATCGAGAGGTCGGAGAGCTCCTTCGCGCCGATCTCCGAGCCCGCCGAATCCGACGAGGCGGCCTGGATCGCCGCGTCGACGATGGCGTGGCCGAGCTGGTCGTCGGTGCGATACGCGCCGGCACAGCCGCGGAGTTGCCCTCGTCCACGTGTTGATTGGATGCGGACGAAGGCTCCCGTTCGGGCATAGAAGGCATCGCGCATGCTCCCTGGGTGTTCGCGTTGGCCATGAAGAACGTACGATTCGACTGCTTCCCGTGCAAGCTCGACCGCTCGTGCACCGTCATCATAACTCAGCTGAACGGTCTGTGCCTCGGACATAGACGTATGCATGAGGGCTGCCGACTTCAATTCTTCCCATTCGTTGTGGATGGATCGGGATCGACGACCAACCGCCCCACCGAACCGTTTATCCGACCGCTGAGCCCATATCAATCGGGTAGAGAGAGCCCGATCCCCGTGGGCGCGGTGCCAGCGGGCACCCATGTGGTGCCGGCGGGCACCCCCATGAGGAAAGTCCCCCCACCGTTCGGACAGGTGACCGGGCGCAAGCCCGGAGTTGGAGACGGCTGGCTCTGAAACAGCAACGAGACCCCCTGCCCCGACCGATGAGGTGCGCGAACCGATCCGTAAGGAAAGGGAGTTAATCCACCGAGGAATGCGGTGTTTCACCGCGCGACGGGCAGGAACGGATGGAACGGTGAATCCTCACCGGTGCAAGGTCGCGTCAGGCGGCCGATCGGCCACGCGGTGTGGTCGCCGGCCGCCGAGGTAGTCCGAACACGACGCGGCTGCTTAGCCGAATGTCGGGTCGAAACAGAAGGGGGCTTACTCCTCTCAACCCGGATAACTTCGTGAGCGACAGGTGAACCCTTTTCGCTGCCGCGCCGAAACGAACAGCCGATGCGAGCGTTCCGCCTCGCCTACGACGGCCGGCCGTTCTACGGCTTCCAGCGACAGCCGTCGGTGCCGACCGTTGAGGGCGCGCTGTTCGACGCGCTCCGGGAGCTGTCGATTCTGCCGCCGGAAGCCGACAAACCGACCGGCTACGCCGCGGCGGGCCGCACCGACGCCGGTGTGTCGGCGCTCACCCAGACGGTCGCTTTCGAGCCCCCTGACTGGCTGACGCCCCGCGCGCTCAACAGCGAGCTGCCGGCGACGATCCGGGCGTGGGCCAGTACCGATGTTGCCGACGACTTCCATGCGACCCACGACCCGACCCGGCGCGAGTATGTTTACCACCTCTATGCACCGCAAGAGATCGGCGACGACGGCCGAACGCTCGACGGCCGACCGACCATCGACGACGACCGCGCGGCCAACGCGGTCGACGCGCTCAACGGCCGCCACGATTTTCACAACTTGACACCGGACGAGGCCGGCACCGAACGCGACCTCACCGCCACGCTCGACCGCGATGGCGACGTGCTGGTGCTCACCGTCGCCGCCGGCGGCTTTCCGCGCCATTTCGTCCGCCGATTTGTCGCCGTCGTGCAGGCCGTCGGTGGTGGCACCAAGTCGCTATCGTGGATCGAGCAACTGCTCGGCGACGATCCGGTCGACCCGCGGCCGCCAACAGCGTCGCCGGAACCACTGGTGTTGTCGGCGGTCGACTACCCGGGTGTCGATTTCGAGCGCGACCCACAAGCCGCCGCCAGCGGTGTCGATGCCTTTGGTGAGCGCGCGCTGGATGCGTTTGTCGGCCACCGTGTCAGTACGATCTTGGCTGATCACCTCAACGATACGGCCGTGTTCAGATAATCCGAGGAAACTGGAACCGTCTCGAAAGCCCCCGGCGTCTCGACTCCCGGGACTCGCTGCGCTCCTCGTCGTTCGCGTTGCTCACTCCTGCGGTGTCTGCTCACGGCTTCGCCGTTCGCATGGGCCGAGGCGCGCCGCGCCTCGCGGCTTGCATCGTCCGGGTTCGCCGACCCGCCGGCCCCTTTCAGTCCCACCCAACTGCGGCTGCTTGGCCAACCGATGTGGGCGGGACTGAAAGGGGCGACGCGCTGGAGGAAGGCGGGCGACGCAAGCACCACAGCGAACGCAGTGAGCGAGGAGCGCAGCGAGCCCCCCGACTCCAGCGCGTCGGGGCTTTCGAGGTGTTTTCAATCCAATCGCACTACGCTGAACAGTACCAACGAGACGGAGGACAACCTTTAGGCGCGCTGTCGGCCACCCTCCTGTATGAGTACGGTGCCCGAACGCGGCGAGATCGACGAGCAACACAAGTGGCAGCTGGATTCGATTTTTGACTCCGACGACGCGTGGGCCGAACACTTCGAGACGGTCTCCGGGCGGATCGAGGAGTTGGCCGCCTACGAGGGCCGGGTCACCGAGAGCCCCGAGACCCTGCTGGAACTGCTCGAACTCCGTGAGGAGATCATGCGCGAGGTCGCCCAGCTGTCGGTCTATGCGAGCCTTCGATCCAGTGAGGATACTCGAAATCAGGAGTATCAGGCACTCTCGGGGAAATCTGAAGCCCTTTCTTCGGAGGCCTCCAGTGCAACCTCCTACATCGAACCTGAGCTGCAGGAGTTGACCGCGGACGACATCGAGGCGTTCATCCATGAGGAGCCAGCCCTCGCCGAGTACGAACAGTTCTTCGACGACGTGCTTCGGGGCAAGCCACACACGCGCTCGAAGGAGGTCGAAGAGCTGCTGGCGGAGCTGGGTGAGGTCACGTCGTCGCCGAGTGAGATCTATTCGATGTTGTCGAACGCCGACATGGAGTTTCCGACCGTCGAGGATCCCGACGGCGAAGACATCGAAATCAGCCAGGCCAACTTCACGACGCTCCAGAAACACGAGAATCGCGCCTTTCGCCAGCGCGTCCATGAGGCCTACTACGACGAGTGGGAGACCGTCCGCAACACCGTCGGCACGTCGCTGAAAAAACAGGTTCGCAAGGACGTGAAAGTTGCCCGCGCCCGGAACTACGAGACCGCCCGGGAGGCCGCTCTCGATGGGCCGAACGTTCCGGTCGCCGTCTACGACACGCTCGTCGAGACGGTTCACGACAATCTCGATTCCCTCCACCGCCATGCCGAGATCAAACGCGACGCCCTCGGCGTCGACGACCTCCAGATGTGGGATCTCTACACCTCGATCACCGGCGAGGAGGGGCCAGATGTCGAATACGAACAGGCGAAGGAGTGGATCATCGAGGCGGTCGAGCCGTTAGGCGAACCTTACCGCGACCGACTCGCCGAGGGCCTCGATAGTCGCTGGGTCGACGTGTATGAGAACCGCGGCAAACGCTCCGGCGCGTTCTCCTCGGGCACCTACGACACCCAGCCGTTCATCCTGATGAACTACCAGGACGACATTTCCTCGATGTTTACGCTGGCCCACGAACTGGGCCACTCGATGCACTCGGAGTTGGCACAGGAGGCCCAGCCGTGGCACGACGCCGGCTACGAGATCTTTGTCGCCGAGGTCGCCTCGACGGTCAACGAGACGCTGCTCACCCAGCACCTGCTGGATACTGTCGACGACGATGAACTCCGGCTGCACGTCCTCGACGAATATCTCGAACGATTCCGCTCGACGCTCTACCGGCAGACGATGTTTGCGGAGTTCGAACAACAGATCCACGAACGCGCCGAGAACGATGAGCCGTTGACGCCGGACGTGTTCGACGAGATCTACGGTGGGCTCAAAGCCGACTACTACGA
This sequence comes from Halonotius roseus, assembly GCF_006861655.1. Taxonomy (GTDB): domain Archaea; phylum Halobacteriota; class Halobacteria; order Halobacteriales; family Haloferacaceae; genus Halonotius; species Halonotius roseus. Next base: position 340,961 of record NZ_SESI01000002.1, on the reverse strand, counting down.
GCCGGCCGTCATCGATGATCGGATTCAACGCGAATGGCAGCGGATCCCCCATTTCTACTACAACTTCTATGTCTACCAGTATGCGACCGGGATCTCCGCGGCAGTCGCTATCGTTGACGGGATTCTCGGCGATACAGATACCCACGCAGTGAACGAGTCGGCTGCTGCCGACTACCGCGAGATGCTGGCCGCCGGTGGCAGCGTCTATCCGATCGAGGCGCTCGAACTCGCTGGCATCGATATGACGGCCGCCGACCCCATCGAGTCGGCTCTCGGCGTCTACGACACGTATCTCGACCGGATCGACGAGCTTCGCTGAGCGGGCTCTCGACGATACTCGCCACCAACATGAATCGTGGTACCACGGCACATTCCCCGCGACCCAAAGGCACATTTACCGGCAGACCAAATCGGATGATGAATGTCACGTAGCCCGTCGATTCCCGACCGCCCACGGCTGGATCTGGATCCCGAGATGTCGCCCGCCGAGCGGCTGTCGGCACTCAAGAAACATTTTAAGCGGCTCATGGCTGTCAACGAGGAGCTGGAAACCCGGCTCTCGGAAGCCACCGATCAACGCACCGATCTCCACGAGGAGGTCAGCCGGCTCAAGGATCGCAACGAGGCGTTGAAGACGGCCGCCCTCTACATCGCCAGCGTCGAGGAGCTGACCGACGACGGCAACGTCGTCATCAAACAGCACGGCAACAACCAGGAGGTACTCACCGAGGTCACCCCGGAGCTGGAGGATGAGCTCGAATCCGGTGACCGCGTCGCTATCAACGAATCGTTCGGCATCCAGCAGGTGCTCGACGACGAGACCGATGCCCGCGCTCAGGCGATGGAGGTCACCGAATCCCCCGACGTAACCTACGACGACATCGGTGGGATCGACGACCAGGTCACCGAGGTACGGGAAGCTGTCGAGGACGCTATCGAGAACCCCGAGCGGTTCGACGCCGTCGGCATCGATCCGCCGTCCGGTGTTCTGCTGCACGGCCCACCCGGTACCGGCAAAACGATGTTGGCGAAGGCTGTCGCCAACGAGAGCGACGCCACGTTCATCAAGATGACCGGCTCCGAACTCGTCCAGAAGTTCATCGGCGAGGGCGCGCGCCTCGTCCGCGATCTGTTCTCGCTTGCGGCCGAGCGCGAGCCCGCCGTGGTCTTCATCGACGAGATCGACGCCGTTGCCTCCCGGCGAACCGACTCAAAAACGTCGGGCGACGCCGAGGTGCAGCGAACGATGATGCAGCTGCTCTCAGAGATGGACGGCTTCGATGAGCGCGGCGAGATCCAGCTGATGGCTGCGACCAACCGCTTCGATATGTTGGATGAGGCGATCCTCCGGCCGGGTCGGTTCGACCGACTCATCGAGGTGCCGAAGCCGAACGCCGAGGGCCGAGAGCGCATCCTTGAGATCCACAGCGAGGCAATCAATGTCGACAGCGATGTCGACTTTGCCGATCTCGCGGCCGACCTCAACGATTACAGCGGCGCGGACATCGAGAGCCTCATCACCGAGGCCGGGATGTTCGCCATCCGCGACGACCGGACGACCGTCACCCGCGCGGATATCGACGACGCCAGCGAGAAACTCGACGCCAACGAAACCGACGACGGCGTCGTGCGCTACCGCCACTGACGCCGCCACCGACGCCAGCGGGCGGTATCACCCCCATGGCTACGTGACCTATTTCGAAGCGAACGTTCGATTTCGCCGGTTCCCGCCCGATCCGTAACCGATTACCCGCCGGGCCGCCGCGGTATGGTAATGACGACGATCCACGTCGCCGGCGGGATCGGCCGCGCCCCCACGGCGATGGCTGCCTACGACGCTGCACTCGCCGATGCCAACCTCCATAACTACAATCTGGTTGCTGTTTCCTCTGTCATCCCGGCCGACGCCGAGATCAAGGCTGTCGAGCGCGCCCCGGATCTCGGGCCGGCCGGCAATCGGTTGACCGTCGTCGAGGGGCGATCGGTCGTCGGCCCCGAGGAGTCGACCGAGACGGCGGCGACCGCCATCGCGTGGGCGACCGGGCCGGGGCCAGGGCTGTTCTACGAGGCCTCCGGCACCGATCCCGCCGCCGTCGAGGACGCTGCTCGTCGCGGCCTTGATGCCGGCTGTGAGCTCCGCGAGTGGGAGTTCACCGACCGCGACGCTCTCGTTTCCACCGTCGACGCCGAGGGTGGCGGCCACACCGCCGCGGTCGTGCTCGCGGCCTACGGCGACAGCGAGCCGATCTGCTGACGCCGATTGCCGCACCACACCGGCCGAAGGATCGCCGTCGCCGACGCCTTTTTATTACGGCCGCACCTACTCTGTTTGACTCTCTAATGAACGGAAACTATCCGGGGGCAGGTGCCGGAATGGGCATCGATGATCAGTCGACAGCTGATGTCGAACTCTCGGGCGGCCAACGGCAGGCACTCCGCCACGCGGTCGCCGCGATCGTCGCCGAAACGGAGTCCTATCTCCCCGACGGCTACCATGTCGGCTCGGAGCTTCAGGATGGCGGCCCCGCAGCCACCGTCGCGGTCGATCCGCCCGCGGGCCACCCGGTAACCGCCGGCTACACGCCGGATCTCGATGAGCTCGACGACCTCGAAGCCGGCCTTGACGACGAGACTCAACGCGAGGTCGCCCAAGGGCTGGCTGCCAGTGCTGTCCTCCAGGTGATGGATGCCGTCGGCGACGGGATCACACAGACTGCCCGATAGCGATCGCGTTTTTCTGGCCGGTCGCAGTGTTGCGGTACGTATTTGTCGCTCACGCCACCAGCCTCGCGTATGCTGCCGGAGGTCGGGAGCTACTGGCTCGCCCGCTTTGTCTTCCAGCGCGGACTGGCCCTGATCTACCTGCTGGCGTTTCTCGTCGCCGCGACGCAGTTCCGCCCGCTGGCTGGCGAGGATGGGTTGCTGCCGATTTCGGAGTACGTCGCGGGAACCACGTTCCGCGAGCGACCCAGTCTGTTCTACTTTTTTCCGAGCGACCGCGCCATCGGCCTGGCGGCGTGGAGTGGCGTCGTCCTCTCAGCTATCGCCCTCATTGCTGGACCCTACTGGCTACCCGCGCCCTACGCCGTTCCGGCGTCGATGCTGCTGTGGCTGGTGCTGTGGGGCCTGTATCAGTCGTTCGTCAACGCCGGCCGCGTCTTCTACGGCTATGGCTGGGAGTCGATGCTGCTGGAAACTGGTTTTCTTGCCGTCTTTCTCGGCGCGGGGCCGAGCCAGCCGCCGGTCGTCGTGATCTGGCTGCTGAAGTGGCTGCTGTTCCGCAATATGTTCGGCGCGGGCCTGATCAAGATCCGCGGCGACGACTGCTGGCGCGACCTTACGTGTCTCGACTACCACTACGAAACCCAACCGATCCCGAACCCGCTGAGTTGGTTCGCCCATCGGTTGCCGGATCGGTTTCATCGGGTGGAAACGCTGGGCAACCACGTTGTTGAGCTCGCGGTGCCCTTTCTCTATTTTGCCCCGCAGCCGTTCGCCGCGGCTGCCGGCGTCGCCACTATCGGGTTTCAGGGCTGGCTCATGCTGACCGGCAACTTCGCGTTCCTGAACGCGCTCACTATCGTCCAGTCGGTCGCGCTGTTCAGCGACGGCGTCCTTACATCCCTGTTGCCGATCGCCGCACCCGCGACGACGGCGACGCCCGGGTGGCTCTCGGCGGTGTCGATCCTGTTGGCTATCCTCGTCGTCGCGCTCAGCATCCGCCCGACGACGAACATGCTCTCGCGCTCGCAGGTGATGAACTCCTCGTTCGATCCGCTCAAACTCGTCAACACCTACGGCGCGTTCGGCTCGGTGACGACCGACCGCTTCCAACTCGTGATCGAGGGCACCGACGCGACGAACCCAACCGAGGACGACTGGCAGGCCTACGAGTTCAAGGGCCAGCCCGTTCGCACCGACGAGCGACCGCCGCAGTGGGCTCCCTACCATCTGCGATTGGACTGGCAACTCTGGTTCGCCGCGATGCGACCGCAACCCGGGCCGCGACAGCGGTGGTTCAAATCCTTCCTCGCGGCTCTTTTCGAAAACGACGCGGCGACGCTGTCGCTGCTGGAGTCGAACCCGTTTCCCGGTGAGCCGCCGAGCCAACTCAGAGTGCTTCGCTATCGCTATCGGTTCACGACCCGCGAGGAGCGCGCCGACACCGGCGACTGGTGGCGACGCGAACGGGTCGGCACCTACGTCATGCCGGTGTCAGCAGCCGATTTGCGTGAGGGCGGAATCGGGCGTCGCCGCCGTGTGTTCTGAATCGGCTTTGCGTGGCTGCGCAAACGGTAATTTCTCGTCGGTGCCGCGGCAACGACGACGCAACCGATGGAACGGTTTGTCCAGATCATCGTCGCTGGCGGGCTCGCGCTCGTCGCCGGGCTCTGGGGGAGTCAGATCGTCGCGCCGTCTTCGCAAGCGTGGCTCGGTAGCGTTGCTGTCGCCCTCGTCGGTGTCGCCGCGCTCGTAGTCGGGATCAACAGTCAGATCGAGTACTGAGCGTTGTCGTCGCCGTCGGTCAGGCCAACTCGCGCAGATCCGCGAGGGCGTCCTCGAGGTCACGGGTCGAGGTCGCCAGCGAGAAGCCGTCGATCTCGGCGAGTGCGGGAGCGTGTTCCCAGAGGTCGTCGGCGTCGATCCCGTGGAGGACGACCGCATTCGGGGTCGGGGTGACGACGCGCATGGCGACCAGCGGCCCCTCGCCGCGGCTGACGTTCGTAAACACGAGCCCGCGGTCGGTGCTTTGGCCGTAGAGACGGTAGAATTCCTCGTTGCTCAGCCGCGTGATCGTTTGGATGCTGTTGATGACGGTGTGGCCGTTGACGTAGTCCCACTTGCCCTCGCTGACCTCGGTGGCATCGAGGGCGTCGTAGAACTCATCGAGCGGGAGGGCGGCCGGATACTCCCGGAGGTCGTGAACGATGTCGCTCTCGAAGCCGGCCGACAGCACGCGGCCGTACTGCCGGATGTGGCTGCCGCCGCGGGATTCGTCCACGTCGAGCAGGGCGGTGACCATCCGCCGGACGATACCGATCCCGGGGCTCTCACGGCGGCCGCTCTCGTAGTCGGAGATCACGGAGGACGAAACGTCGATCTGGGCGGCTAACTCGGTTTGGGAGATATTGAAATCGGTGCGCCACTTCTTCAGCGTCGCGCCGGGGTCGTCGCTCAGCGTGATCTCGCCGGCGATCCGGTGGGCGAGATCCTCGCGGACAGTTGTCGTCATCGCGTACGCACGTCCCGAGTCATACCGGTTCTACCGGCGGTCGTCGCAAAAGACTACTGCTCCTTGCGGCCGGTGAGCGTGTCGGGATCGAGCCGGTAGAGTTCGAACTCCAACTCCGCGGCCGGCCGGTCGTAGATCGTCACGAACGGGATGTTCATCTTCCGGATGCTTTGGACGATGCTGCCGTCGAGCGTCGGCTCGGAAACCTCCGTCAGCTGCCCGCGGGCGACGACGCTGCGCCAGCCGCGGGTGTCGTCGTCGGTGACAACCAGCGAGGCAGTCGCGCCGTCGTCGACGAACCGGCGTTTGTCGCTTTCGGGCGCGAAGCCGAAGCGGACGTAGACCGCGCGGCTGTCGCTGTCGTAGCCGTAGGAGATCGGCACCGAGTAGGGTTCGTCGCCGTCGGCAAAGGAGATCACGCCGACGCCGCCCGTATCGAGGAGGGTGTCGATCTCGGCGGCGGTCATCTCGACTGATTTAGGCTGTGGCATACAAACGAGTTCGGCTGGTAGTCGTATGAATGCACCGGCGGAGTATTCGACGCGCCGCTGTCGCGGTGTTCGACGCGCGATCACACGGAGGTTTATGTCCGATCCCGCCGTAGTTCGCTGTAATGACTGCTATCGTCCGAACCGAGGACGTACTCGGTGGCGATCCTCGTATCGAGGACACGCGTGTCAGCGTGCTCCACGTCTACGAACTCGTCGCCGAGGGCGACCACGAACCGGTCGATGTCGCCGACCAACTTGCCCTCTCGCTCGCCGAGGTGTATTCGGCGTTGGCGTACTACCACGAGCATCCCGACGAAATGCGTGAGGTTCGCCGCAGCCACGATGATGCTCTGTCCACGCTCGCTGAGGAATCGTTGTCGCCGCCGGAACCCGCCACATCGTCGTGACACTGCTTACTGACGAACACGTCCCGCGCGTCTTCGTCACGACGCTTCGCTCCAACGGCCACGATGTCGTCGAAGCCAAAGCCGCGGTCGGGGCGTCGACAACCGATGAACGACTACTCCAGTACTGTGCTGAGAACGATACCGTCCTCATCACGCACGATCAGAAGGATTTCGCTGGCGAACTGGCGGAGGCGGTTTCGCATGCTGGCATCGTCATCTACACCGATGGGGAGTTCCTGCGTGACGCTCCCGAAGCCGCTGTTCGAACGCTCGAACGTGTTTTCGCTGCCTATCCGACAGCCGAGTTGGCCGACGAGATCGTCTGGCTCGATCAGTGGCGACGATAGACGCAACCACTAAGCGGAGTTCGGGTCAAAGGGGGATAATGAGCGATTGGACTGAAGTCTACCGGCCCACCACTCTCTCGGAGGTTCGCGGCAACGACAAGGCCCGCGATGCCTTCCACGAGTGGGCCACGACGTGGGACGACCACGGGCAGGCGGTCGTTCTCTACGGCTCCCCCGGCGTCGGCAAGACCTCCGCGGCCCACGCACTCGCCAACGACATGGGCTGGGAGACGGTCGAACTCAACGCCTCCGACCAGCGAACCGCCGACGTGATCGAGCGGTTCGCCGGCCGGGCGGCGAAGAACGCGACGCTTGCGGGCAGCGCGGGCGGCGGCGGAGCGGGCGGCGGCGACACCGACAGCCGCCAACTCGTGATTCTCGATGAGGCTGACAACATCCACGGCAACTACGACCGTGGCGGCGCGTCGGCGATCACGGAGTTGGTCAAAGAGTCCGGCCAGCCCATCGTCCTCATCGCCAACGAGTTCTACGAGATGTCTCGGGGGCTCAGAAACGCCTGCGAGGACATCGAGTTCCGCGATGTATCGGCGCGCTCTATCGTGCCCGTCCTGCGGGACATCTGCCGACGCGAAGGGGTCGAGTACACTGACGACGCCCTCGACGCTATCGCCGAGACCAACGACGGCGACCTCCGTGGGGCGATCAAAGACCTCCAAGCCGCCGCCGAAGGGAGAGAATCGATCACGGCCGAGGATGTCGTCACCAGCGGCCGGGATCGGGCGATGGATCTTTTTCCGTTCCTTGATGCCGTCCTCAAGGAGGAGTCCGCCGAGGAGGCCCTCCAGTCGGCCTATCGGGTCGATGAAACGCCCGACGATCTGACGAAATGGATCGAGAACAATCTGCTGGCGGTCTACGAGCCCGCCGAGGCCGCCCGTGCCTACGACGCCCTCGCCAACGCCGACCGCTGGCTCGGGCGCGTGCGTGCCACCCAGAACTACAGCTACTGGCGGTATGCGACCGACAACGCCGCCGCCGGCGTCGCCGCCGCCCGCGACGGAACCAAGGGTGGATGGACGCGCTACAGCCGCCCGCAGTTCTGGCCCGGCTCCGATGAGACGGCCGACGAGGTCTGCCAGCGGATCGCCGAACGCGGCGGGCTGAGCATCGACACCGCCCGCCGCGACGTGCTGCCCTTCCTGTCGGCGATGACCCACCACTGCAAACCGCGGGAATTGACGGTGGCGATGGCCGCGGCCTACGACCTCGACGAGGCGGCCGTCTCCTTTATCACCGGCAGCGGGGAGTCGACAAACAAGGTTGAGTCTATCGTCGCCGATGCCGAGGAGCTGCGCGCGGAGGCGATGGAAGCCCACTCCGGCGGTGCGTTCGCTGGCAACGTACGGGACGCCGCCGCAGGCGCGGCCGGCAGCGACGACGCTGGCGGCGACCACGAGGGCGACAGCGGTACCACCGGCGACGACCCGAGCGACACGGCCGGCGATGTCGCCGACGAACCCGGTGACGACGCGGATCGCGGTGCTGAGGAGGACGAGGATCAGGCCGGGCTCAACGATTTCATGTAACCGTCGCTGCGGTTTCGCTCACTCGGACTGCTCGCTGCCGAGTCGCGTCGCCGTCGACGGCGTGTCGGTGTCGACCAGCCGCCAGAGACCGGCAGCGACGACGCCGAGCAGCGCGAGGTAGAGCCCGAAGTTCAGGAGTTGCACGGTCGGCGTGTAGATGATGAGATCCCGCCCGATCAGCATCGTCGCCAGCAACACGCCGAAGGCGACGCCCGCGAGCCGTCGACCCAGCGGATCGACGCCGTCCAGCCAGTGGATCGTCGCCAGCAACGCGACGACGGCGACGAGCGAACTGGCGTAGTACCACGCTTGGGCCCCCGGCGAATACTGCAACAGCGGGACGCCGCGGCTGAACAGCCCGCTGACCAGCAGCGCGGCCAACGCGACGCCGAGCGTACGGCGGCTCCGTGGTCGTGGTGGGCGGCTGTGATGGTCGCGGTAGCCGTAGATCGTCGTCAGCGACAACAGCGTGAAAATCGACAGGGCAACGATCAGATGGGCGGCGTGTGTCGGCGCGCTGTACCCCCACGGCAGCAGCCCGTTGAGCGTGACTGTGATCGCACCAATCGATATCTGCAGCGGGAGTAACACGACCGCGCCGACCGCCGCCAGCGTCGTTCGGCGGTCGCCGCGCTGCCATGCCCAGCCGGCCGTCCCGAGGATGAAGAAGCCGGTGATCATGGCGACGACACGGTGGAACCACTCGATGAAATCGGGGTTGATCGACAGCGCGGGGATCAACTGATCCGAACAGAGCGGCCACTGTGCTTGACAGGCCAACCCCGAGCCGGTGGCGGAGGTGTAAACGCCGAGGGTGATCAGCGACAGCGTGAGTGCCGTCGTCACCGCCGCAAACCGTCGAAAGCTGAGCCAGTTTGGGCGTTGAACCATTGCTTGAGAGTCGGGTCGCGGGCTATTTAGACCTGTCTTCACTCGGCCGAGTCGTGTTCAGAGAAGTCGGAAAAACTGGAACCTCCTCGAAAGTCCCAGCCGACCGCAGTCGGTTGCCCCACCAACGGGGTGGGACTGAAAGGGGCCGGCGGGTCGGCGTACCCGGACGACGCAAGCACTGGAGGAGCGAACGGAGTGAGCGACGAAGCGCGCAGCGAGTCCCGGAAGCCGAGCCGCCGGGGGCTTTCGAGGTGTTCTCAATCAAAACGAACTTATCTGAATAGTACCCTCGTCCGAGAGCCGTCTTCACTCGCGGCTGCAGTGTCTCGTTCGGATTCAAGTACGTCGCCCACGGAGGGACGACTATGTCCATCCAGCCGCCGCTTGACGACCGCCGGGCGCGACTCGACGCCTATCTCGACGACCGCGATCTGGCGGCCGTCTGGTTCGGTCGCCCCAACAGCTTCGCGTGGCTGACCGGCGGCAGCAACGTCGTCGACCGCGAGGGGCCGGTCGGCGTCGCCGCCGCCGGCTATGACCGCGAGCAGGGCTTTCGCGTCGTTACCGACACCATCGAGGCCCCGCGGCTCCGCGACGAGGAGCTTCCGGACGCATTCACGATCGAGGCCGCCGACTGGTACGCCGACTCGCTGGCCGACGCGGTTGCCGAGCGGTCGCCGACGCCCGCGACGGCCGACTTCGACGTTGCCGGCTTCGAGGCGGTCGACGCCTCCTCGCTCCGCCAGCCGCTGGCTGATGCCGACATCGAGGGCTATCGCGCGGTCGGCGTGGATGTGGCCGAGGCTATCGAATCGGTCGCGCGGTCGCTCTCACCCGCCGACACCGAACGCGCGGTCGCTACCGACCTCCGCGCAGCCCTCGAAGCCCGTGGGCTCGTCGCGCCGGTCGTCCTCGTCGGCGGCGACGAACGCGCCCAAGCGTATCGGCACTACACGCCGAGCGACACCGAAATCGGTGACTACGCGTTGTTGTCGGTGACGGCCCACCGCGGCGGGCTGTACGCGAGCACGACTCGGACGGTCGCCTTCGACGCCCCCGACTGGCTGGCCGACCGCCATCGCGCGGCCGCTCGCGTCGAGGTGTCGGCGTTGGCAGCGACCCAGCGGTCGGCCGCCGCTGCTGGCGACGACGCTGGCTCGGTTTTCGCGGCGATTCAGGACGCCTACGCCGCCGTCGGCTGGCCCGACGAGTGGATGAACCATCACCAGGGTGGCGCGGCCGGATTTGCCGGCCGTGAGTGGATCGCTACACCCGATCACGCGGCTCGTGTTTTCGCGCCGATGGCCTACGCGTGGAACCCGACCGTGCAGGGTGCCAAAAGCGAGGGAACTGTGCTGGTCGCTGACGACGCTATCGAGCCGCTGACGACGACCGGCGACTGGCCGACTATCGATGTCGCCGCCGTCGACACGGTCGCCGATGTCCGGCTTTCGCGTCCCGCGATCCTGCACCGTGATTCATAAGCGGATTTGCGCCTTCGAAACCCCTTTCAGGTAGTCAAGACTGGTCACGCATATGTCATGGCACGCGATTGATAGTGTCGACGAGGCGATCGAGGAAACTCGGTCGTTTCTCTCCCCGTTTGCGATCGGTCGGTGGCTGAAGCTCGCCCTCATCTCGATCTTTGTCGGGACGGGCGGCTCCGGCCTCGGCCTGTTGAACCTCCCCTCCTCGGTTCCTGGTGACGATCCTACCGGTAACATGAGTGCTGGTGGTGGCAACATGACCTCCGGCGGGAATATCAGCACCGCGCCCGGTGGCGAGTTCGGGCCCGACGGCAACGTGACAGCCGGCGCGCCGCCGACCGGCGAGCTGCCACCGCCGGGTGAACTCCTTGAGATGGCCGGGGCCGAGCTCGGGCTTATCGCGGTGATCGCCCTCATCGTTCTCGGGATCGGGCTGGTGATCGGTATCATCACGGAGACGCTGCGGTTCGTCTTCTACGACGATCTCCAGACCGACACAGTTCGGCTTGTCGAGCCCGCGAAACGCCGATTCGGCCAGGCACTCCGGTTGTATGGGTTCAAGATCGGCCTCCAGCTGCTGACCGTCGGACCGATCGCCGGGCTCGTGGCATTCCTCCTGCTGGCCGATGTTCCGATCGGCCCGCTTGTCGGTGTGGCCGCCGCGCTGGTCTTCCTCGCGGTCGTCCTTGTTTCGATGATCGTGAGCCGGATCACCGACGAGTTCGTCGTTCCGACGATGGTCGTTACCGACAGCGGCGTCCTCGACGGCTGGCGGCGGTTCTGGCCCGTCCTCCGCGGGCAGCTCTCGCAGTTCGGCGTCTACCTCGTCGTCCACTTCCTGCTGCTGTTGGCGGTCGGCATCGCCCGAGCGATCCTCTCGGTCATCGTTTACGGGATCGTCCTTGTCATCGGCGGCGTGATCGGGCTGGTCATCGTATTCGGGCTGTTCGGTGGGCTCAGCGCGGCCGCATCCTCGACCGCCGCGCTCGTGGTGTTGGGCCTGCTCGGCGCGCTGACGCTGCTGATCGGCTGGGTGTTGCTGTTGCCGGTGCAGATCGCGGTGTTGACCTACGTCACCAACTACGAGGTGTCGATGCTGGCGGCCTGTGACGACGACCTGCGGCTGCGACCCCAAACGGACGCCATCGACGACGGCGGCGAGTCGGCTGTCGTCGACTGATCGTCGCTGTCGGCGGGGGTCGTGTGTCGGATCGATGGCCAAAACAACGGGTAGCTGACGCGTGACCGGCTTTTATCATGCTGGCGTAACATGTCCAAGACAGTCGTTTGCGGTCCCCTCACGACCCATGTCAGAGCACCTATGTCACGCTCGGCCTCACTTGGCGTCCTCCTTGATCACGCCCAAGACAAGATCGCCCTCCTCGATGCCGACGGCTCGTTTACCTACGTAAACGACGCGACCGAGCGACTCCTCGGTTACGAGTCGGACGACCTCGTCGGCACCAACACCTTCGACTACATCCATCCCGACGATGTCGACGCTGTCCGCGAGCGGTTCACCGAGACGATCGACAGCGAGGGATACGCCGCCGGCAGCGTCGAATACCGCTTTCGGGCGGCCGACGGCGCGTGGGTCTGGCTCGAAAGTCGGATGTCGAATGTCACCGACGACACGCTTGACGGCTACGTTGTGAGCTCCCGGGATATCACCGATCGTGTGACCGTCGAACGCGAGTGCAAGGAGCTCAGCACGCGGCTCCGGGAGCTCTCCGAGACGAGCAGCGACGTGCTCTGGATGTTCGACGCCGACTTCTCGGAGCTACTGTTCGTGAATCCGGCCTACGAGTCGGTGTTTGGGCAGCCGATTGCGGCTCTTGAGGCTGATCCGACCGCGTTTCTCGATGCGATCCATCCGGATGACGCACCGGCTGTCGAAGACGCCATCGAGTGTCTCTCGGCGGGCCGGTCGGTCGAGATGGAGTACCGCGTCAACCCGGGGAAAAACTACAACGTCTGGCTGTGGGTGCAGGCTGAGCCGATCGTCCAGGACGGCGAGATCGTCCGCATCACCGGCTTCGCCCGCGATATCACCGATCGTCGCCGCCGGGAGCGACAGCTCACGGTGATGGACAACCTTCTCCGACACAACGTCCGCAACGATATCGGCGTCATCGTTGGCAACGCCGAACTGATCGAGGAGTCGGTGCCAGAAGCCGCCGACAGCGCGGCGGTCATCCGGCGGACAGGCGATGACCTGCTGAAAAGCGCGGAGAAACAGCGCGGCGTCATCGAAGCCTTGCGCGGCGCGGGTTCCACCCGTCCGGTCGATCTCACGACCATCGTTGCGGCGAGCGTCGACGCCGTTGGCGACCGCTATCCCGACGCCGAGATCACGCTGTCGATGCCCGAAACCGCCACGACCTGCGGGACGAACGAGCTCGAAGCGGCGGTCGTCGAGCTGATCGAAAATGCCGTCACCCACAACGAGGCCGCCAACCCCACGGTCGACGTGACCGTCAGCGTCGACGACGCGGTTACACTGATCGTCGAGGACAACGGCATCGCCATCCCGTCGATGGAGGCCAGCGTGCTCACCGGCGACCACGAGATGGACGCGCTCTACCACAGCAGCGGCCTCGGCTTCTGGCTCATCTACTGGGTCGTCGAACTCTCCGAGGGGTCGATCGCGGTCGAAATGCGAGAGGGTGGCGGCAACCGGATCCGGGTGACGTTGCCGAATGCTGATGCCGACGACCCGACTGCGGACGACAACTGAGCCGCTGTGGGAGCCAGTACTTTTGTGGCTCCCCCGGCATCCCGTGGTATGGGATTAGATGACGATGCCCGCGAGTACCACCGGGAACCGCCGGCGGGCAAGATCGCTATCGAGACGACGAAGCCGACCAACACCCAACGCGACCTGAGTCTGGCGTATTCGCCGGGCGTCGCCGCCCCCTGCCGGGATATCGACGCCGATCCCGAGGCCGCCTTCGAGTACACCGCCAAGGGCAACCTCGTCGGCGTCGTCTCTAACGGGTCGGCCGTCCTCGGCCTCGGCGACATCGGCGCGGAAGCCTCCAAGCCGGTGATGGAGGGCAAGGGCGTCCTCTTCAAGCGGTTTGCCGACATCGACGTCTTTGATATCGAGCTCGATCTCGCTGACGCCGACGCCATCGTCGAGTCCGTCGCCGCGATGGAGCCGACGTTCGGCGGCATCAATCTGGAGGACATCAAGGCCCCCGAATGCTTCGAGATCGAGGAACGGCTCGGCGAGCGGATGGACATCCCCGTCTTTCACGACGACCAACACGGGACGGCGATTATTTCGGGCGCGGCCCTCCTGAACGCCGCCGACATCACGGGCAAGGATCTCGCCGATCTCGATATCGTCTTTTCGGGCGCGGGTGCGTCGGCGATCGCAACCGCGGAGTTCTACGTCTCGCTGGGTGTCGACCACGACAACATCACGATGTGTGACTCCTCGGGGATCATCACGACCGACCGCGAGGATCTCAACGAGTACAAACAGCGGTTCGCCCGCGACGTGAGCGACGGGGATCTCGCCGACGCGATGGAAGACGCCGACGTGTTCGTCGGGCTCTCGGTCGGCGGCATCGTTTCTCAGGAGATGGTGCGATCGATGGCCGACAACCCGATCATCTTTGCGATGGCCAACCCCGACCCCGAGATCGGCTACGACGACGCCAAAGCCGCCCGCGAGGACGATGTGATCGTCGCCACCGGCCGGTCGGATTACCCGAATATGGTCAACAACGTGTTGGGGTTCCCGTTCATCTTCCGGGGCGCGCTCGACGTGCGAGCGACCGATATCAACGAGGCGATGAAACGCGCCGCCGCCGAGGCCCTGGCGGAGTTGGCCCGCAAGGACGTGCCCGACGAGGTCGTCAAAGCCTACGGCGATCAGCCGCTGCAGTTTGGCCCCGACTACGTCATCCCGAAACCGCTCGATCCACGCGTGTTGTTCGAGGTTGCCCCTGCGGTCGCCGAGGCGGCGATGGACAGCGGCTGTGCCCGCACCGAGATCGAAGACCTCGATGCCTACGCCGAGCAGCTAGAGGCCCGGCTCGGCAAATCCCGCGAGATGATGCGGATCGTGCTCAACAAGGCCAAAAGCGATCCCAAACGCGTTGCGCTCGCGGAAGGCACGGATGAAAAGATGATCCGGGCGGCCTACCAGCTCGCCGAGGAGGGGATCGCCGAACCCGTCCTGTTGGGTGATGAAACCGAGATCCGGCGGACGGCCGACAGCCTCGGGTTGGCCTTCGAGCCGGAAGTTGTTGATCCAAGCGGGCACGAACTCGATTCCTACGCCGACCGCCTCTACGAGCTGCGGCGTCGCAAGGGGATCACCCGCAGCGAGGCCGCCGAACTCATCGAGGGCGACACCAACTATCTCGGCAGCGTGATGGTCGAAGCCGGCGACGCCGATGCCATGCTGACCGGGCTGACCCACCACTACCCCTCGGCGTTGCGCGCGCCGCTACAGGTCATCGGCACCGCCGAGGACGCCAACTACGCCGCCGGGGTCTACCTGCTGGCGTTCAAAAATCGCGTTGTCTTCTGTGCCGACACGACGGTCAACCAACGCCCCGACGCCGACGTGCTGGCGGAGGTAACCAAACACACCGCCGAGTTGGCCCGCAGCTTCAACGTCGAACCGCGGGCCGCGATGCTGTCGTACTCAAACTTCGGCAGCGTCCGCAACGAGGCGACAGCCACCATCCGGGATGCCGTCTCACAGCTCCACGACGACAGCGGGGTCGACTTCCCGGTCGACGGCGAGATGCAGGCCGACACGGCCGTCGTCGAGGAGATCATCGACGACACCTACGAGTTTAGCCAGCTTGACGCGCCGGCAAACGTCCTCATCTTCCCGAATCTGGAGGCGGGCAACATCGGCTACAAGCTGCTCCAGCGGCTCGGCGGCGCGGCCGCAATCGGCCCGATGCTCGTCGGGATGGATAAGCCGGTACACGTCCTCCAGCGCGGCGACGAGGTGAAGGACATCGTCAACCTCGCCGGTGTCGCCGTCGTCGACGCTCAGGATTCCGACTAACAGCTAGGACTCGTCGGTGTTTGCGGCGTCGGCGTCGCTGTCGGCGGCCTCAGCCGCCTCGGCGGCGGTGATCGCGCCGATCATCTCCCAGCCCTCGTTGCCATCGCGTTGGCGACCGACGAGCACATCCTCGTTGTCCTCACTGGAGACCAGGCGGTAGCTGGCGTCATCGTCGCTGCGGCTCCCCTCAGCCTGGAACTCCTGTTGGAAGAACTCCGTCCACTCGAACTCGAAGATGGCCTCGGTGCCATCGTCAAGCGTCAGCCGCACCGGGTCGGGCGTCACGTTGTGAATCCGCTTTGCGATCGGGTTGAGATCGGCCATACCCCGGGTTCGATCCCCGGCAGTAACGACCCTTCGATTGTGGGTCGGCCACCGATCGCCGACAGCGATGCGCGCCGCGGTGCAACGCCGTTAGGTAGCTTCGCCCCAAATCCGGTGTATGACCGATTCTGAAGCGACCGACGCCGAAGCGGAGTATGAACGCTGGGTCAGCGAGATCAAGCAGATGCGGGCGGACAAGGACGAGTTTTTCACCGATCACCCGCAGTCGCCGATCCAGCCCGAAGTCCGGGACGATTTCGAGGGGCTGTCGTACTTTGAGCCCAAGCCAGAGTTCCGCGTGCCGACACGGGTTCGCGTCTACGGAAACCCAGAACCGATCGAACTTGACGTGACCGCGGGCCAGCCGATCCGCTATCTTCGCGCCTACATCTTCGAGTTCGAGCTCCGCGATGAACGCCAGCAGCTCGCGGGCTACCAGCAGGAAGGCGAGGATACCGACACGATCTTCATCCCGTTCCGCGACAAGACGACGGGCCAACAGAGCTACCATCAGGGTCGGTACATGGAGACTGAACCTGACGAGGAGCTGACCAACGGGGATACCGTCACGCTAGATTTCAATCTCGCCTACAACCCCTTCTGTGCCTACAGCGATACCTTCGCCTGCCCGCTCCCGCCCGAAGAGAACTGGCTTGATATTGCTGTGCCGGCGGGTGAGCGGAAGCCGCCCGAGCTACTCCGGGAGTGACGCGCGGTCACATCGCCCGCTAATCCACACAGTGGGTTTAACCCGCTGTCGACCTTCTCTAGTGTACCCATGCTTAGTGAGATACGCCAGGCGAACAGCGACACCCGCGTCCAGTATGTACTGATGGTCATCTTCGGCGGGCTCTGTATTCTTGCCGCGTTCTCGCCGTTCGAATACACGGTGCGGGTGACCACCGTCGGTACCCTGTTTGGGTTTACCGCCGGTATCTGGGTGTCACACCTTGTCCAGGTACTTCGGCGTGCCATCGACGCTAACACCACCGTCACACCACAGACTGACTAACATGAGTCCACCAGAGCCCTCTACCGACAGCACAGAACCCTCCACCGATAGCACAGCATCCACCGAGGACGCCACGTTTCTCTCCGGGATCGAGTTTCTGACCGGCGAGGATCCGAATCTCGGTTCGTTCCTGTTGACCATCGGTGCTGTCACCTGTGTGTTTATCGCGCTGTTTCAGCTCGGCCCGGTCGAGCCGCCGGTTTCTCACCTGTTGACCGCCGGTGTGCTTATCATCACCGTCGTTAGTGCCGGATTCGCTGCGTTGCTCGACTCGCTTGGCTACTTCGATACGACGCCGGAACAGCCCGACGAGACCGCCCCTGCGACCGATACCGAGCTCCCGTGGGTTCCATCCGTGCCGGTGTCGGCCTCTCTCCCGCCGATGCTCAATTTTGATGCGGAACTGCAGGCGTTACACACCCATTACGACGGCGATTTCCCCCAACAGTTCGACCCGTTTATCGCGGAGTACAAGCGGCTCAAGACGAATCCTGGCAATCGGTCGAGTATCGCTAGTGATCTTCGGGCTGATCTCAACCCGATCGGAACGATCCTTGACGAGGAGAGCTCGGCCTACGACAACTACGAGCGGATCAGCGAGGGGCTGTTCCGGTATCTCGGCGATGCTGCCGATCACTTCACCGCCACCGATCCGGTCTTCTACAACAGCAGCGGTGTCGAACACGATGTGGTCGACATCAACGACGAACTGGGGCGGGCCGAGGTCACGATCGACAACGATGGTGAGGCCATCGATATCGATCTGGAGATCGAGTTCTACGACGGTGACACGTTGCTGTCGAGCCGGAGCTGTCCGGTCGGCACTGTTGCGTCCGGCGAAGAAAAGATGGTCGACACCGACGTGTTCGTTCCTGCCGCCGCTGACAGGGCGATGACGGTCATTACACCGGCTGCCGGTAGCTGAAACGTCGCGTCGATCCTGTCGGTCGACACGGAGCAGAACGCTCAAGACGGTTGCGTCCGGAGTGGCGGGCAGTATGGAGATACCGAATCAATCCGGGATCGGCATCGTACTGTTCGTTGTCGGGGTACTGCTCTTTATCCCTGGTCTGATCTGGCAAGAGGGGCTACTAACGTATGGGGTTCTGCTCGCCGCTGCGGTGGTGTTAACTGTTGGTACCTACCTCTTCGGCACCAGCGGTAGCGACCGACCGGTCTGACGGCACCGGCTATCTGATCTATTCCTCGAACCGAGCAGCCCAGAGGTGTCTCGGTCATCGATTGTGTTGTCCAGTAGAATGATGGCCGGGGTGGGCTCGAACTTCCGATGCACGCCTCGCTCGGCGCGCATCGACCTCCCGCTCACTCCGTTCACGGGAGCCACAAGCGGGCTCGTCACCGTCCCGTCCAGATTTTCAACACTCCTCGCTGTTGCTCGTCAGGTATCAAATCATGGCCGGGGTGGGCTCCGAACCCACGATCTCCGCATATCCCAGGTACGAGGCTCGGCAGGCCTCATGGGAGCGGACGCTTCCAAGGCGGTACCGCACCGAATCTCAGTAACCCTATGAGTGCGGCGCTATGTCCAGCTAAGCCACCCGGCCGCACCCCAATATACCCTGATCCGGTTCTTTAACCTTCTCATCTGCTGCGGTCTCACCGTCCCACCCCCAGCCGTCTCACGGCCGGCGATTTTTCCGTCGCCCACACGCCCCGCGCCGCTGTTGCACTATGGGTGGCCACCTTTTATACCCGATGAGACAGCCGGATTTATGACCCACCACGGGCATCGTACACCAATGAGTCTGCCCGACGCGCTTACATCCGCACTGGGGGATGAATCCGCGGTCGCGGAGGTCGATCTCGGCGGCGACGACACCCTCGCCGTCACGCCGACACGGACGCTCGTCTATCGTGCCGAGGGGCTGCTGTCGGACGAGGCCGTCGAGGAGTATCTCCACGAGGCCGAACGCCTGACGCTATCGGAGGGTCGCCGGAAGGCCAAGCTGACCATGGAGTACGGCCTTGACGGCACCGAGACGCTGTCGCTGCCGTCCTCCCGGGTCGACGACGCGCTGTTCCCGATCCTCGCCGGCGTGATCAACGCCGCCGGCGTCACCGAACCCGGCGAAAGCGTGCTGAAGACGTTCCGGTTTAGCGAGATCACGCTGATCATCACCAGCAAGCAGGTCGTCAAACATATCGGCGCGCCGGTGTGGACCGAGGACTTCGAGACCTTCGAGTACGGGTCGCTCACCGACGTGACCTTCGAGGAGGGGAGTGTCGCCACCACCGTTGTCCTCACCCACGACGGCCGGCAGGATCGATTCAAGATCCCCAGCGACGATGCCCGCGCCGTCCGGGAGGCAATTGTCGATGCGGTCTGTGCGTTCCACGATGTCGACAGCATCGACGCGCTGCGCGAACAGGTCGCCGAGGCGGCCGACGACGATCCTGACGCCCCGAGCGATGCGGAGGCGTCGGCCGATCAACTCGACTTCGGTGGGGGGCTCGATCCGCTCGGTGCCGATCCACCCGAGGTCGACGCCGACGCGGACAGCGATGCCGATTCGGGCTCGACAGCAAGCGAGACCGCCGGCGATGAGGCACTGGCGGCGTCGCTCGGGGAAGGCGGGAGCGACCAGTCGACCACCGGAAGTGAGCCCTCGACCACCGGGAGCGACCCATCGCCCACCCGTGGCGACTCCCACACAGCCGGCGCGAACGCGTCGTCGACCCCGGCTGACAGCCAGCCGGCCGACAGCCGGTCGACTACCACCGACAGCCAGTCACCCCCCACCGACACCGAGCCGACTGCCGGTGCCGAGTCGACCCCCGGCGTCGACGCGGCGACTAACGACGGGACGGCGGCGGGTGAGTTCACCGAGTCGGCGTTTGAATCCGCTGGCCCGGACGACGAGGGTGAGCTGGCCGAGACAGTCGCCACACTCGCCGAGCGGATCGACCGACAGGAAGAGCAGCTGGCTCGCCAAAACGAGCTGATCGAGACGCTGATCGAGGAGCTTCGGCGCGGCCGATAACGGACGCTGCCTTGCCGCCTTAGTCGTCGCGGCCGACAACTTTTCGAACACAGTCGGAGCCGAACGGCCCGAGTTCACCGGTCTCGAAGCTGATGAAATGGCCTGTCGAGAGCCCCGCGCCACACCGCTGACACGTGAACTCGCCGTCGCGGGCGACGACCTGCTGCTCGAAACGAACGAAACTCCCGCCGCGCCGCACCCGAATCCGGCCCTCCTCGCGCTCGATGAGGCCCCGCTTTTCCGCGGTATCGAGGATCTCGCGGGTCAGCGACGGGCTCGTGGTGACTGTTTCGATCCGATCGATCACCGCCGACAGCGGCAGCTCGTCGGCTTCGAGATGCTCGATCAGTGTGAGCGCGAGATCGCGTTTCGCTGCCCGACGCTGCGGAACCGCCTCGTTGGGTGGTTCGCCCGCCCCCGGATCGCCGTCGGTCACAGTCGCGGCTTTGCCGGCGGCCCGCATAATCCTTCCGCGGGCTGAGTCGGATTCCTGTTACGAGTCGATCGGAAAACCATCCCGTTGCGGTGTCGACGCTATTCGTCGGTGTCGTCTTTAATCTCCGAGAGCTGCTCGATGAGGTTGTCCGTGTCGGCCTCCGACTCGAAGGAGACCTCGCCGTCGTGGTCGTTTTCGTGGACGGCGACCCCGTCGCTGTCGTCGGTATCAACATCCTGGTCTTTCTGCTCGGACTCATCGTAGCTTCCAAATCCCATACCGGATCGACCGACAGCGATCGATAAAAGCTGACTGATGTCGCTGTCAGCCGCGCCGCTCTAAAATTCGATCGATGATCGCCCCCGACGACAGGAGTTCGTCGTCGTGGGTCGGTTCCCGCGCAGTTGCGCGTTCGATCCGGCAGTCGACGCCACGATCGGCCAGCGTCTCGCGGATGGCGTCGGCATCGTGGTGTTGGTCGTGACCAAGGACGATCACGTCGGGTTCGATCCGCTCGATCGGCACGAAGATGTCCTCGGGATGGCCGCGGTGGGCCTCGTCGACGACGCCGAGTGCTTCGACCGTCTCCCGTCGCTGGCGATCCGAGAGGATCGGCGGCTCCTTGTGGGTGATGTTGGCCCGCCGGGCGACGATGACGTGGAGTTCATCGGCGTAGGTCGCGGCCTCCTCCAGGTAGTGGATATGGCCCGGATGCAGGAGGTCGAAGGTGCCCTGGGCGACTGCGCGTGTCGGCGCGGTCATCGGTCGGGCTCCTCGCTGCCGGGGTCGCGGCCCTCAGCCCGTAGTTCGGCGTCGATATCCGCTTGTGTAAAATCAAAGAACTGCTCTTCTGGGAGGTCGACATCGAGCACGTCGAGTGATCGGGGGTCGCCATTGCTGTCGAAGGCCTTCCAGTCGCGCCAGCCATAGGGTGAGCCGATGATAATGTGGGCGTTGCCCTTGTGGAACGTTTTCAGATCCGCGTCGCTCGGTCGCAACACGCCGTTCGGATGGGAGTGCACCGAGCCGACGGCTTTGCGATCGTTGGGGATCATATTGGATTTGACCGTCGCACTCCGGGGGTCGGATTTGGTGCCGGGGATCACCAACACGTCGGTGATCACCTGGCCGCGCCGTTCGAGATCGAACTTGCGGGCGTCCTCGCCCCGAAGGAGGCCCATATACTCGTTGGGGTGGGTCGCCTCGCTGGCTTCGAGTGCGAACTCCAAGGTCTCACGGGCGATGCCGAGGATCTCACTCGAACGGAACAGCCGCATTGCCATCCTCTCGGCCCGGCGGCCATCTAAGCGTTCCGAAAGCCCCGGCGAGCGGAGATAACAAGCTTAACACGTCGGTCGCTCATAGCGGGCGTATATGGCTGATGATTCCGCCGGGGATTCCGGCGTTCGGGACGATTCGCGTCCCGTCGTCTACGATCTCGCCCCTGACTGCACGACCACCGATGTCTCATCGGGCGAACATTACCACGCTGTCGTCAACGGCGTCGTCGACTACGGCGTCTTCGTCGATATCTCGGATAACGTCTCGGGGTTGATCCATGAGTCAAATCTCGATCGCTCCTACGACGTGGGCGACCGCCTTGTCGTCACCCTTGATTCCGCAAAGGAAAACGGCGATATCGCCTTTGATCTCCCCGGGTTCGACGACTACCGAACCGAGCTCCGCGACCACGAGCCGGATATCACACCGATCGACGAGCTTGCGACCGGCGAGACGGTCACCATCGAGGGCCGGCTCGTCCAGATCAAACAGACCGGCGGGCCGACCATCTTCGAGGTCGCCGACGGCACCGGGATCGTCAGCGGCGCGGCCTTCGAGGAGGCCGGCGTTCGGGCGTACCCCGACGCCGAGATCGACGATGTCGTCCGGATCACCGGCGCGGTCGAGCTTCACGATGACGTGCGGCAGGTGGAGATCGACTCGCTGACGATTCTCGACGGCGAGACGGCCGCCGACGCAAACGGCTCGATCGATGCCGCCCTCTCGGAGCGGGCGACGCCGGCCGACATCGAGCCGCTGGTCGAGTGGCCCGCCTTCGAGCCGATCTTCGACGACCTCGTTGACCTTGCCGAACGTCTGCGGCAGACCGTCCTTGAGGGCCGGCCGATCCGGATCCGACACCACGCCGATGGTGACGGGATGTGTGGGGCGACGCCGCTGCAGCTCGCCTTGGAGAACTTCATCACCGAGGTACACGCCGATCCCGACGCGCCCGAACACCTTTGTAAACGCCTGCCGAGCAAGGCACCCTACTACGAGATGGAGGATGTGACGCGGGATCTCAACTTCGCTCTTGAGGGCCAGGATCGACACGGCCAGAAGCTCCCGCTTCTGGTCATGCTCGATAACGGCTCGACCGAGGAGGACGTGCCGGCCTACCGGAACCTCGCTCACTACGACATCCCGATTGTCGTCCTCGACCACCACCATCCTGATCCGGAGGCGGTTGACCCGCTGCTGGACGCCCACATCAACCCCTATCTCTACGGCGAGGATTACCGGATCACGACCGGGATGATGTCGGTCGAACTCGCCCGGCTGATCGACCCCTCGATCAGCGACGATGTCGAACACGTGCCGGCGGTCGCCGGGCTCTCGGATCGCTCGAAAGCCGACGTGATGCCGCGGTTTGTCTTCCAGGCCAACGAGGCCGGCTACGACCGCGACGATCTCGAAGCCATCGGCGAGGCCCTCGATTACGCCGCCCACTGGCTGCGCTACAGCGAGGGCAAAACCCTCGTCAACGACGTGCTTGACGTGGGCTGTGACGACTCCGAACGCCACGAACGCCTCATCGAGTTCCTCGCCGAGCGCGCCGAACGCGATGTGGAACGCCAACTCGACGCCCTTGAGCCGCACGTCGAACACGAACGACTCGACTCCGAGGCCCATCTCTACCGCATCGATCTCGACAACTTCGCCCACCGGTTTACCTACCCCGCGCCGGGGAAGACGACCGGCAACCTCCACGACCGGAAGGTCACCGAAACCGGCGAGCCCGTGATCACGATCGGCTACGGGCCGGATTTCGCCGTCCTTCGATCCGACGGCGTCCGGCTCGATATCCCGGAGATGGTGACCGAGCTCAACGAGGAACTACCCGGCTCCGGTGTCTCTGGTGGCGGCCACCTCGTCGTCGGCTCGATCAAGTTTGTCAAAGGACGGCGTGAGTCGGTGATCGATCTGCTGGTCGAGAAGATGGCCGACGCTGACCTCGACGAATCGCTGTCGAGTACCGCTCCGCTGGAATAACGCGGCTCCGCCACTGCTGCTGTTTCCTCAGTTTTCAGCGAAGACCAGCCACCGCTTTGCGAGCAGTGCGGTGGCACTGATCACGGCGACAGCGACGACCACGAGCCCGGCCGGAAGCTCGCCGCTTGGGAGGAGACTGAACCCACCGCCGTCGCCGCTGGCTTGCCAGTCGCCCGTGAAGACTTCCCGGTAGTAATCGGCGACGGCGTCGTCGCTGACGGCGATCGCCACCTCGCGGTTGTTTTCGGCGGAGTTGTCGTTCCAGTTGAGGCTCCCGATGACGGCGGTGTCGTCGGCGACGATCCCCTTGGCGTGGATCTTCCCGAACCGGTTGTTCTCGTCGGCGACGCGAACGTTGAGCGGGACGTTGTCGTCGGCCGCCCGCTCGCGGAGCGTCTCCGCCAGTGCTGTGTTCTCTTCCTCGGCGTACCAGGTTCCGCTCAGCAGGATCCGCACCTCGACGCCGCGGTCGGCCGCGCGGATCGCCGCCCGGAGCAGCCGGTAGTCGCGGTCGCCGATCGACGGCTGGATCACGAGCAACTCGTCGTCGGTGTTGTTGATGCGCTCTACCAGTGCTGATTCGGCGTTGTCAGGAGCAGCGAGCACGGTGAGCTCCTCAGCTGTCGTCGACAGCGGCGGATGGCGTTGTGGATATGAACCGGTCGCCGCCTCGGCTTCGACGGTCTCGATCTCCTCGTGGACGCTCTCCCACTCCGGGGTATCCTGCCACGTCGTATCGTGTTCGAAGATCGCGGCCAGCTCGTCGGCGACCCCTGCCGACTCGGCGGTCAGCCCCCAGCCGCGGCTGTCGGCCCCGCCGGTGCCGGCCGGCTTCCAGTTTTCGGTGAGCACGACCGCGGTGTCGTCGGCGACGGCGTACTTCGGGTGGTGGTACCGGAACCGAGCGGCGTCACCGGTCATCACGCGCACGTCGACACCGGCGGCGGTCAGCTCATCGAGGACGGTCGCCTGTCGCTCCGTCATGCCGCCAACCGGGCCACCCTCAACGAGGACGGCCACGCTGACCCCGCGGTCGTGGGCGGCGATCAGCTCGTCGACAGCACGCCGATCGGTCAGCGTGTAGGCCGCGAGATACAGTCGGTCGTCGGCGTCATCGATCGCATCGATCGGCGCCGCCGGGTTGTCGGGGAGGACAAACGCCTTGACCGACGCGTCGGTGACGGTGGTGGGTGCTCGCGGTTCGAAGCCCGCGGGCTGCCAGCGCGGCTCGCGGCTGACGCGCCACTGCTGGCTTTCGGGGGCGTCCTCGTAGCTGACGGTGTCGACAACTGTTCCGTCGCGGCGAAGGGTCAGCGTCTCACCGCTGACAGCGAGTTGGAAGCTGCCGGCGGCGGTGACCGGGGTCGCGTTCGTGTAGGTCGCGGTTCGGTCGGGGTGCCGTGTCGCGGCGAACCGACCCGTTCGATCGTCCGGCAGGTCGGCGACCCCTTCGCCGTCGGTGAGCGTCCAGTTTCCCGGCTCGGTGATCTTGACGGTCGCGTACTCGCCGCGGTTTTGCTCGGTTGTCGGATTTGGGTAGAGTTCGACGATATCGCCTGTCGCTCCTGTCGTTGCTGTCGCTGCTGTGTCTGTTGTTGCTCCTGTCGCTGTTGTCGCGTCTGCTATCCCCACAGCTGGCGCGGCGATGAGGAGCCAGCCACAGACGAGGAGCCAGCCAAGGGGTCGGAGCCGGCGGTGCCAGGTCACGACGGGTCTGCTGCGGCTTCGGATAAAAACATCCGGCCGGGCACACCACAGGTGAGAACCCTTATCTCCCGCCGTCGGAATCTCCCGCGTATGACCACGCTCCCCGGCCCGACGCTCGGCGTCGTCGGCGGCGGTCAGCTCGGCCGCATGCTCGCCGAGGCTGCCGCCCCGCTCGGCGTCGAGGTGATCGTCCTCGACCCGACCCCGCAGTGTCCGGCCTCGCTTGTCGCCCGCGACCAGATCGTCGGCGAGTTCGACGATCCCGATGCCGTCCGTGAACTCGCCGCCGTCAGCGACGTGCTCACCTTCGAGATCGAACTCGCCGATCCCGATCTGCTCGAAGAGGTCGCCGACGAGTACGGTATCCCGATCAATCCTGATCCAGGCACGCTCCGGACGATTCAGGACAAACTCGTCCAGAAGGAGGCCCTTGCCGACGCCGGAATCCCGGTGCCGGATTTCATCGGCATCGGCGGCGAGAAGGATCTCAAACTCGCGGTCGAGGAACTCGACGGCGTGATGCTGAAGGCCCGCGAGGGCGGCTACGACGGCCGCGGTAACACGCCAGTCCAGGATCCCGACGACGCGGCCGCCGCGCTCGACGAGCTCGGCGTCGACACGATGGCCGAGGCGTTCGTCCCCTTCGAGCGCGAGCTCTCGGTGATCGGCGTCAAGGGAGCCGACGGCGTCAACACCTACCCTGTCACCGAGACGATCCACGAGGAGGAGATCCTCCGGGCCAGCGTGTCGCCGGCCCGAACCGACGACGAGACACGCGAGCGCGCCCGCGAGGTCGCCATCGACGTGTTGGAGTTCCTCGACGGCTACGGCGTCTACGGGATCGAACTCTTCGAAACCGACGAGGGCGAGATCCTCGTCAACGAGATCGCGCCGCGGCCGCACAACTCCGGCCACTGGACGATCGAAGGCGCGCGCACCTCACAGTTCGAAACCCACGTGCGCGCCGTCCTTGGCTGGCCGCTCGGTTCGACTGACCTCGCCGACCCGACGGTCTCGGTCAACATCCTCGGCGATGTCGACGACCCCGAGGCGGCGACGCTCCACAACGTCGACAGTGTGCTTGAATCGTCGAATGCGCACCTGCACTGGTACGGCAAGAAGCAGGCTCGCCCGCTCCGGAAGATGGGCCATATCACCGTCACCGATCCCGACGCTGACGCCGACGATGCTGACGACCGCGACGACCTACTCGACCGCGCGGAATCGCTCCGCGACGGTGTTACGTTTGTCGGCGAGTAACGCGATTACGGTGCGCAGATACGCACCGATCATACCCTACACTTTGGCCGACGTAGCAACCGAATCCTGGTGGACTGAAAGGGCGAGGTTCTGTCGGCGAACCCCGGCGATGCAAGCACCACAGCGAACGAAGTGAGCGAGGAGCGCAGCGAGCCGCGGGAGCCGACAGAGCCGAGGGCTTTCTCCAATAACACGGCTCTCTCGGAGTCGTATTTGAACACGACTAGTGATAACCGCAACGCACTTGCCGCCGCTGGGAGCATCCACAGCCAATGACGACCGCACCTGAAGTCCAAGAGTTGATGGACAGACTCGAAGCCGAAGCCGCCCAGCAGCGCGACCCAGCAACGACACCGGACGTGGGGATAATCATGGGATCTGACTCCGACCTTGACGTGATGGCCGGCGCGTACGAAGCGCTCGACGAACTCGGCTTCGCCGAGCAGACCGACTTCGAGAACCCACCGGAGAGCCGGTTCACCTTCGAGAGCTATGTGGTCTCGGCCCACCGGACGCCGGAACTGATGACTGTTTACGGCGAGACCGCCGCCGACCGCGGACTCGACGTGATCATCGCCGGTGCGGGCGGGAAATCCGCCGACCTACCGAATATGACCGCCTCGATCGCCTACCCGATTCCGGTGATCGGCGTCCCGGTACAGGAGAAATCAGTCGACAGCGTCATCGGGATGCCGACCGGCGCGCCGCTGACAGCTGTCGACGCCGGCAAATCGTTTAACGCCGGGCTCTCCGCGGGCCAGATCATCGCGCGCGAACACGATGAGATCGAGCAGGCACTGATCGACTACCACGACTCGCTGCAGGGCGGTGTCGGCGAGGTTTCGAAAGCCCTCCACGATCTCGGGATCGACGGCTTCCGCGAGCGCGAAAGCTGATCACCTCCGTCGCTCAGTCCAGTGCAGCGACGAGTTCATCGAGGTCGACGAGCCGCAGATTATCCCGGCTGTCGGCAGCCTCTCGCACTGAGGTTTCGAAGCCACTCCGGCTGAACAGGACGTACTCGCAGTCTCGCTTGCCGCCGTCTGGCGGCGTCCACCGGAGTTCGTCGGTGTGCGATTCCAACGTTGCGAGCGCGTCGTAGCCGGTCGGTGCCGATTGAAACTTACACTCTCCGACGAGCAGTGTGTCGCCGGTCGTGAAGCCGACCACGTCGATCTCGTGATCCTGATACCACCACCCACCGACATCAGTGATCGTGTACTCTGGATACAGGTTTCTGAGCGCGTCTCCGCACAACCGCTCGTACACCGGGCTGATGAAGTCGGCCAACTCCGGCTCGATGAGTTGTTCAAACGAGTCGGGGCCGATGGCGTCGTATCGAGTGCCGCTCCCGTAGACGAAGCGGAACCAAAACCGGAACAGCGGATCGCGCAGCCGATAGCGACCGCGCCGGGAGCGTTCCGGCTGTTCGGTGATCGGGACGTGTCGCTCGATCAACCGGAGGCGTTCGAGTCGGTCGAGGTATTTCGAGAGCTGGTTGGTGTCGACGCCGACCACCCCCGCGATCTCGTTTCGCGTTGTCGCGCCGCCGGCAACCGCTTCGAGGATCGAGAAGTAGCGAGCGGGTTCGGTGAGCTCCATCCGCAACACGTAATCGGGATCGTTGTGGAGGCGACCGTGTTGTGTGAGGATCGACTCGAAGATGGCTTCGCCGAGCGTGTCGGCGTCAGTCGCCGCTTCGAGATAGTACGGTGTGCCGCCGAAGACACCCCAGTATCGGATCCCCTCGGCCGGATCGTCGGGCTCGCCGAGTAGCTCCATCGCCGCCGAAAACGGGAGCTGGTTGACATCGAGGGTGACCGTTGCGCGACCGTACAGCGGGCTGTTGCCCAGCAGGGCGGCCTCCTCCATCATGCTGATCGAGGAGCCGACGAGGACAAACGTCGCTGTCGAGTCGGCCATCTCGTGGTCGAACATCGCTTGCAGCACCGACGGCAGGCTTTCGTCCTCGGCGATGAGATAGGGGAACTCGTCGAGGACGACGATCGCGTCCTGCTCGGCGAGATAGCCGAGCAGTGGCTCCCACTCCTGTTGAATCCGCTCGATTCCGGGGTAGGTTTCGGCTGCAGCCGACGCGAACTGATCGAGTTGGAGAGCTTTCGTCTTCTCTCGGGCTTGGTAGAAGACGACCCCGTCACGATCCGCGATGGACTGTTTGACGAGTTCGGTCTTGCCGAGTCGCCGCCGGCCGTACACGACTGCGAGCTCCGCCGCTGTCGACTCATAACAGTCAGTCAGCCGGCGCAACTCGGCGTCGCGGTCGACGAACGCGTCCATGGTTCACTCTTGTTGGCGACCAACATAATTATTTGGAGTATGCTATCCCAGAATAGCATACTTCGAAGTACTATACTTTGAAGGATGTTATTTTGCATCGCTGATTGTGGCTGTCGCCGGCGGCTGCCGCTCGTCGCTGCCGGTACGTCGTCGATGTCAGCTCTAAGCGGTCGTTGCCGTCGGGATCGACACCGCACGAACGTCCGGGCTCGCTGGTCGAAAATCAATGCTTATGAGGGCCGGGCGCAAACGCTCGTATGTTACGGAGTATATCGAATGTCATGGCTAGCTATCGGGGCACTGGCGTTGGTCGGCATTGCGATCCCGCTTGCGATGATCGTGGTGTCGGCGTTGCTGCGTCCAGCCGTCCCAGAAAGCGGTAAGAAAACGACCTACGAGAGCGGTGAGATCCCGACCGGCTCGGGGCGCGTCCAGCTCAACATCCAGTACTACATGGTCGCGCTGCTGTTCGTCGTCTTCGACATCGAGACGGTGATGATCTTCCCGTGGGCGGTCATGTACCGATCCGCGTTGGATGCGGGCGTCCCCCTCTCACAGGCCATCCTGCCGATGTTGCTGTTCGTCGGGATCCTCGTCGTCGGCCTCGTCTGGGCGTGGCGCGTCGGCGCGGTACAGTGGACGCGCAGCTTGCGGGCGGCCACGCGAAAAACGGAGCGACAGAACTCATGAGCAGCGACAACCACCAACCGTTCGTTACCGACAGTTCGAAGGTAGGCACAGACACACGGGAGGCACGGCTCTCCGGCCAGGACAACCGGTTTAACTCCCGGCTGCGGGAGGCGTTCGGCTCCTCGCCGTTCATCCTCACCAAGTTCGACAAGTTCATGAACTGGGTGCGGGGCTCCTCGATGTTCATGCTGCAGTTCGGCATCGCCTGCTGTAGCATCGAGATGATGCACACCTACGCGGTCAAACACGACCTCGACCGCTTCGGAGCCGGTGTCCCGCGCGCGTCGCCCCGACAGGCCGACGTGATCATCATCCCCGGGACGATCGTCTCCAAATTCGCCCCGCGGATGAAACGCGTCTACGACCAGATGCCCGAGCCGAAGTTCGTCATCGGTATGGGCTCCTGCACCATTTCGGGCGGCCCCTTCCAGGAGGGATACAACGTGGTCAAAGGTGCCGAGGAGGTCATCCCGGTCGACATCCACGTTCCGGGCTGTCCACCCCGCCCCGAGGCGCTCATCTACGGCGTCGCCAAGCTTCAAGAGCGGATCGCCAACGGCGAGTCCTCGCCGGTGACGGTCAAACCCTACGAGCTTGAGGAGTTCGGCGATCTCGAACGCGACGAGATCATCGACCAGCTCGCCGAGGAGATCGATGTCGACGATCTGGTCATGCGGTACAACTGGGGTGACTCGCCGTGAGCGTTGAACTCCCGGCCGACGCCGGCGCGCAGACCCCCGAGGAGATCGCCGACCTGCTCGGCGACCTCGTCATCGGCCGTGAAGAACACCTGAACGCGCCAGGCTTCGTCATCAAACCCGACACCGTCGTCGACGCGTTGCGTCGGCTCCGCGATCAGGCCGGCTTCGATCACCTCTCCTGTGTGACCGCCGAGGAGTACGAGGATCGCTACGAGTCGATCTACCATCTGACGAGCTACGACGACCGAACCCAGGAGGTCAGCATCATCGTCCCCGCCGACAAGGAAAACCCAGTCAGCCAGTCGGCCAACGAGGTCTTCCGCACCGCCGATTGGCACGAGCGGGAGGCCTACGATCTTATCGGCATCGAGTACGACGACCACCCCGATCTCCGCCGCATTCTCCTCCCCGAAACGTGGCAGGGTCATCCGCTGGGGCAATCCTACGATCAGGATCAGCCGCAGGTCGTCCCGCTGCGAGAGCACCAAAACCCGCTGTTGGAGGACCAGAAGGCCGACAACGACAGCGAGACGATGTATCTCAACATCGGCCCGCACCACCCGGCGACCCACGGTGTCCTCCACATCAAGACCGTCCTTGACGGCGAGCAGGTCGTCGATCTCGAACCCGACATCGGCTATCTGCATCGGTGTGAGGAGCAGATGTGTCAGAACAGCACCTACCGCTACCAGATCATGCCGTACCCCGACCGCTGGGACTACATCTCGGCCGGCCTGCTCAACGAGTGGGCCTACGCGCGGACGGCTGAGGAACTGGCTGACATCGAGGTGCCCGAATACGCCCAGATCATCCGAACGATGGGCGCGGAGCTCTGCCGGATGGCGGCACACTTCCTCGCGCTCGGCACATTCGCCCTCGATATCTACGGCGACTTCACCGCGCTGTTCATGTACTCCATCCGCGACCGCGAGAAAGTCCAGAATATTCTGGAGGATCTCACGGGCCAGCGGCTCATGTTCAACTACTTCCGACTCGGCGGCGTCGTCTGGGATCTCCCGGAGCCACGCGAGGAGTTCTTCGAGAAGACACGGGACTTCCTCGACGAACTGCCGACCGCGTTGGAGGAGTACCACGACATGATGACCTCCAACGAGATCCTGCAGGTGCGGACGGTCGACACCGGTGTGCTCCCCCCAGAAGTCGCAAAAAGCTACGGCGCGACCGGCCCGGTCGCCCGCGGCTCGGGCATCGACTACGACGTGCGCCGCGACGACCCCTACGGCTACTACGAGAACCTCGATTGGGATGTCGTCACCGAGGACGGCTGTGACAACTTCAGCCGCCTGCTCGTCCGGATGCGCGAGGTCGAGGAATCCGCCAAGATCGTCGAGCAGTGTATCGACCTCTTGGAGGACTGGCCGGAAGACGAGCGCAACATCCAGTCGAACGTGCCGCGAACGATCAAACCCGACGACGACACGGAGATCTACAAATCCGTCGAGGGCGCGAAAGGTGAACTCGGGATCTACATCCGATCGGACGGCACCGAAAAACCCGGCCGGTTTAAGATCCGGAGCCCGTGTTTCTCGAACCTCCAGACGCTGCCGGAGATGTCCAACGGTGAGTATGTCCCCGACGCGATCGCGTCGCTCGGGAGCCTCGATATCGTTCTTGGTGAGGTGGATCGCTGATGGCTGGGCCTCTACAAAGCGAGGTCTTGCTGCCGGAACAGATCGCCGATCTCCTCGGCCTTGAGGGCGCGCTCGGCGCGGCTGTCGGCGCGCTCATCGGCGCGTTCATCGTCGGCAACGTGATGCTGGCGTTTACCGGTGTTGCCGGCCCGTGGGCGAAACGAAAGATCACGGCTGCGTTCACCGACCGGATCGCCGTCAACCGGATCGGCCCCTTTGGCCTGTTCATCATCGTCGCCGACTCGGTGCGGCTGCTCTCGAAGGAGCTGATCATCCCGGATGGGGCTGACCGCCCTTCCTACGATCTCGCACCGCTGATCCTCCCGGCGTCGGCGATGCTCGGTTTTGCGGTGATCCCGATGGGGAGTCTCGGCCCGTTCAACATTCAGCTTGCCGACCCTGAGGCGGGGCTTGCGCTCGTCTTCGCGTTCGCGTCGATAGCGTCGGTATCGCTGGTGATGGGCGGCTACGCCTCGAACAACAAGTACTCGCTGATGGGTGGGCTGCGGGCGGTTGCCCAAAACATCGCCTACGAGATCCCGTTGATCGTGACCGCGATGTCGGTTGTCGTCTTCGCGGGGACGCTCCAGATGAGCGAGATCGTCGCCGTTCAGAGTCAGACGCTGATTTCCTTGGGCGGCGTGTCGATCCCGGCGTGGTTCGCCTTCGTCAACCCCTTCGCCTTCGTGTTGTTCCTCGTGGCGAACATGGCGGAGATCGGCCGGAATCCGTTCGACATTCCGGAGGCACCGACCGAGATCGTCGCCGGCTACCAGACCGAGTACTCCTCGGTCTACTTCGTCCTGTTCTACCTCGGGGAGTTCCTCCACGTCTTCCTCGGCGGGGCGGTCATGGCGACGATCTTCCTTGGCGGGCCGGCGGGGCCGGTGCTGCCGGGCTTCGTCTGGTTTGTCATCAAGATCTGGGCGTTCTTCCTGTTCACCCAGTGGTGTCGCTCGGCGTTGCCGCGCGTTCGTATCGACCAGCTGATCGAGATCGGTTGGAAGGGGATGCTCGTGCTCTCCTTTGCTAACCTGGTGCTCACGGCCATTATCGTGGGAGTGATAGCATGATCGGACTTCTCAAAGGGATGGCGACGACGATGAAACACGCATTGGACGGAAAGACCTTCACGGTCGAATACCCCGAAACAGCACCGGAAGTCAGCCCGCGGTTCCGCGGCGTCCACAAGTTCAGCCAGGAACGCTGCATCTGGTGTCGACAGTGCGAAAACGTCTGTCCGAACGACACGATTCAGATCGTGATGGACGACCAGCGCAACGGCGAGCAGTACAACCTCCACATCGGGCAGTGTATCTACTGCCGGCTCTGTGAGGAGGTCTGTCCGGTCGACGCCATCCTGCTAACGCAGAACTTCGAGTTCACGGCGGATACGAAGGATGAGTTCGCCTACAACAAAGAACAGCTGAAAAACGTGCCGTGGTACAAGGGGATCGACCCGCTGAACTCACGGAACCCCGACCGGGACGCTTGGATCGGCGAGGGCGACGGCGAAGTCGACTACCAGTAGTCGCCCAGCCGTTCCACGCTGACCGCGCTGTCTCACCGCGTTGTGTTGCCCCTCCCAGAGCCGCGAGGCTGTCCGCCCGGGCGTTTGATTTGCGGATCAGTCTCGAAATCTTCAAAGGGATTCCATCGGGACATACAGGTAATGGTTTATGAGACCATCGCGTTCGCGCTGTTCGCCCTCCTGACGGTGGGCTTCAGCTTGGGTGTCGTCCTTGTCGACGACGTGTTTCACGCGTCGCTGTTGTTGGGCGGCTCCTTGCTGAGCGTCGCGGTGCATTACGTCCTGCTGCAAGCGGAGTTCCTTGCGGCGATGCAGATCCTCGTCTACGTCGGCGGGGTTCTCATCCTGATCACGTTTGCCGTGATGCTGACGCGACGCGAGACCGACCTGGAGGTGACCAACGTATGACCGATACCGACGGCTCGGATCGCGCATCCGCGGCGTTGGCTGTGACCGCGCTGTTTGCCGTCCTGGCAACGATGGCACTCGGGGCCGCCGAGGCGTTCCCTGATCCGACCGGCTTCCCGGCCGACGTATCGATCGTCCACAACATCGGCTACGCGCTGTTCGATATCGGGCTCGGCGAGATCCCCGTGGAGGGCTTTCTCGCCGCGTTCCTGATCATCGCGCTGGCGCTCGATGTGGCCCTCGATGCCGCGATCTACCTCGCCAAACGCGAGGATGAGGGCTCGATCGTCTCGGCGTTGACCGACGGCGGCCGCGAGGTCGTCGCCGGCGACGTGGCCGAGCGTGAGCCGACCGACGAGGGGGGTGACCGATAGATGGTGCCGCCCGAATACTATCTGGTGTTGTCGGCGGCGATCTTCTGTATCGGCCTGTTCGGCATCCTCACCCGGCGAAACGCGCTGTACTTCCTGATGTCCGCCGAGCTCATGTTGAACGCGGCGGTCATCAATCTCGTCGCGTTTTCCTTCCAGTGGGGGAACCTCACCGGCCAGACGTTCGCGCTGTTCGTGATCGCGTTGGCCGCCGCCGAGGTCGCCGTCGGGATCGGGATCGTGCTCGTACTGTACCGCAACTTCGGTGATGTCGACGTGCTGAACGCCGCAACGATGAGGTGGTAACTAATGGTATCAGCATCCGCATACGTTCCGGCAATCGTCCTGTTGCCGTTCGTCTCGTTTATCGTCGCACTGTTCGGCCGTGAGAACCTCCCGAAACGGGGGGCCTACGGCGGCATCGCCGCGACCGCGGGGTCGCTGCTGTTGTCGCTGTGGGTGCTTGTCTCCGTGCGCAACGGCGCGGCCTTCCAGGAAACCTACTACACGTGGGCGACCGGTGCCGGTGCCCAAGACTGGACGCTGACCTTCGGCGCGCTGATCGATCCGCTGTCGGTGCTCATGCTTGTCATCGTCTCCTTGGTCGCCATGCTCGTCCACATCTTCAGTCTCGGCTATATGAACGACGAGGACGAGCGTGACCTGCCGCGGTACTACGCCGGCCTTGGCCTCTTTACGGCCAGCATGCTCGGCTTTGTCATCGCCGACAACCTGCTCATGGCGTTCATGTTCTTCGAACTGGTGGGGCTCTGTTCGTACCTGCTGATCGGCTTCCACTTCCGGGAGCCTGGCCCGCCGTCGGCGGCGAAAAAGGCGTTCCTGGTCACCCGGTTCGGTGACTACTTCTTCCTTGTCGGCGTCGTCGCCGTCTTTACCACCTTTGGCACCGCGGCCTTCGCCGGGGCGGAATCGTTCCCCGCACTCGCCGAGGCCGCGCTCAACGGCGAGGCGACGGTGTGGACACCTGGTGGCCTTGAGGTGTCGACGTGGTTCACCATCGTTGGCCTCCTGATTCTCGGTGGCGTCATCGGGAAATCCGCGCAGTTCCCGCTGCACACGTGGCTGCCGGACGCGATGGAAGGCCCGACGCCGGTTTCGGCGCTGATCCACGCCGCAACGATGGTCGCCGCCGGTGTCTATCTCGTCGCGCGAATGTACGGCTTCTACGTGCTGTCGCCGACGACGATGGCGATCATCGCCTTCGTTGGTGGCTTTACCGCGCTGTTTGCGGCGACGATGGGTGTCGTCAAACGCGAGCTCAAACAGGTGCTGGCGTACTCGACGATCTCACAGTACGGCTATATGATGCTCGCACTCGGCTCGGGTGGCTACGTTGCGGCGGTCTTCCATCTGACGACCCACGCGTTCTTCAAGGCCCTACTCTTCCTCGGTGCTGGCTCGGTTATCATCGCCATGCACCACAACGAGGATATGTGGGATATGGGCGGCCTCAAGGACAAGCTGCCCGTCACCTACTGGACGTTCCTCGCGGGCTCGCTCGCACTCGCGGGCATCTTCCCGTTTGCCGGCTTCTGGTCGAAAGACGAGATCCTGTATGAGGCACTGATTCACGGCCTCGACGAGCCGCTGATCCTCGGGGCCTACGTGATGGGGCTGCTCGCGGTGCCCGTCACGGCGTTCTACACCTTCCGGATGGTGTTCCTCACCTTCCACGGCGAGCCCCGGAGCAGCCTCGCCCGCGACCCACACCCGGTTCGCTGGAACGTCAAAGGGCCGCTGTCGGTACTCGGCATCTTGGCCGTCGTCACCGGCGGCATCAACCTCGTCCCGGTTCAGAAGGTACTCAACATCGAGGGGATCGATTACCTACATCTCTGGCTCGACAACCACTGGGGCGGCATCGAGGGCCTGTCGTCGCACCACTACGCCGAGCTTGACCCCTACAGCAGCCAGTACCTCTTCGGCGGCGAGGTGCCGACAGTCCTCGCCGGCGCGGCTGCCTCACTGGGGCTGGCGATCGGTGGCCTCGCCCTCGCGTGGGTACTGTACAACGTGGCTGATCCCGACGAGCACACCGACAAGCTCGGCGGGCTCAAGGAGTTGCTGTACAACAACTACTACCAGGATGAGTTCCAGGTCTGGGTCGCCGACAACACCCAGTCGGTCGCCGGCGGTGCCGACACCTTCGATCAGGGTGTCATCGACGGCGTTGTCAACGGCGTCTCCTCGGTGAGCCTGCTGAGCAGCGAGCGGATCAGACGGATTCAAAGCGGCGTCGTCAGCAACTACGCCCTGCTGTTGACCTTGGGGCTGACGACACTGCTTGTTGTCTTCGGCCTCATCGGAGGGTGGTTCTAATGATACTTGAAGCACTACTGGCGGTCACGTTCGCAGCGGCCCTGCTCGTCTTTGCGGCCCCCGACGAGTACGCACCCAAACTCGCCTTCGGCCTCAGCCTGCTGCCGATCGCCGGCAGCCTCTATCTGTGGTCGGCCTTCGAATCCGGTGGCAACGCGCTGACCGGCGGCGAGATCGCGTTCAACACGGTCGTGCCGTGGCTGGAGGTCGCCGGCTACCAGTTGCAGTGGTACGTCGGCCTTGACGGGATCAGCCTGCCGCTGGTCATCCTCACGACGTTCCTCACGTCGCTGGCGATCGTCAGCGCGTGGACACCGATCGACGAGCGACAGAGCCAGTTCTACGGGCTGATGCTGTTGATGGAGGCGAACCTCATCGGCGTCTTCACCGCCCTGGATTTCTTCCTCTGGTTTGTCTTCTGGGAGGCCGTGCTCGTCCCGATGTACTTCCTGATCGGGATCTGGGGCGGCCCACGCCGGAAGTACGCCGCGATCAAGTTCTTCGTCTACACCAACATCGCCTCGCTGGTGATGTTCATCGGCTTCATGATGTTGGTGATCGGGCTGCCGGTCAACAGCTTCGGGCTGCCGGAGATCACCCAGTCGCTTGCGGCCGGCGAGCTTGGCAACTTCTTCTGGCTGCCCGCAGACACCCTCGCCTTGGTCGCCTTCGCGGCCATGTTCATCGGCTTTGCGGTGAAGGTGCCGGTCGTGCCCGTCCACACGTGGCTGCCGGACGCTCACGTTGAGGCCCCGACGCCGGTGTCGGTGATGCTGGCGGGCGTCCTGCTGAAGATGGGTACCTACGCCCTGCTGCGGTTCAACTACACCATGCTGCCCGAACAGGCACAGTACTTCGCGGTGCCGATCGCTATCATCGCCGTCGTCTCCGTGATCTACGGCGCGATGTTGGCTCTGGCTCAGGAGGATCTCAAACGGATCGTTGCCTACTCCTCCGTCTCTTCGATGGGGTATGTCCTCCTCGGGCTGGTCGCGTTCACCGAGTTCGGCCTCGGTGGTGCGACGTTCCAGATGATCGCCCACGGCCTGATCTCGGGGCTGATGTTCATGGCCGTCGGCGTCATCTACAACGCGACCCACACCCGCCTTGTCGGCGACATGTCCGGGCTGGCCGATCGGATGCCGATCGCCGTCTGGATCCTCGTTGCCGGCGCGTTCGCCTACATGGGCCTGCCGCTGATGGCCGGCTTCGCCGGGGAGTTCTTCATCTTCGTCGGCTCCTTCGGCTCGACGGTGCTGCCGTACGCGCCGGTGTTTACCGCCGTGGCGATGTTCGGCATCGTCATCGTCGCCGGCTACCTCCTGCGTGCGATGCAGGGGACGCTGTTTGGCCCGTTCAACCTCGAAACCGACTATGAACTCGACCGCGCGCCGATCCACGATGTCGCCCCACTGGTCGCGCTGCTGGCGGCGATTATCGTGCTTGGCGTCGTCCCCTCACTGTTCTTCGATATGATCCGCGATGCAACCGTTCCGCTGCTTGAGTTGCTGGGAGGTGGGGCGCCATGAGCCTCGTTCTCCAGGGTACCGCGACCGACTGGGCGTTCAGCGTGCGCGCGCTGCTTCCGGTTGTCCTGCTGGCACTCACCGG
The DNA here is from genome assembly GCF_006861655.1 of Halonotius roseus. Lineage (GTDB taxonomy): Archaea > Halobacteriota > Halobacteria > Halobacteriales > Haloferacaceae > Halonotius > Halonotius roseus. The sequence goes on along the minus strand of NZ_SESI01000002.1, from coordinate 302,904 downwards.
CCTCGTCGTCTTCGGTATCAACAGCTTGCGGCCCGACGGCCGTGACAACAAGCTGCTGGCACTGACCTCGATCGCCGGCACGCTGTCGGCGTTGGGCGTCGCCATCTGGTATCTACTCGCTGGCACGGGCCAGCCCACCCACGGCGGCGCGATCAGCCTCTTCAGCGGGGCGATCATCGTCGATGGCCTCGGGCTGTTCTTCACGGCCATCTTCGCCAGCGTCGCCACGCTCGTCATCGCCGCCAGCTACGACTACTTCGAAAGCGATGCCAACCCGGCGTCGTTCTACTCGCTGTTGTTGTTGGCGACGACGGCGATGGGGCTGATGGCGGTCTCGAACTCGCTTGTGACCGTCTTCGTCAGCCTTGAGATGGCGTCGCTGCCATCCTACGCGCTCGTCGCGTATCTCAAGGATAACCGCGGCAGCGTCGAGGCCGGCCTGAAATACTTCCTCATCGGCGCGGTCTCCTCGGCCGTCTTGGCCTTCGGGATCAGCCTGGTGTACGCGGCGACGGGCTCGCTGCTGCTGCCAGAGGTCGCCGCCCAGATCGGCTCGGTCGGCGATCTCAACGGCGTGCTCGGTGTCGGCGTCGTGATGGTCGCCGGCGGCGTCGCCTTCAAGACGGCGTCGGTGCCGTTCCACTTCTGGGCACCCGAGGCCTACGAGGGCGCGCCCGCGCCGGTTTCGGCGTTCCTCTCCTCTGCGTCGAAGGCCGCCGGCTTCGCGGTCGGCTTCCGTGTCTTTGCGACCGGCTTCCAGCCCGCCCTCGATATCGGGATCGACTGGGGGCTGCTGTTCGGCCTGCTCGCGGTCGTCACGATGGTGCTCGGCAACTTCGCGGCGGCGACCCAAACTGAGGTCAAACGCATGCTGGCGTACTCCTCGATCGGGCATGCGGGCTACGCGCTGATCGGGCTGGCGGCGATCACCGCCGGCGCGAGTGCCACAAACGCAACCGTGATGGGTGCGGCGATGGCCCACCTGTTCGTCTACGGCTTCATGAACACCGGCGCGTTCCTCTTCATTGCGATGGTCGAACGCTGGGGCGTCGGCCGTACCTTCGAGGATTACGCCGGCCTCGCCGAGCGCGCGCCGATGGCGAGTCTCGCCATGGCGGTGTTCATGTTCAGCCTCGCCGGCCTCCCGCTGTTCGGCGGCTTCCTCTCGAAGTACGTGCTGTTCCTCGGGGCGATCAACGCCGGCTTCTGGTGGCTCGCCGCGGTCGGCGCGGTCACCAGCGCGCTGTCGCTGTTCTACTACAGCCGGGTCGTCAAGGCACTGTGGCTTGAGAGCCCGACGACCGATCTCGACGCCGTCGGCGACGTACCGACCGGCCTCTACGCCGCGGTCATCGTCGCCGGCGTCGTGACCGTGCTGCTCCTGCCGGGCTTCGGGCCGGTCATCGAGACCGCCGAGGCCGCCGCGGCCGCGCTGTTCGCCTGAGACGGCCACCCGCTTTTTCGACCCTGCCAGTGCGACCACGACAACCGACCAGCTCAACCACGAACCCAGCCAGCGCGACCATAATAATTGACACGGCACTGTTTTCCCGAATCGCCGCCCACATAGGGGTATGATGCGCCGGCTCGTCCTCGGCGACCGGGCTGTCGGCAGCACCGTCGCCAGCCACGTCGCCGACCAGCCCGGCAAGCTCTACGTCGTCACCGACGACCGGGGCTGGGTGACGACGCTCCGCGAGGACGGCGTTCGGGCCGTCGAGGGCGATCCGACCGACGAGTCGAACTACCCCGATATGGCCGATACCGTCGTCGTCGCCGCGGCCGACCCCATCCGCCACGGCCGGATCGCCATGCGAGCCCGCGAGGTGTTCCCTGCCGCGACGCTGCTGTCGATCCGCCACGACGACGCAACCGAGAGCCACGCCGAGCAGCTGGGAGCGGTCGCAGATCGCTACATCGACCCGGTCAGCGACATCACCGACCGGCTGCTCGATGTCGCTGGCGGCGTCCACGGCGACCGGATGGCTCGCCTGCTGTCGGTGCTTCGCCCGCTTTCCGCCCCGCTGGCCGTCGTCACCCACGACAACCCCGACCCCGACGCCATCGCCAGCGCGATCGCGCTCACCCACATCGCCGACCGGGTCGGCGTCGATAGCGAGGCCTACTACTTCGGCGAGATCACGCATCAGGAAAACCGCGCGCTCGTTAATTTGTTGTCGCTGCCGCTGACCGAAACCTCGACCGAGTCGTTTTCTCCTGAGGAGTTCGGTGCTATCGCGCTCGTCGATCATGCCCGGCCTGGCGTCAACGACAGCCTGCCGCCGGGCACGCCGGTGCAGATCGTCGTCGACCACCACCCCCAGCGACAGCCCATCGACGACCGCGAGGGCTTCCTCGACATCCGGCCCGACATCGGTTCGACGAGTACAATCATGGTCGAGTACCTCCGCCAACTCGGCGTAACGCCCCCGGAGTCGTTGGCGACCGCACTGCTGTATGGGATTCAGACCGACACCAGACAGTTCACTCGTGGCGTCTCCGAGGCGGATTTCACCGCCGCCGCGTTCCTCTCGGCACACGCCGACGAGGACGCGCTCACCCGGATCGAATCACCGGCCGTGAGTGGGTCGGTACTGGACACGCTGGCGACGGCCATCGAGGCCCGCGAGGTGCGCGGTTCCGCGCTGGCGAGCTGTGTCGGCGAGATCACCGACCGAGACGCGCTCTCCCAAGCCGCCGACGAACTCCTCACCATGGAGAGCGTCGAGACGGTCATCGTCTTCGGCTACGACGACGAAACCATCTACGTCTCCGGCCGGAGCCGCGGGTCGGGGGTCGATCTCGGCGAAACGCTGCGGGAGGCACTCGGCCAGGTCGGCAGCGCGGGCGGCCACGCGACGATGGCCGGCGCGCAGGTGCCGATCGGCGTGCTCGGAGCCGTCGAAGAGTGGGAGACGCTATCGGTCGTCGTCCACGACACCATCGCGGGCCGGTTCTTTGAGACGCTCGATACCGCACCGCGCCCCGGCCAGTACGGCGATCCGCTGGTGCGGTTTCCGCCGGAGTGATCGACAAGAGTTTTTTGTCAGCTCCCTGTAGAGCGACCGATGGACACTGAGCCACGTGTCAAGGCGTACATGACGCGGGCGGTGACGACAGTTTCGCCGACCGATACCGTCGGGGCTGTCCGCGCACAGATCGACGGCGAGGACGGCCACAACGGGTTTCCGGTCACCCGCGACGGCCGCGTTGAGGGGTTTGTCACCGGCCGTGATCTGCTTGCTGCCGACGCCGAGGCAACGATCGCCGATGTGATGAGCACGGAGACGATCGTCGCCGACCCCGAGATGACGATCACCGACGCCGCCCGTGTGATCGTCCGCTCGGACATCGAGAAGCTACCCGTCGTCGACGATGCCGGCGCGCTTGTCGGCATCCTCTCGAATACGGATGTTATTCGCAGCCAGATCGAGCGGGCAACCCCCGAGAAGGTTGCCAAGCTCAGTCGGATGCTCACCGATCTCCACGGTGTCGAGCTGACCCAAGAGCGGCGATCGGTCGCGCTTGCCGAGCTTGTACCGACACAGGCGGAGGTGTACGCCGACGAGCTCGACGGCCGCCGCTACGAGCTCGAACGCGGGCTGGCCGAGCCGCTGGTCGTGATCGATGCCGGCGGCGACGACGGCGTGGTGTATCTCGCCGACGGCCACCACCGCGCGCTTGCGGCCGACCGGCTTGGGATCGACGAGATGGACGCCTACGCGATCGTCCCCGCCGAACCTCTGGAGCTGGGGATGGCTCAAACCGCTGCCGAACAGGGGTTGTCATCGATCGATGATATCTCGGTCATCGAGCAGGATCGGCATCCGCTCGTCGAAACGACGACCAAACTGCAGGGATGAGACGATCGGCTGGATCGATCCCGACAAGGAATTGTTCAAAGCTATAAGGCCGCCCGGAATGGTGTCGGTATGAGCAATCGACTGCTGTTGCTTGGCCCGCCCGGTGCCGGTAAAGGAACCCAAAGCTCGCGGCTCGCCGACGAATTCGATCTTGAACACATCACGACCGGCGACGCTCTCCGGGCAAACAAGGATATGGAAACCGAGTACGGCACCCCACGGGAGTATATGGATGCCGGCGAGCTCGTCCCCGACGGCCTGGTCAACGAGATCGTCAAGGCCGCCATCGACGAGGCCGACGGCTTCATTCTCGATGGCTACCCGCGAAACCTCTCGCAGGTCGAGTATCTCGACTCGATCACCGAGCTTGACGCGGTTGTCTTTCTCGATGTCGGCGAAGATGAGCTGTTGCGCCGGCTGACGGGCCGGCGTGTCGACCCCGAAACGGGCGACGTGTACCACACCGAGTTCAACATGCCAGACGACGAGGAGATCGTCGACCGACTCGAACAGCGCGACGACGACACCGAGGAGGTCGCCGCCGAGCGACTGGAGGTCTACCGAGAAAACACCGAGCCTGTCGTCGAACAGTATCGAGAAACTGGTGATCTGATCGAGGTTGACGGCGAAGCCGATCCGGACGGTGTCTTCGATCGCATCGTCGACGCCGTCGGCCTCGACGACTGATCGAGCCCCTCCTCGTCGGACACGCCACAGCCCGCCGACCACGCTGCTGGCACCGACAGAGTACAACCTTCTTATTCACGCGTTGCCAACAGGGTGGCAATGAGCCGAATCGAACGCAAAGTTCGCTCGTTGGTCAACGCTGACGCCGAGATGAAATCCGCCATCGAGACCGTCCTCGACACCGCCACTGACAACGAGGTGCAGTGGGTCGACGTTCGGGATGAGATCTCTAGCGGGCAGTGGGGCCGGCTGATCGAGAAGGGGATCCTCGTCGACGGCGAGGGTGGGTTCCGGATCGAATCGCCCGACGCCGTCCGTGAGGGACTTACCGAGGAAAGCGACGCCGAGGAGATCGAATCGACCTCCTGGACGAAGTGGGATAAGGCCGCGGCCGGCCTGACCGTCGGCCTCTTTGCGGGCTACGCGTGGGCGCCCGCCCGCAACATCGTTGCCGGCGCGATCGACGTTGTGCTGGCTCCGCTGACAAACGTCGTCCCGTTTTACGTCGTTGTGATGATCATCGCCTTGGCGACCGGGCTGTACTCGACGCTGCTGCGTGTCGCGCTGACCGACGCCGAGAAGATGGGCGAGTACAAGGCACGGATGGATGATATCAAGCAGAAACGCGAGGACGCCAAGGAGCGCGGCGACGAGGAAGCCCTTGAAGAGATTCAACAGGAACAGATGGAGGCGATGGGCGACCAGCTCGGCATGTTCAAAGAGCAGTTCCGCCCGATGGTGTGGATCATGTTTCTCACCATCCCGGCGTTCCTCTGGATGTACTGGGCGCTCGGCTTCCGCGGTGGGGTCGAACACTACGCCTTCCAGAACATCGTCATCCCGTTTGCGGGTGAGGTCGAGTGGACGACCGGGATCGTCGGTCCGATGCAGATCTGGATCGTCTGGTACTTCCTGTGTTCGATGGCGTTCAACCAGATCATCCAGAAGGGGCTCAACATCAGCATGACGCCGTCGGCGAACTGAGCCCCTGTTTTCGGGCACCCCGCGGTTGCCGCATGCGAGGAGGCCCCATGGGCGCGGTGAAGGGTAATCTCTTTTAGGTGGACGGCCGCAGAGTGGATATGTTACTCACCGTTTCTGGCCCCCCCGGCAGCGGGAAGTCGACGAACGCTGCCGCCCTCGCCGACGCCTTTGATCTCGATCATGTCAGCGGCGGGGATATCTTCCGCGAGCTGGCCGCCGAACGCGACCTCTCGCCCGTCGAGTTCAACGAACTGGCCGAGGAAAACGACCAGATCGACCGCGATCTTGACGCCCGGCTGCGGGAGATCGCCGTCGAGGACGACGATGTTGTCTTGGAATCCCGGCTCGCCGGCTGGCTTGCCGGCGACCACGCGGATGTGAAGATCTGGCTTGACGCGCCGCTGGCCGTCCGCGCCGACCGCATCGCCGACCGCGAGGACAAATCGACCGCCGTCGCCCGCGAGGAGACCGAACGCCGCGAACACAGCGAGCGCAAGCGGTATCAGGAGTATTACAACATCGATATCGCGGATCTCTCGATCTACGACATCACCTACAACACCGCCCGCTGGGGGCCCGAGGCTGTCCAGCGGATGCTTGCGACCGCCGTCGAGGCCTACGATCCGGCCATCGACGAGGGGAAAGCCCCGGTCGAGGGCGTCGCCTACGAGTTCTGAGCGGTTTTGATCCACCAATGAGCGATCTACTTCGTCCCGCACCCGACGACCGCACGCCCGCCGAGCTGTTGGCCTTCGGCGTCGTCAACCTCGATAAACCCGCCGGCCCCTCGGCCCACCAGGTCGCCGGCTGGGTGCGGGATCTGGCCGGCGACGCCGTTGACGACCTCGTTGCCTCGGCTGCCGACGACGAGGGGTCGACACCGGATGTGGAGTCACCCACGGTCGACCGCGCGGCGCATGCGGGGACGCTGGATCCGAAGGTGACAGGCTGTCTCCCGATGCTGCTCGGCGACGCCACCCGGATGGCCCAGGTCTTTCTCGAAGGCCGCAAGGAGTACGTCGCCGTCTTAGAGCTTCATGGCCCGCGGCCGGCTGATTTCGAGTCGGTGTTGAGTCGGTTTGAGGCCCCGCTCTACCAGAAACCGCCGAAAAAGAGCGCGGTGCGTCGCCAGCTTCGCGTCCGAGAGATCTACGCCCTGGAGCTGTTGGATCACACCGACCGCCAGGCGTTGCTCCGGATCGCGTGTGAAAGCGGCACCTACGTTCGCAAGCTGTGTCACGATCTGGGGCTGGCACTCGGCACAGGCGCACACATGGGCCATCTTCGCCGCACCGCGACCGATCCCTTCGACGACACCTCCTTGGTCGATCTCCACGAATTTACCGACGCGCTGGCGGTCGCCCGCGAGGGCGACACCGAGTGGCTGCGAGAGGTTGTCCAGCCGGCCGAGCGCGCACTGGAGCATCTGCCGAGCGTCGTCATCGCCCCCTCGGCGGCCGACCAGGTCGCCACCGGCGCGCCGGTGTACGCGCCGGGTGTGATCGAGGGCCCCGACAGTGCGGTCGACGACGACGCGCTTGTGGCCTGCTATACGCCCAACGGGAGTGCGGTCTGTCTCGGGCGGCTCGTCGGCGACCCCGACGCCGACAGCGGTGTTGTGGTCGATCTCGAAGCTGTGTTGGTGTAACCTTCTCAACCGCGCAATACATTCAATACACGCCAGTACAATCAGTCTGTATGCCGATCACCAGCGACGAGTTTGAGGAGCTCTCGTCGAACCCCGGCGAGCCAGCGGCCGGCACCAACGCGGATCGGATCCTCTCCTTTCTTCGAGCGCACCCGGAGACGGCGTACACCCAAAGCGAGATCGCCGCCAACACCGGCGTGAAATCCGGATCAGTTGGCCCAACGCTCGTGCGACTCCGCGAGCGTGGGCGGGTCGATCACCGAGAACCCTACTGGCGCGTCAGCGACCACGAACAGAGCGTCGACGCCGCCGGTGAACACGCAGCAGCAACGCTTACCCAGCGGGAGGAGGCCGATCACCCGCCACAGCTGAGCGAGTGGGAACCCCACGCCGTCGATCCGCGCACGCTCCGCGATGACGAGTGACCGATTTCTCGCCGGCGACGTGGTGTGGGCTCCTGATCCGTACCGCACCGGCTCGAACCCGCGGCCATGGCTCGTTCTCAGCGCGGATGCGGTTCCGTACCGTGGTGAGGAGTACATCTGTGCGGGGCTCACACTGAGTGATCTCCCCGCGAACGTCGCGGTCACCGAGAGCGATTGGGTCGCCGGCTACAACCCCGAGAAGCTTTCATACTGTTCTCCGTGGGTGCTCGCAACGATCAAACACGACGCGGTTGCAAATCCACAGGGACAGCTGACCGATGAGTTTACTCGGCGGATCATTGCTCGCAGCAGTGAGTATCTGTCCGGCGACATCGAGAAACAGCACTGAAACCACCCGACACAGCCGGCGGCGACAAGCGAAACAAAGGTGTTAAACGACCGCCTCGCATTCTCTCGGATGCGGGACTGTGGGGTAGTGGTATCCTCTGCGGATGGGGTCCGTAGGACCTGAGTTCGACTCTCGGCAGTCCCACTCTCTTTCCGTTGAACACGATGGAGCCATCACTGCAGTGTTGCGTAGCTGAGGAACCCGATGGCGATCAGCTCCAGCAGCCGCATCCCCAAGACGACCTGTCCGGCCAGCGGATCCATGCTGTACAGCGTCTGCATGCTGCTGAAGAAGAACGCAAGCGCGATCAGATTCTCGATGAGTAAGACGCTGCTAAACCCAAGCAGGCCGAGGATCATCGGCGAGCCGAACTGCCGGTAGTTTCGCACCCAGACTGAAACGAGAACCAACAGCAGGATGCTGTTGATACCGGCGACGCCCATCGCCGCTGGGGTTGCGATGTTTGCGATCATCGCTATTCGACCTCCGAAGCGATCTGCTCAAACGTCTCGCTGTACTGCTCAAACCGATCGGTGAGGAAGTACAGCTTTCCGTAATCATGCTCGCTCGGCTCGACGACATCGTGTTCGTGTAACATCTCTATGTGGTGGGTGATCGTGTTGTAGTCGACATCCAGTGTTTCGGCCAACTCGTTTGCGTTCTGTGGGCGATCACTGAGCTCCCGCACGATGCGAACCCTGTTGACACCGCCACGGCTTCCGGCAAAGAGGTACCACAGGGATTTCTCCATCGGTTAGCTGCCACTCTCCGCGGCAGTGGCAAATCGCTTTTCACATGGAACGGTGGGGTCTCCATGACTGGTACTCTGTCGCTGGTTTGTCGATCGCACTCGATCACCCGCAGGCGGCACGATATCTGTCTCCTCACCGCAAATACCTAAATAGCTTCTTCAAGAAGCGATCAAACTCCGTTCAAACTTCGCGTGATCGATTCCGACCGAAATTTGAACTGAGTATGAACGGTGTTGGGTCGAACCTTGCAAAATCCCCTTTGATGGGCTGACTGTAGCGATGATATGGCACGTACACGACGACGGCTGCTGCAGGCGACCGGAACAGCGACGGTGATCGCTCTTGCCGGCTGTACAGATACTGACAGCACATCCGACGAAGGGTCGGACGACTCCATGGACGACGAGTCAATGGATGATGAATCGATGGAGAATGACTCGATGGATTCCTCCATGGACAACGAGACAATGGACGATGAGTCCATGAGCAACGACTCCATGGACGGCGGCTCGATGGAGAATGACTCGATGGAGGGCTCCATGGACGATGGCTCGATGGAAAATGAGTCGATGAGTGGTTCGATGGACAACGGTTCGATGGAAAACGAGTCGATGGGCGGTTCCATGGACGATGGCTCGATGGGCAACGAAACGATGAATGACAGCTCCTGAGTTGACACCGATGTTGCAGCCACACTCACCACTAATACGTCCCCGAGACAACACCACCGTAGTTGAGACCTAACCCATGGATCGCGCTACTCGACTCCGAGCGCAGGTGTCCGCTCACAGCACCGAGCTGCTCGTCGCGCTGCTTGCCGGCATCACCGGCGTCGCCGGCTCGTATGCGGTCGCCGGCTACACCCGCCAGTTCATCGTCGCGCCGATCGACGCGCTTGTCGTCCGACTCACCCCCGGTCGACTCGTTGCGTTCGTCATCGAGAACATCGGCGAGGAGGGCCATCTGCTGCATATCGCCCTCTCGGTGGGGCTCGCTGTCGGCCTCCTCGGCGCGATTGCCCTGCTCGGTATTCGCGTCGCCGACCGACTCACGCAATCGACACTTGGGATCGTCCTTGCTGGCGGGCTCGCGTGGGGTGTCACCGCGGCGATCACGGCTGACCCATCGCTGGCGATCGGTGCGGCCGCGCCGGTGTTGGTGTTCACCGCGCTTGGCGTGCAAGCCGGCGACGCCATCGAACACAACCCCGCCCGGCGACGCGTCATCGCCAGTGCGGCCGCATTTATCGGCGTTGCTGCTGGTGTCGGCCGTCTTGCCAACGCCGGTGGCAACGATGCTCCGACCGACCCGGTCAGCGAGGCGGTCGCCGATCGGCTGCAACAAGCCGACACCCAAGCCCTCGATATCGACGGCGACGTACCGGGGTTGGTCAGCGAGATCGGCGAGTTCTACAACGTCGATATCGCCGAATTCGACCCCGAGGTGCCGGCCGACGACTGGTCGATGACGATCACCGGCGAGGTCGGCGACGACGTAACCGTCAGCTACGACGAGCTGACCGCGATGCCGACCGAACACCGCTACGTGACGTTGCGGTGTGTCGGCGAGGATCTCAACGGTGAAAAGATGGATACCGCCGTCTGGACCGGCACGCCGATCAAGCCCCTACTGGAGGAGGCCGATCCCGGCGGTGGATGCGGCTGTGCGATGCTCCGAGCCGAGGACGACTACTTCGTCCAGTTCCCCGTCGAGGCCCTCGAAGACGCCTTCCTCGCCTGGGAGATGAACGGCCAGCCGCTCCCGCAATCACACGGTCATCCGGTGCGCGTGCTCGTGCCCGGTCACTGGGGCGAAACGAACGTCAAATGGCTCAGCGAGATCGAACTGCTCGACGAGGAGATGGACGGCTACTGGGAACAGCGCGGCTGGCATGGCACCGGCCCGGTCAACACGGTCGCCAAGCTCTGGAGTACGACCACGCTCGATAGTGGCGCGATCGAACTGGCCGGCCACGCCTACGCCGGCACCCGCGGCATCGAGCGCGTCGAGGTCTCGACCGACGGCGGCTCGACGTGGCAGGACGCCGAGCTCTCCGAACCGTTGCCCGGCGACGATGTGTGGCGGCAGTGGCGACACGAGTTCGACCCCGACGGCAGCCACGAGGTGGTCGTCCGGGCGGTCGACGGCGAGGGGACTGTCCAGCCCGAAGAGCGGTCTGACTCCTACCCAAGCGGCGCGACGGGCTGGGTACGGCAGACGGTGAATATGATGGGCGCGTCGGGCTGATACTGTTTATTGTAGACGGTTACCGCCTCGACCGCCCACCGGGCGGCGGTCGAACGGTAACTTCCTACAGTAAACCGTATGAGAGGCGGTCGCCGCGAAGTAGCAAAACATTACACGTCGGAGCGACCACCTTGAAGTATGGAACTGGATTCGTACATCACCACGGAGGAAACGGAGCTCTCGCCGGCGGTCGTCGTGACGACAGTTTTGCTGGTCGCGGTGTTCGCCCTCGGATTGCTCTACCAACTCGTCGGGATCGTTCTCTAAGTGCGCATTGGCTACTCGCGTGTTGTATCCGCGTGTGAGCGAACCCACAGCTCGCCGATCCGCGAGAGCGTCGTCCGGTAGGATTTGCCGATCTCCTCCTGTTCAATGTAGCCCTTGCCGCCGGGGCCAAGCCGGTCAACGTTGTAGATCACCTTCGACCGGAAGCTGTCGGTGTACTCCTCGTTGAGATCGCGGGCGAGTGCCTCCGCAAGCTCGCTGACCGAATCGAACTCGCCGTGCTCGCCGAGCGTAAAGAGGATGAGCTCCTCGAAGGGTTTGACGCTCGAAAATGAGGCGACCGGGAGCTCGACGATATGCTTGCCGTTGATTTCTTTCGCGCCGATCGTGCTGCCGCGTTCGTCGAACTCAGCCAAGAGGTCGGCGGTGCTTTCCAGCCGCTCTTCGATCCGCTCGCGGTCGAAATCGTCGGCCTCAAGCAGGTCGCCGAGCAGCTCGCGCTCGGCCCGCAGCTCCTCGGCGAGCTCGGTTTCGAGATACTTCTCGGGGGCGGTGTAGTAGGTGTGAATCCGATCTCTGTCCTCCTGGCGTTCGACCATCACCGAGTGGGCCGCCGTCGCAAACGCGAAGCTGACAGGGCGGGGCATCGAGCAGACGTTGACCCAGACCTCCGCGCCGCCGTCGAGTTGGTCGTTGATGAGCTCGAAGGCTCCCTCGAAGGCCGCGTCGTAATCGTAGACATCTTCGAGGCGTATGCGGTCGGTTTCCGCGCCCAGCAAGCTTTGAAAGTCGGTTTCGAGCTTGGAGGCGAGGTTCCGGGAGTATTCGACGTTGGCCTCGCTACCGACCGCGCCCTCAAGCAGGATCGCCCGATCCACGTCGAACTGATCGCGGATCAGCGGCGCGATAAGCCGGTCGTAATCGAAGCCGACCGGGACGATGTGGGTTTGCATATTCTACACTACGCTGGGGTAGGTAAATATCCCCTCACACGACGGGCTCGGGGAGCCGTCTACTCGATGTCGATATGATAATACCCGCGTCGTGCTGGCCTGACCTCGACGGTGTACACACCACTCTCGGTCGCTGTATGGGTGATGGTGGCGACGCCGGTGACATCGGATCCGGCTACCGTCTCACCGCTTGGGGCGACGATTCGGGCGACGGTCACCGCTCCTTCCTCATTTTCGACCTCAACGCTGATCGTGTCGCCGGTGGCAACCTCGATGTCCTGTGTTCGATCAGCCCCGCTTGCTCTCGTCTTTGTTGCTCCAGCCCACCCGGAGCAGCCGGCGATCCCGACGACACCGGCTGTTAGAACGCCAGCACCAAACTGTCGCCTCGTTGCCATAGCTTCGCGTACGCTAACCGGCCGGTAAAAAGCATGCCTCGGTGCCCTACTCTCTCCCGCTGTCAGCGCGCTCGTCGCCCTCGCCGTTGTCATCGTTTTCGCCGTTGTCATCGTTTTCGCCGTTGTCATCGTTTTCGCCGTTGTCATCGCTTGTGTCGCCCGCCTCGTCGGGGAGTTCCTCGACTTTGATCACCTCCAGGGGGATCTCGCTGAGTCGCTGGCCGATCTCCGTGCGGGCGACTCGCTTTGCGTGTTCCTCCTGTTCGACGTTGAACACGTCCATCGTCAACTCCAGGGCGACGAGTGCCTCGTCGGCGATGATATACGCCGGCGGCAGCTCCTCGCCGTCGGGCCCGGTCGGCGATCCCATATCGATCTCGACGTAGTTGAGATCCGGGTTCAGCAGCTCGCCGGTCTTCGAGATCGCAATGCGGACGGCCTCATCGACTGTTTCCACGTCGTACACCGATACCGCAGCTTCGACGACGACTCGGCAGTCCATGTGTGTAAGTAGCAGGGCAGCAAGTATGAAAGTTCGGCCGCAACGACAGTTCAGCCACGACTGTCGCTGCCGCCCTACTCGCCGCCGTTGCGGAGGTAGTGAAACACGTACGTCTGGACGTAGCCGGCGTACTCGCCGCCGAACCGCTCGCGGATCGCCCGCGACGTTTCGGTGTAGGAGCCCTGCTCGCAGCCGGGGTAGTATTCTTCGATGGCTGTCCGAATCCACGTATCCAGCGGGATCGCTTCGAGGTAGCCAAGCGAGAACAACAGCACGCAGTCGGCGACCTTGTCGCCAACGCCGACGAACTGAGTCAGATACTCGCGGGCGGCTTCGTACTCCCGGCCGATGGCGTCAGCCGGGTCGGCCTCGCCGTCGGCGACCATCTCGGCGGTGCGCTGAACGTACGGCGCGCGGTAGCCGAGGCTGAGATCGCGCAACTCGGCTTCGGTGCGGGCCGCCAACGCCTCGGGCGTCGGAAACGCCTGATACGTTCGCCCGTCGAACTCGACGGTTTCGCCGTATTCTGCGGCGAGTCGCTGCTGCATCCCGTGAATCCGACCCACGCGCATCTGGGCCGAACAAATGAAGGAAATGAGGCAAGCAAACGGCGGATCACGGACGAGTCGCATGCCGCGATACTGCTCGAAGGCGCGATCGATCAGCGGCTCGTCGGGCGCGTCGGCTCTGATCTCGTCGAGATCGTCGTCAAGTCGCAGGAGGTGGGTGAGGATCGGGACGGCGTCGGTCGTCGACTCCCACTCGATGTCGTCGTCGATCTGTCGAACGCGGACAACGGCCTGCTCGTCGCTGACGCCGTCGAGCGGCGGGACGACCGTCTCGTACCACGCCTGCCCGCCGTAGGCTTCGTCGGTCGTGTACATCTTCCCGTCGAGCCGACTCCAGAGATAGCTCTGACCGCTTTCGACTGTCGACTGCAGGTCGAACGGCCCGGCGAGGTCGTCGACCGAAATGACGCCTGTCTCCATTACCGAACGGGAGGCTGGCGGCGGGTTTCGGGGTTTCGGTGTTGGGTGAGTAGGGCGAGTATCCGGATTCGGCAGCAACGACTCAGCGGTTCCGGCTCACCGGGAAGCTCGTCACCGTCGCGTTCTCGTTGAACCGCTCAAGGACGCGCTCGTAGAGCTCGTTTTTGACGCGCGTTCCCTGTCGCGGATGGGCGATGTAGCGAAGCCGGAGTTCGACCCACGATTCCGCCTGCGTGACGTTGACTGTCGGGCCATCGGTGACTTCGAGTTCGACCGGCGTCTCCGCGAGTCGCTCCCGGAAGTCGGCGATGGAGTCGGCCATCTCCGCGCCGACGACCGCCTCGGCCTCCTCGATCATGATCTCGGTCGCGGCGTCGAGATCTGTCTCGTAGGAGACCTGCATCGAGATTTCGTTCCAGACGTACTCGGAGCCACCGCCGCCGAAGTTGGTGACCTCCGAGGACAACACCACGCTGTTGGGCACCGTGACCACGCGGCCTGAGGGCTGGTTCGTCGAGATCAGCTCGCCGCCGACCTCCCAGATCGTCGTCACGAGGAAATCGACCTTGATCACGTCGCCCTTCGTCTCGCCGATCCGGACGCGCTCGCCGACCGAGTACGGTCGTTTCGCCATGATGTAGAGCCAGCCGAGCAGCGAAAGCAGCGGCTGTTGGAGCGCGAAGGTGATCGCAAAGCCGACAACACCGAGCGACAGCAGGACGCCGAGCCACTGGTCGGTGAGCACACCGAGCAGGGCGACGACGCCGACCGCACCGAAGACGAGCCGGAGGATGTTGCGAAGGTCATGGGCGCGTCGTTTGGTGGCGGTTCGAAGCAGGAACTGCAAGACGAGGAGGTGCAGCCCCGAGAGGCCGAACACGACCGCGCCCGCGAAGAGAAGCTTGCTGAGCAGGTCAGCCGTCGGCAACGGGCCCAGCATCTCGGGGCCGAGGGTAAACAGGGGTGTCGTCACGAGCGCGCCGGCGGCTGCCAGACAGATCGCGGTGAACACTGAGAGCCAGCCGGCAGCGCGGTTCACAGTGACCTCTCGGCGGCCACCCGGAAAACCGTACCGTCCTACCGGAGTTCGATCATCGTCATCGTGCCGAGCTTGGTGGCGATATCCTCGTCGAGGCCGTCGCTGGTGACCCGCCACGTCCAGTTGCCCTCCGCGGTGCCGGGCGTGTTGAACCGGGCGTGGTTGTCGAGGGCAAGCAGATCCTGCATCGTCGTGAACGCCAAGACCGCGTCGGATCGCCAGACGGCTTCGATCATCGACCAATGGATCTCGTCGCCGTCGACGCCGAGATTGTAGTGGAGGCATTCGCGCTGGCGGTCGCCGAGATCGTTGTAGTAGCCCTGGAACGTGTTGGTGTCGTGCGTCGATGTGTAGCCGACCGAGTTTTTCGGGTAGTGCATCGGCTGGTGGGTGTTGCCGTCCTGACACCAGTCGGCGTACTGCGGGACGCGCATCCCGGGGAAGCCGAACTCGTCCATCAAGGCGTTGAGTTCGGCGTCGGGGAAGCCGAGATCCTCGGCGATGAAGGGGAGCTCGCCGAGTCGATCCCGGATCGTCTCGAAGAAGTCGTAGGCTGGGCCGTCGCGCCACTCACCCTCGGCGGCGGAGTCGGCGTGGGTCGGGATCGCCCAGTACTCCAGAAAGCCCTGGAAGTGATCGAGTCGGGTTACGTCGACCTGGCCGAAGAGACGATCAAGCCGGCGGGCCCACCAGTCGTAGTCATTGTCGGCGAGCGTCCCCCAGTCGTACAGGGGATTCCCCCACTTCTGGCCGCTGTCGCCGCTGTTCGGCGGGACGCCGGCGACCGCAGTCGGCCGGTTTTGGTCGTCGAGTTGGAACGCCTCGGGGCTGGCCCACACGTCCGCGCTGTCGAGGCCGACGTAGATCGGCACGTCGCCAACGAGGTCGATACCCGCATCCTCGGCGTCGGCTTTGAACGCTTGCCACTGTTTGTCGAACCAGTACTGGACGAGCACGCGGTACTCGATCTCGTCGGCCAATCGCTCGCGGGCATCGTCGAGGGCGTCGGGATCGCGGGTGCGGATCGGCTCGGGCCAGTCGACCCACGCGACCTTCTCGTGCTCCTGTTTCAGCGCGCGGAACAGGGCGTAATCCTCGACCCACGGTTCGTTCTCGCGGAACTCGTCGAGGGCCGCGCGGTCGTCCTCGGTCGCTGTCTCGTCAAACCGCTCGTGGGCGGCTCTGAGCTGCTCGCGTTTGTAGTCGGCGACGCGCTCGTATTCGACTTCGTGGCGGTCGAAGTCGGGGATAGGTTCGAGGTCATCGTCGGTCAGCCAGCCGTCATCGACGAGGCGGTCAAGGCTGATCAACAGCGGGTTGCCGGCGAACGCCGAAAACGACTGGTACGGCGAGTTGCCGTGGGCCGCCGAGGTCGGCCCCAGCGGGCAGAACTGCCAGTAGGTCTGTTCGGCTGTCTCCAGAAACGAAAGGAACTCCCGTGCCCCGTCACCGAGGTCGCCGATGCCGTGTGGCCCCGGCAGCGAGGTGAGATGCAGGAAGACACCGCTCGTGCGCTCGAATTGCATACCCTCACTGTCGGGGGCATCCGTGTCAAACGTTGTGGTCTTCGACGGCCGCGGTGGCGGCTGTGGTCGCCGTCGCGCCGCGACCGTCCGTGACCGCCCTACGCCTCGTCGCTCATCGCGCCGAACACGCCGTCGGCGTCGGCCGGCACGTCGAAGTCATGGAAGTGCTCGCCCTTCTCCTTCGAGAGAATGTTGAGCGCGGCTGCCGCGCCGTCACCGGCTGAGATAACCGCCTGCCACTCCTCGGCGCGTACCATCGCGCCCGTGGCGTAGGCGTCATCGACGCTGGTCTCCATGTCGACGCCGACATCGACGACATCGCCGTCGAAGCCACAGCCCAGCGATTCCGCGAGATCGCGGTTGGCACCCGTCGCCAACACGACGTACTCGGAGTCGTAGCTTCCCTCGGCGGTTTCGAGGGTGAAGCCGTCGTCGGTGGCCGCCACGTCCGTGACCTCCTCGCCTTGGTGTCGTTCGACGCCGAAGCTGTCGACCTGCCGGCGGGCGGTCTCCATGAACGCCGTCCCGTCCTGTGAGCCAACGCCGAGATAGTTGAACAGGTGGGCTTTGTGCATCCACGTGCCGTCGGTGTCGAAGACCCGCGTCTGGAGGCCGTTTTTCTGGGTAAACAGCGCGGCACTCAGGCCGGCGGGGCCGCCACCAACAATACTCACAGTCGCGTCAGCGTCAGTCTGACTCATGTCACGTCAGTGAATCGCCAGCCGTAAAGAACCATAGGCGACATCGATGTTACTGGTGGGTTGTTGAAAAGTGTCGTGCGGCCGCCAACTGGCAGCCAGCGTGACAGTACCGAGCCGACCCGGGCAAGTCGGCCGGTGGTGCTTGTCGATCCGGGCAGGTTCGACAAGTTAGCTTGATCGACCGTCCGGGCAGGGCGGCCGACAGGATCGCCGGGTTGTCAGAGGCACTCCGGCATCTACGGTAACGGTGGCGTATAGCTTTACGTCACCGTCTGGGTTGACGCGTCGGAGAGTGACGAACGTTTAAATATATCACGGTTGTTTATACGTGTAGACCAGCTCCCCGCAGGATTCCATCCACCAATGGTTGCCACTGATCCCTCTGATGTGTTATCGACGCTCATTCAGCGAGAGTCGGTGTTGTACGCCGTCGATGTCGCCGGCTGTGAGAAACGCGATATCGTGGCCGCGGTACCCTCCTCGCGGTCGACAGTCGACCGGAGCATCCGCGAGCTGGAAGCTGCCGGGCTCGTTACCCGATCGCCGGAGGGGTACCGACGGACGCTGCTTGGCGAGCTGTTGCTGTCGGAGTATTACCGGTTCAAGGCACAGACAGCCGAACTGCTTTCGGCGGGTGATATCTTCGCCGAGCTGCCGCCGACACAGGAGATCGATCGGTCGATGCTTGAGGACGCAACGATCGTCACGGCCACGCAGGCGACCCCTCACCAGCCGGTCTCCGCGCTCTGCTCGCTGATAAGCGAGGCCCAATCGATCCGGGTGCTCTGTCCGGCCGTCTTCCCGCAGCTCATCGAAACCTGTGCGATGGCGACCGACACCACCGAGACCGTCGAGATCATCCTCACCGACTCGGTGGCCGCCGCGCTTGTCGATAGCTACACCGAATCGCTGACCGCACTCCAGGAGGCGGGGGCTGAGCTCCACCTGCTTGAGACGACACCCCCACATGGGCTTGCGGTCATCGAACGACCGATGGGGTCGACGGCTGGCCTGCTGGTGATCGACGATAGCGGCGGTCGCGCCTTGGTGCGCAACAGCGGCGACGACGCCGTCGCGTGGGCCACCAGCCGACTCGATCACTGGCGGCGTGAGGCGACAGGACTCCCGCTGGCTGAGATCAACGATGCCGGATCAGTGCTGCGCTGACAGCGGTGCCTGATCCTTCTCGCCATCGCCGAGCTGATGTCTGACGGCGGTGCTTGACCGCCGCCACCGCTGAGTCGATGTCTGACAGCCGTCTGTCAACCACGAAATCTTATTATCGGTGCCCTCAACGGTAGGTGCATGGACGGCACTCCACAGGAGATTACGACGCTCGTCGGTCGTGAGGTCTACTCGAACAACGGCGTGTTTGTCGGCGAGATCGAGGATGTACAGCTTGATTTGGACGCGGAATCGGTCACCAGCCTCGCGGTCGGCGAACTTAACAATGAGCTGTTTGCCGACACCGTTAGCCCGGGTCAGGGTGTGTTGATCCCCTACCGCTGGGTGCGGGCGGTCGGCGATATCGTCCTTGTCAACAACACGGTCGAACGCCTCCGAGAGGCCGACGACGCCGAGGAAGCGGTCGCCTAAGAGCCGTTCGAGTCGCCGCCTTCGACGCCCAACTCCGCAAACAGCTTCTTTCGCACCGCTTCTTCGGTCAGCTCCAACAGCGTCTCGCGGTTGTCCTCGCTGGCTTCGATCCCGGTAAAGATCCCCAGCGGCACCTCGACGCTACCCTGCGTGGAGTGGCCGACGACATCGCCGCTGTGCTCGAAGGCCCCCTCAAGGACACTGCCGATGTCGATCCGGATATCCTTCGAGCGGGCGGCGACGATGATCCGCTCGTCGACGATGCCGAACACCGCGCTGGTGGTGATCCCCTCCAGATCCAGCAGATACTGGGCGGCCTGCTCTAAGGCGTCCCGGTCGCGGATGAAGCCGGCTGTCGAAAAGAGGTGACTTCCCTGTACCTCGCGGCTCTGGATCGCCTCCGCCAGCACGTCTAAGGTCTCCGGCGACATCGACGGCGACTCGACCTGTTCGAGTGTGTCGTGGTTGGCGAACGGATGGAGGTAGGCGGCGGCGGTCAGATCCGCGGGTGTCGTATCCCGCTTGAAATCCAGTGTTTCCGCCCGAATACCGTACAGCAGCGCGGTAGCGACCGTCTCGCTGGGGCCGAGATCGAACTCCTGGAGATACTTTGTGAGGATCGTCGAGGTCGACGAGAGGTTGGTGCGTACATCAACGAACGGGGCGTCGACCTCCTCGTCGGGCTCGACGTGATCGATGAAGATGTCGATCTCGAAGCCGGGATCGTTGGTCTCCGAGGGGACGTTGTCGACAAGGGCGATCCGGTCGTACTCCGTGATCGGCGGCTCCTCGTCGCTGGCCAGCAGCTCGATCCCGAGGAGGTTGACGAACGCGCGGTTCTCCTGGTGGCCGATATCGCCGGCATACCGGATGTCGGCCTCGACGCCGAACTCGGCGGCGATCGCCTGGAGGGCGGTCGCGCTGGCGATCGAGTCGGGGTCGGGGTTGTCCTGGGTGAGGATCGCCAGCCGGCCCTCCGTGGCCTCAAGGATGTCGGCGAGCTGGCGGGCCTTGTACTGGAGTTCGCCGGATTCGAGGCTGCGGAGCGCGGAGTCGGCGATCACCTCCGAGGGGTTGACAACGACATCCGCGCCGAGCTCGCTGAGCTCGTCTTGGCTGACGGGATCGGATGCCCGAACAACGATATACTGGTCGCCGCCGGCCTCTCGGATCGCCGCGACCGCATCCTTGTTGGCTTCGATATCGGAGGCCAACACCAGCAGGATGTCGCGGTCGGCGACCGCCTCGGCGACCGAGGGATCGCTGATGTCCTGGACTGTCGCGTTGAGATCCTGATCTCGCAGGGCCTCAACACGGTCAGTATCCTTATCGAGGATGAGCACGTCGTTGTCCGCCTCGGTGAGTTCCTCGGCGACGGCGTGGCCAACGCTTCCACAGCCGAGGATCGCGTAGGTTGACCGCGAGGAGCCGGTCACACCAGCACTCATGGATATCCAAAGACAGCGGCGGTGACCACTTAATGTCGTTTGTTTCGCCACGGCCGCCACAGCGGCCGCCAACGCGACCGAGCCCGCACCTCAGCCCGCGAGTGGTGGCTCGCCACCGACGACTACATCGGGCAGCCATCGGCTGCCGATCGCTGGCTGCGAAAGGAAACCCCTTTTAGCACGACACGGGTAGCCAGCGGTGAGGGCTGGTAGCTCAGTTTGGTAGAGCGACGGACTCTTAATCCGTCGGTCGCGTGTTCAAATCGCGTCCAGCCCGCTTTTGCGACGAACAAACGTGAGGAGCAAAGCGGCTACTGATTTGAACGCAGCGAGTGAATAAGTGAACGAGTGAGTGTTCAAATCGCGTCCAGCCCGCTCTCTTACCGACTGATTTGGAGTCCGTTGTATAACAGATAGAGCTATCACTGCGCGGCCAACCGCTCGCTTCCGCCATGTTCAAGCCGACGCGGGCTGACAGCCCGGTAATGACACGCACCGTCTGGATCAAAGCCGACGACGCTGTCGGCGACTGGGAGACGCGCAAACAACGGATCACGACCGCCATCGAGGCCGGCGTCGACTGGGTGCTCGTCGACGAAAGCGATGTCGACCGCGTCCGCGAGCTCGGCGAGATCAACGTCGCCGCCTTCCGCTCGGATGCCGACATGGTCGATGAGGCCGAGCCGGCCGCCGGGGGCGCGGCCGCCGACGCCTACTTCGTCGGCAAGGACGGCGAGGGCGACGGGACAGTCGATCTCCCCTCGGATTTCGCCGGCTCAGCCGATCTCTCGACGCTCCGCCGTGGCAGCAACGGCCCCCAGGGCGCGTACGTCCGTATCTTCGATCAGGACTACGAGGCCTTCGCCGAGGCCGCCGCGAAAGACGCTGACTACACCGCCGTCATCGGCGAAGACTGGACGATCATCCCGCTGGAAAACCTGATCGCCCGTATCGGCGAGGAGACCGATCTGCTGGCCGGTGTCACCTCCGCCGAGGAGGCCCAGACCGCCTTCGAGACGCTGGAACTCGGCGCAGACGGCGTCCTGCTCGACACTGACGACCCCGACGAGATTCGCAACACGGTCGAGGTCAGAGACGCCGCCGAACGCGAGACCCTCGAACTGCAGTACGGCGAAGTCCTCGATGTCGAACGCGCCGGGATGGCCGACCGGGTCTGTATCGACACCGGGAGTCTGATGGAGCACGACGAAGGGATGCTCATCGGCTCAATGTCCCGCGGCCTCTTTTTCGTTCACGCCGAGACCGCCGAATCGCCCTATGTTGCCTCCCGGCCGTTCCGCGTCAACGCCGGCGCGGTACACGCCTACGTTCGGACGCCCGATGGCGGCACGAAATACCTCTCGGAGCTCAAAAGCGGCGACGAGGTACAGGTCGTCGACACCGACGGCAACACCCGAGAGGCGATCGTCGGCCGCGTGAAGATCGAGAAACGGCCGATGTTTCGGGTGGAACTGGAGGTCGACGGCGACCGCATCGAGACGCTGCTGCAGAACGCCGAGACGATCAAAGTTGCCACCAGCGAGGGCCGCAAGGCTGTCACCGATCTCGAAGCCGGCGACGAGATGCTGCTGTACTACGAGGATGTGGCCCGGCACTTCGGCGAGGCTGTCGAGGAATCGATCATCGAGAAATAGCTGCGCGGCCGCGATCGCAGACACGGCACCGACCCATCGGTTTTTAGATGCTGTCGCTCGCCCGTAGTCGTATGACTATCGAGGAAAGCGATCTTCCCGGCGTGGGGAAGAAACACGTCGTCGATATCGGCGACGAGGAGCTGATTATCGTCACGCACAACACCGGCAAACGGGAGGTTTTCCGGCGGGGTGATCCGGATGCGGACTCCGAGAAGCTCTACGAGCTCTCAGACGATCTCGCCCGTACCGTCGGCACGATCCTCGAAGGGGCGTACTTCCAGCCTATCGAGGCCGAAAAACAGGAGACGACCCTTCCGGGTGGGCTGCTCTTGGAGTGGTATGAGATTCCGCCCGGCTCGCCGCTGGCCGGCGAGACCATTGAGACAACCGATATCGGCGGCCAGACCGGCGTCACCGTCGTCGCCATCGAGCGCGGCGGCGACACCGTCGAGAGCCCCGGCCCAGATACGACGCTTCAGGAGGGTGATACGCTCGTCGTCATCGGCACCGACGAGCAGTGTGACGCCTTCGAGGAGCTGCTCGCCGGTGGGACATGACCGCGGTGGGACGACGGCCAGCCGCGGCAGCGGTCTATCGACCGAGCGCGTCGGCGACACCGCACCGATTGGGGGTGGGCCTGCGTGGCTAGCCTGCTGGAAGTCGGGGTCATGTTCGCCGCTATCGCCGTTGTCGGCTGGCTGGCCGACCGGCTCGGCCAGTCGGTGATCCCCTTCTACATCGTCGTCGGGATGGTCGCCAGCGAGTACGTGTTCGGCCGGCTCTCATTCGCGGGCGGCGACCTCTATATCGCCGAAACCGAGTTTATCGAGCTTGGCGCGGAGCTTGGGATCGTGTTTCTCCTCTTCTTCCTTGGGTTGGAGTTCAACCTCGACCGCCTGCTCGCCCGGCGACGCGAGATCAGCACCGCGGGGACGATCGATGCTGTCGTCAACCTCCCGATCGGCTTCGCGCTCGGCTGGCTGTTTTTCGGGTCGGTGTTGCCGGCGGTGTTGGTCGCCGGAATCGTCTACATCTCCTCGTCGGCCATCATCACCAAATCGCTGCTGGATCTGGGCTGGATCGCCAACGACGAGGCTGAGCCGATCCTCGGCACGCTGGTCTACGAGGATCTGTTGATCGCGGGGTATCTCGCGGTGACGACCGCGGTCGTTCTGGGCGGCGGCGACATCCGCGCTGCGGCGGGTGCGGTCGGCGTCGGGCTGGCGTTTATCGGCCTGCTGTTTGTCGGCGTCCAGTTCGGTACGCCGGTGTTGGAGCGGCTGCTGGCCGCCGACACCAACGAGTCCGTCGTCCTGCGGACGGTCGGGCTGACAGTCGCGGTCGCCGGGATCGCGCTGTCGCTCGGCGTCAGCGAGGCGGTTGCGGCCTTCTTTGTCGGGATGGCCGTCTCCTCGACGACACACGTCACCCACATCGAGGAGCTGCTCGAACCCCTGCGGGATGCCTTCGCCGCGGTCTTCTTCTTTTGGATTGGCCTCGTCACCGACCCGCTCGCGGTCGCCGGTGTCGCCGCCCTCATCGCAGCGGCGGTTGTCGTCACCACGCCGACGAAGCTTCTCAGCGGCTTTCTCGGCGGGCGTGCCTTCGATCTCACCGTGCGGCGGTCGACGCGAACCGCGCTGGCGATGACGACCCGCGGGGAGTTCTCGCTGATCATCGCCACGCTGGCGGTCTCGGGTGCCGCAAACGGCACGATCCCCCAGCCGGTCGCCGACCGGATCAGCGCGTTCGCCGTCGGCTACGTGTTGGTGATGGCGGTCGTCGGCACGACGCTGATGGGGTACGCCGGGCCGTTTGAGCGGCTCGCCGAGCGGTTCCTCGGAACGAACGCCACAGGCGAATAGCGTCCTACCCCTGTCTGGGTTTGTCGGTGCTCATCAACGTCGTCTGTCTGAGCTCCTCAAGATCGTCACAGCTCGTCAGAGCCTCTCAGGGCTCGTCAGGCTGCGACCGCTCCTCGGCTGTGTTCTCCTCTGGTGTGTTGTCGACGGTGTCGCCGTCAAGCGGTTCGGTACACCAGGTGCAGAAATCGAGGTCGTCGTCGGTTGGTTTCCCGCAGTGCGGACAGGAGCGTGTCCCGTCCTCCTCGACCGTCTCATCTGTTCCGATCCCGGACGATGATCGCCCCTCAAGATACGCCAACAGCGTCGCATCGAAGACGCTGACGGCCGTGATCACAAAGAGTGTCAGCCGCACTTCCATCGGAATCGCACCGAAATCGAAGGGGTCGAGCGTTGCGGGGTTTGGCACGTAGTAGCTGAGCAGCAGAATCCCCGCACCGAGTGTCACCGTCAGCCACAGCAGAGAGCGTTTCCACCGACGGAGATACGCGTGGCCGACCCCCGGCACCCCGATCATCGCACCGCCGAGAGCCAGGAGGGTGGTCACCACAACCCGTCGTCGCGCGCTGTCCATACCCCGACTTAGACCATCCCCGTGTTAAACATCGTTGTTCGCCGTCGCCGTCGTCAGCGTGTCGACCACCTCACGGAGTGTCGCAAGCGGGTACTGTCCCGGGGCGGTTGCGTCGGCGGGATCGACCGGCGCGTAGCCGATCTTCGAGCCGTAGACTGGTGCGACCGCCCGGGTGTGTTGGCCGGCGGCACCCATCCCCATCGTTGCGACCGTCCTGCCGGCTGCCGTCGCGCGGTGCGTTGCGGTCAGCAGATCGAGCGCGTCGCCGCGGTCGTGTGCCGTCGTGGCGAGTTTGGCGATATCTCCTTCCTCGCTTCCGAGCCGCAGACGTTCGGTGAGCTCGGCGACCGGCGGCGTCGACTCAAAATCATGGATCGAGGCGATCACCGTCACCCCTGCCTCACGGGCACTGGCGCGCACATCTCGGGCGGTGTCGGTGTCGGCGTCGGCTACACTCCCATCGAGGGCGCGGCATTCGAGGTCGACCGCCGCAACCGCGTCGTGTTCAACCGCCGTCGCAAGCGTATCGAGGCGACCCGCCTCGTCGGTCGCCTCGCCGCCCTCCCAGGCGGCGCGGTTGGTGGCGATGATCGGGAGTTCGCCGTCGTAGCCCGCCAGCTGGTCGAGGGGATCGGCGGCGAGATCGAGTCGGAACTCGACGGCATCGGCGACCGCCTCGCGGGCCGCCGGCTCGTCGGCGAGGCTGTCGGTCGAGGCGGCGAGGACAAACTCGTCAAAATTGAGATCGAACGCTGACATACAGTCGGGATACAGGCCGGGCGACAAAACCGTACCGTCTCCAGCGGTTCGCCTCGTGTTGCCCGGTGTCGTTTTCCTGCCGTCAGGCGTCCTCGAACAGCGAGTCGCCGGTCATCTCCGTCGGCGTCGGCAACTCCATCAAATCCAGCAGCGTCGGCGCGAGATCACAGAGCGCGCCACCCCCTCGCAGCCGCCGGCCGCCGTCGTCGCCATCCGGCGAGATGTAGATCACGGGAACAGGGTTGAATGTGTGGGCGGTATGGGGGTCATCCTCGGTGCCCATGTCGTCGGCGTTGCCGTGGTCGGCGGTGACGATGAGGTGGCCGCCGGCGGCCTCGATCGCGTCGGCGAGCCGGCCCAGCTGTTCGTCGACGGCTTCGACGGCGGTGATGGCGGCCTCGTAGTCGCCGGTGTGGCCGACCATATCCGGGTTGGCGAAATTGAGAACGAGCAGCTCGGGATCGTCGGCTTCGATGATGTCGATGGCGGTGTCGGTTACCTTTTCGGCGTGCATCTCCGGCTGGAGGTCGTAGGTCGCCACCGCCGGGCTTTTGATGATCTCGCGTCGCTCGCCGTTGAACTCGATCTCGCGGCCCCCGTTGAGGAAGTAGGTGACGTGCGGATACTTCTCGGATTCCGCAAGCCGCAGCTGGTCGAGGCCGGCGTCGGCGACGACCTCCCCGAGGGTGTTTGCGGGCTGTTCCGGCGGGTAGGCCACATCGAGGTCGAACGTCTTGTCGTACTGGGTCATCGTCACCAGCTTGGTGTCCGGTGGGGTGGTCTCGATACCCCATTCAGGCTCGATGTCGGCGAGCATCCGCACCAGTTGGCGGGCGCGGTCGGCCCGGAAGTTGACAAAGATGACCGCATCGCCGTCCGCCAGCGCGGGCTGGTCGGCCACCAGCGTCGGCTCGATGAACTCGTCGGTGTCGCCGCGGGCGTAGCTTTCCTCGACCGCCGCAACCCCTGTGTCGGCTGTGTGGTCGGCCTTGCGGTTGACAATGGCGTCGTAGGCGCGGTTCGTCCGCTCCCAATTAACGTCGCGGTCCATCGCGTAGTAGCGGCCGGAGACGGTGGCAACGTCGCCGGTGCCGTGTTCGGCGGCCGTTTCGGTGATCGTTTCGAGATGGCCCGCGCCGGATTTCGGGGCTGTATCTCGGCCATCGGTGAAGGCGTGGGTGACCGCCTCAACGCCGCGGTCGGCGGCGAGTTCGATGAGGGCTTGGAAGTGCGTGATATCCGAGTGGACGCCGCCGTCGCTGACCAAGCCCATCAGGTGTACCGCGCCGTCGTGGTCGTCGGCGTAGCTGATCGCGTCGTTGAACGCCTCGTTGTCGCGGAAGCTGCCGTCCTCGATCGAGTCGACGATCCGGGTGTAGGACTGCTTGACGACCCGGCCCGCCCCGATGTTGAGGTGGCCGACCTCGCTGTTGCCCATCTGGCCCTCCGGGAGGCCGACGCGTCGGCCGTAGGTGGTGAGCGTGTTGAACGCGCCCGTCTCGCGTAGACGGTCGAAGGTCGGTGTTGCCGCTGCCCGCACCGCATCGCGGCGGTCATGGTCGCCGAGCCCCCAGCCGTCAAGCACGATGAGTGCACCTCGCATATGTCGGCCCTCGCCCGCCGGGGTAATGACGTTTCCCTTTGGATCGATCCCCCTGTGCCGGTGGGTTTTTTGCTCCTGGGGTCGTCACCACGGGTAACAGCCGCTGCTCGGGGGAGCACACCTGAATATGAGTGGGAGTCACACCGATCGTTCGTCACAGCGTGCGATCATCGATATTATCAACATTCTGAGCGTTGCGATCCTGCTCGTTGTCACCTCCTCGACAGCCGCGGTCGTCGGTGCCGCGGTGTTCAGCGGCGAGTTCGACGATCGTGGGCTCCAGCAGCCCGACCAGGATGACGATGACCCAACCAGAGAGGTCGCTGTCGACACCGAGTCGACCGGGGTTGGGACGACGATCACCTGGACAAACCCCGGTGATGCTGCCTACGTCGAGATCCGCGATCCCGAGGGGAACCTTATCGAGACGATTCAGGTCTCCGGCGGTGAGGCGACCATCGATCAGGAC
The DNA here is from genome assembly GCF_006861655.1 of Halonotius roseus. GTDB lineage: Archaea > Halobacteriota > Halobacteria > Halobacteriales > Haloferacaceae > Halonotius > Halonotius roseus. Next base: position 275,650 of record NZ_SESI01000002.1, on the reverse strand, counting down.
AACTTCGAGGTGTATGCGATCTACGAGGATGGCACCGAGACGCTGATCGAGCAGCGGGGAACGGGCTGATCGCGGGGAACGGGCTGATCCAACCGCAGACCGACCTCGTTCGATCTTTCGGGCCACCCTGATGTTCTTGTAAAGCGCGGGAGAGGCTATCGTATGAGCACGCCGAAGGCCGATCCGGATATCGGCGATCTCTTTGATCAGCTTGAGAAGCTCGCCGAGACCGTCGACACCGACGAGGAGCGCGAACAGGTCGAAAAAGCGATGGAGCTGACCGCTGACGCCGCCGAGAGCGACGGGGCATTCGGGCAGGTGATCTGGGGGTTCGATCGGGCTGATGCCGCGGAGGCACTGCTTGGGAGTCTCCTCTTTGGGATCCCGATGGCCGTCGAGGGCGGCACAGCAGAAGTCGGCCAGTTTTTCGTCGCGCATCCACCCTTCCTCGTTGGCACGCTCCTGTTTTCGATCCTTCTCACATCAGGCGTGCTGTACGTCGCCGACATCCAAGACGTTCGGGTTCGACACCGGCTGTTTGGGCTGGTGCCGCGCCGATTGGCGGGTGCCCTCTCGATCTCGTTTCTGATGGCGATCGTCTTGCTGACCGCATGGGGCCGGATCAGCTGGGCCGAGCCATCGGTTGCGATCGCCAACGTTGTTGTCGCGTTTGTCCCGATGTCGGTCGGGGCGGCACTCGGTGATATCCTGCCCGGAAGCTAAGCCGACCGAAACCGCTGTCTCCGGCTTTTCATCCTCGATTTAGCTCACGCTTAGCTCACGCGTTGTCACGCTTAGCTCACGTATCGTCAAGCCCGGCATCGCCGAACGTCGCCATCTCGGTGTGTGCCCGGCAGGCCGCCCGATAGCTGCTGATCGCCAGTGCTGCCCCAGTCCCCTCCCCGAGACCCATCTCGTAGTCGAGACAGGGCGCAACGTCGAGGGCGTCCAGTTGGATCGCATGGCCCGGTTCGGTCGAGACGTGCGAGCCAAGCAGATAGTCGGCCACGCGCTCGTCGATCGCGGCGGCCACCAGCGCGGCCGCGCCCGTCACAACGCCGTCGACGACGACCGGAATCCGCCGGCTGGCGGCTTCGAGTGCCACCCCGACGAGCCCACCGATCTCGAAGCCGCCAACACACCGAAGCACGTCGATCGGGCTGTCGGGGTCAGGATCGGTGACCGCGAGGGCCCTCTCGATCGTTTCGATCTTTTCGTGCCGGGTTGCCTCGTCGATCCCGGTGCCGTGACCCGTTACGTCGTCGACCGAGCTCTCGGTCAGGGCCGCGGTGATCGCCGCGCTGGCGGTCGTGTTGCCGATACCGAGATCGCCGAGGCCGACGACACCAGCCTCGGCGGCGTGATCGGCGACGAGTTCGCGGCCGGCGGCGATCGACCGACGCGCCTGGGCGGCTGTCATCGCGGGCTCGACCGCCATGTTCGCGGTGCCGTCGGCGATGTGGTGGTCGATGACGCCGCTCGGCACGTCGCCGGCGACACCCATGTCGACGACGTGGGATGTGATCTCGTTGGCCCCAGCCAGGGCGTTGATCGCGGCATCGCCGCCCTCGACGGCGTCGACCATCGCGGCGGTCACCGACGACGGGTAGGCACTGACGCCCTCGCTGGCGACGCCGTGGTCGCCCGCCAGCGTGAGGAGCACCGCGGGATCGACGCTCGGGGTCGGCGTCGCCTGCATGGCGGCGATCTCGACGGCCATCGATTCGAGCCGGCCGAGGCTGCCGGGCGGTTTGAGCAACTCCGTCTGTCGCTCTTGGGCCGCCTCGCGGGCCGCCTCGTCCAGCGGCGGGATCGACACCGCGATCGGGGTGTCGTCCCCAGCCGGTGTCGACTCGTCAGTCATCAAAGTCCGGCAGGTCGTCGGGGGCTTCGTACTCCGATTCCCAGTCGATGTACTCGTCGTACAACACCTCACACACCTGCTGGCCGAGTTCGGTCAGCCCGGCGTTGATCGCCGAGACGGTCGCCCAGCTATCGAGATCGGGGTGGAGGTCGCGCTGTTTCCAATCCTCGGGGATCCCGGGTGCGTGGTAGCCGACACGATCAGCGAATCCATCCCAGAAGAAATCGAAGTGTTGGAGCATCTCGATGTCGACAACGATCCCGAAGCCCGCGTCGTCGAGATCGGTGTCGGCGGCCCACATCTCGAAGGCTTCGTCCCACGCGCCCTCCCGCAGAAACGTCTCGATCTCCTCGCGTCGGTAGTCGGTGTCGCCGACGACCTCGGCGTCCTCGTACTCGTTGGGATCGACCGATTCGAGCGTTGGGGGGTCGGGCGGCTCGGCGGTGACTGGCATACCCCAGCTATACCGACGCGGGGAATAAGTGTGGTCGTCGCCCGGGGGCTCGCCACCGGTGATCGGACTGTTTTTGCCGGCGGCGACACCTCCCGGCGTATGGAACAGACGCGACGCGCGCTGTTGGCGTCGGTTGCGACGGGCGCGGCCGCGGTGGCCGGCTGTGCGGCCCCCGAATCGACCGACAGCAGTGCCGGCGAGAGTCCCTATACGCGAGTGTACAACGAGGTTCTCCCGTCCGTTGTCGTTGTCCACGTTGCCGAAAACGGTCGCAAGGTCGGGCAGGGATCGGGGTTTGCGATCGATCCGCGGACGATCGTCACTAACCACCATGTCGTCGACCCCGGCTCTGAGGTTACGGTTCGGCTGGCCGACGGCGAGTGGGCCGACGCCAGCGTCGTCGGCTCGGATCGACACAGCGATCTGGCGGTACTTGCGGTCGACTCCTCGGTGTCGGTCTCGGAGACGCTGTCGTTCGTTGCTGAGCCGACGCCGGTCGGCGCGGAGGTCGTCGCCATCGGCGCACCCTTTGGCCTCAGTGAGTCGCTGTCGCGGGGGATCGTCAGCGCGCGCGGCCGCTCCGTCCAGGGGCTCAGCCGGTTTTCGATCCCGGCGGCGATTCAGACCGACACCGAGGTCAACTCCGGGAGTAGCGGCGGCCCGCTGGTCGATCTCGCGGGCGACGTTGCCGGCGTCGTCTTCGCCTCCCAGGGCGGCAACGTCGGCTTCGCGGTCTCGGCGGAGCTGGCAACCCGTGTCATCCCCGAACTCCGCGAAACTGGGAGCTACGACCACTCCTATCTCGGCGTGACGATCATCACCGTTGAACCCCAGATCGCCGACGCCAACGGCCTCGATCGCCCGCGTGGCGTGTTGGTCGTCGAAACGACCGACGGCGGCCCAAGCGACGGCGTGTTGCGACCGAGTCTCACCGACAGCGACGACGCGGACTCCGACGTTGACGACGGTGACAACGAGGAGCCGCCGGCAAACGGCACCGAGCCGACACCGCCATCGCCCGATGAGCCCGCCCCGGAGCAACCCCAATCCGGTTCGCCGGCGATCCCAACCGGTGGCGATGTGATCCTGGCGATCGGCGGCAGCGAGATCGACAACACCGACGAGCTAAGCCGGGTGCTCGCCTTGGAGACTCGCCCCGGCCAGACAGTCCCGATTCGGGTACTGCGGGACGGCGAGGAGATCGTTGTCGACGTGACGCTCGGAACGCTGCCGGACGCGTAGTTACTCGTCGTTGTCGTCGGAAAACAGATCGTCCGGCACCAGCTCGTCGTCGCGGTCGGGTTCCGGCTTTTCGACCTCGATCTCGTCAGGATCGCGCCCGGCGGCATCGAGGATCTCATCGGAGACGGTGATCGGACACTCGCTGCGGACGGCGATGGCGATGGCGTCGCTTGGCCGGGCGTCGAAGGCGAAGGTTTCCGGCTGGCCGTCGACGTACCGCTCGGCGTCGACCTTGGCGTAGAAGGTGCCGTCGGCCAGCTCGTCGATCCGGACGCCGTCGATCGCGCCGCCGAACTCGGTGACCATCTCGACCAACAGATCGTGGGTCAGCGGTCGCTCGAAGGGCTCGCCCGACAGCGAGTGGCGGATCGACTGTGCCTGATCGCTGGTGATGAAGATCGGGAGGTACTCGTCGCGTGCGGTGAGGATGACGGCGGGGACGTTGGTTCCGTCGGGACCGACGCCCATTCCGATCCCCTCGACCGCTGCATCGTGTGACATACCTGCACTTCGGGTGGGATGTATGAATAGCTGTTCCCGGTGTGGCCGATTCGTGGTCGACCACCAAGCAGCCCCACAACCCTGACTCCGACACTGGTAAACCCGCCGGTGGACAAACGCGGCCAATGAGTACCCCCGCGGATCGACCGACCCGAACCGAGCCATCCGACGGCGAGGGGTCGGTATCGGTCATCGGGACCGCCCACGTCTCCCAAGCCAGCGTCGAGGAGGTCGAAACCGCGATCGCCGACGAACAGCCGGATATCGTTGCCGTCGAACTCGATGACGGTCGCTACCGACAACTGAAGGGCCACGAGCCTGACGATCTCAACGCCAGCGATCTCCTGCAGGGCAACACCGTCTTCCAGTTTCTCGCCTACTGGATGCTGTCGTACGTCCAAACACGGCTCGGCGAGCAGTTCGACATCGATCCCGGCGCGGATATGCTGGCCGCGGTCGAAACCGCCGAGGAACACGGGATCGACGTTGCCCTCGTCGACCGCGACATTCAGGAGACGATCCAGCGGTTTTGGGCGCGGATGACGATCACCGAAAAGCTGCGGATGGTCGGCGGCCTCGCCTTCGGCGTCACCGACAGCCGCGTCGTCGGCGTGATGGTCGGCCTCATGGTCGGCCTGGTCGCCGGCCCCGCACTCGCTCTGTTTGGCGGCGCGGTTGGTATCACCGAGGCGGTCTATCTCCGGGCCGCCGCAAGCGGCCTGCTTGGCCTTGCTGCCGCCTTGCTTATCGACCAACTTGCCGGGCTCGCACTTGGTGGCGACCGTCGCCTCATCGCCTCGCTTGGTGGTGGCTGGGCGGTTGCCTCCGTCGTTGCTGCCTCCGGAGTTGCTGACGCCGCTGTCGGCTCGCTGCTCGGCGGATTCGCCGTCACGATTATCGGCAGTCTCACGCTTGGTCTCGTCGGCGGGCTCGCACTCGGGCTGGTCGCTGCTGTGGTGATCGGTCTACTTGGCCCAACCGGCCCCGCTCCGGAGGGCGGCATCGACGAGATGGAGATTGAGGAGCTGACCGACGCCGACGTGGTGACGGTGATGATGGAGGAGTTTCGGCAGTTCAGCCCCGGCGGCGCGGAAGCCCTGATCGACGAGCGCGACGCCTACATCGCCCACCAGTTGGTCGGGCTTCGGGATGCTGGCTACGACGTACTGGCGGTCGTCGGCGCAGGCCACCGTGCGGGGATTGAGGGATATCTCGACGATCCGGCCTCGTTGCCGCCGATGAACACGCTGGTCGGCGAGGAGACTGGCCGCGGGATCCCGTGGGGGAAGATCATCGGGATCGTGCTCTCGGTCGCGTTTGTGAGTTTCTTCGTGCTGTTGGCGATGGCTGGCGTCCAAAACGCCTTCCTGCTGCGCGTGTTCGGTGCGTGGTTCCTGATCAACGCGGTTTTCGCCGCCGGATTTGCCAAGCTAGCTGGCGCGCGGTGGTCGTCGGCCGGCGTCGGCGGCGCGGTCGCGTGGATGACTTCGATCAACCCCGCCCTCGCCCCGGGCTGGTTCGCCGGCTACGTCGAGCTTCGGCATCTGACGGTCAACGTCGGCGACATCGGGACGCTCAATGATCTGCTGTCCGACGAGACGAAACCGATCGGCGAGATCATCGGTGAGATGTTTGATGTCCCGTTGTTCAAGCTGATCATGGTCGTCGCCCTGACGAACGTCGGCAGCATCGTCGCCAGCGCGCTGTTCGTGAGCTACATTCTTCCCCTGCTTGGCACCGAACTCGGCGGCGTCGATGGGATCTCACAGCTCATGCTCGACGGCGCGCGCAACAGCGCGGAGCTGATCTGGAGGACGATCACGTGAGTACTGCCTACCAGATCGGCGACTACGAGTTCAGCAGCCGTGAGGTGCGTGATCTGTTGATCGCCTGGGCCGCGTTGGGGCTGGCCTTCACGATCTTTTTCGCCGGCGGCGGGCCAAACGTCCTCGCGCTCGGGCCCGGAATCGTGGTGCTGCTCGGCGTGAGCCTGTTGACTGCGGGTGTCGCCTTCCTGCTGCATGAACTCGCGCATAAGGTGGTCGCCGTCAACTACGGCCAGATCGCGGAGTTCCGGGCCGACTACAACATGCTGTTTCTGGCGGTCATGAGCGCGTTGCTCGGGTTCATTTTTGCGGCTCCTGGTGCGGTACACCATCGCGGCTACCTGAACGCGAAAGAGCACGGCCACATCGCTATCGCCGGCCCGGTGATGAACCTCGCGTTGGCGGCGGTCTTCCTCCCGGTGTATCTTGGCGGCGTCGGATTGAATCTGGGGCTGCTCGTCTTGCTCGGACAACTCGGGATCATCGTCAACCTATTTCTGGCGGCGTTCAATCTCGTGCCGTTTGGCCCGCTTGACGGGAAGACCGTCATCGCGTGGAGCAAACCGGTCTGGGGCGGGACGTTCCTGCTCAGTGTCGGGCTAACGTTCCTCGCGGTCACTCGAATAGGTCTGAGCTTTGCTGTCTGAGATGCCATGGTACTGTCGGCCACACGGTTTTATACATTGCTCTCGAAGTGCCTGTAGGTGACTCCCGTGTCGAACATCGACGACGACATCACGACGCTCCGCGAGTCGGGCGGGTACGCCTCGGAAGAAGCTGTCTTGGAGGACGCCGTTCGGGCACTACTTGCGAAGCGACCCGAACTACGAACCGAGTTGGCGGTCACGAAATACCGCAACAGTGAGGTGAGTCTCAACCGCGCGGCCGAACTCGCCGGGGTGGCTCCCGCCGAATTCAAAGAAACGCTCTCTGAGCGCGGGATCACACGCACAGCCGGCTTTCTCTCCGACGCGGAGCGTGAGGCTGCACGCCGTCGCTAAGCACCGATGACGCTCGTCGATAACAACGTGTTGAGTTCGCTGGCGAAGATCGAACGGCTTGAGCTTCTTGATGCCGTTTTTGATGAGGTGGCAACGACGCCTGCCGTACTCGACGAACTCCACAGCGATTCAGTTGCCGGCTACGCGTTCGTTGATCGGATCGACGAGCTAAAATCGTACAACGGCGGCTGGCTTCAAATTCGCTCCCCGACGGAGGCCGAGCTGGAACTGACTGACGACATCGTCGATGAAAGCCTCTCCTATACGGATGCTGAGTGTCTCGCCATTGCCGAACAGCGTGCTGAACGGCTGTTGACTGACGATACGCATCTCGGTACAACTGCTGTCCAACGGGATGTCACGGCCGTATGGGATCTTCCGTTATTCCTCGAAACGTGTGTCACTGAGGGCTTTATCGACACACAGGCGGAGCTGTCAGCACTGCTTTCGGATCTCCGAACTGAGGATCACTATCGGTTCACACAGGCGGATACCGATCGACTGTACGACAGCCTGTGATCAACCGCCGAATCACCGTGTTTTTGTGTTCGCTGCCCGCGCTGTGAGGTATGACTGACGACGCGGACGACGAACTCACCTACGCCGACGCGGGCGTCGATATCGAAGCCAGCGAGTCGGCGACGGCCGCGCTGATCGACGCGGTCGGCGACAGCGAGGGTGATTACGCCGGCCTGCTCGACATCGGCGACCGATATCTCGCCTTGGCGACTGACGGCGTCGGCACGAAACTCCTCGTCGCCGAAGCCATCGGCGACTACTCGACAGTTGGCATCGACTGCATCGCGATGAACGTCAACGACCTCGTCGCCGCCGGCGTCCGGCCGGTCGCCTTCGTCGACTATCTCGCGATCGACGAGCCCGACGACGACTTCGCCGAACAGATCGGCGAGGGGCTGGCCGCCGGAGCCGACCAGGCTGACATTGAACTTGTCGGCGGCGAAACCGCGGTGATGCCCGAAGTCGTCAAGGGCCTCGATCTCGCGGGGGCCTGCGTCGGACTTGCCGACAAGGACGGCCTCTTCGACGGCGCGGCCGAGCCGGGCGACACGCTCGTCGGCTGGGCATCCTCGGGGATTCACTCCAACGGGCTCACGCTGGCGCGAACGGCGACGACCCGCGACCATGAGTACACTGACGCCTGTCCGTTCGAGGGCTATGACACCATCGGCGAGGCCCTGTTGGAGCCGACCCGAATTTACACCGACTTGTTGACGCCGATGCGCGCCCACGGCGTTCGCGGCGCGGCCCACATCACCGGCGGCGGCTGGGGGAACCTCCAGCGACTCGGCGAGCACCGCTACGTCATCGACGACCCCTTCGACGCACAGCCAGTCTTTGACTTTGTCCAAGAACAGGGCAACGTTTCCGACGCCGAGATGCATACGACGTTCAACATGGGCACCGGCTTCGTCGCTGCCGTCGGCGACAGCGAGGCCGCCGCTGACCTCGCAGCCGCGACTGACGGCCGGGTGATCGGTCACGTCGAAGCGAGCGATGACCACGACGCCGGGGCTGGAGTCTCGATTCGCGGGCTGGATCTGTAACCGGCCAGAACCGGCGATATCGCTCAACCGACTGCCACGACCCTATATGTCTGCTGTCCGGAACAGTTGCCCGACAGCGTACGCGACAGTCGTGAGGACACCCGAGACGGCCAGGCCGGCCGCGAGCGCGAGCAGTCCCACCGAGACGACGTTGACGACGTTGAAAATCGGAATGAGCGGCACGAGTAGATTCAGTGTGTACGCGAAACACGGGCCGAGAGCGAGCAGCCAGCAATCGATGAACGAGCCACCGCGGGCGACGTACCGGGCGAGCGCGAGGAGTGTGAGGACTGCGGCAGCGTTGACAATCGCCGACTGAACGGAGACTGGCGGCTCGGCGTTCCCCACTCGGAGCAGCGTCAACGCCGAGACGATCACGAGAAACAGAAGCCCGGACACTCGTGTGACCGTCAGCGACTCCCGCATACACTATCTCGACCGCCACCTGTGTGATGTGCCTTGTTATCTCACGTAGTACGCACTCACCGACACAGCACCGTCGCTCACGGGGGTTGAGACACACGTCACAGAGCGGGGGTGGTTACACATGGAGTCCCGCAGGTGTGACGTGTGTTCCTTCAAGATACACGCGCCAGCGGCTAAATCATTTGCGCTGCGGCAGCAGCACCCGCGAGCAGTGGGGTTAATACCGTGTCACCCCTGTTTGATGAGGGTTACACATGGAGATCCGCACCGGACTCTCGTACGGAGATGCATTGCTGGTTCCACAGCGCTCGGCTGTCGACAGCCGCAGCGACATCGACCTCACCGCACGGCTGACGCCGTCGCTCACGCTGGATATTCCGCTTGTCAGCGCGGCGATGGACACCGTCACCGAAGCCGACACGGCAGCCGCACTGGCTGACCTCGGCGGACTCGGGGTCATCCACCGTTTCCTCTCGATTGAGGAGCAGGCCGCCGAGGTGCGCGCCGTCGCCGAGGGGGGCGGCCCTGTCGCCGCGGCGGTCGGCATCGACGAGGATTATCTCGACCGCACAGAGGCGATTTTGAATGCTGGCGGCGACGCCGTCGTCCTTGATGTCGCCCACGGCCACATGGAGCGCGCCCTCGACGCGGTCGCGGAGATCCGCGCGGAGTACGATCCCGAGATAATCGCCGGCAACGTCGTCACACCCGATGCTGTCGAGGATCTGTACGACTCGGGCGCGGACTGCGTGAAAGTCGGCGTCGGGCCGGGGTCGCACTGCACGACCCGCGAGGTCGCCGGCGCGGGCTACCCACAGCTCTCGGCGGTCGACAAGTGTGCTGACCGCGCCGACGAACTCGGGATCACGGTCATGGCCGACGGCGGGATTCAGAACTCCGGGGACGCCGCCAAGGCGCTGATGGCCGGCGCGGAGACGGTGATGATGGGCGGCTTCTTCGCCGGCACCGACGAGGCACCCGGCCGCGTCGTCACGCGCAACGGCGAGCGGTTCAAACGCTCTCGCGGGATGGCCTCGACGGCCGCCAACGACGACCGCGAGGACAAAGAGATCGACGTCGACTCCGGCGAGGGCGTCGAGGCGTTGACGCCGTACAAAGGCCCGCTCGTGCCGCTGACCGAGGAGTTCCTCGCGGGGATTCGCTCGGGGCTGAGCTACTGCGGCGGGCATACGATTCCCGAGGCCCGCGAGAACGCGGTGTTCGTGAAAGTCTCCGACGGCGCGAAGGAACGCGAGAGTGCTCACGGCGTGCTCGTGGAGTCCGGTGTGGCGCAGTCGGGCGTCGAACAGATTGCTGAGTCGGACTAAGCGATTCTGACTCCAATTTTGTCGTCGTCGGTTCGAGGCGTGTTTTGAGAGCGGTTTCGAGGACAATATTTAGTGCAATCGAATCCTAAATCGGTTCATGAACCGAAATTCGGTTCAGTCAGATACAGAGTCAAGACTGGAACTTCGTGTTCCGCTGCCGATTCGTAACGCCGACGCCTTCGCACACGACTCGATACCCGATATTCTCGCTATTCTCGTTGACAACCCCGAGCAGACGTTCTCGAACCGCGAACTCCACCGGCTGACCGGCAAGGGCATGTCAAACGTGAACGCAGCCGTTGACTCGCTTGAAGCGTTGGGCGTGATTCAGGTTGATCGCGCCGGACGGTCGAATCAGGTCGGTATCGACACTCGGCAACTCTCTCGGCCCGATGATCCGATTGCGAGCATCCCGCAGTCGGAATACCGCCCTCCGGTGCAGGCTGTCCGCGACCGACTCATCGATGACATCGGCGACGACGCCGGAATCGTGCTGTTCGGCAGCGTCGCTCGCGGCGAGGCCGACCGCGCCAGCGACCTCGATATCTTCGTTGTCGTCGACGACGAGCGCATGGCCGCCCAGCGCGCCGCCCACGCTATTGAGGACGAGATGGCCGACGAGCGGTTCGACGGCGACCGCTACGAACCACACATCGTCGTCGAAACGAGAGACTCAGCGGTGTCTCATGACCGAATCGAGCAGGTGTTCACTGAGGGGATTACGCTCAACGAGGCCGAGGTTCTAAAAGCGATTAGGCAGCAGGTCGCCGGTAATGGGACTGGATGACGTTGTCGACGCGGTGGACTACGTCGAATCGCTGCTGGCCGACGGCGAGACGGGGCCGGTACAGGACTCGCTGTCGTGGCAGCAAACCGACGCCGACATTCAGTTGGGCAAGGCGTGTGCGATGCTCGGGACGTGTCGGCAACTGCGCCAGGGCACGAACAACTACGTGAGCATCGTCGAACTCTCGTTCAACGCTATCGAACGCTCGTTTCAGTTCTATCTCGTCGATCAGACCGCCGCTGAGTCCGCTGATTTCCGCAGCCACGGACAGGTGTTCGAGGAAATCGCAGCGCGCGGCGTCTTTTCGGACACTGACGTACCCGACCGAATCGACGCCTTCCGGTCGACGCATCGGGCGCGAATCTACTACGATCTCGACCGGCCGGGCCGTGATTTAGCGGCCGGTATGCATGAGTTGGCGGAAGCAGCACACGCCTACGTGGTGGCGTTTGCCGATGCGTACCCGCGGTGTAATTGTGACGAGAGAGGTACACAGAACCGTGAGTAGAATCGACAAGTAGAACATTCAAAATATTTATTTGAGATTGACAACATCGTATCGTTTGTGACAACATTCTATAACAAAAGTGGGAAACCAATTGCTTACACAGAAAACAACAAAGATATTTATCTCTTTACTGGAGAGCCAGTTGCTTTCATTAGTAGCAACTCGCTATATTCGTTCTCTGGAACGCACTTAGGTTGGCTAAAGAATGGATGGGTTATTGATCCTCAGGGAGATAGAGCATTTTTCACCGAGAATGCGAGCGGTAGTGGGCCAGCAAAGCCCGCGAAACACGCAAAACCAGCAAAAAGTGCAAAGTCTGCCAAACCCGCAAAAGGAGCCAAAGAAGCTAAGCCGGCTATGCCTGCGCTGTCTTTGTCTTGGTCTTCTATGTCTTCAAAATCGTTTTTTGAGCAGTAATTCGAAAAACAGAACACAAGCGTTGTTACCGCCCCACCTGAACACCCGCTATGCGAATTTCGAGCCGCGGGCAGGGCGAGGCCGGCCGCGAGCGGCTGACGCTCACGCCCGAAACCGTCGACGACCTCTGGCATCTCTCCTACGTCCTCGAACCCGGCGATCTCGTCTCCGGTGACACCACCAGACGCATCCAACGCGACGACGACCAGATGCGCGATACCGGCGGCCAGCGCGAACACATCTCGGTGACCATCGAAGTCTCGGACGTGGAGTTCGCCCGCTTCGCCAACCGGCTGCGCGTCGGCGGCGAGATCACGGGCTGCTCCCGCGAGGATCAACTCGGCCACCACCACACGCTCAACGTCGAGGCTCACGACGAACTGACGATTGAAAAACAGTTCAAGGCCGACCAGATCGAGCGCATCGAGGAGGCCGAACAGGCCGCCGACAGCCCCGATGTCGCCATCGCCACCGTCGAGGAAGGCGAGGCCTACATCCACCTCGTCAAGGAGTACGGCGTCGACGAGTACGCCTCCTTCACCAAACCCACCGGCAAGGGCGAGTACTCCCGCCCGCGCGACGAACTCTTCGCCGAGTTGGGCGACGCCCTCTCGCATCTCGACACCGACGCGATCATCCTCGCCGGCCCTGGCTTCACGAAGCAGGACGCCCGCGACTACATCGAAGAGGAGTACCGCAACCTCGCCGACCTGATCACCGTCGTCGACACCTCCAGCGCGGGCGGCCGGGGCGTCCACGAAGTCCTGAAACGTGGCGCGGTCGAGGAGGTGCAGGACGAAACCCGGATCGCCCGCGAGGCCGAGACCATCGACGAACTCATGGAGCGAATTGCCGACGGCGCGAAAGCGGCCTACGGGATCGACGAAGTACAGGAGGCCGCCGAGTTCGGCGCGGTCGAGGAACTCCTGATACTCGATAATCGCCTGCGGGACGAACGACAGGGCGACGGCGACTGGGACCTCGACATCAACGACGTGATCGAATCGGTCGAACAGCAGGGCGGCGAGATCACCGTCTTCTCATCGGATTTCCAGCCCGGCCAACAGCTCGATAGCTTTGGTGGAATTGCCGCGCTGCTGCGGTATCGCTTGCAGTAATCGGATCTAATCGAGCAGCTTTCTGAGATGGATGGAGGTAGAAAGCCCTCGACGCTCTCGACTCCCGGGACTCGTTGCGCGCTTCGTCGCTCGCTACGCTCGCTCCTGCAGTGCTTACTTCGTCCGGGCTCGTCGAGAGCGTCTCGCCCTTTCAATCCGCCAGGGTGGCGGCTGATCAGCCGGCCGACCCATCTGCTTGGCTGCTCGTATCTCAACACCGCCTACCGATTTACCAGCAAGCCTTAGGTTCCTGGTTACCGGGCGTTGTGGCATGGGCCTCCCGCAGTCAATCAGCAGCCTCCTGCCGAAATATGCCGCCGTCGGCGCGCAGCTAGCCGAGTTGCTCGTCGTTTCGGCCGTCGTCTACATCCTCGGTCGGTATCTGCTGGAGCCGGCTGTCGCGTGGCTGTTCGCCCGCCGCGACCTCGACCCGACGCTCACGCGGGCTCTCCAGAAGACGCTCCACGTGGGCGTCATCGTCGCCACGCTGGCCGTCGGCGCGGCGGCGGCCGGCTTCGGCGGGCTGTTGGGCGGCTCCGCGCTCATCGTCGCCGCGCTGACGCTGGCGGTCGGGTTCGCCGCCCAGGACGTGATCTCGAACTTCGTCGCCGGCGTCTTCATCGTCCAGGATCGTAACTTCACCATCGATGACTGGATCGAGTGGGACGACAAGGCGGGCTTTATCGACGACATCGGCTTTCGCGTGACCCGCGTTCGCACCTTCGACAACGAGACGATCACCGTCCCGAACACGGTGCTGGCGACGACGCCGGTCACCAATCGGATGAGCAACGAGACGCTGCGTATCTCCTACACCGTCGGGATCGGCTACGACGACGATATCGACGAAGCCACGCGAATCCTCCTCGCTGCGGCCGCCGACCACGATGAAATCCTCGACGATCCCGAGCCCTCCGTACGAGTCGCCGAACTCGGCGATTCCGCAGTACTCCTGCAGTCCCGGTTCTGGATCGACAACCCCGACCGCGAGGAGTTTTCGGAGACCCGTTCCGAGTACATTCGCACCGTGAAAGAACGGTTCGACGACACTGGTATCGACCTCAGTACGACGACCCAACACGAACTCTCAGGCGAACTCGCGGTCGACGAGCCACCATCGTCGCGGGCGACCGATCAGGAATAGCGCGGCGACCGAGCAGCATCGCAGCGTCGTTGACGCCGTCTCACCTCCCGGTCAGCGCGTCGCTGGCCGGTGCGAACTCAACTGTCGAGCCGAGGCCCTGCTCGCGGGCGCGCTCGTAGAGCATGCCCGCTGCGGCGACCGTCTCGATGGCCGTCCCGCCGCTGTCGAAGACGGTAATCTCGTCGTCGCTCGTCCGGCCCACAGCGTTGCCGGCGACGACATCACCGAGTTCGGCGTGGATGTGTGATTCGTCGACGACACCCGATTCGACCGCGTGGATGAACGAGCCAGCGTCCTGCATGACGCGGTCGCGGAGATCCGGGACGTAGGTGCTCCGCTCGATGGTCGTTGCGTCGAGTTCGCGCTTCTTCGGGTGGTACTGTCCCATCGCGGTGACGTGGGTGCCGGGGGCCAACTCGTCGCCGTCGAAAACGGGTTCGCTGGCGGTCGTTGCTGTGATGACGATATCCGCGCCGTCGACGGCAGCCGCGCTCGAATCAACGGCTGTGACATCGAGCGTCTCGGTCATTTCATCGGCGAACGCCTCGCGGTGAGCCTCGGTGGGCGAGAACACGTCGACTGCGGTGAGTTCACGCACTGTCGCCGTCGCGCGGAGCTGGCCGCGAGCCTGCGCGCCGGAGCCGATGACGGCGACCGTGTCGGCATCCTCGCGGGCCAGCGCGTCGACGCCGACCGCACCGGTCGCACCGGTTTTGAACGGGTTCATGCTCGCGCCGTCCAGCAGGGCCAGCGGTTCGCCGCTGTCAGCATCGAACAGCGGCGTCATGAACCACGCGTCGCCCGCGCCGAAGCCCGCGCTGTAGGTGTAGCCGCCCATGTAGCCGTCCTCGGGGAGGATCGCGCTGTAGCTCGTCAACATTCCCGGCGGCTCGTCGCCGAACAGCGCGGTTCGCGGCTCGGCGGGCGCGCCCGCGCCGCGCTGGCGGTAGCCGTCGGCGACGCGGGCGACGTACTCCGCGGGCGTCGCCAGGCCGCCGATCTCGTCGCTGGAGAGAAACAGCGTGTCGGTCATGCAACGACCTCTACGCCGCGGGCTGAAAAAGGGTTGACACGGGGTGATTGTCGGGCTATTCGGCGTTTGCTCGCTGGGACGCGTCGGCGGTGTTCGCTGTCGGCCGGGTCGGCATGTTGACGAACAGCGCGTGGCCGATGATGAGCGCGGCAACGCCGGCCCCCGCTGGGATCGCCATGGTGAGATCGAGGCCGGCGATCGAAAGGAGGGAGGTCACGCCGACCAACACCAACGGGATCACACCGAGCACATAGTCGTAGTACTGTGCCATAGCTACCGTACACTACGGTAAAATCACTAATAAATTTCCGTGGTTTTCTCGTGACTTCTTGCTGGCCATACAAAACATTGTCATAACGTATGAGAAAGCAACAGCCGGGAGCACCGTCGTGTGACCCGAACCAGCACATCATAGCGTTTATCAGAAACTCAGCAAAACAGACGCCCATCGACATGTCCGGCCCTCCTCCCTCCGAGCGTCCAGCATCGACGCCTTCGTTGGCAACCACACCGCTCTCCATTGATCAGTCATGAGCAACGATCAGCCGGCGATCACCGCCAGCGAGCTGACCAAAACCTTCGACGACGACGCTGTCGTCGACGGGATCGATCTCACCGTCGACCAGGGATCGGTCTACGGCTTCCTCGGCCCCAACGGCGCGGGCAAGACGACCACGATGCGGATGTTGACGACGCTGACGACGCCGACCAGCGGCGACGCGGCGATCCTCGGTACGTCGGTCGGCGACCGCGACGGCGTCCGCAGCCGCGTCGGCTACCTCCCCGAGGAGCCGCCCGTTTTCGACGAACTCACCGGCCGCGAACAGCTTCGATATTTCGCCCGCCTCCGCGATCTCCCGCCGGAGCCGGCTGCCGATCGGATCGAGACGTGGCTCGACCGCTTCGATCTCACCGATGACGCCGACCGCCGGCTCGACGACTACTCGAAGGGGATGCGCCAGAAGATCGGCCTCATTCAGGCCCTCCTGCATGAACCCGCGGTCGTCTTCCTCGATGAGCCGACAAGCGGGCTCGACCCGCGGGCCGCCCGCACCGTCATCAACGCCATCGACGACCTCACCGACAACGGCCAGACGGTCTTTCTCTCGACGCATATCCTCTCGGTCGTCGAGGAACTCGCCGACACCGTGGGCGTGCTCTACGAGGGCGAGCTCGTCGCCGAGGGCGCGCCGTCGGAGCTGACGGCGGCCGCCGAAGCCGGCGCGGATTCGACGCTGGAGGATGTGTTCCTTTCGGTGACGACCGAATCGTCGACAGCGGCGACCGCCGTCGCCGACAGCAACGCCGGCGAGGTCGCTGGCGAGACCGACGCGGCGGCGACGGAGCGATAGATGTCGGTTTCGTGGGCCCGA
This sequence comes from Halonotius roseus, assembly GCF_006861655.1. Lineage (GTDB taxonomy): Archaea > Halobacteriota > Halobacteria > Halobacteriales > Haloferacaceae > Halonotius > Halonotius roseus. The sequence continues at coordinate 259,063 of NZ_SESI01000002.1, read as the reverse complement.
ACTCGGACGATCGGTCGCACCGAGCTCCGCCGCCGCTGGCGGACGCTGCGGGACAATCCGAGCCAACTGATCGGCATCGTGTTGATGGTGCTGTTTCTCCTCCCTGCGGTGGGTGTGCTTGTCGGCGGTGCGTACTTCGCTGGGGGCGCGCTCACCGGCGAAGTGTCGACGCCGGGTCATTTCGCCAGACGGGTCGCTGTCGGGATCTGGGTTGCCGCCGCCGTCTTCGGTGGGATCCGCGGCTACACGTCGCTGCTCGATCCCGACAACCGCGATGGGCTGTTGACGACGATCTCTCACGGCCAGCTGTTTGCAGGGGTGCTCGCCGCCGAGGCAACGGTGCTTGGTCTCCCGACAGTTCTCGTTCTCGCGCTGGCGGCGGTCGCCTTCGCTGTCGGCGTCGGCTCGGTGGCTGCCGCACCGGTCTTCTTCGTGGCGGCCACGTTGCTGGCGACAACCGGTTTCCTGGCCGGGGTCGGTGCCGCCCTCCTTATCAAAAACGGCGGTGTCCGCTCGCGGCTGCTCTACCGGCTCCGAACCCTCGTTTTCGTCGCCGGCTTTCTGGCGTATTTCGCCGTGCTGTTCTCGAATTCGACAAGCGATGTGCTCGCGCCGCTGCTCGACGTTGTCGCGCCGACACCGATCGGCTGGGTTGGTGAGGCTCCCCTCCTTGTTGCCGGTGTCGAGGCCTCGCTTGTCCGCGTCGCCGGCGGATTTGTCGTCGCCGTCGTCGGTCTCGCCGTCAGCGCGCCCGTGTTGACACGGCTGGCGGGCTGGCTCTGGTATGCCGACGGGCTCGAAACGACCAAATCGACGGCGACGCCGACCGATGCGACCGGCGGTCGGTCGCTCAGTTGGCTCCCCCAGCCGATTGCCGGCGTCGTCGCCGTCGACTGGACGCGGGCCCGCCGGTCGCCGATCTCGCTATCGTATGCGATCTACCCGGTGTTCGTGTTGGTGACGCCGATCATGGAAACCGTCCAGACCGGCAGCGTCGCCGGATCGTTCCCGGTGTTGGTGGCGTTCTGTGGCGTGTGGATCACGGGCGTGTTGTTTACGCTCAATATCGTTGGCAACGAGGGTGCGGTGTTGCCCGCGACAGTGTTGAGCCCCAGCCCGGCTCGCGCACTTGTCGGCGGTCACATCGCCGCGGGCGCGCTCGTCGGCCTTCCCGCGACGGCTCTTGCGGTCGCCGTACTCGGGGTTCTGGGCCCGCAGTCGCTCACGACGGTCGCCACGCTGACCGTCGGGACGGTCGTCGCCGCGGGCTGTGCCGGCCCGATAGCGACGGGGATCGGCGCGGCGTTCCCGCGACACGAGGCCGTCAGCGTCTCCCGAAGCCGGAAGGCAATCATTCCGAGTACGGTCGCGTTCGTCATCTACTCGCTGATCGTTTCTATCGTCGCCCTCCCGCTGTTGCTCACCCACACCGGTTTCATCGCCCACCTCGTTGCCGACACGCTCGGCATCTCGCGGGTCGTCTTCGGCGGCGTTGGGATCGTCATAACGGCGGTGCTTGGCGTCGCCTTCGGCCTGTTTTCGTTCCTCTATGCGCGCCGGACGGTCGAAGGGTATCGAATGGAATAGAAACGGTCGTGGGTTCTCAACCGACGATTTTGAAAAAGAGCCACCGGAAGCCGGCGATCAGCCCGCCGGTGAGCACAAGCGTGATCGCTACGAACGCGACCGCGAGATCGCCGGGGAAAACTGGTGTCGCCCGCAGGCCGAAGCCGATCAACGCGGCGACAACCCACGCCCGAATCCCCAGCGGAATCGCCGCCTTCGCTGACTCGCCGGCTCCCGCCGAGTACGCCCCGATCACGACGGCACCCACGAGCCAGCCGATCACGAACGGCGCGTAGACACCGGGCGCGCGGCCGGGCGTCAGCGTACTGTGCTGTATCATGCCGATTGTCAACACGCCGAGGATCGCCAGCAGATCCCCGACGGCCAGCGGGAGGCCGGCCGTATCGACGCGGTCGTTGAGCATACCCCATCCTTCGACTGGGGGGTAAAACGTTCAGCGATTCGTCCCAACGGCTCAGCGGTTCGTTCCGACCACGGTATACTCGAAGCCGGCGTCGAGCACGTCGACTGAAAAACCGGTGTCCGTGAGCAAGTCGGCGAGATCCGCCGGCGTGTAAAACGTCGATTTCATGCCGATCGCGTGTTCGGCGCGAACCAGTAGCCAGCCCAGCGGGTGGCTCGGATTGAACTCCCGAACGACGAGGACGCCACCCGGACGAATCACGCGATTCGCTTCGGCGACAACCGCTGCTTGCTGTGGCATGTGGTGAAACGCGTCGACGATGATCGCAGCGTCGACCGCGTCGTCGCCGATCGGGAGTCGGCCCGCGTCGCCCTGTACCGCGCCCAGCGGGCCGGGTGGATCGGTGGGTCGCCCCGGCCCGCTCGCTGTTCGGGTTCGCGCACGCGTCAGCATGGGGCGGGAAACGTCGACAACAGTTCGCTCGCCCGCGTCGACCGCGATGCTCGCTCGGCCGGTGCCGCCGCCGAGATCGAGCACGCGGTCGATGTCGCCGTCGGCCCGCGCGAGGGCTGCCGCCAGTGACTGCCGGTCGGCTGCTGGCATCACCCAATCGTAGAGTCGCGCGAACCGGTCGAAAAACCGGCCGTCGCCGACGCCGTGCATACGTCGTCCTCGACGGCCGTCGGCAAAAGCACTCTTGTCGGTGCCGCCGCTACCTCGGTGTATGGAGTTCGCGCTGCTGGGCTGGGCCGAGGCTGATCCCACGCTGCGGCTCGATTACCGACGGTTCAGCTACGCCGGGAAGTTCGTCACCGGCGGGACTGGCGTCGCGGTGATCCGCGGCGACGCTGCAGGGAGCGCGACCGCGGCCGGCGACAGCAGTACCGACGCCGAAAGCGACGACACGGACTCGCTGGCGTCGCTGCCTGACGGCGTCGCCGAGAGCGATTTCGCCGACGATATCCTCGCCGCTATCGCGTTCAGCCCGGATCGAACCGAGCCGTCGACGCTGAAAATTCGGTATCTCACAGTCCGTGACGACCTTCGCGGTGACGGCCAGCAACTCGGGCCGAAACTCGTCGCGTTTCTGACCTCGCGGGCGGCCGCGGCTGGCTACGACCGCATCGCCATCGCGGTCAACAACGCCTTCTCGTATCACGCGCTCTACAAGGCCGGCTTCACGTACACTGATCGGGAGACCGGACTGGCCGAACTCGTTCTCGACCGGCCGATCAGCACGCCGGCCGTGGCGTCCCAATCGGGCTACCAGCGCGGACTTGATGTGTTCCGCGGGCGGACGGGGCTCTCGACGGCTGAAACCGAGTTCCTCGCCGAGCATATCGATGTCACGCCGCCAGCGTTGTTGTCGACTGCTGACGATCAGTAGCTACCTGCTGTAGATCGACTCGGGAGTTTCAAGCCACCGGCGCGCCACTGGCCGGTATGGGAAACGCGGATCTGCGCTCGCTGGCCGCCCTCTCGACGTGTTCCTTCGAGGAGATCGCGGGTAGCACCGTCGCCGTCGACGCCCACAACTGGCTGTATCGGTATCTGACGACGACGGTCAAATGGACTGACGACGCGATCTACACGACTGACGACGGCACCGAGGTCGCCAACCTGATCGGCGTCGTCCAAGGCCTTCCAAAATTCTTCGAACACGATCTGACGCCGATCTTCGTGTTCGACGGCGGCGTCACCGACCTGAAAGACGACGAAGTCGCAAAACGTCGCGAGCAACGCGAGCGGGCCGAAGAACGGCTTGCTGAGGCCGAGGCCGCCGGCGACAGCGTCGAAGCCGCGCGGCTGTCTGCTCGTACTGTTCAACTCACCGAGACGATTCAGGAGACGACCCGCGATCTGCTCGCACTCCTCGACGTGCCCTACATCGACGCGCCTGCTGAGGGCGAGGCCCAAGCGGCCTATATGAACAAGATCGGCGACGCCGACTACGTCGGCAGCGAGGATTACGACACGCTGCTGTTCGGCGCGCCGCGCACGCTGCGAGAGCTGACGAGCAAGGGCGATCCCGAGTTGATGGAGTTGCAGGCGACGCTGGACAATCACGGACTCACCTACGAGCAGTTGGTCGATGTGGCGATGCTCTGTGGCACCGATTTCAACGAGGGGATCAGTGGGATCGGCCCCAAGACCGGCGTGAAGTTGATCAAAGAACACGGCGACCTCTTCGGCGTGCTCGACGCCCGTGGCGCGCATATCGAGTTCGCCGACCGCATTCGGGAGTTGTTCTTCGATCCGCCGGTCACCGACGACTACGAGATCGACAGCGACATTGACCCGGATCTTGACGCCGCTCGCGCCTACGTCACCGAGCAGTGGGAAGTCGACGCCGACGAGGTCGAACGCGGCTTCGAGCGGATCGAGTCGGCGGTCGTCCAGACTGGTCTCGACCGCTGGAGCTAAATTATCATTTTCGCGGGCGGCTATGGTATTGTTTAGAGTAGGTTGATTGGGTTGTGACTATCTCGAAAGCCCCCGGCGGATCGGCCACCGAAAGACTCGCTTGCGCTCGTCTTTCGAGGTTCTGCTCGCTTCGTCGCCGGCCTACGGCCGGCTTCCAGCGGGATCGTAGATCCCGCCCAGCTCGCAGAACTCCCGGGACTCGCTGCGCTCCTCGCTCACTGCGTTCGCTGTGGTGCTTACGTCGGCCGGGTTCGCCGAGACGCCGGCCCCTTTCAGTCCCACCCGTGTCGGCTGGTCAGGCAGCCGCGGTCGGGCGGGACTGAAAGGGGCGACGCGCTGGAGGAAGACGGGCGACGCAAGCACTGCAGGGCCGCAGGCCCGAAGCGCGCAGCGAGCCCCCCGACTCCAGCGCGTCGGGGCTTTCGAAGCGGTTCCCATTTGTCCGTTTATCTGAGCACGACCGTAGCTATACTGCATCCCAAGCTGACGCCCCCGAAGCCCGCGCGTTTTTGTGGGTTGATACCGGGTAGTCGGTATGGACGCCGCCGATATCGAGGCCGCCATCGAAGCCGGGATCGAGGACTGTGAGGCAACCGTCAGCCGTCCCCGTAGCGTCGACGAGGAGTTCGAGGATGCCCATTTCGCCGCCGTCGTCGTCTCGCCCGCGTTCGAAGATCAGAGTCTGGTCGATCAACACCAGCAGGTCTACGACGCCCTTGGCGAGCACATGACGACAGACATCCACGCCATCGAATTGACGACCTACACGCCCGAGGAGTACGAGGAACACGGTGAGTAGCAACGCGAACCGCGACGAGTAGGGGCAATCAGTAGCTTTTACCCCGGATTCACCCGTTGGCTCGGGTATGGCAGACGACTACCGCACGGAGTCCGATAGTCTCGGTGAGATGCAGGTGCCGGCCGACGCCTACTGGGGGGCCCAAACCCAGCGCGCCGTCGAGAACTTCCCCATCTCGGGCATCTCCTTTGGCCGCCGGTTCGTCCGCGCGCTCGGCATCGTGAAGAAGGCCGCGGCGCAGGCCAACCGCGATCTCGACCTCGTCGACGACGAGATCGCTGGCGCAATCGTCGACGCCGCGGACGAAGTCATCGCCGGCGACCACGACGACCAGTTCCCGGTCGACGTGTTCCAGACCGGCTCCGGCACCTCCTCGAATATGAACGCCAACGAGGTCATCGCCAACCGCGCCGCCGAGATCAGGGGTCACGAGATCGGCGACCGCTCCGTCCACCCGAACGATCACGTCAATTACGGCCAGTCGAGTAACGACGTGATTCCGACGGCGATGCACGTCGCCAGCCTGGAAGCCGTCGCCAACGACGTGGTGCCCGCGCTCGAAACGCTGGCTGATGAACTCGCAGCGAAGGAAGACGAGTTCGACAGCGTGGTCAAAACCGGCCGCACCCACCTACAGGACGCGACACCGGTTCGACTCGGCCAGGAGTTCGGTGGCTATCGCACCCAGATCGAGAAAGGAGTCGACCGCGTCGAGAGCGTCCAGGATCACCTCGCCGAACTCGCCCTCGGTGGGACGGCCACCGGCACTGGACTCAACACGCATCCCGAGTTCCCCGAGCGCGCGGCCGACTACATCGCCAAGGAAACCGGCCTGCCGTTCCGTGAGGCCGACAACCACTTCGAGGCCCAGGCCGCCCACGACGCGATGAGCGAGGCCCACGGCGCGCTCCGGACGGTCGCCGGCTCGCTCAACAAGATTGCTAACGACCTCCGGCTGCTGGCCTCCGGCCCGCGCAACGGTCTCGGCGAGATCGAACAGCCCGAAAACCAGCCGGGCTCGTCGATCATGCCCGGCAAGATCAACCCTGTTGTCGCCGAAGCAGTCAATCAACTCCACAAACAGGTCGTCGGCAACGACGCCGCCGTCTCGGCGGGTGCGGCCGAAGGTCAGATCGATCTCAATCTCTACAAACCCATCTTGGCGCATAACTTCCTGCAGTCGGCCGACCTCATCGCCAATGGCTCCGAAGTCTTCGCCGAGCGGTTCGTCGCCAAACTGGAGGCCAACGAGGAGCACTGCGCCGAACAAGTCGAACAGAGCATGGCACTGGCGACCGCGCTCAACCCGGCCATCGGCTACGATAAGGCCAGCAAGGTGGCGAAAAAGGCCCTCGCAGAAGGGAAGACAGTGAAACAAGTCGCCGTCGCGGAAGGGTATCTGACCGAGTCCGAAGCCGACGAGGTACTCGATCCCGAAGCGATGACCCACCGTGTGATTTTGGGCACCGACGAGTAGTTCGGCTACCCTTCTACCGGGTCGCAGTCCCGTTCATTCCCACCGGTCGCGCGTGAGGACTTCCCCCGGTGTCGTCGTCGCTGCGGTTCCCAACACGACGCCAGCGTTGAGACTCGTGTTGATCCCGGTTTTCGCGTTGTCGCCGACGACCACACCGAACTTTCGGCGCCCCGTCGAGACACGGTCGCCTTTGACCGTCATCTCGACCGGTTCGTCGTCGTGCCGGAGGTTGGCAACTGTCGTCCCTGCGCCGAAATTAACGCCGCGGCCGAGGATGCTGTCGCCGACATACGAGAGATGGCCGACCGTGGCATCGCTCAGCAGGACGCTGTTCTTGATCTCGACGGCGTGGCCGACTTTCGCGTTCGCGCCGACGGCGGTCGCCCCGCGGATGTAGGCGTTCGGACCGACGGTCGCGTCCTCGCCGATGTAGGCCGGCCCCTCGATCGTGACGCCGCTTTTGATCGTCGCATCGGATTCGACGACAATGTCGCCCTCGATGGTTGCGTCGTCGCTGACGGTACCGTCGATCCGGGTCGATAGCGACTCCGAGAGCCACTCGGTGGCGGCCAGCAATTCCCACGGCCGACCGACATCCAGCCAGCGGTCGAAGGGGACGGCCGTCACCGTCGTCTCCCCGCAGACAGTTTCGAGTACGTCTGTCAGTTCCAACTCGCCGCGTTCGGAGGTCGACACGTCGAGATACTCTGTCGTCGACGCCGGGAAGACATAGGAGCCGGTGTTGATCAGATTCGACTCGGGGTTGGCTGGCTTTTCAACCACGCCAGTGACGCGGGTGTCGTCGTCCGAATCGAGTTGGAGGACGCCGTAGTTCGAGGGGTTGTCGACGCGGTAGGAACCGACGGCGGGGCCGGACTCGTAGAGTGTCGCCAACGAGTCGTGATCGTAGAGCGCGTCGCCGTTGAGGACGGCGAACTGGGCGTCGTCGAGTTCGGGTGCGGCCGCCCGGACGGCGTCAGCGGTGCCGCGCTGGGCGGTCTGTTCGGCGTATTCGATGTCGACGCCAGCGTGGCTGTCGCCGAAGTGCTCGCGGACTTGGTCGGCCTCGTAGCCAACGACGACGACGAACCGGCTGGCTCCGGCGTCGGCCGCGCGGTCGAGAGTGTGTTCAAGCAGCGGCCTGCCGGCGGCCGGCAACATTGGTTTCGGTGTCGCGTCGGTCAGGGGTCGCATCCGTGTTCCTTGGCCGGCTGCGAGGACGACTGTCTGCATGGCTGCTTCTTCGGAGGGGGCGCAAAAACCGTTCTGGTGGCGAGGCGGCCGTCGTCAGGCGACGTTGTCAGCGAGATAGGGTTCACAAACGCGCTCGATTCCTTCCTCGAAGCTGATCTGTGGTTCCCAGCCGGTCGCCTCGTGGAACTTCGAGATGTCGGCCATTGTATCGTGGACGTAGCCGTCGAAGGGACACTCGATGTATTTGGGGTCGATGTCGGTGCCGAGTGCGTCATTGATCATCTCGACCATCTCGTTGAAGCTGTAGGCCTTTTCTGTTCCGACGTTGTAGACGCCCGTTAGTTCGTGGTCGGCGGCGAGTTCGCAAGCGCGAGCGACATCGTCGACGTGCGTGAAATCCCGTGTTTGAGTGCCGTCGCCGAACAGTTCCGGGGCGTCGCCGTTGGCGATGGCGTCGGCGAACTGGGCGACCGTGTTGGCGTACTCGCCTTTGTGTTCCTCGTTGCCACCGAAGCCCTGATAGACCGAGAAGAAGCGCAGGCCAGCCATGTTCATGCCGTAGTGGTTGGCGTAGTACTCGGCGTAGCGTTCCCGGGCGAGTTTCGAGGCTTCGTAGGCTGTCTGGGCCTTGACTGCCATGCTCTCCGGTGATGGCTCAGTGCGACTTCCGTAGACCGAGGATGTCGAGGCGTAGACGGCGGTCTCACAGCCCGCCTTCCGGACGCGCTCGACAGTATTGACGAACCCTTCGACGTTGACGCGACAGCCGCGCTGGGGGTCGTCCTCGTGCATGTCCCGCGAGGAGTAGCCGGCGAGATGGAACAGTACGTCGACATCGGTCGGATACGTCTCGTCGAGAATCGACGCCTCGACGAACTCGACGGATTTCGATAGGTTTGCCCGCGTCCCGAGATACGTATCGTCGACGACGATCACGTCGTTGTCGACGGCCAGCCGGTTTGCAAGGTTCGAACCGATAAACCCCGCCCCGCCGGTGACGAGGACGCGCTGGTCGTCCATACTCACTTCTCGGGTTTGCCGTTCATCACTACTTCGGTTCTATTGCCGACCGTGATCACGTGCTCGACTGCATCTCGTGGAGTTCGGCGTAGGCCCCTGCTTCCGCCAACAACTCGTTGTGGGTACCTGCCTCGACGATCTGGCCGTCGTCAAGGGTATAGATCCGGTCGGCGTTCCGCACCGTCGATAGGCGATGTGCGATGGCGATAATGCCGACCTCTCGATCCATCGATTCGATCGAGGCCTGCAGGTCGGATTCGAGCCCCGAATCGAGATCGCTGGTCGCCTCGTCAAGGACGAGGAAGTCGGCGTCGGTCAGCAGCGCGCGAGCGACGGCGATCCGCTGGCGTTGGCCGCCGGAGAGCCGAACGCCGTCGTCGCCGAGTTGTGACTCGTAGCCGTTCGGCAGGTCGTCGAGGAACTCTTCGACCATGGCGATCCGACAGACGCGTTCGACTTCCTCGCGGGTCGCCTCGCGGTTGCCGACGGTCACGTTGCGTTCGAGCGTGTCGTCGAAGATGAACGGCTGTTGGCGGACGACAGCGATCCGTTCGCGCCACTGTGTGAGATCGAACTCGCTGATCGGGACGCCGTCGGCACGGATCTCACCGGTGTCGGGTTGGTAGAGTCGAGCGAGCAGCGAGACGATGGTTGACTTTCCCGCGCCGGACTGGCCAACGAAGGCGACAAACTCGCCGCGAACAACGTCGAATGAGATGCCATCGAGCACCCGCTCGTCGTCGGTGTAGCTGAACGCGACATCGTCGAAGTCGATCTCTTCGACCGACGACACAGGCTGATCGCCGTCAGACTCCCGTCGCTCGTCGAGTTGATCGAGGAACTCGTGGGTACGAACAAGATGTGAGAGCGCGCCTTCAAGACTGTAGAGTTGGCTGTTGAGCGTGCTCACCCGCGGCGCGAGCTGGAACATGGCGATGAGGAAGATCCCGAGTTCGCCAAGTTCGAGCCCCGAGAAAACGAAGCCGACGTAGATCAACACGAAGATCGTGACCGCGGCCGCAAGCTGGTAGAAGTTGGTGATCGCCGCCTCGTTGCGCGAGATGGCGACCTCGGCCTCGGCGTACTGATCGATCGCTGACCGGAAGTTTCCGAACAGCTCGTCGGCCATTCTGAAGAGTTTCACGTCGCGGATACCCTGTGTGCCGGCTTGGACGGCGGTTTGGACGCGTTCGTTCGCCTCGGCGACACGCGTGCCGACGGTGACAGCGGGCTCGATGCCAACCCGGAGGACGACAGTGATCGTCCCGAGGAGACCGACTGCGACCCCGGTCATCAACGGTGTGATATACAGCATGATAGCGAGGTACATTCCGACCAGAAACAGTCGCTCCATCGTTGCCACGCCCTTCTCGATCACTTGGCCGGAAAACCGGGTCTCGGTGATGATCGCGTTGAGGATGTCGTCGGAGCCCTCTGCGTCGAAGTAGCCGACGCGTGCGTTGAGCGCGCTGTCGAACGCCCGGGTGCGGAGTGTCGTCTCGTACTGCGTGGCGAGCCACGCTTTCAGCCACGCGACGATGAAGGAGAGCGTGTACCGGACGGTCATCACCGCGGTGACGCCGACGAGGAGGAAGCCGAGTTCGAACGGAACACCGAGGAACTCGTAGATCGCAAGGAAGGTTTCCAACACCGGGCCACCGCCGTCAACGGGGCCCTCTGCCTGTGCGACTTCGATGATCGGATGGATGAAGCCAAGGCCGACGCCTTCGAGGGCGGCGACGAAGCCGCCGAGAAGGATCAGTCCGGCGGTGAATGTGGGGCGGTAGCGGGCGACCCGGAGGAGGGCGGACAGCTTCTCACCCCACGTGAGGTCTGGCTGATCGATGGAGGCCTCTGTCATTGTCCCCCGTGTCTATTACCTCCGGTGAAAATCCTGTGGGAGCAATGGTGACATGTCTCAAGATCGTCTGTTTGTTACCAGCTATTTACAGATTCGTTGACACCGATGGCTACTCGTTGGCAAAGCATTCAAGCAAACAGCGGCGAATCCGTTGGTATGAGCCAATCGACGCCGACAGCGGTGATTCTTGCGGCCGGTGAGGGCCAACGGCTGTCGCCGCTGACCAACCGGCGGCCGAAGCCGATGTTGCCGGTAGTCAACAAACCACTGTTGGAACACGTGCTGGAGGCCGTGATCGACGCTGGCATCGAAGAGATCGTCTTCGTTGTGGGCTACGAACGCGATCGTATCCAGACGTATTTCGGCAACGGTGACGACTGGGATGTCTCGATCGAGTACGCCGTCCAAGAGAACCAATTGGGCACCGCGCATGCGGTACAGCAGGCTGAATCGCACGTTGACGGTGATTTCCTCGTACTCAACGGCGACCGGATCATCGGCTCCGACGCCGTTGCTGACGTTCATGCGGCCATGGATGGTGAGACGGATGCCGCGATGGCCGTCACACGGGTTCCGGAATCCGAGGCCTATGGGGTCGTGACGCTCTCGGGCGATGAGATCGTCGATATCATCGAAAAACCACGCGACGAACTCGCCTCGAATATTATCAACGCTGGGGTGTATGGATTCACCCCCGCTGTCTTCGATGTGATCGACGCAACGCCTGCCGGCCCTGACGGTGAGTATCGGCTTACTGATGTCCTTGCGCGAGTCGCTGAGAACGGAACGATCCGGCCGGTTCGGTACAATGGTCGATGGTTGGATGTCTCCTACCCCTGGGATCTGCTCTCGGTCACCGGGCAGCTCCTCGATCAGGATGGTGGCGACACTGCTGGGTCAGTCGGGGCTGGTGCACAGATCGATACCGCTGCTCACCTCGCCTCTACAGCTGCTGTCGGTGCCAACACGGTTGTCGGCCGCGGTAGCACGGTCGCTGCCAACGCCCGGATCGGGCCTAACGCGACGATCACCCGCTCGGTTATCTTCCCGGATGCGACAGTCGAAGCCGGGGCAGTTCTTTCCGACTGTATCGTCGGTGCCAACGCGACCGTCGGTGCGAACGTAACGGCGGCCGGCGGCGAGGCGACCGTCGTCACCGACGGCGAGATCCACTCGGATGTTATCTTCGGTGGATTGATCGGCGACAACGCGGCTGTCGGTGGCGCGGCCACTATCGCGCCCGGTGGGATTCTCGGCAATGATGTTGTTGTTGGCGAAGGTGCGGTCGCCAGCGGAACGATCCCCGACGGCGTCGAGATCAGGAGGGGGTAAGATGTGTGGGATCGTCGGCTACGTCGGTGAGGATGCTGCACTACCCGTATTGATGGACGGCTTGTCGAATCTCGAATACCGCGGCTATGACTCCGCCGGTGTCGCCCTAGTAGACGACGATGTCTCGGTGTACAAACGTTCGGGTGAGGTCGACGCGCTTCGGTCGGCTCTCCCGGCTGCCGAGAACGCTCCACAGACGATCGGTATCGGCCACACACGGTGGTCGACCCACGGCCCACCGACCGACGCAAATGCCCACCCGCATACCGATGAGAGTGGTCGCGTGGCGGTCGTCCACAACGGAATCATTGAGAACTTCGAGACGCTCCGGGAGGAGCTTGGCGATCGGACGTTCACCAGCGACACCGACACCGAGGTGATCCCGCATCTGATCGCCGCGGAACTTGACGGCGGGGCGACGCCACAGGCGGCGGTACAGACGGCGGCCGACCGACTGGCAGGGAGCTTTGCGATCGTCGTCGCCATCGCCGGTGTCGACGAGCTATTCGCTATTCGGCGTGACAGCCCGCTGGTGGTTGGTCACGGCGACGGCGAGACCTACCTCGCCAGCGACGTGACGGCCTTCCTCGAAGAGACGCGTGAGGTCACGTATCTCGAAGACGACGACATGGCCGTCGTCGGCGACGACGGGGTGACGATCTACCGTGACGGTGAACCGATCATCGTCGAGACCGAACAGCTGGAGTGGGAGGCTGATGCGGCTGAGAAGGGTGGCTTCGATCACTACATGCTCAAGGAGATCCACGAACAGCCGCGAGCGTTACGACAGACGCTGTCGGGGCGGTTCGATATCGATGCTGGAACCGTTGATCTGGATCTGGATCTTGAGGAAGCATATCTAAACTCCGTTGAGGAGATCCAGATCATCGCCTGTGGCACCTCAAACTACGCGGGGCGGTACGCAGCCGAGTTGTTGGAGTCGGTGACTGAGGTGCGCACCAGCGTTGAGGTCGCCAGTGAGTACGAGTTCGATGGTGGCCGCGATCCGTGGCGGACACTCGTCGTCGCTGTCACACAAAGCGGCGAGACCGCTGATACGCTGTCAGCAGTTCGAAAAGCCAAGCAGGCCGGCGCGCGGACGCTTGCGGTGACCAACACGTTGGGAAGCACCGTCACACGAGAAGTTGACGACAGTCTCTTTATCCGTGCGGGCCCGGAGATCGGCGTCGCGGCGACGAAGACGTTTGCCTCACAGGTCGCCACGCTGTCGCTGTTTGCGGTCTATCTCGGGCGGGTTCGAGGGTCGGTTTCCTCGGCTGAGGCGACGACCGTCCTAGAGTCGATTCGAGCACTTCCGGGAGCTGTCCAACAGATCCTTGATGACGAGGATTATATCCGTGAGGTTGCCGAGGAGCACGGCGACAGCAACGCGTTCTTCTTTATCGGACGGCGATTCGGCCATCCGGTCTCGCTTGAGGGCGCGCTGAAGCTGAAAGAGATCTCCTATGACCACGCTGAGGGGTTCCCGGCCGGCGAGCTGAAACACGGCCCGCTGGCGTTGGTGACGCCGGAAACGACCGTCCTTGCGGTGGTAACCGAAGGATCGAACGCCGACGAGACGTTGAACAACATCAAGGAGGTGCAGGCGCGTGGCGCAACTGTCATCGGTGCTGCATCCGCGGGCGATTCGACTGAGTATCTCGACGTACAGTTTTCCGTGCCCGATATCGGTCTGTTGGAGCCGCTGGTGACAAACGTCTACTGGCAGCTGTTTGCGTACTACGTCGCCAAGTCGAAAGGGCGGAACATCGACAAACCGCGGAATCTCGCAAAGAGCGTCACCGTCGAATAGTCGCCGCAACGCCGTTTAGTTGTCTGCTTCTTCGAATCGATCCTCGGAGAGTTTATCCCAGATCTCCGTACAGCCGGCCCCGTCCGGAACCTCCGACAGATGCTCGGCCTCCGTGGTCGCGGACTGACTTTGGTTACTCATGTTCTGAGTAAACGAATGTAGGCCGCCGGTATATAATTTATGGCGGCACCAGCATTTTCTTATCGGTGGCACAGAGACCACGGGGTATGTCTGACGCCAATAGCGATCTGTTTTCCCTGCTTGATCTCACCGAGTACGAGGCCGACGCCTTAGAGGAGTTGTTACTGCTTGGTCGGACGACAGCCCCCGATCTCGCGGAGGCGACCGGCATCCCGAAAGCCCGGATCTACGGCGTCCTCGATTCCCTCGTTGAAGCAGGCTACGTCACAGTCACCCCCGGGCGGCCGAAACAGTACAAACCACACGAGCCAGCCGAGATCATCGATCGTGCGATCACCAACCGACAGGACGACTACGAGCGGTTCAGACGCGATGTCGAGCGTGTCGCCGACTCGTTTGTTGATTCCTATGCTCCCATCGAAAATCGGGATGTCGACGAACTGAGTCCAACAGAAGATCTGTTCCATGTGGTCGATGTTGGCGAACCGAGCGAACGGGAGACTCGACGGCTGTTCCGAGAAGCTGACGAGAGTGTGTTCGTCCTGACAAAGAGTTTTGGCTACATCGATGCTGTTGAGCCGTCGATGCGGGAGGCAATCGATCGGGGGATCGATGTTGATGTTCTCATGTTGTCGCCGACTCATCTCTCGATGGATAACAGTCGTAGACAGCAGGAGATCCGGTCGCTGCTTGCGGAATCGTTCCCATCAGTGTCGGTGCGGATAACTGATCGGCTTCTCCCATGGCGTGGCACGTTTGTCGATCCCGATTTGGGTTACGAGACGGGCCAGGGGCTCTTACTCGTCGAACAGGAGGAGCTCCCAAATCACCTTCGGCAAGCAGCCGTCACGAAAAACCCTGCGTTCGTGGCTGGGCTCTGGCAGTATTTCGATATTCTCTGGACTCACGAGAGCCAGCCGGTTGATGATGAACCCTTGTCGTAGCCACCGGGTGGTCGAAAGCAAAGCTTTTAGCGTAGTTACTCATATTTTGAGTTAACGATGACAGTACTCCTAACCGGTGCTGACGGCTATCTCGGCTGGCCGACCGCGTTGCGGCTGGCTGACCGGCTTGACGAACGGATCGTCTGTGTTGATAACTTTGCGCGTCGCGAGTGGGTCGAGGAGTCCGGCAGTGTCTCGGCGACACAGATCGAAGAGCCACGAGAACGGTTTGCCGCTGTGGACAATCTGAGTCTCATCGAGGGCGATCTCGCGGATCGTGAGTTTGTGATTCAGTTGCTCGATACGCACGAGCCTGATACCGTGTTGCATACGGCTGCCCAGCCGAGCGCGCCGTACTCCTCGATCAACGGGGAACGGGCACTCTACACCCAGCGCAACAACGTTTCGATGAATCTCAACCTCCTGCATGGACTCGCCGAATGCGGGCTCGATGACACCCACTTTATCGAGACAACAACGACCGGTGTCTACGGCGCGCCGCATTTCCCGATTCCCGAGGGTGGCGTTGAGGTTGATCGAAAGGGGGGATCCGATGAGATCCCCTTCCCGAACATGGCTGGAAGTTGGTACCACGCGACGAAGTCGTTTGACGCTGCCAACATGCGACTCGCCGAGTCGGAGTTCGAGTTCCCGATCAGCGAGATCCGGACGGCGATCGTCTACGGGACAGAGACCGACGAAACACAGACTCACGATAGTCCGACGCGATTCGATTTCGACTACTACTTCGGGACGGTCGTCAACCGGTTCTGTGCACAGGCCGTCGCTGGCTATCCGATCACCGTCTACGGCAAGGGTGAACAGCGGAAGCCGATGGTTAGTCTCGAAGATACTGTTGAGAGCTTGGTTCGGCTCGTCGAGGACGGCCACTCCGGTGCTGACGAGATCGATATCTACAATCAGGTGACGCGCCCCGTGGCGATCGTCGAACTCGCCGAGACGATCGCCGAGGTCGGCGAGGAGTTTGATTTGGATGCTGAGGTCAAACACTACGAGAACCCACGGAACGAAGACGAGGAACACAAAATGGAGATGGAAAATGAGGACTTCCTTGAGCTGGTTGGCGGCCAACGGCAAACGCTTGAGGAGGGAATTCGAGACGTGCTCGGCTCGCTGGTCGAGGAACGTGACCGGATCGCTGCCCACGAAGATCGGTTCCTGCCTGGTGTGTTGACTGATGAGTGAGACATTTCATGTCTGTGTCACAGGTGCGGGTGGCTACATCGGTTCGCGTGTTGTTGTCGAACTGCTTGAAGCCGGTCACGATGTTACAGCGGTTGATAACTTTCGGAACGCACAGGTTGAGGAGATTACCGGGGTTTCTGTTGCGGAAACCGATGTCCGTGATCGCGATGCTGTCCGCGACGCTGTCGATGGTTCTGATGCGGTGATGCATCTCGCAGCGCTGAGCGGTGTCCCTGACTGTGATGAGTCTCCTGAGGACGCATTTGACATCAATGTCGGTGGCACAGAGAACGTTGCATGGGTTTGTCACGAAACGGGGACACCGATGATTTTCCCATGTAGTATGGCAATTGTCGGTGATCCGGTGGAGTTCCCAATTTCATCCGAACACCCCCGTAATCCGACTAATCACTACGGGCGCACCAAGGCCATGAGTGAGGGGGATATTCACGCGCTCGCTGAAGATGCCTTCCCGGCACACGTCTACATGAAATCAAACCTGTATGGCGGTCATTCAGTTGCAGGTACACGTGTGAGTAAAGGGACGGTGATCAACATCTTTGTTGAGAAAGCCCTGAATCACGAACCGCTGACCGTCCACAAGCCAGGCACACAGGCCCGCGATTTCATCCACGTCAAAGATGTTGCACGTGCATACATCAGCTCACTTGATTCGCTTGTCGGAGGGGAACCCGGAGCAACTACGTTCCCGTTAGCAAGCGGTGAATGCATGAGTATTCTCGAACTCGCTGAGACGGTACAGGATGTCGTCGCGGAGGAACGCGGATACACCGTGGACATTGACCTGGTAGAGAATCCACGGAGTGACGAAGCAGTGGCGGACGACTTTACTGTTGATACGACTGAGGCAGCCGAGCGGATCGGATTCGATACCGAGTGGACAGTGGCTGAGTTCGTTCGAGAACTTGCAGTGTAAGAATAAGCGTATCAGAACGGAATATTCGCTCTGATCGTCGTTCGAAACCGCGATGAAATACCTAGTAGCACCCCAAAGTAGACTCCTGCGCCGACCGGAATAAGGAAGAGACTCGGTAGTATCCGATACGAGAGGTATTCAGCTCCGGCGTACACCGGTATCCCCATTGCTACTGCTGCAACCAGCTGTTTGAGTACCTCGGATATCGGGAACTGAAACGCAGTGAGCCGAGTGAGAGCACCATACGCGAGTATGGCCCCAACGGCGGCTGAACTGATTGTGGCGACTGCGGCACCGACCCATCC
This sequence comes from Halonotius roseus, assembly GCF_006861655.1. Lineage (GTDB taxonomy): Archaea > Halobacteriota > Halobacteria > Halobacteriales > Haloferacaceae > Halonotius > Halonotius roseus. The sequence continues at coordinate 241,620 of NZ_SESI01000002.1, read as the reverse complement.
ATAGACGAACACTAAAACAAAATTAAGCGAGATGTTTGTAACGACAAACACAGCATTTATTCTGAAGCCGATATCGGGTCTGTTGATCGCATCGATAACGTTCACAAACTGATTCTTATAGGTTGAGATCAGCCGTGCGAGTATCAGCAATACCAAGATGAGGTATCCTTGGCGGAACTCCTGGCTGTATACAGATAGAATAACCTCGCCCAAGATGAGGCCACCGACCAGTCCCGGAATAACAAACACTCCTGCGTACGCAACTCCAGTCTGAGCAAGTTCTGCGATGTTTTCTGTTTCGTCAGCATCGAGACTACTGATTTCAGGAAAAAGGCTTGCGTTAATAGCGACCCCGAAGACAGCGAGGACGGATGCTACGTTCCAGGCGATCTCGTAGATCCCGATCAGATCGCTAGTGACGAAGACGCCAAGGACGAGGGTATCCATCGATGCAAGGGTTCGATTACTAAAACTTCCCAGCCATGAGAACTTTGCGTACGCCCAGAGTGATCTGAAATGAGAGCGATCCGGATAGCTGAAACGCGCAGAAATGTAGTAGAGTCCAACTGTAGCGGCCAGGATACTACCGATTATGTATCCGAAAAATAGCCCTAAAAGATTGAATCCCAGTAGCACGAATGCGACTTGTGCGACGGTACGCGTGACTCTATCAAGCGGCTGTAGTGCGCCCGAGATGTGGGTGAGATTTTCTCCAACAAGCACGGAGGTAACGAACGAAAAGAACGCTCCCGCAAACAGAAGCAGCAACAAAATATCAATCCGTTCGAAGCCGGTGTAGGATCGGAGTTGATTCTGAAATACAATAATCACAGCAGTGACAACAATCAGACTTGCTACTTGGAGTAGTACCCCGGCAGTAACAAACTCGGATGGTTCGTCAGTTTCGCTGATTCGTTTTTTTACGGCTTTGGCTATCCCCATCGTTGAGAACATCTTCAGCCATGTCAGCACAGCAATTACCAGATAGTAGGTTCCGAGTGTTCCTGCACCGAGGATACGTGCTAAATAGATCGTTGCGACGAATCCTGCGAGGGTTGCACCGATCTTTGAGAGAAAATAAATAAATGATTTTTGTCCGAGCCGCATACGATCAGAACTTGTATCCGAGCTTTTCTAATCTTTCTTCAACTTCGTCATCCATCTCGACTTCGTCGATATCCATTGAGGTCTCAGTAACCTGTTTCTCATGTGTTTCGATTTTCTCTCGTATTTTAGTCAGAATCGACGGCTTTTGGCTAATAATATCATTTTTTTCCGCTGGATCTTCGTCCAAGCGGTAGAGCTCCTCATTTCCACGATTCTTTATATATTTCCAGTCTTTGTCTCGATAGAATATCCGATCCGGTTTCCCTTCGGAACCTCCCCAGTCACCGATGACGTGGTCACGGGCCCATTTGCCCTTTTCGACGAGTGGTTTCAGACTGCTCCCGTAGAAGTTATCAGGGATATCGCAACCGGCGTAGTTGGCTATCGTTGGTGACACATCGACGAGCCCAACCATCTCATCATATACCCCAGAACCATCAGTAGAGAGTATCAGTGGCACGTGGATACCTTCATCGTGAACCGTGTTGTGGCTATACTGCCCGTGTTCGTAGAACTCTTCTCCGTGATCAGCGGTGATTAGTATGATCGTGTCCTCTCCCCATGACTCCTCTATGCTGTCGATTAGGCGGCCGATTTCGTGATCGGTAAATCGAATTTCAGCATCGTATAGATCAATGAGTTCCTGTTGTTCGTTCTCGCTGATCTCCTCAGGTATTTCAAGCATCTTCCGCCTGAGCTTGATCGATCGCCGATCACTGATTGATGTGTCACGGAATTTAAGCTGATATTCTTCGGGTGGCACGTACGGGTGGTGGACATCCATGTAATGTGTCCAGAGGAATCGGTCACTCGAATCAGCTTCAGTCTTGGTTACCCATTCGATCGAGCGGTCGGTGATTTCGTCTGCCTTCACGTAGCTGGAACCGACATTGAGGCCAGCGTTTTTTTCAGTCGTGTCATAGAGTCGCTGTAGGAAGTTGTAAAGAATGCTGTCTTGATTGAGATTTGTTTTGATAAACTGTCTAAGTTTCGCAGTGAAACTGGGATCTGTTTTGGAATCATAGAACATATCAAACCCGCGTTGATACCCGAAGTCAGCACAAAGAAACAAGTTAGAGTGGAACCCCGCAGTAGAATAACCGCCTTGAGTTAGCACCTCAGAAACAAGTGTTCTGCCCTCAGTGATTCTGTCGTAACCTCCGTACATGTTGGTGTACGAGGAGGTGAGTATAGTTGGAAATGAAGCACGTGTCATTCCTGCATGAGCGAATGCGTTCAAAAATTGATGAGAGTTACCGGCTAGTTGGTCGATGTTCGGTGAAGTATTTCGTTCGTAACCATAACATCCTAAATGATCGTGGCGTAACGAGTCAATAGTTATCAAAGCAATATCGGTCATTGTCACATTTATCTATAGCCGACCCATTACCTGTTTCGATAGCCGCTATTTAGTCTTGTCGAGCGTGTCATAGAACTCTTCACATGCTACAGTCAGATTAATTACGATTATAACAGATTACTCTCTCAGAAATGCGTGCACTAAGTGTACAAAGTTTAAAACCGATTAGAGAGTGCCCTTTCGTTTCCGAATAATGATTTCTCGAACCCGTTCAACGTGGTTCGTCTCGGATTGAACGAATGCTGTGAGGACGGCCTCGACGATCTCGGAGCGGCTGACTCCGAGATCGTCACACTCAGCGACCAATTCATCCACTTCTCGCACGATTTCCTCGTCAACAGCGACGCCGAACTTCTCTTTTGTCATAGCTACGACGGGCTAAGAACAGCGTGCACTAAGTGCACGGTGTTTTCAATTCGTTAGAACTGATTCAACAAACCATGCGAACTCTTCTATGACACCCTCCTTGTCAGTTACTATCATAAATGAAGAGACAACACTTTCATATTGTAATGAAATGGTAAAACAAGTCATGAAACGAGTCCTAATGATTTCTAATAATCGCACGCGTGAGATAGGGGGCGGACCAGAAAAAGAAGCGAACAAGGAACTTCTACGTGAGCGTGGCTGGGAAGTCGAAATTGGATACGTATCTGAACCGTCGATCTCCGGTATTCTGAAGGAGATACCTAAGCTTGCTCGCCGAGCACGCTCGAATGATATTGACCTGATGGTGACCCATTGTAGCCCGCCTGAACTACACGCTCTGGGATACATTTTGAAGAAGATTACGGGAGAGCCGTGGTTGGCGGAGTTCCGTGATCCTCTAGCAACAAACGTTCATGTAGATACTGGATCCTCTTCTCATTTCCAGAGACGTATTTTGGAGAAATGTGTCGTTAGTTCTGCGAATCAAGTAGCATGGTGGAATGGTATTCAAATGAATGACAATTACTTCTATGAATCCTACCCTAATATGCCTGAGTCGAAGTTCTATAAGATACCCTATTTAGGATTCGGCGGTGTCGAAGTTGAAAAATTTAACAGTGGGAGCCCCAAACAGTATGATAAGTTTACGATAACATACGCCGGTTCCTTCTACGAGGGGTGGATTGAGCCCTACGAGTTCTTGGAGGGTCTGAGCGAATACGTGGATCGTCATGGTGGCGGGGATATACAGGTACAGTTCTACGGAGACTGGAAAGAAGATTACCAGCAGAAGGTGCGTAAGGAGAATCTCGAAGATATCGTAACCACGTATGACCCAGTACCGCATGACGAGATAATCCGGATTCTGAAAGGATCTGATTTACTTCTATACGTCGGCGGCAATGATCAGCGCAACAAACACAATATCTCGTTGAAGATGGCGGATTACGTCGCCGCCGAGTCACCGATTCTGGGTGTAATCGATCGGTCTTTCCGTGCTGGGAGGTTCATTGAAAAAGAAAATATCGGAATCGCTGCTCATCCAAGGGAAGCGGATTCAATAGCCGATGCGATTCGAGAAGTTAGTACATGCACATTTGAGTACGACGCCGACGGCCGTCTCAAAGATAGGTTTGATAGTCAGGAAGCTATGGCCGAGTATGCGGCTATACTCAATGCTGTTTCCACAGGAGAACGACATGTACCGAAGAAGTCGATATAGCCGCGTTTAAATAGAAAGAAGCGTGTATCAATTAATAAATGATTGACAAACTTTATAAATTTGGACAGAGAATACCGAATCCTATAGCCAAATTCGGAGCAGGTGTAATTGTTAAAATAAATCAACTTCGAGGGAACAATCATTTCCGATATAATTATCAAGGATCAGAGTTTGTATATGTTTACTATGATGTTCCAACTTTCCTGAAGCAGTACGACTGTATTGATGTTGAGCGTGGCTGTACAGGACTGGAGGGTATACCTCTATCATACTTTGACCTCTCTGATCATGATGCAGCATTTGATGTGGGTGCCCACTTTGGACTTTATACTGTCATCCTTGGAAAGTTGAATCCAGATATTCCAATCTTCGCGTTTGAACCGAACCAATACAACCGTTCCGTTCTTGAACGCAATTCGAAAGTTAATGATTTTGATTCGTCACGGGTTAGTATATCTGATACTATTATCGCTGGAGAGACTGGCTCTGTTACCTTTCATGAAGACAGGTCAACATCTGGATCACCGAGAGATACAATTACGCCTGGACAAGATATGGAGAAGTTTACCGATTCAGTAAAGCGTGAGGGTAGGGCTTTATCTGATATTTTTACCTCAAAAAATATAAAAAGGCCGTTTATAAAAATTGATATAGAAGGTGCTGAAAATAAAGTTATTGCTGATTTGCTGTCCGCAGATCTTGAACATTTTGCGGGAATCGTAGAAATACATTCCAGCAGACTTGAGAACGGAGAGAATGCTGTGTTAGACCAGTTTGACAATCATAATATTTCATATGATCTTGTTAAAGACCATCCAGTAAAACCACAGGGATACTATTTTAAGAGCAGATAAAAATAGAGAATAATTGAGTTGATGTAGACATAGTCCGTAATGTTCTCAATCGTAGTAAGCTGTTCCATCAATATAGATTATCATTTGTAGATATAGAATCAAGAGTCTGTGCTAACACGTCCATCTTGTGTGCTCTGCTGAACTCATCAAAGATCTCTTTGTCGGACGTATAGTTGAACTCCTTTGAAATCATAATCTCGATAGCACCTGCTATCGCCTCTGTGTCGTCGGGATGGATCACTACACCCAAATCGCTCTCTTCGATCAGTTGTGCGACTCGGAATGAGGGGTCTACAATGGCAAGTATCGGTGTTTTCGCGCCCATGTAGTCCCAGATTTTGGATGGAACACTGAGTTTGTTCTGTGGATCGTCGCCACCGATATAGACGACGATATCCGACCCCTTGAGCACTGGTATGATCTGATCGTGCGGCACGAAATCATATGTCTGAATAAATTCGGAGACGCCGAGCTCTTCTACCTTCTCTTGATATTGCTCTGTCCAATCCCCATAGAACTGCAAGGTTAGTTCGTCTTGGTTTGGATTATTCTGTTCAACGTATATAGAAAAGCCTTCGAGGAGCTCGTACGGTTCGATCCAGCCCTCGTAGAAGGAGCCGGCGTAGGTGATTGTGAGCGAATCGTAGCTTGTTGTTGGTGCTGACTCAAACTTTTCTGATTCGAAACCAAGGAATGGAAGCTTGTAGAACTTCTCTGCTGACACGTCTGGGTACTTGGTTTCGAGATGATCGTCTGCCATTTGTATTCCATCCCCCCAGACGACTTGATCGCTGTTTTGAACTGCTAATTTCTCTACCTGCGCTGCTATCTTGGTCAGGAATGCGTCGGGATCTCGATCCGGATTTTCAACCATCGGGTCACGGAATTCAACGAGCCACGGTAGTCCCAGAACCTGGCTTACGATGTACCCTATTAGCTGGAGATGGAATGGGTTGCTGACAGAATTGATAACATCAACATCTCGTCTCATACCAATATATAGACATTTGAGAATAGCATAGGGGAACAGTAAAATATGCGGCTCAGGGACGTGTCCAACTACTACATCCCAGTCTCGCTCCTGTAACATCCGCTTTCTCGTTGCGAACTTTTCAGAACGTCCCCCTCCATTTTTTAGATCGACGTTAGAGATGAGTAGTACCTTCTTCATCTAATAAATTAAAGATAACCGAGATCTTCAAGTCGATCTTTCGTTGCTTGAGTAACCTGATCGGCGGTCACGTACATTTGTTCGTCATCACCGAGCATAGACTGTAGGTCATCGAAGAACTCTTTAGCAATTTCAGGCTCGTCCTTGAGTAGATTACGTCCTTCGCCAGGATCCTGCGCGATATGATAGAGCTCTACGGGTTCAAGCTTTCCGTTCGCTGTGCAGATGAGTTTCCACTCGTTAGAGCGGAGGCAAACAAGCGAGTCAAGATCATTCCACCCGAAATCATACTGCTCGTTCATTTTGTGGGTCAGCTTGTTCTCTTTTGTTAGCTGTCCGTGATATGTTTCAGAGTAGGCAAATTCTGGATGGTCGCCGCTAAGCAATGTTTTCCCGTCTGTCTCGGGAGCATCTATATCAAGTGCGTCAAGAAGTGTCGGAACGATATCAATACTACGCACCTGTTCGTGTACCGTCTCGTCTGGGAAATGATCGCCGTTGAATATGAGGGGTACGCGTATTATATTTTCGTACAATTCAACGCCACGAACTTGTGATCCAACACGGTTTCCTTCGCTGTCATAGACCCATGGATACCCATGTTCGCCGGGCATCTTGGAACCGTGATCACCTGTTACAACCGAGATGTCAATGTCGATAAGTTGGTGTAGATTTTCAAGCTGTCTAGCAACGAATTCCGCCTCTTCGCGGTACCTGCGCTGGTATCTACCAATATACTGCTCAACGTTTTCGTAGACATTATTTTCATCGAACTCTGGTTCGTCACGTTTGCCGAACTCGGAACGAAGTGTTAGGTGCAGATCAAACGAGTGGATAAATACAAAATTATCCTCTCCTTCGTGATCATCAAGCCAGTTCACTGCGCGGTTCACAAGAAGATTCGCAGGCCCAAACTCGTTGCCGCGACCCTCCATACGGTCTTCCATTGGGGTTATGTGGTGGAACTCGTCGAACGTATCAGGAATGTTCCCCGTGGGAAGTGGGTACCCCCCAGTAAATCCAACGGTGTTGAATCCTTCCTCAGAGAGTATCTCAGGAAGGAGTGTTGCATCTGTCTCGTAGTCTATGAGCCAGCGAACCCCATGGTTAAATGGATTGAGTCCTGAGAGCATTGAAGTATGAGATGGACTTGTGAACGCAGCCTGTGTAATACAGGTATCGTAGTAGCTACCCGATGATTTCAGTCTCTCGTAGAATCGGTGGTCAAAAGTATCATGACGTAAACAATCTACTGAAGCCAATACTATGTTCATAGAACAAGTGCGGTGGTTCTACGTTTATACTTTTATCGTTTAGTTGCTCTTCTCCACGCGGTACTCTGGGAAGTATCCTCCGTCGGTATCAATACCTACTCTCTCGGCTTCGGATGTCAATTCATTATATACTTCCGGCATGTGTACTGATGTACCGAGATACATTTCAGCACGATCAGCTGAGAAGGATTTCTTGAACTTGAACACACCTGGCCTCCCCCCTTGGAAATCAAACATTTTCTTTCCGGTGGCTCGCATCTGCATCAATGTTCCATAGCAGAGTAAATTATTGACACGCATATCCCAGTAGTCGGGATCAGAGGCGCGCAGGTAATCGTGGGCCAGCTCTTCATTGTGTACTACCATCGCTCCACCGACAACTTCGTCGTCGTACGTGGCTACAACAAGTGTCGAAAGATCTGTTTCCAACATGTCACAGAAAAAGTCATACTTGAAGCGGTAGTGATCGGTAGCATTCTTCGCGTCCATTGCGTTCGTGTAGATATCGTAGAACGCTTCGTAGTCATTATCAGATTCAGTGGGCTTTACCTCAAGATCCGTCTTCTGCGCTTGTCTTATGGCGTTCCTGTTGCGTTTCTCGAACTCGTCCCAGAGTGTTTCTTTATCTTTAGTTAAGTCAACTGGAACCGTTTCTCTATTGAACTTCGGTTCCAGGCAATCAAATCTCTCGTAATTTCGTTCGTTTGGGTCGAAACGAACGAACTCGGCGACAATGTTTTCTGACTGGCAGAAATTATCAAACTGCTCCGCGAACGCTTCGCAGAGTGAGTTGTCGTCTTTTGAAGTAAATGGCCCGCCATAGTACCATGAAGAAACAATATCATCGTATTTTGATAGGTCTGTTTCTGACCCGTCTGCAAACGGAACTGATTTGAGTGAACGACGGATGTACGGGTAGTAGATAATTTCGTCGCCATCTTGGAGAACGAAGGCTTCGGCGTGTTCATCATCGTGTTCAAAATTTCCTGCGAGTAGTTGGAGGTAATCTGGCCGATGATATGGCCCAGGCTTGCCGACCCGTTCGTAATTCTCCCACCATTCGTCGGTGTTGTCAGCTGTTAGGTGCTTTGTCTCCATCTCTTATATATACGGGTATTCCGAATTACGGAATGTATCTTTCCCGTACTCAGTAATATCCTCTGCTTGCATCCACTCTTTGATCTCTTGGACGCCATCCGCGATGTCGTGCTGTGTTTCCCAGCCCAGTATATAATTGATCTTGTCAAAGCTCACCCGGTAGGTTCGCTCATCCTCTTTATGTTCGACGAACCGAACCTCAGCATCATCAACATTCTCCTCGACGATTCGTCCAACTTCCTTTATTTGATAGTTCAGATCGTTATCACCAACATTGAATATCTGGTGGTTGACCTTCTCCTCGTCGGCTTCTAAGACCGCAGCGAAGGCGCGTGCGGCATCATGGACATGCACAAGTGGTCGGTATTGCTCCCCGCCGTAGACCGGAATGTCGTCCTCCAAAAGGGCTTTCGCGGTCAGAATATTCACAACCAGATCGAATCGCATCCGGCGCGACCACCCAAAAATCGTCCCAAGCCGCAGGATCGTTGGTGTGATCTCGTTATCCGAGAACATATCATGAGTCTCATGCAGAATGATCTCCTCGGAGTCGATCTTCGACTCGGCGTACAATGATAGCGGATTCAGGTATGAGCCTTCGTTGAGCTCCATGAGTTCGCTGGCACCGTACACTGAACACGTCGATGCAAACACAAGCCGCTGAATATCGTGAAGCTTACACACTTCAACGAGCGATTTCGTCGCTTCGACGTTGACCGCCTGCGTTGCCTGCTCGTTGACACCACAGGCTGGATCGCCGACGATCCCTGCGAGATGGATGACGGCATCGCAGCCCTCCATCGCATACGAGAGATCCTCGATATGTCGAATATCGCCTTCACGAACCTCCAGCTTCTCGTCATCGCGTAGCGGTTCGAGTGCCTGGTCACCCCAGAGCATCGAATCGAGCACCCGAACCTCGTGCCCGTTGTTGAGCACCTCTTCAACAACGTAGTTTCCGATATAGCCTGCGCCGCCTGTTATGAGTACTTTCACAATCGATAGCTACCAAACGAGATAGTAAATCTGTTATGCTATCCGCCTGATCGTGGTTTGTTTGCCGCACCGACATCTGCTGCGGGGTAAGTCGTTATATCGTCTCCTCAAATTCTCGGACGGTCTCGATAACGTACTGGATGTCCTCCTCCTCAAGATTCGGGTGATTCGGAAGTCCGATCATATTGCCGACAACCTCCTCTACGTGCGGCAGTGACAGGTCGTACTTGTGACTGTTTGGATTTGCACTCCACGGGAACTCTGAATTGAACCCACGGTGGTTTTCGAAGACTGGCTGGTCATACAACGGCACATTGTACCTGTGGCGGGTCTCAACACCGCGCTCCCGTAACTCACGCCAGACTTCCTTTCCAGTCATCCCGATTTTGTCCGGCTGTATCTCAAATGGTGCCCAGAAGTAGGCGTGTTCGACATAGTCACGTACTGCCGCGGGCTCAAGCCAGTCGAGATCCGCAAGCTCATTGTGCAACCGCTCGCTGATTTCTCGTCGCCGCTGGTTAAATCCGGTGAGCCGGTCGACCTGTGCTGTCCCGAGGGCACCGTTCAACTCGCTCATCCGGTGGTTGTATCCAAGCGTTACGTGTTTGTCGCGATTTGCCATGCCGTGACTTCTGAGCATCCGTAGGTTTTCGGCGATCGCGTCGTTATCGGTTGTGATGATGCCGCCCTCCCCGGTCGTGATGTTCTTCGTCGCGTAAAACGAGAAGCAGCCGATATCACCGATTGAACCGACCTTTGAATCCCTATATGCAGCACCGTGTGCTTGTGCGGCATCCTCAATCACATATAAATCGTGCGCAGCAGCAAATTCCCGTATTTCCTCCATCTCTGCTGGATGTCCATACAGATGTACCGGCATCACAGCGAACGTTTCATCTGAGAGACATCGTTCGAGATCGGTATGATCGAGCGTATAGAGTTCTCTGTCTATATCAGCAAACACTGGAACTCCAGCCTGGTGGACGACCGCCGTTGCGGTGGAGCCAAACGTGAGCGATGGGACGATCACTTCGTCTCCTGGTTCCATCCCGAGAGCTTTGAGTGAAAGTTGGATGGCTTCGGTTCCGTTTGTAACTGCAACGGCATGGTCTGTCCCGACATGATCAGCCCACTTCTCTTCGAACTCTTCAACGTACGGGCCTTGAAGGAACCGCCCCGAATCAAGCACCTCGGCGATATTCGATCGTTCTTCATCACCGAGAACCGGTTCGGCTACACCAACATACCTATCCATACCACTAATATGCGATAGGATAATGAAGAACCCAACGATAGGTCTGGTCTGGCCGCGGCTGAATAAAATCCATACAGCTATGAATTATTCTTTTATCACTGGTGAATAGTTGATCGAACTGTACACATATCCAACACCAACGCTGACTGTAAATGCAAGAAGTGCTATCATCTTCAATAATTCCTTCTGAGATCGTTTTTTTACAATTCTTTGTAGCCGATGTGGAATAAATTCACGTAGTAGTCGTAATAGGAACTCGTTTTCGTCATCTCCCCCGGTTTTAACATATGTTTTCATCGCCCGCTTCGAGTACCCCTGCCAGAATGCTCGATCCACCAGCCACCAAAACTTCGTCCGGTACTCAAATACCTTGTGTCCCACCTTTGCTTCCGGATCGTACCACACACCCTGTCCGTACTCCGTCCGCATCCGCGCACACAGTTCCGTCTCACCACCCTGTAGATTCTTTTCGCCTTTTCGTCCCCCAATATCGACATCGAACCCGCCCAATTCAGCGAACACATCGGCCCGAAACGAAATATTCGAGCCAAATGTGTTCCGAACCTCTCCCGGTTCTTCGGCAAATCCACGGTGGGTAACCCCGACAAGCCAGTAGAACTCTTCAGGTAGAAATGACGGTTTCCCTGCAACCCACTCCGGGGTCATCTTTCCGCCGGCTGCGATCGCACCTTTCTCCTCGTAGGCTCGAATCAACCGTTCGATCCACTGCTTGTCCGCGACGGCATCGTCATCGATAAACGCCACAACATCTCCAGTTGCGATCTCCGCACCTCGATTTCGGCTTTCAAGCAGCCCGACGTTCTCTTCGTTGCACTCGATAACAACATCGTCGCGGTCGCCGTAATCAGCCACAACACGGTCGTACACCGGTTGTGTGCCATCAACGATAACGATGAGCTCAACGTCGTCGTACGTCTGCGAGAGGATACTCTCAGCAGCTTCGGTGAAATGAGGATACATATCCTCGGTGTACGTACAGAGGACGACCGAAACGTGCACATCTTCCGTAAGGCTGCGCGCCGTGTTTATCTGTTCCGTCTTTTCCTGTTCAGAGCACTCGCCACGCGCTGTTTCACAAGCCTTATTGACTGATTGAGACTGTGGCAAACTAATGAAAGATGCCGTGCTCGACTACATCCGGGGAGTGAAGCAGGCAGACTCCCCCGCTGATGTGTTGAAACAAGTGTATCACATTCCAGTGTTGGCGGCCCTCATCGCGTTCATGCTGGCCGTCCGGCTCCGCGCACTGGAGAACTTCCAAACTGACGGCGGTGTGACGTTCCGCGGCAACGACCCGTGGTATCACTTCCGACAGACGAACTATCTGCTTGAACATTTCCCGACGACGATGCCGTTCGATCCGATGACGAACTATCCGACCGGGACGAGCGTCGATCAGTTCGGGACACTCTACGATCAGCTTGTTTCCGGCTTTATTCTGCTCACCAGCTTCGGCGATCCTTCAACCGAGTACGCCGGGTTGATTATGCTTGTTGCCGCGCCGGTGTTCCTTACGGCGACTGTCATCCCCGCGTACCTCATCGCGGCCAGATTCGCTGGTCGATGGCCGGCACTCGTCGGACTTGCCGTTTTCGCACTCCTTCCAGGAACTGTTCTCAGATACAGCTTGGTCGGCTTTTACGATCACAGTGCGGCCGAGGTCTTCTTCCAGACGCTCGGTGTGCTTGGCTTCGTGACGGCGATCGCCGTCGCCCAACAATCACAGCCGGTTTGGGAACTCGTCGTCGACCGCGACCTCGACGCGCTTCGTCGGCCACTCCTCTACTCAATCGGTGCGGGTGTCGCGGCAGCACTCTACATGTGGGCGTGGCCGCCCGGTGTGCTTCTCGTCGGCTTCACGGGGATCTTCTTTGCGCTTAAGATCACGACCGATGTGTACCACAACCGGACGCCGGAACCGATGGCGTTCGTCGGTGCCGTTTCGATGACGGTCACCGGTTTGCTGATGTTTGTCCCGTTGAAGAGCTTCACTATCGGTGCTGCATCCCAACATTCACTACTCCAGGTGATCCTACCGCTTGGGGTTGGACTCGGTTCTATCTTCCTCGCCTATCTTGCCCGACAGTGGGAAACCCGAGAGCTGGATCGGAGCTTGTACCCGGTTTCAGTCGGAGCAATGATTCTTGTTTCTGCTGTTGCCTTTTCTCGATTCGTAGTTGATCTTACCGGTGCTCTTCTTGCTCGCGTCGGGTTCAGTGCAACAGCTGGTGCACGGACGATCGGCGAAGCATCCCCGCCGCTATCGGACAACCCTCCCTTCGAGTTCATCTACAGCGAGTACCGACTTGCACTGTTCACCGCGATCGCCGCAGCACTCGTCATGCTTGCCCGCCCACTGATCCAAAGCGACGACACGCGCGACACAGGCTACGTCGCCGCCGCACTCACAACGGTCGGCCTGATCTATCTCGGCTCACCTGTTGTCGATCAGATCGCCGGTATCTTCGGCACGACATGGCAGGTGCTTGGATTGCTCATCAGCACTGGACTGATCGTTGGTGCCACCCTCCGCCATCGCTACGACGCGACCGAACTCTACGTTCTCGTCTGGGGCGCGTTCATCATCTCCGCGGCGTTCACCCAGGTTCGCTTTAATTACTACCTCGCCGTCGTCGTCGCCGTCTTCAACGCGATCTTCATCGCCCAAGCAACTGATTTCCTTGATATTCGTGCGACTGCTGGCTCAGTTCGTGAATCCGCCGAATCACTCGAAGGCTGGCAGGTCATGGCCGCCGTGACGATCGTTTTCCTTGTTGTTGCCCCGTTTGTGTTCCCGACGGTTGCGGCGTGGGACACCGCTGGCCCGGACAGCAACGGCCCCGGTGCCGTCCAGATCTGGGACGACAGCTTAGAGTGGATGAACGAGGAAACCCCGGCTCCCGGCACACTTGAGGATCCTGACGCCGAGCCGCTGGATCCAACCGGAACTTACGAGCGACCTGCCGACGGCGACTATGACTACCCAGACGGTGCGTATGGCGTCCAATCGTGGTGGGACTACGGCCACTGGATCACTGTCCACGGTGAACGGATCCCGAACGCCAACCCGTTCCAGCAGGGCGCGACTGAGGCCGCCAACTACCTGCTCGCACCAAATGAAACGGCCGCTGAGGACGCCCTCAACGAGAAGATGGGTGAGGACGGCCAAACGCGGTACGTCATGGTCGATGCCCAGATGGCGAACCCGAACTCGAAGTTCTCCGCGCCGACGGTGTTCAACGACGATGTGAGCTTCAATGACTACATCGATGTGGTATACCGCCAGCGCGGCGAGCAGCTCCAGCCGGTCAGACTCCGCACCCAACAGTACTACGAGAGCCAGATGATCCGGCTGTACGCCTACCACGGCAGCGCGGTCGACCCATCCCCTGTCGTTCTCGATACTGAACAACGAACCGTTCCGACACGGGGTGGCGGCCAGACCCAGATTCGCGCCTTTGAGGGTGGAGCCCAAACGTTTGGCTCGCTTGCCGAGGCCGAAGCCTACGTCGAAGAAAACCCTGGCGCACAGCTCGGCGGCATCGGTGACAACCCGACCGAGCGTGTCGATGCCTTAGAGCAGTATCGCCTCGTCAAGGCCAGCGACACCCCAAGCCGAAACTATCTCAACAGCTACCGCCGACTCCAACAGCAGACCAACGCCTCGGCCGGCTCACTGCTCCGAAACACGCCCTCGTGGGTGAAAACCTTCGAGAAGGTGCCCGGTGCGACCATCGAGGGCTCGGGTGCCCCGGCTGGGAGTGAGGTGCGCGCCACGGTACCAGTGGAGATCCCGGCCAGCGGCAACCGGTTTGCCTACACCCAGTATGCAACCGCCGACGAGAACGGTAACTTCGAGATGACCGTGCCGTACTCGACGACCGGTTACGACGAGTTTGGCCCCGAAAACGGCTACACGAACGTCAGCGTTCGTGCCACGGGCGAGTATCGGCTCCAGGCCACAACCGATGATGGCGGCTTCTATGCCGGCACCGCCAGCGTCGACGAGGCACAGGTCGTCGGTGCCGACGAGACGGCTGTCGATGTCGAACTGAGCGAGGAACAGCCACTCCAGCTCGGCGGTCAGTCGATCCAGGCAACCGGCTAACCGAATGCGTCGAATCAGAGCCCTCGGTGGCGTCTATCTCCGCGGGCTTGCGATGGGGGCAGCCGATGCCGTGCCGGGCGTCTCCGGCGGCACCATCGCGCTGATCACCGGCATCTACGAGCGGCTGATCGCCGCGATCACCGCTGTCGACCCTGACCGGCTCCGTCGGATCGTTCGGGGGATTCGTGCCGAGGATCGTCCCGACGCCGTCGCCGCGCTCCGAGAGCTCGACACCGCCTTCCTAGCCGCCCTCGGTGGGGGAATCCTCACCGCCGTTGTCTCCGTGTTACGGCTCGTCAGCCTGCTTCTGGAGATCGCGCCGGTCGCCACCTACGGCTTCTTTTTCGGCCTGATCGGCGCGTCGGCAGCCGTCCTCTACGGTGAGGTCTCACTGGCGACCCGTGGTCGGCAGCTCGCCGCCATCGCGGGCGTTGGGATCGCCTTTGCTCTCTCGGGGTATGCCGCAACCGCCCTCGGCTCGTCGCTCCCGATCATCTTCGTCGCCGGCGCGGTCGCAGTCACCGCGATGGTGTTACCCGGCGTCTCTGGGTCGCTGCTGTTGCTCATGCTCGGCCAGTACGACTACATGTCGACGACGCTCAGCAGGTTCACCGATGGACTCGTTGCCGCGGCTCGCGGTAACGGCACCGACACCCTCACCGAAACCGCGCCGACGATCGCCGTCTTCCTCGTTGGCGGCGTCGTCGGTCTGTTTACCGTTGCCCACGCGGTTCGGTGGGCACTCACCAACTACCGCGAGGCGACACTCGCCTTTCTGGTGAGCCTCATCGTTGGCGCGCTGCGCGCGCCGGTCGAACAGACGGGGATCGAACTCAGCGAGGCCGGCCGAGTGTGGACGCCGGGTGCGATCGCCGTCTTCGCCCTCGTCGCGGTCGCAGGTGCCGCTGTTGTCGTCGGGATCGATCGGCTTGCCGGCGGCATCTCCGTGGGCGATGAGTCGGACGGCTGATCGCGGGCTTCGGCCCTCGTCTCGGTGCCGTCGTCGTCGACGTTTTTGCGTCGTCGTCGCTTACAACGAGCCGTTGGCGAGGAGTTTGTTCGTCGCCCGTCTGATCTCGATCGTTTCTGTCGTGTGGTGTTTTCGTTGGCGAAGCCGGCGGCGGAGCTGTTCGACCTGTTGGGGAACTGCCCCGGCAATGTTCTCCTGTTCGGCCGGGTCGTCAGCGAGATCAAACAGCAGCCCCTCGCCGTCGCTTTCGATATACTTGTATCGGCGGCCCCTGACGGCACGGTGGGTGCCACACTCGCTGGTCGCAATCGGCAGTCGATCGCTGCCGTCGGTCGGATCGAACGCACCGGTTGTGAGCGACAGCGCGGTCTCAGGGATCGAGCTGAGCGATGTGGGCTCGCTCACGGTCGCAGTTTCCCCGGCGTTGGCGATGAGATAGGGGACGTGGATGTTCTCCTCGTAGACCTCGCGGTGGTGGTGGCCGTAGTTGCCGTGATCGCCGAACGATTCGCCGTGATCGGCGTGGACAATCATCACGGGGTCGTCGGCCGCAAGCTCCGATCGAAGCCACCCAAGGAAGGCGTCGCTGGCCCGCACCGTATCGCGGTAGCTCCGCAGGACGGATCGCCGAACGCGATCCGACATCCCCGACGCGTTGCCCCGCATCGGCTCCGAGGAGCGGTAGGCACTGTAGTAGGTGCCCAACAGTGACCCCTCCTCGCGGTGTTGTCGGGCCGGCATAAACGGAAAGTGTGTATCGAGGATGAATACCCAGAGGAAGTACGGCTCGCTGAGCTGGCTGCGCACCTGCTGTATCTCCGCTGCGAGTGTTTCCCACTGGGCGAAAAACTCGCTGCCGGCAGCCATATTCAACACGAGCTGTACCGGGCGGGCGTCGGTGTCGACACCCGGCATGCGTTCGGCGAGACTGGTGAGCCAGCCACCCGACCCGCCAGTCGAGCAGTCCTCAAAGATATCGAAACCGCGGTCGAAGCCGGCGGCGGGCGTCGTCCAGGGGTTCGGCGTCACGCCGGCGGTCTCGTAGCCGCGGGCGGCCAGCCGCTCGGTGAGCGTCGGGTTGTGGCGGAGATGCTCGTCGATGGCGGCCAGTCGCCGCTCCCAGTGGCTGTCCTGTGGGAACGACTCCAGCGTTGTCGGTGGTCGCGGTCGACCGCTGAAAACTGTCGGCATCGACGAGAACGTCTGGGGGCCGGGTGCGATCGCCGCCTCGTAGGCAACGCCGTCGTCGGCGAGGTTGTCCATCGTCGGCGTCAGCCCGCGGTCGTCGCCGAGAAAGCCGCAGTGGTCGGCCCGCAGGCTGTCGATCGACACCATGACGAGGTTCGGGTTGTCGACGCTGTTTGGCGTATCGCTACTCATCCCGGTGGGACGCCGCGGTGGTCGTCTGTCGGTGTGTCGACTTCATTGCTACCGGATGCAACACCGGGGTTTTGCTTTGTTAGGAACGGCCTATCGCCGTCGCCGAACCGGTTGGCATCGACGCGGCTCACCTGGATTCACAGACGATTCCAACAGCACTCAGCTCTGCCCCAACCACCGCCCAGCGTTGGTCTCGCGCGGCAGCTGTCGATCGTGTGGCCGCCGTTTGTCTCGGTTCGACCAGGGCGTAGGACGGCTATAACAAAACCACGAGCCGCGCTACGAGGATGGTAGATGTCACTTCGAGGCTCCGAAACGACCCAATACTGTCCGTTTCGTCACGATAGGTATCGGTTTCGACCGCTTCGAGCCGGGCCCCCGAGTGGACACACCATACGGACACGCCAATGAGCCACCAGAATGGACTCCCAGGCTGGCTGTCGGGCACCAACCTCGATACGACGCTGGCGAAGATCGGCATCCTCGCCAGCCTGCTGCTGTTGGGGCTGCGACTGCTGACCGCCCAGGTGCTGTTGGTCGTGATCCCGGTCGCAACGGGCGTCGCCTGCGTGCTGTATTTCGGCGTCCACCGCCGGCAGACGACCGCCTTCGAACACCCAGTCCTCCCGGGGGTCGTCGTCGACTATCTCCCAGCGGCCGTCGTCGTCGGCATGGCGGCCCTTGTCGGGAGCGTGTGGGCGGCCGGCGGGCGAACCCCGGTGAGCTACCTCCTGATCGGCGCGATCGGGAGCGCCATCCTCGCCCAGTCGCTGCTGGTTGAGAAAACCGATCTGTCGCCGTCGCTTGTGGTGGCCCAGATCCTCGTCAGCGCGGTGATGATCCGGCTGAGCGCGCTGTTTGTCACGCCGGGGTTCGTCGGCGTCGATGTCTGGACGCATATCCCCGATTTCGTCGCGGGGATCGTCGAGACCGGCTCGCTGTCAGCCATCGCCGACAGCAAGTATATCATGGCGCCCTTCTATCACACGATCGGTGCCATCGGCACGCTTGTCTTCGGCTCGGCGCGGATGGGTGTCTATCTCTCGATCGGGCTGTTGGTGCCGCTGTCGGCACTGTTGGTGTACGTGACGACGACACAGCTGTTGGGTGCTCGGTGGGCGTTGGTGGCGACGACGCTGTTTGCGTTTTCCGGTCAGTTCATCCGCTGGGGGATCCACATCATCCCGACGAGCCTCGGGGTGGTGTTTTTCCTCGGCGCGGTGTACTGTGTGACCCGGCTCAGTGTCGCTGATGATCTCTGGCTGTTTACTCTCTTGGTGACGGTGAGCCTTGCGACGGTTTTCACACACCAGGTGTCGACGGCGGTGTTGCTGGTGTTTCTGGCGATCGCTAGTGTTGCGTTCGTCTCGACACGCCTGTTCGGGGCGACAGCCGGGCCAAGTCGTCGGAGCGTCGGCGGGCTGGTCGCTGTTTTCCTGGTGACGCTCGTTGTCACGGCCGTCTCCTGGACTGCGACGCCGTGGATCGGCGGCGAGTCGTTTCTCGTTCAGATGGCCGGCATCCTTCGCGGGACGCTCGTCGGCGAGGCCGGCTTCCTCAATCTCGCGGGCGGTGGTGGCGGGAGCGGTGGCGGTGGCGGCGGTGCTGAAAGCGTCAGCCTGCTGGCCGATATCCTGCCGTTTATCGAGTGGTTCGGCTTCGCGCTGCTGTTCGCCGCCTCGATCGTCGGTGGGTTAGCGATGCTCCGGGGCGATCACCCGCCGGCGCTCACCGCGACCTACATCCTGGGCGCGTCGACGATGTTTGTGATTATCTTTGGGTTTTCGCTGTTCGGCGTGCGGGCGATCCTGCCCGGACGCTGGATGGCGTTTATGTACGCGCTGCTGGCGATCATGGCGGCGGTCGGCCTCGCTCATCTCTCGGGGACGGCCTCAAAGCGGGTGTTGGTGGCGGTGTTCGTGCTGTTGGCCGTCAGCTATCCGATGTCGATGGCTGTCACACAGAAGGCGACCCTGGACAGCCCGGCGTTCGACGACACCAACCCACGCTACGCCTACACGGCCAGCGAGATCGCCGCCGTCGAGACGATCAGCAAGGTGTACACACCCGAGGAAGCGGCTGACATCGACACCGATCACCCCTACTACACCCTCTTTGGGCGGTTGGGCGGCTACACCGGGTGGACGGTTGCTGTGGATGACACCGGGCCCGCCACCGATCACCCTGTGATCCACAGAGAGTATCAGACCACGGGGCCGGCCACCGTCCATCTCGCCGGTGAGCCACCGCAGTCGGTTCGCTCCTCGACGGTCGACCCCGGCCGGATCTGTCCGGCCTCGCGCAACCACGTCTATGCGAACGGTGATGTGACGATGTGTACGATCTCGCCGATCACGGGAGGCTCAACATGACCGACCGAGGGTCACCGTCCGGTCTCGACGCTGATCTGTTGGCTGTTGCTGTCGCCGTCGTCGTCACCGCTGGCGTGTTGCTTGCCGGGATCAGTGGGCCGCTCGCCTGGCTGGTCGGCATCCCGTTGCTGCTGGTGTGGCCGGGGTATGCGGTTGTCGCCGCGTTGCTTCCGGAGGCTCCGACCGACGGCGACGCCATCGCCGCAACCCCCGGCGACAAACGTCACAGCTCACCGGGATGGGCCGTCCGGCTCGGGTTCTCGCTGGTGTTGAGCGCGGTTGTCGTCGCGGTCACCGGTGTCGCTGTCGACCAACTGGCGGCGATCCGGCTCCTCCCGGTTGTCGTCGCGCTCACGGTGGTCACGCTCGCGGCTCTTGTCGTTGCCGCGATGCGCCGCCGGCAGCTCCCGCTGGCCGCGCGGGCACAGCCGCTGTCCGGCTGGCGGTCACAGGGCGGTGCCGACACCGGTCTCCGATCGTCGCTGCTCGCACCGCTGTGGTCGACCCGCCAGGCTCGAACGCTTGCGGTCGCCGTCTTGCTGTTGGTCGGGACGGTCGCCTTCGTCGCCGCCGCGCCGCCACAGGAGGCGGCCTACACCGAGTCGTACCTCCTCACCGAGACCGACAGCGGCGAGTTCGTCGCTGACGGGTATCCGACGACGTTCGTTGCCGGCGAGGGCCAGCCGCTGGCACTCGGGCTCGAAAACAACGAGCACCGCCCGATCACCTACACGGTCGTTGCTGTCGCCGAGCGCGTCGGCCCGAACGGCTCGGTGGTGAGCCAACAGCAGGTCGACTCGTTTACCGTTGCGCTCGCCCACAACGAGAGCACGGTCGTCGAACGCCAGATCGCGCCGACACAGCCCGGCGAGAACGTCCGCCTGCAGTTCCGCGTCTACACGGGCGAGCCGTCGGCGTCAACTGAGCCCGATCAGACGACCCAGCTGTGGATCGAGGTCGTCGACAGCGCGGGAGCCTGAGCGTGGCCGGAACTGTCGTCATCTCGCTGGACGCGGAGCTGAGTTGGGGGTTTCACGATCAGCCGACGATGCCGGCCGATCGGGTGGCCAACCCGCGGGCGGCATGGGCGTTCCTGCTTCGACTGTTCGACGAGTACGAGATTCCGGCGACGTGGGCCGTCGTCGGCCACCTCTGTCTGGCGAGCTGTGATGGTGAGCACGCCGACCATCCGGCCGGCACCGACTGGTTTGCCCGCGATCCGGGCGGTCACGCCACGCCACGCTCCGCGTGGTTCGCCCCGGAGCTCGTCGAGACGATCGGCAACCGCGCGGTCGACCACGAGATCGGGTTACACGCCTTTTCGCACGTCGAGTTCGGCGCGGCCGAGACGAGCCGCGCGGTCGCCGATGCTGAGCTTCGACAGGGGCTGGCGGCGGCCACGGCCATCGACGCCAGCCCGTCATCGTTTGTTTTCCCGCGGAACAACGTCGGCCACCGTGATCGACTGGCGGCCCACGGCCTCACCTGCTACAGGGGTCGGCAGCCACGACGGTGGTACGATCTGCCGCCGCTTCCCGCGGTCGATACCGCAGGCAAGCTGGCGACGTTCGCACTCGGTCTCTCCGGCCCGCCGATCGTTGAGCCGCGGGTCGACGAGCACGGCCTCGTGAACATCCCGGCGTCGCTGTTTCTGTTCTCGTTTGGTGGTCGACCACGAGACATGCTCGCCACGCTCGGCGGCGATCCGGTGGTTCGGCAGGTCGAACGCGGGCTTGCGGCGTTGCGAACCCGGCCCGATGGCGTGTTGCATCTCTGGTTGCACCCGAACAACATCACGACCCAACAGGATCGCATCCGGATGAGTGAGATCGCATCGCTGATCGCCGACTACCGCGAGGAATACGGGATCGGCGTCGAGACGATGGGCGCGGTCGCCGATCGGGTGTCACAAGATGTGAATCTTACAGCATCTTCTTATTAGCTATTGATTAGTAGCCTATGCGTGGACGAGTCCAGACTGTATTCACTGTAACTGCCTCGCTTGACTGTTCTTTCGTGCAAAACTATGATGTTTATATATCGATAAACTGAGTTGTGTTATTGTGTCACATATGACCGAGATCAATCCACACGCAGCTGAGGGCGAACAATGAGTCAACTACTCACAGACGAGACGGCGATCGTGACGGGCGGCGCAAGCGGCATCGGCCGTATGATCGCGTTGACGTTTGCCGACCACGGTGCGGATGTCGTCGTTGCTGATGTCCGCGAAACGCCACGAGAGGGTGGCGAGCCGACACACGAACGGATCACAAGCGAGACCGACCAAACGGCGGTCTTCGTCGACTGTGATGTGACCGAGCGAGATGATCTGGAAGCCGCTGTCGACGCTGCCGAGGATCTCGGTGGCCTCGATATCATGGTTAACAATGCCGGCATCCACAGCGAGACCCCGTTTCTCGACATTACAGAGGAGGAGTTCGATCAGCTCATGGATATCAATGTCAAGGGCGTCTTCTTGGGGGCGCAGGTCGCCGGCGAGCGACTGATCGAAAACGATGAGGGAGGGACGATCATCAACATGGCAAGCCTCGCGGCGGATCGTGGGGCGGCCTACCAGACGATATACACTGCCTCGAAGGGGGCCGTGAAATCACTGACCTACGCGCTGGCTGACTTCTTCGGTGGGCATGGGGTTCGCGTCAACGCGATCAAACCAAGTTTCACCGAAACCCAGATGTTAGAACAGGGCGGAATGGGAGACGGCGAAGCCGGCACGCGACTCCAAGAGGCGATGTTGGGTGCGACACCCGCCGGTCGTTTCGGTCAACCCGAAGAGATCGCCAATGTCGCACTGTTTCTCGCCAGTGATCTGAGCTCCTACGTCAACGGTGAGTCGATCCTCGTCGATGGCGGGCTCGGAAATACCTAACAGAGATTCCTGCGTTTCGTATTTACCAACCGATTCCTGTCAACTGCCAAAAATTTTTGACGTGGGTTCCATACGCAACCATTATCTCGGTCACTACTCGAACGCTCCCATATCGGATCGGTCGACCATGGGGGTACACGATAGCAAGCGCGTATCCAGCACCCCTGACTGATGGGCAACATAACCTGAAAATATTATAAGAAAAAGACATATTGCTGTTCCTCCCTTGATATACTCTCGGGATGAGCAAGATAACTGGTTCCGGTGACAATGAGGGTGCCAGATACGAAATCGAAGCAGATACGAGAGCAAACATACTGTATCTGGAATTCAGCGGGACGCTCACCGCAGCGGAGATGGAAACGGCAGCCGAGGAGACAATTAACGCGGCCGAGGAACTTACCGATGGGTTTCGAATCATCAACGATATTTCAACATTCACGCCGCCGTCACCGGAGGCAGCCGAACCGATCCAAGACGCACAGACGAACCTGAAATCGATGGGGGTTGGTGATGTGGTTCGTGTCGTTGCCGAAGACACCAGTGTTGTCACCGAGAATGCCTTTCAGCGTCGGTCACGTGAAGCGGGGTACGAAGGCAAGACAGCGGCTTCGGTCGCAGAGGCCGAGGAGAAATTGGACTGATACGGTTTGCTGTAGGAAGTTACCGTTCGACCGCCGCCCGGTGGGCGGTCGAGGCGGTAACCGTCTACAGTAAACCGTATGACGGCGTCATCGGTACCAACTGCGGCCGTCCGGCAACAGCCGCCCCGAATCAAAACCGGCGACGGGACCGCTCCGAACGATCGCGGATTACTCGACAGTGACGCTCTTGGCGAGGTTCCGCGGTTTGTCGATCGATCGCTCCATCGCGTTGGCCGCGTGGTAGGCGATCAGCTGAAGCTGGACGTTGGCGAGGATCGCAACCAGATCGGGGTGTGTCGCCGGCACCGGGAGAAACTCCTCGGCCACATCGGCGAGATCGGACGCTGTTCGCGGCGCGATGGCGATCACCGGCGCGCCGCGCGTGCGGCTCTCGGTGACGTTGCTTTTCAGCCGCGCCTCATCGTGGCCGGTGCCGATGGCGATCACCGGCGTTTCCGGTGTGACCAACGCGAGCGGCCCGTGTTTGAGCTCGCCCGCCGCGAACCCCTCGGCGTGGCCGTAGGTGATCTCCTTGAACTTCAGCGCGCCCTCCAAGGCGACCGGGAACGCGTTCCCCCGGCCGATGAAGAAGTGGCCGTTGTCGCCGAGACACCGCTGGCTGATATCGGCCGCGCGGCTGTCGGTCGTGATCGACTCGACGTGCTCCGGCAGCGACGCCAACGCGTCGAGGCGATCGGCGTGATCGCTCGTCGGCGACCCTGTGATGTCGCGGACGAGCCGTTCGGCCAACAGGACGAGCGTGGCGACCTGCGAGGAGAACGTCTTGGTCGCGGCGACGCCGATCTCCGGGCCGGCGCGGATGAACAGCGCGTCATCGCAGGTGCGGGCGGCCGTCGAGCCGATCACGTTTGTCAACGCGAGCGTCCGCGCGCCGCGCTCTCGGGCGCTTTCGAGGGCTTCCAGCGTGTCGGCGGTCTCGCCGCTTTGGGTGACGCCGACGACGAGGGTGTCCTCATCGACCGGGGCCGGCGAGGCGGCGTACTCGCTGGCGATATACGTGGTCGCATCGACGCCGTCCTTCGAGAGCAGCCACTCGCCGTACAGCGCGGCGTGGTAGGAGGTGCCGCAGGCGACAAACTGAACGCGATCAACGTCGTCGAAGCTGCCCGGCGGGAACTCTTCGAGGGCCACGTCGTCGCCGTCGATCCGGCCGTGGAGCGTCTGTCTGAGCGCGACCGGCTGCTCGTGAATCTCCTTGAGCATGTAGTGGTCGTAACTCCCTTTTTCGGCGTCCTCGGGATCCCAGTCGACGGTGTCGACCGGCCGGGAGACGGGGTCGCCGTCGGCGTCGGTGATGCGGTGGTCGCCGTCGGTGAGCGCGACCACGTCGTCGTCTTCGAGGTAGACGACACGATCGGTGAATTCGAGGAACGCCGGCACGTCGCTAGCGAGATAGTTGGCGTCGTCGCCGACGCCGATCACCAGCGGCGAGCCGTTTCGCGTCGCGTACACCGTCGGCTCGCCGTCGACGATCATGGCGATGGCGTAGCTGCCCTCAAGCTGGTCGATGGCGTCGCGGAACGCAGCTTCGGGATCGAGCCCGTCGGCGAGGCGTTCCTCGACGAGATGCGGAATCACCTCGGTGTCGGTGTCGCTGGTGAACTCGTGGCCGCGCTCCTGGAGGGCCTCACGAAGCTCGGTGTAGTTTTCGATGATCCCGTTGTGGACAGCGGCAACGCGGCCCTGACAGCCCGTGTGTGGGTGGGCGTTGGCGTCCGTCGGCGGGCCGTGGGTCGACCAGCGTGTGTGGCCGATGCCGATTGGGCCGTCGTGGTCGCGGTCGGCGAGCTCGGATTCGAGTTTGGATACCTCGCCTTCGAACTTGCTGATCTCGATCCCTCGGCCGTTTTGCACCGCGATCCCCGCCGAATCGTAGCCACGGTATTCGAGGTTTTGGAGACTCGACAACAGCGGCTCCAGTGAGCCGTCGCCGCCAACCCGTGCGGTAATCCCACACATCAGGCCACCACCTCGCCCTCGGCGTTGTGACGGTGCTCTGTTGGCTGTTGTCGCGTGCTCCGCGTGGAGCCTCGCTCGTTGCTGCGATGCGAGTAACTGAGTCGCATACCGGCGAAAGGCCGGATATCTGCTTTGTTATGGACGCGTTTGCAGCACGTTCCTGCTGAGACGAGTGGTAAGCGGTGGCTATCCTACCGCACGCAAGCGGTTCCGACCCGGTGTATGTGCCGTCGGGTACATGCGCCCGCTACCGCCAGGCTGCCAGCGAGACGTACGCCTCGCCCTCGGCGGTGATCCACGCCGATAGCCGTTCGGCATCGGTCGGATCAGCCGGGTGGATCGTCACGAGATCGGCCTCACCGTCGTAGGGCGTTGCGATGAGCCTGCTGTCGGTATCTGTCGGTGGGGCTGGTGTGGGCACGTCGGTCATCGGCACCGTACCGAATACGGAACCACGGTATTGGTATCAGCCGCCTACGGGCGGCCGCGTTCGCCTATGAACTGACTACTAAACCGGCCACCGGGGCAACCCCGCTGTATGGATACCAAGCGCGTGCTCGTCACCGGCGGAGCCGGCTTCATCGGTGGCGCGCTCGTCGACTCACTGCGCGGGGAAGCGGACGTTCGAGTACTCGATATCAACCCCGACCCGAACCCACCGAGCGATATCGAGGTGATCGAGGGCGATGTCCGCGATCCCGAGACCGTCGCGGCGGCGATGAACGGCGTCGACACCGTCTTTCATGAGGCTGCCCTCGTCAGCGTCGCCGACTCCGTCGCCCACCCGATGGAGAGTCACACGATCAACGCGACCGGCACGCTCCAGGTGCTCGAAGCCGCCCGGAAACACGACGCCCGTGTCGTTGTCGCCTCCAGCGCGGCGGTGTACGGCGACCCCGGCGCCGTCCCGGTAGCTGAACCCGCAGACCTCAATCCGACATCGCCGTACGGCCTGGACAAGCTCGCAATCGACCACTACACGCGGCTGTATCACGAGCTCTATGGCCTCGACACCGTTGCCCTCCGGTATTTCAACGTCTACGGGCCGGGCCAGACGGGCGGCGACTACGCCGGCGTCATCGACGCCTTCACCGACCAGGCGCGGAGCGGCGAGCCGATCACGGTTCACGGCGACGGCGAACAGACCCGGGATTTCGTCCACATCGACGACGTGGTTCGGGCCAACCGGCTGGCCGCAACGACCGACAATGTCGGGGCTGCTTACAACATCGGCACCGGCCAGTCGGTAACGATCAGATCTCTCGCCGAGAAGATCCGAGCGAGCGTCGGGAGCGATAGCGAGATTGTCCACACCGAGGCCCGCGAGGGTGACATCCGCCACAGCCGGGCGGATATCACCCGGGCCCGCGATCGACTCGGCTACGAGCCAACGATCGATCTCGACCGCGGCCTTGACACGCTTGTCGATGCCGCCGCGACGCCGCCGAACTGAGTGGGCTGGCGGACGACCACGAATGCCGGCCAGCCCCGATCAGCACGGAGCCAGCCGCCACGGAACAGCTGGAAACCAATGCGCCAACGCGTCAACGCGAGAAAAAGCCACGCGAACTGAGTTGCCGAGTCGAACCGCACCTACAGATAGCCAAGCGATTCAAGCCGTTCTTCCATCGCTTCGGTGTTGCTGGCGGCGTCGCTGGCGGTCGCCTCATTTCTGTCGGCATCGACACCATCGTGGTCGAGACCGCCGTTATCGGTGGCGTCCTGTTCGTCAAGCTCCCGCAGCAGCGACTCCATCGCGTAGCCGACGTAGGCCTCCGCGGAGTCGAACTCGGTGTTCGGCAGCCGTTGGTCGATCCGCGAGCGGAGCGTCGCTGGAAGCGTCACCGTCCACTCGCGGTCGCTGTCGGCATCGAAGGCTGTGCTGTCGCTTGGATGGGTTCGGTTACTCATGGGCTGGATCGGGCCACGGGCCGCCGACCCGGTAGACCGGCGCGTCGGTGGTGGGTGGGATCGCTTGGCGACCGTCGAGGATTGGGGCCTCAAACGCCGCCCAGTCGACGGTCTCGAACTCGTCGTGGGGGGTGACGACGACGACGGCGTCGATGTTCTGTGTCGGTGCTGTGTCGAGTTCGACGCACTCGATATCCTCGAGCTCGTCCCAGTCCTCGTCGTCGAGCATCGGATCGACGCCGAGCACCGTCGCGCCAGCCGCTCGAAGCTGTCGGGCAATCGGCAGTGATGGCGCGTTCCGGAGTTCCGCGATGTTGGCTTTGTATGTCAGCCCGAGGAGGAGCACGCGCGGGGCGTCGGCTGTGTCGGCCTCGGTGTCGGCGTCGGTACCGCCCTCGGTGCCGTGGGCCGCGAGCATGGCCTCCAGCATCGAGACCGTGTAGTCGGCCATCCCGTCGTTGACCGCGCGGGCGGTCGGCAGCAGGTCGTCGTCGACATCGAACGCACCGGTCAGGAAATACGGGTAGACGGGGATGCAGTGACCACCGACACCCGGGCCCGGCGTGTGGATCTCACAGAAGGGCTGGGTGTTGGCAACGTCGATCGCCTCGGTTACGTCGGCATCCATCGCGTCGGCGTACGTCGCTAGTTGGTTCGCCAGGGCGATGTTGACATCGCGGTAGACGCCCTCGAAGACCTTGACGGCCTCCGCGATCGTCGCATCCGAGGTTTCGAGCACCTCGTTGTCAGTGATCTCATCGTAGATGAGCGCGGCCGCGCGGGTGCTTTCGGCGTCGACGCCGCCGACAACCTTCGGGTGTGTCCCCCGGATGTCGGCGAGTGCTTGGCCGCTGACGGTTCGCTCCGGGCAGGCAGCGACGCCGAAGGCGTCGGGATCGAGCCCGCTTTGTTCGGCCAGCCGCGGGACGACATGGTCGACGGTCGTCCGCGGCGGGACGGTCGACTCGACGATGACGAGATCGCCGGCCGAGAGCCCATCCGCGATGGTGTCGACAGCGGCGGTCAGCATCGAGAGATCCGGCGTCCCCTCGTCGGTCAACAGCGTCGGCACCATGATGACGTGGACGGCGGCGTCGGCGGCCGCTGCCGAGCCGTCGGTCGTCGCCCGCAGCGAGTCGTCGGCGACCGTCTCGCTCACGAGGTCGGCAAGGCCGGGCTCGCGTTTGACGTGGCTGTCGCCGCGGTTGATCGTCTCGATGACACGCTTGTCGATGTCGACACCGACGGTGTTGCCCGACACGTCGGCGTACACCGCCGCCAGCGGGAGGCCCATCTTGCCGAGCCCGTAGACGGCGACCGGCACGTCGCCGCCCGTAAACGCCTCGCGCTGAGCGGGTTCGGATCGCTCCGTGTTGTAGAGCCCCGCGCCGTGATCAAGTTGCTGGCTCATTGCTGGGCCACCATTCGTTCGGTCGGCTCGGTCAGCCTCTCGATCTCGTTGGCGACTTCGAGAACCCGAAGCCCGTCCTCGGCGGTGACGACCGGCTCGCTGCCCTCGCGGGCGGCGGTGACAAACGCCGCGAGTTCGGCTTTCAGCGGCTCGCCGTTGTCGACGATCGGGCGTTCGACAACGCTCTCGTGGCGGAACCGAATGTCGCCGTTGGACTCGATGTATTCGGGCATCGAGTGGCGGTGGATCTCGACGGTCTGGCTGATGAAATCCACGTTCACCCGACAGGATTCCGCCGTCACCGAGAGCTGGCGAACCTTCTGTTGGGTGAGCCGGCTGGCGGTCAGCGATGCAATCGCGTCGTTGTCGAACTGGAACTGGACATTCGCGTGGCCGGCCTCGCGGGCCGCGGCAGCCATCGACTCGATCTCACTGTCGACCAGCGACAGCAGGATGTCGATATCGTGAACCATCAGATCCATGACGACGCTGTCGTCGCCGCCGCGGTCGACCGGCGGGCCGAGCCGATCGATGTCGATAGCGACGATATCGAGCTCCGGGACGATCTCGGTCAACACCTTCGTTGCGGGGTTGAACCGCTCGATGTGGCCGACCTGGAGGGTGACCCCGGCCTCGCGGGCGCGCTCGGCGAGAGCCCGACCCTGGTCGAGTTCCTCGACGAACGGTTTCTCGATAAGGAGGTCGACGCCGCTGTCGATACAGGCGACGGCGGTGTCGTAATGGTACGGTGTCGGCACCGCGACCGAGACGATGTCGGCACGCTCAAGCAGTGTCTCCCGATCGAGTGCGTCGGTTCCGTACTCCGTGGCGACCGAGTCGGCCGCCTCACGGTCGACATCGGTGACGCCGACGAGCTCCGCGCCGGGGAGTTCACTGTAGACGCGGGCGTGGTGTTGGCCCATCGAGCCGACGCCGATGACGCCGGCGGCGAGCTGGTCGGCCGAAGTGTCACTCGTTGTCATGCGTTTGTCCCGCCCTCCTCGGCGTGTGGTGTTGGTTCAGCAACCCTGCGGTCGACTCGGTTTTGTCTCCGCCCGTGACCCCTGTAAGGTCGCGTTACTCGGCGGTAATCACCGAACTGACGGGCGGTAAGCCGTTTGTAGTCGGTCTCTCTGTGGCGCACACTCCCCCTTTGGCCAGTGTCCGGATTGTTATCGACCCGTTTCAGCCGATAAGGGGTTCGTACTCGAATGGCGGCAAACGGTTACTTGTGTCTCGCTGCGGGAAGTCAAACGCTACTGACCGCGACCGCGGCCACGGCCGGTGTCGGCACCTCGGGACTGCCGCTCGCTTCGTTGCTCCGGCGGCCCGGCTCCGCCGCTGCTCCGCCCCGGCCCGGACTGGATGTCGTCCGTGGAGAGATATGTATTGTCGGCACAGGGCGCGTCGGTCGGATCGGGCGTCCCCGGTGTGTTCGCACAGCGGTGAGGATTCGGTGTCAACGGCGAGTTGCGCTCGAAGCGATCCGTCGAGTCCGAGTAGTTGTAGATGATCACGCCGAGCACCTTCTCGCCCGACGGCGGCGCATACTTCAACACCGGCGCGTCGCCGTAGCGGCCGGGAATCGTCGTTGTCGTCTCCGGGGTGAACTCTTGCATCCGACACTCCAAGTCGCCGTCGGCGGTCGAAACGATGACATGGGCGACCGTCGGCGGATGGTAAATTTTGGGGTCGATATCCTTCGGCGCGACGATGATCCAGACCTCGCTGCAGCCCTTGAAGTCGATGTCGTTGCGTTCCCACGCGGCCGCCGTGCCGGAAAGTGTCCCGACACTGAGCAGGGCCGTCGTGCCGACGCCGAGCGTTCCCAGCACGGTGCGGCGGGTGGTGTCGCTGTCTGTGAACGGTGAGTCTTGTTCTCTCATCTACTATCCGGAGGCGTGATGACTGATTAGCTATGTGTTGGCTACCCGGGATACACCGAGCATACCTGTCGGACGATAGTGATCTCGCTGTTCAGTCGGCAGCCGCCATCGCTACGTCACGAACCGTCTCGACGATCAGCTGGCGATCAGCCGCGTCAACGTAGGGGTGTGTCGGTAGGGTAATGATCTCATCTTGGAGCTGTGCCGCACCGGGGAACTCGTCGGCCGACAGCGGCGGCCAGTCGTATAACGCGGCGGTTTCGACGCCGACTGCCGCCAGCGCGTCGCTGATCTCGGCTCGAAGCTCGGTGTCATCGACGGCGAGCGGGTATCTGACATACTGGTGGTTCTCCAGTCCCGCGACCGGCGTGAGATGCCGAACGTGCGGACAGTCGGCCAGTTCCTCGGCGTAGACCGCCGCTGTCGCCGCGCGCTGGCGGCGATGGGCGTCGAGGTTCTCAAGGACGCGTCGGCCGACCGCCCCATGAAAGTTCGACAGCGTCGCAAACGGCGGCTCGTAGGCCACGTCGAACTTGGATTCGGGATGAGTGCTGGGGCGGGCCGGCGACACGCCAAGGCGATCCAGCAGGCTGGTCGCCACCGAGTAGCCGTAGTACGGCCGTGGCTGGCCGAGGGCGGCGTAGCCGGCCATCGTGGCGACGTTGGGTTCGACCGCCGGCCGACCCTCGTCGCCGAACTCCAACTCCTGGTTCCGGGCGGCGACCATCCCGCCGCCGACGGGGATCGGTTTTCCCTGCTGGAAGTTCAACACCGCACAGTCGCCGAACGTGCCGAGGCGGTCGCCGTCGTAGGTGGCCCCGTAGGCGTAGCCGAGTGCCTCGATCAGGTAGATGTCGTTGGCGCGGCAGTAGGCTTCGATCTCGTCCATCCGCGAGCCGTACCCCAACACGTTGACGACGACGACCGCCAGCGCGTCGTCGGTCGGGAGCTCGGTGAGCGAATCCAGCCGGGCGGCCAGCGAGTCGGGGTCGATATCGTAGCGACGCGGCCGCAGCCCGACACCATCGATCGCGTCGGGGTAGTCGGGGCTACAGAACGCCGGAATCAACACGTCCGTCCGCGCGTCGTCGGCCGTCGCGGCCAGCTCGTGGAGACAGGCGGCGAGCGCGCGGCGAAACGAGGTGTACGTCGCTGTCGACGACGCGCCGAGCGTCGCGCCGATCTCGGTGCGGAACGCCTCCCGTCCGAGCCCGAGGCGGTGGTCGGCGATCCCGACCGCGAGATCCCGGGGTGAAACCGGGGTGATCGCCGGCGGCAGGCGTCGAAACGGTCGGCTGGTGTCGGCCGAGCGATCGGGATCGGTCGACGGTCGAATCCGGTGGCGAACGCGCTGGCTGAGCGATGATGTATCCGGCATTTTCCTCTATCGACCGTCGCCGTTTGGAAAGGTATGGACGGCTTACCACCGTCTCACTCGGTATTCCGCAGTGACAGCTCAGTGCTGTAGCGACGTTTCAGTCTCGTAGCAACTCTATACTAATCGGGGTTGCCGTGGTTGTCGCGGCTGTGAGTTCCCCGCTAGCCGATCCACCGGGCAGCGTACCGGCTGCCACCGCCGTGGCACCGACCGTCGAACCAGCTCCTACCGTCGAAGACGACCTGACCCGCCGTGTCGGCAACGGAGGTGGCCGGTGAGCCGAAGTGCCGCACAAAGTAGTCCTGCAACCACGACCAGCGAGCCGCGGGTCGGCGTCGTCGGTCTCGGCTACGTTGGCCTCCCGCTGTCGCTGGCGATGCACACAGCGGGGTATGAGGTCGTCGGTGTCGACATCGACGAGGCCAAGATCGCCGAGCTATCGGGCGGACGGTCGACGATCAGCGATGTCGATGACGACGCCGTCGCCGATGCTGTTGCCGAGGGCCTTGCGTTTGAAACTGAGTACAGCGCGCTCGCGGACGTGGATGCGGTGTCGATCTGCGTGCCGACGCCGCTGGGCAAGTCGGATACGCCGGATCTCTCCTTTGTCATCGACGCCGTCGAGCGGCTCGCTGGCGTCGTCCCCGAGGGCTGTACCGTGATTCTCGAAAGCACCGTGTATCCGGGCGCGACACGCGAGATCATCGGCGACATCCTCACCGACAACGGGCTGGAGCTCGGCGAGGACATCTACGTTGCCTTCTCGCCCGAACGGATCGACCCCGGCAACGAGGACTACGAGCCGACAGCCATTCCGAAAGTGCTGGGCGGCGTCACCGAGGCCTGCGGCGATCACGCAGCCGCGGTGTACGAACCGGTGTTCGACGAGGTTGTCCGCGTTGACGCCGCCACCGAGGCTGAACTCGTGAAGCTCCTGGAAAACACGTTTCGGGCGGTCAACATCGGATTGATCAACGAGCTCGCGCAGGTCGCCCACGAGCTCGACGTGAACATCTGGAACGTCATCGACGCGGCGGCGACGAAACCGTTCGGCTTCATGCCGTTCTACCCGGGACCGGGCCTCGGCGGCCACTGCATCCCGATCGACCCATTCTTCCTCTCGTGGAAAGCGGGCCAACAGGGCGTCGACACGCCGTTTATCGAGCTGGCGGACTCGGTCAACCGCGGGATGCCGGAGCACGTCGTCGGCCGCGTGGTCGAACAGCTCAACACCCGCGGCACCGCGCTGTCGAACGCCGAGATCCTCGTCCTCGGTGTCGCCTACAAACCAGATGTCTCCGATACCCGCGAGTCGGCCGCGATCGACATCATCGACCAGCTGACCGACTGGGAGGCGACGGTCGACTACCACGATCCGCACGTCCCCGAACTCGATGTGGTGGGGACGCGCTACGAGTCGGTGCCGCTGACGGCCGACCGGCTGGCCGCCGCCGACTGCGTTTTGCTCGTGACCGATCACTCGGCGTTCAATATCGGCGAGATCGTTGAGGCCGCCTCCTTCGTCTTCGACACCCGCAACGCGACCGGCGAGCACGACGCAGACAACGTCGTTCGACTGTAACGGCTCGCTTCCCTCGTGCCGAAGGGAGAGATTACTAATGACCGCGGCGGCGAGTCGGGTAGCTGAAACCAATGAACGTTCTCTCGCTGGTAACGTATCCGAAAGGGTTCTACACCGAGGAGATCGCCGCCCTCAGAGCAAAAAACGTCTCAGTGGATGTCGTCGATATCTCCGGATTGGAAACCAACGACAGCAGATCGATCCGGAACTACCTCGATTTTTACCGGGATGTCCTGGGGAAGACCTTGGGTGACTACGATCTCGTCCACGCGAACTACGGACTGACGGCCCCGTTCGCGTTGGCTCAGCGTCATCGACCGATCGTGCTCTCGCTGTGGGGATCGGATCTCATGGGTTCGCTCGACTGGGTGTCAAAGGAGAGTGCGCGATTCTGTGATGAGGTGATCGTCATGAGCGAGGAGATGGAGCGTGATCTCGGCTGTGATGCACACGTCATCCCACACGGGGTCGACTTCGAGACCTTTCGGCCGATGGAGCAGCGAGACGCGAGGGAATCGATCGGCTGGGATCCGGATGGCACCTACGTCCTGTTTCCGTACGATCCTGCCCGCGATGTCAAGAACTACCCACTTGCCGAGCGTGTCGTCGAGGCTGTCCAACAGGAGCTCGGCAGCGAGATCGAGCTCCGGGCGGTGTTCAATGTCGACCACGAGGACGTACCGCTGTATATGAACGCGGCCGACGCCCTCCTGCTCACCTCACGGAGGGAGGGGTTTCCCAACTCGGTCAAGGAGGCATTGGCGTGTAATCTCCCGGTCGTGGCAACCGATGTCGGTGGGATCCGAACCCGGCTCGACGCGGTCACAAACAGCTACAGCTGTGGGACGGAACGCGAACTCATCTCGCGGCTCAGCGACGTGCTTGCGAGCGGCGACCGATCCGATGGCCGACAGCAGGCAGCCGATCTCAGCGTGGATCGATCAACGGATCGTATCCTCGACGTCTACCGGCAAGCACTCCAGTGATCACTGCGACGCCGGGTCGCGTGTTGCTACGCCGGTGGGGCCAGCGATGGCTCAGAGCAAGAACGTGACGATGGCAAGCACGACGAAGATGATGACGAGCCACTTGGCGATATTCATACTCACACCGGCGACACCGCTGGCCCCGACGACCGCGGCAACAACCGCGAGGACGAGAAACAGGATGGCTAACTCGATCAATCCACCGCCGAACTGCAAGGGTGTGACCACGAGTTCGTTGGGAACTGTCTGTGTGAGACGCATACTCACACGTCCGCCGGCGGCTGTTTAGTTAACAGAATGCTATCGGTGACTAGGATACGCTGTCTGGTGTGGGTGCCTCTGCGGTCGGTGTTGTCCCCGCAAGCTGCTCCAGTATGACGGTCGTCGTATCGATTTTATCCGCTAACATCCGCTGTCGGCGTCGATCCCACAGGGATTGGTCGTACTCGTCGAGAATCGAAACCCCTGCTTCGATCGCTTCGGATTGGCGGTTCGAACCATCGAAATTCGCCAACAGGCCGTAGCGATCCGCCAACTCGGCCGTATACCCGAGCCGGATCGTCGACACGAAGAGCCCTGGCGTTCCGAGCACCGCACTCTCGGTTGCCATCGTCGCGCCCTCGCCGATAAATAGATCCGCGTAGTACATCAGATGGTGTATCTTGTGGGGAGCAACCGGGAGCTGACACCGTTCGACCGCATCCGGAACACCGCCCTCTGCGGTGATGTAGACGCTGACGCCGGTTGATTCGAGTGCTGTGACGACGCTTTCGATATCCGAGAACCCGCTGTCGCCGACATCGTGGGCCGCGTTCCAATCGACCAGCCGAAGGATCACAAATCGATCCGTGGGATCGATCCCGATATCGGAGAGCACGGTCGGATCCGGATCGAACCGGTCGGGGTGGAGGTAGGCGAGCTCGTGATAGCCCGGATACCGGAGCTGTTTGGGGCCGATGTCGCCCTCATAACAGTCCGGTGTACAGATCGTGTCCGCAAAGGGAAACGCAAGCGAGTTCGTCAGCGTGGCATGTTCTGTGTCGGTAAAGAGAACCGACCGGGCATCGACCAGTTGGGAGACGTGTGCGATTGCGAGCCCACCGATCGCGGTGATGACATCGGGATCGATCTCACGAACTCTCTTCAGTAGATTGCGCTCATACCTGAGCTGCCCAAGGGCCATCTTCAGCCGCGAATCGAATTTGTGGGTAAGCACCTCGTAGTCGATGCCGTAGCGATCCAACAGCGTCAGTGCCATCGGCCGGTCTCGTGCGAAGACGTGCACCTCGTGGCCGGTCGCCTGGAGGTGTTCGATCGCGTGTCGATAAAAGTGGACGTGGCCCGGATGCTGAATGGTGATGACGACCTTCATCACGTCACCCCGTCCCACTCGTCCCGATACCGCCCGGCAATGGTCGTTCGGTGTTGGTGTGCTCGTCTCGTACTCATCTCATCCCGAACCGAGTTCGCTGTGGCGGGTAAGTATGGACACCTTACTGGGATCCTACCCGAGCTTGGATTCGATGCCGAGGTGTGTCTGCACGCTCTGTCCAACGTTTGTACCGAGATCTGTCAGCTCCCACCGAACTCGCCAGGAGGGGTGTTCGCCTTTCACCCGCGGCACGAGCGCGGGGTTCCCGTCGGGATCGACGAACTCGCGGTTCCCACGGCGTGTCAAGCCGATCTCGTGGGAGTCCCGAACGATTCCCGCCGCGCGATCGGAGACATCGTTTGCCGGATAGCTAAACTGGGTCACGTCGATGCCGAACAGCCCTTCGAGCCGTTCCTTCGCGCCGATTATCTCGTCGTGGAGTTCGTCCTCGGAGCACTCGCTCAAAAACGGATGCGTCCGTGTATGGTTGCCGATCGTCACCAGATCGTCATCGACGAGCCGCTCGATATCCTGCTGGCTCAAATACTCGTTTTCGGTGCCCGACATGTGGGTAAAGGAGGGGTCGTCGAGGGTTTCGGCGACGACGAAGACGGTCGCCGGCGCGTCGTACTCATGGAGGATCGGGACGACGTTCCGGATAAAATCCTTGAATCCGTCGTCAAAGGTGAGCGCGACCTGTTTCGACGCCGATGTCGACACCGCTGTCGGGACATCGACGATCTCGAAGGTTTTGTCGACGTAGTCGATACAGTCTCGAAACCGCGTGGGCGAAATATTCCCCCAGGAGCCACCGCCAACCGAGTGAAAGCCAAGAATATTGTTCGCGCTGTTCGAGCCGAGTTTCCACACCCCCGAATAGTAGCCGAGGAACGCCGACAGCTCCCATGCGGCGTGTGCTCCTGTTTTGAGTGTCTCATTCATCGGTGCGTCGCCGTACACCGGTGACTCGGATAAGTAGGAACAGCCTACGAACACGCCGTGTCAGCCCAACCCGAAATCACAGCGTGACCAGATAGTAGGGATCGTCCCTGAGTTTTGCCCCGAGAATCCGCTCGACATCACCGAGTGTGAAAAAACACAGCAACAACCCGTTCAGATCGTATTTTGCGAGCGCGTCGTGTCGCAACAGCAGTCGCTGTAGCTTCGGCTTGTTCCAGGAGTAAAACATCGATTCGTACTCGCCACAGGTTTGCTCGATCGGTTCCGGCGAACCACCGGTGAGGTCGACACCCTCGTAGGTC
The DNA here is from genome assembly GCF_006861655.1 of Halonotius roseus. Classification (GTDB taxonomy): domain Archaea; phylum Halobacteriota; class Halobacteria; order Halobacteriales; family Haloferacaceae; genus Halonotius; species Halonotius roseus. Next base: position 204,698 of record NZ_SESI01000002.1, on the reverse strand, counting down.
ACCTCTTGCACGTAGTCGACGTCGAAGGCGGATTCAAAATAGTGGAGATGCGAGCAGGTGATCCAGTGGGTTCCAACGTCGAACACGAGCACGTCGTCGTCGACGAGCTTGCTGAAACAGCCGTTTTCGTGGTAGGAGTCGTGATGAACACAGTCGTCGAATCGATACTCCCCTTTGACGAGGAAGGACTTCATCGCGTCGTCAGTCCGATAGTCGGCATCGTCGTGGAATAGCTCGACGAAGGTGCCGTTTTTCGGCCGGGAGTGCTCCTTGTGATACACCCCGGAGTGCTTGAAATAGTCGGTGAACCCCGTGGCGATGATGTTCTCAAAGTGGTCGTCCAGTCGATCCATCAAGAACTCGTAGGGGTTCGTCTCGAAGGCCGACGAAATATCACTGAGCCCGGCGTGGACGAACACCGTTGAGTGGCCTGCGGCCTCGGTTTCGAGGATCTCATCGAAGCGATCCACCGAGGCCCGTGACGCGCCCTGCCGAAGCTTGAGCTGCTTGAGCGTCTGGTGTTTGAGCAGGTTTGCCGCCCGCCGGGCGGTCGTTACGGTTCCGCGAGTCACTTCCCGAGAGAGGGAAGCGACCGGCAAAGGTAATCAGCCATTACTCGTCGGGTCGTCCGTCAGCCACCGCGAACGGTGTGTCTCCTCGATGCGTTGGCTGCGGGCGAGAATTCCGGGGTCGTGTGGGACGACCGTGAGACGGCCGATACCGGCCGGTAGGAACAGCTTACCAGCGGTATTCGGTGCCTACGGCCGAACTGACGTGTGATCGGCAGATATGAACAGATGGATAGCAAGCGGTTCGTATCTGTCGACTTCGTCGCCGCCAGCGGCAGCGTTCCCGCCAGTATCCGGCGACTATCCTGTAAAAATATCTATAAAAGTAACCGTGGCTTACCGGTTCATGGCGAAACGGAACGATCCGCCTACCGCCGACGACGGGGAGCACAACACCACACCAACCACCGGCGTCAGCCGCCGCCGACTGTTACAGCTAAGCGGCGTTGGCCTTGCTATCGGGACGGCCGGCGCGGCCGGGGTTAGCGCGAACACGAGCGAACTTCCACACAGCATCATCATCGACGGCAGCGGCTCGACGGAGACCGCAGCCTACGAGTTTCTGGTCTCAGGGTCAGTTGCAGCCCACCCAGACCGTGGCTCCAACGACTCGGCCAGCGGCAGTGGTGGTCACGTGACGAACAGCCTCACCACGGAAACCCATGCCTACCAGTTCAGCGGTGCCCTCTCGTATCTCGATGTCGACGGGACGGCTGAGGTCACGCTGCTGTACGGCGACGACGAGCCGGCCAGCACGGATCGACTCCAGCTTGTCGCCGGCAGCGATGCGACGATCGACTACGAGATCACGAGCGACGACACCGTCACCAAGGTCGTCGACGCCGGTGACCGCTCGGCCAACGAGGGCGACACGATCACCGAAACCGACGACAGCTGGCTCGTCGAGGGCTCGACGGAAAACGGAGCCGGCGACACCTACGATCTCGCCGGCTCGGTCAAGAGCATCGATCCGGTCGCCGGCGACTTCACCGTCTTTTTCAACGGCGAGGAAACCACCGTCACCGAGCTGACCGGCCAGGAGGCCGACACCGACGACACCGAGGTCAACCGCGACCACTGGTACTCCGTCGAGCCGACCGGCGACTCCTTCGTCGACTACTACATCGAGGTCGAAGAGGGCGGGGAGATGGTCGCCTCGACGGTCGACGACGCGATCATCGAACCCGACTTCCACTGGCTCAACGAGGACGGCACGAAAGCCGCCGGCCGTGTCCAGGCAGGCGACACCCACGCTGTCGCCTTCGATACCACCGTCCTCGATGTAACCATCGAGGGCGAGGCAGCGGCGACGGTCGACGGCAACCCCTCGGATCTCGACTACTACCCACGCGAGGGTGCGACCGGCGACCACTGGAAGGGATACTTCCCGTGGCAGATCGACGGCGAGGAGCGAACCCACTGGTACTCCGTCGCAGCGACCGGCGAGGAGTACGTCGACTACTACATCGAGGTCGATGACGGCGGCGCGATGATCCCCTCGACGGTCGACGACGCTGTCATCGACTACGAGTTCTTCTGGATCGGCGATGGTGGCACGAAGGCCGCCGGCCGCGTCCAGGCCGGCGACACCCACGCTTTCGCCTTCGACACCGGGCTGCTCGACGTGACAGTCGACGGCGACGCCGCCGCGACGGTCAACGGCAACGACTCCGATCTCGACTGGTATCCACGCGACGGGGCAACCGGCGACAGTTGGAAACGCGGCTTCCCGTGGCAGGACGACGGCGACGGCGTTTCGACGACCGAACCGAGCGGCGACGGCACGCTCGGCGGCGGCGCGGGCTACGCCAACACCGTTTCGCAGTCGGCGGCCGACTACGTGGTGCGAAGCCACGGCGAATTCGTCGACGGGCTGTCGGCGGCGGGTGCCGGCGATGTCGTCTACGTTGCCGGCGGCTCCAGTATCGAACTCGGTGATCGAACCTACGATGTCGACGACGGGGTGACGCTGGCCTCCGACCGCGGGATCGACGGCGCGGCCGGCGGGCTGCTCCACACCGACGAAGAGCCCTCGAAGCTGCTCGATCTGAAAGACGATGCCCGCCTAACTGGGATCCAACTCAGAGGCCCACACCCCGGTGACGACACGAGCGGCGATTACGCCCACGGTGTGCAGCTCCACGGCGCGAGCGAAGTCGACAACTGCGAGGTGTGGGGCTTCGCCTACGCCGGCATCGATGTCGACGAGGGCGACGGTGCCTACATCCACCACAACGTGATCCGGGAGAACAACAAAAGCGGTCTCGGCTACGGCGTCTCAGCCAGCTCCGGGACGCCGGTCATCGAGTACAACTACTTCAACTACAACCGTCACTCGGTGGCAAGTGGCGGCGACAACCCAGGGTACATCTGCCGATACAACCACTTCGGGCCGACCGAAGTGATGCACAACATCGACGCCCACGATCCCGCCGGCGACCGCTACGAGATCCACAACAACGTGGTCGAAACCGTCCGCAGGGAGTGGGACGACAACCTGAACCACGCGGTCGACATCCGTGGCGTGCCCGACGACCTCGCCACGATCTACGACAACTGGTTCTTCAACGACAACGCGCCCGATCCGAACGGCTCACCCGACTCCGGCGGCCAGACCATCGTTCAGGAGGGCGTCTCCGAGTGGACGAACGTCGAGTTCGGTGACAACGCCTACGGCGAGGATGCCAACGTCTCCTATTCGGATATCATTCCGGGCTACGACGGCTGGCGAAGCTAACTTCCGGGTTCGCTGGAACTCCCTCCCGGGGGTTCGCTCCGGTGAGCGTAACCACAGCATAACAATCCTCACAGGACGCTTTCGCCGGCACAAATGGAGCTAGACCGTCGGAAGCTGTTGATCGGATTGGGGATCGCTGGCGGTGTCGGGATCGGTGCTGGTATCGGGACAACGCTGTTAGATGATCGCCCGCCCACGGAGACGGACGTTCCTCACGCCGACGAGTTTGGCACCGTCGTCGACGCCGTCGAGGCCGGGGCCGACCCCACCGGCGAGGAGCCGGTCAACGATATCATCGAGGGGTATGCCGGCGACGACACGCTGCTGTCGTTTCCCGACGGCAGCTACCTGCTCGAACCGATCACACTCAGCGGGTACAGCGATTTCGGGATCGCCGGGCAGGGCCGCAGTCGACCAACGTTTCTCGCCGAGTCGGGCACCTGCGTTGAGGGCGGCAGCTCGTATCTCCACCTCGAAAACGTTGCTAACCTTCTGTTAGACGGTGTCACGTTCGATTTCACCGGCGATTCGACCGGTGGTATCATCCGGATCACCGCCACGGGCGATGTGATCGCCGCCAACATCCGCGCGCCGGGGGCGTGTCCCGAACAGGTCGCACTGTTCCGGCTCGATGTCGTTGACGAGGCGGCGACGGCCATCGTCGATGGCCTCCAGATCGCCAACGAACGCACCGACTCGTGGCTGACCGGCGTCTTCGTCGGCAAACAGCACGCGGGCGATCTCATCTTCCGGAACTGCTCTGTCGATGGGTTTACCGACAACGGGCTGTACGCCTCGGCTCCGGGACTCGCCGACGGCGCGGGCGGGATCGTCCACGTCGAGGGTGGCACCTACCGGAACAACAACGTCGCCAACGTCCGACTTGGTTCGGCGGGGTCGGTCGCCCGCGGCGTTACCTCCATCAGCGACGCGCCGCCGCCATCGGATGGCGATGTCACCGCCAACGCCCGCGGCTTTCGGCTGCGCAGCGGCCACGGCCAACTCATCGATGACTGTGAGGTTCGGATCACCGACGATTCCCGATTCACCCACGGCGGGATCGTCTTCCATGAGACCAACGGCGGGGCGACCGTCCAGAACACGCGCATCCGGATCGATCGCAATGAGACGGCCGCGATCCGGCTGTTCGCCCAAACCACCGACAACCCGGAAACGCCAACCTTCGAGGCCATCGACATCGGCGGTAGCGCGGCCGAGGGACAAGCAGTGCTCGTCGAGGGCCGCGACGAAACGGTGTTTCGGAACTGCACCATCGGGGGATCCGGTGAGAACCGCACCGGCATCGTCTTTCGAGACTCGGCTGACTGCCGGCTCGTCGACTCCACGATCGATGTGACCAACCATCCGCTCGTCCTACAGAACGCGACGCTGGAGATCGAGAACACCACGCTCGTCACGCCCGACGGCCGCGAGGAGATCGACGAGATGAGTGCAACCGATGGCGATTTCGCCCCGGAGAGTGCCCGATGACCGCAACCGACACGACAGCGGAGTCGACAGAAGCCAGCGAGTCGACAGCGGCTGAATCGATGGGGGCCAACGGGTCGACAGGGGCTGAATCGACAGCAGCCGAGTCGGCGGCCGCACCCACAGCCGACGATGACCGCACGGTCAGGGAGATCGATCCGACGACACCAGCCGAGAAGGGAGCGATCCCGCTGTCGGTTGTCATCATCACCGAAAACGAGGCGGATCAGGTCGAAGACTGCATCGAGAGCGTGTTCGCGGCCTGTCGTGGCGTCTCCGCCTTCGAGGTGATCCTCGTCGACTCCGCGTCGACCGACCGGACGATCGAACGCGCCCGCAGATACCCGGTGACGATCCTTCGCATCCCGGAGGAACACACCGTCTCCTGTGGGGCAGGTCGGTTCGTCGGTGACCAGGTCGCTCGCGGTGAGTTGGTGCTCCACGTCGACGGCGATATGACACTGACCGAGACGTGGCTGCCGCGAGCGATCGACTACCTCCGGAACAACGAGGATACTGTCGGCGTTGAGGGCTGTCTTGATGAGTCGATACAGACCGGCGTCAGGGAGGTCAACAAGATCGGCGGCGTCACCCTCTATGACGCCGCCGCCCTCGCCGCGATCGGCGGCTTCGATCCCTGGCTGCAGGGGTATGAGGACGTGGATGTCGGCTTCCAGTTGACGACCGCCGGCAAGCGATTAGTACGGTTGCCGGAAGTCTCGGCGACCCACGACGACGACCCCGAGATCCCGGAGCCGCTGCGGCGGTGGCGACAGGGCTACTACGTCGCGCCCGGCCAGACGATCCGCAAGTGGCTCGGCGAGCCCGCGATCCTGCGGCTGTTGCTCCGTCGCCAGCGATACAAACTCGGGTTAGTGGCGTGGTTCGCGGCCGGTGTGGTGTCGCTGGTGTTTACCCCGCTGTTGGTCGGCTGGCTGGTGTTCTCGGCGATCGGGTTCGCGGTGATCGCAAGTAAGCGTGGGCTGCAAGGGGCCGTCGACTTCCTCGCTACCAAGACGCTCGCTATCGTCGGCGTGGCAGAGGGGTTGACACGGTCGCCACGGCCGGCGTCGGCGTACCCGCTGTCGGCTGTCGAGGTCGTTGCGGCGGGGCGGGTGCTGCAGGGCTCGCCGTTGGATGCGGAAAAGCAGCCCGAGCCGACAGCCGACGAAACAGGGTCGACAGCCGACACGGCGGAATCGACAGCCGACGAAACAACATCGGTAGCCGACACAGCAGAATCGGCAACCGACCAGGACTGAGCTGCCGAGCAACCGGTTCCCGCCTGCTGTTTCAGACGCCCGGCTGGACGGATTGGAACGGTTCCCCTTTCGAGAGGAACGACGCGAAATCGTTCGGGTTGAGCCCGTAGGCTTCCGCGTCGGCTGTCGGGTTCGATCCGTAGCCGACCGTGTCGAACCAGTCGTACATCTCGGCCATTTCGTCGCCGGCCATCGCGCGGTAGTCGTCGAGATCAGGCCGAACGTGGGTGATCTCGTGGCCGAGTTCCGTCGAGAGGGCCGTGGCGATCTCCACGGGTGTCCGGTTGTCGCCGGCGAGTTCGATGGTCTTCCCGCCGAAGCGGTCGCCGTCTTGTAGTGCCATCCCGACGGCCTTGCCGATATCCATCGCATCGAGGAGTGCGAGCGGCGTGTCCGGTGCCATCGGCATCGACAAGGTTCCCTCGTCGAGTTCCTCGCCGTGGTAGGTGGCGAAGTTCTGCATGAAGAACACCGGTCGGAGGATCGTATGCTCGAAGCCGAGTTCCTTGACTCGTTTCTCGATCTGTGCTTTCGAGGCGAAATGCGCCAGCGGGGCCTCGTCGGCACGCCCGACCGAGGAGAACACGAACCGCTCGACGCCGGCATCGTCGGCGGCCTCGGCGAGCGTGATGCCCTGTTCGGTTTCGGCGTCGGTGCCCGCCTCGAAGAACGTCGTCACGCCGAAGACGGCGTCCATGTCCGTACAGCACTCACGCATCCGTTCGGCGTCGGTGAGATCACCTTCAAGCACGGTCACGCCACGCGATTCGAGCGTCCGAGCCGCGTGACCGGTGGCTGTCCGGGTCAGCCCGTACACATCGCAGGCACCGTATGTGCCGGAGAGCAGCTGACTCACAACGCTCCCGCCCTGCGTGCCGGTCGCGCCGGTCACGAGGACGTTCATCGTCATCGGCGACTCCCGTTTCCGTCGGTTGATCGAGTCCGATCCGGATACCCGTGCCATGTCGCTTGGTGTGTCATACCGATTCGTCGTCTGCGGCGCAACCGTATTGTTAGCCACCGATTGGTTATGTGCCGTCAGTTGGTTCGATGGGTAACACGATCTTTCCGTCTCAGCTCAGTATCCGAGATCGCACAGCCGAGATCGGCACGGAACCAACCGATATGTGCCATATACTAACATACGGGGGCCGCCGACAGGGGGCATGGAAACCTCTGCTATGAGTGGTCGGTACCCGATTCCCGAAACAGGCGGCGCGCTCGCCCGGCGGACGACACTGGGTGTGGTCGTCGCTATCGTCGCATTGCTGGTGACCCAGGCGATCGTCACCGCGCTCGGTATCGATGTCGGTGTGTCGGGCGCGATGTCGCCGTTTGCGGCCGGCCCACTGATCGTGACGACAGTCATCTCCGGGGTCGGTGCGGCACTTGTTTACGCCGCGCTTGCCACAGTCACCGACCGGCCGGCCCGGAACTTCCTCGCGGTTGCGGTGGGCGTTTTCGTGCTCATGCTCATCCCAGTCGCGGTAGTTTCCCCCTCGATGGGGATTACGACCGCGGGCCAAGCGATCCTCGTCGTCTATCACGTCCTGGTCGCGGTGCCGTTGGTCGCGTTCATTCTCGGTGTCGTCGACGTGTAGGAAGCGGAGTTCAGTACGCTGTCACCGCTCGCGGGACGTGAGAAACCGTTCCGTGCTTCGCGTGACGAGCGACGGGACTTGCCGGGCAACGAAGAGCCCGATCCGCGTCACCCAGTCGGCGTAGATGACGGTGCGGGTCGATTCGATCTTGCCGGCGAGTTTGCGGCCCACGTCGTCGGGATCGCTCAGCTGTGAGGCCGGGTAGCCGAGTGTGTTCGCCGAGCGTGTCGCTGCCAGTCGGGGATGCATGATCGTACACGTCACGGGCTCGTGCCGCAGTTCATGGCGCAACGAGCGCGTAAACGATTCGATCGCCCCTTTCGTCGCGGCGTAGCCGGTTAATCCGGGGTTGCCGACCCGCCCGGCCCCGGAGCTGACGTTGTGGATGATGCCGCCGTTCTGCGCTCGCATGTGGGGTAGCACTTCCCGGATCAGCTGGACAGCACCGAAGAAGTTCACCGCAAACACCCGATCCATCTCCTCTGAGGTCTGCTCGTCGAAAAACCCGAAGTTCAGCACCGCCGCGTTGTTGACCAGAATATCGATGCGATCCCAGTCGTCGATGACAGCCTCGACCGCGCGCTCGACATCGTCGTCGACGGTCACATCGCAGTCGTAGTAGCGGACGGTTTCGGGGTTTGATTCCTGCAACGACCCGATGGCGTCGCCACGAACATCGAGGCCGGCAACACGGTACCCGCTTTCGACGAGTGCGGTGAGCATCCCGTAGCCGATGCCCTCGTTTGCGCCCGTGAGGACGACGACACGGCCTGTCTCTGACGAATCCATGAGAAATCTACCACCTTCTGTGATGATCAGTCCTTAGAGCAGTGGCACCATCGACCGCCCTGCGTTCGTCAGATCGCGGACGAACGGCGCGGGGTCGTCGAGCCTGAGATAGTCGAACTGTGGCTGTTCGACGAGCGAGCGGGCGATGTCCCAGGTCGTTTCCGCTCCCGATGGCCGGGGGGTGAGGGGGTACTCCTCGCGGAGGACGCTGTGGAGGTGGACGGCCTCGCCGCGGAGCAGGTGGCTCGCTGTTCCCGGTTGATAGTCCTGTTCGGCGGTGACCGCGCCCTCGGTCGCCAGCTCCCAGAAATATTTGGGGTAATCGAGGCCGGCGTGAATGTCCATCGGCAGGCTGGAGGGGATTCGGGGGTTGATTTCCAGGAGGTTGAACTCGCCGTCGCTGTCGCGGATGAAGCCGACCGACGCCATCCCGGTGTAATCGAGTTCGTCCAACAGCGCGCGGCCCGCTTTCTCTAGGGCTGGCTCCTCGACAGCTTCGTGGTAGATACTCGGCCCGCGGCAGTACTTGTAGCCGCGAACCAGTTTCTTCTGGGAGGTGACGACCGCCTCGCCGTCGTCGTAGAGCCCGCGGAAACAGTACTCGGTGCCGTCGACGTAGGCCTGCGTGATCGGGACGTGATCCATCGCGTCGATGATCGCCTCGACGTCGGGCTCCTCGCCCGGTTCGAGGAAGATCGTCTTCGGCGGCGACCGGAACTCCCCCTCGGGCACCGATTCGGCGTTGTCGGCGGTGAGGATCGCGTGGCGGCCTTTGACGATCCGCTCGCGGTTCCAGTCCTCAACTTCGTCCAGCGGGATCGTTTCGGGAACCGACACGCCGGCGTCCTCGGCGGCCGCAAACAGCCGTTTTCGGTCGTGAATCCTGTTCAGACCGTCGGCCGTCGGCCAGAGGACGCCGACGTGCTCGGCGAACTCCTCGCGGCGTTCGGCAAGTACGTACACATCCGGCTCCCGAACCGGGACGATCGTGCCAACATCGTCGTTGGCAGCGAGCGTCAGGAGGGCGTCGGCGTAGCCGTCGAGGTCGGTTTGTGGCGATGGAACCCGGTATCGTTCGTCGCAGTGCCGCGAGCTAAACGACGGCGGTCGCTGTTTTTCCGAAACTGCCATCGTCGTATACCCCGCTTGCCCGAGGGAACGAATCACGCTGAGCGAGCCGCCGGTTCCGATTGCCGGCACGATCACTCTGTCGGCGTCCGTCTGTGACATGGTCGAAACGGGCACGAAGAGTGCTAAGTTATGGTTTGCTTACCACCCCGCGGTCGCCGCGATTTCCTCCGATTGCAGCCCCACCACTATCCCGGCAGCAACGCCGTAACCCGCGTTGGCAGCGGCAGCTTCGCCAGGATCTCGACGACCTCGTCGGTATCGACCGCACCGAGGGTGATCGCCAGCAGCGAAAAGGTACCGAGACCGACAACGGGGACAACCCCCAACGCGAGGAAGTCGGCGTCGATCAGTCGGCTGGTGCCGACGATGATGCCGCCGGCGAGAGCTGCCGTCAGGCCGATCCGGGCCGCCCGGAGATCCGCCACCGGGTCGTAGCCGAGGCGGCGGGAGGCCCACACGAGCAGGACGAACATCGAGCCGTAGGCGACGCTGGTCGCTGTCGCCGCGCCATTCATCCCGAACAGCGGGATGAGCGCGGCGTTCAAGCCGACGTTGAGCGCGGCCGCAACGCCGACGGCGGCGATGAGCACGCGGAGCTGCCCGGAGCCCTGACAGATCGCCTGCAGCGGGCGGGCGACCGCGAAGCCGACCGCCCCCGGCAGCAACAGCAACAGCGGTGTCGTTGCCACCGCGAAGGGCTCGCCGTAGTAGAGCGGAACGACCCGGTCGGCCAGCGTCCCGAGGCCGATCGCCATCAACACGACCAGCAGGGCTGTATAGCGGGTGATCCGACCGGCAAGTGCCGAGAGCTCGTCGTACCGGTTCTCGCTCCACAGCGTTGAACTTGAATGCAGCAGCAGGCCCTGAAGGACGATCGGCACAATCCAGATATACTCCGCCAGCGAGAGGGCGGCCTTGTAGTAGCCGGTCGCCTCGTCGCCGACGAGCGTGCGAACCATGATGACATCGACGTGAAACAGCGACATCACGAGCAACACGAGCACGATGTTGAGCCCATTAAACGAGAGAAATTCCCGATAGGGAAGTGAGTCGGGCAGGCTGAACAGCTCCCGCAGCGAGATCCGGCGGAGGATGACAGCCCCCGCGATGATCGCCGTCAGTGCGTTGGCGACGATGTGGCCGAGAAGCATCCCGACGACGCCCAACCCGCCCGCGACGAGCCCGATGCCGACGCCGACGGTGAGCCCCTTCTTCAGCACGCCAAGTGGGCCTTTGACCTGTTCGAAGCCGAAGCCGAGCAGCGAGTGCATCGACAACGCCCGGAACTGGCCGACGAAGACGAACCCCGCCAGCAGATAGAAGTAGCGCGTGAACCCCTCACCGACCCGTTCGGCGACGCCGAGATCCGTGACGACGAGGAGCACGCCGCTCCCGACGAGTGCCAACAGCAGGGCGACGCCGAGATAGAACTGCAGGACGCGCTCGATCCACGCCTCGGTGTCGCGCTCCTCGGCGAGAAACTTCTGGACGCCCTCGGTGATCGCCGCGCTGATCGGGATCATATACAGCGAGTACACCGAGAGCAACACGGCGTAATCGCCGTAGCTCGCCGGGCCTAACAGCCGTACGATCACGGGCGTCGAGACCACCGCCAGGATCGTCGTTATCAGCTTCGGGCCGAGCAGCGAGAGGAACCGCCGAAACAGCTGTGTCGTTCCCTTCATAACGAGTGCAACGAGTGGGTGGTCGTGGCTGTCGACGGTGGATACTCGGTCGTTGCCGACAGCGGACAGCCAGTCGTTGTCGACAGCGGGCCAGCTGTCGGGCGTAGCGATGGGCTCGCAGTGTGACTCGGCGGTGTGGTTGCACATTCGATCACGGTCTCACGGTCGAACCTGCCCCAAACCCACGGTTCGGGGCTCGGTACACACATTAGCTTCTCTAACCTCTCACCAGACTGTAGTTATAGCTTAACTACCACTATTACGCATGACACGAAACAGTTAATATTTACATCCTCTATATGAAATCAATGTCACGCGAATGTGTGTCGTCGACAGAGAGACAGACGGACGGCTCTGTCGTATACCAGTCTTCCTCTGATTCGACATCGGGCGACTCACTCAGTACGCGGGTTCTGATGGCACTTGATGAGATTCCGGGGTTCGACGCCGAACACGGCGATACGATCGTTTTCGATCATATCGACCTCGACGCGCTTGATGACCTGTTTGGCCCGATCAACGAGAGTCAGCGAACCGGTCAGGTGACCTTCCCTGTCGATGGTTACGAGGTAACCGCGACCGCTGACGGCGAGATCACGATCCGCGAATAACCCCGGCTTCGAGGGGAGATCTGTTCTCACAGCGTACGTTGTCGAGCGACCGCTTATGGTAAGGAAACGTTACTACTCCTGTAATCGATCGATGTAGCCACGTGAACAGCCCACAGGATCGATACCGCTCGGTCAGTATCGTGGGACAGTCGGTCACCATCGTGTCGTCACCCCGGCAGAACGGTTATTTCGGGTAGGAGAATCATACCGGGTATGGATGTCGTTCCACGCCCGAACCGACCGGTCAGAAACGGGCAACCGGCTACGACGGCCACGACTGCCACAGCACAGACCCACACCACACACGCCACGAACTGCTTGCTGACGCTGGTAGACACAAACTACCATGGCGGTCGGCACAGATGACCATGGACTCATCGCTCTCAGAGGCGTGGCAGGACGCGCCGCTTGACCCCGATCCCAACACCGATCTCGACTACGAGATCAAGCCGCTCACCGTGATCAAGACAGGCAACAGCGAGGGAAGCACCTACATGGTACTCCCCGGCGAGGAGGATCATCTCACCGACGAGGAGTTCATGGTTGTCGACCCCGGGAGTGTCTGTCTGCTCGACGAGTGTCGGTAACTGACCGCTCCTTGAGACGCGTCTGTGGCTGACTCCCCGACACGTCTGTGGTGCCTACTTGTCGCCGCCTTCGAGGAGCTCCGCCGGCAGGGACTGCTGTCGTTGTGTGTGCTGCCAGTACTGGATGGCCGCTGAGACGGCAAAGCTGAGCATGAGCATGATGCCCAACGGCAGTGTCGGGATCGCGGCGAAGACGGGCACGCCGAGTGAGGCCGGTACGAACAGGATACCGCCGATAGCCGCCAACACCAGATAGTGGAGCTGCCAGGGGTAAGTCGACTCGCTTGTCGGCGTGAGATAGGTGTCGATCTCCAGTGCGCGGTCGGTCAACGAGACCATCCCCTCGGCGTCGTCGTACTCGATGATGCCGGCCTCGTGGAGCTTCGGGAGGTGTGTCTGATACAGCGAGACGTAGACCCGTTTTTGCTGTTGGCGACTCAGCTCCTCGGGTGGGATCTCGTTTTCGAGGGCCGCGATCCGCTCGGCGATCTCCTGGACGGAGGCCGGCGCGCCGTACTCCCGGAGGTAGTACAACACCATCCGCCGGCGTGTGTTGCTGAGGATGTCGAAGACGAGATCCTGTGAGAGTTCCTCCGAGGCGGGTGGGTCAGTACTCATGAGGCGAATGTAGTCTCGTGTTCATGGCTCGGGGGGTCGATGGAAGTACGCTCATACCCCACAGAAACGGCCGTATTGGCTTTGTTACGCCGGAGCTACTGTGAGTACCGCTCTCATACTCTCGTCGCTGTGGCAGCTGAGACGATTCGCTGTCACGGGCGCGGCTGTGGGAAACGTATGCTGCTGCGGTGGCCAAAACCGGGGTGAGAACGCTCGTAGGGGAAGGATAACAAAGGCCCACCAGTGGCACAGCATAGACGACGCAGACGGACAGCCCACTCCCGAAGTCACGAATTACCACCTGTACGATCAACACATGCACCCGAACCATGCAGTACAATCAACACACTCTCCCAGAACCATGCAGCACGACCACACACCGCATCTGAACTATGCAGCACGACCAACACACTGTCTCAAAACCATGCATTACCAGCCTCGATCCGCTGTCGCCCCTCGCGGATCGACATTCCCTCGGGTGATTTCAAATGACAGAAGGATATCAATTATAATGGAAAATATCGAACTAACGCTATTGTACAAAAGACTTAACACACGTGTTACTAATAGAGGGGTAGGTGCAGCATCTGGGAACCTCATCCCCGCTACCAGAGAGATAACAGGGCGACCACCGATGTATCCCGCACACCACGTTCCCATGACCGGCCGACAGGAGACCAGCCATGCAGCAAAATAAGGCGATCGCTGAGGCGACACCGGCAGCCAGCAGCGACGCCAGTGCGTCGACCGATCCTGACCGGTCGGATGGCGGCGGGGTTACCGTTCCATGGACGAGCTTTGGTTCGACTTCATCTGACGATGAGACGAACTCGACGACCGATCCCGACGACAGCGCGGCAACGACCGGGCCCGACGATGAGACGAACTCAACGACCGGGCCCGACGACGAGCCAGCAGCCGACGACGCCGACGCCGCGGCCGAGACGGACGCGCCGCTGCCGCTGGATCAGGTGTTTGGCATCCTGAAAAACCAGCGTCGCCGTCGCGTGTTACGCATGCTCCAAGAGGCCGACGGGACGACCACGCTAAGCGATCTGGCCGAACAGATCGCCGCCTGGGAAAACGACAAGGAGGTCAAACAGATCACCTCCAGTGAGCGCAAGCGCGTCTACGTCGGGCTCTACCAGTGTCACCTCCCGAAGATGGACGACATGGGTGTTATCGACTTCAACAAACCCCGCGGGACGGTCGTCCTCGGCGACAACATGGAGGTCATGTACAACTACCTCGAAACCGCGACCGCCGACACGGAACCCGACTGGCACTACTACTCGATGTTCCTCTCGATGGGCGGCGCGGTCGCCCTCGGTACCGCGCTGCTCGCCACCCCGATGACAACGCTGCCGGTACTCGATGTTGCGGTCACCGGGCTGCTCGTCGCTTTTCTGGGATATGGGATCGTCTGTCTTCGGTGGGGCCAGACACACGACTGATTGTGCGCCCGGCTCCCACCGGCTGTCTGTTGGGTCGACCACCACACACGTTACTCAGGAGGATCGTTCAGCACGTTACTCAGGAGCGGCGGGTCGGGTGATCGCTGATCCCGTGTTGGCCCCCGGTGAAGGCGATCCATAACAAAGCCGCCGTCCGGCATCTGTCCTCTCAGTCGCGGGCGGTTCCGCGAACACGGAGGTACGAATGCATTACCCACTATCGATCGGAGTCAGACGGAGCGCGTGGATCGTTGAGGTGGCCGAATGAGCTGCGTTGTCGGTGAGGTGATCGGATGAGTCGTGCTGTCAGCGAGGTGGTCGGATGAGCCGCGTTGTCATCGGCGAAAACGCCACCATCGATGACGACACGACCATCGGCTACCAGTATGACACCGATGTCGGCCCAACTGTCGTCGGCACGGACGCCCGGATCAGGGCCGGCACACGAATCTATGCGGATGTGGCGATCGGCAACGAGTTCACCACCGGCCACGACGCGCTCGTCCGTGAGGACACCACCGTCGGCGATCGCGTCGTCCTCGGCACCCAGTCGGTGCTCGACGGCTCTGTGGCCGTCGGCAACGAGGTTAGCATCCAGACCGGCGTCTACGTCCCGCCGGAAACCGAGATCGGCGATCGCGTCTTTCTCGGCCCCAACGCCGTGTTAACGAACGACCCCTACCCGCTCCGACGTGAGGAGGATCTGGAGGGGCCGACACTGCACGCGGGCGTGTCGATCGGCGCGAACGCGACGATCCTCCCCGGCGTCACGGTCGGCGAAAACGCCTTCGTCGCCGCCGGCGCGGTCGTCACCGAGGACGTGCCGCCGTCGACGCTGGCGGTCGGCGTCCCGGCGACACACAAGCCGCTGCCGGCGGCACTCGACGGGGAGAACGTGATCGCATGATCCCGCTTGCCAACCCCGTCTTCGGTGCCGCCGAAGCCGACGCAGTCCAGGAGGTTCTCGACAGCGGGATGGTCGCCGACGGCCCCGAAGTCAGGGAATTCGAAGCCGAGTTCGCCGACTACTGCGGGGCCGCCCACGCGGTCGCCACCTCGAACGGGACGACCGCGCTGCACGCCGCGCTGGAGGCTCTCGGGATCGGCGACGGCGACCGCGTCGTAACGACGCCGCTGTCGTTTGTCGCCAGCGCGAACGCGATCCGGGTGGCCGGCGCGCGACCCATCTTTGCCGACATCGACCCCGCAACCTACAATCTCGATCCGGCAGCGACCGAGCGCGCCGTCCGCGAGATCGACGCCGACGCGATCCTGGCCGTCCATCTCTACGGGCTGCCCGCCGACATGGCCGCCCTCCGCGATATCGCCGACGACGCGGGAATCCCACTCATTGAGGATGCCGCTCAGGCCCACGGCGCGACCTACGTGGGCAAGCCGGTCGGAACCCTCGGCGACGCCGCGGCCTTCTCGTTTTACCCGACCAAGAACATGACCACCGGCGAGGGCGGGATGGTGGTGACCGATCGAGAGGCGGTCGCCGACCCCGCGGCGAGTTTCTGCAACCACGGCCGAACCGACGAGGGCGGGTACGCCCACGAACGCGTCGGCCACAACTTCCGGATGACGAGTCTCGCGGCCGCGATCGGCCGCGTCCAGCTCGACCGCCTCCCCGGGTGGATCGACGACCGCCGTGGCAACGCCCGGCGGCTGACCGACGGGCTGGCCGGCGTCGACGCGGTGACAACGCCACACGAGCCCGACGACCGGAGCCACGCCTACCACCAGTACACGGTTCGGACGCCCGACCGCGATCGCCTCCAGGAGGGGCTCGCCGAGGCCGGTGTCGACTCGGGGGTGTACTACCCGACGCCGATCCACCAGCTTGCGGCCTACGAGGACTTCGACGTGCGCGCACCGGTCGCCGAAACCGCCGCCGAGGAGGTGGTGTCGCTGCCGGTACATCCCGCCCTGAGCGACGACGACATCGATCGGATCGTCGAGGCAACACGGCGTGTCGCAGCCGGGCTCACCGTATGAGCGGCCGCCGACCGACGGCAGCGAGAGGCCGCTGATGTGGCCGTGGGAACACGCCGCCGTCGGCTATCTGTTGTACTCGCTGTGGACACGAGCCCGCACCCGCGATCCGCCGAGTGATCTCGCGGCCGTCGCCGTGTTGTTCGGGACACTGCTCCCTGATCTGATCGACAAGCCGCTGTCGTGGGGGCTCGGCGTGTTTCAAACCGGGTACGCCATCGGTCACTCGGTGTTTGTTGCGGCTCCGGTCGGGGTTGCTGTCGGCCTGCTTGCGGCTCGAACCGATCGCCGGCGTGTCGGGGTCGCCTTTGTCGTCGGCTACTGGGCCCATCTCGCTGGCGACGTGCTGAATCCGCTTCGGAACGGGAACCCACCGAGCGTCGATCCCGTGCTCTGGCCGGCCGTGATCGGGCCCCCCTACGAGGAGTCGCTTGGCCTCGGTCGCGGCCTCATGTACTTCGGCGACCTCTTCGAGTCGCTTCAGACGGTCGATTCGGTCACGCTCATCGTCGCCTACCTCCTTATCCCGCTGGCGGCGATCGCGGTCTGGATCGCCGACGGGCTGCCGGGGTTCGCGCTTCTTGGCCGGCTTAGACGATGGCTTCGAACCGAGTAACCCTGGAGACGGGATCGACAACGTCAGAGACAGGATCGATAACGCCGACGGCGGAACCGACAATGCCGACGGCGGGATCCACGAAGTCGACGGCGACATCGACAACGCCGACAGCAGGATTTTCCGACGGGTAGTGACACGGTGGCTATCGATAAGCTACCTATTACTACGCCCGTTTGCCGCCTCCGAACCGATGGAATGGCTGAACGAGCTACCAACAACAACACCGACCCTCCCGGCGAGATCGAGTTCACCTACCGGTGGTATCGGCGGTTTCTCCATGAGCTTCGGGCCAGCGGCTATCGGTTCCGATCGTTTTCGGAATCCCCTGGCCACGGCGATATCGTGTTGCGACACGATGTCGATCTCTCGGTTGACGCCGCCGTTACGATGGCCCACATCGAGGCCGATCTCGGGATCGAATCGACCTACTGCGTGCTGCTCACGTCGCCGCTGTACAATCCAAACGAGGCGACCCACCGGGCGGCACTCCGGGAGATCGAATCGCTGGGCCACGACGTAGCCCTGCATTTCAGCACCCACCAGTATTGGCCCGCCGCGGAGCCGCCGTCGACCGCCGAGATCGAACAGCGCGTGAGCGAGGAGCAGTCGACGCTCGAATCGATCGTTTCGCCGAGCGCGACGGTCTCGTTTCACCGGCCGCCGTCGTGGGTGCTCGGCCGCGAGTTCGAGGCGTTTCGCAGCACCTACGCGCCGGCGTTTTTCGAGGATATCGGCTACGTCGCCGACTCCAGCCAGCGGTGGCGCGAGGAGCCGCCGTCGATCGATTCCTTTCCCGAGCGGGCACAGCTGCTCACACACCCGGGGCTGTGGGGCCGCACTGACGCCTCCTTCGCCGACCGGATCGCGGCGGCGACCGACGCGGCCGCCAGCCACGCCGACCACACCGCCCGCGAGCAGTTCCTCGATGGAGGGATCGCCTGATGGCCCCACGAGCGCACACACGGAGGTCGATCTATGTATAGAGAGCTGACTGTCGGCGTCGTCATCCCCGCCTACAACGAGGAAGGGTTCGTCGGCAGCGTCATCGATGACCTCCCCGAGTTTATCGATCGCGCCTACGTCGTCGAGGACGGAAGCACCGACGACACATGGGCCGAAATCTGCGAGCACGCCGAGGCTCGCAACGCCGCCCACGACGGCCATTTCGAGGAACTGATCGTCCCGATCCAACACGAGGAAAACCGCGGGGTCGGCGGCGCGATCAAGACCGGCTACCAGCGCGCCCGCGAGGAGGAGATCGACGTAACAGCCGTCCTCGGCGGCGACGACCAGATGGATCCCGAGGTGCTCACGCGGTATCTCGACCCCATCGCCGACGGCGTCGCCGACTACACGAAGGGCAACCGGTTTGCCCGCCCCGAGGACTGGGCGGCGATGCCACGGTTCCGCCTACTGGGGAATGTGATCCTCTCGTATCTAACCAAGATCGCCAGCGGCTACTGGGGGTCGATGGACTCCCAGAACGGCTACACTGCGATCTCGCTGCATGCACTCGAAACGACCGACATCGACGGGATGTACGAGTATTACGGCTACTGTAACGATCTGCTCGTCCGGCTCAACGCCGCGGGCGTCCGGATCGCCGACGTGCCGCGATCCTCGGAGTATGCCTACACCGAGGGCTGGAAAAGCCACATCGACTACACCGAGTACATCCCGCGCGTCTCGGCGATGCTGCTGGGGAGCTTTGCGTGGCGACTCCGCCGGAAATACCTCATGACGAGCTACAACCCGGTCGCGCCGCTGTACGCTATCGGCACGGCCGTCACCGGGCTCGGGGGTGCCGGACTGCTAAAATCCCTTGTCGACCGCGACGACGACAGCGGATCGTGGCTGATTGCGACCGTGATCGGCGTGTTGACGCTGCTGTATGCGACGGTCGCCGATCAGGCCGCCAACACGGAGCTGGAAGCCCATCTCGATCCCAATGAAACCGATGAAAGCGACGTGACAGCCGACGAAGCGGCCGACGAACCCGACACCGGGGTCGACGATGCCGAAACCGACACCGCTGTTGACCACGCCAGCACCAACGCCGCAGTCGACGACGCCACCGCAATCGACGACACCAGCACCGACACACCGGTCGATGCCGACGATATCCCGCTCCTCGCCAACGAGAACGGCGAGGGGAGCGAGATCGAGACGGCGACCGACGACCCAAGCGGCGAAACGGCGGTGGAGGAGTAATGTCCCAACAGACAACCGGATCGGATGACACCGATCTCACGGTGCTCATGACGGGTGCGGGCGCGCCCGGTGCTGCCGGCATCATCCGCAGCCTGCGGGCGACCGACGAGCGGTCGATCCACATCGTCGGCGTCGACATGGACAGCGAGGCCTACGGCTTCGCGCTTGTCGACGAGTACGCCACGGTGCCGGCGGGCGATGCTGACGGCTATATCCCGCGGATGATCGCCCTCGCCAACCGCGTCGACGCCGACGTGATCCTCCCGCTGACGACCGCGGAGGTCGAGCCGCTGGCCGCGGCCCGCGACCGCTTCGATGCGACGGTGATGGTGTCTGACCGCGAGGCACTTTCGGTCGCCAACGACAAGGGCAGCCTCTATTCGTTCCTCGACCGCGAGGGGTTCGACGCCGCCCCCGACTACCGCCGTGTCGACACAGAGTCGGCGTTTCTCACGGCTGTCGACACGCTGGGGTATCCCGACCGCCCGGTCTGTTTCAAGCCGCCGGTCGCAAGCGGGATGCGCGGCTTTCGGGTTCTTGACGAGGACGGCGATCGGCTCACCCGGCTGCTTGAGTCGAAACCGGATTCGGCGGTGACAACGCTGGCGGAGGTGCGGCCGATCCTCACCTCGGCCGAGGAGTTCCCCGAGCTGGCGGTGATGGAGTACCTGCCCGGCGATGAGTACAGCGTCGACGTGGTGGCGATGGGTGACTCCGTCGGCCCGGTGATCCCGCGATCCCGCCAGCGAACACGCGCCGGCATCTCCTTTGCGGGGACGGTCGAACGCCGCGAGGAGCTGATCGAGACCGCGACGGAGATCTGCCAACAGCTTGGTCTCCGGTACAACGTCAACATCCAGTTCAAATACGATGGCGACGGCACCCCGAAGGTCATCGAGATCAATCCGCGTGTTGCGGGCACCATCATCATGGGTGTCGCCGCGGGCGCGAACATGCCGTATCTCGCCGTGAAACACGCCCTCGGGGAGCCCCTGCCGTCGGTTGACGTGCAGTGGGGCACCCGGATGGCGCGCTACTGGCAGGAGCTGTTCCGAACGCCCGACGGCGAGCCCTACCATTTCGGCTCGACAGCCGAGCGCAAACGGCAGGTGGAGGCCCGATGAGCGACCCACACACCGTTTGGTTCGATCTCGACGACACGCTGTATCCGTATGCCCGCTACGCGCGAGCCGGCCTCGCCGCGGCCGCCGACCATATCGAGGCCGAAACCGGGCAGGGGTACCACGATGAGCTGCTGGAGATCTACTTCCGGGACGGCATCACGCAGGGCACCTTCGACGAGCTCGTCGATCGCCACGACCTCCCGGGCGGGGTTGTCGACGACGCGATCGAGGCGTTCCACAGCAGCACGACGCCGCTGGAACCGTACGCCGACACCGAGGCCGTCCTCGACGCACTCCGCGAGGAGTACCGGCTCGGGGTGATCACGGACGGTCGCGGCGGCCACGCCAAGCTGGAGCGGCTCGGCCTCGCCGACCGCTTCGAGACGGTCGTTGTCACCGCCGAGCTCGACCGATCGAAAGCCGATCCGCGGGTGTTCGAACACGCCTTCGCCGAGCTGTCGGCCGCTCCGTGGTCGGCGGTCTACGTCGGCGACGACCCGCGAATCGATTTCCGGCTGCCGAACGCCTTCGGGATGTCGACGGTGCGGCTCCGCCGCGGCCGGTACAGCGACCTCGAACCGGCCGGCGAGCGGTTCGAACCGGACGCCGAGATCGCAACACTCGACGAGCTCCCGGCTGTTCTTCCCGAGATGGGCGCGTCGAAACGATCCGCGAAAACAATCGAGCGTGAACAATGAGCGACGATTGGGATGAGATCAGCTACGTGATCTCCTCGTCGTACCGCGTCGAAGTCCTCCAGCGGCTTGCGGACTCGCCGGCAACCCCCTCACAGATCGCAACCGATACAGACCGGCCGACGACACACATCTCCCGCGCGCTCCAGGGGTTGCGCGAACACGGGCTTGTCGAGCTGTTGGTCTCCGAGGAACGCCAGAAGGGCCGGGTCTATGGGATCACCGAGCGCGGGACGACGATCTGGGAGACGATCGAAGCGCAGAATCTTGCGTAGCCGGCGGCGTCTTTTTGTGGTCGGTTTGATCGGTTTGATCGGTTTGATCGGTTCGATTGATTCGACCGGTTCGATTCGATTGATTCGATCGGTTCGACCGGTTCGATTGGTTCGTCTGCTTGGTTCTACAAACCCTGGGCATCGATACAGCGAGATCGATCCGAGGTGAGTTTCGTGGTGGTGTTTCAGCCGCGTCGCGCCTGGGAACGCGACGCGTCGCTCCGCTGGTATTGATCTGACCCCTCAGAAAAAGCGGCGAAGCCGCCGTGTTCACTCGGTTTCGGCGGTTTCCTCGTCGTCAGGGATGAGTAGCTCGGGATCCCGTTCGTAGGAGGGGGTATCGAGGAACTCGGCGATGCGTTGTCGGTCGCTGTCGGATAGGAACTCCGTCATCGCTTCTTGCTACGCGCTTCGGGTGGTTAGTAATGAAATCCCTACAGCGATCGCAACGGCTGTGACGATCGGAAGCCATCTGTTGTCAGCGTATCGAACTATCCGGGCCAGTTGGCGACAGAGCTACGACAAATAGTATCTAAATCGATAGGTGGTTCGACGCCGAACCGACGATGGTTCGACACCGATTCACGGGCGGGTCGAATCGGGTTGTACACCGACAGCACGCCAGAGGTCGCCTCTTGCGGTGAGTTTGACCAGCTTGACGGAGATCTTCGTCGCCCGCTCGACCCGACTCAACACGGCTTGGATCTCCGGTGTTGCATGGTCGACGACCTGAAACGTTCGGCGGCCGTCCAGTGATTCCAGCGTCAGCGCGCCGGCACTGTTCATCGGCGACCGGACGGTAACGATCCCCCGCAGCACCTGCTGTTCCGGCATGGTTTCAGTCACACCATACCAGCCCGTATCGGTCGTTCGGTCATCCGTCACATCCCGCAGCTTGGTACTCGAAGTTGTCCCCATATACGAGGGCTCACAGATCAATAACTTTGTTATATACCTGCTACGCGCCATTCGGCGACAGTACGGAGCACCTACTAATCGGCCCAAACAGGCGTAGCGTGTGGCTAAAGCCAAACATATTCAGGCTCAGATACCCCCACAAAAACCATGTTTGGAACAAGCGGTATCCGCGGGCCGATCGGTGAGACTGTGACCGCCGATCTCGCGGTCGCCGTCGGGCGGGCGGTCGCAACTGATGGAGCCGAGACGGTCGTTATCGGGCGCGATGCCCGCGATTCCGGGCGGTTTCTGGTTGACGCCGCCGCCGCCGGCTGCTGTGAGTGCGGCGCGGACGTGATCGATCTCGGCCTCGCGGCGACGCCAACGGTTGCCCGCAGCATCGCGCGGCTGAACGCCGACGCCGGGATCGCCGTGACGGCCTCACACAACCCACCGGAAGACAACGGGCTGAAGCTCTGGACGCCCTCCGGGCAAGCCTTCGACACTGACCGGCGTGAGCAGATCACCGAGATTATCGAGACCGACAGCTTCGCGTTCGCGCCGTGGGATGGCTCCGGCGAGCGACGCCGCGATCGGGGTGCCGACGCGGCCCACAGTCGGGCGGTCATCGAGGCGATCGGTGAGGACGCAACCGCGGCGATGGACGGGCTGGAAGTCGTCGTCGATGTCGGCAACGGCGTTGGAAGTGTCACCGCCACCGCCCTCGGCGAGCTCGGGGTCGACGTGACAACGCTCAACGCCCAGCCCGACGGCTCGTTCCCCGGCCGGCCGAGCGAGCCGACCGCCGAGACGCTGACCGCACTCTGCGGGCAGGTCGCGGCGGGCGACGCCGCCCTCGGGATCGCCCACGACGGCGATGCCGACCGGATGGTCGCCGTCGACGAGACCGGCGCGTTCGTCCCGAAGGACGTGTTGCTCGCGCTGTTTGCCCGCCACGCGGTCGCCACCGCTGGCGGCGGTGTCGTCGCCGCGCCGGTCGACACCAGCCTCTGTGTCGATGATGCGATCGCCGATCTCGGCGGGCGTGTCACCCGGACACAGGTCGGCGACGTGTTTGTCGCCGAGGCCGCAACACGCGATGAGGTTGTCTTCGGCGGCGAACCCTCGGGGGCGTGGATCTGGCCCGACGAAACGCTGTGTCCCGACGGCTCGCTGGCGGCCGCAAAGCTCACCGCGTTGGTCGCCACAGCGGGCTCGCTTGCCGACCAGGTCGCTTCCGTTGCACAGTACCCGATCCGCCGGGAGAGCATCGAGGTCGACGACAAAGCCGGCGTGATGAACCGCGTCGCCGACGGGCTAGCCGCCGACTACGAGGATGTGACGACGACCGACGGCGTCCGGGTCGAGACCGACAGCGGCTGGCTGTTGGTTCGGCCAAGCGGCACCCAGCCGCTGATCCGGGTGACCGCCGAAGCCCGGAGCGACGACGCGGCCGACACGCTGCTCGCCGACGCGATCGACCGTGTGGACGCTGCGACCGCGTAGGCACCACGTTGCGTCGGCACCACGTCGCGCTCCGCGTGATTCGAGCACCCGTCGAGCTGCTTGAGCACTCGCGGCACTGCTGTTGACACGCGCTGTGTGACAGCATGATCGCTGGGACACTGCCTCACTATCACGGTGAAAAACGAGGGGGTAGGAGGCCGACCACCGGTGGTCGGCAGAGCCGAAGCGGGGAGGGGGAGGGGGTGGGTGGTGGGGGGAGAGGCGTTCCGACAACGCCCTGTAGCGACGAGTGAGCGGATATGATCGCTATCGATCGCTACAGCCGTACCAACCGCGAGAAACGATGTAGTTATTCGTTGCCTACACACCCACACGACCCGGTTGATACTGCATCTGAAGCGTGACAGCAGTCAGACGAAGGGGAATGTCAGATCCCGAGCCACTCGTCGCTCCGAACCTGATACCCGTTTGTCCGACAGAATTTCGCCGCCTGTCGGCGGACATCCCGGGAGCGTGGGAGCTGTTCGTTGGTGTGAATCCACTCAACGATCCAGTCGCTGATGGCTTCGACCCCTTCATCGTTGTCGTCGGCGTCAATGGCTTTGAGCGCCTGGAAGGTCTTCTCGTAGGCCTTGCGCTGTGTCCAGCTGAACTCCACATTCGACAGCGTCTTGCTGGCTTCCACGACCGGCTTCATCGCCGCGGCAACGGCCGGTCGCTGTACCTGCACCCGGACGGCGGTTGGGGAATCGAAGGTCTCCCCGGCTGTCTCGGGGAGGAGTGCGTCGACGCTGTAGCTCCCGTCGACGGACTGGAGCTCATGATCGCCGATCGCCGCGACGAGTTCTGCGCCAGTCGCCGGGAAGCGTACTGCTTCGAGCTCCGTCTCGAATTCGGCGAGCACGTCGGGGGGTACCGCCGGCTCGGTTTCGCCCCATCGTTCCAGCTCTGTGGCGGTGTCTCGATTTTGTTGCCGTCGCTCGGCATCGTGGCCTTGCTTGTCTCGATCGCGTTTTTTGTCTGCCATACGTTGTTTGGGTCTCCTGTCGACTCGTTCTGTGATCGATACGCCGTTCGTTCAACGGTACTATCAGCGATCAAAATCGGGTGTGTCGGCTATCCAAGTTCAGCCGACAGCGTGCGTTTTGCAACCTTGCGCCTCCGGCGTAGAACCCTGCGATCCCCAGGGAGAACGAAACGGGGTGACCGAGGCCGCGGGTTCGTCCGGCGAGTGAGCTGTTGGTTAGCTTCCGTTGTCGGTCAGATTGTCACCGTTGGTCAGATTGTCACCGTTGGTCAGGTTATCACCGTTCGTGTCGTTGACGGCTGGTTCTTCGGTCACGTTATCCGGCTCGTCGGTGACGTTGTCCGCCGGTTCCTCCGTGTCATTGACCGGCTCCTCGGTCTCATTCTCTGTCGGTTCATCGGTCTCGTTTTCGGCCGGCTCCTCGGCATCATCGTCTTCCTCTGGGTCTTCGGCCTCTTCACCCTCGACGATGTAGTCGCTGGCGATATCGAGTACCTCATCGCGCGACCGCGCTTCGTCGATCACGTTCGGGAAGCCGGTCTCGTTGGTGATCGTCCGCAGGAATGAGGCGTGTCGGGCCTCGACGCTGTGAATGCCGAGTGCGGGTGGGAGAAGCTCTTCGGCTTCGATATCCGGGGCCGCACCCGCGTACGCTGAGACACCAACGTCCTCAAGTTGGGCTGCCGTCCCGAGGAACGCCATCGGGTACTCCACGGCGATCCCGAAGTCGAAGGCGGGTTCCTCGATCGGCTCGCCGCCGAGTGCCTCGATCGCATCGATGAGCGTCTCGATGTGCTGTTCTTCGTGCTGTTGGATCGTTTGGATCTCGTCGAACAACCGCTCCTGCAGCGGGCTGTCTTCGGGCACCGCCGGACAGCTACAGAGGCGTTCCTCGCCGATCGTCTCAAGGCCCTCCGCGTAAAACCGGGCTTCGAGATACTCTAGGGTCAGCGCGTAGTTGAGGATCGCCACGTCGTCCTCGAAGTCGTTTTCGATCGGTTGATCGTCCTCTTCTTCGTCTTCTTCGGCTTGCCCGACCGCCGGTCCGATGAGCGCGCTTCCGGCGGCGACGCCGGCCGCGCCGACCATGAACTGCCGTCGGGTGTTGCCGAGCAATCCCGTGTCGGTCCGTTCGTCGTTGTCAGTTGGATTCACCACACTCTCCCCCACCATCGGGCGGGAGTTTGTTATAGAGCTGCTTGCATGCGGTTCGCTCGGCTTACAGTGAGCGACCAGCGACGCGCTGTCGACACCCGTCGCGTCCGGAGTCGGCTCCCGGCGTGTGGTAGGTTCGGCTGTCGGTGGCGTAACTGTATCGTAGCTGGTACGTAGTCGCCGGCTTCGGGGCGCGGCGGTGCTCCCACGTCGATCCAGCGGCACCGACCAGCCCCACAGCGACCGATCTCCGGAGCCAGCCGTCGACAGCGGGCTCCCACGATAGAGCTGTCAACGATCGCGTCTTTCTGGCGGCTCTCATCGGTAGTCGCTGTATAGCAAACCACCAGCCACGCGATCGATCGACCATGCAGGTAGTCATCCTCGCTGCCGGACGTGGCACGCGTATGGGCCCGCTCACCGAATCGATGCCGAAACCACTGCTGCCCGTGGCCGGACAACCGCTTGTGGGTGGTGTCGCCGACGCCGCCGTCACCGCGGGGGCCGACGAGCTCGTTGTCACCGTCGGCTTCGGCGGCGAGCAGATCCGCGAGGCGATCGGCGACGAGTATCGCGGTGTTCCGGTTCAGTACGCCGAACAGCAGGCCCAACGCGGTACCGCCGACGCGCTGGCCGCCGCTGCCGACGCCATCGACGACGACTTTGCCGTGTTGAACGGTGATTCGATCTACGAGCCGGCGGATCTGGCGGCTCTTTTCGGGTCGGTGCCGCAGGTCGGGGCGGTTCGCGTCGACAATCCCTCGGAGTACGGCGTTCTCGAAACCGACGACGGCGTCGTCACCGCGGTACGCGAAAAGCCCGACAATCCACAGTCGAACCTGGTCAACGCCGGTGCCTACAGCCTGCCGGCCGACGCCGTCGAGCTGCTTGACGTGCCGGAAAGCGAGCGCGGCGAGTACGAGCTCACCGATGTGTTGGAGCGGCTCATCGAGCGCGATCGCCTCCGGGCGACCGTCTTCGAGACGTGGCTGGATGTCGGCCGGCCCTGGGAGCTGCTGGCGGCGAACGAACGCCGGCTCCCCGGCCCGGCGGCCACGGCAGCCACGCCCGATGGCGGTGCGGTGGTTGGCGACGAACAGGGCCGTCACGCCCCCGAGCTGATCGCCGCCGACGCTGAGATCCATCCGGACGCGACGATCCGCGGCGACGTAGTCATCGAGTCGGGCGTCTCCGTCGGGCCGGGCGTCGTCATCGAGGGGCCGACACGGCTCCAGGCTGGCAGCTCGGTCGGGCCGAACGCCTACGTTCGCGGGGCGACGCTGGTCGGCGAGAACGCCCACGTCGGCCATGCCGTCGAGATCAAAAACAGTGTGCTGATGGCCGACACCTCGGTCGGTCACCTCTCGTACATCGGCGACAGCGTCCTCGCTCGCGGCGTCAACCTCGGTGCCGGCACCAACATCGCCAACCTCAGACACGACGATGAGCCCGTCGCGCTCACGGTCAAAGGCGATCGGGTCTCGACGGGTCGCCGGAAGTTCGGGGCGGTGTTGGGGCCGAACGTCGCCACCGGCATCCAGACCGGGATCAACCCCGGTGTCACGCTGTCGGCGGGGGCGCGAACCGACCCCGGCGAGATCGTTCGGCGGGATCGATAGCGATCGTCAGACGGGATCGATAGCGGTCAATCGCCCGATTTTGGATCCGTTAGTTATCGCTCGCTCGCCACGTGGTGAGCGTCTCACTGTCGTGGTGGTTCGACTCCCGTTGCGCCGCATCACCCTGTGAGAGCTCGCGGCGCGGGCGACAGTTCAGACAGCCGTGCACCGTTTTCCCGATGCCGAATACGCGGACGAACTGTTGGCTGACGGCGGTGCCACACCGGCTGCATTGGCGGCTGTGATCCGTGTCGTGGTCTGCCATACACGCGGTGGTCGAAGCCGACTGTGGTAAGTACAATCCGGCTACCCACCGGTAGCTACAGGCTACGCCGATCCCGCGGCGACCGAGTCACCGCTGTCGATGGAACGCCGAGGGGCTCGGATACGACGACAGCGACGGTGTTTGCTCCTGTTCGGCCTCGGTCGGCTCGGCCTGCGGTGAGCCGGTCGGCTGCAGTCGCGCGACCGACTCCCCACCGACGAACACCCGCTCGACGGTCGGCGTCGGATCGGGATCGACGACAAGTAGATCCGCGCGGGCCCCCGCCTCGATCCGGCCGCGGTCGGTGAGCCCGACGGCGTCAGCGGGGTTTCGGGTAACACGATTAACCCGTGTCGACAGCGACTCCCCGGTGTCGACAAAGGGTGCGGCCAGCAGCGACGGCGGGTGGTAGTCCGCACAGAGCACGTCGACACAGCCGGCGTCGATCGCGGTGTCGGCGGCCAGATTATCCCAGAGACTCCCGCCGCGCAGGAGGTTCGGCGCGCCCATCACGGTCGTCAGCCCGCGGGCGTCGGCCCGCCTGATCGCATCCAGCGTCAGCGGGTACTCGCTGATCGTGACGCCGTGGTCGGCCATCCGATCGACTGCGGCCGGCGATGCATCATCGTGGGAGGCGACCGGAACACCCGCCCGGGCGGCGAGGTCGACGATGCGTTCGACCCGGTCGTCGCGGCTGGTCGGATCGGCCGACGCCCGCTGTCGGGCGAGGCGGGCGACGCCGTCGGCCGACCAGTTGCGATCCTCGATGTAGTGTCGCTCGAAGCTGTCGTCGTCGTACTGTCCGTCGCCCGGGGCGTGGTGCATCACCGACAGCAGATCGACGCCGACCGAACCGACGGCCTCGGTGACCGCGGTGACGCTTTCGTCGCTCAGCTCACACCGAGCGTGGAGGCGGTTGTCGCCCAAGGTGTATGTTGCCTGGCTGATCTCGGTGGCGAGTGCCGAGGCGGTCGCCAGACTCCGGCCGTCATCGGGGGCTTCCTCGAAGGCGACGGCGTGGAACTTTGTCGTGACCCCGTTGAGGAGGTTGGTTCGGTCGGCGGTCGTCAGCGCGGTGCGGGGTTGTACCGCCGCACCGGCCCGCGGCGAGTGGTGGTGCTCGATATCATCGCCGTGGAGATCGATGAGTCCCGGCATAACGAGCCGGCCGTCAGCGTCGATCGTGCGGGCACGAGAGAGGGTGGTGTCCGGTGTCGCCCCGACCTGTGCGATCCGGTCGCCGGTCAGGATGACGCGGCCGTCGTCCAGACATCGGGTCGGTGTGACGACCCGTGCGTTGCGGATCTCGGTGATCTTGCTCATCGGTGGGCCACCCGTCGATCGCGGTCGGTTCGGGTCGGCGATAGCTGCCCGGGTGGTGACGCGGTACACATACCGTCGTCGTTGCGCCGATGATCGCTTTGTTAGGCGGTGTCGTCACCGGTTTTCATACGCTGGGAACGACCGTAGTAGCGGACTACTGGCCCGCAGTCGGCGGGTATCACGGGATCAATCCCCGAGTATCGGTCGACAGGTGAGCGGGGCCGGTACGGTGATCATACCTTCACGGCCGGCTGGCATCGATCCCGGTATGCTCTCACAACGCATCGCGTGTCTGGTGACGATCGGCGTGGTCGTTCTCTCGGTCGTCGGACTCCCCGGCGTGGCGGCCGACCCGACCGCAAGCGACGGGTTTGTGATCGAGCGGTTCGACGCCCCCGAGACGGTTACGGCCGGCGACACTGTCGTCGTCAACGCAACCGTGCGCAACACCGGCACCGAACCCGACAGCCAACAGATCCACCTCAAAAACCCCGACGACGAGATCGTCGACTCGGTCGCCGGGCCGCCGCTGACGCTGGCTCCCGGCGAAACCGAGACCGTCCGACTCGTCTGGCAGCCAACCGCGGCCGACATCGGGAACGGCTCCATCAGCGTCCAGAGCGACGACGACTACCCACACCGATCGTTGACGGTGGTGGCCCCACCCCCCACCGAGATGACAGTCGGATCTGTCAACTCGACGGTGACCGTCGGCGAGCCCCTCAGCGTCCCGATCAGCGTCGAGAACACGGGCGAGACGACCGCAACCCCTGATATCTGGATCGCTCTCAACGGCTCGACGGCGACCAACCGAACGGTGAGCGTCGCCCCTGGCGAGACGGTTCACACCGAGCTGACCT
Source organism: Halonotius roseus (assembly GCF_006861655.1). Classification (GTDB taxonomy): domain Archaea; phylum Halobacteriota; class Halobacteria; order Halobacteriales; family Haloferacaceae; genus Halonotius; species Halonotius roseus. Next base: position 174,634 of record NZ_SESI01000002.1, on the reverse strand, counting down.
GGATGCCAACGGCCGACGAGATCGGTTCGTGGAGGCTGACCGCCGGCACCGACGCACCCACTACCAACCCCACCAACGCTACCCTCACCGACCGCATGGTCACCGTTGTCTCGTCGGCGTCGAACGAGAGTGATGACGCGGCGTCGACCAACGAGGGGTCGGCCAGCGATTCGAGCGGCGGGGTTCCGCCGAACGTGGCTGACCGGCTCCGCGCTCCGATCACGGACGGCACCGCGACCTTCCCCGGCGGAGATATCCGACAGGTCGCGTTCGCGGCTGACGACGTTGCCGGCGATGTCGTTGCCACACGCTTCAAGCATCGGCCGGCGGAGGTCGAGGGCCTTGCCGACGCCGTCGGCTACTACCGGGTCTCGGTTCCCGAGGCGGCGGCCGATCGCAACGCGACGATCCGATTGCAGCTTTCAACGCGGACGCTCGGCACCACAGAGGGTCAGGCCATCGGGGTGAGCCACTGGAACGGCACCGCGTGGGAACCGCTCCCGACAACGGCGTCAGCGACCGACGACGGCATGGCGATCTCGGTCGATACCGAGCGGTTTTCGGTGTTTGCGGTGACGGTTGCGGAGCCGGCCGCCACCACGAATACGCCGACAGATGACGACGAATCGGCCGAAAACGCGACCGAGGATCCGGGGTCGTCAAGCGAGCAGCCCACCAGGGCGGCGTCGGCGGCCGTCCCCTTCCTGCGTGTCGGCGGCGGGCTGGTGCTGCTGTTCGGTGTGGTGGGTCTGTTGATGGGGACGCGCCGGCGGTTCCGCGGCGCGTAAGCGGTCGCCCAGGGTTGTGCGTTGAATCGGTTGCGGCGTTGCATCGGCCGGGGCGTTGACTCGGCTGGGGGGCTTCTTTCGCGTTTCACCCACCCCGACGACTGCTGTATCTTTTTGCGTCCTGCGGGTGATCGCCACGTATGGACGCGTTTTCGACGATGCTGCTGGTGACGACGGGATCGGGGCTTGTCACCGGGCTCGGCGCGGTGCCGATCCTGTTCGGTGCCCGCGTCAGCCACCGCAGCTACGATGCCGCACTCGGGCTTGCCGGCGGGATCATGATCGCCGCGGCCGTCTTCGGACTCATCATCCCTGGAACGGAGCAGGGCGCGCTGTGGCAGGTGATGGTCGGCGTGCTCATCGGCGGCTTTGTGCTGTTGGTCGGCAACAGCGTGATCCCCCACGTCCACGCGGAGTACCAGCGGTGGCGCGGCCACGGCGGCGCGGCCGACGGCAACCCCTCGATAGACGACCGGCTCCGGCGGGCGGTGCTTATCGGCGGGGCGATCACGCTCCACAACGCCCCCGAGGGGTTGGCGATGGGGATCGCCTTCGCCTCCGGGCTCGAAGAGGTGGCGTTCGTCCTCGCCGTGGTGATCGGGCTACAGAACATCCCTGACGGCTTCGCGTTCGCGGTGCCGGTGAGCCAATCCGGTGTCTCGACGCTGAAGGTTATCATCTACACGACGCTGTCGGGAACCGTCCCGCAGGTGGTGGCGTCGCTGTTCGGGTTTGCTCTCGTCGCGGTCGCCCAGGGTGTGTTCCCTGTCGCCGCCGGGGTTGCCGCCGGTGCGATGTTCGCGGTGGTGTTCCGGGAGATGGTGCCGTCGAGTCACGGGCACGGCTACGCCGACGTGGCGACCGCGGCGTTTCTTGTGGGCTTCGTGCTGTTGGTCGTCGTCGACGCCGTAATCGGGGGGTGAGCTGCTGGTTTTCTACTCGTTCAGGTATTCGGGTCACGAATGGGGAGCAACCCCTGAGCCATGAGCCGGCGGGCGATCACCACGAACCCGTTTCCGAACCCCTCACCGAAGACAGCCTGTTCGTCTTTTGATTCCGGCCTGATCGAACTCACCAGGATCGACGCGCGATCGACCAACAGCAGCCGACCGATCGACGTATCATCCTCGGTGTCGGTTTCGCCGTGTAACCACTCCAACCCCGAGACAAACGTTGTGGCGGCCGGCACGGCTGCTTGAATCTCGGCTTGGAGCGACGGCGTCAACGCGCCGACGATCACCTCGATGTCGTCGTCGACCCCGGTGAGCGTCTCGACGAGATCCGCCGTCAACAGCGATTCGTCGCCGATGACGAGGACGATCTCGTCGCTTGCGGCCTCGATGAGCTGCTCCGTTCGGTTCTCGATCGCATCCTGGCCGGACAGCGTCCAGACCTCTTGGATCGACGACTCGTCATCGTCGTCGATCGTCTCGACCGTTGTGAGAGCGTCGTGGAGGCGATCAACGCGCTCCTCGTACTGATCGCGGAGCGTGGCGGTTGCCTCATCCAAGGAGACCGCGCGAAACTGCTGTGGGCTCGAATGCTGGATCTCAACCAACCCCTGGGCCTCAAGCACGCGTATCGCATCGTAGATCCGCGTGCGAGGCACCTCCGTGAGTTCGCTGAGCTTCTTCGCGGTGCCCGTGTTGAGACGGGTCAACCCAACAAAACATCGCGCCTCGTACTCCTTCAAGCCGAGCTGTTGGAGCACCTCGATCGCCTCCTCTTTGTTTGTGTCTGTATCCATGTGTCCCAACCTCCTAGGAAACCCTAGGCGTATCATTCGGATTAGTGCCGTGTCGCTTAGGTGTTGTGACTCCCCCAGTGACGACCAGCTGCATCGAATACATGAGCCACTGATTTGTGGGTGTTTCGGGCGATTTTGTCGTGTCCTGCTCCACTGCTGTGTTTTGATCACAGTTACACACGACAAAAATGGCAGGTTTTCTGACAGAAATTCGGCAGACCCTCTGCGGGCTCGGATGCAAGTATTGTCACCCGATTAATCACAAAAAACATATACCAACAGAGGATGAAGTATTCTACCGGCACACAGTCAAGTTCCGTGTCCCAACCACTGCACTGTCTGTGTGCCTTTCCGGTCACCTCGCGTGGCCGGTATTGTCCGACCGGCCTACCGATACCACAATGAGTACCGATCAGACCGATGATCCGCGGTTCGCCGCGGTCGAACAGCTTGAATGGTTCGGGTTGAGCGGCTACGCCGCACGGACGTTCGTCGCGCTGGCGAGTCTCGGCACCGGGACAGCGCGGGCGATAAGCGAAGTGTCAGAGGTACCACGCACCCGAGTGTACGATGCGATAGACGAGCTACACGATTGGGGGCTCGTCGATATCCAACAATCCTCTCCCAAGGAGTTCTGGGCGATCTCAGCCGAAACTGTGGGTCGGACGTTCGAACACGAGTTTCAACAGCATGCCAACCGCCTCCGAACCGCACTGGACGACCTCGAACCCGTCGACCACCGGGCCGAACAGCGCGGCGTCTGGACGGTCGATGGCGAGACGGCGATCACCACCCGTATTCTGGAGTTTTTCGAGGGCGCGGACGACGAGATCGTCTACATGACCGTCGAGGAGCTTCTCACCGAGGAGATCCTTGAGGGGTTGGCGGCGGCCGCAGACCGGGGCGTCTCGATCAAACTCGGCGGCGTCTCACAACCCGTCCAGGATCGCATTCAGGATGTCATCCCGGAGGCGACGCTGTTCGAGTCGCTGTGGGTGTGGTCGGAGACGGCCGCCGGCCGGCTCATGATGGTTGATGGGACACAAACGCTTGTGAGCGCGCGTGTCACCGATGCGGCAGCGACCCCGGCGTCCCCACGGTCGGAGACGGCGATCTGGGGGATGGGCAACTCGAACAGCCTTGTCGTGATCCTGCGGGCGATCTTCACCTGGCGACTTGAGGCGGTCACCTCCGAGTAGCGAGCCGACACGACAATAGATAGATGAACCAGAACCAACACAACTCGTCTCCCTCCACGAGGCGGTGGGAACGATGACGCCGGAGCGGAATGGCTCCGAAACACCATCAGCGACGGCCCAGACGATCCGGGCCGACTACGACTGGACAGCCATCCAGCCAAGTACCGCCGTTATCGAGACGGTCGCGGTCGCTTTGGATCAGGAACCAACGGCAACCCAACCGCTGTACGAGGCAGTCGATCCCGACGCGCTAAACACGCTCATCCGGTCGGCTGACCCAGATCCAGCGGGCGACGACGTGACTGTGACGTTCCGCTTTGCGGGACTGTCGGTGACTGTTCAGGCGAGCGGTGCGGTGGTCGCTCGACCCGAGGAGTCACGCTCGGCTGTCGACTGAATGGAATTTCCCGGAACGACGGACGGAGTCGGCTGGAATGATGAGCGAAGTTGATCAAAACGACGAGCGGAGTTGTTCAAAACGACGGGCGGCTCGGTCAGTGGTGTGTCTGCGGTAGCTCTATCGGGAGACCGTCTAACACGCGTTCTATCCGTTCATCGGGGTGATACGTGATCGTTCCCTGGTCGTGGTTGTGGTCGATGAGGCCGTGACCCGCTAACTTTGGGAGGTGGGTGTGGGTGAGTTGCATGGTGAGCTGCGTCCGAGTCAGCTGTCGGTCACCGCTTGGTTCGGCCTGATACAACTGCTCGACGAGGGTATCGATCCGCACCGTGTGGGTGTCGCTGTGCCGAACGTATGCAAGAATCTGCCGTCGGTGTCGGTTAGCGACGAGCTTGAGGATGGTATCCAGACTGTCGTTGCTCATCATACTCCTTATTTTGCCCTCAGCGTTCATTAACCCGTGATCTTTTCACAATCTGTGAGGTTTTGATAATTCGAGTAACAGTACGCTGGCGTGTCTCCGCCGTCGTACTCCCGAAACCTTGTTGGGGAGCGATCCCCGAGCCGCTGGTAGCTGCGGGGGTCGCTGCTGGGAACCGCCGAGGATTTCGAATTTCGAAACGTAGATACGGATCTCGCAACCTTTCGTCGCCCTTATTACGATGAGCGCATTCTTCGAGCATAATGAGCGACGAGACAGCGACAGGCGAGGAGGATCGCACGATCCTACTGATCGGCAGCGGGCCGATCCAGATCGGACAGGCCGCCGAATTCGACTACTCCGGGGCCCAAGCCTGCCGGGCACTGCAGGAGGAGGGCGCGCGCGTCGTCCTCGTCAACTCCAACCCGGCGACGATCATGACCGATCCGGAGATGGCCGACGAGGTCTACATCGAGCCGATCAACACCGAAGCCATCGCCGAGATCATCCGCAAGGAAAACCCCGACGGCGTCATCGCCGGGCTGGGCGGCCAGACCGGGCTTAACGTCACCGCCGAACTCGCCGAGGAGGGCGTTCTTGAGGAGTACGATGTCGAGATCATGGGCACCCCGCTCGACACCATCTACGCGACCGAAGACCGCGATCTGTTCCGCCAGCGGATGGAGGAGATCGGCGAACCGGTCGCCAAATCGACGACGATCTCACTCGACGAGGACGAGTCGGTCACCGACTTCGACGAGGAGGCCTTCCGCGGCCGCGTCGAGGACGCCCTCGATGAGGTCGGCGGTCTCCCTGTCATCGCCCGCACCACCTACACGCTCGGCGGCTCGGGCTCCGGCATCGTCGACGACTTCGAGAAGCTCGTCGAGCGCGTCCGCAAGGGGCTGCGCCTCTCGCGGAACAGCGAAGTCCTCGTGACGGAATCTATCGAGGGCTGGGTCGAACTCGAATACGAGGTCATGCGCGACGCTGACGACTCGACGGTCATCATCTGCAACATGGAGAACATCGACCCGATGGGCATCCACACCGGCGAGTCGACGGTCGTCACCCCCTCGCAGGTCATCCCCGACAAGGGCCATCAAGAGATGCGCGATTCCGCGCTGAAGGTCATCCGCGAACTCGGCATCGAGGGCGGCTGTAACATCCAGCACGCCTGGCGCGACGACGGCACGCCCGGCGGCGAGTACCGCGTTGTCGAGGTCAACCCCCGCGTCTCACGCTCCTCGGCACTCGCCTCGAAGGCGACGGGCTACCCGATCGCCCGCGTGACCGCAAAGGTCGCCCTCGGCAAACGCCTCCATGAGATCACCAACGAGATCACCGGCGAGACGACCGCCGCCTTCGAGCCCGCCATCGACTACGTTGTCACGAAGGTGCCGCGGTGGCCGATCGACAAGTTCGACGATGTGGACTTCGAGATCGACACCGCGATGAAGTCGACCGGTGAGGCGATGGCGATCGGTTCGACCTTCGAGGAGTCGCTGATGAAGGCCCTGCGCTCTTCGGAGTACGACCCCGCCGTCAGCTGGAACGAGGTCGACGGCAAAACGCTGGAAGCCGAGTATCTCGAACGCCCCTCGCCGGATCGCCCCTACGCCATGTTCGAGGCCTTCGATCGCGGCTACTCGGTTGAGGAGATCATTGATCTCACCGGGATCAAGGAGTGGTACGTCGAGCGGTTCAAGCGGATCAGCGACGCGTCCCAGGCCGCCCAGGATGGCGACTTCACGCCCGCGGCGACCGCGGGCTACACGAACACCGAGATCGCCGAGATCGCCGACGGCGGCGTCGATGTCGACACCGTCGAACAGGACGTGCCCGGCCGCAACTACAAACAGGTCGACACCTGTGCCGGCGAGTTCCGGGCCGAAACACCGTACTACTACTCCGCGCGCCTGCCGGAGTTCCACAGCGGCCCGCTGCTGGGCGAGGAGGCCGCCGGCGAGCTCCGCGTCGAGAAAGACACCGAAAGCGTCGTCGTTGTCGGCGGCGGCCCGATCCGGATCGGCCAGGGCGTCGAGTTCGACTACTGCTCGGTACACGCCGTCCAGGCCCTCCGCGATCTCGACATCGAGGCCCACGTCGTCAACAACAACCCCGAAACCGTCTCGACTGATTACGACACCTCCGACGGGCTGTTTTTCGATCCCATCTCCGCGGAGGAGGTCGCCGACGTGGTTGAGGCGACCGGCGCGGACGGCGTGATGGTGCAGTTCGGCGGCCAGACCTCTGTCAACATCGGCGAACCCCTCCAGACAGAGATCGATCGACGCGGGCTGGACTGTGATATCATGGGCACCACCGTCGAGGCGATGGATCTCGCCGAGGATCGTGACCGGTTCAACGAGCTGATGGACGATCTCGGCATCGCCCAGCCGGAAGGCGGGACGGCGACCTCCGAAAACGAGGCTCTCGAACTCGCCCACGAGATCGGGTATCCCGTTCTTGTCCGCCCGAGCTACGTGCTCGGTGGCCGTGCGATGCGCGTTGTCCACGACGACGCCGAGCTTGAACACTACATCGAGGAGGCCGTTCGCGTCTCCCCCGATAAACCGATCCTCATCGACGAGTTCCTCAGCGACGCGGTCGAACTCGATGTCGACGCCGTTGCTGACGGCGAGGACGTGCTGATCGGCGGCATCATGGAACACGTCGAGAGCGCGGGTGTCCACTCCGGCGACTCGGCGTGTATGATCCCGCCGCGTTCGCTGTCCGAGGAGACGCTGGCCCGCGTCCGCGAGGTGACCGAGGATATCGCGACCGCCCTCGATACGGTCGGTCTGCTCAACGTCCAGCTCGCCGTCCGCGGTGGCGAGGTCTTCGTGCTTGAAGCCAACCCACGCTCCTCCCGCACTGTCCCGTTCGTCTCGAAGGCCACGGGCGTTCCGATCGCCAAGCTTGCCGCGCAGGTGATGACCGGTCGCTCGCTGGCGGAGCTCGATGCTGCCGAGCAGATCCCCGAACAGACCAGCGTCAAGGAGGTTGTGCTGCCGTTCGACCGCCTCGATGGCTCCGATCCACGCCTCGGCCCGGAGATGAAATCCACCGGCGAGGTCATGGGCAGCGCCGACACCTTCGGCAAGGCCTACGACAAAGCCCAGGATGCAACGGGCAAGCCGATCCCGAAATCCGGGACGATCGCCCTCGATCTCTCGGATGAGGTCTTCCCCGATCCCGACACCGAGGCCGGCGAGGAGTTGGCCGAAGGCTTCGGTGAGTTCTTCGAGTTCAGCGAGGCCGTCGATCTGATCGATGCCGCCCGCGCCGGCGAACTCGATATCATCGTCTCCCGTGACCGCGATCTGTTGGAGGTCGCTGTCGAGGAGGAGATCACCTACTTCTCGACGCCGGCCAGCGCGAGGGCCGCGATCGAAGCCCTCCAGGCCAGCGACGAACCGATCGACGTACAGTCGATCGCCCGTCGGCCGAAACGCGTCGAGCAGTGGGGCAAGTAGGCTAACAACCGACCCGCGCCTGTTATCGATCAGCCAGTCACGACAGCTTATCCAGGGCCGCAAAGAAATCAGCCACCGGCCCGACGAGTCGCACCGGCGTTTCGGCGCGTGAGACGGTAATCTCTGCGGGTGTCTCGATCTCGTGGGGGCGTCGCCCATCGCTGACAACGATCGCATGGTCAGCGTCGTCGACAGCCACCGTCACCTCGCAGTCGCCGCCGACAATCAGCGGCGGCATCCCGTCGACGCCACACATCTCGTTGACGATCAGCGCGCCGATCGAGGGGTGGACGATCGGCCCGTCCTCGCTGAGGTTGTAGGCCGTACTCCCGGTCGGGGTGGCGATCATCACCCCGTCGGCGTGGCTCTGGGTGTACTCCGAGCCGTCGATCGTCACCCGGAATGTCGCGCCGCCGCCGGGGCCGCGCCGCGGTCCGGTGACGACGATCTCGTTGACCGCGGGAACGCTTTCGAACTCCCCACACCGGGCGGTAAGCCGTGGGGCTTCCCTGATCTCGTGGTCGCCCGCCTCGATCGCGTCGACGGCCTCCCGAACGGCGGCAACCGCGTTTTCGGGGCTGACGGCGTTCAAAAATCCGACCTCGCCGAGGTTGACGCCCAACATCGGCGTGCCGCCGGCGGCTCTCGCGGCAAACAGAAAGGTGCCGTCGCCGCCGATGCTGACGACCAGATCACAGGCCTCGAAGGAATCTACGTCGTTGTTGGCTGCCGCGTCGCCGACCGCATCGGTGGTCGCTGTCGGCTCGTCCAGCGCGGCGGCGGTGGCGGCATCGACCCGTGTCGACACCCCGTCGTCAGCGAGGGCGGTTTGGATCGATTCGGCGACGCCGACCGCCCGGCTGTTGTCCCGCTGTGCGACGAGGCCGACTTCCATACCGCGCGTTCTCGCCGTGATGGCAAAAGGGCTGTGTCGGCCCACTGTTTCCGCCCGCCCTGCCAGTGTCGCTCAGTCGTGGCGGGTCAGACAGGTCGGCAGCCCAATTAGTTCGACGGGCTCGGAGTTGTCGGGCGAGTAGACGACAAACTGGCCTTTCTCCATGTAGGGCACCTTCGACTGGAGATTTGCGGGGATGTTGACGCTGTTGATCGCATCCTCATCGCCGAGGTTGAGCACGAGCTTCGTATTCAACTGCTTGAACACCGGATCGGCGATATCCTGTGGGTCTTGGGTGATAAGAAAGAGGCCAAGCCGTTCCTTGCGGCCCTGTTTGGCGGCTTCAGTAAATTTCTGGACAACCTTCCGGGCCTGGACGGTGTCGGCATCCGCGAGGAAGTTGTGGGCCTCGTCCATCCCCAACACCATCGGCGTCTCCTTGATCCGGTCGCTGTCGGGCGCATTCGAGAGCTTGTTGTCGATCAGGTACGCCGAGACGGCAAGCACACACAGCTCCTTTGCGCGACTCGATGAGAGGTGGTAGGTCGGCACCACCGTCAGCCCGCCGGGGCGAACAAGCTGGTGGTCGAGCTCGGTGATCGGCTTTGCTGATTGGTCGAAGATGCCCGACGGCATCCCGAAGACGCGTCGCTTGATCGCGTCAAAGGTTGCCTCGTGGACACGACCGGATTCGTCGAGCTCCTCTTTCAGGGCTGGATCGTCAAGGAAGCTTTTGAACTGGCTGTAGGTACCCGACTCGCCGTACTGTCGGAAAAACCGATTAAGAAGCGTCTGAAGCCCTGAATACTGGTTGTCGTTGAGGCTGCTGCCGGCGACGAGCCACGGCCGCGCTTTGGTCATCGAAAACGGCACCGTGAACTGGATCTGCTCGGCGCGGTGGCCCTCACCAGGGTAGCTCGTCCCGTCCTCGGTTGGAACGAGCGCGATCGTGTCGTCGACGCCGCCGTAGGCGACGTTCTCTCGCTCCAGCTTGCGGGCAAAGCCGTCGTCCAACTCCGGGTTGTCGTCGTGCATCTGGGCGTACTCGTCTTGGGGATCGAACTGGACGACCGCCGGCGATACCGTCCGCCCATCGTCCATCGGGTACGCGCGCTCGTCGCTGAGATACTGCCGGAGGATGTTTTTCGAGGCGTGCGTCTTGCCGGAGCCGGTGCCGCCGGCGACGAGGGTATGCCGGAAGACGAGCGGGTCACCGGACTCGTAGTCGTCGGTCAGTCGGTAGTCGATGGTCGGCGGCTGGGCGGCGGTTTCGACTTTCTCGCCGCCGACTGAGAGATGGCCGAGGAAAACGCCGTCTTCGGGGATGTTGAGCCCGGTCTTGATCTGCTCGCTGTCGGTCGCCTGCTTGAGAATTGCGCCCGGTTTCGGGACGCGGTCGGTCATCCGCCGATTGAGTTCGACCTCGCCCTCGTCGTCGTACTCCTCGTAGAGGACGGCGACCGGTTCGAGGTCGGCCATGAACTTGTAGTCGCGTTCCTCGAACGTTGACTGCCGCATCATCCGGCGGGCGTGGATCTCGGTTGCGTCGTCGGCGTTGAACTCTTGGGCGTATTCGAGCCCGGTGATCCGACAGAACAGGGTTTCGTCGTCCGGATACGGGACGAGCAGGTATTTACCGATCCGCACGGCCTCGCGGTTGCCGGTCGTGATGAACGCCCGCAGCGTCGTTTCCTCGTCGTCTTCGGCGACACGCAGGCCTTGGGAGACCGACAGCGCGCCCATGCCGGTGTCGTCGCCCTCCACGTCGGCGGCGATGCGCTCGAAGCTGTTGCGGTTGTCGTCGGTGCCGCCCTCGCGGTCGTCGCCATCTCCGTCGGGCGCGCCTGTGGCCGTCCCGCCGTCAGCCGATGACACCGAGTCAGATTGTGCCTCGCTCCCGCCGGTGTCGTCGGTCACGTCGCTAAAATCCTCCAGCGTCATACAGTGGGGTGCCACCCTGGGGGTAAACTCCTTTCCCCTATCATCGGCTGCGGGGTCGCTGGCTTTTATTCGCCGGCGACAGTACCGATGGGTATGGATTACGACGCAGACAGCACCGCACTCGTCGTTGTCGACATGCAAAACGGCTTCTGTCACCCGGATGGCTCGCTGTACGCGCCCGGCAGCGAGGCCGCCATTGACCCGGTCGGTGACCTCGTTGACCGCGTTCACGACGCTGACATGCCGGTCGTCTACACCCGAGATGTCCACCCGCCCGAGCAGTTCGATGATGCCCACTACTACGACGAGTTCGATCGGTGGGGTGAGCACGTCGTTGAGGACTCGTGGGAGGCTGAGATCGTTGACGACCTCCCTGTCGGCGAGGATGACCACGTTGTCGTCAAACACACCTACGACGCCTTCTATCAGACCGAGTTGGAGGGCTGGCTGAACGCCCACGGGATCGACGATCTGTTGATCTGTGGCACCCTTGCCAACGTCTGTGTGTTCCATACGGCCGGCAGTGCCGGCGTGCGGGATTTCAAGCCGGTCGTTATCGAGGACGCGCTCGGCTATATCGAGGAAGACGACCGCGAGTATGCGGTCGATCACTGTGAGTTCCTGTTTGGCGAGGTTACGACCAGCGAGGAGCTGTCGGTTGGATAGCTCGGTAATCTCACTAAACGACGCGTTCGATGTCGGCGAGTATGTCGTCGAAGGCAGCCAGCTGTTCGTCGTGTGTCGTCTCAGGCTCCTCAGCCGTCGATACGGCATCGGCTGCTCCGTAGATAACGATCCCCTCCTCATGGATTGACCGACGGAGGGCTGCTCCCGTGTGAGCAAGGGGCACAACATCGATCGCGTCAGTTCCGAGTTCGGCACTGAGGCGTTCGATAAGCCGGAGTCTGGCCCGTGTTCGTGCGGCTGAATCCAGTTCGTCGTCGAATGCAACCGCGAGATCGATGTCACTGTCCCCGGTCGCTTCGCCGCGTGCGTGTGAGCCATACAGCACGGCGACCGTGATCGGGGCATCGGCGAGCACCGAGACGAGCCGATCATGGTCGATCGACAGGTTCGCTACGTCATCGATCTCTCGCATCACTCACAGATGCGGTCGCAGGCGACTTAATACTCACTCCGACCGGCACCGATTCCGAACCGTTAACGACCTGCCGGCCGCCCGTTCAGATATGGCTCCCGGCGATCTCGAAGCTGTTGCCGACCGATCGAATCTCTACTACGTTGACACCGGGATGTACGATGTCGCCGGCTACGGCGCGGTCTACATCCTCGACACCGCCGAACCGGCAGTCATCGACACCGGGATCGGCACCAACCGCGAATACATCTTCGATGCCCTCGACGAACTCGGCATCGACGCGCTCAGCTACATTCTGCCGACCCACGTCCACCTCGATCATGCCGGCGGCGCGGGCTTTCTCGCCGAGGCGTTCCCCGACGCCGAGGTACTGGTACACGACCGCGGGGTCGACCACCTCATCGATCCGAGTCGCTTGATCGAGGGAACGAAGGCCGCTGTCGGCGACATGTGGCCCTACTACACCGAGCCACAGCCCATCCCCGAGGATCGAATCAGCGCCCTCATCGACGGCGACGAGATCGATCTCGGCGATCGAACGCTGACGGCGCATGCGGCTCCGGGGCATGCCCCCCACCAGCTTGTTTTCGAGACCGACGAGCTCGTCTTCACCGGCGACGCCGCCGGCATCTACGTCGACGCCCGCGACGAGATCCGCGTCACCTCGCCGCCGCCGCAGTTCGATGTCCAGCAGTGTATCGACGATGTCTCGATGATCCAATCGCTCGACCCCGAGACCCTCTGTTTCGCTCACTTCGGGCCGCGGAGCTACGACGAAAGGCTGCTCGATGGCTACAAGCGCGGCCTCATCGAGTGGGTCGAGGCGATCCGCCAACAGCGTGATCGCCAGGCCGACGACGAGGCGGTTATCGATCATTTCGTCACAAACACCGATCTCACCGAGATCTGGGGCACCGAGAAAGGGTGGGCCGAAACGCGGCTCAACGTTCGCGGCGTGTTGGCCGCGCTCGACCAGGGCCGTGTCGATATCGACGACCCGTCGTAGGCACCAAACGGCGAATGACCCAGCAGAGACAGCTACGGCCGAATTAGGTCGCTGTCGGGTGATTTCACGCGCGCAAAACGCCGATCTACGGCGGTGAAATCGCGGTTTGTCGACGCCGAATTCTCGGCCGTATTTATGACCCTCTCAGTCGTGGGGTGGGATGTATGCCGCCCTCCCAATCATGCCCGCCGGAATCGAGCGACGATGTCGCTGTCGAGGAGATCCTGTCGTTGCTCGCCGACGACTACGTTCGATCGATTCTGGACGCGCTGACCGATGGCCCGAAGCCAGCGACCGAGATCGCTGATCGCTGTGACGCCTCAACCGTCACGATCTACCGGCGGTTGGATCGCCTCGAAACCGCCGGGCTCGTCGCCGTCGAGACACAGTTGGCCCCCGATGGCAACCACCGCGCGCAGTACCGCGCCCGCTCGGCATCGGTCGCCGTCTCGATCTCCGAGGCGGGACTGACCGGCGAGCTCACCGTCGAACCGACAGCCGAGCCGGCGGCCGGCGACTACGGCCACCGCCCGGCGTCGACCGTGGGCGATGATTGATCGGTTCCAGTTGGTCGTTTCAGCCCCGGAGATCACGCTGGGAGGTTTATAATGGATGCCGGCAAATCCTCGTCTGTGTCGTCGCTGCCCGAGTGGATCGACGAGCGGATCGACCGCAACCTCGACAACACCCTGACGCAAGCCCACGTCGTCGAGACGATGCTGGATGCCGATCGACCCTTCTTTTCGATCCGCCAGCTCCAGGCTCGGATCAAACCCGATGTATCGACGGCGACCGTCCGAAACCGGCTCAACGAGCTCCAGGCGATCGATGTCGTCGCCACCGAGACTTACCCCGAGTCGATCACGCTCTACTACATCAACCACCCTGAGGCCGACTGGCCGCTATCGCCGACCGGCAAACGACAGCTGGCCAGCGAGTCGCCGCTGGATCGGCTCTCGGCGTGGGGGTTTCTCACGATGCGTGATACCGCCGGGATTCGGACGCTCGCGCTTGCCGGCCTCCAGCTGACGCTGCTGTTGCTAACTCTCGGCGCGCTCCTCACGATCGTTGGCCTCGATATCGGTGTGACAAGCAGCGACGTTGTCTTCTGGGACACCGCCTTCGATCTGTTGTTTGTGAGCCTCGGGATCCTCCTCACCGAGCGGGTCGTCCGCTGGCTGCGCCGTCGGTTCGGATCCAGTGATTTGATACCGGTGCTGTGAGTATCCCTGCCAACGCCATCGATGTCCTCGCCTGACGCCGCCACCGGTCCGGAACTGCTCGCCGAACGCTCCGTGATGGGGATCTTTATCCATCCGATCACCCTGTTTACCGGGTTTTTCGGGATCGGCATTCTGATCGCCGTCTTTGTCTATCTGCTGTCCAACCACCAGTTTACGCGGGCGAACGCTCGCAACGCGTTGAACTGGCATCTCTCGGTGGCTCTGCTGGCTATTATCGGGCTGATTCTGTTTGTCCTCGGTGCTGACGAGTGGACGACTGAGACCGGCCAGACGGTGTCGGTGTCGCTGCTGCCGGAGCCGCTGGCGACGATCTCGCTGATCATCGGTGGCGTCCTGCTGTTTCTCGGCGGTGTTGCGGGCCTGCTGACGATCGTGTTCAGTATTGCGGCGACGTTCAAAGCCATCTTCGGCAGCGCGTGGCCCTATCCATTCGCGCCGGATCTGCTCGCCTGGCTCGGGGAGCTGGAACTTCCCGACCGGCTCAGCTGAGGTCGCTACCCCTCGAATCGACGACCCTCCCCGCGGACGGCGGCGAGATCCTCGTGGGTATCGATGTTGGCGAACGCCGCTGATCCGACGTGTGCGGTCACCGCCCGCTCGGGGACAACGACCGGGTCGAGTGCCGAGACAAACGCCGCAAGCCCCTCGTCGTGCCGTCGGGCATCCTCGCAGGCTGCGGCGGCGGCCCGAACGTGCACGACCGCCGGCAGCGACCGCTGTCGCCCATCGACACGCGGGATCGCCCCCGTGTTGTGTCGGGCTTGGCCGAAGAGATACTCGATGAATCCAGCGGGGACAAATGGCATATCACAGGGCACCACCGCCGCGTACGTCGCCTCGGTCGCCGCCAGCGCGGTGCGCAGGCCGGACAGTGGGCCGCGATCGCCGACCGGATCGATCGCAAACCGGGGGTCGTCGCCGACCGCCTCGGCAAACGCCGCCTGCTGGTCGCGCCGGCAGTTGATAACCCGTTCGTCGACCACAGGAGCCAGCGCGTCGGCGACGTGTCCGAGCAGTGGCCTGCCGTCAAGCGGTGCCAACGCCTTGTCGATGGTGGGAAACCGCTCGGAGCGACCGCCGGCGAGGATCAGCCCTGCTCGCCCGGTGTCGGCATGAGCCGCGGTCTCCTCGGCGGGGAGTGTCTCTGCGGCGCTCTCGTTGTCGGTCAGCGACATGGGATCCCCGCTTGTTGGCGATCGATTCCGTCGTCATCGTCGGTCGTGCGAGATGACGTCGCTACCTGCTGGTATCGGTAACCCTCTGCTATCGGGGGTTTGTACGGGTGTCGGCGGTCGGCTGGTGGGGGGCTGTGCGGGTGTCGGCGGTCGGCTGGTGGGGTGGCCCTCATTTCGACTGGTGGTATCGAAACTCTCGGTTCGACGCGGTAAAACACTGATCGTTGACGTTTATCGGGTTGTGTGTTTGTTAGTCGGTATCTGTCCCATCTATGGCTCTGTATAAGATATTTATACTGTCTCTGAATAGGATACCGATGTTTTTCTGCCTATTTGTTTTTAAACATACGGTGTTTCGAAACTGCGTTGTCTCAGGGAGCCATTCGTCGCGGGGGTCGCCGAACTGTGGGTGTGTGCTTCGACGGTCTTAAGCGAACTTAGCCAGAAGCTATGTGGGATGAGTGACCCGGCGTTGACCGTTGTCGAGTTCCTCCTGACGACCCGCGTCTACAACGAGACACGCTCGTTAGACGAGAACGATCTTCCCCCGCGGTTTCGGCAGGTGTTTTGGTCCGATACCGACGCGGCCGACGATGCCGACGAGACCGACGCATCGTCAGCTGACGAGCCGGCACCGCCGGGTGAGATCAACCGCCCGCTGAAGGTGACCGACTCTGTCGCCCGCACGGCCACCGGCGTCGAGCACCCCTGGGAGGCGGTTTCCGACCTCCTGTTCACCCAGCGTGAGGAGTTCTCCGGCGAGATCTCGCTGACCCAACCCGAGATGGCCCTGGAGTGGTATCTCGAACGCGTTGACGACGAGCAGTTGGCGACGAACCCGACGCTGGCGTACACCGCCGAAGACGAGGAGGGCGTCACCGTCTCCTACGATGACGCCCGCGAAAACAACCGCCCGATCCAGGCCGACCGGGTGTGGATCGACGCGCTGCTCTCGCAGTATTTCGACGAGGACGACGACGCCGAGATGCTGGATCTCGTCTCCGTGCGCGCCCCCGAGGAGATCGAGATGACACTCGATGATCTCGTCCTCACAACCGACCAAGAGGAGGAGATCCAAAAGATCGTCAAGGCGATCGAACACCGCGATTATCTCGCCTCGATCGGGCTGCGCGAGATCGGGAAACTACTGTTTGTCGGCCCGCCAGGCACCGGCAAAACGACGATCTCCCGTGCGCTGGCCCACGAGCTCGGGCTGCCATTTGTCGAGGTGAAGCTCTCGATGATCACCAGCCAGTATCTCGGTGAGACGGCGAAAAATGTGGAAAAGACCTTCGAGGTCGCAAAGCGGCTCTCGCCGTGTATCCTCTTTATCGACGAGTTCGATTCGGTCGCCAAAACCCGCCGCAGCGACGAACACGCCGCGCTGAAGCGGGCGGTCAACACCCTCCTCAAATCGATCGACGACATCTCGCTGATCCGCGACGACGTACTCCTGATCGGTGCGACCAACCACCCCGACCAGCTGGACGCCGCCGCATGGCGACGCTTCGATGAGATCGTCAACTTCCCGAAACCCGATCGTGGCATGCGGTCGGACATTCTTGAGGTCATCACCCAACCGATGGAGATCGACGGCTTCGACCCGCAGGTGATCGCCGAACACACCGAGGGGCTGACCGGCAGCGACCTCCGGATGGTGCTCCGTGAGGCCGTTCTGGAAGCACTCACCGAGGAGCGAACCGAGCTTACCCAAGAAGACTTGATCGCCGCCGTCGAGGACTTCGAGGAGCGAGACAATCTCAAGAACATGGATATGATCGACGGCGACGGCGCGGCCCTCACCGGCAGCGCGGACGATCACGACCACGACGATCATGACCACGATCACAGCGCGGACGACGGGTCGGCCGACACCGACGACGCCGAAACCCCGCCACAGTAGGACGCTCCGATGAGCATGCGCGTCACCCTCCTTGGCACCGGCGACACGACGGGAACCCCGACGGTCGGCTGTGACTGTGCGACCTGCGACCGCGCCCGCGAGCGCGGCGTCGAACGCAGCCGGTTTTCAGTGCATATCGAAAACGAACGGGCCGAGGAGTCGATCCTGATCGATCTCAGCCCGGATTTCCGGCACCAGTTTCTCACACAGGACGTGCCACTCCCCGACGCCGCGGTCGTCACCCACATCCATTTCGACCATCTCGACGGCCTCGGCAACGCCTACCGGATCTTCGACTCGCTGCCCGTCTACGCCGCCAACGAGGTCGACCCCGAAACCGGCGAATCAGTCGCCGAGACGGTTCGCCGCAAGTACGACTACCTTGATCGGGTATCAGTCCATGACGTGACGCCGCTGGAGCCGATCGAGGTCTGTGGGCTTGAACTCACGCTCGTCCGGGTCGACCACCCGCCGCTGATCTGCTATGGGCTCGTCGTTGTCGACCCCGAGACGGGCGCGAAACTCTCGTTGTCGGGCGATACCAGCTACGACGTGCCCGAGTCCTCCCGTGAACGACTCCGCGATCCGGATCTGTTTCTCGCCGACGCCATCGTGCCAGCCGCGCTCTGTGATCGCCATCCGCTCGGCGGGAGCCACCACGACGCCGACGGTGTCCCCCGCAGCTTCGGGACGAAACATATGACCCGTGAGGGGGCGTTGGCACTGGCCGACGATCTCAACGCCGACGTGACGCGGCTGGTGCATACAGCCCACTACTATCCGGCCGACGAAGCGTTCGAGGAGCCGCTGGCGGTCGACGGCGAGGGGTATCGGCTCGATGAAACCGGCGTGATCCGCCTCGATACCACCCCGGCGGAATCAGCGTCGACGACGGACTGATCGCAGGTCATCGCTGCGGGTGGTTGCGTCTCCGGTGCCGATCAACACAGCTTGTCGTTCTCTTTGGCATTGTCGGCCGGTGTGCCCGTACGACCAGGTACCTTGCGTAGCTCAAAAATCGTCGGCGAACTTACCCCGGTTGTTGATATCGATCTCGCTGACGCTTGAGCCCTCCCGGGTCGCGGCGAAGGCGATTGCGTCGGCGACCTCGTCGGGTTCGCTGGCCTCACCCTCCTCGAAGACTTCCTCGAACGTGCGGCCGTCGGTGGCTTCGAAATCGGTGCGAACCGCGCCGGGGTTGACGACCGTCACACCGACGCCGTCGTCGCCGACCTGGGCGGCGACGCTCTTGGCGAAGCCGCGCGTCCACCACTTCGAGGCCGCATACACCGCGTTGTACGAGCGGGGATACTGGCCGGCGAAGCTCCCAAGGAAGATGAGATGCCCCTCCCGTTCGCGGACATGGGGGATCGCCGCCCGCGTCGCGTAAAGCATCCCGTCGATGTTGGTCTCCTGCATCGTCTCATATTCGTCGGTCGACATCGTCTCGACATCGCTGCCGCGGGCCAGACCCGCGTTGTTGACAAGAATATCGAACCCGCCGAATTCGGCGATCGTCGCCTCGATCAGGTCGTCGACGGCCGATTCCTCCCGGATATCGGTCGGCACGACCAGTGTGTCGACCGCGTGGTCGGCCTCGATCTCGTCGGCTAGTTTGCGCAGCCGATCCTCGCTGCGGGCGGCGAGGACGACGGCCGCGCCCTCGGCGGCGAGCGCGCGGCAGGTCGCCGCGCCGATCCCGCTGCTTGCACCGGTGATGATCGCTGTCTGTCCGTCAAGTGAAGTTGGCATACGCGTTCCAGTACGTCCACGCTGGAAGCTGTTCTGGAAGCGACGCTAGGCCGCTTCTCATGATCGACTTCTCAGGCGCGGAACACCTATACTGCTCGCAGTCAACAGATAAGTTATGGCTCTCTGCAAGGATTTCCTCAACGGGATCGTCTCGCTCGTCATCAGCGTCGTCATCACCGTCGCCCTCGCCGGCGACGACGATAGCTACACGCTCACCGACGTGACGCTCTCGGTGGCGATCTCGGCGTTCCTCTCGGGGTTTTTCACGAGCTACTTCGCCGAGTGAGCTGGCAACTGACGAGCAGCAACAGCTTATTGGAACCGACCTAGCCCGCTCTGTGATCTGGTGATCCCGTCGGGATCGGCGACCCACGGGCTTCGCTCCGCGCGGAGCTGTTCGAGATCGATCTCGGGTGGCTCGCTTGGCTCGTAGCCCGAACATGACTCACCGCAGTCGGTCGCGGGGTCGACAACGCGGTCGTAAAACCCACAGTACGGCCGGCCATCGTCGGTCACCTCGGCGTGCTCGCAGGCCGGCAGGTCGTAGCTGCGCCACCCTTTCCCGTAGGCGCGTTCGGCGATCCGGCGTCGCTTGCGCGCCTTCGCCTCGGCGTCGACGACGGCGATATCCGTCCGGAGCGGTTCGGCGTTTGTCGGCTCGATCCCGGGTTCGTCGGTCGACAGCGGCGTCGGCTCGCGGACGATCTTCATCTCGTCGCTGTCGGGATCGAACCGCCAGACACCGACCGGCTCGGGCAGGCGATTGAGATGTGCTCGCGTCACGTAGCTCTCGGTGGCGAGGATCACCTCATCAAAGAGGCCCAGCGCGATATCGACGCGGAGCTGGCGGTCGAGATCCCCCGGCCGGTCGAGATCTGGCTTGTTTTCGATCCCGACAAGCGAGCCGATCCAGTCGGGATACCGCGTCGTCTGGCGAACGTACCGCCGGCCGTTGCGTCGCTCGACCTCGAAAAACCCGCAGTCGACGGCGCGGTCGACGACGCTTCTGGCGTGCTCGGTGCTGCAGTCGACGGCGGTTCGCCAGTCGGTGGCCGCGCCAGCCCCAACGTCGCTTTCGATCGCCAGCGGCGGGATCGTGTGGCTGGTGATCGCCGTTCGCTCCTCGAACTCCGCTCCCGGCCGGACACAACAGAGATCCATGATCCGGCTCCCAGGGTTGGCGACCGCGCCGCCGAGCTGGCGGGCGATCAGCCAGTCGGTCGTCGCTTCGAGATGGGCGGCCAGTGCCAACTCGAAGCGAAACTCCATGGGTGGCGTTGGCTCTCGGCGGACAAAAACCGGTCGCCGTCAGCCGGCGTGGTTCGATCCCGAGCAGCGCGTCGTCCCGAAATCCGTATCCCCGATGGTCGCCTACAGTGGGTATGCGCCGGATCATGCGGAACGCGCTGTTGCTGACGGGGTTTGTCGTTGTCGCGCTGCTGGCGGTCGGAGCCGTCCCGAGCTATCTCGGCAGCGGCGAGGCCTACTATCTCGAAGCGACGCCGACCGACGAGGCTGGGGCCGCGGTCAACGCCACCGAGATCAGCGAGCGGCGGTTCCCGTATCTCACGACCGCGTTGACCGCCGACGACGGCCGCTCCGAGGGCTACCAGCGCGCCCTCGGCGGCTACAAGACGTGGTTTGCCCACTCGCCGTTCGACGAGTTCGATGCCCTCCAGCGGCTCAACGGCGACGCCGTCCGCGACGGTGGCGATCGTGTTCTCGTCAGCTACGATGGTGATCGCTACAGCGTTGCTGTCGGCAGCGACGATGCCGGTGGTGAGCAAGGGTGAGTGACGACGGCCGCCACGATCTCGCAGCTCTGAGCGATCCCGAGTGGCCGGTCATCGAATCGGTCGCCGAGTACGACACCGACTGGTTTACCGGCGGCTACGATCTGGTCGAACAGCCGGATGGCTCCGAAAAGCGATACTACTGGGCCGAGTTGCCGCCGGCGGCGGTGATCGTTGCGGTCACCGACGGCGAGCTACTGTTCGTCGAGCAGTACCGGCCGACGATCCGGGAAACCCAGTATGAGCTCCCGGCCGGGATCGTCGAGCCCGACGAATCGTTTACCGAGGCGGCAGCCCGCGAACTGCAAGAGGAGGTCGGATTCGACCCCAGTGAGACCGAACTCCTTCAGGAGTTTTGGTGTTCGACCGGCCTGCTGCGGCACCGCCGGGGGATCGTGCTTGCGACCGAGCTGACACCGGCCGAGCGGACACTCGACTCCAACGAGTTTCTGGTGCCGAAATCGGTGCCGGTCGAGGACGCATTGTCGGTTGCGCGGGCACAGCCAACGAACGATGCGACGCTCGAAGGTGTGTTGCTGGCAAAAGAAAACGGAGTCCTGTAGGCCTACTCGTTTTGCCGGATCGTCAACACCGGTATCGTTGACTTTCGGACGACCTTTTCGGTGACGCTGCCGAGGAAGGCGTGTTCGACACCGCTGCGGCCATGGGTACCCATGGCGATGATGTCGATGTCGTTCTCGTCGGCATAGGTGATGATCTCCTCGTCTGGTTTCCCTTCTCGGGTGACACAGACAGTGTTGCAGCCGTCGTCCTCTAGCTCGTTGGCGATCGCCTGGGTGTAGCCTTCACCCTCCGCCCGGAGCACCTCGTTGACATCGACGCTCCCTTTGGCCATCCCGCTGGTGCTGACGGGGTCGCCCTTGCGCTTGAACATGCCTGTCCGCCAGTTGCCCTGCTCGTCTTTGTCGAGCGTGAGTGAGGCGTCGCCGCTGTCGGGCGTGACCACATACAGGATGTGGATCGTCGCACCGTAGGTGTTCGACAGCGTCCGAACGTGATCCATCACTGATT
Source organism: Halonotius roseus (assembly GCF_006861655.1). Lineage (GTDB taxonomy): Archaea > Halobacteriota > Halobacteria > Halobacteriales > Haloferacaceae > Halonotius > Halonotius roseus. The sequence continues at coordinate 152,760 of NZ_SESI01000002.1, read as the reverse complement.
CCGCGGCCTCGCTACCGTCTGTTGGATACAGGATGTTCTCGTACATGGGGACTTCCTCCACTTTAATAAATGAACGATAATTATATAAGTGTAGTGCTCATTCCTGCTCGTTGGCAGTTGCTACATCGCGCCGCGGAGCACCTTCGCGGCGACCAACACCGGATCCCACACCGGGCTAAACGGCGGCGCGTAGGCGAGATCCAGGCGTTCAACTTCGGCGACGGTGAGCCCTGATTCCAGTGCCGTCGCCAGCGTGTTGATCCGGACGGCCGCCCGGTCGGCCCCGACGATCGAGCCGCCGAGCAGCCGCCCGCTCTCGCGGTCGGCAACGAGGGTCACGTCGGTTTCGGCCCCGCCGGGGTAGTAGCCCGAGCGGGAGCCGGCGGTGATCGTTTTCCGTACCGGCTCAAAGCCGGCCTCCCGGGCGGCGTCGGCATCGACAAGGCCCACCCGAGCGCATTCGAGATCGAAGGCTTTGACGACCGCTGTCCCGGCGATCTCGCCGACTGGCTCGGGGTCGCCGGCGACGGTCGACCCGATCGCCCGCCCGCCGCGGTTGGCAGTTAGCCCGAGCGGCATCCACGTTGGCTCGCCCGTGACAGTGTGGCGTGCGGTCGCACAGTCGCCGGCCGCATACACGTTCGGCAGATTTGTCCGGCCGTGGTCGTCGGTGGCGATCGCGCCGCCGACCCCGAACTCGATGTCGGTGTCGGCTACCAGCTCGGTGTTTGGATCGATGCCAACGCCGACGATAGCGAGATTGACCGGCTGGCGGCCGCCCTCGTAACTGATCGCCTCGATTCGGTCGTCGCCGACGAGTTCCGTGACTGGGGTGTCGGTGTGGACGTGGACGCCCTCGGATTCCAGTTCGGTTTCGACGCGGTCGGCGACAGCTTGGCCGAACGGCGGGAGAACGTGGCCCGATCGCTGGAAGAGATGGACATCGAGCCCGCGACCGCGCAGGGCCTCGGCCATCTCGACGCCGACGTAGCCGCCGCCGACGATCGCCGCGGTCTCGGGAGCCGGCTGTTCCGCGTTGTGGGTGACCCGCTCGCGGTCGGCCGGTGTGTCGGCGATCCGGTCGTCATCGTACTGCTCGGGGGTGGCGATGTAGGCATCGATCGCCGCGGCGGCATCCATGTTGTGTAGTGTGAACGCGCCGTTGAGATCGCGGACATCGAAGGGGCCGGTCGTCGCCCGGCCGCCGGTGGCAACGAGGAGATCGCTGTAGGGCTGTTCGATCGTTCCGTCGTCGGTTTCGACGGTGACCGTGCTGGCCTCGGGGTCGACAGCGGTGACCTCATGCCCGCGCCGAAGGTCGATCCCGCGCTCGTCGGCCTCAGCCGGCGACAACGAGAGGAGATCGCTCAGTTGCTCGATGCGGCCCTCGATGAAGTAGGGCATCCCGCAGTAGGCATACGAGATCCACCGGCCCTTCTCGAAGACGATGACCTCCCGATCGGGGTCGACGCGGCGACATTTACTGGCGGCACTCAGGCCCGCGGCGTCAGCACCGACGACGACAAACGGATCCTCCATGGCTGATCGTTGGCTGCTGGTAGCAAAAGCCTCGCCCCGCTGTGAGTGGTGGCTGCACTCTCGCTGATACTATTCAGATTAGCGCGATTGAATTGAGAACACCTCGAAAGCCCCCGGCGTCTCGACTCCCGAGACTCGCTGCGCTCCTCGCTCACTCCGTTCGCTGTGGTGCTTGCGTCGTCCGGGTTCGGCGAGACGCCGGCCCCTTTCAATCCCACCCGTGTCGGCCGGTCAGGCAGCTGCAGTCGGGCGGGACTGAAAGGGGCGACGCGCTGGCGGAAGGCGGGCGACGCAAGCACTGCAGGGCCGGAGGCCCGAAGCGCGCAGCGAGCCCCCCGACGCCAGCGCGTCGGGGCTTTCAACATGGTTCCAGTTTCTCCGGCTTATCTGAATACGATCCTCTCGCTCAGCCAGTGAGTATTTAGCATCTCGGGTCGTTGCTACCGGTATGGTGCAGGAGCGCGTCATCCGGTTTCTCGCCACGGGTCGCACCAGACGCGTGTTGATCGCTCTCCGCGATGTGAGCATCTCGCCGTCGATAGCGCTGGTACTCATCTCGACAACGCTGATCTTTCCGCTGACGCTGTACGCGCTGTTGGTGTGGAACACCGGCCCGCTGATGGGCGTGCTGATGGGTGTGATATTCGCGCTGGTGTACTTCCTGATGACGATCGTCTTCGGGATCGTCTTCTACTACAAGGACAACCGCGAGCTACCGCTGCCCTAATTGTCGGCGGCGGTGTATCGCTGATCGTTGTATTGGTATCTGTCGCCTGCCGAGAGACTTATCCCCGCGGCTCGGCACCCACGCGGTATGGACGGCGAGATCACCCCGTCGACGGTGGCCGAACTCCACGAGAGCGATGAGTCGCCTCGCATCGTCGACATCCGCAACCCAGCTGCCTTTGAGCGCGAACATATCCCCGACAGCGAGAACATCCCCTTCGAGGAGCTCCCGGATCGCGTCGCCGAGCTGACCGACGCCGACCGGATCGTCACTGTCTGTCCCCACGGCCAGGCAAGCGTTCAGGCCGCCCGGCTGATCGGCTCCTACGAGGGCACCGCCGACTGCCAGGTTGAGAGTATGGAAGGCGGGCTCACCGCCTGGGATGGGCCGCTGGCGTCGACAACGCAGCCCGCCGATGAGGGCCCCGAGGCACCGTTCTAATCCCGCGGGCGGCTGAACGCCACGAGCGACAGCGCGAGCGCGGCCACGGCCACCCCAACGCCGAACCCCGGCGCGTTGTCGTCGGTTGTAGCACCATCCGCTGTCCCAGTCTCGCTTCCGGTGTCCTCACCGGTGGCGTTGTCTTCATCGTCGCCCTCGGTGCTTGTCCCGTTGCCGGCGGTACCTTCGATGCCGTCATCGTCAAACACCGGTGGCGGCGTGCTGTTGATCGCTCCGCCGCCCGCGCTGTCGGCCGTGGTAACTCTGACGGTAAAGGCGTCGACGCCGGCGGTGAGCTGATACGTTCCCGGTTCGGTGAACGTCTGCTCGAAAGTGTGGGTCGCCCGCTCGCCGGGCCCCAATCGCCCGCGTGCCACCGTTTCGGTCTCGTTGACGCGGAACGGAAGCTCGTAGTCGCCGGCCGTCCCGCCGACGTTTTCGACTGTCAGTCGAACCCGGAGTGTCTCACCGGTCGTTACCGCGAGCCCCCGACCGCTGAGCGCGGTATTTCGCGTCGGCCCTTCGACGGTCACGGGATCATCGTCGGCCAGCCGGTAGCGAAACTGTGCCGGCGATCCACTGAAGGCGGCGTCGTGAGCGGTGCTGTTCCACATCGTTGGCCCGGCGGTCGTTGTCGCATAGCGGTCTGCGACGGCGGCCACATCGTGGTCGGCTGCGTTGCTGACCGCCCGGCGGACGGCGCGGTTGTCGATCGGCTCGGCGGCGGTGTTCAGTTCCCGGAGTACCTGATCGAAGGTCGCCTCGCGGTCGGTCGCCACACGAATCCGCCGGTCGAGGTCACCGGCGACGAGTGAGCCTTTGCGGTAGTTGGCGAAATCGTCCCACCGATCCGGATCGCTGAGCACCACCCGCCGCTGGGTTGCGGACGCGCCCGTTGCCAGCTGCCGGCGGAACGCCTCGAAGTCGATCCGGCCGGTTTCCAGCGGCAACAACGCGGCGTAGTAGCTGGCACTCCCCTCGGTGATCCACTCCGCGCTCGGCGCGGCGGTGTAGTCCTGTCGGGTGTGGACGTACTCGTGTACCCAGACGTTCGAGGCGGTGTCGAGCCCCTCGCTGTCGCGCACCCAGAAATCCGCCGCGCCGATCTGCAACCCCCGAACCGTCCACCTGACCTCGCCGGTCGGCGCGGCGATCATCAACACCTCGTCGTCGCGGTCGCCGACCTGTAGCCGGCCGGCTGCGTTGGCAACGGAATCGAGAATCTCTCCCGGCTCGCTTTCGAGATCGGCCGCCTCGGGGATCACGAGCCGAAACGTCTGGCCGTGGGCGCGGCGGGTGCGCACGTCAGTCGGGCCCAGAAACGCCATCCGGTCGCCGGCGACGCCCGGCCCGTTGATGGTGGTCTCCCGATCGAGCCCAAGCGTGCTGCCGCCGGTGTATCGGCCGGTGATCCCGGTTTGGGGGATCCGGACGAGCGCCCAGTCGTCGGTGTCGGCAAACAGATACTGACCGTCGACCGACAGCGGCCCCTCACGGTCGGAGAGCCGGTTGGGATCGACTCGGTAGGTGATGGTGGGCGTGGCGGTCGTGCCGTCCCAGGTGTAGCTGTCCCCGCTGGCGTGGCTGAAGCCAGCTGTCTCGGCATCGCGGGCCCGATCCGGCACCTCGGCGGTGAGTTGGGTGACTCGCTCGGGGATCGACACCGCGACCGTGACACCGATCTCGCCGCTTGTCTCGGGGGTTCGATCCAGCGTCGTCGTCACCGTGATCTCATCGCTTTCGGCGGACTGCAACGCCGAGTTGGTGGCCATGGTCGTCGACGCGATGGGCTGGCTCGCCGACGCGATGGGCTGGCTCGCCGACGCGACAGACTGGGTCGTCGGTGTCGCTGGCTCCTCGCCGACTCCGACTGCGGGGGCGGCCGCAAGACAACAGCCGACAACCAGGAGTCCGACCACGAGCCGAGCGACGGTCATGTCGGTCGAACGGCCGGGCTGCTGAATAATCCTCCGGCCGGTGTCGCCGCCGGCTACGATCGACGGCTATACCGCAGGCCGACTAGCATGACCGCGATCACCGCACCACCGATCCCGAAGCCGGGCACCTCGATCTCGGTGGGGATGTCGATCGGTGCGTCTGTTGTGGTGTTCTCCGTGACCGTGATCGAGAGCTCCTCGCCGCCGACAGCGATCCGGTAGCTGCCGGGCTCGGTGAACCGCTGGGCGAAGCGGTGGGTTGTCGTCTCACCCGGTGCCAGCCGGCCGGTTCGCGTCGTTGTGTCGTCGCCAATCCGGAACGGCAGCTCGTAGTCGCCGACGGTACCGCCGACGTTCTCGACGGTGACAGCCACCGAGACCGTCTCGTTGACGCCGACGGTGAGGTTCTCACCCGATTCCGGGAGCGGGCGGCTCGTCCCATCGACACTGATCGGTGTGTCGTCGGCAAACCGGAACGCAAAGCGCGCGGGTTCGGCCCCGAAGGCGGCCGTGTGGCTGTCGCGGCTCCACATCGGATCGACGGCTGTCGCGGTCGTGGCCGCCGTGGTCTCCTCGGCAACCGCCTCGTCGGCGATGGCCTCGATGTAGCCCGCGATATCGGCTGCGGTGAGCTCACCCTCGTGGCTGTTTATCGCCCGCATGAGGGTGTCGAGGCTTGCTTCGCCGTCGGTTGCCAGGCGGATCCGGCGATCGAGATCGCCGGCGACGAGCGCGCCCTTCCGGTAGTTAGCGAAGTTCTCCCAGCTGTCGGGATCGGTCATCACCGCCGACGCCTGGGGGTCGTCTTCGCCCTGTGCGAGAAACCGCTGGAAGCGATCGAATTCGATGCGGTCGCCCTCCAGGGTCAGCAGCGCGGCGTAGTAGGTCGCTGTCGCCTCGGTGACCCAGCGAGCGTCCTCGGCTGTGGTGTACTCTTGGCGGGTGTGGACGTACTCGTGTACCCAGTTGTTTGCCGGTGTGTCGACGGATTCGTCTGCTCGCACCCAGAAGTCGCTGTCGCCGGTCTGGATCCCACGAACGGCCCACTCGATCTCGCCGGTCGGCGCGGCGATCATCAGTACCTCGTCGTCGCGGTCGCCGATCCGAAGTCGATCGGATGCGGCGGTCACCGACCCGAAGATCTCGCTTGGCTCAGCTTCGAGGTTGGCTGCCTCTGGAACCACGAGGTGGAACGTCTGGCCGTGGGCCGTTTGCGTCCGCCGGTCGTAGGGGCCGAGGTAGGCGATTTGGTCGCCGGCGACACCCGGGCCATCGATCTCGGTTTCCCGGATGATCTCAGGGTCGTCGCCGACGATCCGGCCGCTGATGTCGCCGACCGATGGGATCCGGACGAGCGACCAGTTGGCGGTGTCGACAAACCGGTAGGTGCCCTCCGCGCCGGGCTGGTCGGCCGCGCTGCGGACGGCCGCGTCGATGCGGTAGGTGAGCGTTGCGGGGTTGCTGTTGCTGTCCCACTCGACGTTGCCGTCGGCGGTTTGTGTGAAGCCGCTGGTCGAAACGAGCCGCGCTTCTGCCGGCAGTTGGAGGGTGAGCTCTCTGAACTGTGAGGGGATCTCTGCGGTGACGGTGGCGGTGATCTCACCGACCCGTTCGGGTGTTCGATTCAGCGTTGTCGTCAGCCGCAACTCGTTGTGTGTCGACAGCGGTGTCGGTGTCGGCGTATCGTCGACACCTGCTGTGGTTGATATTGCGGTGTCGTCGACACCTGCTGTGGTCGCCGGTGGTGTTGCGGCTCCGACCGGCGTCGCTGGCGTGGCCGGGGCTGCTGACCCGGCTGCGATCGGGACGGTGAGAAGACTCACAACCATGATCATCGCCACAGCCGCGGCCCGCCACGACGACATAGCTGTCACAACGCCCCGGAGTCCAATAACGATTCCCAACGCCGGCCCGGCCGCTGTGAGGGAACAAACAGGCGTCGGAACGGGAGGCGGTTAGATCGCTAGCTCACGCAACAGTAAACCCTTTATCGCGGAGGAAATCCTCCACGCGACCCTGGTGGTTGCCCTGAAGTTCGATGGCGTCGTCCTCGATGGTGCCACCGCAGGCGAACTTGGATTTGAGATCCGACGAGAGGCTGCTCATATCCACGTCACCGGGGTCGAATCCTTCGATGACCGTTACCTCCTTCCCGTAGCGGCGCTCGTCGATGCGGATGTTGATCTGTTGAGACTCTTTGGCAACGTCCTCGCAGACGCAGAGTTCATCAGGCAATCCGCACGTCGAGCAGACTTCCGACATTACACTGCCGACTACAGGATGGTCATATTAAACAGTGTCGGGATTTACAACCGGTCTCAGGGCGCGTGTTGGGAGCCACAGCTGTCCGAAACGGCCAGAACGGCTGAGACTACCCCACAACTGCGTCGACATCCGAGCGATTATACCGCTTGCGGCCGGTCTCTCGGCTATGACCCCGGTGACGGGACTGCCGCCCGCGATGGCCGACTGCAAGGACGACGTGACGCCGATGCTTTCCCAGTACGTCGAGCTCTGTGAGCAACACCCTGACGCGCTCGTCTTATTTCAGGTCGGGGACTTCTACGAAGCCTTCTGTGAGGCCGCCGAGGAAGTCGCCCGCGTCTGTGAAGTGACGCTGACCCAACGCGAGGATTCGACCGGCGAGTACCCGATGGCGGGCATCCCCATCGACAACGCAGCCTCCTATCTCGAACGCCTCGTCGACGCGGACTACCGCGTTGCTCTCGCCGATCAGGTCGAGGACGCCGAACAGGCGAGTGGGCTGGTCGACCGCGCTGTGACACGCGTCATCACGCCTGGCACGGTCGTCGAAGACGAGCTGCTGGCGGCGGGCTCGACGACCTACGTCGCCAGCGTCGTCGAACGCGAGACTGACGACGGCGAGCGGGACGGCTACGGTATCGCCGCGGTCGACGCCTCGACCGGCGAGTGTTTTGTTACGACCGTCCCGACCCGCGGCAACGTACGCGAGGAACTCGACCGAATTCAGCCGAACGAACTGCTCGTCGCTGGCGACGCGCCGACGGTCGACCCCGACGGCAACTGGATGGAAACCGAAATCGACGCCGAGCTGTTCGAGCGAGAGGTCGCCCGCGACCGCCTGAGCGAGTACGTCGCCGATCCGGATCGTCGGATCGACAACGACGCCGAAGCGCGGGCCTGCGGCGCGGTACTTGCGTACGCCGAGTACACCCAAGGCGACGACGGCCCGCTCGAATACGTATCCCGCATCCGGCGGCACGACCACCGCGACCAACTCCGGCTCGACGCCGCCGCGATCCGCAGCCTCGAACTGTTCGACAACCGCGGGGCTGGCTCGCGCGCGACCGTTTTCGGCGTACTCGACGAGACCGCGAGCGCGCTCGGCCGGCGGTGTCTCGACCGCTGGCTTCGCCGGCCGCTGGTCGACCGCGCGGAAATCGAAGCCCGACTCGACGCCGTCGACGCGCTCGTCGGCGACGGCATCGCCCGCAGCGACCTCCACGACCGACTCGGCGAGGCCTACGATCTCGAACGTCTGGCCGGCCGTATCTCGCAGGAACGTGCCAACGCCCGCGACCTCCGCGCGTTGTACGCGACGCTGTCGATCGTGCCCGAGCTGAAGGAACTCATCGCCGACATTCCTGCGCTCAGCGATCACCACGCACGCCTCGACGAGTTGCGGGACGTGGCGACGCTGATCGACGAGGCGATCACGACCGATCCACCGATGGAACTCACCGAGGGCGGCGTCATCAAACAGTCCTTCGACAACGAACTCGACACGTTGCGAACGACCGAACAGGACGGCCGCGAGTGGGTCGCCGACCTCGAAGCCGCTGAACGCGAGCGAACGGGCATCGACTCGCTGTCGGTCGGGCACAACCAAGTTCACGGTTACTACATCGAGGTGACGAACCCGAACCTCGATCAGGTGCCCGACGATTACACCCGCCGCCAGACGCTCAAAAACGCCGAGCGGTTCTATACGCCCGAACTCAAGGAGCGCGAAGACGAGATCTTCGGCGCGGCCGACCGCGCCGACAGCCTCGAATACGAGTTGTTCTGTGACGTACGGGCGACTGTCGCCGCCGAAACCGACCGGATTCAGACGTTGGCAAGCGTAATCGCCGAACTCGACGCACTATGCTCGCTGGCGATTGCCGCCACCAAGAACGACTACGTCCGGCCGGATCTCCAGGCCGCCGCCGCCGAACCCAGTATCGAGATCCACGGCGGCCGCCACCCGGTCGTCGAGACGACCCAACAGGAGTTCGTCCCCAACGACACCGACCTCGACGCTGGCGGCGTTGCCATCATCACCGGCCCGAACATGAGCGGGAAATCCACCTACATGCGACAGGTCGCGCTGTGCTGCCTGCTCGCCCAGACGGGGAGTTTTGTTCCTGCTGAGGCCGCTACCCTCCCGGTGCTCGACCGGATCTTCACACGCGTCGGCGCGAGCGACGACATCGCCGGCGGGCAGTCGACGTTCATGCGCGAGATGAGCGAACTCACCGAAATTCTCCACGACGCGACCGACCGTTCGCTCGTCTTGCTCGACGAGGTCGGTCGCGGGACGAGCACGGCCGACGGCCTCGCTATCGCGCAAGCGACCACCGAGTTCATCCACGACGAACTCGACGCCCTGACGCTGTTTGCGACCCACTACCACGGCCTAACCGACCTCGCCGACGAGCGCGCGGGCGTCCACAACCTCCACTTCGCGGCGACACGGGAAGGCGACGACGTGACTTTTCTCCATCGTGTCGCGCCCGGCGCGTCCTCGGCGTCCTACGGGATTGAGGTCGCTCGGATGGCCGGGGTACCGACACCCGTTGTCGACCGCGCCCGAGAGGTCGTCGCATCGACGACTGGCGATGCCAGCGACAGCGACGCTGCTGCTGACACTGCTGACGACGCTGCCGGCCAGCCCGCCGCCGACAACGACACCACGACCGATCCGACTGCGAGCGCGGCGGCTGACGACGCTCTCGCTGACGCGCTGGCAGACCAGACACTCGACGCGGAGACAGTTGCTGCGGTCGCTGCCGAACTCCAAGAAATCGATATTGCGACGATGACGCCGCTTGAAGCACTCAATACGCTGGATGAGCTTCGGACAACGCTTGAGCGGTGATACTGCAGCTACTGACGAGATCGTTCGCAGCCAAGATCTATACTGAATCAGAAACAACGCCCGGATGAGAATGGTTCCCTCGATGGTCTCCGACACGTTCCTCCCTCCAGTATGGCGGATCGCCTTTCTGGGCACACTCGTTTCGCTTCCAGTCACGGCGATGCTCCGCTGGGCACCCGCTGCCGACGCTGATCTCGGTGCCGGGATCATGATCCTTGGTGCGTTCGCTGCTGGAGCCATTGCCGTACGACGGTCGGTCTCCCCGGCTGCAACCGGAATCCGAACTGGCGTTCTTGGCGGCATCGTCGCAGTCGTATCACTCGCGGTGACCGGTCTCAGACCCGCCATCACGGCTGGGACAGGAAGCGTCGGTTCGTTCAGGATCGGGTTTCTGCTTGTGGGTAGTGTCGTGATTCTCTGTCTCGCACCCGTGTTCGGCTGGGTGTCCGGTCGCATTGGCGGCTGGGTGGCGACAACGGTTTCGGCTCGATTTCCGGCCGCCGCTTCCGGATGAGGATTCGGTGGCACACGTTCCGACGGCTGAGATGGTCGTTTCGTTTCCGGCTACACAGCGGTCGAAGCGGCTAAACCGGTCGCGCTGCACACCTTCGCCAAACCAGTATGCCGCCCCAACTCACCCGGCTGGACGACGCGACCGTCGCCGAGATCGCGGCCGGCGAGGTCATCAGCCGACCGGCCCGCGTCGTGAGCGAACTCATCGACAACGCCCTCGACGCCGGTGCGAGCCGGATCGATATCGCCGTCGACGGCGACGGAACCGACCGGATTCGCGTCGAGGACGACGGCCACGGGCTCGCCCGCGAGGACGCCGAACTCGCCGTCCAGCGACACACGACGAGCAAGCTCGCCGCCGACGCGAGCGACGCGCTGACGGCGGTCTCGACGCTCGGCTTTCGCGGCGAGGCCCTGGCCGCGATCTGTGACTGCGCGACGGTCGAACTCGTGACCAACGACGGCGACGCCGTCGGCACAGAACTCCGCGTTGACGACGGCGAGGTGACGGTCAGCGACGCCGCCCGCGGGCAAGGCACCACTGTCACCGTCAGCGACCTCTTCGCCGACCGCCCGGCCCGCCGCGAGTCGCTCGCTGGCCCGGCCGCCGAGTTCGGCCGGATCAGCGACCGCGTCGCGGCCTACGCGCTCGCCAGGCCCGAGGTGCGGTTCTCGCTGCGCCACGACGGGACGACGACGTTCACGACGACCGGCAACGGCCCACGGGACGCACTGCTCGGCGTGTACGACGCGGATCTCGCCCGGCAGGCGACCGTGGTCGAACACGCGACAGATATCGACACCGGGGCCGGAACTGGCTCGCTCGAACTCCGCGGGGTTCTCGCCTACCCCTCGGTCACGCGGGCGAGCCGCGAGCACGTCCGCGTCGCCGTCGATGGGCGGCCGGTCGAGGACAGCGGCCTCCGACGAGCCGTGATCGATGGCTACGACTCGCTGCTCGCAGGCGACGACTACCCCGTCGCGGCCGTGGACATCCAGCCGCCGAGCGGTGCCGTCGATCCGAACGTCCACCCGGCGAAACAGGAGGTCGGCCTGCGGTATCGGGAAACAATCGAAGCCGCCGTCGAAGCGGCCGTCGGCGACGCGCTCTCGACTGCCGACGCACGCCGAACCGAGGCCGCGGCGACCGATCTCACGACCGAACTCGACAGCGTCGACCGCACTGATCCGTTTGCCGACCTGCGCGTCATCGGGGGTTTTCGGGAGCTCTATCTGCTCTGTGAGGACGGCGACCAGTTGCTCGTGGTCGATCAGCACGCCGCCCACGAGCGAGTCAACTACGAGCGGTTGCAGGCTGCTGTCGGCGACGACGCGGTGCCGACCGCGACGCTTGAGCCGCCGGCGTCGGTCTCGGTGTCGCCAGCGGCGGCGTCACTCGCGGCGGCCCACGCTGACCTGCTCGATTCGCTCGGGTTTGCGGTCGAGACGTTCGGCGGCGGCACGCTGCGGCTCTCGGCGGTGCCGGCTCCGTTCGGTCGCACGGCAGATCCTGCTGCGTTGCGGGCGACACTCGATTCGATAGCCGCCGAGGAGACGCCGGCCGATCCGCGGGACGCGCTGCTGGCCGAGTTGGCCTGTCAGCCGTCGCTGAAAGCCGGCGACGCGCTGTCGACTGACGACGCCGAGGAGCTGCTGGCGCGGCTCGGCGAGTGCGAGCAGCCGTTTGCCTGCCCGCACGGTCGGCCGACGGTCTGTCGGATCGACGAGGCGACGCTTGCGGCCGGCTTCGACCGTGAATCGACGCGGTTCGATTAGCTACCACGATTTGCAGTCCGGGCAGACGAACGCGCCGTCATCGAGCCACTGCCGCTCGGTCGTCGCGCCGCAGTCTCCACAGGCCGCACCGTCAGGTTGCCAGCGGTAGGTGGCGGTTGCCGGCTCGGGGTCGTGATCGACAACGGAAGCGTCAGCAGTGGCTGTCTCGTCGCTGGCGTCGGCTTCTTGCTCGTCGGCAACGTCCGCTGACGCGTCGGCGAAATCGGTCAGCGGGCGATCCTCGCTCATCGGTCGCTGTTGGGGTGGCGGCGTACTAAAACGGCCGGTCGGCCGAGATAGTCGTGTTCAGGACAGCTGGAAGAACTGGGAACACCTCGAAAGCCCCGAGTCGCTCCGGTCGAAGGCCTCGCTGCGCTCCTCGCTCACTGCGTTCGCTGCGGTGCTTGCGTCGGCTGTCTTCCCGGAGCGACTCGCCCCTTTCAGTCCCACCGACTGCTGCTTTCGGGCTGTGCACGACCCAATCGCGCTACTCTGAACAGCACCCCCCGGCCTCCCAAGCGAGGACTATCGCTCGCGGCGGAGCCGCCCGACGACGAACTCCTGTTCGAGATCGCCGAGGAACTCGCCGAGGCGTGGCCCCTGCGTCTCGTCGAAAAACAGCCGGTAGCCGGCTTCGAAGAGGTCGCCCGGCTCGATGTCGTGCTCGCGGGCGGTGTCGTAGATTTCGGACTGGATCGTCTCGCCGTCGTGGCCGCCGGCGACGACATCGGCCAGCGAATCGAGGGCGTCGGTCGTCGCGGCGTCGAACTCGGTGTCGGGGAGGTCGGCCTGCAAGCGGTAGTTGTAGGCGTTGTCCATGCGCTCGGCCCAGGTGCGGGCCTGCTCGACGCGTGCGAGGGCGGCCTCGACGGTCGCCTCGTCGGCATCGTCGGGGATGTGGCCCTCGTCGCGGGCCAGCTTCTCGCGGAGGGCGGGATCGTCGACCATGCCGAGGACAGCCGCAAAGGTGTAAGGGAGTCGGATCGGTCGCTCGTCGGCAACGTCGTCGACGACGTAGGGGTAGGCGGCCTCGGCGAAGGCCGTCAGCGACTCGTCGTCGACACCCTCGTAGTAGGCTTCCTCGAAGCGGTCGAAGTCGTCGACGAGTTGGTCGAGCCGCGAGAGATCAAGATCGCGGGCCTTCTTCGGGTGCAGCGCGAAGAAATACCGGATGATTTCGGGTTCCAGCAGGTCGAGCAGTTCGGGGACGGTGACGATGTTGCCCGCCGAGGAGGAGAGGGCTTCACCGTTGAGCGTGAACCACTCGTAGACCATCGGCACCGGGGGCTCGATCCCGAGGACGTTTTCGGCGATGTCGACGCCCGAGGGCCACGAGCCCTCGGCGTGATCCTTGCCGAAGGGCTCGAAGTCGACATCGAGCACTTGCCACTGGCCGGGCCACTCGAACCGCCAGGGGAGTTTGCCCTCCCGGAAGGTGGCGGTGCCCTCATGGCCGCAGCCCTCGATCGTCTCGTCGCCGACCTCCATGTCCGTACAGACGTAGTCGACCGTTTTGGCGTCGAGATCGATGTCGGTCACTGTCTCAGTCAGCTTGCCGCACTCCTCGCAGATCGGGTTGAACGGGACGTAGTCGTCGTCGGCTTTCGCTTGGTACTCGCTGAGCACCTCGCGGGCGGTGTCGACGCGATCGAGGACGCGCTCGACGACCGGATCGAAGGTGCCGTCCGCGTACAGCGCGGTGTTTGAGTACATCTCGATGTCGACCCCGAGTCGCTCGGCGTCGGCTTCCAGCAGCGCGGCGAAGTGGGCGGCGTAGGAGTCGCGTTCGCCGAAGGGATCAGGGATGTCAGTATAGGGCTTGCCGAGGTTGCGCCCGAGCGCGCCGGCGTCGACCTCGCCGAGCCCGACGATCTGTCCGTCGGGATCGGCCAGTTTGCGTGGGAGTTTGCGGAGCGGGTCGCGGTCGTCGCTGGTGAAGACCTGCCGGACTTCGTGGCCGCGATCGCGGAGGGCTTCGGCGACGAAATACCCGCGCATGATCTCGTTGACGTTGCCGAGGTGGGCGACGCCAGAGGGTGAGACGCCGCCCTTGATAACGATCGGGTCATCGGGGTTTCGCTGTTCAATCTCGTCGGCGACACCCTCAGCCCAGAAATCGTGGTGATCGTCGGTGGCAGTGTCGTGGGCGCTCGCAGGCGTCGGGTCGTCGGCGTTCCCATTGCCCGGCTCGTCCGCGCTCATTCTGTCGTGATCCACTCCTCGGGCTCGTCGCTTCCCTTGGGGATGATGTCGGTGCCGGTGTGGCTCCCGTTGAGGATCGCGTCGGTGATATTGCTCGGATCGGTGCCATCGAAGACGATCGCCCGCATCCCGGCGCGTTCGATCAGCTTTGCGGCCAGCAGATCGACCGGTGCTGACGATCCCGCATCGCGGCTCATCGGGACGACCAACTCGACGAGTTCCGCCGGCGACATCGTCGTGTATCGGATCGCCTCGGGATCCTCGTTGGGGTCGGCGTCGTAAACGCCATCGGTGCTGGTCGCATACGCTAACAGGTCGGCGTCGACGTACTCGGCGAGGGCGGCGGCGACGGCGTCGGTGGTCTGGCCGGCCATCACCCCACCCATGATCGCCACGTCGCCGCGGTTGAGTGCCTCGCCGGCGTCGGCGTAATCCTCCGCCGGCGTCGGGTTTGTTTTGATATCGAGCGCGGCGATCAACAGCCGGGCGTTGAGCCGTGTGGCAGCGATCCCGAGCTCGTCGAGTTCGACCTCGTTGCCGCCGAGCTCGCGGGCGGTGGCGATGTAGTCGCGGGCGACCTCGCCGCCGCCGACAACGATCCCGACCTCGAAGCCGGCATCGACGATCGATTCGATCGCCGCGGCGTGGGCCGCCACCTGATCGGGGTCGAGATCCGGTGCGAGGACGCTGCCGCCGAGCGAAAGGATGACCTTCATTGCCATCCGGTACCCCCGAGTCGGCCTTAAGCGTTCTCACACGGGAAGCCGCGACCGACGCACGGCGGCTGCCAGACGCTATGCATCGTCGCCGAACCGATCGGCGAGATCACTGAACTCATTGATCACGAGGATCTCGATCGGGCTCGGCGCGCCGTCGGCCCCGAGGCCGACGATGATGTGTTGTTCCTCGGGGGTGTCGACGGTCACCGTCGCCTCCCGGCTGCTCGTCTCGTTGATCGCGCTGTCGAGTTCGACCGTGACGGTGTACTCCCCGGCGTCGGTGAACACGTCGGCGTAGGCTGGTGTCGAGCTCGGCTCATCCGTGTCTTCCTCGTCGCTGTCGCTCGGTGCCACCGTGAACGACTCCTCAAGCTGTGTGTCGCCGTTCGGATCAACGACGGTGACGGTACCGCTTCGCTCCTGATCGGTGCCGTTGAGCACGTTGACATCCTTGAGGATCGCCCCGGCGATGGTGTTGATGATATCGGTACAGCCGGCCAACCCGGCGACGGCCGTCGCGCCGCCGGCAGCCAGCAGTCGGCGTCGGGTTGTGTGGGTGATCGAATCCATGACCGAACTGTCGTCGTGTCCCCGCAAAAGGTAGGGGGCGGTGTTTCTGGGGCTGAAACAGCAGGGCTTTGGACGCCACTTCGTGGGGCCGCACGACCGCACGTCGCCGCCGTACCCCTCAGTCTAAACCACGGACGGATAGAGACAGACAATTGTCTTATTTTGATAGAGTATCGAAACATGCTCACTTGTTTTAGTTGAATAATACAAATATACAACAGATTTTTGTAGGAGAGTGTCTGTTTGTCTTTCATGCCCAATGAACATACCAGGGATGAGATCTGGCGGACGATCCTCGAACTCATCGCCGGAACCGATCGGACAACCGTTGAGGAGCCGCTGTTGTCGGCACAGACCGAGCTCTGGAATATCGACGGCTACGTGCGCCGGTCGGATATCGAAGCGCGGGTCGATGCCAGCGAGGCGGCGATCGAGGAGGTGCTGACGGTACTGGAGAACCATGGGTTTGTTGACGTGTCGACCGAACAGCTTCCGACGATCACCGACGAAGGGGTTCGAAAGGAGTCATGTACCCTCTATCGACCCGCCGGCCCGTTTGCCGACAACTCCACGGCGACAGAGGCGACCAACCAACCAGCGACAGAGACGACCAACAAACCGGCGACAGCCGGATCGGAGCTGGGTGTGACAGAGCTCTTCAGCACCCAGAGCTGAACACTCAAGGGCGTCTAGCTCCCCTGATGGGGTATGCAGACGCTCTGTGTCGTCGGCGACGTGGCCGGCGCGGTTGCCGACGAACTCGTCGCTCACATTACCGAGAGCCGCGACGGCCGAGTTGCCGCCATCGACTACGGCGAGGCTGTCGACGACGCGACCGCCGGTGTCGACACCGAACCGACGACCGCCAGCGTCGACGCCGAACCAACCACCGCCGACGCTGACGGCCGGTTCAGCCTCACAAGCGATGGGCGGTGGGTCGGCCGCGGCGACGATCGCTCGCTTGTCGACCTCCTTGATTCGCTCGCCCCTGACTACGCGTACGCCATCGTTGCCGGCACGAGCCACCACCGACTGCCGACGGTCGTCGTTGGCGACACCGACCCTGAGCCAGCGAACGTCGTTGCTGACGCGCCAACCGCTGACGGTATCGATATCGCCGACCTCGCCGCCCGGATCGACGACTTCGAGCCACATATCTCCCTCCAGACGCTGATCGATCGGGCGGAGGCCTCGCCGCTGGTCGAGCGGGCCGGTGCGATTGCGACGTTCACCGGCCAAGTCCGAATCAAGGACAGCCCTGACGACGACCGCACCGAACAGCTTGCCTTCGAGAAGTATGAGGGCGTCGCCGCCGAGCGAATGGCCGCCATCAGCGACGAGCTCACCGACCGCGAGGGCGTCTTCGAGGTGCTGATGCACCACCGCGTCGGCGTCATGGGGCCGGGCGAGGACATCGTCTTCGTCGTCGTGTTAGCGGGTCACCGCGAGGAGGCGTTTCGCACGGTCGAAGACGGCATCAACCGCCTGAAAGAGGAGGTGCCGATCTTCAAAAAGGAAACCACCGAAAGCGAGGAGTTCTGGCTCCACGAACGGGGGTGTTGAGGAACCGGTGGTGCGGCAGGAACAGCGACGACAAGCGTTTATGCGGTTCAGTCACGTACGGCCGCCAATGGGTGACGATGGCTGAGTCGAACTCGGTTCCCCGTCCCGACGAGCTTGAGACATGGTACCAGCTTGAGGACGTGCGGATCGACGGCGACCGGATCGTCTACTACGGCGAGCCGCTGATCCCCGAAAAACGACTTCATAAGGAGCTGTGGCCGGCGTTTCAGGACGCTGGCTACGAGCTCAAGCTGGCCCGGCGGGGCGAGGGCGGTACCGCCCTCGTTGCGATCCCAGCGGAGACGGTCGGCAACGAGGGGGTTCCGTGGCGGAATATCGCGCTGTTCGCCGCGACCATCGTCTCGACGCTGTTTGCCGGAGCCTCGTGGTGGTACTTCGTTCCGCTCTCGGAGATCGCCGCCAACCCGCTTTCGATGCTGGAAGCCTGGCCGTTTACCGCGGCCGTCCTCGGCGTGCTCATGACCCACGAACTGGGCCACTACGCGATGGGACGATACCACGACGTGACGGTGTCGCTGCCCTACGTCATCCCCTTTGTTCCCCCATTTGGCACGCTCGGCGCGGTCATCAAGATGCGAAGCCGGATGCCGAGCCGGAAGGTGTTGTTCGATATCGGGGTCGCCGGCCCGATCGCCGGCCTCGTTGCCACCATCGTCGTCACCGCCATCGGCCTCTCGTTGGATCCGATCCAGATCCCCGACCGGCTCGTCGATGCGGCGGGATCAGGGGAGACGATCCGCTTCAACAACCCGCCGCTGATGGATCTCATCGCGTGGGTGCTCGGCGAGCAGGTCGCCTACAGCGATCTCTCGGTGAACCCCCATCCGGTCATCTTCGGCGGCTGGGTTGGGATGTTTTTCACGTTCCTGAATCTGCTCCCGGTCGGCCAACTCGATGGCGGCCACATGGTGCGGGCGATGATCGGACAGCGACAGGAGACGATCGCCGCGCTGGTGCCGGCTGTGCTGTTGACGATCGCCGGCTACCTCTACTACGTCCGTGATCTCGATTTCAACGACTCGGTGCTTCTCTGGGGGTTTTGGGGGCTGTTCGCGCTGGTGATCGCCTACAAGGGGGCGGCCGATCCGGCCGATGAGACCTCGCTCGGCTGGCCGCGGATCGCTGTCGGCCTGTTGACCTTCGCTGCTGGCGCGCTCTGCTTCATGCTTGTGCCGATCCAGGTCGGCTGAACAGGGTGGTGACCCGTATCAGCCGATCAACGGGGTGGCGATCCAGACCGTGAGGGCTGCCCACGTGGTCAAGAGTGGCTGCCCGCTGTGGGCAAGATA
This sequence comes from Halonotius roseus, assembly GCF_006861655.1. Taxonomy (GTDB): domain Archaea; phylum Halobacteriota; class Halobacteria; order Halobacteriales; family Haloferacaceae; genus Halonotius; species Halonotius roseus. Next base: position 134,341 of record NZ_SESI01000002.1, on the reverse strand, counting down.
GCAGAAGCAACTGTCTACTGCCGCTAGGTGTATATTTTTGTTTGTTGACTAGTAATTGTGGAGTGCTAGCATGAATTTGCGTCCCCGACGGTATCGTATACAGGTCAATCGACGCCTCATACGGGTCGACCGACGCCCCACACAGGTCAATCGACGCCCCACACAGGTCGATCGACACCTAACACAGGTCGACAGCATCGACAGGGAAGCTGACGCGACGCGGCGGTTTGGAGGGGTTGTATGACCGCGCCCGACGACATGCTGGCCGCACAGCAACAGCTCACCGAGATTCTTCGCCGGGACTGCCCGTTCGATCAGAAAGCCCGCGATGCCCTCCAGCTCGGTGTGTCGTATCTCGGTGTCGACAACGGTCATCTCACCCGGATCGACACCGCGACCAACGACTGGCAGGCGATGGTCAGCACCGACGACGCCGACGGCCACACCCCACCGGAGCTCGAACTTGATCTTCGGGAGACCTACTGTCGGCGGACGATCGAGGCGGCCGAACAGCTCGCTGTTCCCGATATCTCGGCCAGCGAGTGGGCCGACGACCCGGCCCACCAGACCCGCGAACTCGACTGTTATCTCGGCACGCCGATCGTTCTGGACGGCGACCCCTGCGGTACCGTCTGTTTTGTCGCCGCCACGGGTCGTGAGCCGTTCACCGACGCCGACCGCCAGTTTGCTGATCTGCTGGCCTGTCTGTTGGAACGCGAGCTCGAACGGGAGACCGTCGCCACCGCACTCACCAACCAGACGACGCTGGCGACGGTGCTCAACCGCGTGCTGCGGCACAACCTCCGCAACGAGATGTCGGTCATCCGTGGGTTCACGCAGCTCATGGCCGCCGAGCTGGATGCTGACCGCACCGACACCGACCACGCCGAGACCGTTTTCGAACATATCGATGATCTGCTGGGCCTTTCGGAGAAAGCCCGGGAGCTCGAACGGATCGTTACCACCGATGCCGACCGCACCGCCACCGACATCGTTGCGCTCGTTGAGCGACTCGTCGACGATGTCGCCGCCGACTACTCCGATGCGTCGATCTCGGTTGTCGCTGACGGCTCGGTCACGACGGCAGTCCTCCCGAGCTTCGAGCGCGCGCTGCGGGAGCTGCTCGACAACGCCGCCAAACACGCCGGCAGCGCGCCGACGATCGCCGTCACCGTTGAGACGGTTCCCGACGCCGTCGAGATCGAGATCGTCGACGACGGCCCCGGTCTCAGCGAGCAAGAGATCGACGTGTTGGACACCGGCACCGAGACACCGTTCACCCACGGCAGCGGGCTCGGCCTCTGGCTGGCTCACTGGATCGTCAGCAGCCATGAGGGGATGATCGATGCGGTGGCGACCGACTCGGGGACGGTGATGACCGTCTCGGTGCCACGGAAGCCGGCGGTGGGTATTAGCCCCGAGCTCCCGGAGCTCACCCGCGCTCACGACACCTACCGCGCCGCCGTCGAAGGGGCCCGCGATGCGATCATTGTCGTCACGGATGCCGGCCGGATCGTCGAAGCCAACCCCGCCGCCGGGGAGCTCTTCGGCGTCGACCCCACCGATCTCCGTGGTCGGGGCATCACCGAGCTGTTTTCCGAGTCGATTACCGTCGCGGAGATCTGGGCCGACGCCGATCCCAGCGAGCGGGCGACCGTTACCGCCGTCGACGAGGCGGGCACCGAACGCGTGATCGAGTACAGTGCTACGCCGGAGATCGTCGCCGACCACCACCTGTTTGTCGGCCGCGATGTGACAGAGCGCGTCGCCCGTGAGGCCGAGCTCAGCCGGAAGACACAGGCGATGGATGCCGCGCCGATCGGGATCATCCTCGCCGACCACACCGCCGAGGACAACCCGATCGTCTACGCCAACACCGCCTTCTGTGAGCTGACCGGCTACGAGGAACGCGAGGTGCTCGGTCGGAACTGCCGGTTCCTCCAGACCGACGAGACCGACCCCGATCACATCAGGCGACTCCGCGAGGGGATCGATGCCGCCGAAACGGTGTCGGTCACGATACGGAACCGCCGGAAGGACGGCACCCTGTTTTGGAACCACGTCACTGTCGCGCCGGTCGAGGCCGGCGGTGAGCAGCTGCTGGTCGGCTTTCAGGAGGATGTCACCGGTCGGATCGACCGGCCGCTGTCACCGGATGGGGCAGCGAACTGATCGGCGTATCGAGGTACCCCACAGACGACCGGTCGCCAAACCGCGGGGTAGGCGATGCCTAACGGGAATGTTGTTGGGGTTAACCAGTGAATACTCTTGGTATCACCGCTCGTGTCAACCACCATGAACGCCGCCACCGACCCCACGAGCATCGAGGCGCATCTCCGCGCCGCACTCAGCACCGCCGAAAACGACGAGGTGAAATACCATCTTCGGGAATCGATCCAGAAACTCCAGGTCGACGACTGAGGCGCGTCGGCTGGATCAACGTGCTTGATCGTCTCCCGGATCAACGCGCTCGGTCGCCTCCCAGATCGACGCGCTCCCCGTGGCGTCGCGTCCACGTCAGCGATCGTGAGATCGCGCGGTGTCTTCGTGGATTGTGGTCTCTCTGTGCGGTGGGTGTCTCGTGGCCTGCGATTTACCACGCAGCTTAATTACGCTCACTGACAAGTATAGCCATGCCCTCTGCCGCTTACCGCGAACGGTTGTACGATGCCTTCGCGGATCCGGGTGCCGATCTTGGGATGCAGATCGATGACGCACTTGCTGTCGGCTCCGAGTATCTTGACCTGCCGGTCGGCTTTTTTACCCGGATCGAGGATGGTCAACAGTCGATCGTCCGTGCCACGGGCGACCACGATCTCATCCAGCCGGGCGAAACCTGTCCGCTCGATGAGGCCTACTGCCGCCGAACCATCGACATCGACGGCGCGCTCGCAATCCAGGACGTTGCGGTGTCAACGATCAACGAGGCGGCCATCGAGACGTTCGGACTCGGCACCTACATCGGCGCGAAGGTCGTTGTCGACGACGAGATCCACGGGACAGTCTGTTTCGCCGATCACGACCAGCGTGACGAACCGTTTGCGGAGGCCGAGGAGCTGTTCGTGGAGCTGCTGGCGCGGCTTGTCGGCAGCGCGCTCGAACAGCGACACTACGAGCGCGATCTCCGGGCACAAAACAACCGACTCAGACGCGAAAAGGAGCGGTTTGAGGGGATCGCCGAAACGAGCTTTGACATCCTGTTTCGTGTCGACGACGCGGCACAGTTCACCTACGTCTCGGCGGCCGCCGAGCGCGTCCTCGGCTACGAGCCCGCGGAACTGGTCGGCGAGCCGTTTACCGACTTCATCACCACCGAGTCGGCCCGCGATGCGGCCGTGGTATACGATCAGCTGCTGGACGGCGACCCGATCGAAAACCTCGAACTCGATTTTCTCAGTACTGACGACGACATCGTCGTCATCGAGGTCAACGCGACGCCGATCACCGAGGCCGGCAAGATCATCGGCGTCCAGGGTGTCGGCCGCGACATCACCGCCCGGAAGGAACGCGAGCGCGAACTTCGAATCAAGACGCGGGCGATCGAGAACGCCGACATGGGGATCACGATCGCCGATCCGACCCAGCCCGACGAGCCGCTCGTCTACGTCAACGCCGGCTTCGAGCGGATCACCGGCTACGACGCCGCCGACACCGTCGGCCGCAACTGCCGGTTCCTCCAGGGCGAGGCGACCGACCCCGACGGAGCCGAGCGGTTCCGCGCGGCGATCGAAACCGAGTCGTCGGTCACCGTCGAGCTCATCAACTACCGTAAGGACAGCACGCCGTTTTGGAACCGCACCCAGCTCACGCCGATCTTCGACGACGACGAGCTCACCCACTATCTCGGCTTTCAGACGGACGTGACCGAACGCCGCCGCACCGAGCAGCTGATCGCGCTGCTCAACCGCGTGCTGCGGCACAATCTCCGCAACGACATGTCGAAGCTGATGGGGTTTGCGAATCTTATCAACACGGGTGCGACCGAATCGCCGCGCGCGATGGCCGGTCGGATCGAAGGCGTTGCCCAGGATCTCGTCTCGCTGAGCGAGCACGCACGGACGCTTGAGGAAAACGCTCGGATCGACCGCGAGCCCCGACGGCTCGATCCGACCGCGGTGTTCGCCCGCCTCGTCGCCAGCCACCGCGAGTCCCACCCCAACGCCGAGATCGACGTAACGGTCGCCACCGACCGCGCGATCTGTGCCGGCGCGGAGCTCGAAGACGCGCTTTCGGAAGCCATGACGAACGCGATCACGCACAACCCGGTCGCCGAACCGGGCGTCACGGTGACCGTCGGCGATGACGACGAGTGGATCGAAATCGAGATCGCCGACGACGGCCCCGGGATCGATCCGATGGAGGCGGCGGTCGTCGCCGCCGGCAGCGAGACCGCACTCGAACACAGCTCGGGGCTCGGGCTCTGGCTGATCAACTGGATCGTCACCCGCTACGGCGGAGCCTTCGAGATCGATGGCGATGCGAGCGGGACAACGGCGACGATCCGGCTGCCGGCGATCACCGACGCTGACGCGGTCGACGAGGTGGCGCGCCGACCGACGGTGCTGTTCAGCTAACGCGTGTCGCTATCAGCTAACGCGTTGTGTCGCTACACACCCCTCACCTGCTCAGCCGTGCGTGTAGCCACGATCAGCCAGCGGCTCGCCGTCAACTCGCACCCCTTCCTCGCTTTCGACAACGCGGCCGATCTCGGTCAGCGGCGTCGGCGACCCGGCCCGCACGTCGTCAAGACGCGAGGCCGGAACCGTCGCCACGAGTTCGAAATCCTCACCGAAATGTGCCGCCGCCTCCCAGCGATCTGCGTCGTCGTTGGCGACCTCGTCGAGCGCATCAGTAACGGGGACGGCCGCCCGCTCGATGGCGAACCCGCAGTCGCTGGCCTCGGCGAGCTGGTGCAGCGAGCGGGCCAGCCCGTCGCTTGAGTCCATCATCGCTGTTGCCGACGGCGCGAGCGCGCGGCCGGCGTCGATTCGGGGGGCGAACTGAAAGAGGCCGTTGGCGCGGTCGATAGCGTCGTCGTCGCTCGCTCCGCGCTTGAACAGGCGGAGGGCAGCCGCGCTGCGGCCGAACGCGCCGGTGACGACGACGCGATCGCCGGGGGTCGCGCCCGCGCGGTCAACCCGCGTGTCGGCGTCGCCGATGGCGGTCGTTGCCACGGTGAACTCGGTGTGGTTGTCGAGGTCGCCGCCGACGTAGTCAGCACCGACGGTCTCACAGACCGCTTGCGCACCGTCGACGAACTGGGCGAGCGCGTCGGCCTCGAAGGCGGTGTCGGCGTAGGCGGCGACCACCGCCGTCGGCTGTGCGCCAACCGCCGCGAGATCCGACAGCGAGGCGGCGACCGACCGCCAGCCCGCGGTGTAGCGGGTCGTCCCTGCCGGGAAATCCGTCGTCTCGTGGAGCATGTCGGTCGTGATCGCCGTGTCGTCGACAACGGCGGCATCGTCGCCGGCGTGGGGGAGGGTCGCCGCGAGCTGTCGGAGGGCCGCGCGTTCGTCCATCGGGTTACCGATCGTTTTGCCCTTGGCGACAAAAGCGTATGCTCTTTCGTTGACGCCCGCTGCCCTACCGATGCGTTGATTGTCGCCGTCGCCGACGCCCCGATATGGCACGCGACCGGCTTCGCACGACGCTGGCAGGCTTTCTGCTGGCAGCCGCCGTGATCGCTGTCCTCGCGTGGCTCGTCGGTGTCGATGATGTCATCCGGACGCTCCGGGCGGCCGACCGCGTTGGCGTCGCCGCGGTCGGCGCGCTGATCTTCGGCTGGGTTGCCTGCTGGGGGCTTGGGATGCGCGCCGCCCTCCGGAGCTACGGCGCGGCTGTCTCGCCGTGGACGGGCCTGCTGCTGTCGGCTGGGGCGGGGTTCGCCAACAACGTCACCCCCTTCGGCAACGCCGGCGGCGAGCCGCTGACGACGCTGCTGGTCGCCGAGCGCACGAGCGTCCGCTACGAGCGCGGGCTGGCGGCGATGGCCGCCGTTGACGCGATCAACATCGTCTCCTCGGTGAGCTTCGCCGTCGTCGGCCTCGCGTGGCTTGCGGCCGCCGGCTCGCTGGACGGGCGGTTGGCACCGACCGCCGCTGTCGTCGCCGGCGCGGTCGTCGTTGGCGGCGGCGGGGCGGTCGGGCTCTGGCGTCGCCGACGACGCGTGACCGCGCGGCTGACCGACGGGCTGACGCGGCTATTCGGCTGGCTGTCCCGCGTCGTCCCGCGGCTTTCGTCGCCGGATCGGGCAGCTCTCGCCCGCCGGGTCGAGGGCTTTGTCGATGATCTCGAACAGATCGCGGCTGATCGCCGAACGCTGATCGCCGTCGGCGGCTACTCGCTGGCCGGCTGGCTGTGTCAGTTGGTGGCCTGCTGGGCGGCGTTCGAGGCCATCGGCGCGCCGATCCCGCTGACCGCCGTCTTCGTCGCGGTACCGGTCGCATCGGTCGCGTTGGCTCTGCCGCTGCCGGGCGGGGCGGGCGGCATCGAGAGCGCGCTGGTCGGCGTGTTGGTCGGAACGCCGCTGGCGACGGTGGCCCCGGAGACCGCCGTCGCCGGTGTCGTGCTGTTTCGCGGATTCGCCTACTGGCTGCCGACGACGCTGGGCGGGCTGGTGTTCGCTGAATCGGCTGTCGCCTGGTACCGGCAATCGCGTCGGTAGCGCGACCCCGACCGCAGCTATTTGCAGCCGTCAGCCGTAGTCGACGTATGGTCTCCCGTGACGACCTCGAAGCGACGTTCTGGGAGCGACACGCGAATCCGAAAAGCGGGTGGAGTCGCCTGCTGATCACCCCTGCCCTACTGGCTGCGATCTACCACCGCAACCCGCGGCTGGCGGCCGCGGCGATCGGTTATGCGGTCGTCAACCCGGTGTTGTTCTCGCCGCCAGAGGACACAGATGCGTGGATGAGCCGGGTCGTTCTCGCCGAGCGATGGTGGACACAGGAGCATAGTGTGATCAGCCTTGGCTATCCGAATGTCCTGAACGTGTGCAATCTCGGCGTGACCGCTTACGCCGTCGCGGCGGCCGCGTGGAAACAGCCGGTGCGGACGGCGGTTGCCGGGGTGGCGTCGATGCTGTTGAAGCTCTGGTATGTGGCCGCGCTGGTTCGGCGGTACGACGCGGCGCGAGCTGATGGGTCGTGAGCCTCATGGGTTGCTTACGGCCGTAATCGGCGGCGTTATCGCTACCGTCGCGTGTGAGCAGTTCCCACGAAAACGGCCGACAGACGGCGGCTGCGGCGGCGATACGATGCCTTTAAACGCGCCAAACCGGAACACGGCCCTATGGTAACTCTCTACGACGTGCCGACCGAGGAGCTCATCGAGGAGCTCACCGACCGGCTCGCCGACCGGCTCGAAACGCCGGAGTGGGTCGAGTACACGAAAACTAGCCACGACCGCGAACTCCCGCCACAGCAGGAGGACTTCTGGGAGCGACGCGGCGCGAGCCTGCTCCGGAAGGTCGCCATCGAGGGCCCGATCGGCGTCGAACGGCTCTCGACGGGGTACGGCGGCACGAAAAGCGGCTCCAACCGCTACGCGGTCGCGCCAGCCAAACAGGTCGACGGCTCGACGAAGATCATCCGCGAGCTCCTCACCCAACTCGAAGACGAGGGGCTCATCCAGACCGCCCAAGGCGAGGGTCGCCGGACGACCGCCGACGGCGACGCCTTCCTCGATGAGGTCGCCAAAGACGTTTTCGACGATCTCGACAACCCCGAGCTCGAACGCTACGCCTGAGCAGGGGGCCGTCGTAGACGGCTGAAACGAGCCGGCCGAAACCGTTTTTGCGCCCGCACGACGACACATATCTATGAGCAACAGCCCCGACGACGACCGACTCGAAGAACTCCGCGAGCAGAAACGCAAGGAGCTCAAACAGCGACAGGGCGGCGAGGGCGACGCAGCCGAACGGCAGCAGGCCGCCCAAGAGCAGGCCGAAGCCCAACGCGAGGCCGTCCTGAAACAACACCTGACTGACGGTGCGCGCCAACGGCTCAACGCCGTCGAGATGTCGAAACCGCAGGTCGCCAAACAGGTCAAACAGCAGATCGTCGCCCTCGCCCAGAGCGGCCGCGTGCAGGATCAGATCGATGAACAACAGATGAAGGAACTGCTGAAGGAACTCCAGCCGGATTCGCAGTCGTTCGACATCCAACACCGCTAATGGAGTTGGCGTTGCTGTACAGCGGCGGGAAAGACTCCTCGCTTGCAGCCCTCCTTCTCGATGAGTTCTACGACATACGGCTCGTGACCGCCCACTTCGGCGTCACCGACGACTGGCAGCACGCCCGTGATGCCGCCGACGCACTTGGCTTTCCCTTCGAGACGGTCGGCCTCGATGACTCGGTCGCCGACGAGGCTGTCGAACAGATGGTCGACGATGGCTTTCCGCGCAACGGCATCCAGCAGGTTCACGACCACGCCTTAGAGCAGGTCGCCGACCTCGCGGTCGACGCCATCGCCGACGGCAGCCGGCGTGACGACCGCGTGCCGACCGTCTCGCGGGCGGCGGCCCAGAGTCTCGAAGACCGCCACTCAGTCGACTACATCGCGCCGCTGTCGGGCTTTGGTCGCCATGCCGTCGACGACCTCGTTGCCGCGAACTTCGAGGTCGAAACCGGCCCCAGCGAGTCGGTTCCGAAAGCGGATTACGAGGGCGAGTTGCGCGCGGTGTTGGCCGACCGCCACGGCGAAGACGCCGTCGACGACGTGTTCCCGGAGCATGATCAGACGTACGTCCACGGCCGGCGGTAGGGCGACTGTACAACGGCTTCCACGTTGGCTGTGAGAGACAACTGGTGTGCATGCAAATATTTTAGTCTATACTCCGCGAACTATGTACTATGCCGAACGCACCGCCCACCACACAGCCGCCGGATGCTGGACAGACGGCCCACCAGTTCTTTGTGATACAAGAGCTGCTGGGCACGCCGGAACTCGCGCGGTTTTACACCGAGCTGTTGATCACCTCGCCAACAACGGTTGGTGCCGTTCGTGATCGTCAGGGGCTCTCGAAGAGCACGGCCTACAAGTATGCCAATACGCTGGCGGAACTTGGGATCGCAACGGAACTGGAGACGTACGAAAACGGATCGTCGCTCTGGCGTGCCGAGCCCGTGAGCGGGAACTGGACGGATCAAACAACCATCGAACTCGGCCCCGTCATCATTGCCGTTTACGGGGCGACGAGTGTCGACGACGATCTCGAACTTTTCGTCGACCGACACGGGAAAGCGGCGCTCGCTCCAGTTGTCACGGCGACGCTTGCGTATCTGAAAGGCGAGACAACCCGTCGCGGTATCGGAGAGACGCTTGATATCCCTGCCGTCGAGGCGATTGCGGTCTCCCAAGCGATCGAACGTATCATCGGGGTCGTCAAACCGCACGACCCGACACTCAGCGAGGTCACGTTCGATGTCGCCGTTCACGACCGTGCAGTTGAGGAGGGGCCATACCAACGCGCCGATGGGTGAGTCCGACCCATCGCCGTTTCCGACCGCGCTCGTTTGTGATACGAGCTTTCTCCGCACGATTGGTGGAACGGAAAGCGACACCTACCAGACGTTTGTCGAGTATGTTCGGACGGAGGATCGTGAGCTGTATCTGAGTCGTGGCGTCGTCGACGAGCTGACCGAGCAACGCGGATACATGGGTATCGACTGGGTTGACCGAGCAACAACGACGGAGTGGATCACGACGGTCGAAGCTGTACAGCCGGGGGTGCGGGTGCACGACGGGCCTCGGGCTGGCGAACTCATGGATCGGGTACACGACCGACTGGCAACGTTCGAACAAACGGATCCGGATCTGTTGCGAAAGACCGATGCGGAACTACCAGCAGTCGCTGTGATGTTGCTTGGCTCGACAGCACACGAGTCAGTCGGGATCTTGATCGACGACCGGAACGCCGAAGCGGCGATCTCCGGCGTGATCGAGAACACGTACTACGAGGGCCGAGTTCGGATACTCGATATCTGGACAGCGATAGAATACATGAAGTCGAACTGACGGTCTAACACATGCTAGACAGGCTGAACGCGATAGTACTCACGCCGATATCGACGGAACGCCGATGACGGATCGAACGACAACCGCAGACCGAACCGTTGAACCGCCGGCCGGCCATCGACCCAGCAAATGGACGGAGGCATCGGCATCGCAGTCGGGGCGGCCCTCGTGTGGGGTGGCTACCTCTTCTATCTCAAACGCGCCTTCAACGACTACCCGGCCTCGCTGCTCACCGTCTCGATCAACAGTTTCGCGTTGGTGTGGTATCTGCCGGTCTTTCTCGTCGGCATCGGGCCACGCGGCGCGAGCGACGCGCTGGCGGCGTTCGGACTCAGGCAGGTCGCGGTCGTCGCCCTGACGGCGACGATGGTCGCCGGCGCAATGATCGCCTTCCTCCGCGCGCTGGCGGTCGGGGAAGTCTCGTATGTCGCGCCGATCAGCAAGATCGTTCCCGTCTTCGTCCTCCCTATCGAGATCATCGCCCTCGGGCAGGTGTTGACGTCGCTGGAGGTCGCGGGCGTCGTCGTCGCCACCGCCGCGGTCTACGTCGCCAACTTCCGTGGCGGCGCGCTGCTCGATCCACTCCGGCGGGCGGCCACGTCGACAGCCGCGCGGCTGGCCCTCCTGAGCGCGATGGCCTTCGCCGTCAGCGACGTTGCCAGACGGGTCGGCCTCCAGGAGTTGGCGATCCCGGTCGGACTGTGGGTGCCGCTGTTGATCGGCGGCGTCGCTGTCGTGTTGTTACCGGCGGCAATACGCGCGGAGACGCCGGCGACGCTTCGGGCCGATCTCCCGAAACTCGCAGTCGGCGGGCTGTTCGTCGCTGCCGGCGAAGGGTTGACCAACACCGCGTTCTCGCTCGTGCCGGCGAGTATCGCCTCGCCGATTATCAACACCCAAGCGGTCGTCGCCGTCGTTCTCGGCGGGCTGTTGCTGAACGAACAGCAGTTCGGGATTCGGCTCGTCGCCGCTGCTCTCGCGGTGATCGGTGTGACGATGATCGCGGTTTGAGGCGAGCACAACGCGATCATCGAAGCCGCGAAAGGAAGACAAATATACTCCGTTCGCCAACTACCCCCCATGTCGACGACGCTCGTCACGGTTCGGTATCCGCTGACGGCTGACAGTCACCGAACGATCGAGCGCGGGCTTGAGGGCCACGAGGATAGCGACTCGTTGATCGTTCTCCACGTCTCACTGCTCCAGAACGGCGACCGGATCAGTCGGGGAAAGCTCCAGGCTGCGGTCGAAGCCGAGTTCGGCGAGATCCCCGCCCACTACGTTGTCCGCCGCGGCTACGTTCTCGAAGAGGCGATCGTTGATGAAGCCGCCAGACAGAACGCCGATCACGTGTTGGTCGGCAAGAGCAAACGCGGCCGGCTTCGACGGTGGATCGGCCGGCTGCTCGGTCTCTACCCGGATATCGAAGCTGAGCTTGCGAAGAACCTCAACACCAAACTCGAAATCGTCGACTGAGCGGCCGACAAGCGGGGGTTGACGGCGGGGCCGCCAAAGGACAGCATTCAAGCGCGGGCCTCCCAAACCGCTCGCCATGTACGACCGACTCAAAGGCTTCCGGGATTTCTACCCCGACGAGATGACCGCCCGCCGGGAGGTCATCGATACCGTCGAGGGCACGGCCGCCCGCTATGGGTTCCGCGAGATCGGGACGCCGACGCTGGAGGCGACCGAGCTCTATACCGACAAATCCGGCGACGAGATCGTCGACCAGCTCTACAACTTCACCGACAAGGGAGGCCGCGACGTGACGCTGACGCCCGAGTTGACGCCGACGGTCGCCCGCATGGTCGTCGCCAAACAGCAGGCCCTCGCCAAGCCGATCAAGTGGTACTCGACGCGACCCTTCTGGCGGTACGAACAGGTTCAACAGGGACGATTCCGGGAGTTCTATCAGACTAACGTCGATATCTTCGGGTCGAGTGAGCCGACCGCCGACGCCGAGATCCTTGCCTTCGCTGCCGACGCCTTGACCGATCTCGGTTTGACGGGCGAGGACTTCGAGTTCCGCGTCTCTCACCGCGATCTGCTGGGCGGGCTCCTGAACGCCTTCGACGCCGAGGTCGACACCGAAAGCGCGATCCGCGCGGTCGACAAGTCCGAAAAGATCGAGACCGACGAATACTACGACCTGCTGCACGATGCCGGGCTTCGCTACGATCAGGCCGAGACGTTCGACGACCTCCTTGGGACTGACGACCTCGCTGACCTCGTTGAGTTCGCCGAAACCGATCGCGTCGCCGACGCCGTCGCCAACCTCGAAGCAGTGCTCGACGCCGCAGACGATTTCGGCGTCCGCGAGTTCTGTGACGTATCGCTGGAAACGGCGCGCGGGCTGGACTACTACACCGGCGTCGTCTTCGAGTGTTTCGACTCGACAGGTGAGGTCTCCCGATCTGTCTTCGGCGGCGGCCGCTACGACGACCTCATCGAGAGCTTCGGTGGGCAGCCGACGCCCGCCGTTGGCGTCGCCCCCGGCCACGCAACCCTGCAGTTGCTCTGTGAGCGCGCCGGTGTCTGGCCCGAGGAAGCCCCCTCGACCGATTACTACGTCCTGAGCGTCGGCGACACCCGTGCGGTCGCCAGCGAGGTCGCCCGCCAGCTTCGCAATCGCGGTCACGTCGTCGAAAGCGACGTATCCGACCGGAGCTTTGGCGCACAGATGAACTACGCCGACTCGATCAACGCCGAGACGGTCGTCATCGTCGGCGAGCGCGACCTCGAAAACGGCGAGGTGACGGTGAAGGATATGCAGACGGGCGATCAGACGACCGCGCCGATCGACGACTTCCCTGGTGATCTGGAGCGGCCAACTTACGAGGATTGGGAGTAGGGCAACGAAGCGGAGCTATCTCACTCGCCGGACGTGTAGTCGCTGGGATCGGCGACGTGAGTATACTCGACCATCTCTTTTTTCGCCTCCTCGCCGCTGCTGTGGAGCGTTTTCTGGACAAACGAGGCGAGCGTATGCGCGTCGGTGTCCTCATCAACGGTGTCCAGAAACGAGTCGATCTTCTCCTCAACGTCGGACTGATCAAGCTTCGTGAGGCTTGCTGAGGCGATCTTCCGCAGGTTGTCGTCCTCGTCGTTGAGTGCCGAAACCAGCGTATCGATCGCCTCGGGGTTCGACGTTTCGAGTTGGCCCAACAGCCAGGCGGCGTTTCGCTGCTCGGATTTGTGCGGTGAGTCTTCGACGATCGAGGCAAACTCCGCGGAGACATCTGTCGAGATCTCCTCGGCCATCTTTTCGATCGCCTGCTGTCGAACCGCACCCCCTTCGTCAAAATCGGTTTCGGTAAACGTCGTGATGACGCCTGCGGCTGCTTCCTCGCGTACGTTCTCGTTGTCGTCGTCATCCAACTTGTCGACAACCAGATCAACCGTTTCTTGAGCCCCAAACCGGCCGATCTCGCTGATGACATGGGCTTTGAGATCCTCATCGGTGCTTCTGGAGGCAGAGACAAGTGCCTCGTAGGCGGCATCGGTACCGATCTCGACAAGGGCTTCGACCGCAGCCTCTCTGACGCTTTCCAGCTGTTCGGTGCTTACAGACTGGTGAAACTCCGACCCATCGGCCCGGAGATACTCCTGGATCGGTGAGACAAACGTCTCGTCGCCAACTGTGCCGGTCGCCTCGATCGCCCGCTTGACCACCCGATAATCAGTTTCCCGTTTGAGCACCGTGCGCAGCCTGGAGATGCTACTTTGACTTCTGGCACGGCTGAATCCGACGATCGCAAGAAATCGCAACGACCAGCTATCAGATGATTGCCACTTGGTTAAGATCAGCGGATACGGGGTCTCGGTTGGTGTTTCATCCGGGTTTGACTCAAGCCGCGTGATGATGGTATCGAATGTGGATTCATCAACCGTGAATAAGATCGTAAGCACGTTGGCACGGATCGTATCACTCGGCTCATTGAGCACGCAGTCGATGAGGGCTTGCTGTGTTTCTGGGGTGACCGCCTCGGCAAACTCCCCGGCGGATTCAGCCAGGATCCCGGAGGCACCGTAGCGGACGTTCTGATCGCTGTGGTCTCGGATATGGCGGATCAGCTCCGCGTACTCGCCGCGATCCGCAAGCGAGTACAGATAGTCAGCCGTTCCCCGGGCTGGCGACTTTGCCATTTTATGCTGTTATGCCTGTTCTAAGTAAAAAGATAGTGATTATATTCCAACTCATTTCATTATGAAAGCTTTTGTGCCGCACTACCGCCACGCTGGGTGAGCCTCTGCGATCCGCTGCAGTTCGCTGTTCGTCGTGGCTTTGAGGGCTGTCCCACCGCGGCCTCCACGCCAGCAGCGTTCAGCACAGACGAGATCTGCACGGTGAGCGGTGACCCGGTCTGTGGAGATCCAAGTTTGGCTGCCACGCGACCCCACGAACACGCCGTAGAAAGCCAAACGGACGCGCTTTTCCCTTGCCGCCGCGTGTGTCCGGCAAATGATTTTCGAGAATCTCCCCACAGCTCCCCGGTCGGAGGAGCTCCTTGACAAGGCCTTCTCGCGGGCTGCCCGCGCCGGCAACGCCAAAGGCGGCCTTGAGGCCCAGCAGTCGATGCTGACCGTCGCGGTCAACATCACCTCCGACAACCTCGAAAACGTCGTCACCGCGTGGCCGGATTTCGACTACGTTGACCCGTTCTACTACGAACTCGCCGACGCCATCGTCGATGTCGACGAACTCCGGCAGTCGCTGTCGGAGGTCACCTGGGCCAGCCGCCAGATCGAGGAACTGGGTCGGGAGTACAACACAAAGCTCCGTAAGACCGACCCCGACACCGCACGCAAACACCGCAAGCAGGCCTTCGCCCGTATCGCCGACATCATGGACGAGATCAAAGACGATCTCCGGGCGGTCGGCGACGCCCGCGACGCGCTCAAAGGGATCCCGGACATCCGCCCGGACGAGCCGGCGATCGTCATCGCGGGCTACCCCAATGTCGGCAAATCCTCCTTTGTCAACCACGTCAGCCGCGCCTCAAACGAGATCGCGGAGTATCCCTTCACCACCCGTGGCGTCCAGATCGGCCACGTCGAACGCGACCATATCCGCTATCAGCTGATCGACACGCCGGGGCTGCTCGACCGCCCCGAGGACGACCGCAACGATATCGAGCGGCAGGCCGCCGGTGCGATCGAGCATCTCGCGGATACGATCCTCTTCTTTGTCGATGCCTCCGGCGACTGCGGCTACCCGCTGGACGTGCAGTTGGCCTTGCGTGACGACCTCGTCGACCGGTTCGCTGACCGCGATATTCCAATCCTCACGATCTGCAACAAAAGCGACCGCTCGACCGATGTCGAGGCCGACGCCTACATGAGCATCACCGAGGAGGAGGGGATCGAGGAGGTGCTCAGTATGGCGGTCGACGCCGTTGGCTACGAGCCCGACCTCCCCTCGCGGGACGCCTGAAATCGGAGTCGGTACTATTCGGGCTGTAGTCGTTGCAGTACGGGAATTTCCTCGATTTTCTCGGCAGCGATGTCGTCCCAGTAGAGTCCATCAGGCCGATCTGCGACAGCGTTGGTCTCGACTGTTCGCGTCGGCGTCACGACGAGATCCAACGGTACGTCGTGGCGATCGGGCTCGATCTCGCTGTCGTCGACGACTTGGCTATCGTGGACAGTGGTAGCGACAGTGGTATTCGTGTCGACGCGATCGAAGCCCCGCAGGACGGCGAACTCCAGATCGCTGAACCCCTCACCTTTCCCGACACGGTTGCCCGCGGCGTCGACGGCAACGCTGCCGGCGACGATGAGATCGATCTGTGGCATCGCCTCAGGGTCGACAGGGACGCCGTGTTTTGCGGAGCCGGAGACCGTCGTCGCGTCGTCGATGTCGTCGACCTCGTCGGGTGCAAGCCGGAGAAACGGCTTCGGCTCGCTCAAGCGTGGGACAGCCATGTAGAGCGTTTTCCCCTCGCGGAGGGCCTGCCGGCGTACCGGTAACTGCGGGGCGTCGGGGTTACATTTGAGCGTGTCGGCGGCTCGCCACGCATCAGTCTCGGCCAGTCGGTCGGCTGCGTCGCTGGCGTTGGCGAAGTTTGGGATGCGGCCGTGTGGCGGAAACGGGAACCGGGCGATCCCCTCAGTTTCGAGGCGATCCCAGATGCGTTCGCGGAGATTGTCTTTTGTCATGGCTGGGCGTTCGCTGCGAGTGGTGAAAATTTTCGGTATCGGCTCGCAAGATTCAATTAATAAGTTGAGTATTCGACAGAGGTATAGAAAGCCCTCGACGCTATCGACTCCCGCGGCTCGCTGCGCGCTTCGTCACTCGCTTCGCTCGTTCCTGCAGTGCTTGCGTCGCCGGGGTTCGTCGATAGCGTCTCGCCCTTTCAGTCCGCCAGGAGTGCGGTTGATCGTCTGGCCGACTCACCTTCTGCGTACTCTTATATACCCAATCTCGGCCCGCCCTGCTGAACGCAAACCGTTTCCCTGCCGGTCGCCGAAAGCCGGTATGTTCGAAGGTCGCCCCGACCGTGACGACGAGATCGTGTTGGTCGGCCGGTCAAACGTCGGGAAATCGACGATCATGCGGGAGCTGACAGGCCACAGTGTGCCGACCGGTCAGAAACCGGGGGTGACACGCGAGCCGAACCACTTCGATTGGTCGGGCCAGAGCTTCATGTTCACCGACCTGCCGGGGTTCGGGTTCATGTCCGGTGTTGAGGGCGAGCACCGCGAGGCGATCCAGACCGACATCGTCCGCTACATCGAGGACAACGCCGACTCGATTCTGGCGGCCGTCCTCGTCGTCGACGGCAAGAGCGTTATCGACATCATCGACCGCCACAGCGACCGCGGCGAGATCCCCCACGACGTGGAGATGTACCACTTCTTGGAGGAACTCGGGGTGCCGACCGTCGTCGCCGTCAACAAGATGGACAAGGTCGACGACAAAGACGAGCGACTCAACGATCTCTGTGATCGCCTCGGACTGTTTCCGCCGTGGCAGCAGTGGGACGACGAGGTCATCGCGCCGATCACCGCCAAGGCCGGCCGGATCGACAGCCTTCGAACCGCCCTCCAACACCACATCCGCGCTGCCAAACGCGATGAGTTGCTCCAGTTCGTAACAGCGTAGTCGCCTCACTCGTCGCTGTCGGCGACCGGCAGCTCGACGATGAAGACGGCTCCCTCGGGCTCGTTGTCCTCAACCCACACCGACCCGCCGTAGCTGTCGACAAGCGTGTAGACGAGATAGAGCCCGATCCCTGACCCCTCGCTTTCCAACCCTTTTTCGCCTTTGCCGAAGATCTCCTCGCGTTGGTTCTCGGGGATCCCCGGGCCGTTGTCGGCGACAGAGACTCGGATGGTGTCGTCGCCGCGGTCGACGCTGACGGAGATTTCTGGCACTTCTTTGTCGTTGTGCTGGATCGCATTCTGGAGGAGATTCCGAAAGACCGCATCGAGTAGCTCGTTGCCGTAGACAGTCACCGGCGGGATCGAGCCAGCAACGTTGATGACGGCGGTTGCGTGGGCCGACCGGATCGATTCGATCTGCTGTTCGAGCGGTCGGTCGAGCGCGATCGTTTTTCGCTCGTGCTGTTGGAGCATGACGTTGGCGAGATCCCGCGCGGTCGCGGTGAGATCGACCGCGTTGCGCGCACTCTCACGGATCGATCGAAGATACCCCTCGGCATCCTCGTCGACCTTCCCGTCCAACATCTCGCTGTAGGCGACGACGATCTGGAGATCGTTGCGGATATCGTGACGCACCACCTGGTTCAGCAGTTCGAGGTTGTCGCGTTGTTCCTCCAGTCGCTGCTGGTACTGCTGGCGGTCGGTGATATCCCGGCAGATCGAAGCCGCCGCGGGTTCGCCCTCGTAGTCGACGCGGCTGACCGAGAGCTCGACGGCCACCAGCTCGTCGTCGGCCGTCTGTAACTCGATCTCATACTGCGAGGGAGCAGTATCACCGCTCATTCGGGCGAAATGGTACCCCTCAACGAGCTCACGATCGTCGGGGGCAACGATCTGCCATTTCGAGGCACCGATGAGATCGGCCTTTTCATAGCCTGTTAGCTCACACAGTCGTTGATTGGCGTAGACGATCTCGCCGTCTTGGGCGAGAAAGATCCCATCGTTGCTGTGTTCGACGATCGATTCGTACACCGACTCGCTCATACCGGTTGTTGCTCGGATATGGTAATAATCATCAGGGTTTGCTCACCCGCGGCACAAAGCCGGCAGCATTGACATGATCCGGCGAGGCTTAAACCCTCCAGCAACAGGAATCTGATGGTCGCCCCGCTAGCCCGAGGGGAGCGACCTCTCTCGTAAGTTTCGTCGTGCTTCCCCGGCTGGAGCCGCGGTTCCCCTCCCTCCGGGGGTTTCGAGACACTACCCTGCTCACAGCGGCTGGTAGAACGGTACCGGCAGGTGTGGCAGCTCGATCCCGATGAGCATCAGCGCGTGCTGAAACGGGATATACCCCAACACGAGGAATCCCACGCCGAGTATCCGATGGAGTTTCACCCGGGTCGACACCGATACCGACTGGAACAGCGTCCCGTAGAGAAACAGCGACGGAACCGTTCCGAGCCCGAGGGCGGCCAGCGACAGCGCGCCCCGAACCGGCGCGGCCTGGGCGAACGCGTACAGAAACGCCGGATACAGCAGCGGACACGGCAACAACCCATGGATCCCCCCGAGCAGCGCGACCTGCGGCCCGCCGACGTAGTCGTCGACCCGCGCCATGAGCCGCGATTGCACCGCCGTCGTCACCGGCGTCACCAGCGACTCGCCAGGCAGCGAGATGACCTGCCCGCGAACCAGATAGCTCACCCCGGCGGCCATGATGAGTACCCCGATCGTGAAGCCGACGACGATGTTGAGCTCGCGGATCGCTGTCGTCACCTGACTTGCCGAGACGACGACCAGCGAGCCGGCCAGCCCGAACAGGCCGCCGATCAGCGCGTAGCTGACCGCCCGCCCGAGGTTGAACAGCCCGTGTTGTTTGACCATCCCGACAGAGAGCCGGCTGTCGGGTCGGCGATCACTTTCAGCTGACTGCTCGCGCATCCGATCGGCGTAGGTCGTCACCAGCGGGCCACACATCCCCAGACAGTGGGCCCCACCGAAGAGGCCGATCAGCAGAAACACGCCGAGGCTCACGGGCTGGCCGGCAAGGCTGCTGGCCGACCCCGGCACGCCCACGGTGTGTTGGAGCAGGAGGCTCATGGGTTGGAGAAGGGGACTCACGGTCAGGTAGCTGTCTGATTGGTGTCTCGAACTGTGAGACTGTCGTCGGCGAGTCGATCGACATCGTCGTCGCCGTTGACATCGCCGATCTTCCCGGAGACCCACCCGAGTTCGTCCGAACGTCGCACCATTATCGACGGTACCATCGCAACGCGAAAGTAGCCTCTGGTGTGGGTCTCGAAGTACGCTGTCGCCTGCGATCTGATTGTTGACCGTGATCTAATCGACCGCATCAGCGTGTCGACCGGTCGGTAGCTTCCCTGTCGGTTCGGTCGGTCGGCTGCTGTCGTGCCACGACCGCGACGAGCAGTCCGAACGTCGCTACCAGTGCCACGGTTGCGATGTCGTAGCCCGCGGTTGCCACCGCGGTCGTCGCCTGCGTCCCGCCGATGGCACCGACGACAGCGACCAGCAAGGGCCCGGTACAGCTCACACAGGAGACAACACCGAGTACAGCCGCCCGGATCGAGCCACGGTGGGCGGCCACAAGGGTGTAGATGACGTACCCCAAGGCGAGATACGCGATCAGCTTGAACGGGACGATCGACAGCCGGATGAGCCCGCTGTCGTAGAGAACGATCGGCCCCCACCCCGGCGGCGCGGCGTGGATCCGGGGCGGAAAGCCGCCGGTTGTCGATCCGATCAGCCCGGAGAGCCAGGCGATTCCCAGCGTGTAGCCGCCGCCAACAGCGATCCCCCGCCACCGGCGCGGCCGACCCTGAACCGTCCGGCCGATCCAGACCGCCGCCGCGAGGCTGACGACGATCCACACAACAGGATACGCGAGCGATCGAAGTTCGGTGACCACGGCGTTGGTGCCGTTGAGATACGCCGCGATCGCGGCTCCAAGCATCACCGCCGCGACGACCGCGGTGCTCACCGCGGTACCGACCGGCGATCGCAACGGCGACCAGATGGATGTTGTGTGCGACATGAGAATCGGGTGGAGTGGCCGACGGCCCGGTTAGGATCGACGCTCCTCGAAGACCATCGCCGACACCTGAAACAGCCCGACGCTGAGCCCGAAGGCGACGAAGCCGACGAGGATGATCGTGCCGACGAAGTACGCCGCGCCGTTGGTGTCGACACCGACCAGCAGGCCGAGCGCGCTGCGGATCTCCCAGAGGATCACGAACAGCACGGCACTCCCAAGCAGGATCCCGCCGGGGGAGGCGTCTCTCATGGCACCACCCCCACGACCGCGGCGACGAGGCGGCCGGCCGCATCGCTCACGGCACCGATCGGGCCAAGCCCGGTGGCCGCATCAATGAGCATCGGAACCGCCTCGACGCCGGGGTCGACGATCCCGCTGTCGGTGATGATGCTGGCCAGCGGCAGGATGTAGGCCAACACGACCAACACCATGGCGATCCCGAACCAGAGCGTGAGATTATCGAGCACCTTCGGGGAGTCCGCGGCCGGCGACAGCGGCTCCGACAACTGCTTGCCGAGGCCGCTCATCCGCGGGGTACCGGTCGACAGCGCGATGTTGCTGACGAACAGCACCGTCGAGATGAACAGCAGCGTCCCCCCGAGGGCCAGCTGCATCCGGAGCTCGGTGATCGACCCGAAGGAGGCGACGAAATCAAAGCCCTGATACTGTGGCTCGGCGGTACGCCGCGGGACGCCGAACAGCCCCATCACGTGCATCGCATTCGACATCAGTGCCATCCCGACAAACCACAGCACGACCTGCGCGAGCGCGATCGGCCGGCTGAAGATCGGCTTGTTCGTGATCTGGGGCCACAGCCAGTAGGTCGCCGCCATGAACGTCAGCGCGACGGCGGTGCCGACGGTGAGATGGAAGTGTCCCGGCACCCAGATCGTGTTGTGGATGAGGTAGTTGATGTTCATCCCGGCGTTGACCATCCCGCTGAAGCCGCCGGCGGCGAACATCAGCCCCGCCAGTGCCATCCCGGTAAACGCCGGGTTGCGCCACGGCAGCGCGCGCAGCCAGCCGAACAGCCCGGTGCCACCGCGCTGGCGGGCCCCGTGTTCCATGCTGGCGACGACGGTGAAGGCCGTCAGCAGACTTGGCAGCAGGAGGAACATCGTGTTGGTCATGGCGATCATCTTAAAACCCTCCGCGATGCCGGGATCGACGTACTGGTGGTGGATCCCGACCGGCGTCGACAGCAGCAGGAACAACACGAAGACGACGCGGGCCAGCGGGTCGCTGAACAGCCGCCCACCCGAGATGCTCGGCAACACCGTGTACCACAGCAGGTACGCCGGCATCAGCCAGAAGTAGACGACCGGGTGGCCCCAGAACCAAAACAGCGTTCGCGTCAACAGTGGGTTGACGCTATCGAGGAGGCCGAGCGACCACGGCAGGAGGAAGACGACGACGGCGATAGCGACGCCGATGGTGGCGATATACCACATCAGCATCGTCGTCAACACCATAAACGCCTGCAGCGGGATGCGCTCGTCGGGGTTGTCCTGCTTCCAGGCGTACCACGCCCGGAAGTAGTCAGCCCCCGCCAGCCACGTGCCGATAATGAAGATCGCCAGCCCGCCGTAAAACAGCGGGTGGGCCTGCATCGGCGCGTAGAAGGTAAATAGCACGTCAGCGCTGATATCGGTCGACGGGAAGAACCCGCCGAGGATCGCCACAACTGCCATCAGCGTGCCGATGACCATCAGCCCATACCACGCCCACGTGTAGCGGATATCCACAAGCGGGCGATCGAGGCTCCGGACGGTCGCCCACGTGAACAGCCCCACGAGGAAGAAGATGGTAAACGAGACCACCAACAGAACGCCGTGGGCGGTCAACACGGTGTAGTAGTACTGTGAGTCGAGGAATCGGAAGACATCGGTTCGGTGGAGTGCCTGGATGAGCCCGAAGACCGCGCCCAAAAACAGCGAGATAAACGAGCTGATCAGCGACGCTCTCACGACCGACGCTTCCTGCGGGAAGCGATCCATGAAGCTCGGTGTTCCGGTTTCGAGTGCCTCAGACATCAGGCATCACCACTCTGGTTGGCAGCATCACTCTGGGTAGCTTCACCACTCTGGTTTGCATCGTCACTCTGGGTAGCCTCATCACTCTGGTTGAACTCATCCTGTGGTTGGACGACGACCGAGCCCTCCATCGTGTGGTGGCCGGCCCCGCAGTATTCGTGACAGAGCAGCCCGTACTCACCGGGCTCGTTGAAGTCGACGGTCAACTCGGTCACCTGTCCGGGTACCACCATCACGTTGGCGTTCGTGCCGACGATCTCGAAGCCATGGATCACGTCCGGCGAGGTGACGAAAAACGTCACCGTGCTGTTGGCCGGTACCGTGATCGGATCCGGCCTGAAGATGAACTGCTGGGCGATGACGTAGGCCTCATACTCGTTGTCGCCGACCTGCTCGACCCGGGGCTCGCTGAACCGCGGATCCTCATCGAGCGCGCTTGCGTTGACTGTCCCACCCTCGTCGGAGACCATGTCGATCCCGACGGCCGTTGCGCCGTATGTGACCGTACTGATGAAGCCGACGATCAGCAGGAGCGCGGCCATCAGCCAGATCTTTTCGTAGCTATGAATGTTCATTTGTCACACAACCGTTAGTTCGTTGCCGAGGAACTCAACGAAGTACATGAAGACCCACATGACGAGCAGGATCACGAAGTAGACGGCGATAAGCGCGAGTGTGCCCTTCGGATCATACTCGTCGTGACCGATCTCTCTGACCACTTGTTCCTCTCCCATATTTCGGCGTTTGCGCCATACAATAGATAAAAGTAGCAGGGGTAGCTCAGTCAGTAGGAATCGGCACAAACAGTTATCAACGATAAGTCGCAACGCTCCTCGCAATGGTCTCACCACGGATTGCGACACTGCTCACGCTCGCCGCGCTGCCGGCGATCGGCTACTACACGCTCGTCGACGAACAGATCGTCGCCGTCTCGCTGGTCAACATCCTCATCATCGCGGCCGCGCTGTTTATCGCGTTTGGGCCGCTCTCCGACGACGCCGATCACAGTCACGACCACGCCTGAGCACGATCCCCAGCACTGCCCGCCGCGCTGGTGACAGCCGGCCGATCCGCGGCTGTCTCGACAGCACCCACGCGAGTTCCCCTGTATGTGCCCCTGTACTCTCTGTGAGCTGCCGACGCCCGACCCACCGATCACCGACGAGGCTGTCGACGGCGAATTCTGCTGTCGCGGCTGTCTGGAAGTCGCTCGATCGGTCGGCTCTGTCGAGGATGCGACCCCCGAGGACGCCCGCGAGGAAGTTCAGGCCGACACCGATCCTGACGACCTCCCGAACGGCTACGACGAGCAGTACCTCCATGTCGATGGCATGCACTGTGCCACCTGTGAGGCGTTTCTCGAATCGACCGCTGTCGACAACGACGGCGTCGGCGCGGCGACAGCCAGCTACGCGACGGACACGCTGAAGCTCCACTACGATCCTGACGCCGTCGATAGCGACCAGCTGCCAGAGATCGTCTCCGGCTACGGCTACGATGCCACCGAGCGCGCGCTGACCGACGACACCGCCCCGGCCGGCGATGTCGCCGTCGCCAAGTTCCTCATCGGCGGCGGGCTCTTCGGGATGATGACGATGATGTGGTATCTTCTTTTTATCTATCCGAAGTATTTCGGCTTCGAGCCGTTGATCGATCTCGGCGGGTTTGACGGGCTGTATCTGTTTACGCAGCTGTGGCTGTTGGCGTCGCTCGTCCTGTTTTACACCGGGTATCCGATCCTCCGTGGGGCGTACGTCAGCCTCACGGCCGGCGAGCCAAACATGGATCTGCTTGTCGCGGTCGCCGCGCTGGGCTCGTATGGCTACAGCACGCTGGCGTTGGGTCTCGGCCGTACCGATCTCTATTTCGATGTCACCGTCGCCATCATCCTGGTCGTGACCTTCGGCAACTACTATGAGAGCCGGATCAAACGCCGGGCGTCGGATCTGCTCTCCGAGCTGACGGCGATCCAGGTCGACGAAGCCCGCCGACCGGACGGCACAACCGTCGCTGTCGACGCGGTTGAGCCGGGCGACGAACTCCTGGTGCGGCCGGGCGATCGAATTCCGGTCGACGGAACGGTCGCCGAAGGGGTCGCCGCCGTCGACGAGGCACTGGTGACCGGCGAGTCGCTACCCCGCACGAAACGTGCCGGCGATTTTGTCCGTGGTGGCACCGTCGTCACCGACCAGCCGCTGACGATCGAGGCCGGCGACGACGCCGACAGCACGCTGGATCGCCTCATCGAGCTGTTGTGGGAGATCCAGAGCAGCTCCCCCGGTGTCCAGCGATTCGCCGACAAGCTGGCGACGATCT
Organism: Halonotius roseus; assembly: GCF_006861655.1. GTDB lineage: Archaea > Halobacteriota > Halobacteria > Halobacteriales > Haloferacaceae > Halonotius > Halonotius roseus. Next base: position 109,816 of record NZ_SESI01000002.1, on the reverse strand, counting down.
TCGTCCCGCTGGTGTTGACGATCGGCGCGGTTGTCACGGTCGGCCTGATCGCAACCGGCACGTCGCCGACGGCCGCCCTGCTCACCGGGCTGACCGTGATCATCGTCTCCTGTCCCTGCGCGCTTGGCTTGGCGACGCCGCTGGCGGTCGCCCGCGGGATTCAGACAGCCGCCGACCACGGGCTGGTCGTCGCCAGCGACACCGTCTTCGAGCGGCCGATCGATCTCGATGTGATCGCCCTCGACAAGACGGGCACGCTGACGACCGGCGAGATGGAGGTCACCGAGACGGTCGCCGACGACCCCGAGGCCGTGCTGTCGGCGGCCGCCACGCTCGAACGCGCGGCCGCCCACCCGATCGCCGATGCGATCGTTGCGGCAGCCGCCCCCGACACGTCGGCCTCGGGCCAGTCGACTGACGGGCCTTCGCCATCGACGGCGACCGATGGTGGCGTGGCGACCGCGGGCTGGGCCGACCCCGAGTCATCGATCGAGACGGTCGAGACGCTGGAGCGCGGTGTTCGCGGCGAGGTCGACGGGAGGGAGACACTGGTCGGTCATCCCTCGCTGTTTGCTGATGGGTCGTGGGATGATCCCGAAAACTATCTGGCAGCCGCCGACCGCATCGCCGAGGGCGGCGCGGTCGCCGTCGTCGTCGGCTGGTCGGAGACGATCCAGGGGGTGATCGCCGTCGGCGACGAGCCGAAAGCCGACTGGGAGGGTGTCGTCAGCGACCTCGCGGCCGACGACCGTGAGATCGTCGTCCTCTCTGGCGACAACGAGGCTGCAACCCAGGCGTTCGGCGAGCATCCCGCTGTCGACCACGTCTTCGCTGGCGTGCCGCCGGAGGCGAAGGCGGCGACCGTGCGCGAACTCCAATCGAAGGGTCGGGTGGCGATGATCGGCGACGGCAGCAACGACGCCCTGGCGTTGGCGACGGCGGATCTCGGGATTGCGTTGGCAACGGGGACGAAGCTGGCGACCGACGCCGGCGACGTGATCGTCGCCGATGGCACGCTTGACGCGGTGCCCTCGTTGCTGACGATCATCGAAAAGACCAACAGCCGCATCACCCAGAATCTCGGCTGGGCACTCTGTTACAACGCGGTGGCGATCCCGCTTGCGGTCGCCGGCCTGCTGAACCCGCTGTTGGCCGCGGTGGCGATGGGGGCAAGCAGTCTGTTGGTCGTGGTGAACTCAACGCTCCGGCCGCTGGACTGATCTGCCACAGGCGGCCGGAAGATTATACACAATTTCGATGAAAAGTGGATGTTTATTGGGATAATGACATTTTACCTTTGCTCATCCACCGAACAGACTGCCACACTGAGCAGTACGACTGGGTACTGTATCAACCCTCTCAGTGTGTGTCTCCTGATTTCTCAACGACAGATAGTGATCTGTTCTGATAGAATTGTCGTACAAGATACAGAGCATGAGGTCTGCATAAGGAGGCTGTGAAGTCAGATTAAGTGATACTGTACCGCCGTCCTCGCTCAGTGAACTGGATAACGAATCTCTTCGATTTTAGTCTCTTGTCTGCAAGTCACTACCTACTGCACCATGATTCTCAGTATCACAAATCTTGAGCTGCTTTCGGCTCTGTGATTGATAAATAATGTGCCCGGATACGATTTGTATACCTGATTAAGACGTCACGGCACTATTTCTTCAAGCAGTACCTCCCTTTGATCTCCGCTTTCACCCGTCCAAATCATCCGGATTTCTCCACCCGAAGAAACATCATCACCATCTTCGAGAAAATTTACGCTACTCAGTGTAACTTCATCCCCGGATTGGAACAACCCGTCTATAGTATCACTATTATCGACGGCATCATTGAAGTTCGTAGGCCCTCTTTCAGCAGTATCATTGACGGTGTATTCGAACGCTACATTGTCTGGGTTGATATCATCCCCACTTCCATGGGTTATGGTAATATTATTCCCGTTAGTATCGAAGTCTGCATTGAATTGAGCATTCGGTGCGACTTCGATATCACTGCCGAAGTCTGTTACAAGTCCACCCACAACTGCCACGAGAATAACTGTAATCCCAACCAATAGGATTACACCGATTACTGGTGACAGTCCCCGGTCATCCGCTGGTTTAAATTCGAACATCACTATATCATTATCGTTTATACTATATAATATTTCGGGACAAATATTTATGAAATTTAAATTCTTATCGAGTTACATTATAATACAAAAGCTTATTGACTAGGGCAACATTACGTCACGAATAGGAACATATTAATTAGAATGATTTGATGGGGATTATAGGAAATACGACAAATATCTAATATGAGTTCAGATATCAACGATGTAAGTGGGGAAAACGCTTCTATTAGTCGAAAAAATGAAAAGTCGCTTTATTTGCAGCATGATAGTAGTGAACTCGGAGTAGAATCTAAGATACAGAAGGCTATAACAAACGGGAGGGCTCTCTCTGAATGTTTAAAAATACACCAAGCAAGTAAGACTGCTAATCAACTTGCAGAGAGTATAAATGAAAATACTGTCTCTGTCAATCCAAATGTGGATGAGGATGAATTTTTCTCAACTTCAACCGGAACAACCACAATCACAAACAGATATGATTTAGAAAAAGCCGTTCCACACGAAAAAAAGACACACTTCAATGAAATTAATCGATATTGGGTGAATAAGCCATACTCGTTTATTATCTTATTCAAATCAAAGAAAGAAAATGAAATTAAATATTATGCCATTGAGCCTTATCAGTCGAAGATTGAAGCCGAGCTACGTGAGTACATTGAAAAGAAACTCCAGCAAGAGATCAAATACGGGCAGTACACTGGTAATGAAACCACACGGCAACATAAACTTCATAACATAACGACTGAGACCCACAAGCTGCTGCGACGGTTTGGGTTATACACGCCTTCCACTTCTCCAACAACTCCTCCTACATCTGAAACTCCCATTGCCAATGAGGGGCAGTCACTTTCGGCTCGAATTAGCCGGTATATTACCAGATTCAAACAAAAGACCGACAAGTTCGATCTAAAACAAGTGGTGGCTACTCTGAGCACTAATGGGAAATCAACGCTAACACCAACAGCAAATCCAGATGATCCACCGACAAATCACGTAGACGGTATCGAGGCGACTCCAACGACCGATGCAGACTTAGAAAAGAGTAAAACACTCTCAGAATATCAAGTCGAGAAGCTGTTGTATTATCTCCAGCGTGACTACATTGGCTATGAGAAAATCGACCCGATCAAGCATGATATCAATATCGAGGATATTTCTTGTGATGGCTATCATTCACCGGTTTTCGTCTATCACACGGAACACGAACAGATCATCACCAATATCTTCCACGAGGAAGACGAGCTTGATGATTTTGTTGTTAAATTAGCCCAACTATCCGGGAAAGGGATTTCAAAACGACAACCACAGGTTGATGCGACACTTCCTGATGGGTCACGCGCACAGCTAACGCTTGGACGAGAAGTTTCCGATCACGGGACGAATTATACGATCCGGCAATTCAAAGAGGTTCCTTTTACACCAGTTGACCTGATTAATTGGGGGACGTTCTCACTTGACCAGATGGCGTTGCTGTGGCTGGCAATCGAAAACGAAAAATCGCTGATCTTTGCTGGCGGAACAGCCAGTGGCAAAACAACGTCTCTCAATGCAGTTTCGCTGTTTATTCCCTCTAACACAAAGATCGTCTCTATTGAGGATACACGAGAAGTTGAGCTCCCACAACGGAATTGGGTAGCGTCAGTAACCCGACCCTCCTTCACAGAGGACGAGCAGGGCGACATTGACGAATTTGACTTGCTTGAAGCAGCCCTTCGCCAACGACCAGATTACATCGTCATGGGTGAGATCAGAGGCGAAGAAGGTCGCACGCTCTTCCAAGTAATGTCTACCGGCCATACGACCTATACAACCTTCCACGCAGATTCAGTCGGCGAGGTTATCAAGCGGTTCACGACAGACCCAATCAACGTTTCCAAGACGATGTTTACCGCCCTCGATTTAGTCTCAATTCAAACGTCAACGAGGGTAAATGGACAGAAGGTACGGCGGAACAAGGTGATCACTGAAATCAATCACTACGATGCCGAAGATGACGATATCAATGTCCAAGACGTGTATCAGTGGGGTGCTAAAGACGATGAATTCGAACAAATCGGCAATCCAAATATCCTCAAAGAGATTAAATTCGATCGCGGCTGGCAACAACACCGGCTTGAGCGTGAAATCCTTGAGCGAAAGGTCGTCTTAGCCTATCTCATCAAACACGGCCTAAATACCTATACGGAGGTTGCAGCCACAATTCAAGCCTACATTAATGATCCAGAAACGATTCTTTCGTTGATTGCAGACGGGTCATTAGAGGAAAGTCTAAGCGACCTCCGTGATATGGAGTCTGTCCATATTGACATTGATGAATCAACTGAGGCTCTTGTGCCTCGGCCAGACCCTGATGAGGATCAAATCACGGAGGTAGACAAAATCCTCCATCGTGCGGAGCTTGAACCACTTCCAAAATTCGAAAACGCGATGGATTTCGAAGGAGAAATTGAGACTCTCTTCGATATGTATGGTGATTCTTCGTCGACTAGTTTAGATTACACGCTAACGACATTCATTGGTGATGAAGAATGAGCACCCCAACCAAATCGCAGTTTAACCAAGTCAATATCGATACGTTAGGGGATTTATTCTATCCGCTCTTTGATCGTTTGTTTGCGGACAATAGCGATTTCGTTGGGAATGTAGAGACGAAACTCAAGCAAGCCCGGATGAAGGAAACGACGGAATACTATATTTCTAAGGGGTTGGGTATCGGTATCGTCGTCGGCCTCGTATTATGGGTTTTGGGAATGGCTCTCGGCTACGGTATTTTCGCACTCAATTTCATCACGCCAGAAACGCTGAGTCTTGGCATCCCCGTTCCAAACGAGGCAACTGCTGATCTGCTCAGATCATTAGTGGTTCCAATCATTGTTATTTTATCAGGGATCGTTTTCGGGACGATTGGCTTCGCCGTCGGGTTCGGTGGGTATGTCGGTATCCCATATCAGCGAGCAAGCCAGCGAAAACGGAATATCAATATCCTCCTTCCGGATGCGATCTCGTTCATGTATGCACTTGCTGTTGGGGGAATGAATCAGCTAGAGATACTCAGAGCAATGGCGCAAACTGAGGAAACCTATGATGAAGTCTCTAAAGAATTTCAGTCCATCATCAACGAGACGGAGTATTTGGGTGAAGACTATCGGAATGCGATCCGAACACAAGCTCTCGAAACACCGAGTGATCCGTTCGCTCAGTTTCTCACTGATATGCTTTCAATCATCGACTCCGGTGGCGATATTGAGTCGTTCTTAGAGGATAAAAAAGAGCGGCACATGCGAACAGCCAAACAGGAAGAGGAAACCACACTTGACACGCTTGAACTGTTTGGCGAAATGTATATGACGATCTCGATGTTCCCGCTACTGCTGTTGATTATTCTTGTCGTCATGGGGATCATGGGGCAAGCCCGAGAACAAATGCTCTATCTTGTTGTATACGGAATGATCCCGCTGATCGGCGTCGGGTTTTTAGTCATCATAGCGAGCGCAAAAACGGATGATCCCGGTAATGGATATCTCTCAGTAGAACCGGGGGAGACGGCGGGAAAGAAAGGGGTGATTGATCTCTCAGATATTAACCAGCATACCGCCAGTTCATCCGTGTTTTCATTCATTAAATCACACCAACGGAACTACGAAATACGTGAAATAATCGCTGCACCACATCAGTTTTTCAAGCAGTATCCAACATACACACTACTCGTCACGGTTCCAATTGCACTTGCTGTATTGGGAATCGGACTCATCCAAGGGATCGCCCCAACCTCGCTTGACGGACTGATGAATCAGGTCGTCTGGGGGACACTCTTCTGGGTGTATATTCCGACGTACATCCTTTTGACCCCGTTAGCCATCTTCTATGAATGGAACGTCAGATCCCGACAAACGATCATCGGCAAACTCTCGGTCAACCTCCGGAAAATCGCCAGCGCGAACGATACCGGCCAAACTCTCCAAGAAGCAATTGAAACGGTTGCCACGACCTCGACTGGCAACTTAGCACGAGAGCTATCTATCATTCACGCTAAAATCAGCTACGGGATCAGCGTCAAACAGGCTCTCATTGAATTTAATAACACGTATCACATCCCACGGCTCTCCCGGACAATCAAGCTCATCGTCGAAGCACAGCAAGCAACAAATGAGATCTCAGACGTGCTTACGACCGCCGCACGAGCCAGTGAGAATGCCGACGATATCGAACGCGAACGCCGATCACGAACACAAATGCAGGTCGCTATTATCCTCATGACATTTCTAACGTTGCTCGGTGTCATGGCTATCCTACAAAGTCAATTTATTGATGTAATGGTGGAACTCACTCAAGGAAACAACGGTGGTGGCGGAGCCGGGAGTCCTGTTACCGGACTCGATGGGGATATGCTTTCGATGCTATTCTTCCATGCCGTCACGCTGCAAGCGTTACTTGCAGGATTCATTGCTGGCATTATTCGCACCGGAAAGCCACTCTCTGGAACGAAATTCGTCGTCGTGTTGCTAACAGTCTCAATCGCAGCTTGGAGCGTGGTTGCATAATGTGGCAAGCGCGTTTTTCAAACAGCCAATCAAGAGGACAGACTACCATCGATTATACAATCGGGATCGTTCTCTTTATTTCAGTTATCGGCGGTGTATTCCTCCTCCTTCCAACAGTGTTTGAGCCGTTTTCGACGTCGACTACAGCAGAGACGATCATAGCAGATCAAATCGCTACCCAACTCACAACAGAGTTGCTACAAGCAGAAGATCCAGGAACGGTAGATGCCGTCTGCACGGCGGCATTCTTCGGCGGTAATACCAGTCTTGATGAGACGTGTTCATTCACTGCTGATGATTCGGTTACAACGATCGTTGGGTTGGATAATACAACCAGTACTTCGATTTATATTCACGAAGTCCGAGAGGGTGGAGCCGGCGGGAGTGCTGCAACAACAACGGTTGACGGTGTAAGCTACGATCTACAGCGTAACACAGGAGAGACTGGGCGAAACACTGCTGTCGCTACACGAACCGTTCGGTTGAATGGCGAGATTCATCGCCTGTCAGTTGAGGTATGGTAGGATGTATCTCCCTACCCAATTTGATTGTGAAAATAGAGGCCAAGCGCATACCACCGAGGCCATTGTTGCATCCATACTGATACTCCTCGCAGTCTTATTCGCCCTGCAGACCACGACAGTTACTCCGTTCTCATCAACAACGACGGACAAACACTTGGAGAATCAAGAGCGGGAGCTGGTTAGCAATACGATTGACATCACCCACACCTCTGGCGAACTGAAACAAACCCTGTTGAACTGGAACGGCTCTGATACCGCCGGGAACGAGAAAGAAGGGTTTGCTGGTCGAGCGAACCCGAATGAAACCAGTTATTATACAAATATGGATGCTGATACAGCTTTCCTTAATCGGCTGAATGACAGTATAGATACCACTCAAACGGCCTATAATGTCAATCTCAAACACTACAATACCTCGACCGAAATGAAATCACAACGACTCCTCAGAACAGGATCACCATCAGATAATGTCGTCACTGTCAGAAAACCGATTGTCCTGCATGATTCGGATACACTCACAACGCAGCCACATACACAGTTACAAAACACCGATAGCGAGGACTTCTATATTACTTCGCTAAACGAAACCGCTCCAATCTACAATTATGTCGAAGTCGAGGTGGTTGTATGGAGGAGATAAGTATGAGCGGACAATCGAACGCAGAATCTCGGGGGCAACTATTGATCGTCACAGCAGTCGTGATTGCGGCTCTGCTTCTCTCCCTTTCAATGGTACTCAACATGGCCCTATTCACCGAAGCGCAGTCGACAAGTGTCACATTCAGTGATACTGCTCGCGGTGAATCGCTGAAAGACACACATATCACAAATATTGCCCAAACGATTGCTATCGAAAATAGTCAGATGGACGGGCAGGCCCCATCAGATACCCACGCCGTCATTGCCAATATCAACGCACAAACTACCCAGCGACAAACAACGTACGGTGCCATCGCGTCGCTCACACATGACTCGACGACAACTGGGACACGGATTGCATGGACAAATTCGGATGCATCCCTTACGAATACAGATGGGAATGAGACGTGGGTAGTAACGGATGGAATCGGAGAGATACGCGCTTATTCGATGAATTTCTCTACACTGCCTTCACTATCAGATCCGTCCGTCGCAGCGTTAGAGGCAAACGCGTTCGGCGTGACGTTCAACCCCAGTGATTCGGAAAACGCAACCAGATACGTCTACAGAAACAGCGGTGAGATCCATATTACAGGAGTAGATGAGACTGCGACGGTCACGACCTCATGTCGTATCCCAGAACGAACCACCACAACCATCCACTTCACAACAAATACGCTCACATCGGCTGTCGAAGAATCCCCTTGCCGTAACTTGTGGCCGGGATTCGATGTCGATGAACTCCAGTTCAATAACGGCGATACCGCTACTGGTGAGTTTGCTTACGTTATCTCATCCGGCTCGGTTGCTCCCGACGATGGAGGGACACACAACGAAATTGAGACAGCGACAGCTGTCTACGCCCTCACAGTCACATACGAGTACATCACTGACGATACTGAATACACGACCAGCACACGGCTCGCAAAGGGGGAACCATGATCATGAATCGCTTCGATTTCGGATCAGACAGCCGTGGACTGTCTACGGTCACCGGCTATACGCTCACACTTGCTATTACGGGTATTTTGCTTACAGGCCTGATTACCGGGGCAACGGGGTTTGTGCAAAGTGAAACCGAGCTGACAGCGACCAACCAATTAGAGATTGCTGGAAACACGCTCGGAAGTGAACTCGGGACGACACACGGCATTGCGACAAATCCAGCTGACAGCAACCAGCAAATCACCACGACTGTTGATTTGCCCGACCGGACGGCTGCGGGAGCATACACAATCACCGTTACTGACACGCAGATTCAACTCGCAACGGTTGACGGCGACGTGACCGTTACCGAACCACTCCCGGCTGCAAACGAGGAGATAAATATTACAAGCAATGGCCGAATTAGCGGAGGGTCAGTCACCATCCGCTACTCTGGTGGAACGACAATCGAGGTGGGAGCCACCAATGGATGAATCGGACTGTGGACGAGGGGTGAGCGATGTTCTTGGCTACATCATGATCTTCGGCATGATCCTCACACTAACTTTTGTCGCAACCACAACAGGCATCACTGAAATCAGCTCACAACAACAGAGCGAGCAGATTGCCACAGTCGAACGTGGCTTCCAGATCCTTGACCGTGATTTCGAAACTATACAGACACACAAAGACTCACGAAAGGCAACACCGTTGAATATTCAATCTGGGAGTATTGGCTACGGTGAAATAGCAACAATCACAATCGGCGAGTGGGATACAAGCAGCAACGAGTTTACCGCCGATAACACATCGATTGCGACGAGAACAATCACGTATCAAAACGACAATACAGAACTTGTCTATGAGGGTGGCCTGCTGTTCAATGATAGAACGAGCCGAGAGACCCTTTCACGTACTGACACCGGCTTTGTTGTAGAAGACACGAAAGCAGTCATCCCTGTTGTGAGTCTCAACACCCCCAATCCTGATTTCGGTGTTGCTCCCTCAGGAGAACTCGTCATCCAGTCGGTGTATTCTTCCGACACACAAACAACAGCGGCGCGAACAGTGACAGGTGAAACACTCAAAATAGCGATTGAATCAACCAAACCGGCTGGCTGGGAACGGCAGTTAGCCGACGAGGGATTCGAGAATGTTGAACGCGATGGGAGTACCGTTCGGGCATCAATTACTGTTGATGGAACAAGCCCAGAAACCGCCGTACTCTCGCCGACAGCTATCCAAACGGACATTGAAACCTAAATTCGCTTTTTCTAAGTCAACAAAACAACATTATGAACGCAGTGAACTTAAATAACCGAACAATCCTCTCGTTTTTAGCCAGAATATGATTCAATATACAGTTTCGAGTTTTCAACACTCGCATTGACACGGTTTGTCGTAACGTGCATGAACCGGATTTTATCGCTGACACCAGTCACATCCAGTTCATAGTTCAGCGGTACATTTCCTCGTCGTATTTGCCCTGACTGCCCATTTACAGATAGGCTATTAGCGATAAGTGCTCCTTGGAGGTCGATATTTCCACCCGTTTCAGTATCTGATTCAGGAGCATAGATAATCCCCTCAATGAGAATATTCCCACTGCCACTTGCATCATCTGTAAACTGATCACCGACGAAAAATTCGTTCTGTATCTCGCTACCGCCTGTTGGGTGTGTTACTTCTGCATTCCCTTGCAGTTGAAGATCATCAGCGATGTAGTACGATACGACGTTTTGTGCGTCACCTTCGACGCTCACCCCATGGGAGTTGATGTTGAAATCACCAGTAGTGGCGATTGTGATATTGCCAGCTGAGACATCAAGCGTGAGATCGTCACTGAGATCAACATCCGAGTCAATATAGTACGTTCCCGCAGTCAACTCACAACTTCCACTTATTCCTGATTCAGAAACACAGCTATGTGCATCATTCGTATTGGATGCCTCCGCAGCACTACGTTCAGACGTAATTATCGGATCCGCCGATGCATGGGGGACGTTTTCTTCTAATTCATCCTCTGGAACAACTGGATCGTTCCCGTTACCATTTCCAGATGGATCATATTCTGATTCAAGAGAGACAACGTTACTCAACACGATAGTATCCGGCACAATAAGAGTCGCTGTGGCCGTATTGTTGTGATGGTAAATATTGGCCTCAGTATCAGTTTGGGTTTGGAAGTATTCATACCACCCTTCATAGTATATACTCCTCACTTTGATCTCTACAGTTCCATTTTCTAACGGGTAATCAAGTGCATCTGATTCTAACGTTGTTGGTTTCTCGGCATCCTCATACGAGACTGTGTCATCGCCTGTCTTCCGAACCTGAATAATTGGGAATGTCAACGTCTGCTGGGTATAATCAAATTCTGGTTGCGAAACAATTGATGTATACTCCCCTTCTTTCGACCAGACACCACCGCCCTGATAGGCAATGTCTCGATCAGAGCTATTGTAGACAATCGCTCCCAGAGGTCGTGTCACATTCCACTCTTCGGTGCCAGTTTCAGTGTATGTGACCGAAACCTGCCCCGAATCCGGTTGCACCAAGTACCTGCCATTAGAAGTCTGACTCAAACTCACCATACGGTTCCGCGAATCACCGATGGCGACAGCACTCATTTCTGCCTCAACATGAGAAATTGAATTTTCGCCGTTTTCTGATTGAGCAGCAAGAGAAAAGTCATTCGCACTCCCTGTCGCAACGACAATAGATCCACCAATAACCATCGTTGAAATCCCCAATAGAAGAATTACGCCAATCACCTCCGTTTGTCCCCGATTCTTTGTGCGCATTAACATAACTCAGTCCTGCAAGGAAATAATTGTATGGTTGAAAACCCAACTCTATTTTTTTGACAGTAATCACCACCATCTATACATACGGTGGCCTCGTATACCAATATGTCTGGAATATGAGTGTATCGAATGGATTCTCAACCGGGATACCCCTCTTAGACCGCGAGATAGGCGGCGGCCTGCCTCCCGGATCTATTTTATTGTTTATTGCACCCCCAGCAAGTCAATCCGAGCAGTTTCTCTATCGATTTTCTCAACCCCGAGAGACACTGTACTCCACTACGGTACGGTCAAAACATTCGATCATTGATGCTATCACACGAACGCCACAGAATATTGCTGAACCGACAGTTGAGGATCATACCGATAGCCCAGTAACTCAGATTCAGAAAGCAGTTGGAAGGCTCAAAAAAGAATCAACACTGATTGTCGATACAATTGATCCACTCGAAGAAAACGATCCAGCAGACTATACGTACTTTCTTAATGACATCCAAAACGAGATCGCAAACACCGAATCAATAGTAATCCTTCATGCGATGAAATCGGATGTGATTAATAAAAATCGTGACCTAACAAAACAAATGGCTGATGTGGTATTCGATCTCAGTCAAACACAAAAAAATGGAAAAATAATAACAATGTTGTCTATTCCAAAGTATCGAGGAGGGTCGATCCCAGCAGAACCAATAAAACTTGATCTCACCGAAGGTATCAGCATCGATCCAAGCAGAGATATATCTTGACATCCATCCCACGGCGGTGTTCAGATAGGGACTGAAAACGTGAGGCGTCACGAGTTTTACGTGGTTCTGGAAGAATTCAGACGCCCCAGAGACAGTATCGACCAAACTGGATTAGATTTTATGAAACGAGAAGCGACACCGGAGTTTCTGATGAAGCTCAGTATTCAGCTGCATCTGTCTGGATTATCACTTTCGAATACGGTTTCTGTGCTTTAGATATTTGGTTTCGAACGCGCTCGATCAACCATGCACAACTGGATTTACAAGGCCGATTTACAGCCCACCTCAGGGAAGAGCCCGGATCACGTTGCGGTTGATGAGATGGTGATCCAACTCAATGACGAGCGATATTGGCTGTACGCAGCCGTTGATCCAGAGACGTACAAATTGCTGTATACAAGCCTTGAGACGACAACAAATACCGGACTAGCACGGACGTTTCCGCTGGGCCCAGCGAGAAACACGACGTTGCTGACGCCGTATTTCTCATTGATGGTGCCCACTCATTACAGGCTGCCTGTCACCGAGCCGGCTCTGATTTCAGATACGAAAAACATGGAGATCGAAACGCCGTCGAACGTGTCTTTCGTGATATAAAACGTCGAACTATCTGTTTCTCTAACTGTTTCAGCAACGCCGCAGCAGAGACAGCCGACGACTGGCTCAGATCGCTCAGTTTCGCATGGAATCAGCTTATCTGAACACCACCGATTGCACTAGACAAAAATACTATGCGGGAGTGCCTTGGGGTATGTAGTAGCACAGTCGCTACCATGGCAGACGACATATCACCGGCCGACGATACTATCACTCAAACTGAGGAAACGGTGGTCACGGCGGAATGTTCCTGCGGAGATGTGGTTGAGGTGGACGTTACCAGCGTCGTGAAACAGTACGAACAGGAAGCTGCGTCGGAACGAGCGGTCACCGAAGCCAGTCTCAACGCACTTGCTGATATCTTCTATGTCGTCGACCCCGAGGGTAACTTCCAGCGGTGGAACGACACACTCCCGAATCTCACCGGCTACACGGACGAAGAAATCGGCTCGATGAACGCCCTCGACTTCTTTACGGGCGACGACCGTGAGGCGATCAACGCGGCGATCCAAACCATCCTCCGGACGGGATCAGATGTAACTGAGGCCGAGATCACAACCAAAGACGGCCAACACATCCCACACGAGTTCAGAGGCGTCGCGCTGACCGATGATACCGGAACCCCCACCGGCATCATCGGCATCGCCCGTGATATCACGACCCGCAAGCAACGAGAACAGGAGCTCGAAACCCTCAACACGCGGTTCGAACTCGCGTTGGCACAAACAGATACGGGGATCTGGGAGCTCGATCTCGGTTCCGACACCGTCCGCTGGGATTCGACGAGTGAACGACTGTTTGGGTATGAGCCGGGTGAGTTCCCGGGCACGTACGCCGGCGTCGGCAGCCGCATCACGGAGAACGATTCGGAGTCTGGTGGGGCTGACTCCGACCCCGATTCGGAGACAGATGAGCAGTATCGACCCGAATACGGCGATCGGATCCGCTCGGAAGATCTGGAACGTGTGTCCGAACAGCTTGAGCGTGCTATCGAGACCGGCGAGCAGTACCAGGCTGATTTTCGGGTGCAGCCGCCGGATGACGACCAACGATGGATCCGAGCGCGTGGTGTGGTTGAGTACGACGACAGCGACGACCCTGATCGGGTTATCGGTATTCAAACCGACATCACCGAGGAAAAAGAGCGCGAACGCGAGCTCGAACGGACAAAAGCGACCCTCCAGCGGAAAAACGACCGTCTCAACGAGTTCGCATCGATGGTCTCTCATGACCTCCGGAATCCGCTTGAGATCGCAAGCGGATACGTGGAGATGGCTCGTGAGACCGGCGACGAAGCCGCCTTCGATACGGTCGAATCGGCACTTGACCGCATGAATACCATGATCGACGATCTGCTGACGCTGGCCCGCGCCGAGACGGTCGAACCGGACACCGAGCCGGTCGTCTTGGCCGACGTTGTGGCGATCGCCTGGGAAACCACACAGACAGGCGACGCCACGCTTGACTGTACCCTTCCGGACGCAATGACAATTGAAGCTGATAAATCACTCCTGCAAAACGTCCTTGAGAACGTCTTCCGTAATGCGGTTGAGCACAACGAATCCCCGATCACCGTCTCCGTCGGTCGGTTAGATTCCGGGGGGTTCTACATCGCGGATACCGGCACCGGACTGCCCAACGGTGAGGATGACGCGGTTTTTGAGCAGGGGTACACCACCAACGATAGCGGAACCGGATTCGGGCTGGCGATCGCCCGTGAACTGATCGAGGCTCACGGGTGGACGATCAGTGCCTCGGACGGTGCCCGTGACGGGGCGCGATTTGAGATTGGCACCGACGGCGTGTAACCAGTCGATAACAAGACACGCAACCTCTCTTGTACGCAACATCTCTCTTTCTCTTGCACGCGACCCCTCTCTTCTACGCAACTCCTCTCTTGTGTGCAGCGACCCAACACACCCCGGTGCTGAAATCGATCGGGGTATACTACCCCACCATGACCCACGACACACCGAATCAGGACAAAACGTTGCGCTGGTGTTCGCATTGTCAACTCAATGTCGAACCAACAGACGAAGAGCAGTCCCCGAGATGTCCCGCCTGTGGCCACGACCTCTCGTGAATCGAGGCCAGTCACTCACGTACCACACAGGCTAAGTTCGTGACGCGCTGAAAGAAGCTATGGACTGGTGGCTCCCGCGGCGATGGACGGTGGGCCTCATGCTGTGTCTGCTCGTGGTCGGGATTCCGATCGCGCTGTTTGGGATCCCTGTCGACTCGGCGGCCCCGGAGCCGGTGCCGTTCGAGGACACCCGCGCGATCGGGGTCGCCTCCGCCGAGGAGGTCGCTGCCGACGACACAGCGGCGATCCCCCGCGTTCAGGTGTTTTACTCCCAGTACCAGTACGTCATCGGCTACTACGGGCTGTCGACCGCGCTGGCGGCGATCGATGAGCCAACGACCCGCCAGCAGTACGGCCACCCGCTTGTGACCTACGTCACCGACTACAGCAACACGGCCCCCAGCGTCGGCGACGACAGCCGACTCGACACCGAGCAGGTTCCCGCCTGGACAGCCGCCAGCGACGCCGTCTTCGTCGTCGACAGCGGTGCCCAAACCCCTGCGGGGGCGGCGATCGTCCCGTTTAGCGACCGCGACGAGGCCACCGCATTCGCCGAGCAAACCGGCGGCCGGGTCGTCTCGTGGGCGACCCTCGGCGAGCAGTCCTTCGAGACCGACGACGGCGCGGTCGTCCGCGACCGCGTTGCGGCACAGCGGGCCGATGCCGATAGCTGGGTCGCCGAGCGAACCGAACTGCTTGATCGACAGCGTTCGGTCACAGTCGGGCCGGACGATGATCTCCAAGCCGCCATCGACGACGCGCCAAACGGGACAACGGTCGCACTCGCCCCTGGACAGTATCCCGGCCCAATCGAGATCGATCACCCGATCACGCTTCGCGGGCCGGGGGCGACGATCGCCGGCGACGGCGAGGGCAGCGTCATCAGCGTCACCGCCGACAGGGTTGCGATCCAGGGGCTCACGATCACCGGCGTTGGCAATCAGAGCCGCAACCCCGACGCTGTCGCCGGCGACCGCTGGGATGCGAATATCGAGCTCGGCTACGGCCACGGCGATGCCGCGATCGCCGCAACCGGCGCGAACGACACCTTGGTCGCCGACGTGACCGTCCCAGACACGCCCGCCAACGGCGTGTTGTTGCGGCGGAGCCCCGGCGGGGTCGTGACGAACCTCTCGGTGGCCGGCCCCGAAGACTGGCGTGACGGCTTCATGGGCGTTATCGCCATGTACTCCCCGACGGTGATCCAACACTCGGCGGTCACCGATGGGCGAGATGGCGTCTACCTGCATCGATCTGATGGGACGATTATCCGCAACAACACCTTCCGGGAGAACCGCTACGGCGTCCACCTGATGTACTCCTCGGGGGTGTTGGTCGCCGACAACCGGATGGCCGGCCAGTCGTACGGCGGGATCACGGTGATGACCGATCCGACCCGCAACGCGATCGTCGGCAACCTCGTTCACAACACGTCGACCGGGATCTCGACCAGCGGCTCGAACTCCTATCTCGCCCACAACGGCGTCACCGACAGCCGGATCGGGATCACGACGACCGCGATCAACTCGCTGTACGAGCACAACGTCGTCCGACACAACGAACAGGGGATGCGCACCGGCTCGGTCGTGGCGACAAGCGAGGTGACCGCCAACGACTTCATCAGTAATGACCGCCACGCCGGCGCGAGTGCCGGCCCGCTGCGGGTCTGGCGCGGGAACCACTGGGAAGGAGCGTTGACGACGCCGAGCGGCCGAACAGCCGACCGAGCATACATGCCGACTGATCCGGTCGACGGACAGCGACACCGCTCGACGACCCGCCGGACGGTCGCCGCCTCGCCGGTGTATCAGGGACTCCGCGAGCTGACCGGTGCCTCGCCGGGGCTTCGATCCGGGAGCATCCTTGATCCCGGCCCAGTCGAGACCCCACAGAATCCCGACCTCGTTGAGACGACAGCAACCCTCCACACCGACGGGCTGGCCGGCGTCCCCGCGGCACCATCTGAGCGATGACAACATCTCATGACCGACGCTGACGACGCCGAATCCAGGAGTGCAACGGGCGACAGCGACGGCTCGACATCGGTCGTGACGACGACCGGACTCACCAAGGAATACGGCGGCCGACCCATTTTCGACGGTGTCGACCTCGATATCAACGCCGGCGCGATGACTGCCGTGATCGGCCCCAACGGGAGCGGCAAAACAACGTTGTTGAAGACGCTGTTGGGCCATGTTGACCCCACCGCCGGCACGGTGACCTACACCGGCCCAGATGTGGATCGACCGATGGGGTATCTGCCACAGGAGCCGGCGTTTCGGCCGCAGTTCACCGTCAGCGAAACCGTCGAGTTCTACGCGTCGTTGGTCGACGCCTCCGTCGACACGGAGGGCCTGCTGCGTGAGGTCAATCTCTACGACGCCCGAACCCGCCGGGTATCCGCGCTTTCGGGCGGCATGCGCCGACTGCTGGCGGTCGCCCAGGCTGTCCTTGGCGATCCGCCGGTCGTCTGCTGTGATGAGCCCGCCAGCGGCCTCGATCCGAGCATGGCCCGGCGGGTCTTCGAGAGTCTCGCCGGGCGGGCCGCCGATGGGATGGCGGTCGTCGTCGCCTCCCATACCCTGTCGCTGGTCGAGACGTACGCCGATCACGTTGTCATCCTCGACGCAGGCGGTGTTGCCGCGGCCGGCTCGCCCGCCGCCCTCATTGAGCGGTACGACGCGGCTGATCTCTGGGATGTGTACGCCACTGTCGTCGATCCGGCGACTGCGGGTGTGTCTCGTCGCGGTGACGACGACGACACCGCGGAGCGAGACGCGGCGGCGTCCGACCCGACTGCTGACTCGGGAGGCGACTCATGAGCCCCCTGGCGATCATGTCGACGCTGATCGACCGCGAGCTTCGCACGGCAGCCCGAACGCGGAGCTACTACCTGCTTGGGCTTGCGGTCGGTGCGGTTCTGCTCGGGCTCACCCTCGGCGGCGGTGGAGCCGCGACAGGATACATCCCGGCTGTTGTCGATCTGCTGTTGCCGCTGGAGATCCTCGTCCCGGTTGTCGCCGTCGCCATCGGCTACCGGGCGATCCCCTCCGATCTCGACCGCGGCGAGGTGGCGATGCTCGATACCTACGCCGTCTCGCCGTCGGCTTACGTCGGTGCCGTCTATGTCGGCCGCGCAGCCGTGCTGTCGGCCATCATCGGCGGCGCGCTCGTGGCTGTTGGGGTCGTCGTTGCGGTCACCGCCGCGCCCGATACCGGCGTGTTTGCGACCCAGTCCGGGGTCGACTCGCCGATCCTTTTCGGGCGATTTCTCGTGGTGACGCTACTGTTCGGCAACGCGATTCTGGCGGTCGTCGTGTTGGCATCGGTGGTCGTGGCAACCACGCGAACGGCGATCGTCGCCGTGATCGCCGCGGTGCTCGCCGTCGTTGTCGGCGGTGAAGCGGCGATCCTGCTTGGCGTTCTCGACGGTGTGCTCGACGAGGCGACATTGCAGGTCGCCCTCGGCCTCATCCCGAACAGTGCCTACCGGGGGATCGTCTTTGAGACGGTTGTCGGCGTCCTGTCGGCCGGGGAGTCCGGCTACGCGTCGCCGCTGGTCAGCGCGGTCGGCCTGCTGTTGTGGACGCTCGTCCCACTCGCGGCAGCGGCGGGGCTACTGCGGTGGCGACTCCGATAAAATCGTGGTGAGGGCCGCTTAGACGACGAGGTACTCTTCGAGCTGGTCGCGCTCGGAGACCGCGTCGCCGGTGATCTCATCGACGATGGTGCCGTGATCGATGGCATAACACCGCTCGGCGAGCCCCTGAATCACCGACAGGTTCTGCTCGACAAAGAGGATCGTCGTGCCGAACTCCTCGTTGATCTGTTTGAGATCCTCGGTGATCGATTGGACGATCGAGGGCTGGACACCCTCCGACGGCTCGTCGACCAACAGCAGGTCGGGGTCGCCGACAAGCGCGCGAGCGATGGCGAGCATCTGCTGTTGGCCGCCGGACATCGTCCCGGCGTCCTGATCGGCGCGCTCTTCGAGGATCGGGAAGTAGTCGTAAACCTGCTCGTAGCGCGTCTCGTCGTCGCCGCCGACCGACTCGCCGACCAGCAGGTTCTCTTTGACCGTCAGATCAGGGAACACATCACGACCCTGTGGCACATAGCCGATACTGCGCTTTGCGCGTTCGTCAGGTGAGCTCCCGGTCAGCTCTTCGCTGTTGTACGTGATGCTTCCGGTTTCGGGTTCAAGCAGTCCCATAATCGACTTGAGCAGCGTCGTTTTGCCGACGCCGTTGCGGCCGACGATCCCAACGATCTCGCCGTCATCGACGCTGAACTCCACGTCTCTGAGGATCGGTGTCTCGCCGTAGCCGGCGTTGAGATCCGAGATCTCCAGGCTCATGCGTTCTCACCCAGGTAGATCCGCCGAACCTCCTCGTCGGCCTCGATCTCCTCGATCGGGCCCTGTGTGAGAACCGATCCCTGGTTCAACACGGTGACCTGCTCGGAGATCTTGCGAACGAACTCCATGTCGTGTTCGACGACGAGGAACGTCATCCCGTCGTCGTGCAGCGACCGGATCAGCTCGGCGATATCGTCCGTTTCGTCAACGGACATCCCGGCGACCGGTTCGTCGAGTATCATAAACGTTGGATCGAGCGTGACCGCCATCCCGATCTCAAGCCGCTGTTTCTCACCATGGGAGAGATCGCTGGCCGGCTCATCGGCCTTCTCGGCCAGTGCGATCCGGTCGAGCGTGCGCTCCAAGACGACATCGATATCGCGGTCAGTTCGGTTCAGCGGCACCCGGAGGTTCTGTTCGACCGTGAGACTCTCGTAGATGTGTGGTGACTGGAACTTGACGCTGATCCCGGCGTCCATGCGCTCGTGTGGCTCTAGATCGCTGAGATCGATCCCGTCGAAGTACATGTCGCCGTCGGTTGGCGACAGCTGTCCCGTGATCAGCTCAAGCAGCGTTGATTTGCCGGCCCCGTTCGGGCCGATCAGACACCTGATCTCACCCTTGTCGACGGTGAAGTCGACGCTGTCGACGGCGGTGAGGCCGCCGAACTTCTTGGTGAGTCCTTTCGTCGAGAGGATGGCCTCGCGGCTGGTTCCGGTGGCGGCAACCGCGGGCTGTTCTCTAACGTTTGGATCCTGTGGCGTGCTCATTCACGAACCACCTCCGAACTGGGTGGGGTCTCTGTGTCGGACTGTCCAACACCGAGCGACTCCAACCACGCCCGAATGCGTGTTTGGATCGTCGCTCGGCCGCGTTCAAGCCCATCCCGGATACCGTGTTTGCTGAAGAACACGTAGCTATCTTTGATCCCTGGGAGGATCCCTCGCGGAACGAGAAGCACTGTGGTCATCAGAATCACGCCAACAAAGACGATCGCAAACTCCGAGGCGTTAACCGAGAACCACAGCCGAAGCCGCTCGATGATGACCGTGCCGACGATCGCGCCGAGCAGCGATTCACGGCCGCCAAGGGTGACCCAGACGATCGGGATCGTCGCAAACACGAGCGAGAACACGCTCGGATCCATGTAGTTACCCCATGTCGCATAGAGAACGCCGCCGAGGCCAGCCAGCGCGCCCGACAGCGTAAACACGGCGAGCTTCACCCGCTTTACGTTGTAGCCGAGCATCGCGGTTCGCTCGGCATCCTCGCGGATCGCCACCAGCGCGTAGCCGTACTTGCTGTTGACGAGCACCCTCGCACCGAGATACGCGAGCAGGAGGATCCCCAAGACGAACCAGTAGAACCCCGACCCCGAGAGGGAGATCGAGGCACCCTCGACACCGAGTGCGAAGTTTCGGATCCCGGGGATGCCGTTGAACCCGCCGAGTGCGACTGTGCCGATCGACCACTCCGAGCCTGCCGTCTGTGCCATGAACGTTTCGAGGACGAGCGTCACGACGAGCGTGAGGATCGCCACGTACACGTCTTGGACGCCCCCGTAGAACATGAAGTAGCCGAGGACGAACGCCGACAGCGTCGCGGCGGCGATGGCGACAGGCAAGGCGACCGTCTGGCCCAACGGCCCGCCGAGATTGAGGCTCACGATCGCGTAGGTGTAGCCGGAGATCCCGAAGAAAGCGACCTGTCCGAAGCTCAGAATACCGGTGTACCCCCAGATGAGCGACAGCGACAGCGCGAGCAGGCCGTAGGCGAGAAACAGCGAGAACTGGCCCGCCGCGTAGGAGCCCCGGACGAGCGGGTAGGCGACCATCACGATCATCCCGACCGCGAAGGCGGCCCAGAAGGCACGGGAGTTCCCGAGCGTGTTCGGCCCGTTCAGTTTGTTCCCGATGCGTTTGAGTCGTGGTGGCAGCGTTACGTCCATCATTGCCGTTCACCTAGCTTATCGCGGATCGTGTGTGCGAGACCGGTCAGCCCATCCGGCAGGAGGCGGATCACGATGATCGCCGTGATCAGCAGCGCGATCTGCCCGATGAAGTTCCCATACAGGTTCGAGAAGATCGCGTCGATCGTGCCCAGGACACCGCCGGCCAGCGTCGTCCCGAGCAGGACGGTCGAGCCGCCGGTAACGACCGTGACGAACGACTCAACGAGGAACGACTGGCCCATGCCCGGCACGATTGTCGCCGAGGGCGCGTACAGCGCGCCGGTCAGCCCGGCGAGCCCTGAGCCGATGGCGAAGGTGACGGTGTACATCCGGTCGGTATCGACACCCATCGTGCGGGCGGTTTCGGCGTCCTGAATCGTCGCACGCGCCTGGATCCCGAACTCGGTGCGGGTAAAGACGAGGTACGCCCCACCGAGGACGGCGATCGCGGCAAACAGCAGCAGCACGCGGTACGCCGAGTAGGTGTACCCCGGAACGTTGCCGAACGGCGTGCCGATCGACTGCAGGGAGTTGCCGAAGATGATCCGGGTTCCCTGTGTCAGGATCAGCCCGAGGCCGAACGTGACGATCATCGAGTCAAGCAGCCGGCCGTACAGCCGTCTCACGATGGTGCGTTCGATGATCGCGCCGAAGGCGGCGGTTCCGAGCGCGCCGAGTATCATCGCGACCGGCAGCGGTAGTCCGACCACGTTGACCGACAGCGTCGTGATGTAGGCACCCATCATGATGAACTCGCCGTGAGCGAGGTTGATGACGCCCATCATCCCGAAGATGACGGTCAGGCCGATCGCCGCAAGGATGATGAACGCGATGCTGTCGGCCATCTGCAGGAGCTGTGTCACCGGAACACCGATGCTGTCGAGCCCCCCCAGCACGTCGCCGATGAAAAGCGGGGTGAGCAGACCGGTTGCGCCGAGGCCCGATGTCATCAGTTACTCCCCTGCGGCGTCGTAATACTCGGTCGGCGTGAACTGCCGCTCTAGCTCGCTGTCTTCGCCTGAGAGATCGATGCCGACCGTCTCCGAGAGGAACTGCTCCGGAATCATCCGCTCGTCTTCGACGGTGATGTTGTGGTCGGCGTCGCACTTCATGACCCGCATGTTGTGGGTCATGTGGTGAACCGGCCCCTGAAGGCTGATGTCGCCTTCCGGGGACTGGTCGCCGGTGACCTCCATCCCGCCTTCGAGCTCCTCGCGGACGGCTTGCTGATCGGTGGTGCCGGCCGCCTCGACGGCGTCTTTGTACATGTACATCGAGAAGTAGTTGTTGACCGACTCCTGGTTGGCGTAGCCGGCGTCCGGGAAGCGGTCGTAGTACCGGCTGACGTAATCCTCGTTGCGGTCGGTCGGGATCTCCTCCATGTAGTTGAACCCGCCGTAGACATCCGCGAGTGCCGGGGCTTCGAGCCGTTTGTGCTGGTAGCTCTGGGCCATCACGGTTGAGGTGCCCATCGGGATGTCGAGGCCAGCCGAGGTGCGCTGGTTCCAGAACGAGGAATGGTTGTTGCCGACGAGGATCGCCATCACGAAGTCGGGGTCGGCCTCCTGAATGTTGCTGATCGTCGAGCCGAAGTTCTGGTTCGACAGCGGGATGAACTCCTCATTGTTGACCGACGCGCCGTTCTCCTGGGCGATGACCTTCACCCAGTCGGCCGACAGCTGGCCGAAGTTGTAGTCGGCCGCGATGGTGTAGATGTCGGTGCCGAAGTTCTCGATCATGTAGGGAACGACACTGCCGAGCTGCTGGCGGGCTGTCGATCCCATACAGAACACGTTCTTGTCGGCGACGCCACCCTCGTACTGGGTCGTATAGAAGTACAGCTGATCCTCGCGGTCGATGATCGGCCGGATCGCCTCACGGGTCGCCGAGGAGTAGCCGGCCCACAGCGCGTCGACATCCTCCTGCTGGATGAGCCGCTCGGTGAGCTGCTGGTAGCGTTGGTTGTCCGACTGCGGGTCGGGATCGAACAGCTCGATCTGCTGGCCCATGATCCCGCCGTTGTCGTTGATCTCCTCGATAGCGAGCTTGCTGGCGCGCCACTTCGGCGTGCCGACAAGCGAGAAGTTGCCAGAA
Source organism: Halonotius roseus (assembly GCF_006861655.1). Classification (GTDB taxonomy): domain Archaea; phylum Halobacteriota; class Halobacteria; order Halobacteriales; family Haloferacaceae; genus Halonotius; species Halonotius roseus. Next base: position 86,431 of record NZ_SESI01000002.1, on the reverse strand, counting down.
CGGTCTTCGAGCACACCGATCTTGATCGTGTCGCTCCCGCTGTCACCACCGCCGCCACCGCCGGAACAGCCGGCCAGTGCCGCGCCGACGCCGGCCGCACCGGTTGCAAGAACTGATCGTCGAGAAACGTGATTGTCACTCATTGTACATCCTCCGTGTCTCGCTGGTTATTGTGTGCATACGCAACCTGGTCAGCCGCATTGTAGTCCGTCTGTCCGTTCATATCGTCATCTCTGTTGAGATACGTATATTATATAAATCCTTCCAATAGAAGTGGAATAGGTGGATATATACTCACAATATCCTTGTTGTAATATGGGATCCTTATATTTTGGATGTGTATCGGGGTATAATACCTAGATAGACGGGTGAAATTTAGATATGGATTATTTTGTGTTTGTTACGCTTCATTCGTCGGATTCTGTTGGATACGGGGGAGTGCCACCCGAAAGGGGCGACAGCGCGGTAGGCCGGCGAGCGGGCGACCAGTACCGGCGAGTCACCGGCAACAACTGCGGGGCGCGCGCCGATAATATTCGCCGGCGAGTAACTAAGGTCGATAAGTCATCCTAACCCGGTTGGGGTCAGCGAGAAGCGGTGACATCCGGAGTGGCGACAACCGATCAAACCGCCGTAATCGGCCTCAACGATCAGCTTCGACGACGGTGAGTTTGACGCCGTGAACCCCTTTCAGCGGTCGAATCCGGTCGAGCAGGGCTTCGATCCGCTCGCCCGGCCCATCGACGGCGATCGATTCCAGACAGAGGTGGTCGCTGAGATGGACGTGGTGGACGGCGATGATCGTCTCGGTGAAATCGTGTTGGAGTTCGCTCATCTCGTCGGTGACGCCGCTGTGTTCGTGTTCGTAGAGGACGACAACTGTCCCGCTCAGTGTCCCCGAGAGATCGGTCTGTTGGTTGAACTCCGTGACAAACGCGCGCAGCGCGTCGCGGGTCGCCTCCGAACGGCTGTCGTAGTCGCCGGCCTCAACGACGCCGTCGAGTTCGGCGAGGAGGGCTGGCGGGAGTGTCACGCTCATCCGGTCGAGGTCGTCGCTCATAGCTCCGTATTTTCGAGCACCCGTTTAATTCTTCGGCGATCTCCTGGTGACATGGTACTGTATCGTCCAGTATTACGATTTTGTGGGGAAGTATTATTACCGTACTACACAGTGAGCCAGTCAGCATGCATATTCCAGATGGGTTTCTCGATCCGCTGGTGGCGGGGCTGTTCTGGCTCGGCTCCGGGATCGCAATCGGGATCGCGGTCAGGCGCGCCCGCGGTGAGCTGGGCGACGAACGAACACCGCTGCTCGGCGTCGTCGCGGCGGGTATCTTCGCGGCACAGATGTTGAACTGGCCGATCCCCGGCGGCACCAGCGCGCATTTCGTCGGCGGCGCGTTCGCCGGGATTCTGCTCGGCCCCTCTCTCGGCATCCTCGCTATGACGGCTGTTGTGACGATCCAGGCCCTCGTCTTCGGTGACGGCGGGATCATCGCCCTCGGCGGCAACCTCTTTGCGATGGCTGTCGTCGACGTGCTGGTCGGCTACGGTCTCTTCCGGGCGTTCAGCGGATTCCACGAGACCGGCGCGGCCTTCGTCGCGGGCTGGGGGGCGATCACGGTCTCGGCGCTCGCGGTCGGCGTCGGCGTCGGGGCCTCCTCGGCGTTCGCCTACGAGCTTGGCGTGACGGTGCCGATCATGGTCGTCGGCCACGCCCTCCTCGGGCTCATTGAGGGGGCGATCACCGCCGCCGTCTACGGTTACGTTGCGAACGCGCGGCCGAACCTTGTGGTCGGTCGCGTCGACGACGCGCTGTCGCCGGAGGTGAGCGCATGAGCGTCGCCACCGGCGACTCGTGGCTTCGCGGCGCGCTGATCGGCCTCCTCGTCCTCGTCGTGCTCACCCCGGTGTTCGGCTGGGCAGCGGGCGCGGTCGGCTACGCCGAACCGCTCGAAAACGCCGCCGAAGCGACCGGAGCCGCCGACGCGGCGACCAGCGTCGCACCCGCTCTCCTGCCGGGATACGCCATCCCGGGGGTCGGCGGATCGCTGGGGACGCTCCTCGCGGCGGTCGTCGGCACGGCACTCACACTCGCGGTCGCCGTCGGCGCGGGTCGCCTGCTCGAACCGTGACCGGCGTCGTCGGCCGCTCGGTCGAATCGATCACAGCTGCGTTGCGCGCCGTCTTTACCGCCGAACAGGTCGCCGCCACCGACGGCTTTCTCCAGCGGCGCGATCCGCGGGTGACGCTGGTCGCGGTCGCCGGCCTCGCCTTGGCGGTGATGATCACGCGAACGCTTGCGGTGACCGTTGGCTTTGCCGGACTCACACTCGCCCTCGCGTGGCTGTCGGCCGTCCCGCTCCGGCGACTGCTCGCCCGCGCCGCGGTCGTCCCGCTGGTCTCCGCGTTGATCGTTCTCCCGCAGGCCGTGTTGCTGCCGGGAGAGGTGGTCGCCTCTGTGTTCGGGCTTGCGATCACCGACGCCGGGGTCGCCTACGTCGTCCTGTTTACGTTGCGGGTCGGCGTCGGCGTCGCGCTGCTGTCGCTGATCGTATTGACGACGCCGTTTTCGGCGGTCGTCGCGGCACTGCGACAACTCCGGGTACCGGTCGCGCTCGTGTGGGTGATCGCGATCACCTACCGCTATCTGTTTTTGTTCTTTGACGAGCTCCAGCGGCTGATCTTGGCGCGGAACAGCCGGACGAAAGGGGAGGCAACGCTCCGCGGCGGCTGGCGCGACGGCCGCCGCGTCGCGGGGACGTTCCTCCTGCGAACGCTCGACCGCGGCGAGCGTGTCGGCCGCGGGATGCGAGCCCGCGGCGGGGCGCGGCCGCCGTCACCGTACCGCCGCTCGCGGTCGGTTGACGCCGGCGACTACGCGTTGCTCGTTGTCGCCGCCGTCGCGGTTGTCGGCTCGGGAGTGATTCGATGGGGGCTGTGAGCGGGGTGGTTCGATGGAGCCCGTGATCAACGCGCACGGGCTGACCCACGAGTATCCTGATGGCACAACCGCGATCAGCGAGGTGAGTCTCACGATCAGCGAGGGCGAACGCGTCGCTGTCGTCGGCGCGAACGGGTCGGGGAAAACGACGCTTCAACTCGCCCTCGGTGGGCTCATCGAACCCACCGCGGGGTCGGTCGACTACTTCGGGGAGACAACTGACGCCGAAGCCGTCCGGGAGCGACTCGGCGTGTTGCTGCAGGATCCCGACGACTACCTCTTCAACACGACCGTCCGCGAGGACATCGAGTACGGGCCGGCGCAGTTGGGCCAGTCCCGCGAGACGGCCGCCCGCCGCGTCGAGGCACTTGCCGACGATCTCGGCCTTAATGGCCTGCTGGATCGCCCGCCGTTCCGGCTGTCGGGTGGCGAAAAACAGCGGGCAGCGGTGGCAAGTGTCCTCGCCTTCGACCCTGACGTGCTCCTGCTTGACGAGCCGTTCGGCGCGGTCGATGCGACCTACCGTGAGCGCATCCAGCGGCGGATCGTTGACCACGACGGGGCGGTAGTGCTGTTCACCCCGTCGCTCGATCTCGTTCCGGCGATCGCCGACCGCGTGATCCTTGTCGGACAGAACGGTACCATCGCTGCCGACGGTGCCGTTCGGGAGGTGGTGACCGACAGATCGCTGCTGGCCGAGCAGGGCCTGCGACCGCCGCCGACGGTGCGGCTGTTCGAGGGGATCGCCCCCGACGACGAGGTTCCGCTGACGATCGCGGCGGCCCGGCAGTCCCTGCTGAACGGTGAGTTTTAGGAAACATTTGCCGCCCATGATCGCTCCTTCGGCCGGCGGTACCGTTTGAGCTTGGTGATTGTTGGATGCGGGCGTGATAGTTGTCGCTCTAAAATTTATCTATGTGGTTTCACACGCTATTTTTTCTATTATTTTTATTCAGCTCGTCTGAGGCCAGTATTACTACACTGAAAGAAACGTTTTTATCATTGTTGTCCGAATCGCAGCTTGTTATGCCTGTTTGTTCACCAGCCACACTGCACTGGCCCACACGGAGGGAGCGAATCGATGAGTGAGATGGTTCCCGGCGAGCTGCTGACGGCCGACGAACCGGTCGAGATCAACGCCGATCGCGAGACGGCATCGGTAACCGTCGAAAACACCGGCGACCGACCCTCACAGGTCGGCTCGCATTTCCATTTTTTCGAGGCGAATCCAGCACTCGATTTCGACCGTGAAGCCGCCTACGGGATGCGACTCGATATCCCGGCCGGCACGGCGATCCGGTTCGAACCTGGCTGTGAGGAAGATGTTGATCTCGTTGCCTACGGAGGCAACCGAATTATGAAGGGAATGGGCGGTCTCGTCGAGGGCGACCTCGACGACGAGGAAATCAAGGAAGCGGCTCTCGAACGCGCCCGCGAGCAGGGGTATATGGAGGCCGACGAATGAGCCGCGAACTCTCCCGGAAGGCCTACACGGATCTCTTTGGGGCAACTGAGGGCGACCGGATTCGACTCGGCGACACCAACCTTCTTGCGGAGATCGAAGAGGATCACACGACCTACGGCGACGAGGCGGTTTTCGGCGGCGGCAAGACGATGCGTGACGGGATGGGGATGCAGCCCGGCACGACCCAAGCCGAGGGCGCGCTCGACTACGTCTATACGAACGTTGTTCTGATCGATCCTGTCCTCGGCGTCCAGAAGGGCGACCTCGGCGTTCGGAACGGTGAGGTCGCCGGCTTCGGCAAGGCCGGCAACCCCGACACGATGGACGGCGTCGACGAGAACCTGATCATCGGCGCGAGTACCGACGCGGTGCCGGCCGACGGCCTCATCGCCACACCCGGCGCGTTCGACATCCACGTCCACTTCAACAGCAAGGAGCTGTTCGAGCACGCTCTCGCAAGCGGGATCACGACGATGTTCGGCGGCGGCTACGGCGGCGGCGCGACCACCTGTACGCCCGGCCCCGAGAACATCAAACGCTTCCTCGAAGCCGCCGAGGAGTACCCGATGAACGTCGGCTTCTACGCGAAGGGCAACAGCAGCCAACCCGAATCGATCCACGAACAGATCGACGCGGGTGCCTGCGGGCTCAAACTCCACGAGGACTGGGGCTCGACACCCGCCGTCATCGACAGCGCGCTCACCGTCGCCGACGAGGAGGATGTGCAGGTCTGTATCCACACCGACACGCTCAACGAATCCGGCTTCGTCGAGGACACCTTCGACGCTATCGACGGCCGAACGATCCACACCTTCCACATCGAGGGTGCCGGCGGCGGCCACGCTCCGGACGTGCTCGAACTCATCGGCCACGACCACATGCTGCCGTCGTCGACGAACCCCTCGATGCCGTACACGGTCAACACGTTCGACGAACACCTCGATATGGTGATGGTTTGTCACCACCTGAACCCGGATGTGCCGGAGGACGTTGCCTTCGCCGAGTCACGGATTCGCTCGGAGACCATCGCCGCGGAGGACGTGCTCCACGACATGGGCGCGATCAGCATGATGACCTCCGACTCCCAGGCGATGGGACGGATGGCCGAGGTTATCTGCCGGACGTGGCAGACGGCCCACAAGATGAAAGCCCAGCGCGGCCCGCTGCCGGCCGACGAGGGCACCGACGCGGACAACAGCCGGATCGAACGCTACATTGCGAAGTACACGATCAACCCCGCGAAGGTCGCGGGTATCGACGACTACATCGGCTCGCTCGAAACGGGCAAGATGGCAGATATCGCCCTCTGGGAGCCGGAGTTCTTCGGCATCAAACCCAAGTACGTCATCAAGGGCGGCTTCCCCGTCCACAGCGAGATGGGCGAGGCCAACGGCTCGCTGATGACCTGCGAGCCCGTGATGCAACGCTCCCGGGAGGGCGCGGTCGGCAAGGCGAAAAACGCCCTGAGCACAACGTTCGTCAGCGAGGCTGCCTACGAGAACGACATCGGCGACGAACTCGATCTCGATTCGACCGTCCGCCCCGTGGAGGGCACCCGCGACGTTGGCAAATCCGACATGCTGCACAACGATTACGCACCCGACGACATCGAGATCGACGCCCAGACGTTCGAGGTCGAGGTCGACGGCGAACACGTCACCTGTGAACCGGCCGAGGAACTCCCACTCGCACAGAGGTACACGCTATGAAACTCTCACCCAAGGACAACGAACGACTCACGATCTTCATGGCGGCAGAGCTCGCCAGACGACGGAAGGAACGCGGTATCGAACTCAACCACCCCGAAACGGTCGCCTACATCTCCGATTGGGTCTGTGAACGCGCCCGCGAGGGCGAAAACGTCGCCGAGATCCGCGAAGAGGCGACGAGCCTCCTGAGCCGCGAAGACGTGATGGAGGGCGTCCCGGAGATGGTTGATATGGTGCAGGTCGAACCCACCTTCCCCGACGGCACCAAACTCGTGACCGTCCACGAGCCGATCCGCGCCGACACCGAGGAGCAACTCGACTGATGGGATACCGAGACGTGGCGAAGATCGGCCTCGGCGGCCCCGTCGGCTCGGGGAAGACCGCCCTCGTCCAGCAGCTCGTCCCGCGGCTCGACGACGCCGGCTACAACGTCGGCGTCATCGCCAACGACATCATGACACAGGAGGACGCCGAGCGACTCCAGGCGTCGTTCGCCGGCCGGATCGACGAGGAGCTCGTCGCCGGCGTTGAAACCGGCGCGTGTCCACATACGGGGATCCGCGAAGACCCATCGATGAACCTCGATAAGATCGACGAGTTCACCGAGGAACACCCCGAGTTGGATGTCGTCCTCATCGAATCCGGCGGCGACAACCTCGCGGCGACGTTCAACCCCGAACTCGCCGACTACTTCATGTTCGTCATCTCGGTCGCCGAGGGCGACGACATCCCACGAAAGCGCGGGCCGGGCGTCACCCAGGCCGACCTGCTGGTCATCAACAAGACCGACCTCGCCCCACACGTCGATGTCGATCTCGACGTACTGGAGGAAGATGCCGAGACAGTTCGCGGCGAGGAGCCGACGATCTTCACGAACTGCAAAGCCGAGGAGGGGATCGACGAGGTGGTCGACAGCATCGAACGGAGCGTTCTGTTCGCGTGAGCACCGACAGCGATAGCGATAGCGGCACCGACGGCGACGCCAGCATCGACAGCGACAGCACCGCTGCCGATACCGACAGCGACGGCACCGGCGGCGACGCCGACAGCACCGATGCCAACATCGACGCCGACGCCGACAGCACCGACGACAACGACGCCGCCAGCGACGCCGCGACCGACCACACCATCCCGCCGGTGTTCCGCGAGTATGGCACCCAGCACCTCCCGCAGTCGCCGGCGTTCGGCCACGGGAAAAACGGCGTCGCCGACCTCGTCGTCGCCCGCGACGGCGACAACCCGACCCGACTGATTTCGGATCTCGTGAAGGTGCCGTACCACCTGACGGGGACGCTCGACAGCGACCCAGTCGAGGGGATGACGACGATCTGTCTGCAGGATCCGACGGGCGCGGTCACCCAAGGCGACCGCCAGACGCTCTCGGTTGAGGCCCGACCCGGTTCGCGCGCGCACGTGACGACACAGAGCGCGACGAAAATCCAGACGATGAAGGCGAGCTACGCCCATCTCGACGCGACGCTCGTCGCCGAATCGGGCGCGCATCTCGAATACATCCCCGGGTCGACGATCCTCAACGAGGACGCCCGCTGCCTGCAGACGACGACCGTCGAGATGGCCCCGGATGCGACCGTCATCGTCGGCGACGTGTTCGTCCCGAACGGGCTGACCGACCACGAGCCGTTCAGCTTCGACCATTTCCACAGTCGGCTGGAGGCCCGCGTCGATGACACGCTTGTGTGTGCTGACGCAGTCGATCTGCGACCGGACGAACGCGACCCACGCGATCCGGCGACCGTCGGCGAGCACGCTGTCGTCGGGACGCTGTATGTCTTTGCGCCATCGGCCGATGCCGACGAACTCGCCGACGCGATCCACGATCGGCTGACCGACCACGAGGTCACCGCCGGCGCGTCAGTCCTCAAAGACGACGCGGGCGTGACCGTCCGCGCTCTCGGCGACCGGAGCGCGGACGTGACCGCGGCCGTCGAGGCCGCATGGGACGAAGCCCGCCACACACTGCTCGGCACCGGCGCGCCACTGGAGGGTCGCGGCCGATGAAACGCGTCGATGGCGTCGTCGGCAACGTCGAAAGCGATCCCGACCTTGCCGCCGAGATCGACGCCCACGAGCAGGCGGACACGCTGGAGACGGTCGTGCTTGACGACACCGAGCGCAAGCGATCCCGGCTCCGCGTGACGACGGATGCGGGCACCGATCTCGGCGTGCTCGTCGATCAGCCCGAACTCGTCGCCGGCGACGTGCTCCTACTCGACGAGGAGCGTGCCGTCGTCGTCGCGTTTGAGGAGCGAGAGGCGTTCGTTATCGAGTTCTCGGCCGCCGAGGCGGCGGTCTCAACAGGGGTTGAACTCGGCCACCGGATCGGCAACCAACACTGGGATATCGCCGTCGACGGCGCGACGATCTACATCCCGGTCGAAGCCGACCGCGCGATCATCGAGGACGTATTGGGCCCCTACATCCCGGAGTCGGCGACGACGCGCTACGAGACGGTCGATGCCGAACGGTTCATCGCGGGTGACGCCGACACCGCCGTAGCCGACCACGGCGTCGATCATGACCATGATCATGGTGACGACGCCCATAATCATGGTGACGACGCCCACGATCACGGCGACGAGAGCGATGACCACGGCGACGACCACAGCCACACGCACGACCACGAGCATGAACACAGCCACGAGCATGGGCATTCCCACGACGATACTCACGACCACGACCACGCCGACTCGGCGACCGCGACAGCCTCGGAGGGTGAGCCACGATGACCTCGTCTGAGGCGTTGCTGACGGCGTTGCGGCTCTCGGATTCGATGCTACCGGTCGGCACCTACACCGCCTCCTACGGCGTCGAACAGTATCTCAACGAGGGCGAGATCGATACCGCCGACGAGCTCGGCGAGCTCATCGAAGGCTATCTCCGTGGCGTGATCGGGCCGGCCGAGGTCGTTGCGCTCGGCCATGCCCACCGCTCGGCGGCGGCCGGCGATCTCGACGGGATACTCGCGGCCGACGAACGCCTCGGCGCGGCGACGCTACCGGCAGAGTTCCGCGATAGCTCGACGAAAGCCGGCGGGAAGCTGCTGGAACTGCTCGATGAGATCGATGACGGCCCGTTCGCTGCGGCCGACACTACTGGACTGCTCGGCGAGTACACGGACGCCTGCGAGGCTGGTCGCACCGCCGGCCACTACCCTGTCGTGCTCGGCGTCGTCTGCCAGCAGGCCGGTCTCGGCTGTCGGGAGGCCGCCCTGGTGAGTGCCTACGGCTCGGTTACCGGGCTGCTCGGTGCAGCCCAGCGGCTCGGCCGGTTCGGCCACACCGCCATTCAAGCGCAGTTGTCGACGCTGTTCCCGGTGATCGAGGAGATCTGTGAGCGGTATTCCGACGCCGAGTTGACCGCGATGTGTTCGTTCGCGCCGCTGGCTGACGTGCGGGGAATGGCCCACGAACGCGCTGATCGACGGCTCTTTATGAGCTAACCGTCGGCAGCCCCGGTGTTGTCGCATTTTTCGTCCCGATCCGGAAGCGTGGATTCTTAGGTTCCCACAGCAAAGCCCCGATGGTGGCGATGATGACAGTTACCCCCACCGAGCCCCGTGCGACGAAACACTCCACTGAGCCACCGACACTATCGCGTGACTGACCTCATTCGATAGTCGCCAAGCGATGACTAAACCAGCGGGTCGAGGGTCAGCACTTTCAGATTGTGGGAATCCCAGCGGCGATTTTATACGTGACACAGCTATGAGCGGGTATGAGCGACCACCAGTCACAAACTCCGAGTCGTATGGAGCTCCTGTTCAACGCCATCGGGATCGCGCTCGTCGGCCTCTCGGCGGTCGTCCTCGCGGCGATCCTCTACGTTTCCCTTGGTGGCCTGTCAGGGCTCGACAGCATCAATCCGGCCGTCTTCGGGACGGTTCTGTTCTCGGGACTCGTTGGTGTCGCCGCGTGGCTCACCAAACGAGTCACCGATCGGTCGACGGCGCGGACGGTCTAAGATCGCCGCCGCTGTTCAGGGGCTCGTCGTCGACGGTGCTGGGTGCCACTCAGCGTTTGAGCGGTGTTGGGCAGCGACGAGTTCGATCCCGCGCTGATCCAGCAGGCCATCCTCGGTGAGCACACCCTCGATGAGGCTGCCGGGTGTAAGATCGAACTGTGGGTTCGCCACCCGCAGCTCGGCCTCGCCGTCGTAGATCTCGGTAGCTGGCCCCTCCTCGGGATGGAACGTGTCGTCCTTTGAGACCTTATCGCGGGCAGTGACCACATACACCGGGATATCGGCTGCGTCGGCCGCGAGTGCCAGCCCGCGTGTCCCGGTCTTGTTGACGACATCGCCGGTCGGGAGGATCGTATCGGCGCCGACGAGGACGGCCCCAAACTCTTCGCGGGCGAGCACCGACGCCAGTGCGGCATCGGTTGCGACCGTCACGTCGACCCCGCTGTCGGCGAGGGTTTCGGCGAGATCGATCCCCTCGCGGTTCGGCCGGGCCTCGCCGATGGTGACGGGCGCGTCGAGCTCCAGCAGCGCGTCCTTGACCGTCCCCGACCACGACAGCGTTGCGATCGGGCCAGACAGCCGGTCGGCGGCGGTTGCGGCCGCGGCGGCGTCGGCGTCGAGGGCGGCGTCGATCTCCTCGATCGCTTGGTCGTGGACGGCCGCCGGCGACTCCTCGGCACCGCTCATGACGCGGTTGACGCGGTTGGCGAGCACCGCCATGCTCGGCTGGGCGGCTTGGAGGTCGTCGGCGACCGCTGCCAGTTCCGCCCAGTCGTCGACAACAGCGGCTCGATCACGGAGCACCTCCAGGGCGCGGATCGATAGCGCGGCCGAGCCGTGGGCGGTGTCGGCGGCGATCGATTCCGGCGAGGGGGCGACCTGCTGGTAGGCGTCCCAGAGCCCGGGAACGGTTTCGCGGTCGACGATCGCGGTTGGTGTCGTCCACTCGGCGTCGGCAACGTCGGGGGCGAGATCGCGGCTCGGGGGCTCGAAACAGAACGGGTAGTGGGTGCGTTCCTCGCCGTCGTGACTGACGGTCACCGGCTCGCCCGCGGAGGCCAGCGGCACCGCTTGGTCACCGGTCGCCTCGCGGACGAGGCTGCGGGCTTCCGTTGCGGCGGCCGCCGAGCCGCCCGCCGAGGGTGCCGACAGCCCATCCCACCGGCCCGGATCGGTGTCAGCGTCGGCCGCCCGTTGGGTCAACAGCACCGCACCACGATGTTTGAGGAAGGTAGTGACGACGTGTGTCATCATCCGCTCTTTGGGCCCCACCATACTATGCTTTCCATCTCTCGGCTTTTCGAGAGGTTGCCGGCGGCGACGCTGCTATACTCACCTGTCGACATTGTCACGCAGTCACCTGTCGATGTTGTCACGCCCCCACGTGTCAACGTTGCCACGTAGTCACCTGTCGGCGTCACCACCGGTTCGTTCAACCCCTATGGCCGGCCTTTTTAGCCCACATCCCCACCGCACAGTATGGAACTGTTTACCGTCGCCGACATCCCCGAGATCGAACCGGGCGACGATCTCGCGGCGATCATCGCCGATCGCGCTGACCTCCGATCGGATGACGTGGTCTGTGTCGCCAGCACGGTCGTCTCGAAGGCTGAGGGCCGAATCGCCGATCTCGCTGACTTCCCGGCCGGCCCACGCGCCCGCGAGATCGCCGACCGCCTTGCCGAACTCACCGGCGAGGAGAAGGATCCCCGCTTCGCCCAAGCCGTCCTCGAAGAGAGCGTCGACCTCCTGATGGAAGCTCCCTTCCTCCTCACCGAAACCCGGTTCGGCCATATCGGCGTCAACGCCGGCATCGACCGCTCGAACGTTCCCGATGGCGACCTGCTGTTGCTCCCCGAGCGACCCTCCGAGAGCGCGGCCCGCATTGCTGACGGCTTGCCGACCGACCGGGTCGTCGTCACCGACACCTGCGGGCGGCCGTTCCGCTACGGCCAGCGCGGCGTTGCTATCGGCTGGGCCGGCCTGCCGGCAAGCCGCGACTGGCGCGGCCAACTCGACCGCGACGGCCGCGAGATGGGCGTGACGGTACAGAACGTTATCGACGAACTCGCCGCGGCGGCCAACCTCGTCGCCGGCGAGGGCGCGGGTGGGACGCCGGCAGTCGTCGCCCGCGGCTTCGAGTTCGGCGACCTCCCTGGCAGCGAAAACCACTTCAGAGAGGTTGAAGGCGACTACGTCCGCCAGGCGTTGCGTGGCTGGTCGTACACCGCGGAGGGGGAAGCCTGATGTTCGGCATTGAGCTCACGCCCGAGCACCCGATCGATCGGATCACCGACCTCGGCGTACAGGCCGAGGCCGCCGGCTACGACACGGTGTTTGTCTCCAGCCATTACAACAATCGCGACCCCTTCGCCGCGCTCCACCGCATCGGGGTTGAAACCGACGAGATCGCCCTCGGGCCGGGCGTCGCCAACCCCTTCGAGATCCATCCCGTCACGCTGGCCTCGAAGGTCGCCACCGTCGATGAGGCCAGCGGCGGCCGCGGCGTCTTCGGCATCGGGCCGGGCGATCCCTCGACCGCACGGAATCTCGGCTTCGCCGACGACCGTGGGCTCCGACCCGTCCTTGAGGCGTTCAAAACCGCTCAAAAACTGTGGGCTGGCGAACGCGTCGACAACGACGGCACCTTCCAGGCTGACGACGCCGGCCTCAACTACGAGCCGCCGAGCGGCGCGGATATCCCGGTCTACGTCGGCGGCGAGGGGCCCCACATGTGTCGGATGGCCGCGAAACACGCCGACGGGCTGCTGTTCAACGGTTCCCACGAGGCTGATCTCGCGTGGGCGCGCGATCAGGTCGAACAGGGCGAAGCCGACCGTCCCGACCACCGTGGCGAGTTCGACCTCGCGGCCTACGCCTCGGTCAGCGTCGCCGCCGAGCGCGAGGCCGCCCGCGAGGCGGCCCGCCCGCCGGTCGCTTACATCACCGCGGGCGCGGCCCCGCCTGTGCTCGATCGCCACGATATCGACGGCGAGACGGCCGACGAAATCGGTGAGAAGATCAGTGCGGGTGAGTTCTCCGCCGCGTTTGAGCTGGTGACGCCGGCGATGATCGATGCCTTCTGTATGGCCGGCACGGTCGACGATGTCGCCGAGCGGATGGCCGCGGTCACCGACCACGCCGACAGCATCGTTGTCGGCTCGCCGCTCGGCCCGGAACTGGAAGACGCGGTCGGGTTGGCAGCTGACGCCTACGAGCAGGCGACGAACTGATCACCTTCAACCGGTAGGGTTACTCGATCAGCTCTGACGGCCCGCGGCCGAGATTCGGCAGCGGGACACCAAGCGCGCCGAGCACGACATAGCCAAAGGCACCGACCGCTCCGAGCACGAAGAGGCTCCCGAAGGCGATCAGGATCGCCGAGATCGGGTCGCCGTTGATCACCTGTTCGACGAAGACCACCGGCATCTCGATGAGGTTCGATAGCAGCCGCAGGATGAAGCCGCCGAATGCGTTCATGCCCCACCCTTTGTGATCCCGGTATATGTGTGTTCAGGTGTCGACCGCGATCGGTCGATCCCGTTGACACCGTTGTGTCCGATCGCGGCGACCCGAACCGCCTTTCCGTACCGGTCTCCAACTGGGATCAATGAGTACGCTGTCGTGGGTTCTCGCCGGCGTCGCCATCTATACCGCGGTGGTGATTGCGGCCGACCGTCGGGGGCTGTTTCCTGACGCCATCTCGGTGAGCGGGCCGCTGCTGACGATCCACACCAAACGCGGCCGACGGTTTCTGACCCGGCTGGCGCGCCCAAAGCGGTTCTGGCGCGCCCTCGGGAACATCGGTGTCGGTTCCGCCCTCGTCATCATGGTGGGTACCTTTGTGTTGTTGATCTACCAGAGTGCCCAGATCATCGAGTCGCCGCCGACCCAAAGCACGCTTCAGAGCCCCCAAAACGTCCTTGTAATCCCCGGTGTCAACGAGTTCCTCCCGCTGTCTGTCGCCCCGGAGATCGTCCTCGGGCTGCTGATCGGCATGGTCGTCCACGAGGGCGGCCACGGCCTGCTGTGTCGGGTTGAGGATATCGACATCGACTCGATGGGGGTAGCACTGGTCGCGCTGATCCCGGTCGGCGCGTTCGTCGAACCCAACGAGGATGATGTCGAGGCCGCCGACCGCGGCCCCAGAACGCGGATGTACGCGGCCGGCATCCTCAACAACCTCATCGTGACCATCGTCGCTTTCGGCCTGCTGTTCGGCCCGGTTGTCGGCGCGATCGCCGTCGCTGACGGCGCAAGCGTCGGTGGCGTCTATCCCAACAGCGCGGTCGACGACACCGCCATCACCGCCGGCGACCGGATCGTGATGATCGACGACCAGCCGGTCGACTCCAACGCTGATCTCCAAGCGGCCCTTGCTGCCGCCGGCTCCCCGACCGTCTCGGTCACCCTCGCCGACGGCACCGAAACCACCGTCGAGCAACGCCCGCTCGTGAGAAGTATGGTCGCCGATTCGCCGTTTGCGACCGCCGATGGGAGCGATTCCGCCGATAGCGGCGACAGCGGTGATAGCGGTGACAGCGGCGATTCCACGGGCATTACCACCGACGATACGATCCGCGCGGTCGACGGTACGGCCGTCCAAACAACCGCCGAGATTCGGGCGGCGGTCGCTGCGGCCGACTCGACAGTCGTCGAGTTCACCGCCGAAGACGGCGAGACCGGCGAGACGAAACGCGTCGCTGGCCCGGTCGGCGTCATCGGCAGCGTCGCCCGCGATGGGCCGCTGGCGGCGACCGACGCCGAGGCGGGCGATCGGCTCATTATCACCGCGGTCGCCGGCGAGCGAACTATCGCCTTCGATGATCTCGAAGCCGCACTCGCTGAAACGACACCCGGCGAGGAGATCGAGATTGTCACCGCTACCGACGACGGCGACACCGAGACCACCACCGTCGAGTTGACCGCCCATCCCGACGGGACAGGCACCTACATCGGGATCACCGACGCGACAGGGTTGAGCGGGATCGGTGTCGACAGCTTCGGCGTCCAGCCGTATCCCGCGGGCACGTATCTCTCGATCCTTGGCGGCGATATCGGCGATGGGATCGCTGTTGTCCTGCTGTTTCTGTTGATTCTCCCGTTTGCGGCGGTCGTTGATCCGACACTCAACTACAATTTTGCTGGCTTTGTCGACGCGAACATGGGGTTCTACGAGGCTGTCGGCCCGCTGGCCGCGATCGGCGACGGGGGTGTGTTCCTGCTGGCGAACGTGCTGTTTTGGGTCGGCTGGATCAATATCAACCTCGCACTGTTCAACTGTATTCCGGCATTTCCGCTTGACGGCGGCCACATCCTCCGCACCTCAACGGAGGCGATCGTCTCGCGGCTGCCGACGACGGCGAAGCCAACCCTTACCCGCGCGGTGACGACCGGCGTCGGGCTGATGATGCTCATCAGTCTGGTGTTGATGGTGTTTGGCCCGCGGCTGTTGAACTGAGTCGGTCGCTCTCCGGCCGCTGGCGACGAACTGTTTTTGACCTGCCCTGCACAGACCTAGTCGATGGATCAGCGTTTCGACCATGTCGGCGACCACGAACTCGATGCAGCGACAAAACGTGAGCTTCGGGCGGTGACAGACGGCTTCTTTGAGCGGCCGCTCGAAAAGGCCGAACAGTTCGACTGGGAGGAATTCAAGCGCAACGAGGCGTTCAAGGCGATCATGATGCCGTCGCCGTTGTTTTGGGTGCTTGCGAACTTCGAGCGGAGCTTCACCCAAAAGCTCGGCCAGCAGATGTACGAGGCCTTCGGTCGGGCGGTCGCGGAGACAAATGAGGCGGTCGGCCCGGCGGCAACACAGCACGCCTGTACTGGCCTCCAACTCAGCCACGCAGCCGAAAACCGCATCGAGACGATCATCGCCGAGTTGGCCGACGGTAATCGGGAGCCTGACTGGCAACAGGAGCAGGCTGAGATTCGTGACGTTGCCACCGACGACACCGCACTCAAATCGATCGGGAAGATCACCTGGGATCTGTGGGTTGAGGACTTCGAAAACGGGCGACCGCTTGCGGCGGAGATCAAGACGCCGAAACCGAACCGCGATCAGACGATGGAGTCGAAACGCCAGATGCTGAAGACCGTCGCGGCCTACAGCCACCGTGAGGAGCCCACCCCGATCTGTCGGTACGTGTTTCCGTTTAATCCCTACGGCAGTCTGGCAGACTACGAGTGGTGGCCGCCACAGGCGTTTTTCGACGTGAAAGCAAGCGATGGGATGTTGATCGCCGAGGATTTCTGGGACGCGCTTGGCGGCCCGGGCACGATGGACGGCCTGTTCAACTTCCTCTTAGAGGAATCCGAGGACAACATCGAGAAGCTACAGGCCCTCGCTGGCGACAAGACGCTGTAGTCCCGGGAGGCTAAATACGGCCGTCTGTAACACCGCATACGATATGCACGCCGTCGATCTGTTCTGTGGGGCCGGAGGCTTTAGCGCGGGACTCGAAGCGGCCGGCATCGAGGTTGAGTACGGCGTCGATATCGCCGACGACGCGCTGGCGACCTTCGAGGCCAACCACGCGGCGACCGCGATCTCCCACGACCTCAGCGACGGCCTGCCTGCTGAAATCCACGACGAGGATGTCGACATTGTCTTTGGCAGTCCACCCTGCAAGGGATTTAGCGACGCCCGCGGCGAGCGCAGTCTCGACGACGAGCGAAACCAACTCGTGTTTTCCTTCATCCAGGCGGTCGAACAGCTCCAGCCGCGGTATGTGCTGATGGAGAACGTCGCCGGGATGACGACGATCAGCGACGCCTTTCTCGACGCCATCGAAGCAGAATACGACGCTGCCGGCTACACGGTTGACTGGGAGACGCTGAACGCCGCCGATTTCGGGGTGCCACAGACCCGCGAGCGGGTGATCTACTGCGGCGTCCGAAACGACCTCTCAGCCGAGCCATCCCTGCCCGAGGGCCCCTACACCGAACACAGCGACGGCCAACAGACACTCACCGGCGAGCCGGTACAAAGCTGGACGACCGTTGCCGACGCGCTTGCGGACTTGCCGGAACCAACCGAGACCGGCGAGGTTGACCTGCCGTCGCTGTCCGAGTTCCCTGACAACACGTATCTCCGCTTGATCCGCGATGGGGTCGACAAGACGTGGAATCACGTCGCCAAGGAGCCCGCAAGCGACGAGGATACCCAACACATCGTCGCCGCGTTGAACCCCGGAGAGATGTACCGCTCCAGTCGGTTTGGCGACCGCTACCGGCAGGTCTGGGAGCTGCTCGCCCATCGGTTCAGCGACACCGAGCAGGCCGCGCTTGAATTCATCGCCCGCCATCGCTCCCGGAAGGATTTCCGCATGAGCGGGAAGTCAGTTGGGGCGGTTCCAGATGACCTCATCGCCGACCATCTCGACGCCGACGACGCGGCGGTGCAGTCGGCACTAACCCGGCTCCACGACGACGGCTGGCTCCGAACCGACGAGGACGGCGACACCCTCGGCTACGATCTCAACACGAAATCTGGCATTCGGCCGCGATACATGCGGCTCGATCCCGACGGGCAGTCGAATACGATCCTGACGACCGATTTTGTGCCGCGCGATAAGCTCCACCCGACGGAAAACCGCGGGCTGTCGCTCCGTGAAGGGGCTCGTATCCAGAGCTTTCCGGACAGCTTCGAGTTTCAGGGCTCATTTGACGATATCGCCACGCAGATCGGCAACGCTGTCCCGCCACTGTTGGCACAGCATCTCGGTTCGCATCTCCAGGGGCTCGCCGAGTCGGACAGCGAAGCGACCGTTGTCGACTGATTCTTTCTGGTCGTCGGTTGCCACCGGGTGAAAAGACACGTAACTTCCATACCCGCGTAGCGCGAACCGCAGGCATGGTCGAAGTCCCGCAAACCGACGAAGGCTGGTATATGCTGCATGACTTCCGGCAGATCGATTGGGACGCCTGGCGAAACGCTCCTGAGCAGGAACGCGAGCGGGCGGCCCGCGCCGGGCGTGAGTATCTGGCGAGCCACGAGTCGGCCGCCGACAGCCCCGACGGCGAGGGCACCTCGGCAGTGTTCTCGATTATCGGCCACAAGGCCGACCTCATGATCGTCCATCTCCGCCCGACGCTGGATCTGCTTTCGCAGGCCGAACGCCAGTTCGAAGGCACCGCACTCGCCGAATTCACGACCCAACCGAACTCCTACGTGTCGGTCACAGAAGTGTCGGGCTATGTCTCCGATGACTACTTCGAAGGCGGCGAGATCAACGAGGGCCTTCGGCAGTATATCGAAGGGAAGCTCAAACCCGAGATCCCTGACGACGAGTACGTCTGTTTCTACCCGATGAGCAAGCGTCGCGGCGAGGAGCACAACTGGTACACCCTCCCCTTCGAGGAGCGCGCCGAGATGATGAGCGGCCACGGCGCGACCGGCAAGCAGTACGCCGGCGACATCGACCAGATCATCGCCTCCTCGATCGGCTTCGACGACCACGAGTGGGGGGTGACGCTGTTCGCCGCCGATCCCGTCAAGATCAAAGATATCGTCTACGAGATGCGGTTCGACGAGGCGACCTCGAAGTACGGCGAGTTCCCCGGCTTCTACATCGGCCGGCGGTTCCCGCCCGAGGATCTGTTGGCGTATCTCAACGGCGAGGCGGTGCCGACCGCCGAACACGACGACCATGGTGGTCACCATCACGGCGAGGGTCATGGTCAGGGCCACGGCGACGGCCACCACCACGGCGACAGCAACGGTAGCCACCACGGCGATGCTGGCGGTCACCACGGTGACGACGACGGCCATCACGACGACAGCGGCCACCACGAGGGCGAGGGTCATCACGATAGCGACGCTCACCACGATGGCGATGACGACGACGCTGATGACGAGGAGATCCGCGGCCAACTCGCGGACATGGATATCTACGCCGGCCAACCCCACGGCGAGGACGTGTACGCGACTGTGCTGTACTCGGAGGCCGACACCGACGAGCTCTTCGAGGAGGTCGAGGGGCTCCGCGGCAACTTCGAACACTATGGAACTCACGTCAAAACCGCGGTCTACGAGGCCGCCGACCGCGATCGCAGCGCGGTCGTCTCGATCTGGGATACCGCCAGCGCGGCCGACACCGCCGCCGGCTTCCTCTCGGAGCTGCCCGGCATCGTCGAACGCGCCGGCGAGGAATCCGGCTTCGGGACGATGGGGATGTTCTACACCGTCAAACCCGACTCCCGAGAGGACTTTGTCGACAAATTCGAGACCGTCGGCGGCGTCCTCGCCGATATGGACGGCCACCTCGAAACGGATCTCATGGTCAACGAGGAGGACGAAAACGACATGTTCATCGCCAGCCAGTGGGAGTCCCAGGAGGACGCGATGGGCTTCTTCCGCTCGGATGATTTCCAAAATACTGTCGAGTGGGGTCGAGACGTGCTTGCCGACCGTCCGCGACACGTTTTCCTCGCGTAAGCCACGGAACTATCGCTGCTCGTCTTCGAAGCGTTTTGATGCGACGGTCGCCCAGGGGTACCATGGCCGATCTAACCGCCCACCACGTTGGTATCACCGTCAGCGACCTCGATGCCGCAACCGAATTTTATCAATCCGTCTTCGACTGTGAGGTCATCGCGGAGTTCAGCGTCGACGGCGACGCCTTCGCCACCGGTGTCGACATCCCCAACGCGAGCGCGGAGTTCGTCCACCTCGACCTTGGCTCGGTGCGGCTCGAACTCGTCGCCTACGAGCCGGCCGGTGACGACCGCCCTCCGGCCGACCTCAACGACGCCGGGGCGACACATCTCGGTATCGAGGTCGACGATGTCGACGAGTTTTACGAGTCGCTACCGGCGTCAGTCGAGACGCTGAGCCCGCCGCAGACGACCGCGACGGGGACGAAAATCTGCTTCCTGCGTGACCCTGCTGGCACGCTGATCGAGGTGCTCAACCCGAACGCCGATTCGGCCTGATCTTAGGCGAGGGCGTACGGCCAGGCGGTCGTGCTGATCGCCAGCAGCGCGAGGGCCGCGCCGGTCATGGCGACGTTTTTCAGGAAGTTGATCATCTCACCCTGTTTCTGCTCTTCGGGCACCGCCCAGAAGTTGTGCATCACAGGTGTCGTGGCGACGAGGAAGACGACCAGCGCGCCGGCCGCCAGCGTCGGGAGGACGCCCGCGGCGACGCCGAGGCCGCCGAACAGCAGGATCCCGCCGGTGACAGGCACCGCAAGCCCGGGTGCGGGAACGCCTTTCGCGCCGGCGTACCCCGCCATCGATTCGGCATCGAGGAAGTGGTTCAGCCCGTTGAACGCGAGGACGCCGCCGAACAGCAAGCGACCAAGCAAAAACAGCTCGCCGGTGAGGGCACCGTCGAAGCCGGCCTGCAGTGGGAGCGTCGATACGAGAAGTTCGGATACCGTTGTCGGTAACATTTTGCAAGCAACTGTACGACCGCAACTGATATATCGTTTCCCGGACACCCCAGCAACCAGCTAACCCCTGTGTTACCGGCGCGTTCGAGCCGGGGTGACACAGCGTCGATCTCAGCCGGATCGGCGGAACGATTTTAGATGGTGGCCGTCTGTATACACCTAATGTCCCAGCAGCCAACGACCGCCGACGCCGGTGGGGATGCCTGTTCGGTCGTTGAGGCCATCGAACAGGTCGGTTCGCCGTGGCGACTCGTGATCCTTCATGACCTCCAGGAGGGCGAAAAGCGGTTCAACGAGCTCAAACGCTCGACGGACGCCAACTCCCGGACGCTGTCCCGCGTGCTCGATGATCTCCAGGAGACGGGCTTCGTTGAGCGGCGGCTCGAAGAGGACGCGCCGGTGGCGAGCTACTACAGCCTGACAGCCAAGGGTCGGTCGCTGTGTCCCGTCTTCGATGAGATCGAGTCGTGGGCCGATGACTGGCTGGCCGAGGACACGGTTGAGGCATCGACCAGCGACTAGCTGGCGTCGTTGCCGACGATCGTGTGATCGGTGAATCGAGCAAGAACTGTGTGCTAATTCTGCCGTCGGCGACCTACTCTGATTCCTGCTCGGCTGTCGACACCGCGCGTGCCTCGTCGTCGACAGTCACGGCCACATCGCTTGGGTCGTGGGTAAGCGACACCGGATGGGTGGTGTGACGGGCGTGCGTTTCGGCCCACCGCCGAGCCGGCTCCTCGTCGAGATACTGCTCGGTCGCCGGACAGCGATCGCAGTCGGCGACCCACGGGGTTACGTCGTCGGGGAAATGACCCGTGTGGCGTTTGTGATCGAGCGCGAACTGTTCGAAGGCTTGGTTGCCGGCATACAACGAGTCAAGCTCGTATTCGAGAGCCCACGTGCGGTCGCACTGGCTACACGTGACCGTTGGCGTGTTGTCGGCGGGTGTACCGTCCGTCTCCGCGACCGGATCCGGCCGATCGGCTGGCGGGTTCGACACGTATCGCTTCTTGTGGGCGATCTATTTGTATCTACCGAGGCCAGCTGTGGTGCTCGCCGGCGGCTCACAGCGCGCGGCCACCGCGAGCAGCCAACGATCGGGAAACCGCAACCGCAAAACCCGATCGCCGCGAGTGCTCGCGTAATGCCGGATCTGCTGACCCACGCGTTGGTCGCCTACACGCTTGCGGTGGGGTTGTCCCTCCGGTATCGCTGGCTGACGCCGCCGTACGTGACCGTCGCCATGATGGGCGCGTTCACCCCGGATCTGACGAAGATCCGACTCCTGGTTCCGTCGTGGCAGATGGAGGCATGGCTGGGGGTGCCCTTCGAGTGGGGCGCGCTCCACACCGTTGGCGGCACGCTGGTGTCGGTGCTGATCGGCGTCGCCGTCGTCCGACACACCGATCGTCGGCGCGTGTTCGGTCTGCTCGCCGTGGGTGCGGGCTCACATCTCGCGCTCGACTCGCTGTTGGCGTTTCCGGCCGGTCGCATGAAGTTCGTGCTGTGGCCGCTGACGACCTATCGACCCGTTTTCGATGGGCTGTTTCTGTCGACCGATCGCTGGCCCGTTGTTGTCGCCGCGGCTCTTGCGGCGTCGGCGTGGTATCTGCGGTATCATCGACCCGATACTGACGCGTAGGAATTACTCAACCGGCTCGAAGCGAGACTCCTCGGCCAGCTGGTCGGCGACGATCCGCCGCCCCTTCTCGACGTGGAGATCTCGACCGCGGAGATGCCAGTAGGCCGTGAGTGCCGAGTACGCCGCCCGCTCGTGGTGGGCGGTCACGAGATAGCCATCCCCGTCGTCGCGCTCGAAGACCGTCACGTGGGTTTGCCACGTTCGCAACTGGAGTTCGAGCACGCCGAGCAGCCCCGAACAGACCGGGCCGCCGACATCGACCCAGCTGCTAACCTCCCGCCGCCCATCGGGCAGCTCCTTGTGTGACGCTAGGAGCCCGAAGTGATACCCCTCCTCGCGGAGCGTCGCCTCAAGATCGTCCAGCGAGCCGTGCCAGACCCCGACGGCCTCAGCCTCGGGGCGGATCGTGTAGGTGGTATAGAAGCCGCGATCGTTGGCAACGCGTTCGGCGTGTGGCAACAGGCTTCGAACCCAGCGAAAACAGTAGCTGTCGACGAGTTCCTCGCCCGGTTTGAAGACGGCTCCGATCGCGCCGAGCACGGCAACGACCGGCGCGAGGATCGTCACTGGCTCCTCGGGGTCGACGGTGTCGAGGGCGGTCGTCGTCACCACGATGTTGCGGGCTGAGGCGACCGCCGTGGCGACCGCCCGGAGGCTGACGGTCACGAGCGCGCCGAAGATCATCGGCCGATCACCAGCCGGCGGCGCGGCTGGGCCGGCTTGGCCTCGGCGAGCACTACAGCGCGGGTGACCATGCGCATATCCTCTCTCGTCTCGGGACGTACATTAAGTGTTGTTCACTGTGTCGCCGCGTGAAGCACTCAGATCGACGGCGAGACCCGCTGGCGATCCTCGACGGCGACGGGCTCGCCGCGATAGATCGCCTCCAGATCGTCGATCGTCCGATCGACCGAAAACCGCTCGACGGCCGCCCGTGTTTGGCGATCGCTGGTGAGACAGTCCTCGATCGCCGCCCGCATCTCGTCGAGATCGCCATACTCGAAGCGCGAACCGTTGTCCGGGCCGATCGTCTCTCGGAACGGCTGGACGTTGGCGGCGGCGACCGGTGTGCCGCAGGCGTTAGCCTCCAGCGTCGACAGCCCCAGCGTGTCGCAGGTCGAGGCTGTCACGAACACATCCAGCGAACTGTAGAAGGTCGGCAGCTGCTCCCGCGGGAGGAAATCACGGAACTCGACGTTGTCGGTGGCCTGCTGTTCGAGCTTCGGTCGTGCCGGCCCCTCGCCGACCAACACGTACCGGTAGTCGGGCGTCTCGGCGGCGACCCGAAGGATCTCGTCGATATTTTTCTTTGTTGTCATCCGCCCGCTGTAGCCGACGATCGGCCGGGAATCGGTAAACAGCGACTCGGATTGTGGGGTAAACGTGTCTAATTCGATGCCAACCGGGAGCTTCTGGTGGTCGACATCGCGTCTTATCTTTGCGGTTGAGGCGGTGACACAGTCAAACGATCGGAGGAATCGGGTCTCGTAGGCGACGTAGCCTTGGCCGACGACCTGTGCGAGCCCGTCGAATTTGAGCGCGCGGATCAGATATTCCTCGATCGGGGTATGGTGGGTGTAGACGGAACGAAGATCGTGTTTTGCCGCATACCGCCGGCCCAACAGCCCTGTTGTCGCCGGGCCGTGACAGTGGACGACATCAAGATCGGGCAGCGTCGACAGCCGCCGACCGATCGGCAGCCGGTACGGCGCGTAGAAGGGGTTCGGCAGCGACGGTACCGGGTACTCGTTTGGCCCCGGCTCGTGGCTGCTGTCGGGGTAGATGATCGAGACCTCGTGGCCGCGGGCTTCCAGCCGCTCGCGCCAGGTCTTGATCGTGTAGGTGACGCCATCGATCCCCGGAAAATAGCTGTCCGTAAAAAAGCCGATATGCATAGCGCGTTATCTGCGTTTTATTGTCATCGGGTTTCAATCTGCCGGCATCTTGCGGTATCCCCGCTGATCGACCGTGATAGACGGCGATTCGGGTCGATCGGTGATGGTGGGTGGTCGGCGGTATCGGCTCGCTGTCGACAGTGGACTCCGGCTCACGTTGGGTCGTCGACGCCGGCCAACACCGTGTCGACAAACCCGGGCGCGCCGTTGTCGTAGTCGGGTGCGACATCGCTGTCAACGTACTCCTCAACGCGATCGATCACGCGGTCGACGGTCGTTGCCATCGAGATCCCGGGCAGATGCTTGGCCTCGGCGCGTTCGGCGAGAGCCTTCTGAAACGGCAGGAACGGATAGATCACACACGGCGTACCGGCGACGACCGTGTCTGCGATCGACGAAAAGCCGGTACAGACGACCACGTCGGCGGCGGCGGTGTACGGCGTCATCGTCGGTTTGGTCTCCCAGTCGTCGTCGCCGACGGTGCGCACGTCGTACCCCTTCGCTTCCAGTCGCTCCCGGAGCTCCCCAAAGTGGTCGCCGTGGCTGCCGGGATTGAGGAGTACGTCGTACGGTTCGACCGCCTCCTCGGGGTCGCCCTCCTGTGCCAGCGGCCCGACGCGGGTCGTCCCCTCCGGTGCGGGATCATCCGGCCACAGCGAGGTGACGATAATGCCCTCGGCAAACCGGAGAGAGACCTGATTGTAGAACGCCAGCGGCGGCCCCCAAACCGCCCCAAAGAGATCGGTTGTCAGGTGGTCGATCCGGTAGAAGTCGATCCCGAGGCGCGCGGCGGCGAGGCCGGCAAACACGTCGTCGGTGATCAACACGTCGGGATCTTCCTCGCGGAGCCACGCGGTGACCTCCCGTAGTCGTCGCACCGAGGAGGGAACCAGATCAAACAGCGTGTGTTCGAGGAACGCTCGCGGCGTGTTTCCTTCGACGGTGACAGTCGTGAGATCCGGCTGGTCGAAGCCGTTGAGATCGACGAACCGCTCGCCGGGGCCGCCGCCGCCGATCGCCACCTCGATCCCCCGCGACCGGAACTCCTTGGCGACCGGGATGCTCCGGGCTGCGTGGCCCGCGCCGTCACACCAGTAGACGATTGCGACCTTTTCGATCATTCGCTGGCTGTGTCAACCCACTCCGCCCATATAAGCCGCCCGTGAGAGTCCACGCCATCCGTCGTCGTCGACACCAACTGTGGCGACCACGATCCTGGATCCGAGTTACTAATTACCCGCTGGCCGTAGCCGGGCGTATGACCGAGATCACGGGGCCGAAGAATGTCGTCTTCCTCGTGTTGGACTCCCTGCGGAAGGATCGGCTCTCCGTCTACAACGATGAGATCGAGTTTACCGACTCCCTCCAAGCACTCGCCGACGACGCGGTCGTCTTCGACGATGCCGTCACCCAAGCCCCGTGGACGCTGCCCTCGCATGCCTCGATGTTCACCGGGCTGTACCCGTGGGAACACGGGACGACCCACGCCCGGAGCTACTTCGACGGGGGCCACGAGACGTTTCTCTCGGAGTTCGTCGACGCCGGCTACGACACCGCCGCGATCACCTCGAACATCTGGATCACCCCACACAAGGGGATGACCGACGACTTCGAGTACGTCGAAAACTTCCTCGGTACCGCCGACAACACCATCAGCCAACGCCTCTCGAAGCTCTCGACGAAGCTCTATGACTCCCTTGGGACGCTCCCGAAACGCGTGATCGGCCGGCAACTCGACCGAGCCTTCCGGCTGTTCGGCGTCGACGACTCCTGTAAATCAGAGGAAACCGTCGCGGCGGTCGAATCCTATCTCGACGCCCACCCCGCCGACGAGCCGTTTTTCTGCTACGTCAATCTGATGGAGCCCCACGAGCCCTACCACCCGCCGGCCGAGTACCTCGACAAACACGGTGTCGGCGACACCGCCGACATCCCCCAGCGACAGAAGGACATGTTCACGATGGACGCTCCCGACTTCGACGCGCTCCGGCGGATCTACGATGCCTCTGTCGACTATACTGACGACCTGGTGGGGCGAATCACCGACAGCCTCGCGGCCAACGGCGTCGCCGACGACACCGTCGTCGTCGTGCTCTCGGATCACGGCCAAGCCCTCGGCGAGGACGACGGCTTGTTCGGCCACCAGTTCACGACGATCGATCCTGTCATCGACACCGCTCTCTTCGTCGCCCATCCCGATCTCGACGGCGGCCGCCGAACCGAGCCGTTCGAACTCCGGCGGCTCCACGATCTCGTCCCCTACTACGCCGGCCTCGAACCGAAACCCGAGGCCATCTTCGCCGACACCGTTCGCGGTGGCTGTCAGTTCCCCGAAAACTTCACCGGCTACATCCCGGGCGAGGGGTGGGACGACTACTACCGCAAACGCCGGTATCTCATCCGCGATGGGACGACCGTGCGAAAATCCGTCGACGAGAACGGGAACGCGCGGTACCGGGCGGTCGACCGCGAAACGGGCGAGGCTGTGGCCCTCACCGACGAGCTGCGTGCGGCGATCGACGACATCGACGACGGTACCGCTGTCGACGCCGGGGCGGACGACCAGCCGACCGATGCGGCCGATGACGACGCCGACGAGGAGATCCAACAGCGACTCGAAGCGTTGGGCTACCGGTGATCGTCCGTCTGATCTAAGTGGCTCGCCTGTTTTGCCCAACCCAGCAAATGAGTGTTGTTGCCCTCCAGCCCACCACGCCTGCTGTCGGTTCGAGCGGAGGCGGTGGCTGACTCATGTCGATCCCCGGACGCACCGACTGGTCGTGGCAGGAGCTCGGCTGGTATGCCGTTGCGATCCTGTTGTTTGCCGGCCTGCTGTATTTCGCCGACACCCGTGAGTTTCTGCGCGCGCTCGGCCGTGTCGACCGCTCGACGTTCGCCATCGCCGTCGCTGTTGGGCTCTCCTCGCTGTTCGTCTGGGCGTGGGTCTGGCACCGGTTTTTCGGCCAGCTGGGGATCACAGCCACCGCCACGAAAACGGTTCGGCTGTTTTTCAGCGGCCACTTTCTGAACTCGGTGACGCCGCTCGGCCAGTTCGGCGGCGAGCCGGTGATGGCCTACATCATCGCGGATACGACCGACACCGAATACGAGGGCGCGCTGGCGGCGGTCGTCTCCTCGGATATGGTGAACGCGGTGCCGTTTTTCACCTTCACGATCGGCGGGGTTGCCTACCTCTATCTGTTCGGCTCCTTGCAGGGGTTTCTGTTCGATGTCGGCTGGATCGCCCTCCTGATCCTGCTTGTCGGCGGCGGGATCGCCTACCTCCTGTGGTCGCCTGATGGGACGCTTGGTCGGGCGGCAACAGGACTGCTCACGACGCTGGAACGCCGGGTGAGTTGGGGTGAGGGTGTCCTCCAGTCGCTGCAAGATCGGGTGCGCCGAACCGAGGCCCTCTTCGAGCGGGCCGGCCGGGATCGCGTGTTTCTGCTGACGACCATCGCCGGCTCACATCTGGCGATCGTCGCCCAGATCGTCTCGCTGTACGTCGTCTTCCTTGCCATGGGGCTTGAGCCAACCTTTGTCCCGCTGTATTTCATCGTCAACCTCTCGACGATCGCCACGCTGTCGCCGACCCCTGGCGGTAGCGGCACCTACGAGGCCGCCTTTTCGTGGCTGATGACGCTGTTTTACTCGGTCGACCTGGCGACGGCGTTGACGGCGGCGGTGTTGTTCCGGCTGACGACCTACTGGCCGGGGTTGCTCGTCGGTTTTCTCACGCTGGTGACGCTCGATCGGCAGGGCGACACCGAGCCGCCAGAGAACACCGAGTTGTAGCCGAAATTCTGCCCTACCTGAGCAAACAACAATCAGATCGGCGATATTGGTAGTGGTTGGCGTGCAAGATGGAGGGCGCGTCTCTCGCACCGAATCCGCCAGAGAGAGGTGTTGAAACGGCCAGCACAGAAGAGCAGCGTTGCAAAGACAGCAGGAACGCTGTCTCATCAAGCGTACTATGAGAGGCCATCATCGAAGATCGGCTCCGGGCTACGCGTCTCTTCGGTCGCGTCACAGACGCGGATGCGACCGTCGGAGCTCACGAACACGTTCCAGCGATCCATCCGCAATCCTAACAGGAGCTCATCATCCGCAGCCTCACCTGAGTTTGTCAGCAGTGTGGTGAGCGCGTCAAGGTCAATAGACCCGTACAGCGACGGAAGTTCGGTCGGCGCAACTCCTTCGGCCTCGGCAACTGCATCAACAAGTGCTTCTGTGAGTGTCCGCCCGCCCTCTCGCTCGTAGAACGTCTCACTCACCACGGAACAACTTCGGTACAACGCCAATTCTGGTTCTCGTTTCATGGCAACTAATACCATTCTCATTAATATATATTTGTCGTGATTATTTGGGTGAAAATATTGTTTCAGGACTGCTGACTATTTGATTGGAAGTGCCGCAGGTCAGTGGGTGGATGACCAATTCAGAGATTGACCGAGTATCCCAGTCGTGTACTGCACTCAATCTCTGTATCGGTCAGTCGGCTATCTATCAACTACTGTATGGGTTGCCTCGCCAACTGCTGAATAGAACGCGCACATCTATCAGACGGTGGAAGATAATTAGTCCACCGAGATAGGATGGTTGCGTATGAAACGGCGCGCCCTCCTATCCACCGCGCTTGGCACCACCATTGTCACATTCGGCTGTCTCGGCGTCGGTAGGGGACAGGATGGAGAAGGAACGACCGTCGAAATCATCCCCCGCAACCATACTGATCAGGAGGTCTCCTTGCAGGTCGCTGTCTATGCGATGGATGGTAGCCTGCTGCTCGACCACACGTATGTATTGCCGGGGGGACAGGGCGACGAGTCAAAGGGCGTTGAAAATCGCGTTGACCATCTTGTAGTCTCGATAGATGGTGGAAGCAAGCGGCGACATGAATATGCCCCCAACACAATCAACTGTTCACGAGATGGTGAAGACGTTCAGATTCTCGTTGAGTCAGACGGAATCTCATTCGCTTACTCGTGTTAGATTCATACTCCAGTACCTCAAACTATGTTTCTTGGTGAACTCATAGGATGAAATAAACGCTGAAATATCACTGGAGGTAATTCTATTGAAGCCTGTTATCTGGTTAGCTCACTTTGTGTCGTCGTCGTATTTGTCAGCGTCTGGCAACCCGGTGGGAACAATATTGTCGAAAACACATTTCAAGAATAACCGGTTTCGTTCCTCTTCTGAAAGACCATCTGGCTGTTCGACCTGATAGCCACACTTCCAAAGGATGTAGACCAGAACGGCAGGCGGAACGCCAAAAACAGTCGGGTCAACCACGATTTAGGAAGACATGAGTTCGCGCTCTTCGTCGGTCGGCTCGGGCGCGTCGGTACCGGCTTCAAGCGAAAACTCCCGCATCGCGGTGACCTCACGGTGGAGTTCTTCGTTCGGCCGGTCAATGGTGTCGAAGGCGGCCTCGATATCTCCGTCGCGTGCGTGGCGGACGAAGGCGACGGGATCTTCGGATGCCCCAAGCAGGCCGAAAAGGTTGGCGACGGCCTGAAATGCGGCCGGCGTACGTCCGAAGTGATCTGTGAGGCTCATATACAGGCGTAGGGATAGTACAGGCATAAAATTTGCTCCCAGAGGGGGAGTATGAAGAGACCGATGCGGCTCCATGGTAATCAATGCTCAGTCGCACACAACGCTGGCTATTCTTCCCCCTCAAGCAGTCGTTTCAGAACCACACCTTCGAGTTGACGTAATAGCTGGCCGATCTCGTCATCACTATTGAGTTCGAAGGTGTTCTCTTCGCCATCAACGGCCTCAATGATACCTAATTCCGAGAGGCGTTGGGTCTGACTCCGTGCAACACTCGGTTTAGTATCGCTGAGTCTTGCGATATCGTCTGTTGACAACCGGCGCGAAGCATTTCTGGTGAACGCCTCGATCACGCGAATGCGACTCACCGAACTGATAGGGATCAGCAGAGATGCTCATAGTTCCTCGCGTCTAGCGGCTTTCTCGTATATCGTTTTCTCGTGGGGATCTCCGAACATCAGTGCTGATCCCTATGAATAGGATTCTTAGCGGAAAGTCATCTGAGAATCGGCCTTCCGCATGCTCCTTCAAGACAGATACCACTGTTTCGCTGTCGTTCCGCAGAGCCGAAGCCGAACCTCGTTGGGCCGATTACAGCCAGTCCACAAAGGCGTCGTCCTCGCGGCTCCGCTGGATGTACTCGCGTTGCATCCCCTCGATCGCGGCTGTGAGATCGTCGCCGTTGGCGAGTCGGTCTCGAACCTGCTGTTTCTTCCACCCGCTCGGCGTCGCCTCCGCTGACACGCGGGCTTCGATCGGGTCGAGATAGTCGTCGATGGCGTCGCTCGATACCCCGCTGATACCGAGGCCATGGCGGGCGTATTCGAACAGCTCATCGAAGATGGCGTCGCTGTCGGTCGTTCGCTCGCCGTCGGCGGTCACCCACGCCAGCTCGGCGTCGATCCCGTCGGCCGCGGCGTTGTAGAAGCTCTCCTCGGCATCGTCCCACGGCAGCGTCGACAGCGGGTGGTCGGCGGCGACGAGCCCGCGAATCACGCCGGCGACGAGGGCCTGTATCCCAACGATGTCGGTGACCGTCGGCTGGGTCGGGATCGGGCGGTACTCGATGCGCAGCGAGTGAGTGTCGTTGTCGTCGTCGATGTGGTCGCCGCCGACCACACAGCGCAGCCACCGCCAGTAGGTGCCGCGTTTGTGGGTGAACTCCCAGAGGCGATCGGCCAGCGTCTCGCGGTCGTCGTCGGCGACCCACTCCCGGAGGAACGGCGCGTAGGGGTCGTCGGCGACGACGCGGTCGACGACATCGGTCGTTGTGTCGATATCTCGCGGCACCCGGACTTTCGCGTGATCGGTCTGGTTGACCGACTGCTCGAAGACCGCGATCCGGAGCTCGTGTGGTGTCTCGTCGACGACCGCCTCCGGATCGGCCACGTCGTAAAACTCAGCCGGCATGAACGGCGAGTTCGTCGCTAAGGCAAGGACGGGCCCGAGCGTCCGAATCGCGGTGTTGTAGTAGTCCGGAAAGTCATCGGCCGAGGGGATCTGCAGGTGTGGCTGGATCGACGTTGCCAACGACTCGAAAAGGATCGACGGGAACGCGGTCTCGACACCGGGAACCGAAAACCCGATCTCGCCGCCGGCATGGCGGATTGCGTCGTTGTCGATGGCGACGTAGCGGGGATACTGTCGCATGTTGTCGGCGAAAACGACGCCGTCGCGGTCGGTGGTCGCCGAGAGGTAGTCGGCCGCGCCCTCGCTTGGCGGCAGCGTCCACATCGCATCAAGGACAATTTCGCGGTCGTGGTCGGCGGTGGCCGCCCGCGCCGCCGCGGTTCGCTCCCGTATCTCGTCGGCCTGGGCGGCGAGGCCAGCGTCGCCAAGTAGCGTCGGGTCGGTGTTGATCTCGACGTTGTGCAAGCCGAGTTCCTTGTTCGCCGTCGAT
Organism: Halonotius roseus; assembly: GCF_006861655.1. GTDB lineage: Archaea > Halobacteriota > Halobacteria > Halobacteriales > Haloferacaceae > Halonotius > Halonotius roseus. The sequence goes on along the minus strand of NZ_SESI01000002.1, from coordinate 54,933 downwards.
TCCTCGAATACGGCTTCCGGGAGGCGAGCGAGCCGCGGGTCGGTGGCATCGTCGGCGACCGCTGTGCCGCCGGTCGCGGCCTGTCCGCCGTCGCTGACCGCCGTCGCTGAGTCGGCGGTCGTGTCGCCGTCGGCGTCGTCGCTGGCAGCGTCGCCGGCGGTCACCGCGTAGGCTTCCAGTTCGAGGCCGACCGCGAAATCGGCGTTGTCCAGCCGGCCCGCCTCGATGGCGTCTCGGAGCCAGTCGGCCTGATCGGCGAGCCGGTCGCCGAACGTTGCTGCTGTCTCGGTGCTGAGCGATCGCTGGACGAGATCAGCGGTGCGGGCCTGCTCGTCGGTCATCGCCTGTCGCTCCCGCCGCCGATCGGCACGCTGTGGTTGGGTGGTCGCTGCGAGACGGGCGTCATTGGGTACTATCGCAAGCGAACGGCGGGTCACGGCATAATTCTTGCTGCACGGCTGTGTCGGCTGGCCGGCGGTCGCAGCGTTGCCTGCGGGGATCGTCCTGCGGGGCTGACCACCTCTGAATATCTGTGTCGCCGTTTTGCGGGGTGGGGGTGTGTCACTCCGGGATCGTGACCCGGCGTTCCGACTCCATCGGCGTCGGGATGTCGTCGATGAACTGTTTGATCATCGTCTCTTCGGCCCGGTGGAGCGTCTCGCTGCAGGTTGATTTCGCAATGCCAGCTTTCTCGGCCAGCTCGGTCAGCGAGCAGTCTCGCGGTGTGTCGTAGTAGCCGAGCTCGATGGCTTTCAACACCAGCTCCTGTTGTCTTTCCGAGAGCAGCTGGGTCGTGTGCAGCCGCTCCTGAATGTACTCGATACTGAACGTCAGATCGAAGTTGCGAAGCTGTGAGGCAAGCTCCGACAGCCGTTCGTGAGAGCCGGTTACATCAACAGTTGCTTTCCCGTCGGTGATCTCAACCGGGAACTCGATCGGCATCCCGGAGGCCTGTGCGGACAGATGCAGGAGTGGCGGACTAACGGTCTCGACCTGGACGGTTACCTCCTGTTCGGTCTGTTGGATCACCGAGCTTTCGGTGATCTCCTCGTGATCGGCGATGGATCCGATCAGATCGTCCGGCTCCGTCGTCTGGAGTTTGAGCAGGGCAAACGCCGCACCCGAATCCGGCACGGCGGTCATGATCTTGAAGACGGCGTCAGGGTGGTGCCGTGAGACATCGCCGATCCAGATCTGTTCCGGCAGCGTCACGGTCAGGCGAGCTTGTGTCATAGATCATCGCTCCTGGTGTGTGATCGATCCTCGCTTCCGGTGTGTCATCGGAGCCAGTCGGTGTTGCTGCACACGAACAGATTCGGCTCTCCGGTGAATATCGATGGTGCCGAACATGTTCGGCTTTCGCTCCGCCTCTGACGCCGGTGTCAACGATGTGTTGGCAATGATGTGTCCGCAACGACCGCCGGCGAAGGGGCGTCATCTTTTCGGGCGCGGTCGGCGAGTCGACCCGCCACCAGTTCGTCGATACCGAAACCCGCGGTGATCACCAGCTCTACGTCGTCAGGTCGTCGATTAGATCCCGCGAACGGTCTCGATGAGGCCGATCGATTCGAGTGTGATCCACACCACAAACAGGAGATACAACGCGAGAAAGCCGTAGGCTTCGAGATCCGTGAGTTCGAGATCAGTCCGGGCAAAGACGAGAAAGATGAGCGTAGCGAGGCCGAGAAACCCCATCGTCGGCACCGCCGCGAGAAAGTTGATCGTCGCCGACCCCGCCAGCAGGACGCCGACAGGGATGGCGACGAGGAGGTTGAAGATGTTGCTACCGAGAACGTTCGTGAGGCTGGTGATGCTGTCGTCGTCCTGGGCGGCGGTAACGCTGACGAAGGCATCCGGTAAGCTCGTCGCCGCCGCGATGACAGTCAGCCCCCACAGAAAGCTCGGTGTTCCGAAGAGGTCGCCAAGCGAGAGAGCGGCGCGGACAAGTCCCTCGACGCCGACAGCGATCACGAGCAGGGCGACTGTCAGCCGCAGCACCGCTTTCCGTGGGTCGATGCTGAAGTCTTCGCCGACGTGGTCGCTGGCATCCTGCTGGTGGAGAAAGAGATAGGTGAGGTAGGTCGCAAGCGGCAACACCATCAGCGACGGCGTCAGGATCGCGGCCGTGTTCGTCCCGCCCGGGATGTACGTCGCGCCGAGCGCGAAAACAACGAAGATCATCAGCACGCTGATGACGTAAAACTGGGTGTCGCGGTGGACAAGATTCCGCGTCGATCCCAGCCTCTCGCTGGCGAACGCCGAAAGTGCCGGAATGACGAGGATGTTGAAGATGGCACTGCCGACGATCGCGCCGACGCCGAGAGCGAACTCGCCGTGAACGACCGTGCTGATGACGACCGAGCTGATCTCCGGGAAGCTGGAGCCGACGGCGACGACGACCGCGCCGTGGACGGCGACCGGCAGCCCGTAATGTTTGCTGAGCCGGCCGGCGGCCCGCTCGAAGTGTTGGCTCCCGATCCAGATGACAGCGGTGGCGACAACGATAAGCAGCAGTGAGCCGACGAGACCGACCATCTATCGATGCTTTGCGGCACACGGTGAAAGGGTTACGCCATGATCGATATAGGCCGAACGTCCTCAGAGGAGAGGTATTCGGTTCTCGGTGTTGTCGGCGAGGTGGCTGTCCGCACACATCGCCGGCGGATACTACGGACGGACAGTCCGAACCAGCCAGGTTTCGGGATTCTGTTGTTTCACCGCAAACTCGTCGAGCGATCCGACCTCCTCACTTATCTCAACGAGATGTGACTGCAACGGCGAGGGGTCTCGATCGCTGATCACATGCAGCGTTTCGCCTGACTCGGCCGCAGCGAAGTGGCTCTCGATCGTCTCGTATCGGGTTTCGGCATCCATGCCCCTGAGGTCTATGGCCTCCGGCGGTGTGTCAACCGACCAGATCTCCTCGTACCGATCCGAGACCGCCTCACCCAGCTCCCGCAACGAATCCGGCAACGCCTCGTCGGCGACTGTTGGGAACGCCTGGAACTGTTCGTCGAACGGGAGCTCGGCCAACACGGGTCTGTGTAGTGCATCGATCGGATCACGCTCGCTGAATAGGTCGTGAGTTTCCCCACAGCTATCGCAGACGAACTCGCCCATGTTCGACACCACACCAAGCACCGGGACATCGTTTTCCTCAAACAGCTGTAGCGATCGATGCGTATCCGACACAGCGGCCTGAAACGGTGTCGTGACGAAGACAACCCCATCGATCGGTACCGCCTCCAAGGTCGTCAGCGCGATATCCCCTGTTCCGGGTGGGAGATCGATGACGATCGTCTCCGGATCGTCCCACCGGGTGTCATCGAAGAGCTCCGACAGCGCGTCGTGTGCCATCGCCCCACGCCACGCCAAGGGGGCTGAATCGGACATCAACCCGACACTCATCACCTCAATGCCTCGTTTTTCGACCGGGATCGGATCCCCGTCGGCGTCGGAGTGAACCGGCCCGCTTACCTCCAGTAGCTCCGGGATATTGGGGCCGTGAATGTCGGCATCGAAGAGCCCGACCGACTCCCCGGCCGCGGCCAGCGACCGCGCGATTCCGGTTGCCACAGTCGATTTACCAACCCCGCCTTTGGCACTTGCGACAGCGATAACACGATCCGCGGTGCCCATTCCGGCTGTACGGCCGTCTGTGTCGGGCTGAGAGGGAACCTGTTGCACGTGCGCACGGTCGACGCCCGCCACCTCCGAGGCCGCTTTGACAAGCGTGGCTGTCACTGATTCTGCCTCCTGTGGGGGGAAATCCCCCAGATCGGCCTCGATGATGACGGTTCCATCCCGCGTGTGGATGTTTTCTATCAACCCGGCCTCGAAGACGGAGACATCCGCCTCCGGATCACGAACGGATCGGAGTTTGGCCTCAACATCGTTCTGTACCGTCTCGTCGCTTGGAGCGTTTGCTGACATTAGAAATCAGGTTTCTTGTTCAGTCGGTTTTTGGTTGGATCGCCGCCGGTCGCACCCTCCGTCCCGCCGGTGAACTGCCGCCGGAACGCGCCGGGATCCTCCTCGATCGACCGAGCGGCGGTCGATCTGACAACTTTCGGCTCGGAGTCGTCGTTGGCTATCTCGCGGAGCCGCGTCTCAACGTCGTCACCGGGGATCCCCGCAAGCAGATGTGCTGCCCACTCTCTGACACGCTCGCTGTCGTCATGTGTTTGATCCAGGAGAACCTCCTTCATCTCGGTTCCACGAAGCTTGAACAGCGAGACGGCGGCGTTTCGGCGCACGGCATGATGGTCATCCGCAAGCGATGCCTCGATCGCCGTCGCGTGCTGTTGTCTGTCGATCTTATCAAGCGCGATCAACGCCTCGGAACGAACCCACGGGTTCGGATCTGACAGCGTCTCGACGGCGGCATCCCCGGCGCGTTCGCCACCCAGCTCACCGAGTGATTCGACCGAGAACTGTCTGACATCGCTGTCCTCGTCAGCCAACCCGATCTCGATGAGCGCGTCGAGAATGGTCTCTGCCCGCGTTTCTTCGCCCAAGGCGAGTGCGGCTCGACGCCGCTTGACGAGATCATCTGATCTGAGCCCGGTGATCTTTTCTGCCGCTTCCGTCCCAACAAGCGGGGCGATATCGGTCGCTTGTAGTTCCCGTGGCGTTGCCTCCCCGATCGTGATATCCCGGCTTACCTCGATATCTTCTAACCCTTCGGACTCCGCGCCGAAGCCGGGGCTTTCCTCGGGGTGAACACGGGGATCGGTCGGCCCATCAGTTGCCTCATCGGGGTCTCTCATGGGTACTCACCTCCCGTGCCACCGCGTCTCGACAGAGCACCAGCGTGAGCCCGACCACAAGGGCGGCCCCATCGGTCGGTGTTGTCGGAACGCCTGTGAACAAACACAGCAGACAGCCAGCGACCGGGAGCACGGCACGGCTCCGGACGCCCGACACGAGGGCGGCCACCCCACCAGCAGCGGCGACCGCCACGACCAAGACGGGCTGATTCGTGATCGAGAAACCGACAAGCAGCGTTGCACCGGCCGCAAACGGGGCTGAGACACCCGCCGCAAGCAGGCCGCCCGCAACGAGGAGCCCCACCGACCCGGAGAGCCGGTCGACCGGCATCTCAACGGCAAGCAGTGCAACCGCAAACAGCGTGGCACCGACGCCGATCGCATGCGTTCCATCGGGGGTGAGCCCAACCCGTCCGCCCAACGAAATCGCCATCCCGAGCAGGGCACTCCCGACAAGCGGTACTCGTCGGTAGGACGCGGTAGGCTGTGTGCTGGCCCCAAGTAAGGCGACGGTTCCACCGGCGATGCTCCCGATGATCGCCGGCAATCCCGCTGCCGGCGAAACTGAACCCAGAAGCGCAAACGCAGCGATAAATAGCAGCCCCACCTTCGTCACCGAGTCATCCACGGTGAACGCGATCGCGCCGGCGGCCACAGCCAGACTAACCGGTGTCACAACCGAAATCGCCGTGTCGACGATGGCGGGCCAAGCGAGCGGTTCGAACGGGAGGTTTCCTGCGATCGTGAGCAGCGTCTGTACGAGCACCGCGCTGGCAGCGACGACCGCGGCTCCCGCGACGACCGAGCCCTGTTGGGTGCGTACCCGATCTACAACCGAGTGATCGTACAGGTCGGTTCGGGTCGTCGGTTCGTTACTCATCGACCGACACCTCCCTCTCCCGGATGGTTTGATCCTCCCTCTCGGGTAGCTGGATTCTCGATCTCCCGGGCTGCCAACTCCTCGACATCGGCCGTCGAGAACCGAGCAAGGAAGTCTGCCGCCCGCCCGAAGAGTCCGGTTCCAGATTCGGCACCAACAGCATCAGCCAAGCCGGCAGCAAACCCCCGGAGATGCCGGTCGTGGAAATCGATCCGTGCGGCGGAAACCCCCGGATCAACAGCCGCCTCACGCCGACACAGATAGCTCATGAACTCCAGCTCTAATCTGAGGTGGTCGTGGTTGCGTCGCACCTCCGAGTCGACCTCACAGCCGAAAAACTCGTAGGCGCGAGCCAGATCCACGTTGACATCGTTCCAGGAGCGTTCCGCCCGGTAATCGGATTCGTACAGCGACACCGGTGGCCCCTGATTGTTCATCGTCCCATCGGTCTTGTCGACGACCTCGGAGTAGCCGATCACGAACAGATCGTTGAACCTGGCCGAAAGCGTTTCATGCTCCTCAGACACGGTGAGATCCGGCGGCTCGACCGACAGCGTCGTCTGCTCAAGCAGTTCCCGACACTCCGCGGTCACCGTCCCGTCAGCGAGCAGCTCATAGAGCTCATCGTCGGGATCGGTGAACAGCCGGCTACAGAGCCCGTACAGTGCCCCTCGGGCACTCGGCTCCGGTGCGACCCCGTCAGGCAAGGTTGCTGGCCGGTAGGTGAGGATCTCAGGCGACTCAGCAGCCATCGTTACTCACCACCCGTCCGTCGGATCCCTTCGAGTGTCAGCAGCGTCGTCAGGACGATCATGACACCGGCGATCACCCACAGGAACCGCTGGTAGGCGGGTGGGCCGGAGCTGACCGCCAGCCGGTGCCACTGACTCGCTGCTTTCTGTCCAGACACCTCCATATTCGACCCGTTCCAGACGGCAAAGGCGATATCCAGATCAGCAGCGTCGCGGGGGATCGCCGTGCGGCTGTCGCCACGCGGGTCAAGCGGCCGGGTAAACACGACGTGCCACCGACCATCAGCGTAGGTGTGCTCGGTACGCAGTGTGCTCTCTTCGAACGGCGTTGTCGACCCCGGCCCGCCGGCGAGGAGCTCCTCCGAGCTACCGCTCCCCGACCAGTACCAGATGTTCACTGGATTATTGGAACTCCCCATTGCGATCGGGGGTTGTTCCTCCCCACCGGCAGGCAGCTGCACAGCGACGTTGTCATCGAACTCTCGGACGCTTGGTTCGGAGCCATCCTGGGTTGGATCCGTCCACGACGTTCGCACCCGGATCTGCCTGTTGGTGCGAACCGCCTGTACCTGCATCTCCTCGACAGTAACGTCGTTGGCAGCGGGCACAGCTGCCCCCGCGCTGCTGAGCGGGATCGTTGCTGTTTGGATCTCCGCCCAGCCGCTCCCGGTTGGGGAGTTCAGCCCAGCGGTGGTGTCGACGTATTCGACCGGCACCCCGCTTTCGGCCTGGGCCTCGGCAACCGGCGGCAGGAGCACCGCTCCCCCGGCGATAACGGCCGCAAGGAGCCCGGCCAGCAGCAGCTCGTTACGATTCATCGAACACCTCCAGCCGATACTTTTCGGATCGGTCGCTGTTCAGCAGTTCCATAAGTTCGCTCTCGCCACCGCGTCGCACCCGCTCGCGTTCCTGATTGATCGTATCGAGCGCGTTGTGGACTTTCGGCCCGAACAGCTCTTCGAGATAATCCCGTGGGATGCGCTCCTCGTCGGTCGATTCACCGGCGTCGGTGTGTTTCGGCGGCGCGAACGGCGGGATGTAGTAGACGTTCGGCTCCGTCCGGAACTCGGGGTGGAGTCGGACGGCGACCTCGTACTCGTTGACGAGCTTGTGGATCGGGCCGTTTTCGTCATCGAGGTAGCCAACCATACGGAGCTGTGGCGGGCAGTCCTCTGCACACGCCGGGCCGCGTACCTCCCCCTCGGGGCCTTCGCCCTCGATACGCGGATAGCAGAAGATGCATTTCTCCGATTTCTTCTTCATCGCGTTGTAGTAGACCTTCTTGTACGGACAGCCCTCGACACAGTAGCGGTAGCCACGACACCGATCCTGATCGACGAGGACGATCCCATCCTCCTCGCGTTTGTACAGCGCGGATCGCGGACAGGCCTCGACACAGGAGGGATGCGTACAGTGGTTGCAGATCCGGGGGAGGTAGAAGTAGTAGGAGTTGGGATACTCGCCGGCCCCCTCGTCTTCGTCGTAGTTCGGCGCCCAGTCGGCGGCATCGTCCATCGGCCGCAGCGGCTCGTCACTCCCCTCGTACATAATCTGCTCGTGGTTGAAATCCCACGGCGCGCCGTAGTCGTCTTGGTCGGGCAGTTCACCCGGCGTCCGTTCCTCGCCGTCGTCATCCCAGCCGCCGCCTAACTCCTCCCAATCTTTGGGGTAGCCGGCTCCGGGTTTGGTTTCCACGTTGTTCCAGTACATGTACTCCCGGCCGCCGCTGTCGGTCCAGTTCGTCTTGCAGGCGATGGTGCAGGTCTGACAGCCGATACACTTGTTCAGATCCATCACCATCGCAACCTGGTGGTTGACGCCCTCGGCGAGATCGACGGCCTCAGTACTGCTGCTGTGGGAACTCATCAGCTGTCACCTCCGGAGCCGTCGGCAACCGCCTCGACGTCGACGCGAACATCGCTGTTGACGCCGGTCGGTCCCCAGTAGTTGGGTCGGAACTCCAGGTGTTCGCCGGTATCCTCCGGATACTGGATCAGCTGTGTCGGCTTCATATACAGCGGCACAAGCGAGTTGAAGTTCCCCCGGTCGGGGAACTGGAACCGCTCCCACGCGAAGTACAGCCGCGCTGTGCCGGGCTCACCGCTGGGATACCGTTTGGCCTGCACCTCGATACTCCCCAGATCGTTGTAGATCCGCACCGTATCGCCGTCCTCGATCCCGCGTGCCGCCATATCATCGGGGTTCAGATGGACGACCGGTTCACCCCGCTGGAGGCGAAGCATCTTCTCGCTATCGCGCCACGTCGAGTGGATCGACCACCGACCGTGTGGCGTCGTGTAGTTGAGCGGATACTCGGATTTATCTTGCAGTGTCGGCGGCTCCTTGTAGGTCGGCAGCTCCTCGCCGAGTTCGAGATACCAGTCGTGATCGATGTAATACTGCTGCCGCCCCGTGAACGTCGGCCAGGGGTTTTTGTCCTGGACGTATCGCTGCCACGGGGTGTAGGGCTCATCTTCGGTGAGATCCGATGTCCAGTGGTCGCCGACGGCTTCGATCCGCCGTGGCTGCTCGTCGATATCGTCGAAGGTGATCTGGTCTGGGCTGTCAGCGGGGTTCGTCTCCTCGGAGTTTTCGAGGATGTACTCGGCGGCAGCCTTGTCGTCTTCTAACGCGCCTGGCTCATCGGTTTCCCAGTTCCGGACGTAGTCGTCGTGAACTGATTCCAGATCGATCTCCCGATCGAACTCCCGATCCGCGATCGGTTCGACATCATCGCGTTGAGACGCCAGCTCCTGGATCTTGGCGGCGAGTTCACGGAAGATCTGCCAGTCGGTTTTCGCCTCACCCAGGGGTTCGACAGCCGGCGTAAACGGATGGATGTAGCTGTGCATGTCCGTCATCGAGAGATCGTGTTTCTCGTAGTGGCTGGCTGTCGGCAGCACGATATCCGAATACAACGCCGAGGAATCCATCCGGAAGTTGATGTCGACGATGAGATCGAGTTTTGGCCAAAGCTGCTCCTCGACGGCGACGTTCCCCTTGGCCTGATTGAAGTAGTTCCCGCGCCAGATGAACATGACTCGTGGGTCGGGCCGCGACCCATCCTCGCGCTCGGCGGGATACACCGGCATCCAGTCCTTGTCGATCGCCTCTTCGACGCGCTGGCGCGTTTCGGGGTCGGCGTTTTCCAGCACGTCGCAGTGGTAGTACGTCCACAGCGTTGTCGGCACATTGCGGCCCGGAACCGGGGAGTTCAGCTTCCCCCAGCCCTCATACGTCCAGATCTTCTCTTGGCCGACGTAGTGATCCAGCCCGGTGCCGTTCCGGCCGAGGTTTCCTGTCAGGGTGACGAGTAGCTGGATCGCTCGGTTGCCGAGATCGTTGTGATACCAGTCGTTGACGCCCTTTCCGTGGATGATCTTCGCGCGATCCGCGTTGGCGAACTCCCGGGCGACCTCCTGGTAGGTTTCCGACCCGACCTCGGTGATCTCGTGGACGGTCTCGGGCGTGTAGTTCGACAGCTCATCGCGGAGGTTGTGCCACACCGAGCGAATCCCCACCTCGTCGGCGTCGGTTGTCGAAATCGTCCCATCGACAGCCAGCTGTGGATCAAAGCCGAGCTCGATACTCACCGAGTCGTCGTGTTGGCCATCGCGCATCCCGAGTGAGCCCGGTGCCGCCCGGAGGTTCCCCTCCCCATCCTGCATGACGAAAACGTGATCCGGTCTGTCGGCATCGACGCTGAGACCGGGCACCTCGCTTGCACGGAGGAACTTCCCGGTATCTTCCCTGACGAGCAGTGGCATGTCGGTCTGCTCTTTCAGGTGGGCCTCGTCGTACAGGCCTTCCGAGACGATCGTCTGGGCCATCCCGAGAGCGAGTGCCGGGTCGCTGCCGGCATCGGGGCTGAGCCAGTCGTCGCAGTGGATCGCCGTCTGTGAGTAGTCGGTAAAGATCCCGACGCGTTTCGTCCCGTTGTAGGCGGCATCGAGGAAATACTTCGCGTCGGGGATCCGCGTGACGTTGATGTTTGAGCCCCATGCGATGATGTAGTCGGCGTGATACCAGTCGGCACTCTCGGCGTTGTCGGTCTGGGTGCCCCACGTGATCGGCTGTCCTGGGGGAAGATCCGAATACCAGTCATAGAACGAGTGCGCGACCCCGCCAAGTAACCGTGTCAGGCGGGTGCCGCTGGCGTAGGAGACCGGCGACATCGCCGGGATCGGTGTGAACGCACTGATCGCGTCGTACTCCTCGTCTTGGACGGTATCGATGACTTCCTCGGCGATCTCGGTTAAGGCCTCATCCCAGCTGATCCGCTCCCATTTGCCTTCACCGCGCTCGCCGGTTCGACGCAGCGGGTGGAGTACCCGCTGATCGGCGTTGACGTAATCCGAGTAACAGGCACCTTTCTGACAGCCGCGTGGGTTGGGGTTCGGCGAGTCCTCGTCGAACACCGGGTAGTCCGCCGCCTGGTCTTCCCGCCAGATCTGGCCGTTGCGGACGTACACCTCCCACGAACAGCTTCCGGTGCAGTTGACGCTGTGGGTGCTGCGCGCTTTCGAATCCCAGTCCCACTGTTCTCGGTAGAGATCCTCCCAGTCTCTGTACTCGTATGCGCCGATCGGATCGTCGACAACGTCTAACCCGTCTACCTGGAGGAAGCTCCCGCCGGCTGCGACACCGATTCCTTTGAGGAACTCTCGTCGTGATGGATCACTCGATTCGCTTGTCTCGTCTCGGTTGACTGTCTGATTGGTATCTTGCATAGTTGCGTTACGGTGTTGTTATGACAACGGTGCTGAGTCCGATGAGCACGCCAGCGGCTGCGAGGAGGATTCCGGTCGGTGTTCCGCCACCGACATCGAGCCCACCGGCGATGAGGCCGATCCCGAGGAGTTTCGTGACGTGATCAAGCCAGCGATACTGCCGACCGGTCAGCCCGGTCGTGATCGTTCGACTCATTCGTCATCCTCCAGTTTCGGTTCGCCACCATCGGTCGCTGCTGTACCCTCGGTCGGCGGATCGGCTTCGAAGCCGCCCAACGCCGCGTAGCTTGCGAGGCCGATGAGGATCGGTGCGCCGATCACCAAACCGATCAGATACGGCCGGAGTGCAGCAGTGCTCATCCCAACCACCTCACCGAGAACAACATCCATCCCGGCGATAGACGCCGCCATGATGAATGTCACCCCAGCCATGCCGACAGCGGTCGGCCAGGGACGCTCCGTGGGATCGGCCGTGAAGTGAACCTCCTTTTCGGAATAATCGATAAAGGGCCATGCGGCGACGGCAGCAAATACGATCCCAGGAAGCACCAGCCCGCCGATGAACTCCGCGCTGAAGTGGATCCCAAAGAGGTCGAAGCTGAGCCATGATGGGGTTAGCTTCAGGAACCCGTACCCCCACATCAGGAACCAATCAGGCATGATGAGCTCCGGCGTCGATGCGGGGTTGTTTGGGCCATATGCGGCGATATTGTGCACCGGGAAGAATCCAGAGAGAAGCGACAGCGTTGCTAATGTGAGGAAAAACACGACCGCACTGACAGCCACCTGATTCGGCACTGCGGGGAGCCCGACGATTACAGTTCCGTCGTCAGCATCAACGGTTTCTCTCCCCTGACCGTCGTCGGCAGCAACGGTTTCGCTCCCCTGAACATCCTCCTCACGCGCGGCTTCCGTGTGCTTCTGGCGAATAAGGATCGCCATATGCACCGCCAGTAATCCAGCGATAGCCAACGGTATCACCACCACATGGAAGAAGTACAGCCGCGGGATCGTCGAACTTGACGGGAACGAGCCCCCGAAGGCGACGTTCGACAGCCACTCGCCGAAGAGCGGAATCGAGAGCGTTACGTTGTATCCGATCCCCACCGCCGTACTCGCAAACTCATCGAACGGCAGCGAGTAGCCCGTATACGCCGCACCCATCGACAACCCGGCGAGGCCAAGCCCAACCAGCCAGTTCGGCTCTCGGGGATTCCGGTAGGCACCCGTAAAGAAGACCCGCAGCATGTGGAGTGCCATCGAGGCGATGAAGAGATGTGCCGCCCAGTGGTGCATCCGGCGGATCAGCATCCCGAACGGCACGTCGTAGGTGATCTGGAGCACACTGACGAACGCTGCCGGCATCTCCTCGCCCTGATACTGCATCACACTGCCCTGATACTGCGTCGCCGCTGTGCTCGGCTCATAGAAGAAGCCGAGGAACGTCCCCGAGGCGACAAGCAGTCCGAAACAGAACAGCGCGACCTCCCCAAGGAGGAAGGAATCCTCTGCTGGAAACGCTTTCCCGAGGAAGGATTGCGCCTTGCCGAGACCAAATCGGCTATCAAACCAGTCGTATGCTCTGTCAAGACGGCTCATCAGCCACCCCCGGGGCCGATGGCCCCTTCGAAATCGCCGGTGGCGATGAGATGGCCGTCGCTTGCCACCGTAATCGGAAGCTGTGGCAGTGCACGTGGCGGTGGCCCACCGACGACAGTCGCCCCTGATAACGGATCGAACAGGCCTGAATGACACGGACAGACCAGCGTGTTGCCATCACGGTTGGCGACCATACAGCCGGCGTGGGTACACACCTTTGAGAAGGCCGCATACCCCGAGATCGTGAATTCGAGGTTCGTTTCGCCGCCGTAGTCGTCTTCGGGGAACCGAACCAACAGCGTCGGGGCGTTATCAATACCGGGCCGTGGCTCGGGGAAGACGGTGAGCTGTTCACCTTCGGCTAACCGATCCTCCTGGATCCGGTTGCCATCCCCATCAACAAGCGCGATCCCATCCTCATACACTGGCCCGGAGTATCCTGGATTAAACGCCTGACTTAACCCCGCAAGCGGCGCGATAAGGCTACTTACCGCGGTCAATCCACCGATCGTGGCCAGGCCTTTGGCGTAATCACGACGGTGAAGCTCCCCCCGCGTATCCCGCCAGAACTCCTGATAGATTGTTGGCTGGCTCGCACCGGGTGACTCACAACAACACCCAGCGGACTCGTCACTCCCCGGATACTGTTGGTCGAAGGCGGGGTCTGTCTTATCACTCATCAGTGATCCCTCCGTTCAGCAACCTCGATATGTGGCATAAACCACGCATAGTACGACACCGTCAATCCTGTCAGTGACATGAACATCCCAAACGCGTAGATACCGAAGTACTGCGTTCGGGCAAAGGTTAGATATTCGCCGGTAAACAACGCTGAGAACACAAGTGTCAACGCGGTCAACCCACCCATTGCGACGAGGCCGATGACGGAATCGCTTGGCGGGTCATACCCCACAATCCATCGATCCTCAGTTTCCATCCAGTCGAATCCGACCGTTCCACCGTCAGCCGCAGTCGGCGGCGTGTCCCCGTCAGGTCTCGCCAATTCGTTCATAAACCGATGGAAGAGTGCCAACACTCCGAGTAATGCAAGGAGGGCAACCCACACGATCACACCGACCTGACTGGGTGAGAGCTTCGTTGGTGCGTCTATGAACCCCTCAACCGGACGGATATCTGTAACACTTTGATCGATCTCGACAGTTTCCGATGATGGTTCTCCCTGCCCAGCGATAAACCACATCGGGAGCAGCAGTATCGCCACGAGGAGAATGAGAATAATTCGTTGTCTCATTCTTTGTCTCTGTATAGTGGTGTCATTTGAACATCCCTCGGCGGTCGAAAACACCTGCAACCGTCTGAATCACGACGATTATGACGCTATGTAGCTCGATGTGTCTTGGCAGGCATTTCGTCCGCTCGACTATGGTAAGTCGTGTAATTAATTAAGTAATTTATCCCGAACATATTCACAACCTCCCGGCGGGGTCGACACGTTCGACCATCCTCCCCGTGAATTCGCCGATTCTCGTCCGGATCGATATCTGCGGCGACGATGTCGATGCCGAAATTATCAAAGAACAAATAATAAGTTACGAGGAGCTGGTCTGATCGCTTTCGATGCTCAACCGCCACCGAGCCCCCGGTCGAATCGGCGATATACTGCGGTGGCAAAAACTGCTGTGTGGTTGTTGTCGCTACTCCGCAACGATATCCTCGATCCACGTCAGCGTCGCCATCGCCTTCGGAAAGCCGAGCGTCGGGATCGAGAGGATCGCCACATGACGGAGCGTTTCGGGATCAACACCTTCGTCAACTGCCCGCCGAACGTGAGAGTGAACCGCACCTTCGGATTCCGATCCGGCTGCCAGGGCAATCTTGAGAAGCCGTTTTGTCTCATCATCGATCGGGCCGGCTTCCGAACAGGCTTTTCCGAGCCCGGAATACTGCTCCCACACATCGGGGTACTGGTCGGCGAGTTCACCGGCGGTCGACGGTAGCTCCTCGGAGTTTTCAACCTCGTCAGCCATGCATCTTGGTCGTAGCGAATCGCTGAAAACTGTTGTGCCGCGTCCCACTCGTCGACGATCGCTTCTCTGTTCCGCATAGTGGCAGCCACTACTCGGGGGCCGATATACGTTGATCCGATTCGATCGGTGTCGGAATATCGTCGACGAAGTGTTTTATTATTGACTCTTCGGCTCGATGGAGCGTTTCGCTGCAGGTCGATTTGGCGGTGCCTGCCGCGTCGGCCACATCGGTTAATGAACACTCCCGGGGCGTATCGTAATAGCCGAGTTCGACGGCTTTCAGCACCAGTTCCCGTTGGGTCTCCGAGAGCAGCTGGCTCGTGTGGAGCCGCTCTTGGACGTATTCGACATCGAACGGGAGATCGAAGTTTCGGAGCTGGGTGACCAGTTCAGAGAGCCGCTCGTGAGGGCCGGTCACATCGACGGTTGCCTCGCCGCCGCGGATCTCCATCGGAAACTCGATGGGCATCCCGGAGGCACGCGCGGAAAGCTGCACCAGCGGCATCGTCGTCCGGAACTGGATCGTCGCCTGTGCGTCGGCCTGCTGGAGCACCGAGAGCTCGGTGATCTGGTCGTAGCCCTCGATGTCCTCAAGGACAGCTTCGATATCCGGCCCGGTCAGTCGCACAAGCCCGAAGCCGACATCCTCATCAGGGACGGCTGTCAGCACAGTAAACGTTGTGTCGGGGTGGGTCGTCGAGACATCGCCGATCCAGACCGCCTCGGGTAGCGTAACTGTCAGGCGTGCCTCGGTCATCACGCACGCACCTCCAGCCGGCCGACAGTGATCGTTGTAGGGGTGGACATACGGATATGTTCGTCCTCCGAATATATCACACTATACCCGAGCATGTTCAGCCCTTCTGTTGGGATCGTTAACACCGTCATACCCGCGGGGCCAACACGAGCAGTGCGGTACTGGCCTCGATCGCCCGCGGTGAGATCTCCCGCTCGCCAGTAAACCGAGCGATGTCGCCGGCTTCCAGCGTCTCGGTTTCGTCGCCGACCCGGAGCTCCACCTTGCCGGCAACGAGGTACAGCACGATCTCGCGGTCGGGATGCGTGTGGGCCGGGATCTCCTCGTCGGCCGCGAGCGTGAGCCGGATCGTCTTTGGCTCCGCGTCGGGGAAGACCCGCGCGTGGGGCTCGCCGTCGAGCTCTGACAGCGTTCGGACGGTGGTCATTTTTCGGCCTCCGGTGGTTCGAACGCCTCGTGTTGGAGCCCGCGTCGCACCGGCTCGTGTTCGGCGTCGGTCGGCGGCGGTGCGGTGACCAAGACGGCCTCCAGCCGATTCCCATCGTCGGCTTTGATCCCGCGGTCGGTGCCGGCCGCGACAGCGACAACCGATCCCGGCTCGACCGGATGGTCGGTGTCACCCTCGCGGACGATCCCGCTGCCGGACTGGACGGTGATTACCACATCGCTGTCGGGTGCGTGAACCGGGATGAACTGACCGGGCTCGAAGTAGCCACAGACGGTTTTCTGGCGATCGGTGCGAACCACCTCGACCGCCGAGAACCGCGCGTCATCGCCGCTTCGTTCGGCGTCGATACTCGTTGCTGTCATCGGTACTCCCCCAGTCGACGCTGCGATCGATCTATCACAATTCGGGGGCTCGTCCCGCCAATTTTTTAGGCGAACCTAAAGTCATACAATTTGGGATCGATGACACCACGGCAAAGGTGTTCGGCCGAATATGTGCGGTTGGTCGAACCGGACGGCGGATGGCGATGTGCCACCGTCAGAACGGTGCGTCGGGCGACTCGGTCGGCTCCCCGATCTCGGTTCCTCCTTCCATCGAGGGTGTGTCGATCTCACCACCGTTGTCGGCGGTCTCCGCTGGGGCAGGCATTGCACCGGTCTCCCGGTAGGTCGTCTCGATCTCGCTGAGCTTCGCGTTGATCGCCTCGCTTTTGTGGTGCATCGGATGGCTACGAACCCGGACGAGGTCGTAGTTGTGGCGGTCGGCCAACCCGTTCCACGCCCGGAAGGAACCCAGCATGAGCGTATGGGTCTGCGGGCAGAACGGCGTCGTCGGGGTGAACTCCGCCCGGAGGATCTCCGGCTCCGCGGCGTCCTCGGCGTACCGGTAGCCGGCGTTCGGATGTCGTGGATCGAGATTCAACCGCGCGAGATTGTAGTCGAAGGTCATATCGTAAACGCCGCGCTCCTCGAATAGCTCGCGGGTGAGGGTATGGAAGTCGACATGGGCGTCACCGATCAGAACCTCATGGCCCGATAGAAAGGCATCGGGCTCCGGGATGTTCTCGGGAACGAACTCCCCGATGTCGTCGAACGCCGGGCCGTCGCTGTCGCCGAACGGGAATGAGATATCAACCATACTGGCATATCGGTCGCTGTCGCCCTATCGGTACTCCCGAACAGGTTCGGGCTGTTGGCTTTGCGGCTGCCGAGCTGACGGTGATCTATGGCCGACCGAGCGACCGAACTCCGGCGTCTTGCCGCCGATATCAGCGACCACGACGCCATCGACGACGCCTTTGTAGCCAAGAGCTTCACCGACCAGCTCGTCGTCGTCGACTGTAAGACGGGCAAGGAGCTCCCGGACGCTATCACCGAGCGGCTCCGCGACCGTGGCCTCGACGGCGCGAACGACGTGTACGCGACAACCGACGATGAAGGGTCAGCAGCCGGTGCCGTTGGGGACGCGACCCGCCACCAGTTTGTCGATACCGAAACTCGCGGCGATCACCAGTCCTACGTCGTCGACTGATTCTCAGGCAAGAACCCTGACCACGGCGGGCGATCAACCGAGTTGAACGACTATGGCGAGTGATCAACCGAGATGAACGACCAGGGCGGTCAACCGGGATGAACGCGGGTGACGTGGCCGCCACAGCCACACTGGTCGATATACTCGTCGTCGAGTTTTGTGTCGAGTACCCCACCGCTTCCGATCGTTGCTGGTGTCCTCGTCGCCGGGGTCGGGCTGTCGCTGTGGTCGCCTGTTGACGCCCTCCTGTGGGGGCTTGTCGGCTATTTTGTGATCAAGATCGCCCAAAGCACCATCCAGACGCTGTTCGGCGATCCCCGACACTGATCCCACGTCGGTATCGCGGAGCACCGAACATTATCGGGGAAATGAGTATTCGATAGTCGGGACAACGATCGTCTATGTCCGTAGACTCCTCGGACGGATACGCACAGACGGTCGATGCACGGGCGATCGACGGTGAGCCCTTCAGCGACATCATGGCTGCCATCGACAGTCTTGGCGACGGAGAGACGGCCCTGTTGATCAACAGCTTCGAGCCGAAACCGCTGTACCCCGTGCTCTCACGGAAGGGCTACGAGTACGACACGACCCAGGTCGATGACGACGAGTGGCGCGTGACGATCAGCCACGCCTAATATATTCGGCGCGAACCCCATACCGCCCGCGTCGCAACCGGAGACTGCATGACAACCACAACGCTCGACGTTCGAGAGATCCCCCCACAGCAGCGACATCCGAAGATCCACGCCGCCTTTGAGGATCTGGACGCCGGCGAGTCGCTGACGATCATCAACGACCACGACCCGAAGCCGCTGTTCTACGAGATGCAAGCCGAGATCGACGCCTTCGACGCCGACAACTACGAGCTCGAACAGCGCGACGACAACGAGTTCGCTGCGACCTTCCCGAAGCAGTAGTCGGCGTCGACGCAGCCAGATTCCTTCTCACTCAGCACTTTTCGGCCGCGGCCTCCACGACCACCCATGGGCGAACAACCGTGTAAACGAGAATACTGTCCCGACTGCGAGCGGGAAGTCGCCGTCGTCGACCAGGAGTGCCCCGACTGCGGTCGCGTACTCAAACCGAACTAAGCTATTCGCGCCAGATCGCTGTCACGACGGCGTCGTCAGTTTCGACCGTCTCGTAGCTGTAGCCGCGATCATCCAACTGTGGAAAGAGGTGTTGGGGCACACGGTCGTTGTGCTGTACCAACACCGTCTCGTCGTCGAGTTCTGTCAACTGTTCGAGGGTGTTTTGGAGCGGCTGCGGCGGTGGCAGCTCACGAGCATCGAGTGTCTCTCGTGGGACATCGGTCGGTGCATCAGTCGTCGAGAGCGGGTCAGCGGTGTTTCCCATCGAGTGACTCTCGGGTAGCGACGACAAGGAAGCTGATCCCGAATGTGTTCGTCCTATCTGCTGGCTTTCTGTGCGAATATATTCGGGAGTGTGGTTTAGCCACTCCCGTTTCCACATCCAATCGTCGGAGTCCATACGGCCGTTCGATCATTTCGCTCCGTCCCGGCGATGTGAGTGCCAGCATCGATTGAACACCATATTCCAGTATCGATTGACGATGAACGAGCCTGAACCACACATGACAGACCAAGACACCGAGGCGGCGGCAGCGACAGACACGGATGCGTCGGCCGCCCAACAGGCGATCCGGCGACAGGCCGAGCGGATCAAAGCGCGTGAGCTCCGGCAGGCCTACAACCGGCTTGAGGCGGACTCCTCGGTGTCGACCCCGGAGAAAGCGATTCTTGATGCGATGGCGACCGCGATTGTCGACGAGGTCGTCGCTGCACCGGTATCCGTGCTTGACCGCGCTGATGCGTACGACGACGACACCGTCGAGACCGCACTCGAACTGTTCGATCCGACCGACGAGTAACGCGACGACCGGGCGGCCGACACCCTCGACCGAACATATTCGGGAACACCGGCACGGCGGCTCGGCCTCAATGGGCTGATATGTCTACTGTCGCAACCGATCTTGATACCGATGGGGGGCCGCCGATGGCGATCCCGCTGCGACATTTTCTCGTCGCTCTCGGCTTTCTCTGTCTTGGTGGTGCTGGTGGGATCGCAACATTGGTCGGCGCGCCGACGGCGTTGCTCCCGCTTGCGGCCCTCCATCTCGTCCTCGCCGGCTGGGTCTGCATCACGATCATGGGTGCGATGACGCAGTTTATCCCCGTCTGGTCGGGCGTCGAGCTGTATTCCCGGCGGCTCGCAACGCTGCAACTGTGGCTCGTTGCTGCCGGCTTGCTGGGGTTCGCTGCCGTGCTGACGCTCGGAGAACTCCGGCTCACGCCGCTGTTTGGCGCGTTGCTGCTGGTCGGCTTCTGGTGTTTCGCCTACAACATCGGTCGCACGCTGTGGCGGTGTGATTCCCTCGATATCACCGAACGACATTTCGGGCTCGCGGTCGGCGCGCTCGTCCTCGTGACGGGACTCGGCCTCCTGCTTGCGGTCGATTTCACCGCGCCGCTGTTCGCCACGACCGGTGTCTCACGGCTCGCCGTGCGAGCGACGCATGCGACGCTTGCCGGCTTCGGGATCGTCCTGCTGACGGTCATCGGCGCGCTCTACCAGCTGGCGACGATGTTCACCCAGACCGAGATCGATGGTATCGACAGGCACCTCCAACGATTCGAGGCCATCGGCTACCCCCTAGGCGTGGGCGCGCTGGCCGGCGGCCGGTTGTTCGAGGTGGCGTGGCTGGCGACCGGCGGTGGCTTGCTGGTCAGTATCGCGCTGTTCTGCGTCGCGGTGATCCTCGCCCGGCGGCTGATCGAAACGAAGGTGCCGTGGATGCCGATGCTCTCGCGGTATGCGGTGGTTGCCGCCGCCCTCGCCGGCTGGGCGGTGTTGGCGGTGCCGACATGGCTGACCACACCACTGGCGGACGCCGCCCTGTTCGGCGCGCCACGAACCGGCGTGTTGCTGGCTCTTGGTGTCGTCGGCTTCGTGATCTTCGGTACGCTGTATCACATCGTTCCGTTCATCATCTGGGTGGATCGCTACAGCGACCAGCTGGGCTACGAGCCGGTGCCGATGATCGACGATCTGTACAGCGACCGGCTGGCTGCTGTCGATTTCGGACTGCTGACGACCGGAACGGTAGCTGTCGTTGGTGGGAACTGGTTTGGAACCGAGTCGCTGCTCGTCACCGGCGGCGGCCTGCTCATGGCTGGCGTTGTCGTGTTCGCCGCCAACATGCTCCTCGTACTCCGTGTTCACAGCCCTGATCCGCTGTCGGTCACCCTCTTCGGCCGGCGGCTGCGTCCGATCGCGACGAGGACACGCGATGGGAAACCCAGCGGCGATGAACCGCTTGACGAGTAGCGATACCGAACCGATTCGCTCAAGAGTATTTTGCGTCGCTTCCCTGACCTCCGGTATGGTTGTCGTTGGGGTTCACGAGTCCGTAACGGTGTTGTTCCCGACGCCGCCGTCGACACAACTCCGTACCGAAACGCCTTGCAGGGCGGATTGACATCTTATACTATGGGCCCCGATCCATCTCCCTCCCGCGACGCGTCAACAGCCGACCCGACGGTCGTCGCACACGAGAACGGCCAACTCGCCTACACCGAGTACGGCGACCCCGACGGTGACCCGGTCGTGCTGTTTCACGGAACGCCCGGCTCTCGGCTGTTGGGCGCGCTGTTCGAGACCATGGCCGAGGAACAGGGCGTCCGACTGCTCGCCGTTGATCGTCCCGGCTATGGAAACTCCGAACCGTGGCCGACGCGCTCGATCACCGACGCCGGAACGTACGTCTCCGCGATGCTGGACGACGCCGACATCGAGACCGCGACGCTGCTCGCGTTCTCGGGTGGCAGCCCACAGGCGATCGCGACCGCGGCAACCCACGGCGGCCGCGTTGACCGCGTCAAAATCGTCTCCGGGGCGACACCGCCGAGCGTCAGCGAGGACACGCCGACCGTCCAGCAGGTGCTTGCGACGCTCGCAACGCGAACCCCCTCGCTTCTCGGCGGGCTTCTCCGCGGACAGGCGTGGCTCGCCGAGCGACTCGACCCCGAGATCGTCGTCTCGCAGTATCGGGCCGACGAGCCGGCCGAACCACTGTCCGACGAAACGGCCGAGTTGATCAAGGCGGATTTCCTCGAAGCGATCTCTCACTCCCGACGCGGCACCGTCACCGAGCTTCGGGCCAACGCGGGGGTGTGGGGGATCGATTTCGACCAGCTTGCGACGCCGGTCGAACTCCGGCATGGTGGGCGTGACACAAACGTGCCCCTCGCCGACGCCCGACGGTTCGCGTCGACCCTGCCCGACAGCGATCTCACGGTCTACGATGACGCCGATCACCTCGGCGCGTTGCTTCGGAGCGTGCCGGAGATTTTCGAGAAAGCGACGACGCGATCGTCGTAGTGCGCTGACAGACAGCAGCCCTATCGGTCGACTTCGCCCATGATCGTATCCAGACTGCCGAGCGTGGCGATCAGGTCAGGGAGCTTTCCGCCGGTCGCCATCTCGGGGAGGGCTTGGAGATTCGAAAACGACGGGCCGCGGATCTTGAACCGCGCGGGCATCTCGGTGCCGTCGGCGCGAATGTAGATGCCGAGTTCGCCTTTCGCCGCCTCGACTGCTCTGTAGATCTCGGTGTCGTCGTCGGGTTTGATCGTCCGGGGGACGTTCGACCGGATCGTGCGCTCGTCGTCGGGCCAGTCGGCCAGCAGATCGACACACTGCTCGATGATCTTGGCGGACTCCTCGACTTCCTGCAGCCGGACGAGCAGCCGCGAGTAGTTGTCGCCGTCGGGTTCAGTGACGACAGTCCAGTCGAGTTCGTCGTAGTAGCCATAGGGGTCGTCCCGGCGGAGGTCGTAATCGATCCCCGACCCGCGGGCGACCGGGCCGGTCACGCCGTACTCTTTGGCTGTTTCGGCGTCGAGCACGCCGGTGCCGACAGTTCGCGTTTGGATGATCTCGTTGCCGGTGAGCAGATTGTGGATGTCCTGCAATCGTTGTGGGAGGCCATCGAGGAACGTCCGCACCGACTCGAAGAACTCCTCGCGTGGCTCGGGGAGATCCCAGACGACGCCGCCGAGTCGGAAGTAGTTGAACATGAGTCGCTGGCCGGTGAGATCTTCCAAGAGATCCTGAACACGTTCGCGCTCCTGAATCGCGTACATAAACGTCGCCGTGAAATCGCCCGACACGTCGAGTGCGTAGGCACCGATGGCGAGCATGTGGGCGAGAATACGGCTCAACTCAGCCGACAGCGTGCGGATGACTTGGGCGTAGTCTGGCACGTCGATATCGGCGAGATCCTCGGCGACGCGGGCGTAGGCCCACTCGTTGAGGAGGCCGCCGCCGCTCCAGTCCCAGCGGTCGGGGTAGGGCATGATCTGATAGCGGTAGGTTCCCTGCTGGCACATCTGCTCCTCACAGCGGTGGATGTAGCCGATGTCGGGGTCGACGCCGGCGACCGTCTCGCCGTCGAGGGTGACTTTGAGATGCATGACGCCGTGGGTCGCGGGATGGTGGGGGCCGATATTGAGGAACATCGGCTCGGCGTCGCCGCTCTCGCTGTCGACGGCATCGTACACATCCCCGTCCTGTTCGCGTAGCGGAATGACCTGCGGCTGATCCTGATCGTAGTCGTCGGTAAGCGGATGGCCCTGCCACGTTTCGGGCAGGAGGATTCGACGGAGATCGGGGTGGTCGTCGTAGGTGATGCCGACCAGATCGTAGGCCTCCCGCTCGTGCCACGAGGCGGTCGGGAACACGCTCGCCCCGGAGACCGAGCGTGGTGTCTCGCGGCTTGTGGGGACGACGAGACTCGCCTCGCGTGTCGGATCGTCGTAGGAGCGGAGGTGATAGATCGACTCGTAGCGGTCGGGGTACTGTTGGGCGGTGACACAGGTGAGATGGTCGAGGCCGGCCTCGGTTTTCAGCGTCTCAAGTGCGGCCGGGAGGTCGCTCGGCGCGATCCGGCCGGCCGGGGCGTTCTCGTGGGTCTCGACGCCGGTGAGCAGGTGGGAAACCGGCGACAACACGGCGGGCACCTCGGCGGCAGTCGTGGTATCGGTGGCTGGCTGCGTCGACATAGCCAAAAAATTATCAGCCACGGACGCAACGCTTCTGCCGGATACAGCCGGTTGTTTATATACTACCCCGAATACAGCTGGCCACGACACAGAGTATGAAATACATCCATCTCACGCTCCGCTTTCCGCCGGAGGCGATGCATCCGATGCATCGGTTTATCGACGACTCGGACGCTGTACAGCGGGACGTGCTCGTCCACGGCCAAACCGTCAGCCAGCAGGACACCTTTCTGTTCTACGTTGAAGGCGACCGAGAGCCCTACGCCGCGGCCCTACGGGCCGCCGAGCGGATCACCGATTTCGAGATCACCGCCGTCGACGACGCGGGCTTCTACTGTTTTCTGACCCAAGAGCCCGAAGCGATGGACGATGCCATGTTCGACTCCTTTTACCGGACGGGCGTGATCGTCGCGCCGCCAATCGAGTTCTTGCCGGACGGGGTCGCCAAACTCACCGTCGTCGGTGAATCCGACGCTCTTCAAGCAGCTATCGCAGCCGTCCCGGAGATCGTCGATACCACGGTCGACCGGATCGGCGATTTCGACTGGCGGCAGTCGCTGTTCGATCCCTCGTTGACCGACCGCCAGCGGGACGCCGTCCGCGTTGCTGTGCGCGAGGGCTACTACGACGTGCCGCGCGACGGCGACATCGAGGCCGTTGCCGACGCGCTAGACTGTTCGACGAGTACCGCCGCCGAACACCTCCGGAAAGCCGAGCGCAACCTCATGACCGAGTTCGTCGGCCTCGCCGATCACGACCGGTAGCGTGACCGCCGAACCCGAGCGGGATTCGATGACAGGCAGCTTATGTGGGACGAACAATAGCTCCCTGACATGAACGAGAAGCGCGTCGTGGTCGCCGCCTTCGGGCTCGCGGTGGCTGCGATCATCGGCTATCTCGTCTCCCAGTTCATCGCCGCGTTTACGATTGCCGTCTTTCTGTACTACTCCTCTCGCGGCTTCTATCACAAACTCAGCCGGGTGCAGTTCCTCAGTCGGTTCGGGATGCCGCGACAGCTCCGCGCGCTGACGACGATCTCGCTGCTCGTCGTGCCCTTCGTCCTGTTGCTCAGCTACACGGTCGTGTTGCTCGTCGTCGAGGTGCGTGATTTCGTCCAAACCTACCCAGTGATGGAATCGGCACCCGACAGCGTGGCGTGGTTCGAGGGCGTCGACGAACTCCCCGAGTTGACGTTCAACGGAATCATCAACGCCTATCAAGCCGGACAGTTGGACGGGATCATCCAGTTCGCCGTCGACCACGCGGCCTTTGCGACGAGTCTCGTGAGCGGACTGCTGTTGAACGTCTTTATCATCGCTGTCGTCACCTACTACCTGCTCATCGAGGGGTCGACGTTCCGGGCGTGGCTGCTTCGGTTCGACGACGACGATATCGTCCGGGAGTTCTTCGAGGCCGCCGACGAGGAGCTAGAGGCCGTCCTCTTCGGCAACCTCCTGAACGTGATCGTCATCTCGCTGATCGGAGCCATCGTGTTCATGGGGTACAACGCCGTCGCCCCGGCGGCTGTCGAGGTGCCGTATCCGGTGTTGGCGGGCGCGCTGACAGGGATCGCCAGCCTGATCCCGGTGATCGGCATGAAGATCGTCTACGTGCCGCTGACGATCTTCGCGGCTGTGCCGGTCGTTCTCGACGGCCAGCTGTCGATGTTGGTGTATCTCGCCGGCTTCCTCGTGTTGGCGATTGTCGTCGTCGACACAATCCCGGATATCGTCCTCCGGCCGTATCTCAGCGGGAACCGAACGCACGTCGGCTTGCTCATGTTGGCGTACATCTTCGGCCCGGTCGTGTTGGGCTTTTACGGCCTGTTTTTCGCGCCGATGGTGTTGGTGATCGGGCTCACGTTTGCCGATACGGCACTGCCGCGGCTGCTCGGTGCTGAACCGGCCGAAGCGAGTTGACGCCGTTACAGCTGTTGGCGACGACAGCGACCAGCCGATCAACCGCCATCCTGGCGGACTGAAAGGGCGAGTCGCTCTCGGCGAACCCGGACGACGCAAGCACCGCAGTGAGCGAAGTGAACGGGGAGCGCAGCGAGGCCCGGGAGTCGAGAGCGACGAGGGCTTTCTACACCAATCTGGCTCAGACAATTGCGTATCTCAACACCACCATCGCCATCGACGCGAGATTTTTGCCCCCTTCGCACCACTATGTACTGTGGCACCGTTTGACGCAGTCCTCTTCGATCTCGACGGCACGCTGTGTGAAAACACGCAGGACACCCAATCGATGTACGAGCGGGCGTTCGAGCGGGCCAACGAGACCCCGTTCGGCGAGCCGGCGGCCCTCTGGGCGGCGTTGACCGGCCCGCCGGATCACGACGATCCGGTCGGCTACTTCGCGGCGGGGTTCGCCCGCGTGGCCGCCCAACACGGCCGCAGCGACGCTGATCCGCTCGCCTTAGCCCGCGCGTTGCGGTCGGCCATCGACGACCGCGCGGTCGGCTTCTGTCCGGGAGCCGAGGCGGCACTCGACGCGGCGGCTGCAGTCGGCCCGGTCGGGGTCGTCACGAACGGCCCCGAATCCCGCCAGCGGGCGAAACTCGATGCCCTCGGCATCGCCGACCGCTTTCGGACGGTCGTCTACGCGGCGGAACTCCCGCGCTCGAAACCCCACGCCGTGCCGTTCGAGCGAGCCGTTGCTGATCTCGGCGTCGCCCGCGAGCGAACGCTGTACGTCGGTGACTCGCTGGCCTACGACGTGGCCGGCGCGCAGAACGCCGGGCTGCCGGTCGCGTGGCTCCGCGGCAACGAGGAACAGGGCGACTACGAGCCGGAGTACGTGATCGACTCGCTTGCGGAGTTGCCGGCGATCCTGCGAGGTGAGTCGTGAGCGACGCGCTGTTGACGGGGGCGTTCGGCGACGAGCGGGCGCGAGCGGCGGCCGCAGTCGCGCTCGATGCGGTCACAGAGTCGCCGGTCGAAATCGAGGCGATCACGCGCGGTAACCGCAAGGAGACGGCGATTGTGCGGTTTCCGACCCGCGGGCCGGTCGTCGTGCAGGTCGCCCGCGAGGCCGCGTGGCTCCGCACCGAGGCGGCACTGCTTCGGGCGATCAGAGAGCGGACGTTCGTTCCGGTGCCGCCCGTGTTGGCGGCGGGTACTCACGAGGGGGTCGCCTACATGCTCACTGCCTACGTCGCCGGCAGCGACCTGCATGCGGCGTTTTCGACGGTCGATAGCGCGACGCGGCGCGATCTCGCCGGCTGGTTCGGCCGCGCGCTCGCCCGCCTGCACGACGCCTTCGCCTTCGACGCCTACGGCCGGCTCGAACTCGGCGAGTCGGGGTTTACAGCGAGCCAGTCAGACTGGGACGCGTGGTTCGAAGAGTACGGGATGCGCGCTATCGACCGCCTGCCAGCTGTGTTTGATGATCTCGCCGACGACCTTCGGGGGTTGGTCGCGGAGCCACCGGACAGCGAGCCCACGCCGCGGCTGTTCCCGTGGGATTTCCGCCCCGGCAACGCCCTCGTCGCCGACGGCTCGGTGACGGCCGTGTTGGACTGGGAGGCTCCGCTTGCGGCCGCGCCCGCGCTGTCGGTCGCCAAAGCCGAATACCTCGTCGCCGACTGGTACGTTGACGATCCCACACCGCTACGGGCAGCGTTCCGGGCGGGCTACGAGTCGGTGAGAGCGATGCCGGCAGTCGATCCTGCTCATCGCGCGGCCGCTATCGCCGCCAGCGCGGTCGACTCCGCCGGCCGGGTGACGAACCCGCGGTATCCACCGGTCGACCGCGAGGCGGCGGTCGCCTTCCACCGCGACGCGCTGGAGTCGGTGCTGGCGAGCGTCTGAGGCAGGGTCGACGCCGATTACAGCGGTGAGCCTCTGCCGGTGAGTGCTGCCCACGCAAACAGGCTGAACAGGAGCAGCCCGATAGCGAGCAACCCGAGGACGAACGTACGGCTGACCTCACCGTCAGCACCCCTCGCGTCGTCTCTCCTCTCGTCGCCGCCCGCGGTGCCGTCACGGTTTTGTTCGTTCTCGGCGTCCGGGTTGGGGGTGCTTCCGCCGCTATCGTCGCTATCGTCGGGGTCGGTCGGTGGCTCCGCGCTCATAGGGACGATAGGCGAGCCGGACAGATAGCCGCTTTGTCGGCTGGCGACGCTACGGGTGGGGTGTCGGTGTGATTACTCCAATGTGATCGAAAAGCCCCAGGTCGCTGAGCCGTCGGCCTCGGCATCGTCGCCGGTGAGCGAGATCGTCGTTTCGAAGCGGTAGTCGCCGACCGGGATACAGCCGTCGGCCTCGGTCGTCGCATACAGATCGACAGGCCGGCTGTTTGACTCGCCGCCGGCGATCTCGAAGGTGCGGTACTCCTCGGTGATGGCGATCCCCTCGGTGAGCCGCCAGCAGTCGGGATCGGCGGGGTAGTCGTCGTCGCCCGCGGGCGGCAGGAGGGTCAGCGTCCCCGAGTCGGCGGTGACGTACTCGAAGTGGACGGCGCGGCCCTCGCCGACGCTGACCGCCTCGTCGCTCGTGTTGGTGAGTGTCGTCCGGAGCTGTGGGGGGTTGTCGACCGTGGCCGCCTCGCGGACGATCTCGACGGCCGGCTGGATCGGGATCTCGGGGTCGTCGTCGGTCGCGGCGATGGTGACCCCTGGGCCGCCCGTGCCTGTCGGGCGGGTTTCATTGCCGCCGTCGGTCGCGTTGTCGGTGTCGTTGTCGACCGGGTCTGTCTCGTTGTCGGTGCCGTTGTTCTCGGGGGCGGTGCCGATACAGCCGGCGAGGGAGACGGGGATGGCGGCTCCGCCAGCGTATTGGAGGTAGCGTCGTCGTGTCGGATCCATAGGCCGGTAGACAGCCGCAGGATATGTAATAGTGTCTGCTGGATAGTATTCAACTACTCACCAAACGCACATGCTGGGTTGGACAGTGAACCACGCTGAGTTGCATAGTGACTCACGCTGGGTACGCAGTGCACCGGCCGACCTGGTGGCCTGTGACGATCGAAGCTGTTCGTGTCGTCGGAGTGTTTTCTCTCAGCCCGCGTCCAGCGGGTGTGTGGTCGACGAACACCGGGTTCGACGATGTGCGGCGAAACCGTTTAGCGCGTGTGACAGCATGTACAACCATGAACGATGTTCCGGGGGACGCACCCGCGCGGTGCCCGGCCTGTGGTCGCGCGTATGCGTCCGTAAGCGCGCACAGCGGCAGCCTGATGGTGAATCTGCTCGACAACGAGCGATACCAGCGGGTCTGTTTCGAGCCCGAATCACAGGATGGCAACCCGTGTGTCTACTTCTATCATCATACTCACGAGCAGGCGGCTATATCTGAGGGGAACGATGCGGCGACGACGGGCTGAGGACTGTATGTGTGATAGCGATTTATTACTGACAGAGGGTGTTTCGAGTGTATGATAGAACGCAAACAATAAGATTCAGCTGTGTCTGTCTATGGAATAATATCTGACAAGCATGGTGTCGCTAATAAAAGAACAGGCGCATTTTATCCTGTCTGGGTGATTCGTTTCGGGTATGAGTGAGGCACCGAAAGAACGGTGTGGGTATACGTGGCCTGAAGATTTCGACCACGAGAGTGCTACTATTCCAAAGTCCCAGAATTGTTGCTGTCGAGAATCGTTGACTGATACTAACCGCTGCGCGTGGCACGCAAAAATAGATGAAACAGATGAAAAGACTGTTAATACTCTTGAAAATTCTCGTGTCCCGGAGGAGATTAGGACTGACACACGACTCTACAATGAACTCCTTGACGGAGCAACACTAGAAGGATACGACCTCCGTGATATTGGTTCTATGGCAGGTGTCACACTTCGAGATGCTAATCTCGCCGACGCCACGCTGGCAGAGACTGATCTTACCGGTTCCAATATCAGAAATTCTGATCTCACCGACGCTGATCTTTACAAGGTCAATCTTACTGATAGTACTCTCAATGAGGCCAAACTTATTCACACTGATCTGCGCGAGGCAAACCTCACTAAAGCCACGTTGCCAAATGTTGATTTCACTGATTCCGATCTCGCCGGTGCTAACCTCACCGATGTCAACCT
Source organism: Halonotius roseus (assembly GCF_006861655.1). Lineage (GTDB taxonomy): Archaea > Halobacteriota > Halobacteria > Halobacteriales > Haloferacaceae > Halonotius > Halonotius roseus. The sequence goes on along the minus strand of NZ_SESI01000002.1, from coordinate 25,358 downwards.
CCGCGAAGCCGACCTCATCAACACGGATCTTCGAAATGTCGATTTTACAGATGCTAGTCTCTACAATGCCGACCTCACAAAGAGCGATCTGTTCAATCAAGACTTTCCTGGCACCGATTTCCGAAAAGCTGACTTCACGAACGCCGATCTCTATAAGACCGATTTTACTGACGCTAATCCCCACGAGGCCAACTTCACTGACGCTAATCTCCACGGTGCCAACTTTTCTAAATCTGATCTCCGAGGAGCAGATTTTACCGACACCCGTCTCACCGACGCTGACCTCAGCGGGGCGGATATCAAGATTGCGACCTTCTCGGGATGCGATATCCGAGATACCGACTTACAGAATACTGACCTTCGGTGGTGTACATTCTCTAACTTGGATATCAATGTTGGCACAAAATTTGGAGAACAATCAGCAGCAGAATCAGCCGCTAATTCAGCTAAAAATTGGGATGATATCGCACGCACCCACCATGCTCTGAAGATTGCTTGTAATGAGAACGGACTGATCAATAAGGCTCGCAAGCAGCACTACTTGGAACGTCGTGCTCGTGGATTTGAAACAAAAGCATCGACCAATCTGAGTCCGTTGGTGACACCTAGTTGGCTCGGGTCTATAGCATCACGCTATCTCATCGGATATGGCGTTCGAGTTAGAACACTCGCGGTATGGATGGTGTTTCTCTTTTTAGCGTCAACACTCGTGTACATCAATTTCGGTGTCGAAGAGTCGATTATAGCGAACGTCTCATACAGTGTTCGGGCGTTTACTGTCGCTCCACCAAGGGCTCCTGTAGCCCGGATACCACACATTGTAATGATGATTGAAACGTTCTTCGGGACACTTTCAATCGTACTGTTAGGTTACGTGCTCGGAAACCGTGAGCAATTCTAACTTTCTCAGCGTGTTGCGTACTACTTATAAGCTCCTCACGCAGGCACCGCTACGTTACAAGACCATTGGGTGTAACCCTACTCGAAAATACCATCAATCGTCTCTTGTACCTGCTCCCAGTGACTGCCCTTCCAAAAGAACTGCCCACAGTCACGACACTGCCAGACAGCCACCCCATCGGGTGCGTGCTCCGGTCGCTCGCCGTCAACAGCGTCGACACGGCCGTTGCAAACGCTACACCGCTCCGGCTCGCTCGGGAGGTCGATGTCGACCCCGTGGGCCTGTAGCTCTGCGAGTTGGCCCTCGATCTCGCGGTCGGTCAGCAGGATCGCGCCGTCGGTGCTCGCGGCGAGATCGCGGTCGCGGGTGACCAGCGTGCGACCGCTGGCGTGGGCGCGCTCGCGGATCGCCGCGTCGGCTTCGAGATCCGCTTCGCCGGCGTAGACGGTATCGTAGCCACACATCCGCAGATACGTGGCGAGTTTGCCCACCATCACGTCCAGCAACAACTGTCGCGGCATCTCACGCCGTGGTCGTCGATGGGTTGGCTGTCACGGTCACCACTCGGCGGTAGCTGATTACTGTGGGCCCGATCCCCGCGGCAGCCCCAACACAGCTTGTCGAACTGTCGTTTCATCGAGCGCGCCGCGCAGGCGATCGCGGGCGTCAAACCCAACGGCTGGGTGCTGTCGGTTGGTGGGTGATTCAGTGGTTGTCTCACGGCCGGTCTCGGGGTCGTCGCCCGAGCGTCGGTGGCGAACGGCGTTCATCAACAGAGTACACGACCTGTCACATCATAAGCGATAGCCATGCGGAGTGAAAGTGAAACCCCTAGACTGCGGGCGAGTGGAAGAGCACGACCGGAATGGCTGATCAGCAGGTGGGTGGTTTCAAGTTCGCTCGGGAAAACAGGCGACCAATGGCCCTCCAGGAGCAGTACGATATCAGTGGCATCGCGTTGGACGACGACAGCTACACAGTCATTCAGGGTGTCTTCCGGAACAAGTACAAAGCCCTCGATAGCGCGGGCGAGACGGTGCTGCGGGGCAAACAGGAGCTGTTCAAGCTCAAAGAGAAGTTCCCGTTCGTCGACGCCGATGGCGAGGAGGTGTTTCGGGTCACCGCCAACAGCATCATCGACATCGCCGGCGACTACGTCCTCTCGGACGCTGCGACCAACGAGCCGGTCGTGATCCTCGACAACGATTTCTCGCTGCTGCAGGATACGTGGACGATCCGTGATCCCGACACGCGGGAGGCGTTGGCCGAGATCGACTCCCGCGGCGCAGGGGTGACGCTGGCCCGGAATCTGCTCCCGTTCGGCGAACTGATCCCGCACAAATACGAGATCACCGATCCACAGGGCGGTCACGTCGGCTCGATCGACGGCCAGTTCACGCTGCTCAAGGATACCTACGAGGTGACTATCGACGATGCCAGCCGCGTGCCGAAAGAGCCGATCCTCGCGGCGGCGATGGTGATCGACGCGATTCAGGGCAACTGAACGCGATCACAGAACGACCGTTTCGATACCATCGATCCCATCGATACCGCCAAAATCCGGATCTCCGGAATAGAGCATGCAGTCCTCGTCACCTCTCGATGATTTCGGCAACGATGAATCGCAGATGGCGGCGACCCGCGTTCGGGAAACAGTTGAACTCACCCACACGAAGCGCACGCCGGATCGTGTGGAACAGCCGATTTCGCCGTCTTTAGAGCCTTAAACGGCTGTCTCTACTCGGCTTAGAATCGAGTGGAAAACGAATGGGCCGACACGGATTTGAACCGCGGACCTCCCGGTTATCAGCCGAGCGCTCAACCTGACTGAGCTATCGGCCCCAACGCAACTGCTCGTAGCGGGGGACTCTGTTTAACAGTTTCCTTTCGCCACCGCGGCTCCGTCAGTCGGTTTCGGAGAATACATTTCGCCTCACGACGCGGGTCGACTACGACTCTCGGCTGCTGTCGTCGTCGTTGACCTCAAAGTCGACATCGACGTACTCCTCGTCATCTGTTGCCGACCCGCTGGCACCCAGTGGATCGTCGCCCCCGGTGTTACCGGGGTTGCCCGCTCCGGGGCCGGAACCGCCACCAACGTCGAACCCGCCGGAGCCGAACGGGTCGCTGTCACCATCACCGTCCGGAAAGCCGAACGTCCAGACGTTGCCGGTGGCGAACCCGTCGGTCTGTTTGTCAATGTAGGGAACGACCACCCACCGCTTGAGCGCGACCCGGATCGGGTATCGCGTCGGCGGCAACACGAGCAGAAACCCGATCAGATCGGTGACGAGCCCCGGCGTGAGCAGGAACGCGCCCGCCGCGATCAACAGCCCGCCGTCGAGCAGTTCGTCGGTCGGTGCCGACCCGGTGGCGGCCTTCCGCTGAAACCGCATGAGGGTGTTGCGGCCCTCCGCGCGGACGAGGATCATCCCGATGAGCCCGGTCAGGACGACCAGTGCGACCGTCTGGAGGGCTGTCAACACCCCCGAGCCGACGATGGCGACGAGGACAAATGCGTCGACCAGCGGGATCAACAGCAACAGCGCGAGCAGGGAGCGCGTGCGCATACCCCCAGTTGCGGGCCATCGGTGATAACCTCTTTCGTCGCTATCCGTTGTTGGTGTAGCTGACAGTATCGATACCGACGACAGTAGAAAGCCCTCGGCTCTCTCGGCTCCCGCGGCTCGCTGCGCTCCTCACTCGCTTCGCTCGTTGCGGTGCTTGCGTCGCCGGGGTTCGCCGGGAGAGCCTCGCCCTTTCAGTCCGCCAGGAACGTGGTCTGGTAGTTCAAGCAAAATTCAGCCGATGGCTGCTATCTCTATCAGCATACGGTTATTCACTACTGTACTCGACTGGCTGCCGAAGGTCTTAGGCGGCGGCCCACCCGAGGGCGTGTATGGACGATTCGACGGCAGCCGCGGCGGCGACGGCGTCGACACGGGTCGAGTGGCGGTCGTGGGGCCCCGACGCCTTCAGCGAGGCGGCCGACACCGACACGCCGATCCTGCTCTCGCTGTCGGCGACGTGGTGTGGGGCCTGCCACGAGATGGACGCCCGCACCTACAGCGAGCCGCGGGTCGCCGCCAACGTCAATGACAGCTTCGTGCCGATCCGCGTCGATGTCGACCGCAATCCACGCGTGCGGGAACGCTACGCGATGGGCGGCTTTCCGACGACGGCGTTTCTCACCCCAAGCGGCGAGCTCCTGACGGGCGCAGGCTACCTCGGCCCCGACGGGATGCGGGATATCGTCGATCGCATCCGCACGGTGTTCGAGGAGAAGGGAGCCGATGCCGGCCGAATCCCCCGCGCGCTGGCCGACGAGCCGACGCCCGACGGCGACCTCGACTCCCGGATCGAGGAACATATCGCCGGCCAACTCACCGAGCAGTTCGATCCCGCCCACGGCGGCTGGGGAACGGACGCCAAATTCCCGCTGCCCCGAACGGTCGAGTTCGCCCTCAAACGCGAGCCACAGCAGGCGCGCCAGACGCTTGACGCCATCGCCCAACACCTCTATGACTCTGTCGACGGCGGCTTCTTCCGGTTTGCGACCGAGCGCGACTGGTCGGGCGTCCGCCACGAGAAGGTGCTGGAAACCAACGCCGCCCTTGTCCGCGCGTTCGCCAACGGGTATCTGTACACCGGCGAGGACGCCTACCGCGAGCCCGCCGCCCACACCATCGACTATCTCACCGACACGCTGTGGACAGGCGTTGCCGTCGGTGGTAGCCAAGGACCCGGCCAGGGCGCGAGCTACTACAGCGGTGACGCCGACGAACGGGCCGACCAGCCCGGCCCCCGTACCGACCTCACGGTGTTCGCCGGCGGCAACGCACTCGCGGCCGACGCGCTCCTCACCTACCACGCCTACACCGACGACGACCACGCCCGCGAGTACGCCGAGCGGGTTCTCGACGCCCTTGAATCGGATCTCGTCGACACCGACACCGGCGTCGTCACCCACTACCGAACCGACGACGCGGTCGGCGACACCGACCTCCTGGAGGACGCCGCCCGCGTCGTTTCGGCGTGGACGACAGCCCGACAAGTCCTCGGCGATGATGAGTATCTCACGGTCGCAACGCGCGTTGCCGACAACGCTCTCGAAACCCTCGGCGGCGACGGCGCGTTCCGTGATGGCCCCGCAAGCGGCGTGGGACTCTGTGACCGCCCGCTGCGACCGATCGATACGGGCATGGAGTTCGCCGACGGCCTGCTGGATCTGGCGGCGATCACCGGCGAGGATCGCTATCGGGCGGCTGCCACCGACGCCGTCGAAGCCTTCGCCGGCGCGTGGGATCGGATCGGCGTGCAGGTCGCAGGCTACGGGGGTGTCGCCGCCCGGCTGACCGACGGCGATCTCGTCGTCGAGGTTGGCGACCCGGCCGGCTCGGATCTCCACCGCGCAGCCCTCCGGATCGCCGACCACGAGGCTGTCGTCATCTCCGATGCTGACGGTGTCGACGCCGGCACCGCGAGCGTTCGCGGCCACGAGGGGTTGGCAACGACACCCGAGGAACTCAGCACGCAGATCTCCGAAGCCGTCGAGTCGCTATCGAACTGACCGCCACAGGCTAAGCTACCACCGATAGCGGATCGTTTCGTCGCGTGGTATATTCTGCATGATTGAGCATTACATTTATACGCTACTGCTGAATATTAGGTATTATAGGACGCGTGTCATTGACACGCACCTATGTTGTAACTATGACTGGATCTCAGAACCGACGGACGTTTTTGAAGGTAGCAGGGGGCACAGGGACACTAGCACTCACAGGACTAGCTGGCTGTGCGGGCAACGGCTCCGACGGTGAGGGTGGCGACGGTGGCGGCGGCGACACGATTACACTCGGCGGCTCGATGAGCCTCACCGGCGACAACGCCGACCTCGGGCGGCTCTACCGGGATGCCTACCAGGAGACCATCGACCGGATCAACGAGAACGGCGGCGTCGAAGCCGGCGACGGCAACACCTACGAGCTGGAGATGGTGCTCCGAGACGACAGCACCGACGCCTCGACCTCCCGGAGCATTTATCAGGAGTTGATCGACCGCGAAGGAATCGACTATCTGCTGGGGCCGTACGCCAGCTCAGTGACGCTGCCGGCGAGTGCGGTCGCCGCCGAAAACGAGAAACCGATGGTCGAGGGCGGGGGTGCGAGCCCGGAGATCTTCAGCCAGGGCAACGAGTGGATCTTTGGGCTGTTGCCGACGGCCAACAAGTACGCCAAGAGCTACTTCGATATGGCCCTCGAACAGGACTCCGCGCCCGAGACGGTGGCGATCCTCGCGGAGGACGATACCTTCAGTCAGACGACCGCCGACGGCGCGCGCGAAAAGATCGAGGAGGAAGGCCTCGAAATCGTCGTCGACGAGTCGTTCCCGACCGAAACCTCCGACCTCTCGACGAACCTCGGCCGCGTCCGCGACAACGACGCCGACATCCTGCTGTTGTGTGCCCACCAGCAGCACAACATCATTCTGGCCAACCAGATGGAGAGCCAGGGCGTCAACGTTGACGCGGCGATGGGGACGGTCGGCAGCCTCAACGAGTCCTTCAAGGGCGAGGTCGGCGCGAACGGCGACTACATCTACGGGCCGACCTCCTGGGACATCAACGCGAACTTCGAGGATCCAGTCTACGGCGGTACACAGGACTTCGTGGCGGCTATCGAGGAAGGCTACGACTACACGCCGGACTACCACAGCGCGGCCGGCGAGGCGGTCATCCTGACGTTCGTCAACGCCTTCGAGTCCGTTGACGAACTCGGCCCGACTCCCGTCCGCAACGCGATCCGGGATGCCGACCCGTTCTCGACGGTCTATGGCGACGTGAGCTTCGGTGACAACGGCGTCATCGACAAGAACATGCTCATCCGGCAGTGGCAGCCCGATCCGGGGCTCCAGACTGTCTACCCCTCCTCGGTCGCACAGGCCGACCCGCTCTACCCGATGCCTGACTGGAGCGAACGGTAAACCAGATGGCCATCGCGCAGTTCGTGGTCAACGGCCTGCTCGTCGGCGCGTTGTTCGCGGCCGTAGCCGTCGGCTTCGCGCTCATCTGGGGCGTCGTCGACATCATCAACCTCGCCCACGGCGAGATGGTGATGCTCGGCGGCTACACCGCCTACTGGCTGTTGAGTATCGCCACCGGTACCGCCGAGGGATCGGTGCTGCTGTTTCTGGCGACGCTCCCGGTCGTCGTCGTCGTGCTGTTCGTCGTCGGCTACGCGCTCCAGCGCGCGCTGGTCTCGCGGGTGATCGGTACCGACATCTTCCTGACGCTGTTGGTCACCTTCGGTATCAGTATCGCCATCCAGCAGCTGGCGATTCAGGCGTGGACGGCGAACCCGCGGTCGATTCAGGTCGCCTTTGCCGACCCGTCGCTGATCGTCGCCGGGCTCGTCGTTCCGAAGATGAAGCTGGTGGCGTTTTTCGGCGCGATCATCCTGACGGCGATCCTCTACCTGTTCCTACAGCGAACCCGCACCGGGCGGGCGATCCGAGCGGTCTCCCAAAATCCCGAGGCCGCCGCACTGGTCGGGATCGATGTCGAGCACACCCGAGCGGTGACGTTCGGGATCTCCTCGGCGGTCGCCGGCGGTGCCGGCGCGTTCATCGCCACGATCCTCAACATCGAGCCGCAGATGGGGTTGATCTACACGCTGAAGAGCTTCGTCATCGTCGTCTTCGGCGGCGTCGGCTCGATCCCGGGCGCACTCACCGGCGGGCTGTTGCTCGGAACCGTCGAGGAGCTAACCGCCGGGTTGGTCTCCTCGCGGTGGACGCTCGCGGTGAGTTTCACGCTGTTGATCGTCCTACTCGTCGTGAAACCACAAGGCCTGTTCGGCACGGAGGCTGAGGAATGAGCACTGAATCCGACGACAACGGCCTGCTGCGGTCGGTGCTGCCGCCCGAGCGGGTCGATCAGCTGTTCGATCTCTGTGGGGCTCACGGCTGGAAGCTCATCCTCGCCAGCGCGGTCGTCGGCGCGTTGCCGCCACTGTTCGGGCTGCGCGAGGGGTACATGATGACGGTCATCTCGGAGATGTTCCTGTTTGCGATCCTCGCGCTGTCGTGGGATATCGTCGGCGGCCAGACCGGCTACCCCAGCTTCGGGAACATGGCCTTCTTCGGGATCGGAGCCTACACGGGCGCGATCCTACTGAAGGACTTCGCCGTGTCGTTCCCGCTGGCGGTCGTCTCCGCCGGCGTGTTTGCGACCGTCTTCGCGGCGATCATCGGCCTCATCGTGTTGCGGCTGCGGGGCCACTACTTCGCTATCGCCACGCTTGGCGTCCTGCTGGCGGCTCAGCAGATCTCCCGCAATCTCGAAATCACCGGTGGCGCAAGCGGCAAAATCCTCTTCGATGTACCGCCGGGCGTCGTCTTCTACTACTTCTTCCTCGGCGTGCTCGTCGCCGAGATCATCGTCGTCTACTACCTCTCATCGACCCGGTTCGGGTTCATCCTGAATGCGATCCGCGACGACGAGGGGAAGGCGACCGCGATGGGGTTCAATACGACCTACTACAAGACGGCGGCGTGGATGCTGGCCGCACTGTTCACCGGACTCGCCGGCGGAGCCTACGGCCTGTTCAACACGTTCATCGATCCACAAACCGCTTACAACGGCGCGTGGAACGTCGAACTGATCGCGATGGCCCTGATGGGCGGCACCGGCACCGTCGCCGGCCCGGTCATCGGCGCGTTCGGCCTCCACACCGTGATCGAGTACGTCGAGACCGCCTTCGTCGGCTGGCAACTCGTCATGCTCGGACTCGCCGTCATCGTGACCGTCATCGGCTTCCCGAAGGGCGTCGTCGGGACGCTCCGGGAGTACGCCAACGAGATGGACTACTACGAGCGCGGCGGGATGGCCGCGACCGACGCCGCGGCCGACGGCAGCGGCGGCAGCGACGTTGCTGCCAGCACTACCGACGCCGCCGACAGCGACGCCGACACGGAGGTGACACGTGATGAGTAAATCAACTGACAGCGACGACACAGGAATGACCGCCGCCACGGCCAACGCCGACGACGCCGTGCTTCGAACCGAGGGCATCACGAAACGGTTCGGCGGCCTCACCGCCGTCGATAGCGTTGATGTCGAGGTTCACGAGGGCGAGATCGTCGGCCTCATCGGCCCCAACGGCGCGGGGAAATCGACGCTATTCAACTGTATTACTGGCACGCTCACCGCCGACGAGGGTCGGGTGACGTTGCAGGGCCAGGACGTTACCGACTGGCCGGAGTACAAGATCGCTCGTGCGGGTCTCGGCCGGATGTTCCAGGAGACCCGGATCTTCGGCGGGATGAGCGTCCGAAAGAACCTCCTGTTGGCCGCTCAGGAGGGTGGCGCCGACATCGGCGGGCTGCTCCGCCGGCCGGACGACTCGCTGCTGGCGCGAACGAACGAACTGCTTGAGTACGTCGATCTCGGCGGGCTCGCCGAGACGCGTGCCGGCCGACTCAGCTTCGGCCAACAGAAGCTCATCGAGTTCGTCATGGCCCTGATGAGCGAGCCGGAGTTGCTGTTGATGGACGAGCCGGCCGGCGGGATCAACCCCTCGATGCTGGAGAACCTCATCGAGTACATTCGGGCGGCCAACGACGAGGAGGAGGCGACGATCTTCCTCATCGAGCACAACATGGATTTCGTCATGGAGATCGCCGACCGGATCTACGTCCTCGCCCACGGCGAGCGCATCGCCGAGGGGACGCCCGAGGAGATCCAAAACGACGAACGCGTCATCAACGCCTACCTCGGGAGGGAATAATCATGGCCGACACCATCCTCGAAATGGAGAACGTCGTCGCCGGCTACGGCAACACGACCGTCCTCCACGACATCGACATCGCCATCGAGGACGAACAGATCGCCTGTCTCATCGGCCCCAACGGCTCGGGGAAATCGACGTTGATGAAGAGCATCTACGGCTTCGCCGACGTGATGGCCGGAACGGTCTCGTTCCGGGGGGGTGAGATCACCGGCCGCTCGCCGCAGGAGAACCTCGCCAACGGGATGAGCTACGTCCTCCAGGACGCCAGCGTCTTCCCCGGCATGAGAGTCCACGAGAACATGCTCATGGGCGGCTACGTCTTCGAGGACGACGAGCAGGCGGCCCAACGGGCCGAAGAACTCTACGACGAGTTCCCGATCCTCGGTGACATCCGCGACCAGCAGGCCGGGACGCTGTCGGGCGGCCAGCGGCGGCTGCTCGAACTCGCCCGCGCGCTGATGGTCGATCCCGAGGTAATGTTGCTCGACGAGCCATCCATCGGGCTCGAACCGAAGTTCATCGATGATGTCTTCGAGCGGATCGAACAGCTCAACGAGCTGGGAACGACGCTACTGTTGGTCGAACAGAACGCCCAGAAGGGGCTGTCGGTCGCCGACCGCGGGTTCGTGTTGGCCAGCGGCGAGATCAAATACACCGGCTCCGGCGACGAACTCCTCGACAACGAGGAGGTCGGCCGGCTCTACCTCGGCGGCTGAGCGGCCACCCGGAGCCGTTCGCCGGCGAATAAACGTCCGGTGTGTTTTTATCAACCGACGGATAACAGCCGTGTATGGCAAGCCTCCGTGATCTCGGCCTATCCGAGTACGAAGCTCGCGCCTACCGGGCGTTACTCCGGAGCGGCCCGACAACCGCAAAGGAGTTGTCACGGAAAAGCGAGGTGCCGATGGGCCGGATCTACGACGTGCTCAACGGGCTCGAACAGCACCGCCTCGTCCGGAGTCAGGCCGCCAGCCGGCCGAAAAAGTACGTCGCCGTCGAGCCTGATGTTGGGTTGGATCGCTTGCTTGAGGCCAAACAGCGCGAACTCGACGAACAAGCCGAACAGTACGCCGACACCGTCGACACGCTGATGGACGATCTCGAAGCGGCCGCGCCGGTCAACGGCCAGTTTTGGACCGCCGCGGTCGGCCCCGAGGAGACGCTGGAACTGCTCTTAGAGCGGATCGACGCAGCCGATGAATCACTGCGCATCGTTGCGGGATCACCGTCGGCCGGCCTCGACCTCCGGAGTGCGAGCAGCCGCGTTGTCGACGGGCTGGAAGCCGCCCTAGAGCGCGGCGTCGATGTCCAGCTGTTGTTGACGCCGACAGTTGTCTGCAACCTGCCCGAGTCGACGATCGAGGCCTACAACGCGCGGCTCAGCGAATACGACAACTACGCGGTTCGCACGCACGAGGCTGTCGATGGCACGTTTAACATGATCGACGGTGTCGAAGTCTGTCTTGAGGTGCCGAACCCGCTGGATCCCGAGCAGGCGTTTGCGATGATCGATCTCAAGGATCGCAACTTCGCGGCCGACGTGCGGGAGGTTTTCCAGCCCCGATGGGAGGACGCCGACCCGCTCAAACTACCGCAGCACCACTGAACCTATTGATCGCTTGTGCCGCTGAGCTCCGCCCGCAGCTGGCCCATCGTGACCTCGCGTTCGGCGTGGGCGTTGTGTTGGTGGATCGATTCGTCGTTCGACTGGCGGATGTAGACGACCGCCTCGTCGGCGAGGTGATCGAACTCCTCGACCGCACCCTCCGCCAGCGCGCGCACGCAGTCCTCGACGAACTTGGCGTCGGAGTGGGCCGCAAACGTCATATGATCCTCGTCGGGGCGTTTCGCCATGTTGTAGATCCGCGCGCTCATCGCGTCGCGGGCGATGTCGATGATGTCGCCGAGATCGACATCCGGATCGCCGTTGCTGGTGATCGTTAGCGTGGCGTGACCGCGCTGGGAGTGGCCGGGCTGGGGTACCGCATCAAGGAACTCGTCGATGGTCTCGCGGTCGACATCGAGGTCTTGGAGCTTCTCGCGCGCTCTCGACTCGGACATCCCCTGTGAGCACGGACAGACCGTCATTCCCGTCACTTCCGCGCCGATCTCCTCGTGTGTGCCGTCGTCGGTCGCGGTCGCGCTGGCGATGATCGTCGCCGTGTTTTGGGTCGGTTTCCCGCTGGCCGGCGTCTGTTCTTTGGTGACGAGATCGGCGGTCATCTCGACCTCGGCGGTGGAGGTGTAGTCGTGTTTCGACAGCAGGCGTTCGGCGGCCTCCCCGCAGACGTCCTCGACGCGGTAGGCCTCGGTCTCGGTCGTCTCCTCTAGGATCTCGTCGATGACCTCCATGTTGCGGCTCATGTCGATCCCCTTGCGGCCGCCCGGGAGATCGACGAACACGTCGAACTCGGCCATCAGGACGATCGGGCGTTTGTCCTTTCGTGCGAGCTTGACCAGTTTTTCAACACCTGTGACGCCAACCTGACTGAGCCCGACGGCCACATCCGGCTGGGTGGCCTGCACATCGGGCAGCTGGTGACTCATTACCCCGAATACGGCTGTCGTGTGATTATGACTTTCGGTGCCCTGAATGGGTCGGACACAACCGTTAGCGACGACCGTGGCGTGGCCGCGGGACGGACGCGACCCACCGTGCTTAGGTCGCCGCAACGAGGTTGAGCACGCCGACAGTCTCCGCCACCACCCACGCGAGGAACACGGCGTAGGCGACAAGCAGCGCGTAGGCCTCCGGCGTCGTCAACGAGAGATCGGTGCGGAGGAAGGCGAACAACAGCACCGTCGCCAGCGTGAGCACGCCGAACATCGGGACGGCGACGGCGAAGTTGATCGAAACGGTGCCGAGCAGCAACACGCCGATCGGGATCGCCACCAGGAGATCAAACGTATTCGAGCCCAGAACGTTGCCGAGGCTGGTCAGCCCTCTGCCCTCGCGGGCGGCCCGCACGCTGACCAGCGTATCCGGCAGGCTCGTCACCGCGGCGATGATCGTCACCCCGGCGAGAAACTCCGGGATCCCGAAGGTGTGGGTGAGGATCTCGACAGCACTCACCAGCTGTTCGACGCCGACGAGGATCAACAGCAGGCCACCGGCCAGCGTCGCCCACTGCCGGCCGATCGCATCGTTGAGCTCGATATCGCCGGTGTACTCGCTGACATCCTGCCACTGGATGAAGAGGTACAGCCCATAGAGCAACAGCGGGATCATCGCCAGCGGGCGGGTGATCTGCCCGACAAGCGGCGGTGTTTCGGGGGCCGGAATGTAGATCACGCCGAGGGCGAAGGTGATCACCAACGCCGAGACGGCGATCATGTAGAACTGGGCTTCCTTGTAGACCAGCGACCGGTTTGTTTCGAGGTTGCCGGTCGCCGCCAGCCCGGCCACCGCGGGGATGACGAGGACGTTGAAGATGGCCGAGCCGACGATCCCGCCGACGCCCATATCGAAGACGCCGGCAAGCGCGGTGAAGATGACGCTGGCAAGCTCCGGAAAGCTTGAGCCGACGGCGACGACGATCGATCCCTGGACGACCGGCGGGAGCCCGTAGTGCGCCGACAGCTGTTCGGCGGATGACTCCAGCCAGCCGCTGCCGACCCAGATGACCGCGGTTGTAACGACGATCATCCCGACGGCGACCGCCGGCGACGCGGGCAACAGGCCACCGAGCATTATCCTCGGCTTCCGGGTCGGGGGTGTTAATACTGTTTACTCGACGGCTGTGGTCGGTGTCGACCGTTAGGGCCAATCCTCGCGGGTCTCGCCCTCGAGGAGCTCCTCGTCGGCAGACTCCGACGCCAGCTCCCACTCGGCGGCCTCGGCGGCCTCCGCTAGGGGAAGATACTCCCAGCCGGCGTCGTCGGCGATCGCTTTGTCGTCGTCGCTCGTCCCGACAAAGACGTGCCGTTCGGTCTCGAACTGGTCGGCGACGTTGTCGAGGCTCTCGCCGACGCCGCGCGGCCCCGAGAAGAAGTCCTGGCGAACCCGGTGTTTCCGGGTGAAGTTCGTGACCACGTAGGTCGGTTTCTCGCTGACGACGCCGACATACTCTGTCCACTGTCGGGCATCGGTGATCACGGCTCCCGGATCGGCCAACGACTGCAGGGCTGCCAGTTCGAAGGCCAGTGTCATATCGCCGCTTCCGTCCATACCCCTGCTACCTTGCGGTCGCCGAAAACCGCTTCGTTTCGGTCGGCGACCGGCCGGCGTCTTACTGCTGTTGTTCCTGGACGGCTGCGATGTCGTCGGCCTCAAACTCCTCGTTGAGCAGTGTCTCGGTCTGGTCGCCGACCGGGATCTCCTCGCGCATCAGCTCCTTGTAGCCGCTCTGGGGGGCGAGATCGCCGATCAACACGCCGCCGACGACCTTGCCGTCCTTGATGGCGACGCGCCGCCACTCGTTGTCGCCGTAGGCTTTCGAGACGTACTCGTCGCCGATCGTCGGATGGCCAAACGAGAGGAACGGGAAATCGAAGTGGGTGATCGAGTACGACGACACCCAGCGGAATCCATCGGTTTCGGGCTCGATCATGTTTTTCGCGGCGATGGTGCCCTGCTCCTTGGCCGACCCCCACGAGCCATTTTGGGCGTATTCGCCGAGAATCGTATCGTAGTACCGCGTCAGGTCGCCGGCGGCGAAGATGTCGTCGAGGCTGGTGCGCATATACTCGTCGACGACGACGCCGTTGTCCTGTTCGATATCGAGATCCTGCAGCAGCTCGATGTTGAAGTTGAGCCCGATGGCGATACCGACAAAGTCGGAGTCGAACCGCTCGCCGTTGGGGTCGATGGTCGCCTCAACGTGGCCCTCATCGTCGGTTTCGAAGTGATCGACACCGCTCTGGAAGACGGGTGTGACGCCGCGTTCCCGCATCGCGTCGTGCATGATCTCCGCGCCCTCCTCGGTGAGCGCGTACCGCCACCAACAGTCCCCGCGCATGAGGTAGTTCGCTTCGACCTCCTGTTCGCCACAGATGGCAGCGAGATCGATGCCGAGTAAGCCCGCGCCGACGATGGTTGCCGAGTCGGCGTCCTCGATGTGGTCGCGGATCTTTCGGGCGTCCTGGAACGTCCAGAAGTGGTGGATCCCGTCGGCGTCGCTGTTGTCGACCGGCAGCTGTGTTGGCGTGCCGCCGGTGGCAACGAGGAGCTTGTCGTAGCCGATCGTCTCGCCTTCGTGGGTTGAGACGGTGTGGTCGTCGGGATCGATGTTGGTGACGACGGTGTTGAGCCGGAGGTCGATGTCGCGGTCGGCATACCAGCTCTCATCGTGGATCGAAATCGGCGCCTCGGGGAGCTTGCCCTTGGCGTACTCCTTGATGAGGATCCGGTTGTAGAGGGCCTCCCCCTCCTCGGTGATGACGGTGATCTCGGCGTCCGGGGCCTCCTCCCGGAGCGTCTCCGCCGCGGAGCTGCCCGCGATCCCGTCACCGATAACGACGTACGATGCTGTCATACCCCCGCGTTCGTGATCCGGGGTAAAGGAGGTTGCTATCGACGCGGAACCGTTGACAACCGTCCATGCCGGGGGGCTGCGACCGGACAAACCCCCGTTTTTCATCCGTCCCGTCGGTGGGTTTCCGCCCGATTTCATCCCGCCGCTGTGGCTCCTGGGTGGCTGTCCGTGTCGATCTCACCGGTCGCTCGACCGTGCCGTGGGCTTCAAGCCTGTCCATCCCCAACAACAGCTACGATGAAGATCCGCCAAAACCTCCGCCACTGGGCGGCGAAAAACGCGCTGACCGCGCCCGTGCTCGGCGATATCGCCAACGACAAGCTCGTCGATATGCACACCGACATCTTCCTCGGAAAAGCTGATGAGGACGCCCGCGAGGATCGCCGCGACCACCTCGATGGCTTCTTCGATGCGACGATGGACACCTACGTCGCGGCCCTCGAAGCCGGGTTTCCGGAGGCCCAAGCCCGTGAGATCACCCACATCCAGGCCAATTTCGATTTCTTCAACCACGGCTGGACGGAGATGATGGAGATCCCCGCCGAGGAGTTTGAGGAGCACTTCCGCCGCTACGAGGACTTCTTCAAACGCTACGGGATCACCGTCGACGACCCACTCGGCGAGTTCCGGCCGGCCGACGGGATCCCCGAGGCCCCTGAAACGCCGGAGCAACGCGACCAGCCGGCCTACGAGAACGCGATCGCCGGCTTTGCCGACGACGTGTACGTCGAGGACGGCGACGGCGAACTCCACGTCGGCTCCGGAACCGCCGAGCCCGCCGACGCCGATCCGGCCAACGCCCCCGGCATGAGCGACGCCGTCGACGACGCCGATACCGAGCGGGCTGACTCCTAACGGTTGGTGGGGCGATAACACGGGATTTAATCGCCCCTCACCCCTACGGTGTCTATGGCCCAACCACGCGTCCCGGGTGATCGCGGCGAGCAGATCGATCTTCCGTGCGGCGAGTCGGTCGTCGTCACCGATCTCGATCTCGGGATGCGCGAGTACGACTGCGACTGTGGGGCAACCCATGCCGTCGTGATGGACGTCCACCCACCGGATCGGTTTCTCCCGGAGTTTCTGGTCGACGTGCTTCAGGAGGCGATCGAAACTACCAGCGAGGAGATGCCGGAGTTCGGGACGCCGCACCTCCTTGGGATCGTCCTCGAAGAGTTCCCCGAACAGGTTGTCTCCTACGATGCGACCGAGGAGCCGGATGTCGGCTTCGCGCTCCTGTGGCTCACTGATTTCGATTCTCGAACCCTGCATGAGCGCATCGTCGAACTTGTTATCGAGCTGATGGAACATGCGGTCAGCCACGCCGACGACACCAGCGCACTCACCGAGTTTGAGGCGAAGATGCACGAGTTCGATGTGGCGGCGTTCGTCGAGCAGTACCGCGAGGAACGCGACCTCGAAGCAGAGGAATTCACCCCGTAACCGTCCGGTAAAATACGACACTGTCACACATATTTTTGATCGTTGTCAGAATTGGATCTCGGCGAAACCGCTGTATTATCGGCGGAACCGCCTGTGTAAGCGGTTGTCTGACAGCTGTCACACACAGATTGAAACCGTTTGCACCGCTAGTATGGGTATGCAGACCACACCGAGTGATTTCGACCGCGTCGAAGGTGTGCTTGCGTCCGCCGACGAGCCGTTGACCGCCCGTGAGATCCTCGCCGCCTTGGAGGATGGTGACGCCGAGACGACGTTTGAAAGCCCACACCAGCTGGCAACGGTGCTTGGCCGCCGGGCGAAAACCGGTGAGATCACCGTGATCGCTCAACAGCCCTATCGGTACACTCTCAGCGAGAGCTAATCGCTGAAACGACGATCAGTTCCGCGGGACGGTGATGTTTTGAACGGTCGCCCCACAGTCGGGACACTGCCGACCGCCGTCGGTGTCGTCGAGTCGTTCGCCACAGCCCGTACACTCAAACCGGGTGTCGGTGTCGACCGACGTGTGTAAGCTGGGAAAGTGGAGTGCCATACGCTCACAATGGTAGTTGCGTATATAACTTTCACGGCCGATTTGCGCAGATATACAACTGTATAACCGGATCACAAATTTATTTCTTCAAAATAACGGCCTCTTTCTAAATTATTGTACATTTTTGGTGACCTCCTATGGTTCCATACTGTACTCATACTCGGGTCGGCGGCGGCTGACGCGGTCGGGAGACCGAACCGGTCGTCGAGGGTTATCGCGGTGCCGATGACTGAGAAAGGGTTAACTCGATGGGGGATTCCCGTTCAGGTATGTCGATCAGTCTCCGCCACCCCACGGAACGTGTCTGCGAGCGGTGTGGGCGGACAGAACGCTGGGACGGAACCACCGAATCGTGGCAGGTCGACGACGACGCTGTCGGGAGTATCTACTGCATCCACGAGTGGGATATCAACGGCTCGTTCGTCCCCTTCGAGGATCACCTGTAGGATGCCGACCGTCTACGTTACCGTCCCCACCGACGCGGCCGAGGAGATCGCCGCAACGCTCGTCGAAGAGCGGCTTGCGGCCTGTGTCAACGCGGTCGACTGCCACTCGACGTATCGCTGGGACGGGCGCGTCGAAACCGACACCGAGACGATCCTGCTGGTCAAGACGACCGACGCGGGCTACGACCGCCTCAAAGCCCGGATCGAGGAGCTCCATCCCTACGAGGTTCCCTGTATCGAGCGGTTCGATGCGGCTGACACGCTTGAGTGCTTTGGCTCGTGGATCGACGACACCGTCGACTGAGCACACGGGACTCAGCTACCCTGACGCCGATCTCAGCGATTCGAGCACCGAGTGCGTCCCATCAAAATACGACCCCGCAACCACGGTGTCGGCGGCGGCTTTCGCCCGATCGTCGGCGTTGGCGACGGCGTACGACTCCCCTGCCGTCTCGAACAGCGACACGTCGTTTTCGCTGTCGCCGATCGCCACAAACGAGTCGGTGTCGACCCCGAGCGTCTCGGCAACTGCGGCAAGCCCATCACCCTTCTCGACGCCCGGTGTCTTCAGATGATAGGCGTAGCCGGTGTCGACGACTTCGAGATCGAACTCGTCGGCGACCTCCCGGAGCAACGCCTCGTCGGCGTCGATGCGGGCGGCGAGTTCGGTCTCCCGCCAGCGGTTCGTCGTATCGGCGTCGTCCCAGCCGAGGTCGCCGCCCCGGGCGCGAAACGTCTCGGCGGCCTGTTCGGCCCGATCGCGGTCGCCCTGGAAGCTGACCTGGCCGTCGGCACAGACGACGCCGCCGTTTTCGGCGACGACCCGCTCCGGAATCCCCAGAAAATGACAGAGTGCGACCGGGTAGGGAAACGATTTGCCGGTCGCCACCACGACCGGCGCGTCCCACGCCGGCACCACCTCAAAGACCCGCGGGTCGATCCGATCGTCGCGTGTTGTCAGCGTGCCATCGATATCCAGCGCAAGCGGCGGTACCATACACCCTTTCGGCGATCCGGACAAAAAACCGCTCCGGCGTCGCTGTCAGCCGGCGGTCTGCTGGTGGTCGCTTCTCAGGCCGGTGTGTCGTCGGCGACATCCGACTCGCCCGCCGGCGTCGAGATGACGTTGACCAGCGCGTCGAGGGCGGGTTCGGCATCCGGCCCCTCGGCGGTCAGTTTCACCCGGTCGCCGCGCCGGACGCCGAGCCCCGTTACCGCAAGGATGCTGTCGGCAGCAACGGGCGGTCGGCTGCCGTCGACGGCTTCGACCGTGATCGTGGCATCGAAGTTGCCGGCGGCTTCGACGAAGGTCGTCGCTGGTCGCGCGTGCAGTCCATCCTCCGGGACGACGGTGACTGTTCGTTCCATGAGCCCTGTTAGGATAGCGTCCTGTTAGTAGTAGGTGGTTATCGCCGTCGGCCGCGTTAGCGGCCCTGCTCGGCGGCGTAGCTTTCGAGCTGTTGTTCGACCATCTCGCTGAGGTTGCCGAGTTCCTCCTCGGTATCGCCGTTCTTGATATCCTCGTAGGCCTCGGCGACGAGCGTCCGCACCGTATCGAACGGTCCGATCCGCGCGCCGTTGGTCGCCGGCGTGTCGGGGCTGCCGAGCAGCTCCTGAATCCCGACCTCGTGGCCGGGGTTCTCGCGGAACCAGCCATCGTTGCGCAGCTTCTCGACACCCTGTTCGTGCACCGGCAGGTAGCCGGTTTCTTGGTGCCAGCGGGCCTGTTGTTCCGGCGCGGTCATCCACGCAAGGAACTCGCCGGCGGCCTCCTGCTGGTCGCGTGTGGCGTCCTCGGAGACCCACAGCGATGCGCCGCCGACGATGAGGCCGACGCGCTCGCCCGCCGCGGGCATCCCGCTGACGGTCGTCTCGAAGTCCGCACCCTCGATGATCGAGCCACACGACGAGGACGAACCAACCAACATCGCGGCTCTGCCGTCGTGGAAGGCCTCCTTGGCCTTCCCGCGGGCCTCGATCCCGGGATTGTGGTACAGCCCGCGGTTGTCCAGATCCGTCCACCAGTCGTAGAGCTCGACGCCGGCATCGCTGTCGTAGAAGGCCTCGTCGGCTGTCCCCGCGCGGCCGTTCTGTTTGTTGACGATTTCTTGGCCCGCGCTGGCAAACCACTGCTCGACGAACCAGCCGTAGTTGGCGAAGGTGATCCCGGTGTCGGTGACGCCGGCGTTGACCAACTCCTCGGCGGCGGCGGTGACCTCGGCGAAGGTTTCCGGTGGGTTGTTCGGGTCGAGTCCCGCGGCCTCGAAGGCGTCCTGGTTGATCGCCAAGATCGGCACCGAGGAATTAAACGGCATCGAGTACAGCGTGCCGTTGGTTCGGTAGTAGCTCAAGACGGGATCGAGGTAGTTGCGGAGCTGCGTCCCGCTCGGCAACACGTTTTCGACCGGTTCGAAGGCTCCGCTGTCGACAGCTTTGGCGGTACCGATCTCGTAGATCTGCGACAGCGTCGGCGTGTCGCCGCGCTCGGCGGCGTTCAGCGTTGACTCCAGGTTGCCGCGGTAGCTGCCCTTGTTGGTCGCCTCGATTCGGATGCCGTCGGCCTGCTCCTCGAACTCGCGGATCAGGTTCTCCAACAGCAGCCCCTTGTCGCCACCCATCGCATGCCAGAACTCGAAGGTGGTCACGTCGCTGTCGGCGGCCACCTGGGCGGTGACACCGCCGAACTCGTAGTTGGTCGCCAGCTCGTTGAGCGAGCTGCTGCGTTCGTCGAGCGTTGTCGCGCCGGTTGAGACCTCGGCCAACGCCGTCGTCTGCTGTTGGACGGCCGCGGCGGCGTTCTCGGTTCGATCCGCGGTCTCGTCGGCGATCGCACTCACGTCGTCGACCATCGCCGCCGCCTCTTGGAGTGAGTTGGCCTGCTGGTCGGTCGCCTCGCTGATCTCCTGGACGCCGACGTTCGTCTCCTCGACATCGTCGGCGATCTGCTGGAAGTTTTCGACCGCGCCTTCGATCGTGTCGACACCGGAGTCAATCCGGTCGCGGGTCTCGTGCATCTCCTCGACGGTGGTATCGGCCTGATCGCGGATCGTGTTCACCGACTCCTCGATGTCGCCGGCGGCCTCCTCGGCGTCCTCGGCGAGGCTTTTGACCTCGTCGGCGACGACCGCGAACCCTTCGCCGGCCTCGCCGGCGCGGGCGGCCTCGATCGAGGCGTTGAGCGCGAGGATGTTGGTCTGGCTGGCCACGTCGCCGATGAACTCCGCGATCTCCTCGATCTCGTCGATCCGGCTGTCGAGCTCCTGGGTGGCCTCCAACATCCGGTTGGTGCGGGTGTCGATATCGTCGAGTTCCGCAAGCGCGTCTGTCGCCAACTCACGGCCTTTCTCGCCGCGTTCGGCGGCCTGCTCGGAGGCTTCGGCGACCTCGCTGGCCGAGGAGGCGACCTCCTGTGTTGCGGCCGATAGCGAGCGGATCTCATCGGAGAGCTCCTCAAGCTGGGAGTTCTGCTTGCTCGCGTCGTCGGCGATCGCGTTGACCTCGCTGCTCATCTCCTTGCTGGCGGATTTGACCTCATCGACCCGGCCGGTCACGCGGTTTGTCGCGCCGGTTACCTGGTCGCTGAAGTCATCGACCGTCTGGACGGTATCGCTGAACTCCTCGATCAGCTCGTTGAACGCTTCGGCGGTTCCCGTCGCCTCCGCTGGGGCATCCGATGGATCGATCCGCACGGTGAGATCGCCGTCGGCACCGTCGGCCATCGCGTCGGTCAGCTCCGTACAGAACGCTTCCAGCTCCTCGGCTCGCTCGTCGTCTTGGTTCGGCACAACCTCACCGCCGTCGGTGGTTGCGGCGGTGGTTGCGGCGGTGGTTGCGGCGGTGGGCTGTTCGGCGATGGTGACACCGCTGTCGGTCGGTCGGCTGGCGGCTGTGGGCCTCTCGCTCTCGGTGGTTGTGGACTCCGTTTCGTCGGTTGGTGCCTCTTCGGCGGTTGTCGCCTCTTCGGCGGTTGTTTCCTCTTCTGCGGCTGCCGCCTCGTCGGTCGCTGTCGTCTCGCTCTCAACGGTTGTCGCTTCACTTTCGGCGGGTGCCGTCTCGCTTTCGGCGACTGTCGTCTCATTCTCGTCGGCTGCTGCTTCGCTTTCAGCCGCTTTTGCGTCGGTTGCGTCGGTTTCGGCTGGTTCCTCGTCGTCGCTTTCCCACGGGAGCGAGATGAGGCCGAACAGGCCGGCCGTTGTGACTGTCGGGTCGCGCGCGAGCCACGCGAGCCCGAGTGCGGCCGCGAAAAGGCTGATTCGGACGCTGTTCCCGGCCAGTTTGCCGGTGCCGACCCCACACCACGGGCGAGCGGTGATCCACCGTAGACTCATACTTACGATCATTACAGTATGGTGTACATAAATGTGTGTATCGGATTATCGTGTTCAACCGCCGTTGGTCGTCCACTACTGTCTTAGGCCGTGTCGGTCAACGCCGTGAAGACGAGCGTGGGGAACCGCGGCTCCAGCCGGGAGGGAGGGCGGCCGGTTTCCGATGGCTGGTCGGCTTTCACGCGGCGGATGATCCCGCTTTCGGCGAGCTCATAGAGGATACGTTCGATCGTCGCCCGCGAGAGATCAATCCCGTCGCTGCTGATCGCCTCGGCGGCCTCCTTGACCGACTCCCGGGCCGTCTCCGGTAACTCGATCAGCCGCCGGACGATGCGTTTTCGACTCGCCGGCAGCGACATGACACGGCCAAGGGCGACACAGGGCTGCGGCACCGCCGCCATCCCGGTCGCCAACGCGGCCGCATCGATCGGGGTGTCGGCATCCGCGCCGACGCTCACCGCCGCGCCGAACAACGCCGCCAGCGCGTCGTGGGCGTCGCCGTCGGCCCAGGTGGCAACCTCGGTGAGCCCGTCGGTCGTCGTCGCCGATCGCAGCCGCCCGTCGGCAACCCGGCTGTCTAAGATCTCGATCAGCGTGTGCTGTGTGTAGGGCTCGATGTGAATCCGTTTGATCGCGTTGCGGTCGCTGATCGCGGTGTCGGCGGGCTTGCTGCGCCCGATCGCCAAACAGCTGATCGATGATCGAAACGGCGCGAACTGCTCGAAGACGGCCGCGCTGTCGAGGGTTTCGGGCTCGTCAACGTGGTCGACGGCGACAACGAGCTGCCGATCCTGTCGTGTCAGCTGTGTCTCAAGGCGGTCACGCATCGCCTCGCTGCTGACCCCCTGTTTTGGTACTGTTGACGACGACAACGCCGCCACAACGGTATGGAGCAGCGCGAACGCCGACTGTGCGCGCCGGCTGTCAACGTAGAGAAACCGCACCTCGGTTGTCGGCTCGGCCCGCGTTGCGGTGTAGATCTGTGTGGTCTGGTCGCCGTGCTGGCGGCTACACTCCGCAAACAGTGCGCGAACGACCGCGGATTTGCCCGCGCCTTTCGGCCCCCAGACGTAGCTGTCGGCCGGCCGGTCGGCATCGAAGATCGGTGCCAGCACGTCCAGCAGCTGCTCGATGACGGTGCCGCGGCCGACCGGCTCGCTTGGATGTACCAGCGGGCTGATCGCGTCGTACGCCGGCCTGGCGTCGTCGGCGTGCTGTCGACGGGCAACTCGGTCCTGTAGTTCCATGGTGTGCTCCCGATGGCGTGGTCAGTGTTTGGTGCTGGGCTGTGCGTGATCCGTGCTCGTGGTGTTCCTGTTCAGTGCCGCGATGCGTCCATGCTCCGTGCTGTGGGTATGAATGAAAAATCGAAAACCGCATCACCAAACGACCGTCGCCGAGCGACGGTGTGATCGACTCCGGCTCACCAACGGGGTGAGCAAGGAGTGGTTGGCGGGTGAGTTGGCCGGTTTAGAGGCCGATGCCGCCGAGGCCGCCCCAGAAGGTATCTCCGAGGAGGCCCGCAGCGGTCAGGACTGCCGACAGCAGACCCGAGGCCGCGATTGCGAACGCCGGCGGGTCAACGTGGGTCTTGCCGTGCATGTAGAAGACACGGTTACAGACCTCGCCCATCAGGGCACCGAAGACGCCGAAGAGTCCGCCGAAGATCAGCACGACCGTCGGACTGTAGCCAGCGGCATTGGCACCCAGCGCGCCGACCGCGCCGGGGAGAGTGATGTGGTGGGTGACCGGGATGTTGTCGACGCCGCACTGCAGGAACACGAGGCTCGCTGCACTGATACCGAAGCCGATCAGCGGGCTACCGGTACCTTGGTAGGCGGCTGTCCCGAGGAGACCACCGATGAGACCGATCATGGCGACACCGCTCCATTTGTACTGCCACGGCAGCCAGATGCCGGGTGCTTCGTCCTCGTCGCGCTCCCACGGGCCAACATCGAAGAGGCCGTCACCGGTGACCTCGCCGATGATGCTGTAGCCGAAGGCAACGCGGTGGATCAGCGCGGAGACGAAGACCATCAGCGCGATGTTGTCAGTCGGGATACCGACCGTTCGACCGAGGCCGGTGCCGACCATCCCAAGGATGCCGAAGATCCCACCGACGAGCAGCACGTCGATCTTCTGGGTTCCGGCAGCCCAGAGGATGTTCTTCCCATCGTCGATGTAGCCTTGCTTGGCTGCGTATGCGGCTGCGGCCGCACCAGCGGCGAAGCTGATGTGCGGGCCGAAAACCGGACCGAAGCCGAGGAAGCCAGTGAACCCACTGGCCGTCAGTGACGCACCTTCGCCTGCACCGTCAACACCGATCGCATTTGCTGCCTCACCGGCGATCACCATGAAGCCGGTGAAAATGAATGCTGGGAGTGCACCGATTGCGGCACCGAAGGCACCGCCAGCGAACGCGGAGATGTACCACGTCGGGTCAACAAGCGTTGGATTCAGTACCATCGTTAGTCACCACCCTCGTCTCGGGCCCAGTCTTCGGATCGCTCGACTGCGTCCTTCCAGCGGTCGTAGTTGACTTCGATGTCGGCGTCCTCGTCGACGGGGAAGCGTCGGTCGACCTGCCAGTTGTCGCGGAGTTCGTCAACCGTGTCCCAGTAGCCGACGGCGAGGCCGGCGGCGTAGGCTGCACCGAGGGCGGTCGTCTCGTCGACGACCGGTCGGACGATCTCCGTACCGATGATGTTCGACTGGAGCTGACAGAGGAAGTTGTTTTTGACTGCTCCGCCGTCGACACGCAGACTCGAAAGGTCGATGTCGGCGTCCGAGACCATGGCCTCGGCGACGTCTTTGGTCTGGTAGGCGATGGATTCGAGCGTGGCGCGAACGATGTGTTCGCGTCGGGTACCACGCGTCATGCCGACGATCGTCCCGCGTGCGCGCTGATCCCAGTGGGGTGCACCGAGACCGGTGAACGCCGGGACGACATAGACGCCGTCAGTCGAGTCGACGCTGCGTGCGAGTTCTTCGGACTCGGCAGCGTCCTCGATGAGCGTCATGTCTTCGAGCCATTCGATGGCCGCGCCAGTGATGAAGATCGAGCCCTCAAGGGCGTACTGAACGTCGCCACCGGATTTCTGGAAGCCGATCGTGGTAAGGAGGCCGTGATCGGAGCTGACGGCCTCGTTGCCGGTGTTCATGAGCATGAACGAGCCGGTACCGTACGTGTTCTTGGCGTCGCCAGCGTCGAAGCAGGTCTGGCCGAACAGCGCGGCCTGCTGGTCGCCGAGCGCGCCTGCAACAGGCACTTCGGCGCCGAGGAAGCCGTCGGCGTCCGTGGAACCGTAGGTTTCGTCGTCCGAGGACGGACGAACTTCGGGGAGGATCTCCCGCGGAACGTTGAACTCGTCGAGGAGTTCGTCGTCCCATTCGAGCTCGTTGATGTCGTAGAGCATCGTCCGCG
>NZ_SESI01000001.1:198327-1139441 GCF_006861655.1 Halonotius roseus | reverse complement strand
CCATAGCGACGAGGTTCCACCCGTACCCATGCCGAACACGGTAGTTAAGCTCGTCAGCGTTCCGCGCAGTACTGGAGTGGGCGACCCTCTGGGAGTCGTGGTTCGCCGCCACCCATTCATACTTCATTCATTCACTCCAAGAGTCACCACGCTGACTCGCCTGACGACACGCACCCCACAGCGACAGCCCTCGTCGCCGTTGGCGGATCGCTGTTTGCACGACAGCCGCTCGACGAGCGGGCTAACCGCTAGGCTTAAGCGACTCTCGGGGATACTACAGCACGCGCCAAGGTGGCAGAGTCCGGCCTAACGCAGCGGCCTGCAGAGCCGCCCATCGTCGGTTCAAATCCGACCCTTGGCTTTCATACGATATCCCCCCACCCAACACCATTCCGGGCTCCGTTTTGTTCTGTACCCAACCGGATTGAATGGTGTCTCTACGTTGAATGAACGCGTTTACTCTCAGGGTCGTCGTTTTTTTTTGATACGTTCGTCGAGTACAGCCGGTTTTGACCTCTCAGCACGCTATGGAGCTCGTCGTGTCATTGTCGTGGGGGTAGTATCCCATATGATTAATTTACTGGAACCCGAATAGTGAAACTGCATCTCTCTGGTCGACGGCATCGCACGTAGAACAGTCGCCGTGTTCGACACCGTTCCATCAGGAAAACGCACCCAAAATGCCTGCACGCTCACAATCCGTTCAGCAAGATCCCACATTTGACCAGGACGAAAAATACGCCGTCTACGATCCTGTAGAGGGTGTTATCTGCCACCACGACGACGGGGCCGCGATCAGCGACAGTCGGGACGACGCAGCTGCCGATGTCTCAGCTGTTGCCGAGCAGATGGGTCTCCCAGCGGATCGTCTTGCGGTCGTTCGGCTGACGATCACGCCGGTTGGTACCTCCTCCGACGCTGCTGTCGACGACGATACTGCTGTCGACGACGACACCCACGATGCCGACGCTGATCTTACCACGGGATCGATCATGGTCACCCGTGGCCCGCATCGCCAAAACTCACAACTCGTTGAGTACCGCGAAGCCGAAGACGGGGCGTGGGCGGTCAAAACACCCGAAGACGACGAGTTTTGGATCTTTATGCGATCCGGCACCGAGCGCGATGTCCACCAACATATCCGGGCGAAATGGGACGCTACCTACGGCACCCCCGACCCATTCACCGATCAGGCGTGTCCGACCAACGACCTCTGACAGCCGCTGGGGCACTGTTCTCTCAGTGGTGCGTCGGAAGCGTTGCTCCGGGTCACCGTCTGCTGTGTCGTATTGTTGGTACTGACGCGTTTCGCTGCTGTTGTTAGCGAGCTCGTTGTGCCAGCAGCGACGCCGAACGCGCCCCGAACAGGTAGATCGCGGCGGTACGGAGCGATTCAGACTGGGTATCCGATATCCAATTACGGTTGTGGCTGTAACAGACGGCATGGATATCCGGCAGCTGCACCGCGATCTGATCGAGCTGCATGGCCGACCGAGTAAGACCTACAGCGAGGATGGCGTTCGCCAGCTGCTTACCACGATCCTCTCACAGAACGTTGCCGACGTGCAGACGGCGCGGGCCTCGGAGGCGTTGTTTGCGGCGTATCCTGACTACCGGGCGATGGAAACGGCCGACCACGACGAACTGGCCGAGGTGATCTCCGAGGTAGGATTGATGAACCAGAAGGCGACGCGTATCCAGCGATCGCTGGCGGCGATCCGGGAGGAAACCGGCGGCGAGTACACGCTGGCGTTTCTCGATGAGATGGACACCGACGAGGCCCAGGCGTGGCTGACCGATATCAAAGGCGTCGGCTCGAAGACTGCCAATGTCGTGTTGAACTTCCACTTCGAGAAGCCGACCTTCGCGGTCGACACCCACATCCAGCGACTGGCGACTCGGTTTGGGCTGATCGAGGAATCGACGACCGCCGACCAGGCCCACGAGGTGCTCAACGAGCTGATCCCGGATGATATCAAATACAGCCTGCACGTGTTGTTGATCACTCACGGCAAGGAGTACTGTTCGGCACAAACCCCCGACTGCGACAATCCGGTCTGTGAGACCTACTGTGAGTGCGACCACTGTTGAGGGCGATATCGGCTCTCAGCACGCGCACCGTGTGCTCCGATCGTCGGCGATGTCCCCACAGCGTCGCTTCGGCTTACGGCCTGTCGTCGAGATCCGGCAGCTCGATTTCGGTCGTGTCGTGTGTGTTCCCACCACCCCGGGGCCCGTTTGCTCCTAACTGCTGTCGTGTCTGCAGCCCTGATTGGTAACACTCGATGACCGCTGTGGCGTGTCGCTCACACGCCAAGACACCAACCGCGCCGGCTTCGACAAAGATGAGCGGTATTCCGCCCCCCTGTTCGTGATTGCGACAGGCTGGACACTGAATCCCCCCAGCCGGCAGGTGGGCTAACAGCTCCGCGCTGTCCTCGGTTGTGAGCTCACAGATCGCCCGAAACTCCTCAAGATGGGCATCGCAGCCAACGACTGGCACCGTGAGGGTCTCCACAAGGAGAAACGAGATCGCCTGTCGGCCACCGGATTCCAAGGCCGCACGACAGTCCGAGCAGTGGGGCCTGTCTCCGAGTGGTGGTGCCGCGTTTGGTTCCATTGGATACGTATCTAGTCGTCCGGCGGCAAGGTAAGTGGTTGGGTTGGCCCTGTTGTGCGCTCAGTATCCCCAAGATCGACGTTTCCAACGAGCGACTGAACCCGGTGGTTCTCCAGTTCAACGTGTGGCGTTGATCGGCGACCGAATCTCATTGCGGCAAGCGAAAGGAGCCATCCGACGGTGGGCCGCCCTGGTAGTAAATAATTGACTCTCACAAAATTATTTGAGTGTTGGGGCTGAATACCTGACCGAGATGGCTGAATCGACACCGTCGTGGACAGACGACACCAGTGGTCGGGAGCGGGTTCGACATGTCGCGGAGACGCTGACCGAACCAACGCCTGTCGGCGAGATCGCCGAGCGAGCCGAGGTTTCGCGGGCGACCGCGGCCGACGAACTCCAGGGGTTGGCGAGCGACGATTGGGTGACCGAAACGACCGTCGACGGCACGCAGGCCTACGATCTGAACCCGGTACGATTACTCTTCGACGAGGTGACCGACCTGATCGACGATCACTCCCGCGAGGAGTTAGAACAGCGGCTGGCGGAGCTCAAAACCGAACAGGAGGAGGTGGCGGCGGAATACGACGCTACCTCACTGGCTGCGTTTCGGGAGCAACTGGCAACCGAGGAGCTGTCGGCGGCCGAGCTGCGTGAGCGTCGGAACGTCATCGAAACGTGGGAGGCGATCAACACGGAGATCGGGCTCGTGAAACACGCCCTCCAGCTGTACGATGATGTCGTCGAACTCGCCTCGCCGCAAACTGACTCGTCGTCGACGCTCGCTTGATCGTGGTGTTGCTCGCCAACCGGGCGAACCTACAGGCCCGGCGACTCCACGAGCGGATCGCTACCCGGCTTCGCGGCTCCTGTGAGACGGTGTGGCGGCGACGCGCCGAGCCTGGCGAGCCGGGGCCGTACCGCGTCGTCGGCGAGGTGACGCCCCGGCGGTTTCTCGGGATCGACGCCTATCCGACCGATGACGCGCGAATCGAGATCGGGTTTCGACTCGAAACTGAGGTCGAGTACGAACACTACTGGTGTACCTGGATCGAACCGGATCGCGGGCTGGCGGTCGGGTGGCATCAGGACGGGAGCCACGAGGAGTTAGGGTCGGTGCATCTGCAACTCGACAGCGGGGACACGGTGATTGAGCGGCAGGCGGCGACGTTCATCGACGCCCATCCGCTGGCAGTCGTGGCGCGGCGACTCCCGTCGCTTGGTGGGGTGGTGCAGGGTGTGACGTGGGAAGATGGCGAGCCTGTTGGGATCGAAATTGCAGGCGAAATAGACAGGTAGTACTGTATACCACGGCGAGCGAAGCGAGCCGTGGTTTCATTGGCTGCGACCGTAGGGAGCAGCCGAAAGTTTTAGTCCAGGTTTTGCAAGGAGCGGTGCCCGCAGCGAACGAAGTGAGCGAGGACACCCGACGCAGCAAAAAGTGGAATGCCGCCTCCCCGATTTGAACGGGGGACAGCTCGATCTTCAGTCGAGTGCTCTCCCAGTCTGAGCTAAGGCGGCTCGCACTCCATGCGAAGTGGATTGCAGTAAAAAGGATTTCGAAAGACGGCACCGCGGCGGTGCTGTGAGACCAGCAGCAATCCCGAGCGAGCGTAGCGAGCGAGTGGCGCAAGGAGTGACCAACGGGAGCGACGCCGCGTTTTGGTCCAGCTTTTGCCGAGGGCTGGCGAAGCCAGCCCGCAGCGCAAAAGGTGGATGGGCTCGGGCGGAGTTGAACCACCGATCTCAGCCTTGTAAAGGCCGCGTCATAACCACTAGACCACGAGCCCGCATTCGATGTCATCGCCCGCCTGTCAATAACGGTTTCCTTCCGCGTCGGAAGCCATATCCCCCGTTCAGCCCAATCGTGACCAATGGCACGGCCCCGAACGTGGATACTCGCACTCATCGCAGTCACCGTCATCGTCGGCGGCGGAGCCCTCGCTATCACCAGCGGCGTCTTCGCCGGCAACTACGAGTGGACACCCGTCACCGTCGTCGACGACGACACCGACGCGGAGCTCGCCACCGTCGACGCCCGAATCGCTGATACCTTCGAGAAACGCTACACCGGCTTGAGCAACACCTCCTCGCTCGGCCCCAACGAAGGTATGCTCTTTATTCACGGCACCGAGGGCCGACACAGCTACGTCATGCGCGATATGGCCTTCCCGATCGATATCGTCTTCATCGACGCCGACGGCGAGATCACGACTATACACCACGCCGAGCCCGACGACGACGGGACGTTCAGTGGCACGGGGAAGTACGTCCTCGAAGTCCCGTACAACTACACAACCGACAACGACATCGAAGTTGGCGACCGGGTTGAAATCCCTGCAGAATATCGGTCTTAGTACGATTTGACGCAGGCATGAGTGAATAGTAGGTGTAGAAAGCCCTCGGGTCGCTCGACTCCCGGGACTCGCTGCGCTCCTCGTCACTCACTACGTTCGTTCCTGCGGTGCTTGCGTCGTCCGGGTTCGCCGAGCGACCCTCGCCCTTTCAGTCCGCCAGGAAGTCGGTTGCTTGGTTGGCCGACCCACCTGCTTGCTTGTCGAACCAAAACCGAAGCCAACGCTCTTTGCGACAGCCGCCCTACCGAACACAGTGAGTAGCGTCGAACCAGCGGCCGAAGATGACCCGTTCGAAGAGCAACGCGAGCGAGTCGACGACCCCATGCGCCGGCTGGTCGGCGAGTACGGCCGGCCCTACTGGCTGTCGGTCACCCTTGGCGTGCTTGCCAGCCTCGCCGCGCGCCTGCTGGATCTGCTGCCGGTGATCCTGCTCGGCGTCGCCATCGACAGCCTGTTTCAGGGTGTCGAACCCTTTTCGCTCCCGTTGGTGCCACAAGCGTGGCTACCGACCGAGCCGGTCGACCAGTTCACGCTCGTCATCGTCCTCATCACGACCTCCTTCGTTGTCGGCGCGGGCTTTCACTGGCTCCGCAACTGGGGGTTCAACTCCTTCGCCCAGGACATCCAACACGACGTGCGCACCGACACCTACGACACGATGCAGCGGCTCGACATGGGCTTTTTCGCCGACAAACAGACCGGCGAGCTGATGTCGATCCTCTCGAACGATGTGAACCAACTGGAGCGGTTCCTCAACGACGGCCTCAACTCCGCCTTCCGGCTGGCGGTCATGGTCGTCGCCATCGCGGCGTATCTCGTCTATCTCAACCCTCAACTCGCGGTCGTCGCGCTCTCGCCCGTCCCGCTGATCGCCGTCTTCACCTATATTTTCGTCAAGACAATCCAGCCGAAGTACGCTGCCGTCCGCTCCAGCGTCGGCGACGTGAACTCCCGGCTCGAAAACAACCTCGGAGGCATTCAGGTGATCAAATCCTCAAATACGGAAGAATTCGAATCCGGCCGCGTTGACGACGTGTCCCGCGATTACTACGAGACGAACTGGGGGGCGATCACAATTCGCATTCGCTTCTTCCCCGGCCTCCAACTCATCTCCGGGGCGGGGTTCATCCTCACCTTCCTCGTCGGCGGGCTGTGGGTCTTTTCGGGGTCGGGGCCGGGCCCGTTCACCGGCACGCTCTCGACCGGCGAGTTCGTCGTCTTCATCCTCTTCACCCAGCAACTCGTCTGGCCGATGGCCCAGTTCGGACAGATAATCAACATGTACCAGCGGGCGGAGGCCTCCGCCGAACGGATCTTCGGGCTGATGGACGAAACCGAGTCGCTGGAAGACGACAGCGGCACCGACGACCTCGTTGTCGACGAGGGTCGCGTCGAGTACGACGACGTGAGTTTCAGCTACGACGACGAAAACCCGGTACTGGCGGATCTCGATTTCACCGTCGAGGGCGGCGACACGCTCGCACTCGTCGGCCCGACCGGTGCCGGCAAATCGACCGTTCTCAAGCTCCTCTTACGGCTCTACGATCCCGACACAGGAACGATCCGGATCGACGGCCAGGACATCGCCGCCGTCGACCGCCGGTCGCTCCGGCAGGCCATCGGCTACGTCGGCCAGGAGCCCTACCTGTTCTACGGCACCATTCGGGACAACATCGCCTACGGCAGCTTTGAGGCGACCGACGCCGACATCCGCGCGGCCGCCGAGGCCGCCGAAGCCCACGACTTCATCCAGAATCTCCCCGACGGCTACGAGACGATGGTCGGCGAGCGCGGCGTCAAGCTTTCCGGCGGCCAACGCCAGCGGATCGCCATCGCGCGGGCGATCCTCGAAGATCCCGCGATCCTCGTCCTCGACGAGGCGACCAGCGATGTCGACACCGAGACGGAGATGCTGATCCAGCGCAGCCTCGACGAGCTGACGACCGACCGGACGACGTTCGCCATCGCCCACCGCCTGTCGACGATCAAGGACGCCGACCGGATCGTCGTCCTCGAAGACGGCCGGATCGTCGAGCGCGGCACCCACGATGAGCTACTCGATGCTGACGGGCTCTATGCCCACCTCTGGGGCGTCCAAGCCGGCGAGATCGACTCGCTGCCGCAGGCGTTTATCGACCGTGCGAGCCGCCGACAGGCCCGAACCGAGACGGCCGAGGACGACTGATCGATCACCGCTCGGGTAGCCGGTCACGCGACGCCTCTCTGGTGACCCGCGTCGAAGGGGGTTTCTCGTTACCCGCAGTCGGTGGTGGTTTCACCGTCCACGCATAGATCGAGCTGATGGCGGATACACAGGCTATCGGTACCGGTATCGGAGCTGTCGGTATCCTCGTTGTTTTCGGATCGGCCAGCTACGCATGGCTCACCGGTATCACGGTTGGCCCCTATGGATCGCTCCCGGCAGCTACAGCCCTGCTCGGGTTCTCTTCCGTTGGATCTCTCCTCGCTGTGCTGGCCGACTATAATCGAATCGAGGGTGTTCGACCAACACTGGCACGAACCGGGTCGATCAGCTGTCTCGGTGCGGGTATCGTGTTGTTGAATCCGCTCACCGGCACGCCGCTCCCGGTTGCCGAACTCGGCGTTGTCGGCGCGGTTCTGCTGGCGGCCGGCGGCCTCGTGTTGGTCGGCTCGTCGGTGCTGAAAACGGGATAGCCGCGTGTCACACGGCTTTTACCCACAGCCCCGGAAGAACGTCCAATGAGTGATCTCGACGCCGGCGACACCGTGGCCCTCACCTGCCCGGCCTGTTCGCCCCACGACGACACCGTCCATGAGGTACTGAAACCTGGTGGCACCGCGACCGTCCGCTGTAACGACTGCGAGCACGTGCATAAGGAGACGATCGAATCGACGACGACAGTCGAGAAACGCGTGATCGTCTCCCAGGGCGGCGAGTCGGTCAGCACCCACATCGATGTCGACCCCGAGGAGCAGGTCGCCGTCGGCGACGAGTTCATCGTCGACACCCCTGAGGCGATCTTTCAGGCGCGGGTGACCAGCCTCGAACTCCAGGATGGCGACGCCCGCCCCGACAGCGCGGTCATGGAGGGGATCGAGGCGATCTGGACGCGCGCGGTCGACAACGTCTCGGTCAACGTGACGCTGCATCCCAACGACGGCTCACGCGACGAAAGCCGGAGCCTCACGATCAACGTCCCCGGCGACTATGAGCTGTCTGTCGGTGCGACCGAATCCTTCGGCGACGATGAGTTCACGATCACCGGGCTGTTGGTTCGAGATGACGCCGAGGGCTACCGGTTTGACCAGTTCGATGAGGACGGCGATATGATCTATGCGAAGGACTGCAAGCGCGTCTACGGTGTCGACGAGCAGACGACCGCGTGGTCAGCGTGGTAAGACGTCGTAATCAACTGATTCGGTCATAGCGTCATTTCTACTGGAAACTGTACTGTGGCTGCTTTCGCCCAGAAAGCCCTCGGCCGTTCCGCTCCCGCGAGTCGCTACGCGCTTCGGGCCTTCGGCCCTGCAGTGCTTGCGTCCTCGGGGTTCGCGGAACGCCCTCGCCCTTTCATTCCACCAGGGTAGCGACTGGTCAATCGAGCGAGCGCGTGAGCGTAACGGCTACATATGCTGTGCGCCAATTCTTCCCATGGAAATGGCGACAGCCCGCGACCGGCTGGTCGACAGCCTCGTCGCCAACGATATCATCACGAAACCGAGTACCGCCGAGGCGATGCGGGCGGTGCCGCGCCACGAGTTTGTCGATGCTGACCAGCAGGAACAGGCCTATCAGGATCGCCCGCTGCCGATCGGTAACGACCAGACGATCAGCGCGCCGCATATCGTCGGGCAGATGCTCGATCTGATCGATGTCGAGCCCGGCGATCGCGTCCTCGAAATCGGCACCGGCTGTGGCTACCACGCCGCGGTCACCACCGAGGTCGTCGGCGACGGCAACGTCTACAGCGTCGAGTACGACCGCGAGCTTGGCGAGGCGGCCCGCCAGCGACTCGCCGATCTCGGCTACGACGTGGCCGTCCGCATCGGTGACGGCCGCGAGGGGTGGCCCGAAGAAGCTCCCTTCGATGCCAGCTACCTCACCTGTGCGGCCGCCGAGCCGCCGGCGGCGGTGCTCGAACAGACAGCAACCGACGGCGTCGTTGTCGGGCCCTTCGGCTTAGGGCAACAGGAGCTCAAACGTCTTTTTCCGGGGTCTGACGGGAGCTATGACGCCGAAACCATCGCACCGGTGCGGTTCGTCACGATGCGGTGACGCGGTGGGGTTAAGCCGATCCCGCCCCCAGTTTCGGTAATGGATCACGAAACACTCCGGGCCGATATGGTCGATGGGCTGGAACACGCCCTTGAGCGACCGCTCGGAGCCGCGGTGCTGGACGCCCTCGGAACCGTCCCCCGCCACGAGTTCGTCGACGATGCCTACGAACCCGGCGGCGACGAGGTCGCCGGCTCCCGGGTGCTCGGCCTCCGGACGGTCGCCCGGCTGATCGCCGCGCTTGAGGCCGGTGAGGGCGACGACACGCTCGTCGTCGGCGCGGGTATCGGCTACACGGCAGCCGTTCTCGCCGAGATCGTTGGCGGCCGCCACGTCCACGCGATCGATATCGACCGCCGGCTCGTCCACATCGCCCGCGACAACCTCGGCGCGGCGGGCTACGATGCGGTGTTGGTCGACCGCCGGGACGGCGCGACCGGCTACCCCGAATACGCCCCCTTCGATCGCGTCTTGATCGAGAGCGCGGTACACGATGTGCCGCGGGCGATCCGCGAGCAGCTCGCCGACGAGGGACGGATCGTCTTCCCGCGCGGGACGACCGACCAGACGCTTGTCGCTGTCGAGCCTGCTGACGACGCGCTCGACGTTGTCGGTGAGTTCGGCCCTGTTGGGTTCCGGCCAATGCTGGTCGACGGCGAGCAGCCCAGCGGCCACGAGCGCAACCGGACACGCCGGGAGGACGCCGAGTTCGACTCGCAGGGCTACTTCGCCAAAACGGGCTGGGAGTACGAGTGGCTGGACTGGGACGATCGGCTCGACTCGCGGTAGGAGCAGGCGCGCGTACCTCACTCGCAAGCGACACACTCAGGGCCATTGCGACCCAACACCGCCTGTGGCCGGATCAGAGCCTTCCGCAGATGACGACCGCGACGACGCCTTCGCAGCCCTGACGCTGAAAGAACGGATCGCCGTCGCCACCGCCCAAGATCCTTCGAAGGCGATCGTTGTCATCCTCCTGGGGCTGTTTGCGCTTACGTTCCTTGTCGCCCTGTCGTTGGTGTATCCGACCGTCGCCGGCTTCTTTCTCCTCGGGACGCTGTTGCTAACGGTTCTCGCTGTCGGCGGCTACCTCATCCTCACCCGACTCGGCGGCTAAGGCCGACCGGGTCAAGGCCGGCTGGCAGCTAGTCTGAGTGGGTCAACTGCTTCCCGTTTTGTCGTGGCTGTGCGGTTCCCAGCTCACAGTGGCGGTCGGCCGCGCCGACGTAGAAGGAGGTCAGTTGATCGGGCGCGGTCGCCGTGTCGACAACGTTGACGACGAGGTCGTCGTCGCTCAGTACGTCCCCGTCGTTTTCGTAGGTATTCTCCCTCACCGCTTGCTCGCCCATCAGATCCAACTCGCCGGCGATGTTGCCGATGACAAACAGCGGCCGGTCACGCTTGGTGTCGACGCGGGCGTTGGCCTCGTCGAGGCCGCGGGTCGTCACGTCGATGACGTTCTCGCCGGTCTCCCAGGTGCCAAACAGATCGAGGACGAACAGCCGATCGCTCGCCAGCGCGTCGGTCAGCGTCACCTCGGCGGTGGCCGACAGCGCGCTCGCCAGCGTCCGGCGATCCATCGTCGCTGTCGGCGACAGCGAAACCGCCCAGCCGGCGTTGATGGCGGCGGCACAGCAGGTCGCCACCGCCTTGTCGACAGCCTGCTCGTTGACACCGCCCTCGCCCGTGTCGGCGGTGATCACCGATCGGGAGCCGGCCGGGAGGCCGCCGTTACGGTCAAACTCATCCAGTCCTGTCGGCACAGTTTCGGCCTCGCGGAGCCGCGCCTCTCGGCCCTCGCGGGCTGCCGACAGCACATCGTCGATCTCGGCGAGCAGATCGGTCGTCTCGGCGCGCTCATCGTGGATCTCGCCGACGGAGTCCTCGATCCCGCGGGCGGCGTCGGCGGTGTCCTCGGTGACCGAGGCGACGCGGGTGGCGGCCTCCGCACCCTGCTGGACGGCCGTCGAGACCTCGTCGATGCCGGCGGCCGCCGACTGGATCTCCTCGGTGACGACATCGAGCTCGCTGTCGGCGGTTTCGACCTCGTCGGCCCCGGTTTCGACCGCCTCGACCGCCTCATCGAGGGCATCGGTCACCTCGGCGGTCACATCCTGGATCTCGGTGACCGCGCTTTCGATCTCCTCGGTTCGGGTCTGGGATTCCTCGGCGAGGCTTTTGACCTCCTCGGCGACGACCGCGAAGCCGTCGCCCTCCTCGCCGGCCCGGGCGGCCTCGATCGAGGCGTTGAGTGCCAGCAGATTCGTGCGCTCGGCGATCTGGTCGATCACGTCAACGACCTCGTTGATCTGGCTGACCTTTCGCTCCAGTGTTTCGACCTGTGATTGCACCTGCTCGGTGGCTGTCGAGGCGGTCTCCATCGCGTCGGTCGCCTCGGCGGCAGCCTCTCGCCCGGCGGTTGTCGCCGTCGCCGCTCGGTCGGTCGTCTGGCTGACTTCCTCTGCCGACGAGGAGACCTCCTCGATGGTCGCGCTCAGATCCGAGACCTCGCTGGCGACGCTCTCCATCTCATCGACCTGCCGCGTCGCCGTCGACTGGATCGCTTCGAGTCGATCGTCGACCGCCTCCGAGGTCGCATGCACGACTCCAACCGCGCCCTGGGCGTTGGCGATCATCCCGTCCTCAACGGCTGCCTGCGATTCGGTGTCGACCTGTTCGTTGTCTACTGACATTCGTTATCATGGTACATTGCGCCGGCATACGTAAGTTTTTATTCATGAATGTTAATGCGATTCTAGCTGATAATTGTTTCTTAAATATCTAATAAGTCGAATGGATATAAACTAATTTAAGAAAAAATACAGCGTTCAACTATTTAGTGAACTCCACTCGGTGCGGTGTTGACATCGAACCGGAACGACTACCCGACCTGCGGGCACTCCCCCGAGTATGACC
This sequence comes from Halonotius roseus, assembly GCF_006861655.1. Taxonomy (GTDB): domain Archaea; phylum Halobacteriota; class Halobacteria; order Halobacteriales; family Haloferacaceae; genus Halonotius; species Halonotius roseus. The sequence continues at coordinate 1,127,290 of NZ_SESI01000001.1, read as the reverse complement.
GGCTGGCAGCGACTCGCCTCGGAAACCGAATACGACTGTGGGTGGTTCACCGCCGGCTACGACCGCGTGGTTGAACCCTCGGGTCGGGAAGCCGACTACTACTGGGTCGACAAACCGAAAGACGGCCTTGGGATCGTCGCCGTCACCGACGACGACCGCGTGGCGATGGTCGAACAGTACCGCCCGAAGTTAGCGGAGTCGTTCGTTGAATGCCCCGGCGGCTACGTCGAACCCGGCGAATCCTATTGCGAGGCCGCTGCACGCGAACTCAAGGAGGAAACCGGGCTGTCGGCCGGCGAGACCGAGTTGCTGTCGACGTACTACCCGAGTGCGACGATGCGGTTCCAGCGTGGGCTGGTCGTCGCTACCGAGTTGGAGGCTGGCGAGGCCGATCCCGACGAGGGCGAGTACATCGAGTGGCGATTCATGAGTGTGGAAGACGCCATCGAGTCGGCGAAAACGTCGCCGACGACGGGCTGGACGCTGACAGCGTTGTTGGCGGCGCGTGAAGAGGGGTATATTTAATCGGCTAACTCAGTCTGGACGCCACATATTCTTTCGATTCCCGACGAGAGACTAATTATTCGCCGCCGTCGGCCCGCGCCTCAGTCGAAGAATCGTCCCATGAGCTGGTGTCAACGCCTTGCGCGTCAAGGTACTCTTTGACCTCTTCGCGTGTCTCGTCCATCTTTTCGCGGAGTTCCTCGAACTCCTCGTCGGTCATCGGGTCGTCTCGATACTGTGCCATGTTTCGAACCTCTTGATGTATCCTTCGACGTTCTGCTTCAAGTGTTCTTCGGCCCGATCAAGTGCTTCGCTCGCCGGCAGCGGCGGCGTCAGTTCGTGGCTGGTGATTTTTTCGCCCTCACGGTAGACATCGATATGTAGTCCATCGACAGTCACGTCGTGGCTGGCCTCGCTACTACCGCGGCCGTCGTGATCGTAGCGCACGACTTCATTCCACTCGTCGGTGGCCGGATTGAGCAGATATTCGAGCTGGAGTACGAAGCGCGTCACTGTGCCACGTTCAGTGGTGATACCGAGCCGGTACCGCGTTCGGTGGGCAACATGGGCGGTGAACTCCCTGTCGTAATCCCGCGGTTTCTTTTTGCCCATCGCGCTCGGTGCTGTCTCTCTGCGGCATCGGTTAAAAATCTGAGCGTGAAGGTCTGGAGCGGGATTTGAACCTCAGTCGTTCCGCTCACTACGTTCGCTTCACTCCTTGGTTCAAATCCGCTGTCGAACGTTTCCGACTCACGGGGGAACCTTCGCACACGCTACGCGGTGCTCGGGAGTATTGTTCGTCGGAAGAACGCCCGGAGCGGGATTTGAACCTCACTCGCTCACCGCGTTCGCTCGTTGCTTCAAATCCCTTTGGGGTATTTGCGGCTCACGGTGGGCCTCGCACACGCTACGCGGTGCTCGGGAGTGTTGTTCGCCGCAAAAGTACGCCCGGAGCGGGATTTGAACCCGCGTCACGACCGTGACAGGGTCGTATGATGGGCCACTACACCATCCGGGCGAACGCATCCTATCGTACCGCGGTAAGGTAAATAAGGCTTCTCTTTTCCGGCAGTCGACTACTCCTCGTAGGCCAGATTCATCAGCCACTGCGAGAAGGAGTCACTCTGCGGGTCGACTTCCTCCTCGCCGATAAACGGCGAGAGCAGATCGCCGGCCATCAGCAGCCGGAACTCCAGATCCTTCGCGGTCGGTTCGAGGTAGTAGGTGTTGTGTCCGTTGTAGACGGTCTGTTCGCGGTTGATCAGCTCAGCCTCGACCAGCTTTTCGGCGATCCGACTCCCCTTCCGCGAGGAGATGTCGAGTTCCTTCCAGAAATCGCTTTGATGGATCCCACCGGTTTCCTTGATGAGTTCGAGTCCGCGCTGCTCGTCGGCGGAGAGGTCGACCTCGGCTTCGGACACACTCATTACTCCTACTGCGGTCGCAACTCGTTTAAAGGCTGCTTTCGACGCGCTCGAAGGCTGTCCGACACGGCGGCCCATCGGCAAACCAGTAGGCACCGACGCCTGCGGCGGCCTCACCGCCGAGTTCGATTAGCGACGCCGACCGCGTCCCGAACCCATCGCCGTGGACACAGACGCCGTACTCGTGATCGCCGAGCACGTCGGCGGCCTGCTCGCGCCACGCCGCGGCCGTCGGTGGGGCCGCCCGCTCGACGCTGAGAGCCGATCGCACTGCGGTCGCGTTGGCGGCCTGCTGGCGACCCATCTCCGGTCGTCCCGGCGGCTCGAAGGACGCCCCGTCCGCGCCGACGTTGACGACGACGTGGACACCGGGCGAGAAGTCGGTGACGCCGAGCTCACTATCCCATTCAAGCAAGGTGGCCCGATCACTGTCGGCAACGACGAGATTGAAGCCGGCGTAGGCGTCGGCGTCGACCGCGCGTTCGACGGTGTCGACAGCGGCATCCGTCGATTCGCAGCCGAGACAGTCGGCGACGAGCTGGCCCCGCGAGCGTTCGCCCGCGCGGTCGATCCAGCGGTTGGTGATCCCGACGAAGAGGCCAGCCTCGTTGTAGCCGATCCACGTGCCGCCGGCGCGGGCGTCTCGCGGCGCGATCGCCCGTGGATCGGTTCGGTACAGCCCTGGCGGTTCGCTGGGACGGTCGGTGGCCTCATCACGGTTGGCGGCGACGACGACCGGCGCGTCGGCGACGGCCTGCCACGCGAGGACGAGTGTACACACAATCTCCTGTAGCAGCGTCGCCGACAAGAACCTCGCCCTGCCTCGGTCGTCTGCGTTGATCGTGTTGTTCGCCCCCCGACCTATGTGTGCAGACTCCAGACGCTGGCCGGGGCTAAGATCGATACCATAAGGTACGTTCATGTGAAACAGGGCTGGTATATGAGCACGCAGGGCCACGCCAGCAAGCCATCGACGCCAGAGATCGACAGCGACCTTCTCATCACCGTCTCCGGCCCGCCGGGCTGTGGGGCGACAACCCTCTGTGAACGTCTCTCGGAGGCGATGGACTGCCCCTACGTGTCGGGTGGCGATATCTTCCGGGAGCTCGCCGAGGAGGGCGAACTCAGCCTCCACCAACAGACCGCCATCGCCGACAGCTCCGACGACATCGACCGCGCACTCGACAAACGACTCCAGTCGATCGCCGAAAAGTGGGGGGCCTCCGGCAAACCCTTCATCCTCGAATCCCGCCTTGCTGGCTGGCTCGCCGGCGAGAACGCCGATCTCCGGCTCTGGCTCGACGCCCCCGACGAGGTGCGCGTCGACCGCGTTGAGGGCCGAGAGGAAACCGAAGCCGAGATGCGCGTCCGGGAGGTCAGTGAGGCCGGTCGCTATCAGACATACTACGACATCGATGTCGAGGATCGGGAGTTCTATGACCTCAACATCAACACCGCCCGCTGGAGCAAGGAGGGCGTCTTCCAGCTGGTCAAAACCGCTATCGAGCAGTACGATCCCGAAGCCGACGAGGGAGCCTACGAGACACCCGCTGTCGAGCTCTGATCGATACACCGCTTTCGGGTAGCTGGATCCCACTGCGATGATACCGTCAGTATTTGCAGGCGAAATCGTGGTGGTGTCGTCGGCAGTGTGTCACCAGCCAGTCTACCCGAATCAAAAACCCGTTGACGTGGGTGGATTTCTTCTCTCCACACGGTGACCGACACTGTGAGTCTTTCAGACGCGCTTGAGCCCATAGGCTGCTGTTTCGACTGCAGCTGCTGTATTTCCCTGCGGCTACTGCTATTTGCCGCAGCTGCTACTGTTTCAACTACAGCTACTGCCATTTCGCCGCAGCTGCCGTCTGGTGGGCTGTTGACAACGCGTCGCTTAGGTGATCGTATCGATCTGATCGGTCTCGACAGCTGGTTCCGCGTCGTCGTCGCTCTCGTCGTTGCGGGACAGCAGGCCGCAGTTACAGTCGGCTTTCAGGGCCGACCAGACGACTGCCGTGAGGATAATCAGCCCTTCGATCCGCGCGGTGGTGACGATCCACGGTTTCGGGGTTGGGGCGTCGCCGTCGTACTCGTAGCTGAGCCGGGTGAGCACCCGAATGAACCGTTCTGGGTACAGCGTTTCAACGAGGCCGATGCCGCCGAGGAGGAGCTTCAGCATAGCTACATCGACAGCCGCAGCGGACAAAAGCCCGCCGGTCGTCTCACTGTGCGGGTCGCTGGCTACCCTCGCGCGAAAGATTTAGGCGAGCCAGCGGCCTACGCCGACCCAATGAGTCGCGGCCCTGCAGTGATTATCACCGAGAAGGACAACGCCGCCCGGCGGATCGCCGACATCCTCAGCGACGGCACCGCCGACACCGAGCGTGTCGTCGGCACCACCGTCTACAAATGGGGTGGCAACCGCTGTATCGGCCTCTCGGGCCACGTCGTCGGCGTCGACTTCCCCCCGGAGTACAACGATTGGCGGGATGTCGAACCCGTCGAGCTGATCGACGCGCCCATCGACAAACAGCCCACCCAGGAGGGGATCGTCCGCGCGCTCCGCCAGCTCGCCCGACGGGCCTCACACGTCACGATCGCCACCGACTACGACCGCGAGGGCGAGCTGATCGGCAAGGAAGCCTACGAACTGGTGCGGGAGGTCAACGAGGACGTGCAGATCGATCGCGTGCGCTTCTCGTCGATCACCGACCGCGAGGTCACCGAGGCCTTCGACAACCCCGACGAGATCGACTTCGATCTCGCAGCCGCCGGCGAGGCCCGACAGGTCATCGACCTGCTCTGGGGAGCGGCCCTCACCCGATTCCTCTCGCTTTCCGCGCGCCAACTCGGTGACGATTTCATCTCGGTCGGCCGCGTCCAAGGCCCGACACTCAAGCTGATCGTCGACCGCGAACGCGAGATCGAGGCGTTCGATCCCGAGGACTACTGGGAACTGTTCGCCGACCTCGAAACCGACGCAGCCGGCGGCTTCGAGAGCCAGTATTTCTATCGGGACGAGGACGGCAACGAGGCCGAACGCCTCTGGGACGGCGATCGCGCTGAAGCGGTCTACGACGCCCTCGCCGACGCCGAGACCGCCGCCGTCGACTCGGTCAACCGCCGCACCCGCACCGACAGCCCGCCCGCGCCGTTCAACACCACGCAGTTCATCCGCGCGGCCGGCTCGCTGAACTACTCGGCCCAGCAGGCGATGAGTATCGCCGAGGAACTGTACACCGCCGGCTATCTCACCTACCCCCGCACCGACAACACGGTCTACCCCGAGGATCTCGACCCGCGCGAACTCCTCGAAGCGTTCACCGCCGACAGCACCTTCGGCGACGACGCCGAGAGCCTGCTCACGGCCGACGAGATCGAGCCGACCGAGGGCGACGAGGAGACGACCGACCACCCACCGATCCATCCGACTGGCGAACTCCCGAACCGGAACGATCTCTCCGAGGACGAGTGGGAGATCTACGAACTCGTCGTCCGCCGCTTCTTTGCGACCGTTGCCGACGACGCGACGTGGGAACACCTGAAAGTCGTCGCCGAAATCGCCGACCGCGAGGTCGTCGTTGACGGCGAGCCGACCACTGAGGATCTCACGCTGAAGGCCAACGGCAAACGCCTCGTTGAGCCCGGCTACCACGCCGTCTACCCCTACTTCAGCCAGTCGGAAACCCACGTCCCTGACGTGACCGTCGGCGACGAGCTGGCGATCACCGACACCACAATCGAGGCCAAACAAACCCAGCCGCCGCGTCGCTACGGCCAATCGCGGCTGATCGAAACCATGGAGAAACTTGGGATCGGAACGAAGTCGACTCGCCACCACACTATCGAAAAACTCTACGACCGCGGCTATCTCGAAAACGATCCGCCGCGGCCGACGATGCTGGCGAAAGCTGTCGTTGAGGCCGCCGAGGAGTTTGCCGATCAGGTCGTCTCCGAGGAGATGACCGCCCAACTCGAAGCCGACATGCAGGCGATCGCAGCCGGCGAAAAGGAGTACGATGAGGTGACTGAAGCCTCTCGACAACTGCTCGAAGAGGTCTTCGACGATCTCACTGACTCCCGCGAGGAGATCGGCGATCAGATCCAACAATCACTGAAAGCTGACAAGACACTCGGCCCCTGTCCGGAGTGCGGCGACGACCTGCTGATCCGCACCAGTCGGCAGGGATCGTACTTCATCGGCTGCAACGGCTATCCCGACTGTGAGTACACCCTGCCGCTGCCGTCGACCGGCAAACCCCTCCTACTCGATGAGACCTGCGAGGAACACGAGCTACGCGAGGTCAAACTGCTGGCCGGCCGGAAAACGTTCGTCCACGGCTGTCCGCAGTGTCAGGCTGACGCCGCTGACGCCGAGGCTGACCGCGTCATCGGCGACTGCCCTGATTGCGGGGAGGAACACGGCGGCGAAGTGGCGATCAAACAGCTCCGCAACGGCTCGCGGCTCGTCGGCTGTACGCGCTACCCCGACTGTGAGTATTCGCTGCCGCTGCCGCGCCGCGGTGACATCGAGATCACCGACGCCCACTGCGAGGAACACGGGCTGCCGGAGCTGCTCGTTACCTACGAGGATGAGGACAGAGAGCCCTGGGAACTCGGCTGTCCGATCTGTAACTACCGGGAGTACCAGGCTCGCCAGAACGGCTCGGCGTTGGAAGCCATCGACGGCATCGGCGAAAAGACCGCTGAGAAGCTCCAGACGGCCGGCATCGAGGATGTTTCGGGCCTGAAAGACGCCGACGCCGACGAACTGGCCGCGGAAGTCGACGGCGTCGGTGCCGACACCGTCCGCGACTGGCAGGCCGACGCCGACTGATTTTTCGCTATCGAGGACTGATCGCAGCAGCATCGTTTTTGTGTGGGTACTGACTACGCCCGATCAGTCAATGGTGACGCTGCTCGCTGCGGTCGGCGTGCTCGTCGCAGTGTTCGTCGGGTTCAACATCGGCGGCTCATCGACCGGTGTCGCCTTCGGTCCCTCTGTCGGGAGTCGACTCCTGCAAAAAACGACGGCTGCCGGTCTGTTCACGGCATTCGCCTTCTTCGGCGCGTGGACTGTCGGACGAAACGTCATCGACACGATGAGCAGCAGCATCGTCCCCGCCGCGCAGTTCTCACCGGTCGCCAGCGTCGGCGTCCTCTTTTTCACCGGGATGTCGCTGCTGATCTCGAACATCTACGGCGTCCCGGCGTCGACGTCGATGACGGCGGTCGGCGCGATCGTCGGTTTGGGGCTTGCGACCGGGACGCTCAACCAAGCCCTGATGTTCACGATCCTCTCGGCGTGGATCGTCGCCCCGCTGGTCGCCTTCGTCTGTGGGGCACTCATCGGCCGCTACATCTACCCGTATCTCGACCGCCGGATCGCCTTTACGCGGTTCGAATCCAACCTCGTCTGGATCGATCGATCCGGGCTTATCCCTCGGCCGCGGTTCAACGAGAGTGCATCCGCGCGCGATATCATCGGCTCGACGATGGTCGTCGTCATCGCCTGCTACATGGCCTTCTCTGCTGGCGCGTCGAACGCGGCCAACGCGGTCGCGCCGCTGGTCGGGGCCAGCGGGCCGCTGACCGTCGATCAGGGCGTGTTGCTGGCGGTGTTTGCCTTCGGGCTCGGCGGCTTTACGATCGCGCGGCGGACGCTCGATACTGTCGGCGACGACATCACCGAACTCCCGATCCTGGCCGCCCTGATCGTCTCGGTTGTCGGCGGCACCATCATCACCATCCTCTCGGCACTCGGGATCCCGGCGAGTTTGGCGGTGAGCACCACCTGCTGTATCATCGGGCTGGGCTGGGGGCGGGCGACCCGCGCGGCGACGGTCGTCGAACTCGCCACGCCGGATCGCACGCCGGATCATGAGGTCACGGTGGCAACCGGCGCGCTCGCCGCCTCGCGGGCCGACGATGTGCCGACGACGCCGACGGTCGGCGATCTCGAACGCGGCGAATCGCCGCCGGACAAACCCGACAACGGGGTGCCGAGCGTGCCAGAGATCGGCGAGACGGACGCCCCGGAGTTGGATCGCCGGAGCCTGTTCGATCCGGAAGCGGTCAAGCGGATCGTTCTGCTGTGGGTGCTCACACCGCTGCTCGCGCTGGCCGGCTCCTACCCGCTGTTTCTCATCGTGCTGTGACGGCTATCGCTGGTCGTCGACCGTGCTGTGGTGCTACGACTGGTCGTCGGCTGATTCCTCGGTTGGTTCCTCGGCGGCGTATTCGCGGAGTTCCTCGACCGAAAGTTCATCGAGGACGCCCTCGCTTGTCGCCTCCAGCACGACCGGCGGCGCGTTGCCGGCCTCGCGGGCTTCGACCCACCGCGGGAGACAGACACACCAGCGGTCGCCCGGATGCAACCCTGGAAAATCGAGTTCCGGCCGCGGCGTGATGAGGTCGTTGCCCTGCTCGCGGCTGTATTCGAGAAAGTCCTGTGTCATCACCGCACAGATCTCGTGGCGGCCGGGATCGCGCCCGAGATGTCGACAGTGGCCGTCCCGCAGAAAGCCGGTTTCGGGGCTCTCACTACAGGGCTGTAACTCGTCGCCCACCACGTTGTTCTCGGTGTCGCTCATACCGGTGGTTCCGGCTGTGGCTGTATAGCTATTCGGCCCGCGTGTCTCGTTGTTGGCCCGCCAGCCGCAAGCCGCGGGGCTTATTCGCGCCCCTCGATAACCCGGGGTATGGAGCCGACGACGACCGGCCGGTTTCGCGTTCTCGACTGTCGCCCCGATGGGACGATCCTGCTGGTCGATCTCGCCGAAGCCACCGCTGCGGCGACCGGCGCGGATCCCGACGCCGATCTACGCCCGATCGCTGTCACCCCGCCGGCCGTCGATGCTGACAAGCCGACCGATGGGCCCGACATCGACGCCGAAACAGCCGACACGATCCGGTCGCTGGAACCCGGCTACGTTGTCGAGGCCGAACTCGCATGGGACGACAGCGATGCCGCCTTTCTCGACTGTACGATCACGAACCACACCCGGATCCAGTACGCCGACGGCGTGACCGGGCTCTTTGAGAAGGCCCAGGAAACGTGGCACGACGCCCAGGTCGCCGGCGAGGCGATGAACTCCGCGGTGACCTACAGCACCGGGAAGGAACCCAACGGCGTCGTCTACGTGTTTGCCAAACAAGACCCGCCGCGGGATCTCTTCGAGGAGTTCCGGACGGGCGCGACCCCGATCGAGCCGCTGATACAGCGTGTTAATGCGACACATGATAGCGACGGTGACGATGGTGCCGACAGCGACGGTGACGATCCCGCCGAGCGCGCGGTCTTCGTTCTCAACCCGGCCGACGAGCCGTTTGTCGTGGTGTATATCGTCTTTCGCAAGGGTGGTATGCTGGCCCAAACTGTCCGTGATACCTACGGGTTGCCGGCCGTCTGAACGACAGGAGAGGGAGCGGCGGCCGCGTCGGGGCGGAACCGGCCGCCGGGGGCGTGGACACAACACACGACCGCCGGCGGGTGGGACGCCGGCGGTCGATGGGATGGCCCCATCGGGTGTATTGACGGCTGCTCATATACATTCCTCGCCGCGTTTCAGAGCCAGAAACCCGCGATCGCTCAGTAGCTGTCGAGTCTCGACTGCCCGTCGCTATCGTTGCTGTCGTCGTCGCCCAGTCCGGTGAGCCCAACCGCCGACGCGATGGTTTCCTCGAAGGCGTCCCGCTGGCTGGCGTCGTACAGCGTTGCCGCCGGATGCATCGACAGCAACACGCGCTGTGAGCGATCGCCGAGCCGGCAGTCGACAACGTCGCCGGCCTCCTTCGTGATCGCAACCGAGCGATCCAGCAGGTGTTCGCTCGGCACCTTGCCGAGGGTGACGACCACGCTCGGATCGACGCTCTCGATCTCGCCCTCCAGATACCCCCGACAGTTGGCGAGTTCGTCGGTCGTCGGATCGCGGTTCTCCGGGGGTCGACACCGGACGCAGTTGGTGATTCGCACATCCGCTCGCTCGACGCCGGCATCGCCGAGGGCGTCGTCGAGCACCGATCCCGAGCGGCCGACGAACGGCTCGCCTTCCTCGTCTTCGTTTGCGCCGGGGGCTTCGCCGACGAACAGCAGGTCGGCGTCGTCGGGGCCGACGCCGTTGACGATCCGGCTCCGCGAGGCGACGAGATCGGGACACTGCTCGCAGTCGGTGACACACCGGCCGTCGAATCCGTCCATACCGATCGGTGGGGCGGGCGGCTTAACTGTCGGTCGGTTCGTCGGCCGTCGCGTTGCCGTCAGTAGCGTCATCGGTCGTCGCATCGCCGGCAGTCGCCTCGTCGGTGGTTTTCCAGCCGAACCGCTCGGCCTGTTGGCGACCGGCCCGTGCGGCCCGCTGGGCGACCCGGAGCGGTTCGGGTCGGTCGCCGTCGTCGGGGACAAACGCTCGGAGTACGTCGGTGGCGTCGGCCGTGTCGATGCCGACGGTGCGGATCCACAGCTCGGTGTCGCCGAGCACGACCGGGTCGCGCGGTGGTAGCTCGCGGTAGGTGGCGAGTCGCTGCTGTAACGCCTCGCCGGAAAAGTGCTCACGAAGTGGCTCGTCCAGTCCGTCGCTGTCCTCGAAGGAGACGGCGATCACCGGGCGGTCGGCGGCCACGTGCAGATCGCTGAGATCGATGAGGTTGAACCACGCGGGCGCGACGCCGGCGACCAGTAGCCACCGGGCGTCAGGTCTGTCGAGTCGATCGAGCAGCTCACAACAGGCGGCGGTCGCGTCGCTCCCACCGGTTGTACAGCGTCCGAAAACAACATCCTCAACGACGCGATCGGCACGAACGACAGCCCCGCACAGCTGACTGTAGTCGGGGCCATCGGAGGCGGCGATGCCGACCGCCCGACCCCCGGGGTTCGGAGCCATCGCGGGGCCGGCTACTCTGCGGGTTCGGCGTCGGGTTCGTCCTTCATCGATTGGAGTCTGTCGAGCAGTTCGTCGTTGGACGCGCCGATCTCGAAGTCGACGCTCCCCTTGTGCTCGGCCTCCCCGGCGTCGAGCCCGTCGTCGTCCTCGAAGTCGGTGTCGAAGTCCTGGTTCTCCTGTTCAGACTCATCGTAGCTTCCGAATCCCATACGTGGTATCATATGGTTCCCGGAGTGAAAAATCCCCATGCAGGCTGATTGTCAGTACCACGCCGACGCCGGGGACTTTTGCTGATCGACCACGTTGCCCCCGTATGGAGCCGATTGTCGTCACCGACGGCGCGGATGTCTTCACCTGCAACGCCTACCTCGTCGACGGCGCGACCCCGACGCTCGTCGACGCGGGTACGATGCCCGGTGTTGCCGACGTGATCGCCGACCACGTCGACGACCTCGATCGGGTCGTTCTCACCCACCAACACGGCGATCACGTCGGCGAACTCGACGCCGTCTTGGATCGATTTGACGCCGACCTCTATACATACGCGGAGCATCCACGCCGCACCGCTGCCATCGACGACGGTGACACGGTAACCATCGGCGATGACGAGTTCGAAGCGATCTACACGCCCGGCCACGCCAGCGACCACCTCTCCTTTGTGAGCGATGAGGCCCTGTTCAGCGGCGACGTGGTCGTCTACAACGACGGCGCGTTCGACGACGGCAGCTTCGGCCGCACCGACCGCCGTGGACAGTCACGCGAGCAACTGATCGAGAGCCTCAAACGGATCCTTGCGCGGCTGCCGGATTCGGTGTCGGCGATGTACGCCGGCCACGGCGATCCGTTCCACGCCGATCCCGCCGGCGACGACGTGCGAACCGTCATCGAACGCGCCCGTGAGCGCGCCGAGCGACGCGAGCCGAAATACCCCGACGAGTAGTCGATTCGGCGGGGTCGCTCACCTGCGTCGTTGATGCTGTGGCTATCGCTGTCGCCGGCGACGTGGCTGTCGCTCGGGGCTGTGAGACTGCTGAAAAACCAACCGACAGAATCAGGCTGCGCGTCGCTCTTTGGCTTTCGGGCGGAGCCGCGAGTAGCCACATTTCCGGCAGCTGTCGGCGTCCGGCGCGTTGCGCGCGTTACACCGCATGCAGATCTGTTTGTTGAGCGTTCGGCTGGCGGCGACGTCGTTGGTTGGCATACGCGCTCTTTGTGGGGGTCGCTGTTTAACAGTTCCGAGAACAGCCCTGCGATCGACCGCGTTAGGCGCCGGCGTCCTGCAGGGCGTCTTCGAGATCGCCGCGCTGGGTGACACCGACGAACCGCTCGACGATGCCGTCGTCGTTTTCGATGACGAGCGTCGGCAGCGATCGCACCTGGTACTCGTTGGCGACCTCCTGTTCCTCGTCGACGTCGACCTTGGCGAACTCCACGTCCTCGTAGTCGGCCTCCAGCTCCTCAAGGATCGGATCCTGCGTCTTACACGGGCCACACCAGTCGGCGTAAAAGTCTGTCAGTCGAACAGTCATCGTGCGGCCGATCGTTGCGCCGACGCGGTCATAAGGGTTTCCACCCCGTTGTTGGCGGCCGGCGGCCGTTCTGCTGGAAGCCGAAACGCTTAGGTCGCCCAAGCGGGGACAAACAGCCATGGCTTCCAGTGGGAACTCCGGCGGACTGATGTCCAGTGCCGGGTTGGTGCGGTACTTCGACTCCGAGGATCGCAACGCGATCCGTATCGATCCGAAAACCGTGATGGCGTTCTGTATCCTCTTTGGCGTCTTCGTGCAGGTGCTGACGCTGACGATCGCCTGATCGATCCGGTAGCTTTTGTCTCCAGCGCGCCAGCTATCGGTATGCATGTTGGCGTGATTGCTGTCCAGGGCGATGTGAGTGAACACGCTGCCGCGATCCGGCGTGTCGCCGCTGCCCGCGGCGTCGACACCGAGATTACACCGATCCGTGAGGCCGGCCTTGTCGACGACTGCGACGTGTTGCTCATGCCCGGCGGGGAGTCGACGACGATCTCGCGGCTGCTTGCTGATGAGGGTATCGACGAGGAGACCCACGCCCACGTCGATAGCGGCAAGCCGATCTTAGCGACCTGTGCCGGACTGATTGTCGCCGCCCGCGACCCACAGGACGAGCGCGTCCAGTCGCTCGACATTTTGGATATCACGGTCGATCGCAACGCCTTCGGCCGCCAGAAGGATAGCTTCGAGGCTCCACTCGACATCGACGGACTTGATGAGCCGTTTCCGGCGGTGTTCATTCGCGCGCCGCTAGTCGAATCTGTTGGCGAGGATGTGGAGGTACTCGCCGACTGGGAGGGCAGCCCAGTCGCTGTCCGCCAGGGCTCGGTCGTCGCCACCTCGTTCCATCCCGAACTGACCGAGGACAGCCGGCTGCACGAACTCGCGCTGTTCGACGATCAGCCGGCGGCCGCCGACCAGCCGGCCGATGCCGATACCCCGGAGGTCAGTCAATGAGCGACGACGCGGCCGCCTCCGACGGGGTCGACGACGCCGACAGCGAGGCCGTTCTTGATTCGTTGTTTGCAACGATCAAACAGCGACAGGATGAACTGCCGGAGGACTCTTACACTGCGTCGCTGTTCACCCACGAGAAGGGCGAAAACGAGGTACTCGAAAAACTCGGCGAGGAGGCAACCGAGGTGATCCTCGCGGCGAAAGATGACGATCTTGACGACCTCCAGTATGAGTCGGCTGATTTCGTCTACCACCTGCTGGTGTTGTTTGCGATGAAGGGGCTGGATGTCGACGACCTGCGGGACGAACTCGAATCGCGGTTCTGAGTTGCGAAGTTGCTGGTACCCTCAGACCACCAGCAGGCTTTTTCGAACAGTAACCATAGTAGCCAGTATGAGCCTCACGACGGACGATCTCAAGGAGTTCACGGAATCTGATCCCGAGGACGACGAAACCGTCCCGCTCGGTGATGCCCTCTCGGAGCTTGCTGTCGATGTTGAGGTCGATGCTGTGGACGCGGTACGTGACGTTCGTAAACGGATATGACGCTACTGCTCGATACAAACGTTCTCGTCGCAGCAGTTACACGAGACACCGAGCACTCGGACATCGCGGTCGAGTTGCTCAACCAAGCTGACGAAACGTACGTCTCGTTGCTGAATCTAATGGAACTTCGAACTGTCCTTTCGAAAAAGAAAGGCTTCGAGCGCGACCGGATCGATCAAATAGAGAGCCGGATCACATCACGGACGACCGTACTGTTTCCCGACGCCTCGGAGGTGATGGCAGCGAATCGACTCCAGTCTGAGACGCTGTTGTATCCGATGGACGCGCTTGTGCTTGCGGTTGCTGAGGCGAACGATGCGATGCTCGTCTCGTTTGATGCAGAGCTGGTCGATCACGGCGCGACGCTACCGAGCGAAGTCCGCTAATCCAACCCACGCGCTTCCCGACGCGTTTTTCAGCCGGCTTGCCGAAACGCCGCCAATGAACGCAGTGACGCTCGGTCCGACCGGAACCTACTCACACCGTGCCGCTCGCGCCGTTGCCGACGACGTATCCTTCCGGGAGTCGGTGACCGCCATTATCGAAGCCGTCGCCAGCGGCGACTTCGAACGCGGCGTCGTCCCCATCGAGAACAGCATCGAGGGCAGCGTCACCGAAACGCTGGACGCCTTGGCGAACTACGAGGTGTGTGTCACCAGCGAGATCGTCACGCCGATCCGCCACGCGTTGCTCGCCCAAGGCGAGTCCTTCGACACGATCGCCAGCCACGCCCAAGCACTTGCGCAGTGTCGCAGCTACCTCGAAGAACACTACCCTGACGCCATACAGGAGGCCGTCGCCAGCACCGCCCGCGGCGTCCAATCAGCCCGCGAGAACGCGTCTATCGCTGGCATCGGCCACCCCGATAACGCGACCAACGGGGCCGAACTCCAGATTCTCGCCGAGGACATTCAGGATCAGGATTCGAACGCGACGCGGTTCTTCGTCATCGCGCCCGCTGACGAGCGAACCGACGCCGGTGGCAAAACCTCGCTGATCGTCTACCCGAACGTCAACTACCCCGGTCTGCTGTTGGAACTGCTGGAGGCGTTCGCCGACCGCGATATCAACCTCTCGCGGGTCGAATCCCGCCCCAGCGGCGCGCGACTCGGCGACTACCTCTTCCATTTCGACATCGAGGCCGGTGTCTACGAGAGCCGGGTGCAGGACGCCCTCGATGAGATCGAGGAGTTAGCCTCGGAGGGCTGGGTTCGCAACCTCGGTTCCTACGATACGAAACACGTGCTGTACTGAGCTGCCGGCAGTCAGACTTTTGTCCCGATAAAAACGACGAAAAACTTCAAACCGCCAGACGACCAAGTATCGGATATGCCTGAGAAACCAAACCCCTTCGAGGAGCTTGACGAGCTGATCGAGCGCATGAACGACCAGTTCGGCGAGCTGAGCCAGACCTTTGAGGGCGGCAGTGTCCTCTCGGAGATCAGCGTCGACGTGGCCGACACCGGCGAGGAGATCGTCGTCACCGCTGATCTTCCCGGCTTCGCCGAGGAGGATATCGACCTCCGAGCCGACGAGGATTCGGTCACGCTCAGCGCGGAGGCCGAAACCGAAACCGTCGACGATGACGCCCACTACCACCGTAAGGAACGCAGCCACCAGTCGGTCAGCCGGCGGGTGCCGCTTCCCGAGGCGGTCGACGCCGCGTCGGCGACGGCGAGCTACACCAACGGCGTGCTGACGGTCACGCTGCCGAAACTCGATCCCGACGCGCCCGGCGGCCACGAGATCGACGTGGAATAAGCCCGTATTTTAGCGGTAGTATTCAAATGAGCAGTCGAGTAAGAGTCTTAGATGTAGAAAGCCCTCGCCGCTCTCGACTCCCGCGGCTCGTTGCGCTCCTCGCTCACTCCGTTCGCTGTGGTGCTTACGTCGCCGGGGTTCGCCGAGAGCGTCTCGCCCTTTCAGTCCGCCAGGAATTCGGTTGACCGGCCGGCCGATCCACCTCTTTGCCTGCTCGTCTCTGAATATCGCTATTTTAGCCACCAGTACCATTTTGCTGTCACAGCCGCCAGCGACAGCCATGCCCTCCAGAGAGAACATCGTCATTCTTGGCTTCATCGCCGTCGCCGTAACAGCCGCGGTCGGCATCGACACTGCAACCACGCTGCCCGGTTGGCTCCCGTTTGCCAGCCTGCTGGGGGTTGGCGTTATCGCGCCGCTGCTCGTCAACAACTATCTCGACGCACGCACCGCTGCCTGAAGCGTGCTGTAGCGAACCGAAACAGTAGGAAAGAGAAGACAGTGCGTTAGTCGGCGGTCGCTTCGACTTCCTCGCCCTCGTCGTCGACGTAGTAGGTCTCGATGAACTCCTCGTCGATCCGGTTGAGCTCCTCTTTCGGCAGCTGGCTGAGCAGATCCCAGCCAAGATCGAGGGTGTCCTCAAGCTCGCGGTTGGTGTCGAACCCTTGGTCGATGAAGTCGGTCTCGAAGTCGTCAGCGAAGTCGAGATACTTGTTATCCCGGTCGCTGAGTGCTTCGCGGCCGACAATGTTGACTAGGTCGCGCAGGTTCTCACCCTCCGCGTAGGCGGCGTACATCTGGTTGGCGACATCGCCGTGATCCTCACGGGTCAGCCCCTCGCCGATCCCGTCGTCCATCAGCCGCGAGAGGCTGGGCAGGACGTTCACGGGCGGCTGGACGCCCTGGCTGTTGAGGTCGCGGTCGACGTAGATCTGGCCCTCCGTGATGTACCCCGTCAGATCGGGGATCGGGTGGGTGTCGTCGTCGCCGGGCATCGTGAGGATCGGGATCTGGGTGACAGAGCCCTCACGGCCCTGAATCCGACCGGCGCGCTCGTAGAGCGTCGCCAGATCGGTGTACATGTAGCCGGGGTAGCCACGCCGGCCCGGCACCTCTTCGCGGGCCGCACCGATCTCTCGCAGTGCCTCACAGTAGTTCGTCATGTCTGTGAGGATGACAAGGACGTGGTAATCCTTCTCGAAGGCGAGATATTCGGCGGTCGTCAGGGCGAGGCGCGGCGTGACCGTCCGCTCGACGGCGGGGTCGTCCGCGAGGTTCGCAAAGACCACCGAGCGTTCCAGCGCGCCGGTGCGCTCGAAGTCGTCCATGAACTCGTTGGCCTCCTCCTGCGTGATGCCCATCGCGCCGAAGATCACGGCGAACTCGCTGCCCTCGTCGCCCTCTTCTTCCTCCTCAGGTACGCTGGCCTGCCGGGCGATCTGGAGTGCCAGATCGTTGTGCGGCAGCCCAGAGGCGGAGAAGATCGGGAGCTTCTGGCCCCGAACAAGGGTGTTCATGCCGTCGATGGCCGAAACACCCGTCTGGATGAACTCCTCGGGGTACTCCCGGGAGTAGGGATTGATCGCCGCGCCGATGATGTCCTCGCGGGACTCGGGCACGATCTCTGGGCCGCCGTCGATCGGCTGACCCGTGCCGTCCATGACCCGGCCGAGCAGATCCTCGGTGACGGGCATCTTCAGCGTCTCGCCGAGGAACCGGACGGAGGCATCACGGTCGATCCCGCTGGTGCCCTCGAAGACCTGAATCGCCACGAGGCCGTCGCTGGATTCCAGAACCTGGCCCCGTAGCGTCCGGCCGTCCTCGGTTTCGATCTCGACGATCTCGTCGTAGCCGATCGGCTCGTCAACCTCGGCGTAGACGAGCGGTCCGCTGATCTCGTTGATGGTTTGGTACTCTTTCATTAGTACATCCCCCGCAGTTCCTCGGTGATATCTTCCTTGAGTTCCTCGATGAACTCCTCATAATCCTCCTGGACGCCGATCCGGTTGATCCGCGGCGTGGAGTCAAGCGAGACGAGATCCTCGACCGGCACGCCGGCGTCGAGGGCCTCGAAGGCTTCGTCGTTGTACGTCTTGATCGTCGTCAGGATGAGGTGGGTCTTCTCCGGCGGACAGAACGTATCCGTCGGGTGGAACGCGTTCTGCTGAAGGTAGGCCTCCCGCAGGTAGCGGGCGATCTCCAGCGTCAGCTGCTGATCCTCCGGCAGGGCGTCCTTGCCGACGAGCTGAACGATCTCCTGGAGCTCGCTCTCCTCGTCGAGTACGTCGATCGCCCACTGGCGGATCTCCGACCAGTCCTCGGTGACGTTCTCCTCGAACCATGGATCGAGTTGATCCCGATACAGCGAGTAGGACTCGTTCCAGTTGATCGACGGGAAGTGCCGGCGTTCGGCGAGATCCGCGTCGAGCGCCCAGAACGTCTTGACAATTCGCAGCGTGTTCTGCGTCACTGGTTCGGAGAAGTCACCGCCGGGAGGCGACACGGCACCGATGACCGACACCGAGCCGGTCGTCCCGTTGGTGTTCTCGAAGAAGCCGGCTCGCTCGTAGAACTGGCTGAGCCGTGCCGAGAGGTAGGCCGGGTAGCCCTCCTCGCCGGGCATCTCCTCAAGTCGGGAGGAGATCTCCCGCATGGCCTCGGCCCACCGCGAGGTGGAGTCGGCCATCAGTGCCACGTCGTACCCCATGTCGCGGAAGAACTCCGCGATGGTAATGCCCGTGTAGATGCAGGATTCGCGTGCTGCGACGGGCATGTTCGACGTGTTGGCGATGAGGCAAGTTCGGGCCATCAGCGGGTTCCCGGTCTTGGGGTCGTCCAGTTCCGGGAAGTCCTCGATGACCTCGGTCATCTCGTTGCCGCGCTCGCCACAGCCGACGTAGACGACGATGTCGGCGTCGGCCCACTTGGCGAGTTGGTGCTGGGTGACAGTTTTCCCTGAGCCGAATGGCCCCGGGATCGCCGCAGTCCCGCCTTTGGCTATCGGGAACAGCCCGTCAAGGACGCGCTGCCCTGAGATGAGCGGTTTTGTCGGTGTCTTCTTCTCGACGGCCGGGCGTGGCGTCCGCACCGGCCACTCCTGGTGCATCGTGATCTCCTCGCCGTTGTCGAGTTCGACGACCGTGTCTTCGACGGTGTAGTCGCCGGATTCGACGCTGACGACCTCGCCACCCTCGGAGTCCGGCGGCACCATGACCTTGTGGTCGATGGTAACCGTCTCCTCGACGATGCCGACCACGTCGCCGGCGGATACCTCGTCGCCCTCCTCGACCTCGGGCTGGAACTCCCACTCCTTTTCGAGGTCGATGCCGGGGGCGTCGACCCCACGGTCGAGGAACGCACTGTTCATCTTCTCTTCCAGCACGTCGAGCGGGCGTTGGGTGCCGTCGTAGATGGCATCCAGCATGCCAGGGCCGAGATCGACCGACAGCGGCTCGCCCGTGTTCTCGACGGGTTCGCCCGGGCCGACCCCGGAGGTCTCCTCGTACACCTGGATGGTCGTGATATCGCCCTCGATCTCGATAACCTCGCCCATCAGCCCTTCGTCGCCGACATAGACGACGTCGTTCATCCGGGCGTCGAGATCGCGGGCGGTGACAACCGGCCCACTGACGCTTTCGATGACGCCGGTTTCGGCGTCCTGTTGGGTTGCTTGACTCATAGTTAGTCGTCTTCCTCCATCAGATCGATGCCGATGGCGCGTTTGATCTGTCCGCGAAGGTCGCCGCTGCCCGCGCCGCCACCGAGGGTGACAAGCGTGGGCTCGACGCTGGTTTCGACGGATTTCCGCGTCCCGCGGGACAGATGATCGAGATCGTCGTCGTACATGACGATGATGCCGACATCCTCGTCGTCAAGGACGCGCTCGACGGCGTCGTCAAGCGCGTCGTCCTTCTCGTCGTCGGGGACGTTTTCGAACGTCCGGACGCCGGCCAGCCGGAACCCGGTCGTGAAATCCGGGCTGCCGATGACCGCGATCTCCTGGCTCATAGGATCACCAACTCCTGTTCGATGGCCGTCTCGCTCAGCCCGGCCTCGCGGCCGCGAGCGATGGCACGGATGTTGGTTACTTCCCGCTCCTTCATCAAGATGTAGGCCACGACCGGACAGATCGACAGCGGATGGACGTTGCCGAGCTGTTTGGAGTATCGCAGCAATACTCCCTCTAAGGCGCGCTCGAAGTCGATGAGGCTGTCTGCGGCCTCAAGCTCGTCGAGCGGTTCCGAGAGCTTCTTGCCGTACCGGCTCTCTCTGATCCGGGTGACGAGCTCGTCGGTGTTTTCGACTAGTGTCGTCATCTCGCTGGCCGAAAACAGCCGCCCGCCGTCGATGAAGTACGCGCCAGGATCGATGTCCGCGCCGCTGCGGGCGAGCCGCAGCGCGTTGCGGACGTTCCGGAAGTCGATCTCGGCTTCGAGGAACTCCCGGTAGAGGCCGACGGCCTCCCCGCTGGGCAGATCGCTGAGCAGCTGTTCGTAGAACGCGCGATCGACGGCGTTCTCCAGCGGCACCAGCGTGTCGGTCTCCTGGAAGTCCTCGAAGGCGGCTTCGAGCCCGTCGCCGAAGATCGTGCCATCGAGGAGGGAGACGACATCTTCGACGGTGCCGGCCTCAAGCAGGCGGGTGATCAGCGCGTCGTCGAACTCGCCGGCGCGGATCATATCGGTCTCGATGGCCTCGCTGTCGGCGTCGGTGTAGACGCCGCGCAGCACCGTCTTGACGTTCCAGGCGTCGAACTTTCGCAGGTAGCGGGCGATGAGATCGTACAGTTGGCCCTCGGCGAACCCCAACAGCGCGTCGAAGTGTCGCGCCAGATTGCGGTTCAGCGAGTACTCGATGAGGTCGACCCCACTGTGGCGGCTCCCGAGCTCGTTGATCTCGCGTTCGTACTCGGATTCCTCCATGTAGCGGGCGATCTCCGCGGGGCCCATCCGGACGAGCTTGCTGTACTCGTCGTCGTCGAACAGCACACCGCGGCGGGCCCGCACCCGGGCGGTGACGTACTCGGGGTTCGAGCCGCCGGGCGAGCCGGACGATGCGTTCATGCCGGGCGTGCTCATTGCTCGAAGAGGTGTGCTGAGAGTTCCTTCAGGTTCTCGTCCCAGACGGTGTCGAGAACCGAGTCGAAGGTGTTGTTCACCCGAACGCGGGAGGTCTCGCTTTCGACGACAACGCCGCCGAGACAGTCGCGGTCGCCGGCGAAGCTGAACCCGTCGTACTCTGTCAGGATCTCCTCGATGAGCTCCTGATCGTCGCTCCGGCCGTAGACGCTGACGGTCGCGTCGTCGTCGAACTCCGTCGCTGCCTCATCGATGAGGCTCTGGGTGAGGGATTCGCGGCGGTCACCCGACAGCTCGGCCAGCGCGGCTTCGACATCCTCGCGGACATCGGCGAGCACGTCACGCCGGGCTTCGAGCCGCTGCTGTTTGGCTTCGAGGTTCGCACTCGACACCGCCTGTTCGCGCTCCTGGTCGATCTGGGCTTCGACCTCGGCGGCGCGCTCTTCTTTGATCTCCTCGGCGTCGGCTTCGGCCTCAGCGATGATGGCCTCAGCGTCGTCCTCGGCCTCGGCACGGATCTCCTCTGCACGCGCGCGGGCTTCGTCTTTGATGTCGTCGACGACGTGTTCCAAACTCATTGTTAGCCCGGGGATCCTTACAGCCCGATCAGAACCACAACGATGAGTGCAAGGATAATGAGCGTTTCAGGAAGCACCGTCAGGATCAGGCCTTTCCCGAAGAGGCTCTCGTCTTCGGCCATCGCGCCGACGGCGGCCGCGCCGATCCCGCGCTGGGAGTAGCCGGCACCGAAGGCCGCGAGGCCGACGGCGATCGCGCTCGCTGCGGCCGGGCCGAGTGCCGGGCCGCCTGCTGCTCCACTCTGCAGTACAACGTTACTAGCTTCTGTGGCAAGTTCCAAGCTCATGTATTGTGTCTCGTGTCCGCTAACGTTGGCTTAGTAGCCGAACAATTGGTATTGCTCCCAGGCAGTTCATAAAGCTTCCCAAACCCGATAGTTACAACAGTCAGACGGTATGTTACCGGTTATCAGGTCTCAGAAGCATCCCCTGTTTCAGGATGGTTCGATCGAACACGCCTCGTCGATGTATGCTGGTAGAACAGACAGCTCGCCCCGACGCAAACGGGTGTCTCTGTGGGTAGCCACCGACCGCAAAAAAGGACGCAGCGAACCGCGAACCCTACGAGCTGCTCTCGTCGGTTGTGGTGTGTGTTCGCTTGTAGCCGAACGGGGTGTACTGCCGACCGCCACCCTCGTAGAACTTCCCGAAGAACTCGACGTACTCAAGACGGACAGCCTGTAGCCCGGCACTCGTCACACCGAGTGCGAGGACGACCGTGTGGCCGACGAGCAACACGAGCGCGCCGGCGATCAGGCCTGTCGTTCCACTCGTCGTCAACCCGGCGAACATGATGTCCGCGCCCTCAGCCTGAAGCTGGCTGAGCTCGCTACCGGTGAAGATGAAGTGGAAGTTGCCGCCGTTGAAGTAGGCCCCAAAGACAATGAGGTTGACCGCGAAGGCGGTGCCGGCCTTGGCGAGCAGTACCGCAGCCAGCCGTGTGTACGACAGCGCGTTGACCAGCGGGTTGAGCACCTCGGGGATCTCCATCGGCTCGCCGAGCCCCAACAACACGCTGCCGACGAGGAACGCGACACCGCCGACGATGCCGACGGTCTCGCCGAACCCGTTGAAGCCCAGCGCGACCGCGGCGTCGGAGCCCTCGTTGAAGACGGTGAACATGAAATCCGGCTTCTGGGCTCTAAACAGGTCGCTGAGGATAAACGCCCAGACGCCGTTGAGCATGAGCAGCCACGAGCCGCTCTCAAGGACTGCCTCCTTCAGGCCGTGGAGGTTGTAGTCCTCGATGAACGAGAGGATGTACCCCATGTTGAGGTGGAGAACGCCGACGAGGATGCTCACGAAGAACCACGCGAGTGCCCACTCGGCGTAGTACGGCTTCAGGCCCTTATGCAGGGTGAGGAAGCCTAAGCCGAGATACTCCGGCATCGGCTGGGCGAACGGATGCAGCCCGAAGACCTCGTCGTAGAGGACGCCAAAGATGGCCGTAAAGCCGCCGGCCCACAGCGCGACGCCGCCGAGGCTCTTGAACCCCGAGGAGTCGAAGCGGGTGTAGAGCACGTAGCCGATGAGCATGTACAACGCCCCGTAGCCAACGTCGCCGATCATGAAGCCGAACATGGCCGGGAACGTCAGAAAGACCAGCACGGTCGGATCGAACTCCGAGTATTTCGGCCGCGAGAACGCCTCGATCAGCACCTGGAACGGTTTCGACGCGCTGGGGTTGCCCTGGACGACCGGCGGCCCGTCGTCGGCCATCGTCACCGAGCCGCTTCCGTCGGCGACGACCTCGCCGCCGTCGGTGGCGGCCTCGGCGTCGGCCGCGGTCTCGGCGTCAGCAGCCGTCCCAGCGTTGCCCCCGTCGCCGTGATCCTCGACGTGGGCTTGGCCGTTGGATTTGAACTGCGCGCGCTCGATCTCGTCGACATCGACCGGGCCGTCGACATCGTCGTCGAGCGTCGCCGCCAGCTCGTCGTAGCGGGCGGTCGGAATCCAGCCCTCGGCGACGAAGGCGTTTTTCGTCGTCGCAAACGAGAGCGGGGCTTCCTTCTTTTGGGCCTCGATGGTCAGGTACTCCTCAGCCGCGAGCAGGAAGCCCGCGGATTCGGCTTTGACCGTCTCCAACTCGGCTTCGACCTCGCCGAGTTCCGCTTCCAGCGTCTCCTTTTCGCTTTCGAGGTCGGCGACGTACTGTTCGGGTGAATCCTCGGCGTCAGGCACCGAGAGCGTGGTAAACTCGACGCCGACGAGCGCGTCGGCGATGAGTTCGCTTGCGGCGTCGTGGTCTTCTGCGGGCTGGGCGAAGATCGCCTGCGTGTTGCCGCCCGAGAAGATCTCGAACCGCTGAATCGTCTCCTCGTCGTCGAGCTCCGCGGCGACGGCGTCGCGGTCGCCCTCGCCGACGAGGACGGCCAGCGAGTCGTAGCCGCTCAGCAGATCGAGGTCGAGGCCAAGTTCAGCAAAGGGTTCGACCGCCTCGATCTTCTCGTCGATCTCGCGGATCCGGGTTTCGAGTTCGCCGCGCTGGTCGTCGAGATCGTTGATGCGATCCCGGAGCTCCGGCAGCTCGGCGTTGAGCTCCTCGCGGTCGAC
Organism: Halonotius roseus; assembly: GCF_006861655.1. Classification (GTDB taxonomy): domain Archaea; phylum Halobacteriota; class Halobacteria; order Halobacteriales; family Haloferacaceae; genus Halonotius; species Halonotius roseus. Next base: position 1,103,481 of record NZ_SESI01000001.1, on the reverse strand, counting down.
GATCCGGGTCTGGCCGGCGTCGTCGTCCTCGATCCCGAGGGTGTTTTCAAGTGCCCGAACGGTGACGAGCTGCTCGTTGGTTTCCTCCGCGCTTTCCAGCGAGCGGCCGCCCTCGAACCCCTCCCAGGAGCCGTCGTAGTCCGACAGATCCAGCAGGTTCAGCGTGTGGACAGCCTCGATGACATCGTCGATGACGCGTTTTGATCCCGTCACCGAGACCTTGCTCATCCGCTCAGGTCTGAGCATTCACGGCCTCCTCGAAGCGGTCGATGGCGAGCTCGACGGCCTCGTCGATCCGGTCTTGGGCCTCCTCGACGAGCTCCTCCCGGGCGTTTTCGCCCTCTTCGAGGATTTCCTCACGGCGGGTGTCGATCTCTTCGTGGGCCGCCTCCAGTCGGTCGGCCGCGTCCTGTTCGGCCTCCTCCTCGGCCGTCGTGCGGATCTCGTCGGCTTCGGATCGGGCCTCGGCGATGCGCTCCTCGGCGTCGGCTTCCGCCTCGGCAACGATCTCCTCGGCGTCGTCCTCGGCCGCCTTGATCTCGTTGAGAACCTCTTGTCTCGGCATGCTCACTAATCATCCGGAATTGCAGTAGCTGCATATAAGGTGTTTGCGGAACGTCTCGGCGGGTCGATGGGTCTGGATCCTGTTGGTTCTGGTGGCAGAGCTGTTCGCGGTCTCTCGCTCTTCTTGTGTCTCACTCTTGTTCTTGTTCCATCTCACGTTCGCTCTCGTTCCGTCTCACGTTCGCTTTCCTCGGCAATACCGTTTTACCGAATCACGCGTAATCAACAAGTATGTCACAGACGGCGCGCCGCGTTGTGACCGAGCTTCACGACGAGCCGCATCTGGAGGGTCGACGCGTGACCGTCAGTCGACTCCAAGGCCTCGTCGAGGACGCAGGCCGATCGGCCGCCGATGTCGCAGACGAATTCGATCTTGATCCCGCGGATGTGTATGCCGCACTGCAGTACTACCACACCCACCCCGAGGAGATGGCCGCGGCTGCACAGACCCGCCGTGAGCGAGAGGCTGCGGTCGACGATACAGCCACCTCACTGGCTGATCTGCAATCTGCTACAGAGGAATGACGTATCGGATCCTTGTCGACGAAAATACCAGTCCCCGTGTCGCCGCCAGTCTCAGTGACGAGGGTCGTGATGCCACTCATATCACCACTGCACTCGACCCCGGTGTTTCCGATCAGGAGATCATCGACTACGCGGCTGCACAGGGGTATGCCGTGCTCACCCACGACGATGATTTTCTGCGTCCCAAGCATACCGGAGCCGTTCCGATCCTCTACTACAGTGATGATACTCTCGGTGTCGACGACCTCGTTGTGCGCGTTGAGACGGTGATCGAGTGTGTCCCCTCGCAAGCTGACCTGCCGCCGGTCACTTTTCTTGATTCGTGGCAGCCACCCGACGCCTGATTCGTGGCAGCCACCCGACGCCTGATTCGTGGCAGCCACTCGACGCCTGATTCGTCGCAGCCGCCCGACTGATGCGGCCTGTGTTGTCCGGCAAATCCCTACCGTTATTGTTGCGCCGCCCATAGGGTGTAATGACATGGGAATCCTTGAGAACAAGGCCCGCGCGCGCCTGTTCTACAAATATCTCTCGAAGGTTTACGACACGATCAACCCCTTCATCTGGAACGACGAGATGCGCGATGAGGCCATCGCGTGGCTCGACATCCAGCCCGACGACCGCGTCCTCGACGTGGGCTCAGGCACCGGCTTCGCCACCGAAGGGTTGCTCCAACACACTGACAACGTGTACTGTCTCGACCAGTCGATCCATCAGATGGAGAAAGCCTTCGGCAAGTTCGGCAAGCACGACCGCGTGAAATTCCACCGCGGCGACGCCGAACGCCTCCCGTTTGCCGACGACACGTTCGATCACCTCTGGTCGTCAGGCTCGATCGAGTACTGGCCAAACCCGATCGACGCCCTCGAAGAGTTCCGCCGGGTCACCAAGCCCGGCGGCCGCGTGCTCGTCGTCGGTCCTGACTATCCAAACTCGGTCGTGATGCAGAAGCTCGCCGATGCGATCATGCTGTTTTACGACGAAAACGAGGCCGACCGCATGTTCGAGGCTGCCGGCTACACCGATTTCGAACATCACATCCAGCAGGCCAGCCCCGGCAGCCCGAAGGCGATCACAACAGTTGCGACCGTCCCCGAGACCGCGGCTGTCGATGGCGTTGCCGAACCGACCGCGGATCCCGCCACCACCGGCGATTCTGCGGCTGATTAACGCTTGTCGCGCGTCCGACCGACACTCACAAAAACACTCGCGGCGCGCGTTACTCGTCGATAAACTCGTTGTCGCGCCAGTCGACACCGTTTTTCCCGGCACTGTTCTGTGGGTTTTCGACGACCTCGACGGTTGCGGGCCGCTGTTCGCCCTCGACGATCCGTGTTGCTTCGAGCTCGCCGTCGTGTTCGGAGATGGCTGTCAGCGTCCCCTTTTCGGAGAGCATGGCGATCTCCTTGAGCACCTGAAACATGCCGTACTGGACGGCGGTATTCTGGAGGACGGTCTCACGATCGCCCTTGAAGCAGGCGAACTCGACGAGCTCCGAGGGGATCTCCTCTTCTTCCTCGTCGCCCCAGCTTGGTCCGCCAGCACGGGGTGGCTCCTCCTCGTAGACCCGCGTTTCGGTCACGCTGGCCTTGAGCTGGGCTGTCGGGGTGTATTTGCTGAGGCTCTCATCGCTGGCCTCGGCGTTGATGATCAAGGTGTTGTTGCGTCGTGTGAGTGTCACCTCGTCGATCTCGTCGGGGAGTGCTGGATCGTCCAGATACTCCTCTAGGTCTTCGAGCGGCAATTCAAGCGTCGAGTGGAGACGGAATACGCGGCCTGTCATGATGTTGGATGGTGGTGTCGTCGACGTGGGTGCCGATACCTACCGGCTGTAGGGCCCCCACTGGTATATGGGCTATCCTTTCGTGTCCGCCCGCGACCGATGGCTGTGGGCGGTGTCGCCAGCGACCTCCTGTGGCGTCAGGTCGTCAGCGTCGTTTCAAGCTCGCCGCGCTCGTCGAGTTCGGTGAGGATGTCGCTGCCGCCGACGAACTCGCCGTCGACGAACGTCTGAGGGATCGTCTCCCAGTCGCTGTGACTCGACAGTGCCTCACGGAACTCGTCGAGAGCCGGCAGCACGTCGACGGTCTCGAACTCCTCGACGTGTTTCCCGATCAGTTCGAGGGCGTTCGCCGAGTAGCCACACTGCGGCATCAGCTGATTGCCCTTCATGAACAACACCACATCGTTGGTCTCGATCGCCTCGTCGACGCGCTCTTGAACGGCCTCGGTGTCCAGCTCGCTGTCGGGTTGGAAGGTCATACCGCCCTATAGGAGCGACGGCGGCATATGCGTTGCGTCCGGTCGCCTGTCGCCGGCTGGTCTCGGCGTCGACCCGGATGATCGCCGGAATCCGACACCTCCTTGTAGGCCGACGGAATCAGCCATGGGTATGAACGCAACGATCAAATGGGGCGGTGCAGGGCTCCTGTTGGCACTCGCCGGAACTGGGTTCGTCATCTCGGAGATCCGCCACGGGATCGAGGTTGGCAACCCGCTGCCGGTCGCCTACGGCGGTGCGGTCGTTCTTGCGACCGTGATCGCCGCTCTGTTGATCATCCCGAGCATGCGATCGAGCAGCTAAGCCGATCGCTCCCCCCGACCGCATCGCAAACGGGGGGAGTTATTAGCGTTGCCACGAAGGAAGCGATGTGTTTCGCGTCGAGCTCCATGCCCACTCGGAACGCTCCCATGACGGCCGCGACCCCGTCGATCTGTTGCTCGAACAGGCCGCGGCTGTCGGGCTCGACGCGCTTGCGATCACCGACCACGACGAGATCGACGCCAGCATCGAGGCCGCCGTGAGCGCGCCCGACTACGGCCTTGTCGGCATCGTCGGCATGGAGGTCACCAGCGCGGTCGGCCACATCCTCGCGTTGGGTATCGACGAGATCGTCCCGCCGGGACTCTCCTACGACGAGACGCTCGACCGCATCCACGCCCAAGGCGGGATCGCTGTCGTCCCCCATCCGTTCCAGAAATCCCGCCACGGCGTCGCGCCACATATCACCGACGACCAGCTCGCCGCGGCCGACGCCATCGAGGTCTACAACTCCCGGCTGTTTACCGGCCGGGCGAACCGCCAGGCCGAACAGTTCGCCCTCGAACACGACCGCCCGATGACCGCCGGCAGCGACGCCCACATCTCCGAACTCGTGGGCCAAGCGGTCACCGAGGTCGACGCCGACGAGCCGACCGCCGACGCAATTCTCGATGCGATCCGCGGGGGTCGCACGAGCGTTATCGGCCATCGAACGCCGTGGCACGTCAGCCTCCGGCAGTTCGGCGGCGGCGCGAAACGCCGCGCCCAGCGGGCGATCCGCGAGTTTTTCCGATGAGCCAGCCACCACAGCCGCCGCTCCGCGGTGCCGACTCCGATGTTGTCCGCGCCGCGCTCGACAACGCCGACCCGCTGCCCGGCGCAAGCGAGCGCGGCCCCGCGGCGATGGGCGGCTTCGGCGGCCGACTCGACGATCGCCTTGTCCGCGACGTACTGGGTCGCCAGCCAGTTTACAGCGAGTCCGACGCCGACGATCCGACCGCCGACGGCGCGTGGGCGTTCACCCCCGGCGATCTCGACGAGCCGGTCGTCGTCCCACCCGGCAGCGTCCGCACCGCCGACGGCGACGAGGCGGTACTCACGCTGCCGGAGCCACCGGCCGCCGACAGCGACGCGGCGATGGCGGCTGTGACCGACGCGCTCACGGGCGCACTCGGTGTCGACGCCGACACCGAAACTACGGCCACAGATGATGTTGCCGTCGCCTTTTCCGGTGGTGTCGACTCCACACTCGTCGCCAGCGGATTCCCGGACGCGCCGCTCTACGTCGTCGGCTTCGAGGGCTGTCACGACATCGCCGCCGCCCGCGAGGCCGCCGCCGCGATCGACCGCGCTGACGACCTCACGGTCATCGAACTCAACCACGACGACCTTCTCGACGCTGTCCCGCGGGTTGCCGCCGCGATCGGCCGGAGAAACCCGATGGATGTGACGATCGCGCTGCCGCTGCTGGCCGTCGCCGAGCGGGCCGGGGCCGACGGCTACGACCGCCTCGCGCTCGGCCAGGGTGCCGACGAGCTGTTTGGCGGCTACTCGAAGGTCGTTGAGCCGGCCGACGATCACCGCGTCGACAGCGACACCGTGCGCGGCGCGGTGCGGGAGACCATCGAGACGCTGCCCGGCCAACTGGAACGCGACGTGTGTGGGCTCTCGGCCGCTGGCGTCGAGCCGGTGACACCGTTCCTCCAGGATCGCGTTGTCGACGCCGCGTTGCGGCTGCCCGGGAAGTTGATGGCGACGCCCGACGCGCGTAAGGTTGCCCTGCGGCGGTTTGCTCGTGAGACGGTCGGCCTCCCGGACTCTGTCGCGGGCGCGGACAAGAAAGCGGTGCAGTACGGCACCTACGTCAGCCGCGAGTTGGATCGGCTGGCTCGCCAAAACGGCTATAAGCGACGGATGGACGACCATGTCGGGCAGTATATTCGGGAGTTGTGTGCTGACTGAGACCTGACTTTTTCACCCTCGCGGCTGAACCTCGGGTATGAACCGACGCGACGTGCTTGCGGTCGGCGGGCTCACCCTGTCGACGACGCTGGCTGGCTGTTTTAGCGTCGAGCAGAACGAATCCGAGGGGCAAACCGACGGCAACGAATCTGAAAGTTCAAGCGACGACACCGAACCGGAAACCGCTGACGACGACAGCGAGTTGGATCTCCGCGAGGCCAACGTTACGAGTGTCGCTATCGATGACAGCGGCGGAGCGAGTACGTTCACTGTCGGACTCCACCACGACGACGCTGGCGAAGAGGGGTATGCCGACTGGTGGCAGGTCGAAACGCTTGACGGGACGCAGCTCGGCCGCCGCGATCTCCTGCACGCCCACGAGAACAATCAGCCATTCGAGCGAAGCGAGACGATCGAGATTCCCGACGACGTGACCTGCGTCGTCGTTCGCGGCCACGACCAGACCCACGGCTACGGCGGCCGCGCGGTCGTCGTGAATCTCGACTCCGGCGGGCAGAACGCGATCCAACAGGGCTCGGAGCGACAGACCGTCAGCGAGAGCGACTGCCCGGAGTAGCGTTTCGGTGGCGAGGCCTGACCGTGTGACTCAGTCTCGCGGTGCGGCGAGTCCGAAGCGGTTAAACGGGCTTCGGAGGTAGAACAGGCAACTCACTGCGGTTACGGGCTACCAGTGGGCACCCGGTTCGCCGGGACGAAATGTGGTCGGCCTGACCGACTGAATCGCAAGCGCCCGAGGACAACTATGGCACGAAGCGTCTACTCACACATCCGCGAAGCATGGCAGAGCCCAAACGAGGGCAAACTCGCCGAACTACAGTGGCAGCGCAAACAAGAGTGGCGGAACCAGGGTGCGATCGAACGCGTCGATCGCCCGACCCGCCTCGATAAGGCCCGCTCACAGGGCTACAAAGCCAAACAGGGCGTTGTTGTCGCCCGCGTGTCCGTCCGCAAGGGCGGCGCGCGCAAGCAGCGACACAAAGCCGGCCGCCGCTCGAAACGGCAGGGCGTCAACCGCATCGGCCGCCGGAAATCGATCCAGCGCATCGCCGAGGAACGCGCCTCCCGGAAATACCGCAACCTCCGGGTGCTCAACTCCTACTGGGTCGGCGAAGACGGCTCCCAGAAGTGGCACGAGGTCATCCTCATCGACCCCAACCACCCGGCCATCGAGAACGACGACGACCTCAACTGGATCTGCGAGGAGCAGCACAAAGGTCGCGCGTTCCGCGGGCTGACCAACGCTGGCGACTCGGGCCGCGGCATGCAGACGCGCGGTCAGGGCACCGAACACGCCCGTCCGAGCGTCAACAGCGATCGCAACCGCAGCAAGTAACGCGGTCGGTCACGCGGCTTATCCGTTGCGTTCGAACCGTTTTCGCCTGAACTGTCGATTCCCAGGCAGTGATAACGCTCTCCGTTTTTCTTATCTTAGCGTGATGTACCCCACAGTATGTCACTGCTTGATAGCTACGAGGCCATCCTCTGGAAGACAATGGACTGGCTCCGGATCACCGACTCCGTCCGTCGGAAGATGCTGGCAGCGGTGGCGATCCAGTTTAGCGTTGCCATCGGCCTCTTTGGGCTGCCGTTCGTGCTATCGGGGACGCTGCTGACAGCGATCCAGGCCGTGTTGTTCACCGGCGCGACCGCAGCGTTTGTCAACACGGCACTGATCATCCAACGGGATCTGATCGAACCGCTGGCCGACATCGAAACCGCCGCCGGCCGGATCGCCGAGGGCCACGTCGAAACCGAGGCTGTCGCCACCGACCAACCCGATGAGGTCGGCGAGCTCACCCGGTCGTTCAGCGCGCTGCAATCCTACCTCACGACGGTCTCCGCGCAGGCCGACGCGCTGGCCGAACAGGAGTTCGACGACGACGCCCTCGATGAGCCCGTCCCCGGCCCCTTCGGCGAGTCGCTGAGCCGGATGGCCGACAACCTCGAAACCTACACCACCGAGATCGAAGCCCGATCGGCCCGCCTCGAACGCCTTGTCGAGGCCTTCGAGGAGTCGACGACCGCCGCCATCGACGGCGATCTGACGGCGACGATCGACCCGGCCGTGGTCAACGACGAGGACGGCACCTACACCGTGGTTATCGAGCGGTACAACGAGCTCCTGCGAACCCTCCAGGAGTCCCTCGGCGAGACCGCCGCCTTCGCCGCCGAGGTCTCCCGATCGACCGACTCGGTCGCCGAGAGCACCACCGAACTCGATCGGGCCGGCGAGGAGATCGCCGCCGCGACCGACGAAATCGCCGCCGGTGCTGATGAACAGCGCGAGCAGCTCCAGGCTGCTGTCAGCGAGGTCAACACGCTGTCGGCGACCGTCGAGGAGATCGCCGCCTCCGCCGAGGAGGTCAGCCGGACGGCCGATACCGCAAGCGAGGCTGCCACCGAGGGCCGCGAGGAGGCCACCGACACCATCGCGGAGCTCGATGAGATCGAGGTGGAGATCACCGACGCCGCCGACAGCGTCGAAGCCCTCGGGAGCCGGATCGACGAGGTCGACGAGATCGTCTCGGTGATCACCGATATCGCCGAACAGACGAATCTGCTCGCGCTCAACGCCTCGATCGAGGCCGCCCGCGCCGGCGAGGAGGGCGATGGGTTCGCGGTCGTCGCCGAGGAGGTCAAAAGTCTCGCCGAGGAGACGAAGGATGCCGCCGGCGAGATCGCCGACCGCCTCGAAGAGATCCAGGCCCAATCCGACGAGACGATCGCCGAGGTCGAAGCCGCAAGCCAGCGGGTCAGCGAGAGCACCGACGCCGTCGAGCGATCGCTGGGGCGGTTCGATGAGATCGCCGAGGTCGTCACCGAGCTGAGCGACAGCGTCCACGAGATCAGCGATGCGACCGACCAGCAGGCCACCTCCGCCGAGGATGTCGCCGCCGTCGTCGACGAGGTTGCCGACATCAGCGACGAGACCGCCGAGGATGCCGCCAGCGCGGCGTCGGCGGCCGAACAGCAGACCGTCTCGCTGTCGTCGGTCTCCGAGACCGTCGAATCGCTGGCTGGCGAGGCCGACGAGCTTGAATCGCTCCTCTCGCAGTTCGAGTTTGACGAGGATGCCGCCGGGGAGCCGACCGTCTCCACCGATTCGATCAGCACGAACGGGGCGGATACCGGCATCGACACCGACGCCGACAGCGACACCGACACTGATACCGACGTGATCGAACACACCGAGCCAACGAACGACCCCTTCACGATGCCAGCTAACGACTGAGTCGACGTCGACAACGACTGAGCCGACGCGAGCAGTGATCGTCGTGGGTGGAACACCACCCGTTGACATCCGCGGTCTTATTTTGTGCCTCCCCCAATCGGGAGCCATGAGCCTCTCGCTGGATTCGACCCAACTCGACCGCTACTCGCGGCATATCATCCTTGAGGAGATCGGCCCCGAGGGGCAGTCAGCACTGCTGGAGGGCCGCGTCCTCGTCGTCGGCGCGGGCGGCCTCGGCGCGCCCGTCATCCAGTACCTCGCAGCCGCGGGCGTCGGCACTCTCGGCATCGTTGACGACGACGCCGTCGAGCGGTCGAATCTCCAGCGACAGGTGATCCATGGCGACGGCGACGTGGGCCGCCCGAAGGTCGACAGCGCGGCCGACTTCGTTGCCGATCTCAACCCCGACGTGACCGTCGAACCACACGAGCGGCGACTCACACCCGAGAACGCCGAATCGCTCATCGCCGCCTACGACCTCGTTGTCGACGGCTCTGATAACTTCCCGACGCGGTACCTCCTCAACGACGCCTGCCGCCTAGAGGGGGTTCCGCTGGTCAACGGCGCGGTTTACAAGTTCGAGGGACAGGCGACGACCATCGTCCCCGACGGGCCCTGCTACCGGTGTCTGTTCCCCGAGGCTCCTGACCCCGGCACCGTCCCCGACTGTGCGACCACGGGCGTGTTGGGCGCGCTGCCGGGCACCATCGGCTGTATCCAGGCGACCGAAGTCGTCAAACTGCTGGCCGACATCGGCGACCCGCTGGTCGGGACGCTGCTGTCGTACGATGCGATGGCTCTCGCCGTCGAGCGCGTCCCATACGAGCAGTCGGCGGACTGCCCGGTCTGTGGCGATGGCGGCATCGATTCGCTCGCCGCTGTCGACTACGCCGACGGCTGTGGGATCGACCGCCCGAACACGAACGCCTAACGGCGCGCGAGCCGGTCTGTCTGTAGCCCATGTGCTTTTAGCCGGCGTGGACATATCAGCCGATATGACCGTTGTGCCTACCACACCACCCCTCATCGGAAGTCAGCCATGAGCCGCGAGTACGCACCCGTCTCGCCGTCGGTCGCGCTCACGATCGCCGGCAGCGACTCCGGCGGCGGCGCGGGGATTCAGGCCGATCTGAAAACGATGGAGGCCCACGATGTCTTCGGCACCTCGGCGATCACGGCGACGACCGCCCAGAACACGACCGGCGTCGACGATATCAACGTCCTGCCGACCGACCATATCGCCGCCCAGTATGACGCTGTCGTCGACGATTTCGATGTCGGCGCGGTCAAAACCGGCATGCTCGCCACCGCCGATGTCGTCGAGACCGTCACCGACTGTCTCGCCGATTTTGACGGGCCAGTCGTCGTCGACCCCGTGATGGTCGCCGCAACCGGCGATCGGCTGCTGAGCGAGGCCGCCGAAGCCGCCTACGAGGATCTCTTCGCGCACGCGACCCTCGTCACGCCGAACGCCGACGAGGCCGAACTCCTGACCGACCGGGCGGTCGATAGCGTCGAGGCCGCCGAGGCCGCCGGCCGTGACCTCGTTGGGATGGGGGCCGACGCCGCGCTCGTGAAGGGTGGCCATATCGACGAGGGAGCCGACGGCGAGAGCGATGTCGTCGATACGCTCGTCGTCGACGAGTCGGCCACCGACGCGGCCCACACACAGTACAGCCATCCCCGGATCGACACCGACGCGACCCACGGTTCGGGCTGTACGCTCTCCAGTGCGATCGCCGCCCGCCTGGCCCGCGAGGAGACGCTCACCGAGGCCGTCGCCGGCGGCGTCGCGTTCATGGAGCGCGCGGTTCGGTACGGCATCGACGCCGGGGAGGGGCCGGGATCGGTGCACCACCTCGTCGAGATCCGCGAGCGCGCTGACCGCGAGGCGACAGCCGCCGCCGTCGAGCGGATCGTCGCCCGACTGGTCGAGGCCAACGCCGAAACGCTCGTCCCCGCCGCGGGGATGGATGTCGTCGGCACGACCCCCTACGCCGAAACGCCCGCCGAGGTCGTCGGCGTCGACGGCCGACTCAGTCGCACCCGAACCGGAATCCGGCACAACGCCGGGGTTCGCTCGGGGACGGCCAGCGACCTCGCCCACCAGTTGCTGGCCGCCCGCGAGGCGTTCCCCGAACTCCGGTTTGCGGCCACCTGTCGGTTCGACGACGCGGTCGAACAGGCCCTCGAAACGCTTGACGGAACGGTCGTCCGCGGCGATAGCGGCACGCCGACCGACGCCGTGGCGGCCGCCGTTGCCGACGCCGACCAGCTGCCAGCCGCGATCATCGACCCCGGCGATCAGGGTCGACAGCCCGCGGTCGTCCTCTGTGGAACCGACGCGGCCACCCTCCGCGAGCGGACGCTGTCGGTCGCCGACGCCCTCCTGACCGAGTAAAGGTGGCCCTGCTACCGCCGGCCGCATCGTAGCGTTTTAGCGACTGTCCGCCCCACGGCCGGTATGTCACAGGGGATCGTCGGACAGTTTCACGCGCTGAAAGCCGACAGCGACGCCGACCTGTTGGCGATGCAGTGCGGCGATTTCTACGAGTTTTTCGATACTGACGCCGAGTGCGTTGCCGACGAACTTGACCTAACGACCTCCACGAAATCCTCGGGCGGCGAGTCGTATCCGATGGCCGGCGTTCCGGTCGGCGAGTTGACGCCCTATCTGACAGCGTTGGTCGAACGCGGCTACACCGTCGCCGTTGCCGACCAGTTCGAGGACGACAACGGTGACTTCTACCGGGAGATCACTCGCCGCGTCACACCAGGAACGCTGCTGGAAACCGCCGACAGCGACGCCCAGTATCTTGCAGCCGTGGTCGCGCCGAACGAGCAAACTGACGACGAATCGACCGGCCCCTACGGGCTGGCGTTCGCCGATATCACGACCGGCCAGTTCCTCGTCACAGAGGTCGAGGACGCCGACAGCGCGGTCGCCGAATGCTACCGGTTCGACCCGGTCGAACTGCTGCCTGGCCCGGCCGTCCGCACGGACGACGAGTTTCTTTCGGCGGTCACCGACCGCAGCGACGCTGAGGTGACGCTGCACACCACCGACGCCTTCGCACCCGGGCGAGCGACCTACACCGTCGACGAGCAGTTCGGCGACGAAACCGCCGACAGCATCGGGCTCGACTCGGAGTTGGCCGTCCGCGCCGCGGGTGCGATTCTCGCGTACGTCGCCGAAACCGGCGTTGGCGTCCGCCAATCGATGACGCGGCTCCAACCCTACACGGCCGACGATCACCTGACGCTGGATGCGACGACCCAGCGCAACCTCGAACTCGTCGAGACGATGCAGGGCGACAGCGCGGGGTCGTTGCTGGCGACGGTCGATCACACCGCAACGAGCCCGGGCCGTCGCCTGCTGCGGGAGTGGCTGACCCGACCGCGGCGGGATCGGGCGACGCTGGATCGCCGCCTCGACAGCGTTGCCGCGATGGCGGCGGCCGCGTTGCGTCGCCAACGACTCCAAGAAACGCTCGACGGCGCGGCCGACCTTGAACGCCTCGCCAGCCGCGTCGCCAGCGGAAGCGCGGGCGCAAACGAGTTGTTGTCGATCCGGGAGACGCTGGGGCTGCTGCCCGATATCGCCGCCGAACTCACAGATGGCGAACTCGCGGACTCACCACTACCCAGCGTGCTCGACGACATCGACCGTGAGGCCGCGGCCGACCTGCGGGAGACGCTGGCCGACGCCATCGTCGACGATCCGCCACAGACCGTCACGCAGGGCGAACTCTTCAAACGCGGCTACCACGACGACCTCGACGAGCTCATCGACCAACACGAAGCGGCCAAGGAGTGGATCGACGGGCTGGCTGACCGGCTCAAACAGCGACACGGCCTCACCCACGTCTCGGTCGGCCGCAACAAAACCGACGGCTACTACATTCAGGTCGGGCAGTCGGAAGCCGACGCTGTCCCCGACTCGTTCTCGCACGTCAAGACCCTCAAAAACTCCAAACGGTTCGTCATCGACGAGTTGGCCGAGCGGGAACGCGAGATCCTCCGACTGGAAGAACAGCGCGGCGAGCTCGAATACGAACTGTTCGAGGAGCTCCGCGAGTCGGTTGCTGCACAGTCAGCGTTGCTACAGGACGTAGGACGAGCTATCGCCGAACTTGACGTGTACTGTTCGCTGGCGACGCATGCCGCAAGCAACGGCTGGTGTCGCCCGACGCTGGCCGACCCCGGCGAACTCGCTATCGACGCCGGTCGCCACCCGGTCGTCGAGCAGACCACCGAGTTCGTACCCAACGATCTCCAGCTTGACCGCGACCGCGGCTTCCTGCTCGTGACGGGGCCGAACATGAGCGGGAAATCAACCTACATGCGGCAGGCCGCGCTGATCACCCTCCTGGCGCAGGTCGGCAGCTTCGTCCCGGCCGACGCGGCGACCGTCGGCGTCGTCGACGGGATCTACACTCGTGTCGGCGCGCTCGATGAGCTCGCACAGGGCCGTTCGACCTTCATGGTCGAGATGCAGGAACTCTCAAATATCCTCCATTCAGCAACCGACGAGTCGCTGGTGATCCTCGACGAGGTGGGGCGTGGCACCGCGACCTACGATGGGATTTCGATCGCGTGGGCCGCAACCGAGTATATCCACAACCGGATCGGCTGTCACTGCCTGTTTGCGACCCACTACCACGAACTGACCGCACTCGCCTCACATCTCGACCGCGTCGGCAACGTCCACGTTGCTGTCGCCAACGAGGACAGGGGTGACGGCGAGGAGATCACGTTCCTCCGGACGGTCGAAGAGGGCGCGACCGACCGCTCGTATGGGATTCACGTCGCGGATCTCGCGGGCGTTCCGGAGCCTGTCGTTGGCCGCGCACGCGACGTACTGGAGAAGCTACGATCAAAGAAGGCCGTCGAAGCGAAAGGAAGCGGCTCCAGCGAGCCGACGCAGGCCGTTTTCGATCTTTCAGCCGGCGAGTTCCGCACCGCCGACGGCGACGCGCGCGAAATCGAGCCCGCCGACAACGGTGCCAACGCGGCCGACACCACAACCGACAGCGACCCGGAGCTTGAATCGGTGCTTACAGCCCTTCAGACAACAGATATCGACGAAATGTCACCGGTCGAGCTGATGGCGAAAGTCCAGCAGTGGCAGGAGCAACTCAGTAAAACCGAGCTCTCGGAGCACTGAGCCGGTAGATTTTTGCCCCTATTTAAAACTAGTGTCGGTTGATGATGGCGCAATATTTGCTTCTATAACGATAACGGTGTTAGATACGATTATAAAATGTCTACGCTGTTTTGAATGAGTTATAAACTGTCAGCGCGATCCATTTTATTACGTTTTACGCGGTGAATTTTCCCAAACGCTCTGGCTATTATATGTGGGTACGGTCTCTTGGAGACGATAGACGGTGAGCACTCAATGACAGGTTCCCCATCGACCGTTGGTCGATCGCCGCCGGCCGAAGCTGAGTCGCCCACGCAGGCGTCCAGTAGCCTGCCGCTCACCCGACCGATCCGCTGGCTCGGCTTCTGGGCGGCGATCGTCCTTCCGGCAGTGTATCTGCCAGTCCTCTCCCTCGGTATCGGCACGCACACTGGGGCAGTCTTCCTTGGACTGCTCGGTTGTCAACTGCTCGCATTGCTCGCTGGCCACCACTACAAGAGACCATAATCCATGACCGCGACGACCCAACCCGTTCAGACCGAGGAATCGCCCGACGTAGACAGCCCCCAATCGAAGGAATCACGGCTCGCCGACTATCTGCGCGAGCGTGCCGACGCCGGTGATATGTACTTCAAAAGCAAGTTTATCGCCGAGGAAGTCGGTCTCTCCGCAAAGGAAATCGGTGCCCTGATCGTGAAGCTCCAAGACTCGGTTGAGGATCTGTCGATCGAACGCTGGTCGTACACCGGCGCGACGACCTGGCGCGTCGAGCGAACAGCCTGAGTGTCCACCGTCGACCCACCCCACTCCCTTCCGTTCGGTTCGTTCCACCCACTCCGTTCGCTTTTCTCTACCGATGAGCGTGTTCGCCGCCCAGCCGGCGGCGTCGGTGTCCCGTCATCGACGTGACACGGGAGCAACAATGGATTCATACCGCTCACCCACGTAACTCAGCGTATGCACCCGTTCGCGTCCCGCCGATCCGCCGTCGACCGGAGCACCGGTCGCCGTGCGGACGCGGTGAACCACCCACCGACAGCTGTCGTCAACGATGACTGAACAACCGCTGATCGCCGAAGTGAGCCAGAAGGCGATCATCCGATCGCCGGCCGACGAGCTGCTGGTCATGCAGGCCGACCCCGAGACATGGGAGCTTCCCGGCGGGCGGATGGGGGCGGCCGAGGCCCCAATCGTCGGACTGAAACGGGAAGTTACTGAGGAGACCGGCCTCTCGGTGACCGTCGGCGAGCCGATCCATACGGCCGCCTGGCGCAACGATGTCGGCCGCGGTCGGTTCAGCGTCGTCTACTACTGCGAGGCCGAAACGACCGATGTCGAGCTCAGCGACGAACACTGTGATTACGAGTGGGTCTCGCCGTCGACCGCCCGCGATGAGTTTCTGACGGTCAGCATCCACCAGACGGCGATCGATCGGCTGCTGGCCGCCGACGCCCTACCGAGCGAACAGACCGCTGCCACCGATGACTGACGACATCTCTTCAACCGACGACACAGCCCAAACCGACAATACTCCCTCAACCGACGACACGGCGATCCACCATCTCGACGACCAGACGGTACAGCGCATCGCTGCCGGCGAGGTCGTCGAACGACCGGCCTCCGTCGTCAAGGAGCTGATCGAAAACAGCCTTGATGCGGGCGCGACCCGGATCGCCGTCGCCATCGAGGGTGGTGGCACCGAGGGGATCCGTGTCCGCGACAACGGCCACGGGATCCCCGAATCTGAGCTGCCGCTGGCGGTCGCCGAACACGCGACTAGCAAGATCAGCGACATCGACGATCTCGATGCCGGCGTCGGTACTCTCGGCTTTCGGGGTGAGGCTCTCGCCACGATCGGGGCTGTCTCCCGACTGACGGTTCGCTCGCGGCCGGCCGACGCCGCCTCGGGAGCTGAACTCACCGTCGACGGCGGCGACGTTGGCGACATCGAGCCGGCCGGCTGCCCGGTCGGCACAACTGTCGAGGTCGAGGAGCTGTTTTTCAACACCCCGGCTCGCCGGAAGTTCCTCAACCGCGACCGCACCGAGTTCGATCATGTCAACACAGTCGTCAGCCAGTATGCCCTCGCAAACCCGGATGTCGCTGTCGCCTTCGAACATGACGGCCGGGAGGTGTTTGCGACCGAGGGAACCGGCTCGTTGCGCTCGGCCGTGCTCTCGGTCTACGGCCGCGATGTCGCCGAATCGATGATCGAGGTCGACCACGAGACAGACGGCGACGGGCCGATCGAGCGGATCTCGGGGCTCGTCAGCGACCCGGAGACGACCCGGAGCACCCGGTCGTATCTGGCCACCTTTGTCAACGATCGGTACGTGACAGCGTCGCTACTCCGCGGCGCGGTTGTCGACGCCTACGGCGGCCAGCTGGCCCCTGATCGATACCCCTTTGCCGTGCTCTTCGTCGATGTACCGCCGGCGTCGGTCGATGTCAACGTCCACCCGCGAAAAACGGAGGTACGGTTTGACGACGAGGACGGCGTCGCAGCCGGGGTTCGGGACGCGGTGACCGACGCGCTACTGGATGCCGGCCTGATCCGCTCGTCGGCCCCGCGCGGTCGATCGGCTCCCGCGGAGACAACGATCGAGCCGGAATCGCCCGACACAACCGCTGTCGGCGGTGGTAACCGTGATCCATCTACCGCTGCTGTCGCGGACGACGATGCCGACACCGGTTCCGAAGCCGACACCACAGCCGCCGCTTCGCCGAACGCCGACACCACGGCCGACCACACCCCGGAGCCGACGACAGCCGCGGATTCGACTGATGGTGCCGACTCCGCCGAACCTGTCGATCCGAGCGCGGAGGACAGTTGGGTCGTCGACGACATCGCAACCGAGTCGACACCGACACGCGCCGCCGACCCCGCAACCGAGCTGTCGTCGGCAGACGATCCCTCGACAGCAGATGCCGCCTCAACAACAGCGCCGACGAGCACTGACCCGACGACCACGTCGCCACCGACTGACAGCGAAGACAGCGACGACAGCACCACCGCAAACACTTCCACCGAAACCACCGCCACCGACGGCGTCACCCCCCACACTTCTCCCGAGGCACGCGACGCAGCACCGACACAGCCGACCACCCAACAGACGCTCACCGGTGAGACGACCACGGCCGAGCGTCAGTATGAGACGTTGCCGACACTCCGCGTCCTCGGGCAGCTGTACGACACCTATCTGCTGGCGGCGACCGACGATGGGCTGGTGTTGATCGACCAACACGCAGCAGATGAACGTGTCAACTACGAACGGCTCCAGGCCGAACTTGGCGAGACGCCGGCGACCCAGACGCTCGCCGAGCCGGTTTCCCTGGAGCTTACCGCCCGAGAGGCGGCCCTCTTTGAGTCGGCCGCCGATCAGCTTGCGGCGATCGGGTTTCGCGCCGAGGACGCCGGCGACCGCGAGGTCGCTGTCACCGGCGTGCCGGCGATCTTCGAGACAACCGTGGAACCCGAGTTCCTTCGTGACGCGCTGCTCGGTGTGGTTGAATCCGCCGACGGCGAGTCGACGATCGAGGCCGCTATCGACGAGCTGCTCGCCGATCTGGCCTGTCATCCCTCGGTGACCGGCAACACCTCTCTCACCGAGGGCTCGGTTGTCGAGCTGTTGTCGGCTCTCGACGACTGCGAGAATCCGTATGCCTGCCCGCATGGTCGGCCGGTACTCATCGAGATCACCCGCGAGGAGATCACTGACCGCTTCGAGCGGGATTATCCGGGCCACGGCCGACGGCCGGAGTAGCCAACGGTTGGAGTTAAGAGCCTCACCCCAGAACCACGCGGTATGCATGGCGGTCGATACCATGGCTGAGCTGGTGACGTTCGGCGAGACGATGCTCCGGCTCTCGCCAGCCCGCGGAACACGACTCGAAACAGAGGGTGAGCTGGATGCACAGGTCGGCGGTGCCGAAAGCAACGTTGCCGCCGCCGCAAGCTGTCTCGGCGTCGACGCGGCGTGGTGCTCGAAGCTCCCGGCGAACCCCCTCGGGCGGCGTGTTGTTCGCGCGCTTCGGGGTCACGACGTGACGCCCGCGGTCGCGTGGGACGACAGCGACGACGCCCGATTGGGCACCTACTATCTCGAATACGGGGCCGACCCACGAGACACAACTGTCGTCTACGACCGCGCCAACGCGTCGATCACGACGGTCAGCACTGACGAGCTCGACACCGACCGTCTCGCCGACGCGTCGGTGTTTCACACCACTGGGATCACACCCGCACTCAGCGACGCCACCGCCGAGACGACGCGGGAACTGCTGGATATCGCTGTCGACGCCGACACGCTGTGTTCGTTCGATCTCAACTACCGCTCGAAGCTCTGGTCACAGGACGACGCCGCCGTCGCCTACGACAGCCTCCTCCCGCGGGTCGACCTGCTGTTTGCCCCCCACCGCGATGCGAGTGCGATCCTCGGCTACGAGGGGGATGCCGAAGCGGTCGCCCGCGGGCTGGCCGACGACTACGATCTCGACACCGTTGTCGTCACCCGCGGCGCGGAGGGGTCGCTCGCGCTTGTCGATGGGGAGATCGTTGAGGAAGGGATCTATTCCGATGAAACCGTCGACGCTATCGGCACCGGCGACGCCTTCGTCGGCGGCTTTCTTGGGGAGCTGCTCACCAACGGCGACGGCGCGTTGACGCCAGCCACCGTCGAGACCGCACAGTCGTATGCGGCCGCCGCCGCCGCGGTCAAGCGGACGATCACCGGTGACGTGTTGGTATCGACACGCGAGGAGATCGAGTCGGTACTCGCGGATGCGTCCGATGGGATCGCTCGATAGCTCTTAGAAGAGGGATTCCAACCACCGCAAAGAGATGCCCGGAATGAACCGCATAGCCTGCCCGGAAGTCGCATGCCGCCTGCCCGGAGACGGCCACCGCCTGCCCGGAACGCGGTCAGACGGTATCGGAACAATCGGAGACGGTAGTAATAAACGATTTGACCAAGATATCAAATACGATAATTTGGTGTCGCAAACGAGTTGCTATTTTTCCCTCTCAGTGCAGCGGTTCGATCGAGTCTACAACTACTATTATCTTATTTGATATCGCAAGCACCACTTATTTATATCACCCGTCGAAAGGCACAGTCGTCGCCACGTGTCAACGACGGCGACTGTCGAACACGCCTGCCCGGAACAGGTCGGGAAGCGAGAACTGCTTCCCACATCTACGCCTTTCTCGTCGCGCGTTGCGGTGTGTTTTTCATCGGATCCAGCGACGCGCTTGTGACAGTCCCTCGACCAGCCGCCATACGGTTTTGTAGTCGCGGAGTGATCTCAACTTATGAACGTCCTGATTATCGGTGCCTACGGCAGCGCGGGCTCGGCGGTCGCCGGCGACCTCGCGCCACATGTCGGCGGCGAGATCGACCGACTGACGCTCGTCGATGACGGCGATCCCGGCGGCGGACTCTGTATCCTCAACGGCTGTATGCCCTCGAAGGAGGTGTTGTCGGCGGCCGCCCACCGGTTTCAGGCCCGCGTCGACGACCGGCTTAACGGCGACCCGCCAACGATCGACCTCGACCGCGTGGTCGCCCGGAAAGATGAGCACGTCGAGAGCTTCGCGGCCCACCGGCGGGAGTCGATCCACGACCTGGCTGACACCGCTGGCATCGAGTTCCGCGACGACACCGCCCGGTTCGTCGACGACCGCGTGGTCGCCATCGACGGCGACCGCTACGAGCCCGACTACGTCGTGATCGCCACCGGATCGTCGCCGTACATCCCCGACCTGCCCGGCATGGACGCCGTCGATCCCATGACGAGCAAGGACGTGCTCGCGGCGACCGATCTCCCCGACTCGGGGATTGTGATGGGGTTCGGCTACATCGGCCTCGAACTCGTCCCCTATCTCGCGGAGGCCGGTGTCGACCTCACCGTGATCGAACACGACGACCGCCCGCTTGATCAGGCCGACCCGGAATTCGGCGACGAGCTCATGGCCCTTTACCGCGAGGAGTTCGGTGTCGACATTCTCCCCAACGCAACCGAACAGCGGATCGAACCGACGGTTGACGGCGTTCGCCTCCGCGTCGAACAGGCCGGCACCGAACACGCTGTCGACGCCGAAGCCCTCTTTGCCTTTACCGGCCGCCGGCCCACTCTCGACGGCCTCGGGCTTGACGCCGCCGGACTCGACCCGCGCGAGGGGTGGGTCGACGACACCATGGCCGCCGTCGACGACGAGCAGATTTTCGTTGTCGGCGACGCAAACGGGAAGGAGCCGATCCTGCATGTCGCCAAGGAACAGGGGTTTGCCGCCGCCGATAACATCCTTGCCCACCACGCCGGCGAGTCGATGACGCCCTACGAGAACGTCCACCACCAGGTGGTCTTCTCCGGCGCGAGCGTCTACCCCTTCGCCCGCGTCGGCCACACGCCCGAAACAGCCAACGAAGCGGGCCACGCGGTCGTCACCGCAACCCGGCGAGCCGAAGACGACGGCGTGTTCAAAGTCAAGGACGTGCCCTACGGGCTCGCCCGGCTGACCGTCGATAGCGACGACGGCACCGTGTTGGGCTATCAGGGCCTGCATGCTCACGCCGACACGATGGCGAAAACGCTGCAGGTGATTGTCGAGAACAACCTTGACGTACGCGAGGTACCGGATCGCTCCTTTCATCCGACGTTGCCGGAGCTGCTCGATGGGTTGCTTCGGGAGACGGCGTCACAACTCAACTAAGAATTCGTCTGAAAACGTGTCGTTCAGGATTTTACCGCGGTAGTCTATGTCAACAGCGGCGCGATACACTGCAGGGTTGTGCGAATCACGGTGGTTGAGCGATCTGCACGATCACGTTCGTTCCACCCTGCACGTTTCCAATCGCCTTTGATCTCAGGTCGACTTACACCGAAAGTAAGGTTGGATAGTATTAGTCTACTATTCAAAAAGTACTTTCTCACATAGTGTAGATTAGAGATATGGGTAATGAGGGTGTACAGGATATCGTTCCAGTTATCCGATTTGTTGCCTCAACGGATGATGCTGAGCTTAGTTCACGAGAGCGGAATACTGTTAAAAAACTCGTAGACTTATCCGAGGATGATCCAGCTCAAGTTCTAGATATTACCTCTCATCTGCAAGCACTTCTTTTGCATGAGGACACTAAGATAAGAGAGCATGCCGCACATACGGTGAGAAACATAGCGAGGACGCATCCGGAGGATGCTCAGAATCTCCATGACGAACTCCGTCAACTTCTCTCTGATGATGCCGTAGCAGTGCGAAAACATACTATCCAAGCGCTTGAATATCTCTCTAGAGAATATCCGCACAAAAGTTGGGAAGCAGTGGCTGACATCATCCCACTCTATGCTGATGATGATAGGAAGGTAAGGCAAGGCACTGATTGGGTTCTTGATAATCTGCTGGACGATCAACCTGAGGATATGCAGGAGATCACCCACTCATTACGACCGCTTCTCAGAAAAACCAATGTGAAAATTAAGCAACATACCGCATATGTATTAGCAAAAATATCCACCGAGCATCCCGATGATGTTCGGAGTATCCTCTCTACGTTGCGATCAACGCTTTCTGAGAGCGATACTAAAACGAGGCAGTATTCTATTCAAGTGATTAAAAATATATCCGCAGAATATCCTGAAGCTGTCCAAGAAATCACCACTGATCTTCGACCGCTTCTCTCTGATAACAATAAAAAAGTGATCGAAACAACCACACAGATTCTCAATAATATCTCAGCTGAGTATCCTCTTTTAGAACAAAATGCGGCTCAAGCTATTACAAAAGCGAAAAAAGCGCAGTCGCAAAATGAGTATGAAATAGCGGAGAAGCACTATTCTATAGCTATCGATAAACTGGAACAAGCGAGTGCGGCCGCTGAACCTTTTGATAACACTGATGATGAGGAACTCCAAAACAAAATTGAGACCACCGAGGAACAGCTGGAAAAAGCTGAGAATGCTCGTGAGCAGCGAGCGGCAATTCGGGAGACATTACAGACCGCTGAACGTAATTTTCAAGAAGCTATTATCCGGTTCGCTGCTGATAGTCACACTGTTTCAAAAACTCGGTTCCGCCAAGCTCGTGATGGGTTCAAAGACGCTCAAGAACTGCTCACCGAGAGTGATCAACCAATGTTTGCCTCACCAATCGAAGTTTCTGTGGATCAACGCGTGGAATTCCCTTCTCCTGAATTGGAAGACTACCATTCGCTTGGAGAGGCAGCAATCGACGGTCTCTCATCCGCCAATATCAGTCATGTATCTGATTTGGAGCCGGATAGACAGGATATAATGCCAGCGGTGGTTGCCAATTTGCGAGATACTGACACAATAAGCAAAGAGGAGACGATACTGCTCACGCTATTATCGTGGTGGGGAGGCGATACTGAGCATGCGTTTGGCTCCAAAACAGCAGTTTCACGTCGGTACAAGCAAGCGGATTTTGGATTTTCTAAGAGTAGATGACCGCACGCCCTGCGGCGGCGTCGAAATTCATAGGTCGCCAGGGCATCGGTTGGCTCATTGCCCGGGCTACCTGTGTGCTGGTCTTTTATGTCACCGTGGCTTTCTCGCCACCGTGCGCTTTTTATTCTCTGCGTGAGCATTCCATAGCCAATGAGTACACCTTGGGCGGAGTGGGATCATATCCTCAAGATCGACCCCGACAAGCCGCTTGTCGAGGGCGAGACGTTCGCGGATGTCTGTCAGACCGGCACCGACGCCATCGAGATCGGCGGCACCCTCGGGATGACCGAGGACAAGATGCAGCGCGTCGTCGATGCCTGCGCCGAGTACGATGTCCCGCTCTACCAGGAGCCATCAAACCCGAGTGTCGTCATCGACTCGCCGGATCTCGATGGCTACCTCATCCCGACGGTGTTCAACTCGACGGATCCGTTCTGGATGGTCGGCGCCCACAAGGAGTGGGTGCGCATCGAGGACGGCCTCGACTGGGATCGCACGACGACCGAGGCCTACATCGTGATGAACCCTGAGGCCTCCGTCGCCGAGTACACCGAGGCCGACTGCGACCAGTCCGCCGAGGATGTCGGTGCCTTCGCCCGCGTCGCCGAGAAGATGTTCGGCCAGGAGATCGTCTACGTCGAATACTCCGGCACCTTTGGCGATCCCGAGATCGTTCAGGCTGCCGCCGACGGCCTCGACGACGCGACGCTGTTCTACGGCGGCGGGATCGGCGACTACGACAGTGCCTACGAGATGGGCCAGCACGCCGACGTGATCGTCGTCGGCGACCTCCTCCACGAGGAGGGCTGTGATGCTGTTCGGGAAACTGTCGAAGGGGCGACCGACGCCCACGCCGCGTCGACACCGAACTAATCGGCGGACGCGTCGGCCGACCCGTCGTTTCGCAACGGTGGTCGCTCGCCGTAGGTCACGGCGCGCCACACCCACTCCATCGGCCCAAACCGGAAGTACCGCAGCCACACCACCGAGAGGACGATCTGGATCGCCCAGATTGCGACGACGATACCGGCCTGTTCGACGCGGGTCACACTCCCGAACAGTCCGAGCCCGTGGCCGTAGAAGATCGAGGTCGCAAGCAGCGTCTGCAGCAGGTAGTTACTGAACGCGGTTCGCCCGACGGCCGACAGCGCGGTCGTCACCCTCCCCCCGCCGAACCGCCGGCAGAACAGCATGATCCCGGCGATATACGCGCCGGCCAGAAACAGGCTGCCCCAGTAGTTGAACTGCGTGCCGAAAAACAGGGCTTCGGGAGCCGCCCAGTCGACAGCCTCGGTGTACCAGACGCCGGTGCCGATCAGCAGCAGGCCGATCCCACCGCCGCCGGCGAGGAGGTGGCGGTAGAACCGCGTGGATCGCTCATTCGAGAGGACACCCCACTTAAACAGGGCCATCCCCCACAGCATGAGCCCGCTGGTTCGCCAGACGGTCGCGCCGAGGAAGCCGCTGGTCTGTTGGGTAAACGCCGTCTGGGCGCGGTGGTCGAACTGGGCGAGCCAGCCGCTCCGGTAGGTTTCGACCTCCTGGAGGAGGGCGGACTCGGAGGGCGTCCAGACGGCGAGCGTCTGGCTCGCATCTATCGAGACACCGGCGGCGAGATACGACAGCGTTGGAACCACGATCAACAGCAACCCGATTCTGGCGAGGCTGGTCGGCTTCCAGTCTCTGGCGGCGACGACGGCCAGCGAACACAGCGCGTAGGGAACGAGGATGTCGCCGTACCACAGCAGGTAGGCGTGGGCAAGCCCAACCAACAGCAGAAACGCAGTCCGGCGGTAATGGAGTCTGAGGGCTCTGCTGTCGGGTTTACTCCGGGTAAAGAGGATGATCCCCGCGCCAAACATGATCGTAAACAGCGTGATGAACTTCCGCTGGGCGAAGACGTGGCCGAGCAGCCAGACGAGGTAGTTCGCGCCGGCGAACTCGCCGTACGGGGCTGCTGAGGCGTACACTGTCGGGTTGTTGAGCGTCGCAAACGGCATCGAAAACACCCAGATGTTGATGACGAGAATCCCCAACAGCGCGAAGCCGCGGAGGACATCGAGCCCGAGAATCCGGTCTTCGGGTGGCGTCGGCGAGGGTGTGGAACTCACTATCTACCCGTCAGACGAGAAGTCAAATAAACACACCGACCACGTCAGTCTCCGATCGCTTCGACCTCGTCGGCATCGCTGTCGACTGTATCGTCGCCGTCGCTCTCGTCCTCGTCGCTTTCGCTGATCTGCTCGGGATCCTGGATCCAGAGGTCGCCGAAGAGATCGGTCTGCTGGAGCCGCACCTCGCCGCGATTCGAGAGGAATAACAGCGCGAGATAGGTCATAAACGGCCGCCCTCCAGCGGTTTTAATCTCCGCGTACAGCACCTCTTTCCGGCCGTTGTCGAACTCGGGGGTGAGCGCGGCGGTCACATCCGCGATCACGTCGTCGATCTCCTCGGTGTGGGTGTTGGCGGTCACGTCGCCCTCGGTCGGTTCGTCGTCCTCGCGGAAATCGTCGGCCGCGCGGTAGTCGACGGTCTGGGTGCTGTACCCCCCGCCGCCGGTGTCGCTGGTGTCGTACTCCCGGCGTCGCTTCCACCAGTTGTCGCGTTCGGCTTCCCGGAGCTCGCGGACGAGCTCGTCCAGCGTCTCGGGGTTGCCACGGGTGCTTTTCCGGTCGAGGCGGCGATCCATCTCGGCTTCGAGCTCATCGACCGGGTCGAAGCCGGGCGCGCCGCCCGCCTCGTCGGCGGCTCGGTCGCCCTCGAAGGCCTGCTCCCACGGTTCCGGCTCGTCGTCGGGGTCGTCCTCGGTTGGATCGAGCAGTTCGTCGCCTTTCATCCGCAGGAGGACGCTGGCGTAAAACAGTGCTCGCGCGCTCGTGCGCAGATCGGTCGCTTCGAGCTTCGAGAGGAAGGCGTCGGTGACCTCGACGATGTCGATATCCCACGGCTCGATCTCGCCTTCCTCGGCCAACTGCACCAACAGCTCGACGGGTTCGACCTCGTCATCGTCGGCGGTCGGCTCGGGCGGTCGCTCCTGGTCGTCGCTGTACTCGCCGGCGACGCCGTCGAGACCGACCGCGTCAGGGAGATCAGTCATCGGCCGGCACCTCCGAGTCGGCCGCGTCGTCGCCGTCGAACTGGATGCCGGTGACCGCGCTGTAGTTGTCGTCCTGCATCGTCACGCCGATGGCGCGCTCGGAGCGTTCCAAGAGCGCGGAGCGATGGGAGACGACGACGAACTGGGCGTCGCCGGCCAGATCGTCGACCATCTCGCCGACGCGCTCGGCGTTGACCGCATCGAGGAAGGCGTCGATCTCGTCGAGCGCGTAGAACGGCGCGGGGTTGTGTCGCTGGATAGCGAAAATAAAGGCGAGCGCGGTCAGCGACTTCTCGCCGCCGGACATCGCCGCGAGCCGCTGGATCGGCTTGTCCGCGGGCTGGGCTTTCATCGTCAGCCCGCCCTCGAAGGGATCCTCGGGGTCTTCTAAGACGAGTTCGCCCGACCCGTCGGAGAGCCGCGAGAAGATATCGGTAAAGTGGTCGTTGATGGACTCGAAGGCGTCCATGAACGTCGCCTTCTTCTGGGATTCGTACTGGTCGATCCGGTCGCGGATACCGTCGCGCTCTTCTTCGAGTGTGTCGCGCCCCTCGACGAGTTCGTCGAGGTCGGCTTCGACTTCCTCGTACTCCTCGATAGCGAGCATGTTGACCGGCTCTAACTTCTCCATCTCCGTTTCGAGGCGGTCGATATTTGACTCAACCTCGTCGTGATCCGGAATCTCGTCGGGATCGTAGTCGCCGACAGCCTGCTCTAATTCGTCGATCTCCCATTCGAGGCGGTCGCGCTCCTCGCGGGCCGACTGGAGTTTTGACTCTATTTCGCCGACGGCCTCCTTGGCCTCGTCGCGGTCGGCTTTGGCGTCTTTGACTGTCGCTTTCAGCTCCTCGCGGTCGTCTTTGAGATCGACGAGCTCGGCTTCGAGCTCCTCGATGGCCGCGCGTTTCTCGTCGAGTTTGTCCTCCTTGTCGTCGATTTTGCTTTCGAGCTCGTCGATCTCGTCTTGGGCCTCTGCCTTGCGGTTTTGGGCATCTTCGACGGTGTCGTGGAGGTCGTCGATAGCCTCCTCGGCGTACTGTTGTTCGAGCTGCTGTTCGTTGAGCCGGCCTTCGAGATCGTCCATCCGATCCTCGTGATCGCGGATCTCCTCGCGGATCCCGTCGGCCTCGTCGGTCAGCTCGGGGATCTTTGATTCCGCGAGTTCGGCCTCCAGCTCCTCGATTTCCGCGTCGACCTCCTCGCGTTCGGCCTCGATCTCCTCGATCTCGTCGTCGACCTCGGCCATCTCCGCTTCGACCTCCTCGCGTTCGGCCTCGATCTCTTCGAGGCGGGTTTCGAGTTCGTCGATCTCCGCTTCGGCGTCGTCGATCGCCTCGTGTTCGCGCTCGATGTCGGCCTCGATGGACTGGACTTTCTCGACGGCGTCGGATTTCCGGTCGCGGGCGGCGTCGATCCCTTCTTCGAGATCGCGGATCTCCTCCTCGTGGGTGCGGCGTTTGTCTTCGAGCTGGTCGATCTCCTCGGCGAGCCGTTCGAGCTTGCCGCCGCCCGACGCCGAGAAGGCGTACCGCGAGCCGCCGCCGGAGCCGCCGGTCATCGCGCCGCTCTTCTCGACGAGATCGCCGTCCAGCGTCACCATCCGGAACTGACCCATCAGATCGCGGGCGGTGTCCATATCCTCGACGACGAGCGTTGAACCGAGAACATAGGAAAAGACGCCCTCGTATTCGCTGTCGTACTCGACGAGGTTGCGCGCGAAGTCGACGACGCCCGGCTTGTTGGGCAGACTCGGCAGCCCGCGGTTGTCCATCTCCGTGATCGGGAGGAAGGTCGCCCGGCCGGCGTTGCGGGATTTGAGGTAGTCGATACACTCCGAGCCGACGCCGTCGTCGTCGACAACGACGTTTGCGAGCCGGCCACCCGCCGCCGTCTCACAGGCGGTGGCGTACTCGCTGTCGACGCTGCCGAGGTCGCCGACCGCGCCGTGAACGCCGCGCTTGCCGGCGTTGAGGATCGTCGTTACCGACCGGGGCCAGGAGCTGTCGTCGTCGCTGCGGGCCTCGATGTCGGCGTACTCCGATTGCTTTTCGCGGAGTTCCGCCTCGATCTCCTCCAGTTCGGCTTTTTTTTCTTCGCGCTGTTCGCGGAGGGTGTCGATCTTCTCCTCGATGGTTTGTTTGTTCTTTTGGGCTTTGTCGAGTTCGCTCTGGAGGTTCGAGCGTTCGGCTTTGAGATCCGGCAGCTCCTCGCGGGCGGCTTCGAGATCGTTTCTGGCCTCCTCGACCTCGCTGGAGCGGCGGCGGGCGTCGTCGAGCAGCCGATCCTTTTTGCGCTGGGCGTCGTTGGCCTGCGTTTTCAGCTCCTCGCGTCGCTCCTTGGCGTCGGCCAGCTCGGCTTTCAGCTCGTCGAACTCGGTGTCGGCGTTGTCGATCTCGGCTTCGATCTCGGCGAGATCGGCCTCCTTGCTTTGGATCGTGCTTTTGACCGATGCCTGCTCGACTTTGAGCTCCTTGATTGTCGACTCGATCTCCTCAAGCTGTTCCTGCTTGCGGTCGATCTGGACGAAGGCCTGTCGTCGCTCGTCCTCGGCGTCCTCAATCCGGTCTTCGGCGGCCTCGATCCGGCCCTCAAGCCGGTCGATCTCGCCTTTGATCGACTCCATCTCGCGTTTGAGTTCGAGCTGTTCGTCCTCGCCCTTCCGCTCGATCTCGTGGTTAAGCTCCTCTAGTTCGTCTTCCAGCCGGCTGAGCCGCCCCTGCGCGCTGTCGAGGGTCTCCTGTCGCTCGGCCAGCGTTGCTTCGTGGCTGTCGATCTGGTCTTCGATCTCCTCAAGTTCGGCGCGTTTGTCCTCCAGCTCGGCGGCCTTCAGATACCCCTCATACTCCTGTTTTTCGTCGCGCAGCGATTGGTATTCGAGGGCCGTATCGCGTTCGTCGGCGAGTTGGTCGAGTCGCTCTTCTTTCTCCTCGATCTTCAGCGTCGCCTCGTTGATCCGTTCTTCGACGGCATCGAGCTCCTCGAAGGCCGACTCCTTCTTGGCGTCGAACTCCGCGACGCCGGCGATCTCGTCGATGATGCCGCGCCGCTGGCCGGCGGACATGTTGATGATCTCGGTCACGTCGCCCTGCATGACGACGTTGTACCCCTCGGGAGCGATGCCGGCCTGCGAGAGCAGATCCTGAATATCGCCGAGATTGACGGAGCGTTCGTTGAGGTAGTAGTACGAGTAGTAGTTGTCGTCAGTCTGTTTGACCCGGCGTTTAATCGTGATCTCCTCGACGTCGCCGACGCGGTCGGTGCCGGCGGCGGTCACGACCTGCTCGCGGGTGAGTGCTCCCTCGCTGTTGTCGAGAATGACCTCGACGCTGGCCTCGCGTGGCCCGTCGGTGGTCGACTCCTCGCCGTCGTGGCCGGGATTGTAGATCAGATCGGTCAGCTTCTCGGCGCGGATGCCCCGGGTCTTGGCGAGCCCGAGGGCGAACAGAATCCCGTCGATGATGTTCGATTTCCCCGAGCCGTTGGGGCCCGTAATAACGGTAAAATCCTCGTACAGCGGGATGCGCGTCGGCCGCCCGAAGCTCTTGAAACCGTCCAACACGAGGGCTTTGATGTGCATAGATGATGAACTCGGGCAGGGTCGCCTCGCGCGTCAGGCCGGAGCCTGATCAGGCGACGATGATGTCGTCTGTCGATTTGTTTGTGTCGTTCTCTGTTGTCTCTTCCGGTTCGACAGCCGCCTCGCCCGGCTCGGCTTCCGACGCGGTGTCGGATCCCAGCGAATCGGTGGCGACATCAACATCGTCCTGCTCCTGTTCGACGACAACGACGTGGTCGTCGCTTTTTGTCTCCCGCTCGGCTGGCGGCTCCGCCTCGCTGGCCGCCTCAGCCTCAAGCTTGCGGAGCCGATCTTTCGTCTCGACGAGCTCCTCTGTGAGGCCGTTGACCGCAGCGCGGAGCTCTGCCACCTGTCCTTCGAGTTCATCGACGCGGTTACTCATACCATGACAACCAGTCTGTATCCGGATAAAACTGTGTCAGACACATGTGTGCGCGCTGAGTGATCCTGAGAGTGATCGATGGCTGCCTGCACTGGTTATTTATATGAAAACTCCAGATAGTATAGTACGGATGGCGTACCATGGGCCGCTGGGGGACGGCACCGTACTCCCAAGTCGACGGACAGTCTTGAAATCAGCACTCAGCGTGGGGATTGTTGGCGGCGTTGGCGTGTCGTGGGCGACCGCGGAGGAAACCGAGCGACAGCGGTGGGCGTTCGAAACTGACAACGCTGTCGCCTCGTCGCCGACGGTCGTCGACGACACGGTCGTTGTCGGCAGCGGGGATAGCACCCTGTACGCGCTCGATACCGCGACCGGCGAAACACAGTGGACGTTCGATACCGAGGGCTATATTTTTTCCTCGCCAACAGTCGCCGACGGCACCGTCTTTGTCGGCAGCGACGACGCGACGCTCTACGCCCTCGATGCCGAAACCGGCACGGAGCAGTGGACGGCTGAAACCGGCGGTAGCATCGGGTCGTCGCCGACGGTCGCCGGCGACACCGTCTACGTTGGCAGCAACGACACGACGCTCTATGCGCTCGATGCTGCGACCGGCGAAACGCGGTGGACGGTCGAAACCGGCGACTACGTCACGTCGTCGCCGACGGTCGCCGACGGGACGGTTTTTGTCGGTAGCAACGACGCGACGATCTACGCGCTTGATGCCGCGAGCGGTGAGCAACAGTGGACGTTCGAGACTGCCGGCAAGATCGAATCGTCGCCGACGATTGCCGACGGAACGGTGTTTGTCGGGGGTTGGGAGTCATTTTACGCCATTGACGCCGACACCGGCGAGCAACAGTGGACGCACGACGCCAGCGTCGTCTCCTCGCCGACGGTCGCCGACGGGACGGTGTTTGTCACCACAGCCGGCGGCCTGATCTACGCGCTGTCGGCGTCGACCGGCGACCAACAGTGGGCGTTTGAAACGAAGAGTTCGCTGCACTCCTCGCCGACAGTTGTCGGTGAAACCGTGGTCTTCGCGTCCCTGCGGAACGTGTACGCCCTCGATGCGGCCACCGGAGCCCAGCAGTGGGTCTTCGCCAGCGGCGGCCGCTCCTCGCCGACAGTCGTCGACGGAACGGTGTTTGTCGGCAGCGACGATACAAGCGTCTACGCGTTGCGGGCCGGCGTCGATGGCTCCAGCGAGGGATCGCGGGTTCGGTTGGGCACCTTGGGCCATCACGGCGCTCGACGCGTTGAGTGAGGCCGGCAGGTCGACTTGCGGTTGTTTCGTGGCTCCGTTAGGCTTTAGCGGGCGGGCAGCAAACCCCGCTTAATGACAGCGCAGGCCGTCCAAACCGACGAACACGCGGTCGTCATCGGGCTGGAGGTGCACGTCCAGCTTGAGACGGCCACCAAGATCTTCTGTGGCTGCTCGACCGCGGCCGACGCCGACGAGGAGCCAAACAGCCGAACCTGCCCGGTCTGTCTCGGCTTGCCGGGCGCGCTCCCGGTGCTCAACGAGGGCGCGGTCGAAGCCGCCGTCAAGATCGGGAAGGCACTCTCCGCCGAGATACCTGAACGAACCACGTTCCACCGGAAAAACTACTACTACCCCGACCTCCCCAAAAACTTCCAACTCACGCAGTACGACGCCCCGATCTGCCAGGAGGGCGAACTCGAAATCAGCGTCGAGGGCGACCGCCGGGAGATCGGCATCACCCGCGCGCATCTCGAAGAAGATCCCGGCAGTCTCCAGCACAAGGGCGGTAGCATCGACACCGCCGAGGCGACGCTGATCAACTACAACCGGGCAGGAACGCCACTTGTGGAGATCGTCACCGAGCCGGATTTCCGCTCGCCCGCTGAAACGCGAGCCTTCCTCGCCAAACTCGAAGAGGTGCTCGAATACCTCGGCGTCTTCGATGCGACCCGCGACGGCAGCCTCCGCGTCGACGCCAATATCTCACTCGTTGATGCCGAGGAAGTCGACGACGCGGGCGAGATCGACGACAGCGTCCTCGAAGACGCAAACCGCACCGAGGTCAAGAATATCTCCAGTCACAAAGCCGCCGAGAAGGCCCTCGCCTACGAGGTCAGCCGCCAGAAAAACGCCGTCAAGCGCGGCCGCGCACTCGAAACCGAGACCCGCCACTGGGACGAATCTCGCGGGATCACCGTCTCGATGCGCTCGAAGGAGTCAGAAGCCGACTACCGCTACTTCCGGGAGGCCGACCTCCCACCGCTCGAAGTCGCCGACTGGAAGGAGAAAATCGAGATTCCGGAACTCCCCGATGCCCGACGAGAGCGGTTCGTTGCCGAGTACGGCCTCGACAGCGAGTCGGCCTCGAAACTCACCTCCACGAAGGAAGTCGCCGACTTCTTCGAGGCCGTCGCCGAGGAGTTCGACCCCGACGTGGCCGCGACGTGGGTCGCCGACAACCTGCTCGGCGAACTCAACTACCGCGATATGCTGATTACCGATATCGAGGGCCGCCTCGATGAGTTCTCCCGACTGATCGAACTCGTCGAAAGCGACGAACTCACGGTCAAAAACGCCGAGGAGGTCGTCCTCCGGTCGATGCTCGACGACGGCGACGACCCCGAGACGATCATCGACCGCGAGGGCCTCGGCAAGGCTGACGACGACGCTATCGCCGATTTCGTCACGGAAGCGATCGACGAGAACCCCGACGCAGTCGACGACTACCACAGCGGCGAGGACGGCGCGCTGAACTTCCTCGTCGGCCAGGTCATGCAGAAATCACAGGGTTCGGCCGACCCTGGCAGCGTCAACCAACTGCTGCGCGAGGAACTCGACGCCTGAACCTCAGCCGACGCGGTCGTCCCCCGCTTTTTTCACGCGTGTGAAATTCTTACTCACAGAAGAGTAACGCTATTGAGCCGTGGAACCGACCACCACGGTATGAAGGCTATCGCAGTCCACGAGGGGGCGACCGAGCCCGAACTCATCGACCTGCCGCGACCCGATCCTGACACCGGCGAGGCACTGGTTCGGACACTGCGGGTCGGCGTCGACGGAACCGACCACGAGGTCATCAGCGGCGGCCACGGCGGCTTTCCGGCCGACACCGACCACATGGTGTTGGGCCATGAGGCCGTCGGCGTCGTCGAGGACGCCAACGGTACCGAGCTTAGCGAGGGCGATGTCGTCGTCCCGACCGTCCGCCGCCGACCGAACGGCAGCAACGACTACTTCCAGCGCGGCGAACCCGACATGGCACCCGACGGCCAGTACCACGAGCGCGGCATCGTCGGCGACCACGGCTTCATGGCCGAATACTTCACCAGCCCGGCGGAGTTTCTCGTGCCGATTTCCGCCGAGCTGGCCGACCACGGCTTCCTCGTTGAGCCGATCTCGATAACTGAAAAGGCGGTCGAACACGCCGACGCCAGCCGGTCGGCCTTCGAGTGGACGCCCGAGTCAGCCCTTGTGCTTGGCAACGGTAGCCTCGGACTCATCACACTGGCCATGTTTGAGCAGCGATTTGAGCGCACCTACTGTCTCGGCCGTCGGGAGCGACCCGATCCGACGATCGACATCATCGAATCGCTGGGGGGCACCTACGTCAACAGCACCGAAACGTCGGTGCCCGAGATCCCCGACGAACACGAGGCCCCGGATCTGATCTACGAGTCGACAGGGTACGCGAAACATCCCTTCGAGTCGATCGAGGCCCTCGCGCCGAACGGCGTTCTCGCGGCCCTCGGCATCCCGGGCGACTGGGACTTCGAGATCGAGGGTGGGAAGCTCCACCGCGAACTGGTACTCCACAACAAGGCCATCGTCGGCAGCGTCAACTCTCACGTCGGCCACTTCGAGGCCGCCGCCGACACACTCGCTTCGCTGTCGGCGTCGTTCCTCGACGATCTGGTGACTGGAATTTTCGATCTCGACGACTACGAGGCCGCCTTTGTTGACGACGACAGTACTATCAAAAACGCCATTCAATTCAGCGAGTATGAAGAACGTCGATAACCTCATCGAGAGCGCGACGGAGCTGGCCGGCCGGGGGCTCTCCCGCGGCGAGATCGCCGACGAACTCAACGTGTCTCGGGAGACCGCAAGCTGGCTGGTCGAGCGCGGCGGGGTCGAAAGCGAACCCGATCAGGAGCCGCGGGCGACCGCCAGCCCACAAGATATCCACGTCGACTGGAGCGCGATCGGCCGCGACAGCCGGCGGCTCACCCACGTCAGCCACGCGATGGCCGACCTCATCTCGAAGGATGACACCGATGTCGGGCTGACCGTCGGCATCGAGAAAGCCGGCGTCCCGCTGGCGACGGTCATCGCCAACGAACTCGACACCGACATCGCGGCCTACGGCCCCGCAAAACACCAGTGGGAGGAAGGCGACATCGAGGATTTCGACGGCGGCTTCTCGCAGAATTTCTCCGCTGTTTCCGACCAGAACTGCTACATCATCGACGACATCATCACCTCGGGGACGACGATGAAGGAGACGATCACCGCCGTCCGCGAGCACGGTGGTACTCCGGTCGGCTGTGTCGTCCTCGTCGACAAACAGGGTCTCGATGAGATCGACGGCGTCCCTGTCTCCTCGCTGATGAACGTCGTCAGCGTCGCCCCCGAGGAATGACGCCGCCGCCAGCGACCGCCCCAACCCGGATCGGCGTCGACGTCGGCGGCACCTTCACCGATGTCGTCCTCGTTGTCGACGGCGACCGCCATACCGCGAAGGTGCCGACGACGGCCGACCAGAGCGTCGGTGTTCTCGATGGAATCGAAAAGGCCTGTGACGCCGCCGGGATCGACCCCGCCGATATCGACGCCTTCGCACACGCAATGACGGTCTCAGTGAACGCCCTCCTCGAACGCAACGGCGCGAAAACCGCCCTCGTCACGACCGCCGGCTTTCGGGACGTCCTGGAGATCGCCCGACAGGATCGCCCTGATCTCTATGACCTCGATGCGACCAAACCCGACCCACTCGTCCCGCGCAGTCGCCGCTTCGAGATCGACGAGCGCGCGACGACCGAGGGCATCGAACAGCCAGTCGACACCGACGATATCCGCGATCTCGCCGGCGAGATCGCCGCCACCGACGCCGAAAGCGTCGCCGTCTGCCTGCTGCACGCCTACGCCCACCCGGAAAACGAGCAGCGCGTCGCCGACATCCTCCGAACCGAACTCGATGTCCCAGTTTCGGCCTCCCACGAAGTCTTGCCAGAATTCCGGGAGTTCGAGCGCACAGCAACAACCGTCGTCGATGCCTATGTCACGCCGGCGATCCGCGGCTACCTCACTCGACTCACCGAGAAAGCGACCGACGCTGGCGTCCCCGAACCGCGCGTTATGCAGGCCAACGGCGGGATCGCCGACAGCGACACCGTCAGCGACCACGCCGTCTCGACGACGCTCTCGGGCCCAGCCGCCGGCGTCGTCGGCGCGGCGGCGACAGCAGTGGACGCCGGAACCGGCGACACCGACGCGGCTGCACCGAGCGTCGTCACCTTCGATATGGGCGGCACCTCAAGCGACGTGAGCCTCGTCCGTGACGGCCGCGCCGAACGGACGACCGAGGGCGAAATCGACGGAATCCCGATCCGCACCCCGATGGTAGACGTGACGACCGTCGGCGCGGGCGGCGGCTCGATCGCGTGGGTTGACAGCGGCGGCGCGCTCCGGGTCGGCCCCGAGTCGGCGGGCGCGGAGCCCGGGCCCGCCTGCTACGGCCGCGGCGGCGACCGCCCGACGGTCACTGACGCCAACGTCGTCCTCGGCTACATCGGCGACGACACCGCCCTCGGCGGCGAACTCACGCTGGATGTCGAGGCCGCCCACGCTGTGCTCAACGATCTCGCAGACGAAGCCGACCTCCTGAACGCCGAGGCGGCCGCTCGCGGCGTCGTCCGGGTCGCCAACGCGACGATGACGCGAGCGATCCGGTCGGCGACCGTCGAGCGCGGCCACGACCCCCGCGAGTTCGATCTCGTCGCCTTCGGCGGTGCGGGGCCGATGCACGCCGCCGCACTCGCCGCCGACCTCGGCATGGATCGCGTCGTCGTCCCCGCGCCGGCTGGTGTCCTCTCGGCGTACGGCCTGCTCGCGGCCGACGAAACCCACGACGCCGTCCGCACCGTCACCCAGCCGCTCGCCGACAGCGATCCGGAAGAAATCGACGCGATTTACGACGAATTAGTCGAATCCGTGCTGGCCGACACATCCGAACCGGCGGCCGCCACTATCGAGCGTGCCGCCGACTGCCGGTATGACGGCCAGAGCTTCGAACTCACCGTCGCGGTCGACGATTTTTCGCCGGAATCAGTCGCCGACGCCTTCGACGCCGCCCACGAGCGCGCCTACGGCTATACCCTCTCCGCGCCGGTCGAACTCGTCAATCTCCGCGTGACCGCGACCATCGAGGGATCGCCGCCCGCGATCAGCCATGACGGCGGGGGCGACGCCGTCGTCGGCAGCCGCGAGGCGGTTTTTCCGACGGCCGATGGCGATACTGGAGAGCGCGCGGCGGCTACCGTCTACGACCGCTCGAAACTCGCCGCCGAGGCGACGATAGACGGGCCGGCGATTCTCGAACAGGCCGAAAGTACCACCGTCGTCCCGCCTGGCTGGCGGGGCCGAATTCGCAGTGATGGCGCGCTCGTGATGCAGCGGGACGACATGGAGGGCAACCAATGAGCAGTGCGAACGACATCGATCCGGTTACGCTCGAAGTCCTGCGAAACCAGTTCGAGAGCGTCGCCGACGAGATGGGCCAGCTGTTGATCCGCGGCGCGTACTCGCCGAACATCACCGAACGGCAGGACTGCTCGACGGCGATTTTCGACGCCGACGGCCGGATGGTCGCCCAGGCCGAACACATTCCCGTCCACCTCGGCGCGATGCCCGAGGCCGTCGACGCTGTCCTCGATCACGACCCTGCTCCCGGCGACGTGTTCATCCTCAACGACCCCTTTGGCGGCGGGACGCACCTGCCGGACGTGACGCTGGTCGCGCCCATCGCGCCGCGCGCGGAGATCATCGGCTACGCCGTCTCGCGGGCCCACCACGCTGACATCGGCGGGATGACGCCCGGCAGCATGCCCGCGGGCGCGGAAGAGATCTATCAGGAGGGGCTGCGACTCCCGCCGACGCGGCTCGTCGACGCCGGCGAGCGCAACGAGGAACTGTTTTCGTTGATCCTCGCCAACGTCCGCAACCCCGACCAGCGGCGGGCCGACTTCCGCGCCCAGCTAGCGGCCACCGAACGCGCCGAAGCACGACTCGCCGACCTGATCGACGACCATAGCTATGACCGCATCCGCGACGGCTTCGACGCCGTTATCGACTACTCGCGGGCGCGGATTCGGGATTCCATCGCGGAACTGCCGGACGGTACCTACCACGCAAGCGACGTACTGGAGGGCGACGGCGTCACCGACGACAACATCGAGATCCGGGCGGCCGTCACCGTCGACGGCACGACGATTACGGTCGATTTCGCGGGGACGGCCGCACAAGTCGCCGGCAACTGCAACGCGCCGCTGTCGGTCGCCACGAGCGCGGTCTACTTCGTCGTTCGCTGTATCACCGACCCCGAAATCCCGCCGAATCACGGCTGCTACGAGCCGGTGACCGTCGACGCGCCGGAGGGCAGTCTGTTGAATCCTGAACCACCCGCGGCGGTCGTCGGTGGCAATGTCGAGACCAGCCAGCGCGTGACCGACGTGGTCTTCCTCGCGCTCGCCGAGGCAGCACCCGACCGCGTGCCGGCGCAGGGCCAGGGGACGATGAACAACCTCATCATCGGCGGTCGCGGCGGCGACTTCGCCTACTACGAGACTATCGGCGGCGGCTTCGGCGGCCGCGCGAGCGTCGACGGGATGGACGGCGTGCAGGTCGGGATGACAAACACCCTCAACACGCCAATCGAGGCATTGGAAGCCGAGTACCCGCTGCGGGTCGAACGCTACGCGCTGCGTCCCGATTCGGGCGGCGACGGTATCCATCGCGGCGGCCTCGGCCTCGAACGTCGCCTGCGCGTCCAGCAGGACGCGACGGTCTCGCTGCTCACGGAGCGACGCCGCCACGCGCCGCAGGGTGTTGATGGCGGTGAACCGGGTGCGACTGGTGAAAACCTGCTACAGCTGCCGGGCGAGGAAGCGGAATCAGTGGCAGCAAAAACGACGGTTGATGTGCCGGCTGATACTGTCGTCACGGTTCGAACGCCGGGCGGCGGCGGCCACGGCGATCCGAGCGAGCGCGACGTTGCGAAGCGAGAGCAGGATCGAATCGACGGCAAAGTCGGCGACGAGGACGAGCGCGGCGGCGACGTTTAGCTCGACCCCTCGCAGATATCTCGGAAGTTCTCGAAGACCTCCTCACCGCGTTCAGTATGGATAACCTCGGGATGCCACTGGACGCCGTAGAGGTCGCGGTCGGTGTTGCTCATGGCTTCGATCCCACACACGTCGGAGGTGCCCGTGCGGCTGAAGCCATCAGGGAGGTCTTTCACTTCGTCGGCATGACTCGCCCAGACACGGGTTTCGGGTGCGAGCGAACCGATCAGCGGGTCGTCGTCGTCGGTGATCTCGACGGTCACGTCGGCGTACCCGCCGTACTCGCCGCCGCCGACGCTGCCGCCGAGCTCTTTTGCGATGAGTTGCATCCCGAGACAGATACCGAGAACGGGCACGTCGCGGTCGAGGTACTCCGCCGACCGGCCCGCGCGATCCATGTCGGGGCCGCCGGAGAGGACGAAGCCGTCGGCCTCGACCTCTTCAGGGTCGACATCGTTGTCGACGAGGTCGGCGTCGACACCGATATCGCGGAGCGCGCGCTGCTCCAGATGGGTAAACTGCCCGTGGTTATCGATAACCGCAATGCGAGTCATGGCTGTGTTTTGCTGCTGGGGCTCAAAAGGAAACCGAAACCCGATCGCGGACTGGATGTTTGGTCAGCGACCCAGCAGCACGGCGGTCATCTCTCAGTCGGCGGCAATACGGTCGCCGCGGACTTCGGCGACGAAGTCGAGAAAATTATCGAACAGCTGTTTGGCCTCACAGGCCGCTTCGTAGTTCGATTCGGTGATGCCGTCGAGCACCCCCGCTATTCGCTCCTCCGAGAGCTGATCGTCCTTGCCGGCGGTCACGGTTTCGGCGGTCTGCATGTCGTACTCGGGGTGGAACTGCACGCCGATGGCGCGACCTTTCCGGAAGCCGTGGATGCCGTACTCGTTTTGGGCAAACACTGTCGCGCCCGGCGGCGGCTCGGAAACACGATCCGAATGTGTGGTGAAAACGGTCATCGACTCGTCGATCCCGGCCAGCAGGCGGTTGTCGCCGTCGTGTTCGACGGTGCGGTAGCCGATCTCGTACTCGCCCATATCCTCGACGCGGCCGCCGAGCACGTCGGCCAGCAGTTGGTGGCCGTAACAGACGCCGAGGGCGGGGAGGCCGGCCTCGACCGCGCCGCCGACCCACGTTTTGAGCCGGCCGATCCACTCTTTGTCCCAGTAGACTGACGCGCTGGAGCCGGTGACGACAAAGCCATCAAAAGCGAAGTCATCGGGGAGTTCGCCCTCTGGACAGCGAAACTCCGTTACGTCAGCGTCGAGTTCGCGGACGAAGTTGCGCTCGGTGTCGTCGGCCGCGTGTGCTGCGTTCAGGAGCGCGAGCTTCGGCCGAGTCATGCACCCTTCTCGCACATACCGGGATGAAAAGCTGTTGGATCGATCCGGTTTTCTTGCCGTCTGTTTGGTTTCATCCCAAGCGAGCCACTAATCGGCCGTCATCGCCGGCGACTGCCGGACATCCTCGCGGAGGCGCGTCGCGTACTCCAGTCGGAGCTGGCGAGCCGTTTCGTGATCTATCGGGCCCTCGTGCTCGAAGCTGTCTGCGATCGGGTCGAAGGCGTCCGGATCGAATCCCATCCGCGAGAGATATGTCGCCAGCGACTCGGTCAGCCCGTCTTGGATCGCGGTGTCAACGTACTCTCTGACGGTCTCGAACTCCGGGAGGACGATCCGATCATCGTCGACGCGGGGGGTATCGCCGCCGATGTCGACAGGGCGGCCATCCAGCTCACCAGCGACTCTGGCGAGGGTGTCGGCCAAGGCGACGGTTCGGCTCGGCAGCGTCGTATCCGGCGACCGCCACTCGACGGTGCCAAATTCTTCGCGGAGCTGTACCGGCGTCCACACCGCGCTTTCGGGATCAAAACACGACTCAAAGGTCGGTTCGTCGATGCCGGTGTCGATGGCTTGTTCGCGGAATCGGTCGTAACACGTCTGTAGACGGTGAGTCCAATCCGCGCGGTCATCGACGTAGGGCCACAGTTCACCCTGATCTTGGAGGTCATCGTAGGCGAGCCATCGGTAACATTTCGAGCGCGCGCCCGGAGCCATCGCTTCCCCCCGGAAATGTCGCGCCGAGTTGACCAACGCCAACGCCGGATCGAGCGCGATCAGCGTGTTGAGTTGGTCGACCGCCCGGCCGGGCTGCTGTTCGATGTGGATATGGGTGCCGGCACAGTGGCGGACGTACTGGAAGTCATCGCCGACGACCTCGTTTTGGATCCGCGTTCGGTCACAGGGGATCTCCCGGATCTCCTTGTGGTTCAGCGGCGTCGCCAGCGGAACGAGTTGCTTGCCGAGGTCGTCGCCGCGCTCAACGGCGGCTCTGATCCGATCGAACAGTTCCTCGCGGAGCTCTGCGGTCGATTGACAGGGCGTCGTCTTGAGTTCGAGCATCGGCTCGACGAACTCACGTTCAGCACCCGGAAGATCGATCAGCGAGCCCGGTTGGGTGAGATACCCCTCGTCGTCGACGACCCAGTATTCGACCTCGATACTCCGCTTGAGTGGTGCGTTGGATGTCATTGGAATGGTCGGCTCTCACGACCGGTTTTTCGAGTCTTCCGTGCGACGCAGTCACATACTGTACTACGTCGCGGGGACTCATAAAATTCTTTGGACAATCACATCAATATATCCTTAAATAGAATCCATAAACAGCACTATCGGCCTATTTTTAGCCATAATAAAATTTTAATCGGATCTAATCACAAATTCATCCAGATGCAGACGAGGTACAGAGGGATGGAACGACAGATGCCAACCATGTGGCGTCCGAGGCCGTTAGATGTCCGGCCGTCACCGTCGCTATCGTTGCGGCTACGCGGCTGACGCGAGTGTGATCGCGCTGCCGGCTACAACGCCAGCGGATCGAACCGCGTGTTGTGGCCGATCCACTGTTCGCCGTCGTCTTCGCGGGTATCGACGTAGCATTCGACGCCGTTGCCGTCGGGATCGTCGAAGTACAGCGATTTGCTGATCCCGTGATCGACCGGCTGGACGCTGATTGCTTGATCCTGTAGCCATTCGTAACACTCCCGAAGCTCATCCGGCGTGTCGAGTTCGAAAGCGACGTGGTAGAGCCCGCGGCTGTTCGGCGGCGGCGACGACGCGTCGGGGCGGGCCTGCAGCGCGAGGTCGTGGTGCCGGTCGCCAAACGAGAGGAAGGCGTAGTTGGCCTGTCGCTCGGTGACCGACAGCGCGAGCAGGTCGGTATAAAACGAGATCGCCCGGTCGAGATCGCTGACGACGAGGTGAACGTGCCCGAGAGCCGCGGTCATACCGCTGAGAGGGCCGGCACGGGCATAGAGGTTTGGCGGCTGGTCACTCCTCGCGGCGATCCCGTGCGGACTGGAAGCCGAACTCCCGTGTCTCGGCGGCAACGCGCTGTTCGCGTTCGGCGACCGCGTCGGGATCGGGATCAACGTCGTCGTCGATGCGGGCGAACGACTGGTGGACTTTGGCGTGACACCAGCGACACAGCGCGACCGTGAGTTCGTGGCGCGGCTCGTCGGTGTCGCCGGGAGCGTCGCTGTCGCCCTCGCCGTAGGAGAGGTGGTGTTCCTCGATCAGCGGGCGGCTCTCGTCGTGAGCGAGCCGCACCTCTTCGAGGCCGCATCGCCGACACGCGTCGCCCGTGGTCGTCCAGCGGTAGTGTGGGCAGGCCCGCCAGTCGCCCGTCTCGCCGACGTGGCAGGCGTAGTCGTCGGCCGCCCGCTCCTCGGCGAACTCGGGATCGACGCCGGCGTGATCGAGGGCGAACCGACACCGACCGTCGTCGGTGAGGTGGTCGCAGAGCCCCGCAACTTCGTAGGGGTCGTCAACGCCGACGGGCGTGCCCTCGGGCGTCTCCTCCATGGCGGCCGTCGGCCCCCCAGAGCTAAATATCGCCCGGCCGACCCCCCTGTGTGCAACTCGCTCACTGGCCGGAATCGGGCGGTGGCAGACGGGAGATCGCCAGCGACATCGACATCGCGGATTCGTTTCTCGCACAGGCCCGCGGGCTGATGTTCCGGCGGTCGCTAGCCGACGACGCGGCCCTCGTCTTTCAGTTCGACAGCGATGCGAAGCGGGATGTCCACATGCTGTTCGTCCCCTTCGCTATCGACGCGCTGTGGCTCGTTGACAACGAGGTCGTGGCGAAAAAGCGGCTGAAGCCGTGGATCGGGCTCGGTCGGGCGGCGGCGGACACGCTGATCGAGTTGCCGGCTGGGGCGGCCGACGAAGTCGCAGTTGGTGATCGGGTCGCGCTCGTCGAGTAATCGGTCGCTGTGTGCTCGTATGCCCACTGCGACGCAGTCGTGTTCAGATAAGCTGGGGAAACTGAAACCACCTCGAAAGCCCCGACTCGCTGGCGTCGGGGGGCTCGCTGCGCGCTTCGGGCCTGCGGCCCTGCAGTGCTTGCGTCGCCCGCCTTCCGCCAGCGAGTCGCCCCTTTCAGTCCCGCCCGCATCCCAGGCCAAGCAGCTGCCGTCGGGTGGGACTGAAAGGGGCCGGCGGGTCGGCGAACCCGGCCGACGTAAGCACCGCAGGAGTGAGCGACGCGAACGACGAGGAGCGCAGCGAGTCCCGGGAGCCGAGCCGCCGGGGGCTTTCAAGATGTTCTCAATCCAATCGCACTACTCTGAACAGTACTCTGCGACGGAGACGGCAGCTTTATTTCCCTGTATGTGTGAAGAACTATGCACAATGGAGCACGCAGACTCCAACGAGGATAGAGGAAGTCGGGGCAACCCGGCTGGCCGTGAAATCGCCCGGTGAATGGTATTTATCCGTGAATTCAGACACAACAGATGAGTTGAGTAGTGACGACTCGGCTCGCTCGGCGTTCCCCGCAGACGACGTACAGCTACTGGACACCACGCTTCGTGACGGCGAACAGGCCCCCGGCGTCTCGTTGACCCCCGACGAAAAGGTCGAGATCGCCGAGGCACTCGAAGCCGCCGCCATCGACGTGATCGAGGCCGGCAGTGCCTGCACCTCCGAAGGCGAGCGCGACTGCATCCGCCGCGTCACCGATCTCGACCTCGACGCGACGGTCACCAGCTTCGCCCGGGGCATCAAATCCGACATCGACCACGCGCTCGACTGCAACGTCGATGGCATCACGCTCGTCGTCCCGTCGTCGGACAAACACATCGAGACGAAGGTCGGCTCGACCCGCGAGGCGGTCATCGAGAGCTCGGTCGAACTCATCGAGTACGCGACCGACCACGACCTGTGGGTCGAACTGCTCGGCGAGGACGGCTCCCGCGCCGACCCCGAGTTCCTTGTCGAACTCGCGGAAGCCGGCCACGAGGCGGGGGCCGACCGCTTTTGCTATGCCGACACCGTCGGCCACGCCAGCCCGGAACACACCTACGACGTCGTCGAGAAACTCGCCGAACTGGGCCCGACGAGCGTCCACACCCACGACGATCTGGGCTTCGGGATGACGAACGTCCACGCCGGCCTGCGAGCCGGAGCCGACTTCGTCCACGGGACGGTCAACGGCATCGGCGAGCGCGCCGGCAACGTCGCCATCGAGGAGGTCGCTATCGCGCTCTCGCACAGCTACGATATCGAGACGCTGCACCTCCCGAACGTCTACAAGCTGGCGACGACCGTCAGCCAAAATACTGGGATTCCGCTCGCGCCGAACAAGGCCGTCATCGGCGAGAACACCTTCACCCACGAAAGCGGGATTCACACCGACGGCACCCTCAAGGACGGCGCGATGTACGAGCCGTATCCACCTGAAACGGTGGGTCGAGAACGCCGGCTCGTCCTCGGCAAACACGCCGGCCGCGCTGGCGTCGAAGCTGCACTGAACGAACACAACATCGACGTGAGCGACGACGAACTCGCCGCCATCGTCGAACGCGTCAAGACGCTGGGCGAACGCGACAAACGCGTCACCGATGCCGACCTGCTGGCCATCGCTGAGGATGTCCAGGGTCGTGACCGTGAGCGCTATGTCGAACTCCTGACGCTGACGACTGCCAGCGGCGGCGAGGTGCCGACCGCCAGCGTCAAACTCCGCGTTGGCGACGAGGAGCGTACCGCCGCAAACACCGGCTCCGGCCCGGTCGACGCCGCTGTCAAAGCTGTCCGTCAGGCTCTCGGCCCCGCCGCGAACGCCGAACTCGACTCCTTCCACGTCGACGCCATCACCGGCGGCACCGACGCCGTCGTCACCGTCGAAGTCGAGATGACCCGCGGCGACCACACCGTGACGGTCGCTGCCTCCGATTCCGACATCACGCGCGCCTCGGTGGACGCGATGGTTGACGCTCTCGACCGCTTGTTGGCGGCGTCGCCGCCGGAACAGCCGGTCGCTGACGACTGAGACGTCTCTGTCTTTTTCGGAGTAAATACGAATCGGGGATTATCGACGACTGACCGATCAACCGAAGCCCTGGCGGACTGAAAGGGCGAGGCTCTCCCGGCGAACCCCGGCGACGCAAGCACTGCAGGAGCGAGCGAAGCGAGCGACGAAGCGCGCAGCGAGCCGCGGGAGCCGAGAGAGCCGAGGGCTTTCTACGTCTCTTTCTCGGACTCATCTCCTTATTCGAACCCGTACGTCTAAGAGCGATGCCGCTGAAACGTCGCTGTGGCGTACGTCGTCGAAATCAAACCCTCCGCGCGCAAGCGAAATCCCGAGGTGGGCCGGACGATCAACACCGACGGGACGACCCACCGCTTTGCGGATCGGGACGCCGCCGAGGGGTGGGCCGATGAGCTAACCGGCGGTGGGCGGGATCACGTCTGGATTCAGTCCGCTCACCCACAGGACACCTCGGCGGTCGATGCGTACCTTGTCTCGCGGAATACGCGCGGCGAATTGGAGCGCGCCTTCGACAAGCGACGACGCCGACTCCGCGGCGGCGATACTAGTCAGCAACAGGGGTTGGCTGAGCAGTTTTCCGAGTAATTCGGTTGGCGATGTAGTAATATGATCGCCGGGTAGTGTTCAGAGAAACAGTCTGTGAGGGGCAGGTATAGAAAGCCCTCGACGCGCTCGACTCCCAGGACTCGCTGCGCGCTTCGTCGCTCGCT
The DNA here is from genome assembly GCF_006861655.1 of Halonotius roseus. Lineage (GTDB taxonomy): Archaea > Halobacteriota > Halobacteria > Halobacteriales > Haloferacaceae > Halonotius > Halonotius roseus. Next base: position 1,058,590 of record NZ_SESI01000001.1, on the reverse strand, counting down.
TCGCTCGCTCCTGCAGTGCTTACATCGTCCGGGTTCGTCGAGCGCATCTCGCCCTTTCAGTCCGCCAGGAATAGCGGTTGGTCAGCCGGTCGACCCACCTGCTTGCCTGACCGGATTGAACACCGCTGGCCTCTCAGGGAGAGATTTGAACTACGGTCGTTTCGCTCCCGCTGGTCGCTTCACTCCCTCGTTCAAACTCCCGACTCTCCTACAACCGCTTGCGGGGGCCGAGAGCCACAGAGGGCTCTCGGCGTGTTGCTCGCGGTAGAACGCCGAGGGGGAGATTTGAACTCCCGAGTCCGAATGGACAGTAGATTTCGAATCTACCGCCTTGGCCAGGCTAGGCTACCTCGGCTCGTTTCTCCATCGCCGACGCCGCAAGTAAAAGATTCCGATCTCACCGCCCTCGGTCGATTCATCTCTCCTCTGCGGCACGGAGCGTGATCCGCGCGGTCGTCCCGCTGTCGGTGTCAAACGAGAGCACACCATCCGAGTAGTCGACGATCCGATCGATCAGCCAGAGCCCAACCCCGCTGCTGTGTTCGAGTTCCGACTCGTCATGTTGGTCGATGACGGCGAGTTCGGCCACCGGGATGCCGGGGCCGTCATCGCTGACCGCGATCACAACGTCGTCGCCGTCGTCGACAGCCCTCACCCGGATCTCGCCGTCGTCATCGACGCCGTGTTCCACGCTGTTCTCGATGAGCTGGGCGATCGCAACTGGAAGCTTTGGGTGGGCGATGACCGCCGTTGTGGCCTCGATATCGGTGGTCATCGTGACAGTTTCCGGTGGGTCGGGTGCGAGTTCGATCGCATCCTCGATGGCGGTGGTGATGTCGATGGCTCGTCGCTGCTCGCGGGTCTGGACAACCTCGCGCATCGTTCGCGCGTTGGTGGCCGTCCGTTCGAGATTCTTACAGTGTTCGATGATCTCAGCTGTGTGTGGCGACGCCTCGCCGCTCTCGGCGACAGCGTTGGCATACCCCTTGATGACCGTCAGATCGTTTCGCAGATTGTGTCTGAGCACCCGATCAAACACCGCCTCAAGCAGCTGTAGCTCCTCCCGGTTGTCGACGAGCTCGTTCGCGGTTGCGAGATTCGATGTCAGCGTCTCAACGATACTCCGATCGGTGTCGGTGAGGTTCTGTGGTCGCACCGCGCCGGCCATCAGCACGCCGAACTCATCGATCGGGGCGATGACCTCCGACCGGATCACGCTGTCGGCGTTGTAGGCGTCGGGCCGGCTGGCAACATCCGAAACGAGCTCCGTTTCGCCGCGTTTGAACGCCTCCCAGGCGATCCCATCTCCGCGCCCGAACGTCGGCGGCGCGTCGAACAGATCAAAGGCCGGCTCGGTCATTCCAACCGGTTCAAGCTGATCGGCGACCGCGTTGTGTTCCCACAGCCCGGTGATCGGGAAATTGAGGGCTGTCGGCAGTCGATCGAGCACCGCATCGACCATCGCCGACCGCGTGTCGGCGGTGACGGCCTCCTGTGTGATCGCCTGGACGGCTTCGAGACTGTGAATCCGCTGGGCGCGGGTGAGCGCGATGGTGCCGAGTGTGGTCAGCAGGCGACCGAGCTGTCGGTCGGTCTCGTTGAACGCCTCAGCCTGTTCGTCGCCAAGGATGAGCACACCGTGGTCGCCGAGCGGATAGAGCAGCACGCTCTCGATCGCCATCCCGCTGTGGGCGATCGACACATCGGCCGTCGACAGCGCGTCGAAATGCCGGATATCTCCGCCGTAACCCTCCCACAGCGGCGTCGCATCCTCCGCGCCGGCGGCCGCAAACACCGGCTCCGCGCCCGTCGTCGCTGCCGGGGTGAGCGTGTCGGTCGCCCGATCGTAGAGGTGTACCTCCGCGACCGAGGCGTTGATGACCGCTGTCGCCGTTTCGACCGTCCGCTTGCAGGCGGTCTGTCGATCCTCGCTTGTCAACACGGCCTGTGCGTCCTCGTACAGCGACTCCAGCGTCCGGCGGCGGCGTTTCTCGTCGGTGATATCGACGTACAGAAAGAACCACTCCTGGCCGGTCGCGGTCGTCACCGGGACAGCCCGCAACAGGAAGTCGCCGGTGCCGGTCGCGGTCTGTCGGCTGCTCTCCGTGGTCACCGGCTCGCCGTCGGCAAGTTGGGTGTCGATCTCGTCTGCGGCCGCCGCGTCGCTCGGTGCCGCCGGGATCGTCGGTTCGAACCGGCTTCCCTCGCTCATCGAGGTGGCGTCGCCGAAGGTGGTTTCGAAGGCGTCGTTTCTGCGGGTGATCGTTGCCGTCCCGTCGGTGACCGAGACGGTGACCATCGGCTCCTGGATGGTCGTAAACAGGGCCTCGAACCGCCGTCGCTCGTTTCTGAGCGTTGATTCGGCTGCCTTGGCCGTACACGCGGTCGCAAGCTTCTCGTTGAGCGGTTCGAGTTCGTCGATGATCGCCGCCGAAAACGGCTCCCCGTGTGTGCCGAGCACCAACGCGCCGAAATCGGGGAGTTCGAAGAGATAGTAGTGGCCGTCGTCGCCACCCTCGCCGACGATCGGGAACGACTTGCGTGCGTCGTTATCGCCATCGGCACCGGCTCGCTCGGTGAGGCGGTTCCTCGCGGCGGCGTACACCGGATCGTCGACCGCCGCCGCGGGTCGGGCGATGATCTGCTCGTAGCCGCCGTCCTCCCGTCGCCTGAACACGCCGCCGACCGTACAGTTCAGCTTCTGGAGGTACGCTTCGAGGGCGGTCTCAGCGGTCGCCGCCAGCGTTTCTCCCGGGCTGATCGCCAGCGAGATCTCGTGGAGCAGCTGGATTCGTTGTCGGCGATCGGACATCGTCAGTCACCTCCGAGCAGGTCGCTCATAGCCCATCGACGGCCCCGACGACCGCGGTTTTGTTGTAGTATTCGAGATGGCCCCGCCCGTCGTTGGCGACCTCGCCGATGGTCAGCGCGCCGATCGTCGACCCCCGTTGACTGAGCGCGGCCAGCTCCCGATCGAACGCGGTGTCGAGATACTGGGCCCGCGAGACACAGTCGAATGTCACCAGCGCGCTGTCGGCGGTTGCGCCCTCGCTGGCGGCCGCATGCGCGCGGTCGGCCGCCGCCACGAGGCTCTCGGGGTCGCCCTGCAGCACGTGGACGAACTCGCCTTCGGGGAGCGCGCCGAAACAGCGCAGGGAGCCGTCGTCGTCGACCTCGAAGGGGTCGCGGACGATCCGTTCGGCGTCGAGTCGGCTGATGCCGAATGGGTGGGATTTCGCCACCTCGAAGAAGTTTGTCTTTGTGACGGTGCGATCGGTTTCGGCGTCGATGATGGCGGCATAGCGGTCGTAGGCCGGGCGGCCGTCGAGGGTTTCGAGTCGCCGGCCGTCGGCGGCGGTGATCTCGAAGGGGCCGCCGATATCCGTCCAGCCGTGTTCGACGCCGATGGTGCTTTCGGCGGCGACTCTCGCCACCACGGCCGCGTCGCCGACGAGCCCCTCGTTGGTGAACAGGCAGTGGCGTGTGTCGCCGTCGAGTGTGCCGGCCCCGCCGCCGATGTAGGTGTACTCGACGCCGTAGGCGTTGAACAGCTGCTGGACGAACCGGTCGCCGTCGTCGGCGTAGGCGTCGACGAAGACGAACGCCGTCTCGTAGTCGTCGTCGCTGGTGATCGCGTCGTCGGCGTCGGTGATCGGGTCGCCGCCGGTAGAGATCGGTTCGTCGGCATCGGTGATCGTCTCGACCGCCGGGCGAACTGCGAGGCCCGCGATGATCGCACCGTCGGCGTGGGCCTCGCCCTCGTGGATGACCTTCGGGAACAGCCCGCCGAACACCGGCGTCGACAGCTCCCGCAGCGTCTCGTCGACAGCCGCCGGCGTGAACCCCTCGCCCGGTGTCGCCAACACGAGCAGCCCCTCGACTGTGGGGTCGGCGTCGAACTCCTGCAGCGTCGCGTGAAACTCGCTGCCGGTCGTCCGGCAGTACGCAGCTTCCATGGCTACCATCCACACCGGGCGCGATAAAAAGTCCACCGTCACGGTGGTTGTGATGGTTCGGGATCGTCTTGTGAGATGTCGCTGTCGGCAGCGATCAGCTGCGCGTGCTCAGCCAGACCCAGATCGTGGCGAACACGATGAGCAGGGTGATAACGGTGACGGCGACGTAGAAGCCCGCGGCGGCATCGAACTCTGCCACCCCGATGGTGATTGGGTGGTGTTGGAGGCCGGGAATGGTCTTGTCGATCATCGTTGTGAGAAATCGGAGAATGGGTTTGGGCAGATTTGAACTGCCGGCCTCCTCCATGTCAAGGAGGTGTCATAACCAGACTAGACCACAAACCCGTGCTGGCTGTGCGTTCTGACGCACTCGTCAGTACCCGGGGGACGTAATTGAAGCTTTCGAAGCGCGGCCCGGCTGGTGGTTTGGGAACCGCCCGCTTGCTACCGTTTGACCCGAATTCGCCGTGTTGCTCAAGTGAGAGTTGTTACGAGGGGAAATAGGTGTAGAAAGCCCTCGGCTCTCTCGGCTCCCGGGACTCGCTGCGCTCCTCGTTCGCTTCGCTCACTGCGGTGCTTGCGTCGTCCGGGTTCGCCGAGAGAGCCTCGCCCTTTCAGTCCGCCAGGAATGCGGTTGGTCGGCCGGCCGACCCGCCTGCTTGCTGGTTGTTTCTAAACACTGTTACTGCGGCCGCTGTCGCGGTGTGTCGTGATCCCACGCGCTGCGTCGTCGGTCGATAGCCTTTTAGCGATGTACAAACGTGTACATCACAAGACGAACTCATACACTGGTGACTAACAATGCAGGATTATATCGAACGTGTGGCCGACGGTGAGGATTTGGGACTCGACGAGGCGCGGGACGCCGCCCGCCTCGTCTTCGAGGAAGCAACTGAGGCGCAGATCGGCGCGCTGCTGTCTGCCTTGCGAGCCAAGGGCGAGACCGAAACCGAGATCGCCGGCTTCGCACAGGGGATGCGCGATGCCGCCCGCACCATCGAGCCCGACCGCTCGCCGCTGGTCGATACCTGCGGCACCGGCGGCGACGACTACGATACGATCAACGTCTCGACGACGAGCGCAATCGTTGCCGCGGGCGCGGGCGTCCCCATCGCCAAACACGGCAACTACTCCGTCTCCTCCTCCTCGGGCAGCGCGGATGTCCTCGAAGTCGCTGGCGTCACCGTCGATGCCGAACCGCCGGCCGTCGAGGACGCCATCAACGACGAGGGGATCGGATTCATGCTCGCCACCGTCTTCCACCCCGCGATGAAGGCCGTCATCGGCCCGCGCAAGGAACTCGGCATGCGAACGATCTTCAACGTCCTCGGCCCGCTGACGAACCCCGCCGCTGCGGACGCCCAGCTGCTCGGCGTCTACGACCCCGACCTCGTGCCCGTGATCGCCCGCGCGCTCACCGAGATGGAGGTCGAACGCGCGCTCGTCGTCCACGGCGCGGGCATGGACGAGATCGCCCTCCACGACGCAACGACCGTCGCCGAGGTCGACGGCGACGAGGTCACCGAGTTCACGCTCACACCCGAAGACCTCGGCCTTGACTCGGCCCCAATCGAGGACGTCGCTGGCGGAACCCCCGAAGAGAACGCCGCCGACCTCGAAGCCATCGTCACCGGCGAGGAGACGGGCCCGAAACGCGATCTGATCCTCGCCAACGCGGGCGCGGCGATCTACGTCGCTGGCGAGGCGGAATCACTGGAGGCCGGCGTCGAGGCGGCCGCTGCGGCTATCGATTCGGGTGACGCGGCGGCGAAACTCGACGCCCTACGCGAATCGACTACCGCACCGGAGGCCGGGGACGCCTGATGGCACGCACCAAGATCTGCGGCATCACGAACCGCGCTGACTTGCAGGCCGCAATCGAGGCCGGCACCGATGCCATCGGGATCATCTCCGCGGTCGACGTGGCGACGACGCGGGAGGTCGACCGCAGCACGGCCGCCGAGTTGGTCGCCGCGGTACCGCCGTTCGTGACCGCGACGCTCGTCTCGATGCCCGAAGACGCCGACCACGCGGTCGAACTCGTCAAGGCGATCCAGCCCGACGCGCTCCAACTTCACGGCGATTTTGATGCCGACGACCTCGGGTATATCCGCGCGGAAACCGGCGTCAAGGTCATTGCCGCCGTCGACCACGAGGACACTGACCGCGCGCGTGCTCTCGACGGCGTCGCTGACGCGCTGCTCGTCGATTCGACGACCGAAGAGGGCGCGGGCGGCACCGGCGAAACCCACGACTGGGAGGCGACCGCCGACATCGTCGAGTCGCTGACGACGCCCGTGATTCTCGCCGGCGGCCTCACCCCGGAAAACGTCGCCGAGGCGATCCGGGTGGCCGCACCCTTCGGCGTCGATGTCGCCTCCGGCGTTGAACGCTCAGAGGGCAGCAAGGATCACACCGCCGTCGCCACCTTCGTCCGGAACGCCGGCCGCGAGATCGAGGTGCCAGCATGACGACCGGCGAGACAGCCAGCGACGCTGATCCCGCAGCCGACACCGACCTATTCAGCTTCGACCGCGACCGAGCCGAATTTGTGGATCTCGTCGGCGACGACCGTGAGGAGCCAATCGTCGCCCGCGCGGCCGCGACGCTCGATCTCGACACGTCGCCGCTGTCGGCCTACGCCGCCCTCGCCGGTCGCAGCGAGTACAATTTCCTCTTGGAGAGCGCGGAGAAAGTCGCCTCCTCCGATCCCGACGGCGCGTTCACCGCCGCGACCGACGCCGAACGCCACGCCCGCTACTCCTTCGTTGGCTACGACCCCGAAGCCGTCATCTCGGTGTATCCGACCCGTACCGAGGTCGACCGCCTCGGCGATGCCGGCGACCTCGTTGTCGACGCCTACCGCGGCGACGCGGCAACCGACGGCGACGTCCTCGACCGCCTCCGCCGCGGCCTCCCGACTCTCGACCAGCTCGGCTTCCCCGACAGCGACCGCCGGACGCTTTCGGGTGGACTGGTCGGCTTTCTCGCCCACGAAGCGGTTTACGATCTCGTCTTAGAGGAGGTCGGCCGCGAGCGACCCGACACCGAGGTACCGGACGCCCAGTTCGCGCTGACGACGCGGACGCTCGTCTTCGATGACGCCGAGGGAACGGTCGAACTCGTCTTTACCCCTGTCCTCGCCCCCGACGATGATCCCGGCGACTGCTACGACGACCTCGTGGCCGAAGCCGCTGACGTTGCCGCGACACTGGCCGACGCCGACGAACCCGAGCCGACCGGCTTTCACCGAACGGGCGAAACCGCCGGCTCCCAAGCCGACTACGAGGACGCCGTGCGGGCCGCCAAACAACACGTCCTCGATGGCGACATCTATCAGGGCGTCATCTCGCGTCGCCGCCAACTCACCGGCGACGTTAATGCGGTCAGCCTCTACGAATCGCTCCGGTCGGTCAACCCCTCGCCGTACATGTACCTCATGCGCCACGGCGACCGCTCGATTGTCGGCGCGAGCCCCGAGACGCTCGTCTCCGTCGAGGGCGACCGGATCGTCTCGAACCCGATTGCGGGCACCTGTCCGCGCGGCTCCAGCCCCGTCGAGGATCGCCGCCTCGCCGGCGAGATGCTGGCCGACGGGAAGGAACGCGCCGAGCACACGATGCTCGTTGACCTCGCGCGCAACGACGTGCGCCGGGTCGCCGACCCCGGCAGCGTCGAGGTCGAGGAGTTCATGAGCGTCCTGAAATACAGCCACGTCCAGCATATCGAATCGACTGTCACCGCCCGCGTCGCCGACGAGTACGACGCCTTCGACGCCGCGCGGGTGACGTTCCCGGCGGGCACGCTGACCGGCGCGCCGAAAGTACGAGCGATGGAGATCATCGACGACCTCGAAGCCGCCCCGCGCGGCGTCTACGGCGGCGGCGTCGGTTACTTCTCCTGGAGCGGCGACGCCGATTTCGCTATCGTGATCCGCACCGCGACCGTCGATCACGGCGGCGTGAATGGCGACGACGCGGATCGCCGGATCGACGGCGCGCGCGCAGGCGACGACCTGATCACCGTCCAAGCGGGGGCGGGCCTCGTTGCCGACAGCGATCCCACGTCGGAGTACGAGGAGACCGAACAGAAGATGGATGGCGTGTTAACCGCCATCGAGCAGCTTGAATCGCAGGAGGACGAGCAATGAACGTCCTCGTCGTCGACAACTACGACTCGTTCACCTACAATCTCGTCGAATACGTCTCCGAGACCCGCCTCGATGACGGCGACGGTGGCACCGAACCCATCGACGTGACAGTGCTGAAAAACACGGCCTCCCTCGACGAGATCCGTGCCGTCGAGCCCGACGCGATCCTGATCAGCCCCGGGCCGGGCCACCCGAAAAACAGCCGCGACGTGGGTGTGACGATGGACGTGTTGCGTGAGGTGAGTCCCGAGACGCCGACGCTCGGCGTCTGTCTCGGCCTCGAAGCGGCGGCCTACGAGTACGGCGGTAGCGTCGGTCACGCGCCCGAGCCGATCCATGGCAAGGCCTACCCGATGGATCACGACGGCGAGGGCGTTTTCGCCGGCATCGAACAGGGGTTTCAGGCCGGGCGGTACCACTCGCTGATTACGACCGAGGTGCCGGACTGTTTCGACGTGTCGGCGACAACCGACCACGACGGCGAGGAGTTGGTGATGGGGATTCGCCACCGAGAGCACCCCATCGAGTGCGTCCAGTTCCACCCTGAAAGCGTCCTCACCGCTGTTGGTCACGATCTGATCGATAACTTCCTGCGACAGGCTGCGGGTGAGTCGACAGCGTCGCCACCGCGCTCCGACGCCTGATCACCGATTTCTGATCGCGCTGTTCAGCCACCAAATACGCCAAAGGAGAGACTTTCGAGGAGGCCACCACCGCCGCCGCTTTCGTTGTCGCCGCCGTCTTCATTGGTGCCACCGTCGCCCCCACCATCGCTCTCGCCGTCGCCGCCGGTCGAAACCACATCCTCTGGGTTACTGACATCAACGCCGGTTTGATTCGCGGGGTCGACCCCGCTGGCCGTGTCCGTTCCAGCCCCCTCGTCGGATGTGGTCTCGCCGCTCTGTTCGGTTTCGTCGTCGGCTGCCGTTTCGGTGTCGCCGGCTGTGGCGTCGCCCGTCTCGCCCTCCTGTACCTCGACAGCGGCGTCGGTGCCGCCGTCAGGTTCGGTTGGGCCATCGCTTTCGATCCCTTTCTGAAATCTGCTGCCGGAAAACGCTGCGATCACGTCGGTTTCGCCGTCGGGTACCCGGCCGCGGATCACGAGCTCCGTGACGTTGTCGACCGCGTTGTAGAGATCGAACACGTTGTCGATGCGGAGCTTGACCGCTTGCTCGAATGGGGCGGGGATATCCTCCCACGTTCCGTCGGTGCCGAGGGTGTCGTTCGGGCCGTAGGCATCCGCCTCTAGGTGGACGCGCTCCTCGTTGCCCTCGTCTTGGTTTTCGAGTTCAACAAACGTCGTGATCCCGACGTGTTCCTCATAACGGAGATATATCTGGCCGACCGTGTATCCGGGGAGCCCGGTCGGGTCGCCCTCGTCGGCGTCCGATGAATCGTCGCCATCGCCGGACGCGTCGCTATCCGACGCCGTCTCGTTTGCTTGGGCGTCGGCGGGTGCGACGAGGCCGCCCCAGCGGAGCCCTCCGAACACGGAAAGGGTGCCGGCAACCCCACGAAGGAGTTGACGGCGGCTTGTCATAGCCGCTGGCTACCTCGGTTCGCAGTGTTGAACATGGATGCCTACGGGCGATCCCGTAGGTGGTGTGTAAACCTTCCTCCCCAAACCATCTTAAAACACCGCCCGCAATTATCGCAACAGATAATTCTACTGTTTCGCTGGTAAAAACCGAACGTCGTGGCGGCCCTTCAGTAAATGGGTTGATTACAGCAGGCCAAACTGGACGAGGATGAGGAGCGCGCCGACGACAACGACGCCGATGGTGACGAGTCGCCACGCGATCTTGAGGACGAGCCGCCCTACGATGAGCACGACAAGCATCCCGACGAGGGCGATGAGCAGCTGCGGGAGGCTCAGCCCGGCGATACCGCCGCTTGCGAGCCCGCCGATAAGCGCGAGTGATGACATATCCCGAGGGAGACACCGAATCGGAATAAGCTTGTGGGGACTACTTTCGACCCACCGGACTCGGAGACCTTGGTCGTAGCCGCCGCTTGTCGGCCTGTTGTCCGACGACCGTCGGTATTTTACTTTCAGTCCGGTTTGCGCAGTCTTATACGGGATGGCACCGATAGCCGTACTGTTACGAGACGCGGACGCTACCGACCCTCTCACGTCGCAGTCCGGCGAGCCACAGCACCCACGTATTCAACTGCGGTTGTCCTACCGCAACCGTAGCTGTTATGAGGGTTCCATCGGTACCACAGTCCCGTCTTAGCTACGGAGTACACAGATGCGCCACCAGATCAAAACCACCATCCGACACGCCGACGCACCGCAGGGGGCCGACGAATGAGCCGCGCGGAGCTCTCCGCCGACGAACTCGAACTGCCGATCAAACGAACCACCGGCGACACGCTCGAAGACCGGCTGACGAGCAACGCCTACAACAACATCCTCCCCGCCCGGTATCTCCGCAAGGATGCCGACGGCAACGTCGACGAAAGCCAGGAGGAGCTGTTCGAACGCGTCGCCCAAAACGTCGCCCTCGCCGAGGCCGTCTTCGAGGCCGACAAACAGGACACCGAGATCACGGTCACCCCCGACCAGATCAAACCTGACCACCCACGGCGCGACGAACTCGCCGCGGAGGTCTTCGGGAAGGGAACGACCGCTGACGACGATGCCGAAACGACGCTGTCGGTGTACAACGTCAACAAGTTCTCCTACGAAACCATCGTCCCGGAACTTCCTGACGAGATCCAAAGCCACGTCGAGGATGTCGCCGCCGAGTTCGAGGAGCTGATGACCCAGCTCTCGTTCATGCCGAACTCGCCGACGCTGATGAACGCCGGCGACGAGCTCCAGCAGCTGTCGGCCTGTTTCGTCGACTCGCCCGGCGACGATATCACGGATATTCACCAGACCGCAAAGGAGGCCGCCGAGGTCTTCCAAAGCGGTGGTGGGATGGGATACGCGTTCTGGAAGCTCCGCCCGTACGGCGACTCGGTCGGCTCGACCGGCGGCATCGCCTCCGGGCCGATCACCTTCATGCGCACCTACGATCAGATGTGTGAGACCATCGCCCAAGGTGGCGCGCGCCGCGGCGCGCAGATGGGCGTCATGCGTGTCTCCCACCCTGACGTGATCCAGTTCATCCACGCCAAGAACAAGGATGTCTCGCTGGCGCACTCACTGCGACTCAACGACCCCGACGACTTCACGCATAATTCCTTCGCCGACGCCCTCGAAGAGGCCCGCGAGCTGATCGACGAGGAGGGCCGCGTCCCCGAACACCTCCGCAACGCCGTCGAGGGCCATCTCTCGAATTTCAACATCTCCGTCGGCGTCACCGACGACTTCATGGAGGCACTCTTCAACGGCGAGGAGTTCACCTTCACCAACCCCCGCACCGAGGAACCCCACATTGCCACCCCCGAAACGAAGGAGCTGTACGACCTCCACGGCCTCGGCGAGTACGTCGAGGTCGGCGAGGAGCTCTCCGTCCCCGCCGAGGAACTCTGGGAGCACATCGTCAACGGTGCCTACGAGAACGGCGAACCGGGCGTCATCTATCTCGAACGTGTCAACAAACAGCACTCATTCGACGTCGAGGAACACCCCGACCACGAAATCCTCGCAACCAACCCCTGCGGCGAGCAGCCGCTTGAGGAGTACGAGGCCTGCAACCTCGGCCACATCAATCTCTCGACGCTGGCCGACAAGGACGCCCCCGACTGGCGGGTCTGGTACGACAACAACGGCGACGCCTACGACACGCTTGAGGCGGCTGCCGAGGCATTCATTCAGGAAGCCATCGACATGGATGCGTTCAACCGCCGGATCGAATCCGGCACCCGCTTCCTCGAAAACGTCGTCACGATGTCGGATTTCCCGGTCGACGAGATCGAAGAGAAAGTCCGAGAAATGAGAAAAATCGGCCTCGGCATCATGGGGCTGGCCCAACTCTACATCCAGATCGGTGTTCGCTACGGCTCCGATGAAGCTAACGCCATCGCCGAGCAGTTGATGACTCACATCAACCACGAATCCAAATGGGCCTCCCACGAACTCGCCGAAGAGCGCGGCCCCTTCTCGGATTACGAAGATTCGAAGTACGCCGACCCGACCGAGTACCGCGAGTGGTTCGAACACCACACCGGCCTCGACGCCGACGAGTTCGCCGACGGCTTCGAGATCCGCAACCACAACACGACGACCATCGCGCCGACCGGCACGACCTCGATGATCGGCAACACGACCGGCGGCTGTGAGCCGATCTACAACGTCGCCTACTACAAGAACGTCTCCGACGACGTGCAGGGCGATGAGATGCTGGTCGAGTTCGACGACTACTTCCTCCGCGTCCTGGAGGAAAACGACATCGACGTCGAGGCCGTCAAACAGGAAGCCCAAGAGCAGATGGCCGAAAACGAGTTCGACGGCGTCGAAGGCCTCGAAACCGTGCCGAAGGCCATCGGCGAGCTGTTCGTCGTCACCTCCGACCTCTCCGGGAAGGAACATGCCGGCGTCCAGTGTGCCTGTCAGACCGGCGTCGACTCCGCCATCTCGAAGACCTGTAACTTCCCGAACTCGGCGAGTGCCGAGGACATGGACGAGGTCTACCGCTACATCTACGAGAACGGCGGCAAGGGCGTCACCGTCTACCGCGACGGCACCCGCTCGAAGCAGGTGCTCACGACGCGCGCGAAGAACACCGAGTTCGCCGACGACGGCGAGGCCGCCGAGCAGATCACCACGCAGATCGAGGAGGTCTTCGGCGGCATCGAGGACTTCCTCGACAACGAGGAGGTTCGCGCCCAACTCGGCGCGGAACTCGACGAGCTGTTCACCCAACCCGAGACGACCGAGGGGCTCGGCAAGAAACGCCCGCGGCCGGACGTGCTCTACGGCGTCACCCAGCGCGTCGACACCGGCTACGGCAAGGTCTACGTCAACATCAACGAAGACGAACAAGGCCGACCGTTCGAGCTGTTCGCCAACATCGGCAACTCCGGCGGCTTTACCGCCTCCTTCACCGAAGCCCTCGCCAAGACGATCTCGACCGCGCTGCGTTCGGGCGTCGATCCCGAGGAGATCGCCAACGAACTGAACGGGATTCGATCCCCGAAGGTCGCCTGGGACAAAGGCGAGCAGATCAACTCCATCCCGGACGCCATCGGCACCGCGCTCCGTCGCTACCTCGACGGCGACATCGAGGAGCCGTACCCGAAACAGCAGAACCTCTCTGAGCTCAACGAGAGCGACGAGGAGGAAACGGAGCGACAACCGACCGCACCCGAAACCGATGGCGGCGCGGCCGTCTCCGCTGAGTCGACCGCAAGCACCGGGGCGACGACGGATTCGATGACCGAGCCCCCGGCTGACGAGGCGGCCACTGACGACGCGACCGACGAGCTACTCGCGGCCGGCGAGTCGCCGGAATGCCCCGAGTGTGGCAGCATGTCGCTGTACTTCTCGGAAGGCTGCAAGACCTGCGAGTCCTGCGGCTGGTCGGAGTGCTGACGTAGCGACGCAATTCGGTTTCAGCTGTTTTTGCCGGCTTCATCCGGAAGCGACGCCGCTCGCATCGAATCCAATGCGGCTCACGAGTCGAACGTGAGGTCACCGACAGCGGCGTCGAGATCGGCGGCCGTAATATCGCCGTGTCGCAGGATCGTCGGCTCTGAGCCGGTGAGATCGACGATGGTGCTCGATTGGGTCGTTCCTTTGGCCTCGCCTTCGAGTACGTAGTCGACGCGGTCGCCGACCTGCTCGATAGCGAGATCGAGATCGACGAGTTGGCCGTCAGCTTGCCCCGTGAGATTCGCCGAGGTCATACACAGCGGTTGGTCGACCGCTGCCGAGAGATCACGCCACGTCGGATTGCTGAGACAGCCCAGCGCGACCGTCTCGCCGCCGGCAACGACGCGGTCGGGAACGGCGTCGGTTTTCGGCAGGACGATGTTGAGCGGCCCGGGCCAGAAGGCGTCGACGAGGTCATCGACAACATCGGGCTGGTCGGCATTTGCCCACTCTCGCCAGTCGGCGGGATCGCGGATGAACAGCGTCAATGGATCGTTCGGATCGCGGTTTTTGATCCGGAAGGCGCGCTCGATGGCCGCGTCGTCCCACGGATCGAGCGTGAGCGCGAGGTTGGTATCGCTGGGTGCGACGATCACGCCACCGTCGAGCACGCAGTCGGCCGCGGTGGCGATCCCGTCGGGCGTCGGATCGAGCAGTCGCTCGTCCATACGCTGTCTCGCTCGGAAAGCTTGTTCAACGGTTCGACTCGTGAATGGATCATGTTCAGGGAAGGTGGAACTTGGGACTTCCTCGAAAGCCCCCGGCGTCTCGACCACCGAAAGACTCGCTGCGCTCGTCTTTCGAGGTTCTGCTCGCTTCGTCGCCGGCCTACGGCCGGCTTCCAGCGGGATCGTAGATCCCGCCCTGCTCGCAGAACTCCCGGGACTCGCTGCGCTCCTCGTTCGCTTCGCTCACCGCGGTGCTTGTGTCGTCACCAGAAATCTCTGATTTCTGGTTGGCTCACGAGATCTCCGCTCTCGTGAACGTCCGAGTTCGCCGAGACGCCGGCCCCTTTCAGTCTCACCCGCATCACAGGCCAAGCAGCCGCAGTCGGGCGGGACTGAAAGGGGCGACGCGCTGGCGGACGGCGGGCGACGCAAGCACTGTAGGGCCGTAGGCCCGAAGCGCGCAGCGAGCCCCCCGACGCCAGCGTGTCGGGGCTTTCGAGGTATTCTCCATCTAATCGCACTACTCTGAACAGCACCCAAGAACGGGGAGGCTGTATCGCTACCGGACCGGCAGGCGGTCGACAAGCTTCGCGCCGCGGGTGAACACGCCGCCACCCCCGTCGCTCGTGACCGCCCAGAAGACGGCTTCGGGATCCTTGTTCCAGATCCACCGCCAGCGCGTTTTCGCAAGGAGGTACAGCTTGCGGGCGGTGCCCAGCTGTGGCGTCGCCGACAACACGTCGTAGTCACGCTCGCGGATCAGCCGATGGTGGTCGGCGTACAGCACGGCCGCCAGCAACACGGCGAGTTGGCAGTCCTCGGGAAGGTATTTGATGCCGGCGACACCCTCCTCGTAGAGCTCCTCGGCGCGCTGGAGCTCGGTCTGCATGACCGCCCGAACATCGTCGTCCAGCTCGAAGTCTCGGAGCTGGGCGTTGGTGACGCCGTGTTGTTCGAGCGTTGCTTGGGGGAGGTAGATCCGGTCGCGCTCGACGATATCCTCCCGGACATCCCGCAGGAAATTGGTGAGCTGGAACGCCTCGCCGAGGGCGGTCGCATGTGGGAGGGCTTGCTCGGGATTTTTGGGGGCCATCACGTCGGTCATCATCCGGCCGACCGCCGACGCCGAGCCGTCCATGTAGGCTTCGAGCTCGTCGTAGGTGGCGTACTCGTCGGTGTCGATATCCGACACCATCGCGTCGATGAACACCTCGATGTCGTCGTCGTTGAGATCGTACTGCTCGCGGAGCTCGGAGAAGGCGGCCAACACGGGGTCGTCGGTTTCGCGCTTGCCGAGGGCGGCCGCGCGAATCTCTTCGAGTTCGGCGCGCTGCTCGGCGGGGGCGACGCCGTCGGCGTCGTCGACGACCTCGTCGGCCACGCGGAAGAAGGCGTAGAGGACGTAGGTCGCCTCGCGGACGCGCTCGGGGAGCAGCCGGGTGGCCAGATGGAAGGTCTTGCCAGTCTGTTGTTGGATGGATTTGCTTCGGGCGATTTGGTCGTCGTCTACCATGTCAATTGGGGAGCAGTTGGGGGGCAGTCGTCGGTCTCGTCGGCCGGTTCCGGCGGCGCGGCATATATGGTTAGTAGGGTCGCAAGCGACATAACAGTTCGTGAACCTCCCCCGTTTCTCGGCGTTCGTCAGCCTGTTATCGCGGTCGGGTTCGACTCACCGGCGATGGCGGTCGCGCTGTCGGCAGCACCCGTTCAGTAGAACGTATCCGCACAGTCGTAGACGACGCCGTGGGTCGGACAGATGTACTTACAGTGGCGGTGTTGCATCGATTCGCCACAGAGCGGACAGGGCCGGCCGGGCGGCGTCTCGCTGTCGGCCATATCGGAGCCTAACGCGGCGAGGTAGTTAGGGTTCGTGGTCGGTGTCGACGACCCGCGGGAGATAGACGCCCGTCGACGGTCGGAGCAGTCCCACATCGAACTGCTTGGCCCGCAGAACACCGAGTCCGAAGGCGACGGCGACAGCGACCGGCAGCCAGTTGCCGAACCAGGCGTTGATCGCCCCCCAGAGGATGACGAAGCTCACCATGTCGTCGAGCATGAATTTGCACCTGTGGAGCCGATCGAACAGCCCCGACTGATCAAGGGAGAGATCCAGGACGCCGACGGCGACGATCGCGCTCAACACCCAGCCCGCGAAGTTCGACAGCGGCACGCCGTAGAAGACGCCGCCAGCGTCGTAGGCCCAGAACCCCAGCGAGACCGCGGCCGGATCGAGCACGAGATCCATCGTCACGACCGCCGGGATCACCACCGCCAGCCGCGCCAGCCGCGAAGCCGCCCGGTCGCCGAGCAACAGCAGACACAGCAGATAGGCGTTCAACACGAGCGGGATGAAAAAGACGGGCAGGGCGGCGGGGATTCCCCCGATCATCGGCCCGAGGCTGACACCGTACTCGAAGAAGCCGTAGGGCCAGCCCGTGGTGACGCCAACGTACTCGATCAGGTAGGTGTAAGCCGTCAACAGTCCGAGTCCGCCAAGCGCACGGCGGCCGAGCGTCGGAAGGACGCCGACGAGCATCGGCGCGGCCATCACGATCGTCCCGAAGACGAGGAACGGGGGATTGAACCGGAGCGGCTCGGGGATTACCGCCCACCCCTCCGCGCTGCCGACGAGCATGAGCGCGCCGACAAGCGGAAAGAAGACGGCGATCGTGAATCGGTTCCCGTTGACGAGTGCGTCGAGCCACGGTTCGACCTCGCGGCGGTTTTTCGGGACGCCAGCGACCGCATCGGCAAGCCCGTCGGCTTCGGTGATCTGCGGTCGATCAGTGGGAGGCGATCCCGCTGCCGACGAGTCGGCCACGTTGCTCACGGCAGCACCTCCGTCGGCGGGACGATCCGCCAGAGCAACCCAAGCGTGAACAGCGTCCCAACGGCGGTGTTGAGCGCGGGGAACCACCAGTAGGCGCGGTCGACAGCGACCGACGAGCCGGCGACCCACGCAACAAAGATCGGGTAGACAGCCATGAGCGCGCCGAGCCGCGGGTCGACGACGCCGAAGGCGACAGCAGCGGCCAGCCAGCAGGCTGCAACGTAGCCGTAGGTTCGCCGCTCGCCGAGCCACGTCGCTGTCGTCCGAATCCCGGCTCGTCGGTCGGGTTCGATATCCGGGATCGCCGAAAAGGTGTGCATCCCCATCGTCCACAGCCACGCGCCAGCGACCGCCAACGCGGGTGGCTGACCGCCGGCGACGGCGGCGTAGGCGGCGACGCCGGGCAGGATGTAGAGCCCATTAGAGAGCGAATCAAGCAGCGGCGTCGTTTTGAATCGGGCTGGGGGCGCGCTGTACTCGACGGCGAGTAGGAGGAAGCCGGCGAGCCACGGCCACGCCGGTGTGGGTGCGATAGCGAACAGCGGCACCGCCAGCAGCCCGCTGGCGACAACGCTGGCGACGACCGCGGGGCCGCCCTGCCAGCGCGCCTCTCGCTCGGTCTTTTTTGGGTTCTCGGTGTCGATCTCGGCGTCGAAGATGTCGTTGACGCCGTACAGCAGGACGTTCGCCGGCAACAGGAAATAGCCGAACAGTGCGAAGCCGACCGGCAAGAAGAGGTCGGGAACCGTCTCGGCGGCTGCGGCGACGCCGACGACGACAGGGCCGGCGAGATAGAACCAGAATCGTGGCCGCGAGAGGACAAACAGGTAGCGGAGGCCGTCGGTTGCCGTGCTGGTCGACTGATCGGTTCCCACGGCGGCCATCACTCTCCAACGGTTTCGGCGGTGTGTTGGCCGCTGATCAGACACATCGGCACGCCGATGCCCGGTGTCGTGTAGGAGCCGGTGAAATACAGCCCGTCGACTTCCGTCGATTTGCGGTTCGGCCGGAGGAGGGCGGTCTGACGCAAGGTATGGGCCATTCCGAGGGCGGTGCCGTGCATCGAGTTGTAGCGATCTGCGAAGTCGTTGACACAGAATGATTTCTCGAAGACGATGCGATCTCTGAGCTCGACGTCGGTGTTTTCGGCGATGTCGTCGAGGACGAGTTCGCGGAACTCCTCGCGGAGTTCTGGTGTATCTTCGAGGTCCGCAGCGATCGGGACAAGCGCGAAGAGGTTGCTGTGGCCCTCCGGGGCGACGCTGTCGTCAGTTTTCGAGGGAACACAGAGATAGTAGGCGGGATCGTCGGGCCACTGTGGATCGTCGAAGATCGTTGCGAAGTGGTCGTCCCAATCGGTCGGGAGGACGAGCGTGTGGTGTTCGAGTGGTTCAACGTCGCCTTCGACACCGAGATAGAGCAGATAGGCGGAGGGCGCGTAGGTGCGACTCTCCCAGTAGTCCTCGCTGTACTGCCGCTTTTCGGGCGGCAGGAGTTCCTGTTCGGTGTGGGCGTAGTCGGCGTTGGAGACGACGTAGTCGGCGAGGTATTCCTCGCCGTGTTCGGTTCGCACCGCAAAGCCGCCCTGTCGGCCGGCGATCTCGGTGACCGGCTGGTCGGTGACGTACTCGACGCCGAGTTCCTCGCCGAGGTCGACCATCGCATCGACGAGCGAGCGCAGCCCGCCGTCGGGGTAGTAAACGCCCATGTTGAAATCGACGTGGCTCATGAGGTTGTAGAGCGCGGGCGTGTTGTTCGGCGCGCCACCGAGAAAGACGAGGGTGTACTGCATGATCTGCTGGAGCTTGGGGTGCTCGAAGTAATCCGAGACGTGGCCCTGCATCTTCCCGAGCAGCGACAGTCCCCACGAGTAGCGGAACACGTCAGTATCGATGTAATCCCGCAGTCGGGGTCGATCCTCGTAGACGAAGTGTTCCATCCCGACGTTGTAGGTGTATTCTGACTTGTCGAGATACCGATCTAAGGCGTCGCCCGCGCCGGGCTCGTACCCCTCGAAGATCTCCTTGTTCGTTTCGAGGTCGGGCACCATATCGACCTGATCGCCGTCCTTGAAGAAGATCCGGTAGTGGGGATCGAGCTGGGTGAGCTCGTAGTAGTCACTCGGCTTCTTGCCGAAATGGCCGAAAAATCGCTCGAAAACGTCGGGCATCAGATACCACGACGGCCCCATGTCGAACGTGAACCCCTCCGCCTGAAGCTGGCTGGCGCGGCCGCCGAGCTGTTCGTTTTTCTCGACGACGGTCACGTTCGCGCCGGCGTCGGCGAGATAGCAGGCCGTCGACAACCCCCCGAAGCCGCTGCCGACGATCACGATGTCGTCGCCGTCGACCGGGATCTCGCCGTCGTAGCGGCCCTCGTCGCCGCCGTGGGTCGCGTCGTCGTCGGTGGCGGTCGCCATACTATCTCGACGGAGGGCCGTCAGTCAAATAAAGGGACGGACTTGCGGGGGCGCGCCGGTTCGGCGGCACCACGCGTGGTCGACCCCGGCAGCACCGCGGGCGGTCGACCAGCCCGGATCGCGGTCGCGTCGTCAGTGGTTTTAACTGCGACTTCGGCCAGCCTCTACCCATGGAACCTTGGGGCGTCTTCCGGTCGATCTACCGGGAAGCCCTGCCTGTTTTGCTCGTCGCGCTCTGTGGCGGGCTGTTCGCCGGGCTCGTGTTGGCGGGGCTGCTCGATAGCGTCGCCGAGTTCCCCGGTCTGTTGGTGATGGTGCCGGTCTTTCTGGCGACCCGCGGCAACGTCTACGGCGCGCTCGGCGGCCGGATCGCCAGCGGCCTCCATCAGGGGCTGTTGGAGCCGCGGTTCGCGTGGAGCAACCGGCTGGTCAACGCCGTCGTCGCCTCGGTCATCAACGCTGTCGGCATCTCCGTGGTGATCGGCGTGATCTCGTGGACCGCGCTGACGCTGCTCGGCCGCAACCCCGCGCCGTTGGGCGAGCTGGTCGGGATCGTCCTCATCGCGGGCGTGCTAACCGCCGGCGTGATGATCGTCGGCCTGCTCGCCGTACTGTTTGCGGGCTATCGGGCCGGCCGTGATCCCGACAACCTCGTTGGGCCGGTGGTCACGACGCTGGGCGACGTCTTCGGGATGACGTTTCTCTTCCTTGCGGTGATGATCATGGAGGTGCTCGTGTGAGCCTCCTCGGCGACACCGATCTCGGCAGTTGGGCCGCCGGCCATATCGTCCGGACGATGTTCCCATTGTTGATCGTCCTCTGTGGGATCGTCCTCTGGGCGGGGATCACCCTGGAGGACGCCGGCGACCTACTGGATCGCTACGGGCTGTTGGCGGTGATGGTGCCGGCGATGATCGGGATGGGCGGCAACCTCGGCTCGATCCTCAGCGCGCGACTCTCGACGCGGCTCCATCTCGGGACGACAACGTTCGATCCGACCGACCGGCTGCTGTGGGCAAATGTGGCGGCGATCTTCGCGTTGGCGACGACGATCTTCACCGCGTTGGCGGGTGCCGTCTGGCTGTTCGGTATCGTTGTTGGAGCCACGCTGACGCTCGGCCATCTGCTGGTGATCTCGCTTGTCAGCGGACTGTCGATCGCCGCCATCGCGGTCGTCGCCAGCGTCGTCGCCACCTACGGCTCCTACCGGCTCGGGATCGACCCCGACGACACCACAATCCCGATTGTCACCAACGTCGTCGACGTCTTCGGGATGCTCGTTTTCCTTGCCGTCTCGCGGTGGGTGTTGGTTGGCTGATCCTCTCGATGGATACTGATGGATCGATTCTCTCGATGCCGGTGGGCTGATCACTCCACGTCGGTATCGAGCTCGAACTGCTCGTGTTCGGTGACCGCGTTGAGCACGACGCTCGTGTTTGATTCGTTGATATCGACATCGGACAGCAGAGCCTTGATCTGGTCGTTCATCCCGTCGGTATCGGTGAACTTGCCGATGGCGATGATGTCGTAATCGCCGGTCGTCTCGTAGACGCTCACCATCTGTTTCTGTTCGCGGAGGCGGTCGGTCAGCTCTATGATCGCACTCCCTTCGACCTTCAGCTGGATCACCGCCGTCACATCATAGCCGAGCTCGTTGTAGTCGATGATCGGTGTGTAGCCGTCGATGATCCCCTCGGCTTCGAGATCCTCCAGATGGTTCGAGACGGTCGTCACCGAGACATCGAGTTCCTCCCCGAGACTTCGCAGACTCGCCCGCCCATCACCAAGCAGTTCGTTGAGCAGCTCCCTGTCAAGATTTTCATACGTCATGTATTTCCGTTGATACCCTACCAAACTTAAAATACTGTGGTTTGAACACCGAAGCCGATTCAAAACAGTTTACTCTTCTTGTATGTGGCTTCGTTAGAGACAATCAAGATATTCGATGCCACAAAAACCGACAGACGTTTGTTTTGTGCGTGTCGATCCTCGCTGTCTATTCTCACTTGTCGTCGCTTACCGTGGTCGGTCGTCGTGTGACTGGATGTTCGGTCGTTGTGTGACCGGATGTTGATGTGCGTGGAGCCGGTTGTCCCGATCGATGGTTCGGTCGGGTCTCGGATCGCTCCTCCGGCAGCGACGCTCGCTGGCGTTTCGGCTGGCGACCGCACCGGGGATCATCCTCCACGAGCTTGCCCACCGACTCGCCTGCTTGGTGGTGGGTGTGCCGGTACAGTCGGTCGCGTATTTTCGACTGACGGGCACGCCCGGCTACGTGAAACACGCGACACCGAGTCGCTGGTCGACGACCGCGGTGATCGCGCTCGCGCCGCTGGCGGGCAACGTCACGATTGCGGCGGTGCTGTTGGAATACTCGCTTGCGACCTACACCGGAACCGGGATCGGTGCGGTCGCTGTCGGCGGCGTGTTGTGGTGGGTCGCTGCCGCCGCCCTCATCCACAGCCTCCCGAGTTCAACCGATCTCGGAACGATGTGGGCCGCCACCACCGCGCGGTGGTATCGGCTTCCGCTGGCGGTCGTCGTCGGCCCGCTGTACGCGCTCCGCCGGCTGGCCGGCGTCGTTGGCACCTACCGACTCACCGTCCCGCTGTCACTCGTTGCTCTCGGCGGGCTGCTCGTCCTCCATGAGATCCCGCCGACCGCCTTCCTCGACTGTGTTCTCGCCGGTCAGTGGGGCTGTTGGGACGGTTCTCCGCAACTGGGGGCGGTGCTCTCGACGGTATTCCTCGCTCTCATCGATCGCCTTCGAGCGATGCTTCTGCTGGTGTTCGCCTAACAGCGGTACTACCGGATCGCAGTCGTCGATCTGTGTGGCCCACGCCCGCCTTCAACCGCCGAGCAGCCCCTCAAGCACCGGGCCGGCGGTTCGACGCAGGTTCTCGTTGACGGGCAGGCTGTCGATGAGCCCATCGAGCAGCGACCCGCCACCGCTTCCGCCGAGCTGCGACAGCAAAAACAGCACCCCGATCGGGACGGCGATCGTGGCGATCAGTGCCACCAGCAGCGTTATCGCCCCGCCGCCGAGGTTCAGCCGCTCGAAAACCATATACAGCGTCACGCTGACGAGAAGCACCACTGTCGCCGCCACCACCGTCGCCCCGATCAACAACACGACCGAGCCGGTGTCGCTGCCGCCGACATTGGTGAACGCCAACAGCCCGAATGCGGCAAGCACCACGACCCACAGCCCGACGCCGACGATGGTGAGCCACCGGCTCGATCCGTAGCCGGGGACTTGCTCCGGTGGGGTGGTATCGGGTGGTGACCGCGACCGTGCCATGGCTTTTTTGAGGGGTGACATCGCCAAAAGCGTTGCTGCCCCATCGGAACCGGGCCATCTCGCTGTCGATCCCGGATGCAGTCGGCTCCTTTCACAAGTATTAGGCGGCCACTCGGCGTACGGAGACGCATGAACGATCTCTTCCGGAAGGCGGTTCGCGGCGAGCCGGTCGACCGCCCGCCGGTCTGGATGATGCGCCAAGCCGGCCGGTATCTGCCGGAGTACCGCGAGATCCGGGAGTCACACTCGTTTCGGGAGGCGATCTCGACGCCGGAGGTCGCCACGGAGATCTCCTTGCAGCCCTACGAGCGGTTCCAACCCGACGGGGTCGTCATGTACTCCGATATTCTCACCGTTCTCGAACCGCTGGGATTTAGCTACCATATCGAATCCGGTGTCGGTCCGGTGATCGAAAACCCCGTGTCGTCGCCGGCTGATACCGACCGCGAGATCGGCGACGTACGGGAACAGCTCTGGTATGTCGGCGAGCTCATCGAGCGACTGACCGCGACCCTCGGCGACGAGGCGGCCGTGTTGGGCTTCGCCGGCGGCCCGTTCACGCTGGCGGCCTACGCCTGTGAGGGCAGCACCTCCCGGTCGTTCATGGCCGTCCGGCGGCTCCGGGCGGAGACCCCGGCGGCCTTCGAGCGACTGCTCGATGTTTTTACCGAGGTGTTGATCGAATACTGTCAGTACCAGGAGGACGCCGGTGCCGACGTGATTCAGCTGTTCGACACCTACGCCGGCCTGCTGTCACCGACCGACTACGCCGAGTATATCGTCCCCCGCCATCAGCGCATCCTCGATGCGGTCGACGTGCCAACCATCATCTTCGTTCGGAATATGAGCGGCAAGCTCGACCTCCTGGCCGACAGCGGCGCGGACGTGGTCTCGCTGGACTGGACGGTCGATATCGACACCGCCCGCCAGCAGCTCGGCGATGTGGCGATCCAGGGGAATCTCGATCCCGCGTTGCTCTACGGCGATCCCGACACCGTCCGCGAACGAACCCGCGAGGTGATCGACACCGCCGGCGACACCGGTCACATCCTCAATCTCGGCCACGGCGTCGACCGCAACACCCCGGTCGAAAACGTCGCGGCCTTTTTCGAGACCGCAAAAGAGACGCGTTAGGCGTCCTGTGGCGGCAGCTCGGCGTTGAAACAGTACGTCCCCGGCTCGTCGCGGCACTGACACTGCCGGAGCTGGTAGTACGACGGCGCAAAGTGTGAGAGGAACGGCTCGGCGATATCCGCCAGCAGCTCCGGGAACCGTCGGTCGTCGTGGGGAACGGGCACCCGGTAGAGCTCAAGGCCAACCTCGGCGGCGTCCTCCGCGAGGTCGACATCGAGTTCGACCAGCGTCTCGCTTTGCTCGTGCATGAAGCTCATCGGCTCGACGACCACGCGCTCGAAGTCCTCGCCGAGCCCTTCGACGACCTCCTCCGTTTCGGGGGCCGTCCACTCGATGCCGCGGTTGGCGTGGTTCTGGTAGCCGATCTCGTAGTCGTCGATGCCGACGATCCCGGCGACGGCGTCGGCGTGTTCCTCGACGTACTCGTCGTATCGGAACCCCTCGTCGAGATACTTCATCGGCGTGCCGTGTGCCGAGAAGACGAACGCCGTGTCGGGATCGTTCGGATCGAGATCGTGCTCCTCAAGGAACGAGCCGATCGACTCCGCGCGGATCCGGTTGTACGTCGGGGCCCGATGCCAGCCGGTGACCGCGCTGAACGCGGGATCGTAGTCGTCGAGTTCGTCGATAGCCTCCTCCAGGGAATCGATCGACGAGACGGTCGTCGAGGGGCCACACAGCGGGTAGATCGGTAGCGCGATGACCTCGTCGATGCCGTCATCGGCCAGCGTTGCGGGGATGTCGTCGATCAGCGGCTCCATGAACTGCATCGCGTGGTAGATCTCGACATCGTGGCCGCGATCGGCCAGCGTCGACTCCAGGGCGTCAGCTTGGTCGCCCGCTTGGCCTTGCAGCGGCGAGCCGCCGATCTCCTCGTACTCCTCCATCAGGCCGGGAAGCCGTCGCTGGGCGAGCTCGCGGGATCGCTCCCAAGCCTCCTCTTCTGACTCTGCGTCCTCCAGGGAGGCGTTGTCGTAGAAGATCCGCGTGAGGTATTCGAGGACGGTTTCTCGGTCGGGGTCGGCCGGCTCACCAAAGTTCAACAGGACGATCGCAGTTGCCATATGAGCGGTTGGGGCGGCGGCGGTAAAGCAACTTTGCATGTGACGATTGTACTAGCGTCGTCGTCGGATTGTGTGCGATCGAAGAGCCCAGTGAGCCGATCGCAAGCCGACTGCCCTCAGAGAGCAACTCCGTCTGCTCGCCGATCGAAGACCGCCAGTAGTGGCTCTGGGGTAGCCACTCGTGGGAGGCGGATTGTTTGGTCGTCCAAGAGCGTGACCACAATCGTGTACGTGTCGAAGACGGTATCCAGTCGATCCTGCTCCACCCTGAGGACTGTTTCATCCCACGGCTCGATCCGCCACAGCGCGTGGCCAAACAGTCGATCGACGGCGACGATTGCGTCACCGTCGGTTCGGTATTCGACGGCCCCATATCGGAGCCAGTAGTCGACTGACGACAACAAAACCGGAACCGCGACGCCAAGGATCGCCATGGCAGCGACGATGCTCCACGCCTGGCCCAGCGCGAACAGACCAGCCACAAGCCAGAGCATTCCCCCGATTTTCATCGCCGCTGACTGCTGGGGGAGCGTTAGTATGCCGCCAAGCAGACGGCCACGCCACTCAGGCCGGATAGAGGTCGGCTCCCCCGTGAGTGTCGTGTCAACGGATGTCTCAGTCGGTGGCTCATACGCCCACCCAAAGCTGATATCAGTTGATTCATCGAAGGCTGTCAGTTTGTCCCGATAGACTCCGGCGATATCGAAGCTGAATTTCACAAGTACAATCCCGATCAACACTGGTGTGCCAACCAACGCGGGACTGAGCCCCGAGATCGGTACGTCAGTAGCGATCGAATCGCTCCCGACGGCGATCGCCATGACCGTAAACAGTCCACCAACAAACAGTAGTGCCCCACGCATGAACGGGCCCCGGATCGCTGTTTGGGCTGAATGTTCCCTGTACTCGCCACGATACAGATATCCGACTGCCACTTGGCTCCCTTCGGTACACAGAATTCCGAACGATGCTACCGTGATCATTTCAAGCGTCGAACTGTCCAGCGTCTCAGCCCCGACGACACCGACTGTTACGGCCCCAACCACGAACCAGAGAGCTGTCAGCACCGGGATCGCAATGAGAACCACGGGGAGTGATGACAGGTGGACAGCGAGGGCTGTTCGTGGGATCGATAGCGACGCGCGCCGGTTGGTTACTGCACCGATGATGAGTCCCTCCTCGTTGAACTCCGAGCGACGGCCAGCGAACAGTGCTCGAATGACAGCAAAAACAAAGATCACCGCGAGTTCCACCCAGTAGAGCACAACAAGCGCGCTGATATCCCAGCCGAGGAGCCCAACGCCGGTCAACGGGATGGCGTTCGCTACGACCACCGCAAAAAGCTCTTGTCGATGATCGGCAAGCCCCCGTGCGGAAACACCGCTGAACTCCATCGGAACACACTCCATGTGCGATCCAATTAAACGCCATCAAAACGGAACGAATGAGTGTTTCAAGATACCTGGTGGCTGCCATCGCGCCGAACGAACTCATGACGCTGTTCACCGTCGTCAACTAATACTGACGGCATCCAGTAGCATCTTCAGACTCTGAAGTTCGGTTTGCATACTTATGCTCCATCTCATGGTACCCAACGGTGATGGTAACTCACAACAACAGATTGGTTCTTGGCGTCGGTATCGCCACTCTGCTACTCCTCACAGCAGGGTGTATGGGTCTTGCAACCGGTGATCCTGATCCAGAAACAATCGCCACGGAGATCGAAAATAGACACGAGCATATCGACTCGATCGAGGGTGTGAAAATCTCCGAAACGGAATCGAACGGCGAAACAGTCCGAACCAAAACTAAGATGATCCAAATCCCTGGTACAGTCTCGAAGCAAGTCATCACCGAATCCGAGAACGATCAGTTTGGAGCCGAAGGGGTCGCTACACTCACGCGAGACGGTGTCACGCGAACCTATGATCCTGAGGACAATACGGTCACCAGGTATGATCTCGGTTCTGACCGACCCAGCGGCATTACCGGGGGTGCCGTGGATGCCGATCAGATCGAACAGATCCTCAACGACAGCGATGTTTCCTACGAGGGAACCGATACGGTTGCTGATCGGGATGTTCATGTGATAACACTCGATCGCACCGCAAACCAGCCAACCTCAACCGTCACCGCCTACGTCGATCAGGAGTTTTGGTACCCGCTCCGCACCGAAATGACGTTCGAATCACCCGACGGTGAGGAGACAACGGTCGTTTCGTACTTCGAGACCGTCGAGTTCAACGGCAACGTGAGTGCTGATGAGGTGACGCTGGATGTTCCTGCAGATGCGACCGTTGAGGAGTTTGATGGGCCCGACACACAGCAGTTCGATTCGGCGGCGGCGCTCAGAGAGGCTGCCCCGTTCGACATCGGTGCTCCCGAACTCGGCGACGAATATCGCTTTGAGCGCGGCAACGAGATGATCATGAACGGAACAGCAAGCTACACGCTAACATACACATCGTCGGATACTACCATCCGCCATACCGTTAGCAATCAAAGCGATTACGAGCTGGATGGTGAATCGGTTGATCTGAACGGCACGGCAGGATATCTCCAGGAGTACGGAGAGTCAACGACCGTGCTGTGGGAGGAAGATGACTACCGCCACACAATCGGTGGGAACGCCAACCGAGAGACAATCGTCACTGCCGCAACCACGCTGGCCAACGACGACTCCTAGTGAAACGGTCTTTCTGAGAGTCCCACGGTAATGTCTCTTTTTCAAACAAAGAGGGTGGACGGCACTCGAAACTAGTTATCCCGTGTAGGGACGTCGCCGAGAGCTCCGAGCCCATCGATATGGGTGGCTGTAAAAAACACAGCACCATCGACCAGTGCAGGTGATGATGTCACGTGGTGGTGGAACCCCGGATCGAACGCATAATACCAGCGCGTCGCTCCCGTTTTCCGATCAAACGCACTGATCGTCTTCTTCTGAGGGGCGAATTCGGGGTTATCGACCGGGACAACAACCGTTTCGGTTCCAACACAGAGCCCCACCGGGTAGGATACTGACTCCGCTCGGTGCCATCGTTCCCTTCCGGTTTCGCTGTCGACTGCGAGGATGCCGGACGCGCTGTTGGCAAACACGGTTCGGTCGGCGACCGCAACCGTTGTCGGACTCCCAACCGACTCCCGCTCAAACGAGTAGAGTTCCCGCTGCCGAGCACCGGTTTCCCTATCGTGGACGACGAGCGTTCGGTCGTCGGAGAGGAACACACCCTCCGCGGTGACGACCGGTGCGGCTGACTCGGGTACCGACGAAAGGTCACGCTGCCAACGGTTCGAGCCATCGTTCACTGCAAGGCAGACGAGAGATGGCGTTTCATCGACGTAGCCGACGGCGAACAGACCCCCACCGTGGATCGCAGGCGCATGGACGGGTCGGAGTCTGTCGGTTTCCCAGCGGAGCTTCCCTGCTGTCGCGCTGAACGCCGCAATGCTGTTGTCTGAAACAACAAATACCGTTCCGGTGGCGTCATCGGCGACGAGGTGTTCGAACCCGTTTGTTGATTTCGACCAGATTCGGTCGCCTGTTGTGGCATCGAGCGCGACAAGCTCTGTGTCGTACGCAATGAGGCAGTGACCGTCAACGACGGCAGTCGCATTTGCTCCACTGGCGTTGAGCGTCGTTCGCCACTGTTCGGTGCCATCCTGTCCATCAAGTGCGATCACGCTTCCATCATGGCTGGGATCGAAGTTCGTTATGTAGACGATCCCGTCGGCAACCACGGGCTGAAAGCGTGTGAACGCCTCAGATGTCCATGCGAGATTTCCTTTGGATGGAGCAGAAACGCCCGGTGTGAACGTGTTTGCTCCGTTCGCTCCGTACTGTGTCCACGCCCCTGTGGGGGCGTTCGGCAGGGGTCGATCCGAGTCCACGGATGGGAGTATCGACAGACAGCCCGAGAGCGCACCCGCGCCGACAACCGCTGTCGACAGCACTGCGCGCCTGTTTATCCGAGAGCTCATACGATAGTGAAATACCGGAGACTAGCAATCGTCAGACGTGACACTACAAGCACGAGTCTCATCGCTCGTGGGGAGACCTTTTTCGGAACTCTGAACGCCCAGCTCATACCGATCAACATCCGCTTTTGTTTTTATATCTCTTCGTCGGGTTTCAGACTCAGAGAACCCACTCACCGTTGATTTCTGTATCGATCGCGTGTCTATTCACAGCCTGTGTCAGTCCTTCGCGTGTCGTGGTGAAACAAACCGGCAACTCGGAAGCAACCCGGCTTCAACATCTTACTCCCGGTCGGCGATCTCGCTGGCGATCCGTTTCGCGCTCCGAATCCGCCCAGGGATCCCGGGCCGACCGACGAAGTTCGCACAGAACCGCAACCCAGCGGGCGGCTGGAGGTCGTCCATCGCTGTCCACGAACCGTCGTAGGCCGGCATCCCCGGCTGCCACGTGTGAACGCCGATCGGGGTCGCCGCCGCACCGGTCAGCTCCTCGAAGGCGTCGGCGGCCAGCTCGCCGACTTCCTCGTCGGTTCGGCTCGGCAGCTCCGGATCGCTGTTCGGGTCGACATAGCAGGTGAACAGCCGTTCTCGATCCAGAAAGCTCGCGTTCCAGGTCGTGCCGCTGATCGGCAGTTCGCCGTCCGGCGGCACCAACGCGCCGATCCCCTCGCGGTCGAAGCCGGAGTCGAGAAACACCATCGTGATCTGGTTGTACCGGAACCGATCCAGCGTTGCCGCGAGGTCGTTGTCGAGTGGTTCGACCAATTTCGCGCTCGTCGGTGCTGGCGTCGTCACCACTACCTCGTCGACGATCTCGCTGCCGGCCTCGGTGACGATCTCGTAGCTGCCATCGCCGTCGCCGTCGGCGGTATCGCCATCGCCGTCGCTGTCGACGCTGGTGTCATCGTCGCTATCGACGCCACCGTCGTGGGCCCTGATTTCGACTGCAGCGGTGTCGAGCTTGATGGCGTCGCTGTGGGCTTCGTAGAGCGCGTCGGTCAGTGTCCCCAGCCCATCGTCGAACGTACAGATCGGTGGGGTCTCTCGGCCGTCAACGACGCGTTTGGCGACCCACCACAGCAGACTGCGGCCAACGCCCGCGTTGTCGAGGGCGCGTCCCAGCGAGTATTCGTGCAGCATCTCTCGGGGGTCGGTGCCGTACAAGCCGCTGTACAGCGGGCCCATATACCGCCGGGCGGCCTGCCGCCCAAACCGCCGGACAAGAAACGCGTCGACCGTCTCACCCGACTTGGCGGGGGCGGTCACCGGCTCGGCGAGAATCCGGAGCTTGCCCAGCGGGCTCAACAGACTCGTCGTCACCGCCTCCCGAACCGACAGCGGCGCGACTCGGAGAGCGTCATCATGATAGATGTACAGCGGCTGGTCGTCGTCGCCGATGCGAAGCCCCTCGCGGAGCCCGAGGTCGTCGACCAGTGATTCGATACTTGGGGTGAGCCGGAGCCGCTGAGGGCCGAGTTCGACGACCCGGCCGTCCATCCGCTGGCTGCGAACGATCCCGCCGGGCTCGGGGCGTGATTCGACGGCGACAACGTCGACCCCGCGGTCGACAAGCGCGTCGACGAGCGTGAGCCCCGAGATGCCAGCCCCGACGACGCCGACCCGCATCTCAGCTCCCTCGTGGTCGGCGTCGGTCGGCGGTTTGGCCACCGCGGTCGAGCTGTGTCCACGGCTGTCGATTCATTGTAGAAATGCTAGCCGCGCTCGGCGAATAACCCTTCCGCGTTGGCGCGATCACGCCCCTTCGATCTTGGCTTTGAGATTCGCCAGCGTCGACTGCAGCTCGCCCTGATTGTACCGCCGAACGAACGGCTCGATGACCTTGGCGATCACCTGTCCGGGGATCGTGTACTCGGCGGTGTAGGTGACCCAACTACCGTCGTCGGTGGCCTCGATATCGAAGGTCAGCTCCCCCGAGAGCCCACCCTCCATCTCGAAGCGATGGCAGGTCGGCGGCTCGTGGACGGTCTGGACGAGATGGCCCTCAACCTCGACGGCGACCATCCGGTAGGTAAAATCGAGCTCCTTACCGCCGTTGTCCAGCGGTTCGATGTTGGAGATCCCGGTGATCGATGGTGTGATCGTCCGGTGGTTGGCCGGCTCATCGAGATACTCGAAGACCGTCTCTGGGGATGCGTCGATCGCGATCCCGTCGCTTACCGCTACCATAGCAGCCCTACAACGAGGCGTCCCTTAGTGATTCGGTGCGTGTGTCGCCGTCGGCCGGTCGTTTTTGTCCCTCCCGGCTGTAGTCGTCGGTGGTGACCGCCACGACCGTCCACCAGCCGACCCACCGGGAAGCCCTCTGGGAGCTTGAGGACGCCTTCGAGCGCGGCGACCTCATTACAATCTTTGGCCGCTGTACCGTCGAGTACGACGGCCGGGCGGCCTCCTCGCTCGACCCCGGGCGTCGGCTGCTGATCCTCAAACCCGACGGCACGGCGTTGGTGCATACCGACGAGAATCAAAAACCGGTCAACTGGCAGCCGCCGGGGTCGGAACACCACGCCGCGGTTCGGGACGGTCGACTCCGGGTTCGCAGCGTCCGCTCTTCGCCCGACGAAACGCTGGACGTCCGCTTCGAGACGGTCGAACAGCTGTCGGCGATGGCGGTCAGCGGCCGCCGCGACCTATCCGTTACTGGCAGCGAGGCCGACCTGCGGAACGCCCTGCTCGATCGCCCCGCGCTCATCGAACCCGGATTCGAGCCGCTGGCGACCGAGCGGCCGACCGATGCCGGCCCGATCGACCTCTTCGGCCGCGACAGCGACGGCCGGCCCGTCGTCGTCGAACTCAAACGTCGTCGGGTCGGGCCGAGCGCGGCAAGCCAACTCCAGCGATACGTTGCGGCCATCGAGCGTGAAGAAGGCGATGCCGCCGCGGTGCGGGGGATTCTCGTCGCGCCATCGGTGACCGACCGGGCTCGGCGACTCCTTGCGGAACACGGGTTGGAGTTCGTTGCTGTCGAGCCGCCGTCGGATGGTTCTGTTGCTGTTTCGACCGCCACTGACAACGATGCCGATGTTGTTGATGACGACACCGACGACGACACGGCCGCGTCGTCGACCGCAGAGTCGGCGGGCGAGGGGTCAAACTGACGAATTTGGCTGTGTCAACGCCTCACAGGCGTTCCCTGCGGGCTGTATTCGAAGGCTTTATTCGGGCCAGCGGCGTTCGCCACGACAAGTAACCATGGGAGAGAAACCAGCCTCGATGTACAGGGAGATCGACAAACCCTCGTACACACGACGCGAGTACATCACCGGTATTCCGGGTTCAAAGATCGCTCAACACGACATGGGCGACCTGCAGGCCGACCCTGACGACTACCCGGTCAAGATCACCCTCGAAACTGAGGAAGAAGTCCAGCTTCGCCACGGTTCGCTTGAGTCCTCGCGGCTCTCGGCGAACCGCCACCTGCTGAAGGAGCTCGGCGAGGGCAACTACAAGATGCAGCTCCGGAAGTTCCCCCACCAGGTCATCCGGGAGAACAAACAGGCAACCGGCGCGGGTGCCGACCGTGTCTCCGACGGGATGCGACAGTCCTTCGGGAAGATCGTCGGCAC
Organism: Halonotius roseus; assembly: GCF_006861655.1. Taxonomy (GTDB): domain Archaea; phylum Halobacteriota; class Halobacteria; order Halobacteriales; family Haloferacaceae; genus Halonotius; species Halonotius roseus. Next base: position 1,025,964 of record NZ_SESI01000001.1, on the reverse strand, counting down.
GGCTGCCCGCATGGGTGCCGACGAGCCGATCTTTACGGCCTACTGTACGGCCGAGCAGGCTCCCGTGGTCAAGGAAGCCTTCCGACGCGCGTACAACAAGATCTCGCCGCCGTGCCGCATCAACGTTGAGCGCGGCGAGGAACTGCTGGTCTCCTAACCGGATCGACACCCCTTTTCGCTGTTCTCACCTAACGAGGGTATGCTCCGGCTGGCGGTGACAACCAACGCCGAGACGTTCGCCCGCGTGCGTGAGCCGCTGGCCGACCGCGGGATCGCTGTCGACCATCTCCAAGCGAAAGAGCGAGCGATCCAGCTTACTGACCCCGACGCTCAGCCTGACTTCGATGTCGGCCTCGTTTATCCCGGCCGGCTCATGGAGGGCGCGGCGGTCACCGCCGGGCTCGACATTCCGTGGGTCAACGGCCGCGAGGCGGTGCTCACCTCCCGCAACAAAAGCGGCGTGCTCGCCGCTCTCGACGCTGCCGGCATCGACGTTCCCCGTTCGGTCATGCTCTCGAACCCGGTCGACGACTCGGTCGTCGTCGACGCTGTTGCCGACCTCTCGTTTCCGGTTGTCGTCAAGCCGAACTCCGCGACCCGCGGCGTCGGCGTCGCCAAAGCCGGTGATCTCGACTCGCTGCTCGGCGTCGTCGACTACCTCGATTTAGTCCACGATTTCCGCGCCACGGGCGACAAATCCTACATCGTCCAGGAGTTTCTCCCTGATGCCCGCGACTACCGGGTGATGGTCGTCGACGGCGACTGTGTCGGCGGCGTCGAGCGTCGCCTCCCCGACGGCCTCGCTGACGGCCGCTGGAAACACAATGTCCATCGCGGCGCGGAAGCGACCGGCGTCGATCTTCCTGAGTCACACCGCCGCCTCGCCGAGCGGGTGGCTGCCGAACTCGATATCCCGTATCTCGGTGTCGACCTGCTGGAAACGGATGACCGGCTCGTCGTCAACGAAACAAATGCCCGACCAACCGTCGATACGGCCGAGAAATACGATGACGGCTTCTACGACCGACTGGCCGATCTGATCTACGAGACAGCACCCAGCGAGTAACTATTCCACGTCGATGGCGGCCGACTCCGCCTCTCGATCGAAGGTGACGTGGAGGACGCCGTTGTTGAACGTCGCCTCCGCGGAGTGTTCGTCGACCGTCGCCGGCAGGCGGACGCGGTCGTCGTACTCCTGTGTGGCGGTCTGGGCTCGGATCGTGAGCGTCGTCCCATCACACTGGAGGGTGAGATCGCTTTTTTCGACACCCGGGAGATCCGCGACGAGTCGGACGACATCGTCGTCCTCGTAGACGTCGATGTGGGCGTCGCCCCCCGAGGCCTCGGGGCCGTTCATCTCGCCCATCATCCGCTCGATCTCATCGAAGATATCGCCGAACGGGTCGTCGCGGTCGTCACGATTCATACGACGTATTTCGGGCGTCTCCATCAAAAACGTTCTGTCCACGTCGGCGTCCAGCAGCCACCCACTCTTACGACCGTGGCGGACACGATCTCATGACCATGGCTGCAATCTCGGTTTGACGCTCCCGAACGCTTATGATTCGTGTTTCGCAACCCGATATCTGTATGCCCGCTATCCATCAACGCCATGTCGGAAGCTTGCGTGTTGGGGTGTCTCTGGATGTCTATTGTTCACATACGTCGTGACGATTCGGGCTATTTTAAGTAGCTGTAGAATCGCCATTCGCGTATGAGTAAATCATATTTAGACGCTGGTGAGGAGGTCGCCGATGACGATGTGGTTCGCGTCGGCCTGAACGGCTTTGGCCGGATCGGTCGCAACACGTTCCGTGCGATCCTCGACAACCCGCGCGTCGAGCTCGTCGGCATCAACGACGTGATGGACTTCGAGCAGATGGAGTACCTCGGCAAGTACGACACCATCATGGGGACGCTCGATGGGCTCGAACTCGACGGCGACGAGCTCACCATCGGCGGCACCTCGGTCTCGCTGCACAACGTCCAGAGCCCCTCCGACCTGCCGTGGGGCAAAAACGACGTCGACGTTGCTTTCGAGTGTACCGGCATCTTCCGGACGAAAGACGACGCCGCCCAGCATCTGGAGGCCGGCGCGGACAAGGTCGTCATCTCCGCGCCGCCGAAAGGCGACAAACCGGTGCCGCAGCTCGTCTACGGTGTCAACCACGCCGACGACTACGACGGCGAGGACATCGTCTCCAACGCCTCCTGTACGACCAACTCCGTCACGCCGGTCGCCAAGGTGCTCGACGAGGAGTTCGGCATCGAGACCGGGACGCTGACGACGGTGCACGCCTACACCGGTAGCCAGACGCTGATCGACGCGCCGAAGGCCAAAACCCGCCGTGGCCGCGCCGCCGCCGAAAACATCGTTCCGACCTCGACGGGTGCGGCACAGGCCGCAACCCAGGTGCTCCCGCAGCTTGAGGGCAAACTCGACGGGATGGCGATCCGCGTCCCCGTCCCGACCGGCTCGATCACCGAGCTCGTCGTCGACCTTGCGGCCGATCCCTCCGCCGAGGAGATCAACGCCGCCTTCCAGGATGCCGCCGACAGCGGCCCGCTGGCGGGCGTGCTCGGCTACACCGACGACGAGGTCGTCTCCTCGGATATCGTCGGCCTGCCGTTCTCCTCGTACGTCGACCTCAACTCCACGAACGTCATCGGCGACGACGGCCTCGTGAAGATCCTGACGTGGTACGACAACGAGTACGGCTTCTCGAACCGCATGCTCGATATGGCCGAGTTCCTCGTCGACGAATCCTAAGCCGACCAGCGACCTGCGGCTGGCGACCCTCGGCCGGCCGCCAACTCTATTGACGACCCACGCACCTTTTCACCGACCCACCCGATTTCCGACATACCAATGGCATCCTTCAACACCATCGACGATCTCGACGACGCACAGCGCGTCCTCGTCCGGCTCGACCTGAACTCCCCGGTTGAGGACGGCGAGGTACAGGACAACCGCCGGTTCCAGCGACACGCAAAAACAGTACGGGAGCTCGCCGAGGCGGGCCACCGCGTCGTGCTGATGGCCCACCAGGGTCGACCCGGCAACGACACCTTCGTCTCCTTGGATCAGCACGCCGAGATTCTCGGCGGCTACATCGACCGCGAGGTAGGGTTCGTCGACGACATCTACGGCGAGAAAGCCCTCGACGCCATCGACGCGCTTGAAGCCGGCGAGGTGCTGCTGCTGGAAAACACCCGGATGAGCGACGACGAACTGCCCGAGGAAGATCCCGAACTCAAGGCCGAAACCGAGTTCGTCCAGACGCTTGCGCCGCACTTTGATGCGTACATCAACGACGCCTACTCGGCGGCCCACCGGAAACACGCCTCGCTCGTTGGCTTCCCGCTCGTCCTGCCGGCCTTCGCGGGTCGCGTGATGGAAACCGAGTACGAGGCCAACACCGCCATCGCCAACCGCGAGTTCGACGGGCAGGTCACGATGGTCGTCGGCGGCACCAAAGCGACCGACGTGATCGGCGTGATGAACACGCTCGGGGATAAGATCGACACCTTCTGTATGGGCGGGATCGCCAGCCACCTGTTCCTCCGGGCGGCGGGCTACGACGTTGGCTACGACCGCCACGAGGATCTCGACCTCTACGACACGCAGTGGGAAAACAACGAAGAGATCATCCGCGAACTCTACGAGGAGCGGCGCGACCAGATCAAACTCCCCGAGGGCCTCGCCTACGAGGACGACGATGGCGAGCGCGCCGAACACGACAACGAGGAGCTCGACGCCGCCAACTACGACTACATGGATATCTCCGAGGAAACGGTCGACAAGTACGACCCGATCATCCGGGGCTCCGATGCGGTCTTCCTCAAGGGCGCGCTCGGCGTCTTCGAGGAGGAGAAGTTCTCCGCCGGCACCGTCGGCGCGGTGAAAGCCATCGCCGAAACCGACTGCTTCTCGGTCGTCGGCGGCGGCGACACCTCCCGATCGATCGAGATGTATGGCATGGACGAAAACGACTTCGACCACGTCTCGATCGCCGGCGGCGCGTACATCCGCGCGCTCACCGGCGACGACCTGCCGGGCATCGAACTGCTGATCGACGCCGCGAACTGAGCTTCGCTATCGCGGCTCCACCTGTCGGTTGCACAACTGTTTTGCTCAGTGGGGTGAACGGACACATATGGCCCTCCGCAACTTCGAGCCGTATTTTCCGGATCGACCGCCGACGTGGGTCGAGGTGATCGGCACCGTTGCGACTGTGGGGTTCCTGCTCCCGGACTTGGTCGCCGATATCGACTCGCATACGGTCGCTGCTGCCGGATTCGTCCTGTTTCTGCTCGCGCTCCCGCTCAAAGCTGTCGAGGACTGGTTTCACCGGATCGGGATGGCCGGTCGGTTCCTGTTCATCGCTGGCGTCTTTATGGGGGTTCAACTGGTCACGGAGCTGGCTCCGCAGCTGACGCCGCTGCTCATCGATGCCAGCACCGGCGGCCTGCTGGCGACGCTGCTGTATTTCACCGCCTTTCTCGCCCGCGAGCGGACGGTCTCGGGTTGGACGGCGACGCGGGAGCCAGCCGAGTAGCCACCGCAAAACGGCGTAGTTTCTTGGGCATTGCCACCAACATCCGATCATGCAGATCGGCATTGTCTCCGACACCCACGACAACCTCGCACACGTCCAGCAAGCGGTCTCGCTGTTCGAACTGGAAGGCGTCGACCATGTCATCCACTGCGGCGACATCATCGCGCCGTTTTCGGCGACGCCGTTCGACACCGACGCCTTCGACTTCTCGGCCGTCCGCGGCAACAACGACGGCGAGTGGGCACTGGGCAACGTTGTCGACGAGTTCGGCACGTATCTCGGTCAGTGCGGCGAACTCACCTTCGACGGCGTTGAGATCGCGGTCTACCACGGCACCAACAGGGTGCTCCGGGAGGCGTTGGTCGAGGCGGGCACCTACGACTACGTCTTCCACGGCCACACCCACGAACGCGTAATCGACACCCATGGCGACACCGTTCGCGTCAACCCCGGCGGTCTGCCGATCGAAGGGGCCGACGACACGTTCCACGTCGCCATCCTCGACACCGAGGGGTCGGGGACAGACGCGATTACGCATCACCAACTCGACTGAGTGGCGTCCGCAGTTATCGGTGCTCGTCTCGATTGTCGATCACGACACTAGATAGCATGTCGTCGTCAGTTCCGATTTTCCGTTCGGCTTTCAGATCGATCTCTCCGCCGTTGGCTTCGATGAACTGCCGCATCTGATCCCGAAGCGAACTCGATTCTGACGAGGTTAGGAGATGCTCGATATCTCCCTCGGTCTCATCGGCAGGACGACTCATATCGATTTCTTTGGGTGCTGTCGGTAAATCAGTTTACCTGCTATCAGCGACTGATGACGGACTAATTAGCACAGCATCCGCTCGCAGAGACTACCACAGACCGCGGGGCTTTTGCGCCGACCACGCCAACCCCAACTGTGACGGAGCCAGTCTCAACCGGCTGTGACGCCCTTGATACGCTGCTCGACGGCGGGTTTGAACGCGGGGTCGTCTCCCAGCTCTACGGCCCGCCGGCAGCCGGGAAAACCAACATCGCGCTGTCGGCCGCCGTCGGGGTCGCAGCCGCCGGCGACAGCGCGCTGTATATCGACACCGAGGGGCTGTCGGTCGACCGCTTTCAGCAGTTGATCGAACACCGCACCGAGGAGGCCCTCGACACCGTTGCCTCCCGGCTCATCATCACCGACGCTGTCGACTTCGATGACCAACAGGAGGCGGTTCGGGACGCCGCCGATTTTGCTGAACGCGTCGAGCTGATCGTCCTCGACAGCGCGACCGGCTTCTACCGGCTCAACCGCGCCGGCGACGAGGAAGGCGGCGACTCCCTGCGGGCGGTCGCCCGCCAGATCACCGAGCTGCTGTCGATCGCGCGCAAACACGATATCGCGGTCGTGATCACAAACCAGGTGTACACCGACCCCGACGCTGACCGGGTGCGAGCGTTGGGTGGTCACACACTCGAACACTGGACAGGCGTCGTCCTGCGATTGGATCGGTTCCGCGGCGGGAAGCGACGTGCAACCTTAGAAAAACATCGGGCGAAAGCCGCCGGCGAGACGACGACCTTCGAGATCACCGACAGCGGGATCGACGGCGTCGACGACTTTTGATTGACGGCGTCGACGACTTCTGATCGTCGTCATCGACGACTTCTGATCGCCGCGACGTGATTACAGTTCGAGGTTCTGGAGCAGCTGGCCGCGCTGTTTGGCGTCGGCGTTGACACCCTTTCGCTCCAAGACGTTTCGCTCCAGTTTGTCGAGGGCGACGTGGAAGGCGTGGTTCGCGCCGTACCCCTCACCCGAGCCCGCAAGCTGGCCGTGGCTCGTCCGGAGGCGGATCTGCGCTTGGATCAGCGGCGTCCCGCGCAGCTTCTCCTTGTGTTCGTGGAACCGAACGTGGGCGTGGATCACGTTCATCGCCTGGTATTTGTCGACGACCTGGGTGATCGAGTCGACGATCTCCGCGCGATCGATCGAGTCCAAGAGCTTGACGTTCGTGATCTGGACGTCCATCGACTCCTCCTCGGTGAACGTCAGCGCGCGCAACACGTCGGTTTTGGTGATGATCCCATCGACGCTGTCGGTTTCGTCGGTGACGACCAGCCCGGAGATGTCGTTGTCGAACATGCGCTCGACGATCGCCTCAACGGACTCCGACAGCTCGGCGGTCAACACGGGATCGGTCATCAGGTTCTCGACCGGGAGATCGAGCATGCGGTCGCGGTCGCCGCTGCGGTCGCCTTTCTCCTGGCGGTTTTCGTCGCGGACGACGAAGTCGACGATGTCGTGGGTTGTGATGATCCCCGTCAGCGCGTCGCGGTCGTCGACGATCGGGAGCCGGGAAACCCCGTGTTCCCGCAGGCGGTTGATCGCCTGGCCGACCGTCGCCGCCGTCGTCGCGGTGATGACCTCGTCGGTGTAGATCTGTCCAACGGTCAGCGCGTCGAGGTTTTCGAGGACGGCCGCCAGGATCGCGTCGGTCGTGATGATGCCGGCAAGCTGTTCGCCCCGGAACACCGGCGCGACGTTCACGTCGCCTTCGACCAGCAGCCGGGCGGTCTCGCGGATATCCTCGTGGTGGTCGACACGCGGTGCGGAGGTCATCAGCACCGAGGCCTTCGTGTCGTCTTGAATTCTGGATTTCACCAGCTCGGATTCCCCGATCACCCCGGCGTAGTCGCCGTCTTCGGTGACGATGACGCCTTTTGGGTTCGCTTCGTCGAACGCCGCCCGCACCTTGGCCAGTCGTTCGTCGGCGTCGACCTCGACGAACTCCTCGACAACAATATCAGTAATATCCATGATCCATCATAGTCCTACAGCCGCCGGGGTATTTAACGTTGTTACAGCACGGATCGGTAGTGTTCAGATAAGCAGTCGTGTGAGTGCAGCAGGTGTAGAAAGCCCTCAACGCTCTCGACTCCCGGGCCTCGCTGCGCGCTTCGTTCGCTTCGCTCACTGCAGTGCTTGCGTCGGCCGGGTTCGTCGAGAGCGTTTCGCCCTTTCAGTCCACCAGGAAGTCGGCTGATCGGCCAGCCGACCCGCCTGCTTGATTGTTTTTATCTGAACACCCCCGCACGGATCGCCGCCGCCGACCGTGTTGCTCGTCGGCTACGATCGCCAAAACGAGGGGGTGAACAACACGAGCACCGGGATGATCTCGATCCGGCCGACGTACATCAGGAGGATCATCACCCACTTGGTGAGCTCGGAAAACGGGCTGTAGCTGTTGAACGGGCCGGCGATGCCGAACGCCGGGCCGATATTGAAGAAGGTCGCGGCGGCCGCGCTCAGTGCCTCGAACTCCGAGAGCCCCAGCCCGATCCGCGCGCCGTCGACGACGACGAAGATCGTCCCGAGAAAGAAGATCACGAGGCTCAACATCGTATAGGTAAACACGTCCCGAACCGTCCCCTCATCGAGAGCCGCCCCGCTGAGCCGCACCGGTCGCACCGCCTCGGGGTGGATCGTCGTAAACAGATCCCGGCGGAAGGATTTGAAGATGATTAGCCACCGAAGCAGCTTGATCGAACAGGTCGTACTGCCGGCCATCCCGCCGAGAAACATACAGCTAAACAGCAGGTGTTTGGCCGCCGGCGACCACGCGTTGAAGTCGACGGTCGCAAACCCCGTCGTCGTTAAAAGCGAGACCACCTGAAACGTCGCCAGCCGGGCGGTCTCCTCGATCCCGGTCGTCGTGAGATTCGGATCGGTGACGAGCAACAGCCCCATCAACACCGAGGCACCGACAACGAGGCCGACATAGAACCGAAACTCCTCGTTGCGCAGCGGCCGGCCCCAGTCGCCGTTGATGAAGAAGTAGATGAGGATGAAGTTGGTCGCGCCGACGAACATGAACGGAACGATCAGCCACTGGGCGGCCGGCGCGAACGCGCCGACGCTATCCGGTTGGGGTGAGAAGCCCGCGGTCGCAACCGCCGTCATCGCATGCGAGACGGCGTTGAAGGCGTCCATGTTCGGGGCGATCCCGGCGAGGCCAAGTGCGAACAGCCCGCCGGCCGCAAACAGGGTGATCCCCGCGTACAGTCGCCAGATCAGCCGCGCGGTTTCGCTGATCCGCGGGGTCAGCTTGTGGACATCCTGCGTCTGGGATTCGGTTTCCATCAGCTGCGCGCCACCGACGGCGAGCTGTGAGAGGATCGAGATCGCCAACACAAGGATGCCGAGCCCGCCGAGCCACTGGATGACCTGCCGCCACAGCAAGATCGCCCGCGAGTGGGCGGCGAAGTCGTCGATGACCGTCGCGCCGGTCGTCGTGATCCCGCTCATGCTCTCGAAGACGGCGTTGACCGGTGTGGCCAGCCCGCCGTTGCCGGCGAGGACGAACGGCACCGCGCCAACCAGGCCGACACAGAGCCACGACAGCGCGACCATGAGGTAGGCCTCTCTGGTGTATAGCTCCTTGTCGGTCTCTAAGCGTTCGAGACCGAAGCCGGCGGCCAGCGTGATCGCTATCGGGATGAGAAACGGGATGATGGGGTCGCCATCGATGGCCGCAAGAACGAGCGGTGCGGCAAGCGGGATCGCCAGCCACCGCAACACGCCGCCGACCAGTCGGAGGCTGACCCGCCAGTTGACGCGGAGCGTGGCCATTGTCAGAGCTTGTTGGTAGTCTCGTTGATCGCGGCGGCATCGACAAAGAGCACGACATGATCGCCCGGCTGTATCTCGGTGTCGCCGCGCGGCGTGACAAAGGATGCGTTGCGCGTGATCGCGCCGATGACGACGCCGTCAGGGAGATCGGCGATTGATTCGCGGATCGGCCGCCCGGCCAGCACGCTGTCGGCGTCGATCTCGATCTCGATCACCTCGGCCTTGTCGCTCTCGATGAGGGCGACGTTTTCGGTCTTCTCGGACTGGGTGAGCCGTGTGATCTCCTCGGCGACGACGACGCGTGGGTTGATCGCCACGTCGACGCCGACGGCCTCAAACAGTTCGACGTAGGCGGGTGTGTCGATAACCGCGAGGGTTCGGTCGACGCCCAGTCGTTTGGCGAGCAGCGAGACCAGGAGGTTCTTCTCGTCGCTTTCGAGGGCGGCGATGACGACATCGGCCTCGTCGATATGTTCGCGTTCGAGAAACTCCATGTCGGTGGCGTCGGACTCCATGATCTGTGCCGCCGGCAGCTCCTCGGCGAGCTCGCGGGCGCGGTCGGGATCCTGCTCGATCAGCCGCGGGGTAAACCCTCGCTCGCCGAGCAGCCGGGTGACGTGGTAGCCGATCTCGCTGCCGCCGAAGATCGCTACCTCCTCGACGCTGTCGCCCGCGTGGCTCGGTTCGAGCCCGTCGGCGAAGCTGTGGACGCTCTCGGGGCTGCCGATGACGACGACGCGGTCGCCGGCGGCGATGGTCGTCGCCCCATCGGGGATCACCACCGCGTCGTCGCGGATGACCGCGGCGAACGTCAGCGAGTCATAGCGGTCGGCTTCCTGGACGGTCTGATCGACGATCGGGCAGGCATCGCTGATCTCGAACTCGGCCATCTGGACGCGGCCGCCGGCGAAGGGGTCGACATCGATGGCGGCGGGCAAGCCGACGACGCGCGTGATCGACTGGGCGGTCAGCAGGTTCGTACAGACCATGTCGTCGATCCCGAAGGCGCGGTCGACACCATCCCACGTCCGGAGGTATTTGGTGTGTTTGATCCGGGCGATGGTGAACGCCTCGCTGTGGGCGGCGGCCGTCGAACAGGCGACGATGTTGGTTTCGTCGTCGTCGGTGCTGGCGATCACCATGTCGCTGTCGGCGAGGCCTGCCTCCTGTAGCGTCGATAGTTCGGTGCCGTCGCCGGTGACGGTCAACACGTCGTAGCCGTAGGCGAGCTCCTCGCTTCGCTCGCTCCGCTGGTCGACGACGGTCACGTTGTGGTCGGATTCCAGATCCCGCGCGATGCTTTCGCCGACCTGTCCCGCGCCGACGATGAGTACCTTCACGGCGCACCACCGGTCATACCCCTCCGTAACGAGGGCCGCCGTTTATCAGTTCCCCATCGACCCACGGCGACAGCGACGGGGGTGCTGGCGTCGCTCGCTCCCCCAACATCTCGCTCACAGGTAGTCGGAGTCAGCCGTGATCTCCACGCTAACCTCCCGGTGGCGGCCTTCGAGGTCGATGACCGCCCGCTGGATGACGCGCTCGGCCTCGTTGCGGATCAGCGGGATCGCCTTCTCCAACACCCAGCCGAAGGAGACGAGCGCGGGGAGGTTCAACACGCCGGCGTCGGCGGAGTCGGGATCGAAGTTGATCTCCAGAGACACCTCACAGGCGGCATCCGCGTCGTCGGGGGCGTCGGCCGGCGGCGACTCGTGGGGGTCGATCCGCCACGCGCCGCCGGCGTCGATATCCTTGGTGACCTCCCAGTCGATGGTGGTTGGGGGGTCGACGCCGACGACCTCCGAGTGGGCGGTGTAGCTGAGCTTCCACCACGCAAATCGGAGGGCGTACTGGGTGCCGACGCCGCCATCGCCTGTCCGCGTCCGCACGTCGGTCAGATACTTCGAGTAGTTCGCATACCCCGGAAAATCAAGCAAAAAGTCGTAGACGGTCTCGGCGTCGGCGTACACCGTGGTTCGGACGACGATCGTATCCACGCCCCGCTGTTCGGCCGGGAGGCTAATAAGCCCGCAGGTCGGTCGCCGGCTACCGTTCCGCCAATCGCCGGCGCAATCGTTCCATGATCTCCCAGACCAACTCGGGGGCGGTGTCGCCGTCGAGCGTGATCGGCTCGTACTGATACGCCCCGTCACCGGTTCGTTCCTGGTAGTGAGTGTCGCCATCGACATGTGGGTTCGGCTCCCGGTGCCAGCCGCAGTCGAACTCAGCCTCGCTGTAGTGGAAGGCGAACTCGGCTGGCTCGGTTGGCTGCCATGTCACCCGTAGTGTCGCTGCTTCGGCGGCGTGATCCCAGCGACCTGTCGCCAGCGTCGCCCGAACCTCGGTAAACGTGGCCGGCGGATGGCCGCGGGCGTCCGTGACGATCGGATGCTGGCGGAGCGCGTCGATGACGGCACGAAGGATCCGGTGGCGGTCGGCGGTAAACTCGCTGCCGCCGTCGGCACACACCCTGACTCGGTCACGCCGGCGTCGCTGACTCGGTGTATGCATCGTAGCGATTGATCGCATCATTGAGCAGCCCCAGCCGATAGTCGTAATGCTCCCAGTCGGCGGCGGCGTCCCGTAGCTCCCGTGCCGTTTCGGCCGACACTGCGGGCTCGTTCGCGGTCGCCCGCAGCTCCTCGGGTGTGGCTGCGTCGTACTGTTCGTCGATCGTTTCGATCGATGCTTTGAGCTCGGCAACGAACTCGCGTAGCTCCGCCCGATCGTAGTCGGCGGTGAGTTCGCGGATCTCCCGAAACCGGATATAGGCTGGATCCGGGCCATATCTGGGGTCGTTGTCGCTGGTGTGCGCTGCCACCAACCCCATGTCGATAAGCCGGTCGAGATGCTCGCTGGCGGTCGATTCGCTGACGCGGGCGTGGTCGGCGAGCCACGCCGCTGACTTCGGCTCAGGGAGGGCCATGACAACCGACCGAACCCGGTCGAACGCGCTCGCGTTGGTTGTCCACGTTGCTTCCCACTCCGCGTCGGTCATACCCGAGTCTACGACCGCACGCCTGATAATTCCTTTTCCACCCTGTCGTCGCCGCGCTGTTGTTGCGTCCGCCTCTCGGGCTGTTTCCTCATTGTACCGAACCCACACGGCCTTATGGCTGGGAATGTATCTCCCGGTATGGTTGACACCGATGCCTACACCATCGAAGGGCCGGACGGCACCAGCGAAACGATCGATATCCCGGCCGGCTTGGTCGAAACGCTCGCCGAGGGCAACGAGGAGTCGACGACGGTCATCAGCGATATCGTCGTCCAGGCACTCGCTCAACACGCCCACTCGCTCGTCCACCACGCGGAGGGTGAGCCCTCGCCGGAGCTCGTCGAGCTCAACGAGGCTGTCGAGGATCTCTTCGAGGATCGTTTCGGGATGAGCCTGCAGGATGCGATGGGCCACAGTCACTGATCGGCGCGCCACAGACGGCTGCGTGTTTTTGCTGGGTCGGGCTGTGATCGTGGTACGTGCGTCACAATCGCTAGCTATCGCTGGGTCGTGTGAATTTTTGGCATGCCAGAGCGGGTACACCGGCGTTTAAGAAGATCCGGCGGCTACACACAGAGTGATGGGCACCCTAACGGAACTATTCGCGCCGGATCGCATCGCAGTCGTCGGTGCGACCGCACGTGAGGGGTCGATCGGCCGCGCTGTCACCGACAACCTACTGTCGGCGTTCGACGGCGAGGTGGTGCCGGTTAACCCCAACTACGAGGAGGTGTTGGGCCTCCCCTGTGTCGAGGAGATCGGGGAGGCGGCGGCTGATATGGCCGTGATCGTTGTCCCGCCGAAGATCGTGCTGCCGGCGATCGAGCAGGCCGGCGAGGCCGGCGTCGAAAACGTCGTCGTCATCACCGCCGGCTTCGGCGAAACCGGCGGCGACGGCGCAAGCCGGGAACGGGAACTCAAGGAGATCGCCGCCGAGTACGACCTCAATCTCGTCGGCCCCAACAGCCTGGGCATCATGTCGACCGCAAACGGCATGAACGCCTCCTTCGGCCCCGACAGCCCCGAACCCGGCAACATGTCGTTTATGAGCCAATCCGGGGCGTTCATCACCGCTGTTCTCGACTGGGCCAACGACGAGGATGTCGGCTTCAAGGATGTTGCCTCGCTGGGTAACAAGGCCGTTCTCGACGAAACCGACTTTATCGACCACTGGGGTGACGATCCCGACACCGATGTGATCATCGGCTACTTAGAGGGGATCTCGCAGGGTCGGGAGTTTATCGACACCGCCCGTGAGGTGACCGAGGATACCCCGATCGTCCTCGTGAAATCCGGCCGCACCGACGCCGGTGCGCAGGCCGCCTCCTCCCACACCGGGACGATCGCCGGCTCCGAGCAGGCCTACGAGGCCGGTCTCGATCAGGCCGGTGTCCTCCGTGCGGAATCGGTACAGGATCTCTTTGATGCCGCCCAGATGTTGGCGAATCAGCCCGTCCCCGAGAACAACGATATCGCCGTCATCACCAACGCCGGCGGCCCCGGCGTGATGTCGACCGACGCCGTCGGCGACTCCGATCTGGAGATGGCCTCCTTCGAGCAGGACTCCCTCGACGAGTTCTCCGAGCAGCTGCCGCCGGAGGGCAACATCTACAACCCTGTTGATATCGTCGGCGACGCCGATGTTGAGCGGTTCCGCGACGCCCTCGATATCGCCTTGGCCGACGAGAACGTCGGCTCGGCGATGGTGTTGTCCTGTCCGACCGCGGTACTCGACTACGAGCAGCTGGCCGAGGAAACCGTAAAAATGCGGGAAAAACACGACAAACCCGTTGCGGCCTGCTTTATGGGCGGCGAAAGCGTCGACGCCTCCGCGGAGATCCTCAACGAGGCGGGGATCCCGAACTACTTCGATCCCTCCCGGGCGATCGGCGCGCTTGACTCGCTGTGGGCCTACCGCGGTATCCAACAGCGAGAATACGAGGCCCCCGCCGACTTCGACGTGGATCGGGAAGCCGCCCGCGAGATCCTCGAACGCGTCGAGGAGCGCGGCGACAACCGCCTCGGCGTCGAGGCGATGGGGCTGCTGGACGCCTACGGCATCCCGATGCCCGACGGCGAGATCGTCGACGCCCCCGAGGACGCCCGCGCGGTCGCCGAGGGGATCGACGGCGACGTGGTCATGAAGATCGTCAGCCCCGACATCCTCCACAAGTCGGATATCGGCGGCGTCGAGGTCGGCGTCGCCGACGACGAGGTTGAGGATGCCTACGAGACGCTGATCACACGCGCGCGGAACTACCAACCCGACGCGAATCTGTTGGGCGTCCAGGTTCAGGAGATGGCTGATCTGGACGCGGGCACCGAAACCATCGTCGGGATGAACCGCGATCCGCAGTTCGGCCCGCTGATGATGTTTGGCCTCGGTGGCATCTTTGTCGAGGTACTCGAAGACACCACCTTCCGCGTTGCCCCCGTCTCGGAGACCGAGGCCCGCGAAATGACGGAAGAAATAAAGACGGCTCCGCTCCTTCGTGGCGCACGAGGCCGTGATGCCGCCGATATCGATGGCATCGTCGAAACGATCCAGCGGCTCTCCCAGCTCGTCGCCGACTTCCCGGCGATCATGGAGTTCGATATCAACCCGCTGGTCGCAACGCCCGACGGCGTCGCCGCCGTCGACATCAGACTCACCGTCGACCCTGACGAACTATGAACACGCTACTCATCACCGCAACCGAGGAAAGCACCGGCAAGACCGCCATCGCGCTCGCGTTGGCGACGATCGCCCGCGACCGCGGACAGTCGGTCGGCTACATGAAGCCGAAAGGCACCCGCCTGCAGAGCAACGTCGGCAAAACGCTCGACGAGGATCCCATGTTGGCACGGGAGCTGCTGGAGCTCGACGCCGAGATGCACGAGCTCGAACCCGTCGTCTACTCGCCGACGTTTATCGACGGAGCGATCCGCGGCCAGGAGGATCCCGACGAGCTCCGCCAACAGGTAAAGACGCAGTTCGACGCGCTGGCGACCGACCGCGATACGATGATCGTTGAGGGCGGCGGCTCGCTGTCGACCGGCGGGATCGTCGGGTTGACCGACCCCGAGGTCGCCGAACTGCTGGACGCAAAGGCGGTGTTGGTCGCCGACTACACACAGCCCGGCGATATCGACAGCCTGCTGGGGGCGATCGATCAGCTCGGCGACCGGCTGGCTGGTGTGATCTTCAACCGCATCTCCGAGAGTGCCTTCGAGGAGCTCGACAGCGACGTGATCCCGTTTCTCGAAAGCCGCGGCGTCGAGGTTTTCGGGGCGGTGCCACAGGAACAGCGGCTGGCCGGCGTGACGATCGAGGATCTCGCGGCGGAGCTCGGCGCGGATATCCTGACCGACACGCCGACCGATGCCTACGTCGAACGCTTCCTCGTGGGTGCGATGGGCGGCGACGAAGCCCTCCGCTACTTCCGGCGGGCGCGCAACGCGGCGGCGATCACCGGCGGCGACCGGTCGGATATCCACACCGCCGCCCTGGAGGCCTCCGGCGTGAAATGTCTGATCCTGACCGGCGGCCACCGGCCGTCGTCGGCGATACTGGGTCGGGCTGAGGAGGCCAACACGCCGATCCTCCAGATCAACACCGATACCCTGACCGCCGTCGAGCGCGCCGAATCCGTCGTCCGTAGCGGTCGCACCCGCGATGCGGAGACCGTCGAGACGATGGCGGGTCTGCTGACCGAGCGGGTCGATCTCGACGCGCTGTTGGGCGCGGTCGGCGAGGACTGATCGCTGGGACGGTCAGCGAGGACTGATCGCTGACTCCGCAGCCCAGGGGTCGCTCTCGTGGGAGCCTGCCACAAGCTCTTTAGTGGTGTCGCCCGTTGACACGCCTATCGTGGCAGCCGCGGTCGATGAGCTGATGGGCTCACACCGAGTTAGCAATCCTTAACTGGCCTCGTTTTGTACCGCACTGTAGTATCTCGTGACCATCGTTTCTTCACCCCAAACACATCCATGGTAGACGTAAGCCAACACGAACTCGTACCCGAGCATATCCCCATCGAGGGAGCCGAACTCGATTCGGTTCTCGAAGAGTATGGGTTGGATCGTACCGACCTTCCGGAGATCACAGCCGACGACCCGGCACTGCCGGATGAGGCTGAGACGGGCGATGTCATCAAGATCGTCCGTGACTCCCGGACAGCAGACACCTCGATTTCCTACCGGCTGGTGGTCGAATGAACCGACAAGATCGACGCGACGTATCCAGAGAGTACTTCTCGGAGGATCGCCTCGCCGAACACCACTTCCGCTCGTTCAACGCCTTCCTCGAACGCGGCATGCAGCAGGTCGCCGACGAGAAGGAGACCATCGAGACCGACATCGGCGACAAGGAGGGACAAGAGCCCGTCTACGTCGAACTCGGCGACATCCGCATCCTGACGCCGCGGGTACGGGAGGCCGACGGCAGCGAAGAACTCCTCTTCCCACAGGAGGCCCGCCTTCGCAACATCACCTACGCCGCGCCGGTGTTCATGGAGATGTCCATCGTCCGCGGCGGCGACGAGGAGCCCGAAACCGTCGTCGACTCCACGGAGACCAAGGTCGGCCGGATGCCGATCATGGTCGGCTCCGACAAATGCAACATCGCCGACTTCTCCGAGGAGGAGCTCATCGAGATCGGCGAGGATCCCGCCGACCCCGGCGGCTACTTCATCGTCAACGGCTCCGAGCGCGTGCTGATGACCAGCGAGGATCTCGCACCCAACAAGATTCTCGCCGAACACGACACCAAGTACGACGACGACATCCAGGTCGCCAAAACCTTCAGCCAGCGTCGTGGCTACCGCGCGCTCGTCCTCTGTGAGCGCAACCGCGAAGGCCTCCTTGAGGTCAGTTTCCCCTCGGTGTCGGGCAGCGTCAACTTCGTCACGCTCGTTCGCGCGCTCGGACTCGAATCCGACGAGGAGATCGTCCACCGCGTCTCAGATGACCCCGAGATCGTGAAGTTCATGCTGGAGAATCTGGAGGAAGCCGACGTGCAGACCACCGAGGCCGCCATCGAAACCCTCGGTCAGCGCGTCGCCAGCGGGCAGGGCAAAAACTACCAGCTGAAACGCGCCAACTACGTCATCGACCGCTACCTCCTCCCGCATCTCCATGAGGAGGGTGTCGACGAGGAGGAGGTTCGCACCAACAAGGCCTACTACCTCTGTCGGATGGCCGAGGCCTGTTTCGAGCTGGCTCTCGATCGCCGCGAAGCTGACGACAAGGATCACTACGCCAACAAACGCCTCAAAGTATCGGGCGACCTGATGACCGATCTGTTCCGCACAGCACTCAACAAGCTGGCCCGGGACGTGAAATACCAGCTCGAACGCGCCAACATGCGAAACCGTGATCTCTCGGTCAGCACGGTCGTTCGCTCGGACGTGCTCACCGAGCGACTCGAACACCCGATCGCCACCGGCAACTGGGTCGGCGGCCGTTCGGGCGTCTCACAGCTAGTCGACCGCACCGACCACATGGGCGTGTTGTCGCACCTCCGCCGGCTTCGCTCACCGCTCAGCCGAAGCCAGCCACACTTCGAGGCGCGGGATCTCCACGCCACGCAGTGGGGTCGGATCTGTCCCTCCGAAACGCCGGAGGGCCCGAACTGTGGCCTGGTCAAAAACTTCGCGCAAGCGATGGAGCTGAGCCAGGATATCGAGGACGAGAAGGGACTGAAACGCGAACTATCGTCGATGGGAGTCGAGGGGATCCCAGGTATCGACGGCGTCGAACGAACAACCCCCGCGGACGACTAACCAATGGCTCAATCACGAGAAGCGAAAGTCTACGTCAATGGGAGCCTCGTCGGCACCCACCCGAACCCGGAACAGCTTGCTGAACAGGTACGCGATGCCCGCCGCCGCGGCGACGTGAGCGATATGGTCAACGTCTCCGTCCGGGGCCGCACCCAGGAGGTCATCATCAACGCCGACGCCGGCCGGGCCCGCCGCCCGCTGATCGTCGTCGAGGACGGCGAACCGCTGCTCGGCGACGAGGAGATCGAGGCCGTCACCGACGGCGACCTTGAGTTCGAGGATCTCGTCGACCGCGGCTACATCGAGTTTATCGACGCCGAGGAGGAAGAGGACATCCTCGTCGGCGTCGACGAGAACGATCTCACCGATCGACACACCCACCTTGAGATCGATCCCTCGCTGATCTTCGGGATCGGCGCGGGGATGATCCCCTACCCCGAACACAACGCCAGTCCCCGCATTACCATGGGCGCGGGGATGATGAAACAGTCTCTCGGGCTGCCATCCGCGAACTACCGGATCCGGCCCGACACCCGCCAACACCTGCTGCATTACCCGCAGCTCTCGATGGTCAAGACGCAGACGACCGAACAGATCGGTTACGACGACCGTCCCGCGGCCCAGAACCTCGTTGTCGCCGTGATGAGCTACGAGGGGTTCAACATCGAGGACGCCCTCGTGATGAACAAAGGGTCGGTCGACCGCGCGCTGATGCGGTCGCATTTCTTCCGAACCTACGAGGGTGAGGAGCGTCGCTACCCCGGCGGCCAGGAGGATCGCTTCGAGATCCCCGATCAGGACGTTCGCGGTGCCCGCGGTGAGGACGCTTACACCCACCTCGACGACGATGGCCTCGTCAACCCCGAGACCGTCGTCGACGAGAACTCGGTGCTGTTGGGCAAGACCAGCCCGCCACGATTCCTTGAGGAGCCCGACGACATGGGTGGGCTCTCACCCCAGAAGCGACGCGAAACCTCCGTGACGATGCGCTCCGGCGAGGACGGCGTCGTCGACACCGTCACCGTCATGGAAAACGAGGATGGCTCGATGCTCTCGAAGGTCAAAGTTCGGGACGAACGCATCCCCGAACTCGGCGACAAGTTTGCCTCCCGACACGGCCAGAAGGGCGTTGTCGGCCACCTCGCACCCCAGGAAGATATGCCGTTCACCGAGGAAGGGCTCGTCCCCGACCTCGTGCTCAATCCGCACGCCCTCCCATCGCGGATGACTGTCGGCCACGTCCTGGAGATGCTCGGCGGGAAGGTCGGCGCGCTGGAAGGTCGTCGTGTCGACGGGACGCCGTTCCAAGGCGAGGACGAAGACGAACTCCGCGGCGCGCTCGAAGAGCACGGCTTCAAATCCTCCGGCAAGGAGGTCATGTATTCGGGTGTCTCCGGCGAGAAGATCGACGCGGAGATCTTCGTCGGGACGATCTTCTACCACAAGCTCTACCACATGGTCTCGAACAAGCTGCACGCCCGCTCGCGTGGGCCGGTGCAGGTTCTCACTCGCCAGCCGACCGAGGGGCGTGCCCGCGAGGGTGGGCTCCGCGTCGGCGAGATGGAACGCGACACGATCATCGGCCACGGCGCGTCGATGGTGCTCAACGAACGCCTGCTTGAATCCTCAGACAAGGAGACAGTGTATGTTTCGGAGGACACCGGGATGATCGCTGTCGAGGATCGAGAGCAACGCCGGGTGTACGACCCGGCGACCGGCAGCGAGGACAACATCCACGAACTCGACGTGAGCTACGCGTTCAAGCTCCTCCTTGATGAGATGATGGCGCTCGGCATCCGACCAACCCTCGAACTCGAAGACGCGGTCTAAGATACAATGTCAATGCAAACACCCAAACAGCTCGGCGGGATCGATTTCGGACTGATGGATCCCGAGACGTACCGTGACATCTCGGCGACGAAAGTGATCACGGCCGACACCTACGACGACGACGGCTACCCCATCGACATGGGGCTGATGGATCCACGGCTCGGCGTGATCGACCCCGGTCTCGAATGCCGAACCTGTGGTCAACACTCCGGCTCGTGTCCCGGCCACTTCGGCCACATCGAACTCGCTGCACCGGTCATCCACGTCGGCTTTACGACGCTCATCCGGCGGCTCCTGCGAGCGACCTGTCGGGAGTGCGGCCGGCTGACGCTCACCGAGATGGAGATGGAGGAGTTCCGCGATGAGCTCGACCGCGCTGAGGATCTCGGCAAGGATCCCGACACCGTGCTGAAGGCGGCTGTCCGACAGGCCCGCAAGGCCGGCAGCTGCCCGCACTGTGGCGAGCCCCAGGCCGACATCAAACACGAGAAGCCGACGACCTACTACGAGGTTCAAAACGTCCTGTCCGGCGAGTATTCGGAGATCATCGCCGAGGCGATGCAGCCCGACGAGGACGACGAAGACGACGAGGGGATGAGCCCGCAGGCACTCTCCGACGAAACCGGCATCCCACTCGACCGCATCAACCAGATCCTCGGCGGCGAGTTCCGGCCGCGCGACGAGGGTCGTCGCGCACTTGAGAAGGCTCTCGACGTTGACCTCACCGAGGAGGACATGAACAAGCTGATGCCGAGCGATATCCGCGATTGGTTCGAGCAGATCCCCGACGAGGATATTGCGGTGCTCGGCATCGACGCCGCCGACTCCCGGCCGGAGTGGATGATCATGACCGTCCTCCCCGTCCCGCCGGTGACCGCCCGGCCATCGATCACGCTGGACAACGGCCAGCGATCCGAGGACGACCTCACCCACAAGCTGGTCGACATCATCCGGATCAACCAGCGGTTTATGGAGAACCGCGAGGCCGGTGCGCCCCAGCTCATCATCGAGGATCTTTGGGAGCTGTTGCAGTACCACGTTACCACCTTCGTCGACAACGAGATCTCGGGGACGCCGCCCGCCCGACACCGCTCGGGTCGCCCCCTGAAGACCCTCAGTCAGCGACTCAAGGGCAAGGAGGGTCGCTTCCGTGGCAGTCTGTCGGGCAAACGCGTCAACTTCTCGGCGCGAACCGTCATCTCGCCGGATCCGACGCTGAGTCTCAACGAGGTCGGCGTGCCCGACCGCGTCGCCAGCGAGATGACGATCACGATCAACGTCACCGACCGCACCATCGAGGAGGCCAAGCAGTACGTCGCCAACGGGCCGGAAACCCACCCCGGCGCGAACTACGTCAAACGGCCTGACGGCCGCCGCCTCAAAGTCACTGAGAAGAACTGCGAGGAACTCGCCACAAAGATCGATGCCGGCTGGGAGGTCAACCGCCATCTGATCGACGGCGACATCGTGATCTTCAACCGCCAGCCGTCGCTCCACCGGATGTCGATTATGGCCCACGAGGTCGTCGTGATGCCGTACAAGACGTTCCGGCTCAACACGACGGTCTGTCCGCCGTACAACGCCGACTTCGACGGCGACGAGATGAACATGCACGCCCTCCAGACCGAGGAATCCCGCGCCGAGGCGCGCGTGCTGATGCGCGTGCAGGAACAGATCCTCTCGCCGAGATTTGGCGAGAACATCATCGGCGCGATCCAGGATCACATCTCGGGTACCTACCTGCTCACCCACGACAACCCCAACTTCACCGAGACCCAGGCGCTCGACCTCCTGCGGGCGACACAGGTCGACGAACTGCCCGACCCCGACGGCGAGGACGAAAACGGCCCTTACTGGAGCGGTCGCACCGTCTTCTCGCTGCTGTTGCCCGATGAGCTGAACCTCGAATTCGATTCCTCGGCCGGCGATCAGGTCGTCATCGAGGACGGCCAGCTCAAACAGGGGACGATCGACGAGGACGCTGTCGGCGCGTTCGGCGGCGAGATCGTCGACACCATCGTGAAGAAACACTCCGAGACGCGGGCGCGGGTCTTCATCAACGAGGTCGCCGCGTTGGCGATGCGATCGATCATGCATTTCGGCTTCTCGATCGGGATCGACGACGAATCGATCCCGCCGGTCGCCGACGAGCAGGTCGACGAGGCCATCGACAACGCCTACGACCGGATCGAGGAGCTGATCGACACCTACCGGGCCGGCGATCTCGAATCGCTGCCCGGTCGGACGGTCGATGAGACCCTGGAGATGAAGATCATGCAAACGCTCGGCAAGGCCCGGGATTCCGCGGGTGAGATCGCCGAGGAACACTTCGACGACGACAACCCGGCGGTCGTGATGGCTCGCTCGGGGGCGCGTGGCTCGATGCTGAACCTCACGCAGATGGCCGGCTGTGTCGGCCAACAGGCAGTCCGCGGCGAGCGGATCAACCGCGGCTACGAGGATCGGACGCTGGCTCACTACGAGCCAAACGATCTCTCGGCGGAAGCCCACGGCTTCGTCGAAAACTCCTACCGCGGCGGGCTGACCCCGCGGGAGTTCTTCTTCCACGCGATGGGTGGCCGCGAAGGGCTGGTCGATACGGCTGTCCGTACCTCGAAATCCGGCTACCTGCAGCGACGCCTGATCAACGCGCTCTCGGAGCTTGAGGTGCAGTACGACGGCACGGTTCGGGATACCTCCGACCGTGTCGTCCAGTTCGAGTTCGGCGAGGACGGCACCTCGCCGGTGAAGGTCTCCTCCAGCGAGGACTTCGAGGTCGACGTTGAGGGGATCACCGATCGCGTCGTTGACGCCGAGTTCGACAGCGAAAGCGAAAAGGAGGCGTTCCTCAGCCCCTCCGAGCCGCCGACAAACCTCTCGGAGCACACTGACACCGCGCTGTCCTCGGAGGTGGAGTCCGATGACTGAGTACGACCACGTCACCGACGACATCAAAGCCGTCGTCGAGGACACCGAGCTTCCGCGTCGCCTCCGGCGGCGGGTGTACGACACCATCGAGGGTCGAGAGGGTGTTTCGACCGAGCAGGCCGACGAGATCGCCCGCGCCGTCGAGGCGGAGTATCTCGACGCCCGGATCGAGCCGCTGGAGCCCGCCGGCACGGTGTCGGCGCAATCGATCGGCGAACCCGGCACCCAGATGACGATGAACACCTTCCACTACGCCGGTGTCGCCGAGATCGACGTGACACAGGGGCTGCCGCGGCTCATCGAGCTGGTCGACGCCCGCAAGGAGCCCGACACGCCGATGATGACGGTGTATCTCGAAGACGAATACGCCGAAAACCGCGAGAAGGCCCGCGAGGTCGTCTGGGCGCTTGAGGCGACGAAGATCCTCGCGCTCGGCGACGTGTCGACGAACGTCGCCGACATGGTCGTCCGGATCGATCTCAACGAGGAGACGCTGTTGGAGCGGTGGCCGACCGTTGACGCCGCCGAGCCGATCGCCGAGGAGATCGCCGAAACCATCGAGGATGCCCTCGGTGTCGACACTCGCCATCAGGGGATGGCCATCGAGTTCGGCCCCAGCGAGCCGAGCTACCGGGAGCTACTCCAGCTGGTCGAGGAGCTCCGGGAGATCGTCTTCAAGGGGATCGAGGATATCAGCCGCGTCGTCATCCGCAAGGAAGAGCTCGACGACGGCGAGGAGTTCGTCCTCTACACCGAGGGGTCGGCCTTCGGCGACGTGCTCCGGATCGAGGGTGTCGATGCCAGTCGCTCGACCTGTAACAACATCCACGAGATCAACGAGGAGCTTGGCATCGAAGCTGCCCGCGAGGCGATCATCAACGAGACGATCGATACGCTCCGCGAGCAGGGTCTCGACGACGTGAACGTTCGACACCTGATGCTCGTGGCTGACATCATGACCAACGAGGGCACCATCGAGTCGATCGGCCGCCACGGCATCTCCGGCTCGAAGGACTCCGTGCTCGCGCGGGCTGCGTTCGAGGTCACGGTCAACCACCTGCTGGATGCCGCGATCCACGGCGAGAGCGACGATCTCAACGGGATCATCGAGAACGTCATCGCGGGCAAACCGGTCTCGATCGGCACCGGCGACGTGAAGCTCCGGATGGGGTCGATGGAGACATCGCCGGCTGACGACTGACGATGCGGGTCACCCTGTCGGCAGACGCAAAGCGGTTCATGCGGCTGTTCGCCGAGGCGACCGACATCAACCCCCGGGACTGTCTCGTCGAGGACGACCGCGTTGTCTTCGTTATCCCGGCCGACGAGATGGCGGATGCGATCGGCCCCGACGGCCACACCGTCGAGCGCGTCGAGGAGAAGCTCGGCCGGGAGATCGAGCTGATCGCCGACGCCGACACGCCCGCGGCGTTCGTCGAGAGCACGCTGTCGCCGGCGGCGGTACGTGGGGTGACGATCTCCGAACAGGGCGATCGGGTTGCCTACGTCGAGGTCGTCGAAGCCGACCGCGGGATCGCCATCGGGGGCGATGGCCGCCGGATCGAGACGGCCCGCAAGCTGGCCGAGCGACATTACGAGATCGACGACATTCAACTCACATGATCGCTGCCGCTGGCGCGCTGTAAACGACGCTTACCGCCTCCACGGATCTTTGCGGTCGTCAGCGACAGATTGTAAAACGTCTTCAAATCCGATTAGCGACCCCTCCGGAGCGGTCTCAGCCCGTTTCGCCGCCTCGAAAAAGGGATGCTTAAGTAGCCGCGTCCGGAAGAGCGGTCACATGGCAAACGGCAAATACGCCGCCCGCAAGCTCAAGAAAGACCGGCAGCAGCGACGCTGGTCTGACTCGGAGTACGCTCGACGCGAGCGCGGGCTCAAGAAAAAGTCCGACCCGCTTGAGGGCGCGCCGCAGGGCCGCGGCATCGTCCTCGAAAAGGTCGGCATCGAGGCAAAGCAACCGAACTCCGCGATCCGGAAATGCGTCCGGGTGCAGCTGATCAAAAACGGCAAACAGGTCACCGCGTTCTGTCCCGGTGACGGCGCGATCTCGTTCATTGACGAACACGACGAGGTCACGATCGCAGGGATCGGCGGCGCGAAGGGTCGCGCGATGGGCGACCTTTCGGGTGTCAACTACAAAGTCGAGAAGGTCAACGGCGTCTCGATGATCGAACTCGTTCGCGGCAACGCCGAGAAACCGGTGCGATAATGTCCGAAAGCGAAGCCACACCCGACGACGAGACAGTCGACGAGGCTGCGGCCGACGAGGCCGACGAGGAAGTCGTCGACGATGGCGCGAAACTGTTCGGTGTCTGGTCGGTCGCGGAGATCGAGTACAACGATCCCAGCACGAAGCGGTACATCAACGTGACGCCGATCGCTCACACGATGGGTCGACACGCCGCCAAGCAGTTCGAGAAAAGCGAGATCTCGATCGCCGAGCGGCTGATCAACCGACTGATGCAGACCGAGGACAACACCGGCAAGAAACAGCAGGCGGCCAACATCGTCAAGGATGCCTTCGAGACGGTACACGAGCAGACCGACGAAAACCCGGTGCAGGTGCTCGTTACCGCGGTCGAAAACGCCGCCCCACGCGAGGAGACGGTGCGCCTGAAATACGGCGGGATCTCGGTGCCGAAAGCCGTCGACGTGGCCCCGCAGCGACGGGTCGATGAGGCACTGAAGTTCATCGCCCAGGGCACCCACAACGGCAGCTACAAATCGCCGACCGACGCCTCCGAGGCACTGGCCCACCAGCTGATCGGTGCGGCCGACTACGACGTGGAAAGCTACTCGATCACCCAGAAAGAAGAGCGGGAACGCGTTGCGGCTGCGGCTCGCTGATACCGGACGCCGTTTTTTTGAACATACTCGATTCGCCTACCAGCGGGCAGGTGTCGGGGTCGATGGTAGGGATTCGACAGGGCTCGCCTTGGTCTTTGTTACGGGAACAACCCACATACCAAAAGCTATGTAGCTACAGTCCGAATAGTGATCACTCTCCGGCCGAACTAACGCCACCGGGCAGCGTCATCGGCCACTCATATCGATGAAACGACGAAACTTCATCCTCGGCGGCGGGCTGCTTGCGACACTGAGCCTCGGGACAACCGCGACGAACGCCAGCCTCGCGGATGCTGTATCGACGGCAGCGGATTTTCGAGTTCTCGCTGAAAAAGAAATTAATGCCAAATTAGAAGCTGTCGATACTACTGAATTTGAAACAACTACACATACGTGGGATGGTATGCCGTTTACTTCGGATGGACAGACTATTGTAGAGATCCAAGCAGATTACAACTTCAACGGAAGTGGCGGATTCGATACAGTTGACGAGGGTGCAACTATAATCGAATTTTATAGTGATCGGGGTGATAGACGCCGTGAGGCTACTTTTAACCTTCAAAACGTGAATGGTGCGACGGCAACGTTTCAGATTACCGGTGGCCAAGAAGTGATTGTAGATTCCAATGGCTCCACCAATGTCAGTATCGACATCGTCAACTTCGAAAACCCTGAAACAGGTAACTATTCAGCGGAACTCACATTTATTCGTGATGATGGCGAAAATCTCACAGTCACAGACACATTATCAACAGCAGGCGGGGTTGGACAATTTAATGTTACAATTATTGATTCTCCCAGTGAGATTACTATTGGGAATACTATTCCCATCGAGGCAGAAATCGAAAATACTGGTGCCGACGGTGGTCAAGTCATCGATCTAATTGTCGACGGCAGTGGCCAAGATAATAAACAAGTCACGCTCACAAATGACCAGACCAAGACGGTCAACCTTGAATCCAATTCGATTGATCAAGGTGGGGATGTCTCAATTGATGTCCAAAGCGAAAATGACACGGCCAGCACCACAGTGTCCGTAATCGGTGGGTGGAGTCTTGATCTTGCTCCGGCGACTGCAGGCGACAAGAACTCGACACATACGTGGAGTACCCCTGGATTTACTTTCAACGGTGAGGTCAGTGAGGTCTTCTTCGACTATTCGGGCCAATCACGTGGATTCCGGCTTGGTGGTCTCACTGCTAACGATGTGACCGTTGAAATGGAAGTTGGCGACGACGACAGTCTAACGACTATCGGTGTCGATTCTGTCACATCTCAAAACAAGGAAACTGCGACCGTCGTACTTGATCCGAATGCGGATACGACTGTCGGTGGTGAAATGAATATCGTACTCAATGGTGTCGAGAATATTAATAAAAGTGGCGAGTACTCTACTGATATCGAACTCCGCGGTGATGATACGTTCTCAGAATCGGTGACTACCGTCGTCGAATAACGCCACTGTTGCTCTCGGTTGCGGGTAAAGTCTCTCGTTGGACTCGTGGTGTTTTTATTATCCTCGATTTGCGTTACTCCGCCGTCGCGTACGCCCGCGTCATCTCCACCAGCGACTTCCGATATTCGCTTTCCGTTGGATCGTCACCCAGCGTTTTGAATCGCCGTTTGAAGCCCGCGAGATCAACCCCTGGGGCGGCCGCAGCCGCCGTGTCGGCCAGCTCGTAGAGGCGGTGTTCCGGGCTGACCAGACTGTGGCGTTCGACCAACGCCAGGGCGAAGGCGGCGTTGACGACGGTCATCTCCGGATCTGCCCCCTCTGTTTCGACTGGAGTTCCCTGTCTGCTGTCCTCTTGTTGGTCGGTGATCGCGGTTGCAAGCTTCGAGGCGAAAAAGTCGATCAGCTTGGTTGCCGGTGCGAGGGCGAGGGTGATATCGTCGGCGTAGATATCCTTCATGTGGTTGGCGATCTGATAGCAGTGTGCGAGCTTGCGGCGTTCGACCGACTCGCCGGCCAGCCCGAGAAACAGGGCTTCGTCGGTCGACTGGGTGTGGGAGGCATGGCGTTGCTCGTAGCGGGCCATGTGGGCGAACTCGTGTAAGGCGAGCTCCCGTGCGAGGACGCTGGTGGCCGCCTGTCGGGAGATGTTGAGAACGTGGCGGTCGTCGTAGTGGGCCGCCCACGTTCGCTCGTCTGGGTTTTCGCGGATGTGTACCTCGACGGGTCGTGAGAGACTGTATTCGGTTTCGAGGAGATCGGCCGCGCTCAAAAACGGATCCGGGGCGACCGTCCCCTGGACGCGAACATCCATGTGTGAGTGTACCAAGGGATGGCAGCTATATGGGTGTTTCGCGGCTATACATGGTTGTCAGTTGAGAAGCTGAATCAGTGACTTAGGTGTAGAAAGCCCTCGGCTCTCTCGACCGCCGAAAGACTCGCTCCGCTCGTCTTTCGAGGTTCTGCTCGCTTCGTCGCCGGCCTACGGCCGGCTTCCAGCGGGATCTACGATCCCGCCCGGCTCGCAGAACTCCCGCGGCTCGCTGTGCTCCTCACTCGCTTCGCTCGTTGCGGTGCTTGCGTCGTCCCCAGAAATCGGAGATTTCTGGTGTGCGGACGAGAGCGAAGCTCTCGTCAACGCCGGGGTTCGTCGAGAGAGCCTCGCCCTTTCAGTCTACCAGAAGCGAAGCTTCTGGTCGCCCGAAAATCTTCGATTTTCGCAGGCCGCCAGGGGGCGCAGTTGATCAGTCGGCTGACCCGCTGTTTGGCTGCTCTTATTCCAACACCGTCGTCGACTAAACAAGAAAACGGTCAGTATCCAGTACGCAACTTAGTGGTCGCCGCCGTCGGCGACAGGCTCACCGGCGCGGTCGTTGAGGTGTGCTTCGGCGTTGTAGTCTTCGGGCTTGCCACCGAGGTCTTCCGCCAGTGCCTCGCGGATTTCCGCACGCTGGTCGTCCATTGCTTCGCGGAGAGCCTCGAACTCTGCGTCTGTCACGCGTTCCACTAGCTTTCACCACCGTCAGCAACCGGTTTTCGCCGATAGTCCTCTGGATCGCCACCGAGATCCTCGGCGAGGGCCTCGCGGAGCTGTTCGGCCTGTTCGTCCATCGCTGCCTCAAACTCGGCGATCTCCTCGTCGGTCATCGGGTCTTGATCTCGTGCCATGTTTCGAACCTGTTGATGTATCGTTCGGCGTGCTGATTCAAGTGTTCTTCGGCGAATGTGAGAGCCTCACCCGCCCTCATCGGCGGGAAGACCTCTTCTGACCGGAGTTTATCACCGTCACGATACACGTCCATGTGGACGCCCTCTTCGGTCACATCGTGGGCGTGGTCGCTCTTCGGATCGTGGTCGAAGCGAACCACTTCCATCCACTCACCGTCGACTCGGTATTCCAACTGGACGACAAATCGGGTCACTGTCCCTCGGTGCTGTGTGTAGCCGATGCGTCGCCGGGTTCGATGTTTCAGCGGGGTGGTGTACTCCCGGTCGTATTCGCGCGGTTCCTTCTCGCCCATTGTCATTTCGGTCGACCGCCGGGATTGTAGTTCGGTCGGTCGTTTCGCGGCACGTGGTCGTTGTCGCTCTCGACTCTCATCATGCCGTCGCACCCTGTGGCAACCCACCACACACGCAGCCGTCGGTTTTCGGCCCCTGACCGTCGTATGCGGGCGAATCCCCGCGAGGAGAAACACTATGCTTTTCACCCTCCTGCCGGTACGCGTCTGTATAATGGGCCGACGAAAAAAGATCGTCAACGAGTGTGAGCGGCTGATGGACGAGCCGGAGAACATCCGGAACATCGCCATCGCCGCCCACGTCGACCACGGAAAGACGACGCTGACAGACAACCTGCTCGCCGGCGCGGGCATGATCTCCGACGAGACCGCCGGCCAGCAGCTGGCGATGGACACCGAGGAGGACGAACAGGAACGCGGGATCACCATCGACGCGGCGAACGTTTCGATGACCCACGAGTACGAGGACACCAACCACCTCATCAACCTCATCGACACGCCGGGCCACGTCGACTTCGGTGGCGACGTGACCCGAGCGATGCGCGCTGTCGACGGCGCGCTCGTCGTTGTCGACGCCGTCGAGGGCGCGATGCCGCAGACCGAGACCGTCCTCCGGCAGGCACTCCGCGAGGGTGTCAAACCCGCGCTCTTCATCAACAAGGTCGACCGGCTCATCAACGAGCTCCAGGAAGGCCCCGAGGAGATGCAAAAGCGGCTGCTGTCGGTGATCTCCGATGTCAACGAGCTCATCCGCGGGATGACCGAGGAGGAGGACTACGACTGGACCGTCTCCGTCGAAGACGGCACCGTCGGCTTCGGCTCCGCGCTCTACAAGTGGGGCGTCTCGATGCCGTCGATGCAGCGCACCGGCATCGACTTCGGCGACATCATGGAGCTCGAACGCAGTGGCGAGGAGGGCCGCGAGGAACTGCAGGAGCGAACCCCGCTGTCGAACGTCGTCCTCGACATGGTCGCCGAGCACTTCCCGAACCCTGTCGACGCCCAGCCCCGTCGTATCCCGACGGTCTGGCGTGGCGACGCCGACTCCGACCTTGCCGAAAGCATGCGGCTGGTCGACGAGGACGGCGAGGTCGTCTTCATGTCGACGGATATCTCGATGGATCCCCACGCCGGCGAGATCGCTACCGGACGCTTGTTCTCCGGAACGATCGAGAAGGGCCAGAATCTCTATGTCTCCGGCACCGCGGGCACCAACCGCGTCCAGTCGGTTGGTATCTTCATGGGTGGCGAACGCGAGGAGGTCGACCGCGTTCCGGCCGGCAACATCGCCGCCGTCACCGGCCTGAAGGACGCGATCGCTGGCTCGACAGTCTCCAGCGTCGAGATGACGCCGTTCGAGTCAATCGAGCACATCTCCGAGCCCGTCATCACGAAGAGTGTCGAGGCGAAGACGATGGACGATCTGCCAAAGCTCATCGAGGTGCTCCAGCAGGTCGCCAAGGAGGATCCGACGATCCAGATCGAGATCAACGAGGACACCGGCGAACACCTGATCTCCGGCCAGGGCGAGCTTCACCTCGAAGTCATCACCCACCGCATCCGCGACAATCAGGGGATCGATGTCCACACCGGCGAACCGATCGTCGTCTTCCGCGAGCAACCACAGGAGGAATCCCGCGAGGTCGAGGGTGTCTCGCCGAACCGCCACAACAAGTTCTACATCACCGCCGAGCCGATGGATCAGGACATCGTCGATGCGATCCATCTCGGCAAAGCGTCGATGGATATGCCGGAGCTCGAACGCCGTGAAGCCCTGCAGGAAGCCGGCATGGACAAAGACACCTCCCAGAACGTCGAACACATCTTCAACACCAACGTCCTCATCGACGAAACGAAGGGGATTCAGCACCTCAACGAGACGATGGAGCTCGTCATCGAGGGGCTCGAAGATGCCCTCGAAGACGGTCCACTCGCCGCCGAGCCCGTCCAGGGCGCGCTGCTGCGCCTTCACGACGCCAAGCTCCACGAGGACACCATCCACCGTGGTCCGGCACAGGTCATCCCGGCTGTCCGCGATGCGGTGCACCGCTCGCTGATCGACGCGCGGATCAAGATGCTCGAACCGATTCAGGATGTCCGCATCGATGTGCCCTCGGAGTACATGGGCGATGCCTCCGGCGAGATTCAGGGTCGCCGCGGCCGCGTCGACGACATGTACCAGGAGGGTGACCTCATGGTCATCGAGGGGATCGCTCCCGTCGAAGAGATGATCGGGTTCTCCTCCGATATTCGCTCGGCCACTGAGGGTCGTGCCTCCTGGAACACCGAGAACGCCGGCTTCCGCGTGCTGGTCGACAGCCTCCAGCCCGAGATCATCAGCGAGATCCGCGAGCGCAAAGGGATGAAGCAGGAACTCCCGCCGAGTATCGACTACATCTAACGCTGTCGACGCGCTGTGGTTTCTGATCTGCTGTTTTCGCTGTCAGAGAGCCGCCTTCGATGCAGTCTTATACCGTCCGTCAAAACGTGACACCTGTATGCCGACGGACACGGCACGTTCCCGACCGACCAGTATCGCACGACGGAGCCGCGGCTCTCTGTCGGGATCAACACCGACACCGTGTCCGACCACAACACCGGATCTCACGACGCCGCAGCGAGGTGGTCGCCGATGAGCGACACCGCAAGCGAAGTCCAGACGCACACCATCCGGCTCGAACTCGTTGACGAACCCGGCGAGCTGCTGGGAGCACTTGAACCGATCTCGGAGGCCGGCGGCAATCTCATGTCGATCTACCACGAGCGCGGCAACGTCACCCCGCGGGGTCACATCCCCGTTGAGGTCGACGTTTCGTGTGCGCCGGATCGCTTCGATCGGATCGTCGACTCCCTGCGTGAGGCCGGCGTCAACGTGATTCAGGCCGGCTCCGAGCGGTACGACGAGGAACTGGTCGTTCTCCTGGTCGGTCACCTCGTTGACACCGATCTCTCGGATACTCTCCAGCAGGTCGAGGCCTGCGCCAACGCGTCGCTGACCGACCTCTCGCTGTCGGCACCTCGCGGCAACGACGACAGTTCGAGTGCCCGAATGCGCCTGAAAACCAAATCAGGGACGACCGATGCGGTGCTGTCGACGCTTCGAGAGATCGCCGACGGCAAGGATCTCCATGTCATCGAGCCGCTCACGGAGGGCACCCAATGACGGGCGCACGACTCGCCGTCCTCGGCGTCGGCGCGGTCGGCCGCTCGGTCGTCGAGTTGGCCGCCGAGTACGGCCACACCATCACCGCCGTCGCCGACTCCTCGTCGGCCGCGATCGACGCTGACGGGATCGACACCGAAGCTGTCCTCGACCGCAAAGCCGACGAGGGCGTCGTTGGCGACGCCGACCCCGACGACGCGCTTGATGCCGACTACGACGTGTTGGTCGAGGCAACCCCGACAACGCTCGGCGACGCCGAACCCGGATTTTCACATGTCGCCCACGCGCTCAACCGCGACAAACACGCCGTCCTCGCTAACAAGGGGCCGGTCGCCGAGCGGTACGGCGACCTCCGCGAGTTGGAAGCCGACAGCGACGGTCAGATCAGATTTGAGGCGACCGTCGGCGGTGCGATCCCGATCTGCTCGACGATCGACGACTTCGGCCCGGATCACATCACCGCCGCTCGCGGTGTGCTCAACGGCACCGCGAACTTCATCCTCTCGCGGATGGCCGCCGAGGGGCTGGATTACGATCACGTGCTGGCGGAGGCCCAGGATCTCGGCGTCGCCGAGGCCGACCCGACGTTCGATGTGGAGGGGATCGACGCCGCGCTGAAGTTCGTCATCCTCTCGAACGTCCTTGCTGACGGCGACGAGGAGTACACTCTCGATGACGCAACGGTTGAGGGGATCACCGACATCCCCGGTACCGCGCTCGAACTCGCCGCTGAAGACGGCCGGACGATCCGGCTGATCGGCGAGGCGACACCGGAGGGTGTCAGTGTCGGCCCGCGACTCGTCCCCGACGACGGCCCGCTGTCGGTGACAGGGACGCTCAACATCGTCCAACTGGAGACGACACATGCCGGCCGGCTCAACATCAGCGGCCGGGGTGCTGGCGGCCCCGAAACGGCGACCGCGGTGCTGTCGGATGTGAGTCGGCTCACCCAGTAAGTCGGGCTGTCGGCTTCGATTCCGGCTTTTTCAACGAGCTACGGCCTGTTTGGGTTGCCACCGGCGTTGTTGCTGTTTCCATCGTTGCCGGCGTTATCGGTACTCCTGCTACCTCCAGCGTCGTCGTTATCGTCGTTGGGTTCGCCGCCGGCGTTCTCGCTGTTGCCGCCGCCGCGTCGCTCGCTGGGTTCAGTCGGGGTCGCGCTGCGATCACGACCGGCTTCCCCCGGTGTCCGAGCTTGCTCGCTGGTGTTCGTTGCCCCTTGCCCTGAGGGGCCGCGAGCACCGGCCTGTCCACCGCGCTCACCGGCTTCGCCCGCCATTGAACTGCCAGGGGTCGCTCGATCTGCACCCGGTGTCCCCATCGGCGGGCCACGACCACCGCCGGCCATCGGGTTTCGGGCGGCGGTGCCGCCGATCGAGCGGGCGATCGCAGCGGTTTCAGGGCCACCGAGGGTTCGCGCGTCGCCCCGGAGTTGTTCGATGGCGGAGACGTTGATGTTGGCGCGCTCTCTGACCGCGTCAGGCAGCCGGCGGGCGGTGCGGTTCAGCTGGGCGGCGTCGCGTTCGGTGTCGGCCGCCTGCGCGGCGACGGTGGCGACCCTGGCTCGATACTCGGCGTTTGAGATGGTGCCGTTTGCCCGCGCTTCCCGGAGGGCAGCGAGACGATCGGTCTGGCTGGCTAGCTGGGCTCGTGTGGTGTTCTGGCGTTCGGCGATGATCGCGGCGCGTTCTTCGTCGCTGTCGACGTTAGCGACACGGAGACCAAAGGTTCGGTTGTCGAGATCGCTGTCGACCTCGGCCTGCTGTACGCCGACAACGCCGGCGAGTTGGGCCCCCGGCGCGGTCGCGTTTGCGGTCGTGTCGTTTGCGGCGACTTGTGGAGCTGCTGTCGTTGCCGGCCCAGCGGTGGCGGTGACGCCGCCGGCGATGACCGCCAGTACGACTACCGCGGCCGCGAGGAGGGCGGTTCCAAACAGCGTCGTCGGTCGGTTCATGATAGTTTCTCGTAAGCACTCACATCGGTTATAAATCGATGGTGGTATCGCCGAATTACCGCCGTTTTCGCCGAGTTGCGTTCGGTTCATCACGTCGACTGCCGGCGATTCGACCGAGTCGTGGCGATCGGCTACTCATCGGTTTCCCCATCGTCATCATCGACCAATCGCTCGTCCGGGAAGGTGAGGACGTTTTCGCGGCCGATCCGGAAGGAGTCGATCTCTCCGTCCTCCCGCAGCCCGCTGACGACCTTGCTTGTCTTGGCGTCGGTCCAGCCGAGCTCCTCGATGACCTGTTTCTGTTTCATCCGGCCGCCGTAGTCGTCGAGCAGGCGAAGCACCTGTTCCTCGTTGCTGAGGAGCTCCGGATCAGGCTCGTCGTCGGCCGTGGCTGCTGTCGTCTCGGCGTCGTCGCCCGGTTGATCCGCGGGTGTCGCATCGGGCTCGTCGTCGGCTTCGTTTGCGGCGGCTGCCGGCGACGGGCTGTCGGCGGGACTCGGCGGTCGCTGGTAGAACCAGCCGCCGACACCCGCAAGCAGGATAACGATGATGACGCCGATCAGCATGCCCGGTGTGAGCCCGCTCCCGCTCTCGGCAACGACGATCCGGGGTTCACCCGTCACGAAGTCCGTCGAATCGCCGTCCCAGACGACAGCGTTGTCCGGGGTTTCGTCGGCTGCGGGCGTCACCGAGTCGGCTGTGTAGCCATCGGGCCACTGCACCCGAAGCCGGGTTTGGTCGTCGAGAAAGAAGCCGTCGATGGCGTCGCCGGCCCGGAGTTCGTCGTCGTTCGTGGCTGCGAAGTTCTCCCAGGTGAAGCGGTAGGTAACGATCCCGTACTCCCGGCCGAGTGACTGGGTTTCGGTGTCGACGCTGAAATTCTCGGCGGCCATCTCACGGTCGGTCGTGTTTTCGGCGGTGGCGACCGTCCGGCGGATCCGCTCGGCGAAGGGGTTGGTGTACGACGCCGGGTCGTCGGCGATATCGGCTTGCAGTGATTCGAAGGCGGCCTCCTCCTCGTCGGTCTCAAGGATGCGCCGGAAGGCGAGTTCCCACTCGGCGGTGCCGTTCTCGGCGAGACTGATCGTGATCCGAACATCGTCGGCGTTGACGCCCGTCTGTTGGGCGACCCCGTCCAGCTGGCCGCTGGCGGGTGTGGCCGCAACGGTCGCTGTGCCGGCCACGGTGACGGCGAGCAACAGCACGAACAGCCCGATCCGCAGTTGCATAGGAGGTGCGTTGGTGTGTGGTGAGTTAATACCCCTGTTCCCTCCACAGTGAGTACCATCGACCACGACCCACATAGCATGGTATGTGCTCCCACAAACCGCAAGACGGCGTCGGGCTTTTTCGACCGACGTATCGTAATGGTTTTACGGGGAACAGTCGAAAGAGGCTGCACAGAACGCCTTAGCGCGTTACTTTACCCATGAGCGACAAACCACACCAAAACCTGGCCATCATCGGCCACGTTGACCACGGCAAAAGCACGCTCGTGGGACGCCTCCTGTACGAGACAGGCTCCGTCCCCGAGCACGTGATCGAACAGCACAAAGAAGAGGCCGAGGAGAAGGGCAAGGGCGGCTTCGAGTTCGCCTACGTCATGGACAACCTCGCCGAGGAGCGAGAGCGCGGTGTCACCATCGACATCGCCCACCAGGAGTTCGACACGGACAAATACTACTTCACCATCGTCGACTGTCCGGGCCACCGTGACTTCGTGAAGAACATGATCACCGGTGCCTCGCAGGCTGACAACGCGGTACTCGTCGTCGCTGCCGACGACGGTGTCGCACCCCAGACCCGCGAGCACGTCTTCCTCGCCCGCACGCTCGGTATCAACGAGCTCATCGTCGGCGTCAACAAGATGGATCTTGTCGACTACGGCGAGGCCGAATACGAGTCGGTCAAAGACGAGGTCACCGACCTCCTCAACCAGGTTCGCTTCGACACCGAGAACGCGAGCTTCATCCCGATCTCGGCGTTCGAAGGCGACAACATCGCCGAGGCCTCCGACAACACGGGCTGGTACAGCGGCGACACGCTGCTGGAAGCCCTCAACGACCTGCCGGAAGTCGAGCCGCCGACGGACGCGCCGCTCCGACTCCCGATCCAGGACGTCTACACCATCTCCGGTATCGGTACCGTCCCGGTCGGACGGATCGAAACCGGCACCCTCGAACCGGGCAACAACGTCTCCTTCCAGCCCTCGGATGTCGGCGGCGAGGTCAAGACCGTCGAGATGCACCACGAGGAAGTGCCCTCGGCTGGTCCCGGTGACAACGTCGGCTTCAACGTCCGCGGTGTCGGCAAGGACGACATCCGGCGCGGTGATGTCTGTGGCCCCGCCGACGACCCGCCGAGCGTCGCCGAGACGTTCCAGGCCCAGCTCGTCGTCATGCAGCACCCGTCGGTGATCACCTCGGGGTACACGCCGGTCTTCCACGCTCACACGGCGCAGGTCGCCTGTACCATCGAGTCCATCGACCAGAAGCTTGACCCCTCGACGGGCGAGGTCGCCGAGGAGAACCCGGACTTCATCCAGTCGGGCGACGCCGCCATCGTGACGGTGCGTCCGCAGAAACCGCTCAGCATCGAGCCCTCGGGTGAGATTCCGGAGCTCGGCAGCTTCGCGGTTCGGGACATGGGCCAGACCATCGCGGCCGGCAAAGTGCTCGAAGTCAACGAGCGATAAATGCAGCAAGCACGTGTCCGCCTCGCCGGAACCCATCCCGAGGATCTCGACGACATCTGCGACGACGTGCGGGAGATCGCCGAGAAAACCGGCGTCACGCTCAGCGGCCCGATCCCGCTGCCGACGAAGACGCTGGAGATCCCCTCGCGGAAGTCGCCTGACGGCGAAGGCACCGCGACGTGGGAGCACTGGGAGATGCGCGTCCACAAACGGCTGATCGATCTGGACGCCGACGAACGCGCGCTCCGCCAGCTCATGCGTGTGCAGGTGCCCAACGAAGTCAGCATCGAGATCGTTCTCGAAGACTGAGCCGGCTCGTGGGTCACACCCACCGGCCGCTGGTGCCGCGCTAAGGCCATCACGGTCGCCCCGATTTTTCGTTTTTTCACCCCTGCCAGCGGCGCGCCTGTCACCCCGAGTAACCCCGCGTTTTTCAGCCTGCCCTCGGTAGAGAGTGGTATGAGCGACGGCGAGACACCGAGCGATCGGTTGCGCGACCGCGCGGCGGGCAGCCGGCTCAAGCTGTGGCTGTTGCTCGATGCCGACCGCTGGCTCGTCACGGGGCTGTTGCTCGCCGTCGTGTTCGCCGTTCTGCTCGCGGCCGGCATGGTCGCCCCGGACGCCGCCGAAACGTTGCGGACGAGCGATTCGGTCGACACGCTGTTTCAGGCGTTGTTGACGGCGACGATCACCGGCGTCACGCTCGTGCTCACGCTGAACCAGCTGGTCTTATCACAGGAACTCGGTGCGGTTGGCGACCAACAGGAGCGGATGATGGGCGCGATGGAGTTCCGCGAGGATGTGGCCGCCCGGATCGACACGCCGGTCAGCCCCGCCCGGCCATCGCAGTTTCTTCGTGCGTTGGTGACGGTTGCCGGCGAGCGAGCTGCGGATCTCCGGCAGGCGGTCGGCGAGTCGGCCGACGCGGAGCTCCGCGAGGAGGTGGCGGAGCTGAGCGATAGTCTCACCGAGAACGCCGACCGCGTTGCCGCCGGCCTCGACAACGCGCAGTTCGGCGCGTTCGACGTGGTGTCGTCAGCCCTCGATTTCAACTACTCATGGAAGATCTTCGCCGCCCGCCGGATCGACGAGCGGTACGGCGAGGCCCTCGACAGCGAGGCCAGCGACGCCCTTGACGAGCTGATCGCGGTGTTGAAACTGTTCGGGCCGGCCCGAGAGCATTTTAAGACGCTGTACTTCCAGTGGGATCTGATCAATCTCTCCCGGCAGATTCTCGCGGTGTCGGTGCCCGCGCTGTTGGTGTCGGCGGTGATGATGGCCTTTTTCGATCCGACCGCCTACCCCGGGACGGTGTTCGGCATCGAGTGGGTGGTCGTCCTCGTTGCGGCGGCGACGACGCTCGCGGTGGTGCCGTTTGTGATCCTGTTGGCCTACGTGATGCGGATCGCCACGGTAACAAAACACACGCTGTCGATCGGGCCGTTCATCCTGCGGGAGACCGACGACGTGACCGAGGTTGAGTGGGATCGCTAACCGATCGGGTGGACGCCCGCCGCACCGCTGCGCGCATACTGCGGGCGCACTCCTCTCTTGGTGGATAGAACGGCGTTGTCGTCGTTCTCTACCGCCCACGCTCAGCCGGCTCTTCATCTGAACCGTCGCCCGACAGTCCGTTTTTATTCCCGCTCGTCAAACACCACCTATGGATCGGAGTCCGACGATCGACACGCTTGGGGTGGTGCTGGTCGTCTTCCTCCTCCAGGTGCCGCTTTCGTTCATCGGCCTCAGCGGGCTGTTCGTCCTCGCGCCGCCGATCACCGCCGATCCGGTGACGATCGTCACCAGCATCTACGCGCATGCCTCGCTGGGGCATTTGATCGCCAACAGCGTCGTGCTGCTGGTGGCGGGGCTCGCGGTCGAGCGCCGGACGACGTGGCTACGCTTTCACCTGTTTTTCCTTACGGTCGGCGCGCTCGCGGGGGTTGCCCAGGTCGTCGTCAGCGGACTGCTTGGCCCGGCGACAGCAGTGCTTGGGGCCAGCGGTGCGGTCTTCGGGCTGGTCGGCTATCTGCTGGCCGGCAACACGGTGTCGACGACGCTGCTGGATCGGCTGCGGCTCTCCCCGCGGGTGCAGGTGGCGATCTACGCGGTCGCCGCGCTGGTGGTGACGGTGCTGACCGGTCAGCCGGGGGTCGCACTGGTCGCGCATTTCACCGGGCTGTTCGTTGGGTTGCTGGCTGGCGCGGCGGGGGTGCTCGATACGTCGTCGGGCGAAACAGAAGCTACAAGTACGCGCCACGGCAGAATCTAAATGCGGGCTCGTAGATCAGCGGTAGATCGCTTCCTTCGCAAGGAAGAGGCCCCGGGTTCAAATCCCGGCGAGTCCATCGGAGCGACCGAGTTTTACGAGGGAAAGAGGTTGCTACTAAATCATAATCAAAAGATTACTCGAACCAAACAAGGTCAAACATACCCAGAATCAAACGAAAAGTTGTATTGTACCAATCAATCGCTGTTTCCCTATCGATCTTCTGGACTGGGTCTCTCTGGGGATGAACAATTTTTCTTCGGGTTTCAAGAATCTCGTCTTGGAATGTACGCCACTCCTTATGCGGTGGGCCATTGGTAAGCCGAACTCCAGATATATTGTCTAATGCATTTTTTGCGAAATCCTCTCTGTAGAGATCACCACGGTCGTTGCCATATTTATCCACAATTAATTCGTGGGAGTTGTCATGATTATTCCCATCCAGCCGATAATAGAGATATATCTGGCGATACAGTAGGTTATCAACAGCGGAGACGATTAGAGGGACAGCAGCAGTTGTATTCTTGTTACGAATTGACTCAGCGGCTCCCCGTAAGAGGTCTATCCAAGGTGGATTTGTAGCAGAACGAAGAGTCAACGCTTGTTCATACACGATCTTGATTTCATCACCTACTTCAATGGTCTCAGTATCTTCTCGGCCTTCTCTGAGATTAGCTCTGACAACCGTGTTTTTGGAACCGATGATGGAGACTTCAACGAGTAAAATATCGGCCAGGGTTGCCCGGTGGTAGAACCCGTTGATAGTTTCGATAGGCAGACGTTCGTCCTCTCCCACATCAGACCGTTCAGCATTTTCGAGATAGACTGCTTCAATTTCGT
This sequence comes from Halonotius roseus, assembly GCF_006861655.1. Lineage (GTDB taxonomy): Archaea > Halobacteriota > Halobacteria > Halobacteriales > Haloferacaceae > Halonotius > Halonotius roseus. The sequence goes on along the minus strand of NZ_SESI01000001.1, from coordinate 986,021 downwards.
AGTCCTCGTAGAGATTGTTCAGTTGAGTCTCACGGGTTTCGGATACATTTACCCATGTGACATTGGTTCCAATACCGCTACCCAGCGAAATAGGAAATCGGAAAAAAGACTTACCGGTTGACTGGATGTTCCGAAGGGTTTGGAGTAGGGCATTTTCTGGAAAGAACCAAACTGAACACTGGGGACACGTCGTGTACGTATTCGGTGAAATCGTCTCTGGAGATATATTGCGTAGAAGCTGGAGTATGCCTATCCGACTGTCGCAGTTAGGGCAAGTTAGATTGGTAGCTCCAGCCTCGGTTCCCGGTGGTAGAAAGCTCATTTATTATTCAGAAACCTGCCTCTCTGGATGTTGCTCCAGAAACATCAGATGAGGCTCAGCATCTCGTTCTCTGGTAGATGAACCTGGACGTATTCCTCGATTTCGTACCGCTGCATGGCAGTGGTATGGTCAGCGAGCCCATTTAAAATAGTGCGACTCGGTTGACTGTCTATCCGAGTGAGAACTAGTAGCCCACAACTTCGATCCCCGAAATCCGCTCGAAGTGCTCGGGATTCCCCGTCACCACCGGCTCGTCGCATACCACCGCTGTCGCTCCGATCGTCGCATCCCCGATGTCGATTGGCTCGCCCGCCGCTCGCAATTCCCCGTCGATCCGCCCGGCCTTGCGGGCGATGGCCGCGCTCGTCGGCACGACCGGCCGGGATTCGATAACGTGTTCAATCTCGCGTCGCTCCTGCTCGGGCAAGTCACTCATCCCGACGCCGATATATAACTCTTGTAGCGTCATCGCCGGAATCCGCTGGGGAACCTCGGCGGCCTCGATCTCATCGACTGTCTCCAACGCGGCCGTATCGTCGTTCATCACGTCGATCAGAAAGGAGGTGTCGAGAATCATTCCATCCCGTCGAACTGCTCGCTGAGTTCCGCCGCGTGCTGCTCGTGACTCGCGTCGATAGCCTCGCGCATCGTCGCGGCGTCCTCATCGGATAGCGTCCCGGCGAGTTCGCGGAGCGACGGCTCGCCGAGCAGCCGTTCCAGCGTCTCGTTGAGTGTTTCGCCCTCACGGTTATCCGCCTTGATACGAGCGTGGAGTGTGTCGGAGACGCGGATCGTTTTCGATGCTTCGCTCATGTTGTATACAAGCGTATACGAGAATATCAAGCTTGTTCCCGCCGCGACTGACGCTGTCGCGCTCAGATAGGAACAATTTGTCCGCACCATCTACTGCATAAACTTCGGGAGCGACTCGTCGCCCGTGTTCTCGGGATAGAGTCGGAACCCCCGGATAATGTCTCGCCCTCCAATATACCGTGTCTACTGGCGAACTGCCCCAGACGCCCATTGCGTTGGATCGCTATCTCGCTGCTTTGACTGCTAAACTAATACTCCAAATACTCCAAACAGCTATCAGCCAACAGCCCCAACAGTCGCGTATGTCAAGCGGGAGTATCGATATCGACGAGTTCGAGAACACCGATGCCGACGAACTCAATGGGCGAACCGACACCGAGCGGATCGTGCGCTTCCTCGACGAGCACGACGACCGTGCGTGGAAGGCGTCGACAATCGCCGACCAACTCGATCTTGAGGAGGACGCTGTCAGTGCGATCCTCTCACGACTGAAGCACCGCGGGCTCGTCCGACACAAACGCCCATACTGGGCGATCACCGACGACGACGAACGACTCCAGTCAGCCTACCAGCTCCATCAGTACCACGAAACCGCAACCGAGCAGTACGGCGACGAGGCTCTCGAAGCCCTCCAGACCAACGAGATGGAACGCGTACAGTGACGGCGTTTGACGATCTCGACCGCGGCGATATCGTCTGGGCGACTGATCCACTCTCGGACAAAGGGCGGCCGATGCTCGTGGTCGGCACGCCTCGATTTCCGGCCCACGGCGTTCAACTCATTACAGTCTTGATTTCCACGAAGACCTACCACGAGGAGTCGCTCACGCTCTGGGACGAGGACTACAGTGGGAGGCCTTGGGAACCCGAAGTCACGTGCTTCCGTGGTCGCTCGTGACGCTCAACAGTGCTACAGCAGTCGACTACTACATGACCTCCCTCGTTGACGAACGCATCGAAGATGTGGCAACAGCAGCGAGCGACTACATTTTATCCTGAGCAGCGTACTGGCATCGCACGGAAGATAGTCATGCGGCCTCCGACTGTGTGTCGGCATAGCTTGCACCCCCGGTTTCCACATCGGGTGCTGACCATCTGCCATCGTCTCTCCCCGAATTGAACTCACTCACTCCCTGCGGTCGTTCGCTGCTCAATTCGGGTCGGGAGAGATTTCACACTGCTCACGTTGTTCGCAGGAGAAAGTCCGCCCTCCCCGAATTGAACGGGGGACAAGTCGATCTACAGTCGACTGCTCTACCAGGCTGAGCTAAGGGCGGGCACTCTTTCGTATCCCGGTCGTACAATTAAGGGTTCTGTTCCAAGCGCGCCGCCGACAGATGTCTGACAGAGTGGGAAGATTGAATACCCTGTGTAACACACCTGTTGCACATGAGTAAGATCACGTTCCGCGCCGACGATGACCTCGTTGGCCGGTTAGAGGCCTTCGACGCCTCGAAATCCGAGGTCATGCGGGAGGCCCTCCGTCAGTACCTCGACGGGTCGGAACGTGAGACAACCGCGCAAACGACGGACACACACGCGCACACGTCCGACGCCGACTCGATCGACGCCCTCATCGACGACCGAATCGACCGCCTCGTCGCCGAACGCGTCGATTCCGCGCTGGCGACCCGCCGCGATCCGGCCGATGCCGGCACCGACGTGTCGGTCAATATCACCCTTGAGGGAGTCGACGAGGAGGCCACTGTCACCGACCAAGCCGTTGAGCGTAAGACGCCTGACGCCGAGGGCGACCCACAACCGGAGCCGACAGCCGGCGAAGACGACGCCCACAGCTGCGGTCAGTGTGGCGAAGCGGTCGACAGCGAGCACGTGTACTGCCCGAACTGTGGCGAAAAGGCCTCCCGGCGGCTGTTCTGTGACTGCGGCGACGAGCTCCGATCGGACTGGGCGTTCTGTCCCGGCTGTGGGCGTCGCACCCCGGCGGCCGACGTGTTGGACAACGGATGACAGACACACACCCCGATCTCACGGCCTCGTGGCTGCCTCGATAGCCGGAATGTCTTACATCCGCCAGTAAATTTATATACCCTCGGCATAGTGTTACGACCGCGTAAGACAATCGTCTTACAGTGTGCCCGTCCGTGGCACGCTGTGGGGCTGTCGGCGTCGCCGACTGTCTTACCGGGGAATGTAACAATGGAGCGTGTGACACTACGAATTCCAAAGCAGCAGATCGACGAGGTCGAGGAAATGGTCGAAACCGGCCAGTTCCCAAACCGGAGTGAGGCGATCCGGTCGGCCGTCCGAGAGATGCTCAACGAGACCGAGAGTACAGAACCACGACGAAACAAAAGCGAGCGCAGCTGGGCGAAGGTGTAACTATGCAGGATATCGTACAAGACGCCCTCGACAACGCGGAAGCAGAAGACCGTGACATGGACGCCAGCTTCGACGATGACGACGAGTTCGGCGATCCACGGATCGTCATCGTCGGCGCCGGCGGCGCGGGCAACAACACGGTCAACCGGCTGTACAACATCGGCGTCGACGGCGCGGAAACCGTCGCCATCAACACCGACAAACAGCACCTGAAGATGATCGAAGCCGACACGAAGATCCTCGTCGGCAAATCTCTCACCCAGGGCCTCGGCGCGGGTGGCGACCCCTCGATGGGCGAGCGCGCCACCGAGATGGCCCAGGGAACGATCAAGGAAGTGCTGGGCGACGCCGACCTGGTCTTTGTGACCGCCGGCATGGGTGGCGGCACCGGCACCGGCGCGGCCCCGGTGATCTCGGATATCGCCAAAGAACAGGGCGCGATCGTCGTCGGCATGGTCTCGACGCCGTTCAATGTTGAGCGCGCTCGGACGGTCAAAGCCGAGGAAGGCCTCGAACAGCTCCGCGATACCGCTGATTCGATCATCGTCCTCGACAACAACCGCCTGCTCGATTACGTCCCGAACCTCCCGATCGGCAAGGCCTTTTCTGTGATGGATCAGATCATCGCCGAAACCGTCAAAGGAATCTCGGAGACGATCACCCAGCCCTCCCTCATTAATCTCGACTACGCGGATATGTCGACGATCATGAATCAGGGCGGCGTCGCCGTGATGCTGGTCGGCGAAACCCAGGACAAAAACAAGACCCAAGAGGTGGTCAGCGACGCGATGAACCACCCACTGCTGGATGTGGACTACCGCGGTGCGAGCGGCGGGCTCGTCCACATCACCGGCGGCCCCGACCTCACGCTGAAGGAGGCCGAGGGGATCGCCAACAACATCACCGAACGGCTCGAAGCCAGCGCGAACGTCATCTGGGGTGCCCGGATCCAAGACGAGTACAAGGGCAAGGTTCGCGTCATGGCGATCATGACCGGCGTCCAGAGCGCGCAGGTGCTCGGCTCGACGACCCAAAAACAGGCCGATCAGTCACGCGCCAGCATCGAAGGCGACCCCGCCGAGTTCGACGCCAGCGCGAACGTCAGCTCCGACACCGCGGCCTGGGAGTCTGACGGCGGCAAACAGGAAGTCGAACAGAACAACGGTCTCGACGTCATCCGCTAACGCTTTTTTCAGCGCGACGGCCGTTTTAGATGGCGACGTTAGACGGCGACGGTCGATTTCTCGCAACTGGTACTAACGCTATACCGCCGCAATCGATTCCAATAGCCGGCATTTCCGGCAGATCCGACCCCCGGTCATCGAGCCACACTGCTCGCACTCGCTGAGGTCGTCGTTTTCCTCGTCGTCGCCACCATACCGATCGGCCGCCAGCTCCGCGAGCTCCTCGTAGCCGGACATGATCGAGTGCCGCGTCCCGGGGTGATTCTCTTCGAGGTTCCACAACAGCTCCTGGATCTCGCCGCGGTAGGCCTCGCTGGCGTGGGGACACTCGGTGATGTGGGCGGGCAACTCCATGAGTTGGGCGTAGAGTGCGACCTCTTTTTCGGGGATATCCCGGAGGGGCTTGGCCCGCGGGATGAAATCATCCTGTTCGGCGCGCTCCTCGAAATCGCCGATGCTTGCATCGAAGTGTTTGGCGATCTGTTTGACATCGCCTTCCAGAATGTTCATCAGCGCGGTTTGGGCCTCGTCGTCGAGGTTGTGGCCGGTCAGCAGCTTGTCCGCGCCGTACTCGTCGGCGTACTCCTCTAAGAGATCACGCCGAAACACACCGCAGTAGGCGCAGGGGGCCATGTCCTCGGGGTCGTCGTCGACGACATCGTCCATGCGGATCCCGAACTCCTCCTCGTAGCTGACGAGTTCGTGGCGCATCTCCAGATCGTCGGCCAACTCGACGCAGGCGTCGACGCTTTCGTCGCGGTAGCCCTCGATCCCCTCGTGGATCGTCAACGCCAGCATCTCGATGCGGGGATCTTCACCGAAGGTCTCGTCTAAAATGTGTGTGAGGACGACGCTGTCCTTGCCACCTGAAAGGCCGATCACCCACGTTTCTGGATTGTCTGGTGTCGACTCGGGATCGAGCAGTGTATCCGCCCGAATTCGTCGTCGGACGCGTTTCTCGACCGACCGGCAGAAATGCGTCTCACAGAGATGGCCGCCGGAGTACGCCGCCTGCATGACGGCGTCACGGTCGCATTTGTCGCACTCCATTACCGGAGCGTTGCCGGCCGGCTGGGATACCCGTTTCGCTCTTCGGGGCGATCGGCTGCCCTCGTCGACACCGACGCAGCGTGTCATACGACACACGATCGGTCTGTCATACACGCCAGACCATTCCACAACACACCCGACCGCACGGCGTCGAAACCGGTTTGTGGCCTGCGATCCCAGGGTCAGCAATGACACGCGAGGCGACACTCGACCGCGACGCCGCCATCGACCGCATCGTCGAGCTGATCGAGACGGTCGACTCCGAGCCGATGCCGGTGCCAGTCCGGGAGATCTGGGTGTACGGCGATGTTGCTCTCGGGCTCGATCCGATCGATCGTCTCGACATCTATCTCACGAAGGACATCCTGCTGCGCGGCGACAGCGACGCCGCCGAGGAGTATTACGAGCAACACGGCGTGAAAGGTGTCGGCCAGAGCGTTGACGCCGAGTGGGCCGAGGCGTTTCCCGAATACATCCGCGCCAACGACAACGGCCACGCCGCCCCAGAGAAGTGTCTGGCCGCCCACCTGCTCGGTGACGATGAGCCGATCCACCTCGAAGTCTGTAACGCGAGCTTTGACGAAAACGTCACCCAGCGGCTGCGGGGCGCGCTCGATCGTGAGTCCTACGAACAGATCCTCGACCCTCGTGGCGTCTGTCTGTGGGTCGACGGCGAGTGGGACGACGACCTCCTCGGCAAGCTTCGCGGCGGCGAACTCCCGTTTCCAACGCTGTCGGGCGCGCTGGAACAGATGGGTGTCGACGCCGATACCGCAGATGCGGCCGCCGACACGGTCAGCCGCTACCGAACCGAACAAACGGGTGCGAGCGTTCGCGGCGACGTGATCTGATCCTCAGCCGGTGTCGCTATCGACCTGTCCGACAGTCACGGTGAACGGCACTGTCTCCACACGCTCGTATGACTCGTCTTGCATCTGCTCAATAACTTCCCGGCCCATCTCGCGCCACGCTCGCCGGAGCGTGTCATACGTCGCCTCGCCGTCCAGCCCGCGGCAGAGTTCGACTTCGTGGTCGGCCAGTCCCTCGCCGCTGGCCTTCCGTTTCGCGCTCCGCAATGCGTCCTCGCTGTAGGGCGGTTCAGTGCGCTTTTCGTGGTTGTACTGCCGGGTCGAGAGTGGATCGATCCCGGCCTCCGCAAACAGCGATTCGACTCGTTCGCCGAGGGCGACATCGGTGTCGATACCGCGGAGGTAGGCCTCCCGAACCCGTGCTTCGAGGTCGACCTCGCTGTCGACAGTCGAGTCGACGCTGACGGCGGCGTTGTTCGGCTCGATCGCGGCGACCAAGTCGGTCGAAACGCGGGCGAACTCCCGGAGGGCGGCGGCTGGCTCGGGAAGATTAATGAGAAGGGCCTGGCAGACAACGAGATCGACGCTGTCGTCGGCAAACGGCAGGCGAAGCGCGTCGCCAGCGACCGTTGGAACGTGGTCGCTGGCAACGTCGAGCAGCCGGGGGTCGGCGTCGACGCCGATCACTTCGGCGTTGGCGTCGGCCGATTCGGCTGCAAGGACGCGTGTCAACTCGCCGGTGCCGCAGCCGACATCGAGAACCCGCTCGCGGTTCGAGAGATCGAGATCCGTGAGGGCGTCCCGCGAATCGGCCCACATTCCCTCGCGCGTGCGGCTGAGATATTCGGGCGTAAACCGGCGCACGACTCAGTTGCGGAGGTCTTTCACGCGTTCGATATTCCACGCGAAGCCTTTGCCGTCCTCGGTCGGCGTTTCGAGTGCAAACGGTAGGTCGCGCAGGTCGGGATGGTTGACGATGGCGCGCATGCCGTCCTCGCCGATGTAGCCCTCGCCGATCAGCGCGTGTTCGTCCTTGTGGGTGCCCACGTCGTGTTTCGAATCGTTGAGGTGGATGTATTCGAGGTGTTCGAGGCCGACCACGTCGTCGAACCGCCCGATCGTTTCGTCGACCGCTTCCGGCGTCGTCAGATCGTTGCCGGCGACGAGCGTGTGGGCGGTGTCGATACAGATGCCGAGTTCCTCGTCGGTGCGGTCGATGATCCCGGCGAGGTGCTCGAACTCGCCGCCGAGTTTGGTGCCGCTGCCGGCGTCGCTCTCGATGAGGAGTTGGACGCCATCGGGTACCTCAAGGTCGGCGATCACACCCGCGGCGTTGTCGAGACCGCCCTCGACGCCCGCGCCGGTGTGGGCTCCGAGGTGGGCGTTGACGTACGGAATCCCGAGTTTGTCGGCGGCGTCGAGTTCGGCCTGCATGCTGTCGATGGATTTCTCCCGAAGGTCGTCTTTCGGCGTACAGAGGTTGACGAGATAGGAGGCATGGATCACCCATGGGCCGTCGAGTTGTTCGGCCGTGAGGTCGCGGAAGCCCGCCGCGGCTTCGTCGCTGATCGAAGGCTGTTGCCAGACCTGCGGCGAGGTGGTAAAGATCTGCCCGCAGTTGCCGCCAAAGTTGCGCTGGCGGTCGATTGCGTTGCGGATGTCGTCGTAGGCGGGCGTCTCGCTGTCCGAGGAGACGCGGGAGCCGGAGATGGAAACGTGTGCGCCGACGTGCATATGCTCTCGTTGGTAGAGGCTCCTGAAAGCGACTTCGATGCCAGTGCGGCCGCTGTCACCAACCCTATCCAGCATCCCAACGAACACCGTGGCGACATGCCAGTCTACGACCGGAGCGCGCCCGACAATCCCCGTGTCACCGAGTTCGACGGCGGGATCGAGTGGCTCGCCCATCCCGACGAAACGGGCCAGCGCGCGAGTCACCTACTCAACGGGGCCGGCGGCCCGTGGCTGCTCGACCCCCTCGACATCCCTGATCTCGATGAGCGGATCGACGCCGTCGGCGACCTCGCCGGGATCGCGGTGTTGTCGAACTACCACGCCCGCGACGCCGACGCCATCGCCGCCCGCCACGATCTGCCCGTGACGGTGCCGCCGTGGCTGGATCGGGCTGCCGACCGGGTGGACGCGTCGGTAGAGCGGGCGACAACGCTCGGCGACAGCGGGGTTGAACTCACGCGGTACAACCCGCTTCCCGGCTACGACGAAGCCATCGCCTCCCGCGAGCGCAACGGAACGCTGTACGTCCCTGACGCCCTCGGGACGGCCCCATTTTACACCGTTGGCGACGAGCGACTCGCCTGTTACGGGATTCTGCGGATTCGGCCGCCACGGGAGCTGTTCGCACCGTTCGTCCCCAATCGAATCCTCGTCGGCCACGGGACGGGCGTCTTCACCGACGCGACGGCGGCCCTGCAGGACGCCCTTGACGGCGCGCGGCGACGACTCCCGACTGCGATCTATCGGCACGGGCCGACGCAGTTGCGCGGATTGTTTTCCGCGCTGGGTCGCTGACAGGCAGCTGATTCATTTCGCGCATCTTTGATTTTGCAGTCATACAACCGATTCAAAACATGAAATGTTGTCACAGTAGAGATTAGGTATATATATGTGTAGAATACATATGTCACTGTATGCCAACGGATCAGACACGACGGCGATTCATCCAAGCAACGGGCGTTACCAGTGTCGCGGCTCTCGCCGGCTGTGCCGGCGGTGGCGGTGGCGGTGACGGCGGCGACGGCAACGAGACCGATGACGGTGGCGACGGTGGCGACGGCGGCACCAGCAACCGCCTCAGCTGGCATGCAGGCGGCACCGGCGGGACGTACTTCCCGCTGTCGAACGAGATCAAGACGATCGTCGAGGCCAACACCGACTTCTCGCTGAACGTCCAGTCGACGGGCGCAAGCGTCGAAAACGTCGGTAGTCTCTCCGACGAATCCGCGGACTTCGCGCTCATCCAAAACGACATCGCCTCCTTCGCCAAGAACGGCGAAGGGATCGACGCCTTCGAGGGCAATCCGATCGAATCCCTGCAGGGCGTTGCGACGCTGTACCCCGAGACGATCACGCTTGTCACGCTGGCCGGCAACGACATCTCGACGATCGACGATCTCAGCGGCGCGACGATCAACACCGGCGACCTCGGCTCGGGCACGCAGGTCAACGCCAATCAGATCCTCGAATCCGCCGGGATCTCCGACTACTCCGAGCAGAACGCCGGCTTCTCGCAGGCCTCCGAACAGCTCGCCAACGGCGACATCGACGCCGCCTTCGTCGTCGGCGGCTGGCCGGTCGGCGCGATCGAGGATCTCGCCAACACCAACGACATCGAGATCGTCCCGATCAGCGGCGATACCCGCGAGACGATCAAATCCGATGCCTCGTGGTTCGCCGACGATACCATCCCCGGCGGCACCTACAGCGGCGTCAGCGAGGCTGTCGAAACCGTCGCCGTCCAGGCGATGATCGCCACCCACAGTGGCGTGCCGGCCGACACCGTCGAGACGGTCACCGCAGCCATCTTCGACAACCTCGATGACCTCTCGATCAAGACCGACTTCATCACGGTCGACAGTGCCCAAGACGGCATGTCCATCGAGCTCCACGAGGGCGCGGCCGCGTACTTCGACGCCTAACTCGGACAACGCCAGCAGCATCGACCGAGCACGAGGCTCCTGCTCGAACCACCATCACGCGGCGCGCGGGTCGCCGTGGCGTTTCCGGGTGTTCCAGTGTTGCATACTCGTATCACCGCGTTGCTACCGGGTGAGCGCGGGCGACAGCTACTGCTGAGTGTCGTCGTGGTAGCCGCGGTACTCGGTGCCGGCGTCGCGTTCGCGGCGGACGAACCTGTCCTCATCGTCGAGGATATCGAGACCGGCGAGACGTATCTCACCGCACCCGTCGACAACGGGAGCACTGTCGGGCTCGAATACACTCACAGCGTCGAGAAAACCCGCGTCTACGACGAATACCGCATCGACGGCGCGACGCTAGTCAACACCCGCATGGAGTTCGAATCCTACGGCTGGGGGTTGCCCGCCCGCGTCAACGTCACCACCGTCAACGGGACGTTTGTCTACGCACCCGAGGAGCCGATCACCGAACTCGACAGCCTATCGGTGTCGCCTGGCCGGATCGCCGGCCATACATTGATAATCGATGGCACACGACATGATCTCGTCAACACGACCGACGCCCGCGACGTTCGGGTCCACATCGAACACCGACCTCTCATCGACCGCATCCTATGAGCACATCCACCAACGCCGACGGCGGCGACGAACCGGACGAGGAGTTCTCCCAAGCGGAAGCCGACGACCTGATCGACGAGATCGAACGGCGGCGGTCGTTACAGGGGGTCGCCGCCGTCGCCGTCGCGGCCATCGGCATCCTGTTTTCGCTCTTCCAGCTATTTCTGGCGGCGAAGAGTTTCACGTTCACGATCCCGCTGCCACTGGTCGCCGACTGGCAGATCTCACTGCAGTTGCTGCAGGCCAACGCGGTTCACGTCGCCTTCGCGCTGGTGATCACGTTCCTGCTGTTTCCGGCGAGTACGGGCGACGGGTTCGTCGTCCGTACTCTCGGCCGGGTCGTCCCCGCACTGCGACGGCAGTTCGGCGAGCGAAACCCGCTGACGCGGGCGGCGGCCGGCTTGCGGCGTGGGTTCCGGTGGGCGTTCGTCGATCCCGACATGGAGCGGGTGACGGTCTTCGATCTGGCCTGTATCCTCGGGGCGGTGCTGTCGGCGTTTTACTTCCTGACGGAGTTCGCCGAGATCCAGAACATGCGGGTCTTCGGCATCGACTCCGGCCGGCCGGTGACGGCGATCTACACGTTCCTCGACCCGATCCTCGGGAGTGTTCCGTTCGTTAGCGAATACTCCTATGCGATGGCGCTGGGCGTGATCGGTATTCTGCTGGTGCTCGAAGCAACCCGGCGGACGCTCGGCCTGCCGCTGATGCTCATCGTAGCGAGTTTCATCGTCTACGCGCGGTGGGGCTTCCTCATCAGCGGCAACACACCCTTCCTCGGCCTGCTGGCGATTCCCGAACTGACGTGGCCCGACATCATCCAAAATCTCTGGTATAACACCGAAAACGGGGTCTTCGGCATCCCCGTCACGGTGTCGGTGAGCTTCATCTACATCTTCATCCTCTTCGGATCCTTCCTCGAAATGAGCGGCGCGGGCCAGTGGTTCATCGATCTCGCCTACGCCGTGACCGGCAAACGGAAGGGCGGCCCCGCGAAGGCGAGCATCCTCGCCAGCGGCTTCATGGGGACGATCTCGGGGTCGTCGATTGCGAACACGGTGACGACCGGCGCGTTCACGATCCCGCTGATGAAGCGATCCGGCTACTCGCCGGAGTTCTCCGGCGCGGTCGAATCCTCGGCCTCCTCGGGCGGGCAGATCCTCCCGCCGGTGATGGGCGCGGCCGCGTTCCTGATGGTGCAGTACACCGCGACGCCGTTTGCGGATATCATCATCCTGGCGACGATCCCGGCGGTCGTCTTCTTCTTCGGCGTCTGGGTGATGGTGCATCTCAAGGCAGTCCAGGAGGGGATCGGCGGCCTCGAAGAGGAGACGGTCAGCCTCGGCGACCACCTCAAACGTGGCTGGTTCTATCTCGTCCCTATCGGCCTGCTGCTGTACTACCTCATCATCGAGCGGCTGTCGGTCTCGCGGTCGGCGTGGTTCACGTTGGTCGCCCTGGTCGCGCTGATCGCCGTCGTCTCGGCGTACAGCCGTGACACGCGGGGGCGACTCCTCGGCGTGTTGGCCGGTGTTGTCGCCGCCGAGTTAGCGAGTTTCACCCTCGCTGGCGTCCCGGTCACCGGACTCGTCGGCGGTGTCGGCGCGGGACTGCCGCTCGGCGAAGCGGCGGGGATCGTCGGCTCCCGGATCGGCTGGTATATGATGTTCGCCGGCGCGGTCACGCTGCTCTCGAAGCCGGATCTCGACGCTGAATACCTCGATCTCAACCCAAAGATCAGCGAGACAACGACGATGCTCTCCGAGAAGACCGACCGCGACCTCGACACCCAGCCCGTCCGGCTCGGCGCGTTCGTCGTCAAATCGATGGACGAGGGGGCGCGTACTGCGGTGCCGGTCGTCATCGCCGTCGCTGCCGCCGGCATCATCCCCGGCGTCATCAGCGTCTCCGGGCTCGGGCCGAACCTCACCTCGCTGTTGCTCGCGCTGTCGGGCGGCTCCATCGTGGTGATGTTACTCGTGACCGCTGTCGCCAGCATCATCCTCGGGATGGGGATGCCGACGACGGTGACCTACATCATCCTGATCTCGATGCTGGCGAGCCCGCTCGTCGAGTTCGGGATTCCGCTGCTTGCGGCCCACCTGTTTATCCTCTACTTCGGCGTCATCGCCGACATCACGCCGCCGGTGGCGGTAGCGGCCTACGCCGCAAGCGGGGTCGCCAAATCCGACCCCTTCGAGACCGGCGTCAAGGCCTTTTCACTCTCGTTGAACAAGGCCGTCGTCCCCTTCGCGTTCGTGCTCGCACCGGGGATCGTCCTGCTCCGTGAGAAAGCCAACGCCGCCGAGTTGCCGCTGCGGGAGCGATATCGCATCGTCAACTTCAGCGACCTCACCGAGATCACCTACTCCGTCCCGGAGATCATCATCCCGGTGATCGGGGTCTTCCTCGGGGTGATCGCCCTCGGTGCGACCGTGATCGGGACGCTGTACACCCGCGTCGAGACCCCCGGCCGGGTCGGCTTCGCGTTCAGCTCGCTGCTGTTGATGGCCCCGCGGCTGCTCTCGGAGACCGTCTTCGACCTGCTCGGGCTGGTCGGTGTGAGTGTCTCGGTTGACGCGCTTCTGTTGGATCTGACGCTCCGGGCTGTCGGCTTCGCGCTGTTCGCCGCGCTTACGGTGCAGAACCGGCGCAAACTCGATACCGGTGACGACGACCGAACCGCGACCGCCGCACCTGAGAGTTCGTAATCGCCGTTACCACCTTTCTCCTTCCTGACTCCGGCGGTGTTCGAATACGAGCAGCCAAGCGGTCAGGTCGGCTGGCCGACCGGCCGCTATACCCTTGGCGGACTGAAAGGGCGAGGCAGGCTCGGCGAACCCGGACGACGCAAGCACCGCAACGAGCGAAGCGAGTGAGGAGCGCAGCGAGTCCCGGGAGTCGAGCCTGCCGAGGGCTTTCTACACAAATCCATCTCTGTCACTACTATCTGAATATACGGCGACTCCCGCCCGCTATGTTTAGGCTGCTCGCCCCCCGAAGAGTAGTATGTTCGCGGCCATCGACCGGCAGCTCACCGTCGACCTCGGCGGGCGGAACGTCCAGCCGCTGTACGCCGCCGCCCGCGACGACGAGCCGCTGGTCGCCGCCGCCGCAACGCCGCTGCTGGCAGCCGCTGACGCTGGCGAGACAGTGTTGCTAACAACCGGGTTTCCGATCCCGCCGTCGAACGAACCCGAAACCGACGGCCCGCTCGGGACGGTCGTCCTGGCGGGCGCGCTCGCCGACCTCGGCGCGGCACCGGTCGTCGTCACCGAATCACGGGTCGAACCGGCGATCACCGCTGTCGCCGACGCCCTCGGGATCGAGCCGCCGGAGACCGTGTCGCTCGCGCCGCCGGAATCGAGTGCCGAGACCACGGCGTCGACTGCGCGGTCGCTGCTCGACCGCGAGCCTGGAGCCGTCGTCGCCATCGAGAAACCCGGCGCGACGGCCGACGGCAGCTACCGAACGGCGGCCGGCGAGGATATCACGCCGCTCGTCGCCGCGGTCGATCCACTGTTCACAGCCGCCCGCGAGCGCGGAATCCCGACTGTCGCGGTCGGCGACGGCGGCAACGAGGTCGGGATGGGCGGGGTTCAGTCGGCCGTCGAGCATCACATCGACAACGGCGAGACGATAGCCTGCCGTACGCCGGTCGACGCGCTTGTCGTTGCAGGCGTCTCCAACTGGGGGGCCTACGGGATCGTCGCCGCGCTGTCGCTCACGGCTGGCCGCGAGCTACTGCATACGGGCGGCACCGAGCGGGAGCTGCTGGACGCGGCTGTCGAGGCCGGCTGTATCGACGGCGTCACCGGCGAGGCAACGCCGTCGGTCGACGGGATTCACGGCGCGATCCACGCGGATGTTGTCGATCTTTTGGCCGATATTTGTGCGCTCGAGATCGACACCGACTGACGTGCGATCAGCCTGCTGGTGTCACTCGTGGGTTGCCGAGTGCGGTCGGAAATTCGGAGTACACGCTATCAGCGGTTACGGTCGATCCAGTCACAGAAGGCATCGAAATCGTTGGCACCGGCACTGTCGGCGATATCACGGAGCGTCCCCTGCCGCAGTTCGTCGTGCAGCGGGACGGTCGCGTGTCGGCGGTCCTCGTCGTTTGTCGGGTGTACATAGTAGAGCTGGGCGTGGTCGCCGGCTGTGCGTCGCCACTCAAAGTTGCCGGCATTGACGAGTACTTTGACGACCTCGTACCCCGAGAATACCCGGCTCATCCGCTACTCAAGTACGTCCGGTGGTTCCTCTTGGCCGGTGACGTTGTCCGCTGGGTCGATCCCGGCCTCGCGGAGTTCCTCGTCGGTCGGCTCCTCGCCGATCTCGCCGTTGTGGAGCGCGACGGCCTCGTCAAGGTTTTCGAGGGCTGTCCTCCGGGTTTCGCCCTGACTCGTGACGCCGGTTTCGGTGTCTCTGGCGATCCACCAATCGCCGTCTTTCGTGAGCGTAATCGTCGGCTCGACGCCGGTGCTCATACCCGTCTGTTGGGAAACAGCGCGTATAAGCGTTGGTGCGGGGTCTCGGCGAGGGTCAGGGGTGTCCGCTCTATGGGTTCGACACCTTCGTCCGAGCGACAGTGGCCGTCTGAGTGCTCCTTGCAGCCGGCATCGAAATTCTATATCGCGGTATGTGATTTACTACTGTCGGATTCCGGGACTCGTCGGGCTTTTAGGCCGTGCGGGCGAGGCTTCGCTATGGTCGATAACGTCGCCGAGTTCTTTCGGGAGCTCGAACCCGCGGATTTCTATCTGCTCTCGGGGATCGAGCAGGGGATGCGCTTCTCGGAGTGGGTGGAACACGACGAGATCCCGAAATACGCGGATCTAACGCCCGAGGAGGTCGACTACCGGATCGACCGCTGTATGCGCCACGAGCTGATCGAGCGGAAGACGATCCAGTACGAGGGCTACCAGCTCACCTTCGAGGGGTACGACACCCTCGCCCTCCGGACGTTTGCCGAGCGCGACACCATCGAGGGCGTCGGCGCGCCGCTGGGCGTCGGCAAGGAAAGCGATGTCTACGAGGCCCAGTCGTTCCGGCCGATGGCCCTGAAATATCACCGCGAGGGGTATACGAACTTCCGGGAAGTCCAACGCGAGCGGGAGTACACGTCCGACCGCAACCACGTTTCGTGGCTCTACACCGCCCGTAAGGCCGCCGAACGCGAGTTCGACATCCTCGAATCGCTGTACCCCGACGTGTCGGTGCCACGGCCGGTCGATCAGAACCGCCACGCCATCGTCATGGAGAAGCTCACCGGCGCGGAGCTCTCACACGCCGAACTGGAATCCGGGCAGGTCGTCGGCGTGCTCGGGCTCATCGTCGAGGAGATGGCCGCCGCCTACGAGGCGGGCTACGTCCACGCCGACATGAGCGAGTACAACGTCTTCGTCGATACCGATGGCGTGACGATCTTCGATTGGCCCCAAGCCGTCGATACCGACCACGACAACGCCCGCGAACTGCTCGAACGCGACCTTGAGAACATCTACAGCTACTTCCGCCGGAAGTATCCCGGTGAAACGCCGGAATCGGCCGATCTGGACGCTGTCGCCGACGATATTGTGCGCGGCGAATTTGACGGGATTTCGGCGCATATCGAGTGATAAACCACTGAGCGCGATAGAAAAATCGCAACAACCCAGCGGTCGCTGACCACTTTTTCCATCTCCACATCCAGAAACGGCAGTACCCCGGTTTTCAGACGCGGCCCCTGAGCCACTCGTAGGCCAGTACAGACGCTCTCCGTCGACACTGCCGACAGTCACGGTCGTTGCGCGACCAAGCCACACTGGCGTTCCGCAACGACGACCGCGAGGCGTCACACTCTCACGCCGGCGGTCGCAAGCGGCTCGATACGTGGTCTGTTACTCCGTCCCGCTGCTGTCCATGTAGGTGAGATGAGCGGTGAGGTCTGTCGTCGAAAGCATTCCGACCACCGCGTCGTCGCTATCGACAACGGGCAGGTGTTGGATCTGTCCGGTCAGCATCTTCACCGCGGCGTCCTGAATCGACTCCTCCGGGTCGGTTGTGGTCACGTCCTCGGTCATGTAGTCGCCGACGTCTGCATCCGCGGGGACGGCCCCGTCGGAGACGAGTTTCGCAAGATCAGTACAGGTGAGAATCCCGGCGATCTGATCATCGTCATCAAGGACCACCAACGAGCCGGCTTCCTTTTCGAGAATGGTGCCAGCGGCCGACTCGACCCCTTCATCTGCGGTGACGGTTACAAGATCGGTCGTCATGAGTTGCTCGACTGGAACGGCTTCGATTTCCATACTGATAGTACGCGTGATTTATATGTATAAGTGTTGATACAGAGTAGATATTGCAATACACTTGTTTCGATAATCTACTGAAAACAATCGATTGTACAGGCATTTTCCACTCCTCACCACGCACCCGCCATGAGTCATCGCCCCGACCACCAGAGACCACCGCTCGGGTCGACAACGAATCACCCAGATGGTGCCGTGGATCGCCCGCGACACCGTCACCGCGGTCTTCGAGCGCGAATAGCCAGCGGCACCACAGCGACGGCGAAATCAAAGTGCCTATGTCCGTCTCGCCCGCTTACCCGGACATGACTCACCTGAGCGTTGTTGGCTGCGGCAACATGGGCGGGGCTCTCCTGCAGGGCCTCGCCGCGAGCGGCGACCACACCCTCGTCGGCTGCGACATCGACCCCGACGCCCGCGAGTCGGTCGCCGACTACTGTGAGACGACCGACGATCTCGCGGTCGCCGCCGAGGCCGACTACGTCGTGTTGGCGGTCAAACCCGACTCGGTCGGCGACCTGCTGCCGGCACTCGATCTTGACGCCGATCAGACCCTGATCTCGATTGCCGCCGGTGTCTCCATCGACTATCTCGACGATCTCACCGAGGCGAAGATCGTCCGGCTGATGCCGAATCTCAACGCCGAAACGCGGAACATGGCCGCCGCGGCCACCGGCGCGGTCGACGATACGGTGCGCGCACTTCTCGACGAGGTCGGCGAGTACGCCGAGATCACGGAGTCAGAGATGGATATCGCCACCGCGCTCAACGGCAGCGGCCCCGCCTTCGTCTTTTACCTCATTGGCGCGATGGCCGACGCCGGCGTCGACAGCGGCCTCGGCGAGGAACAGGCCGAAACACTGGCCGCCCAGACGTTCAAGGGTGCGGCCGAGACCGTCCTCCAGTCCGAGAAATCCATCGACGAGCTGATCGACGCGGTCTGCTCGCCGGGCGGGACGACCATCGAGGGGATGGAGCTGCTGTGGGACAGCGATGTCGATGCGGAGGTGGCCGCGGCCGTCCACGCCGCCGAGGAGCGATCCCGCGAGATGGCCGCCGGGTTCGACGATGAGTGACGGTGCCGACAGCGGCGATGCCGACGACGCTGTGGCTACCGACACCGCTGTGACTACCGATACCGCTACGGCTGCCGACGCCGACGCGGCCGACACCGCCGCTCTCGACGCCGAGGCAATCACGGCTGCCCGACAGCAGGCCGCTGCCGCCGACCGCGTCGTCGTCAAGGCCGGCACCAACTCGCTGACCGACGACGAGTCGAATCTCTCGCTGTCGAAGCTCCACAAGCTCGTCGACGACATCACCGACCTCCGCGATCGCGGCAAGCAGGTCGTCCTCGTCTCCTCGGGGGCTGTCGGAGCCGGGATCGGCCGGATCGGCTACGAAAGCGACACCATCGAGGAATCCCAGGCACTCTCGACGATCGGCCAAAGTCAGCTGATGACGGCCTACAGCGAGAGCTTCGCCCGCTACGACACCAAGGTCGCCCAGATCCTTCTCACCCAACACGATCTCGACAACCCCGATCGCTTCACGAACATCCGCAACACCATCGAGACGCTGCTGGAGTGGGGCGTCGTTCCGATCATCAACGAAAACGACGCCATCGCCACCGAGGAGCTCCGGATCGGCGACAACGACCGGCTGTCGTCGTCGGTCGCCATCGGCATCGACGGCGACCTGCTGGTGACGCTGACCGACGTGGGCGGCGTCTACACCGGGAACCCGAAAACCGACGCCAACGCCGAGCTGATCGACGCTGTCGGGGCGAACTACGACGAGGTACAGGCCATCGTTGACGAGAGCTCGACCGAGAGCTTCGGCGGCATCCAGACCAAAGTCGAGGGTGCGCGCCGCGTCAGCGAACACGGGCTGCCCGGCATCATCGCGGCCTCGACCGAGCCCGACGTGTTGGCGCGGATCGCCGACGGTGAAACCGTAGGAACGATATTTCTCCCGATCAACGGTGTTGACAATGAGTGATACCGACGCCACCGGCGACGACGCCGGACTGACTGACCAGGCCATCGACGCGAAAGTCGACGCCGCCGAGGCAGCCGCGCTCGATCTCGCCAACGTCGACGACGCCGACCGACAGGCCGCACTGCACGCGATCGCCGACGCCATCGACGACAACCGCGAAGCGATCCAATCGGCCAACGCCGAGGATGTCGAGGCCGCCGAGGAGCTGCTCGAAGCCGGCGAGTACACCCAGGCCCTCGTCGACCGCCTCAAACTCTCGGATGCGAAACTCGACAGCATCGTCGAGATGGTACGCAGCGTCGCCGGCCAGGACGACCCACTCGGCGAGACGCTCGTTGCCCGCGAACTCGATGAGGATCTCGAACTGTACAAGCTCGCCGTTCCCATCGGCGTCGTCGGCACCGTCTTCGAATCCCGGCCCGACGCGCTCGTCCAGATCGCCGCGCTCGCGCTGAAATCCGGCAACAGCGTGATGCTCAAAGGCGGCAGCGAGGCCAGCGAGTCCAACCGCGTGCTCTTTGAGCTCATCCGGGAGGCGACCGCCGACCACGACGCGATCCCCGAGGGCTGGGCCCAGCTCGTCGAGGCCCGAGCCGACGTGACTGCCATGCTCGACATGGACGAGTCGATCGACCTGCTGATGCCACGCGGGAGTTCCTCCTTCGTCGAGTACGTCCAGGACAACACCTCGATCCCCGTTCTCGGCCACACCGAGGGGATCTGTCACATTTTCGTCGACCGCGAGGCCGACCTGGATATGGCGACCGAGGTTGCCTTCGACGCCAAGGTGCAGTACCCCGCGGTCTGCAACGCCGTCGAAACGCTGCTCGTCCACGAGTCGGTCGCCGACGACTACCTCCCCCAGATCGTCAAACGCTACGCCGCGGCCGACGTTGAGGTTCGCGGCGACGAACGAACTCGGGAGATCGTCGATGTCGCCGCAGCCAGCGAGGCCGATTGGGAAACCGAGTACGGCGACCTCATCATTGCGATCAAGGTTGTCGACTCACTCGCGGACGCCCTCGACCACATCACCGAACACGGCTCGAAACACACCGAATCGATCATCAGCGAAGACGCCGACCACGCCGGGCGATTCATGCGCAGCCTCGATTCGGCGAGCGTCTTCCACAACGCCTCCACCCGCTTTTCCGATGGCTATCGGTTCGGCCTCGGCGCGGAAGTCGGCATCTCGACCGGCAAGATCCACGCCCGCGGCCCAGTTGGCCTCGAAGGGTTGACGACCTACAAATACCATCTCGAAGGCGACGGTCACCTCGTGGCGACCTACGCCGGTGACGATCCCCGGCCGTTCACCCACGAGGAGTTCGACGGCGAGTGGGTGCCCGGCGAGCTGTCGCGGTAGGGTTCGATAGTTCGAAATAATCCCAATGCACCCAATTTATTTCTAATCACGGCGCGAAGAGCGGGGTATGAGCAACGCCGAGCGACCCGGTTGGACGGAGTCAGTGTCGGCTGCCGACCGCGTCCGATCGGTGGCAACGACGCTGAGCGAGCCGCGAACCGCCAACTGGATCGCGGGCGAAGCCGAGGTCGCCCACGAGACGGCCAGCAAGTACCTCGACCGCCTCGTTGCGGACGGCAAACTCGAAACGAGCGAGGCCGGCGGGAAAACGGTCTACCGACCCGACCCGGTCGGCCAGTATCTCGCCGAGATGCACAGCCTCTATGCCGACCACACCGCCGACGAGCTGGCCGACCGGCTGACCGAGATCACCGACCAGCTCCGCCGGTGGCAAGATGAGTACGACACCGAGACGCCGAACGAACTCCGAGCGGCGATCGGCGAGACGACCGATGCGGCGACAGCCGACGAATACCGCCGTGTTGCCGGCGAGTGGGAGCAGCTGCAGTATCGCCGATCGCTCGTCGAGGACACCCTCCGGCTCTATGACCGCTTCGCCGACGACGCAACGCCCGCGCCAGTATGACACCGCCGGGATCGCCCAATCCGGCGGTCTACCGTGAACTCCGTGACGTACTCCGGCGACAACCCGAGATCACGGCGACGCGCTACGAACCCGACGCAGTCCAGCAACGGTATCTTGTCGCCTCGGTCGCGCCCGCCCGGATCGAGCCAGCCACCGGCCCTGAGTCGCCGCGGATCGAGGTTCGCTGGTGGCTTGCGCGCGATGAGTTCCGGATCGATTACACCGACCCAAACACCGGGTTTCACTGCGGCTGGCACCGCGACAACGATCATCCCGACCTCGGCGCGACACACTTCCAGTACGAACAACCCGAGGATGACGAGCCGATCTACGAGGCAACCGACTTTGCGGCGACGACACCGCCGAAACTGCTGTGGATCTGTCTCGACGAGCTGTTTTCAGTTCGACTCCCGACGCTCACAGAGCCATAGGCGTCGTCGACTACGCTGCTTCGCTGAGCGTCACGCGCTCGGCTTCGATATCCTCGATAAACGCGCCCTCGCCGCCGACGGTGTAGGTTTCGCCGTCGGCATCGATCGTCAGACTCGCCTCGATCGGGAACTGGCTGTTTGTCGGCTCGATCAGCCCCTGTGTCACGCCGACGATTCGACACTCGATATCGACTGCTTCACTCGTTTCCGTCCACCGACCTTCGATCCGAGCGGCCAGCGGGGTTTCTTTGCGACACCGCAGGGTTGCCTCCACGACGATCGATCGAAAGTTGGTCTCGGTCAGCGGAAGGCCGGCGGGCTCGGTGACCGCGACCTCGGTGCCGACCGGCCAGTAGTTACCGAAAAAGGAGCCGACGATCACAGGACCGAGCTGTGGGTGGGCAAAGACGATCGCCTGCGTCTCGCTGTGGGTTGAGGTCAGCATCTCCGCGGGGGCGACCAACCCAACTCGGTCGTCGGCGGTCACCATCGCCGGCATCGGCTCCCCCCAGATCCGGGTGATACTCGCCACCCCACAGCAGTCCGCCGGCGGCTCGTCGGTTTCGGTGATCAACAGCGTCACCAGCACGCCGCGGTCGACGGCGGCCTCCAGTTCGTCAGCGACTTCTGAGAGCCGACCGATCGGCAGTGACAGCGTCAACTCCGTCTCGCTGTCGGCGATGATGCCCTGAATCCGCTTGAGGACGGTTTCGCGGCTTTTGACGACCTCGAACTGATCGGCCGCGGGCTCGGTTCGGGTGTAGCGCGCTTCGAGGGCGGGCTTGATCGCCTCGGCGTCGGTGACAAGCTGTTTGACGACCGTTTCGGGCGGCCGCGCACGGATGCGCGTCGGGACGACGTGGTCGTTGACCTCGACGAAGCCGCGATCCGCGAGGGCCTCGCTGACGCTGTAGACGTAGCGTTTGGAGACGCCGGCGACCTCCGCGATCGTACTCGCCTTCGCCTCGCCGTGGGCCAACAGGGTGAGATAGGTGTCGACCTCCTTCTCGGAGAAGCCGAACCGGCGAAGATGCGCCCGGAGGGTAGCGTCGTCCATATCGGTAGTGGCGGCGGCTCCTACTTAACAGTCCGTGGCTGGTGGAATCGCCGAATCCGGCCGGCAGCCGATCACGTTGCGACCGGCCGACAGACGATCACATCATCGACGACAACGTAGTGTTTGTCTTCCTCCTCCTCCCGCGGATCATGTCGCTTCCGCAGCGGATTCCCGGTTCGAAGATCGGTGTCGCCGACGGCGGTCGGCAGGCTAACGGTCGCCGGGATCTCCCCGAAGTTGAGCACGACGAGCAGCCGCTGGTCGCCGTTGTCGCGGGCGAAGGCGACGACGTGTTGTGGTTCGTCGGTGATTCGCAGGCTGTCAGCATCGTCGTCAGCTTTCGTCCTGTCGCTGTCACCGGCATCGTCTGTTGTCGTATCGCTGCTGTCGTCGGTACGCGTGGCGTCAGTATCGTCGGCTGCGGTGTCAGCGGGGTCGCCTCTGGTGTCGCTGTCGTCGCCAGCGCGGTTCTCCCCGTCCTCACCTGCGCTGTCGACTACATCCGCCGCTGTGTCTGTCGTCATCGCCGCGGTCGTGGTGACGACACCGACTGACACCTGTTCGACCTCCCCATCGCCCAACACCGGATACTCGTCTCGCAGCCGCGACAGCGATCGATGAAAATCGGTTAGTTCCGTGTCGCCATCGTGCCATTTCATCGGCCCACGGTCGACGGTCATGCCGCGTTCCTGGCCGTAGTAGATCAGTGGCGCGCCCGGCAGGGTGAACGTCGCCGCCGCCGCCGCTCGCAACGCTGGCTCGCCGCACTCGCCGAGATACCGGCTTTCGTCGTGGTTTTCGACATATCGGAGGTGCACCGCCGACTCGGGGAACCCCGATGTTTCGACCGTCTCAAGGGCCTCAAAGATCGCGCGGGCGGGCTCCTCGCCGTTCCCGATCGCCCGCAGCGTCTCGTGGAGGGTGCTGTCGTAATGCATCGTAAACTCGGCTTCGTGGTACTGTGGATCGTGGGGGATCGTCTCATCGAGCATGAGAAAGTCGGCGGGGACTCCCTCGGCGACCTCCTTCCAGAAGCCATGGGGGACGCCCCAGGCGATATCACACCGAAAGCCATCGACGAGATCGACCCACTCGTCGACGACATCCAGTATCCAGCGTCGAACCGCCAGCGAGCCGTAGTTGAGATTCGGGATCCGCGACCAGTTGAAGTAAAACTCCGGGCTCCCGTCGCCGGCCCACGCGATGTCGGTGCTGTCGTCGTCGCGGGGCACCCGGACGTAGCGATCGTCGTAGCCGTCGACGCCGGCCGAGTGGAGCTGAAACGCCGGGTGATCGCGGGAGGTGTGGTTGATCACGAGATCGAAGACGACCCGGATCCCGGCCTCGTGACAGCGATCGACCAGCGACGCAAAATCGGTGCGGTCGCCCAGATCCGCTGCTGTGCTGAAGTAGTCGGTGATGTGGTAGCCGTGGTCGGTCGGGCTGGCGAGGATCGGTGTCAGCCACAGCATGTCGACGCCGAGCGATTCGAGATACTCGATCCGGCGTTCGATCTCGGAAAACGTTGTCTGTGGGGTTTCGCCGGCAAACGATCGCACGAAGATCTCATACACCGTCGGCGATTCGGCCCACGCCGGCGGCTCGGTAGGGGAGCGAATCTCGACCTCGCCGGTCTCGGTGTGCCGCACATCGACCGTGTCGGCGACAGAGTGTCGCTCGCCGACGGCGACCGCATGCACCCGGAGTCGGTCGTCGACGGCGTCGGCAGCAACGCGACAGATTCGGCCATCAGTGTCGACCGCCGCATCCGGGATCGAATCGCGGTCGTCGACAACGAATCTCACGTCTAGCTCGTCGTCGCCAAGCTCGCTGTCAGGGGCGGCCGTCGGCTCGGCGGTCACGACGACCTGCTCGCTTTCATCGTCGACCCTCGCCGACAGCGCGCAGCGTGGTCGCCCCGGCCCGAGGACGGTCACCGAGTCGTGGATCTGTCGGCCGAAATCGTCGTCGAGACAGAAGCCGTAATGGTGGGTGCCGGGCGGCAACTCGACTTCGAGCACGAAGCGGTCGTCGGCGCGTCGCGGTCGGTTGGCACCGACGCGGTGGTCGTTAAACGGGCCGACGACGGAGACGCGATCGATCGTCGCCGGCTCGACCGGCAGCTCGGCAAACGGCAGCGTCAACGCCATCTTGCTGCGGGTGTGGGGAAACGCAAACACGCGCTGGCTGTGGGTGCCGCTCGGCCCCGCGAGCGCAAACCGGTAGCTGCCCGGCTGGTCTGGGGTGACGGTGACGACCGCCTCGTCGCCGACGCTCAGTCGGCTCTCGGCCGGGGCGTCGACGAGCCGCCACGTGTACTCGGCCGCGGGATCGGGGTTCCAGGGGGCCAACTCGACGGTCTCGCCGACAGCGACGAATCGTGGTGGCCCGATGTTGTCCATGTGACAGTACAGTGGGTCGAACCATCTTCACTGTTGTCGTTTCGAAAAACGTGTGAACAACAAATACACCAAGAATTAATACGGGTGACCACTTGAGAACAGGTATGCAACTCCGTGACGCACTTGACGACTACAAGCGGTCGTCAGGTGACAGCACGCTCTTCCCCGGCGAGCGGCGGACGCTCACCGGGCGGTTTTCCGGCGGTGACGGCCGGCTGGTACACATCGACGAGGGCGTGATCCGTGATTTTGGCTACCCACTGTCGGGGCTGACCGGGCTGGAACGCTCCCGGTTCGGCCTCAGCCTCGGCGACGAAAAGTTCTGGTTCGACGACGCCAGCTCAACCCAGACCTACTATGAGGCCACCGGCCTCGTCGAGACTGTCCACGAGACGCCGATCGGCGAGGTGACTGAGCTCGATCTCACGATCGGCAACGCCCACCTGACACATTTCGAGACGGTCGCCGAACACGCCGAGATCATCGCCTACGTCTCGCTGGCCCCCGATGGCCGCCACAGCCGCCTCGGACAGCTCCACCACGAGGACGTGATCGAGGTCTATCACGAGACCGAACACGATTTCCTCGGCAGTTCGACCGGCTTCGCCGGCATCCGCGGCCAGATCCCGGCCTCCTTCGACGACCTGATCTCCGAGGAGCCGACCGAGTATCCGCGCCCGCCACACGACGGCCGCTACGCCGAGGATCGCCTCAGCGGCGATCTGGTCTGTTGGCTCCCGCTGGACAACGGTACCACGACGCTCATCACGCTGTTGACCGACTGGGAGGAGACCGACCGCGAGGACGCCCTCGACCGGATGGAAACGTTCCGCACCGAGTACTCCGACCGCGAAGCCTTCGAGGAGGCGGCCGCGGCGACAGCCTCCCTCGACGACACCGATGACCTTCCGCTGGCGGATTCGGTGTCGGCCGATGTGCGCGTGCTCTCGCTTTTGACCGGCACGACCGGCCTCCGGATGGCTGGCCCGGATTTTGACCCGTACTACCGCCACTCGGGCGGCTACGGCTACACGTGGTTCCGCGATGACGCCGAGATCTCGCTGTTCGTCCTGGAATCTGACCAGCATCTCGGTCTCGGCTTGGATGACTGGCATGCCCGCAGCGCGCGAGCATACTGTGAGACCCAGCGCGAGGACGGCAGCTGGCCCCACCGCGTCTGGCCGCACAACGGCGCGCTCGCGCCCGGGTGGGCCAACGCCCGGCTTGAAGCCGGCGACGGCGTCGACTACCAGGCCGACCAGACCGGCAGCGTCATCGCCTTCCTGGCGAGCTACTACGCCGCCGGCATCGACGATGCTGATCTCGAAGCCCGCGTCGTCGACACGCTGGACGATGCTGTCGACAGCCTCGATGAAACCTTACTCGATGACGGCCGCCCGATGGTCTGTCAGAACGCCTGGGAGGACTCGATCGGTCGGTTTACCCATACGACCGCGACCTTCCTGGAGGCCTACAGCGCGCTGGCGGCGACCGACCTCCCGATGGCCGATCACGCCCTCGACCAGGCCCACCGTGTCTATCATGCGATCGACGATCTCTGGCTGTCGGATCGCGGCCTCTACGCGCTCAGAGAACACGGCGCGGGCGGCCTTGACCGCCGGGCGGATTCGGCGACGCTCGGCCTGATCGGCGCGCATCTGACCTACGACCAGGTCGCCACCGTCGACGACGACCGGCTGGACAAACTCGACTCCCACGTCCACACCATGATCGAAGCCCTCTGGCATGAGCCAGCCGACAGCGAGATCGCCGGGCTGTTCCGCTACGAGGGCGACGGCTGGCGGCAGGGCGAGCAGGCCCACGAGAAGATCTGGACGGTCTCGACCGGCTGGGGGGCCAACGCCGCCGCCCAGCTGGCCGCCCTGCTGGCCGACAACGACGACGACCGCGCGGTCGACGCCGCTGCCAAAGCACGGGAGCTGCTCGAACTCGTCTTGCCGGGCGGAGAACTCTGTGAGGACACCAGCTACCTGCCCGAGCAGTATTTCGACACCGGCGAACCCGACAGCGCGACGCCGCTGGGGTGGCCCCACGCCCTCCGGCTGGCGACGGTGTCGCTGATGGACGAACGCGGGATGCTGTATGCGGCGCACAAGGTTGTTGCCGACGACTGAGTGAGGATTGTTTTTACCCTGGCGTCACGCGAACGATAGCGGTATCACGCGGTTCAACCGTCATCGCAAGCGACCCACCCGTTTCCCACTCGGTGCCCGTCCAGCAGTCACACACGCGATAGCGGTCGGCACCCGCCGGCACGCCGACCGCCGAGACGTGTGTCGAAATCTCACGCTCGGCGTCGCCGCGGTTGTGGAACGCGACCGCACCGCCATCCCGCAACCGTTTGCTCCACACCTCCGCGTCATCGCCGCGTCGATCCGGCGTTCCCTGGATGCCGAGTGAATCCTGATCGATAGCGAGCAGCCGCTCGTTGGTCAGCAACTCGCGGTCGAACGTCGACAGCGACGTGAGATCGGCCCCGATCATGAGCGGCGCGGCCAGCAGACACCAGAACGCAAAATGGCTCCGGCGTTCGGCTTTGGTCAGCGGTCGCTGCACATCCACGGCCTCGTGTTCGGACTGTCCGGAGTCGGGACCGTTGCCGATCTGTAGCATATCGGGATCGTTCCACCCGCCGGGGCCGTGGGCCGCGGCCGCGTCGATGGCGGCCATCCGGTCGATCACGTCGGCGATCCCGAGGCCGAACTCGTCGGGGTTGGCCCGCCATTTAGCGACGAGGTCGTCGGTCGCTCGCCAGAGGTGGCCGCCGACGTTGCGGCCCCACTCCCACGGTGCGTTTTCGCCCCACTCGCAGATGCTGTAGACGATATCGCGGTCGACGCTGGCGAGGGCCTCGCCCATCGCGGCGTAGCGGTCGACGGCCTCGCGGCCAGCGTGATCGCCGCAGTTGTCGTATTTGAGGTAGTCGACGCCCCAGGCGGCGAACTGTTCGGCGTGCAGGCGTTCGCGCCCGAGGCTCGCGGGATAGCCTTGGCAGGTGTGGCTTCCCGCCGAGGAATAGAGACCGAATTTGAGGTCGCGGTCGTGGACGTAGTCGGCGAGGGCAGCCATCCCGTTCGGAAAGTCGGCCGACGGCTGGAGGCGGCCGTCGCTGTCGGTCTCACTGGCCATCCAGCAGTCGTCGACGACGACGTACTCGTAGCCCGCCTCGCGCAGGCCGGTGTCAACGAGGGCGTCGGCCGCGGCGCGGATGTCGGCCTCCGTTACGTCGCAGCTAAACGCGTTCCAGGAGTTCCAGCCCATCGGCGGCGTCCGGGCGAGTTGGCGGGGGCGGTCGTCAGTCATCGCAGAACCACTTACTCGATCGACTGCTCCGCAGTCGTCGTCTTATCGCGTTTGGTTGTCGTTGCTGTGCCACCTTGCCGTTCATTCTCGGCCAGCCTCGCCGTCGTCGTTGCCAGCAGGCCGGTGCCGATGATAAGGAGCCCAAGCGCGAGCCGTAGCTCCGCCGAGATCGGCAGCGACGGACTCACCCCGAGGAGGGCTGCCAGCGTGATCCCCCCTGTTCCGAGGCCGATCCACCGGGCACTCCGCCAGTCAGTCACGCCTGTGGATGACGGGTGGTGTCTGGCCGACCGAGCGGTGAGCGCGAGACCAACACCCCACACAACCCCGGTGACAGCAGCGAGCACCGGGTCACCAACGAGCCAGTAGCAACCGCCACCGACAACTAGCCCTGTCGCCCCGCCGAGGAGCCACTGTAGCGATGAACGCATTATCGAATCAACTACTGCAGCAGGTAAAATACTGTCCGCTACCGGTCGCAGGCGGGGAGTCTACCGCTCGTCGAGGGGCACGAACTCGGCGTCGGTGTCGCCGGTGTACTGCGCTCGCGGGCGGATCAGGCGGTTGTCCTCCCACTGTTCGAGAACGTGGGCGATCCAACCGCCCGAGCGGGCGATCGCAAAGATGGGGGTGTAGAGATCGATCGGGATCCCCATCTGGTAGTAGGTCGTCGCCGAGTAGAAGTCGACGTTCGGCGCGAGGCCTTTCTCCTCGCTGATGTAGTCCTCGATGGCGACCGACATCTCGTACCACTTCGTGTCGCCGGCAGCCTCACCGAGGGCTTCGCTCTCCTCGCCGAGGATCTTCGCGCGCGGATCTTTGACGTTGTACACGCGGTGGCCGAAGCCGGCGATGCGCTCGCCGCGGTCGATGGCGTCTTTCACCCACGCCACGGGATCGAGTGCGTCGTCGTCGATGGCCTGTAGCATCCGCATCACGTCGGCGTTGGCACCGCCGTGAAGGCTGCCCGACAGGGTGCCGATCGCCGAGGTGACCGCGCTGTGAAGGTCGGCCAGCGTTGAGGCGGTCACCATCGCGGCGAACGTCGAGGCGTTGAGGCCGTGATCGGCGTGGAGGACGAGGGCCATATCAAACGTCTCGGCGAGCACGTCGTCGGGCTCCTCGTCGTTGAGCATGTAGAGGAAGTTGGCGGCGTGGTCGAGATCCTCGCGGGGTGCGACCGGCTCGTTGCCGTTGCGGAGCCGGTTGTAGGCCGCTAACGCCGTTGGCATCTTCGCGGTGATGCGGCGGCTTTTGCGGTTGTTGGCCTCGGTGTCGTTGAACTCGGCGTCGCTGTCGGGGTCGTAGGCCGACAGCGCGGAGGTGATCGTCCGGAGGGCGGCCATCGGCTCCTCGCCGCTGGCGGCGAGTTCGCGGATGATATCGAGGACGCCGTCGTTGAGTTCGCGGGCGGCGGCCATCGCGTCGCTGAACTCGGCGAGCTCGGTCTCGCTCGGCAGCTCGTCGTGCCACAGCAGATACAGCGTCTCCTCGTAGCTGGCCTCGCGGGCGAGTTCCTCGATGGCGTAGCCACGATAGATCAGCTCTCCTGCGTCGCCGTCGATATGGCTCAGATCGGATTCGGCGACGACCACGCCTTCGAGTCCCCGCTTCAGCTCGGTAGACATGTACTCCACTTCTCAGTAGCCTCAAAAAAGCGTTATCGTTTCCGTACCGGTTACGCGAGTGTAACCCTACCGAGTTCAGCCGACAAAAACTGGACGTATTTCAGCCCACTGCGGCCCTTTCGCTGTCGATGCCGACACGTGGGCAGTTGTCGCAGCTGTTGTGCCGGTATCGTCTACTGCCGGAACGACTGTGATCTCTTACGCTGGAATGATCATGATCTCTTACGCCGGGACGATCATCATCCCCTGCGCCGGAATGATCGTGATCCCTACGCCGGAACAACCGTGATCTGCTGTTTCCGGTCGATGGCGTCCTCCAGCTCCTCGGCGATCGCCGAGCCGCGGGAGATCTGGATGTCGCCGCCGCTGCTGACCGTCGCGGTGAAGAGATACTCGCCGTCGGCCTGTACCTCGACGGTCTCGCCGACGTGGCCGTCCATCCGGATGACGACGTGGCGGGCGGTGATCTCGGGTTGGACGACCTCGCCGGCGGGCTTGGTCTCCGCGCCGCCGGTGCCGTTGGCCGCGGCCGTCCCCGCCTCGGGGTTGTCCTCGTGGGTGCGCACATCGATATCGATGCCGAGGCGATCCTCGATATCGCTGATCCGGCCGCCACCCTTACCGATCACATACGAGATGTCGCTTTCCTCGACGTAGACGATGGCGTTGTTCTGGCCGGTCAGCTCGACGGTGACATGGCCGCGGGCGACCGAGCGGATCTCTCGCTCGATCTCCTGTTTGGCGATGCGGTCGACGCCGGTGTCGTCAGTCGACTCGTCGTCGAGCGGCACCGTGATCACCTGGCGGTTGAACGTGTAGATCTCGTAGGCGGGTTTGCCGGTCTCGAAGTCCGTCACTTGGATCACCGGGCGGGCGAGGTCCTCGGCGGTGAGCCCTTCGGGCACCTTGACCTCGGTCGTCACGTCGTAGACCGTGTGAACCTCGCCGGCCTCGATGTAGACGACGGTGTCGACGACCTGTGGGATCATCCCGAGTTCGACCCGGCCGACGAGCCGCTGGAGGGCGTCGATCGCGCGGGTCGCGTGGACGACGCCGACCATGCCGACGCCCGCGAGCCGCATATCCGCGAACACGTCGAAATCCTCCGTTTTCCTGACCTCGTCGTAGATGGTGTAGTCGGGGCGGACAAGCAGCAACGAGTCGGCGGTCGTCGCCATGTCGCCGCCGAGGGCGGTGTACTGGGTGATGTCGTCGCCGACCTGGAGATCCCGTGGCTTTTCCATCGTCTTGACCGCATAATCGTTGTCGGTGAGGAACTCCGCGACCGCCTGGGCGAACGTCGATTTCCCCGCGCCGGGCGAGCCGGAGATGAGCACGCCGCGCTCCTGTTCGAGCAGTCGCTCCCGGAGGCGGTCGTCGAAGACGTAGTCGTCCAGTGTC
This sequence comes from Halonotius roseus, assembly GCF_006861655.1. Lineage (GTDB taxonomy): Archaea > Halobacteriota > Halobacteria > Halobacteriales > Haloferacaceae > Halonotius > Halonotius roseus. The sequence goes on along the minus strand of NZ_SESI01000001.1, from coordinate 954,737 downwards.
GTTTTGGCGATCGGCCGGACGGCCGTGATCTCGATCCCATCCGAGAACGGCGGGCGGGCGACGGCGATCCGGTAATCCTCGTACTGGATGATCGTCATCCCGGGCTCGGAGAGCTCCACGAATCCCTCGTTGCTGCTGCGGGCCAGCGATTCGATCTTGTCGGCCCACTCGTCCATCTGGGCTTCGGAGCTGACGGTGTCGTCGATGGTCTTGTAGCTCATCCCGTCGAGCGCGCCGCGTTTGGCCTTCGGCTGGGTGCCGGTTTTGAGGTGGACGCTCATCGTTTCCTCATCGAAGAAGTCGGCGATCGGCAGCCCCTCGTCGCTGTCGACGCGGGGTTCGATGTATTCGACATCGAGGCCCTTTGCTTTCGCCACCTCGGATTGGACGATATCACTGGACAGCAGCGTGGCGTCGTTGTCGGCGGCGACATCGCGGATGATCGCGTCAACCTCGCCCTCGCCGGCAGCGTCCTGTTCGGTCGCGTTCGCCCGGCGGCCGACGTACTGGAGGTCGATTGTGCCCTCGTCGGCCAATCCTGCAAGCCGCTGGAGCTCTTCGAGCCCGCTCCAGCCGCTGTCGTAGCCCGCGTTGGCTTGGGATTCGAGTTCGCCGACCACGGCCTCCGGTATCAACACCGTCAACCCCTCGCTGTCGTCGATTCGCTCGGACACACGACCGTCGATGACCGCGCTCGTGTCCGGCACTAGAGTCATACCTCCCCTATCTCGGGCGGACGCATAAGGGTGATGCGTGGCGATGCGCAGCGAACTTGCGTATAAAACTCACGCCGAGAGCTATATCTGTGGCTCCACGCATTACCCTGTTTCAACGACCCCTCTCACCGACCCCTCTCACCGACCAAACATATGATATTCTACATCACAAAATAACATTAGCAGACTACATTAATAATTTATATTTTTGATCAAAACCGACTGACACAACGCGTTTTATTTCTACCATCATACGTAGATTATCTGGTCTGATAATTTGGACAGTGTGTTTATATCTGTTCTCTCACTTTTCGCAAACAGCGTCACCGCCGTTCCGGGCAGGCGCACACACTCATGTTCGATACAGAATCCAGAGGCCAGGTTGGGATTGGAACGCTCATCGTGTTCATCGCGATGGTGTTAGTCGCCGCGATCGCCGCGGGCGTTCTCATCAACACTGCTGGCCTCCTGCAGGCACAAGCACAGGCAACGGGCGAAGAGACAACCGCGGAAGTCAGCGACGTGATTCAGGTCGGCGAGGTTATCGGTGAGGACGCGCTCAACGGTGGCAACATCAGCCAGCTCAACGCGTCACTACGCCTTGCATCCGGTGCTGATCCGATCGATCTCAACAAGACCTCATACACGATTTCGAGTCCGAGTGGTAGTGCGACCGTTGTGAACGGGAACTCAACCGCGAACGATGATCTCACATACTACAACCAGCAAGGGCTTGCTGCATCCGACGAAAATGTGCTCCAAGATCAGGAGGACATCATCGTTGCACAGCTCGACCTTGATGGACAGAACGGAATCGATCCAGTGACGGAATCGGAGACGGTTACGCTGATCGTGCAGGCGCCATCGGGCGGACAGACCTACAAGCAACTCCAGGCACCGCGGAATATCGAAGACGGTAGCTCCTACATCCTCTAAGGCGTCCGCGTTTTTTGCACTGAATCCCTTTCTTTGACGATCTTCACTTACCGCTGCGATCGCGTTGCACGGACTAAATATAGAAATTTCTACATTATAAAATAGTATTAGTATACTACATTAATAATTTATATTTCTGCCCAGAATCGCCCGACACAAGCCGTTTTATTTTGACCTCATACTGTATATTATTGGTTATGATAATTTGGACAGTGTGTTTATATCTATCCTCTCACTTTTCTCTGATAGCGTCACAGCCGTTCCGGGCAGACGCACACTACCCATGTTCGATACAGAATCCCGAGGTCAGGTGGGGATTGGAACGCTCATCGTGTTCATCGCGATGGTGTTAGTCGCCGCGATCGCCGCGGGCGTCCTAATCAACACCGCCGGCCTCCTGCAGGCACAAGCACAGGCAACGGGCGAAGAGACAACTTCCGAAGTGAGTGATGTTGTCCAGATCGGTGAAGTGATCGGTATTGATAATAACTCTCAGGGCACGATCGACACGCTGAACGCGTCGGTTCAGCTGGCCTCCGGCTCCGATCCGGTGAACGTGAGCCAGGCATCGTATACGATCTCTAGTCCGACCGGGAATGCGACGGTCGTCAACGGGAACAACAACCAGAACGGTGCCATCACACACTACCAGCAACAGAGCCTTGAGGATGGCACGTCAGTGCTCACAGAGCAAGAGGATATCCTCGTCGTTGAGCTCGATCTCGATGCCCAGAGTGGCATTGAGCCACTTGAGGAGTCCGAGACGGTCAGTCTCATCCTGCAATCCCCCGCAGGTGGACAGACCTACAAGGAGCTCAAAACGCCACGGAATATCGACACTGACGCGAGCTACATCCTCTAAGTAGTCGGGTTTTCTGCGGCGGAACCGGCACCTGGCTCGGTTCCGATCTTCAGCTTTCATTTTGCTCTCGTCTCTTGTAGCATCGCTGGCAGTGGAACTTTGCCAGCGGCCGCACCACTCCTCGTATGAGCCGCGAGGCAGTCGTTTCGCTCACCCGGTCGCTCGTTGAGATCCCAAGCCACGACGACGAGACCGCCGCCGGCGATTTTATCGCCCGATGGCTCCGCGAGGAGACGGACGCAACGGTTCGCCGCGACGACGCCGGCAACGTGATCGCGCGTCGCCAGCCGGCAGCGACGGCAGCAACACCCACGCTCGCACTCGTCGGTCACCACGATGTCGTCCCACCGGCCGATGAGCAACGCGACGGCGACGGGAACTATCACGTCGATCACCGCGATGGCCGGCTCTACGGTCGTGGCACCGCCGACATGAAAGGCGCGCTGGCGGCCGCACTGCTCGCGTTTCGGGACGCTGAGCCCGCGATCGAGCTCGTCTTTGCGAGCTTCGTCGGCGAGGAACAGGGCGGGATCGGCGCGCAGTCGGCCATCGATGAGGGGTTCAGCCCCGATACCGCCGTTGTCACCGAGGGCTCGACGGGCTACTCCGCGGCCGGCGTCACCGATGTGGCGATCGCCCACAAGGGTCGCCGCGGGAGCACACTCCTCGCTAGCGGCACCGCGGGCCACGCGAGCCGCCCCGACGACGCCGACAACGCGGTCTACCGCGCCTGCGATGCGGTCGATATCGTTCGCTTACTCGACGCACCCGAAACGACGGTACTCGGCAACAAGCTCTCCGGGAGCGTCGCCGTCACCGAGATCGATGGCGGCTCCGCGTGGAACGTGATCCCCGACCAATGTACGGTCACGATCGACGAGCGAACCGTGCCCGGCGAGCGCGCCGACCTCGCGGCAGCCGAATCGATCGCGGGCGTCGAGTGGACGGTCGACCAGGATCTCCCGCCGATGGCGTGTGAGGATCCGGCGTTTGCTGATCGCGTTCTCGCGGCGGCCGACGCCGTCCAGCCGGGCGAGCCCCAGCAGGTCGTCAAACCACATGCGACCGACGCGGGCTGGCTGGCGAACGCCGGCACCGACTGCGTTGTCTGTGGGGCGGCCGAACCCGGCGAGGCACATACGGCGACCGAGAGCGTCTCGATCGACGTGCTTGAGCGGTGTTACGAGCTGTATCGGCGGATTGCTACTGGTGAGCAGTTGGAGTGAGCAGACTGCTACACGGACGTTTGCTTCGTCACCAATTTTAAATCATATTCCACGGGAAGCTATGAACAAATGGATCGTTTGCCGATAGGTTCCATTCGTTCTGTCTCCGTTCGGTATTCGGCAGTTGTCTTTTTCCTTGCCGGTGGACTGTTTCTGGCCACTATTTTTATCGAGGTCACAATAATCGTTGAATCGCCTGCAATTGGAGACGTTTCTGATGTTTTCCGATTAGTTATCCAAGCTATTTCAGCAGTCGTGGGATTGACTTCCGGCCTGATTACAATCTATGAGTATGTGACCTCGGAGGACTCCCCAAGTCAGGGGCCGGTGGACGAACTTACGATCGAGGGGGATTTTCATCTCCATCTCGGTGATCCGGAGTTCACGCGATCGGATTCACCCACGGATGAATCCGATGAGGAGTCTTCCAGATCACCTGACGACGAGTAAGTGAGCTATTTGATCCCGAGTTGGCGGCTGACCCATTCGCGTCCTGCGGCTTGGAGCATTGTTTCCCAGTCGTTGAACCCAGTGTTGTCGTTCACGTACCGGTCGAACTCGTCTTCAGGAATCGACTTGAAGTCCGCTCGCGTCTCGACCGTCCATGGGCTATGCTCGAAGAACGCCGCAAGCGAACTGAACGGTGTATACGACTCCATGAAGCTCTCCGTGAACAGTTGATCCATCGGAATCTCGTTGTTCCCGTCAAGGGCGTCAGCATTCTCCTTGAGTTCCCGGATTTCGTCGTCGAAATCGTCGAACCCCTCGATATGAACACTCATACGTCAATGGTAGCGCGTACAGAGTTATAAAAAGTTCCACCGCCAGTGCGTTGATACGACCGTAGCCGCAACAGGGGGTATGGCAACTGACGCGACGCAGACCGAACCTCCGGAGGCGTATACGGCACTGCTCGATGAGATCAAGCGGTACAATGCCGTCGAAAGTGCGACCGAGGTGCTCTCGTGGGATCAACAGGTGATGATGCCCGAGGGCGGGACGCCGGCCCGCTCGACGCAGCTTTCGACGCTGTCGTCGATCAGCCACGACCTGTTGGTCGATGAGGACATTGGAAGATATCTTGAGGAGCTTGACGACGCATCGCTTACCCCTGAACAGCAGGCCGTCGTCCGTGAGATTCGCCGAGAGTACGTCCGGGCCGCCCGCGTGCCGCGTGATCTCATCGAGGAGATTTCGACGGCGACCACCGAGGCTCTCGGCGCGTGGGAGTCCGCCCGTGAACACGATGCGTTCGAGGAGTTCGCTCCCCACCTCGAACGGCTCGTTGAGCTCAAACGTCAGTACGCCGAGCATATCGATCCCGACGCCGACCCTTATGCGGTGTTGTTTGCGGAGTACGAGCCCTGTCTGTCGCTGTCGAAAACCGCTGACATCCTGGATGAGCTCCAAGAGACGCTGGTGCCGCTGATCGAGGATATCCGCGCCGCTGATGCCGACCTTGCGACCGACGCCTTCGAGGGAACGTTCGATACCGACAGCCAGGAGTCACTCTCACGGGAGGTCTTAGCGACGCTCGGCTACGATTTCGACCGCGGTCGACTCGACACCTCGACGCATCCGTTCACCTCGGGCAACCAGTTTGACGCCCGGATCACCACCCGGTTCGACGAGAGTGATCCCCTCGGCGCGATCACCTCGACGATCCACGAGTTCGGTCACGCCTACTACACGCTGGGGCTGCCCGACGACGCCTTCGGCACCCCACTCGGGAGTCACCGCGATCTCTCTGTGCATGAGTCCCAATCGCGGCTCTGGGAGAACCATGTCGGCCGTTCGGCGGCGTTTTGGGAGCTGTTGTTGCCGAAGCTGCAAGAGGCGTTCCCACAGACCAGCGAGCTGTCGGCGCGCGAGGCCTACGAGGCCGCCAACCAGGTACATGACGAGAACCTGATCCGCGTTGAGGCCGACGAGCTCACCTACCACCTGCATATCATCGTTCGGTTTCGAATCGAACGCGAGCTCATCGGTGGCGACCTCGCGGTCGACGACGTGCCGGATCGCTGGAACCGCCTCTACGAGGAGTATCTCGGGATCACACCGCCATCTGACGCGCTGGGCTGTCTCCAGGATATCCACTGGAGCCACGGCAACTTCGGCTACTTCCCGACGTACTCGCTGGGCAGCGTGATGGCCGCCCAACTGTCCGCTGCTGCCGACCGTGAGCTCGACGACCTCGATGGCGACATCCGGGGCGGCGACTTCGATGCACTCGGTGAGTGGCTGCGGACGAACATCCACCAGCATGGCCGGCGATACGAGACCGATGCCTTGGTCGAACACGCGACCGGCGAGCCGTTGAGTGCCGACGCATTCACCGAGTACGTGACCGAGAAATACAGCGCGTTGTACGATCTCTAAGCCGGGCTCGCCGCTTCGGCGTTGCTGATCGTCCAGTTTGTCGCTAACGCCACAAGTTCTATATATGTGGTACACGTTACCACGAACCGTAATGTCAAAAGCACAGTCCTCAGACGACGAGTTGTTCGACGAGTTCCTTTCGACAAACGGCCACGAAACGGCACCCGCGGGCTGGGACGAGTCGTACAACAAAAAGCAGTGTCCAGACTGCGGTGCTCTCCACGACGACGGCGCGATGACGTGTTCAGTGTGTGGCTGGCAGCCTGATCGGTAGTCCGGCTCTCGCTTCCGACTGTGTTCGGATCGACCTCGGCGAGCGAAGTCACGTCGTTTATGATGCCGGGGCGCATGTGCGTTCTACAATGAGCACCGACGGCGAACTCACGCGCCTCTTTGGCGGCCCCGGTAGCGGGAAAACGACCGCCCTTCTCGACCGCGTTGAGACCATCCTCGAAGACGACGACACCGATCCACGCGACATCCTCGTCGTCTCCTACACCCGCGCCGCCGCCGCTGAGATCCGCGAACGCCTCGCCGAGCGACTTGACACGACGCCACGCGCGCTCAAGGGCAACGTCTGTACGATGCACGCAAAAGCCTACGAGCTACTTGATCTCTCCCGCGGCGATGTTGTCGGCGAAGACGACAAAGAGGAGTTCTGCGAGGAGTACGGCATCGAGTACGAGGACGAGTACAAAAGCGGCGGCCGCCGCACCGCTCGGTCGACGACGATCGGCAACAAGATCATCGCCACCAGCCAGTGGCTCCAGCGCACCCGCCGGGATGTCGCCGACTGGTACGACGTGCCCTTCCAGTGGAACGTCGAGGAGGTTCGCCTCCCGCCGGACGAGGATCCCAACGCCCAGGAGGGCAACAAGTACACCCCGACGTGGACGGCCGACGACGACCGCATCGACATCCCTGAGGCGATCCGAGCGTGGCGCAATTATAAGGGCGACAACGGGCTGGTCGGCTTCGCCGACATGCTCGAACGCGTCGAACAGCGATCCTTGCTCCCCAATGTCGACTACCTCGTCATCGACGAGTTTCAGGATATCACGACACTGCAATATGCTGTTTTCGAGGAGTGGAAACCCCACATGAAACAGGTGCTGATCGCCGGCGACGACGACCAGGTCGTCTACGCCTGGCAGGGTGCCGATCCGAACCTCCTGCTCGATGCCGATCACGACGAGAATGTGGTGCTTCCAAACTCCTATCGGCTGCCCTCCAACATTCTCAACGTCGTCAACCAGGAGATCCGCCATCTCGACAAACGCCAGGAAAAGGATCTCAAACCGCGAAAGGAGGGCGGGAGTGTCGAGGCCGTCGAAAACGCCTCGATCCTCGAACTCGTTCGCAACGTTCGCTACACCGTTGACGCCGAGGAGGGCAGCGTGATGCTGCTGTTCCGGGCGCGCTACCAGCTCTTCCAGTTCATCGAGGAGTTTGTCGACGAGGGGATCCCGTTCAAGGCACTCACCGACCAGCGGCTCTGGACCGATCGGTTGACCGACTACGTTCGCGCGATCGAGGCCTTCGACGCCGGTGAGCAGCTCACACTGCTGCAAGGTCGTCGACTCGCCGACATGCTCCAGGACTCAACGTTTGGCTCCAACGACCGCGAGGAGTTCTATGATTTCCTTGAAGCAGAGGAGGAGGCCGCCGACAACGACGACCTCGCGGAGGTTCCCCTCGATCCCGATGATGTTGAGAAGTTCGCGCCGTTTATGCCCGACCCCAAGTCGGCCGGCGACATGCTGCGAAAGGTGACAAACTTCCAGCGCACCTCGGTCGACGCCTACTTCAACGGCGACTATGCTGGCCTCGATCCCGACACTGTCCGCGTGGGGACGATCCACTCCGCGAAGGGTCGTGAGGCCGACCACGTCTTCGTCGCCACCGATCTCACCGAGAAGGTCGTCGAGCAGATGGCCGCGACCGTCTCCGGCCACGAGGAGACGGCCGATCCGACGACCGTCGGCGACGACGAGTTCACCAAACACACCGATCCCGTCCCGTTGTTGACCGACAACGAACGCCGCGTGTTTTACGTCGGCATGAGCCGGGCGCGGGAACGCCTCGTCCTGCTTGAAAACCTGATCGACGGCGCGCCGACCGTCCCGATCAGCGTCCTCCTCCACAACGAGCTCCGCGATGAGCCACCCGAGGAGCTGCTCGATGCCATTGAGGCGGCGGAGCCGGCGGCCCCCGAACCCGAGCCGTGAGCCCGCCGGCTGGCTACTCCACCGAGTGGTCAGCCCCACCGACACCACCGGCTGGACTCGCAGCCCTCGGTGAGCCACTCGCTGCGCCTGACACCGTGGGCTTCGTTCATGTCGCTCGCGGCGACGATCCTGCTCGCCGCTACCTGACGCGCGCCGCCGAGCCACAGCAGGCGGCTGCTATCGTCTGTCTCCCGACCGACGCCGGCGACCTCGAAGCGATCTACTGTGTCTCGACAGCTGACCGCGACGCCGCTGCCGCCGATTTTCTCACTGACTCCGCTGACCCGTCAGCGGCTGAGGCCGACCACGCGATCGAGCGTTCGGTCGCAACGCGCGACCCACAAACGCCGCCGGGCAGCCACGCTGTGTCGGTGCTCGCCGATCGACGTGGGACTGCCGCGGGTTCTGGCACACTCCGGGTGCCGAGCCAGCTCCCCCACGACGCCGCGGTTCGGCTCCAAGACGCTGGCTACAAGCTCGCATCGACGACGGCGGTCGCTGACGCCCGCGCCAGCAAGACCGACGCCGAACGCGACTGTCTCCGGGCTGTCCAACGCGGGGCGGCCCACGGGATGGCGCACGCAAGCGACATCCTCGCCGAGAGCACGACCGACGATGGGATCGTCCGCGTCGATGGCGACCCCCTCTCGGCCCAGCAGCTCGAACGCGAGACCGCCGCGACCCTCGCTGGCGTTGGCATCACCCCGGAGACGGTTCGCGTTCGCGCCGGCGACACCGCCCCGACCGATCCGCTGCCGGCCGACGAGGGGATTATCATCCACCTTGTTCCGCGGGGCCCACACGGCTACCACGGCCATCTCACCCGCACCGTCGTCGTCGACAGCGACGGCGGCTGGGATCGGCGTGCGTTCATCGCCGCCAACGCCGCCCAGACCGCCGCCCGCCGCCACTGCGAGGTCGGCGGCAACGTGGGAACCGTCGCCGCCGAAGCGACCGCCGAGCTGACGGCCTACGGCTTTTCGCCGCGTGCCAACCCGGATGACGCCGACGACACAGCCACTGATGACGCCGACGACACAGCCACCGACGACGCTGGCGGGTGGGCCACTGTCCACGGCGTCGGGCTCACAGCGCATGAGGCCCCGAGCCCTGCCGACGACGGCATGCTACAGGCGGGGTCAGTTCTCGCCGTCGAAACGGGTGTTGTCGATCCCGATCAGGGGCGGATTCGACTCGGCTCATTGGTCGAGGTCACAGCCGACGGCGGGGAGCGACTCGTCGACGCCCCGGTGTCGTTGACACCCTGATTTCGTTGATATCGACAGCAGGCGAGGCATAGTCGACTATTTTGGCGGTTCGTTTCTTTTCGATGTCTCACGCAAGCGAGCGGGAAGCAGCCCTCGAAGGAGCCGGCCAAGGATCCGTTTCGGGTCGAGAAAGTACTGCGGGAGGACGACCATGGCGACCGCGACACCGAGCAACGCGACGCCGCCGACCGGCTTCCCGGCGAGCAGCTGTGTCACACCGAAGTTGGCGACCGGGATGGCAAAGACGAGTGTGGTCGCAAGCCCGATCAGATCGACGATCCCGAGTTGCATTTGCTTCCGCTATCGCCGGCAACGACAAAAGCCCGCCGGCGGACACAACCGCTATCCCTCCGGATCGCCTCCCTCCGGTATGTTTACCGGAATCGTCGAAACCGCCGGCGAGGTCGTCGCTGTCGACGCCGACGCCGACGGCCGCCGTCTGCGGATCCGTTCCCCGGAACTCGACGCGCTTCGCCATGGCCAATCGATCAGCGTCAGCGGCGTCTGTCTCACCGTCGAGACGTTTGGCGATGTCGACGATGGAGCCTGGTTTGAGGTCTTCCTTGCGGCCGAAACAGTCGCAAAAACGTATCTCGGCGAGGTCGGTGTCGGCGATCGCGTCAACATCGAGCGCGCACTCGCCGCAGACGGGCGGTTTGACGGCCACGTCGTCCAGGGCCACGTCGACACCGTCACGACGATCGAGGCGATCGAGCAGGTCGGCGACGACTGGCGGTTTCGCTTCGCGCTGCCGGCCGACTACGGCCAGTATATCGTCGACAAGGGGTCGATCTGTCTCGACGGGATCTCGCTGACGGTCGCCGATATCGACCACGACAGCGGCTACTTCGAGGTGGCGATCATCCCGACGACATACGAGCTCACAACGCTTCAGGCAAAGTCCGTCGGCGACCCAGTTCACGTCGAGGTTGACGTGATCGCCAAATACGTCGAGCGGATGCTGGACGGCTACCAGTAGTCGATCAGAGGTGGGTCCACCGCTGGAGGCTGGCGGGCTCGGTGGTGTAGTAGTAGGTCACGTCGCCATCAGCGACGGTGTACACCGAGAGGTCGGGATCGTAGATGACACGCTTGTTGGCGTCGATGCCGACGTTGACCAGATCCTCGATGGAGTTGACCGAGACAAACTCGTTGTCGGAATCCAACAGCAGCTCGCCCTCCGAGATCCACTCGCTGTACTGGTTGTGGGCGATCTCCGTTTTGAGCTCCGCCTCGTCAAGCTGTGGGGCTTTCGCCGCGATCGCCCCGCCGCCGGCAACGGCGACCAACCCAAGCATCGCCAGCAGCGCGACCAGCCCCATATTCGGCTCGCCCCGTGTGGGTTCGCTCGGTTCGGTCGGCTGACCCGCCCCGGCCGGATCGGCTGTCTCCGCCGGCTCGATCGTTCGGGTTTGGGTCTCCGAGACGTTGGCTTGTTGATCGCCGGTAATCCAGTAGGCGTCGTTGTTGGATTCAAGCGAGGGCGTCATGTTGAGCGTCCCGTTGTAGGCCGTCCCGTTGATCGGCTCGGTTTCGTAGTCGACGGTCAGTATCAGCTGGGTGTTGAGCGAGGTTGTCGACGACGGGAAGTCGGCCGCCACCTCGTCGGCTCGCCGCTCAAGATCATTCCGGACATCGAAGGCACGGCGGTTTGTCACCCGGCCGTCGGTGACCGTATCCTGCCGATACATGAGCAGCCGATCGTTCGTGTACACGATCTCGCTGTCGGCATCCTCGCGGTCGGTCACAACCTCCTCCTCGCGGATGAGCCGGGTGGTGAGATCGACGCTGACGTTCTTCGTTGTGGTGGCGGTAACATTGAACGTGAGATCGGGGGTGTACCGATAGAAGTACGCCGGCGCGCGGGTGATCACCTCGCCCTCCTCGTAGGCCCGCTGGTTTGGCCCGGAGATCGTCGGTCGCAGCTCACTGGATGCGGTCTTGACGACCGCGCTGTCGATCAGCTCAACGTCGAGAAAGAACGCCTCGAACTCCTCGGTTTCGGGCCCCGGAGCAGGCTGTGGCTCCGGCTGGCTCGCCGGCTCCTCGACCGGCGGCGTCAGAAACACGTAGCCCGACCCAAGCAGTAACACCACCCCGAGAACCACAAACCCGATCGTGAACTCCTTGGTGTTGGTCGCAACCTGGAGTTTGAGCCGTGGCAGCATCACCGACCACCTGGCGTGAGGCGGTGTCGCCGCTCGGCGGGCGCGGACGCGGGTGGTCGGCAAGACACACGGTTGAACATGACGGGTGGGTGCTACACAGAACTACGGACGCAGGCTTGTTTATCTCACGGTCACGCCGGCGGTGTTACAGCTCTCGTTCGGCGATATAGCCCCGCTGGCACTCCGGACAGATATCGCCGGCGCGCATCGACGACGCCCCGGCGTGGCGGGTGAAGCCACACTCCGGACAGTAGAACTCGGTGTTGATGTCGTCGACGGTCGGCTCATACAGCGCGGCCTCGCCGGCCTTCGTCAGCTCCGCGTCGGCCGGCTCCTCGATGACCTCCTCGTCGGCCTGGCTGTCGGCTCCGCCCTGCTCGTCGACCGCCTCGGCGGTGGCCTCGGGGGTAAAGCCGCCGCTGAAGCTCACCTCGTCGGGCTGTTCGTCCGGCGGTGTCTCGGCGTCGTACCCCTCGTCGTCGCCGGACTGCTCGGGCCACTCGTGGGCTGATGTCTCCGGATCCGTCTCGTGTTCCGGCCATTCCCACTCGCCGGCCTCACGCGGCTCGGCCTCGCGTTCCTCGTCGGCCGTTTCGTCGGCTTCGTCGTCAGTCGTCGAGAGAATGATCCCGTCGTCGTCGGCCGCCTGTGGCTCGTCGTCGGCTGCTTGCGGCTCGCTGTCGTCGGCTGCTCCCGACCCCTTGTGGTCGTCGGCGGGTGGTTCCTCGGTGGCGTCCGCTGTCGCCGTCGGCTCCGTCGACGCCGGTGTCGTTTCGTCGTCATCCAGTAGCTCCGCGTCGTCGGCTGTGGCGTCGCCCCCGGCAGCCGTGGCGTCGGCGGCCTGATCGGCAGCGGTCGATGGCTCCGGCGTGGCTGTCTCGCCGTTACCGGCTGTGGTCGACCCTGTGTCGGTCGTGGCTGCTGCACCGGCGTCACCGCCGGCCGTCGCCTCGGTGTCGCCACCGGTCGTCGCCTCGCTGTCTGCGGTTTCGGCGAGCTGTTCGATCGAGGTTACCTCCTTGTTCTCACTGACGGTCTTGGTGTACCCACAGCGAGTACAGGTTTTCTCCTCGCTGACCGTGACGACGACTTCGTTGCCTTGTTCCTCGCGTTCCCGTCGCAACTCGGGGTCGTCGAAATCGTGACCGAGTAGACACCGGAGTCCCATTACCGTCTGTACCAACCTACTCAACAAAAAGCTACTCCATCTGTCTGTCGCGTGTCTGACGCTGTCGGCGGCGTTCAAGCGGCCGCGCCCGGGTGGCGGGAGCGGCGGTCTCCAAGCGGCCGCGGTCGGGGATGGTTGACCCCGGCGGTAGATGTAAACCGATTCCCGTGGTAGGGTGTGCCGATGGGAGCCAAGCCCGCCTACCGTGATCGACCGGCCGTCGAGGTCGACGTTCTCGACGCGCTTGTTGACCGCGCCGGCGAGGGGATGACCGTGCTTGAACTCCGGGCCGCCGTCGGGGCTGACATCGACCACATCGAGTCGGCGTTATCCGAGCTAAAAGCCGACGGGCTGATCGTTGTCAGCGATGACAACGGCACGGTTCGGATCCGGCCGGCCGACACGGTCGTCCCTGATCCGACCACCGATGCCGACCCAGCAGAGCCCTCGCTGCTTGAGATACTCCGGGATCGACTCGGCCTGTGAGGGGCGACTGACCGCGACCGACCGCGACGACCGCGGTCGCCGTCCGTGGTCGGCGATCGCTGACCTCGGCCCTCCGCCGTTGTTTTACTTCCGCGGCGTCTTCGCCTCCGCATGACACTGCTGGGAGCCCACCACGATGATCTCGGGGCGACGTACGTCGAGCGCGGCGGCCGGCGGCTCGTCAGCCACTACGGTCGGCCGGCGGTCGCCCACCGGGCGGTTCGCAACGGTGTCGGCGTCATCGAGCAGGGGTATGGGATCGTCGCGGTCACCGGCTCCGAACGCGTCGACTACGTCGACAACATCGTCACCAACCGCGTACCAGACAGCGACGGCGAGGGCTGTTATGCCTTCGTCCTCGACCCACAGGGCCGCATCGAGACCGACTGCTACATCTACAACGCCGACGAGCAGCTGCTGTTGTTTACGCCGCCCTCCCAAGTTGAAGAACTGGTCGCCGACTGGTCGGAGAAGATCTTCGTGCAGGATGTCGCTATCGACGACGTGTCCGCCGAGTTCGGTGTGTTCGGTATCCACGGCCCCTCGGCAACCGAAAAGATCGCCTCGGTGCTCAACCACGCGGGCGCGCCCGAACCCGAACTCCACTTCGATCGGGGGTCGATGGGCGACGCCGGCGTCACGGTCGTCGCGGGCGACAACCCGACCGGCGAGGACGGCTATACGGTGATCTGTGGGGCCGACGACGCGCCCGGCGTCTTCGATACGCTGCTCAACCACGGGCTGAACGCCGCGCCGTTCGGCGAGGCGACCTGGAACACGCTGACCGTCGAGGCCGGCACGCCGCGGTTTGCCTCGGAGCTACAGGGTGAGATCCCGAACACGGTCGGCGCGCGCCACGCCGTCGACTTCGAGAAGGGCTGCTTTATCGGCCAGGAGGTCGTCTCGAAGGTCGAAAACCGCGGCCGGCCGAGCAAGCAACTGCTCGGGGTTCGTCTCGACGCTCCCTGTGCGGCCGGCGACGAACTCCGCGTCGACGGCGACGCCGTCGGGGAGCTGACGCGGGCGATCGAGAGCCCCTCGGTTGGCGAACCGATCGCGCTGGCCTTCTGTGCCAGCGACGCGCTTGAGGGCTCGTTTACCGTGGGATCGACCGCCGCCGAGGCCGCTGAGGGCGACGGGGCTGCTGACGAACCCACCGCTGTCGACGCTGACCGCGTCACGCTGCCGTTTGTCGACGGGAGCGCGACCTCGCTTCGCTGTCCGCAGTATTAGTCTGGGGTCGCCGAAACCGCCTTCCCCGCTGTCTCCGTATCGTGAGCTATGCCATCGACGCTCGTCCATATCGCGGTCGCGGGGCTGCTCGGGACAGCCCTGCTCGGAGCCGCCTTCGACCGCCGGGCGATCCTGACGGTCATGGCCGTCGCCGCGATTCCTGATCTCGATACGCTGCTCGGCCTTTGGTTGCCCGGGGCCCACCGGGCGTATCTCCACACGCTCGTGTTGCCGGCGGCCCTCGGGATCGTACTCTGGTGGGATGTCGCCGTTCGCTCGGAGTCGACGCTCCGCCGTCGGTGGGGTACGTATGGGGTTCGTGTGGCGTGGGTGAGCCTCGTCGGGATGGTTCTCGCCCACAGCCTCTATGACGGCGTCGTCAACGGTGTAAATCTGTTTTGGCCGTTGCAGGATCGCTTCTATGATCTGTCGGGCCATCTGCTGTACTCGACGCAGCGCGGCCTGCTCCAGACGTTTGTCGATCTCAGCCCCGGCGGCGGCACCGTCGAGGGGACGACCGCCACCACCCACTACTACACCGGTGTCGACCCGAATCGGGGTGCGGAACCGGAAAACGTCGATCGGATCTTCCATCTGGTGCAGTCCGGCGAGCGGCTGCTGTTGATGCTCGCCGGCTTCGGCGTCGTCGCACTGCGGCTGTGGCGGGACGATGAGGAGTGACGGGTGCATTGATGCGAGGTGGCGTGATCGTCGTGTCTCGGTTCGGAGCGGCCACCCTGGGGCGTCCGCATTGTGGATCGCTGTCTCACAATACATTTAGCCGCCGAACGCATCGAGACGCGTATGGACTACGAGGCGACGCTCGACCGGGCGATGGAGGATCTCCCCGATTTTCAGGGCTCCGACGAACGGCTTGACGTGCCCGATGCGCAAGCACAGAAGGACGGCGCGTTCACACGGCTGACCAACCTTTCGGCGCTCGGCGACGCGCTCAACCGCGAGCCGGAACACATCCACAGCGCGATCCAACAGGAACTCGGCACCGCCGGCCAGTACGACGACGGCCGCGCCCGCTACAACGGCGACTTCTCGGCCGGCGATTTTGATGCCGCTATCGACGCCTACATCGCCGAATACGTCACCTGCTCGGAGTGTGGGCTCCCCGACACCAAGCTCGTCACCGAAAACCGCACCCAGATGCTGCGGTGTGAGGCCTGTGGGGCGTTCCGCCCGGTCGCCAAACGACAGTCGAGTTCCCAGCGCACCGACCGCCCCGACGTTGAAGAGGGCGAAACCTACCACGTCAAGATCACCGGCACCGGCCGCAAGGGCGACGGTGTCGCCGAGAAAGGCAAATACACCATCTTCGTCCCCGGCGCGGAGGAGGGCGACGAGGTCGACATCTACATCAAAAACATCAGCGGCACGCTCGCCTTCGCCCGACTGGACTGAACGCGACCGACCCCAATCGAGCTAATCCGTCCACATCTGGTTGGCTCGCATTATTTTTCTTCTCACTCTAACACTTACCAAGCAGACACGCTATTTTGCTCGGTGAATCAGCCGCATCCTGGCGGATGAAAGGGCGAGACGGTCTCGACGAACCCGGCCGACGCAAGCACTGCAGGAGTGAGCGGAGCGAACGACGAAGCGCGCAGCGAGGCCTGGGAGTCGAGAGCGTCGAGGGCTTTCTACACCGATACAGTTTCTTTCGATTCGTATGGGCCGGCACCTTTTCATACCGCCGACGGCGACCCCACAGACAGTGACCGCCTCCGCCGTTGTCTTCGATCTGTTCGGCACGCTCGTCACCGTCGACGACACTCCCGAGCCAGCGGCGGCCATCGCCGACGAGCTCGCCGCCCGTGGCGTCGCCCTCCCCGGCGACTGGGCGGCCGCCTACACCGAACCCCATATCGATGCCCAAGCGGGGGCCGAGGTTCCGCTGCCGGATCACGTCGCCGCGGCTCTCGCCAGCCGCGGGATCGACGTGACGGACGCGACCGCTCGCCGGGCGGTCGTCGACGCCTTCGAACCGACCATCGAGACCGCCACCGCCGCGGGCGAGGCCGTTGCCGCCGCCCGAGAGGGTGGGCCGGTCGGGCTCCTGTCGAACTGTGCGGTTCCGGAGTTGGTCGACCGAACGCTGCGCCGATCGACCCTTGATCCCGCCAGCTTCGATACCATCGTTGCCAGCGTCGACTGCGGCTGGCGGAAACCCGACCCGCGAGCGTTCGAGGCGATCGCCGACCGTCTCGGCGTTGAGGCCGCCGATCTCATCGTCGTCGGCGACACCCCCGAAACCGATGGCGGGATCACCGACTGCGGCGGGGAGTTTGTCGATATCGCAGAAACGCCGCTCCCCGAGCTTCCGGCGCGATTCGGTGAGGAGGAGCTATGTCGCTGATGGCTGCCGGTGTCGTCCTCGCGGCTGTCGGCGGCGATCACCTCCTCGGCGAGCCACCGGCGCGGCTCCATCCGGTCGCGCTCTTCGGCCGGCTGGTCGGCCCGCTCGACCGCGAGTGGCGTGCTCCTCGACTTGTCGGAAGCGTTGCGGCGATTGGCTTTCCGCTTCTCGCGGCCGGGATCGTTGCCCTCGCGGTGTGGCTCGCTGGCGACATCGCACCGCTGGCCGGTGGCGTCGTCGCCGCCGGGGTGCTGTTTTCGACGGTCAGCCTCCGGTTGCTCTGTGCAACCGCCAGCGATGTCCTTGAGCAAACAGACACTGATCTCGCGGGCGCACGCGAGGCGTTGCTCGCTCTCGCCGGCCGCAACGCCACCGATCTCTCGGCGGCCCACGTTCGGAGCGCGGCCGTCGAGAGCGTCGCTGAGAATCTCTCGGATGGGTTCGTCGCGCCGCTGGTCGGTTTTGGGATCGCCGTCATCGTCGCCGGCTGGTGGTTTTCTCTGGAAGTCACGCTGGCGGCTGCGACCGCGGCGGCCGCCTGGATCAAGGCTGTCAACACGATGGATTCGATGGTCGGCTACCGCTCGAAACCGGTCGGCTGGGGAGCTGCCCGACTCGACGACCTCGTCATGTGGATCCCCGCCCGGCTGACGGCACTGGCGATCTCGGCGGCCGCGCTGTCGCCCGATCCCGTGTTGACAGGGCGACGCTGGGCGCGGCTGCCGGCCTCGCCGAACGCCGGCTGGCCGATGGCGACGCTTGCGGCCGCCCTCGGTGTTCGACTCGAAAAGCCGGGCCACTACACGCTCAACTCGGTGGCCGCGTTGCCAACGACCGCCGAGGGCCACCACGGGGTCGCTATCGTCGGCCGGGCTGGCTGGCTCACCGCGCTCACAACGGCGGTGATCGTCGGTGTCTGACCACAATGGTTTGCGAGCGGCTGGCCGAGCGATCCGCGGCGCGATCGGCTTTCTGACGCGGATTCCGGTCGGCGGCACCGAGGCCGACTGGGCGGCCTTCCGTCGACGCGCCTACAGCCTGCCGCTTGTCGGTTTTCTCATCGGCGGCCTTGCCGGAAGCGTATTCTTCCTGCCGGTACAGCCACCGACACTCGTCGCCGCCTATCTCGTCGGGCTCTATCTGCTGACCGGGGTGACTCACGCCGATGGGTTGGCGGATCTCGGCGACGCGCTGGCGGTTCACGGTGACGCCGACCGCAAACGCGAGGTGCTGAAGGATTCAGCCACCGGCGTCGGCGGGACGCTGCTGTTGGGCGTCACGCTGTTCGTCGTCGCCCTTGGTGCCCTCTCGTTTGCGGGGATCGGGCCGTGGCGGGCCCTCCGACTCGTTGTTGCCGCGGAGGTCGGCGCGAAACTCGGGATGGCCCTGGTCGCCTGCTACGGCCGGCCGGCCCACGAGGGGCTCGGCTCCCAGCTTGTCGGCGAGCTCACACACCGATCGTTTGCGCCGGCGGTGGTGGTGTCGCTGCCGGCGATCGCCGCCGCCCCGAACGGGCTGGCACCTGCCCTCGTGGCTACACTGGCGACCGGGCCGGCGGTTGGGCTGGCCGTGTTGACCTGGGGTCACCGGACACTCGGCGGTGTGAGCGGCGACCTGCTTGGGGCGACAAACGAGATCGGTCGGGCGCTCGCGCTCCACGTGGGGGTGTCGGTATGGATTCTGACGTGAGCGACACCCAGGCCGCCGAGGGCGACACGCAGGCGACGGACGAAACCATCACCCAGGCGACACCCGAGACCGATACGCGAGCGACGACCGGGCTGATCATGTGTGGCGGCGAGGGGAGTCGCCTCCGGCCGGCGGCTGGCGACACCGAAAAACCGCTTGTCACGGTCGGCGGCGAGCCGATGATAGACCGGGTTGTGGCCGCGTTGCAGGCGAGTTCGCTGACGACGATCGTGGCGGCGGTTTCGCCGGCGACACCAGTGACGGCTGCCCATCTCGCCGAGATCGAGGGTGTCGATCTCATCGAGACAGCGGGTGAGGGGTATGTCGCAGATCTCACCGAGGCACTGGCTGCCTGTGATAGCCCGACTGTGACCGTCACCGCCGACCTCCCGCTGCTCACCGCCGCTCATATCGATCGGGCGATCGCGGCCGCTGGCGACGATTCGCTGACCGTCTGTGTGCCGGCATCGCTTTCCGAGGAACTGGGCCTCAGCGCGGAGCCGACCCACGATCATGACGGGACACCGGTCGTGCCGACCGGGCTCAATATCGTCGGCGACGCCGGCGAGCGAACAGCCGTCTGGCGGGCCCCACGACTCGCCGCGAACATCAACCGCCCGGCTGACTATCGCGTCGTTGAGGCGTGGTTCGATGGCGACACCCCAACGAAATTTTGAGTGTTGCAAAAAACACCTCGTCGATGTCCAGTATAAGTATGACATAACAAAATAATGTTTATATCACTCACGACCAATTGGTGGGTGTGGATCCAGATGCGATCGACACCGTCGATCGGGTGGCCCACGGTGGGACAGCCGATCCGGAGCTTGTCGATTTTAGTGCCAACACGAACCCCCAGACGCCGGACGGCGTCGCTTCCGTCTACGAGTCAGCCCTCTCCGCGGCCGGTCAGTATCCGGCAGACGACTACTACGAGTTTCGGGCGGCCGCCGCCGACTACCTCGGCGTCACGGGTGCTCAGATCATCCCGACCGCCGGTGGGTTAGCCGGTATCCGCCTTCTCTGTTCGGTTGTGATCGACAGCGGTGACAGCGTCGCCATCCCGACCCCGAGCTTCAGCGAGTACGCCCGCGAGGTTCGCCTCCAGGGCGGGGAGCCGACGTTCGTCCCCCACGACGAGATCACCGATATCGATCCGGCCGCCCACCGTATGGTGATTGTCTGCAACCCGAACAACCCGACCGGCGAGAGCTACGCCCACGCGACGCTGCAGAAGCTCGCCGATCGCTGTCGGGACGCCGACACGGTGTTGTTGATCGACGAGGCGTTTCTCGACTACACCGCCGAGCCGTCGCTTGCCGGCACCCCAGGTGTGGTTGTCGCCCGATCGCTGACGAAGATCTTTGGGTTGCCGGGGCTCCGGGCCGGATTTCTCGTCGCCACCGGCGATCTTCAGGAACAGCTCGATGTTGCCCGACCGACGTGGGCACTGAGCACGCCGGCGGCTGCGGTCGGGGCCCACTGCCTTCGTGATACCGAGTTTGTCGCCGAGACCCAGGAGCGCGTCGCTGCCGAGCGGGAGCGCATGCGCGACCGCCTCGCCGACCGGTTTCGGGTCTCCCCCTCCGATGCCCCGTTTCTGCTCTGTGAAACATCGGATCCCGTCGGCGATCTGATCGAGGACGCCCGAGCGGCCGGTCTCACCGTTCGGGATGCGACGACGTTCCGCGGGCTCGATTCCCACATCCGTGTTGCGGTCAAGCGGCCCGAGCAAAATGACCGACTGCTTGCGGCTCTTGACGTGTAGGGTGGCTCGACCACCTCCGGTCGCAACCCAGATACCTGTGGCTCCCAAGATGGGTGTATGACAGCCGATCCCGACGACGATCGTCCCCACCATCGACAGACGCCGGGCGGCGGTGTCGCCCCTGAGGCCCGCCCGATCGAGCCCGCCGCCCCCGAGGAGTTCGGTCTCGTGCAGGCGTTTTGGGGCGACGGCAAGGGCAAAACGACCGCGGCAATGGGCATGGGCTTTCGCGCCGCTGGTCACGGCTACCGCGTCCACATGCTGCAGTTCATGAAAGGCGGTGCCGACAGCGTCGACGACGTGCGCGGGGAGTACAACGCCATCGCGGCGATGGCTGGCTTTTCGTACGAGAATACGGGCCACTACGGCTGGCACAACATGGCCGACGGCAGCCGCGAGGCCGATCACGAAACCGAAGCCGACGCTGGCCTCGACCGCACGCAGGATCTCGTTGACGCCGCGGCCGACGCCGACCTCAACTCGCCGTTTGCCCTCGACAGCGATCCCGACGATGGGGTTCACATGCTTATTCTCGATGAGATCCTCTATGCTGCTGACCGCGACCTCGTGTCGCCCGATGCGGTGTGTGACCTCATCGAGACCAAACCCGACGATCTCGAACTCGTGCTTACCGGGAGCCACACTGAACCGACCTATCTCACCGACCACGCCGATCTGATCTCGGAGATCAGCAAGCACAAACATCCCATCGATGCCGGCCAGCGCGCCCGCTCCGGCACCGAATACTGAGATGACCCGCACCGTCCTCGTCGCTGGCACCGCCTCCCACGTCGGCAAGTCGACGGTCGCGGCGGGCCTCTGCCGCCTGTTGGCCGACCGCGGCGTCTCGGTCGCGCCATTCAAAGCCCAGAACATGAGCAACAACGCGCGGGCGGTGCCGCGCGCACCCGAAACGATGGTGGCCGAGCCGGACGACCCTCCCAGCGACGACAGCGACGACGGCGACAGTAATGCCTACGGCGAGATCGGCGTCTCCCAGTACGTTCAAGCCCGCGCGGCCCGGGTCTCGCCGACGACGGATCTGAACCCGGTTCTCCTCAAACCTCGCGGCGAGGGCGAATCCCAACTCGTCGTCGACGGCGTCGCCGTCGGCCACTACGCGGCCGGCCAGTATTACGACGACCACTGGGAGACAGCCCGCGAGGCCGCCGTCGCCGCCCACGACCGACTGGCGGCCGCTCACGACGTGATCGTCGCCGAGGGCGCGGGCTCGATCGCGGAGATCAACTTCCACGACCGCGATCTCGCCAACGTCGAAACCGCCCGCTTCGCCAACGCCGATATCGTGCTCGTCGGCGACATCGAACGCGGCGGTGTCTTCGCGTCGCTCGTCGGCACGCTGGAGCTCATGCCCGACGACCTCCGCGAGCGCGTGGTCGGCGTCATCATCACGAAGTTCCGCGGCGACCGCTCGCTGCTTGATAGCGGCATCACGGCCTTCGAGGAGCGAACCGGTGTCGACGTGCTCGGCGTGCTGCCGTACGACGATCCGGGCCTCCCGGCCGAGGACAGCGTCGACCTGCCGGCGACCGACGAGCGTGCCGTCCGGGGTGATGACGACGGCGTCGCTCCCGAGCAGTCGGTGACGGTCGCCGTCCCGCGGCTCCCGCGGGTCTCGAACTTCACCGATCTCGAACCGCTGGCCGCTGAGCCTGGAGTCCGGGTCGCCTACGTCCCGCTCGACGTCTCGCTCGACGACGCCGACGCGGTCGTGATTCCGGGGACGAAAAACACGGTCGACGACCTGCTGGCGATTCAAGCGGCCGGCTTCGACGACGAACTCCGCGCGTTCGACGGCCCAATCGTTGGCCTCTGTGGCGGCTACCAGATCCTCGGTGAGCGGATCGACAACGCCGAAATCGAGGGCACCGAGATCGATAGCGACGAATCGACGCTCGACGGCGTCGGGCTGCTGCCGGTGACAACGACGTTCAGCGAGGCCAAACGCGTCGTCGATACGACGTTGGAACTCGACGGCGTGGGCCCGCTGGCGGGGGCGACGGGGGCAGTTTCCGGCTACGAAATTCACATGGGAACCACTGAGGCGACTGCGGCTGTCGAGACGCCCTTTGCCAACGATGGCGAGGCAACGGCCGCACTCGGTGCCAGCCGTGGCGACGTGCTCGGCTGTTACCTCCATGGCCTGTTCGAAAACGAGGCGGCGCGTCGGGCGTTCGTGGATCGGGTCTTCGACGCGGCCGGCCACGAGCGACCCTCGGGGGCGACACCCGACGCCTCGCCGTACGACCAAGCCGCCGAGTTGATCGCTGCCCACTGCTCGCTCGACTGGCTCGATGTCTGAGCCGACCGCGGCGGCCGCGACCAACTGATTTAGTCGGCGTCGATCTCGGCTGCACACCGGTTCGGCCCGAGTTCGAGTTCGATAGCCGCCTCCTCGCTGTCGGGGGCGTCGCGGCCGCTGTTAATCCCGATGATTTCCTCGTAGTTCGGCGGCTTTTCGGGTAGTATGGCGGTGACACGCTCGACGAAGGCCTCGCGGTCGGCCTGGAGCACGTCGAGCCCCGTCCGAAGCGTGCCGATCGTCGTATCCACCGGTTCGCCGTGGGTGATCGGCGTCGTTCCGTCGCTGGCGACCGAGAAGTGACCGGGCAGGACGTTCACCGCGTCGGGTTCGGCCAACAGCGTGCGGTGCAGCGAGTCATACAGCAGCCCCG
Organism: Halonotius roseus; assembly: GCF_006861655.1. GTDB lineage: Archaea > Halobacteriota > Halobacteria > Halobacteriales > Haloferacaceae > Halonotius > Halonotius roseus. The sequence continues at coordinate 931,546 of NZ_SESI01000001.1, read as the reverse complement.
CGCCGGTCGTCGCCTCGCCGTCGCCGAACTGGAGTTCCGTCCGACCGACGCTGTCGACGAAGATCGTATCGCCCGTGACGACCGCCTCGCTACCCAGCAGATAGCTCACCATCTCGGAGGTGTGGCCGGGCGTCGAGAGTGCCTTGATCGGGAGGTCGCCGACGTGGACGACCTCGTTTGTGGAAAGCGGCTCGTAGTCGTAGTCGACGCCGCGGTCGGCGGCGTCCGCGCCGAGGTAATATGGTACGTCGATCTCGTCAGCGAACTCCCGGCCGCCAGAGAGGTGGTCGGCGTGGATGTGGGTATCGAAGACGGCGACTATCTCGCTGTCGAGGGCGTCGACCGCGGCGCGGAACTCGTCGGTGTGCCGTGTCGCGTCGATGACGGCGGCCTCGCCGTCGCTTTCGACGACGTAGCCCAGACACCCCTTCGCGCGCCGCTGGAGTTGGACGACGGTGAAATCCTCGTAGGCGATGGTGACGTGGTCGTAGACCGCGCTCCAGGCCTCCATCCCGCCCTTGACGGCGGTCACGTCCTCGTAGCCGGCCGCGGTCAGGTCGTCGGCGAGGGCCTCGGAGGATTTCCCCTTGGCGCACATCGTGACGATAGTGTCGTCGGGGCCGAGCCCGGTTTCGGCCTCGAACTTGTCGCGGTCGAACGGGCTGAACGGCTTGTAGCTGTACTGGATCGCGCCAGGCACTCGCCACTCCGTGAACCCCTCGTCGCGGGTGTCGACGACTGTCAGCGACTCGTCGCTGTCGAGTCGATCTCGAAATGCCTCGGCGGAGATACTCCGTGTCATACGGATTCCACGGCCGGCGCGACGAAAAGTCTCCCGTCGTCGCCGTTCGCACTATTTCCGTCCTCGTCTGCCGACGACGCTAAGTCGCTTCCGCCCTGCAGTTCGCTGTGAGCGTTCTTTCGTTGCTCCGGCTCCGCACCGCCGCCGACTTTGCCGACTGGTACCGGATCGGCGCGGAATACGTCGACGGCGTCGCCGACGAGATGGGGTTCGATACCGCCGACTTCGTGGACTACGAGGCCGGCGTCGAGGCGATGCAAACGGGCCGACCGCCGACCGAACTCGATCCCGCGATCCGGCGGTCGATCGCGGCTGACCTGCTGGCCGACGCTGTGTTTTCCGAGCCGTTCTGTGAGTGGCTGCCGCTGTGGTATGAGTTCAGCCTCCTGGGGCCGGTACGATACTGTGAGTATCGACTGCGACGGGTCGCCGCGCCGTACTGTCGTGATCTCGCCGTGTCCGTACCGCGGTTCAGCCGGCCACAGGACGCCCTCGTCGACGGCCGGCCGGCTCCGACCCACTGTGAGAGCTTCCGCGAGCGGTTCGTGCTGGCGGACGCGCTGCTACATCTGGAGTGGTTTGTCCATGTTGCCCGCGAATCGGGGATCGTGGTGCCTCAGGGGCTGGTCGACCAGACCCGCGAGGAGAGCCTCGCGTACTACACCGGCCACCGCGAGTCGTTGTCGCCGCGGGTGCGTGCGTTTCAGGCCGCGTTGTTCGCCGACGACGTGTGGGTTCGGGAGATCGATGCGGCCTACGGCCTCGACAGCACGCTGTTCGGTCTCTGGGAGCGGTTCCTCCGCGCCGAGCGGGAGCGACTCGAAACAGCGGAACCGTAACCGGCGCGAGGGCCACGAGAGCGGCCGCAACCGCCTCCAGCGATCGACCCGGACTCAACAGCTTTTTATCCGCGCTGGAGATACCATGTTGCACTATGGCTGAGGACAAAGCACGATCCACCGGCAGTGCCGGCCGATTCGGTGCCCGGTACGGGCGTGTCTCACGGAAGCGAGTCAAGGAGATCGAAGCAGGAATGCAGAACGCCGAGGTCGACGGCGACGATGTCACCCGCGTCGGCACCGGGATCTGGGTCAACGAGGAGACCGGCGAGAAGTTCACCGGCGGTGCCTACAAACCCCAGACGCCCGGCGGTCAGCAGGCAACCCGCTCGATCCGCGCTGCCCTCGCCGAAGACGAGGAGTAACAATGAGCTACAAGTGCTCGCGCTGTAAACGCGATGTGACCCTTGATGAGTACGGCGGTGTCCGCTGTCCGTACTGTGGTCACCGCGTCCTCCTGAAGGAACGCGGCGGCGGCATCAAGGAAGTCGACGTCCACTGACGGCGGTCGTGTCACAGCCCCATTCTACCCAGTTGCGCTTCGAGTATCCGACAGCGACAGCCGCACGCCGTGTCGAACGGGCGATCGCCGTCGAGGTCGGCGAACTCGACGACGACCGCTCGGCGGCGAGCGTCGACCGCGATGCGGCCGTCGTGACCGTCGCCATCGACGCAGCCGACCGCGTCGCGCTTCGCGCCGGGATCAACAGCTGGTGTCGCTACGTGGCGACCGCCGAAACGGTCGCCGCCGACGTGTTGGATCGAGCGTAACCTCACGCCGCCGGCGAGACGGGATGTGGACTCGTGGGCCGACGCTGTCGAGAGCCGATAGCGGCACAGATCCGACACGAACCCGACGCCCTCTGTCGATCAGGTGGCCGTCGGAATTGCATGGCTTTTTCCATGTGGCGACCATCCGGTGGGGTATGCAGGGTAACCTACCGCCGGAAGCACAGGACAAACTCGAAACGCTGCAGGATCTTCAAGAGACCGCCCAGGAGGTCTCCGAGCAGAAACAGCAGACCGAGTCCACGCTCACCGAGACCAGAGCCGCACTCGACGCGCTCGGCGATGTCGAGGAGGGTGCGACGATGTACCGCGAGGTCGGCGAACTCCTCATCGAGACCGACTACGAGTCGGCGTCCGCAAAGCTCGAAGAGAAGGTCGAGGATCTCGAAGTTCGCGCCGAACAGCTCGACAAACAGGAGACGAAGGTTCAGGACAAGTTCGAGAGCCTGCAGGACGAGCTCCAGCAGATGCTCGGCGGCGCGGGCGGCCCGCAGGGCCCGGCCGGTCCGGGCGGCGCCGGCGGCGCGTAAATGCCGACGGAGCCGGATGATGAGACGGTTGTAACAACGGCCGCCGAGGCCGCCGAGGGGCTGATCCTCTCGCGGTTTGCGAACTCCGCGATCACGGATCTCGACATCACCGTCACCTTCGAGGATGGCGTGTTGGATCTCGATGTCTACCTGAACACGACCGATGACGCCGAGGCGGATCCCGAGGAGGTCGCCGACGAAGCGATCGACGCCGCCGAGGACGCGGTTGACGAACTCTTTGCGTGAGTCCGTTGCTGCCCCATTTTTGCGACCGCATCGCGGACATGAAAAGAGATTAAGCCGGCGGTTCGAAAGGGAGCCCAAATGAGTCTCCCGGAGTCCGACCGCGAGTTGATCACCGCCGAGCTCGGCCGCGAGCCCACGCCCGCCGAGGCGAACCTCTTCGAAAATCTCTGGAGCGAACACTGTGCCTATCGCTCCTCGCGGCCGCTCCTCGGTGCATTTCACAGCGCGGGCGAGCAGGTCGTTATCGGCCCCGGCGACGACGCCGCGGTCATCGCCGTCCCCGAACCCGCGGCCGCCGACACGCCTGCGGCCGAGCGCGATCCCGACGAGTACAGCGAGACCTACATCACGCTGGGCATCGAGAGCCACAACCACCCGAGCTACGTCGATCCCTACGACGGCGCGGCCACCGGCGTCGGCGGCATCGTCCGCGATACGCTCTCGATGGGTGCCTATCCGATCGCCTTGGCCGACAGCCTCTATTTCGGCGATTTCGAGCGCGAACACTCCCAATATCTGTTCGAGGGTGTCGTCGAGGGGATCAGCGACTACGGCAACTCGATCGGCGTCCCGACGGTCGCCGGCAGCGTCGATTTTCACGCCGACTACGAGGGCAACCCACTCGTCAACGTTGCCTGTGTCGGCCTGACCGACGAGGAGCGACTCGTGACGGCCGAAGCCCAGCAGGCCGGCAACAAACTCGTGCTGTTCGGCAACGCGACCGGCCGCGACGGCCTCGGCGGCGCGTCGTTTGCCAGCGAAGACCTTGACGAGGATGCCGAAACCGAGGATCGGCCCGCGGTACAGGTCGGCGACCCCTACAGCGAAAAGCTGCTTATCGAGGCCAGCGAGACGCTGATCGACGAGAACCTCGTTCAGTCAGCCCGCGACCTCGGCGCGGCTGGTCTCGGCGGCGCGTCCTCCGAACTCGTCGCCAAGGGCGGTTTTGGGGCGGAGATCGAGTTGGATCGCGTCCACCAGCGCGAACCCAACATGAACGCACTCGAAATCCTGCTCGCCGAATCCCAAGAGCGGATGTGCTACGAGGTCACCCCCGAGGACGTCGACCGCGTGGCGGAGATCGCCGAGCGGTTCGATCTTGGCTGTTCGGTGATCGGCGAGGTCAGCGAGGGTAACTACACCTGCACCTTCGAAGACGAGGTCGTCGTCGATGTCGATCCCGAATTCCTCGCGGAGGGCGCGCCGATGAACGATCTCGACGCTGTCGACCCCGAACCCGCCGAGCGCGATCTGCCGGACGCCGATCTCAACGAGGCTGTCGAGTCCGTTATCTCGAACCCTAACACCGCCTCAAAACGGTGGGTGTACCGACAGTACGACCACGAGGTCGGCGTCCGAACCGCGATGAAACCCGGAGACGACGCGGCGATCATGGCGATTCGTGAGACGGGCGGCGACAGGGCCGACCGCGACGCCGACGGCTCGGGAACCGGCCTCGCCATCTCGTCGGGGGCGAACCCGAACTGGACGAGTGCCGACCCTCACGGCGGCGCGCGGGCGGTCGCCCTCGAAAACGCGACCAACATCGCCGCCAAAGGGGCTGTCCCGCTCGCAGCGGTCGACTGTCTCAACGGCGGCAACCCCGAGAAACCTGACGTGTACGGCGGCTTCAAAGGGATCGTCGACGGCCTCGCCGAGATGTGTTCGGATCTCTCGACGCCGGTGGTCGGCGGCAACGTCTCGCTGTACAACGACTCGGAGGCCGGCCCCATCCCACCGACGCCGACGCTGGCGATGGTCGGCACGAAAGCCGGCTACGACGCGCCGCCGGCCGCGCTCAGCGGCGAGGGCGAGCTACTGCTCGTCGGCGACGCCGGCGACTCCCTCGGCGGTTCTGAGTATCTCAACGCTGCCGGCGGTAGTGACGCCTTCCCGACGCTGCCGGAGAACCCCGCCGACCTCGTCGCCACGATCGCCGAGGTCGCCCGCGCCGAGTCGACGCTGGCGACCCACGACGTGAGCCACGGCGGGCTGGCGGTCACGCTGGCGGAGTTGCTGACGGCCGACGCCGGTGCCGACGTTGCTGTCGACGACGCGGTCGCGCTGTTCGACGAGACGCCCGGCCGGGTCGTGGTTGAGACGACCGATCCTGAGAGTGTGCGGGAGGCCTTCGATGGCGTCGCAGCTGTCGAATCGCTCGGCGAAGCGACCGCTGACGGCGAGTTGTCGCTGACGGTCGGCGACGAAACGGTCAAACTCGGTGCCGAGGCGGTCGCTGAGCTACGAGACGTGATCCCAGAGACGCTGGAATAACAGCCTCTCTCGCTGTCGCTTCTATTCTTGACGGCGAATGTAAGTAGCGATGGCTGGCGGGTGCCGTAGTTTCATTTCGACCCCGCAAATGTAATCTAGCCGCCGATGGCTGTCGCTCACGGGTTTAGGGTTGAAGCGCGAGGGTGTCGGTATCCTACGTCGACACCCCGTTGCTTCACCGCAAGTGAGGCGACAGCTGGTAAAGACACTGTTGGTGTGGCTGGTGGGACGGAAGCCGACATGTTTTTAGGAGATCCTAAAGTAGTGTGACAGCAAGAACGAAGCCGCCACGGCCACCGGCGACCGTCGTCGCTGGCTGTGGCGTTGCTTCATTTCGGATCGCTATGGCAAACAACTCACTCATGCACGGCGCGGTCGCACAGGACGCCGAGCATCCGACGATGCAGAATGAGTCGGAATCGACCGTCGACGACCCGATTCTCGAACTCGATGGGGTCACCAAGGAGTTCAGCAAGGAGACCGCCGTCAACGAGATCTCCCTGTCGGTCGAACGCGGCGAACTCCTGACGCTGCTCGGCCCCTCCGGCTGCGGGAAGACGACGACGCTCCGGCTGCTGGCCGGCCTCGAAACGCCGACCGGCGGGGAGATCACGCTCAACGACGATCTCGTAGCAACGTCGGCCGAGGCGACCGATCCCGAGGAACGGGATGTGGGGATCGTCTTTCAGGATTTCGCGCTGTTTCCGCATCTCTCGGTGCGAGACAACATCGCCTTCGGGCTGCGGGAGATCGAGACTGTCGACACCGAGGCTCGTGTCGACGAGCTGCTTGCGCTCGTTGATATGCCGGATCACGGCGACAAAACACCCGATCAGCTCTCGGGTGGGCAGAAACAGCGGATCGCCCTCGCCCGATCGCTCGCACCCAAACCCGAGGTACTGCTGCTTGATGAGCCGTTCTCCAATCTCGACGTTCGGCTGCGGGTCGAGATGCGCGAGGAGGTGCGGTCGATCCTCAAGGAAGCCGGCGTCACCGCGATCTCCGTGACCCACGATCAAGAAGAGGCGCTTTCGATCTCCGATCGCGTCGCCGTGATGAACGACGGCGAGATCGAACAGCTTGGTCGGCCCGAGCGGGTCTTCGAGCAGCCGAAATCCCGGTTTGTGGCCTCCTTCCTCGGGCGGGCGAGCTTCCTGACGGCGTACGTCCACGACGACACCGTCAAAACCGGGATCGGTGGCTTCGATGCCCGAACGCTCGACGGTTACGCCGCCGAGTACGAGGGGATCGCTGTCGACGTGCTTGTGCGGCCTGACGACCTGCGGGCGGGTCGGGCCCACGAGGAACAGACCGACGGCGAGGTCGTCTCCCGGCAGTACGTCGGCCCATCGTTCATCTACCGGGTCGAACTCGACAGCGGCGATACGATCCACTGTCTGCACAACCACGTCGAGGATTTCGAACTCGGCGAGCGCGTGACCGTCGATCTCGTTGCCGACCACCCGCTGGCGTGGTATCCACGCCCCGGTGTCGACGGCGAGCAGAGCTGTTCGGTCTCCGAAAACGGCGACTTCTGTTCGTTCACCGAGAGTCTGTAGCTGGCAGGCGGCTCACAGCGCGATCAGCGGGAGCCCAAAGACGACGAGCAGGCCAACAAGCAGAATGAGCCCGCCGGTCGTCGCCTGCTGGCGGGTAAACGCCTGCATCGGGGCGGTGACACGGTTTGCAGTCCCCTCCTCGTGTCGGTCGAACGGATCCTCATCCTCGTGGTCGTGTGCGGTCATTAGCTCACTGTTAGCCACTATTGTACTAAAACACACGCATCGCTACGAGGGCGGTATTTCGATACGACCAGCCAAGAAGGTGAGTCGCCCGGCCGACTAGACCACGACCTGGCGGCCTGCGAAAATCGAAGATTTTCGGGCGACCAGAAGCTCCGCTTCTGGTAGACTGAAAGGGCGAGGCTCTCCCGGCGAACCCCGGCGACGCAAGCACCGTAACGAGCGAAGCGAGTGAGGAGCGCAGCGAGCCGCGGGAGCCGAGAGAGCCGAGGGCTTTCAATACCTGCTTCCCGTCTGTAACGACTTCGCTGTATCTGATCGCTACAGTCGCCGGAAGCATAGGTATTAACGCAGTCGGACGAACAAGGTGAGATATGACAGAACCGACCGCTGACGAACAGCTTATTGACCGTGCGTGGTGGAAAGAGTCGGTAATTTACCAGATATACCCACGCAGCTTCAACGATACCAACGATGACGGCGTCGGCGACATCCCGGGGATCATCGAGAAACTCGACTATCTTGACGATCTCGGCGTCGACATCATCTGGCTCAACCCGGTCTATGAGTCACCGAACGCCGACAACGGGTACGACATCGCCGACTACCAGTCGATCATGGACGAGTTTGGCACCATGGAGGACTGGGAGGAACTCCTCGATGGCCTGCATGATCGAGGTATCAAGCTCATCATGGATCTCGTGGTCAACCACACCTCCGACGAACACGAGTGGTTCGTCAACGCCCGCGATCCCGACAGCGAGTACCACGACTACTACATCTGGAAAAACGGCCGCACCGACATCGACGGCTTCACCGGCCATCTCGGTCCCGAGGACGAGGCCCCACCGAACCAGTGGGAGTCCTTCTTCGGCGGCCCCGCGTGGGCCTACGACGAAGAGGTCGGCAAATGGTATCTCCACCTGTTCGACGAGAAACAGCCCGACCTGAACTGGGAGAACCCCGAGGTGCGCGACGAGATCTTCGAGATGATGGAGTGGTGGCTCGACAAAGGGATCGATGGCTTCCGAATGGACGTGATCAATCTGTTGTCGAAACCCGACTCGGTCACCAAACACGATCCACCACAGAACAGCACGCAGGTCTGGGAGACCTTTGACGGCCCGCGGATGCAGGAGTTCCTCGACACCATGCACGACCGCGTGCTGGCGGATCAGGACGTGTTCGCCCTCGGCGAGATGATGGGCCGGATGGATATGGAGACCGCCATCGACTACGTCGGCCGCGACGGGCCCCTGTCGACGTTGTTCCACTTCGACCACGTCCTGCTCGATCACGGTGGGAAGATCTGGGAGACCAACGAGTGGACGCTCAACGACCTGCGGGACTCGTTTAATCGCTGGCAGTACGGGCTGGCCGACGACGGCTGGAACAGCATCTACCTCAGCAATCACGACCAGCCGCGACTCGTTTCGCGGTTCGGCAACGACGACGAGTACCGCGAGGAGTCCGCGAAACTGCTGGCGACGCTGATCTTCACGCTTCGGGGGACGCCGTACATCTTCCAGGGCGCGGAGATCGGTATGACGAACTACCCCTTCGATTCGCTGGATGAGTTCCGCGATGTGGAGACGATTAACCCCGTTCGGAACGCCCTCGAAAGCGGCGAGATCGATAATTTCGACGACATCAAACACGGCCTGCGGCACAACAGCCGCGACAACGCCCGGACGCCGATGCAGTGGGACGACAGCGAGCACGCCGGCTTCACCGACGGCGAGCCGTGGATCGGCGTCAACCCGAACCACGACGAGATCAACGTCGAAGCCGCCCGCGACGACGAGGATTCGATCTGGCACTACTACCGCGAGCTGATGGAGCTTCGGAAGGACAGCGACGTGAGCGACGTGATGGTCTACGGCGACTACGAGGTGCTGATCAACGACCACGAGGAGGTCTGGTCGTACGTGCGCACGCTGGGCGATGAGCGACTGCTGGTCACGCTCAACTTCGCCGAGTGGGAGAGCCACACCTGGATTCCGGAGTACGAGGTCGATTTCAACCCCCACGACATGGAGGCCGAACTCCTGTTGTGTAACTACGGGGCCGACGAGCGCGCGACCGATGTCGACGCCGAAGCCTTTGATCTGCGGCCGTGGGAAGCGCGGATCTATCGGCTGAAATAACGCGCAGCCTGCGGCGACTGTTGGTGAGCGAACCAACAAATTTACACTGATGGCTCACAAACCAACAGTCGAGGATGGGCCTCACGGACGACGAGTTAGATGGGTTCACATTCCGAAAGCGGTACGCAGACGGGACGTTCATCCGGCTGATGATCCGCCGAACTGCGGCCGACGCGTACCCTTCGGGGTGGCGATATGCGCTCCACTACGGTGCGGTCGCTACCGATGCCATCGATGGGCCAACGCTCGACGACGGAACGATCCGGCGGTACGATAACGCCCACGAGGACACCAAGGGCCACGAACTCCACGTTGCGCCCGATCCCGCGCCAACGACGATCCAGTTTCCCGGCATGGTCGAACTGTACGACCGGTTCTGGAACGAAATCCCGAAAGCCCGAATCGATCCGTGAGGTTCCAACGGTGATACCATGACACTATCCGACGCTTTCGACGACACCACGACGGCCGACACGCTGCTCGTCACGGTACAGTCCGACGACGACCTCTACCGCGACGGCCGCGAGGCAATCGAGCGGCTGCGCCGTGGCGACGGAGTCGACGACCCCGACAGGTTCGCCTTCGAGAGTTCCGACCTGCTGTTCGAGACGTTCAATCCGCGCACGATGGCGTTGCTCGAAACCATCGCCGACGCCGCCCCCGAGAGCATCCGTGAGACCGCGCGGCTCGTCGACCGCGACGTGAAAAACGTCCACGAGGAACTCTCCGAACTCGAACGGCTCGGCGTGATTCACTTCGAGACGAGCGGGCGGGCGAAACAGCCGACCTTTCCCTACGAGGAAATCCTGATCAGTCTCCCGTTCGATCACGACGGGACTCGGGATACTGCCCACGCAGAGCCATAGGAGAATTGCCGAAGCCTTCAATCTGCGGCCGTAGGGAGGGCGGCTTTACTGGCTGGAGTAGGCAGTCGTCGTCGCTATTGTGTCACCGTTTCGTCGGTGCTGGCACAGCAAACGTTACACGGACTCCCCAGAGATGAGATACTAAATGTCCGCCTCGGTGTGGTATCCCTCAGTTGCTGATGTGGTCGCTATCCACGACGCCATCGTTACCGAATATGCGGATACGCATGCGGGTATTCAGGCCCGTGGCGACATCGAGTTCGCGCTGAACTACATTGAGGACGGCCATTTCGACACCTCGCCGGAGACGATTCACGAGAAGTCATTTCATCTCATGCGGCTGCTGGTCGCTAATCACCCGTTCGTCGATGGTAACAAGCGCACCGCGCTGAACACGACTGTCGTGTTCTATTTCATCAACGGATACCGATTTGCCTACGATGCGGAAGTTAGAACGATTCTGAAACGGTTCGGAACCGATGAACAGGCTGTCGATGAGGAGGAAACGATCAGCTATCTCCGGTCTCACACTGAACAACTGGATTTGGGCGGCGAGATCGCAGACTGGCGAGACGATCTCATTGAGTACGGGATCGATCAACTGACCGGTGGCTCATCTGACCCGAACGATTAACAGCACCCAACGCGGTATTTTAGCTATGTCAACTGACGATCCCGCAGAACCGTCGTCGCCGCTTGAGGAGGTGATGGACGATATTCGCCACGAACTCGTCCAGCGAGTTGCGGCGGCTGACCGGGAAGCGAACCGAGACATCTACGACGCTCTCGAAGACGAGTAGCTGCTGTTTTTCGCCGCGCGAGTGGTATTCATCGCTCGAACCCGATTCGTTCAAACCCCCGTAGCCCAACGCTCACCCATGAGCAACGACACAGCGGAGGAAACCCACGACCACGTCGTGCCGGGCAGCGACAACGAGCCCGACACCGCCGACGTGCGCGGCTACGATTTCCGCGGCGAGTTCGATTTCGACGACCTACTGGACAGCTACGCGACGACCGGCTTTCAGGCGACCCATCTCGCGGAGGGCATCGAGATCAGCAAGAAGATGCAGGACGACGACGCGACGATCTACCTCACCTGCACCTCCAACATTATCTCCTCGGGGCTGCGCGAGGTCGTCGCCTCGCTGATCCGCGAGGGCTACGTCGACGTGTTGATCACGACCTCCGGCTCGCTGACCGAGGACGTGATCAAGAGCGCCCGCCCGTTCAAGATGGGCGAGTGGGAGGCCGACGAGGCCGAACTCCGCGAACAGGGGATCAACCGCTTGGGCAACCTCTACGTCCCCTCGGATCGCTACGTCTGGCTCGAACAGTACCTGTATGATTTCTTTGATGACTTCTTCGCCGACGAGCAGGTGCGCACGCCGACCGAGTTCGCCCGCGAGCTGGGCGAGCGGCTCGACGACGAGGATTCGGTGCTGAAACAGGCCGCCGACCACGATGTGCCCGTCTACTGTCCCGCGCTGACCGACGCCGAGGTCGGCAACTTCCTCTACTACTACAAGCAGGCCAACGATGTCGACATCGGCATCGAGATCCTCGACGACTACGACAAGCTCATCGAGCAGGGCCTGCTGGCCGACACGACCGGCCTGATCGCCGTTGGCGACGGCGTCCCAAAACACCACGCGATCATGACGAACCTCTTCCGCGGCGGCGCGGACTACGTGGTCTACATCTCGACGGGGATGGAGGGCGACGGCTCGCTGTCGGGCGCGCCGCCGGACGAAGCCGTCTCCTGGGGGAAGATCAAGGAACAGGAGACAAACTACACCCAGATCGAAGCCGAGGCGACGCTGGTGTTCCCGCTGCTGGCGGCCGCGGCGTTCCACAACCGCGACGACTAACGCGAGCGGGCGATTTTGGCGAGCAGTTCAGACAACCAATACTGCCGCGCGGGTCAGACGAGCGGTTCGACGACCAGATGCTCCGCCGCCAGTTTCGGCTGTTTGGCCCGACCATCCGTGTCGTACTCGATAATCCCGTGTTCAGCGAGAACACCCAGGTCGCGGCTCACCTGTCCGTGATCGCGGTTGAGCCGATCGGCCAGCGATTTGACCGAGTCGACAGCATCGCCATCGCGGAGATAGTCGATGATCTCGAACCGCTTTGGCGTCAACACCTCACGGGCTGTTTCGATGCTGATGACGTGTGCGCCCTCCATCCCGCCGCGTGCGAGCGCGCGGGCCATCGCGGATCGACGCTCGACCCGTTCCTCGTCGCTCGGTTGGAAGTCGGGGGTTCGCTGTGCCATTGTTGTTTCTCGTACTATTGAGTTACAACCTCAATTGTATAAACCTTCGTGTGAATCGCTTTGACCGCTGCTCGCGCGGTATCGGGCGGAGTTTTATCACCCATCCAGCGCAGAGTTCGTGGGGAATCGGTGGAACCGATGTCGTACTCGGAGTTCGCCTACACCTACAATCTGGCACCGAAGATTCGGGGACGCGTGTTCAGTATCGGCGTTCGTGCCGACCCCAGTCTCAACACTGTCGAGTCGTTTGCGGTAATCCTCTTTTTTCGACGCCGAGACGGACGCCGTATCGAAGTAGCGAAGATCGACACCGCACCGCACGACGCGGGCCGGATCCATATCGACCGCTACTACCGCGAACTGGGTGCCGACATCAAGCAATTCGACACGGGGATCGACGACTGGGTTGACGCCGAGGCGCATCTCAAAGCGAACTGGCAGCGGTTCGCCCGACAGTATTGTGATAACCATGGCAGTAAATTGCGAGCAGATGGGGCGAATAGCTGACCGGTCGAAACGGTGAAACCCCGGAGTTGTGTACAGACAGATATCAGATGACGCTCACAAAACGAATCATTCCCTGTATCGACGTCGACCTCGACGACGACGGCAACGCCGCGGTCTACACTGGGGTCAACTTCGAGGATCTGAAGTATACCGGCGACCCCGTCGAGATGGCGAAAGCCTACAACGAATCCGGGGCCGACGAGTTCGCCTTCCTCGATATCACCGCCTCCGCCGAGGGCCGGGAAACCATGCTTGAAACGGTCTCGGCGGTCGCCGACGAGTGTTTCATCCCGCTTACTGTCGGTGGGGGAATTCGAACGAAAGACGACATCAAGGAAACGCTGCGCGCTGGGGCGGACAAAGTCTCGATCAACACCGGCGCGCTCGAACGCCCGGAACTCATCACCGAGGGTGCGGAGGCCTTCGGCAGCCAGTGTATCGTCATCTCCGTCGACGCTCGCCGCCGCTCCGACGACGAGGGCGAGCATTACGTCACCGTCGATGGCGAGGAGGTCTGGTTCGAATGCACCGTCAAAGGTGGCCGCGAGGGCACCGGCCGCGATGTGATCTCGTGGGCGAAAGAGGCCGAACAGCGCGGTGCGGGCGAGCTGTTCGTCAACTCCATCGATGCTGACGGCACCAAGGACGGCTACGATATCCCGCTGACGAAGGCCGTTTGCGACAACGTCTCGACGCCGGTGATCGCCTCCTCGGGCTGCGGCGGCCCGGAGGATATGGAAGAAGTCTTCGTCGAGGCCGGCGCGGACGCCGGGCTGGCGGCCTCGATCTTCCACTTTGATGAGTACAGCATCGCCGACACAAAGGCGTATCTCGCCGACAAAGGACTTCCAATCCGGCAGTAGTTTCTGTTACGCCGCCGCCTCGAAGGCGTCTTTGAACGCGTCGGTTGTCTCCCGAACCGCGGTCGCGCCGTCGGCCAAGGCGTCCAGCGGGTCGCGGTCGTCTTCGGTCGTGATCGACAGTACGGGTTCGGTCTGGCCGCCAGACTGTTCGGGGTTCATGTTGTAGGTCGCCGCGGCGACGCCATCGGTCTCAAGGAGTTCGCCCTTCAGGACGTTCATGAATGTATGGCCCTCGCCGGCGATCTCGATCCGCAGCTCCGTGTCGGTTTTCTCGATAACACGCAGTTCCATGCGCGTCGTTTGGGCGGTCACCGTTTTACGCTTTCGTTGTCGAAAACGAGCACCTCCCGCGCCGAGCGGGCGATCGGTTGCGGGTTGTCGACACCAACCCCACCAGCGTGGTTCGTCAACACCAACCCCACAAGCGACCCGGTAAAAACGGCCCACAAGGGGCCGTCTGACTGACCAAGCCACTGTGGGAGCACTAGTCCACAGCGTGTCGGCGACACTGACGCGTCAACGCCAGTTCGCCGAAAAATGATTGTACGGATGGGCGGAAAAAGGCTTTTGACGGGATAAATATCGCCAGCTCGGTGCGCAACTCTGTGTGAAAAGAAACTAAAATACCTATATATAGTCAATCATTGTATTTGGGCCCCCTACAACGACCGTTCGTCCGCCGACTACCGCACGTAGTAGGGATCGCTTCCGGCGATGAACCGACCGAGATCACTCTCCCGACGGAAGTCTGTCGCTTGCAGCTGCTTCAGTGCGGCTTCCAACGCCGCGGCGTCGTCGGCCCCCCAGTCGGCGGGTTCGGCGATCGGCACCACAAGCCAGCCGCTGCCGCGGATCTCCGTCGCATGGAGGTCGGCCATCTCAGTTGTCGGCGTCCACGGGCGGGCGGTACAGGTTTCGAAGATGTGTCGGGTCGCGTGCTCGCCGACCGGCAACAGCACGTGAGCGGCGATCGCCCGCAGCTCGGCATCGAAAAACGGCTCCATGTCGGCGTACTCGTCGTCGGTCGGCTCGCGGTCGGCCGGGGGGACACAGAGATGGAGATAGGAGAGATACGTTGCGTTGACCGTCGGCCGATCGCCGGTCGTCGCAAGCAGCCCGCTGGCCTGCAACACCGATTGGAGGGCCTTGGAACCCGCCGTCTCGGTAAACGGAACGCCGGTGTCGACCCCGCCGTGGCTCCCTGGATGGTCGCCGATCACGTGAAAATCAGCGTTCGCATCCCCGTAGCCGGGGACAAACTGCTCGCAGGGTGGATCAAGGCCGAAGGGATTACTCGTCCGGTCGGTGACGTTTCGCACAGGCGGTCGTTGGAGCGAGCCCGCTAACTGTCTATTGGTTTGTCCCTACAGCTCGACGCCGGAGGGGATCAGACTCTGACTCCGCAGGAGCTCACCCTCGTCGTCGTAGACGAGGAATGTTCCCTTGTCGTAGGTCATCGTCTTCCCGTCGGCAAGCGAGAGCCGGATCCGGTAGCGGCTCTCGGTCGCGTCGGTTGATTTGCCGTACTCCCGGGCCGCATGGATAAACTCAAAGACATCCTCGGCGTCCTCGTTGGTCTCGAAGATGAACTCGCCGGTTAGTCGGTTGGTGACGGCGACGACGCCGGTGGTTTCGTCGGCGTCGTCGAAGGGGTCTCGGAGCCGGAAGGCGACATCGATCGCCTCGCTGTCGAGGGCTGTCCCGTCGGCACCGGTCAGTCGGTCGATCAGCTCCTCGGCCGGCCCGGAGAAGTCGATCCGCGCGATCGGCTGCTCGGGCTCGCCGTCAGCGTCCACCCAATCGAGGTTTCGCACGTCGAGGTCGAAGTGTTCACGCCGCATTCGGTACCGATAGTTCGGTTTCCGAGGGTATCAACCTGACGCCCTTCCGGGCGGTCGCACCGCTATACCTGTGAGAAATCCGAAAAATCGGATCGCGTCGATGCCGCGACGCTCGTTGCCGCTCGATGGAGAGCTACCTTACAGGCGCTCGAGGTTCGTCGCTCGCGGACCCTTCGGGGACTCTTCGATGTCAAACTCGACGTCCTGGCCCTCTTCGAGATCCGGGCCACCAACGTCTTCCATGTGGAAGAACACGTCGTCGTCAGCATCGTCAGTATCAATGAAGCCGTAGCCGCCAGTGTCGTTGAAGAAGTCAACCGTACCGTTTGCCATTGCACTCGAAGGGATGAGCCGGAGCTATGTAAATCCCCCATGAGAAATGATAGCTCGGATCGACCGGGTTGCTGCGGCTGTGTCTCGCTGGGGCCCGCAGTTGGCGGCCGATGTTGTATCCGACCAATACAGGGGTTGCTGTCTGATCTGGTAGCAAAACATGGCGGTGGTGTATCGTCAGATGGATCATCCGCGGTTGCCCGCTTCATGCCACTATTCTGACGGTCAAAACCGACGCTTTCAACCGATTCACCAGAGCCGTTCAGTGAGAGATCAGGCAGCTCAGACGTGTTTTTCGACCAGCTTGCGGGCGGTCTCGAAGACAGCATCCGCCCGCTGTGGATCTCTGGCCTCGGCGGTCACACGGATACGCGGCTCGGTTCCACTCGCACGCAGGAGAAACCAGGCGTCTCCGAGGTCGACTCGGACGCCATCGAGGGTGTCGACCGACTCGTACTCAGCTGTCACCGCAGCGGTGACTTGCTCCATGACTGCTGTCTTGTCGGTGATTTCGAGAGTCGTCCGGCGGGTCGGATACCGCGTGATACTGTCGACCTGCTCGGCGAGCGGGCCTGCCTCGGCGACAAGCTCGACCAGCTTCGCGGCCGCCAGCGGCCCGTCAGGACAGAGTGTATCCTCGGGGAAGATCCAAGCCCCACTCGGCTCCCCACCGAAGACAACTCCTTCCTCACTGGCCCGTTCGGCCACGAACACGTCACCGACGCGGGTCAACACGACCTCAGCACCGACGGCTTCGAGCGTATCTGCGACCAGCAGGCTGGTATCGACGGGGACTGCAACACGGTCACCGGCTCCGGCAGCGTTTCGGGCGAACAGCCCCAACAAAACGTCTCCGGGAACGAACTCGCCATCGCCAGTGACAGCCATCATGCGGTCGGCATCTCCATCGTGGGCGATCCCAAGATCAGCGTCGGTCGCCGCGACAGTCGCCGCGAGCGTCGAACAGTTCTCAGCGGTCGGCTCGCTGGGGCGACCCGGAAACCGGCCGTCGGGCTGGGCGTTGAGTGTTTCGACCGAGCAGCCGATCTCTTGGAGGGCTTCGACGCTGACGCCACCAGCCCCGTTGCCGAGGTCGACCACGACCGAAAGCGACGCTGATTCGGGAAGCTCCACGGCCTCGCGTATGGCGTCGACATGGCTCGCCTGCGCGCCACTCCACGAGGATCGTTGCCCGAGGCTGTCCCAGGGCTGGCGGTCGAAATCTTCCGTTCGAAGCCGGTCTTCGAGGCGATCTTCCCGGGACTGGTCGAAGGCCTGTCCGGAGGGTTGCCAGAGTTTGAGCCCGTTGTCTTGTGGCGGGTTGTGCGAGGCAGTCACTGCGATTCCGGCATCGGCGTCCTGTGTGGCGACCCCCCGGGCAATTGTCGGCGTCGACGCGAGGCCGATGTCGACTACGTCGGTTCCACACTCGATCAGACCCGCGGTCAGTGAGCCGACGAGCATCGGCCCGCTGGTGCGGGCGTCCCGCCCGACGACTACCCGGTCGGTCTCGGCTGCCACCGCGCGGCCGACTTCGAGAGCCAACTTGGCGTCGACAGCCGTGCCGACAGGCCCTCTAATACCACTGGTTCCGAAATACTCTCTTTGCGTCATTGGTGTATGACGCGAGGGCACCGAATATAAACCCCCATCCGACTGATTGGTGTTGGTTTGTGACGGTCTCACTATCTCACTTCGAGGGTGTACAGAATGTCTTCCAAAACGGATGGGCGAACAGTGCACCAATCGTTTGATCTCGGAGGGCCTGAAGCCGATCCGCAGTTGGCACTGTTCCACCGACCCGCGACCGAAGCGGTGCCGGAACTGCCCCGGGGAACGTCTGAACGAAATCGGGCCATGTCACACCGGCGGGCCGTCGGCCCGTTTTTAGAAGCCTCGCAGCGAGCAGCTGGGCGGTCGGTATCTGCCCGTCAGCAAGAGCGGCAAACGCCTCGTCGTTGACGACGCCGAAGCCAGATGGGGCTCGTGGGAGGGCAGCATGCCAGTCCAGCTCCGGCAGCAACGGAACATCGTACTCACGCGCGTAGGCCTTGATCGGGGTGGCGGTGTGTCTCCCACGAGCGAGGGCGTTCAGCAGGGCCGGATAGCCGGTCGTGAAACCGAGTGCGACATCGAACGGTTCGCTGTCGACGCGGTCGAGAAACGCCCGGAGTCGCCGATCAGGAAAGCCGAGTGTCGGAAACCGCGGGTGGGCCGGAGCTACCCAGGCGGCCTCGCGGCCGAGATCACACAGCTCATCAAGCGAGCAGGCTCGGGCGGCTGGACGCTCCTCGATAGGCAGCCCGCAGACGGTGACGTGGCTGGTGTCGGTCTCCAAAGAGGTCTCAATCCCGTTGATAACCGCCCCACGGCTGCCAGCTACGGTGAAGACGACGTGGGAGTCGAACCGGTCGACTGAGCCCCCGCGGTCGGAGACACGCTCGGCCAACCGGTCAAACCGAGCGGGAGTGGCCTGCCAGTGTTCGGTTCGGGTGAATATCAGATTGAGGTTCGGTGGAGCAGCCCCCACCATCGACACGTAATCCCCGTGGTGGATGCCGTTCGTGTGGCCCCTGACCTCGCGTTCGGCGTGGTTCGAATCCAAGGTGTGAGTGTGATGGCAAAATAAGGTTGGCATGTCCGTTCCCCTGGTCTGGACATGCTACTGATCAGAGCCGTATAACACTATCCTGATGATTGAGCCGTTATAGCAGAGACGCTGCTCGATCACGGAGTCAGTCGACAGTCGAAGATCGCTAGATGACGATGGGCGAAAGTGGCTGAAGAGCATGGACAAGAGTCAACGAGCAGAAAGATAGTTCACCGGAACGTTTTTTGAGTGGTCAAGTGTTGCAAACGATGATGATCCATTTTAAGTGGCTGGATGGTGCCCGCTGGGAGAGATGGCAGTGACTGGTGCAAAGCGTTCATTGGCTCCTCGCCCAAGCGACAAAGACGCTATTGTGAGTGCTCCATTCGGCGGCGGCCGCAATGTGCTTGCGGCGGTCAACAAATACCCCGGAACCAACCACCGGGCGTGGAACGGGGCACTCATTGAGGAGATTTCGGCGTTTCGACTCGATGTCGAACAGCTCTACGACCTGCACGTGTTGCTGCGTCGAAGCGACTCGGGCGCGACGCTGGATGTCCGTAACGACGCTGTCGCAAGCACTGTCGGTTACAGTTCGAGCCGTGTTCCCGAAATCGAAATCCACAACAGTTTCAGGTTTCCCGACGGTGAGGCCGCAACCCTCGATCAACGAGTGCTTGTCAGCCCCAACACGCCAGCACTCCTGATCGACAACCACGTCCGTTTTGCCGACGAGCGGGGTCACTCGCTGTTTACGCTGGCCAGCCTCGGCATGGACGATGTCCGAAGTGGCGACGACATCGAAGAGGCAACGTATCGACACACCGCCGGCTACGATTTCATCGTTGCCCACGACGGGAACCGGTATCTCGCGCTCGCCCAACGCAACCCCGAGACGGGCCAAACCACCTTCGATGGCCAGCGGATCGGTGTTCAAGGCGTCGCCTCGGGGCCCGACCGCAGCGCGTGGCAGGATCTCTATCTCGACGGAGCCGGCGGTCTCACCGAGACAACCCACAAGGAGGGGAAAGTCGACACCGCCATCGGGCTCCACGCCGGACGGGACACCGACGTCCGGTGGACGACCGGCATCGGGTTCGGCACCAGCGAACAGGAGGCCGTCGACAATGCCCGTTGGCCGCTGTATGCTGGCTACGAGCGCGAACGAGCCACTTTCGTGGCGTTCTGGAAGGCGTGGTGTGAAAACATCTCACTGTCGTCACCGGACGACGCCACCGCCCGGAAGCTGTACGAACTCTCGGTGATGAGTATGAAATGCGCCCAGGATCGCCGTGGTGGGATTATCGCTGGCGCGTTCAAACCCGAACAGTCCTCCTATCGCCACATCTGGCCACGGGATCTCGTTATCATGGTGCAGGCATTGTCGGCGGTCGACGCAACTCCCGAGGCCCGCCGCGCCTTGGACTGGCTTAACCACGCCCAAATCACGAGCCACACGACCGACGAACGGGGGATCGACCGCTACGGCACGTGGTGGCAGAACTACTATACCGACGGAAGCGATCACTGGCAGGATCTCCAGCTCGATCAGGTCGGCGGGCCGATCTACGCCCACTGGCTCCTTTACGAGGAGACCGGCGACGACGCGCTGCTGGAGGCCCACTACCACATGAGTCGACGAGCGGCCGACTTCCTGCTGTCATGGGAGGAAAACGGGTTCCCGAAAGCCCATCAAGACCCTTGGGAGGAGATCTGGGGCCACTCCACCGAGGGGTCAGCTGCGGCGATCGCTGGCCTCCGATCGATGGCCGAACTCGCCTCGGCGGCCGGCGACGACGCCTACGCCGATCGGTGTCGTGAGCGCGCCAACACGTGGACGAGTAACTTCAAGGAGTACTGTTTCGAGGAAAACGGACTGTTGGGTTCTCACTATGTCACCGCGAGCAACCCCGAGTACGCGGACTCGCCGCCGCCCGATCAGCGTCCGGACGGGGCTGCGTTCATGGCCTACTGGCCCTGGAACGTCGTTGCTGCCGACGACGAGACGATGCTGTCGACGGTTAAACACGCCGACAACACTGCCTGGCGGGCCAAACGAAGCCCGTGTCTGGGGCGGTATCCCGGCGACGACTACACGCCGACCGGTGTCGATGAGGACGGCGGCTGGCCAATCTGTGAGGCCTACGCCGACATGGTTCGCTGGCAGAGCGGCCACGACACAGACGCGGTCTCCGATTTTGTCTACCACCACGCCCCTGAGTGGGTGACGAGTGCAAACCTGCTGCCCGAACGCGTCGACGGAGCGGGTCGGCCGCGCTGGAACGCGAATCTACTCTGGAGTCAGGCGACGTACGTGCTGCTCGCCGAGAGCATGCGCCGCGGCGAACCGTACGGCATGGCCCCCGGTGAGTAAGCCTCCTACTGCTTTTCGCGTATACAGCACAATTGATATGTGCACCCGTCGCAAGCTGAACCTATGCAAACCGTTGTACTCGCTGCCGGGTCGGGAACGCGTATGCGGCCGCTCACTGAGACACAGCCGAAACCAACGCTCCCGGTCGCTGGTCGACCGCTGATCGGGCACGCGCTCTCCGGGGCTGCGGCGGCCGGTGCCTCGCGGTTTATCATCGTTGTCAACCCTCACACGTCAGCTGTCGAGGAGGCTATCGGGGAGACGGTCGACGGTGTGCCCGTCGAGTACGTCACCCAGACCGAACAGCGTGGAACCGCCGACGCCGTGGCCGCCGCGCTCGACGCTCTCGACCCGGAGCCGTTTGTCGTCCTCAATGGCGACTCGCTGTACGATGAGGCCTCGTTGGCAAAACTCTATGCGTCGACACCGGCAGTCGGCTCCTTCCGCGTCGATAATCCCAGCTCGTACGGTGTCCTCACGGTTACTGACGGCCGAGTTACCGACGTCGTCGAGAAGCCAACCGACCCTGAGTCGAATCTGATTAATGCCGGTGGGTATGCCCTTCCGACCGAGGTTCAACAGTGGCTCGACGTGCCCGAAAGCGAGCGCGGGGAACTGGAGTTCACGGATGTCCTCCTGCGGGTGTGTGAAACCTTTGATGTCACGCCGGTCAGTTTCGACCGCTGGCTCGATGTCGGTCGGCCATGGGATCTGCTGGCGGCCAACGAGTGGAAAACGCCCGAGGTCGAGCCGACGATCGAGGGAACGGTCGACGACGATGCAACGCTTTCCGGAAACGTCCACGTCGCGCCCGGTGCGACGGTTCGATCCGGCGTCGTCATCGATGGGCCTGCCTATATCGACACGGGTGCAACTGTTGGCCCGAACGCATACATCCGTGGCACCACCTACGTCGGCCCCGACGCGAAGGTCGGACACGCCGTCGAGGTTAAAAACAGCGTCCTCATGGCTGGAGCAACCGTCGGTCACCTCTCGTATGTTGGTGACAGTATTCTGGGGTGTGACACCAACCTTGGTGCCGGGACGAAGATCGCAAACCTCCGCCACGACGGCCAGCCGGTGCAACTCACGGTAAAAGGCGAGCGCGTCTCGACCGGGCGGCGGAAGTTCGGTGTCGTCCTCGGAGCCGGGGCAAAAACCGGGATCAACACCAGTCTCAACGCTGGCCTCACGCTGTCCCCCGGGGCGGCCACCACACCGGGAGAAGTCGTTAC
The DNA here is from genome assembly GCF_006861655.1 of Halonotius roseus. GTDB lineage: Archaea > Halobacteriota > Halobacteria > Halobacteriales > Haloferacaceae > Halonotius > Halonotius roseus. The sequence goes on along the minus strand of NZ_SESI01000001.1, from coordinate 909,290 downwards.
CCGGGATCGTTGACTGTAGGACTGAACCGATTGACCGTTCCACTCACACGTCGACTAATTCGGGTTGATCGTCCAAACCATCCGAACAGACCATCTATAACGTATCACAATTTCTATAATGTATCAGTAATCGATACACTGACACCGGCGTCCGTCTACCGATTCGTATGAACAAGCAGTTCCTCGAAGCAACGATAAGTATTCGCGGTGTCGTCTGTCGGCCTGATGATCGGATTCTCCTCATTCGTCGGTCAAACGACGGTGGCTGGGAGCTCCCTGGTGGTCGGATCCACCGTGGCGAAGCCGTAACGGACTGTCTCCAGCGGGAGGTTCGTGAGGAGACTGGGCTGGCGGTTACGGTTCGTCGACCGCTTGAGGCCACGTCGTGGCAGAACACAGCGGAGAACGACCGGTTTGCGGTGTACTACCACTGCACGACCGAGGGGTCGGACGTGACCTTGAGCGACGAACACACGGATTCCCGATGGCTTTCGAAAGAAATCGCCTGCGAGCAGTTGAGCGAGCCGCAGGCCGCAGCGACGCTCCAAACGGTTCCGATTGAGACAACCGATTGATTCGTCGAAGCGATCCTCCACACCCGATTCATGCCGTCGCCTAGATGGGTTTATGCCGAGACAGGTAAGAAAGGATGTATGACTACACTGACCGTCGGGGTCGTCGGGGCCGGATGGATGGCCACCGACTACCATGTGCCGGCGTTTACCTCCCATCCCCGAACCCGCGTCGTCGCCTTCGCCGAACGCGACGACAGCCGCCGGTCGACCGTCGAGGAGGAACTCTCGGTGCCGGGCTACGCCGACATCGGGTCGCTGCTCGCGGCCCACGACCTCGACATCGTGAGCATCTGCACCCCACCCAGCACACACGAGGAGATCTTTCTGGCCGCCGTCGACGCCGGCTGTCACGTCCTCTGTGAGAAACCACTGGCACTGACCGCCGCAAGCGCGAAGCAAATGGCCGCCGCGGCGGCCGACGCCGAGGTCGTCACACAGGTCGGCTATCTCCACCGCTACTACCGAAACTACGAGCGCGCCCTGAAGCTCCTGTCGAACGACCTGCTCGGCGATATCGTCGAGATCACCGTTGCCCATCACTCGGCACCGCCCTCCCAGGGCTGGTACTACAACCCCACGCTCTCGGGCGGGGGCGTCGCCCGCGACCTGTTTCCCCACTCTCTGGACGTACTGATTGAGTTGTTTGATCACTCACCTGAGGTGACCGACGCCAGCGTGCGCTACCTCCGGGATCGGGCTGTCGAAGACGTTGCCCACGTCTCGCTTGACTTCGACGGCGTCCCGGTTGATCTCTCGGCGACATGGACACAGACCGACGGCGTCAGTCGCGTCCTCGTCGTCGGCACCGAGGGCTGGCTGGAACTCGATTCGAAAACGTTGCAGGGGGAGGTTCACGGCCGTCCCTTCGAGTTCCAGCAGGGCGCGCTCCCTCTCGTGGATATCGGCATCGCAACCCTCTTTCCGGCCAGCGATGAGGACGCCCACACTGCCCGCATCCACGATTTCGCCGACCACGCCGTGGCGGGCGATCCCGACACCGCAGCACCGGTCGACCGCGGTGTCGCGGTCGCGGAGGTCATTGATTCGGTGTACGCCCACAGCGGTGTCGACCGGGAGGTCGACCGAAATACCGAGGCCGACCGAAACATGGAGGGCGAACAATGAGGGTTCTCGTGACCGGTGCCACGGGCTTCATCGGGCTGAATCTGCTGGCGGCTCTGGCTGACACCGACCACGAGCCGGTCGCCATGGTTCGGCCAGCCTCCACGACGACGCGACTGCCCGATGGCGTCGACACCGTTGAGGCCGACCTCTCGAACCCCGACTCGTTGGCCGCCGCGCTGGCGGATGTCGACAGCGTCGTCCACCTTGCGGCGGCCGTCTACGACACCGGAGCGATGTCGAGCACTAACACGGCAGGAACCGAACGACTCGTTGCGGCCGCAGCCGACGCCGGAATCCAGCGGTTCGTCTTCCTCAGTACGATCGGAGCCCATCCGGAGATCCCCGCCGACGCCGGGTCGGCCTACCAGCAGTCAAAACTCGCCTCCGAGGAACTGCTGTTCGGTCGGGATCACCCGTTTGCGGTGGCGGCCATCTACCCGACCTACATCTTCGGCCCACGCGACTACCGGCTGACACGCTACGAGCATATCCGTCCCATCGCTACCAATCGCCTGTTGGTTCCGCCGCTGTACACCGATGCGAAGTACAATATTGTCCACGTCGACGATGTCGTCGGCACTATCACCTCCTGTCTCGATGGTGAGACGACCGGTCGACAGCTCGTCACCGGGCCGAACCTCACCAACAAGCAGGTTCTCAAAACAATCGCCCACCACACGCCGGGCAACTGCCGCGTAGTGACAGTCCCTTACAGCGCGATCCGGTGGGGCGTCAAGCCCGCGATGGATCTGCTGTACCGGATCGGGATCTCGCCAGTTCCGGGCGAGGGGTTCCTCGAACGGGGCGATTTCGGAACCGTTAGAGCTGATCTCACCGAGCAGGCCCCGGTCGACCAACGCCCCTGGCAGGCCGCCCTCAGCGAAACCATCGCGTGGTACGAAACGGTAGGGCTGCTGTAGATGAGTGGGCGTCGTCGCGGATCCCTCGCACCGCCGCCGCTCCGGCGAACGATGAACCTCGCTCGCGCGAGTTCGCTGCTTTTCGGCGTTGAACTGCTGAACACGGCACTTGGGTTCTTTGGGACGGTGTATTTCGCCCGCGAACTTGGAGCGACGCTGCTCGGCATTTTCTTTCTGTTTGAGGCGACCCTGTACACGATGGCGACCGTCGTCGACTTTGGGCTGCGGGGAGCCGTCGAAAAACGGATCAGCGCGGGCGACGATCCGGCCCAGATGTTCGGCGCGGCAGTCGTGTTGAAGCTGCTATTGATCCTCGTCGTCTCAGGTCTCGTTCTCGCGGTTCGCGAACCGCTGGCGGGCTACATCGGTGTCGACCTCGCGTTCGAACTGATCGGCGTTGTTGTCGCCTTTGAGCTGTCGATGCTGGTCATTCACGTCCTCCAAGGGGAGCTACGGGTGGCTCAGACCGCCGTCCTACATTTCCTGCGCAGCCTCACATTTGTGACCGTGGCCGTCGCGCTCCTGCAGTATGGCTACGGTGTCCAGGCAATGGTCTACGCGCTGCTGGTAAGCTACACCGTCCTGCTCATCGGTGGGACACTTCGGCTGTCGACGCCGCTGGCCCGCCCCGGTCGACGCCATCTCCGGTCGCTGTACGACTACGCGAAGTTCAACGGGATCTGGGGACTGGGCGGACACGTCTACAACTGGATGGATGTCATCGTTATCGGCTTTTTCCTCTCACAGGCCGCTGTCGGGGCCTACGAACTGGCGTGGCGACTGACGACGACCGCGATCATGTTCAGTACCGTCTTTGCACGCGCGCTGTTTCCGCAGTTGTCGGCATGGCAAGCTGATGGTGCGGTCGAGAAGGTGCAGAACCTTGTTTCGGATGCGATGACCGTCTCACTGTTGCTTATCATTCCCTCGGTGGTCGGCGTCGCCGTGATCGGCCGGGAGATCCTGGGCGTTATTTTCGGCTTGGAGTACACCATCGCCGCGGCCGCGTTTCTTGTCCTCATGATCGAGAAGCTCCCCCAGGCGGTGAACCTCGTCTTCGACAAGGCGATTCAGGCGTTCGATCGACCCAAGTACGGAGCCATCGCCACCGTGGTCTCGCTGTCGATGAACATCGTGTTGAATGTCCTGTTGGTTCCCCGCTACGGGCTGATCGGTGCGGCTGTGGCAACCCTTGTCTCAGTCTTCGCCAACACGGTGATACTGGGGCTCTATCTCGGTCGACTCACTCCGGTTCGGTTCCCGGTTCGGGATGTCGGCTGGACCGTTCTCGCGGCTGCCGCGATGGGCGTTGTGTTGGTCGGAATCACCCGACTGCTCTCGGTTGACACACCCTTGGCACTCATTGCAGTGGTCGGCGTCGCAGCAGTCGTCTACGGCGGCGGCGTCCTCGCAGCCCCGCCGCTCCGGGTGAAGATCATCGAGAACGTGCGGAACGTACGCGGATAGAAGCTACTCGGTGAGCCGGTAGACGACACCCTCCTGTCGGGACAGGGGATCCTCCGAGAGTGCCGCCCGCGTTCCCAGCACGTAACTGTCCGAGCCATCCTGGCCCAGCGAAAGCACTTGGATGTCGAGGCCGCCCTCAACCTGAATCTCTTCCATCGGCCACTGGCCCGACTCCTGTGGCGTCGCTGCGATGAGTCGACCCGACGCCGTGCTGAATGAACTAGTGAAGATGCCGAACAGATATCTGTCGCCGAGCCCCGCGACCGAGCCGGTGTGGATGTGGCCGCCGATGACCGCGAAGCCGACCGCATCGCCCGCCTCGTCGAAATGTGGGAACTCCAAGACGGGGTCGACGAGCGGTTCGCCACGGTCGGATTCGACGAGACAGTCGCCGCCAGTACTGATACCAAGCTGGGGGTCGTGACAGTAGGTGGCCTCCTTGAGCGGCCAGCCGTAGTTGGCCCCCGCTTCGATGACGTTGACCTCTTCCCACATAGCCTGTCCCACGTCACCGGCGATCAGCTGATCGCCGCTGAACGCCATCTTCCAGGGGTTTCGGAGCCCCCAGGCGTACAGTTCGTTGCGACCCTCGGCACCGACAAGTGGGTTATCCTCAGGGATACCGTAGGGGAGATCGTCGGTTCGGCTGTCGACATCGATTCTGATGATGCAGCCTTTGAGCGTCATGAGGTCTTGACCGTTGAAGGGGTTCAGGCCGTCGCCGAGCGCGCCGTACAGATAGCCGTCGGGGCCGAACTCTAGGGTGCCTGCTTGATGGAGCGGGCGCTCCCACGGCATCTCCAAGAGGATGCGCTCGCTGTCGGGGTCGGCCACCCGCCCGTCGTCGGTCGCCTGGAACTCAGAGAGCCGCTCGTAGTGGTCGAGGGCCTCCTCGTCGGTCGGCGCGCTGTACCGAACATAGAAGCGGCCATTGCTTCCGAAGTCGGGATGGAACGCCAACCCCAGTAGCCCCCGCTCGTCGTAGGCAACCCAGTTCGGCAACCCCTCACCGAGAGCCACGAGCCGGTCGGAGAGATCAAGAAACGGTGTCGAGCGAAGCCCATCATCGTCGTGGATATGGATCGTACCGACCTGGTCGACGATAAACCGCCTCTCAGTTCCGTCGGTGGCGGTCACGAGCGCGCTCGGCGAGGTCAGACCCGTTGCGACCTCGGTCAGCCCGACGGTCGGCCCCTGTTCGAAGAAGGTCGAGTCATCGGTTTCGCCGCCACCGTTGGAGTCCTCCGAGGGGTCATCCTCAGCCTGGTCACGACTCTCAGTCGAACAGCCCGCGAGCAGACCGGCGAGACCGACAGCACTGCCAGCCCGAAGTAGCCCTCGGCGTGTGTACGACCCTGACTGTCCAAGATTGCGTTTATCCATGCGGTCTGGAGTTGATGAATCCATATAATGTTTCGTTAGTAGTTGTCAGAATCTAACCGTATAGCTACGTATATATACAGGGTAAAGCATTATTTACGTTGATGATTATTCACTTGGAGACGCTATGAACACGGTGCTACTCGCGGCCGGTGAGGGGACGCGGCTGGGTCCGCTAACCGAACGCCGGCCGAAACCGATGATCCCGGTGAATAACAAACCGATTCTCGAATCGGTTCTGGAGGCCGCCATCGAGGCGGGAGCCGACAGTATCGTCCTCGTTGTCGGCCACGCCAGCGAACGCATTCGGAACTATTTCGGCGACGGCGACGAGTGGGATATCCCGATTCAGTACGTGGTTCAAGACCACCGACTCGGTGCGGCCCACGCGCTGTCGCAGGCTGAATCGCTGGTCGATGGGGCGTTTCTGACGCTGCACGGCGATCAAATAGTCGATGCGGCGTTGCTGGAGCGTCTCATCGACTGCTGGACAGAGACCGGGAACCCGACGATGGCAGCCGTCCAGTCGGATCGGCCGACAGAGTACGGCGCGGTTACGGTCGACGGTGAGACCGTCCGGAGCGTCTCACGCCACCCGACTGACAATCCACCGTTTCTGGTCAACGGCGGGGCCTACGTCTTCGACGAGTCCATCTTTGATGTGATCCGGAACGACAGCGGGACGCCCGCTGGCGACTTTGGAATGGCGACCGCGCTCCAGCGGCTCGCCGACGACGGGGTGCTCTCGGCCGTGCTTCACCGCGGCCCCTGGCAGGATCTCACCTATCCATGGGATCTGTTGACAACGAACGAAACGTTGCTTCGCAGCCGCGAGGCCGAGCCATCCTCCGACGGCGTCCACGAGACAGCTGTCGTCTCCGAGGACGTGGCGCTCGATGCGGGCGTCTCTGTCGGGCCGAACGCGACGCTGCTGTCCGGCACGTCTGTCGGCCGGAACGTCCGAATCGGTGCGAACGCGACGCTATCGAACTGTATCGTGTTCAACGGCGGGCGGATCGGCGACGGCGCGGTTCTCCACGACTGCATCGTCGGCGAGTCAGCAGCGATCGGCCCGAACGTTACCGTCGAAGGCGGGCCGGCGGAGGTCATCATCGACGACACAGTCCATCACGACGTCCCGCTCGGTGGGATCGTGGCTGACCGAGCGAGACTCGGCGGGAACGTGACGTTGACACCCGGCACCATCGTGGGCCGGAATGTGGTCGCTGACAGTGGGAGCGTCTTAGAGGGACGAATCGAGTCGGGCGAAACAGTGCGGAGAGCCTAAATCATGTGTGGAATTATCGGATACATCGGCGAACAGTTGGCCCGGCCACGACTCGTGGCAGGGCTACAGCAACTGGAGTACAGAGGCTACGACTCGGCGGGCATCGCGCTCGCCGACGACGAGCTGGCAGTGTTCAAACAGGTCGGCCTCGTCGCCGACCTTGATCTACCGGAGTCGACACCACAGACGTGTGGGATCGGCCACACCCGGTGGAGTACCCACGGCAAACCGACCGATGCCAACGCCCACCCACACACCGACTGTTCGGGGCGGGTGGCGGTCGTTCACAACGGCATCATCGGGAACTACGACGAGCTTCGGGCCTCGCTTCTCGACCATGAGTTCCGTAGTGAAACCGATACCGAGGTGGTCGCCCACCTACTCGAAGACGAACTCGAAGCGACCGACGACCTTCGAGAGGCGGTAGGGGCTGTCGTCGACAAAATCGAGGGGAGTTACGCGCTGGGCGTGGTTGCGGCTGGCTACGATGGGATCGTCGCCGCCCGCCGGAACAGTCCGCTGGTCGTCGGCCACGGCGAGGACGGCAACTTCATCGCAAGCGACGTGACACCGCTGCTTGAACACACCCGGTCGGTGTCGTATCTGGAGGATGGCGACGTGGCCCACGTCACCCGCGAAGGGATCGCCATCTGGAACGAGGGCACGCCGGTTGACCGTGAGGTTCACACCATCGAGTGGAGTCCGGACGCGGCCGAAAAAGGTGGCTACGACCACTACATGCTCAAGGAGATCTTCGAACAGCCGACAGCCCTCCGACAGGCGATCGCCGGGCGGATCGATCCGATCGAGGGCCGCGTCGAGTTGGAGGGGCTGTCCATCCCCGATGGGTTCCTCGAAGGTGTCGACGAGATCCAGTTCGTCGCCTGTGGCACGTCGTATCACGCGTGTCTGTACGCCAAGCAGCTGATGGAGGAGTTCGCCGATGTCCGAGCGACCGTCGAGTTCGCCAGCGAGTACGCCGTCGGTAGCGGCCGCAACCCCGAGCGGACGCTCGTGGTCGGCGTCAGTCAGAGCGGCGAGACTGCCGACACCCTCCGGGCGTTGCGGATGGCCAGCCGGGTCGGGATCCGAACCCTCGGCGTGACCAACACTGTCGGGAGTACGATGGCGCGAGAATGCGACGACGCCCTCTACATCCGCGCAGGCCCCGAAATCGGTGTTGCCGCAACCAAGACGTTCGCCTCACAGGTGATCGTGCTTGCGATGTTCGCGCTGACTGTCGCCGACGTTCGGGGCGAACTCGATCCGCGAGCCGCTCGCAAACTGCTCGAAAATCTTCAGGATCTCCCCGGCGCAGTCCAGTCGGTTCTCGACAACAACGATGCTATCGAAGAGGTCGCCGACGCCTACGCCGGCGGCGAGGCGTTCTTCTTCATCGGCCGCCGCCTCGGTGGCCCCGTCGCCCTGGAGGGGGCACTCAAACTCAAGGAAATCTCCTACGACCACGCCGAGGGGTTCCCGGCCGGCGAACTCAAACACGGCCCGCTGGCACTCGTGACCGAGGAGACGCCGGTGCTTGCGATCCTCACCGACGGGACGCGGCCCGACGAGACCCGGAACAACGTCAAAGAGGTGCAGTCCCGCGGCGCGCCGGTGATCACCCTTGCCGCCGAGGGCTACCAGAGCGACGACGAGGTCGGGTTCGACGTGCCGGATCTCGGGCTGCTGGAGCCGCTCGTCGCCAATGTCTATCTCCAGCTGTTTGCCTACCACGTTGCCGATAGCAAGGGCAGAGCTATCGACCGACCGCGAAATCTGGCCAAAAGCGTCACCGTCGAGTAGTCCATTCGAGAAGGGCGTCATCCAACTGTCATTGTTTATGTTTTCGACTTTTTCCAATAAGAACACAACATATATTTGACTGATGTGGCAAAGCAAGTAAAGAGATCAATCTACACATCTTTCACAGCGCGATCGACACACTTTGAGACAGATCCCAACTGTTTCGCTATTTTTCGGCACGTGAGAGAATATTTCAATCCTCTCAAAATTGTAATTTTGGCTAGATTTGGTGAAGAAAAGGTTATCTGGCCCGGTAGCTAATGAGTACAATATGGTAACTGACCCGCCACCGACTGAAAACAAACTTGGCCTGACACGACGGACGATGCTGAAGCTAACCAGTGTTTCGGCTCTCGGAACGGGATCAGTTGCTGGCTGTCTGGACAGTGCCGGGGCAGTCCCGCCGGGAGTCGGTTACGGTGGCGTTTCGCAGCAGCTCAGCAGTTCGGCATCCTTCTCGGTCATCGGCCCTGGAGACGGACTTGTCGCCCACTGGCCGCTTGACGGAACCAGCGAGACAGTCTCTGACGTTGCCGGCGGAAACAACGGCACGGTTCGGGGAACTCCTCAGCAGGGCGTTGCTGGCGTCTACGATTCGACAGCCTACGCGTTCGGATCCACCCCCGATGACTACGTCGAAGTCGTCGACGCAACCGCGCTTGCTCCCGACGAACTCACATTCGGCGGCTGGTTCCGTACCGACAGCGGCGCGAACGCACAGACACTCCTCCAGAAGGCCGATGGACGCTTCGGCGTGGAGGGGTATGCCGTCGAGGTTCAGACGCCCAACAGCCTGCGGGCCCACCTCGCCGTCGACAGCGGCCGGGCCAGTGTCAACCCGTGGGGTGTTACCACCCATGACAGCGAGTGGCACCACCTCGTCTGTACGTGGGACGGGAGTTCCTTCGTCATGTACCTCGACGGCGCGGAAGTCGGCCGCGACGACTCACAGTCCGGGGCAGTCGTCCCCAGCGATCGGCCGCTGTACATCGGTCGCGGTGACAACGGCTACACCAGCTACTACGCGATGAATGGTGCGATCGATGACGTTCGCGTCTACAACCGGGGCCTCAGTGCTGACGAGGTCAGCGCGCTGTACGAGGGTACCACGACAACGGAGCCCGCACCTGAGCCGGAACCGGAGCCTGATCCGGAAGAGGAGCCGGACACAGCACCGGAGCCAACACCTGAGCCCGACCCCGAGCCGACACCAACGCCGACCGATCCGGCTTCCCAGCCCGCACCGGCGGCTCGCTGGGCGTTCGCCGAGACGGGCGGTGTCACGATCTCCGACAGTGCTGGCTCGGTCGACGGCTTTGTCCGTGGCTCACCGGTGCTCGATACCGACGGCGTCTTCGAAAGCTCCGGTATCTCGTTTGGAACCGGCCCCGACGACTACGTCGAGATGCCCGACGCCGCCTCGCTGCGACCTGCGGCGGCACTGACGTTCGGCGGCTGGTTCCGCACCGACAGCGGGGCGAGCGGACAGACGCTCGTCCAGAAGGCCGACGCCCGCTTCGGCTCCGAGGGGTACGCCGCTGAGATACAGACCGCGAACAGCCTCCGGGCTCACCTCGCCGTCGAGAGCGGACAGGCGTCCGTGAACCCGTGGGGCGTCCCCACGCAGGACGGTCAGTGGCACCACCTCGTCTGTACGTGGGACGGGAGTTCCTTCGTCATGTACCTCGACGGCGCGGAAGTCGGCCGCGACGACTCACAGTCGGGCGACGTGGTTCACAGCGCGCGCTCGCTGTACGTCGGTCGCGGCGACAATGGCTACACCAGCTACTACGCGATGGACGGGTCAGTTGACGACGTTCGCGTGTACAACACGGCACTCACCGAAACACAGATCGCCGCCATAGTTGACGGCACGACGAGCGACGAACCGACGCCAACCGATCCCGAGCCACCGACCGTTCCAAACGATGAGTTTGGCGAGAACGGGTTCGGAAGCTACGGCTACGGTGGCGTCGATGGGAGCGAACAATGACAGATAATCACCAATACGAAACCCCTGCTGCAGGAACCCTTGACTGGGATGAACCGCTGAACCGCAACTTTGAACGCATCGACACGGACGTGGAAATACGCGACACCGACGCCAGTCGGGCGAACTACGTCGCCAAAGCCGGCGCGAAGTTCCTCGCGACCGACACCGGGAACGTGTATCTCGGCGACGGCGGCTCTTGGAGCCAGCTGGGAACGATTGGCTTGAGTGCTGCCGGGGGCGATAGTGGCGTCCTCACACTGCTGTTGGAGGGCTTTGTTGTCGCCGTCGGGAAGAACAACACGGGGCTCCAGTCGGTCGACCCGACAGGAACCGACACACCGATTCAGGACGCCCTTGACATCGTGGCGGCCGCTGGCGGCGGCGAGGTTCGCCTCCCGGCGGGCGTGATTGAGGAAACCGGGCCGATCCGCCCCTACGAGGAGACTCAGATCCTCGGGCTGGGCGTCGAACTCTCAAAGATCTCGATCACCGACCGGAGTGCCGACGGGATCCTGTTCGACCGCGACTCCGGGGTCAGTCGGGTCAAACTCGACGGCTTCGCGCTGAACGGCCCGGCCGGCACCGGATCGACCGGGGTTGCGATCCACCACACGAACAAGGATACCCAAGATCTGCTGGTCGGCCGGCTGCTGTTCTGGGGATGGAACAACTCGGTGTATCGCGTCGACGAGGGGGTCGGCCCGTTCCAGTGCCGCCACGAACAGCTTACCATCTATGAGTGTGATGCTGGCGACCAGGACGGACTGTTCGAGTTCCGGTCGTGGTACGGCCCGGCCAACTGGTTTGGCACCATTGCGGCCTACCCAAGCGCGAACGTCAGCGGCAAGAACACAACCGTGTTCTTCTCGCGCGGCGGCACCCAGACCGTCGACTACCTCACGATGGGCGGGTCAGCGGGGGTCGCCATCGACCAGACGTGGGACAGCCTCATCGAGTTCGGCAACGTCCACTGGGAACCCACCTCAAACCCGACGAACCCGCCGGCGATCGTCCGCCTGCGCGGTCACGGGACGGCCATCATCGACACGGTCAAACACGTCACCGGTGTCGCCGACTACGTCTACGAGCTGGGATACGACAGCTACAACGCTCGCGGCCCGGGCCGGAAGATCCTCGGCCCGTACATCGAACTGGGCGCGGCCGCCGATATCACCACCAACATCGTGAATCTCGCGTACCCGGTCGATCCCGCCGAACCATCGCTGTATCAGGGGTCGCCCGATGATGTGACGGTCACCCACAGCCAGGGATCGACCGGTGGCTTCCGCGCGCTCGGGACAGCCGGAACCGGGTTCTAATCTCATTTTGGCACTTTTGAGGAGAGAACTAAATAGAGTCGTCTCACAGAGATAGATATCCTGTATGAGTGATCCCCCCCGATCGACCCAGCTACTCGCACACGCTCGCCATCGAATCGATCCGGTAGCGGGGGCTCTCCGTCGGCGGCTTGCCAGATCGACGCTTATTGAGCGCACCGCCTGGCACACCGGCGAGTGGCTCCATATGCGAACACCGACCAACCGTCACCAGCCCGAGGCAGTCGACATGCGCGGTCGGTACGACGACGAGACGGTACCATCCTACCCTGTCGCAGCCGACAGCCCGCCGTCGGAGTTCGAGCCGGTCGGCGACATTAATCCCGTGTTGACGGCTGCGGATGTGAGCGATTTCGGCCGCACCGACTGCGTCGCCGATCCGTTTCTGTTTGTAACTGAAAGCGGACAGTGGCACCTCTTTTTCGAGGTCTACACCCACAACCGCGAGCCGACGGCGGCCATCGCCCACGCCGAGAGCGATGACGGCTATGACTGGAGCTATGATCAGGTCGTACTCGAAACCGACGAACACCTCTCGTATCCCTACGTCTTCCGGTGGCAGGGTGACCACTACATGATCCCCGACCGCTGGGCCAAGGAACTGGGCCCGGCTCCGGTGACGCTGTATCGGGCCGATTCGTTTCCACATTCCTGGAGTCCGGTCGCCGATCTCGTCGCGCCCGCGACGCCACAGCACGATTTCAGTGCCTTCCGCTGGGAGGGTCGCTGGTGGGGGATCCTCGGCAACGGAACGGATCTCTACGCCTACTACAGCGACGATCTCGAATCGGCGGACTGGACGCCACACGAGGCGAACCCGGTTGTCGAAAATCGCTCACAAGCCGCCCGTCCTGGAGGCCGGCCCCTCGTCTTCGATGACCATATCCTCGCATTTTATCAGGATTGTGCGACCCGCTACGGCAACCAGGTTCACGCCTACAAGATTACCGAGTTGACCCCATCGACGTACGAGGATCGCCCGCGGGCTGCGTTACCCGCAGTGGCTCCACCGGGCGGCCTGGGCTGGAACTCGGGGGCGATGCACCAGGTCGATCCATGGTTTGACGGCGAGGGGTGGCACTGCGCGGTCGATGGGAACCTCGGAGTGGGGTACCAGCTGTTGGGCGAACACCACTGGGCCATCGGTATCTATCGCGCCTAAAAGCAAATTCGGTCGTAACCGGTCTTAGGGAAGATCTTGTGAAACCGGATCCGGCGCGGCCAGCCCCTCCAAGAAGCCGATCCCGTAGTAGGTGTACTGCGCGGCGAGCATGATCGGGACGAGGAGTGCCGTCGGGCTCCGGCGGTCGCGGTAGACCTGTGCGGTTCCGTAGCCGCTGACGAGCAGGAACGCAGCCAACAACAGCGGGACATACCGGGCTTTTCGAGCAGCGAGATCGGCCAGCACGGCAAGCATCCCGCCGCCCAGTGCCAGCGACGGGAGCGCGGAGTACCACCGGATTACTTTCCCGTGTCGACGCTGGATACGGGCCATCGCGTAGCCATAGGAGCGGCTTTTCTTGCAGTAGGCACCGAAAGTCGACGAAAGGTGATGGGAGACCGCAATTGCCGGATCGAACACGAAGCGATAGCCAGCCTCCGACAGCCGGAAGTGAAACTCGGCGTCCTCGCCGACGTTGACCGCATCGTCGTAGCGGTGGGAGTCAAAGATCGCTGCGTCGTACATCACGTTGCATGCCGCGACCGAGCGAACCAGCCGCACCTCGCCGATCGCATACGACTGTGGTGAGCCGCCCGAGCCGAACACGGTTCCCTGAAGGCTACCGACCAGTTTACTGAACCACGGATCGGTTGGAAACGGCCGGTTTGGGCCGCCAACACCAGCGATAGTAACGTCGTCTTGACCTTCGATGTCGTCGTTTGGGCTCTCGATGCGCTCAACATGTGAGTCGAGCCACGTCGCGGGAACCGCACAGTCGGAATCGGTAAAGGCGATATACTCGCCGCTCGAAACGTCGATGCCGTGGTTCCGACAGGCACCGATGGTGCCGCCGTCGACGACGTGGAACGCCGCATCGTACTCTTCGACAATCGCTTCGGTGTCGTCGGTACTCCCGCCGTCAACGACGATCAGCTCGTAGCTGTCGGTGGGATACGTCTGTCGAGCGAGCGAGGACAGCGTTTCCTCGATGGTCTTTTCGGAGTTGTAGGTAACAACGACGACCGACACCAGTGGGTCGGATACATCGCGGGATGGCTGGTTCGGATCGTCGTCGGATGGCTGGTTCGACACGAGTGAACATTGTCTCGTTCGTGAATAACGGTATCGGTGGCCCTCAGCCCCGCCCCTGTCCTGCGGTGCCCATGACGCGAAGACTCCCGGTTCCCGACGAGCCGGTCACGTCGACATCCGCCACGCGGCCGAAATACCACGACGACCGGTCGGCGTCAAGCTGTCCGCTGACGTTGACCACGTTCCTGCGGACTGTCCCGCGCCCACCGGCAGGGCCGAACAGCACCGCATTGCCAGCCCCCTCACCGAGCTCATAGACGTACTGAACGGCCTCCGAGTCGACGAGGACGTCGTCGAATCGGGTCGCGCCGTTACGGCCGATCCGGACGAGAGACTGAGGGACAGTTCGTTGACCGACCGGCTCGTAGTGGAGTCGACCTACGTGGAGTCGCCCATTTTGGGTATCGACGAGCCGACCGGTCGTCGTCCCCGTCGTGATGTCGCCGATGGAGAGTTCGCCGCCGCGCTGGTAGAGCAGATCGCTGTTGGTTCCGCTCTGGGTGGCCGACGGGTAGGCGACGATGGTGCCAAACCAGTTGGCCGGTCCATAGGTCGACCGCCACTCAATGAGGGCTTCGGCGTCGCCGGCGTCGCAGTCATCCATCCGAAGGAAGTCGTGTCGACACTGGAACGGGCCGACCCCCTCGTCGACGCGGTAGACGGTGTTGTTCCACGCCCAGCAGTAGAGCCGACCGATGGTGAAATCGGCGGGATCGCTCACCGGGTCGGTGCCGTTATCGCGGAAATGGATCGCCACCCCTGACGCAGCGTCCGAGCCCGGCCCCCGAAGCTCAAACCCGTCGAGTTGGACGCGGTTGGCCCGCTGGCTCCGGTCGAACCGGATCCCATCGGTGTTCGGCTGGGTTATCTTGAGAACCGAGACGTTCATTCCGAAGCCGTAGATGCCGGTGTTGGGATGAGGGCGAACTGGCCCCCGATCACGGACGATCCCCGGTGGGAGATAGATGCGACCGCCGGCGTCGGCGATGGTGTCGAGGGCGTCCTGAACCGGGGTCTCGCTTTCTGTCGGGTTGATGACCGTGGTGTCGAGATCCCGCCCGATAGCGACGATGCGACCACGGGTTAGCGACTTGGCGGCACTAGCCGACATCCGCTCACCACCGAATCCCATACAGCCAGCGGTCGCGGAGGCCAACAGCACGGCAAGATACGAGCGGCGATTCATCGGGCCAATCACGGCTGCCACCTCCGACTGGGTTGGGGGTACACACGCGTCGCCGTAACCGTTCGACCAATATAAACTATCCTCCCCAACTTGGTCAACTCACTCGTCGACGTTCGTTTTCCGGCCGTCTCCCCCGGAAAGCATAACAATCACTCCAGTAGTATGGTAGGACGAACTTACCGTCACGACGATCCGTGTCGGCACCTCACTATGGTAGACGAACAGGTCTCGGAGACCGATTCACAAACGGAGACGGACGGCGATCCGACCTACCGCGTCCTTGGATGTGCAGCCGAACACCCAAACCACGTCTTTCAGGTTCGGACGCCGTTCAACCACCGCTCGTTCGACGCGCTCAACGCCACAGGGGTTGAACTCGATGTGGTCTCGCCCACACCGTTTGCTCCGCCGATCGGGCCGTATTCGGACTACCGACACGTCCCGAAAACCGAGCAGTGGGGCTCCTACCGGGTTCACTACCCTCGGTTCCTGTATATGTTGCCAAAGAAGTATTTTTACCATGTCTCGGGGAACTCGGCGCAAAAACGCGTCACGAGCTACGTCGAGCGTACCTTCGAGACGCCACACGATGTCGTCCAGACCTGCGGTCTCTATCTCGACGGGTATGCCTCGCTTACATACTGCCGCAAACACGACATTCCGCTGGTCGCACTCTCACACTCCGGGGATCTGAAGAACTTCAACCGGTTCAACGAGACGGTTCAACAACAGATCCGCGAGACCATCAAGTACAGTTCGGCGGTTCTGACGGTCAGCAACGAACTTGCGGCGGTCGCCCGACGCTTTGCGCCCGCGAGCAAGGTACGGACGCTCCCTATCGGCGAGGATCCCGAGAAGTATCCGACCGACCGCCGGGAGGCAATCCGGCGGGAACTCGGCGTCGACCCCGAGACGAAGCTGCTGTTGTTCATCGGTCGCTTCGAGAAAGAAAAGGGGGTGCGAGAACTGGCCGCCGCCCTTGAGGCCCTCGACCGCGACGATGTCGTCATCGCCGCGGTCGGCCACGGCGGTGCGTTGCGTTGGTGGTTTTTAAACCGACTTGGCGAACTCTCCCATCCCTCGCATGCCTACTGGGAACTCGACCCGATTGCGGTGCGTCGGCTCCATGTCGCCGCAGATCTACTCGTCCTCCCGAGCCACTTCGAGGCCCGCCCGACAGTCATCTACGAGGCGATGGCCGCCAAATCACCCGTTTTGGCATCGAATGTCGGCGGAATCCCGGAGATGATCGTCGACGGCGAGACCGGGGTGCTGACGCCGCCACACGACGCCGACCAACTGCGGGAGACACTGGACTATCTCCTCGACGATCCCGATCGGCTCCGGAGGATGGGCGCGGCTGGTCACCAGCGTCTCCTCGACAAGCAGTGGACGTGGCACCACCACGCCGAGCAACTCACCGAGATCCACCGCGAGGTTATGCATGACTGATGATTCATCGGCATCGATGACCGACGAGTCAGGGGTGTCGACGGGGGACGGCTCAGCGATGTCGGCGACCGGTGAGTCGACAGGGGATGGCTCAGCGATGTCGGCGACCGGTGAGTCGACAGGGGACGGCTCAGTGATATCGACGACTGGTGAGTCGCCGGGATCGACAACCGATGGGCCACGTGTCAGCGTCATCATCCCGACCTACAACCGAGACGAGATCCTTCCGCGCGCTGTCGACAGTGCCCTCGCACAGACCGTCGCCGACATCGAGGTGCTGGTTGTCGACGATGGCAGTAGCGACGGGACACAGGCGGTGGTCGAGGCCATCGAGGATTCCCGCGTCCGGTATCTTGCACACGACACCAATCGCGGTGTGAGCGCGGCTCGCAACACCGGGATCACGGCTGCCAGCGGCGAGTATGTCGCCTTTCTCGACTCCGACGATGAGTGGCTCCCACGAAAACTCGACCGGCAGCTTTCGGTGCTTGACAGCCGGGATGAGAGGTGGGTCGGTGCCTACTGTGATATCGCCTCAACCGGTCTCTCAATGGCTGGGCGGGTCGCCGCCGCCGTCTCGGAGACGCTGTTTCGCTCGTCAGCCCCCCGGGAGGGTGGCCGGGAGCTGGCCGAGGCACTGCTGTCGATGCAGGTGTTCATGGGCCCGGGATCGACGCTGTTGGTCGACCGCGATGTCGTTACGTCGACCGGCGGCTTCGACGAGGGGCTGTCGATCTACGAGGACTGGGATCTCGTGCTTCGGGTGTTATCGGTCGGCAACCTCGCCTACGTCGGCGAGCCGCTGGCGGTGACCCATTTCACCGGCGACGCCCCGGCAGAGGCCTACGTCGAGAACGACCGGCGGTATCTCGAACGGAACGCCGGGCTGGTCGATGATCTCGAACGCCGTGGGATTCCGGTTCGACAGGTTCACCGCATGGGGCTGGTCGGCCATTTCCTCTCGGAGGGCCGCTTTGCCGACGCAGCCGCGTTTCTCGACGCATCGATGATTCTCCGGCCGAAGAACGCCGCTCGGCTGGCATTCTGGTCGGTGCTTGGGCTGCGTGTGCTTGCCGGGGGGACACGATGACCGATCTTGACTACACCGGCGACGGCGGTGAGCCCTACAGAGTGCTGGGCTGCTGTATTCACCACCAGAGCCACGCGCTGCCGGTGCGGTCGCCGTTCAATCATCGGTCGTTCGACTCGTTGAACCGCACTGAGGCGGAGCTCGATCTCGTCGTACCGACGCCGTTTGCGCTGCCAGTCGGCCCCCACTCCGAGTATGCCAAAGTCCCCGAGACCGAACGGTGGGGGACGTACGTCGCCCACTATCCCCGCTTCCTGTATCTGCTGCCCAAACGCTATCTCTACCACCGCTCGGGGGATTCTCTCCAGAAGCGCGTGACGCCCTATATCGAGGACAACTTCGAGACGCCACACGACATCGTCCACGTCTCGGACATCTATCTCGACGGCTACGGGATGCTAGAGTACTGTCGTCGACACGATCTGCCGCTGGTCGTTAACAGCCACGCGGTCGACCTCCACAACTACGAGACGTTCAACGAGGGAGCCAAACGGCGGCTCCGCGAAACCATCGACTACGCCTCACGTATTCTGGTTGTCAGCGACGAACTCGCCAACGTCGCCCGGCGGTTTGCGCCCGACGAGAAGGTCGTCACGGTGCCCATCGGTGAGGATCCGACCAAGTTCCCGACCGACCAGCGCGAACAGATCCGCGCCGAACTCGGGATCGACCCCGAGACGAAGGTCGTGTTGTCGGTCGGGGCCTACACCAAAGAAAAGGGGATTCGGGAGTTGGTCAGCGCGGTAAGTGCACTCGACCGCGAGGACGTCCTGTTGGTCACGGTGGGCCACGAGGGTGACCTCCGGTGGTGGCTACTCGACCAGTTGGGAAAATCACCACACCCCGCCCGCTCGTTTTGGCAGCTTGACCCTGTTGCGCTTCGGCGCTGGCATATCGCCGCCGACGTGCTCGTCCATCCGAGCTGGCGCGAGGGCCGCCCAACGGTCATCTACGAGGCGATGGCCGCCAAAACGCCCGTAGTTGCCTCGAACGTCGGCGGGATCCCGGAGATGATCGTCGACGGCGAGACCGGGCTGCTCGTTCCGCCCCACGACGCCGACCGACTCCGGGAAGAACTCGACGCGCTCTTGGACGAACCCGACCGACTCCGTGCGATGGGCGCGGCTGGCCACCAGCGACTGCTGGATCAGCAGTGGACGTGGCAGCGTCACGCCCAGCGGCTCAACGAGATCCACCACAAGGTGATGGCCGAATGGTGAGCGACCCCGTCTCGGTCGTGATCCCGTACAGCCCGAAGTATACGCCCGAGTCGATGCTCGACGAGGCCAAACGCACAGTCGCCGACCAGACCGTACCGACCGAACTTGTCGTCGTCGACGATGTGGACACCGGGCCCGCCGACGCCCGGAACGCCGGGCTAGATCGGGCGTCAACCCGGTACGTGGCGTTTCTCGATGCCGACGATCTGTGGGAGCCAGACAAGCTCGACCGACAGCTCGACCGGATGGCCGAAACCGGTGCCGGGCTCTGTGTCCAGGGGTCGCCAATGAGCCTCGACGACTTTGTCTACGACGTATTCGTCGGCGATCTCTCAGAGGTTACGTCGGCCATCCTCGTCGACACCGACCGAGTCAGCGTTCGCTTCGAGACCGGCCTCGACAGAGGGGAGGATCTCCTGTATGTCCTCGAAGCTGCCACGGAAGCGGGGGTCTGTTGTTGTCCCGATCTCTTCTCACGCCGACACCACGACCAG
Source organism: Halonotius roseus (assembly GCF_006861655.1). Lineage (GTDB taxonomy): Archaea > Halobacteriota > Halobacteria > Halobacteriales > Haloferacaceae > Halonotius > Halonotius roseus. Next base: position 889,706 of record NZ_SESI01000001.1, on the reverse strand, counting down.
AGCATGATGGCTACGGGGATGGCCGTCGACGAATACCGCGACCACGCCAAGCGGTTCGGCTATCTCGTCAGCCAGCGCGTTCCGGCGGCCCAGCCCTACCTGTCGATATATTACACTCAGCTGTACACGGATCTTGGTCGGGCCTGCCACACGGCTGGTGACTACGACAGAGCCGTCGCGTTCCTCTCGCGAGCGGTTCGCATCTCCCCGCACCCCGTCTCGCTGGCCGCGCTGCTCCGAAGCGTGATCTACAGAGCCGTCCCGTTCGTTCCGTAGAGACGCCTGAAGCCGTCCTCGCTCCGATACACAGTGACCGAGCCCGAGGTGTAGACCTTCGTCTGGGTCGCTTCGGCGGCTCTAAACCGTGCGTCTGAGACGGTGAAGCTGTTCAGTTCGCCGGTTCTGAGCCCCCGGCCGAGCGCGACGAGGTGGTCAGTCCACTGCTCACGAGCGACGAGATACGTCCCACCGGTGCGTAACCCCGATGGCCGGGCCTGTAAGGTGCGTGTCGCATTGAACCCGCTCGTTTCGAACGCCCGGTTGGTCACGCGATCAGTGGCGGCAGGGCCGTCGCCGTACCGCTGAAGGAACGTTGACGCCGCCCCGACCGACTCGAACTCCGAGTCGCTCATCGACACCTGCTGTCTGGGTTCGTCGATATACGTCTCTGTCAGATCGTCGGCCACCAACACGGTGAACGTCGTCGCGCCGCCCAGCGTGGCGATGACGACGAGTGCGACAATGGCGTACCGGCGGTCGACCGACAACACCCGTTTGAGGCCAACAGCCAGCGGAAACAGGACGACCAGCGTCACGACGAACTTCAGGCGCTCTATTTGTGGGATCGCTATCGGCAGCGGCAATAGGAGCACCGAGAGGCTGAGCCCGGTCACAGTGAGGGTAAACCCCTGCTGGTAGGATCGGAACTCGGCCAGCAGTTCGTAGGCCGCGACCAACAACAGCGCGCCCAACCCCGACGCATACAGTCCCGTCGGCGTCAGCAGCCACGCGACCGCGCGGTCGACGCTATCGACCGGCAGCGTTACCCCATATGTGAAGAGCTGTTGGGTTGGCATCGTCGCCACATCGAACAGCACGCCAGCGGTTAGTTCGACGATGCCAACGGTGATGAGGCTCGGTGAGTACGACCAGTAGGCGAGCAGGAACACCGCACCGATCACGCCGGGAAACAGCCACCGGTAGCGAAGCAGTCGACGACGAGCGGCCGACTGGCCGAACAGATATCGGCGGCCGAGTGCGATCGGGATGGCGACCGCAGCGACCACGGCAAAGAGGAGATAGGTGAGGTGGTGGGTGAACACCATCATCGCCACCAGCGCGATAACGAACACCGAGAGCCGGCGGAACGCCCGCTCGTCGGTCGCTTGCCGGAGTTGGCTGTTGATATAGAGGGCGATCAGCAGGAACACCGATGCCAGAGCTTGGGGGTAGAAGTACAGCGCGTGGTAGGAAAAAAACTCCAGGAGGGTGACCGAAAACGCGGCCAACAACCCCAATCGCTGCGAGCCGAAGACCGACCAGCCCAGCAGGTACGCGATGGGCACGACCAGCGTCAGCAGTCCGATCCCGGTCAAAACGAGCGCGTCGTATGTTGGCAGTCCGGTGGCGTGTTTGACCGCGCCGATAACAAAATGAAAGACCGGGTACAGATCGTAGCCGTGTGGGATCGCGGTCGTGTAGCGCGCCTCGATGAGCGCGTCGACGGCGGCGACGTGGGCGAAGGAATCGCTCCCGCCGAAATAAAATCCGGTGGTGACGTATTTGGCGAGTTGGGCGGCTCCGAACACTGCTGTCAGTTGTGTCAGTACCGCCGGAACCGATGGCTCAGTGCGGAGCTGGAAGGCAACCGCGAAGAGCCCGAGGGGGACAAGGACTGCCAGCGGGACGAGCCGCGAGTTCAACTCCGCCGCCGCGATGACGGCTCCAGCCGCGGCGACGAGGACGACTTTCGTTGCGAGGGACGGCGAGAGTTGGGAGGTGTCGGCGACGGTCTCGCTATCGCCTTCTGAGGCGACGAAGAGGGCAAGCGCGACGCTCGCCCCGATACCGGTGAACCCTGCCCGTATTACTGTGGGTCGGGGAAGCACACTAAACAGATCCAGAAACAGCAATCCAATCGCTGTCACGATACAGACGGCAGTTGGCAAAAACAGTGGATGACGACGACGAATGAGAGAGACCATCGGGAGACTCCAGTTGGCTCCCCTTTCGCTGGTGTCCTCAAAAGTGTTTGTAGGCGTGTACGCCTACCTTGGATAGCACGCTTATAACCACTCTCAGCACGGAAGTCCGTGATCGGCAGGGCTCTCAATGACGCGTCCATTAGGCTCCCAATGACGCGTCTATTATGATCTTGGCTCTTGCCTAATCTGGTGAAACAACTGTCTGAAGTGTGATATGGGCTGAGTTGGAGTGATGAATATAGAGCATGGATTCATCACGTATGCGTGTTAAAATTTATTGCTGAATCAACATTTCCACAGAAGCGCGCTCTTTGTTAGACGGAACGGACTCAAATAGGGGGTAGTAAGTAGGACTTTGGGCCTCATTTTAACGACCGATTCATTCCTTAACCGCTTCGCCTCCTTCGATTACCACCCGTTTTGCTTTAAAATAATAGTTATTGAGCCAAGACTCGATAGAATCATCGCCATACTCTCGAAGAAAGGCCTCGACAATATCATCAGGGATATTCGATTTCACGTCCTCTGGCACTTTATCTAGCTTGTGCCTGGTGAAGGTCTTCCCATCTATGGAAGGTTCGCCAGCAAAATCGGGATGCTTAGGCTTCTTATCAATCACCTGATGCTCCGTCTCCCCTACGGGTGTGACAAGAGTACGTTTAACTACGTGGTTTCGCAGTTCAGATAAAACTCGCATCAACGGATCCGATTTCATCTCCGATTGCGCTCCGCTATACCAGTCATCAAAGTTCTCTTCTCCACTGTGTTCCTTCTGCAGTGCAAACGTAACTGATCTGCAAGCTGATAGAGTTGCACTCATATAATACAAGAACTCCTCGCCTTCCGAGTTCAATGCATTCTGTCTGAAGAAATTGGCTTCCCTGAGTTTGATTTTCGTCCGTTCCATTGAGTTATCATTTCTTATTGAGAGTCGGGGGTGAATAAAATCACTGTGCAGAATGAAGAGGTCAACCCTTCTTGGATCACTCGTAGCCGTACTGCAAGATTCGCGCTGTGCATCTTGCACTGCACCTCCTGAAAGAAATCGGATGAGGCTGTTTCATTATCTTCGGTAAGAGCCATGATCTTATCCAGACGCGAGGAGCCGTGTGCTTAACTTAGTGGTTCACAAATGGGATATATGTACGACAGACGGCGAGTACTACAGCTCAGCGGGGTCGCATTAGCCGGAAGCGTGGCCGGCTGTAGCGGGTCAGGATCGGAGGGAAGCGAGCCCTCGGCCGGAAACGGGGAGGAGACACTCGTTGAGATGACCGACGACCTCAAATTCGAGCCGCGCGAGGTGACGATCAGTGTTGGCGATACGGTCGTCTGGGAGACGACCGGCGCGGTCGCCCACAGCGCGACCGCCTACGAGGCCGACATTCCCGACGGCGCGGCCTACTTCGCCTCCGGCGGGTTCGAGACCGAAGCCGCCGCCCGCGAAGCGTATCCGGACGGCGGGAGTGTCGCGGCGGGCGAGACCTACAGCCACACCTTCGAGACGGCCGGGGAGTTTCCCTACTTCTGTATTCCACACGAGACCGGAATGGTCGGCACCGTCATCGTCGAGGGCTAGGAGAGATACCGTTTCAGCCCGTCGGCGAGCGAGACGGTTGGTTCGTAGCCCAACAGCGTTTCGGCCTTTTGAATGTCGGCGACGCTATCGCGGATATCCCCCTGCCGCGGGTCAACGTGGCTCACTTCGGCCGACGGTGCGATCCGGTCGCGGATCGTCTCGGCGACATCGTTGATCGTCGTCGCGACCCCGGTTCCGATGTTGAACGCCTCACCCGTCGCCTCGGTGGTGGCTGCCAGCAGGTTCGCCTGCACCACATCGTCGATGTTGACGAAGTCCCGCGTCTGGGTTCCCGCTCCCTGTACGGTTAGTGGGCCGCCATCGCGGGCCTGCTCGGTGAACGCGGTGATGGCCCCGGCGTAATCACCGCCGGACTGGCGTGGCCCATACACGTTGAAATACCGCAACGCGACCGTTGGGAGATCGTACAGATCGGCATACAGTCGACAGTAATGATCACCCGAGAGTTTCTCCAGTCCGTACGGCGAGGTGGGCTCTTTGGGGTCGGTCTCGCTGACCGGCAGCGACTCCGGCACGCCGTAGATCGCCGCACTGGATGCGAAGACCACGCGGGCGTTCTCGCGGCGGGCGGCTTCGAGAACCGCGAGCGTCCCATCGACGTTGACCGCATGGCTCGTCGTCGGATCGTCGACTGATTTGGCGACACTGACAATCGCCCCCTGATGGAACACGATGTCGACGCCGTCGATGGCGGTCGCAAGCGTCGACTCGTCGCGGATATCCCCCTCGATGATCGTCGCCTCGTCGGGGCAGTTCGACCGGTCGCCGCCGGTGAAGCTATCGAGGATGCGAACCTCGTTGGCCGGACAGAGCGCGTCGGCGATGTGGCTGCCGATGAATCCCGCTCCACCGGTTATCAGAACGCGTTTATTAGTAACAGTCGGCGTCATGATGAATTCTTGTGAGCCGATAGTAAATAGTCGCTGGTCGAACCGACAGCGGCACTATCGTGGGGCGTACCATGGGGCACGGGCGAACTGGACGAGGAAGATGACACCCACGGCAACCGTGGCGAGGAAGGCAACAAGCAGTTCGGAGGTGACTGTCAGCCGGGAGAAGAAATCAGTAAAGCCGACGAAATCGTCGTATGGGTAGGCTGGCAGCAACGGCCACAGGAGGAACGTGAACTCCTCGGGTCGCCAGTAGTAGAACGCGACGTAGCTGTCGCCGAGCAGATGGCTGGCGTAGCCGAACCCGAAGGCCAACCCGACCCCGGGATGGCTCCGATACCACGCGACCGCCAGCACGACCACCGAGAGCGGCACCGCTACCACCAGCGAATGGGCCAGTGAGCGACCCGAGGGAAGGATACTGAACCACCACGCAAGCGGTTTGTCGACGAAATCCGGAAGCTGGGTGCCGACGATGACGGCAAGCAACTCGGCCCGTGTGAGGCGTCGACCGAGGAGGACGGCGACCAAAACCAAGAAGAGATAGCCGACGGCGGCGTGGATCCACGGGAACATTACCACATTATCATATGCGGTGTGTGGTCTTGAACCCAGTGCTGTCGGCGCAGCAGTGGGATTATAGGCTCTGGCTGAATACCTCTCCAGTGATGACGACCCCACGCCAACGGCAGTTTCTGTTCGGACAAATCGGCTGGATGCTCGGTGCCGTTGGCATCCTGGCGAGCGTCGACTCGCTGACGATCGAATACGCGTTCGTCGTCTCGTTTGTCGGGCTTGCGGTGGTGACCGCACTCACCGAACCGCTTCACGCCACCGTCGACTGGCGGCGGCGACTCCGCTGGCCGCTGGTCGCCGGGGCACTCGTGTTTGTTGTTTTGGTCGGGGTACGGACAGCCGAGAAGCTTATCGGCTCGATGTAGGCTCGGCGGTGATGACCAGCCGCTCGTCTTGGCGGGCCGTCTCGACAGCAACCGGCGTGTCGAGCCCCTGGGCGAGGCCGACACCGATAACTGACGCGATGGGGTGATCGAACAGCTCCGTGCTTTCGATCCGGCTGCCGATAACAGTCACCGTCACCAGCTCCTCGTCCGTCGTCGCCGTGAGTCGGGTGGCCAGTTCGAGTTCGTTGATCAGCACGTCGAACAGCACCGAGAGCAGGTCGTCAACCGCCCCCTCCAGCGTCACATCGTCACCGGTCGCCAGCAGTCGCTGGCCGACGGCGTCGAACTCGCGGTCGTCGACGACGAGCGTGACGCCGTCGGCGTCGGGGACGTACTGGTGGCCCTCCGCCGTGCCCTGTTTGCGGTCAGCTACCGAGCTCGCGCGTCGGGCGTTGGCTGCCATCGTGGTATAAATGTCGTTCGTAACCGCCGCAGAAAGCGTCGACTCGCTCATCACGAACTGGAGCAACAGCGCGACAAACAGTGCCGTCCCGCCCCAGATGAAAAGCAGTGTCTCAAACTCGGGAACCGCGAGCCCGCCGACGACGAGACCGACTCCGAGAACGCCGAACACCGGTGCCGGGTTTCGGGAACCGAACCGGGTACGGAGACGACTGCCAGCCGCGATCTCACTACTCACGGCTGGTCACCATAGTCACGAACATTGTCATACCCCTGTGGAGTCGGGCCGCCCGTTTAGCTGTTTTCGTCGTCGTTCAGCCGTTTCATGCTCGGGTGGCGGTTCAATACCTGCATCATCACCGCCGCGATACAGAGCAACAGCCCCACGACCGCAAACAGAATCGATGGGACCAGTCGAACCGGGTCGACAATCCCTGTCGCAGCGGACTGCCCGATCAACAACACCGTGAGCATGACCCCGAACAGCGTGATAAGCCCACCAGGAACCCCAAGGATGAGCAGCGGTCGACCGTATTCGACCGCCCAGAAGATGTTGCGGAGGAGGTCGAGTCCGTGAGAGACCGATCCCTGTGAACTGGCGTTTTCAACGTCGTAGGAGATCGTCGTTTCGACCTCCGAAACGCTGAGGCGGTTCCGATGGGCGTGGTAGAGGATGTCCGTGCTCGCACCCATGTTATCACCGATCAGTCGGTCGCCCGCCAGCGATCGGGTCGCATACAGGCTGTAGCACCGGTAGCCGCTCTGGGTATCATGGATAAATCCACTTGGCCGGAGTTTCCCGAGGCTGGCGTTTGTGAGACCGTTGATCACTGCCAGCCCCACCGACCGGACGAACGGGATCTTCGTTTTTCGCTTGCCGACATACCGGCTTCCGATAACGACGTCGACATCGTTGCGGGTCTGTGTTTCGACGAGTGTGGGAATGTCTGCCGGATCGTGTTGCCCGTCGGCGTCGATGACGACCAGATGGGCGGCCTCCCGACCGGCGGCCTCGCGGAACAGGGTTTTGAGCGCTCCGCCGTACCCCCGGTTGCGCTCGTGGACGACGACTGTCGCGCCAGCCGCCTGCGCGCGGTTTGCCGTCTCGTCGCCGCTCCCGTCGTCGACGACGATGACCTCGTCGGCGTAGGCGGCCGCGCGGTCGACCACCGTGCCGATGCTGTCAGCGGCGTTGTACGCTGGAATTCCGACGACGACTCTCGGGCTGTCGGTCGCCTGCTCCCAGTACTCGGGGATGGCAATGATGTCGTAGTCGGCCTGCTCGAAGGCGGCGGCCGTCCGGTCGTAATCGATACGCGGACAGTCACGCGTCTGTAGGATGATCCCGGTCGCTCCGTGTTCTCTGGCGGCTTGGGATAGTGCTCGGTGGAGATCGTTCTGGGAGGCCCTTCTCGACAGTGGCGAGATGAGGGTCGCACCGAGATCCGCGACCGCCTCCAGGACATCTTCGTCCTGCAGACGCGAGATCACGAAGACCGGGTGGCCGCGCTTGCGAGCCCGCAGTACGGTGCGACACGCAGCGTCCTCGTTTGCCGCTGTGAGAACGATACCGATACCGACGCCCTGTAGTCGACGCGTAGCCGGTGTCGGGCTCGTTTCGCTGCTGGTAAGCAGTAAGACGGTCTCGGTTCTGGCTGTCACAGCTATCGGTATCGGCTTTCCCTCTGGGCCGATCCACTCGACCCGTGTTGGCGTGTCGCCGTTGGTTGCTGCTGGCGAAACGCTGTCGATGGTCGGTTCCGGGAGTTCTCCCTCGGTCGAACCCGTGAGATGGTACTCGAAGGCCGTTGGTTTCTCGGGGTCGACGACCGACTCGATCGTTATGGCTCCATCAGTGTAGCCCGATCCGGAATCGGGATCACCGACATGTAACGTGTGTTCCGACGAGACGTTATCGGTGAGTGACAGTTTGACCGGGTTGCTTGCGGCTGAACGCACCGAAAGCCGCACCAGTTGATCGTCCTCACTGATCTTAGTAACGGATTTCGTTACCTCAAGGTTTGTACTCCGGAGCTGTGCTATGTTGGTTTCCAATATATATCCCCGTTGAACCCACTTGCGGTGGTCTACGTATCTAATGCACTCGCTGGTATTTAAACATATGCGGAGTTAGAATCAATTGTTCTCCGTCAAGTCGCACTTTTTGACAATATTTGTCAAGATAGTCTGGTCTGTCTCCGAGTGTGGGGAGGGGTGTCTACCTCGGTTCAACAGTGATCCAGACGTGGGCCTGCCGGAGTGCTGAGTTTGATCCGTTTCGGTAGAGCCGATAGGTCAGCCGAAGTCGTTCACCGGCCATCGATGGCTGAACGGTGTGTCGAGTGACTGTCGTTTCGCCAGCGGGGACTCGGATATCGATCCGGTCGAGTTCCTGTGATTCGCTGACGGTGACCGTCTCCCCGTCGACGGTGACGCGTTCAAGTCGTGTGACCACACGGCCATCAAACGGTGATCGGCTTGTCCCGACCCCGATTCCGGTGGTGATCGAGTCACCAACTGTCACGTTCGATGGATAGCTCCCCGCAGTTAGCTCGCCCGAGTCGTCCTGTCCAAGAATATACAACTCGACAACAGAACCGCTTTCGGTCGACTCGTCGGCCACGACACCGACCGCCCCCGCAGCAGCGAGGATCACAACAAGCGTCAGTACGACACTGACCGCACTCTCGCCGAAGACGACCGTTCGGGTATACGACCGGATGCTATCGAGATCGAAGCCTGCCTGGTCGGCTGTCGGGAGCTGTCGACGCCGATACCACGCAATGGTCGTCGCCACGAGCGCAAACACTGACAGCCCTGCCAGGATGGCTGTCCGCTCGAACCCCCAAACGGTGAAATCAAGCAGCCCACCGACAACGGCAATGGCAATACCACTCCCAGCGACGCTTCCGCCAAGCCGACCCAGCCACGAAGGGCCAGTCTCGGAATCCGGTGTCAGCTCCCCGCTCCGCGGGAATACTGCCGAAACGAGCGCGTATCCTGGTACAAGCAGTACGAACGGGAGACCGATGACGATAGCGAGAACACGCAGCTCACCCAACGGAGTAACCACGACACCGACCATCAGCGCGATGCTCGTGACGACGGCCAGCAGGTCTGCGGCCAACACTCGACCATCCATTACTCCAGGAATCGGCATATTGTTTACTCTAGACGAGACCACTAAAAATAGGTATGGTCTCCGAATATCTCCTGTGGTCGAACATATGCGATGGCGGCGCGTCACCGACCCCTGCTGAGGCTTGATGCCGAGCGATCCACGAAGTCGGGTCGGGGCTCGATAGAGACAACACAGTGGAGTGTACTTCTCTATGCCAGCCACTATCGTTGCAGTCGAAACACAGGAGAACGACAGGTGCGAAAGCGGTTAGATGATATATTTTGGTCGTAGAAAGGAATATATGGGTTCTGCCCAAACACAGAGGCATGACAGCGCAGAGTCGTGATGACGATCCTCCTCCATTCGAGCAACCGTTCGCAAATGAAGATACCAAACAACGCGTATACGGAGCGATCCTCCAGGCCAGAGAACCGACGACGGTCGCCGAGATCGCCGCCCGAGCGGATTGTTCCGAGGAGTCGGCACGGACACACTTAGCGTTCTATGCCGACCTCGGAATCGTTATTCGACACGAGGGGCGGCCAGTGATGTATGAACGCAACGACGAGTATTTCCAATGGCGGCGAGTGAACGAACTGGCTCGGAAGAATTCCGTTGAGGAGCTACAAACACGGGTCTCGGAACTCACTGATCGCATTGAGGAGTACCGAGCTGAGTACGATGCTGACTCACCCGCGATGGTCGATGTCCTCGAATTTGACGCATCACGCGTCGACAACGTGTACACCGACCTCAGTGACTGGGCAACCGCACTCGAAGAACGGGAGTTGCATGAGCGCGCACGACGAAAAGCTGCCAGCTCTACGGCGTCTTCAGTTAGTTGAGGATGGTTCCGGTAGACGACGGCGCGAGCCCTGCGCCGATAGATCGGTCAGTATTAGAACGAATCCAGTCGCGGCTTGCCAGCCCTCGGCTTGTCGAATCAGCTGATCTCGTTACGGATGGAAAACTCCATCTTCGAATTGTATTGTCTGGCGGGTATTATCCGAGTGACGTGGCAGCACGATTGGAGATTCGCTGGTATCGGAACGATGATTTCAATATACAGTATCGGGAGCAAAGACAGGAAGAGACGTGGACGTGTCGCTGGGATCGACATCCAAACCCCCACAATTTGCGGGATCACTTTCATCCACCACCAGCCGCCAGTCAGGCTAACGCGCAAGATGAGCAGTGGCCAGAAGATCATCGAGACGTATGCCAGCTAACGCTTGATTACATCGAAGATCGAATCGAGACGTTGTGGGACGAGTAAATCTGAAACTAACGGGGATAGTTCGCCGGAAAACTGAATGCTCGGTATGGGATTTGAACCCATGTCCTCGGCTCGAAAGGCCAAGATGATTGGCCGGACTACACCAACCGAGCGCGGCATATCGAGCCACGCCGCGGCCATACATAAACCTCATCAATCACGCCCGGGGTGTGTATCGATTACATACCGACGGTCGTCGCCAACGCAGCTCAGCAATCGGCCGGCGATCAGTCGACGCGCTCGGCGAACGCGAAGGTCGGTTTCACGTCCGTGATCCGCGCCTCGACCGTCTCGCCGGTCGTCGCTCCCGAGACAAAGACAGTGAACCCCTCGATCTCGGCGATGCCGTCGCCTTCCTCGCCGGTATCAACGATCTCGACCTCACGGGTGTCGCCGACGCCCACGGGCGCGGTCAGGCGGTGTTTCCCGACGAGGTAGACCTCCGAGGAGCTATCCCGCGATGCTTCGGGGTTCATCGTCCGGACGTACTGGAAGGCCTCCTCGATCTCCTCTCGAAGCGCGTCGAGGTCTTGGCCCTGAAACACCTTTGCCACGAAATCGCCGTCGGTCGCTAAGATCTCCTCGGCGACCGCGAACGCCTGCCGGGCGAGATGCACCGACCGGGCGTGATCGAGATCGTACTCGCCGGTCATGTTCGGGGCCATATCCGAGATCACGAGATCAGCGCCCGCCTCGCCGATCTCTTCGGTGAGCCGGTCTTTCGTTCGCTCCTCGGTCATATCGCCTTTGATCGTCTCGATGTTGTCGTGTTCCAGCTCCCGAATGCGCTGGAAGTCGACGCCGACGACGGTACCGGTCTCGCCGACCTCCTCGGCGGCGACCTGGAGCCAGCCACCGGGCGCGGCCCCGAGGTCGACGACCCGATCCCCGTGGCTCAAGAGGTCAGCCTCCCGATCGAGCTGTTTGAGCTTGTAGGCCGCCCGCGTGCGGTAGCCCTCCTGTTTGGCGCGGTTGTAGTATTCGTCTTTGCGCGTCACGGCTGCCACCTCGCTGCTGTGTCACGCGCCGGCGTGACCGATTCGAGTGCGTCCATACCTGCATCACAACAGCCACGCTCAAAGACATGCCGCACTCGACTTTTCGTTGGCATTTATGGGTCTCACACCCGTGTAGGTGGTAGAAGCATGAAAACCCTCCACCGTGTCGTCATCGACGACGCCCGCGGGCTCGACGGCCTCGATGACAACAGCGTCGAGCTTGTCGTCACCTCCCCGCCGTACCCGATGATCGAGATGTGGGACGAGCTCTTTGCCGACCTCGATCCGGCGATCGGCGACCACCTCGACGACGGCGACGGCGAGGCCGCCTTCGAGGGCATGCACGCGGTGCTCGACGAGGTGTGGGCGTCGATCGACCGCGTGTTGGTCGACGGCGGCATCGCCTGTATCAACGTTGGCGATGCGACCCGATCGCTGGACGGGGGGTTTCGGATCTACCAGAACCACGCCCGGATCATCGACGCCCTCACCGACCTCGGCTTCGAGCCCCTCCCCGAGATCGTCTGGCGCAAGCCGGCCAACTCCGCGGCGAAGTTCATGGGCAGCGGGATGGTGCCGCCCAACGCCTACGTCACGCTGGAACACGAGTACATCCTCCCGTTTCGGGCCGGCGACCGCCGATCGTTCGAGCCCAACGCCGACCGCCGGTACAACGCCGCCTACTTCTGGGAGGAGCGCAACCGCTGGTTTTCGGATCTGTGGACTGACCTTCGCGGCACGCTCCAATCGCTCGACAACGACGACCTCAGAGATCGCTCCGGCGCGTTCCCCTTTGGCCTTCCCTACCGGCTGATCAACATGTTCAGCGTCTACGGCGACACCGTCTGCGACCCGTTTTTTGGCACCGGAACAACCGGGCTGGCGGCGGCGGTCGCCGGGCGCAACTCCGTCGGATACGAGCTCGACCCCGCCTTCGCGTCGGTCTTCGAGGAACGAATCGAGGACGTTCCGGCCCTTTCGCGCCGGGTGATCGGCGATCGACTGGCCGCCCACCGGGAGTTCGTCGCCGACGAACGGGCGGCCGGCGAGACGTTCGACTACGAGGCCGCCCACTACGACACGCCGGTTCGAACCAGCCAAGAGCAGTCGATCCGGCTGTACGCCGCCGACCGCGTCGACCCGACCGACGACGGCTACCAGGTGACACACACGCCGTTCGATGAGACGGACGACTAATCCGCGACTAATCCGGCGTCCCAGCCGTCGTCGGCCACCGACAGCCCCGGAGCCGCCCCTCGTGGGGCTCGATCTCGAAGCCACAGGCCCGGTAGAACGGTCGAACGCGCTCGTCGAATACGGCGGTCAGCGGTCGCGGTGCGACCCGATCGGCCGCCGCATCGACGAGCTGTCGGCCGATCCCGCGGTCGCGTCGCCGCCGCCGGACGGCGATGGCGGTGATCCGCGCCGGCTCGGGGTTATCGACCCCTTCGTTGTCGTCGACCCTGCTGCTGCTGGCTGGTGCGAGATCGACGGCGACCGCGCCGACCGGCCGTTCGTCGATCGTACCCAGCAGCACGAACCCAGCCGTGGCGTCGAGCTGTCGACGCAGCCGATCGGGGTCGGTTTCCAACAGCCCGGCGTCGAACAGCCGAACGACAGCAAGGTGATCGTCGGGGCCGGCACGGCGGAGTGCTACCTCTACCGACATCTACCCGTTCCGTTCCAGCTCCAACAGCAGGCTGTCGACGGTCGGGCGATCGCCGGGTGCGTCGCCGACGTAGGAGTACACCAGCCGTGGTTCCTCGCCGCGGCGATCGATGATCACCACAAGCGGCATCCGGCCGATCAGATCGTGGAGCTTGCCGAGAACCCCGAACCGGACGGGCTGGCCGAAGCGGTCGGCGGTTGTGCTGTCGGGGTCGGCCAACACGGGAAACGGGAGGTCGTACTCGGTGGCCCACTCAGCAGCACGGGGTTTTGATTCCGGTAGCACCGAGACGACGACCGCGCCGTGCTGGCGAAACTCCTCGTAGCGGGCGGCGATCTCGCTGGCCTGTGTCTGGCAGTTGTTACAGTGAAAATCGCGGTGAAACAGGAGGACGACAAAGTCGGCATCGACCTGGTCGACCCGGAGCGGATCGGGGCCGGGCCCCCCGTTCGGGAGCTCGATAGAGAGATCGGTCGGCGTCGAGTACATACCGGTCGTAGCGAGCGATAGAGTAAAAATACTCCCGTCGCAGCGCGCGGTCGGTGGGTTTCGTCTCAACCGCCCTTGATCAGCCGGACGGCCGCCGTCTCAGCCACCCTTGATCAGCCGGACGACCCGCACGGATTTGGCCCCAACCGGCTGGTCTTCGGGCACCGGGCTGCCATCGACGAGCACCGACACCGCCTGTGGGCTGTAGTCGATCGCCGCCAGCAGGTCGGCGTAGGTTGCCGTCTCGTCGACGCTCACCTCGTGGGTGGCCTCGTTGACGACCTCGACGGTCACATCCATACCCCGGCTACAGCCGTCGACTCATAAAGCGTGTCGGCTCCAGCACAGACCTGTTGTTGTCGACGCCACTGGTACTGTTCTGTCAGCCCAATATAATGATGGTCGACACGTTTTGAATTATGTCAATATGTGCTTACATCCGGCTATAACGACGTAGTTGGGCCGAAGCTATTTGATGATTGACTGTGTATAACTGGTACAATGCTTTTTGATTTGTTGGCTGGCCTACACTCCTGGCTGCGACCGGGCGATGCCGGGGGTTCCGCCGCCCGCACCGACGGCGGGCAGGTCGCCGGGACAACGACGGCCGACGGGGTTGACGAGGCAACGACGATCGACCCGGTGGTCGACGACGGTGATGACGGCCACGACACCGAGGGCGACGCGCACGACACCGGGAGCAACGAGAACGACGCCGGCAGCGATGGGCACGACGCCGGCGGCGAATTCGATATGCGGGGCCAGGTACTGTTGAGCGGGATCCCACAGGCTGCCTTCGTGATCGACACCGAGGGGGCGATCCGGGCGTGGAACCACGACATGACGGCACTCACCGGCGTCGACGCCGAGGAGGCACGCGGGCGCGACGACATCGGGATGCTCCTCTACGATTCGACCGACGACACGATGATCGAGAAGGTGCTTGCCGAGCCGACGACGGCCGACGAGGCCTACGGGCTGACCGTCGAGGACGAGTCGCGGCACCTCTACGCCAAAGAGGATCGGATCGCCGACCACAGCGGCAACGTCGAGCGGTACGCCAAGGTGACGGTGATGCCGGTCTACGACGACGGCGAGTTGGTCGGTGCCGTCGAGATGGTACAGGATCTCACCGAGGAGCGTCGCCAACAGGAGGCGACCGAGGCACTGGTCGATGAGGTGTCGGGGACGCTGCAGGCGTTGACTGCCGGGGAGCTCGGTGCGCGTGCCGCCTTCGACGACACCGAGTTCGTCGACGACCGGCTGCTCGGCGTCGTCGAGGATGTCAACGGGATGGCTGACAATCTCCAAGACGTGGTCAGACAGGTCGACCAGCAGGCAAGCCGGCTTGCGGACTCCGTCGAGCGCGCGGTCAGTGCCGCCGACGGGATCGCCACGAACGTCGACGATCAGAACGAACTCCTCGCAGAGAGCGTCGATGAGATGCAGACGTTCTCGGCGAGCATGGAGGAGGTCGCCGCCACCGCCGAACAGGTCGACACCGCGGCCGAAACGGCCCGCGAGGCCTCCAACGAGGGGCTTTCCGCCTCCGAGGACGCCCACACCGCTGCCACCGAGGTCACCGAGTTGGGCGAGGAACTCGTCGACTCGGTCACCGATCTCGGCGAGCGGATGGACGATATCGAAAACGTCGTCGAGGTCATCTCCGATGTGGCCGAACAGACCAACCTTCTGGCGTTGAACGCCAACATCGAGGCCGCCCGTGCCGGCGAGGCCGGCGACGGGTTCGAGGTCGTCGCCGACGAGGTCAAAAACCTCGCCGACGAGACGCGACAACACACCGAGGAGATCACGAAAAGCATCAACGATCTCCAGTCGCAGGCCGACTCAACGATCACCGCCGCCGAGGAGAGCCACCAGCAGATCGACACAGCGGGCGACCAGATCGACGACGTGTTGACCGCCTTCGAGGATATCGCGGCCGCCGTCGATCAGGCCGCCGACGGGATCGCCGAGGTCTCGCGGGCGACCGACGACCAGGCTGCGACCGTCGAAGAGCTGACATCGACGCTTGAGGAGGCCCGCGATCACGCCTCCGAAACCGACACCGCTGCCGAGAACATCGTTGCGGCGACCGACGAGCAGACCGACGCGATCGCCGAACTGGAGGATCGCGTCCACCGGCTCCGAACCACGTAGGCTGCGCGATCGCTGTCGCTGTCGACTCCGTCTCGGGGTGTTTATCAGCCTCCCGGCCGCCACCCAAGGTATGAGCGATGGCGACGCCGCGGGGACGGCCGGTCGGGAGATCTGGATCGAGAAATACCGCCCGCAGACCCTCGACGAGATCAAAGGCCAAGACGACATCGTCGAACGCCTCCAGAGCTATATCGACCAGCGCGATCTGCCGCACCTACTGTTTTCGGGCGGCGCGGGCATCGGCAAAACGACCGCCGCGACCGCCATCGCCCGGCAGGTCTACGGCGACGACTGGCAGGGCAACTTCCTCGAACTCAACGCCTCCGACCAGCGCGGGATCGACGTGGTGCGCGACCGGATCAAAAACTTCGCGCGCGCGTCCTTCGGCGGCTACGACTACCGGATAATATTTCTTGACGAAGCAGACAGTCTCACGTCTGACGCCCAGTCAGCACTCCGCCGCACGATGGAGCAGTTCTCCGACAACACCCGCTTCATCCTCTCCTGTAACTACTCCTCGAAGATCATCGACCCGATCCAGTCGCGCTGTGCCGTCTTCCGGTTTTCGCCGCTGTCGGACGACGCGATCGCCGCACAGGTCGACGAGATCGCCGCCGCCGAGGACATCGAGATCACTGACGACGGCCGGGAAGCCCTGATCTACGCGGCGGGTGGCGACATGCGCCGGGCGATCAACAGCCTCCAGGCCGCGGCGACGACGGGCGAACTCGTCGACGAGGAGGCCGTCTACATGATCACCTCAACTGCTCGACCGGAAGAGATCGAGGCGATGGTGACCGACGCGATCAACGGCGATTTCGCCAAGGCGCGGGCGATGCTGGACACCCTCCTGACCGATACCGGCATGGCCGGCGGTGATATCATCGACCAGCTACACCGGTCGGTGTGGGATCTCGGGATCGACGAGCGGGCGGCCGTCCGGCTGATGGAGCGGATCGGCGAGGCCGACTACCGGATTACGGAGGGCGCGAACGAGCAGGTGCAGCTTGAGGCGTTGTTGGCGTCGCTCGCGTTGGACGAGAACTGAGCCAGACCAACGGTCACAATGAGTGCCGAGTTGTTTGATCCTATTCTTCGGTGACTGGAATGGAGACGCTGTTGGTTTCAGAGCTGCTGGCATCGTCCTCGGCTACCGGTTGGCCGCCGTCCGGCAGGAGTTTCTTTTTCCCGCAGCAGCCGCAGCTCGGTGTCAGCGCGCCGGCGAGATAGCCGGCCGCGCCGCCAAAGCCGCCGCCGATACCGGCTCCGACCGGGCCAGCTTTGCCACCGAGCGAGGCTCCGATTGAGGCCCCGATTGACGCCGCCGTTGTCGATTTCTTGTCTGATGAGAGCATACACCGGTTGTATGGGTGTGTCGACAATGAATATTGTGACCGGATCGCATACGGCGGTGCCGGCGGCCGAGGCGCAACCGTCTTTTCAGTGTCGGGCGTGGTTGTCGATGGCCGATGACGACACCACCGCTCCGAGGTGGGGTGGCTCCCGCCGGTGACGAGCCCTATGAGTGCCGAGGCCGACTTTTGGCGACGGACACGGATTTATCAACGGTGCCGAACAACCATACAGCATGGCCGCTGAAATCTCCGACCGGGTTCGAGCAATCGCGGAGGCTCGCGGACTTCCCGAGTCCGAAGTATTTGAGCGCGCGCTCGAACGCGGGCTCGACGATCTGTGGGACGATCTGGTGCTCGCCCAATACCTCGACGGCGAACTCGACCGCGAGGAAGCCATCGACCGAGTCGGCCGGACGAAGGTCGAGCGTGCTGAACGGGAGCGAGAGATCGTTGAGGAGGATGTAGACTGGGAGTTGCAACATGGTGACGAAGGGAGCGAACGATTGACCGAAACGGCCGATCCGATGGAGTTTGCTGGCTCCTGTCCTAGCCTCAGTGAGTCCCTCGACGACGCACAACTTTGATTTCGACGCCGTTGACTGCTGGCTATCGTGTTTTACGATGGTGTCCGCTTGCGGTGGATCACGACGAATGATGACTATCGATCAAGAAACCGACCAACGGTTCCCGAGGTCGATAACGACCATGCCCAGTTTGTAGCGAGTAGACTATTCGTACTCTCATACCCGGATCAGACAGGGCGGCTTACTCCATCGACAGCCAACCCTACCGGACGGAACCGACGCATAACAATATCGGTACAGGCTGTGCGACGACCATGGCATATCAGGTAGCCTGTAGCCAGGAGGACAGTTTCATGATCAAATCCGAGGACGAACAGGAGGTTATGCAGCACGTCAAGGAACACGCCGCGGAGAAACACGATCTGACGTTGAGCGACAGCGAGGCGCGCGATATGATCGAGCAGGTCTCCTGATACGGTTTGCTGTAGGAAGTTACCGTTCGACCGCCGCCCGGTGGGCGGTCGAGGCGGTAACCGTCTACAGTAAACTGTATGAAACACGCTTCCTCTCCCAGTGCGTGTTTCGTGCCCACCAGACCACAATCGCACCGTGACTCTCAGCCATAACTGATTTGTTGCTATGACTACCGCCTGTAGATATGCTGCCCTCCATGCTGCTACAGTTTGAACTGGCCCTCATCGGCTTCGTCTTCTCGGTACTCACCTTCGTGGTACAGATCGCCCTTGTCATCTGGACGTACAATGATGCGACCGACAACAGCAGTCACTCGGCGATCCTGTGGGCACTTGTGGTGCTGTTTGCCCCGCTGATCGGGGTGGTGCTCTACCTGCTGCTCGGCCGCGATCAACGCTGAGGTAGTATGACTGTCGACGATTGCCTCGGTGGCTGTCGACTAGCCGGTGCTTTGGCGGCCGTGGTGGCAACTCCAACGATCTAGCTGTCGATGTGTTATTCGTCAGTTGTCGAACCATCGGCGACAAAAAATATGAGTTATCAGTGCGGAGCACGACAGCCAACGTAGCGGCGGTAGATCCACCCATGTCCGGCAAATACGACCTCGTGATCGTTGGCGGCGGCATCAGCGGCGCGTCGCTGCTGTACACGACCGCGAAGTTCACCGACATCGACTCAATCGCACTGATCGAGAAAGAGCCCGAACTCGGCGCGATCAACTCCCACCACACCAACAACTCCCAGACGCTGCACTTCGGCGACATCGAGACCAACTACACGCTCGAAAAAGCCGAGGAAGTCAAGGAGGGCGCGGAGATGCTCGCGGGCTACCTCGAACACCACGACGGCGACCGCGAGATGCACTCCAAACGCAGCAAAATGGTACTGGCGGTCGGCGACGAGGAAGTGCCCAAACTCGAATCCCGCTACCACGAGGAAGGCTTCGGCGAGCTGTTCCCGAAGCTCCGCCCCATCGAGCGTGAAGAGATCGCAGATATCGAACCAAAGGTCGTTGAGGGGCGCGATCCCAACAAGGATCTGCTGGCCCTCCAGACGCCCGACGGCTACGTCGTCGACTACGGCGAGACGACGAAGTCGTTTGTCGAGCAAGCGAAGGAAGAAGCCAACGTCGATGTCTACACCGGAACGAAGGTTACCGACATCACCCCGACGCTCGACGGCCACACCATCGCCACCGATTCGGGTCGCTTCGACGCCGACGCCACTGTCGTCGCCGCCGGCTCCCACAGCCTCCAGATCGCCAAGGAGCTCGGCTACGGCGAGGATATGTCGCTGCTCCCGGTCGCGGGCAGCTTCTTCATCGCCGACGACCAGCTGTTGAACGGCAAGGTCTACACCCTCCAGATGAAGAAACTCCCCTTCGCCGCCGTTCACGGTGACGCGGAGGTACACGACGACTCCATCACGCGGTTTGGACCAACGGCGAAGGTCGTCCCCGGGCTCGAACGCGGCCGACTCTCATCGGTACCGGACTTCTTCGATGTGTTCGGCTTCACACCTGAGGCGTTTCTCAGCTACGCCAACATCATGGCCGACCGGATTCTCCTCCCCTTTGTCCTCGAAAACCTCCTTTACGATCTCCCTGTCATCGGTCGCAGGCAGTTCCTTCCGGACGTGCAGAAGGTCGTCCCGAGCGTCGAACTGGAGGACATCGAGCGCGCAAAGGGGTACGGCGGCATTCGCCCGCAGATCGTCGACACGAAGAACAAATCGCTGGATATGGGCGAGGCGAAGATCGTCGGCGACGACATCATCTTCAACATCACGCCTTCGCCGGGCGCGTCGACCTGTCTGAAAAACGCGATGCGGGATACTCACACCCTGCTGGAGTCCCTGGAGGGCGACTACGAGTTCGACGAGGAGGCCTTCCGCGAGGCGACGATCGGCCACTTCCCGCGAGTCGATGATGACGACACCATCGAGGTCGACGCCGTCGAATCGGCGGCCGCTGACGACGACTGATCAGCTTGTAGCCAGCGAACCAATCTCGATTAGGCGTCAGCAGTGTCGTACGTCGATGCCGATTCACCGAGCGGGAGGTCGACTTCTATCGCATCGTACCACGTGGTCGGACGCTTTGAGCGACCCTCCGCTTCGAGATCAATGAGTCCGAGTTCTTCAAGTGCGGTGAGATTGCGGTGAACTTGCCGGAC
This sequence comes from Halonotius roseus, assembly GCF_006861655.1. Classification (GTDB taxonomy): domain Archaea; phylum Halobacteriota; class Halobacteria; order Halobacteriales; family Haloferacaceae; genus Halonotius; species Halonotius roseus. The sequence goes on along the minus strand of NZ_SESI01000001.1, from coordinate 869,408 downwards.
ATCCCGATCAACCATCCGGGCGGTTTCACGGATACTCGATGGTTCCTCGCGGACGATTGTTCGGAGTAGTTCGAGGTTTGTCGGTCGTGTGACTCGGTGAAGATCTTCGATGTCGTGATAGATGATCTCGAACACTGGATCCGGCGTCTCGCCTCGGTCGAGCGCGTCGAGTGCTTCGGTGAGGCGGTCGTCGTCTCCGCTCCGGTAGCGGATGTGCAGTACGCGGTCAGCGTGTGCGTCGTCTGTGGACTCAGTTCCAGTCTTCGTCATAGTCTTCGATCACCTCGGTTTTGAACGCCGCAAACAGCGGCCGTAGTCCGGTGAAGTCGACAGCTTTGACGGTTCCATCGGGCAGATGCTTGTGATGAATCGCCGCATTCGGGTGGTCGGGGAAGTTGTCGTATCGGATGATCGTCCCGTCGTCGGTCGCGGTTCTTGTCTCATCCTTGGTTCCATACTGGAAACTGTATTTCACGCCATCCGGATAGCGATCCGAGACAGGTACCCTCCACGCCCGAGCGTGGGCGTACGTCTCACCGAACTCCTCACGACGGTCGATAACCAATATCGCACCGTCGTCTCCTGCCATCGACTGTTGGTATGTCCTCCAACAACATAACCGTTGTTACGATTAACAACGGTGGAGTCGCTGTATCCTCGCCAGCACTGGTGGATCCTGTCTCGCCTACTCGTCGTCTGCGAGATTTGCTTCGACCTTGTCGGCGTACTTTTCGAGATCGGCCGCGATCGTTCGGGCCTGCTCCGGCGTTAGCCGAACCCGATCAGCATGGGCTGTCAGGTGTTCCAGTTCGGCGTTGTCGAGTTCCATCTCTAGTTTGACGTGATCGGGGTTCTTCCGCGGCGCGGTCGCGTTGACGACGGCGTAGGCCGATTCGGTGAACTCGTGGGCCTCGGCTTCGCCCTCAAGCAGATCCAGCGTCGTGTAGGCGTTGACTGATAGCAGTCGGTCGGACATGGCCGTCGATAGGCGGGGCTGGCTCTTGAGGCTTTGTTCAGCGACAACGGTGCAATCGCCGTTTTGGTCTTCATAATTTCTTTGTTCGCTCCGCCGCCCGCTCCAAATATGGCCCCGCGAACGCCGCTGCTCCGCCCGGATCGCTACTTCGACGACCGCGAGCCAGATATCACTCGTGGCATCGCTGTCGCCGTGCTCGTGACGCTCACCGCGGTCGCGCTCATCGCCGGGATCGGATTCGTGTTTACCGAAAAGATCGACGGGACGGTGATGATCGACAACCCCGACCGCCCGCCGGAGGGGTTCTGTGAGACGGGCGGCACGTCGCTGCCCGACGGCTTCGGCGACTCGGGGTTCAACTGCTCCGCCCCCGCGGAGGTCGAACGGAACATCGATTCGCTCATCACCGGCTCGCTCGGTGAGTTCTACGGCGTGATGCTGATCGGGGTTCCGATCATGCTGCTCGTCGTCGCCGCTGGCCTCCATCTCGCAACCGCGGCCGTTGGCGGCGAGGGCTCCTTCGGTGCGACGGCGACGGTGGCTGTGTGGGGCTTCGCGCCGACCCTCGTCACAACACTGCTCGGCCTCGTCGCTCTCTGGCTGGTGATGGATCCGGTCACGGTTGCAACCGATGTCGAGCCCGACATCCTCCAGCAAACCTTGCTGGAGAGTCTCGGCCCGTGGCTACCGATCGCCAGCGTGCTTAATATTGGCAGTTTGCTATGGGGGGCGGTGATCTGGACGTTCGGCTTACAGGCGGGCCGCGACGTGTCCCGCGCCCAAGCGGGAGCCATCGCTATCGTTGTGACGGGGATTCTGATACTCGTTGCCGCGCCGTAACTGGCTCTGTGGCTCACGTAGCTGCTGTTGAAAAATAACCCGCAAACGGAACTCGTGTCGTCGACTGCGTTGCCCGCGGCTCAGTCGTCGGCCGGCGTCGCGTCGATGGAGTTGCCGTCGCCGTCGGTCGGGGCGGGGGAGGCACTCATGTCGTCGTCCTCGGCGTAGGGGTACCACGTCATCTTCGTGTTGTGCATGTAAGGATCCTCGTAGCTCGTCTCCTCGGGCTCGATGAACTCTTCCAGTTCTTCCTCGTCGTGGCGGGCGATGAACTCACGGAAGGTTTCGCCGCCCTCACGATTGTCCTCGAACGTGGCAAGGAGGTTCTCGATCGCACCCGGCACCTCGTCGGCCGGGACGCGCTGGCCGATCCAGTCGGCGAACTGTGGGTTCTCGCCGAGGCCGCCGCCGAGACCGATATCGAGGGCCTCGACGGGCTCGCCGTCCTTGCGGGTCTTCATCCCGCGCAGCGAGATGTCGGCGATCTGTGGCTGGGCACAGGAGGCCGTACAGCCCGAGAGGTGGATGTGGAAGTCCTCGACGCCCTCCGGCAGTTCGACGTTCTCCTTGAGCCAGCGGGCATAGCGCACCTGGCGGTTTTTCGTCTCGACAATCGAGAGCGAGCAGAACTCCGTTCCTGTGCAGGCGACCGAGCCACGCATGAACGGATGCGGATCCGGCGAGTAGTTCTCAAGCAGCGGCTCGTCGAGCAGGTCGTCGAGATCTTCTTCCGGCACGTCGGTGATCATCACGTTCTGTCGCTGGCTGATGCGAACCTCACCGGAGCCGTACTCGTTGGCGAGGTCGGCGAGTTCGAGGGTGTCGTCGGCACCCATGCGGCCGACGAGCACGTTGAGCCCGACGTAGTAGTTCCCGTCGCGCTGTTCGTGGACGCCGATCAGGTCGCCGTGTTCCTCGCCGCCGGCGTTGTAGGTGTACTGATCGCGGAGGTCTTCGCCAGCGGATTCGAGTTCGAAGTCGACGAAGTCCTCCTGGAGGACGCGGCGCATCTTCTCGGTGCCCCACTCGTCGACGAGGAACTTGATCCGGGCGTTGTAGCGATCCTCGCGGTCGCCGTGTTCGCGGAACAGCGCGGACATGCCGCCGGCCACCTCAGCCGCGTTTTCGGGTCGAACGAACACGTCGATATCGCGGGCCAATCGGGGTTCGTTCCGCGAGAGGCCGCCGCCGACGCGGACGTTGAAGCCGCGCACCTCCTCGCCGTCGATCTCCTTGGAGGCTGGCTCAAGTGCGAGGTCGTTGATGTCGCCTTGGCCGGAGCCGTCGGCCGAACCGGTGACCGAGACCTTCCATTTGCGGGGGAGGTTCGAGTGGTCGTCGTTGCCTTTGAACGTCTCGTTGAGCTCCTGAATCACGGGCCAGGCGTCGACGAATTCCGGGGCTTTGCCGGCCATCGGGTTGCCGACGATGTTGCGCCACGAATCACCACAGGCTTGCTGTGTCGAAAGGCCGTTGGCTTCGAGTTTTTCGAAGACGTCGGGGATGTCCTCAAGTTTGATCCAGTGGAGTTGGATCGACTGTCGGGTCGTCCAGTCGACGTAGCCGTCGCCGAACTCGGGGTTCGTCTCGGGGCCGCGGGCATACTCGTCGGCGATCTCGGCGACAACCTCGGTTTGGCCCGGCTTGAGCACGCCGTTGGGCGTCCCGATCCGCATCATGAAGTAGCTCTCTTGGCCGTTGCGCTGGTGGTACAGCCCCCACCATTTGAACCGCTCGAACCACGCGTCGTGTTCGTCTTCCGGGATCGACTCCCATCCTTGCTCGGCGAACTCCATGAGATGCTCCCGGATCTCATTGCCGTAGACCTCAGATTTCCACCGCTCAACGTCAGTTGGCATACATCGCCCAAACAGCCCTACACCTAAACAGTCCGTCCCCGCGTCAACCATCCCCGGTGGTTCACCAAACCGGATACTATTGCCGGTTTGTCCCGGGGCGATCCCCGATCGGCTGCATAACGATGTTCTCGCGGTCGTAGTTGTGGTATTCCCCCTCCTGAATGTAGCCGACCGGGAGTTTTCCGGGGACGCCGCTTTCACCGCAGGCGATGCACTTGCCGTAGGTCGTCACCGCCACATCGCGGCCGTCGGCGGAGACCCCGGTAAACCCCTCGGCGATGAAATCGACGAGCGGGCAGTCACAGAACTCGGGGGCATGGAGCCGCCAGAGTTCGCTGACGCTGACGCGTCGCTGGTCGTTGACCGAGAGCCACGCGCCGTCATCGAGGATCCGCAGGGCAACGCTCACAGGCCCCGTTGGGTCGCCGGCTACCTGTAGGAGTCGCCCGCCGCAATCGCTGACCGCACCGGTGACGCCCTCCAGGTAGCAAAACCGGCTTTCGTCGTGTGGTTTTGGAATAAACTCGACGTCCGATATAGCTGCAACACGATCCGGTATCACCGAGCGCGGGTCAGTGTTACGGGTTGGATGTTGGTTAAGACGGAGGGAGTAGTACAAGGGTACGATGACCGAAACGACGCGAACAAACGATGTATCAGTCGTCTCTGCTCGGCGACGCGCCGGGGCCACGGAGGGCAGCGATGCAAACTGAGGAAGCCGATCACCTCGCGGAGCTTTCCGACGGGGCCGGCTGTACCGAGATCTGGGAACACCTCTCCGAGCGGCGCGAGGCCGAGGAGGCGGCCGCCGAGGACGAGGCCGCAACCGAGTCACCCGACGCCACCGCTCACCAGGACTGACGGCCGTGCGGATTGAGCCCCGCTTTTGCCTGCGGTTTCCCGCGGCGACCACCACTGTGCGCGGCACTTTTGTTTCGGGCGGTCATGTGATCGGTAAATGACCACGGAGTACGGCTCAGACCGCGAAACACCGGTTGGTACCCCCGTTGTCCGCGCCGACCCGGAGATCACCGGCGAGCGCGCCGAGGAAGCTGTCGACTTCGATCCCGACGACCCCGACAGCGTCGCGGAGGCCGCCGAGGTCGTCCACGATTTTGCGACCGGGGCTGTCGGCGGCAACGATCACGTCCTGATGCTCCGCGGCGCGGCGGCCTGTGCCGCGCTCGTCCGGGGCCGGGGCTCCTACAAGGCTGCCGCCGAGGCTGCCGGCGACGGCGTCACCGTCTCGTTTATCCGCAAGTGGGCTCGTGTCCACGACCTTCCGCAGTCGATCCGTCGCCACGTCGCCCGCGGGCATATCGCGCCGACAGCCGCCAAGCACATCGCTCGCGTGCCCGCGGAGGATCGGTATCTGTTGGCGTGGGCGAGTCTCGATGCGGAGTTGACGGTGCGGGATATCCGATCGATCGCCAGCACGATCAACGATGGGGTCGACACCGAGACCGCACTCCGCGACCACGATATCACGCCCGGCGAGCTGACGGTGACGCTGCCGACCGAAGAGTACATCGAGCTGCGGCATCGCGCCTCGATGGACAATCGGCCGCCGGGGGATATCGTTGCCGACGCGCTGGCGGCGTACTTCGACAACGAGTAGCCGACGGCGTCGCCGTCGACGCGTGCCCCGTCGATGTAAAAACCCTTATCACCGCCTGCCGGCAAGCAGGAGTGAGGGCTGGTAGCTCAGTTAGGGAGAGCGTCTGGCTTTTAACCAGACGGTCGGGGGTTCAACTCCCTCCCAGCCCGTTTTCCTGCGACCAATGGGAGCAGTGAAAACGCTACCGAGGGATTGAACCGTGGAAGTCGCAACCGTGAGCGAAGCGAACGGTCCGTCTTCCGATGGTTCAACTCCCTCCCAGCCCGTTTTTGCTCCGAACACTATCGTGAGGAGCAACGCGGCTGTCGAGGGTGTTGAAGCAGGGAGCAGCTTGCTGCGACCGTGGTTCACGCTTCCTCCCAGCCTGTTTTCCTGCGTCGCCAAATCGCTCACCGAGCACTCCGGTGTGGAAATCGTTCACTGCGGACTGCCGGCGTGGGGTGCTGATCTGTATCTGGCCGCAACATCGTAGTCGACTGTAAGAAACAGTTTTGAGAGTTCACCACGAAAGGAAGATATAGGACGGCATCAGAGCCAACACACCGATGGAACGACGCGAAACCTCACCCAACGTTATTCGCTCCGAGCCCACCGAGCCGGCCACCGAGTCGGCGGACAGCGACGCATCTCTCCGGAGCCTTGTCAAGGATCTCGTCGTTTCCTTCCAGAGCAAGTCGGTGCCGGATCTCCAGGAGATCCGCGAGCGGACGACGATCCGCAACGTCGTCGACTACCGCGAGGTCGACCGCGTGCTCGATCCCGGCTGGGCCGCCGCGCCCGAGATCGTCCAGTTCGGCAACGACGCGCTGGCTGACACGCTCGTCTTCAGCCACACAAACCGCCCCTACGAGGTGGTTCTGAAACCCGACGACGTGTTCGTGCCGACCGACGACATCGAGGTCTATCTCCTCGATCGCAACCACGGCACCCGCCACCGACTCATCCGCACGCTCCCAACACTCGATGGCGCGCTCGAACATACGGTGTTCAAATTCACGCACAAACAGTTCGATCCCGACGCCGTCTACCAGATGTCGATGGTCGGCCCCGAACTCGACAAGGCAACGCCCGTCGGCGACACCGATCTGACGGCGATCGATATCGCGGATCAGGATTAACTGCTTGATGCACCTCTTGCGGCTCTCGACAACGAGTCTCCAGCTTCGCAGTTGGCGATACCGATAGTATCAATGAGTAGTAACCAATCAGTTATCGCCTATGGGTCTCCTCCAACAGATCGCAGCCGGACTGAAACGGCTGGTGTTGCTTGAACTGAGCGGGTGGGTGTACGCCATCGTCGCAGGGATCGTCTTTTTTGCCACGGTGGCCGCCGGGGTGGCGTTGTTGGGTGAGGATCCCGGGTTCACCGTCGGTGGGATCGGTGGCGTCGTCCTCGCGGTCGGTGCCATATACGCGCTTCGGCAGCGGCTTCCACATCCCAACGATGGGTAGGCTACTCGGTGTCGATGTGTTCGCCCTGGTAGTCGCCGTCGTAGGTGTCCTCGTGGTCGGCCTTGGCGAACACGAGTTGGCCGACGCGGGCCCCCTCCTCGATCTCAATTTCGTGGTGGACTTCCAGCAGCCCTTCGCCTTTCCCCTCGTAGCCGGCATCCCAGACAGCCGTGTGTAGCATACAGGAGTTGCGCATCAGCGACGACCGCGGGTAGATGAAGCCGATATGGTTGTCCGGAACCCGGACGGTTTCGGCGTACTGGAGGATGTAGGTTCCTGGGTCGAGGGTGAAGACGCCGTCGTCGGCCTCGATCTCCCGGCGGTCGCCGATCGTCTTTCCCTCGCGGTTGATCCGTCCCGCTGTCGTCTGCTCGTAGATCGCGGCGGCGGTGAGATCAACCCCATTGGGCTGGATCTGTGTGTCGCTGATGGGTGTCAGCTGCTGGCCGACGAACGCACCGGATTCAAACATGGCTGAGCGGTCGCCGGCGACACCGAAAACAGTACCGGAGCGATCGATCGACGACGACGGCCGGAACGTGTGATCGTGCCGAAATCGCCGTTATAGCCCGCTATCGGCTCTGATCGGGTTTTTCACGGCATACGCGGGATTTATGTCCGCGTAGGCACGACGAGCGAACGTTATGGGACAGACGCTCACAGAGAAGATCCTTGACGATCACCTCGTCGAAGGGGAGCTTACCCCCGGTGAGGAGATCGGTATCGAAATCGATCAGACGCTCACACAGGATACGACCGGTACGATGGTCTGGCTGCAGTTCGAGGCCCTCGGGCTCGAAGACGTGCAAACCGAGCTTGCGGCTCAGTACTGCGACCACCAGACCTACCAGTTCGACTTCAAAAACACCGACGACCACCGCTTCCTCCGCTCTGCGGCCGGCACCTTCGGTGCGCACTTCTCCCGTCCCGGCAACGGTATCTGCCACAACGTCCACAAGGAGAACTTCGCCGCCCCCGGCAAGACGCTGCTCGGCTCGGACAGCCACACGCCGACCCCCGGCGGCCTCGGCCAGCTTGCGATCGGCGCGGGCGGCCTCGATATCGCTGTCGCCATGGGTGGCGGCCCCTACTACGTCGAGATGCCGGAAGTCGTCAACGTCCGACTTGAGGGCGAACTCGAAGGGTGGGCCTCCGCGAAGGATGTCATCCTTGAGATGCTGCGCCGCCTCTCGGTCAAGGGCGGCGTCGGCAAGGTCTTCGAGTACACCGGCCCCGGCGTCGAGTCGCTGACGGTGCCCGAGCGGACGACGATCACCAACATGGGCACCGAGCTCGGTGCCACGTCGTCGATCTTCCCGACCGACGAGCAGACGAAAGATTACCTCGAACGCGTCGGTCGACCCGAGGACTACGAGCAGCTCGAACCCGACGCCGACGCCGAGTACGCCGACGAGATCACGATCGATCTCGGCGAGCTCGAACCGCTGATCGCCACCCCGAGCATGCCGGACAACGTCGTGCCCGTCCGCGAGGTCGAAGGCGAGCGCGTCGAGCAGGTCATGATCGGCTCCTGTACGAACGGCAGCTACGAGGACATCCTGCCGGGCGCGAAGATGCTCAAAGGCCGCGAGGTCGCCAAACACACCGAGATGATCGTTGCGCCGGCCTCGAAGCAGTCCGCCGAGATCCTCGCCCGACAGGGCTGGACTGCCGAGCTGATGGCCGCTGGCGTCAACTTCTCGGAGGCGACGTGTGGTGCCTGTATCGGCATCGGCCACGTGCCGGCCTCGGATTCCGTCTCGCTGCGAACCTTCAACCGCAACTTCGAGGGTCGCTCCGGGATCGAAGACGACAGCGTCTACCTCTGTTCGCCGGAGGTCGCCACCGCTGCGGCTATCGCCGGCGAGATCATCGATCCGCGCGACCTCGCCGACGAACTCGGCGACCTCGAACCGCCGGGCGTCGAGCTCCCGGAGAAGTACGACGGCTCGAAAGCCGACCTCATCAGCCCCGACGAAGCCATCGACGACGAGCTCATCAAGGGCCCCAACATCGGCGACGTGCCGCTGAAGGACTCCCTCGATGAGACGGTCGGCGGCGAGACCATCCTCAAGATGGACGACAACATCACGACCGACCACATCATCCCCGCAACGGCGGACATCCTGATGTACCGGTCGAACATCGAGAAGCTCTCGGAGTTCACCCTCTCCCGTATCGACGACACGTTCGCCGAGCGCGCCCTCGAAGCCGACGGCGGCGTCCTCGTCGCCGGCGAGAACTACGGGCAGGGCTCTTCGCGGGAGCACGCCGCGCTGTGTCCGATGTATCTCGGCATTGAGGCTGTGTTCGCCGAGAGCTTCGCTCGGATCCACCGTGCGAACCTGTTCAACTTCGGGATCGTCCCGCTGACGATCGACGAGGAAACGTACGCCAAGATCGAGCAGGGCGACGACATCACCGTCGTCGACGACATCGGTGGCGGCGTCCGTGATGGCTCCGAGGAGTTCACCTGCCGTGTCAACGGCGACTGGGAGTTCACCGCCGAACTCCATGCCTCGGGCCGCGAGCGTGAGATCCTTGCCGCCGGTGGCAAGCTCTCGTGGACAAAGAACCAGGCGACCGGTGAGAGCGGCAGCGGCCCGACACCGGCCGACGACTAAGCGGCGTTCCCCCGTTCGAATTTTATCGACGCCGAACACGCTGAGTCGTCGCTGTGGCGTGTCGCTTGGAGTTCTGTGTGCTATTGTCCCATGGGTTCCCCAAACGGGAGCGTTTCGCCTGGAGACTGGGTGTTTGCTTGGAAACTGCTGCTGTCGCTGGCCTGTTGCTGGCCTGTTGCTGACCTGTCAGTTTCGGTGGCTCCGTCTGTCTTCTCGTGTGGGCTAACGGCCACACAAATATCACGTATGATATCTGGTGGCAAATTTATTTATATCATCCTCGCCGATGTTCTGGTAGTCCCTTGATCCTATCAAGGCGACTACCCCCCAACTGAACAGGTGTGGAAGTTCCCCCACTTCCCTTCCTTTGCAGTTTTCTACAGACACCAGCCACAGGGCTGTCTCCGGTGGCTCGATCGTCTCACCACTCACGAAGTAGCACCTAGTCAGCCGCCGCGTTTCTGCGCGTCAAATTATCTACTTTGATATTCTCGGCGATAGGTATTTGTATTCATCCACCCAACGAATGAGTGTCGCCAGTTACCTAACGGCGACATTGACCCCCCTAGAACCCCGCTACCCCCACTGAACAGGGTGGTAGCACTGCAATCTTATTGCAACCCCCCTTTCGGCACAACGCTCGTAAGCGACCGCTCTTCGGAGCTCCTGCTCGTTGTCAACACTGATCGCTGAAATCTCATACCCCCGCTAAGTGGGCTTCAACGTTATCGTTGCGGTTACTCGGTCAGTGGCAACAGCACGCCGAACACAAACGGCGACAGCAACCCGATCAGGATCCCAAGCAATTCAAGATCGAACAGTAGCGCGCGCTCCCAGTCAGGCACCGAGAGCCCGGATGCAGCCAGCCCCAACTCACCGAGGGCACCGATCGCAAACAGCGCGACCCCGAGGAGAAAGCCGCGTTTCGTGAGAACCGAGTAGTCCAGTTCACCGTATCGTCCAGCCATATTCGACACTGGGTAGTGGGGCGATAAAATGCGTTTCGTTGCTACGCTGTCAGCGTCAAAAAATCCGCAATCGGCGAGTCGCGTACGACGCGACGCTTGCCGTTAGTCGGCTCCCGCTGTCGCCGCACCGAGCGATCCCGACGCGATGTTGCCGATCACGTTCTGGTTGGCAACGACCCATCGCAGCAGGAGGAACGCGAAGATGTACTTCGCGCCGACATCCAGCAGGCTGTAGGCCCACGAGGTCTGTGTCGTCGTGAGGATGGCCAACCCCTCAGAGCCGAGCGCCCAGAAGATCGGGTAGCCGAGCCACAGGGTGACGGTCAGTGTTTTGAGTGTCCCGAAGATCTCGGCTGTGCCGGCCTCGCGTGCGTCCGCGGGCCACTCAACGAGCAGCACGTAGAGAACGGCCACGAAGAACGCACAGCTGAGCAGATACCAGAACCACCGCAGCAGCAGCGAGGAGGTGGTCAACGCGGCAGCCAGCCCGGTGATACACATCCCGATATCCATCACGACGGCGGTGAACAGTTTCGTCAGGTTCGTTCCCGCTAGTAACCCGAGGGCGATGAGGATCATCGGCGTCGACAGCGCCCATGTGAGATACCGGCCCCACATGATGAGCACCTCCTCGGAGCCACCGCCGGGGTACGGGACACTGATGACGCTTACCGTCAACCCCGAGACGAGGCCGGTGTAGCTAGAGATCGACACCAGCGGCACCATCATCGTCGCCACAAAGATCAGTTGTGCGCGTGAGTCGGCGACGTTCCGCCCCATATACACAAAGAGGAGAATCGCAACCCCGGCCAGCGCGATATTGAGCCAAAATGAGGCCGACAGCGACACGTTCCCGGCGATCTGTGTAAACAACTCAGCCTGAGTAAAATCGGTTGTCAATGCGACTGCCGGTGCCGAAGCTGCTGTGGGGACTAGCATAATCCGTCTGTACTATGACACGGAGTATACTAAAATCAATTGGGCTATCGCCAATCATTTTATCCAATTCGTTAGTCTTTCGCGGCTCACCACCGTTTGTGCTGTGCTGACCAAAACCGCTGGCGTCAGCCAGTTGGCGTAGCTATTTAGCCGTTCGATACCAATCGGTTGGCATGTCCGCGCTGCGTGTGCTGGCGGTCTACAGCTCCGATGACCGAGACCGGCTGACCGACGCGCTTGCGGCCGCCGGCTGTGAGGTACAGACCGTCGAGACCGCCACGACCGCCCTCGGGATGATCGGGACGGCATCCTTCGACTGTCTCATCAGCGAGTATGCCCTCCCGGGTGACGACGGGCTTGCGTTGCGGTCGGCTGTCCGCCAGCTTGCCCCGGAGCTACCGTTCATCCTGCTGACCGATGTCGACGAGGGTGAGCTCTCGCCGTCGTTCGACACCGACGTTGACCGGTATGTCCACAAAAACGGTGCGGACACACCCGAGCAGCTCATCGCGGCGTTGCCGTCGTCGGCCGGCGGCGACGGCCAGTCACCACAGGATATCTCCGGCCACGAACCCGCGCCGACGGAGCTCCAGCGGGCGATCGAGGCCGCCCCGATCGGTGTCAGCCTGACCGATCCCGACCTTGCGGATAACCCGCTTGTCTACGTCAACGACACCTGGGGTGAGTTCACCGGTTACGACACCGAGGAGATGCTCGGCCGCAACCCCCGTCTCCTCCAGGGGTTGGGAACCGACTCGGAGACAAAAGAGCGACTCGCGGCGGCGATCGCAAACGAGGAGCCGACGACCGTCGAGCTGCGAAACTACCGCAAGGACGGCACACCGTTTTGGAACGAGCTCACGATCGCCCCGATCTTCGATGAGAACGACGAGGTCACCCACTACGTCGGTTTTCAGATCGATGTGACCGACCGCCGGGAGGCCATGGAGCTCGCTGAGGAGCGCGCCGAGAAGCTCAGCCAGCACCGCCAAACGCTCCGCCGCCTCCTCGATCGGATCGATGGGCTGCTCAGCGATGTCTCCGGCGTGCTCATCGACGCCAGCGACCGCGAGGTGATCGAACACCAGGTCTGTGAAGCCATCGCCGCCGAGCCGGGGTACACCGCCGGCTGGATCGGCCGTGTCGACGGCGAGACGTTCACGATCGCCGCCAGCAGCGGCTGTTCCCCGCCGTCGTCGATCCCACGCGCGGAGCTGGCGGCCCCGATCCGCGAGGCGATCGCGGCAGACGAGCCACGGCGGTGTTCGGCCTGTGCCGACGGCGAGCTGACCCCCGAGATGGCTGACGCCGAACAGCTGTTGGTCGTCCCGCTGTCTTATGGCGATCGCCGGTACGGATATCTCGGCGTGTATGCGACCGACGGCGACACCCTTGATGACCGCGAACAGACGGTCATCGCGTCGCTCGGGACGATGATCGCCAACGGGATCCACGCCGCCGAAACAGCGCAGGTGTTGACGACCGACCAGGTCACCGAGCTCCAGATCGATATCCGCGACCCCAGCGTCTCGCTGTCGCAGATCGCCGACACCCTCGGAACGCCGGTCGAACGCGTCGGGACAACACGGGCCGGCGAGGGTCGCCACGAGTGGTATCTCGCCGCCGAATCCTGTACGGTGCCGACCGCCGAGCTGGAATCGCTGTCGTTTGTGACCGACGCTCGCACCGTTTCGGCGACCGACACCGATCGGACAATCGCGGTGACCGTCGAGACGACCACGCCGGCCGGGCTGTTGGCCGATCAGGGTGCGGTTGTGACCGGCATCACGGCGACAGCCGACGGCGCGGTACTCACCGTCGAGACGCCACCGGATCGAGACGTGCGGTCGTTGCTGGAGCTGCTTGGCGAGCAGTACGACGGCGTTGACCTCCGGGCGCGCACCCAGTGTGAGCGTCACACCCGCCAGCTCAACGAGTTCACCGCCGAAATCGACGAGCGACTTACCGACCGCCAACAGGAGGCTTTGGAGGCCGCCGCGCTCAACGGCTACTTCGAGTGGCCACGCCCGGTCGACGGCACAGAGATCGCTGAAACGATGGATATCACCCGCCAGACGTTCCACCAACACCTCCGGGCTGCCCAGCGCAAACTCGTCGACGCCTACGTTGACGCCGACGAACGATAGAACTCGTCGGCTTACGCCGACACCGACGAACGGTAGAAATCGTTGGCCTACGTCGACGCCGACGAGCCATACCACTTGTTGGCCGCATCGCCCACCCCGCAAGCCAGCGTCTTTTTATTTCCCGGTGCGTAGCGATATGTGTAGCTGTGGCGACATCGATCCTCACGGGCGATGACAGCCCGCTGATACGGGAAGCCACCCGCGCCGACCTGCTACCGATCTACCGGATCGAAACGCAGGTCTTCGACCAGCCGTGGCCCTACCCTGCCTTCGAGGGGTTTCTCGACGAGCCAGCCTTTCTGGTCGCCGTCACCAACGGCGCGGTTGCGGGCTACATCGTCGCCGACGTGACGCCAACCTACGGCCGCGATATCGGCCACATCAAGGATCTCGCTGTCCACCCGGATGCCCAGGGCAACGGGATCGGCCGTCGCCTCCTTCAGCGGGCGGTGTTGGGGCTCACCGTCGAGGGTGTCGGCCGGATCAAACTCGAAGTCCGCGAACACAACACCCGCGCCCGACAGCTCTACCGCTCGGAGGGCTTCGAGCCGGTGACGTGTCTGTCGGGCTATTACGATGACGGCGAGGATGCGATCGTGTTGGCGAAACAGCCGGAACGAACGAGCATCTTTGAGTGCTCGTAGCGCGACCGTCTCGCCACACAGCCACGAGCAGTGCTGTTTTGTCGCCGTCTCCGCTAGCCCACCTATGAGCTATCTGTGTCCGGTCTGTGAGGCCCCCTTTGGCGGCGGCGAGCCGCTGGCCGACCACCTCGCGGTCACCGCGATCCTCCACGGCGGCGACCATGAGGCGTGGCTTGACGAGACCGTCGCCGACTGGGACGGGCTCTCGTCGGCCGAGCTCGGCGAGCGCGTCGTCGACCACGCCGAAACGACCGACGACCACGAGCATATCGGCGAGCACAGCCACAGCGAGCCGGAGCAGGCGAGTGGTTTGCCGAACGGGATCGATAGCGGGGCGTCGACACGCAACGCCGGTGACAGCACCCTCGACGCCGACGCTCAGGCGATCATCGAGGAGGCCCGCGAGCTCACCCGGGAGATGCAGGGCGACGACGAACAACAAGAGTCCTAACGCGGCAGTGACTTCCCCCGGTATGGAGACCGATGGCGTCTACGCACCCGAGACGGTTGCTGCGGCCGAGGAAGCCTACGAGTCGTTGGGCTCGACCGCCCAGATCGTCGTCAAGGAGACAGCGAAGGCGATGGAATTTGCGCCCGAGGAGTACGACGACCGTGTCACGAGCGAGGTGGTCGAAACCGCCCGCGACGCGCTGTTTGCCTCCCTGCTGGAGGTCCACCACGGCGACCGCGCGGCCTTCGAGTCGTGGTGTGACGACCACCCCGACCACAGTGTTGAGATGCTCGGCAGCGACGACGTTCCGTCAGTCGTCTGGCACCCAGTCCCGTTCGCCGAGACGGTCGTGGCGGCAACGTATCAGAACGAACCCGAGGCCGCGGCGGCGACGGTGCGACGGCGAGCGTTTGGTGAGGAGTACCGACCGGCATTTGACACCTCGGATGACGAGATGGAGTGACGGGACGGGCTCAGAACAGCACCTTTATCAGTCGTTCAGGGCGAACTTTCGGTAGAACTACTCTGAGGAGGTCAATAGTGACACAAGAGACTACACAACCGGAGGTGAACATCGGACTCGTCGGCCACGTCGACCACGGGAAGACGACGCTCGTCGAAGCACTGAGCGGCTCGTGGACCGACCAGCACTCCGAGGAGATGAAACGCGGCATCTCGATTCGACTCGGCTATGCGGATACGACGTTCCGGCAGTGCCCGGGCGTCGAGGAACCCGACTGCTACACTGTCGATGAAGAGTGCCCTGACGGCGAGGCGAGCGAACCGCTACGAACCGTCTCGTTTGTCGACGCGCCCGGCCACGAGACGCTGATGGCGACGATGCTCGCCGGCGCGTCGCTGATGGATGGCGCGGTGCTCGTCGTCTCGGCGACCGAGGACGTGCCACAGGCCCAAACCGAGGAACACCTGATGGCCCTCGATATCATCGGCATCGACAACATCGTCATCGCCCAGAACAAGCTGGATCTCGTCGACCGCGAGCGCGCGATGGAGAACTACGAGCAGATCCAGGAGTTCGTCGAGGGCACCGTCGCCGAGGACGCCCCGATCGTCCCGATCAGTGCCCAACAGGAGACGAACCTGGATGTGCTGATCGGTGCGATCGAGGAGACGATCCCAACCCCGGATCGCAGCGACGACGATACCGCCGAGATGTTCGTTGCCCGGAGCTTCGATATCAACCGTCCGGGAACAACGTGGGACGGCCTCACCGGCGGCGTTATCGGTGGCAGCCTCGTCAGCGGCGAGCTCTCGGTCGACGATGAGATCGAACTCCGCCCCGGCCGCGAGGTCGAGGAGGGCGGCCAAACCGAGTGGCAGCCGTTGACGACGACGGTTCGGTCGCTGCAGGCCGGCAACGGTTCCCCCGACTCTGTGGGGCCGGGCGGGCTGATCGGCGTCGGCACCGGTCTCGATCCGAGTCTGACGAAAGGTGACTCACTCGGCGGGCAGGTCGCCGGCGAGCCCGGCACGCTGCCGCCGACGCGGAACGACTTCGAGATGGAGGTCGAACTGCTGGATCGTGTCGTCGGCGAAAACGACGAGGTCGAGGCGATCTCGACGGGCGAGCCGCTGATGTTGACCGTCGGCACCGCGACCACGGTTGGGGCGGTGACCAGCGCGCGCGACGGCGAGTGTGAGGTCAACCTGAAACGGCCGGTCTGTGCCCGCGACGGCGCGACCATCGCCATCAACCGCCGTGTTGGCGCGCGGTGGCGGCTGATCGGTATCGGCACGCTGCGGGCGTAGCATGGTCGTCCTCGGGCTGGATACCAACGCACTCATGATGCCGGTCGAATGTGATATCCGTGTGTTCGACGAACTCGACCGGCTGTTCGGCCCTGCCGCCGAGTTGGTTGTCCCCTCGGCGGTACTCGATGAGCTTGATTCGCTCGCTGGCGGCCACAGCGAGGCCGCGACCGCCGCCAGCGTGGGAAAAGATCTTGCCGGTCGGTGTCGTGTCGTCGAAACGAACGTCTCATATGCTGACGACGCAATCGTTGAGCTAGCCACCGACGGCGAGCTCGATTACGTCGTCACGAACGACGCCCCACTGCGTGATCGCCTCCGATCCCACGGCGTTCACGTTGTCAGCAGACAGGGCGAAACCACCCTCGGGATACGATCACCATAATATGTACAAACGGGTACGACTCAAAGATACGGTCGAAGTGCCGCCGGAACAGCTGGCGGATGTGTCGCCACAGCGGGTCAAAGGCCTGCTACAGGACAAACTAGAGGGACGCATGGACGAGGATGTCGGTAGCGTCGTCAGCGTCATCGAGGTGCACGAGATCGGCGAGGGCACCGTGTTGCCGAACCGCCCCGGCGTCTACTACGAGGCCGAGTTCGACGCCATCACGTTCGATCCCTCGATGCAGGAGGTCACCGACGGCACCGTCGTCGAGGTCGTCGAGTTCGGCGCGTTCGTCGGGATCGGCCCCGTCGACGGCCTGCTCCACGTCTCGCAGATCTCCGATGAGTATCTTGCTCACGACGCGGAGAACCAACAGCTCGCCTCGACGGAATCCAGCGACACCCTCGGCGTCGACGACGCGGTACGCACCCGTATCGTCACGAAAAGCATCGACGAGCGCAACCCTCGTGATTCGAAGATCGGCCTCACAGCCAAACAGCCCGGCTTGGGCAAACACGAGTGGTTAGAGGCGGCGCGCAAACGGCGCAAGCAGGACGCAACGGTGGAGGGAGCCTAGATGGCGGCCGACCGGCTGGCCTGTCGGGAGTGTCACTTTGTCAACGAGGCCGACAGCCAAACCTGTGAGAACTGCGGCTCTTCTAGTCTCACGGAGGACTGGGCCGGCTACGTCATCATCACCCACCCCGAGGAAAGCGAGATCGCCACCGAGATGAACGTCAGCAACCCCGGCAGCTACGCGCTGAAGGTTCGGTAGTGTGCTTGAGCTTCCCGAGACGCTCCGCGTCGAGCTGAAAGAGCCACTCGGCGAGATCTACACCGATCCCGACGCCCTGTTGGCTGCGGTCGACGACCACGCCGAGTCGACAGCCGCCGCTGACTCGTCGACAGCCACGTCCAATTCAGCGGGAACCACAGCGCGACTGCTGACCGTCGGCGACGTGGTGACCGCGACGCTCGCCGATGCCGGCCGTCAGCCGGATATCGCCGTCATCGACGGCCGCACCGAGCGCGAGCCCGTCGATCCGGCTGTTGAGGCGACGCTTTCTGATCTCGCGGGTCGCCGACTGTCGGTCACAAATCCGCCGGCGACGATCTCGGAATCGTTGTTGACGACGCTTCGTGAGGCGGCGACCACCACCGAGCTTCCGGTCACGATCAGCGTCGACGGCGAGGAGGATCTGGCCGCGCTGCCGGCGATCCTCGCGTTACCCGCCGGTACCAGCGTTGTCTACGGCCAACCCGACGAGGGGATGGTACATGTTCCGGTCACGCCGGCCATCCACACGACAGCCCGGGAGCTGCTTGCCGAGTTCGACGGCGACACCGACGCCGCGATCTCGATGCTGGACTAACGCTTGCTGAGATCACACAGCCCCCCGTGGAGCATGCTTTTTATACTCATCTGGCTCATGTGAACGACCCACATACGCCGAATTCGGGCGGTATGGTAGCTCTTTGCAGGGTCTCTCCCACCGAAGTATTTATATCCCGGCCGACGAAATGTAGAGCTACCAGAACGCCTCCGGCGCTGGTGGCATCGCACGACGAATGATCGGGAATTCTTATCCACGGTCGATCGCACAGTGGCTGGCCACTGCCATGGTCGGAGCAACAATGGTACCGAGGTTCAAATCATGAGTGTAGTAACTGAATACGACATCGACAAGCTTGACGAGGCGGACAACGTCGAGCTCACCGACGAACGACTCGAAAACGGCTCGAAAGGCAAACTGATCAAACTCGCTGGGCAGCTCCGCGACCGGCGCAACGAGCTCAACCAGATGGCATCCGAGCGCGCCGACAAGCGCGACGAGCTCAACGCCAAAACACGCGAGAAGGTCGACGAAGCCCAGGAACACCGCGAGCAACGCGACGAGCTCAACGAGGAAGTCCAGGAGCACAAGGACAAGCGCAACGAGCTCAACGCCGAGGCCAACGAACTTTTCGACGAGGTCGAGGAGATGAAGGAGGATCTCGAGCTCGACGAGGGGAAATCCATCGAGGAGCTCGAATCCGAGATCGAGGATCTGGAGTTCCAACAGCAGACCGAGGTGCTGTCCTCGGAGGACGAACAGGAGCTCATCGAAAAGATCGAGGCCAAACGCGAGGAGCTCGCCGAAAAGAAGGATAAGGTCGACAACAGCGGTGAACTCGACGAGCTCGTCGAGGAAGCCGAGGAGGTTCGCTCCGAGGCCTCCCAACACCACCAGAAGGTCACCGAGCTCGCCGACAAGGCCCAAGAGCACCACAACCAGATGATCGAGGCCTACCGCGAGGCCGACGAGGTGCGCGACGAGGCCGACGAGATGCACGAGCTGTTCGTCGAGGCCCAGGAAGCGGCCGACCGCCACCACGAGGACTTCGTCAGCGTCCAGAAGCGACTCCGCGAGCTGGACAAAGAGGAAGAAGAAGAGCGCAAAGACGAGCGTCAGGAGAAGATGGAAGAGGAGAAGCAGGAAGCCGAGGATATCTACCAGAAGTTCAAGGAAGGCGAAACCCTCGAAACCGAGGATCTGATGAAGCTCCAGAAGACGGGGCTGCTCTAAGTCGACGACTGAGCGGATTTGCTTTTTGTTGTGCCAGCATCGATAGCCGCGCGACCGGGAGCCGCGCCATCGCAAGCCGCGCGACCGGGAGCCGCGCCATCGCAAGCCGCGCGACCGCGAGCCACGCCACCGCGAGCCGCGGCGACCGACTGGCTTTTTAGCCACCCGTCTGTTTAGATCGGCTGTGACGACGCTGGTCTGTTGTCTCGACCGCGACAGCACCGTGACGACAGCGACGGGGTTGACCCCGCCGGTTGTCGGCTGGGAGGCGGTGCGGTCGCTGGTGACCGATGTCGGGTTGACCGACCCCGAGGCAACGACCGTCAACTGTCTGCTGGAAGCCCTTCGTGTCACCCGCGATCTCAACGATAGCGGCACCGACGCGATCGTGGCGGTGGTGTCGGCCGGCCCGCCGGGGACGACCGCCCCCGACCGCGCGGTGGCCGACCAGATCGACGAGCTCACCGCCGACTATGATCTGACGGCGACGGTTGTCGTGACGGGAACGACCGACGACGAGCGACTCCTGCCGGTGATCGAAAGCCGGCTGCAGGTCGATGGCGTCGACCGCGTTGTCGTCCGACAGGCTCGGGATATCGAGTCGGCGTACTACCTGCTCAAACAGTTTCTCGCCGACGAGGAGCTGCGGACGACCGTGTTGGTACCGCTCGGGATCAGTCTGTTGTTGGTACCGGCGTTGCTGCTGTGGTTTTCGCCCGCTGTCGCCCTCGCCGGGCTTGCAGCCCTCCTTGGAACTGCGGTGTTGTACAAAGGGTTGGGGATCGACGAATACGTCGGCCGGCTGCCGGAGGTGAGCCGCGAGCTGCTGTACTCCGGGCAGATGTCGGTGGTGACCTACGTGACCGCCGCCGGGTTGACGATCGTCGGTCTCTTTTCGGGTGGGCTCGCTGTGACACCGCTGTCGGTAACGCCGGCCCCGTTGTCGGCGGCTGTCTTCCTCCACAGCAGCAGTCCGTGGCTGACGTTTGCCGGTGTCACCGCCGCCACGGGCCGGCTGCTCGATCGGCTGATAGCCGACTCCGCGTTGCCGACGGCGATGCTCAGCCTGCCGGCCGGCGTGTTGGCGATCGGGATCATCACCCGCGGCTTCACCGGCTATCTGTTGGCGATCGGTCTTCGTGTCGGATCACTTGACCTCGCGCCGATCCACCGGCTGGCCGTCTTTGTCGGTGTGGGCGTCCTCGTCAGTCTGGTCGGTGTTAGGGCGGCGACCGCCCTTGAGACACAGACGAGCGAGTCGATGACGAAGTAGTGAGCCGGTGGTAGAGTGGGTCGATAACGACGTAGTGAGTCGGTTTTAGAGTGAGTCGATGACGATGTAGTGAATCGACGGCGGAGTCGTTAATTGCTCGCGCGGTGCTCGCCGTGTTTGACGCCGATGGCGAGACTGATGAGCCCGAAGATCGCCATCGAGGGGAGTACCATCATCAGGATCGTCGAGGGTGCCATCGGGATCGGCGCGGCGATCAGTCCGCCGATGCCAAGCGCGACGATAGCGATAAACAGTCCAGCGGTGGTTCCGGTCGTAAACTCCATACTCAGGGTAGGGGATCCGGCGGCGTAAACGTAGCGGGATCGGTCGATGCTGGATGCGGGATCGATTACGAATCGTCTTTCGGGCGGATGATGTTGGCAAACGCCACCAGCCCACCGAGGAACCACCCCAGCGGCACCGACAGCGAGAGCCACATCAGCACGTAGCCGGTTCCCTCCAGGGTGAACTGCTCGCGGATGATGTCGTTGAGTCCGCCGACACTGAGTGGCCCATCGAGAATCCCGATCGCCAAATCCTCGCTCCACGGGAAGATGGTTTCCTGCAGTGTCGGCTCGAAGAGTGCTGCGACGACCGGCGGTAGAAACAGTGCAGTCATCGCGGCCGGGTAGGCCAACAAGACGCTTACTGCCCGTCCACCAGCACGGCTGAATAACACCGCTAACGCCGCCGAGACTGTCGCCACGACGCTGGCGGCGACGACCGCGAGGAACCCTTCGGCGTTGAGACTGATCGTACCGACAGTTCCAAACTGGTAGCTTGCGACCGCCGATAATACGCCCCAGACAACGATCGATACCAGTACCGCACCGATAATCCCAAGTCGAGTTGCCGCGCTATCGAGTCTGATCGCGTAAAACCGCGTCCCGTAACCGATCAGCAACAGCGGGTAGCCGATCAACACCAGCGGCAGCCCGATCGCCGCCCACAGGTAGTAGCCGGCCGTCTGGACGCCGGTTTCCGGCTTCCATTTTCCAAGGACGTGTCCGGGATCGAGCTGCCGCGGGAAGACGACCTCCATCCACGTCTCGTGGAGCCGCGTGAGGTCGATGCGGATCGCGCCGATCAACCCGGGTGACCGCTGTGCCATTGCTATCTACTGACCCGCGGGAGTATGTGAAGGTTGTGTTCTGTCAGTTGTTCCACGGGCCGAAGTCGGGATCGACCCGCCGGTCGGTGGTTTCGATGCTGTCGATGGTGTCGATCTCCGCGTCGGACAGCGAGACCGACAGCGACGCCCAGTTGTCACGGATGTGGTCGCCCCCCGTTGCCTTCGGGATCGCCGTGATCCCGTGGTGGCGCAGCCACGCCAGGCTGATCTGGGCCGGGCTCACGCCGTGGTCGTCGGCGATCGATTCGATCTCGGGGATATCGAAGACCTCCCCGCGGGCCAGCGGCGAGTAGGCGACAAGTTCGATGTCGTGGTCGGCACAGACCTCCCGAAGCTCCTCCTGTTGGAGCAGCGGATGGATCTCGACCTGATTGGCGAAGATCGGCGCGTCCGAGAGCTCGATGGCCTCGGCGAGCTGCTCGGGCTCGAAGTTGCTGACGCCGATCCGGTCGATCTTGCCTTGGTCGTAGAGCTCGTTGAACGCGGCGAGGGTGTCCTCGGCGTCGTAGGTTCGGGACGGCCAGTGGACGTACAGCAGGTCGACGCTGTCGACGCCAAGGCGATCAAGGCTCGCTTCTGCGGTTTCGAGCACGTCGTCGTAGGCGAGATTGTCGATCCAGATCTTGGTGGCGAGGAACACGTCCTCGCGGTCGACGGCGGCCTGTTCGATCCCGTTGCCGACGGCGGCCTCGTTGCCGTAGGCTTGGGCGGTGTCGATGTGTCGGTAGCCGGTTTCGAGGGCGGTGGCAACCGACTCGGCGCAGGCCTCGGGATCGCTGTTTTTCCACGTGCCGAGCCCCAACATCGGCATCTCGTCGGCGGTCGGACAGTCGTCGCTAACGGGGAGTTCGTTTGTTGCCATCACCGGAGTATTGTGCTGTCGCCGAAAATGGGTTGTGGTCAGCCGCGATTCGTGTCAGAAAGCCTGCTGTCTCAGTATTTCGGATCGGCCCCGGTGATCTCGTAGAGATCATCCATGATCCCGTCTCGCACCGACTGCCATGCTGGGAACCCTTCGGGGCTTGCGGGGTAGCGGGCGTAGTGCTCCGAGAGCTCCGTGGCCTTCGAGCGAACCTTGGCAAGCTCCAACAGCTCCTCCCAGTGACCGAAGGTGTCGACAAGCGTCCGGAGCTTCAGCGACAGCGGCATCGACGCGGTGCCAGTGCCGGCCAAGGCGTCGGCGAGGTGTTGGCCCGGCACCGACGACACCATCTCGGTGATCTCCTGGACGCTGCTTGTCGTCCCCCAAATATTGTAGAGATCGATGGCCGCGAAATGTTTGCCGAAGCCGGTCATCACCTCGCGGTTGTACTCCCAGAGGTTGGCCTCGCTCACGTCGCCGTCGGCGATCGCCCCGATCGCCTGTTTGGTCGCCCAGTAGGCCGACTTCGCCGCCCCCGGGATGCCGCCGCCGGTCGTCGGGTTGACGTGGCCGGCGGCGTCGCCGACCGCCATATAGCCGTCGGCGACCGCCGAATCGTACGGCCGGCGGGTCGGCAACGCCGCGCCGAGCTTGTCGGTCACCCGGGGGTTGACCAGATCCGGGCGATCCTCGACGGCTCGCTTGAGCTCCGGCACCATCTGCATCTCCGGTTGATCCATCTGGAAGCCCAGCCCGGCGTTGATCTCCGTCGCCGTCCGGGGGAAATACCAGAGATAGCCGAGCTCTTTGGTCGGCTTGAAGACGATGGCATCGTTCCACTCGACCGGCTCGTCGACATCGACGATCTCCCGATACGCCGAACAGAACTGCGAGTACCGAACGTTGGTGTCGAAGTAGCTGTCGTCGAAGTCGGTTTTCTCCTGGAGGATCGACAGCGCGCCGGCGGCGTCGATGACGACCTCGGCGTCGTAGCTGACGGGCTCGCCCTTGCGGGTGCCGACGACGCCGGTGACGGTGCCGTCGTCGGCCTGTTGTACGTCCTGGACGACCGTGTCGTAATGGATCTCGCTGCCGACGCGGTCGGCTTCCTCCAGCAGCACCTCACCGTAGCGTTTTCGATCGAGTACCGCGCCGGGCTCGCCGAACTCGATCTCGATATCCTCGCCATCGGCGGGGTTTTCGAAGACCGCTCGGCGGATCTCACGATTGGTAAATGATTCATCCTTGAGATAGTCGAGATCGATCACGTCGGGGAACGTGCTTTTCCCCTTGATCGCGTCGCCGCAGGCGATATGGCCGGCGTCGGCCTCGGATTTCCGCTCTACGATCACGACATCGAGCCCCTCGGTGGCGGCGGTCGCCGCGGCGAAGGCCCCGGCGGTACCCCCACCGACGACCACGATATCGTAGGCGTCGGAGGACATACACCTGCTATCAGGGTGCCGAGTAAAAAAGTGCGTCATCCGCGCCGGCCACTCGGCACCGAAACCAGTTACCCGCCGGCAGCGATCCTCGCAAAGTGCCTCGATCGGTGAACGCAACGGCGTTCCTTTCGGTCACCAACTATCAGTATCTTTTCATCGGAGTTATACTAATAACCGTGTATCCTCCATGCATGTATTCACGACGACAGGCGATCGCCGCCACCGGGCTTGGCATCGCCGCGCTCAGCGGCTGTACGGATCTCGCCGAGTTTGCGAGCGGGAGTGGGCCGCTCTCGGCGACCGCCCAGCCGGCGACGATCGCCGAACAGACGCTCAACGAGACAGGGTACTCGCTCGCCAACCGGGACACCCTCGAAATCAACGAATCGGTTGAAGCCGGCGGGGAAACACGCCGTGTTGAGATCACAAACCAGGTCGCCACCTACGAGCGACCGATCGATCTCGCGGCGGCGGCACTCGGTGATTCGGCGTCGGCCAGCAGTAGCGACGCTGATACTGTTGATCAGGGGGATCTGCCGGATGATGTCGATCCCGAAGACTTGCCGGATGACTTTGATGAGGAGGATCTGCCGGACGGTGTCGACCCCGACAATCTTCCGAACGCCCTCGGCGGGGAACAATCGGTGACGGCTCCGTATCGGATCGCCGGTTCCGAGGGGTCAGCAAGCCCACAACAGCTTGGCGGGACTGATTCGGCGAGCAGCATCTTCGTTGTCGTGAGCACGCCTGGCTTTGAGTTTCTGGGACAATCGCTGAACCCGCTTGGACAGCTCGATAACGAAGCATTAGCGACCGAATTGGCCGGTCAAGTCGGACAGCTCTCTGTGGGGAGCGAGCAGTCAACGACAACACGAGATGTGCTGGGCTCCGAGACAACCGTCTCGACGTTTGATGGCACCCTCAGTCAGAGCGGTGCTGAGATCGATATCGGGATCGTCGTCACCGCGGTGACCAACGAGGGTGATTACGTGATCGGGTTCGGTGCCTACCCCCAGCTCCGTGCTGAGACGGGATCGACCAACGCGTCAGCACTGTTGGGCGGCCTTGAACATCCGGTGTCGACGGGGTAATCAATCCCACGTCACCCACAGCAGAAACGCCAGCGCGACTGACTGGAAGACGTGGATGACGATGTTGGCCTGCCAGGCCAGCGGCGGCATATCGGTCGCAAACCACGACGCCAACACCGGGTGGAACAGATAGAAGTACAGCGACAGCAGATTCTGGGCGAGCAACACGATCCCGAAGATCGCCAGGCCGAGGCCGTGTTTTGAAGCGAACGCCCGGTAGTTGCGCAGCCAGATCCCTGTCAGGACGACCAGCATCCCTGCGTTTAACGCGACGCTCACCCGGGCAATATCCACCAACCCGATCATCGATCCGCTCCCCTGTGATGTGTCGTTGTCATACTGATAGCTCCTCGGCGATCTCCTCGATCAGATCCCAGTTGTGCTGGGCCGTTTCAGTCGGCGAGTACACCGCCCCATACCCGTCACCGGTTTTTGTGACGATCCCGTGTTCCAACAGCACGTCCAAGTGATGCCGGATCGTCGAGTAGTCGAGATCCAGCATCTCAGCCAACTGGTTGGCGTTCCGTGGTCGGTCGTCGATAGCCCGGAGGATGCGGACGCGATTGGGTCCGCCACGGGTACCGGTCAACACGTACCACAGAACGGCCTCCATATCACCAGTGTCGGCTGCAACCAGCCTAAAGATATCGTTGTTACGAAACAGTGACACCTGTGGCCGGTTGCTCCCCGGCGTCGATGGCGGGCTGTTCGATGGCGGGAGGGCTCCTACTCGGCGTCAACGACTAATTCGAGGTCGAACGGCGCGTCAGCGGGGGCGTCGTCGGGCGCGAGGTAGCCGACCGCGAACCCGGTGTAGACGACGCCGGCCTCCGGGGCGACATCGAACTCGGCGACGACATCGCCGTCGTTGTTCTCGGTCGCCGGGCGAACCTCTAGGGTGTACTCGCCGGCGGCGACGGTCGTCGACCCCGCCGCGCCGAACGGCACGTCGGTGAACAGCGGGTCGCCGCCGACGGTCACGTCAACGTTCGGCGCGTCCGGTGCGGCGTGGACGAGCCGGATCCGGGCCTCCTCGCCGGGATCGGAGACATCGTCCTCGTAGACCTCGACGCCGAAGGCCTCGTTCTCCTCGGCGAGTTCGCCGAGCGCAGCGATGGTGAACTCCCCGGCGGGGACTTCGAGTTCCTGATCGTAGACGACAGTATCCATGTCGCCGGCGGCAGTGATCATCACCTGGTAGGTGCCCGACTGGATGTCGAGGTAGTCGCTGACCGTCCGGTAGGGTACGTCCTCAAGGACGGCGTCGCCGGCGACGTAGACATCGACGTTCGGCGCGTCCGGCGAGAGGTGGGCGACCCGGATGCTCGCGTCGGGTTCGCTCTCCTCGTCGCCGTTGGATTCCTCCTCGCTCATCTCCTCGTCGCTTCCGTCGCCGGATTCCTCGCTGCCATCGCCACCGCCGCCACCGCCGCCTCCGGCGCCGGATTCCTCGCTGCCATCGCCACCGCCGCCACCGCCGCCTCCGGCGCAGCCAGCGAGGGTGCCGATCAGTGCGAGACCACCAGCGGACTTCAGTACCGTTCGTCGGTCATGTGTTGACATCGTCGGATAGATCAACGACTCTCTCTAACATGAATCATTTCCGAGGTTTCTCCGGGGTCACGCCGGGGTAGGGCCGAACTCTTTCCCAAATTCGACCGGAATCGTTGCTGGCACAGGACGGAGAAAACACTTAGTTGCCGATTGTGAAGCGGTGTGGTATGAGGCGACGGTCGGTTCTCCTCTCGGTTGCTGCTGTGGTTCCGCTCTCAGGCTGTTCGTTCTCTCGCGCCGAGAGCGGCAATATCCAGATCGCAAACCAGACCGACCAAACGGTGTGGAAGACGATCACTGTTCAGCGCGAGGGTGGGCTCCTTTCGGATGCAGCAACGGTGTATGACCGCCGGACGAAAACACCGCCGACGGCGGGCTATCGATCGACGCTTACCGATGTCGCACCGCCGGGCAGATACGAGGTCACGGTCACATTCGAGGCGACAGAAACAGCGCAGGAAAGCGGCGTTCAGACGACGCAGTGGTCGCCAACGGGCGAGCCGAGTGCATCCCTAATTGTAACTCTAACTCCGGATTTCAGCGTCGAATTCCGCACCCAGTGAGCAGTCAGTAGAACTCCCGCACCAGATCAGTCGCATCCTCGGGCGCGCCGTCGGGGATCTCAGCCATGTTTTCGGTGAGGCCGTGTTCCGCGCCGTAGGCGTTGGCCTGTTCGTTCTGATAGAGCACGCCCTGATACTCGTTTTCGGCGTCAAGGATCACGTCTTGAGCTGCCTCAAGGTCAGTTGGATCGTGATCGGTTTCGCCGACATCGACCAGCTCGTCGCGGAAGTAGTCGTAGGTGTCGACGTCGTTGAACGTCACACACGGGCTGAAGACGTTGACGAAGCCGAACCCGTCGTGTTCGATCGCCTCTTGGACGATCTCGGTGTGTCGCATCGCATCCGACGAGAACGATTGGGCGATAAACGTCGCGCCCGCCGACAGCGCGAGCGCGAGCGGGTTCACTGGCGGCTGTTTCGGCCCCTCCGGCGTCGTCGACGTTTCGAAGTCCTCACGCGAGGTCGGTGAGGCTTGGCCCTTCGTCAGCCCGTAGATTCGGTTGTCCATGACGACGTAGGTCATATCGACGTTCCGGCGGACAGCGTGGATGAAGTGGCCAACACCGATGGAGTAGCCGTCGCCGTCGCCGCCGGCGGCCATCACTTCGAGGTCGGGATTGGCCATCTTGACGCCCGCCGCCAACGGCAGGGCCCGACCGTGAACGCCGTGGAGCGCGTAGCTGTGCATGTACGTCCCGATCTTGCCGGAACAGCCAATTCCAGCAACGACAAAGGTGTTGTCGGGGTCGTTGCCGGTGTTGGCG
Organism: Halonotius roseus; assembly: GCF_006861655.1. Classification (GTDB taxonomy): domain Archaea; phylum Halobacteriota; class Halobacteria; order Halobacteriales; family Haloferacaceae; genus Halonotius; species Halonotius roseus. The sequence continues at coordinate 841,481 of NZ_SESI01000001.1, read as the reverse complement.
AGTGCTTTCATCATCCCGTTCATCGTCCCGAAGTCACCGCAGCCGGGACACCAGGTCGGTTGTTTGTCGGATTTGAAGTCGGTGAAACGTACGTCTGAGCTCATTGTGATACCTCCGGGGCGTCGGCGAGAGCCCCGCTGATCCGCTCGGCGAGTTCGTCCGCGGTAAAGCGAACGCCGTTGTACTTGTTGATCCGGTCGACGCGGGCGAGGGCGTCGCGTTCGAGCAGGTCGGCGAACTGGCCGTTGTTGTTGCACTCGACGACAAACACGTCCTCGGCGTCGTCGATGGCGTCACTCAGGTCGGGCCGCGGGAAGATGTACGGCACCGAGATGAACCGCACGTCGATCCCGCGGTCGGCGAGCATGTCGATGGCTTCGACCATCGCGCCCTCGTTGGAGCCCCACGAGACGATCAGCGTGTCGGCGTCGCTTTCGCCGAACTCTCGGGGCTCCCACTCCTCTCGCTGTTCGGCCGTCTCGACCTTCCGGTCGCGTTTGTCGACCTGTTTGATCCGCATGTCAGTGTCCTCCGTACGCCGACCCAACTCGTCGTGTTCGAGGCCGGTCGTCATGTGGGCGCCCTCGTCCGTACCGGGAACCGCCCGCGGGCTGATCCCGTCCTCGGTGATGGCGTGCGGTTTGAACTGGCCCTTTTCGTTCTGCCACTCGGCGAGGCCGTCCTCGTCGACGAGCTTCCCGCGGTCGATCTCCACCTCGTCCATATTGAATGCGTCGGGCTCGAAGGTCTGTTCGGTCACCGCTAGGGAGAGGTCGGCGGTGAGGTAGACTGGCAGCTGGTATTTTTCGGCGAGGTTGAACGCCTCGACGGTCTTCCAGAAGCATTCATCGATCGTTGTCGGCGCGAGCACAAAGCGGGGGATCTCGCCGTGACCACCATACAGCATCGCGTTGAGATCGCCCTGTTCCTGTTTGGTCGGCATCCCTGTCGAGGGCCCCGACCGCATCACATTACAGATGACCAGTGGCGTTTCGGTCGTCGCCACGAGTCCAAAGGTTTCGGCCATGAGATCGATCCCCGGCCCCGATGTTGCGGTCATCGATCGGGCACCTGCGCGGGCCGCGCCCAGTGCCATGTTGATCGCCGAGAGTTCGTCCTCGGCCTGGACGACGTGGCCGCCGTACTGCTCGATCCGGCCCTTGAGGTACTCCATCACATCGGTCGCTGGCGTGATCGGGTAGCCGGCGTAGTACCGACAGCCGGCGGCGATCGCGCCCATGCCGATGGCCTCATCGCCGTTCAACAGGACGTAGTCGTTGTCGGTCGTTTCGAGGTCGTAGTCGAACTCGTGATCGTGGTTCTCATCGACGTAGGATTGGCCCTTCCGGGCGGCCTCCTTGTTGTTGTCGACGAGCTTCTGGCCTTTCGCGCCGAACCGCTTTTCGAGCGCGCTGTCGAGGTTTTCGATCGGGAACCCGGTGACCGCACAGGCCGCCCCCAGCGCGACGACGTTGCGCATGATCGCGCCGCCGGCGTCCTCGGCGAGCCGTTTGAGGGGCACGTCGAGGCCGACGACGTCGTCGGGGATCGGCGCGTCCTGCATCGTGGTGCGCTCGCCGTCGTAGATGATCACCGAGCCATCATGGAGCTCATCGCGGTTCTCCTCGATGGTTCGGGGGGTCAACGCGATCAACACGTCGAGACGGTTGACGACACTCTGGACGCGGTCGACCGACGTGCGGATCTTGTACGCCGTGTATCCGCCGCGGATACGTGAGGCGAAATCCTTCGAGGTGAACACGTGGCGGCCGGCCCGCGAGAGTGCCTGAGCGAAGATCTTCCCCGTAGAGTCGATGCCGTCGCCGGCCTCGCCGCCGACAGCCCAGTTGAAATCCGCAGGCATTGGTAGTGTCCGCCCTACTTCACCACAAATCAAAAGGCTTCTGAAACACCACCCGCTGTACCGGCAGTATTCCGGGCTTCTGTTCGGATATCTACAAACGAAGATGACGTTTTTAACCGTTTCCGGTTGCGCACATGGTCGTGTTCAGATAAGCCGGGGAAACTGGAACCATCTCGAAAGCCCCGCGCGCTGGCGTTGGGGGCTCTCACGGCTCCCTTCGGTCGCCGTTTGAGCGACCGTGGTCTCCCTACGGTCGACCACGCGCTCGCTGCGCGCGATGATCGTGATCACCACCGACCAGCCAACCGCCGCCACACCAGAGAACAAAGACCCTTTGGCGTCGCTCCCGAAGGAGGTGTATGGATGCGACGGTGACGGTCACAGACGTGACCGCAGTCGGCCCCGAGACGGTCGCCATCGAGTTCGAAACCCCCGACGGGTTCAGTGCGCAGCCGGGACAGTTCGTCAAGCTGCTGGCGACCGTCGACGGCGAGGAGTACGCCCGATTTTATACGCTCTCCTCGCCCGACGTGGTCGACACCTTCGAGATCACCGTCGAGATCGATCCCGACGAGAGCGGCCCGTTCAGCGAGCATCTCGCCGCCCTCTCGGCCGGCGACACGATCGACATGAGCGGCCCGTTCGGATCGGACTACTACGAGGGTGAACCCCGCGTTGTCGTGTTGGCTGGCGGCCCCGGCATCGGGCCGGCCATCGGCATCGGTGAGCGCGCGGTCGCCGACGGCAACGCGGCACATCTCGTCTACCGCGCCGAAACACCGGTACACGAAACGCGGCTTGACGCGCTTGCGGAGGCCGGCGCGACCGTCACGATCACGACCGACGAGGAGTTTGCCGCCGCGGTCGACGAGGCGGTCACCGCCGATGATGGAGAACAGGTGTTTGTCTACGGCTTCGACGAGTTTGTGACCGCGGCGACCGACGCGATCGACGCTGCCGGTGGCGACGCGGATGCCGCGAAAGTCGAAAACTTCGGTTAGTCGCCGCTGTTGACCGCCATCTCCGTTCCGCCGTCGTACTGGGGATGGGTGTCGGCCCCGACCCGTGGGAGCCGCAGCGCGATCCGCGTGCCGGGGTCGGCGTCGTCGATATGGATATCCCCGCCGAGCAGCGACATCGCCCAGTAGACCAGCCACAGGCCCAGCCCCGTCCCGTGTTGGAGCGGCGTCTCCTCGCCGGTTTCGATCGCCTGCCGCTCGTGTTCGGGGATCCCCGGGCCGTTGTCGGTGATGACGACCTCGACAGCCTGCTCGCCGTCGCGGGTGACCGTCTCGGTGGTTAGCTTCACCTCCGGTGTCGACCGGTCGTTGTGGACGACCGCGTTGCTGACCAGCTCCGAGAGCGCCATCTTCAGCCGCACGTCGGCGTTGACGTACAGCGACTCCTCGGGGGCGTCGACGACGACCCGCGCCTCCGGGTGGCGATCCTCGAACTCCCTGGCGACCCGCGCGAGCAACGCCTGCACGTCGCAGGCGGTCGTCGTCGACCGCCCCTGATCGAACAGCGACCGGACGGTGACCGCCTTCTCGCTGAGCTCTTCGAGGTTCGACACCCGGCGTTCGATCCCCTCGACGTGGCGTTTGAGCTCGTCGCTGTCCTCGTCGAGCCCGTTTTCGAGCATCGTCGCGTTGCCGTCGATCACGTTCAGCGCGTTCCGGAGGTTGTGGCGCAACACCCGGTTGAGCACATCGAGCTGTTGGTCGCGCTCTTTCCGGGTCGTGATATCCTGGAGTGTCAGCTCGAAGACCGGGCCGTCGTCGGTTTCGGTGACGATGCCGGAGACCTCCCCCCAGATCTGGTTGCCGTCGACGGTCTCAAACCGTAGTTCGACGTTGTCGACGGTGCCGTCCTCCAGCAGTTGGTCGCTGAAGGCCTTTCGATCCTCGGGGTCGGCGTAGATGTCGCTGACGGGTCGGTTCTCGAAGTAGTCCTTCGAGTCGGCCCCAAGGATCTCCACAAGTCCCTGATTGACGAGCTTGAACTCGCCGTCGGCCCCCGGTGTTGTTCGATAGACGCCGATCGGGAGGTTCTCGACGAGTCGCTCATACCGCTGGAGCGTCTCCTCCCGACGTTTCTGGTCGCTGATGTCGACGTACAGATGGATGTATTCGGCAGCCTGCTCGCCGTCGACGGGGACGCCATGAAACAGGAACTCGCCGGTGCCGTCGACGGTCTCACAGGTCGTTTCGGTTGTGATCCGGCGGTTGCTCTCGTCGGTGTTGATCGGGCGGTTGTGGCCTGCTGACTCCGTGTCGGCATCGGCAAGGTTGGAGGCCACCGTCGTCTTCGGTGGTTCCGTGGTGTCGCCGAACGTCCGGTCGAACTCGCTGTTGCTGGCGATGATCCGTTCGGTGCCGTCGTCGCCGACGGTGTTGGCGATCGGTTCGGGGATGGCGTCGAAGACCGCCTCAAATCGGTTGCGCTGCTCCCGAAGCTGGCGTTCGACGAGCTTGTTGCGACAGGCCTCCGCAAGCTTCTCGTTGAGCGGTGTCAACGCCGACTGTGTTGCGGTGTCGATCGCCCCACCCTGTTTGCCGATGACGAGGACGCCAAACTCCGGCAGGGGAAACAGATAGTAGTGGGTGCCGTCGGCTGGCTCCGCGTGGATCGGGAGCTCATCGGTCGAGACCTCCGCAAGCCGGTCGATCGCGGTCGCCAGCAGGCTGTTGTCTGTCGGATCGGCCGGGATCGTTGCTGTCGGCTCATAGCCCTCGTCGGTCGCCCGGAAGATCCCGCCGACCGAGCAGTTGAGCTTTCGGAGATAGCCCGCCAGCGCGGTGTCAGCCGTGTCGGTGAGCGTCTCCTTCCCGCCGATCGAGAGGGCGATCTCATAGAGGGCCTGCACCCGCTGTTGGCGCTCAGGCATCCGTACTCACCGCCGCAACGACCGCTGTTTTGTTGTAGTAGTCGAGATGGCCGGTGCCGTCGTTGGCGATCTCGCCGATCGTGAGCGCGCCGACCATCGGCAGCGCGTCGGTGTCGATCGCGCTAACCTCCCGATCGAAGCTGTCTTCGAGATACAGCTGCCGGGAGATACAGTCGAAGACACAGAGCGTTTCGGCGTCCTCGGCGACCGTCTCATCGCCGAGTGCGGTGTCGGCCGCCTGCTCGGCGGCCCCGATCAGCGTGTCGGGCTCCCCGGAGAGGACGGTCACGAACTCACCCTCCGGGACGGGGCCGAAACAGCTGATCGCCGCGCCGTCGACGGCGAACGGGTCGCGGACGATCGGCTCGCCGTCCAGCCGGCTGATGCCGAACGGGTGGGCGGTGGCGGTCTCGAAAAACGAGTCCCGTTGCAGCGTCGCCTCGGCGTTGGTTTCGATCGCGTCCTTGTATACGTCGAAGGCCGGCTCGCCGTCAAGTTCGCGGATCGTGCCGCCGTCGGCGTCGGTGACGCGGAAGGGGCCGGCGAGCTCCTCCCAGCCGTGGCGAACCCCGATCCCGATCGGCCGATCGACGACCGCCATCACCGCCGCATCCTCGATGACGCCGTCGGCGGTGAACAGACACGGCCCGTCGTCGTCAAGGCGGCCGGCACCGCCGCCGACAACGCTGAGTCCGACACTGTAGGTGCGGAACAGCGCGTCGATCAGCGATTCAACCCCATCGGGGCCGGCGTAGGCGTCGACAAAGACGAACGCGGCCTCGGAGCCGCCGGCCGGCAGCGAGGCGTCGAGATCGGTGTCGGGCTCGCTCAGCTCGGAGACAACCGTGATCGTTGGTTCGTTCGGCAGACCGATCGCCAGCAACCCGGAGTCGTGTCGCTCGCCGTCGGCGATCACCTGTGGAAACACCCCGCCACAGACCGGTACCGGCACTGACTGCAGCGTTGTCTCAAACCCCCCGTTTGTCACATCCACAGACGGCGTCGCCAACAGCACCAGCCCCGCGACATCGCCACGGGAGCCGAGCGTGGTAAGCTCGGATCGAAGCTCCTCACCTGTCGCCGAGCTGTAGACACACTCCATTAATTACCGGTTCTTACTAGTTATTGTATTAAGACCTTGCGGCACCTGTTGATAGAGCTACAGATTGTCTCAGGGCACCTGCTGATGGAATTACAGATTGTCTCAGGGCACCTGCTGATGGAATTACAGATTGTCTCAGGGCACCTGCTGATGGAATTACAGATTGTCTCAGGGCACCTGCTGATGGAATTACAGATTGTCTCAGGATGGTCACCGCCCCGATTCCAATCGGCTGAAAACGGGTGGGTAGATTTATCATGGATAATCAACTGAAATCAGACACCAATGGCTGATCCTGATGTCGAACTCGAAGCCAGACTCGCCGAACAGGATTCCTTCGAACCGCCAGCCGATTTTGTCGAGCAGGCAAACGTCACCGACCCCGATATCTACGATGAGTTTGAGGCCAACTGGCCGGACTGCTGGACGGGCGCCGCCGACATGCTCGATTGGAACACCGAATATACGGAAATCCTCGACGACAGCAACCCGCCGTTCTACCAGTGGTTTGCCGACGGCGAACTGAACGCCTCGGCGAACTGTCTCGACCGCCATCTCGACGAGCGCGGCGACGAGGCCGCAATCGAGTGGGTCGGCGAACCGACCGACGAGGCCAACCGCACCTACACCTATCAGGAGCTTCACGACGAGGTCAACGCCTTCGCCGCCGCGCTTCGCGCTCAGGGCGTCGAAGAAGACGACATCGTCACGCTGTATATGCCGATGATCCCGGAGCTGCCGATCGCCATGCTGGCGTGTGCCCGGATCGGCGCGCCCCACTCGGTCGTCTTCGCGGGCTTTTCGGCCGACGCCCTGGCGACGCGGATGAACGCCGCCGACTCCGAACACCTGATCACCTGTGATGGCTACTACCGCCGCGGCGATCCGCTGGATCACTTCGAGAAAGCGACCAAGGGACTGGCCGGCGTCGATCACGACACCGATACGATCGTCGTCAACCGTCTTCCCGACGCCGACAGCTTCGATCACGATCTCTCGGCCCACGACACCTACGCCGACCTCGTCGCCGCCCATGAGGGTGAGACGGTCGATCCCGTCGCCCGCAACGCCGAGGATATGCTGTTTCTCATGTATACCTCCGGAACGACCGGCCAGCCGAAGGGGGTCAAACACACGACCGGCGGTTACCTCTCGTGGGCCACGTGGACCTCCCATGCCGTCCTCGACATCAAACCCGAGGACACCTACTTCTGTGCGGCCGATATCGGCTGGATCACCGGCCACTCCTACATCGTCTACGGGCCGCTCGCCTTGGGCACGACGACGATGATGTACGAGGGGACGCCGGATTATCCCGACCGCCATCGCCTCTGGGAGATCATCGAGGAGTACGAAGCCAACCAACTGTACACCGCGCCGACGGCGATCCGCTCGTTCATGAAGTGGGGCGAGAAGTACCCTGACGCCCACGATCTCTCCTCGTTGCGGCTGCTCGGCACCGTCGGCGAGCCGATCAACCCACGCGCGTGGAAATGGTACTACCAACACATCGGCGACGAGTCCTGCCCGGTTGTCGACACCTGGTGGCAGACCGAAACCGGCGGGATGATGCTGACGACGCTGCCGGCGATCGGCGAGATGAAACCCGGTTCGGCGGGGCCGCCGCTGCCGGGGATCAGTGCGGATATCGTCGACGTACGCGGCAGCCCGGTCGGCGCGGGCGAGGCCGGCTATCTCGTCGTCAACAAGCCGTGGCCCGGCATGCTGCGCACGCTGTACCAAAACGACGATCGCTTTATCAACGAATACTGGCGAGAATACTCACAGGTCGACAGCGACGACTCGGCCGACTGGGTGTACTTCCCCGAGGACGGCGCGAAACTCGACGCCGACGGCTACTTCACCGTCCTCGGCCGTGTCGACGACGTGCTCAACGTCTCGGGCCACCGGCTCGGGACGATGGAGATCGAATCCGCGATCGTCGGCGTTGAGGGCGTCGCCGAGGCCGCCGTCGTCGGCGGCGACCACGAGATCAAAGGCGAGGCGGTCTACGCCTACGTCATCACCGAGGATGGCTACGAGGAAAACGACACGCTCCGCGATCGGATCATCGAGGGTGTCGAAGACGCCATCGGCCCGATCGCCCGCCCCGAGAAGGTTGTCTTCACGCCGGAACTCCCGAAAACCCGTTCAGGGAAGATCATGCGCCGTCTCTTGGAAAACATCGCCAACGACGACGAGCTCGGCGATACAAGCACGCTGCGGAATCCTGAGATCGTCGACGATATTCAGCGGGCTGCCGGCGACGACTAACTCGCGGGCTGCTGCCGCCAGCTACTCGCCTTTTCGCTTGACGAACTCGAAGCCGTTGTCGTCGGGATCGCCGGTCGACAGCTCGTTGCCGTCAAGCGGCTTGGTCGCCCCATTCATCCCATCAGGGTCGGCATCGGCGGCGTTTTTGACGATCTTTTCGGCGTTCTGTAGATCGGCGACACCGCCCATCCCGAGGACAGTGTCGTCGTCCGCGTCGCTCGTCTCGTCCGCCTCGCTTGCCGCCCCGGTGAGGACGAGGCTGTCGGCGATCTCCTGGTACGCCGTTGCCGCCGGGCTGTCGGGATCGAACAAACAGACCGGCTCGCTCATATCTTGGGCGGCGGCGACCGTCCCATCCTCCGGGACGACGCCGACCAGATCGGTTTCGAGAAACGTCGCCAACCGCTCGGGCGGTGGCGCGCGACCGGAGCCCGCCCGGACGAAGACGGCACCCATCACCTCGCCGTTGACGCGGTTGGCGAGCTCGATGGTCTTTTTCGCGTCGCGGATCGCGGCAACTCGCGGCGTCGAGACGATCAACACCTCATCGGCCAGCCGGAGTGGGTAGATCGTCTCGGGGCTGACGCCGGCTGCGGTATCAAGCAAAACGAAATCGTAGGCCGGCCGGAGGCTGCGGATCACCGGCGCGAGGGCGGCGACGTTGATCGCGTTGAACCCGGCCAACTCGGTACCGGAGGGCAGCACGTGCATGCGGTCGTCGATCGGATACAGGGCCTCGGTTGTTGGTGCGGTACCGGATAACACGTCGTGAAGGGTGCGGTCGGGCTCAAACTGCAGGAAATCGATGATGTTCGCCATCGCAAGATCGAGTTCGACGACGGCGACAGTTTGGCCGGTCTGCGCTAACGAGACCCCGAGATTGATCGCGGTCGTCGTCTTGCCGACACCGCCTTTCGCGCCTGCGACTGCGATGACTCTCCCCTCACCCATATCCGCTATTCACACCGACACATGCATAAATCATGTTATTAATATGTTGGCTCTCGGGATCGTCTCGCGGTCGCCGCGACCAACAAGCGTAAACCCCCGGTTTCGGAACACATGCTCACCCGATGGCGTTCGACAGCCTGCCGGTCGTGGCCCTCCTTCGTGCGAGCGCGCTGGTGAGCCTGCTGGCCGTCTTCGCTCACGCCCTCCGGTATCGATCGAACCCGGTCGCCCGACCGTTTGTCCTCCTGGTAGGCTCTCAGACGCTTTGGGCAACGCTCGTGTTGGGGCCGTCGATCCTCGGCGTCGACGCGTCTATCCCCGTTTTCGGCAGCGACCTTCGCGGGCTGGCGATCACCGCCGCGGCCGTCGCCGGCCCGATCCTGTGGCTGCGGTACGCCCTCGCGTTTACCGGCCGCAGCGAGCTGCTGACCCGCCGCCGGGAGCTGCTGGCGGCGACGCCGATCGCTCTGCTGCCGACGCTGATCTTAGTTCGGGAGGCTGCCGGCGAAGCCGCCCCCGACAGCCTCGTCGGGCTCTACTGGCTCGTGGTTATCCTGGTGGTACTCGGCCTGATCGGCTGTCTCGTTGTCGGCTGTTACCTGCTCGTCCGGCTCGCCCGCCGGTATCGACAGGTCAGCTACCGCCAGGTTGCCGTCCTCACAACAGCCCTGCTCGCGCCGTATCTCATGGCGTTCGCCAGCCGGATCAGTCGTCCGACGGCCGGCGGTGACACCGTTGACTACCTGCCGGTCGATGTGACCTTTCTCGGCTTTGGTGTCGCCGCTGTCGGCGTCGTGGTCGCTGTCGATCGCTATCAGGTGTTCACGGCGTTTCCGGAGACCGACGCCGTTGCCCGCGATGAGGTGCTCGAAACGCTTGCGGTCGGGCTATTCCTCATCGACACCGACGACCGGATTCTCGATGCCAACGCCGAGGCCAGCCGGATCGTCGGCAGCTCGGCCGATGCGATCATCGGCCAAGAGTTGGGTGCGGTGCTGCCGGGGATCACCCCGCTGCCGACCGATTCGCCGACGCGGCTCTCGTTGGCGACCGCCGACGGTCACCGTCGCTACGAGGTGACCATCGACGCCGTTGCCGACGGCGATGAGACCACGATCGGCCGAACGGTGCTGTTGCGGGATATCACCGACCGCCAAACACGGGAACAACAGCTTGCCGTGCTCACCCGGGTACTGCGACACAACCTGCGGAACGATCTGGATACGATCCTCGCCCACGCCGAGGAGATCGAGACCGACACCCTCCGTGACCGGATCGCCACACAGATCGAACACACCCAGCGGACGGCGACGAAGGCGCGTGCGGTCGAGACGGTGCTGGGGGCCTCACAACAACAGCGACAGGAGGTTGATCTGCTTGCGACCGTCGACTCGGTTGTCGGCTCGCTCCGTGAGACCTATGACTGTGAGCTCACCGTTCAGACGCCGGCGACGCTCCAGGTTGTCTCCCACGAGCCGCTGCTCAGGCGGCTGCTCACCGAGCTGCTCGAAAATGGGATCGAACACACCGATGCCGACCGCCCGCGCGTCGAGCTTGCGATCAGCGTCGACGACGGCGTCGTTCGCATCGAGATCAGCGACGACGGGCCCGGCATCCCGGCCCATGAGTTCGATGTGCTGGAGGCGGGCAGCGAAACGCCACTGCGCCACGGCTCGGGGATCGGCCTCTGGATCGTGACGTGGATCGTCGACTATCTCGGCGGCGACCTCAGCTTCGAGTCGACAGCGGAGGGGAGTACGGTTCGCGTGCTGCTGTCCGGTACGCCGATCGTCGACGCGAATAGTGGTTGATCGTTGTGCGTTGGGGCCCACTCAGAGGTAGGCGGCGTCCCACTGTGCGGCCTTGCGGCTGTTGGCACACTCCTCGCAGTCGAGTCGGCCCATCGGATCCATCCCAACCGCGAGGCTGCCACAGCCGCCGCAGATGTAGCCGTACCGCTCGCTGCGGTCGCTGTCGGCGTAGACAACATAGAATGGTGCGTCCGAGCCGTCGGCGCGCTCGTTGTACGCCGCATATCCGGTGCCATCGGCCGTCCGTACCGCGGCGGTCAACACGTCGCTGTCGCCGGTCTCGGCACTCATACAGGAGACTATCATGTACAATAACTAAAGATGTGCGTACCGCTCATAGAACTGGACGCGCGTTTGGTTCAACTCTCAGCCGCCGGCTGCTGGAACCCTACGATTACTCGTTTTCTGACCCGTTGGCTGGTGTCGAATCGTCCTCCTCGGCTGGGGGATTCCGTGTCGGCTCCACATCGTCGACCCGGTCGGCGACGACGGTGACCGCGAGCAAGAGCACCCCGAGGATCAGCGCGATCGTGAGCGCGCCGTAGGCCGCCAACCCAAGCCGGGTTGCCGGAAACGGGATGAGAAACAAAAATCGGGGTGACTCGATTTCGCCGACGACACCCGCCGCGAGGTAGCCGGCAACCCCGGTGAAACAGACGATCACGCCGTAGAGGGCGACAACAAGCCGCCGGCCGCCGACGTTTGTGGCCATACACCGGCTGGGGGTGGCACGCAGTTACCCGTTTCGTCCGATCGATGTTGTTTCCGTTTCGTCTGATCGATGTCGTTTCGGTTCCGTCCGATCGATGTTGTTTCGATTTTCTCCGACCGATGTCGTTTTGGGGTCGGCAGCCCAACCTCTGGTATGGATGACAGCGACCTGCTCGGCATTGTTCTCGGCGGGATCGCGCTGATGATGTTTGTGACCGGCATCGTGCTGGTGGTGTAATCAGCCGACGGCGGGTCAGCTCTCAGCGAGCAGCCGGTCGCGGAACGCGTCGGCCGCGGCCGTATCGGCAAAGGTGAGGACGAACCGACCACCCCACCCGCCGCCCGCCATCTCCGCTGCGAGCTCGGCGTTGATCCCGAACTGATTGATCCGTTCGCCGTCGAAGGTGAGAGTGACCGTTGCCGCCTCGTAGCTGCTATCGAGGTCGACAGCGGCGGCTGTCTCGGTGACTGATTCGGTTCCCGCCGCGGTGAGTTCGATCGGCACCGACGGCCCGGTCTGTGGCCGTGTTGCGACGGCACCGACGCGCGCGATGTCACCGGTCGTAAACAACGTCCGGCTGTCGTCGCCGACTTCGAGTGTCGCCTCCAGTGTGGCGTCGTCGGTGATCTCGCTCGCTTCACTGTCTGATGGCTCTTCGTTGTCTGCTGCTGACCCTGTTGGCTGTCCCAGACAGCCGACGACGCTGCCGGCAACGAACACTCCGCCGGATGCGAGGATCGCGTCTCGTCGCAGCATATCAGCACCTCAACAGCTGGTGGTGAAAAAAGACCGTCTCGCTCGCGCCGATCAGGCGTTGTCGTCGCGTTCGTCAGCAACCGTCTCCGCCTCGTCGGCCGGCTCGCCGCCGTCGGTTGCGACATCCTCGTCGCCGCCGTCGGTTGCGATCTGTGTGTCGAGTTTCTGCTCGAACCACTGCCATTCGACGGTGCGAACGTTGTCCTGGCGGAGATCCCACGGATCGCCGCTTTCGACGCGTTTGCCCTCAAACCACGAGGAGACCATGTTGTACAGCCAGATGATCTGGCCGATCAGCAGCAGTACGGCTCCGAGCGTGGCGACCTGGTGGAGCGTCGCAAACTCCGGCAGGTAGGTCGCGTACCGCCGCGGCATCCCGCCGTACCCCAGCAGGATCATCGCCAGGAACGTGATGTTGCTGCCGACCATCGTGAGCCAGAAGTGGGCTTTCCCGAGGCTGGCCTGGTACATCCGGTTGGTGACAAGCGGGAACCAGTAGTAGATGCCCGCAAAGCCGGCGAAGGCGATCGCACCCATCACGACGTAGTGGAAGTGGCCGACCACGTAGTAGGTGTCGTGGAGCACGAGGTCGATCGGGATCGACGCGAGGAAGACCCCGGTGACGCCGCCGATGATGAAGTTCGAGATGAACCCGATACAGAACAGCATCGGCGTCGTCAGCCGTACCCGACCGTTCCACAGCGTCGTAATCCAGTTAAACGTCTTCACCGCTGAGGGTATCGCAATCGCCATCGATACCGCCATGAACGACGCCCGGATGCGGGGGTCGATCCCGGTGGCGAACATGTGGTGGGCCCAGACACCAAAGGATAGAACCCCGATCGCCAGCGTGGAGTAGACGACAAACTTGAAGCCAAACAGCTTCCGGCCCGCAAACCGCGGGAGGACGTAGCTCACAATCCCCATCATCGGCAACACGAGGATGTAGACCTCGGGGTGGCCGAAGAACCAAAACAGGTGCTGCCAGAGGATGTTGCCGCCATCAGTCAGGAAGAACGCCGTGCCGAAGTTGCGGTCGGCCAACAGCATGAGCAGCGCGCTGCCGAGCAGCGGGAACGCAAACAGGATCAGCCCTGACTGGGTGAGGATCGTCCACGAGAAGATGTCGAGGTTGGCCCAGGAGACCTCGTCACCGCGTTGGGTAAAGATTGTGGCGATGAAGTTGATCGCCCCCATCGTCGCCGCAACCCCGGAGAGATGCAGTCCGAGCAGCATGAGGTCGACGCCGGCTCCGCCGACGGCGTCGGCACTCGGCCCGGCCGCCCCGAGCGACAGCGGCGTGTACATCGTCCAGGCCGTCTGAGCAGGCCCGAACAGCCCGAGCGGCTTAGCGAAAAAGCCCGCCCAGATCAGCAACGCCGCCGGCGGCAGCAGCCAGAAGGCGATGGCGTTGATCCGGGGGAACGCCATATCGTCGGCCCCGATGATCAGCGGGATGAGATAGTTGGCAAACGCCGCGATGATCGGCGTCCCAAAGAGGAACAGCATCGTGATCCCGTGGCTCGTCAGCAAGGCGTTGTACGTCGATGTGCCGAGCAGCGACGAGGAGGTCACGAGATCGAACCGCATGATCGTGACCATCAGGCCGCCGACTGCGAAGGCGATAACGCCGTACAACCCATAGAGGATACCGATATCCTTGTGGTCGACGGTCGTCAGCCACCGGACGATCCCGGCCGGTTTCTCTTCGTCGATGTAGCCGGACTCCTCGATGAACGAGCCCCCGCCGCCAACAGGGGTGTACGACCGCCAGTTCTCGATCCGTGTGAGGAACGTGGCGACCGCGACGAGGAACACCCCCATCAGCACGGTCAGCGCGATCTGCGCGTTGAGTTCCATACAGTTGGTATGGGCATCGCACCCTAAGAATGATTCGGGTTTGGTGGCGATCGAGTTCGTTGTCGGCGCGGTATGGTCGATCGGATTTGTCGCCACGATGGTGTGATCGTCGGCTCGTTTATCCCACTGTCTGCTGGCTGGAACAGTCGGGTGCCAATATGATACTGAGACAGAGTGAATAGTGATCTACAATCAGAACTATATACTCGCTGATCCTATGATTCCCCAACCGCGGGGGGACTGATAGATGGGGGTCAAACAGCTGTTAAAGGATTACGAGGATCGGTTTCCGGATGGAACCATCCCTGCGATCTCGCTTGTTATCGCCGATCCAACCGATCGCTCCTTCGAATCGGTGATCGAGACGCTCACATCCCATCTTGCGACCGACTTCAACAATACCCACCTCCCGAACACCGCGGATGTCCGCTACCGGGTTCGGCAGTGGAAACAGCTCTGTGTCGAGCTCAAGGGCCTTTCCACCCAGCAGCTACAGCTTCGGAAATACAAATCCGACGGGACGAGCCAGCCCGATCATCCAACCGCGACCGAGGGCCGCGCGACACGGCAGCGAACCTGTGTCGCCGAAGGGTCGGTTACGGCGTACACGCTTCCGGCCGGTTCAGTGGCGATCGTGCTCCGCCGAGCCCCGCTGTCGACAACGAGTGCATCCGCCCGCTACCGAGGAAGCTTTGAGGTGTTTTTCGCCGACAGTCTGACCGAGTTCTACCGAGGCAAGCTGAAGCCGCTGGGCTGGCGGTGTCCACGCGACAGCCCCAGCCGGGGTCGGCAGGGGTCAACACGACCGCGTCGCTCGAAGTGAGTCCGACTATTTGAGTTCAGCATCTTCCAAAGCGTCGTTGAGATCCGCCCGGACGCGCTCGCCGGTTTCCAGATCCGGTGCGGTCGTCACCAGCCGGTTTTCCTGGACGCTGGAGCCATCCCGCAGCAACATCCGGACGTTGCCGTTGTGATCGGCGCGGGTGATCTTCGCGCGAAGACTGCTCTGTGAACCTTTGCCGCCGGCGTCGATCGGCCCAGGGATGATCTTCTTGATATGTGGGTGGTCGGCGACGATGCCGATGGCGTTGCGGCCGGCCCGATCGCCGATGATCGTCGAGTGACTGCCGCCGATCTTTTCGCGTGGCGGGATGTCGACGACCTCAAGGGCTGACTCGCCGCGGCGGTCGAGCACCGCCTGGACGGCATCGTCATCGGGCACCCGATAAAACTCGTAGTGGAGCTGTTTGCGGGTCTCCCGCAGGGGGCCGCGCTCGCCGGCGGCGAAAACCGTCTCGGGTCGCTTGCGGCGGATCTCGTCGGCGACCCGGCCGGCGAAGTTTCGGAGTTCGACGACGGTTGCTCGGTCATCGTGATCGTCGTCGGTTTCGGGGACGGTCGTGATCGTGGTTTCGCCCCTGACCTCCTCGCCGTCGAGCATCGTCAGCGTCGCCGCATCGCGGTTGAAGACGACGACGACGGCGTCACAGTTGGCGGTGTCACAGACCAGACAGTAGTCGCCTGGGCGGTCGAGATCGGTGTGACACTGCCGGCACTCCATGATTGCGTGTACGACGCGGTGCCTAAAACGCCGTTTGTTTGCGCTTATTGGCTGGTCATCGTCGGCAACGACTACGCCACCTGAAGCCCGGTCATCACGCCGTAGCCGACGACAAACGACAGCCCAAGCGAGCCGGCCCACGCACCGACGGTGACCAACAGCTTCCGTGGGTCGACCGCCGATCCCCCGCCGACAGCCGCGCCGCCGCCGACGATCCCGCTGACGATGATCTCGTTGAACGAGACGGGCACGCCCAACAGTACCGCCACCTGCGCGATCAGAAACGCCGGAACGAGCGCGGCGATCGACCGCCGGGGGCCGAGAGCGGAGTAATCCTGGGCGAGTGATTTGATCATCCGCGGCGCGCCGAGCCACGAGCCCGCGAGGATGCCAACCCCACCACCAGCAAGAATGACTGCCGGGGAAAGGGCACCGACCGTCGAAAACAGCGGCAACAGCGGCCCGACCGCGAGCCCGACCTGACTGCCGCCCGCCGAAAAGGCGACCAGCGAGCCCAACACGAGCAGCACGCGTCGCAGCCCGCCAGCCTCATCGCGGCTGATATCCCACCGAACGAGCGCGGCGATCACCACGCCGACTGCAACTGAGACGCCGACGGTTGTCACGACCCCGCTGCTCCCAAGCTGTCGGCCAACCGCGCCCGTGAGCGATCCCATCGTTCCGCCGGGGCCGAGCAGTGCGAACTCGACGTTTGCGAGGACGACACCGACCACGGCGGCCAACATAGGAACGGTGACTGTTTCGGGCGCGTCAGGCCGCGGCAACACGCTGGCGATCCCGTAGGCGATCCCGCCGCCGACGATCGGCGTCAACACCCAGACGGCACCGACCTGCTGGTAGGTGGCCCACGCTGGGGTTCCCCCCAACGCGAGACCGACGCCGACGACCGCGCCGGTGACGGTGAAGGCGGTGGCGATCGGATACCCTGTGCGGATGCCGATTGCCATCAGCCCGGCCCCGACGAATAAGATGACGATCACGCCGACCGCGGGGATCTCAACGCCGCCGATCAGGCCGCTCCCGACGGTCGCCGAGACGTTGGCCCCTTGGGTGATCGCGCCGGCAAAGCCGAGCAGGCCGACGAGAAACGCCGCCTGCATCGTTGGGATGGCGTTTGCGCCGACCGCCGGCGCGAAGGGGGTCGCACCGCTGGAGCCGGCGCCGATCACCCATGCCATGAACAGACTGGCGAGTCCCGCGACGAGAAACAACGCGATAGCTGCAAGTTCCATGGATTGTGTGAGAGAATCGTGTGGTTCAGCCCTCAGTCCGAACTCGCGGCTGTGGCCTCGGCCTGTGCGGTGCGGCTCCGCCAGACGCCTTGGGCGTACGCGCCGATGAACATGCCACCGATCGCCCACAGGATCGGGAGGTTGCCGACGCCGAGGCTGGCGTAGCCCGCGCCCGGACAGATCCCCGACAGCCCCCAGCCAACGCCGAAAATGCCCCCGCCGATCAACACGTTGCGATCGAAGGATTTCAGCCGGCGACCGAAGCGATCCCCGGTCAGCGGCGCGCGATCAAACAGCCGCGGGACGACGACGTAGGCGAGCCCGGTGACCGCCGCGCCGCCAAACATGACAAACAGGAGCCCGAAGTCCTCGAACTGGAGGAAGTCGAGTACGACCTCCGGGCGGGCCATGTGGCTGTAGCCCAGCCCGAAGCCGAAGATCAGCCCGCCGACGAGGATCAACGGCATGAACAGGGGATGTCGGCCCTCGTTGCCCCCGGCGGTGCTCATGGGGTCACCCCCAGTGCGGCGACGATCTGTGCGGTGATGATCGCGGTCAACAGAAAGGCGAGCACACCCGCTATCGACGTTTTCGACGCCGAACCGACGCCACAGACGCCGTGGCCGGAGGTACAGCCCTTGCCAACGCGGGTGCCGATCCCGACGAGGATGCCGCCGACGAGCAGTCGCCAGGCGGCGACATCGGTCGTCCACGTGCCGTCCTGATAGACGACGGCGTAGACGGCCGCCCCAAGGATGATCCCCAGCGTGAAGACGAGCCGCCAGTCTCGGGAGCCGGCATATCTGGCGAACCGCGATCGATCGGAGACGTACGACAGCGTCGACTCAAGGAACGTACTCGCTCCGGCGTTGATCGCGGTACCGGCGTAGATCACGGCCGCGCCGAGCCCGACGAACAGCCCGCCGATCGCATACCGGCTGATCCCGTTGGGAAACAGCTCGGCGAGCACGAGGAGGTCGGCGACCATCGGTCGGCTTAGTCCCCCGCCATCGATGCTTGGCTGGCCGCGCAGTTGTTCGGGCCGAGCTCAAGGGTGAAGGCCTCCTCGTCGTCGGCCGTCTGCTGGCCGAGGTTGGTGGCGATGATCTCCTCGTAGTTGGCCGGCCGGGGCGGCATCTCCGCGAGGATCTCGTCGACGAACTCCTCTTTCGGCAGCGTCAGGGCGTCCATCTCCTCGACGAGGTCGCCGATCGGTGCGGTGTAGCTGCCGTCGGCGGCTGGCTCGGCAGCGTCGCTGAAGTGTGCCCCGCCGATCAGCGTCTCGTCGGGCAGTGTCAGCACGCGCTCCTGCAGCGAATCGTACAGCATCCGGGCGGCGTCGGGGGCGCCCTCGTCGCCCTCTTCGAGATCCGGCCGGGCGACGCTCTCGATGAACAGCCCGTCGCCGGTCGCCAACAGCGAGTCGTCGACGAGATAGGAGGTCATCCCCGTGGTGTGTCCCGGGGTGGCGACCGTCTCGATGGTCGCATCGCCGACCTGGAACTCGTCGCCATCGGCGGCGGTCGTCAGCTCATCGGCGTAGGTAACGCCGCGGTCGACAGCGGCCTCGGGGATAACGCCCTCGATGCCTTCCGCGTCGAGATCGCGGACGCCGCTGATGTGATCGGCGTGGATGTGGGTGTCGAGCGCGTATTGCAGGTCGACACCGAGCTCGTCGGCGTCGTCGAGATAGCGATCGGTGAATGCGCGCAGTGGGTCGATCACGGCGGCCTCGCCGTCGTCGTAGACGAGGTAGCCGAGACAGCCCGAGGAGGGGCGTTGATACTGCAGGAGGGTGCCCGCTCCATCGTAGTTGGTGACTTCGACGGCGTCATAGAGCCGTGCCCAGCCGGTCATCCCGTCTTCGAGATGGATCGCGTCGTAGTCGTATTCAAGGAGGGAACCGGCGACGTACTCGCTGGCCCCGCCTTTCGCACAGAGGACGATGAGTTCGCGGTCGTCAGGGATCTGCGCAAGAACCTCGTCGTCGACCGCCTCATCGAGGAATTCGAAGTAGGGGATGTTGATCGACTCGACGCTCTCGTCGTCAATGTGCCACTTCTCGTATTCGGAGGCCATTCGCACATCAAGGAGGGTGACCGCCTCGCTGTCGATCCGGCGTTTCAGCGTTTCCGGCTCGATACTGGGAACGTCTGCATCCGGGGTTGGAAAGTCGTCAGCGTCCATGTGAGACATCCCTCTCTACAGGGTATGGATACAAAAGAGTTTGTATAGTAATACGCAAGATATACAATATAGATGCACCACAAATCGCGCCTGCTGAATCACAATAAACTCGCTGTGACCGGAAAATACACTCAATAAGGCCGATATACGCCAAAGAGGGTCGATCCTGTGCGTCGGAACTATCACACAGGCCGATACAGTTATTTGAGTATTGCACATTAATCGATATTCTTTTGTATCCTGCTTCAATATTGTGGAGTAACTCCAATACAAACGGAGTCCACACAGTATGAGCGCAAACGACGACGTTACCGAGACGCTTGACGTGAAAGGAGCATCGTGTCCAATGCCGGTTGTCAAAACCAAATCCGCTATCGACGACGTGCCGGAGGGTGGCGTCCTTGAGGTACTGTCGACCGACAAGGGAAGCATGAGCGATATCGACGGCTGGGCGGCCGGCACCAGCGGCGTCGAGCTCTTAGAGCAGGTCGAGGACGGCGACGTGTACAAACACTACGTCGAGAAGACGGCCTAACATGAGCACCGAGCCATCCAGCACCGCCGACGGTGCCCCGCCGAGTGCCGCGGAGCTCCAGGCCCGCGTCGAGGAGTTAGAGGAGACGGTTGCCGACCTCGACGCCGACGATGCACAACAGAAGATGACCATCGTGGCGACACAGGGTACCTTCGATATGGCCTACCCGCCGTTGATTCTGGCGAGTACGGCCGCCGCTTTCGGCTGGGATGTCGTCGTCTTCCACACGTTCTGGGGGCTCGACATTCTCCACGAGGAGAAATCACAGAACCTCCAGCTGTCGGCGGTCGGCAACCCCAATATGCCGATGCCGAACGCGCTGGCGGCCCTCCCGGGAATGGATCGGCTCGCCACGCGCATGATGGAAAACCGGATCGACGACAACGGGACGGCGACGATCGAAGAACTGATCGATCTCTCCTTGGAGCAGGGCGTCGACCTGCAGGCATGCCAGATGACTATCGAACTGATGGAGTACGATGAAGACGACTTCTACGACGACGTGACCGTCGGCGTTGGGGCGGCCACCGCACTCCAACACATGGCCGAATCCGATATTCAGCTGCTGGTCTAAGCGAACGCTGGATAACACTTGTTGTACCACGCAGCTTGCTGCGAACCGTCCTCCGAACAGCCGCCGGGGGTGTTAGCCCAACAGAAGCGTCAGCCGTGGGTTGTTTTTGACGACATCTAGCTCTTCGAGCCACTGGTCGACCCCGAGGATACGACCGGCACCCGCCGCGCCCAACAGGAACAGCAGGAACGCGTAGATCAGGTGGAAGTCGATGAGGATCGCATCCGGGAAGGGGTACGCTGATGCCCAGTAGAACAGCATCATCATTGCCCCGAAGAAGGCACTCAGCCGAGTGAACGCCCCGAGGAGGAGCGCGATCCCGACCAGCGTTAGGCCGACCTGATTCAGCGGGGTCAACAGCCAGACCCAGTCGGCCATCGCGGCCCACATATCGACCAGCGGGTTCGCCGGATCGACGTTCAGCAGGAACGGCCGCGCACTCCAGTTGGGATCGATGACCTTCACGATGCCGGCGTAGAAGAACACCCAGCCCATCATCAGTCGCAGCGCGAACAGGGCATAGGCGATCCACGTCTCGGAGTACGTGAATTCCACATCAACGCCAAATATGTTGGATTTGGCCGTTTTGGAGCTCATACGTGAACGATTATCCGACCGTCAGATAAGCCTTATCCCGATTCCCGGTCGTTGCGAACACGATCATCACAATTGGCGGCAAATTGCCATGCGGCGTGCGTATGCATTCCTATCCTGTGGGAACCACGGGCAGGTTTATTAGATTATGGCCGGAAGCCACACGTATGAGTGATGGCCTCTCCTCCGACCTCGAAGACACGCTCCAGCAACACCGCCGCGGGAGCGACACCGCGGGCACGCTGGTCGTCAGCGACGACGAGACCTACGTCGGCGACACGCTCACGTTCAACGGTCGGAACCTGCCGGCCAACGAACGCTATGAACTCCAGTGGCAGACGACCGACGGCCGCTGGGGCGTCTTGGAGGCCAACGAGGTCGTCGGTGCCCAGTACCACCCTCGGACGGAGACAATCGCAACCGTCCGCACTGACGGCAACGGCGCGTTCGATGAGACGTGGACGGTCGAACAGGATTACGGCGGCAGCCACCGGGTCGAGGTCGTCGAGACGGACGGCACGACGGTCGCGTCGGCCTCAGTAACGATTCTCCCGCATTTCGAACTCGGCAACACTACGGCCCAACTCGGCGAGTTCTTCACGATCACCGGCTACGGGATCGGCCCGAACGTCGTCACGAACAACTACCAGGTCGCGTGGGACAACGGCAACATGGGCTTCATGACGGGCGTGATGAACCGCGGGACAGCAACCGCCCGCATCCGTGCGGTCGGGCCGCCGGGCAAACACGTCCTGCAGGTGTGGCGCAACTACCGGGGCGTCCCCTACCTCCAGAACAACACCCAGTCGCCGTACGGCCCCGTCGCTGGCGGCCGGCAATCCCAGTGGACTGTCGAGGTGACCGAACCCGACGCCGAGCCGCGAACCGCGTGGCTCGACGACCGCCTCGACGAGAACCCGATCAGTATCCATTATCCCGATGTCGACACCGACGGGAGCGACGCCGAACTCTCGATCACGCCGAGTTCGGGCCAACCCGGCACGACGGCGTTCATCAGCGGCGAGCAGTTCCCGCCAAACGAGGAGGTCGATCTGATCTGGTACCGCCACGAGGGCCACCGCGTGAAGGGGATCCCGATCACGCCGGAGCCGATCCCCGACCGGCTGCCGACCGTCACAACTGACGACGAGGGGACGTTCCAGACGGAGATCACGATCCCGGCCAGCGAGGGCTCGACGCGACCGATCACCGCCGCCGTCGACGGCGAGGAGATCGCCATCACCGGCTTCATGATGCAGCCCTCGATCGAGACATTCTCGCCGACCAGCGGCCCGGTCGGGACGACAATCGAGATCGAGCTTTCCGGCGTCGGCTGGCCGATCTACGAGAACGCGCCGTACTTCCTGTACGACAACAAGCCGCTGGGGTACGTCTGTGGGCTCAGCGACGACGACGGCGGCGGCATCGTTCGGCTGGAACTGCCGGCGACCGGCCAGCCGGGGTGGCACTTCATCGACGCCTACCCGTGTATCTTCGAGATGCAGGAAGACGAGCCGGACTTCGAGCTCCGCCCGCATCTCTCCTATCTCGACAACCATCCGGTGCGGCCGATGCCGGCCTACCACATGGCGTTCAAGATCGAGGAGTAGTCACGCCTCGCTGCTGCATCTTTGATGAACACTGACCGATTCTATCAGACGCTCTCGCTTGTCGTCGCCATTCTCGTCTGGCAACTCGCCGTCGGGGGATTCGGCGTCGTGAGTCCTGGCGTTTTGCCGCCGCCAGCGACCATCTTCGAGCGCACGCTCGTGTTACTCGGCGAGCCGTCGTTTCTCGGCCACGTCGCGGCAACCATCGAGCGCACGCTCCTCGCCTCGGTGTTGGCGACCAGCTTCGGCGTCACCGTCGGGGTGCTCATGGGGTGGAACGACACGCTGAAAACACTGCTTGGGCCGCTGTTTTCGGCGGTGTATCCGATCCCGGTGATCGCGTTGCTCCCGCTGGTGGTGCTCGTGTTCAACACCGACAGCAGCGCGATCATATTCACGGCCGCCCTCGGTGGCTTTTTCGTTGTGTTGTGGAACGCGATGAACGGAGCTCGGCAGATCCGACGGCTCTACTTCGATGTCGCAGCCGACAACGGGGCAACGAGTCCGGTCACCGTCTTTCGGGAGATCCTGCTGCCCGGCTCGCTGCCGGCCATCTTCGTCGGCCTTCGGCTGGCGATGAACACGGCATTACTCATCGTCATCTCGGCGGAGTTGCTGGCCGGCGGTCGCGGGCTGGGCTACTATCTCTGGATATCCTATCAGACCTACTCGCTGGGGGATATCTACGCCACGCTGGTCGTCATCGCCACGATTGGCGTCGGGATCACCTACGGGCTCAGATGGCTCGGCGATCGACTCATCACGTGGACGCCCGCCGAGACGGAGCGATCCGCTACACGCACGCTTCGATAACGTGAAAAAGCTCCGGGGGAGGAGCCAGCGATGCCTTACTCGGTGATCTCGAAAGCGAAGTGGAATGCTGGCACCGGCCGCATCGGGTGGTTGTCGAGATACGAGAGGTGGGCGTTGAGTTCGAACTCCGGATTGTCCTCTTGCATCCGGAATATCGTCGGATAGGCGTCGATGAAGTGCCAGCCCGGCTGGCCCGAGGCCTGCAGGATGGTTCGGATCGTCGTCCCCTCCTCCTTGTCGCTCAGCCCGCAGGCATACCCCAGCGGGCCGTTGTCGTAGACGAACAGCGGTGCCATCGCGTACTGTGTCCACCCCACGCCGGTGAGTTCGATCTCGATTTCGGTGCCGACCGGGCCGCTGGTCGGCGAAAACGTCTCGATGGAGGGTTGCATCATAAATCCGGTCACCGCTACGTTACGCCCGTCGACGCGGGCGGTGATCGGCCGCGTCGAGCCGATATCTTTCGGAACCGTCACGTCGACCGCAAACTGTCCGTTGGCGTCGGTCGCAACGGTCGGCAACGCGTCGGGCCACGGTTCGGCGGTCACGGTCGGCAGCGGCGGTTTGTCCGGGCCCTGCGGCTCGTGGCCGGCGTGGTGGTGCCAGATGAGGTCGACTTCGGTGTGAGGCTCGAACCCCGTGCCGGTGATCGTCACGTCTGTCCCGGACTGGCCATACTCTGGGGTGATCGACAGCTCGGCCTCGGTCGCCTCGTCTAACTCGGGGTAATGCGTGCTGAGCGGCTGCTCTTCTGGCATGGGATCGACCCACGCCGTTTGCGGCTCCGTCTCCGGTTCGGTCACCTCGACAGTCCAGGCCGTCTTGCGCCCGTCGGCGACTTTACCGTACGGCGATTGCGTGTTGTTCTGGAGGAACGGCATCCCGCGGTAGCCTCGCCAGACCTGCAGGATGTGCTCGCCAGGCGGCCCCACAGCGCGGACTTCAGCCGTCGCCGTGCCACGATTCTGAACACTGGTTAGGAACCCGACGGTGGTGTTGTCCCACGCGATCTGGTAGTTGTTGACCATGATACCGGGGCCCAGCCCGTACCCCGTGACAACGAAAGTGTCGCCGAGGGTTGCACTCGCCTGGTCGAGTTCGAACCACGGCGTGATCTCGAACTCGGCTTGGTCGACGGTCGCGCCGTCCTGGGTGGTGAGCGAGACGGTGTGGACACTGCCGTACTCTTCGGGGATCGTCCACTCGTAGTCGAAGCGACCCTCGGCGTCGGTGGTGACCATCGTGATCGTCTCGGTTCGCGGGCGAAACTGCGGACCGACGATCTCGTGGGCTTCGAGGACACCCCACGAGCCATCGACGGTATGCCACTCGATGTCGAATTGTTTGTCAGCCGGGAGGTTCCGCCCGTGGAAGGTGAGCGTTTCACCGACGTACCCGCTGTCGTCGCTCAAGACAAGCGTGCCTCGATCGGTCTGTCGGGGGTGTGTTTCGCTCGTGTCGGCTCCGGACGAAGAGTTCGATCCCATCGTATCAGTAAAAAATATATTGCTCAATAACTGTTGTAACGAACTCCCACAATATGGGATGAGGACGGCTTTTTAATAGGCCAAGGGTGCGAGGGTGAGGTATGAACCCGACTGAGCGGCCCTCCACTAACGCGTTAGGACGACGGCCAGCCGCAGCGACCTCACGCGGAAGCGACGGCCGCCGCGCCGCTCGTGATGCGGTTCCCTCACACGCGGTGCCGTCACGCCGTCAGTTCCTCAGGGCTGTCGGCGGCTCGGCGGTCGCCGCGGTCGGTGGCTGTCTCGGCTCATCGGGCGGCGGGGTCGACACCGTAACGTTCGGGACGCTTCCCCTTGCAACGGTTGTGCCGATACTCATCGCCCAGGATGAGGGCTACTTCGCCGACCGGAACATCGAGGTCGAACGCGAGCGAATCAACGGTGTTCCGCTGGCGACGCCGCAGTTGGCGTCGGGCGATATCGACGTCGCCGCCGGCTCGTTCGGTGCCAGCATCGCCAACTCCATCGCACAGGATGTGCCCATCAGGATCGCCGCCGACATGGCACAGCACTACCCGAACGTCCCGGGCGCGGCGCGGGTCTGGGCGCGGGAGGGTATCTACTCCGAGGACGCGACGTTCCCGGAGATCGCCGACGCGGTCGACGGGCCGCTGACGGTCGCCCACAACGCCGAAGGCGGCTCGCTGGATTACGTCCTCGGCCGGGTGCTCGCCGCCCACGACATGACGTGGGACGAGGTAGAGGTCAGCGAGATACAGTTCTCGAATATGGTCTCGGCGATGCTGTCAGGCGACACGGATGTCTGTATCGCACCCGACCCGTTGGGGCTGGCACTGGCGAACAACGCCAACGCCGGCCATGTCCTGTACGCCTCGGCGGTCGCCCCCCGGATGCAGATCGCCGCCTACTTCTTCGGCGGGCCGTTCATCGAGCAACGGTCGGACGTGGCCGTCCGGTGGCTCGAAGGCTACCTGCAAGGCGTTCGGCAGTACTACGAGATGGGATCGTACCCGGACGACGCGGTTGCGACCCTGATCAACGAGGCCTTCGATATCGACAAGGGGGCGATCAAGTCCTCGGTTCCGGCGATCCCGAACAAGAACGGCCGGGTCAACCAAGGCGACGTGATGGCCCAACAGGAGTACCACGCCTGCCGGGGATACATCGACGAACCGGTCGACCGGAGCACGCTGTTCGAGACCTCGCTGCTGTCGGAGGCACTTGACTCGGTCGGCCGCATTGACGAGGCGGACGCGACCCCTTCGCCGGATCAAGTCCAACAGTGGGGCGAGAACGCGCCGCAGCCGTACACGCCTATCGGCGAGATAGCAGAGCTCCCCGATTTCCCGAGCGACACCGTCTGTCAGTAATCGACGCTACCTACCATGGATCGAGAGCCACCGAACGCGGTCACCGAGCCGGACTCGACGGCCACAGCGACGGCCGAGAGCGTCGACGAGGCGTCAGCGACCGGGTCGGCGTGCATCCGCGCCCGCGGCGTCGGGAAACGCTACACCACCCGGTCGGGCGAGGTCGAAGCACTGACCGACGTGGATCTAACAATTCAGGATCAGGAGTTTTTCTGCCTGCTCGGCCCCTCGGGCTGTGGGAAGTCGACGTTCCTGCGCATCCTCTCGGGGCTCGTCTCCGAGTACACCGGCGAGATCGAGATCTCGGCAGCGCGGGCCGACGGTGGCTCCGTGACGAACATGGTCTTTCAGGAACACGGCATCTTCCCGTGGAAGACCGTCCTCGACAACGTCGCCTTCGGGCTGAAGATGGACGGCGTCGGGAAACAACAACGCTACGAGCGGGCCCGCGCCTACCTCGAAAAGGTCGATCTCGCGGAGTTCGCCGACGCCTACCCACACCAGCTCTCGGGCGGGATGAAACAGCGCGTCGCCATCGCGCGGGCGTTCACGAACGACCCCGAAATCCTCCTGATGGACGAACCGTTCGGCGTGTTGGATGCCCAGACGAAACGCAACCTCCAGACGGAGCTGCTCTCGCTGTGGAGCGAGACGAAAAAAACGGTCGTCTACGTCACCCACGACATCGAGGAGGCGATCACGCTGGGTGACCGACTGGCTGTCATGACTGCCAGACCCGGCGGCGTCAAGGCGGTACTGGACATAGACCTGCCGCGACCACGAACCCGCGGAGCGATCCCGACCGACGAGTTCACCACGCTCCGCGAGCGCGTCTGGGAACTGTTGAGCGACGAAGTTCAGCAGTCGGTCGAGCGATGAGCCAGTCACACCGCCGTCAGCACACGGTGGGCCGGCGACTCGGCTACCATCTCGCCCCCATCCTCGCGGTGCTGCTGTGCTGGGAGGTACTCGCCCGGCTGGCCGTTCTCAATCCGACCTTCTTCCCGCCGCCGTCGGTCGTCGCGGGCGTGACCGCCCGGCTGCTCGTCGAGGGGCCGCTGCTCTATCACACGTGGGTCAGCCTGCGACGGATCTTGCTCGCCTTCGTCGTCGGGGCCACGAGCGGGGTCGCCGTCGGGCTGTGGATGGGGTGGTCGCGGCCGGTTCGACTCCTCGTGAATCCATACGTGAGCCTGTTCTATCCGATTCCGAAGATCGCGCTGGTACCGATCATGTTCACGCTACTGGGCGTCACCGAGACGGTTCGAGTGCTGGCGATGAGCATTGCGATCTTCCTGCTGGTCGCGGTCAATACGATGGGTGGCGTCCAGCAGATCGACGACGCCTACATCGATGCTGCACTCGATAACGGGGCCGGGACGTTAGCCCTGTACCGCGACGTGCTGATTCCCGGCTCGCTCTCGGAGGTGTTTGCTGGCTTGAGCCTCGGGTTGGGTGTTGGCTTCAACCTCATCGTCGTCATCGAGATGCTGGCGGCGGAGTCGGGGCTTGGCTATCTCATCTGGCGGTCGTGGCGACTGTTTACCCTCCAGCGGATGTACGCTGCGCTGGTGATGATCTCCCTGCTTGGGATCGTCTTCATCTACGGCGTCGACGCACTCGGCGACCGCCTGACCTTCTGGGAAGCAGAATAGGGCTTGCTTATTCGCTGTGTTTCTCGCGGAGTTCCGGCGGCAGCGAGTCGACGACCTCGTCGCCGGAGAACCGCTTGATCGACTCGGGGGTAATATCGGCGTAGTAGCGGTATTTGGTCTTGGTTTCCTCTTCGCCCCAGTCGCTGCCCATGTAGGCCAACACGTCTGCATCCGGCGACAGCAGCCGGCCGTCCATTCCGCCGGGGGTGACGTAGGCGTGTTCGACCTCGCCGAAGTAATAGGTACAGTTCATGAACTCGAAGGACTCCATCACCGAGCACTCGATGTTGCCGGCGGCATCGGCCAACAGCGGGGCATCGACCGACTGGCCGGGGACGGTCTCCATGTCGAGATGGTCGAGTTTGTCGATGTCGCGGCCGCTGACCATGCCCGACAGCGTCAGCGCGTCGATCTGGTCGGTTGAGGGTGCGGCCAGCACGAACTCCTGGCTCTCCTCGATGAGTTCGTAGGTCAGCGTCTTGTGACTCACTGCGAGCAGGTAGCGGAAGGGATTGTACCCCGCCAGCATCCACCACGAGGCGGTCATGAGGTTTGGCCCGCGATCCTCGCTGTTGGAAACGACCAGCGAGACCACCTTCGGTTTGAACAGGGCTTTCGAGTCGTACTCGGAGATCTCGTCGAACGCGTCGGTTGGATCGGTTGTCATTGGCGGGGGTATTGGACGGACATGTAAATAGCTCTGCCACCGGTGGCGACGCGGCGACAGACAGTAACTGACCGGATCATCATTCGGCTTCGACCTCGGCTTTGACGTTCTCGAAGTAGCTCGTGATGTCGCGCTCGATGATCGGGGTGAGGAGTCGGGGGCTCATCGTGCCGACGCCGCCGCTGATCGAGACTTCCGCGGAGTACGTCAGTTCGGCGGCCCCGTCGTCGGTCGGCTGGATCTCCATGGCCGCGAGCACCTCGAAGTCGCTGCCGGTTTTCGAGTCGAACGCCTGCGCGCTTGTGACGACGGAGTTGGGCGGGTTCATCTCGACGAACTCCGCCTCGCCGGACAACGAGACGGTGAGGTGGCTCACCCCGCGGGTGATCTCGACGGCATACGTCCGCTCGTCGACGCGGTCGATGGACTCCGCGCCGGGGACACACTCGGTTAGCGTCGCCGGATCGGAGATCGTCGCCCAGAGCGTCTCGGGTGTCGTCTCGATGGCGACTGACCCCGAGAACGTCAGCGCGTCCGCGGCAGCGGAGTCGCCGTCAGTGCCACCGGATTCGCTGTCGGTGCTATCGCCGGTGGTACTGTCGGCTGACTCGCTGGCCGGCGGTGTTCCGGGTGGGTGGTCGTTGGAGTTCATGTGATCTGATCGTCTCTCGCAGGGGCTGTGACTGGCCAACTCGGTCGGCTGGCTCCCCACGGGTCACCGTCGGCCCACGGGTCGCCGGCCACTGTCAGTCTCGGTTCGTCGCCGCTCAGTTCTCCACTTCGATGATCGTGAACTGGTTGGAGGCGATGCCGACGTTGTGGTAGTTGGCGTCGCCGTTGGTGACGGTGACCTCGTAGCTGTAGCTGCCGGTGCTCAGATCGGCCGTATCGAGGGTACCCGACCACTGGGGCTCGGAGTCCTCGCCGCCGGGCTGCCATTCGAGATCGACAGCATCGAAGGAGCCATCGGTCGATTCGATCGTCACGGAGTCGAGGGTGTCGTTGCCGACGAGCTCGCCCGAGGAGCCGTTGTAGACGCCGATGACGAACGTGACATCCATGTCTTGGGTGAACTGCCGTTCCGGGCCGCAGGCCTCGACGAAGCCAACCGATGCCTCGGGTGCTTGGTTGTTCCACCACGTGTCGGTCGTGACGACGTAGTTGGTCGGGTTGGCCTGTTCGATGACCTCGAAGGAATCTTCGAGGATCCCGACCGTCTGGTAGTTGGCGTCGCCGTTAGTGACCTCGACGGTGTAGGAGTACGTTCCGGGTTCGATATCCTCTGGGAGGACGTAGGAGCCGCCCCACTCGTCGGCGGGGTTCTCCTCGTCGTCACCGGCCCAGCCGAGTTCGACGGACTCGCTGCCGTCGACGTTGACGACGACGCTTTCAAGATCCTCGTCGGTGAGCTGCTCGCCCGTCTCCGGATCGAAGATGCCGATGTAGAACACGACCTGCATGCCGGGAACGAAGCGTCGGCTCGCCGAACACGCCGAGATGAAGCCGGCACTCTCAGGGACGCCTTCGGAGCCGGCCCCGGTTTCGGCGGTGACGACGTAGTTTGCCGCGCCGCCGGCCGAGCCGTCGCCGCCCCCGCCGGAGCCGCCATCTCCGTTGCCCGCACAGCCGGCCAACCCGACAGTCGCCCACGTCGCCGCACCGGTTGCAAGTAGTCGGCGGCGGGTCGTTGAGGCCCCGCCTGTGGTTTCGCTGTCAGTCCGCGTGTCTCGCTTGTCGATTTCCTGTCCAGTAGGTGCCATACGTAGTCTGACCGCCGAAACCACAATAAGCGTTGTCCGTCTTCGAAACAACTGGGAACCGGTGTCGGGATTTATATACGATCCATGAATCTAGATCTAGTATGAGCCCCTCTGAACCAGATCACACAGACGAGTCAGCGGCCGACGAGAGCGGCGGGTTGTCACGTCGACAGCTGGTCGCAACGGGCGCGGCGACGTGGGCGTCCGTCGGTGTTGCAGGCTGTACGTATATCACCGACCCCGGCGTCGAATCGACCGACGACGAGCCGACAGTCACCAACGAAACAACGACGACCGGCGGCACCAACGAGTCGGCTGACAACGAGTCGGCCGGCAACGAATCCGGCGGGACGACAAGCGAAGACGAGTGTGCCAGCATCGGCCGCTTCGCGCCCGGCATGGAGGTTGGCATTCACGTCGGTATCTTCGATCCCGAAACCGGCGATCCGCTCGGCAGCGACGACATCGAGACGGTGACCGTCGAGTTCCCGGACGCCGACTACGGCCCCCTGGAGCTGAACTGGGAGGGTGCCCACGAGGCCTACGACCGCGCGACGTGGGGCTCGAAGATCGTCACCGGGGAGGACACCGAGTCCGGCGACTACGAGTATGAGGTTCATATCGAGGGCGGCGAGGGAACCGATCTCGCAACCACGGTCACCAACCAGTTTACGATCGTCTGACCGCGCCGACGCCGCGAACAGTCTGAGACAAACAACCGGCGGCGTGCGTTTGCGGCTGTTTCTCCACTCCCAGGGCTGTGCTATTCCATCGGTCCGCCTTTCTGATACTCCCGCAGCAACGCGGTCGCATACGAGCCGCTCGGCAGCGCGAACCCAAAGCTCAGCGTCTCGGGATCGACAGCGAGATCAGTACGCACCAGAATTGCTCGCCGGGTGCCGCTCGACGTGAACTCGCCCGGCAGCTCGAAGTCGCTCGGTTCTATCCCTTCGTCCGCAAGGATCTCGCGTTCGATCTCGCCGGGCTCGCCGTCGGCCAACTCGGTGTCGGTGCCGACCAGCGGCGCGGTCACGAACGCCCGGCCGCGCGAACAGTGCCGTTCCATCACGTCGACCCGGTTCTCTGAGACGCGCTGCAGCCGGTCGGTATCGGGCGCGTACAGCCCCTCGGGAGCGTCGCTGTCGACGAAACAACACACGTCGCCGGCGACCGGGCGGCCGAACGGGAGCCCCCGGCGCAGTCGTTCCGAGAGAATCCGATTAAACAGGTACGACTGGGCGGCGTTGACAAACAGTTGCTGGAGGTTCCAAGGGACGGCTTCGAGTGCGTGCCGGAACTCTTCGGGTGTGGACGCCCCATCCTCGGCAAGCCGGTGGAGCATCGATCGCTCGTAGCCGAGTTGGCCCGGCATCTCATCGAGGCAGGCCGCCCAGTCGGGATCGTCGCTTTCGGCCTCCTCGGCGACAAACGCCCGGGCCGCCTGCGTTGCCTCGGGTTCGGTCTCGAAGGGGTTGGCGACGTACGACAACACCGCCTCGCGCCACTCGCCGGCGACGATAGCAAGCCCGACCTCGTGGGTCACCGGCCGCCGGCTGCCGAACCGCTGTTGGCCGAACCAGTTTGGGATCCCGGCGACAGCGGTGTTGTCGCTGTCGTTGCTGTCGTCATTATCGTCGTTGTCGCCGCTATCGTCGCTGTCGGTGTCGCCGCTGTCGTCGCTGTCGGTGTCACTGCTGTCGCCAGCGTCGCCACCGAAGGCTCGCAGATCGTCCGTGATCTCTTCAACGCGATCGTCCGCGTTGGCGTCGACCTCTCGCACCCGGATCTGAAACCGATTGCCGTGGAGATCTCCGAACGAGATCGGCCGTCCCGTCCGGCCGAGCACGTCGATTTCGACACCTCGAATATCGAGGTCGGCGATGGCCTCGGGATCGCCGTTGCTCACGGAGAAGAGCTGTGTCGTCACCGCGTGTTTGTCCTTCGTGCCGGCCCACGAGACGCG
The DNA here is from genome assembly GCF_006861655.1 of Halonotius roseus. Lineage (GTDB taxonomy): Archaea > Halobacteriota > Halobacteria > Halobacteriales > Haloferacaceae > Halonotius > Halonotius roseus. The sequence continues at coordinate 809,235 of NZ_SESI01000001.1, read as the reverse complement.
CTCGCGGCTGATCTCAAGGATATCCGAGAGCCGGCCGGCGAAATCGTTGGTATCCCATGATCGTAGCGTCGCCCGCAGCAGGATCTCGGGGTAGGCTCCGGGGTCGGCGTCGATCGGTTCGGGCTCGAAGTTTTCGATCTCCTCGACCCGGAAATCCTCGGGCTCAACGCGGAGTCGACCGCCGATCCCGTCGGCGTCGCTGACGTAGTAGTTGATGCCGACTGCCTGCTCGATGGGGTGGGCGTCACGCATCGACGACCACTCCGGGTGGGCGGTGCTGGCACATACCTACTGTCGACTAGGCTCCCACATCCCTCTGTCCCTTCGGGCGGGTGCGACCAAGTGTGGCGAACCACAAACCGAGCGATACTTGCGGCGTCCCGAGGGAGGCCGGATATGGCAGCGACAGAGACGATCACCGCCCACGGCCACGAGCACGTGCAGGCCACCCACGAGTCGACCTTCGAGTTCACCAGCGACGACTGGCTGACGCCTGCCGGCGACTGCATCCTCGGGATCGATGCCGATCAGGTGCCAGCCGACTTCGATCCGGCCTTCGTTGCGGCGGCCCAATCGGCCGACGCTGAGGTCACGATCACCATCGAAGCCGGCGGCTACAGCCAGACGATCACCGGTCGGGGCGACCCAGAGCTCACCTTCGATGACGACCGGAGTATGGTTGCTCGCACCTCCACCTACACCGATGACCGCACCGTCATGGTCGACGCCGACGCCGCGGCCGCCGACATCGACCGCGAGCTGGTGGCGGCACTTGCCGATGGCGCGACAGCAACCGTCGAATTTCGTGTGACAACGTAGCTCTCGACTGTCGTGTTCCTCTGCTGGACGACGCTGTTGTTTTACCGCCCGCGGTCATAGCCGCGTCCATGCCACGTCGACGTGCGGTTCTCGCCGCCCTTGGGATGTCGGTCGGGCTGACCGGCTGTCTCGGCGAGCCGCCGGAGCTCGACCCCCAGCTCCCGGGGTTTGAGGATGCGAACAACGGCACGGACGAGGAGACCGATCCGTTTTCGGGGGTTGTGTTCAGCAACGAGACGCTGCGTGATCGCGGATCGGCCATCGATTTTCGTGTGACCGCCGAAAACACCGGCAGCGAACGGCAGCCGATCACGCTTAGAGCCTTTCTCTACGGGGAATCGGCGTCCGAGCCGATTGAGACCGTCGATCGCGTGTTCGATCTGCGGCCGGGTGTCGAAGAACGGGTGGGGTTCCGCGACGGCGGGATTCTTCTGTCTCCGTCGGTGCGAGACCGCCTCACACGGCTTACAATCAACGCCAAGGTCGGTGATTTCGATGCGAACTTTCAGGAGCTTATCACCTACTCGGGTGAAGACGTTCGGGCGGTTCTCAGCGGGTCGAACTAACAGTCGGCGTCGCCGACAGGCCCGGAGATCGGTGGCTCGTCGGACTCGTAGTCGACGCTGCTGTCGCCCAATGGGAGGTTAAACCGGTACTCGTAGGCGATCGCAAACAGCCCGAAGGGGTCGCTGAGGAACCGATCGACATCGGTCACCCCGCGGAAGACGACACCTGTCCGGAGCTCGATCATCGGCGGGACGTTCTCGGCGGTCGTCCCCGCAAGCTCGACCCCGAGGGTGCCCGGCCCGCCAAGATTAGTCAAAAGCGAGAGGTGGACGACCATCTCGATCTGCGGGCCGAGCGTCCCGATGGTGAAGTTGTAGCCGCCCGCCGGGAAGCAGGCGTTGCTGTCGGGGGTGTCGGACTGCTGGAGTGCAACGAGTGGGTTATCGGGTGCCGTCGTAGCCGCCCGACTGTCGTCGACCGCCGCACCGCCGACGGCCGCGGCCGGGCTCGTCACGAGCAGGAGGCTCACCGCCACCGCCCACAGTCGGTGTCCCCTCGGGGTGGCCATACAGGGCGTTGTCGCCGCTCGTACAAAAGTCTCCTCAGCGGTCGTCGGCGAACAGCCCTTCCAGCAGGAACGTCGCTGAGGCCTCGTTTGTCGCCAGCGGCGTGTCGTGGACATCACAGATCCGCAACAGCGCGGAGACATCCGGCTCGTGTGGCTGGGCTGTCAGCGGATCCCGCAGGAAGATCAGCCCCTCGCAGTCGCCGTCGGCGATCTCACCGCCGATCTGCATGTCGCCGCCGAGCGGGCCCGAGGCCTTCCGTTCCACCTCCAGATCGGTCGCCTCCATCAGCCGTTTGCCGGTCGTCCCGGTCGCCATCAGCTCCGCCTCCGCAAGCCAGTCCTCGTGCTCGCGGGCGAATTCGATCAGGTCATCCTTCTTTTCGTCGTGGGCGATCAGTGCCAATCGCATCGACTGTCGCTGTGCTCGCCGGGGGCTTGAAAGTTCCCGGTGTTACTCAAAGATCGCGTCGAACGCACTCGCGCCCAGCGGATCGAACGTGCCGGCGGCGACGTTTTCGGCGACATGGGCCGGCGATGACATCCCGACCAGTGCGGTCGTCACACCGGGCGCGCTCCGGGCGAAGTTGATCGCCCGCTGGGCGGTCGTATCACCGGCCAACTCCGCGGCGACCGCCGACGGCAACGACCTTGCCAACGCGCCCTGCCCGAGGCTCGCGCTGGTGACGACATGGAGGCCCGCGGCGTGGGCGTACTCCAGGACACTGACCGGCCCCTCCTCGTCGGCGTCGGGTGGGGCTGGCTGGGTCGCTCGTGTGAAGGCGTCGGCCATCTCGACGTTGAACGGAAGCTGAAGTACTTGAAGACCGTGGTCACCGACACCGACGGTCTCGGCGGCTTGTGCGGCTCGCTCCAGCAGCGTCGGCAGCGAAAGATGCTGGTCGGCTCCCGGATCGACCCGAAACGCCTCCCAGGTCGCCAGCCCATAGCAGCCGATATCGCCGGCCGCCCGGCGACGCTCTAACAGCTCGAAGGTGGCTTCGAGGCTGTCGTAGACCGCCTCAGGTTCGCGTTCGAGCAGCTGTGTTTCGGGGTTGTGGACGTAGTAGCAGTCGATTCGGTCGAGATCAAGATTCGATAGCGACCGATCCAGCAGGTGATCGATGACGCCGGCCTCGATGCTGTGGCTGCCGCGGACAAGCGTCTCGGGGTCGACGATCCCGGGCTCGACATACTGCTCGCGGATATACCCCCCCGGCTCGGCGGGTCGCTCGCCGTCGAAGGGGAGAAAGCCGCCTTTCGTGGCGACGACGATCTCATCGCGGTCGACATCGCTCCCGGTGAGGGCGTCGCCGACGACGCGCTCGCCGCGCTGACAGCGGTAGTTGATCGCCGTATCGACGATGTTGATCCCGTTGTCGAGGGCGGTCGTGATCGCCTCGCGGTAGTCGTCGTCGACGGCGTCGGTCGGCTCGCCGAGATAGGTGCCGAGGCCGATCGAGGAACAGACACCGGGCGGGAACCGCCGGAAGTAGGTGCGGCCGAAGCTGTCGCCGAAGCGGTCTCGGTAGCTCCATGTCCCGCGTTCGGTTGCCATACCCCCAATTTCGGCCCGCGGCGAATAAGCATCGGGATCGCGGTCAGTGCGTGTTAGTCGTCGTCTTGCGACAGCTCACACGTCCCCCGAGAGGCAGGCAAAGATCTCCTCGACGAGCGCGTCCCGGCTCATCGCCGGCTCGCGGTCGGTTTCGCCGCCGTCGGTAACCTCGGTTCGGGGGGCGATCTGGCCGCCGCCCATCCGGGCGTGGCCGCCGGCACTCGCCGTCTCCGCGTCGGCGGTCGCCGCCTCCAAGGCCCGGCCCATATGGACGCGGTCATCCCGGGAGCGACCCGAGAGGTGGATCGTCCCCTCGCGTTCGCCGATGACGACGACCGCGGTGATCCCCTCCAAGCGGATGAGCTCGTCGGCGGCCTGCGGGATCGCGTCGGCGTTGGTCACCGTGCCAACATCCGAGACCGCAAACGAGCCCTGGGTTTGACGGCCGGCGATCGCTCTGGCCTTGATCTCCAACACCTCGGCGTCGACCTCGGGGTTGGCGATCCGATCAAGTTTGTCCTCGTCGACACCGGGCTGGAGGTAGGCGGCGGCGTCGAAGTCGGCGGCCGACGCCCCGACGGTCAGATGTTGGGTGTCCGCTAAGATCCCGTACAGCAGGCCGGTCGCGGTAAAGGAGGGGACGACACGGGTGGCGTTGGTCTCGCTGGCGTGTTCGTCGGCCGGCACCGGCACCGCGCCGATATCCCGGAAATACTCGGCGATGATGCTCGCACAGGCTCCGTAGTCGGTACGCACGTCGGTGAACTGCTCGCCGCTGCCGTCGCCGGGATGGTGGTCGACGACCGCGGTCGGGAGGATCCCGTCACAGCCGTCGAAGCCGCGGGGCTCGTTGTGATCGACGAGGATCACGTCCTCGGCGGCCAGCTCGGTGACGTGGTCGACGGCCTCGATATCGAGTTCGAGCACGGTACGGAACGCTCGGTTTTCCTGATGGCGGATCTGGCCGGGGTACTGGATCGTCATCTCGGTGTCGACCTGCTTGCCGAGGGCGGCGACACCCATCGCCGCCGCCATCGCGTCGGGATCGGGGTTTGGGTGCATGAGCACGACCGCCGCCTCGCGGTCGGCCACCAGCTCGGTGAACCGCTCGCCGGGGGTTGTCCGCAGCCATCGGTAGGCAGCCACCGCCAGCCCGGCGGCGGCGACGAGCGCGATGGCGACAAGCAGCGGCCGGCTCTCAACGGCCGTCGCCGCCGCCGAGAGGGCTCCGTCGACGGCCACGAACTGCTCCATACCACGCCTATTTGCGGCCGTCATGAAGAACGTTCGTGTCACACTGTTGGATCACAGACAACAAAAACGGCTACGCGGTCGCTGCGAGATCGGGTGAGCGACCAACAGGGTTAGTCGTCGGTGTAGGTGTCGATGGCGGCCCGATACCCCTCGCGGTAGGTCGGATACGTGAACTCGTAGCCAATCCCGCGGAGATACTCGTTCGAACAGCGTTTGCTTGTCAGCACGCGACGGCGACCCGCATCCGAGAGGTCACTCTCCGCGAGGCGTTCCTCCTTGGTTTGTTTGGGTGGTGTCTCGACACCGCACTCGTCGGCCAGCCAGTCGGCGAACTCCCATTTGTCGGCCGGCTCGTCGTCGGTCACAAGCACGACCTCGTCGCGCGCACAATCCTCGGTCAGCAGAAATGCGACCGCACCGGCGGCGTCGACGCGGTGTACCATGTTGAGATAGCCCTCCGTCACCGGCCCCTCCAGATACCGGTTCAATCGGTAGCGATCCGGCCCGTAGAGGCCGGAAAACCGCGCAACGGTGCCGTCGATGCCGTGGGCGGCGGCCTGCTGGCGGGTGATCCGTTCGGCCTCGACGAGCACCTCGGTTTTGTCGGTCGTCGGCTCAAGTGGTGTCTCCTCGTCGACCCACCCACCGTTGTGGTCGCCGTAGACGCCCGTACTGGAGGTGTAGACGAGTCGATCCGGTGGCGACTCGCGGGCCCCGTAGCCCTCGATCGCGTCGCCCAGCGCGTCGACGTAGATTTCCCGTGCTGCTTCGGCGTCTCTCCCACCCGAGGAGGCGGCGAAAACGAGCCAGTCGGCGTCCGGCAGCCCCGCAAGGTCGTCGCCCTCTGTGAGATCGGCTTGGTGGGAACTGAAGTCAGCCTCTTCGATCGCCTGACAGCCCGAGTCCGACCGGCGGACGCCGACAACGTCGTGGCCCGCCGCGGTGAGCTGTCGGCCGAGTTCGATCCCGATGTAGCCACAGCCGAGGATGACGACCCGCATCATCGCTCCCGGCCGTCGATCACGGCCTGGATCGCCGCCAGCTCTTCGAGGGTGAGCGGTGCCCGCCCCTCGATGGCCTGCTGGACTTCCTGGCCGGTCAGGCCGACATCGAGCTCGGCGGCGACGGCGTCGACATCGAGGACAGCGGTGGTCATCCCCATCAGCAGATGATCCCGCGTTTCGAGGACGATCGCCTCGCTGTCGGGTGTCGATTCGGACAAAGCCAGAATCGCCGCCGCGTCGGTCAGCGACAGCCCGTCGACCTCGCCGTCGGCGACCGTCGACAGCGTCGCTCGCTCAAGCTCGGTTTCGTCGGCCGCGGTGTCGATCCCGACAGCCTCCAGCGTCGTGGCGAGTCTGTCGGCGTAGCCGGCCACCAGCGACGCCGGTGTGAGTGTGTCGAGTTCATCGGCGACTGTGTGTAACATACCACCGATTGTGTGGCCGTCGGCAAAACAGTTGATTGTTTGCGGCGACCGCTACACCAGACTCGCGCCGTCGAAGTCGGTGCGGTCGTAGTCGAGATCCATGAGATCGAGGATCGTCGGCGCGATATCGTAGAGATCGGCGTCCTCGATCGTTGCCTCATCATCGTCGATCAGCAGCGTTGCGTTATCGAAGCTGTGCATCCCGTTGCGCGGGCCGGTGTCGAAGACCGCGTCGTGGCCCGAAAACCCGGATTTCAGGTCGAAGCCGTGGTTCGGGATCGCCACGAGGTCGGCGGCGATATCGTCGTGATCGCCGCGGAAGGCGTCTTCTTTCTCGACGACCCGTTCGCAAACCGGCGTACCGTCGGGGCCCTCCAGATTTTCGAGACGCTCTTTGAGATCCGCTCGAACCGCCTCGTACTCGGATTCGGGGACGCTCCCGCGGGGTTCTCGGCCTTCGAGGTTGATGTAGAACCGCCCCGGGATGAGCGAGTAGGCGGTCGCATCGTCGGCGATGTCGCCGAGCTCGCTGTGGTCGTCATCCTCGTAGGACAACAGCCCCTCCTCTTCGAGCCACGTGTTGCAGTGCACCTCGTAATCGAGGCTGGTAAACCCGTGATCGGAGGCGATCATCAGCGTCACGTCATCCGGCAACATCGACCGGATCTGGCCGATGTAGTCGTCCAGTTGCTCGTAGAACTCGAAGAAGGCTTCCCGGTTCTCGCCGTCCCGTTCGTAATCCTTGAACAGGAAGTGGTTGACCCGGTCGGTCGTCATGAAGACGCCAAAGAAGAGATCCCAGTCGTCGGCCGTGAGATAGTGCTCGAAGGCATCAAACCGCCGATCGAGCGTCTTGTGGGCGTGCTCGATGAACTCCGTTTTGTCGTCCTTGTGTCCGAGTTTGGCGTTGACATCGATGATGTAGCCGCCATCCTCCAGCGTCTGTGTCAGCTCCTCGGGGTGGCTGGCCTTCTCAACGCTCGGCGAGAGAAAGCCCGAGACCATCCGCTGGACATTGCGCTGTGGCGGGAACGTCACGGGGACGTTCATCACCGTTGCCTCGCGGTCGGCCTCGGTGACGCGATCCCACAGCCGGGTTGCCTGTACGTCACGACCCATCGGGACGTAGGTCTCATAGGAGCCGTTTTCCCGGTCCTGGAAGCCATACACACCGGTTTCGCCGGGATTGACGCCGGTGGTGAGCGCGGGCCAACAGGCACTCGACTCCGGGGGGACGATGCTGTCGATCGCGCCCGCCGACCCCTCCTCGATCAGCGCGGAGAGATTCGGGAAGCGGTCGCTGTGCTCCGAGAGAAGACTGTACGGCACACCGTCGATACCGATGAACGCAACGCGGGGGCCGTCATCGCCGCGCAGCCGTTCGAACAAACCCATATGCTGCCTACTGGTGAGCCACATAAGAAGGTTCAGTTTTCGGCCCATTTGGTCCCCTGTCGGTGACAGCGGCTGTTGGGCGGTGGAGGCAAGTACCCCGAGCACCGACCATGAGCTGTGAAGGCCTACCAGCAAAAACAGCTGCTCGAACGGATCGGCCGCGACGGGGCGACGGTTGGCCGGCAGCTGCCGGAGGCGATCGAGATCCAAGGGGAGACGATCGATCTCCGGGCGTTTGTCTTCGAGATCAAACGCCGTGAGACGATCCCGCCGGGTGAGCGCGACCGGGTCGAGACCGCCAAACGCAATCTCCGCCGTGAGCGCGTCGAGCGCGTCGATCTAATCGAAAACAACGAGGTCAGCTACGAGGAAGGCCAAGATCACGTCGAGGCGATCGTCGGCATCGACCGCGCGCTCAACGCCCTCGATCAGCTGGATCCGGTCGATCTTGAAGCCGAGTCGAAGCGACAGGAGGCGGCGGACAAGAAGCGGTGGACGAACTTTCTCAAGAAGGCACTCGGTCACGAGGACGACAACAGCCGGAACCGGCGGTAGCAACTGTCCTGCGTCGTCCCGAACCACTCCAGCGGCCGGAGCTAAGTGGCCGGCTCCACAACCTCCACGCAATGAGCTACAACGACGAGGTCGCGCGCCTACTCTTCGAGTTTGCCGACCGGCTCGAAGCGACGGGCGTCGAGTACAAGCCCACCGCCTACCGCCGAGCCGCCGAAAACGTCGCCGAGTATCCCGAACCGATCGAACAGCTTGCGGCGACCGGCGAGGACGCCGTCAGCGAGATCGACCGCGTCGGCGACGCCATCGCCTCGAAGATCGTCGAATACGTCGAGACCGGTGAGATCAGCGAACTCGAAGACCTCCGGGAGTCGATGCCGGTCGATATGGCCGCCCTCACCAGCGTCGAAGGCGTCGGCCCCAAGACGGTCGGCACGCTCTACGAGGAACTCGGCATCACCGATCTCGACGAACTCGAAGCGGCCGCCGAGGCCGGCAAGATTCAAGAGATCAAAGGGTTCGGCGCGAAAACCGAGCAGAACATCCTCGATAACATCCCCTTTGCCCGCCAAAGCCAGCAGCGCGAACGGCTCGGCGACGCCCGGCCGGTTGCTGACACGGTGACCGACTATCTCGCCGCCCACGACGCCGTCGACCGCGTCGATGTCGCCGGCTCGATCCGGCGGTGGAAGGACACTATCGGCGACATCGACGTGCTCGTTGCCAGCGACGCCAGCGAGGCCGTCGTCGACGCCTTTACCGACTGGCCTGACGCCGACGACGTGATCGAGGCCGGCAGCCACAAATCCAGCGTTCGCGCCGACAACGTCCGGATTGACCTCCGGGTCGTCGTACCCGCGGAGTTCGGCGCGGCCCTCCAGTATTTCACCGGCAGCAAGGATCACAACGTCAAACTCCGCAACGTCGCCATCGACCAGGGATACAAGCTCAACGAGTACGGCCTGTTCGATGTTTCTGAGCTCGACGACGCAGCCGATGGGGGCGACAACGAAGCCGCTGATACCGACAACGCCGACAGCCAACGTGCGGGCGTCCGCCTTGCCGGTGAGACCGAGACCGCGATGTACGACGAACTCGGTCTCGACTGGATCCCGCCGGAGCTCCGCGAGGACACCGGCGAGGTTGAAGCCGCAGCCGAGGGCTCCCTCCCGACGCTCGTCGAGACCGCCGACATCCACGGCGACTGCCACACCCACTCCGAGTGGTCGGATGGCCGACACTCGATCGCGGAGATGGTGGCGGCCGCCGCCGACCGCGGCTACGACTACCACTGCGTGACCGACCACGCTTCGGGGCCGGGGATCATCGAGTCGATCGGCCTCACCGACGACGACCTTCGCGAGCAGATGGCCGCCGTCGACGAGGCACGCGACGACGCCGCGATCGACGTGTTTCACGGCGTCGAGACCAACATCGACGTCGACGGCTCGCTGAGCACCGACGACGACTTGTTGGCCGAGTTGGATCTCGTCGTCGCCTCCCCGCACAGCGCGCTCGATCAGGACACCGAGGCGGCGACCGAGCGACTCTGTCGGGCGGCCGAACACCCCGCTGTCGACATCATCGGCCACCCGACCGGCCGGATGATCAACAGCCGCAAGGGGCTCTCGGTCGATCTCACCGTGCTCGCCGAAACGGCTGCCGAGCACGAAACGGCACTCGAAGTCAACGCCAACCCGATGCGACTCGACCTCCACGGCGAGGCAGTGCGGGCGGTCGTTGAGGCCGGTGGGACGGTGGCGATCAACACCGACGCCCATGGGCCCGCTGACTTCGAGCACGTCCGTTACGGCGTCCGAACGGCCCGCCGCGGCTGGGCGGAAGCGGCCGACGTGCTCAACACAAACTCCAGCGACGAGCTTGCAGCCTTCCTCCACTGATCAGCTACGCCGCCGCAAAAGAGACCGATACCTCACCGCGGTTCCCACGACTCGCAGGATTCCATGTCGTCCATCAGCTCGTCGTGGTGGGCACAGTAGGGTTGGATCCCGCTGTCGGTGCGGACGTACTGGAACTGCGCGCAGCTGCCACAGTAGCGATCGATCGATGCCTCGGCGTTGTCGTCGGAGCGGGACGGTGCTCCGCTGGTCGGCCCGCGGCTGGCGTTCGGTTGCACCTGGTCGACGCCGCTGGTGGTCGTTGTCGACCCGCCTGTTGTTGACTGTGTGTTGGTCGTCACGCCGGACTGGTTGCTCGTTGTTGTCGTTGTGGCCTGGTCGCTCGTTGTTGCTGACTGGCTGCTCGTCGCCTCGGACTGACTGCTCGTCGGTGATCCCGTGTTCGGCGTTGTCGACGCACTCGGTGTCGACTCCGGTTGTGCCGTGGTGCTCCCCGCCGGCGTCGAGAGCTGCTCGGTCGCCGCGCCGCCGTCGCTGGTGGCGGCCGCCCCGCCGGCCGGTGCCGATCCGGGGGCGTTGGTCTGGGTCGCCACGTCGCCGTCGGGATCGGTGCCGAAGAAGCCGACGCCGCCGAGGCCGCCGAACCCCTCGCTGTCCCCGCCAGCGTCGCCCTGGCGGGTGATGTTGCGGATCTCCATCCGTACCGTTCCGCCGGGATCGTTGCGGGTTTTGAAGTTGGCAACGCCGGTGAACAGACACCAGAAGGTTGTCAGCGTGCCGAGAAAGTAGATGCCGGCGGTCGGCAGCGTCAGATTCGGGCCGCCTGTCGCGCAGGTGTTGCCGATCCACTGGCAGGGGTAGGCGTAGGCGAACAGCGCGACGCCGAACATGGCGATCGACGCGCCGATGAGCGCGGCCCCCCGGGTCGTCCGGCCGGCCGGCAGGATGGTAAAGATCCCAAGGAAGACCGCCGGGACGCCGACGCCGCCGAGGATCCCGGCGATCCAGCGCGCCTCGCCCAGCGAGTAGCCTTGGGCGGTCAACAGCCCCGAGCCGGCGGCGATGATCCCGGCGACGACGAGGATCGCGCCGGCCAGAAAGAGGCCGATGCCGAGATACAGCCATCCCCGCCCCCGCTGGTCGGCGACCGTCCCCGCATAGGCGTCCGAAAGCGCGGTCATGATCCGACGTATGTGGGCCTGGTACAAAACAGTACGTCAGACAGTTGGCACTCACAATATCTCAGCTGGCTGAGACACAGGGTGAGCTCAGGGGGGTGAGTTCAGGATGGTGTTTGGCGCGGTCGGTTTCTGCGGGGTGCGTCTCGGGGCTCGGCTGTTGTGGCATGATCGAAACGATTAGGAACACACCGGCCGAATCAACGCCCATGTCAGATGAGGACGACGCCGACGAGGAGGCGACGCCGACGGTGCAGCTCGGTGACGGCCGCGCCGTCGAGGGCGCGCCGATCGCCCGCGTCGCCGCTCGGCTCACGTGGCCACAGACGAAAAGCGACATCCTCGAAAAGTTCGGCGACACCGACATCCGCACGCCTGACGGCCCGGAGTCGCTGGCAACGATCCTCGAATCGGTCGATATCACCTACTTCGATCGCCGGCAGACCTTCATCTCTGCTGTCCGCGACGTGATCGGCCGCGAGCCCGTCGCCACCGAGTAACGCCGACCGGCTTTTCTACACCGGCTCCCAACGGCGAGCCATGACACTCCCGTTCGATCCCGCAGCTATCGATCCCGACGAGTACGGAGAAAAACAGACGACGCTGGCAATGGGCCACGACGAGGCCATTGAGCACGTCCGCGAGGTTTGTCTCGACAATGGGTTCGGGATTCCTGTCGAGTTCTCGCCGTCGGAGATGCTCAACGAGAAAGTCGACGCCGACCGCGATCCCTACTACGTGCTCGGAGCCTGTAACCCGGCGATGGCCGACCGCGCGCTCGATGCAACCGACAAACGAATCGGCGCGCTGTTCCCCTGTAACATGATCATCTGGGAAGTAGAGCCGGGCGTCCAGCGCGTCTACCACCTCAGCATCATGAAGATCGCCCGCCTGCTCGGCTTACCGACCGACGAGGAAGCGATGGACGAGATTATCGACGATACCGGCGAGATGGTCGAGGCCGTGTTCGCGGAACTGGACGACGCCTAATCCCGAGACGCACCGAAGGCGTCGAGGCCGGTCTGTCGCCCCGCGGCCAGCGTCGATTTCCGCCGCAGATCGGCGAGGCTCACCGGCAACTGCTCGGCGATGCCGGCGACGGCGTCGTCGAACGTCTCGCTTTCGGCGTGGTCGCCGTCGAAAGCGTGGCGGATCGCTTCTCGCACCTGCCAAACGCCGACTGGCCCCCAGTAGTCGTCGGAGACGTGTCGGAGGACGAGGGCCTTCGCTTGCCGATTGATCGAATCGAGGTATTCGAGGACGGCCAGTCGGGCGGCATAGTAGGCTCCGGCGGTCTCCTCGACGTAGCCGGTGCGGCCCTCGCTGCCTTCGTAGTCGCTGGCGAGCCAGACGCCCGCGGTCGGATCGGGGTTCCAGACGCTGCCCGGAGCCTTGAACTCGACCAACTCGAACTCCCAGTTACCGGGGGCGAGGACGATCCAGAAACTGTTGCCGAGATACTCGTTGTGCCAGACGGAGACCGAATCGACGCTTGTGGCGTTGCGTTGGGAGCCACGCAGATATTTGCCGACCGTGTCGTCGACGGCGGTGATCGACCACCGTGTCGGCACGAGCCGGCGGTTTGCTTGCTGGCCGAGCGCGCCCGCCGAGAGGATGGTGTTGATCTCGTAGACGTCGAAATCGCGGTTGTAGAGGTAGTTCATCGCGCCTGTCGCCCGCCAGTCGTCGTCTTCGAGCGTCTTTTTGACGGGTCGCGGCACGTGGGGGTTCTCCGTGAGGGTGGCATCGTTGGCGCGTGCTCGCGGGCCGGTCGGGGCCGACACGTCGTCGACGCTGTCGGCGAGATCGAGTTCGGGCGTCCCACCGAGGCCGACTTCGACACCGACCGGCCGATCGGAGAGGGCGACCTCCCGCTGGACGCCGAGGAAGCCTTCCCAGGTGTCGTGGACGTTGGCCTCGACGGGTGCGGTCTGGTTCGCGTTCAGCAGGGAGGTACGGCGTTCGAACACGTCGCCGATGCTCACGCCCTCGTCGTACCACGCGCCGTCGGTGACGAACTGGCTGGCGTCGCTCTCGTTGCCGACTGGCGACAGCAGGCCCGTCGAGACCTCGGGGTAGCCCGTGCGACCGACGAAGATGGAGGGGGAGACGCTGCCGACGGCGTCGCCGCCGCTGATGTCGGCGAACTGGTCGCCGATGCCGTCGAGGCGGTCGAGGATCTCGTAGGATTTCTCGCCGGCGAGGCGGCGACGCTCGGCGCGCTCGTTTTTCTCGATCTCGATGAACTCCGAGAGCCGCATCCATACTCGTGTGGGGCGGCAGTCGGCTTCAATATTCGGTCGAACCGCTACGTAGTGTTTAGAGCTATTGTTGCCTGCGAGAAATAGGTGTAGAAAGCCCCCGGCGGCTCGGCTCCCGGGACTCGTTGCGCTCCTCGTTCGCTTCGCTCACTGCGGTGCTTACGTCGTCCGGGCACGCCGAGCCACCGGCCCCTTTCAGTCCCACCCCGTTGGGAGGCCAAACAGCCGCAGTCGGGCGGGACTGAAAGGGGCGACTCGCTGGCGGAAGGCGGGCGACGTAAGCACTGCAGGAGCGAACGCAGTGAGCGACGAAGCGCGCAGCGAGCCCCCCGATGCCAGCGAGTCGGGGCTTTCGAGGTGTTCTCGATATCACACTACGCTGAACAGCACCATGACTCGGTGAGAAAATAGACTCAGTCGTTCAGGTCGGAATGCCCATCGCCTCGATCTGCTCCTGATAGCGGTTGCGGATCGTGACCTCGGTCACCTGGGCGACATCGGCGACCTCGCGCTGGGTCTTCTTTTCGTTACAGAGCAGCGACGCGGCGTAGATCGCGGCGGCGGCGAAGCCGGTCGGCGATTTGCCGGAGAGTAGGCCCTGTTCGGCGGTCGTGTCGATGATCTCCTTGGCCTTGGCTTGGACTTCTTCGCTGAGTTCGAGTTGTGAGGAAAACCGGGGGACGTACTTCTTCGGGTCGACAGGTCGCATTTCGAGACCGAGTTCCTGGGAGATGTAGCGGTAGGTGCGGCCGATCTCCTTGCGTTCGACACGGGACACCTCGGCGATCTCTTCGAGGCTGCGCGGGATCCCTTCTTTTCGACACGCGGCATAGAGGACGGCCGTCGAAACGCCCTCGATAGAGCGGCCGCGAATGAGGTCTTCGTTGAGCGCGCGGCGGTAGATAACCGAGGCAACCTCACGTACCGACCGGGGGACGCCGATCGCACTCGCCATGCGGTCGATCTCGCTGAGCGCGAACTGCAGGTTCCGTTCGCCGGCGTCCTTCGTGCGGATGCGCTCCTGCCACTTGCGGAGGCGGTGCATCTGGCTCCGCTTTTCGGAGGACAACGATCGGCCGTAGGCGTCCTTGTTCTGCCAGTCGATGGTCGTCGTCAGCCCCTTGTCGTGCATCGTCTTCGTCGTCGGCGCGCCGACACGGGATTTCTCCTGTCGTTCGGAGTGGTTGAACGCCCGCCACTCCGGGCCGCGATCGATCTGATCTTCTTCGAGGATGAGACCGGTCGGCTCGTGGATGAGCTCGTCGTCGGCCGTGCGCTTGACCTCGTCAGGATCGACGTTGTCGAGGTCGATCTCCTCCTCGTCGGCCTCGGTTTCCTGACGTTGGGGCTCCCGGTTGGATCGCTGACGGCTGGACCGTGTCATTACACTTATATGGTTGTCGACTGCTCATTGTTAAGCCTTGTGCATGTGGTGAGATCACATCCCGTAGATATGTTATCAAATCCCCAAATTTTTCTCCCGAGAGCGAACTATCTTTTAGGCTGCCGATCGACCGCATAGCTATGCCGACGATCACGTGCGATCCCGACGCGGCGGCCGACAAGCTCCGGGCGGCCGGCGTTAGCGTCGAGTCGGGTAACACCGACCACGAACGCTGGCGGGCCGAACGCGGCGCGGCGGTCGCCGTCGCCTACGACGACAAGGTCGTGGTACAAGGTGCCGACCCGGCCGAGTTGACGCTGCTGTTGGAGGACGGCGGCGGCCGCGCCCACGTCTACTTTGACGGAGCCTGCCGCGGCAACCCCGGCCCGGCGGCGGTCGGCTGGGTGATTGTCACCGGTGACGGGATCGCTGCTGAGGGCGGCCAGCGGATCGGCGAAACGACAAACAACCAAGCCGAGTACGCCGCGTTGTTGCGGGCCCTTGAGGCCGCCCAGGATTTCGGAGCGGGCGAGGTCGACATCCGCGGCGACAGCCAGCTGATCGTCAAGCAGATTCGCGGCGAGTGGGACACGAATGATCCCGAGCTCCGGAAGCAACGCGTTCGCGTCCGCGAACTCCTCACCGACTTCGATCGCTGGTCGATCGCCCATGTTCCGCGCGAGGTAAACGAACGCGCCGACGAACTCGCAAACGAGGCCTTCGATGACTGACACAGATCCAACAGCTGACACCGACACCGACACCGATACCGACGCCGACGCCGACGCTGACGCCGACAGCGACACCGACAGCGACAGCGACACCGACGAGACGGCACCGCTCCCGGACGCGGTCGTCGACGCCGCCGAGCGGTTGACACGGTTGGCCCGACAGGCTACCGACGAGGCTGAAGCCGACGCCTACCGCGCCGACCGCGCCGACACCTTGGGGGCTCACGACTACACGGCTCGCATCCGCGAGGACGACGACACCCTCATCCTGTATCCCGACGAGTGGCTGGACGGCGACACCGTCGAACTCGATCGCATCGACGACACCGACCGCGCCGTTGAGATCCCGCTTTCGGGGGCTGGCGACGATACGTGGGCCGCCGTCGAGGCCGACAACGCCGCGCTTGTCACCGCTGTCGGCGAGGCCCATGGATCAATTCACGAGGCCAACGCCCGAGCGTTTGCGGATTTCATGGGTAATCACTACTGTCGACGCATTGAGTCGGCGACCGCCGACCACCTTGCTGAGTTTTGTGAGGAGTACTATCCGCGAAACGTCTGGGCCGACGCCGACCAGCAGGCGGCGTTGGATGCCTCTCTGGAGTATCTGTTTGGGGTCGCCGACACGGAGTGCCCGGAACGGTCGGCGAAAATGTAGGCGACTGTCGAGAACGATTAGTTTTCGATCAGCGCGCGTACGTCGTCGGCGCGCTCGTCGTCGGTGACGAACTTCGAGAGCGTCCACTCGAACTGATCGAGGATCGCGTCGTAGCCGGCGTCGGTGAGCTCGTACTCGTTTGTTCGCTTGTCGAGTTCGCTCTTTTCGACGAGCCCATCCTCGACGAGATCGTCAAGGTTGGGGTACAGTCGTCCGTGGTTAACTTCCGTGTTGTAGTAGTTTTCGAGTTCTCGTTTGATCGCCAGCCCATAGCGTGCCTCCTCGGCAAGGATGGCGAGGATGTTCTGTTGGAACGCGGTGAGATCCCGCACTTTGCCCGAACCGTCGCTGATTGATTGTGCCTCTGACATCCTTTAACGATATGTCATGTATCTATTTAACAGTTTGCAAAACCAACAGTTTGGTCGCCCTTTCTGTCACAACTCGGCGGTATAACAGCAAAATACTATGGATTGTTGTTCGGAACTGAGATTTCTAGCAGCTTTTCATCAAATGACTACAATATATGACTGTTTGTTACCCCTGTCAGAAAGGCGTATCGCGGAAACACCTGTTGTTGCGATGCGTTGTGTGCATATCATCCCCCGTACTCCATGCCATATGCGCATGAGTAATTATTTATTGGTGTGGCAGCTATACTCATACGTGATGAGCGCGAGCACCGATTCACTCGGCATCCAGCATCTGACGGTCGTCCCGACGAACTTCGAGTCGGCGACCGCCGAGCAGCCCGAGCCGACGGTCGACGACGACGCCGACCCCGCAGGGCTGTGACGCTGTCGGCGTTCGGTCATCGCCGACGATCGGCGGAGCCAAACGCATTTGATCCCGCCGCCGTTAGCTACCCGTAATGGCCAACTGCGACGAGTGTGGTGCCGACGAGAACATGCCGTATCAGTGTCAGCGGTGTGGCCACACCTTTTGTGCCGACCATCGGCTTCCGGAGAATCACGACTGCCCGGGGCTCAACGACTGGAACGATCCCGATGGCGTCTTCGACAGCGGGTTCGATGACTCGGTTGCGAACCCAGGGGGAACATCGACGACACAGGGGGTTCTCAACAAAGTGCGGAGCGTCGGCGGCCCGCTTGGGTACTTCCGCGGCAACGCGGCCTACACCCTGCTTGGGCTGATGTGGATCACCTTCCTGTTGCAACAGCTTGTCGCTGTCTTCGTCGGCCGCGATGCCTACATCGCGCTGTTCACGCTTTCGACGGCCAATCCGGAGTACATCTGGACGTGGCTCACCTCGATCTTCTCACACGGTGGCCTCTACCACCTCGCGGCCAACAGCATCGTGCTGTTCTTCTTCGGCCCGCTGGTCGAACGCTACACCGGCTCGAAGAAGTTCGTCACGCTGTTTCTCGCCGCGGGTGCGCTCGCCGGCCTCGGCCACACCGGTATCTCGCTGGCACTCGGCGAGCCCTCTCGCGTCCTCGGTGCCAGCGGCGCGGTGTTTGCGATCCTCGGCGTGCTCACGGTTCTTAAACCGAAGCTCAAGGTACTGCTGTTTTTCGTGGTTCCGCTCCCGTTGTACATCCTCACCGCCGGGTTCGCGCTCATCTCGGTGCTGTTCTTTGTCAATCCGAGCGCGGCCGGCTCGGCTGGGATGGGTAACGTCGCTCACTTTGCCCACCTCGTCGGCCTCGTTATCGGGCTGTGGTACGGCCGCAAACTCAAAGGCGAGGTTCGGGTACCGAACCAACTCCAGTTCGGTGGTGGCCCCGGTGGGCCGGGCGGCCCCGGCGGCCCCGGACGCGGCCGATTCTAACCGTGGAGCCAGTCCGCCCTGAATTCCTGCCTGATCCCTCGTTGTCGCGGGATGAGATGGAGTCACTTCAGCGAGAGATCGCTGACGACGCCGTGTTCGACGACGACTTCGGATTCGATCCGGCGGCACTATCGTCGGCGTCGCCCGCCGCACAGCAGCAACTCACCGAGACGCCGACCGGCAGCGATACCGAAAGCATCGCCGATACCCCGCTCGTTGCCGGCGTCGACCAGGCGTTTTTCGACGACCAGGCGATCAGCGCGGTCGTCGTCCTGCAAGGTGGCGAGGTCGTCGAACGCACCCACGCCATCACCGACCTCTCGATTCCGTACATTCCGGGGTTGTTGGCGTTCCGCGAGGGCGGGCCCATCGTGGCTGCACTCGAAACGCTGGATTGTGATCCCGACCTGCTGTGTGTCGACGGCAGCGGGCGAATCCACTATCGGCAGGCTGGGCTGGCGACCCACATCGGCGTCGTCTTCGATACGCCGAGCATCGGCGTTGCGAAAAATCTGCTCTGTGGATCGCCACAGGAATCGGTCGACGACCGACCCACAGGCTGGCGAACGCCGATCGAGGCCGACGACGCGGTCGACTGTGCTGACGGCATGATCATCGGCTACGCCTACCAGTCCAGACAGTACGAGTCGTCGAACCGTCACATCAACCCACTGTACGTCAGCCCCGGCCACCGCGTCGCTGTCGACACCACTGTCGACCTCGTTGCCGCGCTGTGTGACGGTTACAAGCTCCCGGAGCCGACGCGGCTGGCCGACAGCTATGCCGACGACCTCAAAGCCGAGTTGTCGTGAGCCGGCGGAACCGCATCGCCAGCAGCGATGGTCGCCCGGAAGATGCCGCATAATTAACACCCCCGGCGGCAACGTTGCAGTGTGCAACCGAAGACGGTACTCATCACCGGCTGTTCGTCCGGGATCGGGCGGGCGACCGCGCTGGCGTTCGCCGAGGAGGGGTGGACGGTGTACGCGACAGCGCGCGACCCCGACGACATCGAACCGCTTGCCGACGCCGGCTGTGAAACCGCCGCACTCGACGTAACCGACGACGGTGACATCGACCGCGTCGTCAACCGGATTCTCGACGAACATGGCGTCATCTCCTGTCTCGTCAACAACGCGGGCTACGGCCAGTTCGGCCCCGTTGAGGACGTGCCGATGGACAAGGTCGAACAGCAGTACGAGGTGAACGTCTACGGCCCCCACCGCCTCATCAAGGCTGTCCTCCCGCACATGCGCCGGGAGGAA
Organism: Halonotius roseus; assembly: GCF_006861655.1. GTDB lineage: Archaea > Halobacteriota > Halobacteria > Halobacteriales > Haloferacaceae > Halonotius > Halonotius roseus. The sequence continues at coordinate 790,067 of NZ_SESI01000001.1, read as the reverse complement.
GACGGGACGATCATCAATCTCTCCTCGGTCGCCGGCCGTGTTTCGTTCCCCGGCGGCGGCGTCTACTGCGGCTCGAAGTTCGCGGTCGAAGGCATGTCCGACGCGCTGCGCGCCGAGGTCGACCCCTTCGATATCGATGTCGTTGTCATCGAACCCGGCCCGGTCAGGACTGGGTTCACCGAGCGCGCCGAAGACGAGGTCGACGGGATCGACCGCTCGGGGGCCTACGAGGAGTTCTACACGATGTTCGACGACACCCAGGCCATCGGCGGCGACGGCCCCGGCTCGGTTGAACCCGAACGCGTCGCCGAGGACATCGTCAACGCCGCGAGTTCGACCAAACCGCCGGCACGGATTCCGGTCGGGAAGGCCGCCTCGGCGGCCGTCCTCGCCCGGTTCATCCCTGATAGCGCGCGCGACGCGCTGTGGTCGTTGCTACAGCGACTGAACTGAGCTACAGGATCGTCGTCACTCTTGTTTCTGTTCGTGGTTCACGGACGCCTCACACTGTCCAGCGATCCTGTCGGCAATTTCCTCCCGAATCGTCTCGACGGTTTCAGCGACCGCGTCGTCATCAACGTGCTGCTGGATGGTTTCGAGACGGTCGTGGAGTTCGTCGTTGGAGATCGGATATGCGGCGTTGTCAGCTTCCGCCTCGCGGTCGTAGCCGCCGTACTGGTCGGTGTCGATGGCCTGTTGGCTCACGAGCGCGGCCCGATGCGTGGCGAGTTCGGCCTCGTTGATCGACCAGTATTTGTCGGCGTGTTCGACCAGCCCAGTCTCGGCGAGCCGCGAGAGCGTCCCGCGGACGCTTCCCGATGGAATCCCGGTTTCGTCAGCGATCTCCTTCGGCGGGAACGCCTGCTCAGAGTGGGTTGCAAGGAACTGAAGGATCGTGTGGGCGTTCGTGCCCTGCTCGTAGACCACGATGTCGTCGTCGCGGTTCTTGAGCCGGTCGAACTCGTCTTTCGGGATCGCCATCGTATCAAGATGTAACGCGACGTAACGAAAATAGCTTTGGCTCGGCGACTACCGCAGACAGGCCGCTACAACGCGCAGCGCGCCCTCCCCACGCACCTCATCAGCCAGCAACGGCACCCGCTTGACCGTCCGATCACGGAAGAGATCAGTCGCTCGCTGTAGTGCGTCCTGCTGGACTTGCCAGCGACGTTGACAGAACTCACAGTCTTCGAGGTTCGGCGTGACGATCCACTCGGGGTCGATCTCGGCGTCGGTGATGTCGTCGACGCTCTCCATGACGCGGTTGACGACCAGTGTCTGGACCGGAATCCCGAACTCGCCGAGGCGGCCGACGAGGCGTTCGGATTCGACGACGCTCATCTCCTCGGGGATCATCACGACCCGGAAATCAGTCTGGTCGGGATCGCGCAGCACCGCACGCAGGCGTTCGATCCGCTCGCGGAGTTCGTCGAGATCGGCTGAAGGCTCGGGGTCGTCGCCCCCGCCACCGAACATTCCCTTCAGCCCGTCGACCATGCCGCTCATGCGCTGGCGGATGCTCATGAACCGACCGACCATCGAGTCCATGATCTCCGGGAGTTGGAGCAGGCGCAGCGTGTGGCCGGTCGGTGCGGTGTCGACGATAACGCGGTCGAATCGGGGGTCGTCGAGGTATTCCAGCAGTTGGCGCATCGCCGCCGCCTCGTCCGCACCTGGCATCGAACCGCCCATCCCCATCATCGCGCCGAGTCCCGCCTCGTCGTCATCGTCGATCCCGCCGAGCATCTCCGCCATCGGCCCGAGTTGGTCGCCCATCTCACCCATTCCGCCCATCGGCTCGCCGTCGGCCCCGAAGACACCGTCTTCCATCGCGGCGTCGGGGTCGATCTCGGCGGCCCACAGCGGGATTTCCTCACGGATGCGAGTCGGGCGAGGGGGAATATCGGTATCCAGCGTGTCCGACAGCGAGTGCGCGGGGTCGGTCGAGACGACCAGCGTCGCCTCGCCGCCGGCCGCACTCGATAGCGCGGTCGCGGCGGCCATCGTCGTCTTGCCGACGCCGCCCTTGCCGCCGTACAGCACGTACTCGGGCGCGTCGACGCCATCGGGGAGGTCGGTCGTCGTCGCGGTGACTTCGATTTCGGTGTCGTCGCGCTCAACGGCCGCCGACTCGTCCTCGACAGGAACCGACTCCTCGCCCTCGTCGTCGACTTCTTCCACCGCCTCAACGTCGATATCGCTCATACCCTTCCCCAGACAGCGGGGACTTGTGTAGGCGTCGGTCGGGAGTAGTCGGCGACGCCTCGATCAGTTATCAATCAGCAAAATAGTCGACCAGTCGCTCGGCAGCGGCCTCGACGCGGGGCGTGACCAGCGCGAATCGAATCCACGCCTCGCGGGCCGTTCCGAACGTCGCCCCAGGCATCCCCGCGACGCCGGCCTCGTCGATCAGCGTCTTCACGTTCGCCATCGTCCCCGGAAAGCCGTCGAACCGCGCGAGGACGTAGAACGCGCCGTCGGGCCTGGTGTAGTCAGCTCTGGCCGCGTCGAGCGCGGTGGTGAAGGTCTCGATCCTGGATTCGAGGCGGTCGCGGGCGTCGGCGTAGTAGTCGGGATCGGTTGCTCGATAGGCCTCATAGACGGCCTGCTGGGCCGGGCGGCTGGTCGTCACGTTGACGAGCATGTGACGGGTTTTCGCGGCGTCGACGAGCGCGGGCGGAAACACCGCGTAGCCGACGCGAAAGCCCGTGATCGCCATCGACTTCGAGACGCCGCTGGTGACGATGACGTTGTCCGCGTCGAGTGTCAGCGCGCTTTCGAACTCTCCCGAGAAGTCGAAGTGATCGTAGACCTCGTCGACGACGACGAGCGCGTCGTGGTCGGCGGCGGTCTCGACGACCGCCTCGACCGCATCGAGATCATAGACCGCGCCGGTCGGGTTGTTCGGCGTGTTGAGCACGACCAGCGCGGTGTCGTCATTGATAGCCTCGCAGGTCGCGTCTGTGTCGAGGCTACCGTCGCGGTCGGCGGCGACCAAGCGGGTCTCGCCGCCGAGCATCGACGCCTTGCCGGGGTAGTAGGGGTAGACGGGGTCGATGAGGACGACTTCGTTGCCACGGTCGCCGTCGAGCGCGCGGGCCATCCCGAGGTAGTTGGCCTCGCCGGTACCGTTGGTGACGACTACGCGGCCGGCGTCGACGTTGCGCCGGGCGGCGATCTCCTCGCGGAGCGGGCGGAGCCCGTCGCTCGGCGGGTACTGGAACTCGTCGGCGTCGCCGTCGGCGTACTCGTGGAGGCCCTCGCGGATCGCCGTCGGCGGCTCCCAGTCGGGGTTGCCGCTGACCATGTCGATGGTGTCGCCGTCGGCGGCGTCGGCGTACTGCATGACGTGGAAGAACTTCGGCGTCTGATACTCCATACCGACGGCTGACGCGCCGCTGCCCTGTGTCTTTCGTCACTCTGTCGGATAGGCGTCCAGACAAGGAGTTGCGTGTGAGTGGTGGGTATCGAAAGCCCTCGACGCGCTCGGCTCGCGGGACTCGCTGTGCTCCTCGCTCACTACGTTCGCTGCGGTGCTTGCGTCGTCCGGCTTCGCCCAGCGCGTCTCGCCCTTTCAGTCCACCAGGGGTGCGGTTGATCAGCCGGCCGATCCACCTGTTCGGCTGTTCGCGTCTGGATACCGCGAGCGCGCAGATCACAAAGATACACGTAGCGTGGCCGTATTGACCCACTCGATGAACAAACGTGGGCACGTGCTCAACGCCGTCCTGTTGAGCATCGGATTGGGGTATGTTTTGGAGCCGTCGGCCACCATCGAGACCGCGCGGATGATGGTCGAACTCCTATTACCGGTGACACTCGGCGCGCTGTTCCCCGATGTCGATACCGCCTTCGGCAAACACCGGAAGACGCTGCACAACCTCCTCGTGTTGGGGATCTTCGCCGCCTGGCCGATCTACATGGGCAACCTCAACTACGTCTGGATCGGCATCACGACCCACTACATCCTCGATGTCGTCGGCAGCACCCGCGGGATCGCGCTGTTCTACCCGCTGTCGTCGACGGAGTACAACCTCCCGGTCGGGATCCCGGTCTCCAGCAGCAAATCCGATCTCGTGACCGTGCTGGTCACCATCTTGGAGGTCGGTGCCTTCGCTGGCGTGCTGTTCTACGTGGTACCCGAGGTGACGACCTACACCGCTGAGATGGGGCTCAGTATTCCACTGTAATCGTCCAAATCAATACACACGAACGTCATCAAAGCGACCCTCATAGAGTAAGTTCCGCGGGTGAGTCGGCTCGTCGCCCGACAGCAGCAGGCGATCGATCTTCTTCCAACTGTTCTCGTAGCCGAGATGGCCGTATTCGAGCAGTCGGCGGCCGCGGTGGCCGAGCCCATCGCGGTGGATCACCTCCCGGTCGACATCGGTTGTGAGTGCGTCGACAAGGGCGTCGGTCGACTCGATCTTCCGGTCGAACCGCGTCCACGCCTCGCCGACCGTCCCCGGCAGATGGGCATACGAGGAGCCAAAGCCCGGAAGATCGAGTTCGGCGGCGATCCGCTGGCCGCGGCGGTTCTGATAGGGAAACAGCTTGGCGCAGTATGTCTCGACGGCGTCGATCCGGGCGGCATGCGCGCGGATCTCTGGGTGGGTGAGGCTGACGTTCATGAAGGCGGGATGGGGAACCACGACCGCGGCGTCCTGTCGATCGAACTCGGCCATCGCACCCTCGAAGGTGATGAAATCCGGCACCGGGTCGTCGAGGCCGATCACCAGCAGATGCCGGCGGTTGTTCCAGTCGCCGGTGAACACCTCCCGTGCCGGGACGACGAGCAGCTCCGAGTCGCTGTACTCGTTGGCGGTCGCCTTGATCTCCGGCAGGCGGGTGAAATGCGGCGCGTAGACGAGGATATCGATCCCTCGCTGTTTCGCCCGCGAGACGACACGCTCATCGAGCAGTTTGGTGTGCATGTCGACGCGGGTCAGGTCGGCGTCGCTCACGGTCGATGGTTTCCCCACATCCCTTAGTCGATATCGGTTCGTCGCCCGCCGGCACAACAATCGTTATACCGCGGCCACCGCAACCACGACATATGAGCGCATGGCGGTGTGGCATCGACGGCTGTGAGACACAGACCGAGACCGTCGAGGAGCTGATCCACCACCAGACCACCGAACACACAAAACACGAGTGTCAGGTCTGTGGGACGATCGTCCCTGACGGCTATTTTGCGATCCGCCACGCCTTCGAGGAACACACCCGTGCCGAATTCGTTCGCGCGTATGATGCCGACTCTGAGGCTGTGCGGCGACGCGAAGAACTCAAAGAACAGATCGAAGCCGAGGCCGATCTCGAATCGGTTGTCGCCGAACTCGACGCTGTCAACTGATTTTCTGGGTGCCGCTCGCACGGTTTGAGGAACTACCGTTCCTCGCTGTCCAGCACGCGGATCTGATCGCCACGAACCGTCACCGGGATCGGCACTGTCGCCTCGTAAAGCTCGACGGTCACCTGATCTTTGCCCTCGTCAATGCGCTGGACACGCGCCTTCTCGCCTTGGAAGGGGCCGGCGATGAGCTCAACGATGTCGCCCTCGGCGATCCCCTCAACGTCGGGGGTCGGCGAGAGAAAGTGTTCGACCTCCGCCAGCCCGGACTCGCCGGGGACGATCGATCGCGCGTGGGGGATCTCATCGAAGAGGCGTTCGAGGGCGGCTGTCCCGTCGGCTTCGACCATCACGTAGCTCGTGAGGGAGTCCGGCGAGAGCACCGCGTGGATCTCGTCTTCCTCCTTGGTGGCGATCATATCGGCGACCGTCTGCTCTTGGCTAGCGGTCGTTTTGACGGCGTAGATACCCATCAGACACCACCGGGGATGAAGCTCATGATCGCAAAGATGATGAAGCCGAGCAGGCCGACCAGCAGAATGCCGGCACCGGCGATCTTCGAGACCTGCGAAAACTCGTTCCACGATGGCGTACTCGCCAGTTTCAGCACGCGCACGTAGCTGTTGAGATCGTACGGAACGTCCATGTTGCCCGACGTTCGACGCGAGGCTTTTTTTATCTATTGATGCACGTCGGCGGTCGCGTCGCCAGCAAACACAAAAACCGAAGGGCGTTATTCGACGAAGTCGATGTCGTCGTCATCGTCGACCGCTGCCGACTCGCTCGGCGCGTTGGCCGTTTCGGCCTGCTCGGCGGCGGCCTCGCTGCTGCCGTAGATCTGCGGGGAGTCGACGCCGGTGACGACGATCATGGTTCGCATCGTGCCCTCCAGTTCCTCGTCGATGGAGGTGCCCCAGATGATGCGGGCATCGGGATCGATCCGATCGTAGATCTCCTCGACGACGCCCTCGGCTTCCTCGATAGCCATGTCGTTGCCGCCGGTGACGTTGACGAGCGCGGAGTTCGCCCCGGAGATATCGACATCAAGTAAGGGTGAGCGGAGCGCGCTTTTGACCGAGTCCTGTGCTTTCGATTCCGAATCGGACTCGCCGAGGCCGATCATGGCGACGCCGCCTTTCTCCATGACCGTGCGCACGTCGGCGAAGTCGAGGTTGACGAGACCGGGTTTGGTGATGAGCTCGGTAATTCCTTTCACCGAACGCATCAGGACTTCGTCGCTGACCTGGAAGGCCTGCCGGACGGGGAGTTTGCCGACCGCATCGAGCAGCCGGTCGTTGGGGACGACGATGACCGTATCGCTCACGTCCCGCAAGCGTTCGAGGCCGGCTTCGGCGTTCGTGCGCCGGACTTCGCCCTCTGCGGTGAAGGGTGTCGTGACAATCGAAATCGTGAGCGCGCCGGAGTCGCGGGCGGCTTTGGCGACGACGGGGGCCGCACCAGTTCCAGTACCGCCGCCGAGGCCAGCCGTGACGAAGACCATATCCGAGCCCTCGATGGCATCGTAGATCTCCTCTTGGCTTTCAAGCGCGGCCTCCTCGCCGACCTGTGGGAGCGAGCCCGCGCCGCGGCCCTGGGTTTTCTGTTGGCCCATCAGGATCTTGCTGTCGGCCTCGATGTCAACGAGGTGCTGGACATCGGTGTTGGCCGCAACGAGTTTCGCGCCCTGGATCCCCTCCTCGGCCATCCGGTTGACCGTGTTGCCGCCGCCGCCGCCACAGCCGACGACGGTGATGTCGGTCTGGAGGTCTTCGAGAACATCCTGTAGCTCCTCGTCTGTCATCGAGCCTGACTGGGGGTTGCTGGGCGGGCTAGCCGACTCGCTGTTGTCGGCCTCCGGCTCGGTGTCTTCGGCCTCGTCGATGGCGTCGTCAACGATAGAGTCCATTACTGTGCGTGGCTTGCGAACCAAGCCTATTTATCTTTCCCCATTCGTCAGCCGGCCGTCTGACACGGTTTCAGCCGCCGCGTCGGCCGTCTCCGCCGCGGGCCAGGCGACCGAAAACCGCTCGACACGATTGCTTTCGACCGACTCGGGGGTGATCTCGCGGCCGTTGACCGTCACCGTCTCGCCGGCGGCCAGCCGCCCGAACTTCGGTCCCTCCGGCACGCCAAGCGTTTCGGCCTTCCCGGGATCGAAGCCGGTGTCCCGGCAGACAACGCCCTCGGCGGTCTGTTCGACCGATTCGTACTCGGTCACAAGCAGCTCGGCCAGCCGATCGATCAGCTGATCGAAGGCATCGGCCTCGGCGATGAGCGCGCGACCGGCCGGCAGCGTCGCCCCCTCGGTCGTCTCGTAGGCGACGGTCGTTTCGACAACCGCCGCCAGCGTCGCCGCTGTGTCGATCCCGTTTGCGGCCGCGATGAGGTCGTCGGGCAGCGAGACGATCGTCCACGCCTCGGTTGGGTTGTCAGCAGTCACACTAACATCGCCGAACCGAAGTCCCTCGGCGACCGTCGATAGCGCCGCTTCCGCGGCGTCGACGACCGCGAGCGGGCGCGTCCCGACCGTCCGGAGCCAGGTCTCGCTAACGACGCGGTAGCCGAGGTCGTCGATGACGCCCTCCAGGTCGGGCTTTTCGCCGTCGACGACAGCGATCCCGGCGGCACTCGCCGCGAAGGCGGCGTCGATCACCTCACGGTTGGCGGCCGGGTCGCCCATTGCGTCCAGTTGCCAATCTGAGCCGATGTGGCCGACCGCCCAGTTGGTGTCGGTGACAATTCGCTCACAGCGCGGCGTGTAGTGGCCGCCGCCGAAGCCGACGACGTGGCGGGGGTCGGCGACGCCATCCGGGCGGTGATCGGCGGCGGTGCCGCCCAGATCGAGGACAGCCTCAGCGATCGCGCGGGCGGCCTCCGCGTCCTGCCACTGCTCCTCGCCGCTGCCGAGTTCAACGAACATCGATGGCGTGGAACACGCTGTCGGGCCGTGGTGGGTGCATTCGATCCCGACCTCGTAGTCGTCGGGCGCGTGCTCGCCGAGGGCGTCGACAACGACCTTGTGGGCTCCGGGCGCGGCGCGAGCGAAGCTGCCGGCCGCGCCGCCGTACTCCGCCGGCCCGAAGTTGCCCGTGACGTGGGCGGTCAGCAGCCGGCCGGTGTCGCCGGCGTGCCGGGAGACGAAGACGAGAAAATCGAGGTCGTCAGGAGTCGAAAACGCCGGCGCGGGATCGTCGAGTTCGATGTGGATGGTGTCAAATTCGCGGAGTTCGAACCCCTCGGTCGTGTAGTAGGTGCCGCCGCCGTCGCCGTCAGCGCGGCTCCCATCCTCGTGGGCAGTCCACTCGCCGACGGCGCGAAGCTGCTCGCCGAGATGCGTTGAGGCCTCATCGGCCCGGCTGACGACGATGCCGATCATACCCCCGCTGGGTGATCGATCAGCAAAACGCCACCGGATCGAGGCACACACGACCGGATCGAAGAACACAGAGAATTTACGGGCTGGCCGCCCGACGGCGGTGTATGGATGTGTACGGAATCGTCGGCAATCCGGTCGGCCACTCGGTGTCGCCACCGATGCAGACGGCCGGCTTCGACGAACGCGGTATCGACGCAACCTACGTCACCTTCGAACCCGCCGAAAGCGAGATCGAACGCGCGATCGACGGCGCGGCTGCCCTCGGGATCGCCGGACTCAACGTCACGATCCCGTTCAAACAGGACGTGTTTGAGATCGTTGAGGCCGACCCGCTGGCGGCGCGCATCGGCGCGGTCAACACGGTCGCTTTCCCAGAGGACGGGTCGCCGCAGGGGTACAACACCGACGCGGCCGGTGTGACGCGCTCGTTTGCCCACCACGATGTCGCCATCGACAACACGGAAGCGGTCGTCGTCGGCGCGGGCGGTGCGGGCCGGGCGACGGCGTTCGCGCTGGCCGACGCCGGTGCCGGCGTCCATATCGCCAACCGGACGGTCGAGCGCGCCGAGGGGCTTGCCGACGAGGTCGATGGCGCGACCGCCGGCGGCCTCGACAGCTTAGCGGAGATGCTCCCATCGGCTGACCTGCTGGTCAACGCGACAAGCGTCGGGATGGAGGAAGACAAGACGCCGGTGCCCGCCGAGTTGCTCCACGAGGAGTTGGCCGTCCTTGATGCGGTCTATACACCGCGGGAAACTCGCTTGCTACGGGAGACCGACGCCGCGGGGGCGACGACGATCCAGGGGCTGTGGATGCTGCTGTTCCAGGGCGTGGAGGCCTTCGAGCGATGGACCGGCGAGGACGCACCGATCGACGCGATGCACGACGCACTTCGTGAGGCCTTGAACTGAGGCCGTAGAGTAAGTGCAGCGACGGGACGAGCAAGGTGCAGCGACGATATCAGAGCCGCGCGTACGACGAGCCGGCGATATCGCGGTAGAACGTCACCGAGTATGTCGCGTAGAACGCCCCAAGAAGGGCGGTCGCAAGGATCGAGACCACGCCAGCCCCGATCACCACCGGCAGCGACAGCTCGGGGACGACCGACCCGAACGGCTCCTGGGGGGCGACGAGGAAGGAGGTGACCGCGCTGACGGCTCCGATGAGGCCGCCGCCGAGGAACATGAGCAGGCTGTAGCCGATCGCACTCAGCAGGTTTTCGCGGACGAGGGTGACACTCCGTTTGAACCCCTCGGCGACAGCGGCGTCGTTGAGCACGATCTCGTGGCCGTAAAACTGGATGAACACCATCGCGCCGAGATAGCCCACGACAAGCAAGAGGCCGACGAGGCCGCCGACCGCGAGGATCGCGGGGCTCGGTTGGCCGCCGCCGGCGACAAGCCCGACGCCGCCGATGACCGCGAAGATCGCCACGATGATCCCGAAGGCGACCCCGATGGCGAGCACGACGACGTACGACAACAGCAGCGAGACGTAGTTCGATTTTCCGGCTTGGATCAGCGTCCCGATGCTCGTCGTGCCGGTGCGAGATTCGTCGGCCATGCCGATGATGCCGCCCTGATAGAAGGGCAGAAAGAGGAGTAACGCACCGCTCATCACAAGCGAAATGACCGTCGAAAGCAGCGGCGACGTTGTCGGCGCGAGCAGCTGCGGCAGCTGAAGGAGGGCGACGACCGCAGCCACAACGATGATAATTGGATTGCGAACGAGACTCCCGATGGCTGGTTTCAGGGACCTGATTGCGGCCATGTATGGCGATTCGGGTGCCGATATATGAACGCTTTGAACTGTCGTGTTCGGTGACGGCACCGACGGAGTCACAAGCCGAACACAGTGCAGCACGATCCGGTAGGAACAGCCTACCAGCGAGCCTGCCGACGGTCTTGTCTGTCGGGAGTGTGACCGGTTTTTAAATACTGGCGTCGTGTATTCATCGGTAATGGCCCTACTCAGCAAACTGAAATCGATGCTTGGAATCGGTGACGGCTCCGACGACCGTGAGGCGGAAACGACGGTCACGGTCGAACACGACCCCGACGAGCCGGCCGGTGGCGACGCGACCACCGGCGACGCGGCGGCCGATCCCGAAGCGGAGCCGGTCATCGAGGACGAACCGACCGACGACGCTGGCGAAGAGCCGGAACCCGTAGCTGACGAGGGCAGCGAGGACGAGCAGGAGGCAGATCTCGACGATGAACCAGCAGCAACCACCGATACCGACCCCGAGATCGATGTCGACGATGCTGAGCCAGAACCGAATGCCGACGATGCGGAATCGGAGGCGGAAGCCCCCGATGTCGATGCTGACGACAGTATCGAATCGGATGTCGACACCGACGAGGACGAAACCGAGGAAGTCGATACTGCCGAGGACGACACCGCTGACACTGACGCGGACGAAACAGCCGACGACGACGCGGACGACTACAGCGACGAGCCGTTGGATTCGATCAAGGGGATCGGCCCGGCCTACAGCGAGCGACTCCACGACGCCGGGATCACCTCCATCGCCGAGTTAGCCGAAGGCGACGCCGAGGAGATCGGCGAGGCGATCAGCGTCTCGCCGAAAACCGTGAGCAACTGGATCGACCGCGCCGCCGAGAAGTAACGACCGCGGCGGGAACCCGGCGTGGCAAATCACGAAACTGTTACCCGCTGGCGGCGACAGGGGCTGTGTATGGAACCGCCGACCGTCGTCTCCGAGCGAGCGTCGTTCCGCTCGCTGGCTGCCGACGCCCCGCCGGAGGCACGCGTCCCGGTCGAACTCCGGCTGTCGGTCACCGATCCGTTTGCGGCCTACCGTCGCGCCCGCGAGGGGCCGGGCGGCGTTTTTTTCGAGACGACGGGCGGCCAGCCGGGGTGGGGCTATTTTGCAGTCGAACCGGTCGAGCGACTGACGGTCAGCCCCGAGGCCGTCGTCGCCGACGGCGTCATCGCCGACGCCGACGGGACACACCGATCCGCGTCGCTGGCGGCACTCGACGGCCTGCTCGCCGACGAAACGCTGGTTCGCGGCGACTGCGAGGTACCGTATCCCTGTGGCGCGTTCGGCTGGCTCTCCTACGATATTGCCCGCGAACTCGAAACGCTGGACGGCGACGCAGTCGATGATCGCGGACTCCCGCAGCTACAGGTCGGCGTCTACGACTGTGTGGCTGCATGGCAGGCCCCGCAGGACGACGACGAAACGACGTTGCGGATCACCTGCTGTCCACGGATTCCGAGCGACGCGGAGGACGGCGATCTCGATGCGATCTACGAGTCGGCCGTCGAGCGGGCGTCGTCGCTGGCGGCCGCCGCGGTCGACGGCGATCAGGCGGTCGGCCGGCCGCCGGTCGACGCCGACGACGCCACGTTCACGAGCGACACCGGCGCGGCCGCCTTCGCCGACAGCGTCCGCAAAATAAAGCAATACATCCGCGACGGCGACACGTTTCAGACGAACCTCTCCCAACGGCTGAGCGCGCCCGCAGCCGTCCACCCGGTCGACGCCTACGACGCGCTGCGCGAGGTGAACCCCGCGCCGTACTCGGGGTTGATCGAGTTTTCGGGCCGAGGCGACGAGCGGTGGAGCGGGCTCGACCTCGTCAGTGCCAGCCCGGAACTCCTCTTAGAGCGAGATGGCGACCGCCTGCGAACCGAACCCATCGCCGGCACCCGACCGCGCGGGTCGACCACAACGACCGACGACGCCTTCGAGGCCGATCTCCGCGGCGACGAGAAGGAGCGCGCCGAACACGCGATGTTGGTCGATCTCGAACGCAATGATTTGGGCAAGGTGAGCGACTTCGGCTCCGTTGAGGTGAGCGAATACCGCCGGATCGACCGCTACGCCGAGGTGATGCATCTCGTCTCCCAGGTTGAGGGCCGGCTCCGCGAAGAGTGCTCGCTGGCCGACGCCGTCGCGGCGATGTTCCCCGGTGGCACCGTCACCGGCGCGCCCAAGCCCAAGACGTTAGAAATCATCGACGAACTCGAAGCGACGCGGCGCGGCCCCTACACCGGGAGCATGGCGGCGTTCGGCTTCGACGGCCGGGCGACGCTCAACATCATCATCCGCACGCTCACCCGCCACCGCGACCAATACTACCTCCGGGTCGGCGCGGGGGTTGTCCACGATTCCGAACCCGACGCCGAGTACGAGGAGACGCTGGCGAAAGGCCGCGCGCTGGTGACCGCCATCGACGACGCGCTGGCCGCCGGCCGGCTGACCGTCGAGGAGGCCGCGAAATGAGCGTGACGAAGCCGGTGGGGCTTGTTGACGGCAACGTCGCCGGCGGCCCGCGAATCCTCGTCGTCGACAACTACGACTCCTTTGTCTACAATCTCGTCCAGTACGTCGGCGAGTTCGCCGGCGAGGTGGCCGTTCGGCGCAACGACGCCGTCGATCTCGACGGCATCAGCGAGATCGATCCCGACGGGATCGTCCTCTCGCCGGGGCCCGGAACCCCCGCCTCGGCGGGTGTCTCGATGGACGTGTTCGACCTCGACTGCCCGATTTTCGGCGTCTGTCTCGGCCACCAAGCGATGTGTGCAGCCCGCGGCTCCCGCGTCGGGCACGCACCCAGCGTCGTCCACGGGAAGTCGTCGACGATCACTCACGACGGCGCGGGGCTGTTCGACGGTCTGCCGGCGGAACTCAGCGTCGGCCGCTACCACTCGCTGTGTGTCGACCGCGGCGATCTCCCCGACGCCCTCATCGAGACCGCCCACACGACCGACGAACGCGAGGTCGTCATGGGCGTCCGCCACCGCGAGCGACCGCAGTTCGGCGTCCAGTTCCATCCCGAAAGCATTCTGACCGACGCGGGGAAAGGTATGGTCGAAAACTTCGTCGAGGTGTGTGCGGCACATGACTGATAGCGAGCGTGAGGATGAAGTCCGTTATCACGTCGACGGCGAGTTGGTGCCGGCCGAAGAAGCCAGCGTCAACGTCCGCGACCGCGGCTTCCAGTACGGCGACGCCGCCTTCGAGACGATGCGCGCCTACGGCGGCGAAATCTTCGCGTGGGAGGCCCACGCCGACCGGCTGGCTGAGACGTGTTCGGTACTGCAGCTGGATCACGGTATCAGCGACGACGAACTCCGCGCCCGCATCGACGAAACGCTCGCCGCAAACGAACTGCGCGACGCCTACGTCCGGCTGTCGATCACCCGCGGCGTCCAACCCGGCAAACTCACTCCTGCCGAGACGGTCGATCCGACGGTCGTCATCATCGTCAAGCCGCTGCCCCGCGGCGGCAGCGACGGCCAGCCGGTCTGGGACGAACCGGCGACGCTGCAGACGGTCAAAACCAAGCGCGTCCCCGACAGCGCGATCCCGGCGCGGGCGAAAACCCACAACTATCTCAACGGGATTCTCGCCCGGCTCGAACTCAGGGTGACCGAGGCCGACGAGGCGATCATGCTCGACACCGACGGCCACGTCGCAGAGGGCGCGACGAGCAACCTGTTTTTCGTCCGCGACAACGCGCTCCGCACGCCGAGTCTCGACGGCCCAGTCCTGCCGGGCATCACGCGCCGCGTCGTCCTCGATATCGCCGACGACGAGGGGATTCCGGTCGAAACCGGCCAGTACACCCCCGACGACATCCGCAACGCCGACGAGGTTTTCCTAACTAATTCGACGTGGGAGATCCGGCCGGTCGATGTCGTCGACGGGCTTGAGATCAGCGGCGATGAGGGGGTCGACGGCAACGAACAGCGGAGCGGCGACGACGGCGACATCGCCAGCGACGGCAGCGACGCTGACCCGCTGGCGAGTGCCGGGCCGGTAACGACACTGCTCGCCCGACTGTTTGCCGCCCGTGTCGAACGCGAGTATTACGGCTGATCGCTGCCGGGAACTGTGGGCTTAAACCGCCGGGGTCGCTACCGACGCCCAATGAGTGCCGACGGGCAGATCGCGCCGGTTGGGGAGGTGCCGGAGGAGACGACGTTCCTGTTTCGCGTGCGACCGACCGACGCCGACACTCGACAGACCGCCGACAGGGAATCCGGCGAGATTCAAGAGGCGATCATGATCAAAGACGACGAGGGGGTCGTCGGCTGGCTCAACTACTGCCAACACTTCCGCCACATCAAACTCGACAAAGGCTCGGGCGCGGAGATGCGCAACGGCGAGATTATCTGCACCAACCACGGCGCGTATTTCGAGTCCGACACCGGGTTCTGTAATTTCGGCCCCTGTGAGGGCGCGTTCCTCAGCGAAGTCGACCTCGCGGTCGAGGACGGCGTGGTCAGACTGACTGACGACGACTACGAGTTCGTCGGCCGCGGCGGGATCGAGACCGACCCGACGGATCTGGAGTCGAAATCGAACCGCGAATTTTGACCGGAAACCCGTCGCACGCGGAAGGTCAGCTAACCTATATGAGCTAACCTATATGAGCCGTCCGTGAGATAGGTATCTATGGACGACTTTGTTACCGGGTTGTTGGCCGCCAACGCCGAGCACGCCGAGCAGTTCGACAGTCGGTTTGATGACGTACAAGACGGGCAAGCACCGAGTGCGGTCACTGTCTGCTGTTCTGATTCTCGTGTGCTGCAGGATGCGATGTGGAATAATACCGAACCGGGGCAACTCTTCAGCTGTGGCAACATCGGCAACCGCGTGATTCAGCAGACTGAGGAGGGTACCGCCGTCTCCGGGGACGTGCTCTATCCCATCGCCCACACCGGCACCGAGATCGCCATCGTCGTCGGCCACACCAGCTGTGGCGCGGTCACCGCCGCCTACGAGGATCTCACCAACGGGCTCGACGAACCGACCGGCATCGAACACAGTCTCGGGTTGCTGAAACCACACCTTGCGCCCGGCGTTGAACGGCTCCCGAAGGACATCTCACGCGAGGCGGCGATCAACCGACTCGTCGAGTACAACGTCGACCGACAGGTCGAACACCTCCTCGACAGCGACGACGTGTCCGACGACGTGACCGCTATCGGCGTCGTCTACGACTTTCAGGATCAGTACGACGGCAAACGCGGCGAGGTGCACGTCATCAACATCGACGGCGAAACCGATGTCGACACACTACAGGCAGCCCACCCCGAAATCGACGACCGGATCGAACGGCTCTGGGAGTACTGAGCCCGCTGCGACGCAACCGCCCCACCGACTCGCTGTCCCGCGCTGCAACTCATTTATCAGGCCCCTCACCAAAGCCCGACTGTGAGTTCCACACGCGACGGCGGACTGTTTCTTCTGTTGTCGTTTCTCTGGGGCACCTCGTTCATGGCGATCAAACTCGGCTTGGAATTCATGCCGCCGGTGTTGTTCGCGGCGGTGCGGTACGACGTGACCGCGGTGTTGCTGCTCGGCTACGTGGCCGCGACGACCGGCGAGTGGCGACCCCGAAGCCGCGCCGACTGGCTGACCGTCCTCGTCGGCGCGACGCTTATCATCGCGCTGTACAACGCCTTGCTCTTCATTGGCCAGCAGGGCGTCACCAGCGGCGTCGCCGCCATCCTCATCGCGATGAACCCGATCCTCGCAACCGGGTTCTCGCGGGTCTTGCTCCCACAGGAACGACTCGGCGGGATCGAAACGGTGGGACTCCTGCTCGGCTTTCTCGGCGTCGGATTGGTCGCCTTTCCCGAATCGGCGGGCCCGCTCGCCGCCGATTTCATCGCACCGGCGTTCGTCCTGCTGGCGGCGGCCTGTGTCGCCCTCGGTAGCGTCCTCGTCCAGCGCGTCGACAGCGACATCGGCACCGAGGGCATGGTCGCGTGGTCGACCGCGCTGGGTGCCCTGTTGTTGCATGCGATGAGTGCTGGCCTCCCCTCGGAATCCGTTGGCGACGTTGCCGTCACGCCAGCGGCGATCCTAACGGTGGTGTATCTGGCGGTGTTCGCCAGCGCGGTCGGCTACGTGGTCTACTTCGATCTGCTCGACCGCCTCGGAGCCATCGAGATCAACCTCGTCTCGTATGCCGTTCCCGTGTTTGCCGCTCTGTCGGGATGGGTCGTCCTCGATGAATCGCTCGATGTCGCTGCCATTGCCGGCTTCCTCGTCATCCTCACCGGCTTTCTGCTGTTGAAGCAGGCGACGATCCGGGAGCGGATTGGCTGATCGGATCGCCCGTTCGGTCGTCAGCGCGTCTCAAAGGCGTCGAGTACGTCGCTCGTTGAATAGGTATCGACGACAGTCTGTTCGTCGAAATCAGTGTCGTCGCTCCAGACGGCCGCGTCAGTGGCGAGCGCACAAGCGACGTACAACACGTCGTCTGGATCGGTTTCGCCGATAGCCGCTTCGGCTGCCTCGATAGAAGAATGGAACTCGCGGGCAGGAACGACCTCAATGTACTGAAACAGTAGGTCGATGAACTGTTCGACGCGATCCAGGCTCATTCCGGATTTCTCGGCGATCAACTCCGTGTAGTTCTCGATCTCGTCGTGAACGAAGCCCGGCGTGAGGAGGTTCGGTTCGAGTGTGACGAGGAGTTCACGCGTCTTCGAATCGGCGATGAGCGCGGAAATGACGATGTTGGCATCGACGACCAGTTTCATCGGTTGAGGCTATTCCGACTCGAATTCAACGCGGTCGTGCGCGCTCTCGTTGATCCGGTCGGCGATCTCCGCCACGTCGCTTTCGGTGAGTTCGCTGCCGGACGTGAGTTCGGCCATTACATCGAGCGTCTCGATTTTCTCCTGAATGGCTTGGCGCGTGACCTCGCTCCAATTGATCTCCGGATGCTGCTCCATCCGATCTTTGAGGTCATCATCGACGTTGACCGTGATACTGGGCATACAGAAAGCTATGTTGGCACAGAATATTGTGTGTTCCGGTGGTTGGAGTCACCGACTCTCGCGCTGTTCGACCTTGTTCAACTCGATCAGCAGCCGGAAAACCGTTTTCACGAGGTTGGAGTCGAGGTCGAACTTAGCGGCATTGTCGCCAGCGCGTTCCATCACCGCGTCCTCCTGGCTTTCGTCGGTCGTCGGCAGATCGCGCTCGGCTTTGACATCCGCAATCGTCTCGGCGACGTAGGTTCGGCGGGCGATCAGTTCGACGATCTCCCGATCGATCGATTCGATCTCCTCGCGCAGTTCCTCCAGACTCATCTCGTCGGGTTCGGTGTTGGTACTCATTGGATGGATGCTCCAGTCGGTCGAGTCGTCGTCTCGATCAGCGTGCCGTCGCGGTCGGCCCACAGCTCGCGGACGGGTGCCAGCGACGCCTCATCGCCGACGGCGACGACGCTCGGGCCGGTGCCGGACAGCGAGACGCCGTGACAGTGCGGCATGGCCTCGACGGTCGGGTCGGTGTCGAAATCCAGCGCGGCCGAGTAGGCAAGCCCGTTGACCGTCATCGCCTCGCCGAACCGCCCGTCGAGGGCTAACTCGGCGACGAGGTCGGCCATCTCGGCAACGTTTTCACAGCGATCAACGTCGGCGTCCGCGCTGTAGGCGCGCTCCGGCGGCGTCCAGACGAGCACGTCCCACTCGCGGCTCTCGTGGGCCAGCAGCGCGTCCTCGGTGTTGTCGGTGACGACGACGCCACCGAGCATGCTCGCGCTGGCATCATCGAACGCGCCGGTGATCGTGACGCCGACATCGCGGGCGGCCTCGACGCCGATCCGGCAGGCATCGAGTTTCATGATCGTATCGCCAGCGACCTCGTCGCTGTCACCAGCGGCAGCATCGGCAACAACGTCAACATCGAGCGCGTCGAGCGTCGCCAACACGGTCGCGTTGGCGGCCGCGCTCGAACTCTTGAGTCCGGCGGCCATCGGCACCTCGCTGTCGGTGGCGACGGTGCCGCCCTCGCCGTCGCCGAAGCGGTCGACGACGCGTTCGACACAGCGTTCGATCAGGCGGGTGTCGGCGTCGGTCGCGCCGGCGATCTCGCCGGTCACCGTTTCAGCGTCGGCCGCGAGTTCGACGGTCGCCGTCGTCTCGACATCGATAGCGAACGCCGAGCCCTGCCCGGTCGCCAACGCGTTGAGTACGGTTCCGGCACCGGGTGCAGTTGCGACGCCGTTCATACCGGGATGGGTGGGTGCAGCGATGAAAGGTGTGGCGGTTCGGCCCGTTCGGCAGGACAGCGGTTATATACGATCAGCACCGAACTGGTAGATATGTGCAATGTTCGTCGCATCGTTCACGCAACCGGGTCGGAACGGCAGCCCAGTTGGTGAGTCCGATGGCACGCATGATGCGGGTGGCGGTGCTGGTGGCGGTGTTCCTTGTCGCGGTGAGTGTCACCGCCGGCTCCGCGGCCGCCGCAGTCGAGGGTGCGGATACCGCTGCCGTTTACGATGTTGACGACTCCGAGAGCGCGGCCGACGCCACACTCACCGATGGTGGCGTCTACTGGCAGGGCCAGCAGCTTGGTCTCGGAAACGTCACCGGCGAGCTTGCCAACGCGACGAACCGAACGACCGTTGAGACGCTACATCTGCGCGCGTACGATGCTGACGACAACGAACTCGGCAATCTCGTCCGAGAGGTGGATCTCAACGAAGACACTGAGACCCTCTCAACGACCGAGCTCAACGGCACCTATGTTCTTTTGCCGGCTGACCAGCGGGATGTCGCGCTCACCTTCCAGGATGGCCGGGTCAACGGAACCGTGCCGACCGAAGCGGCGACCCCGTTTGAGGTACTCATCCAGACGCTGACCGTCGAATGGGCCGCAAGCGAGCCGAGTGCGGTCGGCTCTGATCGGGAGCTTGAGGTGCGATCGAACCGGCTTCGCTACAACGTCAACGTGACCAGTCCGAACCTCAACTACACCCAACTGGAGACCGCGTTCATGGACGATCGATTCCTCCGGAATCAAAACGGCCCCTTCGAGAACCGCCGACCGTTTACCCGTGGTGCCGAGAGCTACGAGGTCTACGCTGACGAGGAGACGATCGTCCTCCGAGGGTTCTCTGATGGCTCGCTCCGGCCTGACTTTGCCGGCCTACAGCGACTACCGGAGGCGGTCATGGTTGAAGTGACTGATACCGGTGTTCGGGACACAGCTTCGCTGTCGACCGGTGCCGTCGAGACAGGGCCGTTCAACGTCACCCAACTTCGACTCCCGCAGCGTGTTGACCCCGGCCAGTCTGTGACGATGTCGGCGACGGTCGCCAACGAGTGGCCCGGCAGCGACACCCAGGCTGTGACGTTTGAGTTCGCTGACCAACAACAAACGGTCAGAACGGAGTTGGCCGGCGGTGCGTCGACAGAGATCACAGCGACGTTTACCGCTCCCGAGGAGCCGGGTGACAAACGGTATGCTGTCGGTGCCGGCGGCGAGTCGGCGACCGGGACGCTCACTGTCGTCGCTCCTGAACCGGAAACGAGCTCGGAGTCTGTCTCCGGCGATGACGGGAGTTCGACTGACGAGGAGTCAACGGGATTGATCGGGCCGACCGGCATCGGGGGGATGATGACGATGCTTTCGCTACTGACAGTGGTGCTGTTCCGACGGGGATAACAGCGCAGGTTTCGGCTGGTTGTAAGCGTGCCTTACAGTAGGTAGATGAGTAGGCCACCGATGAGGACAAACAGGAGCGCGAAGACGGCGTTCGCCCAGACTTTTGGGGGACGGCCGAACACGCGACCGAGGAGTTGCCGACTCGGCGGGAATAGCTGGATGCCACCGAGAACAACCGGTACCCCGCCGAGGTTCCCTGGGAGTACCGAGAGCCCACCGACGATGATCACGAACCCAACAGCGTAGCTCACCCGACCGATGATCACCTTTCGCTTGGTGTCTTGATCCTGTGGCTCACCACAGTCTGGGCAGAATGTGGCTGACTCGTCGACCTCGGTGCCACAGTTATCACACGCCGGCATGGTCGTTGTTGGCTTGATGGCATACCATCATATCAACGCTTCCATCTACCAACCTTGGTCAGTGGGATAAATATAAAATTTGAGAATCTAATCCTTCAATTTATTACCTCTTAGTGAATAAGTTAAGTAGTCATATCATGCAGACAGTAGCTACCAGCACCAAGCGGTTGTGCTTGATTTCTGTTGTCGCCCTTGTGTTGTGTTTAGTTTTCATGACCTCCGCTACTGCTGCACAATCTTCGAATGGTGATTTTAGAGTAGTTAATATTACGACTGACTCAGGTGGGAGTATTGATGAGGGAGACTCTTTGAATGTCACATTCAACGTGACAAATGTTGGATCAAATACAGGAACAAAAGAAGCCGTTCTTGAAAATACTGAAGGAGAAGAAATCAACAGAACTAGAATACGACTCGGGACAAATCCGCCATTCAACTCAAGAGAAATAACGTTGAAATGGGAAGATACACCTGAACGCCCAACCAGAGAAATCTTCCCAACCGTACGAACGCCTGATGATACTAATTCTACACAGGTTGATGTACTCTGGAGCGAATTCGATATCGTCGATTTCACCGCCGAATATCAGGAGTCGACTACTGGGAATAATGTGGCATTAAATTATACAATACAAAATATTGGAAGTGAGCAAAATACAACAAATATCACAATAGAAAATAACGAAGAAATAATAGTTATACCAAAAGTGCCGGGACAAGTAGCACCCGGACAGCAAGTAACACCCCTTCAAGAAACACTCAGCGGTACGGATGCACAAAGTAGTTTTCCTCCGAACGAAATAACACGAAACAGAAATATAGAGCAAGTTCCTGGCGAATATACGTATGAACTGACAACAGAGAATTATATTACGGGTGAAGATGGCGATACGCAAACCGCGAGTGTTACGGTTCCGAATACAGGTGCTGTTAGTATTGATAGATCTTATTATGATCGTGACGATAACGAAATTAATATTGAGACGACGATAGAAAATCAAGCTAATTTCGATGTAGGCCAACAAGTAGTAGAGCTGTGGGTTGATGGTGCTCAAACAGAATCGCAAACAATCAGTCTCAACGCTGGTGAATCAGAGGAAGTAGATTTCACTAATAGTTCATCTCCTGGATTTACGAAGGAAATCACGGTTCGAACAGGTGCACCCGACAGCGAGAGTAAGGAAGTTACCGGAGCATTTAGACAGATCAATCCTCGTATAACTACTATTTCACCGAAAACGCTTACAGGCGGTGAAGAAGTATCAATTTCCTATGATGGTGTTTCTGCCTCAGTAGTTGAGACGGTAACATTGTCCATTGTTGATCCCAACGGCGATGTGGTTTCTGAGAGCACGGTATCCTCAGAAGCGAATGACGCAACACTCAGCATCCCTGCAGATCCCAGTCTTATAGACGGTCAATACGACGTACGACTTGACGCTGAGGACACAGTCGGTAGAACAACAACAACGATCGAAAAAGATGCGATCAGCCTTACGAGTGAGGTGAACCCCGATGCAGTCGGTGCGATCGGCGAACCAGTCTACAGAGCTCCTGCGGGTGGGTTCGTGGAGATCTCCACCAATGGTGAATATATGCTCATTGGTGGTGATACAAACGGCGACGGTACACCCACTCAGTATTTTGATATTCTCTATGTTGAAGAGGATGCAACAATGATTAATACTCGACTTGTCGGGACGAATGTTAACTCTAGTCGGGCCTACGGCGAGGGCGTCACGAGCTACGCACACGAACTCGGAGCCGATGCTGAACCCGATGGTGTGTTCGAAAACGTCTCATTCCAAGGTGCGTCAACGTTGGCCGACTTCCGGGAGAACGTCGGGATCAGCCCTCGTTCCACACCGCTACAGACAGGGCGATACCGGCTCTTGGCCGGTGCAAACGGTCAAGTAATAATTGAAGATGGCGCGCCTACATTCAGCAGTCCAATCGGTCGATCGAACCTTGTGCTCACCCAGCCGCAGTTGGAGGCTGTCAATACGTACGTACTCCCACCCGCATCCGCAAATGAGGAGGATGTTGCTGGTTCCTCGGAGGAAGCCACCGAATCGAACACGATCGCGGCTGGCGAGCGCCTGTTGATCGAACTGCAAGCAACTGGTTTCACCGGTGCCACAGGTATTGATCTGACGACCGACTCGACACCTGAGTCAATACCTGCTGACGATATCGCGCGCCTATTGAATCGCCCCGAAGGCGTCGAGATGGATCTTTCAACGTGGTATTACGATGGGGCAGAAAACACTGAATCTGATCTACGCTTCGACGGTGCCAGTAGTGGTGATCTCTATGTGATCCCTGATGAGACAACGGATCAGTGGGCAAACGAAAGTCAAATCGGCGAAAACACTGAGATCGGCGGGTTGTATATCGTCGTCGACACCCGCGGTGAAGCGTTCTCGGCTCCCTCGTACGGTGACGTGATGGAATTTGAGACCAGGTACGAATCTCCTGCTGGTGAAAGATATCTGTATCAAACTGTTGGACAAGGTCAGCAACCGCCGCCATTTAACCCTGCAGTTTCCCCAAACGATGGCGTTGAACATTTCCCGTATTTCGGTGACAGCGATACGACGGTATCGGTCAACAGCACGATTGAATACATGGAGCCATCCATCCAGTACGGTCGCACAACGGTGGATGACGAACTAATCGTACCGAGTGAAAGCGATGGCCAGATCCTTGGTTCGACGACCATGGCACCAGGAACTGAAGCAACGATTCAGTTTATCGATCAGAGCCGGCCTGATCCCGAGCTTGTGACCATCGAGGAGGTTATCATCGAGGATGATCGGACATTCACTGCATCAGCTGACTTCTCCGCGCTTGACTCAGGCGACCGGGTCACAGCCGAGTTCTACACGGCGGGCCGTCTCCCTGATAATCGTGTTGTTGATCGACGAGATGTTCGTGTGGTTGATGATATCGATAACATCGCAAACTATCAGATAACCAATCTCACTACACCGGTTGAAGTACAACAGCGATCGTCACTCGGCGCGATCGAAGCGACAATCAACAACACCGGTGAGCTTACGGGCCAACAGGTGGTTCACTTTAGCATCGACGGCGAACCGATCCGCAACGAGTCGCTCAGATTGAGTGGAAACGGCAGCGCAACACTCGATCTCTCTGAACAGTTTGTGACGCTCCCGGTTGGCACGTACGAATACACTGTTCAAACCGATGATGACGAACAGACGGGCGACCTTCGGGTAACCGAACCTGCCAGCGGAGCAACGATCACAAGCGAAGACACCAACACGGCGACCACAAGCAGCCCACTTGACGACAACGAGTCTCCCAATGAGAACGATGGGAACACTGATCCGAGCGGAATATTTGGTCTTGTCGGCGTCAGTGGCCGAGATGTTGCCCTTGGTGCTGCTCTCACCGGAACCGCACACGTGCTTGGCTACTGGGCGTAATACCGGCGTATACCGGCGGTCTTTTTCGACTCCCACGTGTATACTGATACAATGCCAGTCCACAGCGACGTTGCTCCCCGAACACTCGGCGTCGAACTCCGGCCGGAAGGCGTCGTCGTCACCTACGCTGATGGCCGGACGACGATGTACCGGGGAGCCCCAACAAAGGTCAGTGGCTCGCTCACAACGAATCCAGGGAAAGAAACCCATCTCCTTGTCACTGACCCGACTGAAACAGAGGGTGTCATGCTCTACGTCAACGATCTCAAAACCCACGATAAGATCCTTGAAGACACCGGCGTCGGCCGGATTCTCTTAGACGACGGCGACACAGAGGAAGTGTTCCCAGGCGTCACGGTGCGCCGGAGCGGTGACCACAGAACGACGATCGAAGCCGACCCGGAAACTGCTCGTGGTCGCGTCTTCGTTTTTGTCGAAGACGATTGGGGCGAGGAGAGCTACGAGTTCGTTCCTGACTCGGAGCTGGATAAATGAGCCTCCGCAAACAGTGGCGTGAGCTTGATCGGTCGATCGTTCCTAACGCTCCGGATCGGTACGCGCTCTATGAGGTCGGCGACGCCGACGGCAACACGATTGGCTTTGGGATCGGAGCGTTGCCGGACGAGCTGCGGGAGCTGCTGGCGTACGGTGAGGGCACAAACTTCCATTACACTGCCGACGCCCACACGGTCGGCGAGCCAACACAGATTCGGTGGGAGCTTGCGAACAACAAGCCCCACGCCGAACAGCTGCTGGCCGAGCAGCTCGATCAGTAGTCGCCCCGGTCAGCAGCCCCCGAAAACTGGTCGGCAACGAGTGTGGTGAACTCCGCTGGGAATTCAACATGCGGTAGCAGTTTGCTGCGATCAAAGACGACAAGCGGCACGTCCGCCTCGGCCGCCAGCTCCCGGCCCTGTGATAGCGGTGTGATCTCGGCTTCACGGCCCCAGAGGATCGTTGGTTCGACATCGAGGGCAGCGATAGCGTCGACGAGATCGAGATCGGCGTTGAGAAAGCCGCTAATGAACGAGGCAGGTGCAAACCGGGCGTTCGGCTGGTGGGCCGTCTGCCATTCGTACTCCAGCCAGTCGTCGGTTACCTTACTCATCTCGTAGTAGCCATGATCCGCGTTGAAATACCGGATCGAGGGCTTCGAGGCGACAAGATTGAACAGCCCAGCCCCGACAAGCGGTAGTCGGAACAGCTCCCGGAGCCATTGGGTGGGTGGTTCAGGGCCGGCAATCGCGGTCGGACAGATCAACAACAGATCACGAACCGAGAGATCCGGATCGCTTGCGAGTGCGTCCAGCGTGTAGGCCGCCGATAGCGACGAGGCGATCACTGACGGTTCGTCATACTCAGCGAGAAAGTTGCCGACGAACTCCGTATAAAGGGTCGCGGAGTACCGCAACGGCGGGCGATCCGAGCAGCCGAAGCCAGGGAGGTCAGGTGCGATGACATGGTAGTCGTTGGCAAGGTCGTCGAAGACTGCCCGGAACTCACCGCTTGAGCCGGCGGCATTGATCCCATGGAGCATGACCAGCGTCGGATTCTCTGGGTCTCCCGCTTCGGTGTAGGCGATGTCCATCCCGCGCCAGCGGTAGGTGTGTTGTTCGCCGTTGAGGGCCGGCGGGAGGTCGGTCGCCGTCGATTGGAGGTGGCGGTTGACAGCAGCCAGCACGCCGCCACCGAAAACGGATCCGGCGAGGAGCTTGCGGAGCGACATAGCAGTAGTTGGGCGGCGAGATAGTTATAATTGACACCGACAACTATCTGCTATGGATAAAATATCTAACTATCAACACGATCTCGAAGCTCTGATCCAGATACGGTGGTAACCCGGACAGACTCTGCGTCTCGTGTTCGTCCGTAAATTACAACCTCTGTTACGTCGTCGATAGAATGCTCTGCTGTCTGTGAAATTTCTTCGATATTTAATTCAAATTCTTCTGCATAACGATTATAATATTCATCATTCTCTCCAATATTTTCATCGTACTCTGATTCTCCAGCTGTTGCTTCAACTCTCTGCCATGAATTATCTTCACCTAGTTTTGTCTCACCGTCGTATGCCTCAATTAGAATGTTTACTTCAACACTACCACTTCCTTGCTCCCTGTTGTTTACTACCTCGACTACCGAACTGAGGCCGCCGGAAAATGCGTATGAAAAAGACGTATTTTGGACAAATATTTCAGAGCCAATTTGATCTGTTTCTACTGATTCTTGATCATCATTGTTGTCAGTTTCGTTACTCTCTTGTTCTTTGGTTTCTGTCTGACTGTTATTGCTTCCTTGCGTACCCCCGCTGCATCCAGCTACCAGTGTAATTCCCCCAACCGTACTAGCACCGGCGATCAGCTTTCGACGAGTTATCATACTTTGTTATTTCACGATGTTAAATTAAATCTAACGCACGTGATAATTCATTTGACATGATCACAAAAATTTTGCGAGGGAAGAACGCTCAAGAGCGGTCTTCCGCATCACGGGAGTGATCCCGGCGATGCGAGGGGAGGGATTTGAACCCACGAACCTCTACAGGAGCGGATCTTGAGTCCGCCGCCGTTTCCCGGCTTGGCTACCCTCGCACGCGGCCGGCACTACCACGGCGATCCTGTTTAACGCGTCGGTTTTCCCCAGCAGCCACGCCTTTGTCTGTCGGTCACAAAGCAGCGGTATGGATGACCACACCCGCGATCCGGGCGTCGCTCCGCCGCTCGGTAACCCCACCGGCTGGCGACAGTCTGACCGCCGGTGGGAACACGCCACGCTCCGCCGCGCGGTCGAACACGGGGTTCGACTGTTCAACGACGGTGCCTACCACGAATCCCACGACTGTTTCGAGGATGAGTGGTACAACTACGGCAGTGGCACCACCGAAAGCGCGTTTCTCCACGGGATGGTACAGGTCGCCGCCGGCGTCTACAAACACGTCGATTTCGAGGATGATGACGGGATGCGGTCGCTGTTTCGCACGGCCGATCAGTATCTCCATGGCGTCCCGGATGATTTCTACGGGGTTGCCCTCTCTGACATCCGAACAACAATCCGGTCGGCCCAAACAGAACCAACGCTTGTTGAGGGTTGGCAGCTCACCGTCGACGGCGAGAGTTCGACGGCCTACCCGGCGGATTACGCGTACGCCGAGGAACTGGAGTAGTCCGCCGATCGGTGGCTCTCGGATATCGGGGAGATAAAATAGCCCGGTGGCGTGAGACCGACAATGAAGGTGTACGAGCTCGGTGAGGGAACTCCCGAGGTCGCGGTCATCGGCGGGATCCACGGCGACGAGCCCTGTGGCCCGCTGGCGATCAAACGATTGCTTGCCGAGGAACCGACCGTTCAGCGACCGGTCAAGCTGATCATCGCCAACGAGGAAGCCCTCGAAGCCGGCCAGCGGTATCTCGAAGCTGATCTCAACCGTGTCTTCCCCGGCGATCCGGCTGCCGACGCCCACGAACGCCGACTCGCCGCCGACCTGCTGGCTGAGATCGAAGGCTGCACGACGCTTGCGTTACACTCCACGCAGTCGTATGCCGAGCCGATCGGCGCGGTGAAGGCCGTCGACACGGTCGCCCGCGAGATCGTCCCGCAGCTTCCGGTGTCGGTGATCACCGAAACCGACGACAACACCGATGGCCGGCTGATCAAATATCCAAACGTCATCGAGGTCGAATGCGGGCTTCAGGGTACCGACGACGCCGCGAAAAACGGCTACGAGCTCGTTCGGGCGTTTTTAGCGGCAACAGGGGTGCTCCCGCTTGACGATGCGATGGATCGGCTTTCGGTGCCAGATCCTGAAACCATCCCTGTCTTTCGGGTTGAGGGCCCGATCCCGAAAGCCGAGGGGACGGAGTATGAAGTATTTGTTGAGAACTTCGAGCGTGTGTCCGCGGGCACCGCCTTCGCCGCCGTCGACGGCGAGGCGATCCACGCCGAGGCGGATTTCTACCCGGTGTTGCTTTCGCCGTACGGCTACGCCGACATCTTCGGCTATCGCTCCGAGCGGGTTGGGACGGTCGCCGAGTGGAACGCCGATTAATCTTCGGCCTCAAATTCGACGAGCGTGAGATCGCGGTCGAGCTCACAGTAATCGTGTGGCGGCTCCCCAACTATCTCGGCGATGCGGTACTCCGTCTCAAAATCAGCCCCGTCAGGCACGCAGAACTCGTGGCTTGGACACTCGGTGTACGGACAGGGGCCCTCAAGTTCGGCCTTGCTGCCCGCATACGCCCCCCGAGAGGCGACGTTTGCGTGTACCGGCGCGGGTTCGACCTCGACGGCACGCACCCCGTTGTCGTGCATGGCACAGTCAAGCAACTGGGCGTTGTCGCGGATCGCGGTCACGCGGTAGCGACGGCCCTCGGTGAGGTTGAGACACTGGCTCCGATAGGGGCAGCCCTCACAGCCCGCTGCCTCGCCGCCGTAGACGAACTCCCGGCCCACCTCGGCGAGGCGGTCGCCGATCAGCGTGACGGTTGTCATGGCTTTCCCTACAGGATCCAGCCAGATGACGGTTCCCCTCGACCGACTACGCCTCGCTTTCGCCGACCAGCTCGTCGAGTCGATCGAAGTAGGCCTCCCGCGGCACCTGATACAGGGCTCTGTAGTCGATCTCGCCGGCGGCAAACCGTTCGGCGTGCTCGATCGCGCCGTCGATCGCGGCCGCCCGATCCTCGTAGCTCTCGCTGACAGCCTCGATTTCGGGTTCCAAAAAGAGGGTTATCTGCCAGCCGTCTGTACTGTTGCTGCCGGGTCGACGCCGCGGGGTGCCGCTGGTCACGTAGATGGTCGGCAGACAGGGCGCGGGAAACGCCTCGGAGTCGAAGACATCGGGCCGGTAGGCGAGGATCACCCGGCCGTCGCGTTCCTCGTGCCAACACTGCCAGCCGGCCGGGAGCGATGATGCGTCCATAGGTGTGGGTTGGCTCCGATCCACTAATCGGTCGCGGTTGTCGATGATGCGATCGTGGCTGTTGTCGTTGCGGTTGTGACGACGGTCGCGTCTTTGTCGGTCACGCCTCGTCGCTGTCGATCACGCCTCGTCGTCGACAAGCATCCACTCGTCGTCGCCGACCGACTCGACCACCTCACGACGAACCATCTCGTCGAGCACCTCATCGAGACGGTCGGGTTGGGCGATCTCCATTTCAATTCTATCGATCCCGTGGACAGCGGCGAGTTCCGCCCGGATCGCCTCCTGGGTGAATGTCTCGCCGTCGGCGTCGGCCATCACGCCGCTGATCAGATCGACCATATCCTCGATGAAGTTCCAGGGGTAGACGACCCACGTCCACTCGGCGAGGCGTTCGCCGACAAAATCGGGTTCGAACTCGCTGGTATCCAGCAGCTGGAGGGTTGCGGTGCGTACCTCGCCAACGTCGCGGTCGGTCACGTACTCGTGGGCGCGGCTGATCGAGCCGCCGGTGTCGGCGATGTCGTCGATGATGAGCACGTCCTTGTCGGCGACGCTACCCTCCGGCAGCGGGTAGCGGATCTCCGCGTCCGCGCCTTTCTCGGCCGCGCCGACGTAGTGTTCCATCTTCAGGCTCGTCAGGTCGTCGAGCCCGAGGAAATCACAGAGGCACCGGCCGGCGAACCAGCCGCCGCGGGCGAGGGCGACGACGACATCCGGCTCGAAGTCGGCCGCCTTCACCGCGGTGCTCACGTCCCGACACAGCCCGTAGATGTACTCCCAATTCGTGATCGTACAATCGAAGTCTGCCGGGGGGCCGCTCATCTCGTCTCGGCGTGGGCCGCCGTGGTACATAAAACGCTCGTGAGGCCAGCAGGCGGTGTTGCCCTCCCCAAACGTCCATTGCTGTCGCCGCCGTCTGTCCCGGTATGTCCGTCATCCGCGTTGCCGATCCGAGCGATCTCGATGCGACGACCCCTGGGCCACCGTTTGCCGACTTCGATCACGAGAGCCACATCCGCCGCGCGCTGACGCTGGCGCGGGAAGCAGCCGACCGCGGCGACGAACCATTTGGCTCAGTGCTCGTCGAAGATGACACCGTCGTCGCCGAGGCGAAAAACGCCGTTGTCACCGAAAACGACGTGGCCGAACATCCGGAGCTCACGCTTGCCCGCCGGGCGGCCGCCGAGTTCGACGAGCCTGCCGATCTCGTGTTGTACACCTCAACCGAGCCGTGTCCGATGTGTGCCGGCGGGCTGTATCACGCCGGCGTGCGCGCGGTCGTCTATGCAACGAGTGCGGAACGGTTCGGCGAACTCCGGGACGCCGACATGGTCTGTCCGTCACCGACGGTCTTCGAGCGCGGCAGCGACCCGGTCGCCGTTGCCGGCCCGGTGTTGCCCGACGCCGGCGATGCTGTCCACCGGGAGTGTTGGTGACCGCCCGCCGAACCCGGGGTTTGAACTCGTTGGTTCCGTAGGGAGGGTATGGACACGCGCCGCACGCTGCTCGTCGATGCCTTCACCGACGAACCCTTCGCCGGCAACGCCGCGGGGGTCGTCCCCGAGGCCGATGGGCTCTCGACGACACAGATGCAAGCGATCGCCCGCGAGCTGTCGGCGAGTGAAACCGCCTTTCTCTCGGCGGCCGACGATGCCGACCGCCGGATCCGCTATTTCACACCGACCCAAGAGGTCGACCTCTGTGGTCACGCGACGATCGCCAGCCACGCGCTGCTGGCCGCCGACGGGGTGATTGATCCCGGTACGCACACCCTGGACACGAACGTCGGCGTCCTTGATATCGAACTCACCGACGACGGCGTCGTCTGGATGACCCAATCCAGCCCCGAGGTCGAGACTGTCGAGGTCGACTACGACCGGGTGGCCGACGCACTCGGGATCGATCCCGCGACACTCCGGGATGTCGGTGCCGACCTCCCGATCGCGCGGGCGACGACCGGCCTCCCTTTCCTTATGATTCCGGTCAACTTCCTCGAAGCCCTCAGCGGCGTCCAGCCGGATCTGGGGGCGATCGAAGCCCTCGCCGACGAGTATGATGCGACCGGGATCTACGCCTTCACGTTCGATACCCTCGACGCGGAATCGACGCTGCACGCCCGGATGTTCGCCCCTGGTGCTGGCGTCGACGAAGATCCCGTTACCGGCACCGCAAGCGGGGCCTGCGGCGCGTATCTCGACACCTACGAGGCCTTCGATGAGCTGCCTGACGATCTCCGGTTCGAGCAGGGCCATTTCGTCGACCGCGGCGGGATCGTCCGGGTCGAGGTCGGTGTCGACGATCGCGGTCGCAAACAGGTTCGGGTCGGCGGCGAGGCCGCGGTCGCACTTGAGGGAACGCTCCAGCTGCCCGATACCGAGGACGACGAGATCATCGAAGCCTGACGCGCTGGGCGAGATCGCCCGCTTGTGTGAGGGATGATCATGATACACTGTGTCGAGCACAACGGCTAAACGTCAGTCGCCGCTATAGGGTGGTAATGCAGCGCGTTCGGGAGCATCGACCACAGGAGTTCGACCGCGTGCTCTCCTCGATGTGCACCGAGCCACATCCCCGCGCCCACGAGGCTGCCGTCGAGTTTCTGGCGACGAATCCGGGTGATCCCGCGACCTACCAGACCGTCGCCGATCTAGAGACCGAAGCCATCGACCAGCTGGGCGAGATCGCCGGCCTCGACGATCCCTTCGGCTACGTCGCCAGCGG
This sequence comes from Halonotius roseus, assembly GCF_006861655.1. GTDB lineage: Archaea > Halobacteriota > Halobacteria > Halobacteriales > Haloferacaceae > Halonotius > Halonotius roseus. The sequence continues at coordinate 758,433 of NZ_SESI01000001.1, read as the reverse complement.
CGGCACCGAAGCCAACATTCAGGCCGTCCACGCCGCGCGCAACCGCGCCGCTGGCCGCGGCGACACGGCCCGCAGCGACACGCCAAACATCGTCGCCCCAACAAGCGTCCACTTCAGCGTGACCAAGGCGGCCGAAATGCTCGGCGTCGAACTCCGCACCGTCCCCGTCGACGACGACCACCGCGCCGATCTCGACGCGGTGGAAGCCGCCGTCGACGACGACACCGCACTGGTGATCGGCGTCGCCGGATCGACGGAGTACGGCCGCGTCGACCCGATTCCCGCGATGACCGACCTCGCCCGCGACGCCGGCGCGCGCATGCACGTCGACGCCTCATGGGGCGGGTTCATTCTCCCGTTCACCGACTACGAGTGGTCGTTCGCCGACGCACCCATCGACTCGATGGCGATTGATCCCCACAAGTTCGGCCAGGCACCCGTCCCGGCGGGCGGATTGCTCGCTCGTGAGCGCGAAACGGTTGACGCACTCGCGGTCGATACACCGTATCTGGAAACCACATCGCAGGCGACGCTCACCGGCACCCGCAGCGGTGCGGGCGTCGCCGGCGCGGTCGCCGCGATGGACGAACTGTGGCCGGCGGGCTACCGCCAGCAGTACCGCGAGCAGCAGGCCAACGCCGAGTTCCTGGCCGACGAACTCGCCGCCCGTGGGATCGAGGTCGTCGATCCGACGCTGCCGCTGGTAACGGCCTCGCTGTCGCCGGCGACGTTTGAGGCGTTACGCGATGAGGAGTGGCGGATCGCCCGCACGGCCGATGGTAATCTCCGAATCGTCTGTATGCCGCACGTGAGTCGGGCGTCCCTGGAGGCGTTTCTCGCTGATCTGGATCGCGTTCGGTCGTAGGTGTCGTCTCGTATCGACGCTGTGGCCACGGCGTCGCCGATGCCGCCCGAACGCTTATTCACTGTTCCGACGTAGTCGCAGGCAACAATGGATAGCGCGACGAAAGACGGATCCGAGAAATCCGGTGGGGTAGAGTTTATCCACGAGTCCGATGGCTCGATCACGGCGCGGGATATCGAAACCGGATTGGCTCGCGGTGGCGACACGCGGGCCGAAGCACTGTCGCAGCTTGCGGACGTGTTGGCTCTCGAAAACGGCGAAGGCGAGCGGATCGACGATGAAGAGGCATTTCTCGAAGAGTTGGGGATCGATCCTGACGAGGTCGCGGCGGCGCGTGAAGACCACGACGGCATCCCGGAGTTTATGCAGTGATCGATGGTTCGGACGACGTTTTCGGGCCGTGAGATAATCGGCGTACTGACTCACTTCGGCTATGTCCCCCAACAGCGTCATGGGAGCCACGTCCGCCTTCGATACGAGAACGAAGGCACCGGTGAGGTTCGTCTCGTCGATGTCCCGATGCACGACGAGATCCGGATCGGGACGCTCCACTCAATTGCCGATCAGTGCGGCGCGGCGGACTTTCAGGCGTGGTGTGCGTGGATCGACCAGCATTGTTGAGTCCGCGGCAATTCGATTCTTGATCGTCAGTTCTGTATCCGTCCGTAGTCGACGACGAATCAGCGGCTTTTAGGCTCTCATCGCCAACACATAGCCAATGAGTCACGACGAGTTTCCGACCGACGATCCTGCGGTGGTGACCTGCGGGCTGCCGTACGCCAACGGCGACCTGCACGTCGGCCACCTCCGAACCTACGTCGGCGGCGACGTGTACGCCCGCGCACTCGAAACGCTCGGCCAACAGACCGCCTTCGTCTGCGGGTCTGACATGCATGGGACGCCGGTCGCCGTCAACGCCGACAAGGAGGGCATCTCGCCCGAGGAGTTCGCCCTCGAATGGCACGAAACCTACAAGCAGACGTTCCCGGAGTTCGACATCGAGTTCGACAACTACGGCCACACCCACGACGCGACCAACACCGAACTCACCCAGGAAATCGTCCGCGATCTCGCCGCCAACGGTCACATCTACGAGAAGGAGATCATGGTGGCCTACGATCCGATCGAGGATCAACACCTCCCGGATCGCTACGTCGAAGGAACCTGTCCCTATTGCGGCGAGACGGCCCGCGGCGACGAGTGCGACGACGGCTGTCAACGGCATCTCGAACCAGGCGAGATCGAAGACCCCGTCTCCTCGATCACCGGCAACCCCGCCGAGTACCACGAACGCACCCACAAGTTCTTCGAAGTCTCCGAGTTCGAGGAGTACCTCTCCGACTTTCTCGACCGACTCGAAGGCACGTCGAACGCCCAGAATCAGCCGCGAGAGTGGATCGAATCCGGCCTCCAGGATTGGTGTATCACGCGCGATCTCGACTGGGGGATCGACTATCCCGAAGACGCTGACGAGGGTGACAGCGACGATGGCGCAGACGGCGACGATGGCGACGATGCCGATGACCTCGTCCTTTACGTCTGGGTCGACGCACCGATAGAATACATCTCGTCGACCAAACAGTACACCGAGCGCGTCGGCAGTGAGGTCTACGACTGGGAGCAGCCCTGGAAGGACGCTGGCGAGATCGTCCACGTTATCGGCCGCGATATCATCCAACACCACGCGATCTTCTGGCCGGCGATGCTCAACGGCGCGGGCTACGTCGAGCCGCGGGCGATCATGGCCTCCGGCTTTGTCACCCTCGGTGGCAAGGGCTTCTCGACGAGCCGCGACCGCGCGGTCTGGGCTGACGAGTACCTTGAGGAGGGCTTCCATCCCGATCTCCTGCGCTACTATCTCGCCACCAACGGCGGCTTCCAGCAGGACGTGGACTTCTCGTGGGACAAGTTCCGCGACCGCGTCAACACCGAACTGGTGGGGACGCTCGGCAACTTCGTCTACCGCTCGCTGCTGTTTGCCGCCCGCAACTACGGCGGCGCGCCCGACGCGACCGTTTCCGAGGAGGTCGACGACCGAATCGCCGACGCCGTCGCCGACTTCGAGGCCGCGATCAACGACTACTCGATCCGCAAGGCCGGCAACGCCGCCATCGACCTCGCGCAGTTCGGCAACGAGTACATCCAGCGCAACGAACCGTGGAAACTGACCGATGACGATCCCGAGCGCGCCGAACAGGTCATCTACGACTGTGTTCAGCTCTCGAAGGCTCTCGCTGTGCTCTTCCAGCCCGTTGCGCCCGACACCTGCCAGCGGCTCTGGGCCCAACTCGGCGAGGACGGCGATGTCGCCGACGCGACGGTCGACGTCGCCCGCGAGGCCCCGCAGGGCGCGTTCGACGAACCCGACGAACTGTTCGCCAAGATCGAGCCCGAACGCGTCGAGGAACTCAACGAGAAGCTCGAACAGCGCGTTGAGGCCGCGACCGACGACGAAGCGGACGAGGATGACGCTGACGACGCAGACGAGACTGACAACGACACCATGACCGACGACACCACTGACGACGACACCGATGCACAGGCCGCCGACCTCGAAGCCCTCACCGACGAGCGAATCAGCTTCGAGGACTTCCAAGACCTCGACCTCCGTGTCGGCGAGATCATTGATGCTGAGGGCGTCGAAGATGCCGACAAGCTCGCCAAGCTACAGGTCGACATCGGCCACGAGGAACGCCAGCTCGTCGCGGGAATCAAACAGCTCCACGACCTCAGCGACCTGCCGGGCACCCGCGTCATCATCGTCGCCAACCTCGAAAAAGCCGAGCTGTTCGGCGTCGAATCCAACGGGATGCTGCTGGCTGCCGGCGAGGAGGCCGACCTGCTAACGACCCACGGCGACGCCCCGATCGGCACGCGAATCCAGTAGCGTCCGTGCGGCAGCAACGCAATAGTAGGCTTTTCATAGCGGTGGCCCGTGGGACGGCTATATAGCCGCCGCCATCCCATGGATTCCGATACCGACGTGTCGAACACCGTCCTCATCACGGTCGACTCGCTGCGCGCTGATGCCATCAGCCCCTATGGCGAGATCGGCCAGACGCCGACGCTGGCGTCGCTGGCCGACCGGGCGACGGTCTTCGAGAACGCCTTTGCGACCGGCAACTGGACGCCGTTTTCGTTTCCCTCGATCCTGGCCTCCCGGCCGGTGTTCGCTGACAACGGCCGGATCGGGGTTACCGACTCGCCGACACTGCCACGGGTGCTCGCCGACAACGATATCGCCACCGGCGGCTTCAACGCCGCCAACGGATTTCTGACCTCTCATTGGGGGTACGACGACGGGTTCGACGAGTTTGAACCGTTTGTCGCCAGCGTCGGATCGAGCATCTACAGCCGGTATCTCGCCACCCACCCGACGCTTGAGGCGTGGGTACAGCTGGCAACATCGCCGTTGCGTCGGGTACGCTCGTGGCTCAACGGCGAGGGCGACGACCGCCCGTTTCTCGATACCTCCCGCATGTTCGATATCGAGCAGGGAGCCACCGAGTTCATCGAGGCCCGCGAGGACGACGACCGGCCGTTTTTTCTGTGGATCCACTACATGGATCCTCACACGCCGTACGTCCCCGCCCCTCGATACATCCGCGCGGTCTCTGACGATACGGTTGGCACTCACCGCATGCTACGGGCCCACGCCCGCACCGCGTTCGGCTTAGAGGTCGGCCCCCAGACCCTGGCCGATCTTCGGATGCTGTATCAGGCCGCCGTCACCCAGGTCGACGCCAGCATCGGTCGGCTGCTGGAGACGCTGTCGGCAACCGGTCACGACGACGATACCGCCGTCATCGTCGCCGGCGATCACGGCGAGGAGTTTCAGGAACACGGCCATCTTGCCCACTACCCCAAGCTCTACGACGAGCTGATCCACGTTCCACTGCTCGTCGATCTCCCCGGCAGCGACGGCCGTCGGATCGAGGAGCCGGTCGGTCTGGATGCGATCCCGCCGACGGTCGCCGACTGCTTCGGTGTCGACGCCCCTGAGGTGTGGACAGGTGAGTCGCTGCTTCCGCCTGTTCGAGATGGGACACCTCCCGCTGGCGAGCCAGTCGTCTCGGCTGCTGTCCGCGGCGAGTCAGTCACGACCCAGCCGATCCCGCGGTCGCTCGATGAGGGTGAGCTTCTGCTCAGCGTCCGCGATGAGCGGTGGGTCTACATCGAAAACACCGCAACCGGGGCGAGCGAGCTCTACGATCGCCAGGCCGATCCGACTCAGCAGGATGATCTGGTTGTCGACGACGACGCGGAATCAACCGATCTCCCCTCGTCGGCACAGCAGGCTTACGACCGGTTCGGCGAGATCGCCGCCGACCATGCCGCGATGTTGGCAGCCGCGGCTGACGACGACACAGTCGACGCCGCTGTCGACGAGGAACTCGAAACACGGCTCGCCGCGTTGGGGTACAAATAGGTGCTTCGTTCGTTTCTTCGCGCACTCCTGTCCGGCCCGCTTGCCGTCCAGCTCCGACGGTTTGTCGCTGTCGGCGCGTTCACCGCCGGGATTCAGATGGTGCTGTTGTGGCTGTTTGTCGATATCGGCGGGCTGAACTATCTGCTGGGGGCGACGATCGCCATCGAGATCACGATCATCCTCTCATATGTGCTCAACAACGCCTGGACGTTTCAAGCCTCCCAGAACACCGGCCGGGTCGAGTATCTCGTCGGCCTGCTGAAAACAAACGTTGTTCGCGGGACGGCGATCCCGCTGCAGTTGGCCATTCTGTACGCACTCGTTGAGTGGGCCGGGCTCCTGTATCTCGTCGGCAACGCCGTCGCCATCTTCATCAGCGGTCTGTATCGGTATGTCTTCGATGCGAAATGGACCTGGGGATAGGGTCGCGTCAAAACGGCAGCCGCGGCTCGATCCGCGCCACCAGATCCCGAACCGCCTCCTGTTTGTAGTAGCCGACCGCCGAGACGACGATCACGAACGCGATCAGCGCGATCCCCGTTCGGAACCGCCCGCCTGCAAACTCCCCGCCGGCGTAGACCGTAATTACGTAGGCTGGGAGGCGACCGACGGCGATAACCGCCAGAAAGGTTCGGAGCCGCCATTTTGTGAGGCCGCTGAGAAAACAGATCGCGTCGTCGGGCAGCCCGGGGATGATGACAAAGGCGAAGAGGCCGGGAACGCCGACGCGCTCGACAAAGGCGTCGAAGCGGTCGATCACGTCGTTGGCGATCACGCGCTCGACGAACGACCGCCCGTACCGCTTGGCGAGGCTAAAGGCGATCGCGCTGCCGATGAGCACGCCCGTCAGGCTGTAGATCGTGCCGTACACCGGCCCGAAGAGGTAGCCCGCGACGAGGGCGACGACCTGTCCGGGGATCGGCGCGAGGACGACCTGGGCGGCCTGTAGAAACACGAACACCAGCGGCGCGAAGATGCCGAATCCTGCGATCCACGTCCGGAGAGCTTGGGCGTTGAACACGAACGGGGCATACCGGCGGGCCCCAACGTAGAGGCCGACGAACGCGGCGATGACGGCCACCACAAGGAGGAGGGTCTGCCATCGATCCGTCCGCGAGGAGAACACCTTCATCTGGGTTGAGATGGCGGCGGGAGATGCTTGAAGCTACCCGTTTTTGCTGTCGCGGTCGACCCTGTCGCTTGCTCTCGTCGACCGAGTGAACAGCCACCTGTTCTGTCGACCAGGCAAACAGTCGCTTGTTCAGTACCGACGCCCACGTCTCCGAGACCAACACATTATGTGCTCGCCCTTCGTATGGCGGTTATGCCACCCAGCGCAGTCGTCGTCGACGACTCCGCCTTCCAGCGGACGGTCGTCTCCGAGACGATCGACGACCACGTTGAGATCGTCGGCACCGCCGAAAACGGCCGGGAGGCGATCAAGGTGTTCGCCGAGACCGAGCCGGATCTGCTGACGATGGATATCATGATGCCGAAGCTCAACGGCATCGAAGCCCTCTCGGCGATCAAGGAGCGATCCCCGGAAACAACGGTTGTGATGGTGACCAGCGTCTCACAGAAGGAGAAGATGCGGGAGGCCGCCAAGGCCGGCGCGGACGGCTATGTCACCAAACCCTTCGAGACCGAGGAGCTAACCGCCGAAATCGACGACGCCCTTGACGAACCGGTAACGGGCTAATCCAGCCAGCCAGCGGCTGGAGACCGACAACTGTCGACAACACTGCCGTCCGGCGACACAATCGTGGGGCTTTTTTAAGCTGACGGCTGTAGCCGAAGCTATGCGAAACGCGAAAATCGTCTGTACGCTCGGACCAGCCTCCAGCGACACGGAGACGATCCGTGCGCTCAACGAGGCCGGGATGTCCGTCGCGCGGCTCAACGCCAGCCACGGAACCACAGATCACCGGGCGACAGTCATCGACCGAGTACGGGAGGTCGACGCCGACAGCGACCGCTCGCTCGCGCTGATGGTCGATCTCAAAGGGCCGGAAGTACGAACTGCCGAGATCGACGGCCACGTCACCCTTGAGGCGGGCTCGAAGGTCGTTTTCGCGCCGGGCGATACCGCGACCCCCGAGCGGGTCGGTCTCTCGGTGTCGATCAAGGGTGTCGGCGAGGGCGACCGGATCCTGCTGGACGACGGCCGGATCGAAGCCACTATCACCGACGTTGACGGCGAGGAAGTCACCGCCGAGATCGCCAACGGCGGCAAGCTCAAAAGCCGGAAGGGCGTCAACATCCCGGGTGTCGATCTCGATATCAACCTGATCACCCCGGGCGACGAACAGGAGCTCAAACTCGCCGCCGACAAGCAGGCCGATTTCGTCGCCGCCAGTTTCGTCCGCGACGGCGAGGATGTGTACGCCATCGCCGACAAACTGGAGGAGTTCGGCGCGGACATCCCCGTTGTCGCCAAGATCGAACGCGCCGGTGCGGTCGAAAACCTCGATTCGATCATCAGCGCGGCCGACGGCGTCATGGTCGCCCGCGGCGATCTCGGCGTCGAGTGCCCGCTTGAGGATATCCCGATGATCCAGAAACGGATCATCAAGAAATGCGTCGACAACGGCGTGCCGGTCATCACGGCGACCGAGATGCTCGACTCGATGATCAACAATCGGCGGCCGACGCGGGCAGAGGCCTCCGACGTTGCCAACGCCGTCCTCGATGGCACCGACGCGGTCATGCTCTCCGGGGAGACCGCCATCGGCGACCACCCGGTTCGGGTTGTCGAAACGATGGCCAACATCGTCAGTCGCGTCGAATCGACCGACGAGTACGCCGAAACCGTTGAACAGCGCGTGCCGGCCGCCAGCGATCGCTCCCGCACCGAGCCGCTGGCGCGGTCGGCCCGCTATCTCGCCCGGGATATCGGCGCGGCCGCGATCGTCGCCGCCAGCGAGTCCGGCTACACCGCCCGCAAGGCCGCGAAGTTCCGCCCACCGGTGCCCGTTGTCGCCACCACGCCGAACCACCGAGTGCGTCGCCAACTCGCTTTGGTGTGGGGCGTCACCCCGCAGTATCACCAGTACGAAGAGGACGCCGACACCATCCTCGAAAGCAGCGTCCAGGCGGCGATCAACGCCGGGGCGGCCCAAAGCGGCGAGACCGTTGTCGCCATCTCCGGGCTGTTCTCGGAGGTCGAAGGGGCCAACACGACCAACATGCTGAAAGTCCACATCGCCGCCGAGAAGGTCGCCAGCGGCAAGTCCATCACCGGCGGCCGGGTCTCGGGGCCGCTGGTTCGGCTGACCGACGGCGACCTTTCGACCCTCCCCGAGGGCGCAATCATCTCGCTTGCGGCCGATTTCGACGGCGAGTTCACCGGCGATGTCACACAGATCGCCGGCATCATCGACGGCCGCGGCGGACTCACCGGCTACCCCGCGGTCGTTGCCCGCGAGTTGGGGATTCCGATGATTAGCGACGCAACCGTTCCGGACTCGATCGACGACGGCGAGACGATCAGCATCGACGCCGAGCGTGGCATCGTCTTTGATGGCGACGTTCTGCGGTCGACACCGCGCTAACATCGTCGGCGTTTCTGTCTCGATTTCTGTCGTGGCTCTTCCTGAAGACAGCGAATCAATGGTATCTATATCGAAATGGAGAGATCGATTTGTGCGAGATACAGAGTAGTCACCACGACGGAGATGTTTGTTCCGCGCCGAGATACATGAATTAGCCGCTCAGTAGGTGTGCGTATCATCGGCCGAAATTCTTTCAATGACGGCTATGAGCCTGAACTATGGAACGGAAACGAGTCTCGTCCGGAACCGAATGGGAGTCGAAAGTCGGGTACTCTCGGGCCGTTCAAATGGGCTCGCAAGTACACGTTTCTGGGACGACGGCGACTAGCGATGATGGTGATATCGTTGGCAAAGACGACGCGTACAAACAGACCAAAAAAGCACTCCAGAACATCGAAGATGCCCTTCGAGAGACTGATGGATCACTTGAGGACGTGGTCAGAACTCGACTGTTCGTCACCGATATAGATGAGTGGGAGGCAATCGGTGAGGCCCACGGTGAAATGTTTCGTGACATTCGCCCAGCCACCAGCATGGTAGAGGTGAATCGCCTCATCGATCCGCAGTTACTCGTTGAGATCGAGGCGGTTGCGATTATCCCAGAGTAAGCCCCTCTCCTGCACTGAGCGATACGCGCATTCCATCTTGCACGCCAACCAGTGCCACTATCGCCACGCTGGTCCTTGCTTCGTTCTCTCGTTCTCAGCGACCACTCTCCTAGCGCGGCGGAGACGAGGGCTTATTATTCCGGCCCCCGATGTCCCGCTATGGCCGATTCCGCCGACAGCGATGTCGACGCGACAGACGACACCGACAGCGAGTGGCGGTACAGCATCGACGACGTTGGCCCCGAGGTCGCCGATGTGGTCGACGAGACGGCGACGATCGAACCGGAGTCGATCTCCCTGGAGCATGCCACCTTCGTCGCCCTCGGGGTGCTGTTGACCGTTGGCGTCGTCGTGACCGGGCTGTGACCGGTTTCGACCCTTGGGGTGGTACGGCAGCGCGGTGACGGTGTTCAAGGGTTAACTTTGTTGAACACGTATTGGTGATATGGTTGTCCTGCTCACGGAGTTCATCAGCCCGGAGGCGATACCGTTGCTGTTGGTGACCGCCGGACTGTTGCTCTCGCTGGCGGAAGCCCTCGCCCCGGGTGCGAACTTCGTCGTTGTCGGGATCGGGCTGCTTGGGGCCGGGCTCGTCGGACTCCTGTTTCCGTTTCTCGGCCCCTTCGCGCTCGGGCTGTTTGTGCTGTTGTTCGGCATCCTCGCCTTCTACGTCTACCACGAGTTCGATCTCTACGGCGGGAAAGGTCAGGCCCAGACCAGCGACTCCGAAACGCTACAGGGGATGACCGGCCGGGTCACCGAGGCGGTCACCCCGGCCGGCGGCGAGGTGAAACTCCAGGGCGGCGGTTTCAACCCCTTCTACTCCGCGCGATCGATGGAAGGCGAGATCCCTGAGGGCAGCGATGTGATGGTGATCGATCCCGGCGGCGGCAACGTCGTCACCGTCGAATCCCTAGAGACGATTGAGGACGACATCGACCGCCAGCTGGCGGCAGGCCGAGAGGAGGCCCAAGATGAGTCTGCGGCCGCCGAGTTCGCCGAGCAACACGCTGATAGCGTTGCTAGCGACACCGACGATGAGATCGACGGTGATGCCGACGAGACTGACCGCGACACCGAGCGCGATGTCGAATACGAACGGTAGCCGACGGCTGAAATAGGGCCACGAAGCCAACGCTTATTGGTGTCTCATACCAACGTGATGTCATGGATCCACTCGTCCTCCAGCTGCAGTTGACGACGCTCGCCGTCGGGCTGTTGTTCCTGACAGTCGTCGCCGTGACGATCTGGCAGACCGTCGAGATCGTCGACGCCTACGAGAAAGAGGCGCTGACGGTCTTCGGCGAGTACCGCAAGCTGCTCGAACCGGGGTTCAACATCATCCCGCCGTTCGTTTCTCGGACGTACGCCTTCGACATGCGTACCCAGACGCTGGACGTGCCGCGACAGGAGGCGATCACCCGTGACAACTCGCCGGTCACAGCCGACGCGGTCGTCTACATCAAGGTGATGGACGCCAAGAAGGCGTTCCTCGAAGTGGATAACTACAAGAAGGCCGTCTCCAACCTCGCCCAGACGACGCTGCGGGCCGTGCTGGGCGATATGGAACTGGACGACACGCTCAACAAGCGACAGGAAATAAACAGCAAAATCCGCAAAGAGCTCGACGAACCCACCGACGAGTGGGGGATTCGCGTCGAGAGCGTCGAGGTGCGTGAGGTCAACCCCTCGAAGGATGTCCAGCAAGCGATGGAGCAACAGACCTCCGCCGAGCGTCGCCGCCGTGCGATGATCCTCGAAGCCCAAGGTGAACGCCGGAGTGCGGTCGAGACCGCCGAGGGTGACAAACAGAGCGACATCATCCGCGCCCAAGGTGAAAAACAAAGCCAGATCCTCGAAGCCCAGGGTGATGCGATTTCGACCGTCCTGCGCGCCAAGTCCGCCGAAGCGATGGGCGAACGCGCGATCATCGAACGCGGGATGGAATCGCTCGAACGCATCGGCCAAGGCGAGTCCTCGACGTTCATCCTGCCGCAGGAACTCACCTCGCTGGTCGGCCGCTACGGCAAACAGCTCACCGGCAGCGATATCCAGGAGAGCGAGGGGCTCGAAGGCAAGGAGTTCGACGCCGAGACGCGCAAGATGCTCGGCCTTGACGATATCGACGAGATCCTCGGCGAGATCGATCAGGCCGCCGAGATGGATATCGAACAGCTCGAACAAGAGGCCGAGCAGATCAAATCCGGCGAAACGGATATCGCCGGCGGCGAAGCCGATGTCGGCGAGCCCGACATCCCCGAGCCCGATATCGACGAGGCTGACGTTGACGACGAAGAACTCGTCACCGACAAAGAGACGGAGTAACGGCCCTGCCGCCGCCTCATGTCAACGCTTTCTATTTCCGAGCCGACGACACGCCGTGAGGCGGTTCGGTTCTATCTGCTCGATCACCGGACACCGGGCGGGAAGGCCATCGATATCGCGCTGTTGGTGCTCAATCTGCTTTTCGTCGCGCTGTTCGTTATCGAGACCTATCCACTCTCCTCGACGACGGAAACGTGGCTCTGGCGCGTCGAGATCGGCCTTGCCGCCGTCTTCGCCGCCGAGTATGGCCTGCGGCTCTATGGCGCGCGGAATCGACTCGGCGAGGCAACCGACCCCTACACCGTGGTCGATCTCGTCTCGATCCTGCCGACGTTCGCGGTGATCGTCTTGCCACAGTTCGTTGCCGTCGAGGTCGCGTTTCTCCGCGCGCTGCGCGTGTTGCGCGTCCTCCGGTTTTATCGGTTCACCCGCGACAGGGAGTTCTTCTTCGGCCGCGTCGACGGCCACACCCTCCGTGTCGCCGAACTCCTGTTGACGCTGGTCGTGTTGTTGGTCGCCGCCGCCGGCATGTTCTACAGCGTCGAATACGGCCAAAACCCTGCTGTCAACACCTTTGGGGACGCCTTTTACTACACGGTCGTCGCGCTGACGACCGTCGGCTTCGGCGACATCACGCCCGTCACGACCGCCGGGCGGCTGGTCACCGTCGGCTCGATCCTCGCCGGGATCGTCGTGATCCCGTGGCAGGCCAGTCGGATCGTCCGCGAGTGGGCCACACGTGATCAAGTCGAGGTGACCTGTCCGAACTGTGGGCTCCGCCGCCACGACCGCGACGCCTCTCACTGCAAGGCCTGCGGGCACGTCATCTATCAGGAGTACGAATCGTCCGAATAGGCGCGCGACCGTTCAAACCGCTCTGGATACAACCGCTTCGCCAGCAGTTCGATCCCGTCGATCAGTTTCGGACTCGGCTGATTCAGCAGCGAGTCGTCGACGACGTGAACCTCGGAGTTCAGCGACCAGCCGCGATCAGCAAACCGGTCAGCCGACACGTCGTCGCCGGTGCCACAGATGTGCAACACGGCATGATCGGGATCGGCGTCGACGACGGTTTCGCGGTCGACCTCTCGTGAGCGGTCGCCGGGATCGACGAACGGGTAGCGGCCGCCCGCGGCTTCGACAGCGTCAGGCACCCAGTTGCCGGCAGCCATCGGTGGATCAGACCACTCCTCACAGTAGACGACCGGACGGTCGTCGCTGGCGATTTCCCCGTCGTCGATACCGACTTCCTCAGCGACGGCGTCGAGTCGGTGGCGACTCTCAGCGACCAACGCCTCGCCAGCGTCGTCGACGCCAGCAGCGTCGGCCAGCGACTGGAACCCTGCCAACACCTCATCCAGCCGGCTCGGTTCGTGATGGTGGACACGGTAGCCGCGCTCTTGCAGTTCATCGCGGATCTCCCGCTGGAGGCCATCGCTGGTGCAGACAAGATCCGGCGACAGCTCGTCGACCGTCTCGTAGTCAGGATTCAGCCAGCCGCCGACCGTGGGGCGGTCGAGCCCACAGTGGGCGGTGACACCGACCACGCGGTCGGCGACGCCGAGGGCGTCGAGGGTGGCTGTCGCGCTTGGAGCCAGCGAGACGATCCGCGGCTGTTCCATACCGTTTCTGGGGTCGGTGCTCTCAAAACGCTCCCGCTTTGCGACCCGCTGACAGCCGTCGGACTCGTATTGTATCTTTGATACCAAACTATCAGGGTCATTCACCCAAATTCGGCCGGTAGCGGTGCTGTCGCAAAACAATACCACACTGCTTAAGTATCGGTCTGTCGTTGTGTAGGAGACGATAGCTCCCCCGTACGTTATCTCATAGGGGGCACCCTGACAATGAGTGATCAAACCTTTACCAAGACGACCGACCGATCGCCCTCCAGAGAACGACAGCGTGGCACCGAGTCGACAACGGAAAGCGAGGAGGAACACGCCGGCCTCCAGTGTCCCGAATGCAGCGGCAACGTCATCACCGACGACGAACACGGCGAAACCGTCTGTGACGACTGCGGGCTCGTGATCACCGAGGATTCCGTCGATCGCGGCCCCGAGTGGCGCGCGTTTGACAGTGCCGAAAAAGACCAGAAATCCCGTGTCGGCGCGCCGACGACGAACACGATGCACGACAAGGGGCTGTCGACCAACATCGACTGGCGGAACAAGGACGCCTACGGCCGCTCGCTGGGCGCGCGGCAACGCCAGAAGATGCAGCGGCTCCGCAAATGGAACGAGCGGTTCCGTACCCGTGACTCCAAGGAACGTAACCTCAAACAGGCGCTCGGTGAGATCGACCGGATGGCATCGGCGGTCGGCCTGCCTGACAACGTCCGGGAGACGGCATCGGTCATCTACCGGCGCGCGCTCGACGAGGATCTGCTGCCGGGTCGCTCCATCGAGGGTGTCTCCACGTCGTGTGTGTACGCCGCCGCCCGGATGGCCGGCGTCCCGCGCAGCCTCGATGAGATCGCTGATGTGTCCCGGGTCGAGAAAAGCGAGATCGCCCGCACCTACCGCTACGTGGTTCGGGAACTTTCCCTTGAAGTCCGTCCTGCTGATCCCGAGCAGTACGTTCCCCGCTTTGCCTCCTCGCTGGAGCTCTCCGAGGAATCGGAGATGCGCGCCAAACAGCTGCTGAAAAACGCCAAGGAACAGGGTGTCCACAGCGGTAAATCGCCGGTCGGGCTGGCTGCTGCCGCGGTGTATGCGGCCGCGCTGTTGACGAACGAAAAGACGACCCAAGCCGCAGTCTCGGAGGTCGCCGACATCTCCGAGGTCACGATCCGCAACCGGTACCACGAGCTGCTGGAAGCCGAAGAGGAGATGCTGGTCTAAGCGCGGTTGCCTGGCTACCGGGTCGGGCCGTCGGGCCGCGGTGTCAGATACGCTTTTTCGAGGTAGTTGCCGATGCTGTCGACGAGTTCGGGATCGTCGCTCCAAAATCCGTAAAACGAGTTTGGAGCCTGTTCGGTCGCCAGTAGTGCTGTTTTGTAGCTGTCGTCGCCGTCACCATCGAAGATGACGAACCACGAGCGTTCGATCTCCTCGGCTGTCTCGGCGTGGTGGGTTACCCCGTCGATATCGACGGGCTCGCCCGGCACGGCGAAGGTGTGAACATCGATCGACTGGCCCGCCAACCGGCTGTATCGGTCGCCCTGATCGCTGAGCTTCTCCGGCTGCTGGAAGCCGGCGAGGAGCCGGCCGCCGTTGACCCGGAGCGCGCGATCCTCGATCTCATGGGAGATGGTCACCATCTCGGCTTTGTCGGAGGAGGTAAATGTTGTCTCCTTGAGGTGTTGGAGAATCTCGTGGTAGTCGGTGTCGTCGATGCCGACACCGGTCTCACGGAGGCCACCGCCGTCGAGCAGGTCGGTGAGCTGGGCGGTCGGCACCGAGGCCAACACCTCGCCGTCGAGGCGAAGCACGGCCACCCCGCCGGGTTCGCCGGAGGCCGTCTGTTTTCCCCGGACGGTGACGTTTTGGGTCGAAAAATACTCCGTGAGATCGGCGACCAGTGTGCTGTCGGGAGCCGGATTGAAGACGACAAGCGTCTTCTCTTTCCCTCGGACGTACTCGATGAACTCCGACAGCGTCATATCTGTTTGTGGGTTGTTCACAAATAAATAGGTTGCCCGTGGACGTTTCGATTATCTATCACGTCATACACTATCGGCTCACACAGCTCTCGTGTGTTCAGTCCTAATGCTTATTATGACATCACGTGTTTGGTAACATATGTCGCACCCATTCGATCAGACCTCGGAGGCCGGGCAACGGGGAGCTGATACCAAACCGACGGAGCGGTCGTCGGATGCGATACAGTGGCGGGACATCGCACGGGAGTCGCCCCCCACCGAGACGACCACCGCCGAGCCATCGGGGTCGGTCGCCGGACGCATCCGGGCACAGTCGGGTGAATCGCTGCGGATCGAAACCGACGCGGTCACCGTCACGCTGGTCGGGGTGCCGGGGGTCAGACTTGACGACCTCATCTACGCCCACCAGCAGCCCTCGGCCGCCGACGAGGGGATCACACGCTACTGCGCGCTGTTCGATATCGAAAACACGAGCGACAGCCCGATCCACTGGCTGAGCCGGAAGACGACGTTTATCGGCAGCGATGGCTACACCTACGATCGCGCCCACGTTGCCCTCGATTCGGCACAGCTCGCGCCGGGCTGTCACACCAACCACGTCCAGATCGAGCCGCGGTGTCGCGCGCGTGTCATCACGCCGGTCGAAGAGCTTCCTGACGGTGTCACCGTTTCAGCTGTACTCCATACGGTCGCCGTCAGCGGCGGCTCGAACCACCGGTTCAGATTCTCGCTGTAGGGTCGCTGTCGTCGATGGCGTTTCTGTGGGCGAGAAGGCTGGATCAGTCCACCGGCTCGCCCTCGGCGGCGTCGACCCCGGTGATCTCAAAACGCGCGCCGCCGTCCTCGCCGTCGGTGACCGCGATCTCCCAGCCGTGGGCCGCGACGATCTCCGAGACGATGTTGAGTCCGAAGCCGGTTCCCTCGCGGTTTGTCGTGTAGCCGGATTCAAACACGTCCTCTCGCGTATCGGCCGGAATACCGGGGCCGTCATCTTCGACATAGAACCCGCTGTCGTCGAGCTCCCCGACCCGGATCGTCACATCGCTTCCCCCGTGTTCGATCGCGTTCCGAAACAGATTTTCCAATAGTTGTTGGAGCCGATCGGGGTCGGCCTCGACGGTGGGATCGTCGTCGACGACGAGCGTGGCCGCCTTCTGGTCGACCATCGCCCAGCAGCTCTCGACGATCGCCGCCAGCGAAACGGGTTCGGGCTCGTCGATCTCCTGGCCTTCCCGCGCCAACACGAGCAGGTCGTCGATCAGCAACTCCATGCGGGCGAGCGTCCGGCTGAGTGTGTCCGCCGCGTTGCTGAGTGTCCCCATCGTCTCCGCGTTCAGTGAGGTGTACTCCCCGTCGTCGGTTTCGGCCGCGGCGATCAGCTCTGCGATGATCTCGCTGTTTCCCTGGGCGACGTTCAGGGGGTTTCGGAGATCATGCGAGACCATGCCGGTGAACTGTTCGAGCCGTTCGTTTTGGGCCTCAAGCTCCCGGCGGTAGCGTTCCTGGGCGGTCACATCTGTCAACACCAGTAGCCTGCCGAGTTGGACGCGGCTCGCGCTGAAGGGGTTTGTCGTCGATTGGAAATACCGTGTTTCGCCGTCGATCTCCAGTTCGATCACCGCCTCGGTGTCGGGACACTGTGAGAGCGTCGGCACCACGGCGGCAAGCTCCTCGCCCAGCCCGTCTTCGAGAGCCGGAAACAGCTCGGCGGCCCGGCGGTTGTAATCTCTGATCTCGTCGCTGTCGCCGAGGACGACAACCGGGCTGTCGTACTGGCCGGCCAGCTGGATCGTCTCGAAGCGGTCGGTGTAGACGAACAACACGCCGACCGCGAAGGCCGCGACACCGAGCGCGGAGTAGGACATATCGATAACACTCGGGCTGACCGATCCGAGGATATCGAGGGCGACCGGTAGGGCTGTCAGCCCGACGAGGCCGACGAACGGCCGGGTGTCGTAATCGACCTGTGCGAACAGCTCGAATAGCATGAAGATGCCGACCGTCGCCAGCGAGTAGGCCAGCCCCATCGCCAGCCAGTGCAGCGTGCCGTGATCGATCATCAGGTGGGTAAACGGCGTTGTCGCCGGCGTTGCCGTGAAATACAGCCCGTGGATCGGGTTGGTGATCTTGATCGCAACGATCAGCAGATAGACGGCGATGGCGATCCGCTGGTAGGTCGGGTTGTTGTGCAGCGATCGGCCGGTGTAGGCCGAACAGAAGTAGAGCCACGGCCCGACTGTCGAGAGGCCGACGACGAGGCCAGCAATATAAAACCCGTACTGGAGACTCGGTGTCGGCGCGGCGAGATAGCCAAGCTGGAGGGCGGCCCACACGCCGCTGACCGCGACAAGCGCGACCAGCCCATTGCGGGTGTCATCGGCCGCGTTGATCGCTCGCGCCCGCGGGATAGCAGCGAAACAGACGACGGCGGCGAGGCCGAACGCGAGCACGTACGCCCAAAACGTGGGGGTCGGAAGCCCCGAACCGGTCAGCACGCTCCCGGCTGCCCCGAGCAACTGAATCATCAAGATAGCATATCAGTGGTGGACAGCGAAAATAAGCATAGCGATCACCGCCGCACCGCTAGCGGGGTCGGGGATGTCGGTCGTTAGCTGCCGCGCTGCTCGTCGAGCCACTCGTTGTACTCGGCTTGGTCGACGACCTCAACGGTGAAGTACATCTGTGAGTGAGCGACCCCGCAGTACTCCGAGCAGTAGCCCTGATAGGTGCCCGTCTCACTGGCGTTCGTCTTGATGTAGTTCGTCTGATCCGGGATAGCGTCGGATTTCATCCCCAACTCCGGGACGTGGAAGCCATGGATCACATCCCGGGAGCTCACGTTGACGTAGATATCCTGGTTTGCCGGCACGACGACCGTCGGGCCTTGTCCGGCCCCGCTGACCGTCACGTTTTCGCCGGGATAGCTCATATCCCAGCCCCACTGGTAGGCTTGGGCCTGGATCAGCACATCGTTTTCCTCGGGGGCGACCTCCTCCTCGCCGCCGGTGAACTCGACGTTTTCGTCGGCCATCACACCGTAAGAAGCCACACCGACAAACAGGAGGATAACCGCCGTGGCGATCGTCCAGGTGATCTCAAGCCGGCGGTTCTCCTTGGTCGGCTTCGGATCGTCGTTACCCTTGAACTTGATGACGGCATACAGCAGAATCCCTTCGACCAGCAGCGTGATCGGCACCCCAATGATCAGCAGTTCCTGATTGAGGCCGTTGATCAGCTCCGCCGAGGTCGATTGGGCAGCAACCGGGTCGGCCAGCAACGTCACCAGCATGGCCGTAACCGCCGATGCCGCCGCGAGACGCCTTGCGTTCATCGTTATCCGACGTAGGGCTGGATCGCCTAAATACCTGCTGACTCCGGGCGTTGGTGACCGCCGCTCGCCGCGGATGCCGCCGGGAGACAGGGGTGTATATTTCCGTGACACAGCAGTCGACGACGACGACCGCGACCGCCGCCGGGGCACCTGAATCCGGACGCATATATACGTCGATACCCAACCCTGTTACAGTGAGTTTCAGCGTTCGGAACCCGGATCGGATTCCGCTGCTCCTGGCGGCGACGACGATGGGCGTCTATCTGCTCCTCGTCGTCGGCGTGGCGACGGCGTTGACAGACGCCGCCGCGGCCTGTACGGCGTGGCCGGCCTGTGGAACCGGCTGGTCGCTACCGACGACCACCGACGGCTGGATCGCCTTCGGCCACCGCCTTGTCGCCGTCGTCGTCGGAGCCGGCGTTATCGCGTCGGCGATCACGGTACTGCGAACCGGTAGCCGTCGCCGCGTCAAACTCGCGGTCGCCGTCGCCCTGCTTGTCTACCCCGCCCAGGCCGGTCTCGGTGCGGTCGTGGCAACGACCGGCGGCACCGACGTTACCTCCGCGATCCATCTGCTGGCCGGTGTGACGATCTTCGGCAGCCTGCTGGCCGCCCTCACGTGGTGGCTGGAGGCCGAAACCGGCGATCCCGATGATGTGCCGACCGGGATGCCGGAGCCCGCCGAGCCGCTGGATCCCGACACCCGACCCCCGGTGCCGACCGAGCCGACCGAACGGATGAAAG
Source organism: Halonotius roseus (assembly GCF_006861655.1). Classification (GTDB taxonomy): domain Archaea; phylum Halobacteriota; class Halobacteria; order Halobacteriales; family Haloferacaceae; genus Halonotius; species Halonotius roseus. The sequence goes on along the minus strand of NZ_SESI01000001.1, from coordinate 738,976 downwards.
CGACGCTGTTTGCGTACTTCCGGCTGATGAAGCCGCGGCTGATGTGGCTGCTCTGTCTGGTCGCCGCGGCGGCGATGGCTCTGGCCGGCGGGCCGGGGCTGACGCCCGCCACGGTCGGGGCGACGCTTGCCGGCGGCGCGCTGGCGATCGGTGCCTCGGGGACGTTCAACCACATCCTCGAACGCGACGTGGATCGCCGGATGGCCCGCACCAGCGACCGGCCGCTGGCGACGGATCTGGTGCCGCTCCGCAACGCCGTCGCCTTCGGGCTGCTGTTGACCGTCCTGTCGGTGGGGCTCTTTGCGACGGTCAACCTTCTGGCGGCCGCCCTCGGGGTCGTCGCTATCCTGTTTTACAGCGTGATCTACACGCTGATCCTCAAACCAAATACGGTACAAAACACGGTGCTTGGCGGTGCCGCCGGCGCGCTGCCCGCGCTGATCGGCTGGGCGGCGGTCACCGGCTCGATCGGGGTTGGTGGCCTGCTGCTTGCGGCGTTTATCTTCTGGTGGACGCCGGCGCACTTCTACAGTCTCGCCTTGGCCTACAAGGACGACTACGAGCGCGGCGGGTTCCCGATGTTGCCGGTTGTCCACGGCGAGACGACGACCCGGCGACACATCCTGTGGTATTTCGGCGCGACGCTGGTCACCGCCGCCGCGCTGGCCGCAACCGACACACTCAGCTGGCTGTATATCGCTGTCGCCGTCGGCCTCGGCGCGCTGTTCCTCTGGTTTGTGATCCGCCTCCACTATGAGCAGACCGAGGCGGCAGCGTTCCGCTCCTTCCACGCCTCAAACGCCTATCTCGGCACCGTCCTGCTGGCCATCGTCGTCGAGGGCTTGGTGCTGTAGCCGATGGCTGAGCCGACCGGCGGGCTCTCGATCCCTGTGCCGACCGGTCGCCGGCTCTACTGGGCGTTGTTTCTGAACAGCCAACTGCTGGCCGCTGTTTTCTATGTACTCCTAACGGCCGCCAGCTTCGCCTCGATTCGCCTCGTTGCCTACGCCGCCCTCTGGCTCAACGTGAGCGTGTGGGTCGTCGTCAACAGCCGCCCGACGGCGACGGTCGCCGATCGGGTTCGTCGCCGCGCGCTGGCGGTCGCCGGCGGCTACTTCGCGCTGCTGGCGGTCGCCGGCGGGCTCGTCACCGTCGGGATCGGCGAGGCGGCGACCGGGCTGCGGATCGCCCCGCTGCCGCCGGGGTATGGGCCAGCCCTGCTGTACAGCGGCGAGTGGATCACGATCACGCTGATGCCGAACTATCTCGTTGGCTATGCCGCCCTCGCGTATCTGGTCTATGTGACCGTCATCGATGCGGCCGGCTCGGCGGCCGCCGGGCTGATCGGGTTGTTTTCCTGTGTCTCCTGTTCGTGGCCGATTCTCGCCTCGGTTGTGTCGGCGATCACCGGCGGTGGCTCGCTGCTTGTCACCTCGGCGTTGCAGGTCTCCTACGGCCTGTCGACAGCCGTGTTTCTGTTGACCGCTGGCCTGCTTTACTGGCGGCCGACTGTGTTGCCGTGGCTGCAGCGATGGCGATCGGCGTGAGCGAGCCCTGTTGCTCGCCGGTCGACGTCGACGCAGGTGTCGAAATCGGGTTTCCCCCACGGTTGCGCGGCCGCCGACCAGCTTTCGTGTGCGAAATAGTTTTGATGTGTGGTGTCGAACGCCCGATAATGGATTCCGAGCGTGAGCGAACGATCCTCATCGTCGAGGACGAACAATCCCTCGCCGCACTGCACGCCCATCACCTGCAGGATGACTACGAGGCGCGGGTGGCGTTCACCGGCGGCGAGGCGTTGGTTGAACTTACCTCGGATATCGATCTTGTCCTGCTCGATCGTCGGATGCCGGGGATGTCGGGTGACGAGCTGCTTGAGCATATCGACGACTGGGAATCCGACTGTCAGGTGATCATGGTGACCGCTGTCGACCCGGATCTCGACATCATCGATATGCCGCTTGCTGGCTATCTTACCAAACCTGTCTCCAAGGAGGAGCTGCTGACCGCCGTCGAGCAGGCATTCCTCATCGACGACTACGAGGAGTTAGTCTCCGAATACTACGAGACCCGCAAGAAGTACGCCACGCTGACCGCGGAGTTCTCCCCGACCGAGATCGACGACGAGCGGTTCGACGAGCTCGAAGGGCGGATCGACGAGCTGGAAACCGAGATGAACGAGATCCTTGAGCAGTTCCCCGACAACGAGCTTCGGGACGCCTTCCGCGGGATCCACGAAAGCGAGTAGCCGACGACTCGTTGTTCCAATAGTATCCGACAGCTTTCGCAACCCCATCCCACAGCTTTTGCAGTCGCCGTTCGTCTCACCCGTATGTCGACGATCGAGATCGAATACTGCGTTCCGTGTGGCTTTCTTGACCGCGCACTCACCGTCGAAGAGGCGATCTGTCGGCAGTTTGCCGACCAGCTTGAGCGCGTCTCGCTGGTGATGGGCGACCACGGCGTCTTTGTCGTCCGTGTCGACGACGAGATCGTCTTCGACAAAGCCGACGACGATTTCGATGTCGACGATATCGTTCGTCAGGTTCGCTCCCACGTCGCTGCCCGCTAATTACCTCACTACTCACCTGGGTAGCAGATCCGCTTAGTGGCCCCACCGCACGCCGTCCTCGTTGAACCGGGCGTCGGTGATGCGGTCGTGTTGGTCGTCGGTGATCGACACCTCAGCGGCAGCGACGTTTTCCTCCAGTTGGTCGACCGTCCGCGCACCGATGATCGGCACGCAGGTGAACGCATCCTGATCCATCAGCCAGCGCAGCGAGACCTGGGCTGGTGTGGCGTCGACCTCGTCGGCGACCGCCCGAATTTCGTCGAGTACCTTCCAGCCGCGCTCGGAGAGATAAAACCGCTCGAAGCGGTCGTCGAAGCTGGCCCGCGAGCCGTCAGGTGCCTCAACAGCGGTCGGATCGTCGGGATCTGCGCGGGTGTATTTCCCGGTGAGGAAGCCGCCGGCCAGCGGCGAGTACGGACAGACGGCGAGATCTTGATCGGCTGCCACCGAGAGGTAGTCTTCCACGTCTTTGTAGTAGCCCGCGTGGAACAGCGGCTGGACAACATCGAACCGCTGGTAGTCGTTGAGATCGGCTTTCCAGAGGGCCTTCGTGAGCTGCCAGGCCGCCATCGTCGACGCGCCGAGGTAGTTCACCCGGCCGTCCTCGACGAGCCCGGTCAGTGCTGACAGCGTCTCCTCGATCGGGGTATCCTCGTCCCAGCGGTGAATGTAGTAGAGGTCGAGGTAATCTGTCCCAAGATTGTCAAGGGTCTTGTCGATCTGATTGCGGATGTGTGTCCGCGAGAGCCCCGAGCCGTTGGGGTTGTCTTCATCGTACTCGAAGTACACCTTCGAGGTAAGGACGTACTTTTCGCGGTCGCGGTTTTGGAGCCAACTCCCGATGTAGGATTCGCTAGTGCCGTTGGGGTCGCCGTAGATGTTCGCGCTATCGATAAAATTGCCGCCGTGGTCGGCGAAGGCATCCAGCAGTTCGTGGGCGTCGTCCTCGTCGGTTTCCAGTACGTCGTTGGTTCGGCGGCCAAACCGCCAGGTGCCGAAACAAAGTTCAGAGACGCGCGTTCCCGTCGCGCCGAGCTGTCGATAGTTCATTGTGTTCGATACTCTATGATGGTCTGAGTAAAATATACCTACATAGTTTCAACCTATTATCCTATTTTGATATTTGAGATTACAGAAAATGAAATATAATGAGTAGAATACACATTCTATACGAAATTACTTTTTACGAACAAAAATTCTCATTTTGAATCAAATAGCCCTGTGGAGAAACAATTCGGGTTCTGAAACGATATTGGGTCAACAAACTGAATATCCTAATCGGTGCCTACTTGTTTGAACAAACTCTTTGAAATTCATTAAAAATAACAATAGATAGATAAAATACCACAGGCGTTTATACTAACTCAGTTATTGTGACTTAGCTGAATCAAAATGGTACACAAGATAGACAACCCTCAACCTGGATCGAATCAAACTGGAACTGAACAACCCATCTCGCCACCAGATTTGAATGGGTTTCATGCGGATGATTTGTCTGCCTCTTCGCCTACTCAGGAAGGGCTTTCACCGAATGGTGTTGATTCCGCGCTTTCGGATATCAAATCCTCCCTCATCGACGAGCTCTTTGATGTCCTCTCAAACCGCCGTCGTCGACACGTCGTCTATTTCCTCAAACATATGACCCAACCAGTCGAAATCGGAACGCTGGCAACCCAGATTGCCGCATGGGAGACCGACAAACCAATGGCTGAGGTCACGCGTGCTGAACGGAAGCGGGTTTACACCTCACTACAACAGGTTCATCTCCCCAAAATGGATAATGTAGGACTCATCCGGTTTGAGAAACCATCCAGCCTGATTGAACCTACCCCACTGTTGGCTGATGTTGATCTTGACTCCGGATCTCCCGACGGTGGTGAACGACCATGGCATCAGTACTACGCTCTGCTCTCGCTTACGTCGATTGGAGTGGTCGGTACAGCCACAGCCAACATTTGGCCAATACGGTTGGTTCCGATGACTGCTTGGTTTGGTACCGTTGTCAGTCTCTTCTTTATACTGGCGTGTATCCACGCATACAAAACCGAAGTCGATCTCGATACGCTGGTCTCAATCAACCGATCGTTATTCAGTGCTCACGAATAACCGATCGCATCCATTTGCCGTTCTCCGTGAGATTCTGTTTTGTCCAGTTACCGTCCTCAACCGCCTCTGTCCAGATTCCGGATGCGCGCCAATCATCTGAGTAACTCCAAAACGCCCAACTAATATTGTTATCTCGCAGCACCCGCAGAAATTTTCGGGTGCTTTCGATATCCGTTTCTCCCTCACCGCTCGCCTCGGTCGTTCCGCATTCAGTGACGAAGATCGGCAGAGCATCGGCTGCGGTATCGAGTTGCTCGCGTTCCCACCGTCCGTGGGTCGCCGCGTAGAAATGATATGCGTACAGTATGTTGTCGCCGTCGACAGGGTTATCAATGATTTCCTGCGGTCCTGCCGAGCCGATGTCCGCGAAACCAAGCGAAGACCACCCGCGTGTCCCGACGACGATCGGGCTTTCAGGATCGTGGTTCCGGATTACGGGGATGACCGTCTCAGCGTACTGTTTAATCGATTCCCAGCCTACGTCGTTCGGTTCGTTGCAGATCTCGAAGATGATGTTGTCTTTCTCGGCGTGTTCCGCGGCGACCGCGTCGAAAAATGTTTTTGCGTTCTCCAGATTTTGGAGTGGATCTCCTGGATCAAGGATATGAAAGTCGATTATCGCGTACATTTCTCGGTCGGTGATCGCCTCGACAATCCGGTTCACCTCAGCTGTAAATCCTTCTGGATCCGTCTTATATCCGCCTTCCTGCACATACATTGCAACCCGACAGAGATCTGCGTTCCAGTCGTTCCTTAGAGCATCAAGTGCCTCAGGGGTGAGAAACTCTTCCCAACCGAACCACTGTATCCCATGGGTACTCATCCCACCGAGCTGAACCGGTGTTCCATCTTCATTGCACAGTTCTGTATCGATGACCTGTAGTTGTCCGTGTGTTTCAACCGGTGTTTGTGACATATCACCATTTTCTTGCTCGGATGGTTTTTGACTGTCGACCGTTCGAATCTGTTTCCACGGCCCTGATGTGTCGACCGCCGGCGACTCGTTTTCATTCCACCAGCTTGATTCCCAGATAGCATCCTGATAGATGACCCGAGTCCCGGCTCGATAGATTCCATCCGGGCTCCAGCGTGGGTAGTTTTCGGTCTCGGCAAGCTTCCCGATCCGGTTCCAAACAGCCACTGTGTCACTTGGCCTTTCTCCTTGCGTGTACCACTCCGCTTGCCATTCGTAGCCGTTGTATCTGACCTGATCTCCGTTCCTGTATACCGCATCCGGTGCCCACGTTTCGATCTCTTCGTCCGCGCCGACCGTGCCTATTGTTGCTAGCCCACCTGCAACCCCCCCGAGCCCGTGAAGTATGGCACGCCTCTTTTTGCCCATAACTAATTATATAAACCGAAATAAGTAAACGTTTGGCCAAAAATTCTATTCAAGGTATCTAAATTATGAGTGTGTATACAAAAATAAATCAAACTTGGGTCACCAAAATAAAAACAAATAGGTAGAATACGTAAAATAAGCGGATAAATCAAAAATAATAGATGTGTATAAAATTCAAACATTCATAATATGTGTACTACAACGGCCACTGTACGTGCGCTCAGGTACTGTCTGAATTATTGAAGCCACTTCATTCGACACGGTACAGTTGAAAAATCGCCTTTTCGCTTCTCTTTCTCGGCCAATAAGTGGTGATAGCACCATGTGTCCTCTTTTCGGCGATCTCACAACTGAGTATGTGGGCATATACTCGCTTCCGTGCAGTACTCCCCATTCACTGCTATAGTTTGTTCATATACTAAACTATAAATCCAGAAATAGAGTTAATTCTAAACTTAATTTTTCATTTCAGGGCACATCTTATTAGATTATGGCGGATTTTGATTAATTCTTGTATTTCATAACTATACCCCACTCTCTCATTGGCATTTGCCGAAGTATGTCAGAAAAACAAGGTTCAACAGGAACGATCATGATGGATTGGTGGGGCTGTCTCACCGACACACCCCTCTCCCAGAGATCGTTACCTGTCCGCAGTTACCTGGACAGACACAGCCATATTACAGCGACGACCGAGAGCAGATCGCAGCTCCAACCCACATCGCACATAGGGGGTCGCCGATGTTGAGCGCGATCACCCCGGTTACCGTTCTCACCGCTGTTGCGGTCTTCTACGGGATCGCGTGGCTGGTGATGAATCTCTACAACTATTACCCCGTTGCGCGGGCGGGCGTTGAACGAGTTGTCACCGGTGAGCCAAACACTGAGGTTTCCTTCGTCGGAACCGATTCCATCGATTTCTCTGAGGCGGTCACATACCCGGAGATCGATGTGTTTGTTCCGGCTTACGACGAGGCCGACGTGATCCATCAGTCGATCAAATCGATCAGGAACACGGCGTACCCACAAGAGAAGCTCTCACTGACGGTTCTGCTTGAACCGGACGATGATGCGACGATTGCCCGCGTGAAAGAGCTTGCCACCGAGATCGAGCTTGATCTGGTTGTTGTACCTGAGGAGTACCCAGGCAGTCCAAACAAGCCACGGGCACTCAATTACGGGTTTGAACAGACTGATGGCGATATCGTTGGCATCGTCGACGCAGAAAACGTTGTCAGCGAGAACCTCTTTGATCGCGTGTCGAAGGCCATCGTCGCCGAGCAGTGTGACTACGTTCAGGGGATGGTCGACATGGTCAACGAGGAGGATGGCTGGAAGAATCTCCTCTTCCGTGCGGAATACGGCTACTGGTACCGATTTATCCTCCCGGCGTTCAAGCGACTCGGCTTTCCGATCCCCCTCAGCGGGACGACGTGTTTCTTCCGCCGGGATATCTTGGAATCGATCTCTGATAAGCGGACTGCACGGAAAGGCGATCCGTGGGATCCGGATGATGCGTCGTGGCTCTCTGAGCACGGGCTTTCAGGGATCACGCCGTGGGATCCGACCAACGTTACCGAGGATTTCGAACTCGGACTACAACTATGGTGTACCGATTCCCGGTTCGGCATCATCGATTCGGTCACGAAAGAGGAATCACCTCGGACACTCGAAAACTGGCTGAAACAGCGCACCCGCTGGCAGAAAGGCAAGGTCTTCACCTTCCTCGATTTCTTCAAACATAGGGCCGGTGAGTCGCCCCGGCAGCGCGGGCACCTGCTGTGGCAATCGTTCCTCCCGCATGCCGGCCCGCTGAACGTCACTGGTTTGTTGTTGCTCATTGGTGTGGGGAGCGCGTTGGGGTTCGTCCCGTCGAACGCAATCGTCAACGCGATCCTCTGGTTTGGCCTCATATTCCTGTTTGTCAGCGTAGCGTCATTTGCAGTCGGATACTGGCTTACATCTCGAAAGCCACCGATACACAAGCTGTCACGGGCCCTGTTTGTCGCCGCCACAGCGCCGGCCTACTGGGTACTACAGTGGGCTGCAGACATTCGAGCGTTCAAACAGCTCGCTGTCGGTGACCTCGGATGGGAGAAAACCGTCCACGAAAGAAGTGGACAGTTGGAGTCATTAAAACAGAACCCCGAGGAGACCGACTCCCTTGCTAGCTCGGTTCGTGCAAAAGCGACACAACATCTGTGGTTGTGGCCGATCCTCCTGTTAGCATTCCTGCTTCGTCTCCCGCGCCTCAATCGGAGCATGTGGCTCGACGAAGTGTATTCAGTTACCGAACGAGGTTCAATGGGCTTCCTTGAGATTATCACAACGATCGCTGATCCTCATCCGCCGCTGTACTATCTCGCATTGCACACCTGGATGCTCTTGTTCGGGAAGTCACCGCTTGCCGCTCGGTCGCTGTCGCTCCTGTTTGGAATCGCGTCGATCGCCGGAGTCTATCTGCTTGGGTACGAACTGTATAACCGGCGAACCGGGCTCATCGCCGCGTTGCTGGTGAGCCTCTCGACGTTTCACATCCAGTATTCCCAGACCGCACGGATGTACTCGATGTTGTTTTTCTTCGGCGTGATGTCTATCCTGTTTTACACGCGCTGTCTGCGTGACCACAGTCTTGACAACCGGTTCGGCTACGTGTTCACGACTCTGTGTATGCTGCTGACCCATCCGTACGGCTCGTTCGTTTTGTTGGGTCAAATGTTCCACCTTAGCGTGTGGCTGGTCAAAACTAAAGACCGACAGCGTGTCAAGCGATGGCTCGGTACGGAGACACTGGCGGTCGGTCCGTTCGTCCCGTGGCTCGGGCTTGTGGCTTTCGAGCGGTACCTAATCGGGAGTAAAGCCGAGACACGCTGGTTGTCGACGGCCGGACTCGAGGATCTGAGAAACGTTGCCTTCGCTTACATTGGAATCCCAGTTAATTATCCAACGATCAATATTACGTCCTTCACCGCGATCATCGCTCAGGTATCCGTTATATCTATTTTTGGTGTCCTGTTGTGGCAAATCTATAGTGAGTGGCAGTCGGATCAAGACGTTCGCCCTGCCTTGTTGTCTGGGATACTTCTCGTTGCACTCGTGGGGGTTCCGTTTTTGATCTCTGCGACCGTGTTCCCGTTTTTCGATATCCGGTATGTTATTGTTGGCCTCGCTCCAATATTCCTCCTCGTTGCCAAATCAATTAGTGATATCGACGCTTCGTCTATTCGGGTTGCCGCTCTGGCCGTGGTTCTCTTCTCGGCAGTGTTGATGCTTCCGGTGTTTTACGGAGCCGATCATGCGGAAGACTGGGATGAAGCGGCGTCAGTTGTCGAAAACGAAGGTGACGATACGCTCGTTGTGATGGTTCCGGAATTCACAAAGAACGCCACGGACTACCATCTCAGTTCGAACTCTTCTGTCGATACAATCCGATATAACTCAGATCTAGAAAGTGAAGATCCGATTTCGATCTATCATCCTCAGAGTCTCGAAAACCGCATCGATAGCCATGATCCAGACAACCTCTGGGCGATTGTACGGACGCGCGGTCCCGGTCGGGATGAGCTACAGTGGTCAATGCCGGAGGGGTACGAGCCGGTTAATAACGAATCCATCGGTCGACTCGAGCTGATCGAGTACGACCCGACTCCAACCGATGGTAATGCCACGGAGGTGGCCCCATGACCGAGCGTACACTTGGGATCGTGATCCCGGCCTACCAGCCCGATATTGAGCTACTTGATCGATATATCGAACAGATCAACAACCGTCTCGATCCAGCGACAATCTTGGTTGAACTTGATGCACCGGAACCTGAGACCGCACTGGCACTACGCTCGCTTCCGGTGACTGTTGAGACGGTGTCGCACCGCCGTGGAAAGGGAACAGCGATCACCGCCGGTTTCGAAACGCTGGAAACCGATCTCTATATGTTTGCGGACGCCGACGGTTCAACACCGGTCGATTCGCTGGCCGATATCGTTGAACCGGTTCGGCAGCACCGAGCCGCACTTGCGGTCGGCTCGCGCCGACACCCTGATGCCGAGATCGAAGATGAGCAATCGAGGCTTCGACAGTTCCTCGGAGATGGCTTCAGCTGGCTGGCTGGCTCGTTGTTGCCGGTCACCCTGCATGACTACCAGTGTGGGGCGAAGGCAATCGATGCCCACGCGTGGAATCAGGTTCATGAGCATCTCTATGAGCCGGGCTTTGCGTGGGATGTCGAACTGATCGCAATGGTCGGTGCGCTTGATTTGTCGATCACTGAGGTTCCAGTCCAGTGGGAGGATCGCCCCGGATCAACTGTTGATCCCGTTGCTGATGCGGCACGAATGTTCCGTGCATTGCTGACCTCCCGACACCGTGCGAAACAGCTTACCGATGAACGGTTTCATTCCGTGATCGCTGCTCGAACGACACAGCCGACGCCGCTGATCGAGGAGGTGAGCGAGCTATGACCGTCCGTCAACGACTCACCAGGTGGCTGCCGGAACGAGTGCAACCACTGGTTTCGGGCGCGCAGTTCGGTCAGTTTGTTTCGGTCGGTGCTATCGGTGCTGTCGCCGACACGCTCGTACTGGCAGCCGCGACACTGTTGGTTGGTGTCTCAGAGTTGTGGGGAAAAGCTGCTGGCATTGAGGTTGCTGTTGTTCTGATGTTCCTCCTCAACGAGCGATGGACGTTTACAAGCTACGGGAGCAACGGCTGGCGACCGCTGCTCGCCCGACTTGGCAAATCCCATCTTGTTCGATCCGGCGGTGTCGCCATTCAACTCGCTTTCTTCTGGGCACTGACCGGCCCGTATGCTATTCAGGTTGCGATCGGCGGGCTAGATGTTTGGTTCCTTCTTGCCAGTCTTGTCTCGATCGGTATTGCCACCGTGATCAACTACGTATTTGAGGGGCTGTTTACCTGGGATATCGATGGCACCACTTCGACGGCAAACGAGAAGCCGAGCTCAGCAGACTAATCATGATCTCACAAACAACCACATTCCGTGACCTCGCCGGTATTTATCTCCGGGGGCTCTGTATGGGTGCCGCTGATGCTGTTCCAGGTGTTTCCGGTGGAACGATCGCCCTCATTACCGGAATTTATCAGCGATTGATCAGTGCCCTCACTGCTATCGATCCTCGTCGACTTCGTCGTATCGTCTCCGGCTTCCGCTCGGAACAACGATCCGATGCTGTTGCCGCACTCCGAGAGATCGATATCGGATTCCTCATTGCGCTTGGCGCAGGGGTGGGTACTGCTGTTGTTACAATCCTCCGCGTGTTGACCGTGCTGCTTTCGAGTGCTCCTGTGGCAACCTATGGCTTCTTTTTTGGCCTGATCGCTGCATCGGCTTTCGTGCTCTACAGTGAGATCTCGCTTTCGACGCGTGGAGAAAAAACTGCCGCGATAACAGGTGTACTGATCGCGTTCAGTCTTTCGGGATACGCAGCGACAGTCACCCAACCGACGCTTCCGCTCGTATTTGTGGCCGGAGCAGTTGCGATCAGCGCGATGGTGCTACCGGGTGTTTCCGGATCGCTTCTATTGATCATGCTTGGGCAGTACGAATACCTGTCACGCACACTCACGGCGTTCACTGACGCGCTTGGTGCGATTGTCACCGGACAGCGTGCTGTCCTCGTCGAGCCGGGTGTCCCGATCACCGTCTTTCTAAGCGGTGGCGTTGTTGGACTTGTTACCGTTGCACACACCATTCGCTGGGCACTTGATTCCTATCGTGAGGCGACGACTGCGTTCCTGATCAGCCTCATCGTCGGCGCGCTTCGTGCCCCGATCGAACAGACAGAGCTTGCGCTTGGCGGCAGTGTTCAGTGGTGGACACCTACCATTGGTGGATTGTTTGTTGGCTCTGCAGTTGTCGGTGCTGTGGTCGTCATCGCTATCGACCAGCTGGCTGGTGGTGTTACATCACCACAGCCGTCGTCAACCGTCTCGTCGTAACAGCCGTCGGCTACCCGTGCCGACTGTGTCCGGCGACAGCACCGTTTTTTCCTATCGGTTACGTCTCGCCGGCCAAATACGCCGTTCTCGTTTGCATATCCGAGTACAGATCCGCAACGAGGTGTGTATACACTGTCACCGCTATCCCGAACGCCCAGTATCGGTGCAGCGGCCAGATCCCAGCCACGAGCACACCCCCGATGAGCAGATGACTCAGCAACCGCTGATCGCGCCACAGATCGCCCCAATCGAATATCGAGGTTTGGCCCCGTAGTAGCAACGAGGGCTCTTGTAGACACCGTCGGACATTCTTCCAATCGCCACGATTGAGGCGTGCGACAAGGAAATGATCGGCGTCAATTCCGACACCGACAACAACCATGGCAACCCAGAGTGCGATCCTGTGTCCGGATGGCGCGCCGACAGCGACGGGAAGTGCCACTATCGCTGAGACTATGGCGTGGTTTCGGGAATACATCGATTGTATTGCCGTTTGTCACGTCCTGGCTGCTAATACGCTCCTCGGTTTCGGCCGGATCTACTGTGTATCTCAGTGTAGCTTGTATGATAGACTGCTCACAGGCATTGATTGTCTTATTTCAGGTGTGTTATAACTACATTCGTTGCAGTCTGTACGTTTCGTTGCCATGGAGCCCAAACAACACGCATTCAACCTCTCCGGGTTTCAGCGTGACCTGCTGTACATCATCGCAGGCCATCACAAACCGTCTGGACAGACAATCTGTCGTGAGTTAGAACAGTGGATCAATGTCGGACACGGACAGCTGTATACCAATCTCGATATCCTTGCTGAGCGGTCGCTCATCGAAAAAGGATCGAAAGATCAGCGCACAAACTACTATGCGATAACCGAAGCAGGGCTCACCGTGCTCCAACACCGTCGAGAGTGGGAAGACGGCTACCTCAATGATCGAATGACTGACACCTGTATACGACAGTCATAACCAACGATACTGTCGACCATTATAGGAACACAGCCATTCCTGTTGTCAGGCTGATCGCCACACAGATGACGAACATCATTACGAGCGCAACCGTCGACAGATAGCCCCTGTCACATCGACAGGTGTTGCTACTGCCCCCCCATAGCCCCCCGGCCATATAGACATATTTGTGATTCCCCCATATTAGCTGTTGGGGTCGAAAATCGCCTTGGTTGCATCCCGACCACCGAAACGGAATCCTTAGGCCGAAACCCCACCCAGTACGGCTATGAACGAGGCTGTTGTCGCCGCCGGTGTCAGCAAACGCTACGGCGAGACGGTCGCCTTGGACGGCGTCGATCTCTCGGTCGCCGACGGCGAGGTCTTCGGGCTGATCGGCCCCAACGGCGCGGGCAAAACGACGCTCGTCCGCGCGCTCACCGGAACCACACCCGTTGACGGCGAGATCACCGTCCGCGGCGCGGCCCCGACCGCTGTCGACGCCGACCGGATCGGGCTGCTCCCCCAATCGTTTTCGCCGCCGGCTCGGCTCACCGCCCGCGAGCTCATCGACTACTACGGCGGGCTCTACGAGACAGCCCGGTCGACTGAGGAGGTGCTTGCGGCCGTCGGGCTGACCGATGCGGCCGACAGCTGGTATGAGACGCTCTCCGGTGGCCAGCAACGCCGGGTCTGCGTCGGGATCGCGCTGGTCAACGACCCCGACCTGCTGTTTCTCGACGAGCCGACGACCGGCATCGACCCCGCGGGCCGACAGTCGCTGTGGTCGCTGCTGGAGGAGCTGGCCGACGGCGGCACCACGATCGTCCTCACAAGCCACTCGATGACGGAGGTACAGCGGCTCGCCGACCGCGTCGGCCTCCTTCAGGACGGCCGGCTGGTCGCCGTCGGCACACCGACAGAACTGATTGAGGCTCACGGCGGCGATAGCCGGCTCGTCATCGACACCGACCAGCCGGAAGCCGCCGTCAACGCCCTTCGTGAGGCTGACTTCGCTGCGACCGCGAGCCACACGACGGTCGTCGTCACCGGTGTTTCGCCGGTCGAGATCGGCGATGCGGCCGCGGCGTTGTCGACGGCCGGTATCGACTACGGCTCGCTGACCTGGGCTGAACCCAGTCTGGAGGACGTGTATCTCCAGCTGACCGGCGAGCAGTTCGCCGGCGGTGAGCGTCTCGATACCGGTGGCGTGCCGGCCGGGACGACGACCGAGCCCAACGCGGTGACGCCGACCGCCGAGCCCCAGGAGGGTGCGGAATGAGTCGGATCCGCCGAATCCGGGCGGAGGCGACCGCCGCTTGGCACTCCTTCCTGCGTCGCCGGACAGCGGTCTTCTTTACGTTCTTTTTCCCTGTGTTGCTCGTGGTGATCTTCGGCGCGCTCGTCCGCACCCAGCCAACAGCCGGCGGCCTGTTTGCCGAGCCGCCGGCCTACTACATCCCCGGCTATCTGGCGACCGTGGTGCTGTTCACGCCGCTGTCGCGTGTCGGCAGTGAGATCGCCCGCCACCGCGACGACAACCGGTTCGAAAAGCTGGCAACGACACCGCTGGGCCGCGGTGAGTGGCTGATCGCTCACACGCTCGTCAACGTCGCCATCATCGGGCTCGCCAGCCTGTTGATCCTCGGGTTGGTCGTCGCGTTGACCGGCGCGGTCGTCCCGTTCACCGCGCGCCTCGCGCTGTTGGTTCCATTCGTCGTCTGTGCGGTCGTTCTGTTCTGTGGCTTTGGGGCGATCCTCGGTCGGCTCTCCTCGACACAGGACGGGGTGATCGCCGCCAGCAACACGATCGCCTTTCCCCTACTTTTCCTATCAGATACCTTCGTGCCGCTCGCGCTGCTCCCGGGGTGGTTCGCTCCGCTCGTTGAGCTCTCGCCGCTGACGTACTTCGCCCGTGGCGTTCGCGCGCTGACCTACGAGCCGTCGATTACCGAGCCCTACGGAGTTGAATTGGGTGTGGTGGCAGCCCTTGCGGTCGCCTTCTTTGTCGCCGGCGCGTACGCGATCCCGCGAACCGACTAAACCGATCGAACCTTGTGGTTGAAAATTGCTGTCGCCGAGCCGAATAAAAAATGTACGTCTTGTTTGGTTTGGTGAAACAACTACCTGAAGTGTGATATTGGGATGTGCGGTGTGCCGAATATAGAGAACAAAACCAGTAGACCCACAGGATAACTACACCTATTAGTGAAATGTTCAATTAAATATAAGTAATCTAATCTGCCATACAGTATCATGCGTGATACTGATTTCAAGTCACTACGACGAGAATTCCTTGGTGCAGGACTAACAGGAGCGATGGTGGGAATTGCAGGCTGTTCAGACAGTGTAACAATCGAAACAGAGGCTGATGAAGAAAATCCTGATGAAGATGGTGGAAATGCGGAAACGCCAGATATCGATACTGCCAGTTTCACTTTTGAATATGATAGTGAGACACAACAAGCGGCCATTGAATTCACTGGAGGAGCCCAAATCAACGCAGGTAACCTCCAGATTCGGCATAAAAACGGGCACGAAACTCGGTGGGCAGAATTGGGTTCGACAACTGCTGGCCCAGATGAGGATATTACTGTAGGTTCAACTGCAGTTCTTGGTCCAGATATTCTCAATTGGGCAACACCCATTCAAACTGATGAACAGATTCGGCTAGTCTATGTTGGCAAAGAAACACCAGCTACCCTTGACCGATATTCTCCACCAGAGTCCACCACTACCGAAACAACTGTACCAAACTCTTCTGAGGCTAACCTTGACCAGGAAGAAGTCGATGGGGAAAACACCTCTGAGGCTAACCTTGATCAGGAAGAAGTTGATGGGGAAGAACCAGAGATATCAGAAGGTTCAGCCGCTGAGTGGGAATACCGAGCTGAGGGGGATGCCAATGTGGATGTAGTCGATACTGAATCTCTCAACCTACGGGTATATAAGTGTAATACTGCTATTGCGTCCAGAGAATTAGGCGAGACCAATGGCGAGATAGAAATTGCGTTTGATTACGAAGTCGAGGCTGAGCAATGGTTTGAACAATGTAAGGTCATAGTCATTGAAGATGGCGAAGAAATATACGATTCATTCGGTGAAAGCGGTAGTGAGTCTATAATCAATCACACCTCTGGTGGAACTGAAACTGGCTCAATTAGCGAGACGGTTTCAGTTGATGGTGATGTTGATATTGAGTTCCGTATCGAACCATCTCCATATTGTAATGCCGGAGACCACGCTAACACCTACTTCAGAGTCGACAATGTTCAAATAAATGAATCAAGTGGTACAGATAACCCAACTGCACCATCAATAAGTGCGTTCAGTATCGCAAATACAGGAAATCGACAGCTTCGTGTTTCTTTCGATTCGTCAAAGCAACTGAATACAATTGAAGTGCTTATTTCTGGTGCAGAATCAACAACTCTTACCACTGGTGATTTCGTCAGAGCGGACAATAATTCAGGTTCTTTCACATATGAGGCTACGTATCAAGCTTCCTCCAATGGAACATTCACAGCAAATCTAGATGAAGCGGTAGGTGAAAATGGACTTTCAACTGAGCTCAGTGAGCCAGTAAGTGTGACAATTGAAGATTCTACTAGTTCCGAAATAGAGATTGAAAGCTGGCAAACCGACGCCGAAGGCGATGCAGATGTGGAAATCATAGATACGACGCAAATGAATCTTCGAGTTTTCAAATGTAACAATGCCACAGCCAGTACAAATATCGGTGAAACCAGTGGCGAGATAGAAATTGCGTTTGATTACGAAGTCGAGGCTGAGCAATGGTTTGAACAATGTAAGGTCATAGTCATTGAAGATGGCGAAGAAATATACGATTCATTCGGCGAAAGCGGTAGTGAGTCTATAATCAATCACACCTCTGGTGGAACTGAAACTGGCTCAATTAGCGAGACGGTTTCAGTTGATGGTGATGTTGATATTGAGTTCCGTATCGAACCATCTCCATATTGTAATGCCGGAGACCACGCTAACACCTACTTCAGAGTCGATAATATTAGAGTTGTGAACACATCCTGATAAGTAGTGAAGATGTCACGACATATATTTGCAGGTGAGGCGGTAGTCAGTCGGTGCGATATACGCGCCCTCCATCTTGCACGGCAGTTCCTGAAACCCGGAGACGAATGCTCCACGACCGTCGGTAAAAGTAAGAGACGTAGCAGTCGTCGTCAGTTGAAGCTGAGCAGGACAACGATGATCAAAATCACCAGTGCCGCGAGTGCGACGAGTCGTCCCATCGAGACGCCGGCTTCAGGCCCGGCGGCTGTCTCCGCCGCTCCCTCGTCGCCTGCGTCGCTGTCGGTGTCGCTCGCGCTGTCGGCATCGCCGGCCTCGTAGGTTCGTCGCGTATCCCGAACGAGGGTGACGCGAACGCCGAGGTCGTCGGCGATCTCGGCGTTGGTTGCGTCCGGATTCTCGGCGGCGGCAGCCAGAATCGACTCCTGAACCGCTGTCGGCTCGCCGGGACCGACGTCGATCGATGACTCGCCCGTCGCCTCGCCGGCGTCGTCGTCGAGCTCCGACAGCTCGAGATCGGCGTAGTCGGCGCGGGTGTCTCTAACGACCGGGACGCGCGCGCCGGTTTCGGCGGCGATCTCGGCGTTGGTGAGTTCAGGGTTCTCCAAGGCGAGTCTGAGGATCTCCGTCTGGAGGTCGCTCGGCTCGCCGGGATCCCACTCTCGGTCGTCCGTGCTGGCACTGACCGTGCCGGCATCGTCATCGTCCTCGTCGTCTTCTTCGATAGTTCCCTGCCCACCGTAGTCGGCCGACTTCCCGGGCTCGTGTTCGGCGCGGGTGTCCCGGACGATCGCCACGTGGGTGCCGGTTTTGGCGGCGATCTCGGCGTTGGTGAGCTCGGGATCATCCTGGGCGAGTTCGAGGATCGCCTGCTCGGTGTCCGACAGCATGCTGGCGTCGACACCGGGTGGCAGCTCGCCGTCGTCAGCGGTTTCGATCCCGCCGCCGCTGCTGTAGTCGTAGTCGGCAAGCGTATCCCTGACGAGCGGGACGCGCGCGCCGACCTCCGCGGCGATCTCGCTGTAGGTCATCTCGGGGTTCTCCTCGGCGAGTTCCTGAATCCGCGCTTGGAGATCGCCGTCGGCACCGCTGTCGCTGTCGGCTCCATCGGTGGCGTCGCCCCCGTCGTCGGCTGGCTCGCCGCCGAACTCAAAGCCGCCGTCGCCGTGTTCGGCGCGGGTGTCCCGAACCAGGGTCACACGCGCGCCGGTCTCCTCGGCGACCTCGGCGTTTGTCAGCGTCGGATCGGCGGCAACAAGATCGAGGATCTCTTGTTGGAGATCGCTGAGCTCAACCTCGTCGCTACCTCCCGCAGTGTCGTCGGCGTCGTCGGTTTCGGGCTCGACGCCGACATCGACCTGATCCTCGTACTCGTTGCGGGTATCGCGGACGAATGTGATCCGCTTGCCGGTCTCCTCGGCGATCTCGGCGTTTGTCGCCGACGGATCGCTGGCTGCCGCTTCCAGTACCGCGAGCTGTGCGTCGCTGAGATCCGCGGCGTCGGCATCGATCTCGACCGCGTCGCCTGCCTCAGCGGCGTCATCCGGCAGCTCGACTTCATCCTCGTACTCGTTGCGGATATCCCGGACGGCCGGGATCCGCGTGCCGGTCTCCTCGGCGATCTCGGCGTTTGTCGCCTCCGGGTTGCGGAGGGCGGCTTCGAGTACCGCCGATTCGGTGTCGCTGAAGGACGCTGAGTCGGTCGGTTTCTTCATCATCGACCCTCCGTCTGCGTCGCAGCTGTGTTGGTTGGCTGGCTGTCACGTCCGTCGGTGGCGGCCCCCACTCCGCCGACTCCACTGTTCATACGGGTTGTCAACTCGAAGCAATAGTAATCAATCTAACGCCTTCATCCACGATTGTTGTGCACAGATCCATTCGCGCTGCGTTTGGTGCTCCCGACAGGCGGTGTGTGGTACCCACCTATCAGCTGTCGCTCATTGTGTGGGTGGTCTCGACAGCAAAAGGAACGAGGAGCGTGCGATTGGTGACACCCGTTGCGCTCCGTCGTGATGCACGGGGCCTGTGTATGCGGCCAGCAGCCACAGGCTCTACAGGTGATCGCGTACAGATCGGTATTAAAAATACGCCTCAAAGTATCAGAGCTGATATCAACTACGACCGATCGAGCGGTCTCACGATCACCCATCGCCGCGAACCCGGTTTTTACTACGGTGGGCGACGCTACATGACGCATGCACACCAAACACGACGTGTTCCAACAGCTCCGCGAGAGCGGTGTCGTCGCCGTCCTCCGCGGGGTCGACGCCGACACGCTGATCGATATCACCGACGCGCTCGTCGCCGGCGGCGTCCGCGGGATCGAACTCACCGCCGACACGCCGGGCATTGCCGACATGGTCGAGGAACTCGACGCCTCCTTCGGCGACGAGGAGATCGCCGTCGGCGTCGGCACCGTTCTCGACAGCGAGACCGCCCGAACGGTCATGCTCAGCGGCGCGGATTTCGTTGTTAGCCCGAGCCTGCATGAGGATGTGATCGACACCTGCAACCGCTATGGGACGCTCGTCGCGCCGGGGATCATGACGCCGACCGAAGCGATCACGGGATACGAGGCTGGCGCGGATCTGCTAAAGGTGTTCCCGGCCTCCTCGCTCGGGCCGGGCCATCTCGGCGCGATCAAGGGCCCGCTCGATCAGATCCCGCTGATGCCGACCGGCGGCGTCGATCCCGACAACGCCGGCGACTACATCGAGGCCGGAGCCGAATGCGTCGGTGCTGGCGGCGCGCTCGTCGACTATGATGCGGCCGCCCGCGGCGACTTCGAGACCATCACCGAGACCGCCAAGGAGTTCCGGGCCGTCATCGACGACGCCAGAATCTAAATCGGCGGCTAAGTGGGTTTTCGATCGAACCCTTGGGTCGAGTTTCGTTCTGCACACGAGATCGATCAGAAACAGACTGCTCAGCTGTCATGCCGCGCTGTCATCTCGGAGAGCACACGATACCCCGGGCGGATGATCGTGCAGAATTCATGTGATGTATTCACATAACATATCTACTCAATTGTTAATTACTCTGCAAGTACGTCCGCTGTTGTTGGATTCAGTGCGATTACGACTCGTTGCGATGGTCGTCGTCCGCGGCTGGCTCGGCGTTGGCAACGCTCGATTCATCGGCGGCTGCGGTTGTCTCATTATCCACGGTTGTCTCATCAGCTGCGGTCGTACCATCATCTCCAGCCGTCTCATCATCCGCGGGGGTCGCCGCAGATCGTGTCGCTGCCGACCCACCTGCCCGCTGTCGCCGCCGATCGGCCAGCGACGCTTGTAGGCGATCCCGTAGCTCCGATCGGAGGGCGACGGCATCGTCGATCTCGATGTCGACGGCGGCGGCGTCGTTGCCGAGCAGCGACAGCGAGCCTGCCGTGTCGGCGATGACGGTGGCGACACGCCACCGGCGTTGGAACAGCGTTCGGCTGTCGATAACGGTCTGGAGCCGGTGGTAGGGCACCCGCTTTGTTTCACGGTTCCAGACGCCGTTTCGCGTGACGAAATGATCGGCCTCCAGCCGGTAGCCCCGGTGGAGCCACTTGTAGTGGGCGGCGATCGGCGCGAGAATGATCCCTGCCAGCGGGAGATACCACGGCAGGCCGGCAGCCGCGTCGACGACAACGCTGCCCGCATACAGCAGCCCGGTCACCCCGGCGAGGGTGATGAGATACCGTGCGAGATACCGCCGCCGGATCCGCTTTGGTGGGCGATCGAACGAGCCGTCCTCACAGCCGTCGATCTCCTCGGCCAACCGCTCGATCCGATCTTGGCCCGCGATCGGGACGGCGGCCTCGCTGCCGCGTTCGTTCGCCTGCCCCGGCGCGTAGCCCGCGGTTTCGACCGCCAGTGTCGCATACCCCGCCCGTCGCTTGAGGGGGTTGTCGCTGATCGTCACTGTCTGGATCTTCTCGAAGGGGATCGTCCCGCTGTACCGCTGTAACAGCCCGCGTTCGTACCGAAGCTCGGTTTCCGATCGCGTCAGCCGGAATCCCCAGTAGTTGACGACCGCCGAGACCGCGCCGACAACCCACGAGAGGACGACCAGCCCGACGAGCAACACCGCGCCCATAACGAACAACACGAGCGTTGGATCCAGCCCCGTGGTTGCGACAGCCGCCGGCTCCGGGACGACCGGCGAGACAAACGGGATCGACCCGGTAAAGAGCGCAAACAACAGCCCTGGAACCCGCGGGTCGAACGAGAGCACCCCTGCCAACGCCAACTCGCTCGGTGAGATCTCAAACAACAGCTCCTCGTCGGGTTCGTCGAACTCGCGTGTTGCCGCGTTGTCGGTTTCGTCGCTGTCACCGCTAGCGGCGGCTCCTTCTGTGTCGTCGGCTGCCTCGGCAGCCGTGCGTCGCTGTTGATCATCCCCGCGCTTGCGGCGACGGATCTCGTCTTGGATCGTCGTCGCCGCATCGGCGGTCACGTATCTGATCGCCGCCTCCGTCGAGCCGCCGCCGGCGGTTTCGATATCGATCGCCGACAGGCCAAGCAGTCGCTGGACGACGTTGCGGCTGATGTCGACGTTCTGCACCCGACCGTAGGGGATCTCACGCTCCCGGCGGTTGAGCACGCCGGACTCGATATCGAAGGTATCCTCGGTGAACGTGTACTCATACCGGCGGTAGTAGGCGAACTCGTAGACGAGTGCGAGCGCGATGGCACCGGCGACGCCGGCGACCACCAGCGCGCCACCGAAGCCAACCCCGGTGCCGACAGAGCCAAGAACGACAAGCGTGATCGCCAGCCGGCCGGCCTTCTGGAGGGCGCGATACGGCACCGACAGCGGGGCTAACTTCACACCGCGTCCTCCCCGTCGGCGTCGATGGCCAGCCCCTTGAGCCGCTCCCGGAGATCGCTTGCGTCGTCGGGTGTCAGCCCCGGGATCGTCACATCCGCGCCGCGGGAGCCGGCGGTGTAGACGACGGTGCTGGCGAGGCCGACGAGTCGCTCGAAGGCCGACCGCCGGGAGTCGACGTGTTGGATTCTAACGAGCGGAACTTCGGTGCGAACCTCCGTGAGGACGCCGCGTTCGAGATAGAGCGCGTCATCGTTGACGACGTATCCCCAGTTACGATACCGCAGGATCGCGTGGATGACGCCGAGCACGACAAACAGCGCGGTCAGCCCGGCTGGGATCGAAAGCGACACCGAGCGAAACACGGCGATTCCGGTAGCTGCTCCGCCGAGGATGAGCGCGCCGAGCAGCGATCGGAGCACCCAGATGATCCGGATCCGTGGGTTGAGCGCGTTCATCGCCAGGCCTCCTGTCGGCAACGCTCAGTATACATGCTAATCGGTACGTGTAGCGGGCGTATAAGTCCCAATATCACCCACTACCGTGTCAGGAACCAGCCTGACCGTGGGTTGCTTTGCTGGCGTCGTAGCGCACATACCACCCGTCGTCCTCAACGGTGTAATCGACCGTGTTGGCCTCGTAGGATCCCTCGTCGTCGGGTTTTGTGACGTAAAATGTTGTGTGGACGTACTGTACGCTATCGGCGTCCATCGCCTCCTTCCAATCTCCCAGCCGCATTGGATTTCCAAGCCGTTGGACGACCAGATCCTGAACTGAGACCTCCTCGACGCTGGCGATCTGTATGTCCTCGAACTCGGCGAACGCCGCTGGTGGGACGTGCTCCGATTCTACCGGATAGGTCGGCGATTTGGGGTGGACGATCGTCGCGTTCAGCGCGTTGACGTTCTCGGCGAGTAGCGCGCGGTAGAACTGCCGTACCGTCCCGGTTGGCCCGCGTTTCGGCTCGACGATCCCCTCATCGTCGTCGACTGTCGCCGACTGGTCGGTCGTTTCGTTTGGAGGTGTCGACGCCGGTCGGTTGCGCCCGGCGGTACAGCCCGCGAGCGTGGCGATACCACCGACTGAAGCGAGGAACGCGCGACGACTCGGCATATCTGCTTGATGGTCTCGATCGTACTAAACCGTTTCTAAGCGCGTTGTAGCTCCCATCAGGCCCGCAGGCTACCTGTTTGGATCGTCGGGTTCGCCCGTCGCTACGTTGTCGACGATCGATCGCAGCGTCGCGGTTGTCGACTGATCCGGGCTCCCGACGTAGCGGCCGTCCTCGGCGACCGTGTCGTCGGCGACGATGCCGCTTTCGGCGGCCAGCAGGCTGCCGGCGTGCTGTTCGTAGAGCTCCGGCTGGACACAGACCAATCCCTCGATCGAGCCGCGGGCCAACAGTCCCCAGTCGACACAGGGGGCCCACGTAGTCACAACGCGTTTGCACTGCTCTCGGAGGGCTGATTCGAGCTGTCGCACCTGCGTCAGCCCGTCGGAGTCGGTTGCAACCGAGAGCCCAACGACGAGTGCGACCGTTCCGTGTTCCAGCGAGAGTGACGTGGTGGCCGACAGCGATTTGCCGTTCAGCGTTGCCCCGCCGCCGCGTTCGGCGAGATACAGATCGTCGGGCAGTGGTTCGTAGATCGCTGTCGCCACCGGCTCGTCCTCGTAGAGCACCGCAACGGCGGTGGCGAACTTCGGGTAGCCGCTGGCGAAGTTATTGGTGCCATCGAGGGGGTCGACGACCCACCGGTAGTCGCCCTCGCCGATCCGGCCCGATTCCTCGCCGTGAAACGCATGGTCGGGGTAGTGGCCGTCGATCACTGCTTGGATCCGCCGTTCGGCCTCGCGGTCGGCGGCGGCCTTGACATCTGTGCTGCTGAACTCGCCGTCGACCGATCCGTTTCTGAACGCCTCCCGAAGGTACTCGCCGCTGGCTTCGACGGCCTCGGCGGCGACCGCAGCGAGGTCGTCGGTCGCATGTTCCATACCGGCTGGATGGCTGATGTGTGTATCAGATCATCGGTCGGCGTCGACAGCGAGATCCGTCTGCCGGCGGAGATGTTTAGAAACGAGTAGGTAACCAGGCGGGTCGGCTAATCGACCAAACCACGCCCTGGCGGACTGAAAGGGCGAGGCTCTCTCGGCGAACCCGGACGATGCAAGCACCGCAGGGAACGAAGTGACCGAGAAGCGAAGCGAGTGCGCGGTCGACCGCAGGGAGACCGCGTTCGCTCGAACGGCGACCAACGGGAGCCGTGAGAGTCCCGGGAGCCGAGCCAGCCGAGGGCTTTCTACACTGATTCCTCCTCCGTAACTCCGAAGCTGAATACTACTCAGTTGACGCCCCCGATGTTTTGTCGACGGCAGTCGAACGCTCAGGTGTGACTACACCATCCAACGAGAGCGAACTGTTCGAGATCGGCGGCGACCTCACCGTCAACCGCCTCGGGTTCGGCGCGATGCGGCTCACCGGCGACGACATCATCGGCCCGCCCGCTGATGAGCCAGCAGCCCGCGAGGTGATCCGCCGGGCGGTCGACTGCGGCGTCGACTTCATCGATACGGCCGACTCCTACGGCCCGGGTGTCAGCGAGCGACTCCTCGGTGATGAACTCGGCGACCGCGCTGGCAACGGTGCTGGTGAGGGCGGCGATGGTGCCGACGGCACCGATGACGTGGTCGTCGCCTCGAAAGCCGGGTTGCTGCGGAGTCGCCACGGCAACTGGCTTCCGCACGGCAAACCGGCGTTCCTCCACAACCAAGTCCTCTGTAGCCTCGACCGGCTCTCGGTCGATCAGATCGATCTCTATCAGTTCCACCGGCCCGATCCCGACACGCCGTTTACGGACTCGATTCACGCCTTCGCCGAGATGAAAGACGCCGGCCAAATCGGTCATATCGGCCTCTCGAACGTGAGCGTCGAGCAGCTTGATGCAGCCCGCGATATTGTGGATGTCGCTACCGTGCAGAACCGCTACAACGTCGCCAACCGCGAGCAGGAAGCCGTGTTGGAGGCGTGTGAAGCCGACGACATCGGATTCATTCCGTGGGGGCCGCTGTACGGCGTCGACGACGAGGCCGCTAACGACGTGCTTGCCGACATTGGCGACGCCCACGACGCCTCCGCCCACCAGATCGCGCTGGCGTGGCTGTTGGAGCACTCGGACGTGACGCTCCCGATTCCGGGTACGTCGAGCGTCGAGCATCTGGAAGCCAACGTCGCTGCGTCTCACCTGTCGCTAACTGACGAGGAGATGGAGCGGCTCGATTCGATTGACCCACAATAATCGGTCGTCGGTGTCGACTCTGCTGTTTCTGTAGATTGGTAGAAAGCCCTCGACGCGCTCGACTCCCGCGGCTCGCTGCGCGCTTCGTCGCTCGCTACGCTCGCTCCTGCAGTGCTTACGTCGCCGGGGTTCGTCGAGCGCGTCTCGCCCTTTCAGTCCGCCAGGACGGCGGCTGGTCGGCTGGCTGATTCGGGCCCGATGCCCGGTGTTTCTCGCTGTGGAAACTGCAGACACAACGCCTAAGTTCGGTTACTGCACATACTTCGGTGTGAACCACACTGCTATCACCACGGTCGACGACGCTTCGATAGCAGTGCGACCCGCTCGTCCGAAGAAGCGCGCAGTCTGATCGCTCGTCGCGGGTGTGGCGACCCGTTTCGGGCCTTTTTACTCATCTCGCACAGTCTCACGACCATACACAGCGTACCCCATCCACCACTACCATGACACAGATCGACTTCAGCGGGGTCTTCCCGGCGATGGTGACCCCCTTTACCGCGGACAACGAGATCGACACCGAAACACTGCGAGCAGACGCCCAACGGCTCGAAGCTGCCGGCGTCGACGGCCTCGTTCCCATGGGCTCGACCGGCGAGAGCGCGACGCTCTCTCATGCCGAACACGTCGAGGTCATCGAAGCCGTCGTCGACGCCGTTGAGGATGTCCCCGTCATCGCGGGCACCGGCTCGAACAACACGGCCGAAGCCCTCGACCTCTCCCAGCAGGCCGCCGATGCCGGCGCGGACGCCCTGTTGCTCATTTCGCCCTATTACAACAAACCCGAACCACAGGGCATGTACGAGCACTACGAGGAAATCGCCGACACGGTCGACCTCCCGCAGATCATCTACAACGTCCCGAGCCGCACCGGCCGCAACATCGCCGTCGACACGGCCGTCGACCTCGCCGACCACCCGAACATCGCGGGCTACAAAGCCGCCTCGGGCGATCTCAACCGAATCTCTGAGGTCATCGAGCGCACACGCGACAAAGAGTTCGCCATCCTCTCCGGCGACGACGGGATGACCCTCCCCATTCTCGCAGCCGGCGGCGATGGCGCGATCAGCGTCGTTGCCAACGTCGAACCCGAACGCGCCTGTGCGATGGTCGGGGCGGCTTTGGAGGGCGACTACGCGTTCGCCCGCGCGATCCACCACGAACTCGGGCCGCTCACCCGCCAGCTGTTCGTCGAGACCAACCCGATTCCGGTCAAAGCCGCGATGGCGATGCGTGGCTACGCGCCCGAGCGCATCCGCTCGCCGCTGACCGAACTCTCCGAGGAGCACCGCGATGAACTCCAGGCGCGACTTGACGAACTCGACAGCGAGCTTGCAGACCCTGCCGATGTTGACGCGGAGGCGACGACCGAATGACCGAGATCGCCGTCACGGGCGCGGCCGGGCGGATGGGCCGAGAGGTGCTGGCCGCTGCGGCCGACCGCGACGACATCGCGGTCGCCTTCGCGGTCAACCGTAGCCCAGTCGCGGAACCGATTTCGGGCGTCGACGTCGACTCAACCGATGACTTTGCTGACCTGTTGGCCGACCACGAACCCGATGTCGTCGTCGACTTCACTGGCCCCGAATCAGCCCTCAGGTACGCCGACGCCTGCGCCGATCACGGCGTCGCCCTCGTGACTGGGACGACCGGCTTCGACGATGACGGACTTGAGGCCCTGCACGCCGCCAGCGAGTCGACAGCAGTGCTGAAAGCCTCGAACTTTTCTCGTGGCGTCGCCGCCCTGCGGCTCGCTGTGCGGGAGGCGACCGCCGCCCTCCCTGACGCCGATATCGAACTCACCGAGACCCACCACAACGCCAAACGCGACGCGCCCAGCGGGACGGCCAAAACGCTCCTCGATGACATTGAAGGCGTCCGCAACGACCTCAACGAGCGCGTCCACGGCCGCGAGGGTGATGCCCCGCGGTCGGCCGACGAGATCGGTGTTCACGCCCGCCGCGCTGGCGACATCGCTGGCGAACACGAGGTCTTGCTCGGCGGCAGTAACGAGACGCTGTCGCTGACACATCGCGCTGGCGACCGCAGCATCTTCGCCGAGGGCGCGCTGGATGCGGCCGCCTGGCTAGCTGGCCGTGAGCCGGGGTGGTACGACTTCTTCGAAGTTATCGACGACGCGTAGTCGTCGCCGAAATAATTCAGTCAGCAGTAGATATATGTCTGCTTGCGTCGTATGTTGGCCCACGGAGTCATAAGCATGGATCTCACAGATATTCCCGACGACGCCTACGACGGCGACGGGTCGCCGCCAGATCGCTCCGCGTTCGAATCGCCCGATACACTGCTCACCGGCGGATCGATCCGCGAGCGACTCCTGGATACCGTCACCGCGATCCGGACGCCGACGAAGGTCTCAACCATCGCCGACCGTGCCGACTGCGATACCGAAACCGCACGGGACTACCTCGCGTGGTTCGCCGAGATGGGGATGGTTCGTCGCTACGACGGGCGGCCAGCCCGCTATGAGCGCAACGACGCGTACTTCGAGTGGCGACGCATTAACCAAATCCGCGAGGACTATTCCGAAGCGGAACTCGTCGACCTGCTTTCGGACGTGATCGACGAGATCGACACCTACAGAGACCGCTTCGATGCTGACTCCCCTGATGAGGTCTCGCTCGTCGACGCGAGTCGAACCACCTCAACAGAAGCGGCGTGGGAAGCCCTCACAGAGTGGGAAACGCTCGAACGCCGCGCGGCACTGCTCGATGCGGCCCGCCGTGGCGACTCGGCCGGCGTCGACACCCCACACTCAATCGATGTCTGAAGAGCCGGCCGACCCGCCGAGTCGTGGCCCTATCGACGCGACGATCCTTGATCGGATTGCGACTCGACTCCGTGGCAGCACTCGCTTCGAGCGGGTCGAACGGCGGCCTGCGTACGCGCCGAACGCCGTCATCGCTGACTACGACCTCGGCTACTTTCCGGGCGGCATCGACCGCGCGTATCTCCGAATCCGCTGGTTCGAGACCGACGATTTCAGCATCCACTACGCCGAACAGTACCGTCGCGGTGATTCGTGGGCGTGCCGCTGGGATCGACACCCGAACGACCACAACGCCCGCGAGCATTTCCACCCGCCGCCGGATGCAGCGACCCCCGGTAGCGACGAGACCTATGCCGACGACTGGCGGGACGTACTCGCTACCGTCCTCACCCGTCTTGACGAGCGGATCGACGCCTTCTGGATCGACTGATTCGGGTGGTGTCGAGATTTGCTATCTACACAGCCCGATCACTCGATAGCGACCGGACAGCCCCGTATTTCGCCGCCGCGCATGCCGTCGGCGAGCCAGTAGGTCGACACCAGCAGCGCGACGACGGCCAACAGCGAGAGTTCGAGCCCGCCCAGTGGCAACAGGAGGACGAGCCCGCTCGCGCCGAACAGCGAGAGCACGCCCAGCAGAACCGCCGAGCCACAGGCCGCACAGCCCGCCCCGAGAATCCCGAGGAGGACGCCGACCGCGCTGCCGCCGCTGCCGGCCGCCGAGAGGTCGTGCTCGCGGACGTGATAGGCCACGAGCGCGAGGTTGCTCCCGACGAGCGTCACCACGACGAGCAGCGCGATCCCGTCGACGACGCCGTAGGTCGTCCCGATGAAGGGGTACTGCTCGACGACGAGGACGATCCGGTCCGCCAGCGGCAGCGACCCGCCGACGATCAGGTCGGCCGTCAGCGTGAGGTTCTGTGAGAGGGCGAACAGCGTCAGCGACAACCACGCGGCGAGCAGCGCGAAGACCGCATACGCCGGGATCGACAACACCAGCCGGAGGGTTCGCCCGACCAGCCGGAGGTCACTCCGGCGCGTCGGCAGTCGTCGCCCGAGCCGCGTCGTGAGTCGGCTCATCCGAGTTCGAGGGCGGTTTCGACGGTGTTCGTGCTGACGCTGCCGTTCAGCGACGTTCGGAGCGTGCCGTCGACGAACGCGAACGTTGCCGGCGTGACGCTGCCAGCACCGGCTTCCTCGCCGGCTGAAAGTGTCGCCTCGATTCGGCTCGTCGCGGCGTCGGAATCGGCGTCGTCGATGACGGCGGCCGCGTCGAGATCGGTGTTTTCGTCGAGCCACGTTTCGCTTCGGCTGCGGACGTTGTCGGTGTTGAAGGCGTCCTGGTCGGCGAAATAGTGCTCCAGTAGATCCCAGAAAACGCCCTCGTCGCGGGGGATCGTCGCCTCCAAGATGTGGGCCGCCGGCTCGCCCCACGGGTAGACGACGGGGTATGGCCGGACGGCGATAGCGAGGTCGCCGTCGGCGACGTAGCTGGATTCCAATTCGGTGATCGTGTTCTGGTGGAACGTCGCACACCGCAAGCACGAGGGGTCGTCGAGCACCACGAGCGTCGCGGGTGCCTCGAAGGGATCGGGGCCGAGATGCGGCCATCGATCGAGATCCTCGCCCAGCGGATGGTCGGCGAGGGCGACGCCGGCCTCGTCGTCGCCGTTGCCGCCACCACCACCGGTACAGCCGGCGAGCCCGACGGCTGCTGCTGTCGCGGCCGTGCCGAGGAACCCTCGGCGTGTCGGGCTATCGGTCATGGGTCACAGCTCCCTCTGCGATGTTCGACCGCCTGTGCTGGCTTGTCAGCGTGGTCACCGCGGTACCGTTCATATCACACCTATCGCCTCGTCGCTATATGAGGGTTTGTCAGGTTCCGTTTGGACTCCGTTCGAAGACTCTCTAGACTTCCGGTCGGTAATGACCGCTGTGTTGCCGAAAACCATCGGATACAAACCCCTCAGCGAGAGAGCTTCCCTATGACACTCGAATCCGAGATTACGGCTCTCTGGAACCGCTACGATGACGGTCTCACCGCTGACGACGCGACCGACGACGATCTCGCCACGCTTGAGGCCTTCCTCGAAGCCCTCGAAGCCGGCGAGGTGCGCGCCGCCGAGAAAACCGGCGACAGCGTGACCTCGTGGGAGGCCAACGCGTGGGTCAAAGAGGGGATTCTCCTCAATTTCACCCTCCGACACAACCAACCACAGGAGTACGGCGGCGTCAGCTACAACGACGTCCTCCCGCTGCGTCGCACCGACGACCTCGCCGAGCGCGGCACGCGCAACACGCCCGACGGAACGACGATCCGCCGCGGTGCCTACCTCGGCGAGGACTGCATCATGATGAGTCCCTCCTTCGTCAACATCGGTGCCTACGTCGGCGACGGCACGCTCGTCGACTCCTGCGACACGGTTGGGTCGTGCGCCCAACTCGGGCAAAACGTCAAACTCGGTGCGAACACGCTGATCGGCGGCGTCCTCGAACCGGTCGAAGGCGCGCCCGTCATCATCGAAGACGGTGTCTCACTGGGTGCGGGCTGCCGCGTCACGTCGGGCTTCAAGATCGGCGAACACTCGATTATCGGCGAGAATACGCTGTTGACGCCGCGGATCCCGGTCTACGATCTCGTCGAGGAGGAGGTCATCTACGGCCACCTGCCCTCGGAACGCCGCGCGTTCACTCGGTTCGTCGAATCCTCCGTCAGCGAGCACGACCTCTTTGAGGGCGGCGCGTACAAGCCGGCGGTCGTCGCCACCGACGTTGAGGAGGACACGCTGGAAGCGACCCAGCAGGAAGACGCGTTGCGGGAGTAACGCTACGGCGTCGTGTTCAGATCCGTAGTTGTGTACGACGAATAGATTTAGAAAGCCCTCGGCAGGCTCGACTCCCGGGACTCGCTGCGCGTGGTTCGAGAGAGCAAGCTCTCTCGTCATCACGAAAATCTTCGATTTTCGAACGACTTCGTCGCTCACTGCGTTCGCTCCTGCAGTGCTTGCGTCGTCACCAGAAATCGGAGATTTCTGCTCAGTAGAATCGCTAGCTGGCGGAGCGGATAGGCTAATTTTATTGGGAGCGAAGCAACGGATGAAATGAAATCGGAAATCCGTTGCTTCACCAGAGAGTGCGTGAGGCTAGCTCAAATGATTGTCGCAGATCCAAGCGAACCGGCCGCCCCAAGTGGTGGCGGCCGGTTCGCAGAGTGGACAATGCTAGCGTTACACTGCGTTCGCATCAAATTCGGCAAATCGTACCGAGAGACAGTTGATTTGTTGAGCGAGATGCCGGGAATTCTCGCAGAGCTTGGTTTACGGTATCCGCCTCATTTCACGACGCTGTGTGATTGGTTCAAACAACTCCCAATGAGTCACTGGCGAACCCTGCTGGCGCTGACGGGCCAGCAGGGTTCGTATGATGGAGCAGTTGATGCGACAGGCTTCTCTCGGGGGAAAATCAGCCAGCACTACGCCCAACGCAGTGGCTACAAACGTTCAGCACTGAAAGTGACAGCCCTCGTGGACATCGATTCGTTGTTGATTACTGATGTCCATTGCACGACTAGCGGGAAAGATGACAATCCGATTGGCCGGCAGGTCGCCCGCCGGAATGCGGGCGACCTGCAGCGGCTACTCGGCGACAAAGGCTACGATTCGATGCCGTTTCGGACAGAATTGAACGCTGCTGGCATCGAGCCAGTCATCAAATACCGCGAGTTCACTGACCACGACCGCGCACACAACGGTAGGCTCAAAGACGCCGGCTATGGCCAGCGCTGGATGGCCGAGACAGCGTTCTCGGCCATCAAGCGTACCATCTCGACGAGCGTCAGTGCTCGATCGTGGTTCCTCCAATTTCGTGAGATAATTCTCATCGCCGTCGTCTACAATATTCTGCGACGCTTACGACAGTGAATTCCAGTGCAGTCTATCGATCCTACTGGGCAGAGATTTCTGGTTGGCTCACGAGAGCTGCTCTCGTGAACGTCCGGGTTCGCCGACCCTGCCTCGCCCTTTCAGTCCGCCAGGGCGTGATCTGATCAATCGGCCGACCCACCTGCTTGCTCGGTGTCTCTACTCACTGGCCTCCTCAGAGTAGAAAGAATCAACAGGCGGCTCGGCCAACAATCGCTGTGAACGAACGCTTTGGTCTCCGCTTTGCGGATGTCAACCTCCAACGACATCTCGGCAGGCGGCTTGCCGGCTTTCTGGTGGTCGTCGCCGTCGCCTACGCGGTACGACCGCTGTTGCATGGTCTCGTGTATCAAACGCTCTACAGCCCATTCGGCCTCCTCGTCATCGGGACAACCGTTGTCGCCGCGACCGCGCTGTGGTTTCTCCCCCCGCTCGCTGGCGCGCCGGTCGACGGGATGTCGACGACCGTTTCGCCGTTGTTGTCGGCGTCGGCGAATCAAAAACTCGGGCTCCTTGTCGTCGTCTTCACCGTTGGCTTGCTCCTCGGCTTTGTCTACTCGGTGCCAGCAGGGATGGTCACCGAGCGAACCCTCGCCCAGGAGACGATGGGTGAGGCCGACCAAATCCAGGAGTTCCCCCGTGTCAACGCCGAGAACCCCCGGATCGCGCCGCGGGCGGTCGCCGACGTACAGACCAGAGGATCGGTCTCCTACCGCACGCATCGACTCGGCCCCAGCGACATCGCCCGCGCCGAGGACGGCTCGCTGGCGTGGTCGTACGCCATCGAACCCGACGGCTTCCGCAACAAGCTGTTGAGCAACCAACGCGGCGTGTTGCTCTCGGATATGACGCGGATGGAGGATCGGGAGATCACCGCCTACGATAACCAGACGTTCGCCATCGGTGAGGGGATGTACCTTCATCGCGGCTCGGCGTGGAACCTCCGGACGACCGACTACCTCACCCAGTATTTCGATGATGCCGTCGAGTTCACCCACGACGGGCAGGCCTACATGTACTACCCCAAGACGGTTCATGAGTGGCGGCTGACGCCGCTCCCGCATACAGTGCCGGTCTGGGACGGCGGCGCGCTGCTGCACACGAACGGCACTATCGATCACCTCTCGCCTGAGGAAGCCCAAGCCAGCGAGATCCTTGAGGGTCAGCGGCTCTACCCGCTGTACAACAGCCGCCGGCAGATGGAATCACTCGGCTACCGCAACGGCATCATCAACCAGCTTGAGGTCGTCGGCGAACACGCGGGCGAAGTCGAGGTCGCCACGCTGCCGGCTGGCGCGGGCAACAGCCAGCCGTTCGTGATCGACTTAGAGGGCGAACGGATGAGCTACGTGACCGCGATGGAACCGTACGGCGAGGACACCCGCGGGCTCGATGAGATCTGGTTTATCGACGCCGCGACCGGCGAGCTCCGATACTTCGGTTCGGAAGGCGAGACGCTGACCGGCCCCGAGCGGGCGATGGGGATCGTCCGCAGCGAGGACTCCCAGACCGGCTGGGGCGACAACTTCCAAGTCGTCGAACCGATCCCGGTGTTCATCAACGACGAACTCTGGTGGCACAGCAAGGTCGTCCCGGTCGATAACACCGACATCAGTCGCAGCGTCTTCGTCAGCGCGTCCAGCGGCGAGGCGGTCGAACTCGGCGACACCGAGTCGGTGCGAGAGTTCCTCGCTGGCGGCGACGCCGACGACCTCGACAACGTCGACACCGAGCCCGCGCCTGACGATCCGAATGTCGCCTACTATATCGTCGTCACCGACGCCGACGGAACCGAGATCGCCCGCATTCCGGTCGAACCCGGCCAACAACCATCGATCAGCTACGAGCCCGCCAACGCCTCCGGGTAGGGTGAGCTACCACTCGGGCACCGGGTGGTGTTTAGAGACCAACAGCCATCTGGCTGGGTCGACTGCCCGACCAAACCACGCCCTGGCGGCCTGCGAAAATCGAAGATTTTCGGGCGACCAGAAGCTCCGCTTCTGGTAGACTGAAAGGGCGAGACGCGCCCGACGAACCCGGACGACGCAAGCACTGCAGGAGCGAGCACCGCGAGCGACGAAGCGCGCAGCGAGTCCCGGGAGTTCTGCGAGCGTAAGCGAGCAGAACCTCGAAAGCCGAGCGGAGCGAGGCTTTCGGTGGTCGAGCGCGTCGAGGGCTTTCTACACTCTTTTCGACCGCAACTTCGCATCTGCGAATTACGACGACCCGAACCAAAGCATTGAATCGCTGACCGCCCCCACAACAGGTAATGGCTGTACCCGATCTCGCCGACTCTCCGCCCGTCCGCCGGCTGGCCGACTGGGACGACCAGCAGCTTCGGTCGCTCGCGGCGACCCACGACACGCCGCTGTACGTGATCGATCTCGACCGCGTGCAGGCGAACTACCAGCGGTTCTCGGCGGCGTTTCCCGACGCTCACGTCATGTACGCCGCGAAGGCCCACACCGGCCAGTCCGTCCTCTCCGCGCTGCTCGATGTTGGCGCGGACATCGAGTGTGCGGCGTGGGGTGAACTCCAACGCTCAATCGACGCGGGAGCCGACCCCAACACCCTCCAGTACACTGCGGTCAACCCACCGGATCACGACCTCGATTACGCCGTCGATCTCGCCGACGACGCACCGGGGTTGACGATCACTATCGGCGCGACCGACACGCTCGACCGGCTGGCCGAGCGCGGCTACGATGGCCGCATCGCCATCCGAATCAACCCCGGTATCGGGACGGGTCACCACGAGAAAGTCGCCACCGGCAACGACGCCAAGTTCGGGATTCCCTACGAGCAAGTGCCGGAAGTCGCCGAGCGCGTCCGCGAGGAGTTCGATCTCGTCGGCCTCCATTCGCATGCCGGCAGCGGCGTTCTGACCGACGACCTCGAAGACCACTGTGAGGCTATCGAACGCGTCGGCGAGATGGCGCGCCGCGTCGGCGACCTCGAATTCGTCGACATCGGCGGCGGGTTCGGCGTCCCCTACCGCGAGGACGAACCCCCACTCGATCTCGACAAAACGGCCGAAATGGTCAGAGCGGCGGTCGGCGAGATCGACGCCCAGCTCAAATTGGAGCCGGGCCGCTACATCGTCGCCGACGCCGGCCTCATCCTGACGACGGTCAACACGATCAAGGAAACCCCGACCGCGACCGTCGTTGGCGTCGACGCCAGCCTCGCTACGCTCATCCGGCCGGCGATGTTCGGCTCCTACCACCCCATGCGCAACGTCAGCGCGCCCGACCGCGAGGCCGAACCGGTCACCGTCGGCGGCCCGGTCTGTACGAGCGCGGACGTGTTTGCGACTGACCGCCCCATCGCGCGGCCCGAGCGCGACGATATCCTCACTATCGGCAACGCCGGCTCGTACGGCTACGAACTCGCCAGCCAGTTCCACTCCCAGCCGCGACCCGCCGAAGTCGCCCTTGAGGACGGCGATGACCGCGTCGTCCGACGGCGCGAAACGCTCGACGACGTGACGCGGGTCGAACAGTGAGTGAGGCAGCAATGGGCTTCGATATCGAGGAATTTCACGCCCAAGCCGTCAAAACGCCCTCTCACGAGCACGTCGACGAGATGCGTGACCTTCTCGTCGAGACGTTGACCGACGCGGGCCACCCGCCCCGAATCGACGACCACGGGAGCGTGCTCGTCAGTCGTGGCGCGGGCGACGCTGCTGACGACAGCGACGATCCTGCGAGCCCCCACATCGTCCTCAACACCCACATCGACACGGTCGCCCCGCACGTCCCCTACGAGCGCGACGGCGAGATCGTCCGCGGGCGGGGTGCCTGCGACGCGAAGGGGCCGCTGGCCGCGTTGCTCGCGGCGTTCCTCCGAACCGACCCCGACGAGGGCACGCTCACGCTGGCGATCACGCCCGACGAGGAGACCACCCAGATCGGGGCGGCCGCTCTCGCGGGCACGCTTGCGGCCGACGGCTACATCGTCGGCGAGCCAACTGATCTCGACGTCTGTGTCGCCGCCCGCGGGCAGTGTGAAGCCGAGATCACGGTGATGGGAGCCGGTGGCCACGCGGCCAGCGTTCCGGCCGCCGACAACCCTGTTTTCGGCCTCAGACATGTGTTGGATGGGCTGGCAAGCTACGATGATACGATCGGCCCCGACAGCGACGAATTCCTCGGCGATCCAAAGCTCACCCCGACGATCGTTGCCGGCGGCGACACGCCGAACCGCGTCCCGGATGAGTGCCGACTCACCGTCGATCGCCGGAGCGTCCCGCCGGAGACAAGCGAGGAGTTTGCGGCGTCGCTGGCGACACATCTCACCGAGCAGGCACCCGACGAACAGTCCGTCGCGGTCGATCTCATCGATCCGGAGACACCATTTCCCGACCCCTTTGTCACCGACCGCGACGCCGCCATCGTCGACGCGCTTCGGATCGCCAGCGGCGGCGACGTGCGGGCTTTCGGGGCGGCAACGGAGGCCTCACATTTCGCGCCGACCGCGCCGACGGTCGTCTTCGGGCCGGGCGTGTTGGCCGACGACGAGGGGGCGGTCGCCCACGCCGACCGGGAGTATGTCCGGCTGTCGGACGTGCGGGCGGCCGCTGATGCGGTGACGGCTGCCCTCGACAGGCTGTACTAAGCGTCCTGCCGTCGGGCGTCGGTTGTGTAGACACTCTTATTAGTAGTCATTCAATAATTTCGGCAATGCCAACGCTTCGCGTGCTCTATGTCGGGACGGCCGATCCGCCCGACGTACTTACCAACGGGGTCGAGCCGGCGACCGCAGACCACGAGTTCTCGGTCACCACAGCCGAGACGACCGCGGGCGGCTTGCGGG
The DNA here is from genome assembly GCF_006861655.1 of Halonotius roseus. Classification (GTDB taxonomy): domain Archaea; phylum Halobacteriota; class Halobacteria; order Halobacteriales; family Haloferacaceae; genus Halonotius; species Halonotius roseus. The sequence goes on along the minus strand of NZ_SESI01000001.1, from coordinate 702,379 downwards.
CCTACGACGCGGAGCAGCCGGACTGTCTTGTTGTTGAGCCACCACTGGATACCGACATCGGCGAGTTTCTCTCACAGATGCGAGAGCGGGCTCCGGAGCTGCCGATCTTGCTGTTTGCCTCTCCGGCGGATATCGATGTCGTCAACAAGGTGTTGGCTGCGGGGGCCGATTATGTGCCAAAAACCGACGATGACAGCCAGGCGGAGCTGTTGACCACCCGGATCGAGATGGTCGGCGGCGCAACCAGTGCTCACCACTCCTCGGATCCATGGCGGCAGTCGACGGCGGCAATCTCGCGGCTGTACTCGATCACGAACCAGTCGGATCTTTCCTTTACGGAGAAGCTTGATCGCGCCCTTGAGGTCGGCACCGCCGATCTCGGCTATCCGTTTGCGTACGCCACACGGATCGAAGACGACAATGTTGAAATCCTGGCGGTTGCGGGCGATCATGAGGGGATCACGGTCGGCCAAACGACGCCCTTGTCCGACAACTACTGTCAGCTGACGATGGCCGAAAACGAGCCGGTCGCCATCAGTGATGCGGGAGCCGACGAGGCACTCTCCGAGCTTCCGGTGTATACCGAACTCGGGTTGGCGTGTTACATCGGCGCGCCGATCACCGTCGACGATGAGGTGTATGGCTCGCTGTGTTTTGCCGGGAACGAATCCCGCGATCCGGAGCTGATCGAAGCCCAGAAGCTCACGGTCAAGACGCTGGCCCAATGGGTCGGCTATGAGATCGAACGCAGCCAGCGCGAAGAGGAGCTCGAACGGCAGGTCGAGCGACTTGAGGAGTTTTCGCATATCGTCTCTCATGATCTCCGAAATCCCCTGAACATCGCCCAAGGGCGGCTTGAGATCGCCCAAGAGAACTGCGATAGCCCACATCTTGCGACCGTCATCGACGCCCTCGACCGGATGGAGGATATCATCGAGGATACGCTCATGCTCGCCCGACAGGGGCAGTCCGTCGACAACATGGAGCCCGTCGAGATCACCGACCTTGTCAACGACTGCTGGGAGCTGATCGAGAGCCCGAACGCTGAACTCCGTATCGTTGACGACTTCACGGTTCACGGCGATCCTAATCGGCTGTCACACGTCTTCGAGAACCTCTTTCGGAATGCGATCGACCACAACGAGGGGCCGATCACGATCCGTGTCGGTCTGAAGAATGTGATGTACACCAACACGCGCGCGCCCGATAGCGGCACCTTCGGCTTCTTCGTCGAAGACGACGGTCAGGGGGTTCCGGAGGGTCGTCGGGAATCTGTCTTCGATGCCGGCGAGACAACCCGCAAGGACGGCACCGGGTTCGGACTCCCGATCGTCAAACAGATCGCCGAAGCCCACGGCTGGGAGGTCGAACTCACCGATAGTTTCGATGGCGGCGCGCGCTTCGAGTTTACAAACGTCCGGTAACGGTTAGGTGTCAGTTGGCTCGTCGTCGGTGTCGTCGCTTTCGGGTTTTGTTGTCTCGGTGTCAGCGTCCTCGTCGGTGTCGCTGGCACTGTCGCTGTCAGTACCTTCGGCGTCGTCGACGTCGTTAGCCCCATCGTCGTCGGCGTCCTTGGCACCGTCTTCGTCGTCAACGTCCTTCGAATCTTCATCCTCGGCAGCGTCCTCGGCGTCGTCATCCCCACCGTCACCAGCGTCGACGGCGTCAGCAGCCGTCTCGGCTGACTCGTCGTCGCCGTGATGTTCCGGTTCAGCCTCTTCAAGCCCGGCTTGCCCCTGTGCGTACACCGGTTTTGTCTTCTCATCGCCGGCGATCGCCTTCGCCGAGAGATACGTCAGGACTGCCAAGGCGACGAACGGGACGATCATCAGGCCGAGCATCACCCCGGAGGTTCTGACATCGAACCCCCAGGGCATGACCACGACGAAGACCCCGATGAAAAACAGAATAATCCCCAGCGGGATGAAGTTGACCACCAGATCGAGCATCGTTTCTCGATCGAAGATCTTGGTTTCCATACCACGAGATACTTCAGGGCGCACAAATAGGTTTCCGGTTCGGATCGGCTTACGCTGGCCGTTGTCGTTTCGGAACGAGCAGCGTGCCGGCGATCACGCCGGCGACAAGAACAGCCCCGCTGGCCAACACGGCGTAGGCCCGCATCGTCATGTCGGCACCGACCTGCGGGTTGACATAGAGGATCGCCCCGCCAAGGCCGAACAACAGCAGTGCCATCGCCCCGAGGGCACGCCACGGGGCCGTGACGTAGCCGGCTTCCTGAAGCATGCCGGCGATACAGCCACAGAACAACAGCAGGCCGCCGACGGCAACCGGCAGCACGTCAAAAACGAGGCCGATCTCGGAGATCGGGACGCCGAGGGCGATAAATAGCGGCCACGGGCTTGCCTTGCGGTACTGCTCGCTGAGTCCCGGCGTCTCGTCCATAGGTGTACTAGTAGATACAGCGTAAAACACGCTTCGGAAGCAACAGCGTGGTCTCGGCGGTTATGGCAGCGTGATCCCGTGTCGGCTCAGGAAGTTGCTGGCGGCTTTGATCTCGATCGGGCTGCCGATGATCCGGCACTGTTGGCCTTCCGGCTGAACGACAGTGACCGTGTGCTCGGCTTCGAGATCATCCTGAATTCCTTCCAAGGAACGACAGGGGAGTTCGATCTGCGTGCTGTCACGCAGTCGGGTTGGGTTCGGCATATCAGCTCGTCTGAATGTTAGGCGGATAGCGTATAATGATATCGAAGTCATTGTTCGGACTCTCTCGTGTGGTTGGGTTGCTTTTTTGACCGTGTTATCTACTACACACAGTACTTTGGCTCGTACTCGCCGTTACTGTTTTTAATACACACCTAATACACACAAGTATGGAACGCAAGAATATTACAATCCGCGAAGATCAGGCCACGTGGATCGACGCCACCGACCGCAACCTTTCGCAACTCGTCCAAGCGGCGATCGACGACGAGATGGGTCCCAGTGATGACGAACTGGCTGCGGCGTATCAGGCCAACGCTGAGGATGCCGCTGAGACGGCTGCTGCGTGGGCGGCGGCATCCGCGGAGGCGACTGAACAGCTTGGCGAGCCACCGACTGACAGCTGATGGTTCGCCGTGGCGATATCGTCCGCGTTGACCTCGGCGGCCCGGACGATGACGATTCCCGGGGTAGTGAACTGTATAAATCACGTCGAGCCGTCGTGATTCAAAACGATACTGGAAACAAGTTTTCTCCGACGACAATTGTTGCACCGCTCTCGAAGGGCCATACTGAGTATCCGTTTCACGTCAACCTCCCTAGATCGATGGCTGAACTCGAAGTTGACTCTCATGTCCAACTCGATCAGATCCGGACAGTCGATATCGAGAAACGGATCACCGATCACTTCGGCCATGTGACTGATAGCCAGTTGGCCGATATCGATGACGCGATTCGTGTGTCACTGGGGTTGTTGGAGCGCTGAGCCAGACCACGACTCGCCGAATGAACAGCCTTTTCGACGGCAATGGCCCACTGACCGATAATGGGACTGGAGGAGGAGATCGAATCGATCCGCGAGGAGATCGCCGAAACCCCGTACAACAAGTCGACAGAGGCCCATATCGGTCGACTGAAGGCGAAACTCGCCGAGAAGAAAGAAAAACTCGAAAACCAGTCCTCTGCCGGCGGCGGTGGCGGCTATGCCGTCGAGAAACACGGCGACGCCACCGTCGCCCTCGTCGGGTTCCCCAGCGTCGGCAAATCGACACTGATCAACGCGCTGACCAACGCCGACAGCGAAACCGGCTCCTATGAGTTTACGACGCTGGATGTCAACCCCGGGATGCTCAAATACCGCGGCGCGAACATCCAGATCCTCGACGTGCCGGGACTGATCGAAGGCGCGGCCGACGGTCGCGGTGGCGGCCAAGAGGTGCTGTCGGTCGTCCGCACCGCCGACCTCGCCGTCTTCATGCTCTCGGTCTTCGAGATCGACCAGTACGAACGACTCCGCCAGGAGCTCTACAACAACAACATCCGGCTGGACACCGAGCCGCCGAGCATCCACATCCGGCAGCGACACAAAAACGGGATTCAGGTCAACAAAAGCGACAGCGTCAGCCTCGACGAAAACACGATCAAGGAAGTCCTGCGACAGAACGGCTACGTCAACGCCGAGATCACGGTTCGTGGCGACCCTTCGATCGACGAGCTGGTCGATGGGATGATGGACAACCGCGTCTATATCCCCTCGATGGTCACGGTCAACAAAGCTGATCTGATCGATGAGGATTACCTGCCGACCGTCCATGAGAACCTTCGGGGGCACGACATTGATCCCGAGGAGTGTATTTTCATCAGTGCTGAAGAGGAGCGCGGGCTTGATGGGCTGACTGAGCGCATTTGGCAGGAACTCGGTCTCGTTCGGATCTACATGGACAAACCCGGCCGCGGCGTCGACTACGACGAACCGCTGGTGCTGCGAGAGGGCGATACCATCGGCGACGCCCTCACGAAGCTCGGCGGCGAGTTCGAGGATCGGTTTCGGTTCGCCCGCGTCAGCGGCCCGAGCGCAAAACACGATGACCAGCAGGTCGGGACCGACCATGAATTGGCCGACGAGGATGTGTTGCGGATCATCAAGAGCCGCTAACTGTTGCTCCCGAGCCGCTACTCGCTACCGTCCAAGCCGCTACTCGCTGCCGACGACCGACAAGCATACGTGATTGTGTGCACAATGTGTGTCTATGAGTTCGAGCACCCGCGTTCATTTCCGCGCCCCTGAGCGGCTGATCGAACAGGCTGACGCGCTCGCGGTCGCGGAAGACAAAAACCGGACGGATGTCCTCGTCGAAGCCCTCCGAACCTATCTCTCTGAGGCGAGCAACGAGGAGGCGGTTCAGCAGGCGATCGCGGACGCCTACTACGAGGATCGCCTCGATTTCGAGCAGACGAAAGCCATCGTCGGCACGGAGACGGCCCAGAACTTCCGGCTGCTCAAACAGCAGCTGTCGGATGACTCGCTCAGCGAGGAGCTTGCCGACGCCATCGACGAATGAAACTGGTCGCCGATACGTCGGGGCTCGTGAGCATTGCAAGTACCCCTGAGGCGCGGCAGGAGCTGTTGCCGCTGCTGCTGGATAGCTACGAGGTGACCGTTCCCCAGCAGATCACCGACGAACTCGAATCTATCAGGGGGTATGACGACGACCACGCGACCGCCGCGGGTGCGGTTCTTGAAAGCAAACCGCGGCTCACGGTTGCGACGGTCGATCTCGATTCAACGTTCCCGCTCGATGACGGCGAAAACGCGGTCGTCCAGCTGGCCAACAGCCTCGACGCGCCGTTTTGCTACTGCGACGAGTACAATCAACTGTCGCTGATCCACGCCTCGCTGTCGGCGACGCGGCTCGTGACGACACCGCGGCTGCTCAAGGCGTTTGTCGTCCGCGGGCTGGTCTCGAACGACACTGCAATGGAGTTGCTGGATGGGATCGCAGATGTACGGAGTTGGAACGGTAACGCCTACGTACAGCAGGCGACACGGCTGTTCGAATGGACGGAATGAATCGATCCCCACCTGCCGCCGTGGCTGCACTTCTTGCACTCGCCTTCGTCCCGTGGGTCGTCCAGTTCAACGCACCCGGCGATCTCACAGCGGTGATGAGTTGGGGCCTGCTCAACACAAACCCATGGCACGCACTGCCCTTGCCGAGCTATTTCGGCGAAACACAGGGCCTCGAAACGCTGCCGTGGTCACTCCAGGTCTGGCCGCTCGGCTTCGGCTTCTACTGTGGCGCGCTCCTGAGTGCCGCCAGTGGTGTCGTCTTTGAGTGGGAAGACGTGCGGGTAACCGTCGGCCTGCTCGCGCTGTCGGCGGTCACGTCCGTCATCGTCTGGTGGGGGCTGCTCGGCCGCGGAGCCGCCGGGACAATTCCGGTCGGCGTGGTTGCGATGGCGATGGTGGGTTGGTGGTTCTACTATCCGGTGCTTGGATCGATCGGCGCGCCGCCCGCCCCGCCGGGGGAGTGAACCATCCCGGTATCCTTTTCGCGTTGGCGACCCCATTTCCGGTGTATGACTGGGACACTCGATCACGTCATGATGCGGGTCGCGGATCTTGAGGAGTCGCTTGAGTGGTATCAGACCCACCTCGACTACGAGGAGAAGGAACGCTACGAAGGCGACGGGTTCACCATCGCCTATCTTGGCCCCGAAGACATGCACGAGGACGGGGCGATGCTCGAACTCACCGAGAACGACGACGAGGTAGAGTACGAGGTCGGCGACGCCTGGGGCCACATCGCGGTTCGGGTGCCCGAGGGTGAGCTTGAGGAGCACTACGAGCAGCTGATGGACGAAGGCGTCGACGACTACCGCGATCCGGAATCCTGTGGTGGCTCGTATGCGTTTGTCAAGGATCCCGACGGCCACGAGGTCGAGATCGTCCAGCGGGATTACGGCGCGCTGTGGTCGCTGGATCACACGATGATCCGCGTTGAGGACGCCGACGAGGCACTCGGCTTCTGGGCGCGGAAGTTCGAGTATGTCGAGCCGCGCTCGCGGTGGGAGGCCAGCTCCTTTGCTAACTACTTCATGGCACCCGAAGACGACGCCAAGGAGGCGATGTGGCTCGAACTCACCTACAATTATGACGGTCGGGAGTACACGATGGGCGACGCGTGGGGCCATCTCGCCGTCCGCGTCGACGACCTCGAAGACGACTGGGAGCAGCTCATGTTGCGCGAGGCCGACGACTACCGCAGTCCTGAGGAGTGTGACGACCTCTATGCGTTCACCCGCGATCAGGACGGTCACGAGATCGAGTTGATCGACCGTGATCCGGACAGCGATTCGCTGTTCCCGTTCTAACTGATCGGCGATCCCCGATCCGGGCGCATTCTTTTTGCGATACCGCTGTGAGAAGCAGGTATGAAGCTGACAGTCTGTGGGTTTGGCGGGGTTGGCTGCCGGATCGCCGACCGGCTCGTGGCGGCTGACGGCGATCGCTCGCGGTCGTTCGTCGTCGACAGCGTCGCCCTTGATACCGACCAGCGTGATCTGTCGAGTCTGGAGTCGATCCCGGATGACCGACGCCATCTCTACGGGGTCATCGAGGCCGAGGGGGCTGGCGTCGAGGGCGACCGCAGCGTCGGCGCGGCGGCGGCCGACTCCGAGGCAACCGAACTGGCCAACGCCGTCGACGACGCCGTTTCCTCGCAGACCGACGCGATCCTCTGTTGTGTCGGCCTCGCTGGCGGCAGCGGCGCGACCGCCCTCCCGCGGATCGCCGACGAGCTGCGACGTGTCTACGATGTTCCAGTGTATGGGCTTGGGATTTTGCCGGCGGGTTCGCCCACCGCCGACGATGGGTCGACATCGACAGCCGCACGCAACACCGGTCGCGCGCTCGCCGATATCGGCGCGGCGACCGACGCGCTGCTGTTGTTCGACAACGAGCTATGGCTTGGCTCCGGTGACAGCGACACCGACCCCGACACCCGAGACGACCTCAACGAGACGCTGACAACGCGGGTCGCCGCGCTGTTTGCGGCCGGCGAGGGCGATCACGACCGCCAGATCGCCGAACGCGTCGTCGACGCCTCCGAGGTACAGAACACCTTCGCTGCCGGCGGGATCGCCACCATCGGCTACGCCAGCCAGACGATCGAGCGACCAACTGAGTCCCGGTTCGGGCTCGGGATCCTCGAACAGGAGGGCGAGATCGACGACACAACCGCGATCAAGGCTATCGAGACAACCTCCCGGCGGGCGGTTCGCGGCAAGCTCACCGTCGAGATCGACCGCGAGTCGGTGCAACGCGGGTTGTTGATCGTCGGCGGGCCGCCCGACTGGCTGAATCGCCGGGCGGTCTCGGATGCCCGGTCGTGGTTGGCCCAGGAAACCGGCAGCGTCGAGATCCGTGGCGGCGACATGCCCGATCCCGACGGCGACACGATCACGATGATCGCGCTGCTAACAGGTGTTGGATCGTGCCCGCGCGTGAACGCGTTCCGTGCGGCGGCCGATCGCGGGTAGGTATCTACTCGTCTTGGCTAGCGAACTGTGGCGTGCTGTTTGTCCGTTCCCACAGCCAATCCCGGAGCGAGCCGCCCTGATCGTACCGTGCCCAGATGTAGGCCGTCGACGGGAAGACGACGATCGCGGCGACAAACGAGTAGAAGACGCTGACAGCCATCAGCAGCCCGAACTGGCCGAGGATCGGCGAGATAGCGAGTACGAGCGCGCCGGTGCCGATCGAGGTCGTCAGCATGCTGCCGGTGAGCGCGCCACCGGTGCCCTGGAGGGTGATCTTGAGGCTTTCATCGGTGCTCTTGCCAGCGGTGTACTCGTCGATAAACCGGTGGGTCATATGCACCGAGTAGGCGACGCCGACGCCGACGGTGATCGAGAGGATCGTCGCCGTGACAGCGTTGAGCGAGAGGCCGAGTACCCGCATCGTCGCCAACAACACCGCGACCGTCACGAGGATCGGGAAGACGTTGACGACGCCCAACAGCGGTTTGCGTTCCAGCAGCCAGTAGACCCCGACGAGGAAGATCCCGGTCAGCCCGATGGCGACAAACAGGCTCTGGAACGCCGACTGGAAGATGAGGTCGGTCACCGCCTGGAAGACGACGATCGTCCCGGTTGGGGTGGCGGCAGCCCGGAACTCCTCGGCGTACTCCCTGGAGTCGGCGGTGATCTCGCCCTGGGAGGCGTCGGATTCGACGGCGAACTCAACGCGGATCGCCCGCCGATCCTCGGTCAGATACTCGTCGGTGCGGTCGGCCGCCGGCGAGGATTCGAGCGCGTCGTAGATCTGTTCGAGGTTGCGGTCGGGCACCCCGTTGCCATCGCGGTCGTTGCGGGCGACGAGGGCGGCGAACTCGGGATCACGGTCGGCGTAGTCGTTGATGACGGTGATGATGCTCGTCGTCTCCGCACGGTTGTCGGTCGTCAGATAGGTGTCGGGTGGATCCCTGGTTGTTCGGTACACCGACTCAAGGGCGGCATCACGGGTGAACGGCCCCTCGATGTACATCGTGATCTGGTCGTCGTTGCCGGCGGCGAAGTTGTCCTCGATGAAATTGATGCTGCCGGCGGCGGTGTACTCGCTGGGGGCGAACGGCTCAGGGAGGCCTTCGATGTAGTCCGGGAGGTCTTCGGGTGGGAGGAAGTCCTCCTGTTCGAAGCTTCGATCAACACCCTGCCCGTAGGCGGCGGCCCCGCCGGAGATGACCAAAAACAGCAGCAGCAAGGCGATCGGCGCGCGCTTTGAGATGGTCGCGCTGGCCGGTAAGATCCGGCCGAGGATCGATTCCTCGGTCGCAAGCGGCGCGGAGCCAAAGCTGGGAACGTTGAACCGCTCGCGGTTGCGGTCGGCGATGATCTTCGCCGCCGGCAGGAAGAAGCTGAAGATGAGGAACGTGAAGATGATGCCGACGCTGGCGACGATCGCAAAGTTCCGGGTCGGCTGGAAGTTGCTTGTCAGATTCGCGCCAAAGCCGAATACCGTTGTGACCGTCACGATCGCAAAGGCAACCGCCAGCTGGCTGTTGGTGATCGTCATCGCCTCCCGCACGTCGAAGCCGTGGATCTTCTCCTCGCGGTAGCGGTTGACGATGTGGATCCCGAAGTCGATGCCGACCGCAAGCAGGAGGATCGGCACCGAGATCATGTTCTGGTCGAAGGGGATACCGGCGTAGCCGATGAAGCCGAACGTCCACAGCAGCGTCAACAGTAGCGCGACCAACCCGAGAACGAGATCGATCGGGTCACGGTAGGCGACGATCAAAAACAGCAGGATCAGGCCGAGCACCGCGGGCATAACGATCCCTAGGGAGTCGCCGATGACGTTTGCGGTCTCGCTGTTGGTGATCCCGAGCCCGAAAACGCGGATGTCGCCGTCGCTTCGCTCGGTGATCTCCTTGACACCTAGTTGCACCTCTTGGAGGTTGTCACCTTGCGGTGGGAAGGAGTGGGTGAGGACAGTTATCGACGCGCCGGCACTCGCGGTCTGGCGGTTGAAATCTTCCGAGACAAGTGCCTGAAACCCTGGTCTGTCCGCGCTTTGCCGCACCGCGGTTCGGAGCTCCGTCTCGCTGGCGCGGCTGATCGCCCGGCGTTGGGCCGCGTAGCCCTCGGCATCGGGATCGAGCTGTTGGGCGATGATCGTCGCCGGCCCGGTGGCGTCGGTCAGCCGGAGCTCAGCGCGCTCGTTGGTACGTTCGATGATCGCCAGCGAGCGCAGCAACGCCGGCTTGCTGAGGGCGTTTTGACTCTCCTGTAACAGCTGGGTGGATTCCTCGGAGTCGCCAAAGGTCGCACCGAACTCCTCGTTGACAGCGTCGAGAGCCTCCTGGGCGTCGATATCCTCGGAGAAGGCGTCCGACTGATCCTCGACGGTCTCGATCATCCCGAGCCCGCCGGTCAGCAGGACGGTGACCGCGAGGAAGGCGGCGACAACCGCCAGGGGCCGCCCGAGGATGAGACTGTTGAGCGCGTTGAGCGACGGTTCGAGGTCGAGGCCTCGATCGGCCATCTACTCGTCTCGCAGCCCGCCAAGGTCGTTGAGTTCGCCGCCGTTGCGCCGCCAGAGGAACGCGCCGATCCCGGCGACAACGAGCAGGACGAGCAGGAGCGGGAGGATCGGCGAGCCGCCGCCATCGTCGGCGGGCTCGGTGACACCGATCGCCAGCCGGTAGCTGTCGGTGAGCTTGCTGTCACCGTCAGCGTCGGTGTACCGGAAGTCCATCGAGGCGGGGTAGTTTTTGATCGTCGCGCCGCTGGCCGCGCTCAGATCGACGGTGACCGTGGTGGTCTCGCCGGGATCGAGCTCGGTGGTGAACGTCTCGTCGTTGGAGCTACTGAGCGGGTCGTCGGCGAACAGCTTGCCCTCGATGTCTGAGACCGGCTCACCGAGGTTGTTGGTGACCTCGATATCGAGGGCGCGGCTGCTGCCGGCTTCGATCGATGAATCGACGGGTTCGATCAGGAAGGCGTCGCGTTGGCCGCCGATGTCGATGAGGAACTCGGTATCGTTGTCGGACTGGCGGATGCCGTTCTCATCGCGGAAGGAGACCGGGAGATCGAAGCGTTTGGGGACCGCTTCGGCCTCGCTGGTGACCTCGACGGGGATGCTGAACGGGGCTGTTTCGCCGGCTTCGATGTCGCCGACAGCGACGTTGCTTTCGAGGGCGACGACGGTTTCCGAGTCGGGTGCGAAGCTGACCTCGGCGTTGGCCGCGTCATCGCGGCCGACGTTTTCGAGTTGGCCCGTGATTTCACCCTCTTCGCCAACGCGGAGATTGCTGTCGAGTTCAGTGACCTCGAAGCGGGCATCGTCGGTGATCGTGACGCGGATTGTTCGCTCAACGGAACGGGAGTTTTCCGAGGTTTGCGCGCGTACCGAGGGTGCATCCCGTGCCTTGCTTGTGTAGCTGTAGTCGAGGTTGACTGTGAGCGTATATGTACCTGGGGACGCCGAATCGGGAACAGTTAGATCGAACTCCGGGGTTCCGGTTTGTGCTTCGGGCAGTTCGCCGATGCTTTGTTCACCTGTTTCCACGGCGATTGGTGTACCGCCGGCATTGAGGCTGACGGCTACATCCCGAGCAGTGGTGACGTACTGGCGGTCGCCTGCACTACCGCGCTGGAAATCACCCTCGTTGCCGATCTGAACGGTGAGTGTTTCCTCGCTTCCAGGTGTGAGGTCGTTGTTCGGGGCGTAGGCGTTGAGCTCGGGTGAGCCGAGGGCGTCTATCTCACCGCTTTGGGCCACCGCAATACTCGGTAGGATTATGAGAGCGATCATAACCACTATTATCACTTGACGACGGCTCGAGGAGAACATTATTTGATTGATGAAATTGAGTTGGCTGACAGCCAGCTGTTGTCATACGTCTGTAGTCGTTGATCGGATCTTTTATTGATAAAAAATGGGTTCCCTAACAACATAGTTTTGATGCGCATCTATTTTGCTTTGTATTGATTTAGATAAATTGTTTGTGAAACACACCGTTAGTTGTCTTGTGTTTATTTTAATTGTCTATTGGTTAGAATAAACTATCAGCGGAGTCGATCAATAGATATATTGGCTTGTCCTGCATGTGGTAACAAGATACACACGAGAGTTGCTCACTTTATTACAAGTATTACACAATATATTTATATCGTCACATACTAAGATCAATGAGCGAATGATTTGTCGGCGCAGACTTATTAGCGGCGTATTATTCTTTTCGATAGTCTTAGTTTTGATCACCACAATTGGAACAGTAGGAGCAGCACCCTCTTCGACAGCAGTTGTAGATACTGATAATTCTTCGTCTACACCAATCGATCCAGCTTTGCACTCTGCTACTGGCCACGTGGAAGTTGTTGTAAGATTGTCTGAAACAGAGCGGCTGCAGATTGCACAAAGTGATACTCCGATTGACACACTACAAACCAATGCCAATCACACGCAGAAGCCAGTTATTGATTACGCAGAGCGAACGGATGGCATAACAATCAAAGATCGGTTCTGGGTGACAAACGCTGTGTTGTTGGAGGTGGATACAAATGCTGTTGATTTAGAGGATGTTCGTTCGATCACTGGTGTCAAACGACTTCACAAGAACTTCAAAATCGAGGTTGGTGATACACAATCGGTATCATCAACGAATTATACGACAACTATGTCGCCTGCTACTATCAGTTCTGACGCTACTGATACATATACATATGGGCTTGAACAAATCAATGCTACGAGTACGTGGCGTCGATTTGGTTCAAGAGGTGAAGGGGTTAGGATCGCAGTGCTCGATACCGGGGTAGATGCTACGAACCACTCCGACCTTACACCCGCTACCGGTGGTTGGAAGGACTTCGTTACGAACCAACCAGAACCGTACGATGATAATGGGCATGGTAGTCATGTGAGTGGAACCATTGTTGGTGAACAAACTCCGACAGGTATATACTACGGTGTCGCTCCAGAAGCGGAGCTCTTTCATGGGAAAGTATTTGCAGATGATGGACAGGGCGATTTTGCGACTCTATTAGACGGATTAGAGTGGAGTATTGACAACGAGGCGGATATCATCTCACTGAGCCTCGGTGCAGATGGATACTATCATAACCTTATTGATCCAGTTCAGACTGCTAATGCTGCAGGTAGTGTTGTCATTGCTTCTGTTGGTAACGATGGTTCTGGTACTTCCAGTTCTCCAGGGAACTATTATAATACAATTAACGTCGGTGCGACAACCGAGTCGAAGACGGTATGGTCTGGTTCTGGTGGAGAAGAAATTAGCACTGCGGATGTATGGGGAACAAACGCACCCGCATCGTGGCCTGATACATATATTGTTCCAACAGTTACCGCCCCGGGTGAAAATGTGGTTAGCACCTACTCTGAAGGCAGGTATGCGGAAATAAGTGGTACAAGCATGGCCGCACCACATGTCACGGGGACTGTTGCGCTTATGCAGTCTGCAACAGACGAGTCACTTACACCGACAGAAATTGAGGCGGCATTAGTCGACTCAGCGTGGAAGCCTGATGGGTCTTCTACTGACCGTGATACCCAGTACGGGAGCGGTATTATTGATGCCTACCACGCGACGGCTACTGTCACTGACACCGCTGAGGCGGATCTAACACTTGATTCAGCAATGACTAATACTGACACAGCTGTCGTGGGTGAGTCCGTTGTGACGGAGATTAGTGTTATAAATAGAGGCGATGCTACCGGGACTTTTGTTGCCTCGCTGCAAATTAATGGAACTCTTACGCAGGCTAAATCTGTTGATGTAGCCCCTGGGGAAACAGAACAGCTTTCCTTCGTATCGGAATTTGATACGTCTGGGAACTATGTGATTACCGTCAACGGCGAACCTGCTGGGACTGTTACCGTTTTGGAGCCTGCCAATTTTAATATCTCTGCGGTCGATCTCAATCCAGCGACTGTTTCGAGTGGTGAGTCGAGTGAACTAACTGCGCGTGTTGAAAACACTGGGGGAGTAGCTGGAACACAGGAACTTGTTGCGACAATCACCGGAGAAGCCTCAATTGAGCCATTGAGGCGATCTATCTCTCTCGGCGCGGGTGAAACTGAATCGGTGTCGTTTGATGTCCCAACAGCATCGATGGCTCCCGAGACATATACCGTTACGGTAGCGAGTAACAACGATAGTCGATCAGCGGAGTTGACAGTGCGTGATTCGCCGTCAATAACTGCCGAGCGCACTGTTTCAGATGCTACTGTCTCACCGGGTGATCAAACAACAGTCTCGGTTGAGATCGATTCAGATCGTTCAATTGATGATTTACGGGTGAGAGAATCGATTATTCCTTCTGCCGCAGCGCTTTCAGCGACTAATGACCCCACCGCAGTTGTCATTGAGGAGTCCGAGTCGAACGATGAGGTATTCGCTTCGTGGCAGGGAACCGACAGCGCGACACTACAGTACGTTGTGACCGTTCCTGATACTGGCTCATCAACACTCGAACTGTTTGGAACTGTCACCGATACAGATGACACGACAGTTACTGTTCAAGGTGATAGCCAAATTACCGTTGAGACCACGGTTGCGACGTATGCTGGAACAAATGGTCGTATCGGGCCACAGGGTCTCGGTGACGCTGCTGCCGACTTCCGTAATGGTGAGATTGGGACACAACTCCTTGGAGACGTGGCTGCTGCCTTCAGAACGTATGAGAAGGTAATGTAAGCCTCAACCCAACTATTACACTGTGGGAGTCCTGCTGTTCACAATTGTTTCTTACCCACAACTTGATCAGAATTTGGGTGAACAGGATCAGCGAGCACCTCACTTTCGAGACCCGAGTTTGTCAGCTGTTGCTTTTTTCGACGTGACCGTGAATTTCTAACTCCATGTTGACCTACTGTACTGTTGTGAACTACACACATCAGGACGAGTTCACGAAATATACCAAGTTCGCGCACGCACGGCGTCGCCGAGCGTGCGCTTGATCGTCGAGAAAACGGTCTCACACATCGCTCGTTGGCGGTATCGAGGCCCATCGATCACGCGCACAACGCGCGGATCGATGGGCCGGAACTCACGATGTTTGATTAGTGGCCTCACGCTCTCTTCGCAGAGTTTTTCGCGTAATTCCATCCAGTCATAGCCTTTGTCGGCGACGAGGCTGGCGAGGTCGCCCACGTTGCGACGGGCGACCTGCCAGCCGAGCTGTGTGTCGTGGCGTTTCTTGGTCGTACAGTGAACGTCAAGAATAGCCTGGCTTTTTGTGTCGACAAGAGCGGTCGTTTTGAGTGTTTGGACGCGGTAATTCGTCCGACGGCAGTAGTGTTTGCTTGCATTTTCGCGGTGGAAAAACGTCGCGTCGATAGCAGCATGTCCGCTCGGATCATGCAGCTGCACCGAGAGGCGCAGCAGCACTCGTCAGAGTGCTGTCTTGATCCTGTCAAACCACTTCACTAGCGTCGAGTGATGTGGGAGATCGGCCGGTTCAAGGCCGATCTCCCCGAGAATATGTGGCATCTCACTCAAGAGATCCAACGTCTCTCGGTAGGACTTCTCCAAGTAAACTCGAAGACAGTGGCGATACGACGGCATAATCGGCGAAGCCGCCACCCCTTCAGGGGCGGCGACTTCGCCTCGCTCACCGACAGCATTTTTAGCTAATTGAACCGCTTTGCTCGTGAAGCGGGAAATCTTCGACATGGATCATCGGCGGTTTCCCGCTTCGTGCCACTAGTTCTGACGGCCAAAATCGACGCTTTCCAGCGATTCACCAGAGCCGATCAGTAGAACTGTGTGACGGAAATCATGCTCCTGATGGATCTGAGTCTCGAAAGTGAAGATTTCCCACCGCAACCATTTTATTGTGCCCCGGTATACTATGTTATGTTGTGGATTTGGTGAGATGCCGGCCCCAAACCGTGAGGGGCGGGAAGTCGGCGGTGGTTCCACGGCGATGACACGGGATCCGATGGGCCTTATTAACTAGGCCACAACCCTACAGCGAGGGAAATAAACGAGAGTTCCCACGGTATGCTGCCGGTTCCCCTCTGAGTGCGACTGGAACCTCGAAGGCAACCACAAAACCGAATCCGATGGTCGGATTCCTCCGCCACGCGGAGGAAGTCAAACAACAGATTGTATTAGGATACGGCATGTCAGTAGAATTCCCCTCTCTCAGTCGATTTCGTCAAGCTAAGTATACTGGTAAAAATCGATGTTTACCCTGTACTATAGTCAATATCATAATTTCTATCTTTTTGACAAGTATTGTTGTTATTTTTGGTTATATTGTTATCAAGCCTGTTATTAGTTTTGTGTGTGGTGGGTGTGTTCTTATATTATCACTACTTTCAATTTATCTCAGGGGGTATCTTGTGCCAGGCACACCTGAACTTACCAAACGATACTTTCCGCCGTGGCTACTCACGATATTTAATAAAGAGCAGAAGATTACTGAGACTGAAACAAAAACAAACCCAGAACCAATACTTGTAGCTGCTGGAGCACTTGATGAATGTAACAATGGAACTGATCTCTGTATTACAGCTGATTTCAGTGATGATTGGCAAACAGAAATCGACAAAATGAAAAAATCTGGTGGTGAAAGTCAACTACTTGACTTTTTTAATGTTGAAGACGGTAACGTTGAGTATAGTGAACGCGATGAGATGTTTGTTGCACGTGTAGATGGAACAATTATTGGGCTTTGGGACTCAAAAGTTGCATTTTTTGCTGATCTTGGTGCTGTACAGGTTCTTTCGGATCGAATATCGAATTGGTCTGGGTTTGAAACAAACGAACAGCGTCAATTACTCAGCGGATTACGACTCTTCGCAGAAACATGCCCCAGCTGTAGTGGAACTCTTGATTTTCGTACTAAATCGATTGAATCGTGTTGTTCGACATATCAAATCGCGGTTGTACTTTGCAATGAATGTGGTGCTCAATTATTTAAATCAAATATCAATAAAATTTAATATTCCACTCACTTTCGAGGCTCTGATTTTTCACCGCTGTCGCGTTCTGAGTTGATAAAAACCGTGAGAGTTCCACAAAAATATTCATGCACGTTAGTTATTTCTCGTATCACGGTTTAAAATCTCTGTGTAATCTAGTCACGGACGTAACTTTCGCAAGCGATCAGAACCAAGGAATGTTTCGATGGTATCAGCGTCACGTGGTGAGAGGTCGCGGTGAACACAGTTCCAAGTTGGTTCGATTGGGTTGAGATCAGGTGAATAGCTCGGTAACGAAACACGAGTAATTTCGAGCGATTCAACCACGTGATCGATTAGATACGGAAAGTGCGACGAGAAGTTATCGCAAATGAGCAGAATCCGAACCTTACTACATACATTACCGACCCGCTGGCCCTGAAACCCACGGAACCAGTTCTGAGACGCACGAATCATACCGCTCGGTAAAAGGCTGTTCAGAGTCTTTTTTGTTTCGTGTACTAATGAAAACCTGTAGAAGATGCTGGTGCTTCACTCTTGTAGTAGACACCATGTGTAAATCCTGCAAAACATTTATATCGAAAATTGTTCAAACAACCGAACAGAAATAATTGAATGCAACAGACCGACTTTGAAACAGTCTCGGGGAAGACTGCGGCAATATTGGATGTTATGCGGTTTAATCCGCGGTTCACACTGCTCATCATTGTGCTTGGAGTGCTGTCAGCTACCATGCAGGGCATCGGCCTCAGCTTTCTTTTTCCGATTATTGAGAACATTCAGTCACCTGAAAAAATATCTGACGCCGGTGGCGCTCTTAATATGTTCACTAGCCTATATGACTCTCTTGGTATTCCGTTTACTCTTGGTAATATTATTTTCGGCGCGATACTCATACTGACGCTCCGATACTCAGCGGCATTCATTTTCGGTTGGCTTCAACAGGCACTACGCAGCTATTACATTCGGGATCTCCAGGAGCGTATGTTCGATACGATACTTGCGGTTCATCCCAGTGAGTACGACAATTTCCAGTCGGATCAGGTTCTTAATGATATAATTACTGAAACCTACTACGCTGGCCGTGTTATCCAGCGGTTCACAAGCTTTTTTGAGATATTTTTGCTCACACTAGTGTATTTTGTAATAGCTTTCTCTATTTCATCAAAAATGACAGTGGTTTCATTTTCATTTTTGATCTTTGTCGGGGCAGGACTTGTATTCCATCTTGAGTCAGGATATGAACTTGGTAACCGTGTTGCACAGGGCAACGCAAAACGTCATGAAATTGCACAGACTACTGTACAAAACCTTCGTGAAATACGACTGTTTGGCTCCGAGTCGGAACTACGCTCGGAATTCCAAGCAGGTGTTAATCGGTTTACCAACTCTCGTATTCTACTCCGCAGAAACCAGAATGCCATCAAATATACTTACGAATTAACTGTCGCTATATCTGTACTTGTCCTGCTTTATTTGGGTCTTACTGTTCTTGAGCTTCCGGTGAGTCTACTTGTTCTATATTTGGTGGTCATGGCAGAGATTGGCCCGAGTCTGAGTTCACTCCATTTAAAATACTATCAGATACAGAACGACCTCCCTCATTTGGTTTGGGTTCAACAGTTCATGGATCGTGTTCCCGCAGACGGTAATGAACTGGATGACGAACCCGATGGTGATCATGGTCAGACGAGCCCCCCCGAAACAATTACTCGTATCTCGTTTACTGACGTGACATTTAGTTACGACCAAGACAAATATGCTATTAATGAACAGGATCGAACGCTGGATAGGGTTTCGTTGGACATAACCGCCGGGGAAGCAGTCGCAATTGTGGGAGATTCGGGGGTCGGAAAATCGACGTTCTTGTCCCTGCTTGCAGGGATTTACGAACCAGAATCTGGCGTCATCTATATAAATGACCGCCAGCTCAACGAATTATGCAGTAACGAATGGTACAAACGGATCGCATTTGTTCGTCAAGATCCACCGATGTTCCATGAGACCCTAGAATCGAATCTCACTATTGGTAACCGTCAAGTCTCTAAATCTGACATTGAGCGGGTGTGTAAATTGACCTGTCTTGATGAAGTTATCTCAAAACTACCACACGGCTATGAAACTATTTTGGGTGATGAAGGGGCGCGACTTTCGGGCGGACAACGACAACGGGTTGCGCTCGCAAGAGCACTATTACGAGATCCCGATTTATTACTTCTTGATGAGGCAACAAGCAAACTTAATAAAAAACTTGAAGAGGAGATCCTCTCGGCTATCTCTAATTTAGGGATCACAATTATTTCTGTGACACCTCGAATCCCACCTAAAGATTATTTTGATCGGATCTGCAAATTTTCAGATATACAACAGAGATCTGACACAGACAGCGATTATTCGGCACCTTCAGCTGCACAATCATCACATGTGGATGGAGATGGTGTGAACAAATCTGTTGGTCAATACAAAAAATATAATAACCCAACTGTTAAACAAAACTGTATGTCTAACGAAGGTAATAATAAATCAGACATGAACAGAAGAAATGTATTAAAACTAGTAGGTTCAGGGGCGGCAGTTGCAGGTGGATTCGGACAGTTTTCAGAGGTTGCATCGGCACAAGAAGGTCAAAAACTCGGCGAGATTAGCTTCCCAAGTACAGGTAGTGCTGGAGTTAGTAACACTTTCAACGGCGAGTTTCTGATGGTCGTTGACGGATATACGACCAACGAAATCGATATCTATGAACCATCACCGCAGAAAGATGCTGTTGGAACACACATTGCGACAAAGATCCTACCGGTCGATATCAGTGGGGCAACATGGGATCACACTCGAGGCCGGCTATGGGCTACTGAAGGTCGTGATGGAGAGTTTTACTTGATCGACATCGGTGACCAAACTGAGAGCGAAGAAATTGATCCAAGTGCGGTTGAAACACGATTTACACTCTCCCAGCAGGGATGGCCAGCCGATGGGTTAGCTTATGATGGTGAGTCAGATTCGATCTGGTGGACATACGATGGGAGTAACACCGTCTGGCAGGTTGATACTGATGGTACAATAGAAAACGAAATCGTCCCGGAGCGCACTGAGAATGGTGAGGACTTTATTCATCACAGTGGCATTGCGGTCGGCAAAGAGAAAGATGGTCGGAAAACGCTATATTTAGGCGACAACGCTGAAGAGGTCGGTGAAAACAGGAACTATATTGTTCGGGTATTCGCTGATAATGGCGAGAATATAACTACGTATGCGGACGTTCCGTTCCGTGTAGAAGATATCGCCTGTGATCCCGTTACCTATGGGGATCAAGAGGCTATTATTGTTAAGGATGCAAACAATAATAAGTCGACCACGTTTCGAGTTGAAGATGGAACCTGCCCTGTTGCTTCAGGTTCTCCTGATTATACTGTACTCCAAGAAGCACTTGATCAGTTCGAATCAGCATACAAATCCCTTATGGAAGCACATTTCAGGGGACAGGGTGCTCACGAGGCAGTGCTTTACCACGAGTACGGCGAAGCGTACGCAAACCGGCTTGTCGACTATTGGGGATACAAAACAGGGGTTGTCTCAGATGAAGAGGTCACAGATGGCACCCGTGAACTTGCTGATGCAAGTCTTGAGATGATCCGTGATGAGGTTGGCTTTGAGTATGACGATACCGATGCTGAGATACTCTATGAGTTTTATGATGAACTATTCTCAAAATTAGAAGCAGCGACCACACTTGCTGAGAGGAAACAGATCGCTGAGGAGTACTACGTTGGTGAGTATGAGGGGCAAAATACAGCACTCACCTTTGACGACGGCAAAACAATCGCCGATGGCTTCTCCGAAGATTGGGAACTTAGAACGGATATCATTGATGAGTTGACCGCAGATGGAGAGTTAACACAGGATCAGATTCAACGCGCTGCGACGGGACTTACAGAGCGATCTGAACGACTCCGAGCCCGTGGTGAAGAGATTGTCGAGAGTATGGTCGCAGCCGCCAAGGAGCTTGAACACCAGTTTGAGGATACGCAGAAGGAAGTACAAGCGAGAACATTCGAAACCGAATCAGCGGTGGAAACAGATGAGGTGGACACAGAAATTGAACCCGCAAGCGCGATCCTCATCGGCACTGCGCTCGCAGCAATTGTCTCGTTTGGGGCTGGCTATGTGGTAAGTAAGTGTGGAACAGCAGGAGCGGCGGCACAAATGAAAGGTGTGGAGTTTGAGACTGTTGACATCTCGGTCACACCGGAAGATAACGCAGCTCACTCAGCGGTGATGACCGGTATCTCGCTCGGACAGATTACCCAAGAAATTGGTGCAGCTATTAGTTCTGAGGGTAACACACAAACCGAGCCCGAATCGGTTTTTGGTGCATGGGTCACTGGAAATTTTGTAGCTGGAGCAAAGGCTGGAGCCTACGATGTTGGACTAACCGGTGCTGAGCTATTTGCCCAGGCTGGGTTTGCACAGTTTGCCGATGCCCAGATTCGCAATCTTTCTCTACCGGATATCGACAATGAAACGCAGGTCGATCCGCTTAATTCGTTTGTCGGGGGCATCAAGCAGTTTATCGATGATCTCCCCGTTGTTGGTGACTGGGTCTCCTTTGGACCGCCGACCAATGGGAAAGCAACAGGAAGTATTGAGATAGAAAATACCGGCTCGGTTCCGTTTCGGCCGACATTCGAAGTTGACTACCGCCTCCGGAATGATCGTGATAAGTTTAATTCAGCATACAAAGTAGAAATTGATGGAGGAGACTCGGTTATTGGTAGCAACGATGGCCCAAAAACCTACGACATCACATATCAGGTGCCGACAGATGAAGGGTTCCTCACAGGTGAATTGGATGTCTCGCTTGGGATGTCGCCGGAGAGTATTGTGCCGACAGAGGATGCGGTTATTCCTGTTAGTATATGTGAACTTGATTACAACGCAATCGAAGCAGATACTGCAAAAGACCAATTTACGGTTCAAGAGGAGGTAATGGTCGAAACTATCGCGGAGGACACAATCTCAGAAGGAGATGTAAAATCAACAGAAATCACGCCGGATCCAGATTTACAATCTGTGACCGCTGAACTTGATTATGACGGGTATACAACGGACTTGTTGGTATCTGATACATCCGGTAACCGTACCGGTTACGACTATCAGAGCGGAACCGAAATAAACGAGATACCAGGTGCAACATACTCCGGTCGTGCTACCGACCAAGGGAGTAATGAATGGGTCACATTACAACAAACAGACGAAACATACACTATCGAAACCAGCGCACCGGCACTCGTCGCAGAGACGGATACATCTGCAGAGACTCACGATCAGGAGACTACCGATGACTCGCCATACGAAGAGATGACAGGGCCGAATACGGAGTCAACGCCAACTGTGAGCCCAACGGACGCACTGACCTCTTCATTTACGATCACCACCGAAAATAGACCGGAACTAGCTCCGAAGCTTTCAACCACACCAACCGACTTCAGGCTGCACGCTGATCAAGACGATCAATCGATCACCGGTACACTGGTAATTCAAGAAGTTAACGGAGACCAAGCCGCTGAGGACGTTTCACTCACCACAACGCCACTAACTCATGAGGATGGCAACGAATCGATCTTGCCGGACGCCGTCACGTTCACATCTGATGGCGTAACTGTTGCAGATTCACAAGCGATTGAGATCACTGTCGCCCTCCCCGACGAGCCGAAACCGGGTAACTACAACGGGACATTGAGCGTGGAGTCGACAAATACTGACTCGATTTCTTGTGCGTTCCGTGTCGTCGTAGAGACCGCATATGATATTACTACGTACGCGGGACCGGAGGGTAAAATCGGGCCACAGGGACTTGGCAATGCGGCCCGCGATTATCGCAACGGGAAGATTGACCCGCAACTCCTTGGAGACGTTGCCCGGGCGTTCCGGACGAACGAACGTGTAATGTAATATCTTCACTACTCGTTTTTTTATTGTATTCGATATACTGTTCTTGAACAAGTAGTACCAGGTAAGTAGTTTATACTGTCTGACGGTAAGAACCGGTAGCAACAACAAAGCTTATTATATCCCTCTTAGTTACCCCCTACCGGAGTGACACCGTAACAAATGCACGGCACAAATCGGCCGTATCGGCAGACAACTACAGTTCTACACGGATCAGCGGCCGGTTTGGCCCGGTCGCGCTCGACCACGACGCGACACCAATGAGTACAGAGATGACCGCGTCAGACGATTCCGAGGACGAGAGCGTTACTCGGACGACGATCAAAGTCGACGATGCTGTTTGGCGTCGCGTTCGGTCGGAGGCGATCCGTGAGGATAAGAAAGTCTCGGAGCAGCTCGAAGCGATCCTTCGGGAGTACTTCGAGATCGATGCAGACGATGCATAACGACGACAACGAAATGTTACAACATACAACAGCCGGTGACTCCGGCACGGTACGTAGTACAGCCCAGTCAATTACAACGGGCGCGGCTAGCCCGTATGCGGAGGTACCAGCATGAGTGGTACGCGAGAGAAGTTTAATGCGGTCTTCTTTGCGGCCATCATGGTGCTGTCGATGGTCGCCTTCGGAACCGCGTTTGCTGGCAGTGCGGCGGCAATCGACTCCGCCGAAACAACGGCGGAAGACATCGACTTAACTGCAGGTACAGTCACACAAGAACTCAACTTTACACTGCAGAACGGTACTGATTACGCTGATAGTGGCGGTGTAAGTGCGGAAACAACTATCAACGTGAGTGAAACCGGTGCTGATCTCAGTGTTTCGGGTGTTTCACTCGACAATGCAACTGCTGTCGGTGGCACTTCCGGTGGCACTGATTTTAGCGGGACTCAAGTCACCGAAACCTCTGATACGGCCAATGACTATGTTAATGTAACCGTTGATGAGTCTCAGCTTACCGGTGGTGAAGCCAACGCTATCGACATCACCGTGACAGTCACGTACGACGACGGTACCGTCGCCAGTGACCTCACGCACACAATCGAGTCTGACGGTGGATCAGCCGGCAGTGGCGAGACTGATACTACTCCGACTTTCGACGTTCTCGGTCTCGAAATCACGAACGTTGAACCGGCTGGCGATCAGGTGATTACACAGGGTAGCGACATCCTGTACAACGTCACCGTTGAGAATACTGGTGCGAACTCCGAAACCGGTGTTGAGGTCGCCGTTGGCGGTGCTGGCGGAAGTGCCAGTAACACCACGACTGCTGTCCCTGCAAGCGGCACAGTCGAGTTTACTGAACTCAATCCGTCGACCAGCAACCTCGCCACTGGAGATACGGAAGACGCGACTATTACCACGAACTCTGACGGCGCGTTTGCTCACGACACGGTCGTCAACACGGTGACCGCTCGTGATGACGATAACGCCCTCATTAGTGGTGAGATTACGGATCGACAGAACTTGGCAGGTATCGACACTGCGGTTGCCGAACGGCTGGAAGTGACCATCGTCGAAAGTGGTAATTCTGGTGGCACCACAGTGGTTAATTCGGTGCCGTTCTCGGACTTCGATACACTCGCTGGCAACAACCCACTCGTCGATACGGCCAACTTCATCCCCGGCGAGACAGATCAGTATTCGATCGAGCTGGCAACCTTCGGACAGGGCAGCCAGTACGACATCACGATTAACGATCCTCAGAATGAGTTCAGCACGCTCGCTGGATCGACTGAGCCTCTCGGGCCTGGCCAGAATGACGATCAGCCACTTCGACTTCAGCGTAACGTTGACGCTGACCGGCTGACCGTCCTCGACGACGGTGAAGTTGACCGAATCGAAAGCGACATTGGCAGCGGTGCTGTCCCGATCGACCCGGCTCCGTCGAGCCTCGAATCGACGAGTGATGATGTCGATGCAACTGTCACGCTCGACACATTCACTGAAACAGCTGACACCACCGACTTCGGCACGACTGCCGGTGAACTTGCACCGTACGATGATCAAACCGGCGAAGTCGATGTTACGGTGGCAAACGTTGACGACGCAACCTTCCAAGGGAACGTCAACGTCGATCCTGATCCGGCTGATACCGACGAAAACGGTACGAGCTCAGTCGATGTGAACCTTGACTTCGCGGGTGCCGGCGTCACTCCGAGTGACGTTTCCGAGACCGTGAATGTTGATCTTGAATTCAACGCATCGACGAATGCCAGTGCAAGCGATACTGTCACTGTCTCGTTCGTCCCCGATATCGGCGATACCGGGACGATTTCCGGTGATGTTGATGAGGTGAACGAAAGCATCGGCCTCGGTGTTGAGAGTAACGTCGAATCCGCTGAGAACGTCCCGGTTCACGCTGTTCAGATCGACTCGGTACTTGACAACAGTATCACCATCGAGGACGGTCTCTCACTCGAAGACGCACCAGCCAATGTCGACGGAACGGCCGTCAACAGTGAGGATCCGGCTGACAATGTCCGTATTGCAACTGACGACCAGTTCCGCGTTGTGACTTACAGCGACGGGGAAGAGATCGTGCAGGATCCCCGCTCTGATTACATTGTCACAACAGGCGCAACTACTACTGAAGTCGTCCAAAACGAGACCGAACCTGGGTTCAACATCCTCAGCGAAGGCGATCAGAACCCAATTGACGTACACTTCCTGCAGCCGAACGAGTACCAGGTTCAGCAGAAGGTGACGCTGACCCTCGCTGATAACTCACAGGAAACGCGTTGGCTGAACGCGACGGTGAATGAAGCACCGGGCGCACTCGGTGGCACTGGCGCGGCGCAAGCCTCAGCGAATGATGTCTTCGATGTTCCTGACGACCAAGACCTCACGTATGAGGCCATCGAAGAGCAATTCAGCTCCGAACGTGCTGTTCCGACCGACCGAACCAACAGCGATGGTGAGTTCGAACTGCTTAACCTGCCGACCGCCGCAGGTGGCTCGCAATACCTTGTTGTTGCAGGTGCCGGTGATTCCGAATCCGCAGACGGTCAAAACCGGATGGGATTCGCTAACTTCGCCGGTTACAGCGTCGTCGATGTTGACGACAACGCTGATGCAACTCCGAGCAGTGTCGACCTAAGCGTCCAGCAGTACGAACCGCTTATCGATATCCAGTATGACCTTGATGCCACTGTCGAAGACGCTGACGGTGAGCAAGTCAAGGAAACGAACATCGCACAGGGTAACGATCGAACTGTCGAAGTTCAGGTCAGCAGTAGCGAAGTCGGTGCCAACGAGGAGCCAACTCCTGTTGGTGCTGGCGTCGAACTTGATGATCTCTCGCTGATTGACAACCCTACCGATCCGAATAGTGTCGGATCGCTTGACTTCGATAACCTCGAAACGAATGAGGACGGCGTTGTGACGGCCACCTTCGAGGCCGCCAGTGCCGGTGACGGAACCGTGAACGTCACGGCCTCCGCATCTGACGACACCGCAGGCGGTGCGTCGACAACCGGAAGCCAGCAGGCTGAAGTGACTGTCTTCGGTGCGGCAACGATCACCGGGGACGTTGTTAACGAAAACGGTAACAACCTCCCGGGTGCGACGCTCCGACTCTACAAAAACGCAAATGACGTTGACGTGGATGGAGCCGCTGTCTCAACCGTTGAGGCTGGTGACGAGGGTTCATACACCTTCATCGAGAACCAGACCTCCGGCGAGCGGCTTCAGTCCGGTCAGGATTGGGTTGTTGAAGCCGAATTCGACGGCGATACTGAGACCCGAGCGTTCAACGACATCAGCACAGGCACTAACGACGGTGACATCGTGATCGTCGGCGGTGACCCGGCAGCAAGCGCCAACTACCAGATCGGCGGCGATCTCGGTAGTCAGACGGCCACCGCTGGTGAGGAGACGTCCATCGATGTGACTGTCTCGAACCAAGGTCAGGCAGAAGGCGACCAGCAGACCGTTGAGTGGGTTGTTGGTGGCAATGTTGTTGACAGTGCCACCGTTGGCCCGCTTGATGTGGGTGAGAGTGAGACGGTCACGCTCACGACCACTGTTCCTGCCAACCTTGCAGGTCAGACTGTCGGCTGGTACGTCCAGACTGACGACGACAGCACGGAGGATGACGGTACCTCCCTTGTCGTCCTGACTGAAGATGGTGAAGAGCCGACCATCATCACCTACGCTGGTGATAACGGAGTCGTCGGCCCGCAGGGTCTCGGTGACGCTGCTGCCGACTTCCGTAACGGTGAGATCGGACCGGGCGAACTCGGTGACGTGGCTGCCGCGTTCCGTAACGGCGAACCGGTCTTGTAGATCTGACGGACACTCTTTCCGTCTTCACAACCGTTTGCGGTCATTTTTTTATCTGACGGCTGAACACCGTACGTAACTCGATTACTTGGTAGCTCTGCCAGTACTCTTACTGTCCTGCTGATCAATCTGCTTTGCGTGTACGTTGTAGTATAGCGACCCCGACGCCAGCGACGGCCCCAACGCCACCGGCTTCGTGCATTGTCCATACTATTGAACAATTCAATACAATTAACAAAGAGCTAACTGATGAGCAGTACGCTTGCTTTGTTTGAGGGTATAGGGTGTCATAGAACGATTCACATGGGCGAATAAGGAGGGCGATCACCAGTTCAAATCCCATATTTACGATCAAAACAGTAGGCTAGTTCAAAGAAACCGCTATACTACAGGTGTGTGAACCGTTTTATGACACCCTCATATTATGATAATCTATTTACTGATAGAGTGTATTCAGCCGATCATGTCTGAAAAACGATTGTTGGTCAAAAATAACCATTTGAGTCAATCACGACGGAACGTAATGAAACTCGTTGGTAGCACAGTAATTGGTTCAACGTTAGCTACGACATCCGGAAGTGCCCAGAGTGTAACTCAAATCGAAGACTGGAACGATCTTAATGCCATTCGGAATGATCTTAATGGTGACTACGAGTTGGCGAACGATCTCGAAGAGGATACTCCGGGCTACGACGAACACGGAGATGGTTTCAAACCTATCGGTAGCGAGGAGCCGTTCACTGGCATATTCGACGGTTCCGAACAGACGATTTTCGACCTGACGATTGATCCTCCGGATGAAGAAGGAGTTGGTCTCTTTGGAACTGTGGATGATGCCACAATTCAAAATCTCATACTTAGCGATGCCACAATTAACGGCGATAGCTACGTTGGGACTGTTGTCGGTATTGCTGAAGGCGAAACAACTGTCGAAGGAATCACCGCTGACGGTACCGTCGAGGGATCTGGTGACAAAGTCGGAGGTGTTGTTGGAGAATCACGAGACGAAGTACTCGTTAGCAACGCTGATTCTGCAGTTGATGTTACCGGGCGAGATGATGTTGGAGGCGTCGTGGGTGAAAACGACGATCAAGCCGCTATTAGAGACTCCGAAGCCACCGGAACTATTGAGTGGCGCTCAGAAGGATCCGAAATAAGCGGCGCAGTCAGAATCGGTGGTATTGTCGCTAAAAATGACGCTCCGGATGCCACTGTTGAGAACTGTCGATCAGATGCTGATGTGCAGGTACTTGATAACTATGTATATGATGAAGACAGTGGCGAAAATGGCAGTGTGCACGCAGGTGCCATAGCCGGGACGAATGATGGACTCATCGAGAAATGTGTTACAACTGGCACCGTGACTGTTGAAGACAACCCAGACACGCATCCAGAGGAGAACCGTCGCACGACCAACTTAGTCGGTGGTATCGTCGGACACAACAGTGGTGACGATCCGCAAGAATGCATTGTACGCCAGTGTTACTCGGATGCGACCATTACTGTGAGCGACTCAGTCGGTCCTACTGCCGGAGGAATAACCGGTGTGAACTTTGGTACCATTGAAGATTCCTATGCGACCGGTGCCATTGATACTACCGAAGGTGATTTCCCAGTGGTTGGTGGACTTGTCGGTAGGAACTCTGGTTTCGAAAGCGACGGCGTGATTGAACGCTGTTTCGCGGCTGTTGATTTCTCTATAGATACAATTGAAGATTCTCCACTCAACCTCGGCGGTGTCATTGGAGATAATCGACCCGAAACAGAGGCATCGGATCTCTACTGGGACACAGATGTGAGCAATGCTGACGTAAGTATTGATGGATATGATGGCACGATTACGAATATCACCGGTCTGAGCACCGCTGAAATACAAGGCGAGGCCGCTGCCGAGAACATGGATGCGCTGGATTTCGATGAGACGTGGGATGTCGTGACTGATCCGGCTGATTATCCGGTGTTGGCGTGGCAAGACGAGCCTGTTGACGAACCGACTGATGGGGAAATTGAAGGCGATATCACGATTACGTTGAACAACGTCGGGGTCTCAGCGTGGGAAGTAACCTCTATTGATGGTGATGATGATGTTGCCTCAACAATTGAGGATAATCCAACACTCACGCTGAAACCGGGGGAACGATACGTGATTGAAAACGACGGACGGGATGGTCATCCGCTTGAATTTCGAGATGAAACTGGCGGCCCATTGTTGAGCCAGTCTAATTCAGGAGAATTTGAAGATGATAGTGAAGTTGAGTGGGTCAACGAGGATGATGAGCTTGCGTTCACGCTTACTGAGGAACTGGCCGATGCGATAAATAGCTATATTTGCACCATTCACCATCAAATGGAAGGAGATATTCAGATTTCTACAGAAGAAGACGAAGAGGTTGAGGCCCCCGGTGACGTAACCATCCCAGCCGAGTACGTGAGAGATAATGGACAAGTTGGCCCAAGTGGACTCGGTGATGCTGCCGCTGACTTCCGCAGCAACAAGATTGATCCCGGGACGCTTGGTGATGTGGCTGCTGCTTTCCGCAATAGCAGTTAACGTTCTTCTCTCTACCTTCTGTAAAAGCCGCCATGAGAGCAGCCTCATGAAGTTTTACTCCACAGACATATCTACCGAGAGACGCGAAATATGCAAAACTTTAATAATCATCACCAGGCGCAATAGCTGTAAGTGCGAGGGTGTCATAGAATACTTCTCACACCGTGATCACGGTACTTCCTGGATTGTCTCCTCGTTCGTAGTTGGTGATTGCGACAACGAGACGAAGGCACAGCGCGAGAAAGACCTGTGCTCGCGCATGGACGCGGCCTCGGGGTGCGTTCGCCCGAGGCCACAGTCTTCACTGCTTCATTGGTACGTTCGACGCCACTCCGCCGGTTGTACGTCTCGTCCAGAGTTGATTGCTTCATCTGTACGTCCTCGCTGTGGTCGGTGATGCGATCTTCGACCCTGTACTCGATGTTTTTCGGGTCGTCAGTGTTTCGCGCGTTGTACGGAGCCACTGGTACGACGCCTGCAGCCAGCAAGTGGTCGTGCCAGTCGAGCGTGTCGTAGGCACTGTCACCGACCATCCACAGCGGCTTGGCCACGGCGAGCGCGTCACGCGTGACCCGCATCGCCGTCTCCTCTGGTGCTTGTTTACTCTCGGTGAACTCCGCTGCTATCGGGATTTTTTGCCCGGTCGAAACAATCGTGCAGCCGTATCCATGGTAGCACTCGTCAGCCATAGGATCGTAGCACTTTGAGGCATCTTGGTCAGCAGGCATCGCCCTCACGTCGGTCGAATCGATGCAGTACGTCACGTTGAGCAGGCCGCGGCGGGCGGCCTGCTCGACAAGCCTCCCGAAGACATCGTCAACAACGTGTCCGAGGTCGGTGAGAAAGCGATCGACCGCGTCTCTCGACGGCGGTCGATCGAACCCACAGCTCAGCCAGACAATCGTGTTCCGAAGCTCTCGTGCAACGGGTCGAATGCCGTAGATGTCCTTGTAGTAACAGTGAAGAAAACCGCGCATCAACGCGGGTGGCTCGTGGTCTCGTGTTCGCCCCGTCTCCGCCGGGGCGGACACGTCGAACTCTTCGAGAAACTCGAAGGAGAGATGCTCAAACAACGCAAGCGTCTCTGTCTCCACGACATTGAAGAACGAGTCTACCGAAGGATCATTTTGCAGGGTCGCTGAACTCATTCTACCTCAGCGTTCACCCTGCTCTATAGTGTGCTACTCGTTCTATGACACCCTCTGAGGGTAAGCTAATACTGGGGAGATCAAAAACAGAGCAGCGTGTCGGAATTGATGTGTGTCTCCTCAAATCACCCACGATACCGATAGGCAAGCTATCGGATCACTAGCTATTCTAAGACCGCGAACGTTTGCGCCGTGAACAGCGAAAACTTAGACGAAAAAAACACAGCTCAAGCAACTGGACAAGCAACGCCAGAGGGTGGTAGAGTGTCTTGACCTCCTCTGTATGGCGTGGCATTATGACTGTTCAGCCTGTAAAGGGAGATAGTCACTAATATTGGCCTCAATTCAGACACAGTTCCGACTAATCCACAAAACATATACCCCACCTTGGGGTATGATCTGATGCATGTGTCAGTGTGTCCGATAGCTGAATTCGGAGCACTGTCGCATTTCCGTAAAACATGACAGATAATAATTCATATCGTACCAAAGGAAAAGCAGTCTTCCTGGCTGCGATCATGGTACTGTCCGTCGTTGCCCTGTCGACTGCACTCGCAGGGAGTGCAGCGGCAGCGGTTACATCGGCCGACCGTACCATCGAGAATAGCGACCTTGCGCCTGGTGACCAGACGCAAGTGACAGTTGAAGTAGAGACCGATGCGGATAGCCCCGATCTTCGCATCACAGACAACCCCGCTGAAGAACTTTCCGTCAGCGGTGTCGAAGGTGATGGTGAAGAAACCATTGTTGAATACCAAGAAAATAGTAACACGGTATTCGGCAGCTGGGGCGGAGTTAGTACTGCCACGGTCACATACACCGTGACTGTTCCGAACGATGCCCAAGATGGTTCCACCTACTCAATCGACGGGACTTCGTCTGACGACGGCGAAAGCGTCGATATCACCGGTGACAGCGAGATCACTGTCTCTGACGGTGGCTCAGAGGACCCCAACAACGGTGGCTCAGAGGATCCCGACAACGGTGACTCTGACGATGATCCCGACTCCGACTACAACCTTGATGGCGGCCCGGCAACTGTCGGCCCGGCTCCGTTCACCGGATACGATGGGGTCGAAGGCAACATCGTCTGGCAGGGCCAAGAGGTAACTATCAATGATCTTGGTCTTGTCAATCCAGACGGCGATATTCAGCTCCGCGAGCGCGTCGATTCGGATTCGACCCGTCTCGCGTCCGTGATTAGTGCCTCGGGTGACTCCGTCACCTTCGATACCGAAGAGCGAGAAGCTGGCGACTACTACCTTCGCGCGGACGGTATCGACCTCACCATCCCTGATGGTGATTCCGCACCGACGAACACCTTCGAGGTCGCCGAGCAATCCCTGACCGCTGAGTTCGACGAGTCCTCCGTCACTGACGAAGGGCAGAACTCCGATACGGACTTCGAGTTCGAATCCAACCGAAACAACTACCCGATCAACGTTACCACCAGTAGCGGTGATCTCAGTGCTGAGGATCTTGCAAACATCTTCGTTGCGGGATCGAGCTTCGATCTCGCAACCTCGAACGTGAACGACGATGACGACACGATCTCGCTTGAGCCTGTCGAGGACAGCGACGAATTCGTTGTCGACTTTGCACAGGCTGACATCGATACCGGCGAGTACGAGTTCGTCTTCGAAGGAACGGACTCGACCGCTGAGGATACTGACTCGATCACGGTCAACGAGGCCGACCAGAACGCTGAGTTCACCCAAGGTGTCACGCAGGACGCCGCTGGTGATATCACAGGCTTCAATCTGACGCTCGAAGATACGAGCGACACCTACGTCCAGATCGGTGGTGAGGACTCCGACTTCGTTGATGTCCTCTACATCGAGGTTGACGACGGTGACGAGCCAGTTCAAGTCGACATCAACACTCGACTACTCGGTAGCAGTGCTGGAACCGATGCAGTCTACGATACCAGCAATACCGATACTTTCCAGAGCGAAGTTCACGGCGAAATCACCGATGAGAACCTTCCGTCCGACGATGGCAGCGTGCAGCTCTACGAGGACGATGGTGAACTCGCTGACGGTAGCAACAACTTCGAGGCCTACGTTGAGGCCCTTGGTATCGCCGACATCGGCGAAAACCAGATCACGCGACCGCCGCAGTCGACCGACTACGAGGTAACGGCGGCCGGTTCGAACAGCGTTGATTACGTCTTCGACGCCGACCCTGGCGGCGAAGCCAACGATGAACTCGGCAGCAAGGTCATCGAACTCCAGCAGCCGGAGATCGGTGAGGTCGTAACCCACACCGCGCCTGAAGAGGATGCTGATGAGGACTCCGAGGTCGATGAACTCCTCGATTCAGTAACCGCGCGCGAAGAGATCGCTGTCAACGACCGACTTGTCGTCCAAGTTGAGGCAACCGGCCTCTACGGCACGATGGTCGCCGCCCCGGACGATGATCGAAACCTGAACACCGACTTCGACCGACTCTCCGACGGTGCATCGAGCACTGTCCTTCACAACATCGTTGACAACAGCTACGACCAGATCGACTTCTCGATCGAAGCCGAGAGCGCGACCGGCAACCAGGATCCGCTCGAAGTCGATCTCGACAGCAGTGACTCCGACGCCTACGTCGTTATTGATGAGGACAACGGTCAGTTCTTCGTTGTTGTCGATACGAGCTCCGACGACGCCTTCGCTAACGGCGACGCACCGGACTCCGACACCGACTTTACGGCATCGATCGAATACGATGCTGACAACGATGACAACCGGTTCTCCTGGGAAGACAACAACAACGCTCCGTTCAACCCTGACAACAACGCGGACAACTACCCGTACCTGCTGCAGGGTGAAACCCTCAGCAACAGTGCAGATCTGACGCTCTCGCCGCGCTCGATCGTCTACGACAACCTGAACGACGACCGAGTCGTTGAGGTTGCCGCCGGCGAGGACGCTGAGGTCTCCGGTACGACGAACGTTGCGCCCGGCTCGGATGCGACGATCCGCGTCAGCTCGACTGACGCCTCCTCGTCGTTCCGACAGGGTAACGATGTCAACATCTCCGAGGACGGTTCGATCACGACCACCTACGACCTGAGCGATCAGGAAGCCGGTGATGAGTTCGAACTCAACTACCAAGTCGCCGGTGGCAGTGTCGGCTCCGCCGATGGAATCATTGTTGAATCTGTCGACACTGGTGACGACGGTGAGGAGACCAACGAGACTGACGACGGTATGACTGACGATGGTGACACCAACGAGACCGACGACGGTATGACCGACGACGGTGATACCAACGAGACCGACGACGGCTCCACCGACGACGGAACGCCCGGCTTCGGTGCCGTTGTCGCGCTGGTCGCTCTCATCGGTGCCGCCCTGCTGGCCGTCCGCCGTCAGAACTGATCTGACGTGCTGACGCCCACTGGGCTTTACCCCTGACTACCGGCTTCGTGCCGGCCCTCATTTTCCGTTATTTTCGACCGCTGAGCTACAGCAGGCGGTACTGACGCTATTCACAGAGTTACAAGACGAATGCCACAGGGCTTGATGAGTGAGCTCTGATAGCTTTGTCTTCGCTGCTGGCGACGAACGTTTATATCTGATCCCGACAAAGTGTCGTATATCAATAGTGACAATCGTAGAGACCCCAGACACTCTCAACGGTGAGCCGCGGATCGCGGAGACGCGCATTGGCGTCCTCGATATCGCCGAACTCGTTCTTGATAGTGGATACACACCGGCAGATACCGCCGATCAGCTTGATCTCGAAGTCACAGCTGTCTATCACGCACTTGTGTACTATCACGACCATACGGAACAGATGCGCGAGCTTCGTCGAGAGCGGAGTGAGACCGAAAAAATTCTTTCACAATCGGCCATCCAGCCGCCAACACACGTACAGCAATCGCGTTCTACACTGACGAACACGTCCCCAGCGTCTTCATAACGACGCTCCGATCGACCGATTACGATGTTGTTCGGGCGAGTGACGTGTTTGGTGAGGAACAGACGACACGCGACTGCTGCGATACTGCGGTGAGCAAGATCGCATCTTGCTTACTCACGATAAGAAAGACTTCAGCAGTACCGTTGGTGAGGAGGTCGCTCACGCCGGAATCGTCATCTATACCGCCCCGATATTTTGCGGCGCGATCCGGAAACGGCGGTTCGGACGCTAGATCGACTCTTCGATCACTATCCACGGGACGAACTGACGAATGAACGAACCTGGCTGGATCAATGTCGAACGTGAGTGCCACTGCTACGCTGGGATTCCGCCTGTCTGCTCCCGCGGACTTCGTACGTCTGTAAACGAGGGTTCGGAAGCATGAGCTTCCGGTGTCTGCGAGGTGAATCTCCGGCGGGAAATACACCCTGCGATACCACCCACGGGCTGCTGATCGCTACCAGGCTAACAGCGAGGAGATACTGGCACGCCCGGCTTCCGTTCGGTCATTGCCCTGATCGATCTCATTGGTGCCGCCCTGCTGGCCCTCGGCCGTCAGAACTAACCTGACGCGCCGACGCCCAGCAGGCGTTGATGTACACCTACCGATCGGCGACCGGTTCAACCAGGATGTAATTTCCCCAACAATTAAGACCTGTTAGTAATATCACTAGTTTATATGTCGACATCCCACACACAGATCCGTGTGAGCACCCGCGTGAAGCAGACTCTCGACCGCCGCCGGCGTGCAGATGAGTCATACAACGACTTCCTTGAGCGTGTGCTCATCGGTACGACGAGTGATTCCTCCGATGGACTCGACCAAGAGACGAAGACAGA
The DNA here is from genome assembly GCF_006861655.1 of Halonotius roseus. Taxonomy (GTDB): domain Archaea; phylum Halobacteriota; class Halobacteria; order Halobacteriales; family Haloferacaceae; genus Halonotius; species Halonotius roseus. The sequence continues at coordinate 666,787 of NZ_SESI01000001.1, read as the reverse complement.
ATCCGATCCTGTCTCGCTCCACCGCAAACGGGCGAAAATACGACGGAATGGATGGACGCGGCAGCTGACAACCGAAGAGACAGATACTAACGACTAACAATGCTCGATGTACGTGCTCTTCGCACCGCTCTCGGTGAACATGATCCGCATGTGAAAATACCCTGTCGCGTGATCGATTTCTCTCCGCCCGATTTCAGCTCGACTCGCCGCGCTCTTCGATCGCCGCCGCCAGCTCCTTGCCAGCCGGGATCAGGATCCAAAACGCAAACGCCCCCAGCAGAGCCGTCCAGAGGAACACGTCGATCAGGAAGATCGAGATCGCATCAAACACGTTCCCCGGCTCCGGCGGCGGCGCGATCAGCTGGTTGGTCATGAAAAACGACGGTGTCTGATACCAGCCCGCCAGCGTCATCCAGAGCAGCCCAGCACCGGTCAGAATGCCGAACCCCTTCATGAACTCATCGGCCATACCTCAGCTTTCGTCGGAATCCTCTTGAGCGTTTCCCATTCCCGGAGCCCGAAACCGGCTGCTGAGGACGAACACGCCGGTTCCGGCCGCCATGAGGCTCAGCCCACCGATCGCCAACACCGCGCTGAACAGCTCCTGATCAACGCTGAGACCGACTCCCTCCAGTCCGGCCAACAGGAGTCGTCGCAGCACGCTCACCTGCAGCGTCGCCGCGTCGATGAGGATAAAGCCACCCAGAATACACGCGGTGGCGATCAGCGTCGAAAACACTGTGATCGTCTTATAGAGCCGGATCGGGACGACGACATCCCGTCGGCCGGTCGTCGCGTCGGCTGGCCCTGTCGGCGACGACTCGTCGCTCGGAGGGGGTGAATCGTCCATACAAAACAAACGACGGCGAGCTATATCTATCCGGCGTTATTTCGGCGGCCGCAGCATGTAGTACCGCCGGTTGAGGCCGTACATATACCCTTCACGCAGCGTCTTCAACAGCGCGTAGGTCATCACACCGAGGACGACCGGGCCGATGAAGGCGATGTTGAGCTGAAGTGCCAGCGGCAGTGGGATCAGGTTCTGGACGGCGATCGCGGCGATCGTGATCGCAAAGAACGCGCCGCCGGCACCGATCGCGGCCCAAAACGGCTGTTCGACCGGCCGTCGGGCACTCCCCTTGTTGAGGAACGGGAGGAAGGCGATCGCGCCGACAACGACGACGTTTGCCAGCACGCCGTAGAGCTGATCGGAGATCAGCTTCGCGCCATCAAGGACGGCCAGTCCAGGGTTCAGCGGGTTGAGCTTCAGCAGGCCGAACGACCAGTAGAGATACCAGTCCGGCAGGATGATACTCGGGGTCGAGCTCGGATTGGCCGGCAGCTCAAGGCTCGGCGGCAATGCCGCCGAGATCAGCAGGATCATCCCGACGAAAAACAGCGAGATCGACATATTGCGGATGATCTCGTGTGGCCACGTCGGGAACCCCAATACGTCGCGTTCGACATAATCTGATTCCTCGCGGAGCTCCTGATCCTCACGCCGGGATCGCTCGAAGTACTCGTAGGTGAGCTGTGAGAGCCCTGATTTGCGCGCCTTTCGTTCCTGCCAGGTTGGCGTTTCGTCGTCCGGGGCGACGATGCCGGTCTCACCGCCATCGGTGGCCGGCTCGCCGTCGTCACCGCCGGAGGTTGTTCCGCCGTCGGTTCGTGTTTCGGTGGGTGTGTCTCTGTCGCTCATTGTTAGTGTGGTTCAGCGATGCCCTGCACCCAGACGATGCCGACGTGGAGCGCGATCAGCGCGGTCACCACGAACGGCAGGATGAACACGTGCAGGATGTACATTCTGATAAGCGTTGCCTGTCCCAAGGTGAAACCACCAAACAGGAGCTGGGCACCCCATTCGCCGATAATCGGGGTTGCCAGTGCCATCTCGACGCCGATCTGGCCGGCCCAGAAGGCCAGCTGGTTCCACGGCAGGAGGTAGCCCGTGTAGCCGAAGACCATCGAGAGGCTGATCAGGATGATGCCAAGCAGCCAGTTCAGCTCACGCGGTTCCTTGTAGGAGCCGGTGAAGTACACCCGCAGCATGTGGAGGAAGACCGCCGCCATCATGATCTGGGCGGCCCACCGGTGGATGCTCCGGAGGGCGTAGCCGAACTGCACGTCCTGCATGATCATCTTCACCGATTCGTAAGCGACTGTTGGCTCGCCCGCAGTCGACGGCGAGTAATAAAAGCCAAGCAGGGCACCCGACACCGCGGCGACGATATAGGCGAGTACCGAAAAGAACCCCAGCGAGTACAAGGGGTACCAGTACCAGAACTTGTTGTCGAGATCGTACTGTTCGGTGTGGCTTTTCGGCATCTGGAGGTTGACCTTGTAGTAGGCATCCTCCAGCAGCTCTAGGTAGTCGACGATGCGGAGCCGCTTGTCGAGATACACCAGCGCGGTCAGAAAGACCGTCTCGATCGGCGTTAGATCTTTGCGCTTGAGCCACGCGCCGTGGTCGAAGTCGTCTTGTTTCTCTAAGCTCATTGGTTATCGTTTATAGTAGGGGTACACCGCTCGTTTCAGCGTGTCCCAGACCTTCTCGCCGCCGCCGAGCTCAACCCCGTCGACATCGTCGCTGTCGATGTAGAGATCTTCCCACTTGCGGCGACGTTTCTTGACGATCATCACATCCGGGAGGAACTCCTTGCGGTACAACGCGAGGATGAAGGCGAGATCAAGCAGGATCAGCCCGAGGATCGCGCCGACGAACATGTTGCCGAACTCCGTGCCCGCCCAGCCGGAGACAAGGGCAAACACGAAGAGGAACACGAAGACGACCTCGATCACCGTCAACACGACGATGGCGATCGCCGCCGCCGTCGACTCTCTGGCGGGCTCATACCGGTGGATGTCGCCGTAGGTGGAGCCGGAGGAGGACATCAGACACCACCCTGTCCGGTGTTCGGCGACTCGCCGTATTTCAGCACATAGAAGGTGAACACGAGGCTCACCGCGATGCCGAGGAAGCTGACGATGCCGACGTAGTGTTTCTGGATCGGGACGCCCACATCGTGGGCGAAGTCTTCCATGCTGGTTGGCCAGCCGCCACCGCCCCCGCCGACCTCGACGGTCGCAACGTCGTTGCCGACGGCGACCGCACCGAGCATGCCGAGCGAGGAGTGTGGCACACACTCGTAGTTCGTGATCCCAGCGTGTTCCTCGGTGAACTCGAACTCGTAGGTAAAGCCGGCTTCGCCGGATGTCTCGCTTGCAAGCCCGGCCGGCCCATCGACGTTCTGGACGTTGTGACCGCCGCCGTCACCGGTCCACTCCCAGATCACGGTTGTTCCCGGGTCGATCCAAACGCCTGCGGGGCTAAACGCGAGGTTGCCGCCGTTGCCGCTGGCACCGACCTGGATTGTCACTTCGCTTTGGCCGCGGAGGTCTTCTGTTCCCCCGTCGACGCCGTCGAGGTGACTGCCGAAGTCGGCCATCTCCGTCTGCGCGGCGGCGGTGCCGGTCGCTGCTCCAGCGGCTCCCGCAGCGGCCCCCGCGCCGGCCGCCGTCCTGAGTAGTTCCCGCCGTTTCATACAACAAAATGTGGGCACGCAGCGTGCTTAAACCCACCGCTACGCCACTCGGGGGGTGACCGATCATTGGGCTTCCGTCTCACGGTCTTCGGCCGGCTCCGACGACGCGTGATCGTCCGTCTCGACGCCCGCAGAATCGTCGATCTCCGGGCGATCGATCCCGCCGGCCTCGACGGCGCGCAGCCGGTTGCGGTACTGCTCGGCGCGGAACCGATCGGAGAGCCGCGCGTTGGCGACAAGCGCAAACAGCCCGAACCCGACAAGCATGAACAGCCCGCCGACGACCGGCGCGATAATCGTCTCGACCAGCCGCAGCACAAACGCCCCGACCAACGCAGCCCCCCCGAGGAGCTGGCCGCCGGCGATGAGCTGGATCATCAGATTCCCGAACTCGCCGGTCTGTTCGGGGACGCTGTCGGCCGACGGTAGCTCGTAGTCGGCGGGTGGCTCACTGACCTCATAGTCGTCCATCGAACACATCGCCACCACCGGCTCGACATCCCGCCGCACGCCACCCTCGCCTTCGACGGTGCCGTCGGCCGACACCACGGCGTATCCCGTATCCGAGTAGACGACGAGTTGGTCGGCCTCGCGTTCGACCACCGCGAAGATCTCCCGGGCGGCGATCTTCGATTTGAGATCGGACTCGACCCGATCGAGCAGCCGCTCGCCGGTGATCCACGTCTCGGGGTCGAAGGCGGCCTCCCACTCCTCGCCGCTCATCTCCGCCATCTCCGCCGGCCCGAAGTTATCGAAATCGTACTTCTCCTCAACCGCTTCTCGGAGCTCTGCCAACTCCTCGTCATCAGCCTCCTCGGCGGCAGACTCCACCGGTTCATCATCGTCGGCCGCTTTGCTGTCGGCGGCGGACGCCTCGGCCATGTTGTCGGCGTCCGATGGAGCGTCGGCGGGCTCCTCGCTCGTCGGCTCGTTGTCGCCGTCGGCTGAGGAATCCATGCCTGATGGTAGGGTTGGCCGCCCTAAAGCACTTTCCGACTCCCGACTGGGTACTGTTCAGCTTAGTACAATTGGATTGAAAATACCTCGAAAGCCCCGACGCGCTGGAGTCGGGGGCTCGCTGCGCTCCTCGCTCACTGCGTTCGCTACGGTGCTTGCGTCGCCCGCCTTCCTCTAGCACGTCGCCCCTTTCAGTCCCGCCCACATCGGTTGGCCAAGCAGCCGCAGTTGGGTGGGACTGAAAGGGGCCGGCGTCTCGGCGAACCCGGCCGACGCAAGCACCGCAGGAGTGAGAACCGCGAGCGACGAGGAGCGCAGCGAGTCCTGGGAGCCGAGCCGCCGGGGGCTTTCGAGATGGTTCCAGTTTCCTCAGCTTATCTGAACACGAATTCTCGACTGTGTCCGGGCCCGTTATACCGCCGTAGCCCCAACCCCCGACGATGGTTGCCGATGTCACGATCGCCACGCTGACCGCCCTGTCGGTGACGGCGAGTTTGCCCTTCTTCCTCTATGGGGCGTGGATCATGCTCGACAGCGAGACGGTCACCTGGGACGTACTCACCTACCATCTCAAGTTCATCGTCGTCGGCCTCACGCTGACGACGGTGCCGATGGTGACGTGGATGATGCCGAGACTGCTCGATCAGCTCGGCGGGCTGTCGGCGCTCCATGCCGTCCTCGGCTTGCAGGCGTATGCGATGTTGGTGTTCGCGCTCACCGGAATTGTTCGGATCTTTCAGGCCAAACGCGATGCCGATCTCTACCAGAACCCTGATCAGGATATCGATCTCAACGACCTCCACGAGAATATGGGCGCGTGGCGCGGCCGTCTCCGAATCGGCGTCTTCGGCTATGTGATCTTCTGGTTCCTTGCGTGGAGCATCGGGCTGTATCGGTATCTGCTTCGCTACTGGCTCTGATCGGTTCGTCGCGCTGTTCGTTTCAGCGTATCGCCTACCACGCCTCGTTGGACGCCAGATCAACGTCGTTGTCGACCTTCGAGGACGGACAGATATCCTCCAACACACAGTCCTCACAGTCGGGGTTGATCGCGGTACAGGTCTCCCGGCCGTGACTAATGAGGAGGTGGGTGTACCACTGCCAGTCATCTTCCGGCACCAACTCCATCAGCTCTGTTTCGATCGCTTCGGGCCGTTGCTCCTCGGTGATGCCGAGCCGTCGGGAGAGCCGCTGGACGTGGGTGTCGACGACGACGCCCTCGACGATCTCGTGGCCATGTTGGAGGACGACATTTGCGGTTTTCCGGCCGACGCCCGACAGCTCCGTGAGTTCGTCCATCGTATCCGGCACCTCGCCGTCGTGGTCGTCGATGATGGTTTGGCAGGCCGAGCGGATGTAGCTCGCCTTGTTGTTGTAGTAGGTCACCGAGCTGAGATCCTCGGCGAGCTCCTCCTGGTCGGCGTTCGCGTAGTCGGCCGCGCTGTCGTACTTCTCAAAGAGGTCGGCGGTGACTTTGTTGACGCGTTCGTCGGTACACTGCGCCGAGAGGATCACCGCGATCAGCAGTTCGAGTCGGCTCGAAAAGTTTAGCGAGATCTCAAGATCGGGGTAGGTGTCGTACAGGCGGTCGATGACCGCCAACGTCTGCGCCTCGGTTGAATCGAGTTTACTGCCCATACCCATGGCTGGGCCGGCGGGGTGTTGAGTGGTTCGGACTAACGAGAAAACAGCGGTCAGCGTCGGTTAGGCGAACGCCAGCGAGCTGCCGGTATCCTCGGTCGATTCGAGCTGGATCTTCTCCCAGGCATCGAAGAAGTCCGTCCGGGTGATCTCGGTGCGATCGTCGCGGATGGCGAACATGCCGGCCTCGGTACAGACGGCCTTGATATCCGCGCCGGAGGCGTCGTCGGCGTGTTCGGCCAGCTCCGTGAAGTCCACATCGTCGGCGACGTTCATATCGCGGGTGTGGATCTGGAAGATGAGTTTGCGACCGTCGACATCCGGCTTCGGCACCTCGATAAGGCGGTCGAACCGACCGGGGCGCAGAATCGCCTCATCCAGCATATCGAAGCGATTAGTCGCCGCGATCAGCCGGATGTCGCCGCGCTCGTCGAAACCGTCCATCTCCGAGAGCAGCTGCATCATCGTCCGTTGGACCTCGGCGTCGCCCGACGTTTTCGAGTCCGTCCGTTTCGAGGCGATGGCGTCGATCTCGTCGATGAAGATGACGGCGGGCTCGTTTTCGCGGGCGACCTCGAAGAGATCCCGGACGAGCTTCGCGCCCTCGCCGATGAACTTGTGGACGAGCTCGGAGCCGGCCATCTTGATGAAGGAGGCGTCGGTCTGGTTGGCAACGGCCTTGGCGAGCATCGTCTTGCCGGTGCCCGGTGGCCCGTGCAGCAGGACGCCCGACGGCGGATTGATGCCGACCTCGTCGAACATTTCCGGTCGGTCGAGTGGCATCTCGACGGTCTCTCTGACCTCCTGCATCTGCTCGTCGAGGCCGCCGATGTCGGCGTAGGTCACGTCGGGGCTGTGGTCGACCTGCATCACGCGCGCCCGAACATCCGTTTCGTCGTCAAGCTGTTTGACGATCGACAGCGAGTTGTTGACCGCGACGCGCGAATCGGGTTCGAGCTCCTCGCGGAGCTCGTCGGTGACCTCCGTGAGCGCCTCTTGGTTGTTGCCGTGCTGTTTGATCACGACGCCGTCAGGGGTGAGCTCCTGGACGGTGGCGACAAACAGCGGCGACTGTTTGAGCTTCTTGTTTTCGTGTGTCAGCCGCTCTAACTTCTGTTTGTACTTGTTGTTCTCGGCGTTGGCATCGAGGAGCTTATCTCGCATCTCCTCGTTTTGTGATTCGATCACGCCGAGTCGCTCCTGTAGCGCTTCGATCTTTTCCTGTCTGGACGCCGCCTCGTCGTAGGGAAACTCGACGTCGTCCGCGGTATCGCTCATCGCTTTTTGTACGACTGTCGGGAATAAGAGGCTTCGGGTCGCTGTCTCGCCTGTTCCCGCATGTTCATGAATAATACCAAATTATAGCAAGTATTATCATACAGCATTCACGAGTACCTCTCAGCATGAGCACACACGAGACCGTTTCGACGGACGAGCCAGCCGACGGATGGGATGCTGTCCGCGACCTGCCGCCGAGTGCAAAACTCGTTGCCAAGGTGCTTGATTACAACGACACACTCACACAAAGCGAGCTTGCCGAAGAGACGCTGTTGCCGCCGCGGACGGTTCGATACGCGCTCAACCGACTGGAGGACGCCGGTGTCGTCGACTCCCGGTTTTCCTTCTCGGATGCCCGAAAGCGGATCTACAGCCTGACGATCTGAGATCGCCCGGCTGTCGAACGGTCTCCCGTGGCTGGTTGCGCTCGGCCGCGCTTCGCGTGTGTCCTCCATTGCTTTCTGCTTCGCTGGGTTCTCTTCCGGCGTTCGCTGTGTCACCGTTCTCCTGCTGGTCTCCCGTAGGTTTATCACTCATTCCGCGGCCAGACGCCGCATGTCACTTCAGGCGACCTGTCTCCGAGCTGTTCATCGACTGCTCGCCCGGCTTCGCTGGAGCAGCCTGCGTGTCGAACCACCCTATGTGGCGGTGATCCGAGAGGCGACAGCCTGTGTCGGATCGACCGACCGTGCCGCGGCGTTCCGTGAGGCTGAGGGGCTAGATCGGCTTCGGTCGGCGATCGATGCTGCCGAGGCCGACGACCGGCCGACTCTCGCACGGGAAGGCCGACAGGCCCTGCTCGCGCTTCGTCGCTCGGCACCCGCTCGCGGAACCGATATACCCCCCGAGGGGTAACAGAGTGGCAATGACACGGGTGCTACACACTGGCGACACCCACATCGGCTACCAACAGTACCACTCGCCGGAGCGGCGGGCGGACTTTCTGGCGGCCTTCGAGGCCGTCATCGACGACGCCATCGAGATGGATGTCGACGCTGTCGTCCACGCCGGGGATCTGTTCCACGACCGCCGGCCGGATCTCCCGGATCTGATGGGGACACTGTCGGCCCTCCGCGATCTCAACGCCGCCGATATCCCGTTTCTCGCTGTCGTCGGCAACCACGAGTCCACCCGCGGCGGCCAGTGGCTCGACCTCTTTGAACGCCTCGGGCTCGCCACACGGCTCGGCGACGACCCGGTCGCCGTCGGCTCGACAGCCTTCTACGGCCTCGATCACGTCCCCGAATCCCGCCGCGAGGATCTCGACTACGATTTTACTCCGTCCGACGACAGCGCGATCGACGCCGACCCGGCTCACACTGTTCTCGTCGGCCACGGCCTCTTCACGCCCTTTGCGCACGCCAACTGGGACACTGAAACCGTCCTTGAGGAATCGACAGTCGACTTCGATGCCGTCCTGCTCGGCGACAACCACGCGCCGGGGATCGAGCGTGTCGACGACGTGTGGGTGACCTACTGCGGGTCGACCGAGCGCGCGAGTGCGAGCGAGAAAGACGAACGCGGGTACAATGTCGTCGGCTTCGACGCCGACCAGCCTGGCCCTGAGGGTGTCGACATCCGCAGCCGGTCGCTGTCGGATGTGACTCGTGACTTTGAGTTTATTCCCGTCGAGCTCAACCCCGGCGATGGCGCGGATCGTGTCCGCGAGCGCGTCGGCCAACACGACCTTGCTGACGCCGTCGTCATCGTCGAGATCACCGGCGACGGCGAGGCCGTGACACCGGGGGGGATCGAATCGTTCGCCCTCGACCGCGGCGCGCTGATCGCCCGTGTCACCGACCGCCGGGAGATCGAGACCGAGTCCGAGCTCTCGGTGAGCTTCGCTGATCCCGATGCCGCCGTCGACGAGCGAATCGAGGAGCTGGGGCTGTCGGAAGCTGCCCACGACATCGACGAGGCTGTTCGGTCGCCTGACATCGCCGACGCCAATCTCCGAGAGACGGTGAAAAGTCGGCTCACAGAGCAGATCGAAAACGACCCCGCCGCATTGGCTCCGCCTGAGCGGGACGACGACGGTTCCGAGGCGGCTGCCGAATCAGACAGCGAGAGCGACGACACAGCCGCCAGCGACGCGGTCGCCGATGTTGTCGATGACGACGGTGACGACGCTGAGACCGAAACCGACGACATTGCTCCTGCCGACAGCACTGCCGACAAGAGCGACACTGACGATGGCGAACTCTCGACGATGGAGGATTTCCTATGAGATTCGATCGCCTTCGCCTCTCGAACTTCAAGCCCTATGGCGACGCCGACGTGTCACTAACCGACGGCGTCACCGTGATCCACGGGCTCAACGGTAGCGGCAAATCCTCGCTGCTGGAGGCCTGCTTTTTCGCGCTCTATGGCTCGAAAGCCCTCCCCGGTACGCTGGATGATGTGATCAGCAACAGCGAGGAGGAGGCCGCCGTCGAGCTCTGGTTTACCCACGACGGCGTCGACTACCATATCGAACGCCAGCTCCGCCGCAGCGGCGACCGCGTCAGCACGCGTAAATGCGTCCTCGAAGGCGACGACGGAAGCGACGAGCCGATCAGCCGCGACGGCGCGCGCGCCGTCCGCGAGTTCGTTACCGACCTACTGCGGATGGATAGCGAGGCGTTCGTCAACTGCGCCTACGTCCGGCAGGGCGAGGTGAACAAGCTCATCAACGCCAGCCCGAGCCAGCGACAGGATATGATCGACGACCTGCTGCAGCTGGGGACGCTGGAGACCTATCGGGATCGGGCTGGCGAGGCCCGGTTGGCGGTCACCGACCTGCTACAGAACGCCAGCGGCTCGCTGGAAACGATCGACGAGCAGATCGAGGCCAAAGAGGAACAGAACCTCCACGCCAAACTCAACGAACTCGAAACGAAACGCGATGAGATCGATGACGACATAGATAATTACGAGGAGCAGCGCGAGAAGGCCAAGAAGACGCTGGAGGACGCTGAATCCGTGCTCGACGAGTACGAGGATCATCAGGCCGAGATACAGGAATTAGCGACCGAAATCGAGGAGCTGGAAACCGAGATCAGCGAGACGGAAGCTGAACGCGACGACCTCGGCGAGCAACGCCGCGAGGCCATCGAGCAGCGCGACGAACGCGAAGCAGAAATCGACGACAAACTCACCGAAACCGACCTCTCGGAGGCGACCCCCGAGGCCATCGCCGACCGCCGCGAGACGCTCGCCGATCGCCACGAAACCCTCGGCGAGGCGATCGCCGATCTCCGGGTCGAGGCGACCGGCTACGAGAATCAGGCCGACAACCTCCGGGAGTCAGCTGCCGACCTCGAAACACAGGCTGACGACGCCGAGGCACGCGCCGAGACACTCGAAAGCGAGGCCGAGGAGGCCGACGCCAACGCCGAGGAGTGCGAAGCCGAGCGCGACGAGATCGACACCGAGCGCGAGGAGTTAGTCGAGCAGTTCGACGCCGCCGAACCGGATATCGAGATCGGCGACGCCGAGGCTCACCGCGACGAACTCCAGACCGAGCGGCAGGAACTCGGCGAGGAACTGGCCGAAACGCGAGCCCGGCTTGAAACCGCCCGTGAGGCCGTCGCCGACGCCGAGGATCTGCTCGCCGAGGGCAACTGTCCGACCTGCGGCCAGCCGGTCGAAGACGCCCCCCACGTCGACGATCTCGACGCGAAACGTGAGCGAGTTGAGGAACTGGAAGCCGAGATCGAGGAACTCGAAACCCAGCAGAAAACGCTCGACGACCGGCTCGACACCGCCGAGCGACTGGTCGAGATCGAAACCCGCATCGACGACCTCGACGCCGAGCGCGAGCGACTCACCGAGCGGATCGAGACGTACCGCGAGACCGCAGCCGAGAAGCGCGAGCAGGCAGCCGAGGAACGCGACCCTGCAACGGACAAACGCGAGGAGGCGACCGACCGGCGTGAGGCGGCCGACGCGAAAGCCGACGACGCCGCGGCGACACGCGAGGAAATCGAAGCAAAGACCGACGACCGGGAGGCCGTCAGCGACGCCCTCGACCGACTCGACAGCCTCGAATCAACGCGCACCGAGATCGAGGAGCTCGAAACCCGGATCGAGGATATCACCGAGCAGCGCGAGACGCTCGCCGAGCGCAACGAGGAACGCCGGGGGTGGCTGGCCGACAAACGCGAGCAGCGCGACGACCTTCTGGACTCCTTCGACGACGATCGCGTCGAAACCGCCCGCGACCGGAAGGCAAACGCCGAGGAGTACATCGAGAACGTCGAATCCGAACTCGCCGATCTCCGGGAGCGACGCGACGAACTCCAGAACGCCATCGGCGGTGTCACCGCCGACATCGAACAGCTCGAAACCCTCCGAGAGGAACGCGAGGCCATCGCCGAACGCGTCGACCGCCTCGAATCAGTTCACGACGAAACCCAGGAGGTCGAAACGATGTACGGCGATCTCCGGGCGGAACTCCGCCGGCGCAACGTCGAAAGTCTCGAACGCATGCTCAACGAGACGTTCGACCTCGTCTACGGCAACGACGCCTACGCCCGCATCGAGTTGGACAACGAGTACGACCTCACCGTCTATCAGAAGGACGGCCAACCGCTGGAGCCCGGCCAGCTGTCGGGCGGCGAGCGCGCGCTGTTCAACCTCAGCCTCCGGTGTGCGATCTATCGTCTGTTGGCTGAGGGCATCGAGGGCGCGGCCCCGACCCCGCCGCTCATCCTCGATGAGCCGACCGTCTTCCTCGATTCCGGCCACGTCGGCCGGCTGGTCGATCTCGTCGAGGAGATGCGCGGCTTCGGTGTTCGGCAGATCCTGATCGTCAGCCACGACGAGGAGCTCGTCGGCGCGGCCGACGAACTCATCACGGTCGAAAAGGATCCGACGACGAATCGTTCGACGGCCACCCGCGCGGCCGACCCGGAGCTTGGATCGCTCGGCGGCGTTGCCGACGACTGACTACTCCGGTGTCGACGCTGTCTCGCCGACCGAGCTGCTGTCCCGCAGTTGCTCGACCGCTCGCTCGGCGAGTTCGCTCGCATCGTAGCCGCGTTGGCCGCCGCTGTCGGCCTCGGCCACAAGCCCGGCCGCGCGGAACTCCGCGAGCAATCCGTGGAGATCACTCTCGCAGAGATCGTAGCTGTCGAGCAGCGCGACCGTCGACAGCGGGCCGCGATCAACCAACTCGACGAGCAAGCCGAGCGACTGGTCGTCGTAGGTTGCTGTCAGCAGTCGCCGGACGGCGGGGTCGATGCCGGCCGCGGCGGTCGACAGCGGCGACTCCTCGGCGACGACATCGAGATCGCTGTTGGCGATGTAGCGTTCGGCACCCGAGTCGGGATCGCGCACCAGGCTGCTGTCGTCGGACTGTTTGACCAACAGATACCGGTCGCCCTCGCTGTCGCGGACAGTTCGCATTTGTCGTTTTGTGTCGCCGAACGGAATTAGCCGTTGTGGCTCTCGCCGCCCGCGTGTTCGTAGCTCCAGTATCGGTAGCCGGCATGGGTGAAGGCGAGCCCACCGGCCGCGATGAGCACGCCCCCGATCGTTGTCAACCCCTGAAAGCCGATCGCCAGTATCCCCGCGCTGATCAGCAACACGCCGGCTTTGATCCCGACGACAACCCGAATAAAGGCCTCTTGGAGCTCCTCGTCGAGTTCGTCAAGTGCGTCGGCAAGCCCGCTGTCACCCTCGTCGGTCGGCGTTTCGATCGTTGGCTCCCCATCGATCCTACCCAGAATGTCACCGTCGTCCGGGTTGTCGGCGGTGTCGGCGGTGTCGGCTGGCTCGTCGCCGACGCTGATCTCCGGCACCAACTCATCCAGTACGCGCTGTTCGTACGAGCGATCGTGATCGGTCTCGTCGGCAGTGCTCGCCGCTGTGTCACCCGTCGCGTCGTCGACAGCCGATTCGCTGTCGGCTGGATCGACCGTTTCGGCCTGCTCGTCGGGTGACTCCGAGGACACACTCCCTGTCGGATGGCTGCCAGCAAAAGGATTCCTGTCGGGCTATACAGCTTCCTGCACCGAGACCGCCTCGGTCGTTTCAACCCACGCAAGTGGGTTTTCCGCGTCGAACAGCACAACCCCACCGTCGACCTCGTAGGATTCGACGGTTTCGACGCCGGCCGGCTCGGTCGCTACCGCGCTATCCGTCTGATGGTTGTCCGCGTGGGTAGACATGCTGTCCTTTGGTAGTTAGTGACATGGTAAATAGTTTGTCGTCACACCGAGGATTGCCGATGGGGTGTTGGCTACTGTCGGGGTGATCGGTCGAACACCGGGTCTTTTTATTCAAACGACGCAAGGAGTCGCTATGACACAGTCGGATCTCTCGACGTTTTCTTCTCCCGAGGCCGACGACGCCGACCCGGCCGACGCCACCGACGCGGACGATGCGGCCGCGGTCGTCGCCGGCAACGGCGGCGGCCGGGTCAGCGAGGTCGTCGATGTCGACGACGCGAAGTTTCCCGACTCGACCGGCACGGTCGAACTGATGGTCACACAGGTCGATTACACCATCGAGGGGGGCGGCCGCGAGGAACACCCGATCATCCACGTGTTCGGTCGCCGCGCCGACGGCACCCACGAACACGTCCGCGTGCTCGGCTTCGAGCCCTACTTCTACGTGCCGACCGACTCGCTTGACACGCCGCCCGAAGAGGAGTACGATGTCGTTGTCGACAGCCGCGAAGTCGACGTTGACGGCGACTCCTTCGAGAGTATCCGCGGCGAGAAGCTGACCAAAGTTATCGGTCGCACGCCGCGAGACGTGGGACAGATCCGCGATGAGTTCGACCACTACGAGGCCGACATCCTGTTTCCCAACCGGTTTCTGATCGACAAGGGGATCAACAGCGGGATCGAAGTCTCCGAGCGGCGGCTCGGCGACGGTGGCGACAACGGCGACGACGATAACGACGACGAGTCGAACACGATCCAAGTCCCACACAACGAGGTCGTTCCCGCCGATGTCGACAGCGACCTCCGGGTCAACATCTTCGATATCGAGGTCGACGACCGCCGCGGCTTTCCGGAAGATGGCGAGGAGCCGATCGTCTGTCTCACGAGCTACGACTCCTTCGATGAGGAGTACATCGCGTGGCTCTACGAGGCACCCGACGGCGACGGTGAGATTCCGGCTGATCTGCCCGACTACGAGCCCTACGACGAGGAGATCGCCGTCGACGTACGCGCCTTCGGCAGCGAGGCGGCGATGCTGGACGCCTTTATCGAGTATCTCGACGACACAAACCCCGACGTGCTCACGGGGTGGAACTTCGAGGATTTCGACGCGCCGTACTTCCTTGACCGCCTCGACGAGATCGATAGCCGTGCCGACGAAGACCTTTCAGTCGACCGGCTATCTCGCATTGACGAGGTCTGGCGATCCGGCTGGGGTGGCCCCGACATCAAGGGCCGGGTCGTCTTCGATCTGTTGTACGGCTACAAGCGCACCCAGTTCACCGAACTCGACTCCTATCGGCTCGACGCAGTCGGCGAACTCGAACTCGGCGTCGGCAAGGAGCGGTACGCCGGCGACATCGGTGATCTCTGGGAAGACGAGCCGAAACGCCTTCTCGAATACAACCTCCGGGACGTGGAACTCTGTGTTGAGATTGACCGCAAACAGGGGTTGATCGATTTTTGGGACGAAGTCCGTAAGTTCGTCGGCTGCAAACTCGAAGACGCGCCAACGCCCGGTGACGCCGTCGACCAGTACGTCCTGCATAAGGCGTACGGAAAGTTCGCATTACCGACAAAAGGAAAACAAGAAGCCGAGGAATTCGAGGGTGGAGCCGTCTTCGAGCCGATTACGGGTGTGAGAGAAAATATCAGTGTACTCGACCTTAAGAGTCTCTACCCGATGTGCATGGTAACAATTAACGCGGGCCCCGAAACCAAGGTTGACGACGATTTCGAGGGTGAAACCTACCGCGCGCCCAACGGCACCCGGTTCCGGAAAGAGCCGGACGGGATCATGCGCGAGATGGTCGATGATCTGCTATCCGAGCGAGAAGAAAAGAAAAAACTCCGTGATCAACATGATCCGGACAGTGATGAGTACGTTATTTACGACACTCAACAAGCTGCAATAAAGGTGATCATGAACTCGTTATACGGCGTAACGGGGTGGGATCGATTCCGACTCTACGACAAGGAGGGTGCGGCGGCCGTGACGGCGACCGGCCGCGAGGTCATTGATTTCACCGAAACCGTCGCCAGCGAACTCGACTACGAAGTCGCATACGGCGATACGGATAGCGTTATGTTAGAGCTCGAAAGCGGTGTAAAAAAGTCGGAAGCAATCGAGCAGTCCTTCGAGATCGAGGAGTACATCAACAGCCGCTACGACGATTTCGCCAGCGACGAACTCAACGCCGACGCCCATCGCTTCCAGATCGAGTTCGAGAAGCTCTACCGGCGATTTTTCCAGGCTGGTCGCAAGAAACGGTACGCCGGCCACATCATCTGGAAGGAGGGGAAGGATGTCGACGACATCGACATCACCGGCTTCGAGTACAAACGCTCAGATATCGCGCCGATCACCAAACGCGTCCAGAAGGAGGTCATCGAAACCATCGTCACCGGCGACGACATGGAGGCCGACCGCGAGGAGGTTAGGGGGTATCTGACGACCGTCATCGAGGAGTTCCTCAACGGCGAGCGAAGCGCCGATGAGATCGGCATCCCCGGCGGCATCGGTAAGCGACTCGACGCCTACGAGACGCCGACCGCACAGGTGCGGGGCGCGCAGTACGCCAACCTCCTGCTTGGCACCAACTTCGACCGCGGCTCGAAACCCAAGCGACTCTACCTCAAGGATGTCCACTCCTCGTTTTTCCGGCGGATGGAAGACGAGGAAGGGCTCGACCCCCGACAGGATCCCCTCTATGGGGAGTTCAAACGCGATCCCGACGTGATCTGTTTTGAGTACGCCGACCAGCTGCCCGAGGAGTTCGAGATCGACCTCGAAAAGATGCTTGAGAAGACGCTCAAGGGGCCGATCTCACGAGTGATCGAAGCCCTCGATATGTCGTGGGATGAGATCAAAACCGGGCAAACACAGACCGGGCTCGAACAGTACTGGTAGCCGATTTTTCGCCCGGGTTTTTGCTGATCGAAAACTTTTCTTTTCGCTCTTGTATCGATTACGGGGGTGAATGCGAAACCATTATGGGCGTAACACACCATCCATTGGATACGAGGGAACGAACCACCAATGGCAACACTTGAAATCAGCAATCTCCACGCAGCAGTCGCAGAAGAGGACGGCGAAACGATTCTCCGCGGTGTCGATCTCGAAGTCAACTCCGGTGAGATCCACGCCCTGATGGGTCCCAACGGCTCCGGGAAGTCGACGACGGCGAAGATCATCGCCGGCCACCCGGCCTATGAGGTCACCGACGGCGAGATCCTCCTCCATCTTGAGGACGAAGATGTCGAGGATATCGATGCCGACATCGACGACGAGGATCTTTCGTGGAACCTTCTTGAGCTCGAACCGAACGAGCGGGCCGCCCTCGGTATCTTCCTCGGCTTCCAGTACCCCGCCGAGATCGAGGGCGTCACGATGACCAGCTTCCTCCGTCAGGCGCTCAACGCCAAAGCCGAGGAACGCGAGGAGCTCTTTGAGGACGAAGACGAGGCCGAAGAAGCAGCCGACGACGAGGACGACGAGGGCTACGACACCTCGCCGATGGAAGGCCCCGCCGACGACGGCGAGGTCAGCGTCGCCGAGTTCCAGCAGATCCTCTCCGAGAAGATGGATCTGCTCGATATGGACGAGAAGTTCATGCACCGCTATCTCAACGCCGGCTTCTCCGGCGGCGAAAAGAAACAGAACGAAGTCCTACAGGCTGCTCTCCTCGAACCCGCGATCGCCGTGCTCGACGAGATCGACTCCGGGCTCGACATCGACCGCCTCCAGGATGTCGCCAAGGGGATCAACGCCCTCCGCGACGAGCAGGGTACCGGTGTTCTCCAGATCACCCACTACCAGCGCATCCTCGATTACGTCGAACCCGACCACGTTCACGTCATGCTCGACGGCGAGATCGCCAAAAGCGGCGGGGCCGAGCTGGCCGAGGAGCTCGAAGACAAAGGCTACGACTGGGTTCGTGACGAAGTCTACGAGGCCGCGTAACCCTACACGATTACGCACAGCACTATAAGCAACCAAACACAATACCAACATATGAGCTCAAACGAAGAACTCCAAGAGACCAACACCGAAGCCCGATTCGAGTTCAAGAAGGAGGAATCCTCCGCCTTCAAAAGCGAGAAAGGACTCGACGAGGAGACGATCCGCGTCATCAGCGAGGACAAGGACGAACCCGACTGGATGCTCCAGCGGCGACTCCGCGCCCTGAAGCAGTTCCAGGAGATGCCGATGCCGACCGACTGGCCCGAGGCACCGGATCTCAGCGAGATCGACATCGACGAGATCGTCCCCTACATCCGCCCGGATATCGATGTTCGCGGCGGCGTCGACGACTGGACCGACCTTCCTGACGACATCAAAGACACCTTTGACAAGCTCGGCATCCCGGAAGCCGAAAAGAACGCCCTCTCGGGCGTCGGCGCGCAGTATGAGTCGGAGATCGTCTACCAGAACATGCAGGAGCAGTGGGAGGAGAAAGGCGTCATCTTCTGTGACATGGACAAGGCCGTCCAGGAACACGAAGATCTCGTCAAGGAATACTTCATGACGAAGGCCGTCCCGCCGAGCGACAACAAGTTTGCCGCGCTCCACGGCGCGATCTGGTCGGGCGGCTCCTTCGTCTACGTCCCGGAAGACACCACTGTTGAGATGCCGATTCAGGCGTACTTCCGGATGAACAGCGAGGGCATGGGCCAGTTCGAACACACCCTCATCATCGCCGAGGAGAACTCCGAGGTGCACTACATTGAGGGCTGTTCGGCCCCGAAATACTCGGCGTTCAACCTCCACTCCGGCGGCGTCGAGGTCTTCGTCAAAGAGGACGCCCACGTCCAGTACTCGACCGTCCAAAACTGGTCGAAAAGCACCTACAACCTCAACACGAAACGCGCCATCGCCGAGAAGGGCGGGCGCATGGAGTGGATCTCGGGCTCGATGGGCTCGAAGGCGACGATGCTGTACCCCTCGACGATCCTCAAGGGTCGCGGCGCGTCCGACAACCACATCACCATCGCCTTCGCCGGCGAGGGCCAGGACATCGACACGGGCGCGAAGGTCTACCACAACGCCCCTGAGACAAAATCGACCATCGAGTCGAAGTCGATCAGCAAGGACGGCGGCCGCACCAACTACCGCGGGCTCGTCCACATTGCCGACGGCGCGGAAAACTCCTCGACGGCCGTCGAGTGTGACGCGCTGATGTTCGACAACGAGTCGACCTCCGACACCATGCCGTACATGGAGATCAACGAGTCGAAGGTCGACGTTGCCCACGAGGCGACCGTTGGCAAGATCGGCGACGAGGACATCTTCTACCTCCAGTCGCGCGGTCTCGACGACGACGACGCCAAACAGATGATCGTCTCGGGCTTCATCGAGCCGATCACGGAGGAGCTGCCGATCGAGTACGCGGTTGAGCTCAACCGCCTCGTTGAACTCGAAATGGAGGGCTCGCTCGGATGAGCGTGCAGGTACCAGCCTCCATCTCCGCCGAAACCGTCGAGGAGATCTCGGCGGCCCGCGACGAACCCGACTGGCTGCTCGAACGCCGGCTTGACGCCCTCGACAGCCTCGACTCCCTCGATCTGCCGGACGTGATCCAGACGCCGGGTCGCCGATGGACAGACCTCGAATCGCTGGATTTCGAGTCGCTGGTCGACCCCCGCGATCAGTCCGACGAGACCGTCCGAGAGTCCGTCGAGGGCGCGACCGTTCTCTCCTTCGAGGAGGCCCTTGCAGATCACGAGGATCTCATCAAGGAGCATTTCGGCTCGGTCGTCGATCCCGAACGGAACTACCTGACCGCGCTGTCGACCGCGCTGTTTACCACCGGCACCGTGATCTACGTGCCGGAAGGCGTCGATGTCGAGGACATCACCATCCGCGCGGAGATGAACTCCCGGTCGCTGTTCAGCCACACGCTCGTCGTCACCGAGCAGTCATCGTCGGCGACGATTCTGGAGTCTATCGAGTCCGGTGACGACGTGGATGGGGATCGCTTCTTCAGCAACATCGTTGAGGTTAGCGCGGGCGAGAACAGCTACGTGCAGTTCGGCTCGCTGCAAAATCTCGATGAGGACACCTACCATATCACGCTGAAACGTGGGACGACCGACACCTACTCGACGATCAACTGGATCGAGGGCAACATCGGCTCCCGGCTCACCCGCTCGGATGTCGAGACAAGCCTTGACGGTGAGGGCTCGGAGACGAAGGTTGTCGGCGCGTTCTTCGGCCACGAGGATCAGCACCTCGATATCAACGCCCGCGTCTGGCACAACGCCGAGAGCACGACCGCCGATCTCGTCACCCGCGGCGTTCTCGACGACGTGGCACGGTCGGTGTACGAGGGTGTCCAAGACGTTGGCCAAGACGCTTGGAACACGAGTTCCTACCAGCGTGAGAACACGCTCATGCTGTCGGATGACTCGGAGGCCGACGCCTCACCCAAGCTCATCATCAAAAACCACGACACCGAGGCCAGCCACTCGGCGACCGTTGGGCAGGTCGACCAGGAGGATCTGCTGTATATGACCTCCCGCTCGATCGACCCCAACACGGCCCGCAACATGCTCGTTGAAGGCTTCTTCGTGCCCGTGCTCGAAGAGATCGATGTCGAGGAGTTCCGCGAGGATCTCTCTGAGCTGATCATCGCGCGTCTCGACTGACGCACCCTTCTTTCGACCCCGTTCCGTCGCTGTTTTCGCGTCGTTGCTGACGCTGAAAAGGGAAAGCGGTAAGTTCGCCCGCCGACCAGTTACGGGTATGCCAACGGCCGTACGGGGCGGAAACCAATGAGCCTGCAACAGCGCGTCGATTCCGACCAGCAGCTTGCTCGGTTGTTGCAGATCGGAATCGTTCTGGAGGAGGTGGCGGAGGCTCGCGCCAACAACCACCGCGAGTCGCTGCCGAAGCCCGACGCAGAGTTGGAGTCGCTGTTGGCCGACGCCACCGAGCAGTCGGCGGCCCACCGCGACCGGCTTGAGGGCCTCATCGCCGAGCTTGCGGCCGACAGCATCCCCTTCGATGAGATCAACGCCCTCGTCGAGGCCAGCTACGGGCAGACAAAACCGGAGGATTTCGACGGCGTCCTCTACGACCAGCTCTGCAACGAGGAGACCGGCTACAAGTTCTACGACGATATGATCGAGGCCATCGAAGCCAGTGACGCCACGTTTTCGGTCGACCGCGACCGCCTGCTGTCGGTGCTGCGGGAGCTTCGAGACGCCGAACGCGACGCTGTCGAAACAGTCACCACGATTATGGAGGAACGCGAATGAGTCCCCAACAAATAGTTGTGATTTCCTACACCCCCCCGGAGGCCAACCGATGAATACGGCCGACCAATACCTCAAGGCGATCTACCTCATCCAACAGGAGGACAACAGCCCCGCGGCGACGGGCCGTGTCGCCGAGATGCTGGACGTGAGCCCCGCCAGCGCGAACGAGATGATCGGCAAACTCGAAGCGCGTGGCCTTGCCGAACACGAGAAGTACAAGGGTGTCTCCCTGACCGACGACGGGATCGTCCAGGCCCGCGACGCCCTGCAAACCTACTGCATCATCGAGCGGTTCCTGATCAACGTCCTCGATGTTGAGGACTTCCGTGCGGAGGCGCGCGAACTCGAACCCGTCATCGACGGCACCGTCGCCGAACGGTTGGATACGATCATCGACCGGAAATCCGAGTGTCCCGACTGCTTCGATCCGGAACTCGACGCCTGCGGCTGTCTTGACGTGGAACCGCTCGAAGAGGCTGCCGCCGACTGACTCCTGGTTTTCGATTTTATCGCTGCGTTCGCTCTGTCTCGCTTCGACTTCCTCGCCGTGAGCCACTGTTTTCCCGCCCGCCCTCCTCGGGGTGGGTATGCCGACGCCCGAGGATACCTACATCGAGAACCGCCACCGCATCCAGCCGAACCACACCAACAACTACGAGACGGCTCACGGTGGCAACGTGATGAAGTGGATAGATCAGACCGGCGCGCTGTCGGCGATGCGGTTTGCCGGCGAGACCTGTGTCACCGCCAGCATCAACCAGATGAACTTCGAGCGGCCGATCCCGCAGGGCGACACCGCCGTCATCCAATCCTATGTCTTCGATCACGGCCGGACAAGCATCAAGGTGCGACTCCGCGCGTTCCGCGAGGATCCCTGTAGCGGGGAGCGCGAGTTGACGACCGAGAGCGTGTTTATTTTCGTCGCTATCGGCGAGGACGGCTCGCCGACCGAGGTACCCGAACTCCGGATCGAATCCGACCGCGACAAGGAGTTACAGCAGGACGCCCGTGAGTGGGCAAACGCGAACTAGTGCAGCCGATCGCGGATCGTGAGCGTCTCGCCACAGCGCGGACACGCATAGACCTCACAGTCGGTTTTTTCGTGGACGATCCAGCGGCCGGTCGGCGGGGCGTGGTACTCACAGCCCTGACAAAACAGGACGGTCTTCCGTTCAACCGTCGCCTGCTTCGTGGAGGGTGCTTGGTTCATATCGGGGTGTAGGTGTCCAACGGCTATAACCCTGTTTGCGATGATCGTTCAGCCAGTATCACGGTTTTCAATCCCTGTACTGACTGTTTTGTGTGATGGGAGCACACACCTATATCGGCCGATCTCTCCCTCGATCGCCCACCCAGTGTCAACCACGACCAGTTGGCAGCCACCACACGCCCGGCTTCCGGTGTCGATGATGCGATAGCCACACACAGCCGAGATACGTATAATAATCGACCGGACAACTATCCGGTGATGACAGAGTTCACCCTGTACGATCGGCCCGACTGCCCGTACTCGAAACGTGTCCGTCGTGTCCTTGATGTGTTGTCCGTCGACTACGAGGAGATCGTGGTTGCCGACGACAAAGCCGACCGCAACGAGTTGGAAGCGGCCACCGGTCAGCGCGGGATCCCCGCCCTTGTCGATGATGATCTTCCCGACGGCTACATCGCCGACAGCGGCGATATTTCCTCGTACCTCAAGGAAAACTACAACTAACCGATCGCTCGCCGCGATCCCGACCTGAACGGAACCCGTAACCGTCTGACGCCCCGAGTTGTGGTATGCTGTTTGTGCTGCGGCGTTTCGTCACCCACCATCCTGTCTGGCTGTCGGTGGCATCGTCAGTCCGCCGATCGTTGACCCCTGCCGGCAACGTGGCCGTGTCAGCAGCCCCACCGGCTACCGGAACGGGTGGCCGATGAGCACCCCCCGTCCCGATCGCGCGGTCAACGTCACCGACGGCGCGCTGCTCAAACCCCTGATCATCCTCTCGTTGCCGATCGTCCTCACCAATCTCCTCCAGGTCGGCTACAACCTGGCGGATACGTTCTGGGTCGGCCGGATCGGCCAGCCGGCGGTCTCCGCGCTGTCGTTTTCGTGGGCGATCGTCTTCCTCGTCATCAGCCTCTCGCTTGGGTTTTCGATCGCCGGGACGGTGCTTGTCGCCCAGAACAAGGGTGCGGGCAACACCGACCGCGTCGGCCACGTTGCCGGCCAGACGATCACGCTCGTTGTCGCCGTCTCGATCCTGTTTTCGATCGTTGGCTATCTGCTGACACCGACGCTCCTGCAGCTGGTCGGTGCCGTTCCGGGGACGACCGAGTACGGGATGGCCCTCGACTACACACAGACGATGTTTCTCGGCATCCCCTTCGTCTTCAGCTTCTTTGTCTTTCAATCGTTGCTGCAGGGATGGGGTGACACCCGAACCCCGCTGTATCTGATGGGGCTGGGCGTCGGGCTCAACGTGATCGCCGATCCGTTTTTCATCCTCGGCTTTCAGGACAACGTCCTGTTTGCGTGGCTCGGCCTCGAACCGCTGGAGGCCGCGTTGTTCGATCTCACCGGATTCACCGGGTTCGGCGTGCAGGGTGCGGCTATCGCCACGATCCTCACCCGGGGGATCGGGGCGGCCATCGGAATCTGGCTGCTGCTGTCGGGCCGTGTCGGGATCGAACTCGCCCGCGCCGACTTCCTGCCGGAGCGAGAGACGATCACGAAGCTCGTCCGGATCGGCGCGCCCGCCAGCCTTGAGGTCAGCACCAAGGCGCTCAGCGTGACGATCCTCACCGCCTTGGTGGCGATCACGAGCGTCGAGGCCGTCGCCGCCTACGGGATCGGCACCCGCGTCACCTCGATGGTTGTCCTCCCCGCCCTGGGACTGGCTCGCGGCGTCGAAACTGTCGTCGGCCAGAACCTCGGGGCGAACCAGCGCGACCGCGCGGTCGCCGGCGTTCGCGCCGCCATCGGGCTCATCGTCGCCGCCTTCGCGGTCTTCAGCGTGATCGCCTACCTGTTTGCCGGCCCGATCATCGACATCTTTGTCACCGGCACCGGCTCGGCGGCGGTCGTCGCTGTCGGCACCGAGTATCTGCAGATCGTTGGCGTCACCTACGTCTTCCTCGGCGTGTTCTATGTGATCCAAGGCGGGTTCCGCGGTAGCGGCCGCACACGGCTGGCTCTCGTCTTTGCGTTCCTCGGCTACATCGTCCTCCGGTCGTTGCTCGCCGCGGTGTTCGCGGTGCCGCTGGGACTGGGCGCGACCGGGATCTGGTACGGCGAGGCGGCCTCGAACGTGCTGATGGCCGCTGTCGTCGTCGGCTACTTCCTGCGCGGGACATGGACGGGCCGGGTCGTCGACGACGAGGACGCAGGGGCGAGCACAGCAGCGTCCGCTGACGGTGGAACCGCGAGCGATAGCAACCCGGATAAAAAGAGAACAGAACGACCGTGATGGCGTCGGCGCGATGCACGACTCAGCCGAGCAGGTAGCGCAGCCACGGGTTGTTGCGGACGACCGCTGTCTGCTCAAGGGTGGCATCAAGGCCGAAGATGCGGCCGGCACCCCACGCGCCGAGGCCGAACAGCAACAGCAGGTAGACAAAGGAGCTGTCGACGAAATAGCCGTGTTCGACGGGGAAGCCGGCCATGAGGCCGCCCTGCCAGGCGGCGGTCCAGAAGAACGTCATCTGGATCGCGCCCATCAGCGCGGCAAAGCGGACGGCCACGCCGATGAGGAGCGCGAGCCCGATCAGGATCTGCCCGAAGACGACCATCGGGTCGACGATAGCACTGTAGCCGGCGAAAAACTGGAACAGACCGTACAGCGGGTTTGCTTCGGCGATCGCGTTGGTCAGGAAGCCGGTAGACGACCACGCCAGCGGCTCGCTCAGCCCGCCCTCGAACAGTTTTTCGAGGCCGGCTTGGAGGAACACCCATGCCATCACGATCCGCAGCCCGAGCAGCGAGTACGCGAGCCACGTCTGTGAGTAGCCGAACTCGATGTTGCTGCCGAACAGTTCGGTTCGAATCGCCGCCTCAGCGGGTTGGTTTGACATTGTGTAACACTCACATGCAAATACTGCCGCTTCATAATTAAATTGTGTCGGTACCAGTAGCCACAGAAACACGACAGATCGGCGATATGACGGACGGTTTGGCCGCAGGAAGGAACATCAGCTCACTGCCGCGCTGGGAAGTGAAGTCGCGTCGTCAGTAGATCAGTTCGTCGTTGTTGTCGATCATGTACAGCGCGCGGGCGGCGATGTTGACCGTGTGGTCGCCGACGCGTTCGAGATCGCGGATCGTCAACAGGAGCCGCGACACGTCCTGCATGAACGTCTCGATCTCCTTGTCGCCCAGCTTCTCGCCCTCGATCAGCTCGCGGACGACGGTGCCGCTGGCGACCTCACACGCCTCATCAAGCTCGTCGTCGCGGTCGTTGACCGTATAACACAGCTCCCGATCCTCCGCGGCGTAGGCCTCCATCGCACTGTCCAACATCGCCAGCGTCGTCTCGCCGATATCCTGGATGTCGACGCTGGGGAACACGTCGTTGTCGGCGGCGGTGGCGTACTCGCCGAGGTTGGTGGCGAGATCGGCGATCCGTTCGAGATCGGTGATGATCTTGAACGAGGCGGCGATAAACCGCAGATCGCCCGCGACGGGCTGTTGGAGGGCGATCAGATCGGTACACTGCTTTTCGAGATCCAAGTAGAGTTGGTTGATCTCGTCGTCGCCGTTGATGACCTCACGGGCAAGCTCCTCGTCGCCGGTTTCGAGGGCGGTCAGCCCCATCTCCAATCGCTCGGCGACGGTTTCGCTCATGGCGACCACATCCTCGCGGAGATCGACGAGGTCGGCCTGATACTCGTTGCGTGGCATATCGGCTATCCGACCAGCCGACAAAAAGGGTTTTCGACCGTTCAGTACCGGATTCCGACCATCAGTACAGCAGTTCGTCATCGCTATCCAACATGTACAGCGTCCGGGCGGCGATGTTGACCGCGTGGTCGCCGACGCGCTCGATATCCCGCACCGTGAGCAGCCCGCGGGTCGTTGTGTCGGCGGTGCGGACGCGTTCGTCGTCGCCGGCTCGCTCGGCCAGTAGCTCGCGGATGATCCGCTGGGTTGCTGCCGCACAGTCGCTGTCGAGGGTGTCGTCGTCGGCAGCGACGGCCCGACAGGCTGCGCGGTCGTCGTTTTCGTAGGCGTCGACCGCGGCGGCGACCATCTCACCGGCCGCCAGCCCGAGCGATCCGAGATCGACCGCGGGATGAACCTCCGACCCGTATTCGGTTCGCTCGGCGAGGTTGGTGGCAAGATCGGCGATCCGTTCGAGATCGGTGAGGATCTTGAACGAGGCCGTGATCAATCGGAGGTCGCCCGCGACGGGTTGGTTGCGCGCGATGAGATCGATACAGTCGCCTTCAAGTTCGAGATACCGGCGGTTGATCTCGCTGTCCCCGCTGACGATCCGGTCGGCGGCCCGGAGGTCGCCGTTGGCGGCGGCGGCAACAGCACTCTCGTAGCGTTCAACAACGAGCTCGCCAAAGAGGACGACATCGGTGCGGAGGGTCGCCAGTCGGTCGCGGTACCGGTCGCGGGCCATCCACCGGTTACCCGAATTTGCCGGTGATGTAGTCCTCGACGCGGTCGTCGGCTGGGTTTTCGAAGATGGTCGTCGTATCGTCGTACTCGACGAGCTCGCCGCCGGTGAGGAAAACGGCGGTCTGATCGGAGATGCGGGCGGCCTGCTGCATGTTGTGGGTGACGATAATAACAGTATAATCCTCGACCAGCTCGTCGATGAGATCCTCGATCTTCGAGGCGGCGACGGGGTCGAGCGCGGAGGTCGGCTCGTCCATCAGGACGATATCCGGATCGGGCGCGATCGCGCGGGCGATACAGAGCCGCTGTTGTTGGCCGCCGGAGAGTTCGAGCCCCGACTGGTCGAGTTGATCCTTGACCTCATCCCAGAGGGCTGCACTCCGGAGGGCCTCCTCGATCCGCTCGTCGGTGATCTCCTTGCCTTGGACCTTCAGCCCGTAGGCGACGTTGTCGTAGATGCTCTTGGGGAAGGGGTTCGGTTTCTGAAACACCATCCCGATCTTCCGGCGCAACGCGACGGGGTCGACCGCGTCATCGTAGATATCGATGCCACGCAGGGTGACCGTCCCGTCGATGCGGGCGATGTCGATCAGATCGTTCATCCGGTTGAGACACCGGAGGAACGTCGATTTCCCACAGCCGGATGGCCCGATCAGCGCGGTGACCTGGTTTTCGGGGATCGCAATCGACACATCATCGAGTGCCTGGTCGTCGCCGTAGTAGACATTGAGCTGCTCGGTTTCGACGATGGTTGTCGCCGAACTGGCCGACTCGGCTGTCGTGTCGGGCTGCACGTCGGTCGTGATCAACGATTCGGACTCGGAGTCGATGGTGGATTCGTTCTGTGACATTAGTGTTCACGCTCCATCCGGTTGCGGATGATGATCGCCGTCCCGTTCATCGCCAACAGCACGATCAGCAGCGTCACGACGCCGGCGGCGACGACGCCGTACCGGAACTCCGCCTGCGGGTAGTTCGCCCAGGCGTAGATCTGCATCGGCATCGCGCTAAACCGGCTCCAGATGCCGGCGGGCGCGCTGAAGACCGTCGTCGCCGCGCCGATCATGATGAGCGGCGCGGTCTCGCCGATCGCCCGCCCTAACGCGAGGATCGTCCCGGTCAACATTCCGGGCATCGCCTCCGGGAGGACGACGTTTTTGACCGTCTGCCAGCGCGTCGCACCCATCGCATACGACCCCTGCCGGAGATCGTCGGGCACCGACCGGACGGCCTCCTGTGCGGAGATCACCGTGATCGGGAGGATGAGCAGCGACAGCGTCAGCGCGGCCGTCACCGCGGTACCGAACCCGAAGCCGAGCAGGTTCGCAAACAGCCCCAACCCGAGCAGGCCGTAGACGACCGAGGGAACGGCCGCGAGGTTGGCGATGTTGATCTGGATGAGCCGGGTCAGCCGGCCGACAAGACCGGTGTCGGCGGCGTACTCCTCAAGGAAGACGGCCGCGCCGACGCCGAGGACGAACGATAGCACGGCGACCATGGCGATGATGATGATCGAGCCGACGACGGCGGGGTACAGCCCCGCGTTGGCCGCCTCGTTCGAGGGCGCGCTCGTCAGATACGCCGGCGTGAGCCACATCTCCGGGGTTGGGATCCCGACCGTCTGGACGACCGCCGCGCCGGCAAGCGCGCCGCCGGCGATCAGTAGCGGCAGCAGCAATCCGCGGCGACCCTCGTTGTCGACGGCCTCGACGAGATACACCGCGGTCGCGGCGACGGTCGCCGCGCCGATGATGACGCCCGAGCCGGTCGGCAGGGCCGACGAGCCGAGGACGAACCCGCCGCCACCGCCGAGTAATGTGGTGACGGCGACGCCCGCGACAGCGCGGCGACTTCCATCCCGGAGGGTGACGAGGGCGGCCGCACCGGCCGCAAGCGGGACGGCAAGCGTCCAGAGATAGATGAGGCCATCGGAGGGATAGATACCGAGTATCTGCCGGAGTTGGGTGCTGACGCCGAGACCGAAGAGGCCGACGAGCGTCGCTTGAGCGGTCGGCCATCCGATCTCCCGCCGGCTGGTGTAGGCGTAGACGCCGCCGGCGGGCAGGACGCCGAACGTGTAGACGAGGAACCACAGCGGCCGGTCGATCACGATGAACATGATCGCGACCGCACAGCCGAGGGCGGCACCGCCGACCAGCCGGCCGACGAGGCCGAACCCTGCGGCCCCGAGCGGCTGCCGGCTGGCGACGAACGTGACGGAGGCGACGACCGGGGTAGCGACGAGAAAGAGGTAGGCGATCTGCCACGTGAGGCCGGGGATCGAGACCAACAGCGTCTCGATGGCGGTGAAGCCGACGGCCGTCACGACGAGCCCGCCGCCGAGTGCGAGGGCGATCTTGCGGGTGAACGCCCGGTCGCTGATGCTGTAGAGACAGAAGCCGATGTAGGGGACGACAAGGGTCAGAAAGTAGGTGAGCAGCCACGCGGGGCTGGCCGTCGACAGCCCGAAGGCGTCGACGAAGACGTAGATCAACAGCGCGGCCAGCGCGAACAGGCCGACGACCGAGGCACCGAGCGAGAGATATTCGAAGACAGTGCCTCGCAGCCGGCTGACCTCGCCAAATCCGGTGTCAGTGTCTGTTTCGACGGCCATTCAGTATGCCTCCCGGTACCGCTGGGCGATCAGATCACTCAGCACGTTCATAATAAGTGTGATGACAAACAGCGTCAGGCCGAGGGCGAACATCGAATCGTACGGCAGCGTCCCGCCGGTGAGGTCGCCGCCGGCGATCTGAATCATCGAGACGGTGATCGTCATCCCCGACTCGAAGAGCACGTCGCCGGGGTTGATATACGGGATGCCGAGCAGCGTCTCCCGGATCGGCGGCATGTTCGCCTGCGACCCCATGGCGACGACGACGATCATCGTCTCGCCGATCGCCCGCGAGATCGCCAGAATGTACGAGGAGATGATCCCCGACAGCGACGCCGGGACGACGACGCTCGTTGAGACCTCGTATTTTGTCGCGCCAAGCCCGTAGCCGGCCTGTCGCAGCGAGTCCGGCACCGCGCTCATCGCGTCCTCGCTGATCGAGGAGACCATCGGGATCGTCATGATACCGATCATCAGCGACGCCGACAGGGCGTTAAACGTTCCCAGCTGTGGGAAGATCGTCGCCTGCAACGCGGGGGTGACGTAGACGAGCGCGAAGTAGCCGTAGACGACCGTCGGAACGCCGGCGAGAATCTCCAGCAGGGGTTTGAGGATCGCCCGCACCTGGCTGGTCGCGTACTCGCTCAGATAGATCGCGGTGAGCGTGCCGACCGGCAGCGCGATGAACGCCGCGGTCACCGTGACGGTAAGCGTCCCGATCACGAGCGGGACGATACCGAACGAAAAGCCCCGCCCGCGGGGGTTCGGACTCCAGTCGGTACCCAACAGGAACTCGGTGAGTGGCACCTCGCTGAAGAAGACGAGCGCGTCCGAAAGGAGGGTGACGATGATCGCAACCGTCGTCAACAGGGTCACGGCCGCACACGCGAGGAACACGCCGCCGTATCCCGACTCCTTGATGCGGGTAAAGCCGTTGGAGCGTGTGAGATCCGAGGTTACGGCGTCATCACTCATCGACGCTCACCTCGGCTGTCGACAGTGCGCCCGCCGGGGAGCCGCGAGCCGCCGGCCGGGCGTGGTGACGCCGGGACATCCGACTCAGCCTTGGGCGTCTTCGATCGCCGCTTCGAGTTTGTCCATCTGTTCCTGCTTGGTCTCTTCTGTGAGCGGGACGTAGCCGACATCCTCGGCGACGATCTGCTCGTTGTCGGTCTGATCGACAAAGTAGCGGGCGAAGTCGGCGATATACTCCTCCGAAAGCGACGCCACGGCCGGATACGTGAACAGCGGGCGCGACAGCGGCTGGTATTCGCCCGAGGACGCCGTATCGAGGCTCGGCTCGACCGGGCCGTTGCCGTTGTCGATGGCGACCGGTGTGACCTGCTCTTGGTTCTGATACCAGTAGGCGAACCCGAAGTAGCCGATGGCGAACTCGTCGCCCTCGACGCCCGCGGCGATGGTGTTGTCCTGTTCGGTCGCGGAGTAGTCGTCCGTGTGGCCGCGCTCGCCGAGAACGTTCTCGATGAAGTAGTCGTAGGTGCCGGAGGTATCGGCGGCCCCGAAGCGGTTGATCTCCTCGTCGGGCCACTCGCTGTTGACATCGTTCCACGTTTCCGCCGCGTCGGCCTCCCATATCTGGGCGAGTTCCTCAACGGTCATTTCGGTTGCGAAATCGTTGTCGTTGTTGATGACGACCGTCAGGGCGTCGGTCGCCGCAACGATCTCGACGAACTCGACGCCGTTTTCGGCGCAGAGCTCCTCCTCTTCGGGCTGGATCTCGCGGCTTGCGTTGTTGAAATCCGTCTCGCCAACACAGAAGAAGTTCGAGAAGCCGCCACCCGAGCCCGTCGAGCTGATGTCGATGCTGACATCCGGGTTGTCGGCCTCGTAATCCTCGGCGATGGCCGACATCAACGGGAACACGGTGCTGGAACCGGCGATGTTGATGGCCTGTTCCTCGCCGCCGCTGCCGCTTTGGGTGCAGCCGGCGAGTGCCATCGTGCCGAGTCCCGCAACGCTTGCTAACGCCGTTCGTCGTGTCACGCGTCCGTCTCCCGTCTGGGTGGAAACCATCACCTGTTGGTGATCGAAGAAAGAATAAAAAGCGTGCTAATAGAACTATGCAATACTACATTGAGGTATATAGACTATTTATTTTGCACCGGTAGCTGGAAGCAACCTATACACCAGCGAACCGTATCGAACAGCCGAACACGCTGCTTGCTGTCGATTAGTCGTCTCGTCCCGGTCGTGAGTTCGTCCGGGGCTGGTCGTCACCGATGATCGCCGCGGTCGACGAACCGGTGATCGATGACCCGTCGTGATCCATCGCTGTGGTTGGATACGGAGTTGCTGTCAGTTACCCGACCCGCATCACCGACCTCTCCAATCGACTCGTTTCTATATATGTGGGTGTTTGACAATGGCGAGATATACAGACTATTGCGCTCAAAGCCGGATTTTCGCGGCTTTGAGCGCAGTATTCTGCATACATCGACGAACCGAGATCTAAATAGAGGCGTAAATTTATATGGTTGCTCCGACGAAGAACGGATGTATATGGAGACGCGGAAAGTCCAGGTGACCGGGGGGTCGACGTACACCGTCTCGATTCCGAAATCGTGGGCCAACGACAACGGGGTCAGCGCGGGCAGCACCGTCGAGTTCTACCCTGAGGGTGACTCGCTTTTCATGACGCCGACCGGTGAGGACGAACGCACCGAGGGGACGTTGGACATCACGAACCTCGAAGAGACGGAGCTGATCCGGGCGGTGATGACGATGTACGTCAGCGGGTTCGACGTGATCGTCCTCGAAAGCGGCCGGATCACCAACGACCAGCGGCGGACGATCCGCGAAGCAACGCAAAGCCTCGTCGGCCTCGAAGTCTTAGAGGAGACCAAAGGCGAGATCATCATCCGCGACCTGTTGGATTCCTCGGAGCTGTCGATCCACAACGCCGTCACGCGGATGCGGCTGATCGCCGCCTCGATGCTGGAGGACGCGCTGCTCGCCTTGCGGGATCTCGACCGCGATCTCGCCCACGACGTGATCCAACGCGATGACGATGTTGACCGGCTATGGATGGTCGTCTCCCGCATCTTCCGGGCGACACTCCGCACGCCGAAGGCGACCGAGGAGCTCGGCTTACCCCGCGAAGTCTGTTTCGACTACCACTCCAGTGCCCGCCAGCTCGAACGCATCGGCGACCACGCGACGAAGATCGCCCACCTCACACTGGAAATCGAGCAGGAAGTCCCCGAGGAAATCCTGACCGCCATCGACGAACTCCACGAGGAGGTCGTCGCCGTCATCGACGGCGGGATGGACGCGCTGTTCACCGACGACAGCGACGAGGCGACCCGGATGGCAAACGACGTGCGCGAGCGCGTCCGCGAGGTTGACGCCACGGCTCGCGGCATCGACGAACTTCTGCGGGAACTCGATCCCGCCCGCGCCCAACGCGTCGGCCTCATCGTCGACTCCGTCTCCCGGAGTGCCGACTACGGCGGCAACATCGCCGAAACCGCCCTCCAGAAGGCCGCGCCGTCGCCGTAACTCCTGACGGCTATATAGTTCTCATACTAATCTTCATACCGACCGCCCTCCAGGGGTCGGTATGTCCGAAACCGCCGCTGAGACGTTCCAGTTCGCGTTCGTCTGTGTCCAAAACGCCGGCCGCAGCCAGATGTCAACCGCCTTCGCCGAACGCGAAGTCGAACGCCGCGGCCTCACAGACCGCGTCGAGATCGTTACCGGCGGCACGCACCCGGCCGATCACGTCCACGAGGAGGTCGTCACCGTGATGAACGAGCTCGGGATCGACCTCTCCGATCGGACGCCGAGAGAGGTTTCGACGGCAACGCTAAACGCCTGTGATGTCGTCGCCACGATGGGCTGTTCGACGCTTGAACTCGACGCCGACAGCGTCGAGGTGCGCGACTGGGATCTTGACGATCCTGACGGCGAGGATCTCGATGCGGTGCGCGCGATCCGCGACGAGATCGAAGAGCGTGTCGTCGCGCTGTTTGACGAATTTGTCGACGAGACGTAGTTACGCCGTGTTGACCGCCCTGTTGAGTACCGCGGTGGAAGGGAGACGAAGTTCATTCTCGCGTGGACGATGCGACACCGAACGACTCGTGAGAGTACTGTGCCGAATTAATAATAACGACATACTGAGATGGAAAAGTTATTATCGTACAGTCTATTTTTATTAATTAGATGCGACACACGAGACGACAACTGCTTTCGGCACTGGCCGGCGCGGCAGGTATCGGCGCGCTAGCGGGCTGTACTGACGGAACGAACAATGCAACGCCATCGGACGGAACGATCGCGGAGGCGTCGTTTTTTGTCTTCGGCGACCTCGCGGGAACGGTCGCTGGCGACGCCGCGACGGCGGGGACACTGGTTCCCATCGGCCAACACGGCCATGGCTGGGAGCCCGGCCCACGGGTGCGTGAGGAGATCCGTGCAGCAACGCTGTTGTTCCACGGACTGGAGGGGTTCCAGCCGTGGGTCGATTCGATCACCGCCGATCTCGCGGCCGACGGTGCTGACACCACAGCGGTCGATGTCAGCACCGATGTCGACCTGCTGAGCACGGGTGGGCAGGGTCACGATGAGGGTGCTCACGATGAGGACACTCACGAAACGAACGAGTCCGACCGTCACGATGAGGAGGGTGACCACCACGAGGAGGATGACGCCAACCAGACCGAGGACGAAGCGCGTCACGAGGAGGATGAAGCCGAGCACCAAGCGGAGGACAGCCACGACCACGGCGGCACCGACCCACATTTCTGGATGGATCCAGTGCGACTTCAGACCGCCGTCGGAACGATCCGCGAGGCGTTCGCAACCGCCGATCCCGACAACAGCGCGGCCTACGAGTCCAACGCGGCAACCCTCCGCGAGGGGTTGGCCGAACTCGACGCGGCGATCGAAGCCACCGTTGCCGCCGGTTCGACCGAGGTGCTGCTCGTCGCCGGCCACGACTCCTTCAGCTATCTCGCCGACCGCTACGGGATCGAGGTGATCGCGCTGACCGGCGTCGGCCCGGACGACCAACCCTCGCCGCGGGATATCCAACGCGCCCAAGACGCCATCGAGACCCACGGTCTCGACTATATCTGCGCCGATCCGCTCGAATCCCAGCGGGCTGCCGAGCAGCTGGTCGCCGACACCGACGCCGCCGAGGTGCTCCCGCTGACGGCGATGCCCGGCCTGACAGATGCGTGGGCCGACAACGACTGGGGGTATCTCGATATCATGGAAAGCGTTAATCTGCCAACGCTGGAACGGGCACTCGATAGCTAAATGGCGGTTCTCACGGCCGAAAACGTCACGTTCGCCTACGCCGAGACGCCCGTGGTCGACGGCGTCTCGCTCACCGTCGAGGCCGGCGCGTTTCTCGGGCTCGTCGGCCCGAACGGCTCCGGGAAGTCGACGCTTCTGGAACTTCTGATCGGGCTCCGTCGCCCCGACAGCGGAACCGTCGAACTGTTCGGCGAGTCAGCGACGAGCTTCGACGACGGCGAGCGGATCGGCTACGTCCCACAGGATGTCGCCACCGCCAACGGCGAGATGCCGGTCACCGTCGCCGAGGCGGTACGGATGGGTCGGTACCCCCATCGCTGGTACGGCCGCTTCGACGACGCCGACCGCGCGGCGATCACCGACGCCCTCGATCGGGTCGGCATCGCCGACCTCGCTGACCGCCGGGTCGGCCGGCTTTCGGGCGGCCAGCGACAGCGCGTGTTCATCGCCCGCGCGCTGGCGGCGGGCGCGGATCTGCTCGCCCTCGATGAGCCGACCGTCGGCGTCGACGCCGACTCCCGAGAGGCGTTTTACGACCTGTTGCACGAACTCAACGACGAGGGCCTCACCATCATCCTCATCGAGCACGATATCGGCGTCGTCACGACGCATGCCTCCGAGATCGCCTGTCTCAACCGGGAGCTGTTCTTCCACGGTGATCCCGAAACGTTCGTCGAAACCGACGCGCTGGCCGACGCCTACGGCGGAAGCCAGCACGTCATCGCCCACGATCACTGATGACGATGCTTGCCTCCTCTGCTCCACGTCTCACCGCGATCCCGCTGTCGACGACCGACCGCATCGCCTCGGCGGTCATCGATGGGCTGTGGGGAACACTCGTTGGCGCACTTGGGGAGCTGACCGGGATCGGCGTGCTCGGGCTGCCGTTCATGCAGCGGGCCTACCTCGCGGCGATCTGTGTCGCGGTCATCGGCCCGCTGGTCGGGAGCTTCCTTGTCCACCGCGAGATGGCGATGATCGGCGACACGCTGGCCCACTCGGCGTTCGCCGGCGTCGCCGCCGGGCTGTTCGTCAACACCGTCTTCGCGGTGACTGTCCCGCCGCTGTTGGCTGCTCTTGTCGTTGCCGCCGTCGCCGCTGTCGCCGTCCAGACGCTCATCGATTACGCCGGCACCTACCGGGATGCCTCGCTGGCGATCGTCCTAACGGGATCGTTCGCGGTCGGCAGCGTGTTGATCACCGCGACCGACGGCGGGATCGCGGTCGGCATCAACGCCTACCTCTTCGGCTCGCTGGCGACCGTCTCGCGGGCCAACGCCGCGCTGCTTGTCGCGCTTACGCTTGTCGTCGTCACCGCTGTCGCCGTCGCTTACCGCCCGTTGTTGTACACCACCTTCGATGAGGTGGGTGCGCGGGCGGCCGGACTGCCTGTCGCCCGCTACAACCGCCTGTTGGCGGTGTTGACGGCGGTCGTCGTCGTCGGCGCGATGCAGATCATGGGCGTCATCCTCGTCGCCGGCATGCTCGTCGTCCCGGTTGCCGCCACCACGCCCGTCACGGGGTTCAAGCGGTCGCTGCTGGCGGCCGTCGCCGTCGGCCAACTGGCGACGATCGGCGGCGTTACCCTGGCCTACCAGTACGATGTCGCCGCCGGTGGGACGATCATCCTCGTTGCGATAACGACGTATCTCGCGGTGACGATCGGAAGCCGGCTCCGCCATCGTCGCGTCGCCGGCGATACGTCGGCAGAGAACTAAACTGCGATCACGTGCCGTCGCCGTCGGCGGCCGCGTGCTCGTAGACGAACTGCCGCAACAGCTTCCCGGCCAGCGCGGCGGCCTGCCCGTCATCGCGGTCGTTGACCTCGACAATGTCGAATCCGTCGCAGGCGGGCGCGACTGCCCGAACCGCGGCCCCCAACTGCTGGGGCGTCAGGCCGCCCGGCTCCATCGTCCCGGTACCGGGCGCAAAGCCCGGGTCGGCGGCGTCGATATCGACGCTGAGGTAGACCGAATCGTCGCCAAAATCAGGCGTATCAGACAGCCAGTCGTCGACAGCGTCGGGTTCGACGACTGTCACGTCGGCCTCGCTTGCGCGGTTCCACTCCGCCACGGAGCCGGTGCGCGCGCCGACGATGATCGCCTCCTCGGCCGTCTGTAAGGCGCGGTGGGTGACACACGCGTGGCTCCACTCGGTGCCGTCGTACGACTCTCGGAGGTCGAGATGGGCGTCGAGACAGACGAACACCTCGGGGTCGACGGCGTCGACGGCCGGCACAGTGACAGTGTGCTCGCCGCCGAGGACGAGTGGGACGGCGTCGTCGTCGACGACACCGCGGAGGTGGCTGCCGAGGTGATCACAGTAGGCGGCTACGTCGTCCCACGGCCGGATGTCGCCGGCGTCGTGGACGCCCAGCTCGGTGAACCGCTGGTCGGTGTGGTGGTCGTAATCGTCGAAGGAACCAGCAAATCTGCGGATGCGATCCGGGCCGAACCGGGTGCCCGGTTGGAACGTGGTCGTGGCGTCGAGGGGCGCGCCGACGACCACATAGGAAGCAGCTTCGCGGTCGTCGGTCGCGCCGGGAAACATCACACGACCTTTCGCTGGCCCTCGTATTCGAGGTATTCGATATCCTGGTCGCTTTCGAACTCCTCGCCCTCCGGGATCCGCATCGTGAACGTCTCGTAGGTGTCGAGATCCATCACCTGGGCGTCGTCGCCGGTCACCGAAACGACCTGGCCCTGTTTCCGCTCGATGATCGGCACCCAGACCTTCGCGTCGACGGGCTGGCTAAAGCTCCGCTTTTTCTCGTCGAAGACGCCCTTCCCTTCGACGCGGGCCTTCGCGCTGCCGTGTTTGCCCGGTTTGGCCGTGCTGTAGTGGTTGATCGTACACGGCGAGTCATCCATCATCACGTAGCTCCCCTCTTGGAGATCACGAACCTGCTTCTGCTCTCGTGGCATATCCCGATGTTTTCGAGGAGCCAGTATAAACGGTTTGGAACGCGCCGGTGTGGTCGATCACCACGCTTTTTTCGCCCGCCCGGCGACCCTGGGGTATGTCCCCTGCTGACGGCTCAGATCCGGCCGCCGATGCCGATCCGACCGCTGGTACCGACGCGACCGCCCCGGCTGTCGACGACGCCGACGACGCGATTGAGGCGGCCGCCGCGGCGATCCAACAGGGTGCGGCTGTCGTCTACCCGACCGAAACGGTCTATGGGTTGGCTGCTGACGCAACCGATCCTGACGCTGTACGGCGTATCTTCGAGATCAAGGGTCGACCGCGCTCGAAGCCGCTGTCGGTTGGCTTTGCCGACCGCGAGATGCTCACGCAGTATCTCACGCTGACCGACCGCGAGGCGTCGTTTTGCGACCGCTTTCTGCCGGGGCCCGTAACTCTCCTTGTCGACCGCGATGACGCGTTTCCCGACATCCTGGTCGACGGCGGCGACACCGTCGGCGTCCGGCTCCCTGACAACGTTGTCGCCCGCGAGTTGGCTCGTCGTGCCGGCCCGATCACCGCCACCAGCGCGAACGAAAGCGGTACACCGAGCGTCCGCCGCGTCGACGCGCTTGCGGCGTCGATCACCGACGCCGTTGGCGCGGTCGTCGACACCGGCGAGACGCCGGGCGGCGAAAGCACCGTTGTCGATGTCGCCACCGGCGAGATCCATCGCCGCGGCCCGCTGGCCGACGAGATCGAGGCGTGGCTCGCCGACCACTGAGCGGCTGTTACACTTCGTTTCCTCCCCCGCGTCGTGCCCGCTAGTCACATGATTAACATCTTTGGGCCTCGAAACACCCCCATGGTCTCCGTCGTTGCGACCGCTGTCGCAGCCGCTCGGCAGCTTGATCACCTTCCCGGTGGCGATACCAGGGCTATCGGAGCCGGCTACGCGATGGCGATTACGGCCATCGTGGTCGCCGCGCTCTACATGCTCGTCGCCGGGGTCGGAATCCTGCTGATCGTGCTGACCGGCGTGAGCGCGGGTGGCGAGATCCCGGTCGCGTTCCTCGGGTTCGGCGCGATCGGGCTCGCACAGGGTGTGGTTAGCCTCTCGGCGATCGTCGCGCCGCTATTGTTTTGTACCGGGATCGCAGCGTGGCGGATCGTGCCGCCCTCACAGCGGTACGGCGGCGTCATCGGCGGGCTGCTTTCGATGGGGTTGGCCTACCTCGTCGCTGGCGTGTTGGTGGGTGGCCTCGGCGTCGTCGTCGCTGTGGGCATCGGGGAACCACTCGGCGGATCACTCATCGGCGCGCTCGGTGTCGTGGTCGTGGCGTTCAGTGCCACGGCGTGGATCGCGTTGCCGGTCGCCAGCCTCACCGGTACGCTGTATGAGCGATCCGAATCGACCCCGACCACGGCTGAGCGATAACCGGTACTAACGCCACTACCGAGGCGTGGCCCGCCGACCACCATCGTCTACAGCCCCACCGTCGTCTACAGCCCCAACAGCGATTTCAGCGATCGGGTCGACACCCCACACTCCGTCCGGTACTCACAGGACTCACATCTGTCGTCGTTGACGCGTGGCGGCGGCCCATCCATCGCCCGCACCGTTCGCAACACCCGCCGGTAGGTGGCTGTTCGCCGCGTCGTCAGCGGCACCGCCCGCACGACGCCGACGGCCGGATACTCGATGAGCGTCCGTGGGATCTCCCGTTCTCGCTCCCAGGCCAGGGCTTTGGCGGCGGCGACCGCTCGCACGGTCTGGGGCTTCCAGACGCCCTCATCCGGCGGTTCTCCCGGCGAGATCAGCGTCGGCGTCGGCGGATCGCCGGCGAGAATCTTGTGGAGCATCCCGGCACAGTCCTTGCCTTCGACGTAGTAGTCGGTCTCGGCAGGTGCACAGAGATCTTCCCATTCCGATCGCCTCGACAGCGAATCAAGGGCCTCGCGGTAGGCTGCCGGCGATCGCTCGATCGGCAACGCTGCTAAGGCCTCGTCGTCGGCCTCACGGAGTTCGCGGTAGCGAGTGGCGAGCTGTTGGATCTCCGCGACCGACGCCGGCGGCCCCTCCTCGTCGTGTTTGCGGGCGTAGTAGAGCTGTCGGGGACAGTACGCCGCTCGACTCAGTTCGCTGAACGTCGGCACGGCTCCGGGTGGTCGTGGCTTGGTATTTGAATCCTCGGGGCACGGGTGGCCTGTTTGAGCAGCTGTCGCGGCTTAGAATGACACGTCGGTTTCCATATCCTCGGTCGCCTCCTGAAGCCCGTCCTCGTGGGCGTCGGCGGCGAGACGATTCGTGAGATCGGCGTCGGTCAGCAGCTCAGCAAACTCGTCGCGGAACCGGTCGTTGGCCCGTGTCGACCGCCGGTCGGCCGCGGCAACCTCGCTGTACCGGCGGGCGGTGTCGACCGAAACGTCGAGCTCCGCTGCTCGCTCTTCGAGCGACGTATCCTCGGCCAGCAGTCGGCGCAGCCGGTCGAACTCGAAGGGCGTGTCGCGCTCGGCGTCCCGCACCAGATGGAGGTCGAGTCGGGCCTGTCGCACCGTCGTCGGCTCACAGTCCAGTGTCGCCGCGATCGTCTCGTCGTCTTCGCCGTCGTGGAAGCCACGCAACACCTCGATGAGCTCATCGATCTCCAACGCTGTCTCGAAGTCATACTGCTCGGCCATGCGCTCGATGAGCGTCCGTAGTCGATCGCTGACATCCTCGGAGTCGGTCAGCGATCCCGGCGACTCAGATTGGGTTTCGGTGACGGTATCCGAGTCGGTCGTCTCCATGAAGATGTCCCGGAGCTCCGCCGTCTTCTCGTCCATGGATCGGATGCCAACGGACACGTGTATAAAAACTTGTCTCTGCGGTGTGTGCTTGTGTCGATTCGGATCGGGCGTTGACACCCGCATGTCGTAAACCAACAGATTAAATCAGGTTGACGACACCGGGTGGGGTATGGCACGCGAACAGACAGCGTCGATCGATCTCGTCGACGCCGACACTGTCAGACAGCTGAGTGCGGCCGTCATGATCGCCGCGTTGACCGCGGTACTCGCACAGTTCTCGATCGATCTTCCCGGCGGCGTCCCCTTCTCCTTCCAGCCGTTTGGGATCTTCTTTGCCGGCCTTCTGTTGGGCCCGGTGTGGGGTGGGTTTTCGATCAGCCTCTATGTCCTCGTCGGGTTGGCCGGCGCGCCGGTGTACTCGAATGCAGGGGCAGGACTCGGCTACGTGCTCGGCCCGACCGGTGGCTTTCTCGTCGGCTTTGCGGTCGCCGCCGTCGTCATCGGTGCCATCGCCCACCGATCGCTGACGCCGACACCGATCGCCACGCTCTCGGTGGTTCCGACGGCGGCCGCGTTGCTGGCCGGCCTCGTCGCCATCTATCTGATCGGGCTGCCGTGGCTTGCGACGGTCAACGGGTGGACACTCACCCGGGCGGCGTCGTTCATGGCACTCTTCGCTGTCGGTGATCTGCTCAAAACGGCGATCACGACCGGGATCGTCGCCGGCGGCACCGAACTCCTGGCCGACCGACGATGATCACCGTCGAGGGGTTGACACACACCTTCGGCGAGACAACCGCTGTCGACGACGTGTCGCTGACGATCGATGACGGCGAGTGGGTCGTTCTCGCCGGCCCGAACGGCAGCGGCAAGACGACACTCGTCCGGCATTTCAACGCCCTGCTCGAATCCGACGCTGGCGAGGTTCGTGTCAATGGAACGCCCGCGGCCAACGATCCGGTGGCCGCCCGCACCAGCGTCGGCATGGTGTTTCAGTCGCCCCGTGACGGATTCGTCGGCGCGACCATCGGCGCGGACGTGGCCTTCGGCCCCGAAAACCTCGGCCTCGATCACGACGAGATCGACCGCCGCGTCGACGACGCGCTCGCGGCGGTAAATCTGGACGGCCGACACGATGAGCGGATCGATTCACTCTCTGGTGGCGAGCAGGCCCGGGTCGCCATCGCCGCCGCGGTGGCGATGGAGCCGGATCATCTCGTGCTTGATGAGCCGTTTACCGGCCTCGACTGGCCGGCCCAGCGGTCGGTGCTGGCGCATCTTGATGACCGGTATGCCGCGGGGATGAGCATCGTCGTCGTCAGCCATGATCTCCGTGATCTCCTCGACCGGGCCGATCGCGTGATCGGGTTGGAGGCTGGCTCGGTTCGCTTCGACCTGCCGCCGGACGCTGCCCGCGATCGCCTCCCCGAGATCGACGTGCGACCGCCGAGTTAGCGATGCTCACCTACACGCCCGGATCGACACTTGTCCATCGTCTTGATCCACGAACGAAGCTGGCCGTTCAGTTTGCGTTTGCGCTTGTGGCGTTCACAGCGTCGACCGCGCCACAACTGATCGGGCTGTTCGTCGTCGGATTTGGCGCGCTCCGGCTTGCCCAGCTGTCGGTTCGGGCGGTGTTGCGGGCCTACTGGGTCGTCATTCTCATCTTGGCTCTCGGCCCGGTGCTTGCTGCCGTGACGCTTGGCCCGCCGTGGTTTCGGCTTGAGCCCGCGCTCGTCTCGTTGCGTTCGGTCGCGCGGATCATCCCGATCCTGTTTGTGAGCGCGGCCTACATCGATACTACGCCGATCCGTGAGACGCGGGCGGCGATCCAGCGGACGATCCCCGGACGGGCGGGCCAACTGCTCGGCGTTGGTGTCGCGCTCACCTTCCGGTATG
Organism: Halonotius roseus; assembly: GCF_006861655.1. Lineage (GTDB taxonomy): Archaea > Halobacteriota > Halobacteria > Halobacteriales > Haloferacaceae > Halonotius > Halonotius roseus. The sequence goes on along the minus strand of NZ_SESI01000001.1, from coordinate 624,859 downwards.
TGCCGGTGTTGCGAGCGGATCTCCGGGCGGTGCGGGACGCGGTTCGGGCGCGCAACGGCGATACCCGATCGGTGTGGGAACGCAGCCAGCGACTCACGGTGTTGCTGGTCGATCGCGCGCTTCGTCGCTCCGATCAGCTTGCTGTCGCCCTGCAGGCGCGCTGTTTCGCGTGGAATCCGACGCTGCCTCGACTCCACTTCAGTCGACTCGATATCCCGGTGTGGCTCCTCTCGATTGCCTTTGTCGCGGTTGCTGTCGTCGATCTACTCGGCCTCTGAACCTTCCGCCCAAACGCCGATTTGTGTCTTCGCCACGCATTTATCACCGCCCGAAGAGACTGACGTATGCAGCGTCGATGGCTTGTCGCCGTCGGGGTCGTCGTTGTTGTCGGCGTTGGCCTGCTTGTCGCTGTCGGGCCAGCACCGACCAGCGACGCCAACCCGCTCCCTGTTGACCAGCAGTATCCACCGGGTGCAGGGCCGAACGGGATCAATGTCACCGCGCTCGATGCTGCCGAGACGAATCTCACCCACACGCCGCGTACCCACTGGGAGAGCTACGTCCTCGGCTTCACGGAGACACCTGACACCCCGCCGGTGGAAGGCACCTACTACATCAACGCCACGACCGGCGAGATCATCACTGATCGCTTCCACGACGCGACGGCCTATCGCAACGGCTCGATTTATGCGTTCCGCCAGCCTGCCGGAGAGTTGCCGACCGACCGCCACCGCGAGGAGTTGGCTGCCGACGAGGCATACACCTACGACAACGCCACCGACACGTACTACCGGTACGATCCACGGTACGGCCAGCTTGCGCCGACGACGATCGGTCGCCACACCGATATCGTCGAAGCGTACACCTGGGAGGCGGTCAACACCACAACCCACCACGGCGTTCCCGTCATCACCTACCGGCTCACCGGCCGGCAGCCGGACGCTGATCGCGCCCAGCCAGCCGAGGCTGGAACGCTACAGCTCGGCGTCGACGATGGCCTCATCTACGCCTACGATCTCACACTCGACACAGACGAAACGACCTCCCACTACAGCTATCAGGTACGACCAGCCCCGTTCCCAGAACACGAGTGGGTAAGAACCGCAAAACGACTGCGGTCAAGCAATACCAGCAGCTAACCTTATTTTCGGCTGCCGTCGACATCGATCGCATCAACTGGACAGATATCAACACAGAGCATACAGTCGATACACTGGGATTCGCGTGTTGGTTCGACCTTCTCCTCGCTGGCGGGGTGGCTGGGGGTGTCGACCCAGGTGAACACGTCGACCGGGCAGTTTTCGAGACACGCGCCGTCGGCGATACAGATGTCGTAGTCGACGGCGACGTGGGTGCCGTGGATGCCCAGCTGCTCGGGCTCGTCGACGGGCCCCCAGACGGTCACCCCGTTTTCCTCGCCGACGCGCTCGCGGTTCTGATCAAAGTTCGGATCGATAGCCATTGACGAATCTCAGGCTGTCAACAACTTAAACGCGCCGTCAGGCTGTGGCCTCGGCGCGGTTCTTCTCGGCGGTGACCTCACGAACATACTGAGTGAAATTCTCGAAGAGCCCTTTGGCCTCACAGGCCGCCTCGTAGTTGTCGGAGGTGATCGACTCCAAGACGGCGTCGACCCCCGCGTCGCCGACCTGTTCGCGTTTGTCCTCGGCGATCTCGCGGGCGGTCTGCATATCGTACTCCGGATGGAACTGGACGCCCCAGGCGTGGCCCTTCCGGAAGGCGTGGACGCCGTGGTCGTTGCGCGCCAGCAGCTCCGCCCCCGGCGGGAGGTCGACGACCGTGTCGCCGTGGCTCGTGAAGACGGTGAACCGCTCGTCGATCCCCGCGAACAGTTCGTCGTCGCCAACGCGTTCGATCTCGTTGTACCCCAACTCGAAGTCGTCCATCCCGGCAACTCGACCGCCCAACGCCTCCGCGAGTGCTTGGTGGCCGTAACACACACCGAGTGCTGGGAGGCCGTCGTCGACCGCCCTCGAAATAAACTCGATCAGCGGATCGATCCATGTTTCGTCCCAGTAGACAGAGGCCCGCGAGCCGGTGATGACGATAGCGTCGTAGCCGGCCGTCGAGGCCGGAAGGTCGCCGTTGGCGGCGTCGAACTCGACGAGATCGGCGTCGAGTTCCCGCCGGAAGTTTCGGATATTGTTGTCGTCGTTGTGCGCTGCCTCCAGCAGCGCGATCCGCGGTCGTCGCATTGGCGTCCCCTCGGTCGTCCGGCGACAAGTGCCTTGCGTCGCCCGCGAGGGCTGCCGCTCCCTCGGGTCGGCGTGACTCCTTCGATCGCGTTGATTCGCCGACGAACAGCCGTGACAGCCGACAATCAGCGATCGTCGACTGACTCGATAAACCCAAGCAGAACGTCGTTGAGCGCGGCCGACCGCTCGATCGTTACGAGGTGGCTCGCCTCCGGATACGACGTGAACTCCCCGTTCGGTAACTCCTCGGCCAGCCGCCGACACGCCTCGGGGTCGACAACCGGATCAGCCCCGCCGGCAACGACCCGAACCGGGAGCGTCAGCTCATACAGCGGCTCGGGATCGAACCCGTCCAGTGCAGCCAGTTGGGCCTCTCGGGCGGCCGGCGTCGCATCCTCCTCGCGTCGCCACTCGATGATCTGCTCGATCGGCGCGTCCTCACGCTCACAAAACGCCGTCGACAGCAGGCTCATGGTCGACGCCCGTAGGGCCGACTCGTCGGTCGGATCGGCGCTGAGTGGCTCGGGATCGAACGCCTCACCGCTTGGTGGTGTTCCGATCAGCGTGAGGCTTTCCGCGCGGTTTGTCCGCCGGGCGGCCGCCAACGCGACCGCACCGCCCAGCCCGCAGCCGACGAGATGGGCTGTTCGGATGTTGCAGTCGGCCAAGACGGCCTCGAGATCGCCCACGAGGTCGGCCATCGCGTAGGGGCCATCGGGGGCGTCCGAGCGGCCTGCTCCGCGGGTGTCGATGACGACGACCCGGCAGGGGCCGGCGAGCGCGCCGTACTGCCAGCTCCACCCCCAGGCACCGAAGCCGAGACCGCCGAGGAAGACAACGGCTGGCGCGTCGGGGTTCTCGCCGGCCTGCGTGTAGTGGATCGCACAGCCATCGACGTCGACAGAAGGCATACTTGGAGACCGATCGGCCAGCTACGAAAAGGGCGCGACTCCCGATTTTCGCGTGTGACTCTTCGGCACCGATCGGCTGTGAGCGAACGTTTAATCCCCGTCTATCGCCTACCATTTGGCATCAATGGATCCGTTTGCGGTGCTCGGTGTTGACCGCGATGCCGACGACGAGACAATCAAGCGGGCCTACCGCCGTCGGGCAAAGGAAACCCACCCTGATCGCGGCGGTAGCGATGCTGAGTTCAAACGGGTCAAAGACGCTTACGAGGCGATCCAGGCTGGCGATGTCGACGACGACACCGAGTCATTTGTCGACGATCTCGGCGCGGAAGCCCGTGATCCGGCGGCCGCAGATCCAACAACACAGCCCGAGCCCGATACCGAGGTCACCTATCTCAACTACGCGGTGTTGGCCGACCACGGCTGGTCGCTCGATGACGACGATCTGTTTGAGAAGGCCGCAGCCGCCGATCTCGATGCGGTCGATTACGGCCAGTTCACCGTCGACGACGAACAGAGCTTGCTTGACGCCGCCGAGGCCAGCGGTCACGCCTGGCCGTTTGCCTGCCGCGGCGGGGCGTGTGCGAACTGTGCGGTCGCTGTTACTGATGGCGAACTCTCACAGCTCGTCGATCACATTCTACCCGAGGAACTCACCGATGAGGGGATCCGGCTCTCCTGTAACGGCAAACCGGAAAGTGACTCCTTAGAGGTCGTCTACAATCTCGAAAAACGCGACGACCTCGCCGATCTCAAACTCCCGGCTGACCGGTTCAACAAAGCTCGCGCCGACGACTGACTCGGGTTAGCTGCTGCCCGTTGTCTCGTTGTCTTGAGCATTCGTTGGCAGCACACCTGCGAGGTTTGCCACTACCACCAACAACAGAAACACCACGAGGGTCAACAGCCCGCCGAGCAGGGCTACTCGGTCGGACGACAGTGTTGACAACTGCGGAACGACCGTTGCGGCGACCCCGCCGGCAACACCGCCGAAGACGCCTGTCCACCGACCGTTGTCGATCCGAATCAGCTGCGATAGCTGCATCGATCTCAGGCGTTCAACACGCCACGCAGGATCTCCGGGGCGTCCGCAAGCGCGTCATCCAGCGCGTCGACATTCGGGCCGCCGCCTTGTGCGAAATCCGGCGGGCCGCCACCGCCGCCGCCGACGCGGCCGGCGAGTTCGCCGACGACCTCGCCGGCGTTGATCCCGGCGTCATCGGGGACGCCAACGACGAACTGCGCGCTCTCGCCCGCGCCGCTGCCGAGGACGGCGACCGACCCCTCATCGACGAGGGCGTTGGCGGTCGCCCGGAGCTCATCGATATCGCTGTCGAGTCGCTGGACGACGACCGACTGGCCGTCGATCTCGACTTCCTCGGCTCCGGCGGTCGCCCGCACCTCCGCGAGCTCGTCTTTGAGCCGGTCGAGTTCCTTGCCGCGCTGTTTCCACTCGGTGAAGAACCGCTCGGCGGTGTCGGGGACATCCTCGGGGTTAACATCGAGGATCTCGGCGGCGTCGTAGAGCGCGTCCTCGGTGGCTTGGGTTGCCTCGATTGCGGCCTCGCCGGCGGCGAAGGTGATCCGCTCGATCCCGTCCTGTACCGGCTCCGTCGAGAGAATTTTGATCGCGCCGATCTCGCCGGTTCGACTGACGTGAGTGCCACCACAGGCCTGGACGTCGTCGCCGACGTGGATCAGTCGGATGTTGGTTCCCGGCGGGATCCCGCCCTGATAGAGATCGAAGCCGTACTCGGCCTCGGCGTCGTTTCGGTGGGGCCACTCCTGGCTGACCGAGTGGTTTGCCCGCACCATCTCGTTGGCGACGCGTTCGATCTCCTTGATCTCCTCGCGGCTCAATCGATCGTAGTGTCGCACATCGAGGCGGGCGGAGTCGGTGCTCTTCTGGGCTCCGGCCTGCCGGATGTGGTCGCCGACGACCTGCCGGGTTGCGTGGCCGATGATGTGGGTCGCGGTGTGGTGGGCCATCAGTTGCCGGCGGCGGTCGGCGTCGATCTGTCCGCGGACGAACTCGCCTTTGCCGGGGTCGCTGTCGGTGCGGTGGAGCACCACGTCGTCGACGAGCTGGACATCGGTGACCTCCGCGACCGTCTCATCGCTGGCGAGCGTCCCGTGGTCGGCGGGCTGGCCGCCGCCCTCGGGGTAGAACATCGTCTGATCGAGGACGACATCGTACCCATCCTCGGCCTCAAACACGTCGATGACGACGGCCTCGAACTCGGTGCGCTCCTGGTTGTCGTAGTAGAGCTTCTCTGTCTCGGGGAGGTCGGCAAACCGCTCGTCGCGGTCGGCGTCGCCGGCGTCGTCGCCGGCGTCATCGTGGCGTGCGGCCACCAGCGAGTAGAAGTCGTCGGGCACCTCGACGGTGGCGTTGGTGTCGGCGGCGATCTCGGCGACCATATCCGGCTGGATGCCGTGGGAGTCGTACAGTTCGAGCAGCTGTTCGGTCGGGATCGGCTCGTCGCTGTCGGCGTACTCGGCGGCGAGCTGTTCGACCTTGCGACCGCCCCGCTCTAGGGTGTCGCGGTATTTCGCCTCCTCGGTGCGGACGATCTCGCGGATCGTATCTCGGTTTTCATAGCCCAGTCGCTCGGCCTGCATGTCGACAAGCTCGTCAAGGGGTGCATCGATGCCGACGTTGTCGACGAGGCGTTTGGTACGGCGCAGCACCATCCGCGCGAGGTAGCCGGTGCCGACGTTCGAGGGGACGATCTCGTCGCCGAACATGTAGGCGAGGGCGCGGCAGTGGTCGGCGATGGCGTAGATATCCTCCAGTGGCTCCATCAGCGCGGTGAGCTTCTCGACGTCGACATCGAGGCGGTCGGCGATCTCCCGGCGGGCGGTCGCCATATCCTCGGCCTCGTCGATATCCATCCGGCCGGCGAGCTTGGCGGTGCGGTGGATCAATTCGGCTTCGTCGTCGGTGTGATCGATCCCGGCGTGTTCCTTGAGCACCGAGATCATCTCGGGGTAGACCGCCTCGTAGACGGTTGGCGTCCCCTGGCTCATCCACGTCCAGCGTTCGAGCCCGTAGCCGGTGTCGACGACGTAGGTGTCCATGAAGGAGTAGGTGTTGCCGTCCTTCATCTCGTAGTCGCCGTCGGGATCCTGCTCCATACACATGAAGACCAGCGTCGCTAGCTCCGCGCCCTTGTAGATGACCTCGATGGCCGGCCCGGCGTTGCCGCCGCCGACCCACGGATCCTCGATGTAGGTGATCTCATCGAGATCGGCACCCAAAGATTCGAAGAGGCCGTCACAGAATTCGACGGTTTCGTCCTTCCAGTAGACCTCGCCCTCGTAGGCGTACTCCTCCTCGGCGTCCTCCCGGACGTTGAACGCGTGGTGGCCCATCATCTCGAAGGCCATCGTGTGCCGGCCCGTTTTGCCGACGTTGTCGATATCCTGCATTCGGATACAGGGCTGGCTGATACAGAGCGGGTTGGCTGGCGGTGGTGTCTGCCCGCTGGTGACCAGCGGCTGGAAGTCGTAGATCGACGCCTGCGTCAACAGCACGTCGTCGCGCCAGCGGTTGGCGGCGACCGGGTAGGGTGCGATGCGCTCGTGGCCGTTGTCCTCGAAATACGAGAGGAAGGCCTCTCGCATTGCTTCGAGGCTGTGTGGCTCCGCGAAGCTTTCCTCGCCGATGAATCGGTAATCCTCACACGGTGGCTCCCCGCAGAGCTCTCGATCGTGGTCGCGTGTCCAGAAGTGCGCCCCACAGGAGGGACACTCCTTTCGGGCGAAATCTTCCTCCGCAAAATAATCGAGACGGTACTCCGCTTCGAGATCACTCATTACGCCTGTTTGGCCTACGATTCGCTAAAAGCATTCCGACGACGACTGAGAAATGGGGGGTAAAGATTAGCTATCTAGTAGGTCTACAACTCGATTTGTCGTCTTGGCGTCCGGTTCGTCGCTCATTGTCTTAGCTGCTGTCATCGGTTGAGTAGCTCTTATTGGTCTGCTGACTACGGAGGTCTACTGCCTAGTTGGCTCATCCGAATCAATGTGAAGCTGACAATCGGAGATCCGACTGCTCGATCCGCCGCGAATCCCCCGCCGATATAGCCCCCGCGGACGGCCAGCGAACCGAATACCACCTTTCGGTCATTTTATACGACTCAGCTGCAACCACGAGACGTGTCACAGTCTCCGTGGTGGTACGGGATTCTTCTCTTCCCGATAGTGGTTTTGATGACGTTGATCTCCGATTTCGCGCTGAGGTGGTTTCTGCTTACGACTCGATCACCGGACGCAACTACCGGTATCGCCCCTGTTTGGTTCCTTCTGCAAGCACTCTCATTTTGGATCGGACTTCTCGTCGGGGTCGTTGTCCTCGTTTGTTTGCTCGCAGACCTGTGGGCGCTCAACACGGATAGCGCGCGGTTACTGAGCCTCCTCTGGGGCGTTTCAGGCGTCGTTCACCTGGGAGGAATTCTCTTCACAGAACTGTTTCTTATTTCAGTTCCAGTACTCTCATACTATGCGTATCAACGCCGCACGGGCGATGAACTCCCGAGTCTTCCCACACCGGCTTGAGAATCTTTCCGATAGTGTGCGCCATTCTGTGCCATCGCTGAACGCGAATGAACGGATCTCGCCGACTCGAAACCATCACGCCATATACGTGCAACGGGAGTTCGACGACGAGCACCGCGCTGGTCGGCTCGTTATCCTCGATCACTAATTCCAAACCTAAAAATAATCGTCGGGCTGCATCGATTCTCTGTATCGGCCACTCGGCTATCTATCAACTATTGTATAAATTAATTCGCCAACTGCTGAATACAGAGCGCAAGTCGGTTACAGGCGCGTTGTCGTAACGAACTGGTTGGAACGGTATATACCGGCCCGGTAGTTACTGTGACTTCTCCTCTGTTTCTTTAGCTGGAACATCCATATCGAATTCATCAAGCTGCCTCTGCCGGCCCAGCTCAGCAGTAATCCGCTCCTCACACTGATCCCGAAGATTGTCTTTCATCCCTTCGACTCGCCAGTCAATCCACTTATTCTCAAGCACCTGCTCCAAGTCGTCTTTCGCTGTATAGTTCGACACCAATTTCAAGTCGGCACGCTCGTCGTCCCACTCAGACAGGAAATTGATTCGTTTCCCAGCTTCAATCAGGTCATCAACGATACCCTCTACACGCTCTTCAGTATAGTTTAGCGAACTGTTCGAGACGTACGTCTCAATATCCGTCCTGTCAACACATGGGTGACGCCCCACAACGCGCCGTGCTTGTACCACAGCTCGTAGCTGATCGACGATAATCGCGGTTGGTAAGACATCTGCCTGCCCTAGACTAGTTTTTATTCGGTCTAACTCCGCGTTTAGCGACGACACGTCGTGCGTGTGTCGCCGGTCTAGTTCCTCCAGCATCGCATCCGGCTCATCAGCATCCAAATTGTCCGGAAACGAGGTTGGGCGCGCCTGCCGAATCCACAGCTCGTCGTGATGAGCGTCCACAACCCACGTGATGAACTCGGCTCCTTGCTCGATGATGGCCTTCGCAATCTTGTCTCCATGATTGACATAAGTCGAAACCACGAACTCCATATGGTCGATCTCACTTCCGAGGTACTCGTTTTCGATGTGCTCCTTGTGCTTTTCAGCAATCTCTTTACGTTCCTTGAGCTGGTTCACCACTGTGTCGGCACTCGCCGGGATGGAAGACTTCGCCTCTCCGAAAATCACCTTCCCATCTAGGTTCCACAACAGGAAATCGAAGTTCGGAACGCCAAGTTCCTCTAGAGGCTCCGCGGTAAAGAACTTATAACCAGCTGGGCGTTCCTGTACGAACGGGAAGATAGAGTAACTGATTAGCTTCCGGTGTCTGCGCTGAACACTAATTTCCTCAAGTAGGTCTTCCCGCTTAGACTGCTCGGGGAATGTGTCGAGCTTATGCTCGATACACTTGCCGTACAGTCCACGATACTTTGTTTTTTGACCCTCTGGCACCGATTCAGGAGGGTTAACATTCGTCATGCGTTATGCTGCTGATTGCGATTCATACAGCCGCATCTCGGCGCCACCATCCAACAACTGAATCACGGCCAAGTAGAACTCAACCAAAGACGGGAACGAACAGTCGTGTTTCGGGACGATACGCATCGACTCTTCTGTCGCACTCACATTGAACAGAGAACCTCGGTTCTCGTCGGTGACTTGCGCGGAGAAGTCGAGCGACCCTGCTTGCTTGGTGACATCGGTGAAGCTGAAATTCAGGTCATCACTATTCTTTGTTCCTTTGATAAAATTCTCAGCCTGCATCAACGACACCTGTTGATCAAAATCTATTTCACCAGAACTCACCTCCGGCACCTGCACTCTCAGGTTTCCCGGCACCACCTCCCGCTTCTCAAACTTAATCTGGTTTGCCACATCCAGCAATTCGAGGACGTTCACCACAACCTCGCTCAGGAGGTCGAACAGTATGTTGAAGCTCTCCTTGTTGACCGTTTCGAGTGTGAATTTACCGGATGTATCGATCCGAATAGAGACATCTTCGTGTTCGTACTGAATGCGGGTTGGGACAACGCCATACTCGTCGCGGAACTCATCAAGTCGATCTCGTCCATCGCCGCCTTTGTATTCGATTTCCCGATCAACATCTGGGCGCGTTCGAGCATCAGCAAGACTTGGCACCCGCTTCGATTTGAATTCGGAAATCCGCATATCGTCGTAGGTACTGAGGACGATCTCATTCATTGTCTGGAAGTCCTCAGTCATAATCGGCATCGGCGACAGGCAATCGCTGTGCTCCGAGACCGGACGTAGAGCCTGTCGAATCGCCTCCTCGGTTTCGGCAGTCAAAACCATCCGGAGGTCGTTCTTGTATTGGCCAAGGTAGAACTTCGCTGGCTGCTCCACGCCCTTCCTGTTCCGGTACTCGCCGACGAACTTCGTGATGTCCCCAAGCTCCTCGGTCTCGTAGTGTTGTTTGAGGTAATCTTGCCACCCCTCGTCGGAGAGGTAGAGAAAGGACTTGATTCGTTGACCGTGGTACCCTTCGAGCACACGCTCTGGTGAATCGAAGATGACTCGGCAGAACTCTTTGAGCGTGTATTGTCCTTCGGGGATGTGCATAGGGGTACCTCTGATTACTCCTTATTGGGTATCGAACAGCAGGCGGTATATTAGTTCCCCCTTCAGAGCAAAAGTAAAAAACCAGTAGCTGAATGTATTCTATTCCCTCAAATCTGGGAATATTGATAACCAACTGCTCGGGGAGAATGTCACAGCCCCAAATTAGGTGAGCCACACGTAGATACCGAAATCCGAACGAGTTTCACACTACCACCTCGTGCTAAAGTCACCCTCTGCATTCAGCACCCGGTTCGTATCCGTTTCTGCGGATTTCAACAGAGACTGTGTTTTCATTTCTTGTGTTTCTTCCAACCATGTTGTCGCTGTCGGCTCGCTAACCAATTCCGTTGCCCCCGACTCACTGATCGATGACGCTTTTCCACCCGGCGACCCACACACCGGTATGGATCCACGCATCCGCGAGCACGCCGCCACCATCGTCGACCACGCGGTCGATCTGGCGGCCGGCGACCGTGTCGTCATCCAACTCCCACCCGAGGCCGAGGATCTCGCCGTCGCCCTCTACGAGCAGTGTGGCGACATCGGCGCGATCCCGGTTTGGCTCACCCACTCCGATCGCGCCTCCCGGGCGTACCTCCGGGCGGCCGGCGAGGAGTACGAGACGCCCGACCACCAACTCGCCTTCTACGAGGAAACGGACGCTTTCATCATCGCCCGCGGCGGCGCGAACGTCACCGAGACCAGCGATGTGCCACCCGCAAACAACGCGGCGTTCAAACGCGCCTACAAGCCCGTCCAGGAGGAACGGCTCTCGAAACGCTGGTGTCTCACGCAGTATCCGACCAGCGGTCACGCCCAACTCGCCGGGATGAGCACCGAGGCCTACCAGGATTTCGTCTGGGACGCCGTCAGCCTCGACTGGGATGCCCAACGCGAGTTTCAGGCCCAGATGGCCGATCGGCTTGAGGACGCCGACGAGGTTCGGATCGTCGCTGGCGACGAGACCGACCTGACGCTCTCGGTCGCGGGCAACCACGCGCTCAACGATTACGGCGAGAAGAACCTTCCCGGTGGCGAGGTCTTCACCGCCCCCGTCGTCGACAGCGTTGACGGCGAGGTTCACTTCGATATGCCGCTCTACCGGCAGGGCAGAGAGATCCGCGACGTACGACTCACCTTCGAGGCCGGCGAGGTCGTCGCCCACAGCGCGGGCCGCAACGAGGAACTGCTGACCGAGATCCTCGACACCGACGACGGCGCGAACCGACTCGGCGAGCTCGGCATCGGGATGAACCGCGCGATCGATCAGTTCACCTACAACATGCTGTTCGACGAGAAGATGGGCGAGACGGTACATCTCGCCGTCGGGGCGGCCTACCCCGAGACCGTTGGCGACGACAACGCAACCAACGAGTCGGCCGAACACGTCGACATGATCGTCGATATGAGCGAGAACGCCCGACTCGAATTCGATGGCGAGGTCGTCCAGCGAAACGGCACCTTCGTCTTCGAGGACGGTTTTGCGGACGCCTGAGCTGGTGGGATCGCCCACTTCTGTCTATCGCGCTGTTGTCTCGGTCGTCACGATCCGGGTGTCGTCCTGATACAGCTCGACGGTCACCGTCGATCCCGGCTCGATCGTCGGCGAGTTCGTCCCGGCGAGCGTCAGGCTAGCCGACTCGCCGACCGTCCATTCCGGATCGCTGGCAGTGTTGAACGGCCCGGTCGGCCCCGGATCGAAGCCGGACGCCGAGAAGAACGGTACCGGTGGCTGGTGTCGGAGCGGCTCGTCGTCGACGCTAACGATCATCCGGAGGGCTCGCATGTCGAGCGGGTCGCCGTGGGTGTGGGTCAGCGTCAGCGTCTCCCCGTCGACCGCGAGACGCATCGCGGCCGTCGGCGTCGGCTCGGCGCGCTCCTGCAGCCCCGTCAGCCCTCCAGCGACCACCGTTGCGAGGATGACTGTCAATCCACAGAGCACGACAACGGCGACAACGGCACTCGCGCCGCGGCTGTCGTCACCCCTTCCTCCGCGGCTATCATCACCCCTTGCGTCACGCCTGTCACCACACGCGCGGCTGCCGCCACCCATGGGGGTCGCTGGCTGTGGCTTCTGATAAAAACCCTCGTTGCTGCCGACTACAGCACGCTATCGGCGTCCTGTGGGGTAAGTTCGACGAACGCCGCCGAGTCATCCTCTGCCAGGATCGTGAGCGTGAACGTCCCCTGCGGCGTCAGCGTCCACACGCTGCCGCTATCGCTTGTCGATCCGACGAAGACGCTTTCCTGGCCGTTTTGCCCGATCGACACATCGGCGGCGACCGGTTGACCGGTGTCGGCGTCGACGACGCGCACATCCAGCGGGCCGCCGACGTAGGTGCGGTCGACGGTCACGGCCAACCCATCCTGTCGTTTCGTCGTTCGTGATATCGGAACGACCTCGTCCAACGTGATCTGTTGGTGTTCGACGAAGCGTTGCTCGGTCGTGCCGTCGATAAACGTCCGCAACGAGCCGTCATCGATATCGATCGAGACGAGCGACAGCGAGCCCGGGCCGCCGATACTCCAGGTGCCGCCGCTGCGTCGCTCCCAGAACCACGGATACTGCTCGGAGACGATATCCTCAGCGGTCGCCGCGGTGATCTGGCCGCCGCTCGCGCGGTTGTCGAACCGGTAGGCCTCTCGGAGGTACGCCCCATCGCTGATCGCTGTGAGTTCGAAGTTCCCGCCACCGGCCTGAATCGACACTCGGCCGGCCGGCCGCTCGCCGCTAAACACGGCGGCAGCGTAGGCTCGTACCGGGCCATCGAGCATCCGGAGTTCGTAGTCGATGGCGGTGAGGCGATCCGACAGCTCGCGTTGGCCGTCGTCGCTGGTCGCTTCGATCCGGGCGTCGATCACGTCGACCCGGTCTCGCAGCCGATCGGCGGTCTGGCCGATCAACACCAACTCTTTCAGGAGGGCTTTCGGCTCGCGGTTGCCGGCGGCGAAGGACTCGACAGCGGCGGCCTCCCGCTGGCGAAGCCGATCGGCGGTCGCTGCTATCGCGTCGACGTTGGCGGCGAGGCGGTCGTTGTCAACCGTGTCGGCTGAGAGGTTGCGCTCGATCGCCCCGGTGGCAAGTCGATCGGTCGCGGCGGCGGTCTCAAAGCCGGCAGCCGGGCCGATGTCGACGTGGTGTCGCTGGAGGCTGCTTCGATCGATCGTCCCCCCTCGGAGCGGCAACACGTTCCGCGGGGTTGCGTTGGCCGTCTCGGTCGTGCGGTCGCCGGCGGTCGTGACCTGTAGCGGACTGGTTGTGGTTTGCAGCGAGCTAGTCGTGGCCTGCAGCGATGTCGGCGCGGGCGCACCAGCAGCGGGGGCGGCGGCGTCGCTATCGACGGCCACTGGATTGGCTGCGTCGCTGTCGGCGGGTACCACTACGGCAGCACCGATCGTCGCCGTCACCAACAGCACGGCGAACAACAGCGGGAGGGCTCTCATTCGTCGGATCTCTTTACCGGATCGACAAAAATCCATCTACAGGCGATGCGGTTGCGGCGGGCTCCTGTCACGGCGTCGGTGTGATAGAAAGCGTTTTCCGCGGCGACTGTGAGGCTCCGGTAATGCGGTTTGTTGCCCTCGGGGTGGTCTTCCTCGTTTGCCTCGCCGTCGCCCCTCCAACCGCCGTGGCCGCTGTTTCGCCCGACACCGCGTCGCCGGCATCGATCGACGCGGCGGCCGACAGCACCGCGGCCCAGCCGATCGCTCAGACGACGCCCCCGGACGGCTCCGCGTTGGCGGCCGCGGGCGTTGCCGAGCCGACAACGACATTCGAGGTGGCCCTCCAGCCGGATCGGAGTGCTGACTGGACGGTGACGGTCGTCTATGATCTCCAAACCGACGACCAGCAGACGGCCTTCGACGAGCTCGCGGCCGCCTACCAGAACGGCGAGGCTGATTTCGGGCCGACCGCCGCGCTGTATGAGAATCTCGCCGCCCGCGCCAGCGAGGCCACCGACCGGGAGATGGCCGTCGAGAACCCGAGCTACGACGCGGTTCGCCGCGGGACGACCGGCCGCCTTGAGCTGTCGTTCACGTGGACGAACTTCCTCGCCGACGCGGGCGACGAACAGCTCGTGTTCAACGACGCACTGAGCACCCCCGGCGGCACGTGGCTGTCGACGCTTGAGGACGACCAGGTACTGCGTATCACCACGCCCCGCGGCTACGCGATCACGAGCGCGAACGTTCCGTTCGCCGACAACACCGTCGAGATCGAGGGGCCGCGAACCTTCAGCGCCAACGACCACATCCGGATCTCCTTCGAGGAGTCGGTGTTCGGGGCCGGCGCGCTGCGGTTTGTTGGGGTCGCGGTGATCCTCGCCGCGATGATCATCGGTGTCGCCGTTCTGTTGCGCCGCAACGACAGTATCGCCGTCCGCGAGCGCGTTCTCCCAGGTGACGGTGACGACGACTCCGCGACGGCCGCGCCGACCGCGCCGACCGAGGAACCGGCTGAGCCCGACTCACCCGAGGAGGATCTCTCGTTGTTGGCCGACGACGAGCGGGTCGAACGCCTGCTTGAGCGCAACGGCGGGCGGATGCGGCAGGCCGCCATCGTCGAGAAGACAAACTGGTCGGATGCAAAGGTCTCACAGCTGCTGTCGTCGATGGCCGCCGAGGATCGCGTCTCGAAGCTCCGGATCGGCCGGGAGAACCTGATCACGCTGCCGGGTGTCGATGCCACCGGTAATGACGATCAGTCAGGTGGCGATGATCAGGCAAGCGGTGGCGACGGTCAGCCGGGCGACGAGCAGTCTGGCGATGCTGCCGACGACACCTCGGCCGCTGACGACAGCGACCCGCAGTCGTAGAACCGATCCGGTATCCTTCCGTCACCTACTTTGCCGCAGGTCGACTACCGAACCTATGGAGTATCTGGAGCGTCGGGTCGGGCTGGTCAACGACCGGCTGGAGGCGGTCATCGATGCCGCCGACCCCGACGCCCTGTCCGACCAACTCGGTCACGTCGTGCTTGCCGGCGGCAAGCGGGTACGGCCGGCGGTGACGATCCTCTCCTGTGAGGCTGTCGGCGGCGACCGCAAGCAGGCGATCGATTTCGCGGCCGGGATTGAGCTCGTCCACAACGCCTCGTTGGTCATCGACGACATCATCGATCGCTCGGATACCCGCCGGGGAACGCCGAGTGCGTGGGCCGAGTTCGGTTTCGGGCCGGCGATCATCGCCAGCGACGGGCTGCTCGGGGAGGCGTTCGCGCTGTTTGCCGGCAACGAGCGCGCCATGGAGATCGTCGCCGATGCGATGGTCGAACTCGGGGAAGGCGAGGCGACCGAGCTCGCGGCGCGGCCAACGACCGAGGCCGAATACATGACACTCGCCCGCCGAAAGACGGGCGCGCTGTTTCGGGCCTCGGCCGAACTCGGCGCGGTCGCCGGCGGTGCCGACCCGGAAACGGTCGAGGCCTTCGGTGAGTACGCTGAACGAGTTGGGGTTGCCTTCCAGATCCGCGACGACGTGTTGGATGCGACCGCAAGCACGGCCGATCTCGGGAAGCCAGCCGGTCAAGACGAGACGATGGATCGCCCGTCGCTGATCCAGATCACGGAGCTGACGGCCGCGGAAGGCGATCAGCGCGCACGCGATCAGTCCGACCGCGCCCTGGAAGCTCTCGATGCTGTCGACCTCCCGGAGACCGATGCTGCGGCATATCTCCGCGATCTCGCGGAGTTTGTTGTCGTCCGCGAGCGATAGCGGCGACACCGCACAATGGAAACGCTCTTTTGACTATCGCCCGCAGTGTGTGACATATGAGCAACGGCGACGACGCGACCGACGAGGCCGACACCGCGTCAACCGACGCTGACGACGCGACCGATGAGGCGTCGACCGAGTTGGCAACGACCGAGGATATCGAGGAGCGGCTCGATGCCGCCGCCGAGACGCTCGATGACGCAGCGACGGAGGCCGAGCTCGACGACGTGGAAGCGACGCTGGACGCCATCGACGACGCCATTCCGCCGGTGCCGGAGGCTGACGAGGACGACGAGGAGGAGCCCGAAGACCCCCACGAGGCGGCTCGCTCCCAGCTTGCCGAGCTCCGCGACGACCTCGAAGCGGCGCGCGGCCCCTACGCCACCGACGTGACCGACGCTATCGAGTCGGCGACAGCCGCCATCGACGACGGCGATTGGACCGAACAGGGCGAGGGCGAAGTTGTCGACGCCGTCGGCGCGTTCGTCGACGCTGTCAGCGAGCAGGTCGACACCGACGCAGGCAAGCCTGAAACCATCGCTGACACCGGCGACACCCTTGACGCGCTGGCCGATGCCGTGTCGGGAGCCGATCTCGATCCTGACGCCGACGATGAGACGATCGCCGCGCTGGTCGACGCGACCGACACGCTCGAAAGCGATCTTGAGGCCGCCCAAGAGTGGGCTGACCTCTCGGTACGAGAGACACTGCAGTCGGAGGGCTACTACGACGTGCTCGGTCACACCAAGGATTACCCGATGGAGTGGGCCGCCCTCAAGGAACACGAGAAGCGCGGTAACACCGACATGGTTCTCATGGCCCTCGACAGCCTCGATTCGGATTTCATGGAGGAACACTGTCTTGACTCGCTCGAACGGATGGGCCCGGTTGCCGCGACCGACGAGGCCGTCGAGACGATGCTCGCCCGCGCGGAGAAACGCGACAAACCCGCGATTCGGATTCTCGGCAAGATGGGTGCGACCGAGGCTGTCGAGACGCTGATCGAGTACGTCGATGCCGACAGCGACGCGCCGCTGCAGAAGGTCACCTTCCGCGCGCTCGGCGAGCTCGGCGATGAGCGCGCCGTCCAGCCGCTGGCCGACAAGCTGCTGATGGACAACGACGTGGTTCGCCCGCAGGCCGCCCGCGCGCTCGGGCTCATCGGCGACACCCGCGCGATCAAGCCGCTGTCGGAGACGCTGAAAGCCGATGATGACGCGAACGTCCGCGCCCAAGCCGCGTGGGCACTTCGGCAGATCGGGACGAAACGCGCCCTTGAGGCTGTTGTCGATCACGGTAGCGACGAGACGTTTGTCGTGCAGACCGAACTCGATAAGGCACGCGAGGAACTCGACGCCGCGGTGCCGAACGCCTAAGCCGACTGCTCGGTAGCTGTAGCTCCGCGCTGCTGTGATCGCCCCGGAAGCTGTCAGTCATTCTGAGACGCCGCTTTTCAGTCCGGAGCCCATACCTAAAGCGATGCCAAACGCACTATTTGTCGTCAGCGAACACGGCTACTGGGGCGAGGAATGTATCGAACCGCTGCTCCGGCTTGACGAGGCCGGTGTCGAGGTCGACGTTGCGACCCCGACCGGCGAGCCGCCGGTCGTCGATGAGCGATCGGTCGATCCCGCCGAGGTCGGCGAGGAACTCGCCGAACGGGTGCTGGAATGTGACGGAAGCGACGACCGCCTCCAGAACCCGGTGTCGATCACGACTGTCGACGCCGCCGACTACGACGCCGTCGTCTTCCCTGGCGGCCACGGCACGATGTGGGATATCAACACGGATCGCCACGCCCGCGACCTCTTGGCTGACGCCGTCGCCGGCGACGATGGCACCGCACTCGTCGTCTGTCACGCTGTCGGGCTGCTCGGCTTCACCCGTACCGACGACGGCGAGTATCTCGTCGCTGGCCGCGATGTAACCGGCTTCCCCAACGAGTGGGAGGAGGGGATCGTCGACGACCACGATCTGATGGACGACGGCCGGAAACTCCCCTACTGGGTCGAAGACGAGGTTATCGCTGCCGGCGCGAACTGGGACGCTGAACTCGACGAAGATACTAGCGTCACCGTCGACGGCGACCTGATCACGGCTCGGGGGCCGGGTTCGTCCGGTGCGGCCGCCGAGACGCTCCTGGCTGAACTCGGGATCGAAGCAACAGCCTAAGCAGCAACGGCTCGCACCGATCGCGTTTCGTTATTCTGCGTCGATTTTGAACACCGCTTCCTCGATATCCTCGCTGCGACACTCCGGACAGCGCGAGGGGTAGTTGATCGGATCGTCGTAGCCGCTGAACCCGCAGTTTGCACACTCTGGTGGTGCGACGAGAAACTCCCGCTCCTCGGCGTACCGCGTCGATCGGGCGACGTGTTGGATGTCGGTGTAGATTGTCGAGACCGGCGTATCGAGTTCGGTGGCGAGCTCGCTGGCGGTTGCTGGCCCCTCGCCGAGACGGTCGGCCAGTTGTTCACGGCGCGTGGAATCGGTCATACACAGTTCCATGGCTCGCAGGAACAAAAACGCATCTCGCAGACTCAGGGCGGTAGATGTCGGTCGTAGACGTTTCGTCGGTGGCCGACGGCTTCGACACGCAGGGTATCGCCGTTGGGATCCCACGAGATGATGGCACGATAGTCGCCGATACGGAGTTTGTAGTATGGAAACCCACGAAGTGATTTCAGGTGATGATCCGGCCACTCGGCTGCATCGTCGACCTTCGACAGTATTCGATCCGCCGTCTGGGTTTCGAGAGCGTCCAACTGGCCGATGGCCTTCTCGGTGTAGCTGACCTCAGTCATCGAGTCCTAATCGCTTGCGTGCCTCCGCGGCCGACACTGTTTCGTCGTTATCGATCTGCTCGCGGCTCGTTTCGAGTGCGGCCAGTGTCTCCTCGGAGAGTGCTGCCGGGTCGTCTACCCACTCACGGAGCGCGTCGCGGATCGCCTCGGATTTGCTGGCGTAGCCGCGCTGTTTCCATGCCGAGTCGATCTGATCGAGTAACGATTCCGGCACCCGAACGTTGATCTTCGCCATTCGGTCGTCGCCCTGCTCGCGCTCGGTGCTCATGTGCTGTGATACACTGGTATCACATAAAAACGTTCGCTGGACTGATTTTTCCTGATTCGGTCACTCGACCAACTTCGCGTCAGTGATCCGCACGCGGCCGCTGTCGCCGTTCCATTCGGTGTCGTACGCCAGTTCGATCCGGTGATCCATGTGCGGGCCATTAGTGACAAATGTCTCGAACTCGCCGCCCTCGCCGAGGAGGTGGACGCCGTACTCGTCGTTCAGTTCCCGGAGGTCGTCGATGGCGTCGGCATCGAGCGTGCGACCGAGCCACGATTCGTCTAGGCCGTAGGCCGCAACCTGAAGAATGGTGATCTCAAAACCAGCGTCCAGCATGTCGGCGGCCAGTGCCTCGGGATCGCGCTGCCATAGGGGGGCAAAGAGGTCGATCCCGAGGCGGTCACACATCTCCTGGATTCGGTTGGTCTGAAACTCGCTTTCGATGGCTCCCGCGGTGACACCCGCGAGGTCGATGTCGTCGGCGAGTTCCGTCAGGGCCGCTTCCAGCGGTTCGAGTTCGGCGTCGCCTTGGGCGGCCGAGTCGTCGGCGTCGCCGGCCGCTAGATCGCCGGGGTCGACTTCGACGAGATCGATCCCGATGCTCTCGGCGGCAACGCTGGCGAGTTGGGTTTCGGGGACGTGGTACATATACGAGTCTTCGGAGGGATGCACCGTCAGCAATCGCTCGACGTTCAACCCCTCTTCGAGGGCCTGGTACAGTGCCCACGAGGAGTCCTTGCCGCCAGAAAAGAGGCTCACCCACGCATCTGTCATACAGTCAGGGACGGCAGCCGGGGTAATACCGGCTTTGGTTACCGATGGGGGCGCAGTAGAGCCTCACGCGCCGACTGCAACAACACTGGCAGCCACGGATATCGGGGGAAGATTTGAGTCGGTAGGCTGCATACACCCGTGTGCAGATGTCCAAAAACATCCGGCTCTCCGACGAGGCGTACGAACGCCTGCAAGCCCACAAAAAGGAGGACGAGACGTTTACCGATGTCGTGCTCCGGCTCGCAGGAGAGCACTCGCTGCTCGAATTGGCCGGGATTCTCGACGACGAGGAGGCTGCTGCCATGGAAGCCGCCATCGAAGAGCGACGGGAACGCCGACACTCCGCGTTGGAGGATGTGGCCGACGAGATGCAGGGTGCCTAGCGTGCTGTTGGATACGACGTTTTTCATCGACCTGATGAACGGCGACGAGGGGGCGATCTCGAAGGCCCGCGAACTCGAAGCGAACCTCGTCCAGCAGCGACTCTCCTCGATGACGCTGTTCGAACTTTACTACGGGATCGAACGGTCGACCCAGTCGGATGCGGAACGCGAGCAAGTCGAGACCGTGCTCTCCTCGAAACCCGTCCATCCGGCCGATACCGCAGTCATGCGGAAAGCCGGTCGACTCTCGGGGCGACTCGTGAACGAGGGGAACGCTGTCGACGACGGTGACGTGATCATCGCTGCGACTGCTGCTGTGGTCGAGGAACCGGTACTCACTCGCAATTTGGCGGATTTCGAACGGTTGGGCGTCGAGGTAGAAACGTACTAGAGCGCGCCACTCGCCGTCGAAGTAGAGCTGTTCGGTATACCGGGGATCGTCACCTATACTGCTGCACCGCCGGGGACTCACAGGAGCGCTCGGCGGGTGTCCGCTGTGCGTACAGGGTCGGTGGCTGAGACTGTCGCTCCGGAAAAACGATCAACACAAAAAAGCCGTTGTGGTGGCGAAAATTCGTCGCCGACGCCTACATGTAGCCGAGATCGCGCAGTCGCTCCATCAGGTCCTCCTTATCCTGGGCGCGACCGGCGCGTTCGGTCGTGTTGTCGAGATCCTGCAGCCATGCGGGCTCGTCGGTCGTCTTCTCGGTGCTCACTTCGCTACCGAGACTCCGGAAGCCGGCGAAGTACTTCGGGGAAATCGGCACGTCGTCCTGCTCGACGCCTTCCGGTAGGTCGTCGGCGGATTCGGGCACGTAGCCATCCTCGGGGAACGCCTCGACGGTGTCCGGGACGACGTAGTTCCAGAACACATCCCACACGTCGGCTTCGTCGAACTGGAGGATCGGCTGGATGCGGTCGTGCGGCGGGTAGATGTCGGGGTCGTGGCGCGCGCTGAAGAACGTCTCGTCGGCGCGGGCCTCCTGTTCATCCCACCGGACGCCGGAGATGACGCCGTCGATGCCGTGTTCCTCAAGGGCGTCGTTGAGCGCGACGGTTTTCAGCAGATGGTTGCCGACGTAGGTGTCCAGCAGGAACGGGAAGCTGTCCTCTTCGTATTCGAGGATCTCCCGAACGTGGTGTTGGTTGTGCTCGGAGAGTTCCGACACCGGGATGTCGTCGCCGGGTTCGAGGCCGTGTTCGTCGACGTAGCTGCCCACATCCTCGTTGCGGGCGTAGACGAGGTCGATGTCCCATTCGTCGGCCCAGTGTTCGATGAAGTCGGTGATCTCATCGAAATGCTGGTAGTGGTCGATGAAGACCGCCGTCGGCTTCTCGTAGCCGTACTTTTCGGCGACCTGATTGATGAAGTACAGCGTCAGCGTCGAGTCTTTGCCGCCGGTCCACATGACCGCCGGGTTGTCGTACTGTTCGAGACCGGCTCTGGTCACGTCGATCGCCTTTTCGATCTTATCGGGCAGTCGTGGATAGTCGGCCGGATCTTCGCCCTCGCCGTCGGTGTAATCGACATCGAGGTACTCTGGGAAGTCTGCTGACATCGTGTAATGACATCTAATTAGGCGAAATAAAGGTCTTATGACAGCCGATTTCGGTGTCAGTAGTTGCCACACAGCGCGTACCCAAGCCATGGCGTTTTCCCACTGGCGCACATCAACCCACCGATGGCATCGCTCGACCCTCGCTCGATTGCGACCGGCAGCCTCATCGGTACTCTCCCGTGGCTCGCCGGCTACGCGATCACGTACCTCCTCGTCGCACCGAACCTCCGGGACTCACCGCTCAACCGGATCATCGAAACGCTTGACG
The DNA here is from genome assembly GCF_006861655.1 of Halonotius roseus. GTDB lineage: Archaea > Halobacteriota > Halobacteria > Halobacteriales > Haloferacaceae > Halonotius > Halonotius roseus. Next base: position 602,850 of record NZ_SESI01000001.1, on the reverse strand, counting down.
GCGCGCCGGCAACTCACGAACTGGTCGGCTGGGTGTTCTACAACGCTCACTTCGTGGATGTCGTCCTCGATATCCCGATTCTCGGCAGCCAGACCACGGCCTACATCGGCGGCGACAACGGGTTCACGACAGCGTTGTATCTGGTTCCGGTGGTGCTGTTGATCGCTGGTGGCGCGCTCATCTCTCGGCAGCAAGCCGCTACTGATCCCGCATCCGGCGGTCTTGCCGGGCTGACGCTGCTGCCGGGGTATCTGCTGTTGACCGTGGTTGGTGGGCTGCTGTTCGAGATCACTGTCGGGGGAGCTACCGGCGGCCCGGATCTCACAGCCGCGATCATCCTCGCCGGCGTCATCTATCCGGCTGTTTGTGCTGGTATCGGTGGCGTCGGATGGGCGGTTCTCGAAAACAACCGGTAGGTTGCCTTGTCGCCGGGTCGACGCCGCCGCCACGGGCGACAACTCACTCAAACAGCCCAGAGACATCCTCTCGCTTTGCCTGTCGTCTCTCGACGTTCTGTCGAAGCCGATCGTAGACGATCCCACGGTGATCGCGGTCGTCGACGAACGAGGTAAGTAGGCCGATAAACTGCGACCCCGACCCGGTGACTTCCTCGCGTGCGTACTCGACCGCGCGCTCGATGATGGCCGTCTCGTAGGCGTCGTATTCGGCGGCGACGACGCCGGCAACGGTCGTGATCCCCTCGATTTCGAGGTCGGCCGCCGTCAGTTCCTGTCCCCGATAGCACAGCGGCGGGGCTGGGCCGCGCTCGATCATCTCGGGGTCGGCTTCGAGTGTTTGGAGTGCGGCGATCACGCTGTCGATGTCGATACCGCGGTAGGGCGTTGGCAACGGGGTGAGGTATCTCTGGGCCTGTCCGGCGAGGCCGACCGCGCCGTCCCAGTTCCGATCGCGGGCGTGATAGACGGCCCCGGTGAACTGGATCAACCCATGGAGGAGGCGTTCGTCGTCGCCGTCGGGGAGCTCCAGCCACGTCTCCTCCCACGGTTCGTGGGCGGCGTGGTAGTCGCCGGCGGTGTAGAGGGCGAGGCCGGCTCGCAACGCGGTGTCCATGGCCGCGTTTTGTGACGGCGGTACAAACCCTTGCCGGGGTTATCGACTGAGGCTCGAAGCAGCAAGATTTTTTGGTGGTTGCGTGGGTGTTTCGGTATGACTGAATCCCCGAAGACCATCCTTGTCGTCGACGATGAGACCGATCTCGCGGAGTCGTACGCCCTTCGCCTTGAGGATCGCTACGAGACGAAGGTCGCAACCAGCGGTGGGGAAGCACTGACAAAACTCGGCCCGGATGTCGATCTGGTGTTGTTGGATCGCCGGATGCCCGGGATGGCCGGCGACGACGTGATCAAACGGATCGACGAGTGGGAGCTTGAGTTTCAGGTCATCCTCGTCTCGGCGATCGATCCCGACACGGACATCATCGACCTCCCGTTTGATGGCTATCTCACGAAATCTGTCTCGACGGATGAACTGCTGGATGCCGTCGAGCAGGCGTTCCTGAAACAGCGATACGAGGAGCTTGTCGCCGAGTACAACGCGGCCGCCGAGACCTACGATGTGCTCCGGGAGGCCCATACCCAAACAGAGCTCGACGACAACGAGGAGTTCGCCGAGCTTGAAGCTCGCCTGGCGGAGCTCAAAGAGGAGTTCGACGAGACGATCGCCGAGCTTGACGACAGCAGCGTCACCGATCTGTTGGAGTAATCGCAGGGTCGGTCGAACCGCGATCTATCGATCCGAAGGGTCGAACCGCGATCTATCGGACCCAAAGCATACTTACCCGCAGCCGGGCGATATACCGCCAATGAGTACGGACGCCGACGAGCAGGCCGGCGACGACCGGCGAAAATACGAGTTCAAGAAGGTTATCGAGGAACTCCAGGAGTTCGAAGGCTCCGGCACCCAGCTCGTCACGATCTACATCCCCGACGACAAGCAGATCTCCTCTGTTGTCGAACACGTCATCCAGGAACACTCTGAGGCCGCAAACATCAAATCCAAACAGACCCGGACGAACGTCCAGGACGCGCTCACCTCGATCAAAGATCGCCTCCGCTACTACGACACCTTCCCGCCGGAAAACGGGATCGTGATCTTTTCGGGGGCTGTTGACTCCGGCGGCGGCCAAACCGAGATGATCACGCGCGTGCTCGAATCGCCGTCCGAGCCGATCCAGTCGTTCCGGTATCACTGCGATTCGGCATTTTTGACCGAGCCGCTGGAAAACATGCTGCTCGACAAGGGCCTTTTTGGACTGATTGTCCTTGACCGCCGGGAGGCCAACGTCGGCTGGCTGAAAGGCAAGCGCGTCGAGCCGGTGAAATCCGCCTCCTCGCTGGTGCCCGGCAAGCAGCGAAAGGGTGGTCAGTCCGCCCAGCGGTTTGCCCGCCTGCGCTTGGAAGCGATCGACAACTTCTATCAGGAGATCGCCGAGATGGCCGACGAGCTGATGGTGCCGAAACGCCATGATCTCGACGGCATCCTGATCGGCGGCCCCTCGCCGACGAAAGATGAGTTCGTTGACGGCGACTACCTCCACCACGAACTCCAGGATATGGTGCTCGGCAAGTTCGATGTCGCCTACACCGACGAATCCGGGCTCCACGATCTCGTTGATTCCGCCAGCGACGTGCTGGCCGATCAAGAGGTCGTCAAGGACAAAAACCAGATGGAGGAGTTCTTCGAGAACCTCCATGACGGCGACGAGGCGACCTACGGTTTCGAGCCGACCCGGCGAAACCTCGTGATGGGGTCGGTCGATCGGCTGCTCATCTCCGAGGATCTCCGCCAGGATGTGGTCGTCTACGACTGCGACGGTACCGAGGAGTACGAGCTCGTCGATCGCCGCCACGACATCCCCGACCACGAGTGCGACGACGGTGCGACCGCCGAGGTCGTCGAGCGCGAGGACGTGATCGATCATCTGATCGAGATCGCCGAACAGCGCGGCACCGAGGTCAAGTTCATCTCCAGTGACTTCGAGAAGGGCGAACAGCTCTACAACGCCTTCGGTGGGATCGCGGGCATTCTGCGGTACTCGACCGGCGTCTAACTCCTCGGTTCGACCGGTAGATCGATCAGAAAGCTCCCACATTTGCCGGCGGTCGTCTTTGCCGGAGATCGTCTCACGGCCGTACCGTCCGGCATCACACGAGAGCCGAGTCGATACCGGTGGAAGTGGTTTGTCGCTTTGGTTTTGTTGAGAACTGTTCTCTGGTCTGAGAGACTCGATAGCGAACCATCCGAACCCGCGCGCCCGTCGTGTAGCGTCGAAATCCGGGGCTGTCTACATTCGGCTTGTCCACCATGCGTCCCCGTGAAATATCAGGATAGTGAGCGACTGTAAACAGGATCGCAACCGGGTTTGGTGTCAGATTGCAAACTTCTTTTGTTAGCACCCGATACTGAATTCCATGTCCCCAACCCGCAGACGGACACTTCAAGTCGCTGGTAGTGCCGCACTGATCGCTCTCGCCGGCTGTACCGACACCGGAACCGATGATGAAACGACCGATGGGACGACGGATGATGGTACAACCGATGACGGAGCGACCGATGATGAGACGATGGATGACGGTACGACTGATGACGGTACGACTGATGACGAAACGACGGATGACGGTACGACCGATGACGAGATGACGGATGATGGTTCGGCTGACAACGAAACTGATGATGAGGCGATGGATAACGAAACGACCGATGATGACTCGGTTGACAACGAGACGACCGACGACGGGGGGATAGAAAACGAAACTGATGACGAGACGATGGATAACGGCACGACCGACGACGAGTCGACGGATGATGATTCGGCTGACAACGAGACGACCGATGACGGGACAATGGAAAACGAAACCGATAACGAAACGATGGGCAACGAAACCGATGATGAGATGGCTGACAACGAAACAGACAACGCTACGCTAAACGGGAGCTAATCGCGGCTGTTTCCGTGCCGGCTTGGCTGAACGATCCTGTTTCGTATTCGGTCACCCACGCCGTTGATCGCTGCACCGGGCGGTCGAACCGCGCTCGTCGCGGGTGCTGCCGCCACCGATACCACTTCGGCACTCCGGTGTGACACGGCTAATGTGACACAGTCGCCACCTGATCCCCTCTATCCGAACCGCGGCGATGCCAGGGCCGGCCGCGACGGCGTATCTCGTCGACATCTGTTGGCCAGCGGAGCCACCGCGAGCGCGGTCGCTGCCGCGGGCTGTGCCGGCGACGGCCGTAGCGATGACGACACGGCGGCGTCAACGGAACCCGGCGACGAGCCGACCGTCTTCGTGTTCAACACCGGCGACGGGACGGTGAGCCTGATCGATCCCGCGACCAACGAAGTCGTCGGCTCCCGAGCGATCGGGCTTTCGTCGTCGTTTCCGTCGAACCAGTACACCCCGGCATTGACCGACGCTGCCACCGATCTGCTCTGGCTCAATGTCGACCGCGGCGTCCGCGCGCTGACGGTCGGTGGGCTGGAGGAAGCGGCTCGCATCGACACCGGGTCGGGGGCGAACTGGCAGGAGCAAACACCGGACGGGAGCCATGTCGTCGTCAGCGCACGCGAGCCGAGCCACACCAACTACCGGGTTGACGCCGACCGCGACTCCGAGACGTTCGGCGAGGTAACGGGCGAACTCGACCGCGCCGACGAGGGCGGCCGCGGCGGCAACGACGGCCCCGGCCCGTGTGACGTGACGATCCATCCTGACGGCGAGTACGCCTACGTGCCGGATCTCTTCGGCGACACGCTGACCGTCCTCAGCATCGACCCCTTCGAAATCGAGACACAGATCGCAGTCGAGGGCGTCGTCGCCGACGCGGCCGCGCCGTGGATGGCGACGATCGCCCCCGACGGCGAGACGATGCTGGTCGAACACAACGAGGGCGAAGGTACCGAAAGCATCTGGGACTGCAGCGACCCCGCCAATCCGACCGAGCGAACCCGGCTGACGACCGACGACGGCCTCGGCCGCGGCGCGCTGACCAGCGAGATCGGCCCCGAAAGCGAGACGGGCTACGTGTTCACACCCGGCAGCAACGACGTGAGCGTGATCGATCTCGACGGCGGCCGCGTGACCGACCGCCTCGATCTCGGCGGCTCGGCGTTTGTCGGAACGTGGAACCCGGCGAAAACGAAGCTCTACGTGCCGGTACAGACGAACGACGAGGTAGCGGTCATCGACCACGCTGTGGGCGAGATCGTCGAGCGGATCGACGTGGGCCCGGGCCCCTACGGCGCGACCGCCGCGACGGTGCGGCCGCCGACCGATTCAACGTCGGCCGCGGCCGTCGCACTCGCGCGACTCGGGCTTGCGGCGTCGACGGCGGAGACGACGTACTGTATCGGGAAGTGTGCCTGTGGGCACGAACTGTAACGGACTGAGGATCATTTCAAACCACATCTAGCATGGTCTCGGACGCCGAAATCGAGCGGTTGCGCCGCGAGGCGGATACGATCATGACGCGGTATCAGGAGGTTGAAACCCGCCTCGAATCGGCCCGCGAGGAGTCCGGCGACCACTGGGACGACGGCGAGCTTTCGGTGACGCTGGACTCCCCGCAGGGTGAGCCACTCGATATCACGCTCGATCTTCATGCCGACCCCGCGAGCAACGCCGAAAGCCGCTACGAGCGCGCGAAGGAACTCGAAGCCGAACTCGAACGGAAACGCGAGATCGTCGGCCAGTTGGCTCCGCTGCCGGCCGATCCGGTCGCCTATCTGCTCTGTTATCATCTTGATCGGGTCGAAGGCAACTACCCGCGGTCGATGGCGGGCCATCTCGACGCTGACCGCGGCCACGTCGAGGAGCTCTGCGAGGAGCTACTTGCGGCGGGCCTGCTGGAGCGCGTCGAGTCTGGCACCGTCAAACAACGCCGCGTCAAGGCCAAGCAGGCTGACGAGGTTCGCCAGCATCACACCTACTACCGGCTCTCCCGGGAGGGCGACCACCTGCTGCGATTTCTCGGCGAGCGCGAGGGACAGCTGAACGTCCTGCGACACCTCCCCGACGGACGGCGGCTGGCGGAACGCCTCGCTCGCGGCGGGCCCGACTACGCCCGGATGACCGCCGAGGAGCTGGGGATGGAGTTCGAGTACGTTCGGCATCTGTACCGCGCGCTCCGGCGGGTCGGGTTGGTGACCGACTACGAGGGCAGCACGATCAAAGCCAGCGAGCGGAAGCTGAAGCCCAAAGACGAAACCCACCGCAAGCATACGTATTTTGTTACGACGGATCGGGCTGAAACGCTGCTCCGCGAGCTTGAGAGCGGGTAACTGCTGTGCTCGACGTGGTGATCGACGGGATTTGCTGTGCTCTAGTGGCGACGTAGCGTGTTGCCTCCCCCTGCCGGTTTGCCGTTGTTCTAACCGTTGAATTTATTACCCATGCGTGTTAATAGACAGTTGCCTATCTGGTGTCTCGGTTATCAGTGTTGAACATGGAACGCCTGATCCCGATGCCAGATGGCAACCCCTGACTGCAGTTTCGTCGGGGGCAAAACTTCTAGGGGGAAGTTACGGGGGTACATAGAGTCGCCTTTAGCGATCTCATCGGTGTTGGTTTTTCAAAAACGATAATTTGCGCCACAGTTTTAATATGATCTTCCCGATCCTATTGGGTACAGCCTGTGAAAGTGGCCTACGGACACAGGCTTGCAATGTTCAGCACTGAGAACCGAGGCATCAGCCCGTCGGCACTACCCTGACGCCACTCTACGCTCGGGATTCGCCCGTCGTAGCAGGGTAGTGCTGACTATTTTATCGTACACTGTGCGTCGAGGTGATGGGCCCTATCGGATTTGAACCAATGACCACCGAGTTATGAGCTCGGCGCTCTTACCAGACTAAGCTAAGGGCCCTACCCGATTGATACCGACTGGCCCTATATGAGAGTGTCGAGTTTTCGAACGAACGCAGCGACAATGCCGGGGCTCGAACTCATCGAGACTCGGAGCCAACGCTCCTCGCGTAGTTGTTCGAGAAAGCACGCCGTCGCCAGGGCTCGAACTCACCGAGACGATCACCCTCGCTTCGCTCGGCTGCTGCGACTTGTCTGCGCGAGCCCTTTCTGAGCGACCACACCTGCGACAGTGGTTACTCGGAGCCAAGCACCTCGTGAGTTGTCGCAGGAGAAGACGCCGTCGCCAGGGCTCGAACTCACCGAGACGGTCGCGCTCACTTCGTTCGCGCGCTGCGACTCGGCTGCTCGACCCCTTTCTGAACGTGTTTCTCTCACAGTGCTGCTCGGAGCCGACGCTCCTCACGTAGTTGTTCGAGAAAACACGCCGTCGCCAGGGCTCGAACACGCCAAGACGATCACCCTCGCTTCGCTCGGGTGCTGCGACTTGTCTGCGCGAGCCCTTTCTGAGCGACCACACCTGTGACAGTGGTTACTCGGAGCCAAGCTCCTCGTGAGTTGTCGCAGGAGAAGACGCCGTCGCCAGGGCTCGAACCTGGGACCACCTCGTTAACAGCGAGGTGCTCTACCATCTGAGCTACGACGGCCCAACGCGTCATGGGGTAGTCGGATCGTTTTAATAGGGCTTTCGTTTTTCCACCGACGGAAGCGACATCCTTTCGACGGCCGATACTGAAACGGCGTGTATGCCGACCCTTGAGCGCGTCCTTGCTACCGTTGCCGAACGCGTCACCCCCGACAGCGACGAACGGGAGCGGCTGGCCGCCGCAGCGGCGACGCTCACCGACCGCGCCGAGGCCGCCCTCGCCGACCACGATATCGATGGTGACGTGTTGCAGGTCGGCTCGACCGCCCGTGGCACGTGGCTCGCCGGCGACCGCGACATCGATCTTTTCGTCCGCTTTCCAACCGACTACGACCGCGCCGAGCTGGAACGCCTCGGCCTCGCTATCGGCCACGAGGTGCTCCCCGAGGGCCACGAGGAGTACGCCGAACACCCCTATGTTACCGGCAGCTACGAGGGGTTCGCGGTCGATCTCGTCCCCTGCTACGCCGTCGACAGCGCGACCGGCATCCGCTCGGCGGTCGACCGCACCCCGTTTCACACGCGGTATATCGACGCCCGCCTCGATGACGACCTCGCCCGCGATATCCGCGTGTTCAAACGCTTTCTCAAGGGGATCGACGCCTACGGGAGCGATCTCCGCACCGAGGGGTTTTCCGGCTATCTGGCCGAGCTTCTTGTTGTCGAATACGGCGGCATCGCCCCCCTGCTCCGTGCTGCTGCCGACTGGCATCCACCGATAACCCTCGACCCAGAGGAGCACGGCACCGAATCCTTCGACGACCCGCTTACCGTTATCGACCCGACCGATCCCGAGCGCAACGTCGCGGCCGTGCTCTCGGCGACGAACCTCGCTCGGCTCCAGCATTACGCCCGCGACCTGCTGGCCGATCCGCGCGAGACGCTGTTTTTCGGGTCGAAACCCGCTGGTCTCGACCGCGAGGCTGTCCGGGCGCATCTCGCCGACCGCGAGACGACTGCCGCCGCTATCAGCTTCGAGACGCCCGATATCGTCGAGGATCAGCTGTATCCCCAACTCCGCAAATCACTGGCCGGCGTTGTCGACGGGCTCGAACGCCACGAGTTCGGCGTCATCCGATCGACAGCCATCGCCGACGCCGACCGAAGCGTCCTGCTGGTCGAACTCGCCGACACGACCCGGCCGGCGATCGAACGCCACGAGGGGCCGCCGGTGGCTGTCCGCGACCACGCTGAGGGATTTTTCGAGAGCTACGTCGACGACGACACGGTCTACGGCCCGTTTCTCGACGGCGATCGCTACGTCGTCGAACGCCCACGTGAGGTGACCGATGCCCGCGACTATCTCGACAGCGACGCGATCTTCGAGGTTGCCCTCGGCGCGCAGGTCGAGACCGCGCTTGCTGACGATTATGAGCTACTCTGGGGCGAGGCGGTGGCAACGCTAGCTGATGAGTTCGGCACCGAGCTAGCGGCGTACTTCGAGCCACATCCGTAACAATTGATAGCGACGCTACTCGATCCCAAGCCGGTCTCGGAGCTCGTCGGTGATCTCGACGGTCGATGTATCCGGCTCGTCCTCACAGGCGATCGGCTCCCGGCCGTCGAAGGTTTCGTGTACCATCGAAACCCCCTCCGAGAGCGTATCCAGCCCGTAGCCGCCCTCTAACACAAACGCGAGTGCAGCGTCGCTGGCGTCGCCGATCGACCGCAACCGATCGGTCAACAGCGCGTACCCCTCTGTCGTCACACGGTGTCGGGAGATCGGATCGTGTTCGTGGGCATCAAAGCCCGCGCTGACGATGACGAGATCCGGATCGAAGTCGGCGAGTGCGGGCCCGAGGGCCTCGTCGATGACGTGCAGAAAGTCCGCGTCGCCAGCCCCGGCCGGCAGCGGTGCGTTCAGCGTCGCCCCCTCGCCGTCGCCGGTGCCGGTTTCCTCGACATCGCCGGAGCCGGGGTAGATCCCCTCCTCGTGGATCGAGCCGTAGAACACCTCGTCGCTGTCATAGAAGATATCCTGGGTGCCGTTGCCGTGGTGGACATCCCAATCGAAGATAGCGACCCGGTTGACGGCGTCCTCATCGAGCAATGTCTGGGCGGCGACGGCGGCGTTGTTGAAGAAACAGAACCCCATTGCCTTGTGGCTAACCGCGTGATGGCCCGGCGGTCGCCCGAGCGAAAACGGGGTCTGGCGGCCGTCGGCCCCATCGAGGGCCTGCCGGGCGGCCCACAGCGCGAGGCCGGCACTCTTGCGGGCGGCATCCCAGGTGCCCTCGGAGGCGACCGTATCACGATCCCAACTGCCACCGTCATCCTCACAGAATCGCTTGAGTTCGTTGAGGTAGGTTCCGCGATGGACAGCCTGTATCTGCTCGCGGGTCGCCGCCGGTCCGTCCTGGTAGTCGACGTGGTGTTTGTGTTTGAGGGCCCGCCGGATCGCCCGCAGCCGATCGGCCGTTTCGGGGTGTCGATCGCCGGTATCGTGTTCCAGACACACCTCGCTGTAGCCGAACTGCATTATTCGAAGAGTGAAAAGTAGGTCTCGATGTCATCGGCCTGTACGGTGCGTCGATCGGCGTGGTGGGCGAGGGTGACAGCGGCGGCAGCAACGTTGTCGGCGTAATCTTCGAGGATGTCTGCCAGGGCGATCCGGGCGTCCATCGACACCCGGTAGCTGTCGTCGATCTCGAGTCTGGCGATCCGGTCGACCGGCGCGATCGGAAGTTCGAGGCTCTCGCGGTCGACGACCTGTTCGACGCCGAAATCGCTCGCCATCAGCGTTTTTCGCCCGTCGGCGGTTGCCGTCTCGGCGGCCGACGCCGCCAGCGTTGCCCCGTGGCGTTGCACGCGGCCGGCCAACGCCTCGGCGGCGTCGGCACTCACCCGTAGTGAGTCAGCGTTCCGCCGAATAATCGCATCAACCGGGGCGAACGGCAACTCGACACTCATACCCACATAGCCGGCTGTGGGTCGTATAATGCTTTCCGTTGTGCTCGCTGTCGCCGGCGGTCGCCCCTGCTGGTGACACCCACGTCCGGCGATACGGACTGCTACCGGCGGCGATCACATCCGGCGATACGGAACGTTACCGGCGTCGATCAGAACACGTCTTCGGCGTCGATCGTTCCGTCGGTTTCGGTGCCGCGGACGGTCACCTCCTCGCCGAGCCGAAGCTCGGTGTCGGTTTCGACCTGCCGGGTTTCGGTGCCGTTATCGAGGATGATCGGGCTGCCGGCCTGGACGACGGTGCCGGTGAACTCGACGGTCTCGGCGACCTGCGTCGCCGCGGCCCCGCCACCCCCGCCGCCGGTCTCGCCGCCGGTCGCCCCGTCGGCTCCTGGCGTTGCTGTCGCAGCCTCGGCAGGCTCTCCGTCATCCCCTGCCGACGCGTCGCTCTCGTCGCTGCCGGCGTCTTCGAACGCCGAGAGGCCGCTTTCGGTGCTCGTCGTCGACTCGCTGTCGGCCCCTGTCGATTCGGCCGCCCCACCGGTATCGGCCTCGCTGTCGAGGACGGTCACCGTCGACTGCCAGCCGGCGGAGGCTTCGAGATCGTCCTGCCACCCGTCTTGGATCTCCGCGTCGGTCACGAGGACGTGGTCGGCCAACTCGATGTCTTTGTCGGCCTTCTCGCCCCACAGCGCGACCCGCATATCGCCCGTTTCGTCGCGCAGCCGGATGTTGCGAACCTGCCCCTCCGAGCCGTCGTCGCGGTCGAAGGTGCGTTTTGAGTCTGTCTCGATGACGCCGCCGGCGATGTCGACCGTCTGGCCGATCTCGACGCTCTCGATATCCGTTGTCTCTGGGATGTACTCGATGTCCTCGTCGATGGTCTCGACCGCGCCGCGGGAGCCAACGTGGAGTTCGAGGCTGCCGTCCCGTTCCTTGACGTAGCCGTCGACGATCTCGACGGACTGGCCGTCGGTGAACTCCGAGACCAGGGGTGCCTGCTCATCCCACAGCGTCACGCGAATCCGGCCTGTTGGGTCGCCAACCGACAGATTCGACACCTGTCCCTCCGAGCCGTCGTCGCGGTCGAAGGTACGAACCGAGCCCACATCGAGAATCGTGCCCTTGAGGTTGACATCCGACAGCCCCATCGAGAGATCTTCGACGCGATACATCTCTTGGGTCTCAACGTCGAGTTCGGCGTCCTCCTCGGGTTCGGCCTTGTTGACGCTGACCTCAACGCCGTTGTACCCCTCCTTCGGCCGGCCGGCGATCCGCAACACGTCGCCGATCTCGATCTCGCCGTGTGTCCCTGATTCGGGGTCGCCGACGGCTGAGACGGCCTGTTTGTCCCACATCGAGATCCGAATTCGGCCTGTCTCGTCGGCAACTTCGAGGTTGACGACGCGGCCGTCCTCGGCGTCCTCCTCGTCGCGTTCGAACGTCCGGAGATCGCCGATCGAGACGACCTTGCCGAGGAATTTCACCTCGTCCATCCCGGGTTCGATGTCGGCGATGCCGTTGACCTGCTGGTCTTTCAGCTCGTGGGCGATCAGCTTCGCGGCCGTCTCCTCGTCGGCCAACCCGCCCATCTGTTCGACCTTGTCCTCGACGGCCTCGCGGAACTCTTCGAGCGACACGTCGGTGTCGAGGGCCTCGTACTCGTCCGCTATGACACCCATAGGTATACACAGTCGCAGGGGAAGTTCCCGGTTAAGCGTTGTCCTTGCGCCGATCCCGCGGCCTGTTGCGTCGCCGCCGATCGCACCACAGTCGCCGTGTTTTCCTGCCGCATAGCGGGGGTGTGTCGGGATCGGATAAAAACCTCAGGTGGGGTGGCCGCCGTACCGTAACCGTCTTAAGTAAACCACGGGTACTGAGAGATGAGTCCTGATAGGGTAGTGGACTATCCTCTTGGCTTGCGGAGCCAGGGACCGGAGTTCAAATCTCCGTCAGGACGTTCATTCCTTCGGACTGCTTCCCTTCGCTCAGCAGTCGCTCAGTCATTCACGTCCTGACGTGCCCTGCGCTCACTCCGTTCGCGCAGGACTCCGTCAGGACTTCTCGCCGACAAAGCAACCCTGAGTGTGGCGAGTTCTGTGTCGACAGACTGGATTCCAAGAGGCTGTGAGAACGACCGTCATCGATCGAACCCGGGCACCCGTCAGGCTGTTTTAGGTGGCGAACATGCGACTGTTCTACCCACAACACGGCATTGAGGGACACCTTTTATATTCACGTCGTGGTACACAATCTGTATGGCACAGGTCTTCGCGGTCGCCAGCGCGAAAGGGGGCGTTGGCAAGACGACGACGACGGCAAACGTGGGGGCGATTCTCGCCGAGACTGGGGCCGATGTCGTGGTGATCGATGGCGACATCAGCATGGCAAATCTCGGCGCGGCCCTCGGCATCGAGTCACCACCGACAACGCTCCACGATGTGCTTCGTGGCGATGCCACCCCCTCCGAAGCAACCTACGAAGGCCCAGGCGGTGTCTATGTCGTCCCCGGCGACACCGCCCTCTCGTCGTATGCGTCGGCCGACCCCGCGGAGTTGCCGTCGGTGCTCCGCACCCACTCACAGGCCGACTACGTCCTGATCGATGTCGGGGCGGGTGTCAGCCACGAGACGGGCCTCCCGCTGTCGCTGGCCGATGAGGTGCTGTTGGTGTCGACGCCGGAACGGGACGCGCTGCGGGATACGGAAAAAACCCGCCAGCTCACCGAGGAGCTCGGTGGCACCGTCGCCGGCGCGGTCATCACCCGAACCGAGCCGTCGACGCCGGTCTCGGAGCTCGCTACCGGTACCCTCGCGGCACCCGTGTTGGGATCGATCCCTGAGGACGAAGCCGTCCGTGATTCCGTCGCTGTCGGCGAACCGCTGTCGACGTACGCCCCGCACAGCCCCGCCGCCGAGGCCTACCGTGAGCTGGTCGCCGAACTCACCGGTGTCGAGCCCGCGGCCCCGGCGGACTCCGACGCGCCGTCAACGACACCACCAGCCGAGGCGACCATGGACAGCGAGTCGGCCGACACAACCACAGACAGCGAGCCGGCCGACACACCAGCCGAACCGACCACCGCGGCTGACACCGATTCCAGCTTGGCCGACACCGGCTCTGATTCCACGCCGACTGAGCCCGATCCGACATCGACCGATACCGACGCTGAACCGGCTGACACAGCAGCCGATCACACCGACACTACCGAGTCGACCGATACCACCGACACCAGCGAATCGACCGACAATTCAGCCATCACCGAAGCGGAGGAAAAGTGGGCGGAAGCGGCCACCGGCACCGCGGGCGATGTCGACGATGCTGTTGCCGACGAGGCGACCTCGCTGGCTGATGCCGACGGCGAGTCGTCGACACCCGCAGCTGAGCCGCCTGCTGACGATGCGACATCCACCACCGAACCCGATGAGGCGATGTCGACATCGACCGACGACGATGCCGATGCTGATCCACTATCATCAGATTCGACCGACGACGCCGACGACGCCGCCGACGGCGAGCCCGAACTGTCACCATCGGATCCAGTCGAGGAGCCGGTGTCGGTTGATTCCTCCTCCGAGATCGACGAGGGCGCGGTATCGGAGCCACCAACCGAGCCGATCGCCGAGGAGGCGACAGAGGCGGACGGGGCCTCCCCCGTTGCCGATCTCGCCGACGAGATCACCGAGGAGTCCACGCCGATCGATGCAGACGCGGCTGTTGACGCCGACTCACCACCCACCCCGGATGCGGTTAATACCGAGCCGGCAGTCGACGAGAAACCGAGCGACGCAGCGGTTCCGTTTACCGATGCGGACGACGAGCCCACCGACGCCGACGAGGATCCGTTGATCCCCGATGCCGAGGGCGAATCCTCGCCGGGAGTCGACGACGATCAATCGATGACAACCGAACTCGGATCGCCCCCCGAGGAGTCGACCTTTGAGGACACGGCAGCGACTGACGACGATGACGACGACGAAAAGGGGTTCTTCCGGCGGCTGTTTTTCGGCTAGAGCGATACGTTCTTACTCACGGCGTGGGGAAGCCGGTGTATGGCTGATGTTGACGGCAGTGACGGCAGTGTTCCGTTCTGGTGGATCGTGCTTTTCATCCTGATCTCGCTCGGTGCGGCGATCGGCTCGGTCTACTTTGTCGGCGGGAGCATCCTGCTGGTACCGCCGATCGCGTAGCTACATCGAGTCGGGGGCTTCGACGCCGAGGACGGTCAGGGCGTTGGCGACGGTGTGTTTTGCGGCGGCGACGAGCGCGAGCCGCGAGCGGCGGGTCGCTTCTGTGTCGGCCGACAGCACCGGACACGACCGATAGAAGGCGTTGAACGCGTCGGCGATCTCGCGGGTGTAGGTCGCCACGCGGTGTGGGGTGAGCTCGTCGGCGGCGTCCTCGATAACCGCCGGGAATCGGGCGATGGCGTCGATCAGCGCGGCTTCTTCCGGTGTCGACAGTGCTTCGATGTCGACGTCGTCGATGGTTGGCTCGCCCTCGGCCTCCGCAAGAATCCCACAACAGCGGGCGTGGACGTACTGGACGTAGGGAGCTGATTGGGCCTCGAAATCGAGTGCCTCCTCCCATTTGAACGTGATTCCTTTCGTTGGTTGTTTCGAGACGATATCGTAGCGCACCGCACCGATCCCGACCTGGTGGGCGATGCGCTCGATATCCTCCTCGTCGAGTTCGTCGTCGCGGATGCGGTCGTCAAGGCGATCCTCGACCTCCTCGCGGGCGCGGTCGATCGCCTCGTCCAACAGATCATCGAGCATGACGCCGGTTCCCCGGCGGGTGCTCATCTTCCCCTCCGGGAGATTAACGTACGAGTAGATCACGTCGTCAAGCCGGTCGGGATCGTTGCCGAGGATCTCGAGGGTCGCCTGCAGTTGGCGGGCCTGGAGTTTGTGATCCTCACCGAGAACGGTCACCGCGCGGTCGAAGTTGTCGAACTTCCACTCGTGGTGAGCAAGGTCACGGGTCGTATAGAGGCTCGTTTCGTCGGAACGCAGGAAGACGAGGTTTTTGTCGATGTCAAACGCGTCCAATTCGAGCTGCCAGGCCTCCTCGTCGTAGACGGCGTACTCGCTGTCTTTGAGCCGGGCGGCGACATCGTCGGTCGAGCCATCCCGCATGAACCGTGTTTCCTTGACGAACTCATCGAACTCGGCGGGCAGGCGGGCGAGACAGCCCTTCATCCCGCCCAGCACGGTGTCGACGACCTCGCCGACCCGGTCGTAGGTGTCTTCGTCGCCGGCTTCCAGTCCCTGCATGATCGTGGCGATCTCATCCTCGGCGTCGTCGACGGCGTCGTCGTCGGCGTCTTCCAGGAACGAGTTTCCTTTGCGGTAGTAGCGCACCAGATCATACTCGGCGCGATCGCGGGCGGGCTCGCTGTCGAGGTCGCTTTCGTCGAACTTCTCGTAGGCCCAGGTGAAGACGGCCATCTGGCGGCCGGCGTCGTTGACGTAGTAGTGGCGTTCCACGTCGTAGCCGGCCATATCGAGGGTGTTGGCGACGGCGTCGCCGAGGATCGGGTTCCGGGCGCGACCGACGTGTACCGGGCCGGTCGGGTTCGCGCTCGTGTGCTCGACGACGACCGACTCCTCGCGGTCGTCCAGCCGGCCGTAGTCGGCGGCGTGGGCGGCTTCGACCGTCTCCTGTCGGTATCGGTCGGTCGTCTGAAAGTTGATATACGGCCCTTTCGTCGTCACCGCACCGATGTACTCGTAGTCGGCCGGCTCGATCGCGGCGGCCAGTTCGGCGGCGGCCTGTGGTGGCGCGGTCTCCAGCTCGCCGGCCAGCCGGAAGGCGACACTTGAGGCCAGCGTCGCGTCAAGATCTTCGGGTGGTTCCTCGACCCCGAGGTCGCCGGTCGGCAACTCAAGTGACTCCAGGCCCGCCGTCAGGGCGTCGGCGACCTCCGCGCGAAAGGCTCTGAACATGCCGTCGGGTTTCCGGTCGGTGCTAAAGGGCCTTCCGAACCGACAGCCACGATCCGAGGGGTCTTCAACGCGGGCCGTCTACAGCAAGACAGCGACGGCGACTTCGACTGGCAATCTCTCTTCGACGGCGAGTCTATAACGGTTTTGAGATGCGTTCCATATACGATATTCTTATCCCACTCGATCACCTTTCTCAATCTATGTCAGAATCGGTCGCGGGGGGTCTCACCCACGACGAACTGCTCGCGTTGAAGCATGTCGCTCTCGACGGCGGGCTCACGGGGTCAGTGCCAGTCTCCTGTAGCGGCCTTGGCGACCGCCTCGATGCCTCGACACAGACCGCCTCCCGCCGTTTGCAGGCACTTGAGGCCGGTGGCTATCTCGACCGCGAGCGGGTCACCGACGGCCAGCTTGTCTCGATCACCGACGACGGCGAGCGAGCCCTTCGTTCGGAGTACGCCGACTACCGCCAACTGTTCGAGTCGCCGACGGAGTTGACGCTCACCGGCACGGTGACAACGGGGATGGGCGAGGGCAAACACTATATCTCGCTGCCAGGGTATGAACGCCAGTTCGAGTCCCGCCTCGGCTACACGCCCTTCCCGGGCACGCTCAACATCGAACTTGATACCGCCAGTGTTCACGCCCGGGCCGACCTCCCGGGGCAGGCATCGGTACCGATCGATAGCTGGGAGGATGACGACCGCACCTACGGCGCGGCGACCTGTTATCCGGCGACGGTCGAACGCGACGGCCGCGCCTTCGAGCCCGCCCATATCATCGTCCCCGACCGCACCCACCACGACGAGGAAAATCTCGAACTGATCGCCCCGGTCAAGCTCAGAGACGAGCTCGATCTCGACGACGGCGAGATGTTGGCCATTCACGTCGCGGAGGCGGAGTTCGAATGAGCCCACCAACCGCTGACGCCGACAGCGACACTCACCAGGCCGATGCTGCCGACGCTGTCAAGACGAACGGCGATGTTGCCGAGACGACACAGTTCGATGGCGACGCCGACGCCGCGATCGACGCCTTCCGTGCGGGCCAGCCGGTGTTGATCCACGATTTCGCTGACCGTGAGGGCGAAACCGACATCGTCTATCCGGCGACCGCGGTCGACCCCGCGGCGGTGCGACGACTCCGCAACGACGCCGGCGGGCTCGTCTGTGTCGCCCTCGCTGACAGCGTCGCCGAGCGGTTCGACCTCCCCTTCCTTCAGGAGGCCCTCAATCATCCGGCGACCGAGAACCACGAGCTGAGCTACGACGACCGCTCGTCGTTTTCGATCACGGTCAACCACCGGGCGACCGAGACGGGGATCACCGACCGCGACCGGGCGCAAACGATCAGCGAGCTCGGCGCGGCTGCGGCGACCGCCGACTACGACGGCGAGACTTTCGCCACTGAGTTCCGCAGCCCCGGCCACGTCCACCTGCTGCGGGCAGCACCGGATCTCTTGGCCGAGCGGGTCGGCCACACCGAGTTGGGGGTCGCCCTCGCCGAGGCAGCTGATCTACCGCCGGCGGTTGTCGTCTGTGAGATGCTCGACGACGAGACCGGGGCCGCGCTGTCGCCGACCGACGCGGCCGCCTACGCGGCGCGCAACGACCTTGTCTACGTTGAGGGATCGTCGCTGGTGGAGCGACTGGGGTAGCCGCTGGCTACTCGCGCTGTGGCGAGAGCAGCTGTTTCGATCGTTGGGCCGTGTTTAGATAAGCCGGTGAAATTGGAACCATCTTGAAAGCCCCCGGCGTCTCGGCTCCCGGGACTCGCTGCGCTCCTCGTCACTCGCTCCGCTCGTTCCTGCGGTGCTTGCATCGTCCGGGTTCGCCGACCCGCCGGCCCCTTTCAGTCCCACCCAACTGCGACTGTTTGGCCTGCCAACGTGGGTGGGACTGAAAGGGGGGAGTCGCTCCGGGAAGACGGCCGACGCAAGCACCGTAGCGAACACAGTGAGCGAGGCGCGCAGCGAGGCCTTCGACCGGAGCGACTCGGGGCTTTCGAGGTGTTCTCGATCCAATCGCACTCTGAACAGTATCGATCGTTGGTTGCAAACTGTTAAGAATCGGTAGCCGAAGGTTCAGGGTAGCAATGGCATCCTTCGACGAGATGCGCGAGGCGGGCGATATCGAGACGATCTGGCAGAACGGCGAGTTCGTCGACTGGGACGACGCGACGATCCACGTCCTCACCCACGGCCTCCACTACGGGACGGGGATCTTCGAGGGGGCCCGTGCCTACGATACCGACAACGGCACCGCGATCTTCCGGTGGGAGGAACACCTTGATCGGTTCTTCGCCTCCGGGAAACCCTACGAGCTGGAGATCCCCTACAGCCGCGAGGAACTCACCGAGGCAACCCTCGAACTCCTCCGCCGGCAGGATCACGACAGCGCGTACATCCGCCCGATCGCCTACTTCGGCTACGGTAGCCTCGGGGTCAGCCCCGACGACTGCCCGACCGATGTCGCCGTCGCCACCTGGCCGTGGGGCGCGTATCTCGGCGAGGAGGCACTCGAACACGGGATCGAGGTCATGGTTTCGTCGTGGCGCAAACACGCCTCCAGTCAGATCCCGACCAACGCCAAGACGACCGGCCTCTACGTCAACAGCCTGCTGGCCGGCGAGGAAGCCCGGCGCAACGGCTACGCCGAGGCGATCGTCCTCAACAAGGAGGGCCAGGTCGCCGAGGGCCCCGGCGAGAATCTGTTTCTCGTCCGCGACGGCGAGATCTACACCCCGGGGCTCTCCCAGAGCATCCTCGATGGGATCACCCGCGATACCGTGATCACGCTGGCCCGCGAACGCGGCTACACCGTCCACGATCAGGCGACGATCAGCCGCGGCGAGCTCAACACGGCCGACGAGCTCTTCTTTACCGGCTCGGCCGCCGAAGTTACCCCGATCCGCAAGGTCGACAACGTCGAGATCGGCAACGGCGACCGCGGTCCCGTCACCGAGGAGATCCAGTCAGCGTTCTTCGATCTCGTCGAACGGAAAACCGACGCCCACGACGACTGGTTCACCTACCTCTGAGCCGGTCGACAACGACGACTGATCGACACAGTCGCACGCGCCGCCATCGTTATTTTTCCAGCGGGTTTCCCGTTTGTATGAATCGACTCGCAAGATCCCTCGTCAGCGTCGTTGTCGGTGTTTTCGTCTTTCTTGGCGTCACGGTCGCCGTCACCGAGGGGCTCACAGCGTACGTCTGGCCATCGCTCATGATCGGCGTGCCGGCCGGTGTTGTCGCCGGTGTCGCCGCTGTTCCGCTGGTCTTCTTTCGGCTCGCCGCCCGGGCGGAGCGACGAAAC
Organism: Halonotius roseus; assembly: GCF_006861655.1. Taxonomy (GTDB): domain Archaea; phylum Halobacteriota; class Halobacteria; order Halobacteriales; family Haloferacaceae; genus Halonotius; species Halonotius roseus. The sequence goes on along the minus strand of NZ_SESI01000001.1, from coordinate 583,148 downwards.
ACCGGTCAGGTAAGCGAACGAACGCGCCGCAATCTCTCGGTCACGGCGGCCGCCATCACGGGGTTTGTCGGCGGCAGCGGACTGACGCTGGCCGTGGCGATGACACAGGCTGTTGGCCTCGCAACCGCGATCCTCGTAGCCGCCCTCCCCGCCGGAGTGCTCACCGCCGCGGTCGTCGGTCTCGTCGTCGCGCGCCGACACCGCCGCTCGGCGCGTGCGTCGACATCGCCACCGACTGAGTTCGAGTAAGCACCCCCCGTTAGCTGTCGGTCGCTGTGCCGTCACCCGACGACTCCGAGGACTCGGTTCGGACGGTTGTGGTGGTGTCGCCGTCGCTTCGGGCCGGGTTTTCGGCCTCTTCGACCGGGATCTGGTGGGCGGATTCGGCAAACCCCGCGCTCAACACCCGCGTGAGGGCTTCCTCAACCTTTTCGTTGGTCTCCTCGACCCGATCCTCCTCGACTTCCATCACGAAGCCGGTCGTGATGTTCGGCGCGGTCGGCAGAAAGAGCACAATCTTGCCGTCCTGTGTCTTTTTCCCGGTTTTGAACGCCGTCATCCGGATCCCGGGCCAGGTTTCGAGTCGCACCGGCTCCTGGAGATCATCGGTGCCCGACAGCGCGGTTTCGACGGCGAGCTTTGTCGCGTTGTAGACGACCCGGAGCCCCGGCATGCGGTTGATCGCGCCATCCAACGCCGACTCGAAGAGTCGACCGGCGGTCGTCCGCATCAGGTAGCCGACCGCGAGGATCAGCGTCAGAATGAGGACGAGTGCGACGGTGATCCGGGCCAGCGGGATGAGGCTCTCGGGCACGCCCAGCCCGACGAAATCGAGGGTGCTGATCAGCGGGAGGGCGATAATCCGCTCGTAGAGATAGTTGAGGACGAATAGCAGGATCCCCAGCGGCAACAGCACCACCAGTCCGCTGGCGATATCGCGCTTCCAGGAGGACATACAGCCCACTTGGTGTGTGGACGCTTAGGTCATGTGGATCCCCCTGCCAGCCGAATCAGTGCGTCTTTACGCCCGCCGCCGCCTCCCTCGGATATGATTGGTGGGCTTGTCGTGACAGCGTTGTGGGCGATGCTGCCGGCCTACGTGCCGAACAACGCGGCCGTCCTCGCCGGCGGCGGCCGCCCGATCGACGGCGGCCGAACGTGGGGCGATCGCCGGCTGCTCGGCGACGGCAAAACCTGGCGCGGCACCGCCGTTGGCACGCTCGTCGGCGTCGCCCTCGCGGCCGGACTCAACGTCGTTGCCGCACCGGTCGGGACGGCGCTTGGATTCTCGCTGCCGACGTTTCCACCTGCGGCGGCCCTCGGCCTTGCCGCTGGCGCGATGGTTGGTGATATCGCGGCCTCGTTCATCAAACGCCGGAGCGGCCGCGACCGCGGGGCGGCGTTTCCCGGTCTCGATCAGCTTGATTTCGTTGTCGGCGCGCTTGCACTCGCGTTTGTTGCCGCGCCTGGGTGGGCCCAAGCGACGTTTACACCCGGCGTGCTTGCGGTGGTGCTCGTTGCCACACCGGTTCTCCACGTCGGTACCAACATCATCGCCTACCTGATCGGCGCGAAAAACGAGCCCTGGTAGGTACCTCGCGGATTCAGTTCCTTGACCGAGTTGGTGATCGTACTGTGTACCATCCAAGATGGAGAGCGCGTATACAGCAACGGGGCAGTCAGGCTTGGCGGGTCGTATCGATTGCCAGAGTTCTGTTTTCGATCACGCGATCAAACGGTGGTCGGCGCACCATTCTCAGATGTGGAACTGATACGTGTCCGTGTTAGGGACGGCGGCGAATCATGAGCAACGCTGCCGAAATAAGTGCAACGAGAGCAACGATACCACCGAAGCCAGGTGTATCATCGTTCGTTTCGGGCTCAGATTCTGGATCGGGCTCAGGTTCAGGATCAGGCTCAGCTTCGGGGGATTCAACAGTGAGTTCACCGGTAACGCTGGTGTCAGTAGTGTGGACTGAATGCATGTAGCGACCGGGTTCATCCGGTGTTTCAATATCAAACGAGATCGTGTTACGTTCGTCCGGATCAAGCGAGACCTCTTCGGTGGCGATAGGATCGCCGTCGATACGAAGTTCAACAGTCTTGGTGGCGGCAGTACCACCGATATTCGTTACCGTCGCGGAGACGGTGAGAGGGTTCCCTGGCGCGACGGTCGCAGACGCCGGCTCAAGATCGGTCAGATTAAAGAAGGCTGGATCAGGTTCGACTTCAGGTGGGTCTTCATTCATCTCCTCGTCGCCGACGGGTGCCCCGGAGGTAACGCCGGTGTCAGTCACCTCAAAAATAAAGGTGTAGCTCCCTGCGTCAATCTGGGTGAAGTCGGCGGTCAACGAGTCGTCGCGGAGCCCCCGGAGCACAAGTTCATCATCGTCGGCGTAGGCGTCATGGACAACCCCGTCGACCGCAAACGGTTGGCGGTCAGCGTAGGGGTCGGGATTATCCTCGGCATCGCCGGATCGGAAGAGGCTCTCAAGGTCGTCGTAGTCGAGACCATCAGCACTCACTTTGAGATTGTATCGGGCGCGGTTCGAGCGTATGTCAAGGCTGACATCATCATCACCGGTGGTGATCCGATCTTGCCCCCATTCGACGCGGAGGGATTGCTTTACAACTTCGAAGCGCGCATCGCGTGGGTCAACAAGACCGGTTGCGACACCATCGGAACCGACGCTGAAAGCTTGTGATCGATCTCCAGCCGGAACGAGCACGTACATACCGTCGAGTCCGGATGTCGGGATTTCCAGCGATCGGCTATCATCAACCCCGATTTCGCGGACCAGTGAGCCAGCGCGTGCATCGTCGCTACTGTACCGTCGGACTTCGATCGTATCAACGTCACTGACGGAGTCAGGGATGGCGAGAGCGAGCTCTTGGCCAGCCCAATAGAGGCCGTTGGATTGGAGGATGGCATCGGCACCGTCGCGCTCAACCGCTGGGGGCGAAACCTGCATGGGTACGCCACTACCGATGGCAAGTTGGGCCGTCTCGATAGTGGCTGATTGGGTGGTAGTCGAATCAGCCGATGCAGCCGGTACCGAATGGGCGGGAGCCGCGCCTGCAACGGGAACTGCGATAATGGAAAAAACCGTGATCACCGCGAGCAATGTGGCTCGGACAGCGAGCCCTTGATTTGCAGATCTGGTTGACATTGATACAGATAACCGGTTAGAAGGATTAAACATATCGCTCATGTGTAACGTGTTGGTGAGATCTGGGTGTTACTCGACACCGTGTCTGAGTGCCACTCTGTGAAACGTCGATCAAACAGCAGCTACAGCTACCGTTGCTGAACACATTCACCGGCGACCTCGACGCTTTGGTCGGTGACCCTGACCGTCCCATCGAAGAGCGCGCAGGTATCCGCGTTCCACGCCAGTTTCCCCTCCCAGTCTTCGCCTGAGACAGTCACCTCGTGACGACCGCCCGTGCCAACAGGAACCTCGAATGCACGGGCGACGCCGCTATCGATCTGCTCTGACGCCTCCTCGTACGTTGTTCCCTCGTCATCACCGACCACGACGGTGACAGTCACCGGATCGGCACGTTCGTTTTCGACGGTGAGAGCAAGGCTGCTGCTCTCCTCACTATCGGATGATCCTATACACCCGGCCAGCGACGTGGTCGCTGCCACAGCGACGAACTGACGACGATTCATGTCGTTTCTACGTGGACGCCACACTTCAACCTCCGTCGTATTTAGCTATCCGTCGATAGCCCCATAGACCGGCGATACTGACGGGACAGGTTCCCAAGGGGACTAACGCAGTCGTCGGTTGCAGGCCAACAGCTGCAAGGGCTGCTCCTAACGCGGCTGCTATCACAACGGCTGGGATCGCAATGAGCGCGACTGGCACTAACAGGACTGTTAGAAGGGCCTGGAGCGGGGCACCGATGTAGCAAAATCGCTGTGTGGAACGAGCGCTGAGAGTGCGGCATACCCGACAAGCTGGCGCAACACCGCAGCGACGATGTATTTGCTACTCCAGTCTGACCGGGTCACGAGGTTCTCATAGTGGCTCGATGGTGACTGAGAGGTCGTCGATGTAGTGGGTTGCGTCAGCCTCCCAAATAACAGCGGTTCCGACGGCGAAATGGAGTGTCTCGGTCGATAGTTCCGGTGTCGTCCACTCGAAGCTATACTCCCGCCAGCCATCCGACAGCCAGAGCGGTTCTCGAAGCCCGCCAAACGGCGTTTCTCCGAACTCGGTCGAGTTCACGCCGAGTTGTGGAAAGTCTTCTTCGACGTCCGCGGGTTCCGGGCCGAGGCGCATCACCGCATGACGGATCGTATTGAACGATTCCGACTCGCTCCAGAACTGTCCTGTCGCCTCGATCCGGTACGCCTGTCCAGATTCGACAGCGATCGGATGGGAACCCCACGTTACGCCGTCGTCGTAATCGCCTTCGTTCCACACTCGCAAGGAACGGTCGCCTTCGATCGCCTCTGTGTCGGAGATCCCCATCTCCCACTCAAAGTCCTCAAGCTCGACTTCCGGGCCGATTGTCGCCCGGGTGTCCCACTCACCGAGGCTGTTTTCGAACCCGTCGGTGAACGCGGCGGTGTCGCTTTGGCCGGTGCAGCCAGCGATACCGGCGATACCAACTGCCGCACCAGTTCGGAGCAGATTCCGACGGAACATACACCCGAAAGTGCGACGAGACGGATAAGCCTAGGTGCGTATCACGACCGCTGCGCATCGTCAACGCCGTAGTCCGAACGCTCAAGCGATAGGGACGGTTTCCATTCGGTAGATGGCTCCTCCACTGCTCGGCATCGGGTTCGCGGTGCTGGCGGCCCTCGGGCTGGCAGTGCAGAGCCTTGCCGTGCGACTTGGCACCAGAACTCACTCCGTTGTCGATGTTATCGCGGTCATGTTTGCGGTGAATTTGCTCATCCTTGTGCCGATCGTTGGCGTGGTCGAATATCCTCAGTACGGTGTGACGCTCGACTCGCTTTTCGCGTTTGCTGTGGCTGGCATCCTCGGCTCTCTCGTCGCCCGTGTCTGTTATTTTGTCGGCATCGCTCGGATCGGTGCGAGCCGGACGGAACCGCTGAAGGCACTCTTTCCACTCGTCGCGGTGGCTGCAGCGGTGGTCGTCCTCGATGAACAGCTGACGGCACAGCTGCTCGCTGGGATCGCACTGGTTCTCGCTGGCAGTCTCGCTGTCGTGACCGAAGCCCGGACGAGCCCCACCACGGCAACGGGACGGCGGCTCTGGGTCGATCTGCTGTTTCCGCTCACGGCAGCACTCTTTCTCGGGATCGATCCGATCTTCACGAAGCTTGGCCTCGCTACGGGCACGCCACCGATGGTTGGCGTCACGATCCGCATCGCGGCTGGTGCTGTCGGCTTCGGCCTCTATCTCGCCTGGCGTGCTGTCGGTGATGGGCGCGTTCCGTCAGTTGCTGGCAATCGCTGGCTTATCGTTGCAAGCGTTGCGAACACGGTGTATCTCAGCGCGTACTATGCGGCTCTCGCCCGGACGCCAGTCGCGGTCGTCACCCCTGTTCTCGGGACGAGTACGCTGCTTGTCGTTGCGGGGGCTGCCATCTTCCTGCAGGCTGACGAGCGGGTAACGTGGAAGCTGGGTGGTGCGACCGCTGTCGTCGTGGCCGGGATCCTGCTTGTCGTCCAAGCGTGACTAGACCGTATCCATAGCAACACACTGCTGCATTGACGACGCGGCTACCGCGTAAACTGGACGCCGGAATCCGTGATCGACTGCCGGAGGAATCGGTGGTCGATGATCCGATCGGTGGCCCCGGCCTTCGTCTGTATCTCTAGGTGTTTGAACTCGTAGTCCCGCTGGATCGATTTGGCAAACCGGCAGGCCTGTTGGCTGTCATCGAGCGCACAGAACATGAACTCGTCAGTCGCTGGGGCGACCATCCACGCCGCAAGCAGCTGACTGTACGTCACCTGCAGGCGTTTGAACTGGTCGTTCCACAGGAGGCCGCCGACGCTCTGTGTGGTCTCCCAGACGAGCGCACAGGGGTACCGGCTGTTTGAGAGCTGTTTGCGGACGGCGCGCTCGGCCAGCCGCCGGTTTTCGTACCGTGACAACACCCGTGGCTTGCTGCCGTCGGTGACAAACTCCCGGACGACGCTCTCGCGCCCGTCGGCGACGATCTCGATCGGGGGTTTGCTGTCCGGCACGCTGATCGCGCCGATCGCCCCGGTGCCCAGTATCTCTGCGTCCACGACTCAGTTGCTGTTACCCGGCCGCGGTATAAAATTCCGTCCCAGTCTGTCGTCCACCGACTTTTGTTCCCGCCGCCGTGATCACGCTGTCGCAACGAGCCGTGTTTCACCGGCGGTGACCGCCTCGTCGACGGCGACAAGCACGTCCTCCCGATCGTATCGCGGCGGCAACACCACATCGGCGCGGCTCCCGAAGGAGACATGGCCGATCCGCTGGCCGCGGGTGAGCGTCTCGCCGGCCTCGACGTAGGGGTGAATCCGGCGGGCGAACCAGCCGGCGATCAGTGCGACCTCGTAGTCGTCGCAGTCGATGACGACCCGCTCGTTGCGATCGGAATCCTTCGAAAACGCCGGCTTGTACGCCCCGGGGCGGTGATCGACCGATCGCACGGTGCCGCCGGCCGGCGCGCGATTCACGTGGACATCGGTGACGTTCATGAAGATCCCGACCCGAACCCGGTTGCCCTCCTCGCGGATCACCGACACCCGACCGTCAGCCGGGGCGAGGATCCCCGACTCGGGTGGCTGCTGGGGTGGATCGCGGTGAAACCACAGCACGCCGACGCCGAGTGCGAGGGCGACGGCCGCACCCGGTGGGAACACGACGACGGCGACGATGGCGGCCGCAAAGCAGATCGCGGCGTACCGCCACGCGCCGGGCGCGACAGCGGTGGTCGGAAGCATCGGGAGCATGGTTAGGCCATCGCCCGAAGCTCAGTTCGGCCATCGGCCCACGCCGCCAGCAGATGGGTGAGGTGGAGTTTGTCGTCGAGACCCTCGCTCAGCTCGTGGTCGGCCGCGCCGGCGAGTGTGTGGAGCCGGGCGATCTCGTCGCTGTCGAGAGCCGACTGCGAGCGAGCGACCCGTAGCAACTCACTCAGGAGGGTCTGGCCGTCGTAGCCGCCATCCGACAGCAGGTCATCCAGCGTCCCGCGGGCCTCGCTGAGATCGCCGTTACGGGCGGCGGTGAGGGCGGCGGCGATCTGTTCGTCGTCGCCGATATCGCCCAGTGTCTCGTAGGCTGCTTGCATCGTGAGCTCACCCTCCTGTTCGGCGGTTGTCTGGGCGGTGAGTATCGCCTTGCGGAGGTCGCCGTCGGCCGCGCTGGCGACGAATTCCAGCCCGTCGGTGTCGTACTCGACGCCCTCGGCGTCGCAGATCGTTTCGAGGCGATCGATGATCTCGTCGGTCGTCGGTGCCCGCATCGGCACCGGGAAACACCGCGAGTGGATCGGTGCGATCAGCTTCGTCGGCTGGCGGGTGGTAAAGACGAACTGCGTGGTGCGGTGGTGTTGTTCCATCACCCGACGCAGGGCCTGCTGGAAGTCTTCCCGGATCGCCTCGGCGTTGTCCAGCAGGATCGTCTTGAACTGCCCGGAGACCGGGGCGTGACTCGCCGACTCGGTGAGCACGTGGTTGATCATATCGGCTTTCGCCATCCGGCTCTTGCCGTCGAGAAAGCCCGCAAACCGGGGGTCGTTTTTGATCTCCTTTTTGCTGCGGCCGAAAAAATCGGCGACGTTGAGCTCGATCAGATCGGCGTCGGGATCAGTGTGTACCTCGCGGGCCAGCGCGCGGGCGGCGGCGGTTTTGCCGACCCCTGGCGGCCCCTGTAGCAGGAGGTTCATCGGCTCGCCGACGGTTCGTTGCAGGCGATCCCGTACCGCCGGCTGTGGGAGGTCGGCCAACTCGGGGGCGTGGGTATCGATCCACAGCGGTGCGTCCATTGGCGACGCTGGGGGCCGATGACCTAAGAATCGGTCGGTTACGCGGGCGGTGTGTCGGCGACGAGCTTTTCCTTTGTTCACCCCGGTAGCTCCGGCAGCGTCACCGTGAGCACGTTCCCGTCGTCGTACTCGAAGTCGATGCTGCCGTTGAGCTTCTGGAGACACCAGTAGACGATCCACAACCCGATCCCTTGGCCGTGTTGGAGCGGCGTTTCGTCGCCGGCTCGAAGCGTTTCGATCTCCTGTTCGGGGATCTGATCGTTGGTATCCCGGACCTCGAAGACAACGCTGTCGCCGGCTGCCGTCTCGGCGACGCTCACGGTCACTGTTGGCTCGGCCGCCGCGTGGACGATCGCGTTCTCGACGAGATCGCCGAGCAGCATCGACACCAACACCGGATCCGTGTGTAGCTCCAGATCCGGCGGCGTCACCGTCCACTCGATCGCCGCGTCGTCATGGGCGGCGACACAGCTCTCCTCGACCTCGGCGATGACCGTCGAGAGATCGAGAGCGGCCGGCTGTCGCTCCCGGTTTTGGACGCTCTCGAACGTTCGCACCTTGTCGCCGATCGAGAGCAGCCGATCGCTTGCGGCCTCGATCCACTCGGCCTGTGTCGCCAGCTCGGGGTCGTCGATCTCGGCTGCAAGCAGCTCCGCGTAGCCGCTGATCACCGTCGTTTCGTTCCGGAGGTTGTGCCGGAGTACGCGATTGAGCACCGCCAGCTGCTGTTCTCGCTGTCGATCCTCAGTTACGTCGTACAACACGAGCATACTGCCGACGGCGGTGTCGCTCGGATCGGTCAACGACGTGTACGACACCGCAAACGTCCTCCCACCGTCGGTGCCAACGGTGAGCTCACCGGAATCACGCAGCGTTGTCAACCCCACACCGAGCACCGTCTCAACGGCCAGCGGGAGGCTGTTGGTACCCGCGTTCGGAAACACCTCGGCTGCGCGGTCGTTGATGCGGACGATCTGCCCTTCGGTATCGAGGACGAACACGGGATCCGACAGCGAGTCCAGCCCCGTCCGCTCGGCCATCCGCTGGGTCGCCGGGTTGGTCTCGAACATGTGCGTGCCGACGAAGGCGTAGGCGTCGAGGGCGACGTGAATCAGCATGAGCGGCGCGGTGAGATGCAGCTGTGGGATCGGGCCGAGATCGAACAGCCAGACGAGGACACCGACCGACGGCGGCGCGGTACTCAGGATGACCGCGATCGCCTCACGCCGGTACAGCGAGCCGTAGCTCAGTATCGCCCCGATCAACAGCAGCGAGCCGACCGCCGCGGTGCCGATCGAGAACAACAGCGCGAACACAGCCCACGGCTGGATCGTGTAGCTGACCGTTGCCAGCCCGAACACCGGGTCGAACCGAAACCCACTCCAGACGAGCTGGTGGAGCGGGTTCGTCGCCGCGAGGCCGACCGTCAACAGCGGAACGGCGGCGACGATGCCGAACAACGGCGTCCGGATCAGATCCCCGCGGCCGGTGTAATCGAGGCCAAAGGCGAGAAAGAACGGCCCCATGAACCCCACACAGACGACAGCAACCGCTTCGAGTGCGAGCCGGAGCGTCGGCTCGAAGATGAGCAACCCACCGCCGTAGGCGAGACAAAACAGGGCGACAGCGGCGATGTTCCCCATGAACCAGCCGGCACCTGACCGCTCTCGCTGGGTATACAGATACTGCAGCAGGTACAGCGCGCCGAAACAGGCAGCCAGCGATGCGGCGATGATGCCCGTTCCAACTGCCCCCACCATCTCGATCCCACATTAGGGGACGACCACGTATAAGAGTGGGACATCGCGCCCCTGTTCGCCGGGGGTGGATCTTTCAAAACAGTGATACGCATCTTTCCCCGTGGCCGGCCGCTCTCGCTGCCGGTTCCGTTCGGCTGGCGTTCCGAAGGGGGTTTATCGCTCGGTAGTCGACCCCCAGCCATGTCGTTACGCGTGACGTTTCTCGGAACCAGCGGGGCGGTGCCGACGACCCAGCGAGCCCCGAGTGCGATCATGGTCAACCGCGAGGGCGACCGCCTGCTGTTCGACTGCGGGGAGGGCACCCAGCGGCAGATGATGCGCCACGGCACCGGGTTTACGGTTTCAGATATCTTTGTCACGCATCTCCACGGCGATCACGTCCTTGGGATCCCCGGGCTCGTCCAGAGCTGGGATTTCAACGACCGCACCGAACCGTTGACGGTTCACTGCCCCCGCGGCACCTACAGCGATATCGACGACCTGCTTGGGGTCTGTGGCCACTCGCCGTCCTTCCGGATCGACATCGACGAGGTCACCGCCGGCGACGTTGCCCACGAGACCGACGAGTACACCGTCCGGGCCGTCGAAACCGACCACCGCGTCACCTCGGTCGGCTACGCGCTCATCGAGGCCGACCGCCCGGGCCGCTTCGATCGCCAGAAAGCCGAAGACGAGCTGGGGATCCCACCGGGGCCAATGTACGGCAAACTCCACAACGGCGAATCGGTCGAACTCGATGACGGCCGGGTGATCGACCCCGACGATGTCGTCGGCGACCCACGCCCCGGCCGGCGGGTTGTCTACACCGGCGACACCCGCCCGACCGCGGGCGTCGAAGCGGCCGCCGCCGACGCGGATCTCCTGGTACACGATGCCACCTTCGCCGACGGTCACGCCACCCGCGCCCGCGAGACCAAACACGCCACCGGTCGGGAGGCCGGCGAGCTCGCCGCTGCGGCCGGCGTAAAACGGCTTGCGCTGACGCATATCTCCTCGCGGTACGGGGCCGATCCGTCGCCGATCAAAGCCGGGGCCGCAGACGCTTTCGACGGCGAGGTCTTCATCCCCAGCGACGGCCAGCAGGTCGAGGTGCCGTTTCCTGATGCCGACTCTGACGAGCAGTGATCGGTCGCGCTGGATCACCGCACACCTGCCCACGAGAGGTGTTCTCACAGTAGCCCTCCTAGCAGCGGTTTTGTCGGTGGCCAGCCACGCTCAGGTATGGGTATCCCCCCAGCGATCAGCCTGCTGTTGGTCTCCGATGATCCCTCGTACCGCGAGCGCGTGGCCGACGCCGTCGATCACTGTCCGGATCTCACCCTGACAGCGACCGTGGTGCCCGACGACAGCCAGCCGGCTCGTGTTGTGGCTCCCGCTGACTGCGTTCTCATCGACGCCGACACCGACGGCCTCTCGCTGGCTGATTTTCGGGCGGCCCTCCGCACCCACCACCCCACACTGGCTGTCATCGTCGCCGCGGCCGAGTCGACGACACTGCCGTCGTCGCTGTCGATCCACGCGCGTGTCGCCAAGGCTGACCCGGATATCGTTCCCGAACTCACCCGCGTTGTCACCACGACCCGCCAGCGACAGACCTCGCCGTCAGTGTCGGCCGATCAACAGTAATCTCGCCGTCGGTGTCGGCCGACCAACAGTAATTCCGCCGTCGACGCCCCCACTCGGCGTGGCCTATTTAGCGGTCGATGCCCTACCTTCCTCCGTGACTGTCCGGACAAACGCCATCGACGCGCCGGTGTTCGGCGTCGACATCCAAAGCGGCGATATCCGGGGCGACGCGCCAGCCTACGCGTTGGTCGTCATCGACGACGGCGAGATCGAGCGCGATGTCGTTTCCTTCCGGAAGCTCTGCCGACTCATCGACGACGAGGAGCCAGCACTCGTCGCCACCGACAACGCCTACGAGCTCGCCGCCGACAAAAACGAGCTCGTCGGCTTTCTGCGGTCGTTGCCGTCGGCGACGAAGCTTGTGCAGGTGACCGGCGACGAACGCCCCGAACCCCTTTCGCGGGTCGCCTCCAGACACGGCGTTCCATACGACAAAAAACCGATGGCCGAAGCCGAGGCCGCCGCGCGGCTGGCGACCGCCAACGTCGGCTGTGAGGTTTCGGCGTTCACGGACACCACGACCGTCAAGGTCGCCCGCGGCCGCTCGACCGGCAGCGGCGGCTGGAGTCAGGATCGCTACACGCGGCGGATTCACGGCAACGTCAAGAAGGTCGCCCGCGAGGTCGAATCCAAGCTCGATTCGGCCAATCTCGACTACACCCAGGACGTGACCGAAAAGTACGGCGGCTACTCGAATGCGATCTTCACCGTCGAGGCGACGCCGGACGAACTCCCGGTTTCAACCCACCGCGCCGGCGACACCCGCATCGAGATCGAACGCGAGCAGCGCGACGGCATTAGCTACCAGCCGCTCGTCAAGCGGCGCGACCGCGTGATCGTTGGGATCGATCCCGGCACGACGACGGCGGCGGCGGTCGTCTCGCTGGATGGCCGCGTGTTGGCACAGTTTTCGAGTCGGACGGCCGACACCGCCGAGGTGACCGAGTGGCTGATCGAGCAGGGCCGCCCGCTGATCGTTGCCGCCGACGTGACGCCGATCCCCCAGACGGTCGAAGCGTTCCGGCGGAGCTTTGAGGCGACCGCGTGGACGCCCGAAAACGACCTCCCGGTCGACGAGAAGCTCCACCGCACCCGCGATCACGAGTACGACAACGACCACGAGCGCGACGCCATGGCGGCCGCGCTGTATGCCTACGACGACCGCGAGGATCAGTTTGATCGAATCACCGAGAAGACGCCACCGCGGTTCGACCGCGAGGAGGTCATCGCCCACGTCGTTGCCAACGAATCCTCGGTCGAAGCGGCCATCGACGAGCTCTCCGACGAGGACGACGGTGACGACGAGGAGTCAACCCACGAACCACGGGAACTCACAAGCGAAGAGCAGCGCATCAAAGACCTCGAAGCGCAGGTCGAGCGGCTGCAGTCCCACAACGAGGAGCTACAGGCCGAACTAGCTGATCGGAAAGACACAATCGAAGAATACGAGGATGAACTCTCGGAGGCCAAACGCGAGGAGCGACGTGAGGCCCGCGAGCGACGCGCCGTTTCGCGGCTCAAACGCGAAACCGACCGGCTGGAGCGCGAACGCGACGAGGCCCGCGAGCGCGCCGACGAACTCGACGCCAAACTCGACCGCCTCAAGGAGCTCTGGAAGCTGGATCACTCGGATGCCGCTGTCACCGGCGACCGGAACCTCGTCTCGGTGAAGATCGTCGAGCAGTTCACCAACCGCGCGCTCGACGACGCCGAGGAAGAGGTCGGCCTCACGCGCGGCGACATCATCTACTTCCGGGATGCCTCGGGTGCCGGTCGGAGCACCGCCGAGCGCGTCGCCGAGATCGAGCCGCGGGCGATCATCCGCGGCGGCGGGCTGTCGGATGCGGCCGACGAGGTGCTGTTCGAGGCCGGAATTCCGGTCGGATCAGCCGAGGACGTGTCGATTCAGGAGATCGACGAACTCGCTGTCGTTGACGACGCGGAGATCGAGGCCCTCATCGACGACTGGGAGGATCGTGCCGAATCGCGCGAACGCGAACAGAAAGCCAGCATGGTCGACGAGCTCATCAGCGAACACCGGGCCGACACGAAAAGCGGCGGTTCGTAGCGACCACATTCAGAAGTCATTTTACACCGCTGACCCGACGACACTGCATGGATGCCTACGAGCTGATCACCCGGAACGCCGCCGAGGTGGTCACCGAGGAGGAGCTTGAGGAGTTGGCAGACGACCCTAACGGCAAGCGGGCGTATGTCGGCTACGAACCCTCCGGCGTCCTCCACCTCGGGCACATGCTGACGGCGACGAAGCTCATCGAGCTACAGGAGGCGGGCTTCGAGATCACCGTCCTCTTGGCCGATGTTCACGCCTATCTCAACGACAAGGGCACCTTCGCCGAGATCCGTGAGACGGCCGACCGAATGCAGGAGCAGTTCATCGCCTACGGCCTCGACGAGAGCCAAACCGAGTTTGTCCTCGGCTCGGAGTACCAACTCGACGAGGAGTACACCCTCGACCTCCATGCCCTCGAACTCGAAACGACACTCTCCCGCGCCCAACGGGCGATGGCCGAGATCGCTCGCGGCGACCACGCGAAGGTCTCCCAGATGGTCTACCCACTCATGCAGGCACTCGATATCGAATACCTCGATGTCGATCTCGCGGTCGGCGGGCTCGACCAGCGGAAAGTCCACATGCTCGCTCGGGAGACACTGCCGGAACTCGACTACGAGGTTCGACCCGCACTCCACACGCCGATTATCGCCGACCTCTCTAGCGGCGTCGGCAAGATGGCCTCCAGCTCCGGCGTGACGATCTCGATGGAGGACACTGAAGACGAGATCGAGACAAAAATCAACGACGCTTACTGTCCGCCAACCGCTGATCCCGACCCCGACGGCGACGGCAACGAACGTGAGAACCCAGTCCTCCAGTTGTTCCAGTACCATGTCTTCCCGCGGGTCGAGACGGTCGTCGTCGAACGCCCCGAACAGTACGGTGGCGATCTCGAATACGACGACTACGAGACGCTGGAAGCTGATCTCGAATCCGGCGAGCTACACCCGATGGACGCGAAATCCGCCCTCGCGGCCGAACTCAACGCGCTCATCGAACCCGGTCGCCAGCAACTGAACGCGTAATTTTCCGCGACAGTGGTGGTGCTTTTTGTTCGGTGTTTTCGACCAGACAATCAGGTTGATCGCCCGGCCGACCAGCCGATATCCTGGCGGACTGAAAGGGCGAGACGCGCGTGGCGGCGAAGCCGCCACGTTACCGGCGGCCGGCGTCGCCGGCCGCCCGCTCGGCGAACCCGGACGACGCAAGCACCGCAGGAACGAACGTAGTGAGTGACGAGGAGCGCAGCGAGTCCCGGGAGTTCTGCGAGCCGGGCGGGATCTACGATCCCGCTGGAAGCCGGCCGTAGGCCGGCGACGAAGCGAGCAGAACCTCGAAAGACGAGCGCAAGCGAGTCTTTCGGTGGTCGAGCGCGTCGAGGGCTTTCTATTCTACTGCTTCAACTTCACTCTGCATCTGAACTACCGCCATCGCAGCCGAGCCTTTTTATCTGATACCGCGGCCAGACAGCGCAATGCGCCCCTCCGATAGCCGCGGACAGTCGATGCAGATCGGCGCGATCCTGCTGTTTGGTTTTCTCGTCGTCGCGCTGACGACCGCCCAAGCCGGCCTTGTGCCCGCGGATATCAGCCGGGCGGAACTCGATCACAGCCAGCGGGTCGCCGATCAGCTGGTCGGTCTTGAGACGGCGATTTTCGAGACGAGCGTGACCGGCCGGCCGCAGCCGACGACGCTCGACCTCGGAGCCGAGTACGACGACCGGCTGCTGTTCGTCTATCCGCCGCCGACCGCCGGCACGCTTACCACGACCGAGCCGGCGACACTCGCCATCGACAACGCCGACGCCGTGAGCGACGACGACTCCTTCGGCAATTACTGGAACGGAACGACGCGAAGCTACACGACGCGGGCGATCACCTACGAGCCAGCCTACCGAGAACTCGACGCCACCCCGGACTACCGGATCGAACACGGCGTACTCGCCGCCCAGTACGACTCGGAGGCGCGCATCGAGCTGGCCGCCAACCGCCAGCCCGTCGTCGACGACACCGAGATCTCGCTGCTCGTCGTTGACGGCGAGTTGGCGGCGACCGGCATCGACACCGAATCCTTTGTTGTCGAGCGCGTTACCGAGTCGACAACGGTCGACGTTGAAGCCAGCAGCGACCCGATCCGCCTGCGATTGCCGACACAGCTCTCAGCCGAAACGTGGCGTGACACGATTCTTGAGGGGGAGGCAACTGTCAACTCCGTCGCTGTCGCCGACGACGTTGCGACCGTCACCCTAGACCGTTCGGAAACGTACGAGCTCACGGTTCACAAGATCGATATCGGGACGAACACCACCGAACCATCGGCGACCTACCTGCGAAACGCTGCTGACGCCGAGTGGGAGTTCCCGGTCGATGTTCGGAACCGATACAACGACCGCGTTGCCGACGCAACGACGATCTGGGTCTACACCGAGGGAGACTACGACAGCCCGAACACATCGTTCACGATCCCGGATGGCTCCGAACCGGAGCTATCAGCCGATCTGTGTTACACACTGACGAAGGGGGTGGTCGACGATGACGCGCCTGAAACCGTCGAATCGACCGCTGGCGGGTGTGTGTAGCCCTGTCACGTGCGTCGCCCGAACCCCACGATTTTTACACGCGTGATACCCTACCGTCGCCTATGAGCGACAACGAGGGGCGACGCGACCTCCGAATGCCCGACGATGGGGAGGTCTTCGCGGAAGTCACCGACATGCTTGGTGCCAACCGCGTCACCGTCCGGTGTGCGGACGGCGTCGAGCGCACCGCCCGCATCCCGGGCCGGATGCAGAAACGCGTCTGGATCCGCGAGGACGACCTCGTCATCGTCGATCCGTGGGACTGGCAGGACGAGAAAGCCGACATCGTCCACCGCTACGAGCAAAGCGAGGCCGACCAACTCCGCCGCGAAGGTCACCTGCAGTAGCGACCACCGGCTTCACGGCCCGCCGAACCACGCCGCGACCGACGACGCTTTTCCCTCCACGTCGTGTAGGACGTCCAATGACCGACGAGTACGGCCTGCTCGATACCGATCCCGAGGCCGCCATCGGCGACGAGTGGGAAACCATCGATGTCACCGACACCGAGGCCGACCGGATCGCCCGCCGGCGCGACCGGGAGTTCGAGCAGTTTGAGGATCGGATCAAAGACGCCGAGCAATTCAAGGTCGAACAGTCGGTGTTCGACGACGCGACCTTCGGCGCGCTGTACAAGCTCGTCGCCGACGGCCACATCGAGGCCTTCGGCGGGCCGATCTCGACCGGCAAGGAGGCCAACGTCTACGAGGCGATGGGCGGCGAGGGTGCTGAGGTCGCCGTCAAGATCTTCCGGATCAACGCCTCGCCGTTCCAGCAGATGCGGACGTATCTGGAGGGCGACCCCCGATTTGAGGGACTTGGCTCCGACAAGAAGGCGGTCGTCCTCGCGTGGGTGCGCAAGGAGTTTGCCAACCTCCAGCGCGCCCGAGAGGCCGGGGTTCGCGTTCCACGCCCCATCGCCGTCGAGCGCAACGTCCTCGTGATGGAACTGGTGGGGTTAGTCGAGGATCGCGCCCGCAGACTCGCCGAGGTGAACGTCGAAAACCCCGAGACGGCCTACGAGGTGGTGCGGGAGTATATGCGCCGGCTTCACGCGGCGGGGCTGATCCACGGCGATCTCTCGGAGTACAATATGATTATTCACGACGGCGAATTGGTTATCATCGATCTCGGACAAGCTGTCACCGTCCACCACCCAAACGCCGGTGACCTCCTCCGACGGGACTGTGAGAACGTCGCCGCCTTCTTCAGCCGACAGGGGGTCGACACCGACGCCGACGAGCTGTTTGGGTTTATTGCCGGCGACGACGACCGGATCGGCCCCTGACTCGCGTTCCGAAAGCGGAGACTCCCGAGGAACACGCTTAAAAAGATCCGCGGGGTAGCAACCGTATGCAACACGTCAAAGTCCCGCAGGATCGGATCGGCGTCCTCATCGGCGAGGGTGGCGAGACGATGCGGGAGATCGAATCCCGCTCGGAGGTGCGGCTGGATATCGACTCCGAGTCCGGCTCGGTCGCCATCGAATCGGTTGGCGATCCCGTGAGCGCACTTGTCGCCCCCGATATCGTCAAGGCGATCGGCCGCGGGTTCAAGCCCGAGACCGCGCTGTCGCTGCTCGACAGCGATATGCGCCGCTTTGAGCTGATCGACCTCTCCGAGCAGACCCGCAACGACAACGACCTCCGCCGTCAGAAAGGCCGGATCATCGGCGAGGACGGCCGCACCCGCGAGCTCATGGAGGAGCTATCCGGTGCTGATGTCGTGATCTACGGCTCGACGGTGGGGATCATCGGCGACGCCGAGGAGGTGTCCGCTGTCCGGCGGGCTGTTGGGATGATCCTCGACGGCGCGCCCCACGGCGCGGTTTACGCGTTCCTTGAGGACAAACACCGTGAGCTAACCCGCGGCCCGGATCTCACCTGATCGCGCTAGCTTGATTTCTGGGCAGCAGCCCTATCGCGTCAGCTTGATTTCTGGCTGTCCGCCTCATCATCCTCGACAGCCGACTGCTGGTCGCTCTCTCGCGTGTCTGTATCGTAGGGCGATGCTGATGGTGTCTCTGTCTCAGCCGCCGGTTCAGTGGATTGCTCGGCAGCATCCGGCGGTTCGGTTTGGGGCTCGCTCTCGGCGGTGTTCCTACCGGGTTCGATGCCGGCCTCTGCTGGGGCCGCTTCTGCGGCGGACTCCCTATCGGCTGTACCCTCTGTCGCCGTGGTGTCCGCGTCGTTGCCGGTCGGAGCGGTCGCGTCATCGGTCGTGGTTTGTTCCTCGTCATCGCTCGCGTCGTCGTCACGGGCGGGCCAGTCGATCGTTCGGTCGTCGTCGCTGATCTCGTTGAGGGCGGCTTCAAAGCCCGGTCGTGTGAGCCGCATCTCCTCGACAGCCGCCGGTTGGTCATCGTCGCGGGCACGGACGTGGGCCCGCACGGCCTCGGTCGCTGCTTTCCGGCAGAGCGCGGCCAGCTCCGCGCCGACAAACCCCTCGGTCGCCGCCGCCAGCGCGTCGAGGTCGACATCGCCGGCAACCGGTCGGTCGCGGGTGTGGATCGCCAGGATCTCGCGTCTGGCCGCCTCATCCGGCTCGTCGACCGCGATCTGTTCTTCGATTCGGCCCGCACGGGTGAGCGCGTCGTCGAGCAGCTCCGGTCGGTTTGTCGCGGCGATCACGACCACGTCTTCGAGTGCTTCGAGGCCATCGAGCTCGGTCAGTAGTTGGCTGACGACGCGCTCGCTGACCTGGGAGTCGCCCCCGCTGCCGCGCTGGGTTGCGATCGCGTCGATCTCATCGAAGAAGACGACCGTTGGGGCGTTCTCGCGGGCTTTGCTGAAGATTTCTCGGACGCCCTTCTCGCTTTCACCGATGTATTTGTCGAACAGCTCCGGCCCCTTGACGGAGATGAAGTTTGAGTCGGCCTCGTTGGCGACAGCCTTCGCCAGCAGCGTCTTTCCGGTTCCGGGTGGCCCATGCAGCAGGATGCCCTTGGGGGCGTGGAGATCGACCTGCCGGTAGGCGTCGGGGTAGGCCAGCGGCCACTGGATGGCCTCCTGGAGCCGTGCCTTCGTTTCCGGGAGCCCGCCGACATCGTCCCACGTCACGTTCGGGGCTTCGACAAAGACCTCTCTGAGCGCGCTGGGTTCGACCTCCCTGAGCGCGCGCCGAAAATCGTCCGCGGTCACCGCAAGGCCGTCCAGCGTCTCGGCGTCGATCGTCTCCGCATCTAGATCCAGCGTCGGCCGAACACGCCGGAGGGCGTTCATCCCCGCTTCCCGCACCACGCTTTCGAGATCCGCGCCGACAAAGCCATGCGTGTTGCTTGCGTAGGCGTCGAGATCGACATCGTCGGCCAGCGGCATCTCACGGGTGTGGATCCGGAGGATTTCCCCGCGGCCGTTGGCGTCGGGCGCGCCGACCTCGATCTCTCGATCGAAGCGGCCGCCGCGCCGGAGTGCGGGGTCGACGGCGTCGATGCGGTTTGTGGTGCCGATGACGGTGATCTGGCCGTGATCGCCCAGCCCGTCCATCAGCGAGAGGAGTTGGGCGACGACGCGGTGTTCGACGCTGCCCTCGGTGTCGCCGCGTTTCGGCGCGATCGAATCGATCTCGTCGATGAAGACGATCGCGGGCTCCTCGCTTTCGGCAGTCTCAAAGACCTCCCGTAGCCGCTCCTCGCTTTCGCCGTAGTATTTCGACATTATTTCCGGCCCCGAGATGGTCTGGAAATCCGCCTCGATCTCGTTGGCGACGGCCTTCGCAATGAGGGTCTTACCTGTCCCTGGTGGCCCGTGTAACAACACGCCCTGCGGCGGCTCGATGCCGAGCGCCTGAAACAGCTCGGGGTGTCGCATCGGCAACTCGATCATCTCTCGTACCGCGTCGAGTTCGGCGTCGAGGCCGCCAACGTCCTCGTAGGTGATCCCCGGCGGGTCGGCGTCGGTCGACTCCGTTTCTTCGTCGTCGCTGTCGGTTGGCTCCTCGACGATGTCGATGGCCGTTGAGTCGGTGACGACGACGGTGCCGCCGGGCTCGCTACCGACGATCTTCACCGGGATGCGGCGGTTCGACTCCCCGTTTAGCGAACGAAAGCCCATCGTCACCGACACCGTTTTGCCGGGGCTGACCGCGCGGTTGGCGAGCTTGTCGTGGATGTAGGCGGCGATATCGCCTTGGATTCGGAGACCTTCGGGGATGACGACCGCCAGTCGGGCTGCTGGCTCGACATCGGCCGAGGAGACCTCGACGAGTTGGTCGATACGGGTGCCGAGGGTTTTCCGGGTTTGGCCGTCGATCCCGATGATCCCGCGCTGTCGATCCCGGTTTTGGCTGAGTTGTGCCCGGAGGACGGCCGTCCGGTTGCCGTGGCTGATCGTGACAAACTCGCCGTTGTTGACCCCGAGTGTCGCCATCGATTCGCGGTCGATCGTTGCGATCCCGTTGCCCGGAGTCTCCCTGTTGAGTGGTTTGACGCGTAGTTTCATCGATTACTTCCTCCCGTCGCGTCGCTGCCGTCCTGCGGCGACACGACGGCTTCGTCTATTTGGTGTGTACGCCCACCCGCGTCAAATAGGTGGGTGCTTGTGATCCCACCGGCTGTTTCTGTGATCGCTGATTGCGATCCCGGCAGCTGTGTTCCGGCGTCGACGGCGATCTGATCAGTATTTAAATCACCTGGTTGGTAGTCTATCACATGCCTCAATTTGTCAGACAGCGCGCCGCTCGGTAACCGCATACGAAGGGTTTATATAGAATCACAAACAATCCGGAGGTGACTATGTCTCAACAACAGCGAATGGGTAATCAGCCGATGATCGTGCTCTCCGAGGAGAGCCAGCGCACCTCCGGGAAGGACGCTCAGTCGATGAACATCACCGCGGGCAAGGCCGTTGCCGAGTCCGTACGCACCACACTCGGGCCGAAAGGCATGGACAAGATGCTCGTCGACTCCGGTGGCTCGGTCGTCGTCACGAACGACGGCGTCACCATCCTCAAAGAGATGGACATCGACCACCCCGCCGCGAACATGATCGTCGAAGTCAGCGAGACACAGGAGAACGAAGTCGGTGACGGCACCACCTCCGCCGTCGTCATCGCGGGCGAACTCCTCGATCAGGCCGAGGAACTGATCGACTCCGAGATTCACGCGACGACCATCGCACAGGGGTACCGAGAGGCCGCCGAGAAGGCCAAGGATATCCTCGAAAGCGAGGCCATCGAAGTCTCCGCGGACGACCGCGACACCCTCGTCGAGATCGCCACCACGGCGATGACCGGCAAGGGCGCCGAAGGCGCGAAAGACCACCTCGCGGAACTCGTCGTCGACGCCGTGCTGGCCGTCGAAGACGAGGACGGAATCGACCTCGACAACATCGACGTCGAAACCGTCGTTGGCGGCTCTATCGACAACTCCGAACTCGTCGAGGGCGTCATCGTCGACAAAGAGCGCGTCGACGAGAACATGCCCTACTTCGCCGAGGACGCCAACATCGCGCTGTTCGACGGTGCCTTCGAGGTCAAAGAGACCGAGATCGACGCCGAGGTCAACGTTTCCGACCCATCCCAGCTGCAGGAGTTCCTCGATCAAGAGGAAGCCCAGCTCAAAGAGATGGTCGACCAGCTCGCTGACGCCGGTGTCGACGTCGTCTTCGTCGGCGACGGCATCGACGACATGGCCCAGCATTACCTCGCCCAAGAGGGCATCATCGCCGCCCGCCGCGTCAAGAACTCCGATCTGAAAGCCCTCGCTCGCGCGACCGGCGGCCGCGTCGTCTCCAACCTTGACGATCTCACTGAGGACGACCTCGGCTTCGCCGGCAGCGTCGCCCAGAAGGACATCGGTGGCGACGAGCGACTCTTCGTCGAGGACGTCGAGGACGCCAAAAGCGTCACCCTCGTCGTTCGCGGCAGCACCGACCACGTCGTCGACGAGGTCGAACGCGCAATCGAGGACTCCCTCGGTGTCGTTCGCGCCACGCTCGAAGACGGCAAGGTGCTCCCTGGTGGCGGCGCGCCCGAAACCGAACTCGCACTCCAGCTGCGTGACTTCGCCGACTCCGTCGGGGGCCGCGAACAGCTCGCAGTCGAGGCCTTCGCCGACGCACTGGAAGTCATCCCGCGCACGCTCGCCGAGAACGCCGGGCTGGACTCCATTGATTCGCTGGTCTCGCTGCGCTCCCAGCACGACGCCGGTGACTTCACGGCCGGCCTCGACGCCTACTCGGGCAACGTGATCGACATGGAAGCCGAGGGCGTCGTCGAACCGCAGCGCGTGAAATCCCAAGCCATCGAGTCGGCAACGGAAGCCGCTGTGATGATCCTCCGCATCGACGACGTGATCGCCGCTGGCGACCTTTCGGGTGGCCAAGTCGGCGACGACGACGATGACGGCGGCCCACCGGCCGGCGGCCCTGGCGGCATGGGCGGCGGCATGGGCGGCATGGGCGGCATGGGTGGCATGGGCGGCGCAATGTAAGTTCGGCCACAGTCCGCTTACTTACCCACGCCAACCTGACCGCTGTACCGGCTTCTCATCGACTGCGTTGCGACCGCGGCCATTCTCGTTTTTATTTGAGTTACTTACTGACGATAGCGACTAGCCTGCTCTGGATTCTGGTATAACATGCTGTGCAAGATGGAAGGCGCGTATCTCGTATCGAGCCAGTGACTCAAAGAGAGATAGCTTGAGTCAGATAGTCTAACACATACGACTCCCAGACCGGTAGTCGGGTGAGCGTCATCGGGTTTCGAACGACACTCCATCGAGATCGAGAGTGGCATGGATAACAGTAGATTCATCGACAAAGACGGTTGTTTCTCCGCCAACGTTCGCTTCCTGAGCGGTAATTTGGATGCGATACTCCCCAGGTTCGTCAAGTGGATACGAGAGTGCTGTCGTTTCCCCGCCTTCAAGCGAGCGGTCTGCACGGTTCACTACCCGCATATCCGACACTCTGGTAATATCGATATTTGCAGTTACTCTCTGGTTCAACTCGTTGTTAATCACCAAGTTCGGATCTCCCAACCCCAGACATCCGGCAGCACCCAAGAGAGACACTCCAACGGGTACGAGCAACTGTCGCCTAGTGGAGGGCATATATCGCCCATTTTCGAAGGATATCAGTAATCGGTTTTGCTTCACACATTACTGGACTGTATCCCGGTGACAGTCATTCATCGTAACCGGTCAATTCGTGGTCACAATCCATCAGCCAGTTCAGAATGGGATTGGGGCAGGTATGAAAATCCCATGCTGACTGTATGCTCTGTATCTTGCATGCCAACCGGCAACAGTATCAGCAGGCTAAATATTGATTCATCAGATCGTACGTGAATCATCTCAAACACCGGCTGATCGACGGCAACCGCTTCCACGCGACCGTTAGGTGTGCGTAAAGCCGCCATCGACGAGGATGCGCTCGCCGTTGAGGTAGGAGGCGAGGTCGCTTTCGAGGAACAGCGCGACGTTCGCCACCTCCTCGGTGGCCGAACCGTCCCGCCGGAATCAACTCCAAGAGCATCGCTCAGACGTGCTGTGAGGGGAGAGTGCGACTGTCATCAACACAAGCGAATACGGTAGCACCCCACCGGAGCGACCATGAAACTAAGCTGTTCCTCCCAGTAGTTTACATATGCCCATGGGAATCGTCGGGAAAGAAGAGTTAGCCCAAGAGGTCGCAGCCGCGCTTGGCGACTGGACACCGACGCAAGCCTACGAACAGGAAGCTGAGTTTCGAGATGAACTCCATGCGTATCTCGACGCACGATTGAATGCCGGCGGCGGCAAAATCCTTGACACTGGTGGCAACTTCGTTGTTGAAAGAGCGTATGGCGAGCTGGAATGCGACGTTGTCGTTAGCGATACGGTTGGAATCACGATCAGACGCGATCTCACGGCCGAGGATATCGACCAACTGGCTGGGCGCGTCCGAGAGTATCAGAAAGCATACACTCATGTTGCGATCATTGCCTGCGGCAGCATCGACGACGACAACTGGGAGAAATTACAGAATACGTATCCAAATCAGCGGGGCCTGAATAACGACCCCGACAGCACGCCAGTACTGTTCCTCCGCCGTCGGGAACCGAACTACGGCAAAGGCGATTCGGCTGAGAACTACCAACAGCCGGATGCGGAAGATACCGAAGGGAGTCTCCTACAGACGACAGTCTCGCTGGTGCAACGTCGTTTGCGACGACTCCGCTAGCCCCGTGACGAGAACCGAACGACGCAGAAGGGGGCGATGGTATTGATGAGGATCGTAGCGAAGATCGAAGCGTCCGAGCGTTTATCAATCGAGACGCACAAGTCCGCGTATGGTAGCAATCGTCACGGATTCCGATATTCGGTCGGGCGATCCGTGCATTGAGGGAACCCGAATCTCCGTTCTCGACATCAAACGCCGCGTGATCGACGGCGATGAGGATCCCTTTGCGGTCGCCGCTGAGTACGATCTCGACGGCGCGGCGGTGTTCGACGCACTCGCGTACTACTACGACAACGCCGACGAGATGCGCGAACTGGAGGCCGACGCTGCGGAGCGGCGGCAAGCGATCAAGCGGGAATCGGAACGGCTTCGCGCAGAACTGACCTGATTACGTCCCTGGCGGACTGAAAGGGCGAGGCGCGCTGGGCGAACCCGGACGACGTAAGCACCGCAGTGAGCGAAGCGAACGAGGAGCGCAGCGAGTCCCGGGAGCCGAGCGCGCCGAGGGCTTTCGCGGTGTCTGTTTCGACTGTCGCGGCTGGATGAGAATAGCTCACCTCGTATCGCCCTCGGATCACCGTTTTGATATACGCCGACCCCTTGCCTCTCAGCATGGACGACGTTAGCGACCAGTATTCGCCCGCCGACGTGGAGGCGGCTATCGACGACTACTGGGACGATCACGACGCCTACGAGGCGACAAAGGCGGCCCACGCCGACGACCCCACCTTCTTCTTCGTCGACGGCCCGCCCTATACCTCCGGGCAGATGCACCTCGGCACCGCGTGGAACAAGACCCTGAAAGACGCCGTGATCCGGCAAAAACGGATGACCGGCCACCAGGTCACCGACCGGCCGGGCTACGACATGCACGGCCTCCCGATCGAGGTCAAAGTCGAGGAGGAACTCGGCTTCGAGAGCAAGCAGGATATCGAGGAGTACGGGATGGAGGCGTTCATCGAGGAATGCAAAACGTTCGCCGAGGACAACCGCGTGGCGATGGACGACGATTTCCAATCCATTGGCGCGTGGTTCGACTGGGACAACCCCTACAAGACCATCTCGCCGGAGTACATGGAGGCCGCGTGGTACGGCTTCAAACAGGTCGCCGACCGCGGCCTCGTCGAGCAGGGCAAACGCTCCATTTCGCAGTGTCCGCGCTGTGAGACCGGGATCGCTAACAACGAGGTCGAGTACGACCAGGTCGAAGACCCCTCGATCTACGTCAAATTCCCACTCGCCGACCGCGAGGGCAGCCTCGTCATCTGGACGACGACGCCGTGGACGATCCCCGCCAACACCTTCGTCGGCGTCGGCGAGGAGCTGACGTATCAGAAGGTTCGCGCGACCAAGGGCGGCGACGAGGACGTACTCTACATCGCCGCCGAGTGTGTCGACGACGTACTCGGCAAGGGCCGCTACGACGACTACGAGATCGAAGCCGAACTCGATGGCTCCGAACTCGTCGGCTGGGAATACGACCACCCACTCGCCGAGGAAGTCCCTGACTACCCGAGCTTCGAGGGTGCGGGCGAGGTCTACACGGCCGACTTCGTCGAAGCCGACCGCACCGGGCTCGTCCACTCCGCACCCGGCCACGGTGAGGAGGACTTCCACCGCGGCCAAGAGTTGGGCCTCGATATCTTCTGTCCGGTCGCCGGCGACGGCACATACACCGACGCTGGCGGCAAATACGCGGGTCAGTTCGTCCGCGACGCCAACGACGACATCACCGCCGATCTCGACGCCAACGGCGCGCTGCTGGCCGAGGAAACCTACACGCACTCCTACGGCCACTGCTGGCGGTGCGACACCGATATCATCCAGCTCGCCACCGACCAGTGGTTCATCTCGATCACCGATATCAAAGACGAACTGCTGGACAACATCGAGGAAGCCGAATGGCACCCACAGTGGGCCCGCGACAACCGCTTCCGGGACTTCATCGAGAACGCTCCCGACTGGAACGTCTCACGACAGCGGTATTGGGGGATTCCGATCCCGATCTGGGTTCCCGAGGACGTGGACAGCGAGGACGATCTCCACGAACAGATGATCGTCATCGGCACCCGTGAGGAACTCGTTGAGCGCGCCGATCAAGACATCGATCCCGACGACATCGACCTCCACCGCCCGACCGTCGACGACATCACGATCACCGAAGAGGGCACGACTTACCGCCGGATCGAGGACGTGTTCGACGTGTGGCTCGATTCCTCGGTGGCGACGTGGGGCACGCTCGATTATCCGACCGAGACCGAGGCCTTCGACGAGCTTTGGCCCGCAGACCTCATCATCGAGGCTCACGACCAGACCCGCGGCTGGTTCTGGTCGCAACTCGGGATGGGGACAGCGGCTCTCGGCGAAAGCCCCTACAACGAGGTGCTGATGCACGGGTTCGCCAACGACAAACACGGCCGCAAGATGTCCAAGTCGGTCGGCAACATCGTCACACCGGAGGAAGCCATCGACCGGGCCGGCCGCGATCCGCTGCGCGCGTACCTCCTGAGCCACGATCAGCAGGGTGTCGATCTCTCCTTCGACTGGGACGGCCTCGGCAGCATGGTCGGGACGCTCAACATCTGCTGGAACGTCTTCCGCTTCCCGCTCACGTACATGGATCTCGACGGCTACGACCCCGCCGAGCCCGACCTCAGCGAGGGCGAGTTGACGACCGTCGACGAATGGGTGCTCTCGCGGCTGCAATCTGTTATCGAGGAGACCAGCGAGGCGTGGGCCGACTACCGCATCGACGACGCGCTCAACACCGTTCTCGATTTCGTCACTGAGGACGTCTCGCGGTTCTACATCAAGGCGACCCGCGAGCGGATGTGGGAGGAGGGAGACTCGCCCACGAAGCTCGGAGCCTACGCGACGCTCGCCACGGTCACCAACGCCGTCATCCGCCTACTGGCACCGGTCACGCCGTACATGGCCGAGGAGATGTACCAGACCATCGACGGCAGCGAAACGACCGTCCACGCACTCGACTGGCCCGAGGTCGACGACGACCTCCGTGATCCACAGCTGGAAACCGACATGGCCGTCCTCCGCGATGTGGAGGAAGCCGCGGCCAACGCCCGCCAGCGCGGCGGCCGCAAACTCCGCTGGCCCGTTTCGCGGGTCGTCGTTGAGACCGACGACGACGAAGTCGCCAGCGCGGTCGAGAACCTCGCCGATCTGCTCGGCGAGCGCGTCAACACCCGCGCTATCGACGTTGTCTCCGAGTTCGACGAACTGATCGAGTACGCCGACCCACAGATGGGCGAGATCGGCCCGGCCTTCGGTGGCGGCGCCCAAGACGTGATGAACGCTGTCGAGGGCGCGACCCGCGACGAGGTTGAGGCTGGTATCGAAGTCAACGGCGAAACCGTCGACCTCGACGACGAGATGGTCGAGTACCGCAAGGAGCCGCCGGAACACGTCACCGGCACCGACTTCGAGGGCGGCACGGTGTACGTCGATACGACGCTGACCGACGAGCTCGAATCCGAGGGCTACGCCCGCGACGTGATCCGCCGGATTCAGGAGATGCGTAAAGAGTTGGATCTCGATGTCGAAAGCGAGATCAGCGTCGGCCTCGCCGTCGACGACGACCGCGTTGCCGGCTTCGTCGACGAGCACCGTGACCTCATCAGCGAGGAAGTCCGCGCTGCCGAGCTAACTGACGCGCCCAGCGAGGACGCCGACCGGCTGGAAACGTGGGAGATCGAGGACACCGAGGTCGAGATCGGTGTCTCGGTTATCGCAGAACAGACCGCCTAACTCCGGTTACGTTCGGCTACTGCTCGGCACAGAGATCGACGAAGTTCCGGAGGATTCGCAGCCCGGTCTCGCCGCTTTTTTCGGGGTGGAACTGCGTGCCGAAGATCGTGCCGTCCTCGTTGGCGATCACCGAGGGGAAGTCGACGCCGTAGTCGGTGCTGGCGACGACCGCGTGCTGGTCGTCGGGAGCGGCGTAGTAGGAGTGGACGAAGTAGGCGTACTCGCCGTCAACCCCCTCGACGAGCGGGTGCTCGCGCTGCACGTCGAGTTCGTTCCAGCCCATATGTGGAACCTTCCGGTCGATATCGAACCGGACGTTGGTGCCAGGAATGAAGTTTAGCCCCTCAACGTCGCCTTCGCCGGCGTGTTCGGCCTCCTCGCTGGAGCCCAGCAGCATCTGCATGCCGAGACAGATGCCGAAGATGGGTTGGCCGCGGTCGGCAGCGGCAGCCAAGGCGTCCCGATAGGGGCCGGCGTTATCCATCCCCTCGCGGAACGCGCCGACACCGGGGAGAACGATGCCGTCGGCGTCGGCGAATTCGTCGGGGTCTTCGGTGATCGTCACGCCCGCGTTCGCGCGTTCGAGCCCGCGGGTGACGCTCCGGAGATTACCGAGCCCGTAGTCGACGACGACGACCTCGGCGGCGGTCGCCTGCTGAGTTGTGCTCATACCGGCTCTGTGTGGGCAGCCGGCAAGTGGCTTTCCGTTCACCCATCGTTTCCGCCCGACTGCTCAGTTTCCGCGAGCGGTGGCTCGGCGGTCAGTTGCTCACACCGAGTCAGCAGCTCAGATAAAAACCGGGAGCGACGTTACTCCTCGTCGATATCGAGATCGAACTGTTCGTTTTCGCTGACAGCGTTGAGCACGACACTGGTGTTCGACTCGCGGATATCCACGTCTGTCAGGAGTTCCTTGATCTGGTCGTTCATCCCATCGGTGTCTTCGAACTTGCCGATGGCAACGATATCGTAATCGCCGGTGACCTCATAGACGCTGACCATCTGTTTTTGCTCCCGCAGCCGGTCGGCAACTGTCGGAATCGCGCTCCCCTCGACCTTGAGGTTGACAACCGCCGTCACATCGTAGCCGAGATTGTCGTAGTCGATGATCGGTGTGTAGCCGTTGATGACTCCGTTGGCCTCCAGATCCTGCAGATGGTTCGAGACCGTTGTCACCGAAACATCGAGCTGTTTGCCGAGACTCCGAAGACTTGCTCGCCCGTTGCCAAGTAACGCATTGATCAGTTTCGCGTCCAAGTTTTCGTACGTCATACAGGCTTCGACGGGCTGGGGGGTTTATAATTTTACGAATATCCAGTTTCTGAGTTTGAGCGGTGTAATTGCCATAAGCGGTAAGACCTTTATACTGGCACCAAATGGTCTACTCGTCCGGAATATGACTGAAAAGAACGTTGCCACAGACGGTGGATTGACCGACGAAGAACAAGCGGTTCTTGATGAGATTGACGATGAAGGGGTCGACTTCCTTCGACTCCAGTTTACTGATATCCTTGGCACGGTGAAGAATGTGTCAGTACCGGCCGACCAGGCCGAGAAGGCCTTCACCGAGGGCATCTACTTCGATGGCTCCTCGATCAACGGTTTCGTCCGGATCCAGGAGTCCGACATGCGGCTCAAACCCGACCCCGAGACGTTTGCTATCCTCCCGTGGCGCAACGACGAGGAAAGCGGGGCGGCCCGACTCATCTGTGATGTGATCAACACCTCGACCGGCGAACCCTTCGAGGGTGACCCACGCTATGTGCTCCAGGAGGCCATCGACAAGGCCGAGGAACACGGCTTCGAGGTCAACATGGCTCCCGAGCCGGAGTTCTTCCTCTTCAAGACCAACGAGGACGGCTATGCGACGACGGAGTTCGCCGACCACGGCGGTTACTTCGATCTCGCCCCGAAGGATCTCCAAAGCGACGTGCGCCGAGAGATCATCTTCACGCTCGAAGAGATGGGCTTCGACATCGAGGCCAGCCACCACGAGGTCGCCCAGGGCCAATACGAGATCAACTTCAAATACGACGACGCGCTGTCGACGGCGGACAACGTCGCCACCTTCCGCTTTGTCGTCCGTGCGGTCGCCGCCCAACACGACCTCCACGCCACGTTCATGCCGAAACCGGTGCCGAAGATCAACGGCTCGGGCATGCACACCCACATGTCGCTGTTCAAAGACGGCGAAAACGCCTTCCACGGCGAGGGTGACTTCGATCTCAGCGAGACCGCTCTCTCCTACCTCGCTGGCATCCTCGACCACGCGCCGGCGATCACCGCCGTCACCAACCCGACCGTGAACTCCTACAAACGCCTCGTCCCTGGCTACGAGGCTCCGGTCTACGTTGCGTGGTCCGACCGCAACCGCTCGGCGCTCATCCGGAAGCCGGCGGCCCGCGAGCCAGTCGCCACCCGTATCGAGGCGCGGTTCCCTGATCCGTCCTGTAACCCGTACCTCGGCTTTGCGTCGCTGATCAACGCCGGGATCGACGGCATCGAGCGCGATCTCGACGCGCCGGATCCGATCCGCGAGAACATCTACGACTTCGACGAGGAGAAGATCGAGGAGTACGGCATCGAGACGCTGCCGAAGAACCTCGGCGACGCTGTCGAAGCGCTCGAAGCCGACGATGTGATCCTCGGCGGCCTCGGCGATCACGTCGCCGAGAAGTTCGTCGAAGCCAAAAACGAGGAGTTCACCGACTACCTCGTCAACGTCTCCGAGTGGGAGATCGACCGCTACCTCGAAAAGTTCTGAGCGGCCACCGCACTACGACCTTTTTTTGCGCCACTGCTCGACGAGTGGCAGCCAAAGGATGATGCCGACACCGACCGCGCCCCCAACGAGCGCGCCGGCCAGCCCGAAGACGCCCTCGTAGGCACCGATCCAGACACCGCCGGCGACGACGAGTCCGCCGACAGCGACCGGCAGCGACACCGTCGGCGCGGCCACCAGTCGCTCACCGCTCCGGTACCAACTCGCGCCCGCGCCGACTGCGGTGCCGAGGCCGATCACCGCGTGGCGAACCTCCTCGGTGTGACCGCCAGCGGCGGCGACACCGAGGCCGACGACAGACGCGACGCCGGCGAGCAGGAAGACGCGGTCTGCTTGGGGGATCGATTCGTCGTCAGCGACCCACCGTGCGAGGACGATCAGCCCTACGCCGAGTGCCATGCCAGCGACGATGTCACGGGGGTAGTGAACCCCGAGGATCACGCGTGATCCGCTGACAAGCGCGATCACTATCGCGGCAGCGGCATATCGGGGTCGACGACGCCCGACCGTCAGCAACGCCGCCAGCCCGCCGTAGACCGCGGTCGCGCCGGTGGCATGACCGCTCGGGAACGTGAACCCCGAGGAGTCGAGTTCGCCGGCGACGAACCCGGCGAGCCCGCCCGGCAGCCCGGCGGGATCGATCGGGGTTGCCGCGGGTCGCGGGATGGCCGTGTAGCTCTTCACGGCGAGAACGACCGCCAGCGCGAGCGTCGCCAGCGCGATCACGGTCGCCGCAGCGGGGCGGGTGGTGTCGGTGAGGCGCGGCCCGACCCAGTAGCCCACCGAGAGCCCGACGAAGAGAAACCACGCGTCGCCGAGCAGCGTGATGAACGCGAACAGGGTGACCAGCAGCTCAGCGGGCGTGAACAACAGTGTGGGAGTCACCATGACTTGTCAGTGTCTCGGCCACGTCGGCGAGAGAGTGTCGAACTCACACTGCCTCCGTGCGAAACCGTTCGACCGAGGCGTCCACGGAATCAAGATCGGCATCGGCACCGATCAACAGCGTGCCGTCGACATCGATGGCGGTTGCGAGCGCGTAGGCATCGCCGAGTGCCATCGTCCCCGTTCGTTTGAGGGTTGCCGCTGTATCCCAGCAGGCCTGCGGATCGTGAACAGCGACCCCGAGCTCTTCGAGTCGTGTGAGGCTTGCTCTGAGATCCGCCTCTCGAAACCCTACTCGTGTGCCGACGTACAGAACCTCCGTCTTCGTGATGGGGCTGATATACCCGTCAATCTCGCCAGCCGCGACGCGGTCGATCCACCCTTCGACCGTATCACTGCCTGCCTCGTCGTCCAGATACGCGATCAGCGGTTCGGTATCGAACACCAGCCGATCGATCATTCGGTCGACTCCTCGCTGTCGTAGCGATCGACGAGTGCTTCGAGGGCCTCTTTGTCTCGATCCCGTTCCTCACGGAGCAGCGTCGTTGCTGGACGGTCGTCGTCGCCCTCGCGCTGTAGCCCGCGAAACTCGCGCATCGATCCGATCGGCCGAACGACGATCTCGCCGTCTTCTGTTTCGACGAACTTCACCCGTCCGGGAGCTGGAATCCCGTGTCTCTCCCTGAACTGCTTCGGGATCGTCGCTTGCCCCTTTTCGGTTACGGTGACGACGTGTTCGTCATCGTCCGATCTAGTATTACTTGCCATGAGTAATACTCTGTAGTAGAAATACTTAGTGCTGATCCTGCGATTGGTGTGTGAGATGGTTACTCTCGAAGACTGACGACCATCGTCTCCTCCCGGTCGGTCAGATCGACCAACCCATCGTCGGAGAGGTCGTTGAGTAGCCCCCGAAGCCACTCCCGCCCGTGATCGCCATCAGGGGTGTAATCGACCCGGATTCGCGGCCCCAGCTCGTCTAAGCCGAGCTCGTCGTACTCGCCGAGCGTTTCGATGACGCGGCCGCGGAACTGCCGGCGGCTTCCCTCGAAGCTTGGCTGCGTCGGTACGTCGGGTGCGGTGAAATCCCCTGTTTCGTAGGCGTGACACCACTCACGCCACGGACAGCCGGCCACGTCACACCGCGGCGTTTTCCCGCAGGCAACGCCGCCAAGCTCCATGATCGCGTTGTTCCAGACGCGGGATTTCCCCTCGGGCATGAGCTCGCCGGCGACCCGCTCAAATTCGGTGTCGTCGTCGGGGATATCGAAGGCGCGGTACAGCACGCGTTTGACGTTGGTGTCGACGACGGCGTCGCCGTTGTTGAACGCAAACGAGGCGACAGCGTTGGCGGTGTAGGGGCCGACGCCCATCAGCTCTTGGAGCTCCGCGGGCGTTTCGGGGAACTCACCGCCGTAGTCATCGACGATCTGTCCGGCGGCTTCGTGGAGATACTTTGCGCGGTTGTTGTAGCCGAGGCTGTGATCGCTCCAAAACGAGACGACGTCGCCGCGGGCGGCGTTGGCCAACGATTCGACGGTAGGCCAGCGGTCGAGAAAGTCCCGCCATGCGTCGACCACGCGATCCAGTTGGGTCTGTTGGCTCATGATCTCCGAGACGAGGATCGCGTAGGGATCGTCGGTCTCCCGCCACGGATGTTCGCGGTGATCGGCCTCATACCAATCGATCAGCCGCCTGCGAACCCCAGCGAGGTCATCCGGGAGGGTCGCCCCGCCGTCGTCGGACTCACTCATCGGTGGATGTCGGTGATCGGTCGGCTTAGGACTACTGTTCTGTGCGACGCGGCTGTTGTTTTCTGACCGAAATAATAATACGGAAGGAGCTATAACATATCGATTGCAGTGCTACCACCATGCCAGTGGGGTAGCGGGGTCTAAGGGGGGTCAATGTCGCCTTTTCCTTTATGCGATAACAGCTGAGAGTCACAGGTATCTCCTGCATACAGTATCAGAGCCAATAATCAGACGTGTTGGAGAGCCTGATCGGTGACGCTGATGACGAGCTTACTACGGGGTGAGAACTCACAGTGT
This sequence comes from Halonotius roseus, assembly GCF_006861655.1. Lineage (GTDB taxonomy): Archaea > Halobacteriota > Halobacteria > Halobacteriales > Haloferacaceae > Halonotius > Halonotius roseus. The sequence continues at coordinate 549,511 of NZ_SESI01000001.1, read as the reverse complement.
TCTGACTGAGTCAACATTGTTGTAACTGACAGAAGGTTGATCCTCGAAGGAAGGGAAGTCGGGGGAACTTCCACACCTGTTCGGGGGGTAGTCGCCTTGAATAACTCAAGGGACTACCTGAACGGTATTGGCACGGATATAAATATCTGCTGCTGAAATTTTCAAATTTGATATCAGCGATGTTCTCCGCGGGCTGTCGATCTTCTGAGCCGGTATCCTTTTTTCCCGGCCTGCCGCCCACAGTGGTATGGCCCTCCGCTCGGTCGTCCGCGACCACCCGCTGTGGCTGCTCTCCGGTATCGTCCTGTTGGGGGCGATCGGCTACATCCTCAGCTCATTCATCGGGCTCGTCGTTGTCGGGCTGTTCGTCTACTACGCTGCCCGACCGGTGTATCGCCAGCTGGTGGCTCGGATAGGCCATCCAACCATCGCCGCCGGCCTGTCGATCATCACGCTTGTGTTGCCGATGTTTCTGCTGGTCGGCTACGCGCTGCTCATCGTCTCCCGGGAGCTGCGGCGGCTGACAAATATCCCCGCGTTCGGCCCCCGACAGCTCGGGATCGATCCCGCAACCTACAGCCGGCTGACCGATCCCTCGTTTCTGTTGTCGCCGGAGGCTCGGGAGCTGTTGACAGGGGCCCTCTCCAGCTCGATTCTCAATTCGCTGGTGTCGGTCGCCGAAACGGCGACAACCCTCGGTGTCATCCTCATCAATCTGCTTGCGGTCGCTGTCTTTGCCTTCTATCTCCTCCGCGATGACGACCGCCTTATCGGGTGGTTTCACACCACCCTTGACACCCGCGGGACGGTCTTTGAGTCGTTCCTGCGGGCAGTCGACCGCGATCTGAGCAGCATCTTCTTCGGTAATATTCTCAACGCGATCATCACCGGGACGATCGCGGTCATCGCCTACTCGGTGTTGAACGTGTTTGCACCTGCCGGCGCGGCGATCCCGGCGGCCGCCCTCGTCGGCCTGCTTGCCGGTGCAGCGAGCCTGATCCCGATCGTCGGCATGAAGATCATCTACGTGCCTGTCGCCCTCTATATGGCCGCCCGCGGCGTGCTGACCGCCGGCGGCGAGAGCCTGTGGTTCGTCGTCCTCTTTGCGGCCGTTTCGGTCGTCGTCGTTGACTCGATCCCGGATTTCCTCCTGCGCCCGTATGTCTCCGGGAAGAACGTCCACATCGGATCGCTCATGCTCGCCTACATTCTTGGGCCGCTGTTTTTCGGCTGGTATGGCCTGTTTCTCATGCCGGCACTGCTCGTCGTCGTTGTCCAGTTTGCGATGGTCGTCGTCCCGTCGTTGGATATCGGGTCGTCGTCTCCGCTCCACGACGCCCAGTCGACGCTCCAGCGGTTCGCCGACGAGACTTCCGCTGAACGATCGTCAACCACTCACGATTCGGTACCAGCCGCCGATAGCGAGTCGCGTGATACAAACAGCTAACTGGAGCGGGGGAAAGGGGGCTCGTCGAGCGGGTTATTCGTCGAGATACTGTGCTTCCCACTCGGCGCGGGCGTCGATCTCGCGGCTGCCACGGCGGGTGAGTGTATAGAAGTTTGTCCGCCGGTCGCGTTGGCCCTTCTCGACGAGCCCTTTGTCGACGAGGGTATCGAGGTTCGGGTAGAGCCGGCCGTGGTGGATCTCCTTTTCGTAGTACGATTCGAGTTCGTCCTTGATCGCAAGGCCATGAGGCTCGTCGAGACCGGCGATCACGTACAGCAGATCACGCTGAAATCCTGTGAGGTCGTACATGTATACTGTCCGTTTCGGTGTTATTCTTTTATTCAAATAAATATACCGACTCGAAACAGCACGACGTGATATTTCGGGTGCGATAGCCCTCAGATCGTCAAATCAACGCTGGAATGTTGCCACTTTTACTTGTTGGTTCGCTTTTGCGTCGCTGTATGTGACGGCCGATATACGAACGATTCACGCCGCGTTCCGGCGATTCTGTCTCTCAACCAACAACTCCTGTACTCCCGAACCCCTTTTTGGCTGCGTCGGCAACACGCGGTATGAAGATCCGCGGGCAGCGCGTCTGTCAGGCCTGTGCCACCGAGTGGTCGTACTACGAGACCGGCAGCGTCGCCTGTCCGAGCTGCGGCTCGCTTCGCAGCGTCGGCCGTGATGACGACCGGCAGCTCCACACCGACACGCCGGCCGCGCTCCCGCTTGCACAGTTTCAGGCGCGGATCGCCGCGGAGCCGGTTGCGGAGTACGCGACCGATCTCAAGGCGGTGCTGCGTGAGTACACCCGCAAGCGCGGGTTCATCAACGGCGGTGAGCTCCAACCCCTTGACGATCGCTACCTCACAGCCCGGACGCTGCTGCATACTGTCGATATCCTGGCTCGTCGCCGCGAACCGACCGCCGATGCCGAATTATACCTTTTATCGCTATACGAAACACTGGCCGACGACGCTGCTGACACAGCAAGCGATGCTGCTGACGCCGACACGACTGTTAGCGACGTTGACAACGTTGACAACGCTGTCGACACCGAAACTGCTGGTACCGACGCTGTCGACGCTGACAGTACCGAACTGACCGCTGCACAGGTGCCGAGCGAGCTTCAGGAGGCGTGGGGGTTGGCCGCCGCCGACGCTGTTGGTGCCTACTGCAGCGACCTCCGCACCTGGCTGGACGCGACACCCGACGAGGCCGCAGCCACCACCCTCGGCGAGCTCCGGGATCACGTCAACCGTCTCAACGCGCTCCAGGGCGATGTCGAGCCGGCGGTCGCCACCGACGTTGTTGAGGGGGCCCGTGCTGTCGGCCGGTATCTCCGGACGGGCGACGACGACGCGCTCACAGCTGCCCGCGATCGGCTGCGGCGATTGGCACAAGCATAACACCCAAACCCCACTCGTTCCTTGCGGTACCTATGCCGGAGCCGTTCGATATCCACGACCACCGCCATCAGATGAAACAGCTCAAAGAGAGCAGCGACACCGGGCTGTACGACAACCGTGATGGTGTGTCCTGTCCGGTCTGTGCGGCCGCCTTTGATCGACTGTTCATCCTCCGTGGCCGCGAGCAACAGTTTCCGGAAAACGATGGCGCGCGGTTCTGTCTCCTGAATCAGGACGACGCGGTCTATCTGTTCCGACACTGAGAGCTAGGGGAGCTCGATCTCGATGTCGTGTTGTTCGCTGGCGGCGGCAACCGTGTTGTACAGCAACATCGCCCGCGTCATCGGGCCGACACCGCCGGGGACGGGCGTGATCGCGCCGGCGACGGATTCCGCGCTCTCGTAGTCGACATCGCCAACCAGTTCATACCCTTTCTCGGTGTCGGCGTCGACACGGTTGACACCCACGTCGATGACGGTCGCGTCCTCCTTGAGCATCGAGCCATCGACCAGCTCCGGGACGCCCGCGGCGGCGATGACGATATCCGCTGTGCTCGTTTTCGCCGCCAGGTCGTCGGTACGTGAGTGGCAGACCGTCGTCGTCGCGTTCCCTTGTGGGGCTTTCTGGATCAGGAGATTCGCAATGGGTTTGCCGACGATATCCGAGCGGCCGACGACGACCGCGTCGGCCCCCTCGGTTTCGATCTCGTAGGCCTCCAAGAGCTTCTGGACGCCGTGGGGCGTACAGGGTTTGAACCGGGCATCGCCGGCGACAAGGCGGCCGACGTTTTCGGGGTGGAAGCCATCGACATCCTTCGCGGGGTCGATCGCGCGGATGACCTCGCGTTTGTCGACGTGATCGGGCACCGGCAGCTGCACCAAGATCCCATGAACCTCGGGGTCGTCGTTGAGGCGGTCGATGGTCTCGAAGAGCTCCTCGCTTGGGGCGTCGGGCTCGATCTCGACGTGGATCCCGTTGATGCCGACCTCCTCACAGTCCTGCTGTTTCATCGAGACGTAGGTCTCGCTGGCGGGGTCGTCGCTCATCAGGACGGTCGCCAACCCGGGGGTCACGCCGCCCGCTTGGAGGGTCTCGACACAGTCGCTGATCTCGTCGCGGATCTCGCTGGCGACGGCGTTGCCGTCGATGATCTCGGTCATTAGACGGATGAGGGTCGGGGATCGGCAAAAGGATTCGGAACGCGTCTACAGCAAACCGTATCAGGCCGAGGTGTCGCCGTGGGCTTCGAGGGTATCTCTGACCAGCGGGAGCCGGCTGTCCGTTGCCGCGGCGATCTCGGCGTACGTCTGTGTCGGGTTGGCCGCCGCGTGTTCGATGATCCGCTGCTGGCTCTCGGAGAGCTCCGCGGTCGACTCGGCTGTCTCGCTTGTCGCCCCCGCGATCACGTCGTCGGGGTCGTATGTTTCGAGCGTGTCTCTGACAAGCGGGAGCCGGGCCCCGGTTTGCTCGGCGATATCGGCGTAGGTTCGTTCCGCGCTGTCGGCGGCTACTTCGAGGATCGCGTGTTGGGTCTCCGAGAGCTCGTCCCGGTCGGCGTCGTCGCTGTCGGCTGTCGTCGCCGCCCTCTCGCCGTCGTGACCGTCCGGAAGCGTCGCGGCCTCCTCGTAGGTCTCGCGGATATCCCGGACTAATCCGACGTGAGTGTCGACGCGGGCGGCGATCTCCTTGTTGGTTGCCTCCGGGCTCCGCAGTGCTGCTTCGAGGACAGCCTGTTCGGTGGCGTTGAACGATGCCGAATCGGTTGGCTTCGGGCCGCCCGAGCGGCGTCGTGTCGGTGCCTCGGGGCCGTGGGCGGCGATCGTATCACGAACCAGCGGGAGGCGATTGCCGGTTCGCTCGGCGATCTCCGCGTTTGTGAGCGACGGATCTGCTCTGACCAGCTCAAGGATCTCCTCTTGGGCTGATGAGAGCAGCTCCTGATCGAACTCCATCGCCGACTCGTCGGCCGTTGCTCCCGCCGATTCGTCGTCGGGCAGTGTTGCCACCGCCTCGTAGGTCTCGCGGATATCCCGAACTAATCCGACGTGGGTGTCGACGCGGGCGGCGATCTCCCTGTTTGTCGATTGTGGCTCTCGCAACGCCGCTTCGAGGACGGCCCGTTCGGTGGCGTTGAACGACGCCGAGTCGATCGGTTTGCTACCAGTGGTTGGCTGGCCTTCTTCGGCGTCAATGCTGTCGCCGTGGGCGGTCAGCGTGTCACGAACCGTTGGGACGATATGGCCGGTTTGCTCGGCGATCTCGGCGGCGGTCAGCTCCGGCCGCGCCGCGGCGGTCTCAAGGATCCGTTCCTCGTGGGGGTCGATCGCCGTCCCAGATGTGGTGCCGTCAGTCATCGGTTGATCCTCCACCTCGCGGATGAGTGCGACGCGGTGCTATGCGCGCCGCCCGTACTTGCGTGCCGAGGCATGTACATGTGCACTCGGAGCTACACCTTTAATATTGTATTTTTTGTCACCTGACAGGAACGTATATTGGGAAACAGCGGCTCCAAAACATATGCTCAAAATTTTATCTTCTAATATGGTGAATTATACAGTGTATATCAGAATCTATTCGAGCTACGAGCAGATCTCTCGTTTTTTGTTCGGTCATCTGTGTCCGATCTAGCCGACGACAACCTTCGGGAACGCGTTACGTTTAATACGGCCGCCATCGTACGCCCATCTGTCCATCTGGTGTCTCGGTTCTCAGTGCTGAACATGGTGAACCCTATTTCGGACACCAGGTGGGCAGTTCAATTGCTGCCTCCGAGAGTGTATCGCCAATAGTCTTCGTTCTAATTACCGCTTCGTTGCTACCGGTATCGCCACGTCCGGGGTAGAGAATATTATTTATATATGACATTTCTCTCGATAGAATGGTTTTGTCTGTCCACCGCATACTCCTCATCTACGGACACGGTTGGATCACTTTGAATATCGACTGTGATAATTCGGTGACCAGCTTTATTACCAAAAACCCGATTGATACGAGTACAGCCTGTGAAGCTGTCTAACTGACACACACTCGCAGGCTTCAACACTGAGAACCGAGACACCACATCGTCGTCTTTTCCGACACGGTGTCGTTTCTACCGTTTTGACAGCTTGTTAGCGTCAGCAGTCGCCACCACCATCTCTGGACGACAAGCGTGCCCTACAGTTTTGTTCACCCCGATTGTTGGGTGCCGTATGATCGGTGAGTCAGCGAACCCGGCGGCAACACAGGAGATCGTCGTCCTCACAGGGGTTATCGTCGTCGTCATCATCATCGCTGTCATCGGGTTTCTCTGGATGCTGTCGCGGTAGTCGCGTCGGTGTTGGTGGTGTCTTCCCCGGTCGGCCATCGGGGCTATTCTCCGATGTGTAGCGGTGCTGCGTGTGTGAGCTGTTGTCTAAGTATAACTAAATACAGGGAGCGTCCTACCGTTGGATATGTCTACGGGGGCTGATACCACTGAACATGATCCTGACGTGGCCGCCTGTGAGAAATGCGGCCATCAGATCCCCTCCGAGGAGCTGGTCGAACACCATATCGTTCCGCTGGCGGCCGGTGGCGGCGACGACCCCGACAACATCGCAACGCTGTGTCGCCACTGCGAGCGGTACGCGCCCGATGAGTTCCTTGATCCCGGGGAGTACGAATCGGTTTTTGCCGACTACGTCGACACCGGCACACGCCCCGAGGTTGATTTCGCGTATTTCGGTGTGATCGCCACCGAAAAGCTGGCGACCGCCTACCGCGATGCAGCAGGGGGGATCACCGGCGAGATGGATGCCGATGAGCTGGTCGAAAGCATCGATCCGATCGTCAACACCGTCCAGAGCCTCCCGGAAGCCGAGGACACCCACAGTCCGGCGTACTACTGGATCCTCTATGCGCGGTTTGCGGAGTACGGCTGTGTCACCGAGGCTGATTCGCTCACGAAAAAGTATATCGACGGCGATCTGACAACCTAAGCTACGTCTCGAACTGATCCAGCGAGGACTGGCTGGCTGTTGTCGTTGTTTCCCCGTGTTCGTCGGCGATCGCCGCCGCCCGCTCACGGCCGCCCGACAGCGACGCCCGGGCGGCGACCGCCGGATCGGCGAGCGCGGCGGCCGCCTCGGCCTGTAGCTCGCCGTATCGTTGTGTGAACTCCTCGCGGGCGGACTCGTATTCGACGACCGGGTACGGATAGGTGTCGCCGATCTCGACGCCACAGGTCTCTTGGATGTGTGGCGGCGTCGACTCCGGCTGATCGAGCTGTTCGACCGGCAGCGGCTCCAACTCCGGCACCCACCGCCGGATGAACGCCGCTGCCTGCTCGTGGTCACGAACCTGTTTGCGGGGGTTGTACAGCCGAAGCCCTGGGACACCCAACAGCCCGCACTGTGACTGCCACTGCGTGTAGTTGATCGCCGCGTCGGCATCGATCAGCTCGTGGTAGAAGTGATCCGCACCGATCTGCCACGGCTGCTGGAGGAGATGGAAGTACGCCGAGGCACACATCGCCCGCATCCGGAAGTTCAGCCAGCCGGTTTCCGCAAGACACCGCATGCTCGCGTCGACCATCGGAAACCCTGTCTTGCCGGCTTTCCACGCCGCGACCAACGCGGGGTCGTACCGCTCGCGGTTGAACCCCTCCAAGACGGGGTTGACCGCGGTATCCAGCCAGCCGTGCCAGTCGGCGAGCTTTTGGGTGTAGTGGCGGTTCCAAAACAGCCGGGAAATGAACATCTCGCGTGCGCGAGTCTCCGGCGCGTGCTCGATCACGTACTGATAGACCTGCCGGACGGAGAGACAGCCGAAGGCGAGATACGGCGAGAGGCCGCTGGTGCCCTCCCGGGCGGCCATCGGATCGGAGATTCTCCCCGGGTATGTGTCGATATCGTCGACGAACGATGCCAGCCGCTCCCAGCCGGCCGCGGTGCCGCCGGTCGGCACCTGCTGTTTGGTTGGCTCGATGTCGTAGGTAGCGTTGATCGCGGGGATCGTCACCCCCGTTGCACAGGACTCGATCTCGACGGCGTCCGGGCTCCACTCGTGGAGGTCGGCGGTGAGAAACGCCTCGACGTGATCGCTCCAGCCTGCTCTGGTCGGTGCTGATCGCCGGAGGCCGTCGCCGTGGACAAACTCCACGTCGGCCGCGTGGGCGGCTGCCCGATCCCGTCGCCGTCCGTACCGACCGGTCGGCTGTTGGGCGGCGATAACCCGCCAGCCGCGATCGGCGAACTGCCGACAGATCGCCACCGGATCGCCATGGGCGTAGCTCAGCCCGTTCTCACCGACCCCGCGGTACTGGCCGTCGAGACCCCGCAAACACTCATGCAAAAACGCGAGTCGGCTATCGCAGGCGAGGCCGTCGGCCCCGTAGAAGGCGGGATCGAAGATGAACAGCGGCAGCAGCCGGTCGGTCTCGACGGCGGCGACGGCGGGGTGGTCGCCGAGCCGAAGCCCGTTTCGGTGCCAGACAACCGTTCCGGTCGGCTCGCTGTCGCGGAGATCGGGGATCGCTGACGACGCGGGGAGCCCGCTCGGAAGCGACCCCTCGGAAGCCATATCTCGTGTTCGGCCGCCAGCGACAAAACCCATGTGCCGACCAGGAGCCGATCGTTTGGTTCTCGGAACCAGCCGATAAGTTGACAAAACCTAATTATGACCGCAGCCAAATGATGGGGTATGCGCCGAATACTCCTTGTAACGCTGCTCGTTGCTGTCGCGCTTCTCGCCGGCGCGACCGGGCCGGCCGCTGCACAGTCGAACCCGCCGATTACCTGTGGCGGCGAGACAGGCGAGGTACAGATCGATCAGGTCGTCGCATTTTATAACAACAATACTGATGCTGTCCCGTCGATGATCGGCTCGGTGGCCGCAGCCAACACCACTGAACTGCAGATCCAAAACGCCGCCCAGGAGTACTACACCCTGCAGGCTGACGGCTCCCTGGAGATCACCTCAGTTGAGCTTGGTGAGGCCGAGGATCCGAACGTGATCGTCGAGACCAACCGCCAGACGGCGTGCTCGCTGTACACCGCCGAGAACCCGGTCGCCGAGTTCAACGATGCCTACGACAGCGGTGAGATCACGATCGAAGGCGCGGGGACGATCGACAAGGCAAAGGTGTTTGTCGTCGAGCGGGCGATGGATCTCGCCGGGATGTTCGGGGCGGCCGCCTGATCGACGCTTAGACAGAAAGCTCGTTGTCGGCTTGGATCACATCAAGGGAGTCGGCGTCGATGGTGTCGACATCGAGCCAGTTGGGGACATACTCCCGTTTTTCGAAGGTTTCGTGTTCGTCCTCGGTGCCGATCGTACACCACAGCTGTACCTCATCGGGGCCGTGCCAGTCGCCCTGTCGCTGGATCGAAAAGCAGATCTGCTCGCGCCCATCGTAGTCGATGATCGCACCCTTGCGGATCCCGGGGTCGCCGGTGACGATGAGATGTTGCATACTTGGGTTTCGATTGGCTGGCTGTTAATGGCTTCGATGCGGGCGGTTCCCTTGTCACGCGTCACCCCTACCGTGCTCGCTACGCGTCGTCCACCACTGTTCGTCGGCGTCGTCCACCGCGCTCCTGCTGTCTGGATCGTCATCTTTAGGTCTCGTCTGGTGAAGAGAAGATATGGATCGTCTGCAGCAGTCGCTTCTCGACGCACCGATCATCGAAAAGGGCGACTACGAGTATTTCGTCCACCCGATCAGCGACGGCGTCCCGATGCTCCGCCCCGAGCTGCTGCGGGAGATCGTCATTCGAATTATTCGGAAGGCCGAGATCGAAAACGTCGACAAGATCGTCACGCCCGCCGCGATGGGCATCCACATCTCGACGGCCGTCTCGCTGATGACTGACATCCCGCTGGTCGTCATCCGGAAACGCTCCTACGGGCTTGACGGCGAGGTGTCGCTGTCGAAACAGACCGGCTACTCCGAATCGGAGATGTATATCAACGACGTTGAGCCCGGCGACCGCGTGCTCGTCCTCGACGACGTGCTCTCGACGGGCGGGACGATGGCGGCGATCCTCGACGCGCTGACCGAGATCGGCACCGAGATCGCCGATGTGGTCGCGGTGATCAAGAAGGCCGGGCCGAACGAGCTCGATGAGACCGATTACCACGTCAAGACGCTGATCAACGTGACCGTCGATGACGGCGAGGTCGAGATCATCGACGCGATGGGCGACGACTGAGCCGGCGTCGATACCACCGACGGCGCGGCGGCTGTTTCGCAACCCTTATTTCCGCAATCACGCAACGATTGGGTAGCCAGCGGCGGCGTGCCGGAGTAGCTCAGCCTGGCAGAGCGAATCCTTCGTAAGGATTAGGCCGAGGGTTCAATTCCCTCCTCCGGCTTAAGGTCGCCTACGGCTCCCTTCTGACTCACTAATCACCACAAGGCGACGACCCCGTATAAACTGTCGCCCCCACAAACACCGATAGTTGTTAAGGTAAACCGGCAACAACCACCGCAACCACCCCGCCGGTAATTGTTAAGTCACACTACCCGGTACTCCGCCCTCATGCGATTAGAAAAAAGGAGTATCACTATGCAACCACCAAAACAGACCTCAAATCAGTAAGAATGTCGCGCGCGCCACCACTACATCCCGTCACGCCGGCCGGAGATCGCGCCACCGAAACTCAGCCACCTCACCGTTCTCAAGCTCCACCCGATACATGATATTGTCGCGCGCGTCACCAGTAGCCTCACCAGCATCATCCTGTAACACCCCAACGACCTCCCCCCGGCGACGGTGATACCGCTCGTGATCGGGATCGTCCTCAGTAGGAATGTCGATTCGAACGTCGTCGTCAACAGTGAACCGTTGCATCGCTATCCGTTCATCTCACTCCATTCACAGCCACACGATTCACACGTATAACATCGCTTTGTCCCTGTTCCCTCTTCTTTTTCGAATACATAGACCTCACTGCTGTTATCACATTGAGGGCAGGTTTCGTCAACTTTCCAAGAGAGGGTCATTCTATGAGAGAGTATGTGTTCTGTCTATATTATCTACCGGAGTTAGATAAATTAAACTCAGATGGGTGAAATGCCGCACTATATATCTTAAACCGCTCCGATATGAGACGTAGACTATACGATTCCCCCTCCCGACAACTCTTTCTGAATTCATCGTACACTTTGTTGAAGTTATTAAATCCAAATGCACAAATTAAGGCAACCTCTGCAATTGCTAATGCAGTATAACTAATCAACCTTAGAGCGTGATCGAGGGCTTTGATGTGTGTTTTCCCATAGAGCCGATTAAATATCCCACCCTGTTGGTACTGCGCCCACTCGCGTAGTCTCTTTAACAAATCGTAAAATGTAAAAAATGTGTTCTTTTGTAGGTATTCGCTTTCTTGTGATGCTTGGTAAATGTCTTTTAGCGCATTCTGTGCATACTTGTTCTGTTTCTGTTTCTGATTGTGAATTTCATCCTTAATTGGATATGGCACTTCCCACGAGAATGCGCTTTCGCTGCCCGGATTACTATCTACTGGAAAATACATAAACGGAAATACATATAATTTAGATTGTAACTTATCCATACACTCAGTTCTATGTTTTGCGAATACGCTATTATGTGTCCCCTTGCCGCCCTTCCGTATATCCTCAAACTTTGAATGCATAATAGCACTTACAGATTTATAAACAGAATAATACATTTGTATGATTCTCCACTCTGCGGTTTGGGTTCTCTCTTTCTCAGATTCCCGAAACGGATAATTTAACGCGAATTCGTCTCTCCAAGCGTTTGTTAAGTTTCTAAACGCTGGATTGAAATGTTCATCCTTATTTGACTCTCTATTCCTAAAAAATTCTTGAATATCAGATCTGTTGTTCTTGACTTGTGATATTATATGGTATAGAACGTGTTTTTGAATTATGTCGAGATTGTCTCCCCAATATTGGTGGCCGCCCTTCTCAATGGGTGAAATTCGAGAAAGGTGACTCTCCGTTAACCGGTGACAACTGCCTTCTATGTGTGGTTCGTGTTTATCGAATTTGTCCCGGTCGTACTCGTATGCTTTGTTGTATCCCGCGTTAATTGATTTCATTAATTCTACTACAGGCTTAGCCTCATCCTGATATACTTTCCAGTCCTGTATCTTATCCATTAATTAGAACACTTCCAGATAGTCCTCAATTACTTCTCGTTCTTCTGCATTCAGATCAAATAGATCATAGACGGCTTCATCAATATCTGACTCAAGCTCCTCTATCGATGTGTTCTCAACCGTCTGTTTGTCTGACTCTAATTCAGTGAGAAGGTGTTCGACGCCATCATCTGATCTGGGAATGGGGATCGTCATTTCCTCACCACTCTTGACATTGCGACCATTGACAGCAGCGTGAACGTACTCGGCTCTCTGTTTTCGAGCTTCCCGGTCATCTGAGTACATCGCGGGGTCACTGATCGTGTCTGACCGCCCAGCTTGTACGGTAAAGTCTTCATCTACATCTACCTGAATCTCTGCACTGACGGGATAACGGCGGGTTTGCCACTCGTAGGTGATGTAATCCAGTTGGCCGTCGTAGTCACCGAGATAGGCTTCGGGGAAACGCTCAGTCTTACTGTCAAGGTCAATAGAGTCCACAATTTCTCCTGATCGGTCGCGCATTACATCGAAGACGCCTGCGTTGTCCTTGGTGACACAAGGAAGTTTTTCCACGTACTGAGAACGGTATTCGTAGTAGCCACCCATTTTGACAGTTGTGATATGTTTGAAGTAGAAATCCAGTGGTTTGGAATTAAGTTGACAGGCCATTTCTTCGGTGAGGCCACGAACCTGTTGAGTTAGTAACACACCGTAAGCCGTAGTAAAATACCACGTCCCCGGCTCGTCAATCATAAAGGTCGCATCTGTAGCGATATGTGCCTGAATGATTTTGGGATTCTCGAACTTCCCAAGATTCTTCGGATAGATGTATCCATACCAGTCGTCTTCGCCCTCTTTCCGACCACTCTCTCGCCCTTCGAGCGCATCCCGATGAGTGGTGAAGTAGTCCCAAGTCAAAGGTAGATTCTCTTGCAGGTGTTCCTGTGAGTACAATCCTGCTTCGAGTTCACCAGCCTCGCTTTCTTCTGCGTAGTACGGATGAATGACGTGAAGGCCACCCCAATCCCCTCGCCATCTCTTTACCTCATCTCCCTGCAAAAACGGACGGAGTAAGTCTGTCTCAATTTCGTACTCCTGTGACTCGCCAGTTGGAACGATAGTAACAACATCGCCGGTGTCATCCGATTCTACTCGGTCAGAATCCAGCACATCCACCACATAAATTTTGTTCGCGCTGGTACGGATACCTTGGAACACCGCATCGGTCACATCCCCAACCGTGGTATCGCTCTGTTGTTCCAGTTTCTCGAATACCTGCAACTCCTCTGGGGGCATCAACGGCCAATATTCCTCACCTGAGAGTTTCCGCTGTGGGTAGTCGAACACGTCTATGAAATCATCAGAGTAGCCCGCCTCCCCCCGATTCTCACGTACCGACGCGATTATGGCCTCGTCTAACTCTCGGTCGTTCTCGTTGTCTGTGTTCGCTTTGACCCGGACACACCGAATCTCGTTGTCTTCCCTCTCCGCCTCATCGGGTTCGTCTTCGAGAATCACGATAGCCGGGTAGTTGGTAGCGTCCTCGAATACGCCCGAGTCTCGGAAGTCGTACACTTCCTCAATACGACTGTCTTCGAGCAGAACTCGGCGAAGACCCTCTCCGTAGTCTGTAACCATAAACTGATTCGGAGTGATGAATCCGAGTTTCCCGGTTCCGTCCTGAAGCCAGTCGAGTCCTCGTTCGTAGAATGGACAGTATATATCATAGTTGCCTGTCGTCGCGTCATACAACGTGTCCATCATATCCTTCTGGCTGTCGGGGAGGTTCTGTATACGAACATAGGGCGGATTACCCACAACGTAGTCGTACTCCATATAGTTCTTCACAACAAGTGCCAGCACCGTGTCCTCAAACATCTTGAACAGCCGCCCATCGTTGTGTTCCTCTTTGAGATATCGAACGTTCTCAAGCATATCATTGACGTAGGGAGCGAAGAACTCCTCAACGCCAGAATATTCACGCTGGGTGTGATGGTTGATTCGCTTCTCAAGCCCGCTCTGATACGTCCAATCGAAGTCGCCACCAAATTCCTCGGCGAGGGCCATATGATCCTTAACTGTGTCCAGTACACCCTGTAGAGCCGCAAAATACTCTCCAAAATTGTTCACCCCCGTCTCCAATTGAATGGTATCGAACAGCGGCATTCGCACGCGGCGCACGAGGAACCCGTCTTCTGTCTGGTTCGCTTCATCCTCATCAACTTCGACAGGGAGCGGAACGGGAATCTTCACGTCCTGCTCGTCCTCGGTCATCGCGTCGAATGTCATTTGCCGGGAACCATCCTCACCGAGATCGGTGCCCGTTAGTTTACGCTCATTTCGGAGGGTATCGGTTCGGTAGATTGGAAGCCGACGAATCGTGTATCCGGGGTTGCTCTGTTTCGCTTCGCGGTAGGCGGGGAGAATAGCCACCACGAAGCGAATCTGTGCCATTAGTACGGCGAAGGGGTGAATATCGAGCCCGACAATCCGGGGTCGCGTACAGAGATCTTGGAGATGTTCTTTCCAGTCCGGGTCATCCTCGTAGCGTTCCACGTCGGCGAGATACCGTTCAACTGCTTCAACGAGGAACGTACCAGACCCGCACGCGGGATCAATGAGACGTTCGTTCGAAACCCCTCGTTCATACTCAACCCCATCCATAATGTAGTCAATAACTGGTTGTGGAGTGTAGAACTCTCCGAGGGCTTTCCGCGTCTCTGGATCAAAGTATCGCTGGTAGAGATTTCCGAGAAGGTCGCCCTCTACATCAGCAAAGTCGAACCTCAGTACGTTGAAAAAGAGATCGGCCACTGATCGACTAAACCGATTTCGGGTCGCTTCGCTTATTTTCTCAACTTGTCCCGTTCCGCGGGCCACCGCTTCGAACTGATTAGGCCCGGTTTCGTGACCCCGTGATAGTTGCTCGGTGTATCCGTCAGTCCACCACACGAAAATATCGTCTTGGAACAAGCCCTCTACCAAATTGTCCTGCATGTCATCGATGAGGTTGTTGGCGGCAACGGGGAAGGCATCGAGATTGATGGTTTGGCCGAATCCCTGTAATCCCCTGAAGTAATCATTCATCTCGTCGTGCCCAGTCCCCGCAAAGAAATCGTGATCCTCAGTGGCTTTAGCAAGAAGGAGCCGGGCAAGAAGGGCATGACCACTCTCCAAACAGAACATGAAATCTCGCAGAGATTGATTTCCGTCGATGAAGGGTTCCCATGAAGTGGGTACTTCATCGGGTTCACTCGCATAGGTTGCTTCCCAGAAATCATAGGCTCCTTTGACGAATTTAGCCTCTTTCTCATCGCGGAGTTCAACCAAGAGATCCATCAGGCCGGTCACAAGATTGGCAAATGGGCTGCCCTCCTCAAGTCGGAACGTATCAAAGAAGTGTTCTTGTCCAAGATCAGCCTGTTGATCGAGGGGTATCGGGTCGAGATCGCCAAGGAATTGATTAACGTGTTCTGGATTGGTGAGATCAAATTCTCGCTTCTCAAGCGCACTGAGTAAGTCACGAATGTCGGTTTGGTCGGCTGTTTCTGTCGATGTGATTAAAATTGGATCGTCGCGGTCACGTCGGTAGAGTCGAATTTGCTCACCATTAGTCAGCACTCCGTATTCTGAACGGAGGCTGTTCATATAGTGGAACAGTTGATCTCTGTGTTCGGGCAAATCTCGCCCGGTCGTTTTGAACTCGTAAACAGCGGTAACAGCCTCGTTTGTATCTAAGGTAATGTAATCAGGCCGTCGATCATCTGGAAGCGTAAATTCACTCCGAATGTCAATCCCGGTTCCTTCGTATCCAAGCGCGTCATAAAATCCGTTTTCGAGAAAGAGATTTTCAACATCCCGCTCACTCATATCTTCGGTAGCAAGGGAACCGATTACCTCTAAAGAATCGGCCAACGTGGAGGTATCAGGCATACCCCGATTTCTTTGCTATCAGTTGATAAAGGTTAGCTAATCTGAGACTAACAAGGTCGTTCTTTAGACAAACGCTCCGATAGCCGTCTGATCTTGCCCAGACACAGCCGCCGATATGTCTACATCAACGGCGTCAGTAATGCCTTCCAGCGGCTTCGTCAACAGCGTCTCGGTCATCCGGGCCGCGTCAACGACCAAGCGGTCTTCTACAGGTCGAAGGTCGTCAGCACTCTCATACGCGATCCGGTCGATCTTCTCACCGATTTCATCGAAGTACATCGGTCGGAGATAGACCCGCATTGGCTTACTCCCCCTCTCGAACTCGGTTCCACACAGCTCGTTTGCATTCATCGCCGCTTCAACGTGGGCAGTTGGCTTCTCATACTCACTGAATGCCTTGCCGATCCCGCCCGGAATGCCGATCCGGTTCCAGTTCGGGTTGTCGGGTTCGAGATCGGTCGCGGCTTCATAGATGATCCCAGATACGTCGTCAACACGGTCATCGAGAATGGCTCTGACGACGGCCTTGTCGGTATCTCGTGTCAACCGAGCAGCGTCAGAACGCTTCGCCGCCGATCCCTTAATCACGATCTCTGGGTTATCCATCACGGCGTCGGGTTCCATGCCCTCTTTCCAAGTGGCCTTGTAGGCATACTTCTTTTTTCGACCCCACTGCAAGAATCGGGGTGCGAACATCTCAGGATCGATCCGCCACTCACAGTTTTCAGTGAGAATGCGCATTTCCTCAGCCAGCGGCGGGTACACTTCGGCTTCCAGCTCATCACAGATACGGAGTACCGCATTGATACACCGCTCCTGTTCCCAATCACTCGGAAATCTGATATAGTTGGAATCGGTGTCACCGTAGATTACTTCGGCTTCGGTATTCTCATCGACGTATTTCCCAGAAGCCTTTACTACGGCCTGTCCGGCCAGTGTAACCGCTTCTGCGGTTTCCCGGTCGTACAAGAAGAATTGAGTCCACCCAATCACTCCATATATACTGTTAGTGATAGTTTTACTTACTTGATACTTTACTGCATACAGAGCTTCTTCGACCGAACCCGGATCGGCCTCGTTTTTTAGAGTACGGAAGCCCTCTTTCAGATCAAGCGCGTCTTTGACCAACGACTTGAACAGCCCATCCCGATCAAGCCGGAAGCACACGCCATTCGGTGCCTTCGAATATGGAATGTTCTCTGCTACCGCCCGCTCCTCGTCGATCTTCGTATCCGGCGAAGCATTGAGCATATACATCGTCCACGGGTACAGCGATTCCACGTCGATTCCCATCACGTTGTTCGCCACGCCGCTGAACGCGTCCATAACGTGACCGCCCTCGAACTTCTCGCCGCCATCGGGATTGGCTGTCGGGGCAACCTCGTCCCGATCTCGGATCTTGCGTCGGGCCATCATCTCGATGAACTGGTAGTTGTTCACCGTATCTGAGAAGTCAACCCCGATCTGCTTGCGAAGGCTGTCCCGAAACTCAATAACGCCGGCCGTGTCGTTGATTCCAACGGCGAGCCGGGTGTCGCGCGAATTGTAATTGATGAGCTGTTCGGGATCGGCTTCGAACATCTCAAAGAAGCCTCGTTCGTGGTGGATTTTTGAGGCCCCCAGTTCCTCGCCGGCAACGTAATCGAGACTGTAGGAACGGAGTTCACCCCACATATTCTTCTTATACATATCCAGCAGATCGTACACAGACACTCCACCGATCTTGGCGTCCCCTTGGTAATCGAGTCCGGCAGACCCGATCAGTGACATTCGGCTGGGGTCAACGCCCAGCGTTTCCATTCGGGCCAAGAGGTAGGGCGCGTCGAAATCAACGTTCCATGCAGTGAGAACGTCGGGATCATGTTCGCCGATCCAGCAGGCGAGCTTGACCAACATCTGTTTCTCAGTCGGCTCAACGTGTAGCGCGTCAACTTCCTCGGGCTTCCCGTTCGGGAACATCTCAGCTATGTCCCGATTGTCGCCATCGATGAACCCGATAAATTCGTCGTCGTAACTGTCGTGGGCAACGATACTGGTAATGCGTTTCTCGCCGGGATCGGGGAATCCACCCCGGTCGTCAACCTCGATATCGAGTGTTAGCACACGCGGTTGGGGATCTATTTCGACGGGGGACTCGATGGGGTCAACGCGCCCTGTTTCCGGTGAGAATGTCGCCCACGCCTTCAGCCCACTCTCGATCCGGTATCGGTTTCGCGGAGAGACATCGGCTTCCCACGTCTTTGCGAACAAGTCCTTCGCCGTTCGAACATCGTTCTCAGCATCTTCAACCGTCACCCGGCTCACCGACTCGGGGACAGTTCCGAACGTGAACGGATCTCGCTCGGTGTCATGTTCGATACCAGCAATGCCGTTCGAGCCAACGAAGGCCGACTCATTGCCCAGCACCTCACTCGTCGCAACGTAGAAGTAGTGTTCAAAGCCCGCGACTGTTTTGTGGACTCGCTTGCTGTCAGCATCCCGGCCGAACAGATGAACGGTGGTGTTGTTGTTCGCGTCGGTCTCGGTCTCGACTTTCGTGACTAAGAATTGTTGAGTCATTGGTAATCGCCCAGCATTTCGTTGCCGCCAGCCAGCGTCGTCGGTGTCTTCCCCCGGAGAACATAGTCACCCAATCCAACGCCAGCTTCGAGATCCAATTCTAACCATCGGGCATCTCTGGTCTTGGATTTCCCCCGCGAGAGTTTGGCCGTTGCAGCGTAGTAGTCAGCATCAAAAACGGTGAAGCTCTCATCGTCATTCTCGTAGAAAATGAGTGTGATTCCAGCGTTAGCGGCGTTCTGTACGACTGTTTCCATGAACGACGCCAGCCCTCTGTAGGCGTACTCTTTCGTCACCAAAACGAAGTCTTCGTCGTCCCGCTTGAGCCAATACGCAATTGTCCCGTCTGGGTCGTCTATCGGGTTTACGATGTGAAATCCATCTCGTTCCAGTCGGTGTGCTGTTTGGTGAATCATTGGTTGGGTAGCTCCGTCTGTCGCCGCTCATTCTGACTGCACTCAAAGCTCGCCGAGGGCACTGCTGCCGGTTCGGGGATCGGAAGCCGCCTTCTGGTGGTAGGCGATAAGAATAGTCGAACTACTACGGGTGAACTTGCTGGGCGCGTCCTGTCTTATCCTTCTGACACAGAAAACTCGGTGACAACTTCCTCGGGGATGAATTGAGCCTCCCACTCTCGTCGGGCTGCTATCTCACGCTTCCCCCGGTTTGTGATCCTATACGAGTTCGTCCGCTTGTCGATTGTTCCTTTTTCGAGCAGACCCTTCTCAATCAGTGTGTCAAGATTTGGATACAGCCGACCATGATTGATTTCCTGCTCATAATCTTCTTCGAGTCTTTCTTTGATGCCTAATCCGTGCGGTTCCTCTAATCCAGCAACTACGTACAGAATGTCGCGTTGAAACGCCGTTAGATCAAACATCTCAATTAGATATTGTATGGTTGCTATAATTAAGTTTCTTTCAAGTAACGATCCGACTGCTACAGATCCAACTTGTAAAAAGCGTAGTTGACGGCACCATAATCACAGTTGAGGTCATCAGCAATCTCGGCTTTCGAGTAGCCCAATTCGTGCAGAGCCCGCGTTCTGTCAGCGTGTTTCAGTGGCTCACCCCACGTCGATCCACACATATTGTAGTACGGACAGTGTTCGCCGTCGCCCTCACCGTAATAACAGAGCGGCTGTTCGTCTGTCTCCAAGTGGTCTGGGGCCTCCTCGTTCATCGCTTGGAAGCCCCGCACAACACTCTCGATCTTCGTTCTCCGACTCTCCTTGAGCGGTGAGACAATCAGGTCGTCATTCTTCGGGTAATAGCCCGCCACGGCTGCCACGTCCCATTCGGATTCGAACAACAGCGCGTAGTATTCGCCTTCGAGGTAGATCCCGTCGTTGCGATACTTCTTGTCAGGGGTCTTCCCCGTTTTGAAGTCCACTATCACCACGCCGTCGTCGGTATCCACGTCGGGGAATCCCACGGCCGGGTAGATGGAGTCGGCGTACCCCATCATCGGGATCGCCGTCTCACCGTAGCCATACGGATCTTCCAGCCATTCTTCGGCCTCGATGGCGACCGGCAACCACACTTCTGGGTTGTCAACGGTCTCCATTCGCCGCCGTTCGAACGCGAGGAAGTTGGCGATATACGGCGTCAGATAGTCGGCCCACCGATCAACGGTCGGGAGGAACTGCACCAGATCATCGGGGAAGTCCCCTTCCTCGGTCACGTACTCGGTGACGTTGTGATAGTATTCCTCAATCGTCTCGTGAATATTGGTTCCCCGACGCATGGGGCCAGTTTCCGGCCCTTTGAGCCCCTTGATGTACGAGAAATAGAACTTCTCAGGACACGTTATGAATTTCGACACCCGTGATTTTGAGACGTAGGGAATTGTTCCGGGCTCGGCCTCACTTCGGAGTCGCTGGACGCGATCCGTTTGGGCCGGCATTAGACACCCTGCTCAAGCTCAGCGACGTGTTCGGTAATCTCCGAGATCGTTAGTCCGTCGTCGCTCTCGTAGAACTCGATAACGCATCGACCCTCTTGGGTGGCTTTCTGGTTCGCCTGACCGAGAACTTCGAGAGCGGTTCTCAGGCCGGGTGTGCTGTCAATCTTCTCGATTGTCTCTTGGCTGATCGCTGTCTCTTGGGTCATAATATCCAACAAGTACCGGTTCCGATTCACCGTTCACTTCGGCCGCTCGTTGTTCGCGCCACGCTACGTCGTCTGGGTCAGCACTTACTGTCGGGAAGTTCATTCCTCGGTTGCCACAAGTTCGCGGTACTTGGCTTCGTACCTCGGATCGACCGCTGGTTCCGGGTCGTGGTCATTCTCATAGGTGACGCGCTCTGTATCCAGTGAGAATGTCGCCGCGTGCATCGCCGCATACGTCGCCGCATCAGCATGACTGTCTTCGAGCCCTTCGAAATTCAACTCCGAGGACAGAAACTCCCCACTGAACGCACGGGCCAGCTTGTCCATTCGCCGGGTAAACAGCCCGAAGGAAACGAAATCTCTCGGCTCCCGCAGCGTGATTGGTTCACCATCTGCGAGCCCGTGAAGGA
Source organism: Halonotius roseus (assembly GCF_006861655.1). GTDB lineage: Archaea > Halobacteriota > Halobacteria > Halobacteriales > Haloferacaceae > Halonotius > Halonotius roseus. The sequence continues at coordinate 528,549 of NZ_SESI01000001.1, read as the reverse complement.
TCTCGCCAATAGCCAGCCAGCTTGCGCCGTAATCCGCATTTTTCTGTTCATACGTCTGTGCGCTGTCCGTCAGAACCTCTTGTGGTGTAACCATTAGTCGATGATCCGGTAGAACGTCACAATACTCTCGCACGCGGGACACCCCGAAATGAATCCTCGCGGCCGAGGATCGCCAGCGTAGTGCCCACAGTTATTACACTGAAACAGGTTGTTGCCCGGATCGAGATCCGCCGACTGTTGGTGGTAGGCAATACGCTCTTGGTTCACTTTCTCGCTTGGTTGGGTAGCACTCATAATCACAAGGTCGCCTGTTTCAGCCGCTTGATTCTCGCCGCTCGGTGCAGTGTTCCTTCGTCGATCCGAAACCGAATCGAGTCGTTTGGCATCGTCAAGGGGTCTTCTCCGATGTACTTCTGGAGGCCGTCACCAGCCGGCGGATCGAGCCACAATTTCCATGCACCCCAGCCGCCGAACAGAGAGCCCGAGACCGTTTCCTCGGTCGTATCCTCGAAGACCACTTTCAGCGTTCCAGAAACCAACTCGGCTACATCAGCGACGTTCTCGATTGTTTCGAAGTCACCATTCGCTGTCCGAACAACGATTGAACCGGGTGAAGCGTCACTCATACTCGTGGTTCCGTCGTGCCGCCAGTCGTCGTTCTAACCGCTCAATTTCGGCTTCAATAACTCCGAGATTGGGCATTGCACCGGCCCGCTGTTGGGCTTTCGCCTGTCGCCGGCACCGCTCGCTTGTCATCCAATCGCTCTTTTCCTGCGTCGATAATGCGTCCCAATCCGGGGGAAGATCGTAATCGTGTCTCATTCTTCTGGGTGCTGCCAGCAGGTGTCGCCGGGCTCACCAACTTCACGAGAACACGGCGAATCATCTGCGTTCGTTCCCTGACAATAGACCGTCCTCTCGTCGGACGTTTCATCGTCAGCAAGAGCTTGGTACAACTTCGGGTTCTCCCGAAGGTCTCTGTCCATCTCTCGTTGAACGTCAACTACTCGTTCGGATGTATCGCCGGCACTGACAATGGTGGTGGCGGCGGACGGTTCCGAAGGCACCTCAACAAGTGCTGTAATCTGGTTTCGACCGCCTTGTGGAGCTTCCAGCACTTCCACAATCCGACCCGGCACGTCACATACACCATCAACAACGGGTAGCTTACAACGCTCATACCGCATCACGGCTGCCGAGCGAGGCCAATGTCGCCGGTCTCGATCCGACGATTCACGGTCTCGATCAGTGCCGCGACCTGTTCAATTTCATCCACCGCTTCAGCGTCGTCTTCGCGGGCCGCTCGCACCCGCATTTTCGCCGCCGTCTCACGCGACCAGTCTTTCGCATTGTCGATCATATTGTGAAGCTGGTGCGCTTGGGTGATTGCAGCCTGTACTTCGTCGGGGCCGTCGCTGTCGGTGTCTGTATCTTCGCTCATAGGTTGGGTAGCAGCGGGCTGGGTGGTTACTGCACGTCGGGTTCAGGCATCGTCATATCGTTAAGCGCGGGCGTCGGGCTGTCTCCAGACGGCCCCGAACTCCCGTAACTGTCGAAGGAATCCTCGGGAACCATCAGTGGCGCGTCACTGATAATCCGACCACACTCCTTCGGACAGACAATCATCCCGTCCGAATCATATCGACCCGGAACCTCACAGTCGGGACAGCACATCGTCTCGTGTGCAACTTCTTTGAGCAAGGTACTGCTTCCGAAGGTTCCCTTGTAGGTCTCCCAGACGACCTCTTGGAGGATTGAAGCCGACTTACTCATTCGATCTATCGCAGCGGGCGAAATCGGCGTGTATCTCATATCCGGCTCGGCGGTAATCGGCCGCGAAGACGGCTTCGAGAGTATATTTGTCACTCGGGACTGGTCAGCTCGTTTTCCGGTTTGGTTTGACATTTAGAGTTCAGAAGTCTCTCCTCAGAAAATCGTGAGCAACAAACCAGTAGCTCAATCTTTCCGGGGTCTGACTTTTTCCGCGATAGGCCTTTTATTGCAGCATTGTACTGGCTAAGAAGTTACCGGTTAGCTACGTGAAATACGTCGGGCGCAAATCACCAATCGGCTCGGTATCTGTCACCGTATGCGTCCACGCCCCCGGCCGCCCCGGTGGGATTCCTAACGAGTTCTCGTAATCCGACGCCGGTTGGGGTGTCCCGCCCATCAGGACAGGTCTCCCGTTTACCGGCTCGACTTTCAACTCGTGATAGTGACCGACATAGCCAACGTCCCAGCCGTCGCCATCATGCTCGTCAATGCTCTGTAATAGCCACGCTTGCCACCGCTGTTCTCCACTGGTCGTTCCAATGTGGCCCAGCGTATCCTGCCCATGCCGCATATAGCCCCGGTGGCCTCGCATGTCGAACTCGATATGCGTATCAATGTGATTCGTAATCAGATTGATGTTATCAAGATCAGACTGCCGGAGGGCAAGATCAATCGCGTCGAACATCAAGTCGTCAGCATTCGCCTCAGACGATTGTGATCCGGTTCGAAGCTCGCCATGATTACCGTGTTGGCACACGACTTGCACCGAATTAAACTCTGCAGAGAGTATCCGAATCACATCAACATACGTTGTACTGCCGTCTCTCACCTGCTCTCGGAGGGTCGAATCGACCTCGAAGCCCTGACCCTCATAAATATCCTCACCGGTAATGTGGTCGCCATTCATCAAGAGGTGAACCGTATCGACCGTTCGACCGAGTTCTTCAAGTTCGATCTTCCAGAGTAGCACGTCCTGAAGGTGCTGATACACTCGATTAATCGCCTTCTCGCTATTGTGTATTTCCACCTTCGTCCCGTTTTTATCGGCGACCGTTTCTGTCGAACCGATATGGTCGTCCGTTCGGAACATCACTAAATCGACAGCCCCCGTTCGGGTAGGCCGCTCTGCCGTGACTGGTTCGTAGTCAGCCAGTCGCTCTCGGAGATCGAGTTCAAGATCCGCGAGAAAGTCGTTGGCTGCCTTCGTGACCGATTGTTTCTGGGCCGTTGGCACTCGGTGTGTCGTCGGCTCCGCTGCCACTACACCGCCGTCAGCCGCCACTCGTTCGTACTGCCATTCACCGTCCTCACTACTGAAGCTGTAACTGGGATCTCGCTGTTCGGCCCGTCGAAAGAGATCATACACACCACTGGTCGAAGTGTACCCCAGCCGATCTGCAATCCGTAGTGCGGTTGGGGAGTCAAGTGTATCAATAGCTTGCACTGCCGCTGTCTGGTTGGGTGTTAGAGACGTCATCGGTCAGAGATATTGTAGGACTAACCGCTCTCAATCGAAGAAATTCAGCGCGAGAAGGTGCCTACACTGCCTTCACTCTAAAGACACAGAGTGGCTATTTAGCTGTATCTGAATGTGCGTCTTTCCTGATCTGACAATTACTGAGGCAGAACTCATCTGCCCGCTCCCACATCTTCGCACACCCAACCGGCTCATAATCACGAGCGATGAACTTCTCAATCTGTCCTCTGGTGTACGCCTCATTGAAACCATTCGCTTGTGCAAAGAACGCCACCATCACTGCAATCGGGACGCGATTTCGCATCATCTCAGTTATCGCCTTCATCTCCATCAAGTGAGACGCCGAATCGTGAGCGAATGCATCATCCCGGTTGACAAAAGCCGCTACACACGGTCGATCAGAGAGGATGAATCCAATATCATCGACACCGATCTTCTCGTTTTCGGCCGCCTGATACGCGGCTATCAGCGCACGATCCCGAGTTGAGCTTCGGTGAGAATGTGACGATTGGCCCGTCCCCTTGGCCGCAACCCGAATCTGCTGGGCTAACAGCTCGCCGGCTTTCTCATTGGGAGTCGGCTTCATTCCCGGTGTAATCGACCGACGAGATCGAGTCAACGTCATGTACTCTGCCGGCTTCAACCGAGAGAGTTCACCGAGCGTCACTGGAACACAGAAGCGGTCTTCGCCAAATGCCTCGGTCGCCCCGTAATGGAGCGTATTCGGAACACGACGCAACCGACCGAGATCGGCAGACGACACATCAATGTACGCATCCAGATCGCCGATCTCCGTTTCGCGGCTCAAATACGTTTCAATCAGATTCGCATACGTTGTCATGCCGTTCTGAAACTGCTGAAACGTGCCGTTCTGGGTGCTAATGGGTGGGAACACCAGATCAAGATGGATTCCCTTATGGCCGGATAACGAGGCCTGCCAACTTGCCGGGTTGCTTCCTCCAAGCAGCACCGTCGCCACCGTTCGAACCCGGACAAGTAACGCACTCATATCTCGAATCCACGCGTCTTCCCGACCGACTCCCGACCGATACTCTCCGGTATCAGGCACATCGAAATCAATGAACAGCCGATCAACCCGTGGGATATTCCCATTCTTCGTGTGTCCCTCGGGAAAGGAATACGTCGAAATGAACGGTGATATATCAGGATCGCCCTCAACATCGATGAGTAACTCGGCTGCCTCTGGAAGCGAGGTCGCCCGACGCTGGTACTTCGTGACGTTTCTCGGCCACGTTGACGCCCAGAACCGAAGGGCGTCCTCGATGTACGCTCGTTTGTCCATCAGTCGGCCAACGTCCCCTGTGTCTTCGCCTCGGCTTGGGCGTCGGCCGTGTCGTCGTTCGTACTGGTTTCCGACCCGAACATCGGCTCGTCAAAGGTCTCTTCTGCGGACTCTGTCGCGCCGTCTATGACCTCCTGTAGTTCGGTATCCTCGGTAATGTCCACGGCTTCGCCAGTGTAGGGATTTCGTTGGAACAGCCCCTCTCCCGTACAGAACGTCTCCGCGTAGAAGTCGGCCACTACATCCGGCACGTAGCTCTTTTCGTAGACCTTCTCCCGGCACGCCTCGACGATCTTTGCATAATCAAGTCCGACCTCGACCTGTGTCACGCTATGGAACGGCGAGAGGCTGTAGGAGTTCGGCCCCGACGCGTTATCATTGATCGAGATGTAACCGTTCTCTCGCATTGATTTCAGCGAGCGAGCTACATCCCGGTCGTTGATATTGTAGCCATCCGCCCGAAGCCCTTGCTGGATCGTTGAGCGTTCTTCGCTCCCGGTCGATTCTTTGAGGAACCGAAGCACGGCCTGATCCTCGTCGGTGAGATTGAGAGCTGAGATAATCATATTCTCACCCATGATCTTCATCGCCATCCATACGTCACCGGGCGTCGTCAGCATCTTCTTGCCGGCGTCAGTATCGATAGTCAGCCGGTTGGCGTGATTCATCAGCGTCACCGTCTCGGTGTACTTCATTAGCCGCTCAAAGTCGAAGCGGGCTTCTGGGAACTCAGTCGGCATTGGCTTCTGCTCTGCCATTTCACGAGATGCCGGCAGCACGATCATATTGTTCGGATGATCCGTGAACATCGCCGCCGGGATCGCCCCCAGATACTCACGGATCTTCGCCGCTGTCAACGGGTCAACATTCCGCGTGGTATCATCGGCGTGTTCAATCGCTTTCTGCATGATGATGTTCTCAGTCTGCTGTTTCGACCCGTCAACGCCGATCATGAATGACCGCTTCCGAACCTCGGGCCAGTCATTGAAATCGAAATTACGATTGTCCGTAGCGAAGGTAGCGAACGTTGTTCGAGGACAGACCAACTTCTGCATTTTCGCCTCGTCGCCCTCGGCCGCCGATATATCAGTCACCGACCGGTCGGCGTCGTTGCCTTCGCCAAACGCCTTCAGAATTTTCTCTTGGTGGTCTTGGACACCGGCCATGTCGCCGAAGTATTGGGTTGGGTAGCCGTTAATCTCCTCAGCGTTGTAGAAGGGGGCTGTCGGGCTTTCGTCATTCGGCCATTCGTACACGTAATCGCTCGGAAAGGCCTTGAACGCCGTTTCGAGAACGAAGTCCTTGCCACCACGACTGGTGCCATACAGCACCACGAGTTGCCCCCGAACCATCGCAATGATACAAGTGAGATACGTGTCAGCCTCACCGACCAGCCCGTTATCCCGACCAATCTCAAGGATCTGGAACATCTCCGGGGCTTCCGTGCCGGGGCTTGCCGTTCGATACAATGCAGCCGCTACGTCGTCGGGGATTTCGATTGTCTTCATTCGATTTTTGTGGTTGGGTAGCACCTTCTCACCGCTTTCATGCATCTTTCAGACTACCGAGAAGGGGTGTTAGTCGTCGCCGGAGTCAGCCTTCTTGCGAGCGAGCCGCCGGGCCAACTCTCGCTCAACAGCGTCCTCGGCAACGGTGGTCTGTTCTCGATACACGTCCGCCGGGTCGTCACCGTCCTCGATCTGCACCTCCATCTCAATCCCGTATTCAACGGGCTCGAACTGATCCAATTGCACCTTCCGACTGTAGGACACCAAAATATCGCCGACCGACGCCATCAGTAGCCGGCCTCAGCCATCACGGCTTCTTCGCCACCAAAGTCGTCAACGAGATCCTGCGTCAGTGGCAAGCTCTCATCGCCGATGAAGTCTGCAAGAATCTCGCTTGCACGATCCTCCGAGAAATCATCGAACTGCTGGACACTGCTAATGAAGTCGCTGATCGGCTCAGGAACGCCCTCAGTCGTCTCGGCCGGCGGGACACCGCCATCAGTCGCCGCCGCAGCCTCACCAGCATCCTCAATCTCTGACTGCGTGCTGCTGTTGTTCACTGCCACCTGATTCCCGGTCTTCACATCTTCCACAATCGGGTGGTGGAACTTTCGATCAGACGTGTTGGAATCCTTCTTGATCTCGAAGAACGCGAACCGACGACCAGCGAGGTCGTCGCGGAGAACATTGTCAGCAGAGGTGTCAGCGAGCCAGTTGTCAATGTCGCGGGACACATCGCCCTCAGCGTCTCGGATAACCATCTCTCGGCCGGGAGCCGAAAGGATCTGCGCCAAGGACTTCGCGGCCGATTTCGGGCCGTGCTTCTGTGACCCACCGTACCACATAATCGCGTCTCCCATGCCGACCGGTTCATCGTGGTCGGGGTGAACAGCCGCGATCAGTTCATAGCGTTTCTCTGTTGATCCGTAGGTCTTCACCAAGAACTGATTCGCGTCGTCAGCGGTGAACTCGCCGTCGCCGGGGTTCATCCCGACCACGGACTTCCACGAAAACACCTTGTACTTGTCTTTCTCCTCATCGTAATAGAGGCAGCCATCAACGATCTCCACATCGGAGGCGTTGATCCCAAACACGTCACCGTAATCGCTGCTCGTTCCAAACACCGAATCAAGGGTTAGTTCGATTTCCGCATACGGCGTCACGGTGAGGTTCTTACTCTCCTCGTTATCGTACTCGTCGTCGCTGTCGTCGTTTGATTCGATTTCGTCGTCGTAGCTGTCGTAGTTTCGGGACATTAGTTCTGGTTGGGTCGCACTGCATTGCTCTGGTTGATCGTTAATCTATCACCGTCACCGTATGACTGCACGCTCTCGCCGGGAATCGAACCCGGTCTAACCCTATGCGCTCCTATCGAGAGGGATAGGCATAGAGCCGCCATTGAGAGCAACACTGAAACGAGTGAGAATGCCCGCGAACTGAGAAGTGATTCATACCACCAATAAATTTAATTGGATGTTTGAGAATAATCTAACTGGCCGTCTAAGAGTCCATGCGGCCATCGCCACAAGACACCACCCATTCAGACTCACCGCTTCTGTAGTCCGTCTGGGGGGTCGAGGCACTCCACCCTCTCCCCCGTTGTCGGGAGAGACCCACGACTCACCGAGAAATTAGATACATCGTCAATCCAACCTGCAATTCGGACACCACCGGCTCACCGGTTGAGATGATAGCAAAATCAGGGGACGGGTCTCGGGTGACTTCCTCACTCTAAAGACACAGACTGCCGTATTAACTGTATCTGAACGGGGTGGGTTCGCTTACATATCCCACTCAGATTCGAAATACGCTTGATCGTATTTCGGATTGGAGCCGGCGTTTGTCTCTGCTCGGATAGCATCCACGTATTCCATCAGCTCGTAGAATCCTTCCTTCGAAGACCCCTTCCCGGCTTTCAACCCCGGCAACAGGTCGTTCATCAGAATCTCAGCCTCGGGGAACCGATCAATCAAGTAGGGCTCAACGAGCCGCAGCAGCTCAAGGAGATCGTCCCGCTTGTTGATCGACAAAACGAACGTGTCACCCGAATCTCTCGTTACTGGTTCCAATCCGTGTTCCGAGCAGAACTCGTCGAGAAATCCCAACATTGTGGGATCGGTATTGCTCACTCGAAGCTGAATTACTATCGAATATCCGACACGGGTATCTTCGGCCTTCTTGACGGTGACTGTTAAGTTACTCCCCCCGTCAATGAGGCCAGCCACGTAAGGGTACTTCCACGGTTCTGAAGGCCGCTCCGTCTCGGATTCGGTCATCTGTGTCAATATCTTGACCCCATACACTTAAGTATGCATTCTGCGTCTTTAGAGTGAAGGACGGTAGTCGGACTGCGTGATTTCTTTCGGTTCTGATAGGTATTCTGGTTCATTACTGGTCTCAATAGATTGGTGCCATGACTGTATGCAGTGTTGTCTGTAAGCGATACTGTTCTCAGCCCGGTACTGTGCTGTACTGTAAGCAGTGCTGTACTGTGCTGTAGGCTGTACTGTGCTGTAAGCTGTGCAGTAGTGGAAGCAGACATTCTCACCAGTTACAGCCCTCTGGTTACAGTCCAGCAGTCTGTATCCAGAGAAGCTGTCTGATACCAGCCCTCTGAACCACAACCTATCCTATCCCCTGTAGTCCCCTTTCCTTTCCTTCTCCTTGTCTCCGAAGTCTCACTAATCTTATATGTTTGATGAAGAATCATCTGAGCCACTCACTAACTCTGATACGAACAACGCGACCAAGTTCCATCCCGACGACGCCACCTACGAGTCACGAACCCGACTCGACGGGACGGCCACATTCGAACAACACTATACCCGACTCCGCAGCCACAACGACGGCATCTACACCGGCAAATGGGCCGACAAAGCCCAACTCCGTGACCAAGACAACAACGCCGTCTTCGACGCCATCGCCGGCCAGCTCGAACTGAGCCCATTCCAGAAAGCAATCGGCCGCACCGAATTTGGTACACTCAACCTCCGAGACCTATCCAGCCCGGCCGGCATCGACACACCGCTCGTAGCGATCATGGTCGCCGCTGTCGTCGCTCGGCGAGACGGACGCGGCTATCACCCCGCCCGGAGCCCAGCATCCAATGACGACCTGTTCACGGCCCTGCTCTCCGAGCTTGGCTACACCAACGGGCTGGTTCACAGTGCCTTCGGGAAAGTGCAGTACCGCTTGGATTGCAGTCAATGAACGTCGTGTTCGATCAGCGGGAGAAACGCGAATGGGATCTCCCCGGCGTCGATCAAACGGCCGTTCATCTCGAAACAGGCGACTACACCATCGAAGGCTACGAAGATCGATTTGCTGTCGAACGCAAATCAATCAACGATCTCGCAACCTCTGTCGGGAGCAACCGAGACCGATTCGAAGCCGAAATCCAACGCGCTCAGTCAATGGACGAGTTCGTTGTTATCATCGAAGGCTCCCGACACGACGTTGAGAATCATCGCTACTACTCGAACATTCACCCCAACGCTGTCCTCGGGACGACCGACAAATGGCCGCTCAAGTACAGCCAGTTGGACTTCATCTGGGCTGGCGACCGAGAGCAAGCCGCGCAAGAGTGTCTTCGACTGCTTGATCGGTGGTACTTTCGGACGCTGAGTGACTTCTACTGAGAAGCCACAGGGGGCGTGTGGTGAGCGTTGTTTTTTCTGCGACCCAACACACGTCTTTGAAATCGAAATCGATCTGGGCGCGTAGATTTTCGCCTCGTTAGATTCTACGCCATCTCACCGATTCTGACTGGTCAAGTATACTGATTTGGACACCTTCTAATCTGGATGAGTTGATAATAATGTCTCGGTTATCACAGAATAACTGCTTATGATTTCATGCGATAATTGTCATTTCTCTGGTTGTTGAGTGCAGAAGTCATATTCACCATTGAATCTTTGGTGATTCAATCCCATCTTATTATATGCAACAAAACGATTCCAATAATACGTTTAAAGACGAATACGATGGAAGTATCGCTGAAAAAAGATTGATTGTTTCAGACCCTAACCGAATTAATAAAAATTTAGCTGAAGGTAATATTGATATTGCACTTCTTTTAACAGCTACGAAGACAGAAGCTATTCTACGAAACAAACTAATTCAGTATTTCGAAATACATACTCGCGCTTTTAGCGAAGTCTGTGGTAACAAAACTCTTGGATGGTACATCGATAAATGCAACGAGAAGGAAATCATTGATAAGCAGCACAGAGAAGCTTTTGACGATCTCAAACAGAAAAGAAATCTATTGACTCACGAATACGGATATATAACCCAACTTCAGCAGAATGAAGAAGAGATGGAAGAAGTGAAGAATATTATAGAGGATTGTTGTGACTGGTTTGACTCAATCCATCAGCATGAATAAATAACCGAGTTTGATTATATAACAACTGATTATCGTCCGAAATCCTCCGATTATTATCTCAATGAATGGTAAATGTCCTTCAAAAACTATTCGCGTATCTCGTATAATATCTCAATATCAACGTCTTTTCCCCCGGTATCTGAACCTAACCTTCCTGTATTGTCAATTATAATTGAATAGTTGGCTGGATTAATTCGAGTCTGTACATTTGCTTTGTTCGTGCTATATTCAGATCCTTTTTCAAGTATTTGGATATTTTCTTGATAATCAAATCTTTCCAGCTCATCTTGTGTAGTTAGTAGGACATTTATGTCGCCTTCTCCTAAAGATTCCACTGTATAATCTAAAATCGCAGGTTGATCTACATCGAAATCATAATGGATGAATTCTCCTTTCTTTATGCCATCATGATCTCTGCCCGAGAACAGGACTTCACTACTACTTTTGTTCTTATTCTGAGTATTATTTTGAGAAGTTGATCGGCCAGTCAAAAGACCAAGAACACCAACCAGACCATTTGCTATCTGATTCAAAAACACTATTCCCACACCCAATCCAACCATTGGGAGGCCTACAACAAGGCCAATACCCGTGAGAGAGATTATTGCCCCGGCGAGAATTAGCCCAATCCCTACCCAATCGATTGAGTCCATTATCTCGGCATTATGTTCTGTCCATATGAATATTAGCCTCTTCTAAGGTTAGTGTGGCACATCGATACAGTAGCCATCCACAAATAGAGTTTAGACTTAGAAGTGTTGTGCGAAAAGTCTACAAGAATGATTATTTATATACTGCTTTCGAAGGCTTCTCGTCAAGCGAAAACTCCGCTCCACAGTCGCCACACGTCCACACGTTGATCGTGCCGTAGTGGGATTCAGTCTTGCTTACGTATCCATCGCCTTCGTGTTTACAGGGGTAGCTCATTGGAACAATCGTAACTGCTTGGTGTGGGATTAGCTGCCAATGGATATACCTCTATCGGGTGTTGAACACGTCAATAAGCCGTGATTCACCGCCGACTGGTGAGCTTACCACGACCTTGTATGGCCCCAGATGCGTCGTTGCTTCTCTTGTTTCGTCATTGAGGGCGATGTTGTTGGACGGCAGGATCTTGTAGAACTCGTCGTCGAGGTTCACTGTCGCCAAGGCCCCTTCCCCGGTTCGGTAGTAGTCTTCATCGGCGGGTGGTTCCATACCGAGGACAGTATCGCGTTCGACAAGCTCACCGAGTGGGGCTCGTTCCATGTTCTCGATGCTTGGAGCTTCAAGAGCCAATTGATGCTCTGGGTTCTGCACTGAATCGAACAGGGCAGATCGAATCGCAATTTCAGGGAACTCGTTGTCCAGCTCCAGCGAGTCGCCTTGTTCGGAGAAGGGGACTTCCCGGCCCGTTTTCACTACATCGAGGTCGCCGAGGGTTTCGTATTCCTGAATATAGGCCGGAACATTGCCATCCGTATCTTCGGTGTACACGACTCGACTCAGATACGTGTAGCCGAAAATTCCGGGGACGGTCAGCGTTCGCTTGATCGTTACACCAACGTCGTCATCAATATCCACTAAGCGGTCTTCGACGCGGCTGGCTTCAACATCAACGTCCAGAATTTCGTCGTCTTCATTCATCTCGCCCACCGTGGTCTCGATCTCTCGATCAACGGTGACGGCGTTGGGGTGAATCAAGAACAGCCGGGTTCGACCGGGATTCACTGCTGGGGGTGCATTCCCGCTGGTTACGGAGATTGCCTTCGAGACGCCATGTTGCTTGGTCTCCTCGATAAACTCGTCAACATTGGGGTAGTACGTCTTCCCGACTGAGAGAAGGAGATCCTGACTGTGGAAGGCTACCATCTCGCCGGCTGTTTCACCGGTTGGGCGGTCGGCTTCCATTCGATCTACGTGTTCCCATATTTCGCCGACTGGTTCGGTCTCGGTCATGCCACCGGTTCCTGTCACCGACAGCTCGAATTGGATACCGGGGAATCGCGTGTAAGACCGCTTCCGGTTTTCTTTGAACGGGATCGGCTGCTGGAACTCAACGAACGCCGGGAGCGAGCCGCCAACAGATACATCTGATTTGAGGTACGCTTTGGCATCTTCCATGTATCCGCACCCTCGCTCTGGGTTCGGAATCGTCTCGGTGGTGTCATCGGTGTCGATACTGCCGCCGGTTTCCGTGTTGATTTCAATGCTCATTGGGGGTCTGGTTAGGTCGCATTCTCACCGCTTTCATGCATATTTCAAACTCCGAAGAAGCAGTCAGCACCGACCGGCCGGCGACTGACTGTGTTCTTGTGGCGGGGTGGTTTTCTGGGCTCTAAGAATCGGACAGACAGTTGGTTCCAGTGTATGAGGATCTTCGCTGTGGGCTCCTCGGAGTTCACCGCACTGGTTACATCGGTCGCTCATCGGTCGCTCATCGGCCGTAGTCTCCCGGTGGCGAGCAGCCGTTGGGATTCTGGGCCATCCAATTCGTCGCCGCTGCTTTCGCCATCATTCGACCGCCGCCAGCACCCCCACAGGCCCCCCGAATGAGATAGGAGTCACCAGCATAGACCGAGGTAAAGACGGCTCGCCAGTGGCCTCGATCTTCGTGGAGTGTCGCCACAACGCGGTAGGGGGTATCCTTGTACTGCCACTTGAGAAAGTTCGAGCAGTCGGCCAACAGGTGCCAGTTCTCCATTAGAAGTGTCCGTGTCGGTCGAAGTAGCGTTCTCGCTGTCGGTCGAGCTTGGCTTCGGCTGCGGCTTCGGCCTGTCCCATACGGCGTTCGGCGGCTTCCGCGATGGTTTCGACGCTTGTGAGATCAACGGCGTCGGTGTAGAGCCCCGGTCGCAATTCCAGATCCTCAGCGTACTCCGACAGGCGAAGCTTTCGACAGATCGATTCCTTTCGTTCCTCGGGCGTCATGTTTGTTTGAACAAGCAGTGCAACCGGGATCGTTACTGTCGCTAATTGTACTTCTCTCATTGACTGAACCACAGAATGTAGTCGCCGCTCTGTACCCGAACGAACCCGTCTCCGTAGTCGTTCGGTGGGTCTATGTCCAGCAGTTGTACGTGGGATTTGTTGGTTTCAAGCCCCACAAGTGCGTCTTCGAACAGCATCGGATTCCGCTGTTCATGGCTCGGTAAGAAGGTGATTGAAGCACCTCCGTCCCGCGTCTTCTCGATCCGATCTAATTCACATCGAATCGTTCGGGATTCATCGCATTCCCAGCCTTCACCATACCGGCCTTCGGCGTAGCCACAGGTTTCGAAGAAGATCGCTGCGCCGTCTTCGAAGATCGGCTGGTCGTGTTGATCTTCTCGCCACTCGTGTTCGTGGTGGTGGGGTTGGTCGATTCCGGCACGGACAAAGTCCCGGCTCGTCATTCCGTCCGGGTAATTTGAACCGACCATCAGGCTTGCTCTTCCGGTGGGAGTCGGGGTGCGAGAATGATCGTTCCTTCACTCTGGGTATCTCGTACCAGTACCGGGAACTCGTCAACCCGGTTCATCAGAATCAGCGAAGGGTGCTTCTCTATATCTTTCCCGATCAGATCGCTGATCTGCTCGATGTACTCGGTTGTGAGATAGACGGTACTGTTGACCTCGCTGGTGAATTTCAGCGATTTGCCGTCTTCAACCCCCTCGACGTGTTGCGCTGGGTGTTTCGTGTTCTCGATCAGCCCGTGTGGAATGGTGTGATTCCAGTCGTCAATATCGAAGAACATCCCGACGACGTTCGGTGGATCGACGAGCCCGGAAGCGGGATTCTCGATTGTTTCGAGATCCGAATCGGAGACGCCTTTCAGCGTGGTGAGACTGCCGCCAGTCGTATTTGTCGATGAAACGCCGAACATTCGGGCAAAGTCAAACGCTCGGTTCTGGTTCTCTGGTTGGGTTTCTGCTTTCATGATTAGTTACTCACGAACTGGGCTGCTGTTTCTCGATTCAATCCGCCGGTCACTGCCGCTGCTATGACTGTCGATTCACCGAACACGTCACGCATAATTCGGCGGTTAGCTGGGTCGGCTCGCCGCCACGCTCCGAACAAGTCCCCTTCCCAGAGATTGTCGAAGAAATGCCCACCGAGCGGGGCGTACTCTGTCGGATCGCCGCTGAGGGCACCATGTCGGAGATCCGATTGCACGGATCGCCGTATCGAACTCTCGTTGTCGTGTCGAAGGAACTCAAGAAATTCTCCCGACGCGCCGGCTGCTTGGAGGAATGTGAACGTGTTCTCAGTCAATACATTGCCGTCGCTGGCTGTTTCATGTTGGGTACTCATTGGGGGTGGTTGGGTAGCACATTCTAACCGCTTTCATTCATTTTCAAACTGTGCTGAGAATGTCGCTCTGCTATCCGATGTCGCTCGATACGATGATCTCGACTACACCCGCATCTGGGTCAATATCCATATCCAGAATAATCGTGCCATCAGTGAGAACATCGCCCGTTGCGTTGTCGATTACCCGAAGGGTATCCAGTCCCACCCATCGGTCGCCGGGTTCTAACACCATCAGGCAACAACCATAGACTGTTCTCTGCGGGCCTCTACTTCGTCAACGACGGCTTCGTAGAGATCCATACGGAATGCACAGTATGCCATTGTTTTGAGAACGTGTCGGTGGTCGGTTTCCATTTCTGGATCAACGAAACACTGCCATTCCTCGGGATCATTTTTCGCGTGTCGTAGAATGTCGGTCGAATATCCGGCGTAAATCGACCACTGGTGGCAGTCGGCCGTCAGTTCACCTTCCTGAATACACTGCCGTTCAAATTCGTCCGATCCAATATCGATATCAGTGTAGTCTGCAATTTCATCGACAGCACATTCAGCCGATGATTCAATCTCTGCTCGGTACTCCGTCGCCGTTAGGTGGTGGTCATTCATTTCGGGTTTTCTGCATCTCGCCAATCACACAGTCTAAGCAGTAGTAGTGAGCCGTTCCGTCGTCGTCATACGACAATCCTATCGCGGCTCCATCATGCTTCGCTCGTGCCGATTCACCGCATTCCCGACACGGCATTACCGACTGTACTCCTGCATATACTGGTCAACCAGCTCGCCCAGCAGCTCGTCGTAATTGTCTTCGGCAACCCAGAACGACGGGCTTCGGTAGCCGGTGTAGTCGATGATGTAGGTGAATCCAAGGGCAGGGTTCGTTTCCTCGCTCTCGGCCCACCCAGCTACGATTGCTCGATATTCACTTCGATATCGGTGTGTGCTTCGGCGAATGGGGAGTGCATCCAGTACGTCGCTTTCGTGGAGTTTGACGTAGCCGACAGACTGCATGAATTCGGCTGGTGAACTGGTCGCAAAGGCGTGCGCCATGTCTTTGGTATCGCCGGGAACGTTCAGCAGGTCAGTCCAATTGCCCGCGTTCCAACTGTCGAAGCGGTCTTCTTCCCAGCGAACGAGTCCGTTCCAGACAGCGAAAGCCGATACTTCATCGGTCTCGCCGTAATGGACAACGACACTTCCCGAATCGGAGAGCCGCCGGGGGAAATCGTAGTGAACATCGTTCGAACAACACCAACAGAGGGCCGGGCTGTGGTCGGCTTCTCTGTCAGCATTCCACATTCGGCCGGCCGGATCATCGACGAACTCAACGAACTCAGATGTGTTTCCGTATTCGTCAATCCATTCTCGGCTGGTGTAGGAGTGCCCTTCGTCAATTTCGATTTCCCACATTTCGGTGTCGCAACCGGGACAGCGGAAGGTCTCTAAGTCGGCACAGTTCACCGCTTCGAATAGATCCCAGCCGGTTTCGAGGAGGGATTCATACACTTGGGTTGGAAGCGATTTGTCGAAGGCTTGGAGCAGGATTGCGTGTTCCAAATCACCGAAGGCGTCGGCGTAATAGAGAACGTCAACGGAATTTTTGATGTGGTTGCGGTCGGCCCACGTCCCGATTTCTTCGAGACCGAAATCGAGAGCAAGGTAATTGTACGCTTCGGCCTCGTTCATCTCACTGTACTGGAACCGCTCGTCGGTTGGTTGGGTAGCACTCATTTGGTGTCTGGTTCCGTGTTTATCGGCGGATCAATCGCCATTCGCCGGGGGTATTTCTCGTAACAGCCGACCAAGAGAAACGATTCTGGGCCGGTTGCATTCACTAACAGGGTGTCGTCGGCAGTCCACCGACCGCGATTGCGGAGATCGGCGGCGAGATCGGGGTGGCCGGCGTTCTGAATGGTCGTCAGCTCGTTTTCAGTGAAGACGAACCAACTCACAAGGGGACTTCCACGTCTTCGAGGTAGGTCAGGTCTCCACACCCCGTGTGTTCTGGGATTCCCTCATGGTATCGTTCTCGGAGCAAGGTACAACCGCACGGGCAGATCCATTTCGCCATCATGTGTGTTTCTTTTTTCATAGGTTGGGTAGCGCGTCTTCTCACCGCTTTCATGCATATTTCAGACTACTGAGAAGGGGTCTTACTCGATTCTGTACACCGTCACCGCGTAGTGATTCGCCGATTCAGACGCGAATGCAATACCTCGAAGGTGAACGATCAGCGAATACATCTCCGAATCCTGTGGATCAGTCCACAATAGCCGGTAGCGATTATCCTCCTCCGCCGGGTACACCGTCCCGTTCTCAATCAGGTTGCGGACGATCCGTGAGCGGTTTTCGCGGTCGCCGGGCAGTGTATCCAACTTCTGTAAGAAGTGGCTCCTGAAGCTCTCTCTGACGGCTGGGGCCGGTTCATACATCGCCGGGTTCCGGGGAACCGAACTGACCGGCCAGTCGTGTTCGTATTCCTGCCACAGTTCATTTTCCTCTTTGTGCGTTATCGTCTCGAAGCTGCCGAATGTCGTTGTCTTAGAACTCATTAGTGTAGTATTGCGAGTAACAGAACCGTCACGAATGCAGTGAGAATGCCGAGCGTCACTTCCAATTTCGTTCGCTCAGAAATTCGAATCACGCCGTCGATCCGACGATGGTCACGTCGTCGGCTTCCATCTCGCTGGTGTCGATCCACGATTTACCACAGTCCTCGCAGAATCCAACATCGCCGTATTCGGATTCTGATTCAATCGTATGATCGTGGTCGCAGTTATTTTCGAACTCGATTAGTTTGGCTTCGCATTCTTCTAAGCCAATCTTTGCTGCGGTGTCGATTAGCTCGCGGTACGTTTGTCGGGCGGTCTTGGCCTCGATCATCGGAGGGTTATGGCCGTAGTTCACCCGATCAGGTACCCGTTCGCCGTTGAACATCGCCGTAATTTCCGTTGGTGTCCACGGAACGGTTGTCGAGACCGGCGCGTAATCTGGGAGTCGTGGATCGTGGGTGCCGATGAATTTCTCGCCCCGGATCTTGGTGCCGCCCGAATTTCCATTTCGCATTTCGAGCAGTTCAGTTTCCGGCGTCGGTTCCCATTCCAGTGAGTATCGGTATTTGTGCAGTCCGGGGATGGTGCCGCCGGTAATATCTCCGGTCTTGAAATCTCGCCGTTCGTTCGACTGATAGAATTTGACGCTCCAATTCTTGACTGCCTCTGAATTGGGAACGTCTCGATCTGGGATTTCCTGAATGCAGTATCCCGATTCAAGCACCTGTAGTCGGTGGATTTTCCGCATTGCACGTCGATCATCGAGGGGGATTCTGTAGCTGTAGCTCCGGGGTTGTTGTCGGTGGGTCATTAGTATGGGTTGGGTAGCAATCGAGCGCAGTCAGCCGATTATAACATCGCCGCTGGGGAACGTTCTCACCGTGCCGCACTGCTTTTCGATTTTCAGATCATTATCTTCGTACCACCATGTTTCGACGTTCTCGACGGTCTCCGTTTCGGCATCCGATCCGTCGCACCAGATGATGTCGATCTCGTTGGGGTTCTTTGTCATTGAGTTTCGACGCGGAGCGACTCTTTACAGCACTTCGACCGGTAGCGGTCGGGATTTTTCACCGTCTTGCACTTTTTGAAGTATTCAGCGACTTTCGTGCCGCACCCAGTGCAGAACAGCTTATATTTGGCATCATCAGAGGCAAAACTTTCACAGTGCCGCGTGGTGTCGAGATCGGGCACTTTAGCTTTGAATAGCCGACCGTGGCCGCCAGTCTGGTGATTTTGAATCGTGTGGACGTGGATTAATTCGTGCCGAATCGTCTCGGCGAATTTCTCCCAGCCCCATTTCTGGTAGGCCTTCTTCGCGTATCGGATTCGTTTGACGTTATCTGAGCCCCGAATGTGGGATACCTTCCCGGCCGTTCGCTTCAATCGGGTCGAAATATCGACCGGAATACCTTCGAGGGTAATGTCGAGGGGATAATTCTCGGCGACCCATTCTTGGTATTCTCTGATCGCAGCCTCCAATTCGGCATCGGTCATTGAATCCGAAAATGTGGGCTCCTCGTCGTCGGACTTCGAATCAGACTCGGTTGTTTTGTGTCGTTTCGAAGTTGGAAAATCTCTCATGCAATGAGGGAGCCGTATTTGCTTGCATCCCGTTTGGCTTGCAGCTCGGCGGCTGCCTTCTCTTCCTCGGATTCTTCAATTCTCGATTCTATGTCTTCGGCTGTGTCGGCTTCAAGTATTTCTTTTAGATTCATCTCTCTGGTTGGGTTTCAGTGGCCCTACATTGGGCCGAGGCTCCGCCGATGAATCGAACACCGGATACGCCATTCGGAAAAGGTTCTACACTCTAAAGACACAGAGTACAGATATAGCTGTATCGGTGGCTGCTATGCTGTAAGCTGTGCTGTGCTGTACTGTGCTGTACTGTAAGGCTGTCTGTCGGTGGGGAACATTCTTACTCTTAACAGGTGGCTAACTGCTTACAGATGCTCTAACTCCCATTAGGCAATCTCCTTGTTGGGCATAACTCGGAGATTGAGATATCTCGATCCGTCTGCTTGTTCAATCGTCACCGTTTCGCCGTATTCCCCGATTTCAGTTCCGGCCGTCGCAAATCCAAACCCATTGAGATTCAACGCACCGGCCGTAAACTCTCTCACTTTTCCATCAGCATTCGCCGCCCGGATCTCGTACTCGCCGCTTTCAGTCGCGTTTTTCCCGTCGATTACAACCTGTATGGCTTCAAATTCTACCATTGGAGGTCTCCATCAGTTTCGAGTTCCCGATCATCGCCGACGTATTCGAGTTCATCACTATTCTGGGCCGTCCAGTAGGTCGCCATGTATTCGCTCATTAGAATTTCCCTCGGGCAATTTCCTCGGCCGTCTCGATTTCATCAGCGGTCGGAATATCGACGGCTGACAGGCCCATATTCCGCAATTCGGCTTCCACGAGTGTCGAAAAGCGTCTTTCCTCCGCTTGTCGTGTGTCGTGGGTCGTTTTCGTTTTGATATCAGCGTAGTACCCGGCCGGCTTCTGGTTCCATTCGTTCTGGTACATCTGGTTGGGTAGCAACCTCCAATTTTTGGAGATCGCCGAGGCTGTGGCTGGGGTATGAGCCCAGATTACGATTCCAAATCCCACAGCGGCCGGTCGCCGTTAGCAGTCAACAATTCCGGCGTCGATCAGGGAGTTAAGAGCCTTTCCAGCCGTTTTGTCTCCAATGCCTTCGGTGTCATTGAGGGCTGCTAATACGTCGTTTTTGCTGCATTCTGACTGATTATCAGTTTCGTACCAGACAAGCAGGTGGCCGTCGTCGTCGGTTTCGGGTTCGTAGGCTGCTGGGAGGTGAATTACCTCGTCGTCGCCGAACGTATCGGGGTCGAGGCCAATTTCCTCGCAATTGTCGGCCGTCAGCTCGTCGTGTTCCCATTCGGGAGTTCCGAACTGGTCTTTGTAGTTCGGGAGGTTTTGGTCGGCCGGCCGGTCGCCGTTCTGTCGTTCGGTTTTGAGCTGTTCACCCAGCTCTTTCTTGTTTCTGTAGTAAAACAGGCCGTCGTCGGCGAGCGGGCTTTCACCTTCGGCGTCTTTGAACCAGACACCGCCGTCGTCATTCGTTGCTACGTCTTCGGCGACACACAGTTTCGTCAGAAATCGCTCGGTTTCAACAAGTTGCCAGTAGGCTTCCTGATCGTCGTCTCGACCGTCGTATATCGGGGATGCTTCGCTTTCGTCGTCGGTGGCTTCGGTGTCGGTGCTACGGTTGCGGGTAGGGAAGTCTCTCATTGGTTGGGGTTATGATACCTTACGGGTATCGCTCGGGTTGGGTAGCTCCGGTCTCGTCGGTGGGTGTAAGCTATATTCCACCCAGACAACCCCGTGGGGGTTGTTTCGACCGTATTTTACTGCTATCTAAGTGTTCCATCAGGTAGTTCCTCGTCGTTTTCAGTTTTGTCCGTTTTTAGCGGTTTCAGTCGCCAATTCCCCAGCAATCATTACAATGTCCCCCGGAGGGGCAATACCGGATAAAGTTGTTTACTCATTAAGGTGTATCCTGAAAACTTGAGGGAAACCCCGGAGGGTTTCGAATGTCGGATATATTCGTGGTTTCCACCACGCCCCTGAGTATCACCAGATTGGCATACGGGTAAGCGGATGTCTGTGGGTTGGGTTTTCATCTCGCCGGCCCTTACAGTTCAGTTCGGGGTGGCGGTTCGATGAGACTATAGATATTTCCCTATTTAAGCGTTAGACAGCTCTCAGTTTTCCGTCTTTCAACAGGACGATCACACCTTACCATAGGACGGGGGCGTGATCGAGATAATTCACGAGTTATTCACACGAGGGTTAATCTATTTCAAGTACCCAACCGGTCGATCCGGTCGGTTCGGAAAGGGGCGATATGATGAGATTTGGATGATACGGTGGGGTGAACATTCCCGGTCTCAATCCGACAATTTCCTCGAATTGAGGGGTTTCCATGTGGACGAATGCCCACAGTGGGGGGTGCGTGTCTCAAGCCGATGAGACGTGTGTATGTCCTACGTGAATCCCCTTACGGGGGTGTGTTCGGACGTTTTTCGGGCTCATTTATCAGCTATGTCCCGGTTCCTAACACCGAATCAAACCACCCCCGAACGGATCGGCCGTTTTCTGGGCTCCTTGAGAGACCATAGAATCAGGCATTCATCCGGGGGCGAACATCTCAAAAGTCTCCGGGTGTCATCCCTTCATCGACAACAAAGGATCAGGGTGGGAAGTATATAAACAACACGGTAGTTAAGTATTCTGGTAGGTAAAATAGAGACCGGACGCTGGGGGTGTCAGGGTGGTGTTCTGTGGCTATCTGAGTAAGGTATGCTATCAGGTCGTTCTTTAGTTCAAGAGTGTAAAAGTTGTATCAAACCCTCTGTTTGGGGTGGATCTGGGGCGAAGTGTGGCGGGGGCCGAAGATTGGTGTTCTGGGGCCTGTGTCGGGTGTCTGCGGGCTCTGGGGCCGGCTGCGGGCTGGGGCCGGTCTCTCTGGGGCGGCATGTGTGGTGTGTCGGCCGGCGGTAGGTGGCTTATCTCGGGCTTCTGTGGGCTCTCTGTGGGGGAATCAATCCGGCCCTATGCGTGATAACTGTGAGCTATCTGGGGGCGATTATGTATGTGGGCATGACTGGGGCCAGTCGGCGATCCGATCATACTGGGGCCGGTCGGTGATGTATCGACACTGGGGCCGGCGATCCGTCTCTCATCGGGGGCGATCCATACCCACGGGTGGGCTCGGCGATCCGGGGTTTTGACACTGGGAAGCTACTGGGGTGGCTGAAAGTGCGTTACTTGCCTCGAAAAATATCCCCAAATTTTGATAGTCAGATGAGTCGATCTCGGCCCGCTCGATTACAATAAGAAAGAAACGCCACACTTCGTCTATCAATAATTAGTTCGGCTAAGACGTTCGAATTTCTATGCGTTTTAATTACCGAAGAAAGACTTTTTTCGGTTAATTATCTAAAGTACTGACATGGGATTTGAAATTGAAGGCCTTGATAATCTTAAAGATCACTTAGAAGATATAGCCGATCTTGAAGGTGGTGTACCGATGGAGGAGATGTTCCCTCCCGAATTTATGAAAATGTATACTCAATTCGAGTCTTTTGACCAATTTCTCGAAGAATCTACGTGGACAGTAGAGAGTCAAGAAGATTTTGAAGCTATCCCCGAGTCAGAATTTGATGATTATGTTGACCAGACCACCGAGTTCCCCCAATGGCAGACCATGCTGGAAACGGGTGGCAAAAAGTATCTACAGCGAAAACTTGGTAATTGAGAGAGCCCTATTCAGCTACTCGTCGTCCTAATTTTGTAATTTCAAACCACGCTCCGCCAATATAGCCTTCTCGCTCAACGTAGTTCTTTTCGCACAGGAACCAGAGATTTTGCAGGATCGTTTTTTTCTCTCCGGCAATAGTTTCGAGGAGTGTTTCTTGGCCCACTGGTGAATGATGTGGATTGTCCCGATATTCTTGTAATAACGAATTGAGTATTTTGTCTTGAATATCTTCGTCCAGTCGTGTTTCTACACCAAGCTCTTCCGCGCGGTATAGTGCTTTTGGAGCCAATCTCCACGAATTACCACGTTTTCGAAAGTATTCATCGTCCTTGCAGAATTGCCAAACCTTTGATACAATTTCCTTATCTGCATTGATTTGTTCTGCAACTTCTTCAACAACCCCGGATGCTTGGTAGGTTAACATAAATGTAAACGGGTTTTCCTCAAATTCGTCGTAAGCAGTCCTGATAAGTTCATTTTGTGCTTGTATCTGTTCTGGGCGCAAACTCTTACTGGGCCCGATCTGGTTCGATTTCGCTGTTTCTTGAGAGTCATCCTCTTCATTTTGTTTCGAGTCTTGGTCTTGTTTCTCACCAAGTCCTATATTTGTATGATTACGATCTGTAGAAACCAATTGATATAGACCAACCAGCATATTTCCACCAATAAACACCGCAGAGATTGAACTTATTAAACCATATTTAGAATTCTCTGAAATTAGATACCCGATTAAGAGTGAAGAAGCAAGAACAACCGAGCCGAATATGATGAATATGCCAATTTTTTTACGACGAACCATGATCGGTTACTGTCTCTTCTTTCTAATGTGTAATGTAGATTAATAGTTTTTCTCGATTCCGACGAGATGTTTTGCTTGGTATTTGTTATTCCGAGTCCTCTCCTAATCACAATAACCCATTTATGGATGTTTCTACGCCATATTAAGCAGAGTATCTGACCCCAGAGGAAAGCCGGGGTCAGGGTCTCTGAAAGTTTGGGGTGCTACCCAACCAGAGTAGAAATCCCGTTTCAAAGAACGCTGGGTGGTGGGATAACTGTATCGGCTATCCGTCGTGTTCGAAACACTAAAACTCAGTAAGAGGGAACATTTCTTTGGGCACTCCCCGTAATGGGTAGCAAGCCCAAAAACCGCCACCCCGGATTGCCTATCACGGTGGGCGGTTTTTGAGATTGCATTTTCCTCTACTGTTCGCACAGGGATAACTTGGGACATTATAGTCGAGTTTACTTCACCATGTGAGGGTGTTATCCCTGTCGCGCTTAGAATGTATGTACGGGACGTGGCCGTGAAAACAACCGTTGCCTATCGCGGTTGAGTTGACCACGACCCGTAGTGCCCGTTTACTGCACTTTAGATATAATAGTTTACGAAGCGAGCTACTTTCTGCGAGGGGGTATATAAAAGGTCGTCTATTAGTAAGGGTGAGGGGAGTCGGAGCAACAGTCGGAAGCCCACCAAGTTCCGGTTCCAGTTCTTCTTCTCTTATTCTGTTTTGAATGGTGTTCGGGACGGTTCCCGGATTGGGTTTCTCCACAATTGCTGGGGAAAGCCTCATTCTCACTGTTTTAGGTCGGTTTTTTCTGAGTGGGCTGATTTGGTTCGGGTCTTTTGTGGGGGGTTCTCTGTTCTGGTTTTCCCTTCTTCAGTCCCGGCTATCACTGTCGATTTTTCTGAGAATCTATCTTACATGGCATCGAAAGGAGTCACCGGCAAGACCGCCGCCGAAGTGCGAGAACGGCGCGAGAACTTTGCTGAGACCAAGCGGGGACAATTGTACGACTTCGAAGACTGCTTTTGTCTTGCTAAAATCCCCCGACAACCAGACGACTACGACGGGCCGGATCGCTATTGTTTCTCCCGCGATCTGGACTACGAGACACACATCTGCAAGCATCACGGCGGCGCGGGAGATCCGTCGAACCTCGATCCCTTAGCTAACATGACACACGGATTCCACGCCACCAGAGAGAACTTGAAATCGGACTTCAGTGACGCCGATCAGGCTCTCTACGAGTGGGTTGTCGGCGAGTGGCCCGGAGCCTATGATGTTGAGGTTTCGGAAGACCCCTTGGCGGAATACGAGTTCCACGCACTTGGGATCGAGATCGTGCGAGCAGAGCGGGCGGAAGGATTCCTGATCGACGAGGGCGAAGACAACGTGAAGAAGGTCTTTGGCCCCAACGGCGAGGTGGAATACGAGCAGATCCCGCACTACCTGTCCGATATGGTGCAACGTCAGCGCAAGCTGATTATGAAAATGGAGGACAATCTCGGGATCAGTCGGAAGAAACGCCTTGCCAATGAGACGGCACAGGATGCCACAGAGGCGTTCAAGTCGTTCGCCGAGGTCGGGGCATCTCTGATTAACGACGACAGCACGGAATACGATCCCGACCGCTTCGGGCAGCACTCGGAGACCGGGTAATGGCGATCTCACACGCGGGTTCGGGCGAGGGAATTGAAACGCCTCAAGATGTGAACGTGATGAGTATCCACGAGCGCGAGGCTTCTCACGGATCGCCAAAGGGCGAGCCGGGGCTTATCGTTCTCTGGGACGGGAACGGCTATGACTCAAAGCAGGGATCGTGGCTGATGTGCCACGAGGAGATCGTCTGCAATCTGGCATATTGGCAGTAACTTTTCAGTACAATGACTTCTATCTACAACAACTTCAAGAAACTTCTATTCGACGGCTCGATCAACCTCACCAGCGATACTATCGAAGTCGCGCTGATTGACGGCAGTGGCTATACACCGGACATTGACGGCCATGTGTTCGTTGACGATGTGCTGAACGGCTCGACGGCGACCGAGTGTTCTGGGAGCGGCTATTCGCGGAAGACGATCTCGACGCCGACGACCTCGACCGATCTTACTGATGATGAGGCTGTTTTCGATGGCGATGATCTGTCGTATATTGATGCTGAGTTCGGCGATATTACGGGTATGCTCTTGTTCAAGTCGGTGACTGACGACACTGACAGCCCCCTTATTGCCCATATTACAGCGGATAAGTTCCCGTTGACCACCAACGGCGGTGACGTGAATCTGAATTGGGCTGCTGAAGGCATCTTGAATCTGAACTAACAGCGGTCTCTACGCTCTATGGCAACTGAAATCTCGATTTTTGATTCCTTCGAGGACGGAGATTTCTCCGAATATCCCAATAAAACCGATGACGGATCGGGGTGGACGTTTGGAAGCTCTTTCGTCACGGATGGAACGGCTGGCATCGAAATTACGGGCGCAAAAGACGACCTTCTTAGCTATCCCGGTGACGGGCTTTCGGACTACCCGGCTCCGGGCGATACGTGGAAGTTCGATATTGAGAGTAGTCTGGGGACGACCGAGACAAGTTCCATTCACCGATACTGGTTCTATTTCGGGATTTCCGATGACGGATCAGAGGAGTATCGGTTAGACGTTGACGTTGATGGCAACCAACTGGGCCTGTGGTATTTGGGCGGCTCTAATGAGCGATTCGGCGTTGATTTCAGCGTTGATTACAGCGCGAATACCCACTATTCGGTCGAATTAACGTGGGACGATGGCACCCTTGGTGGGTCTGCTGGACAGATTACGGCCACGATTACTGACGAAGATACCGGGACAGAGGTGTCGTCAATTTCGGGGACTCCGGCTGTCCAACTTCCGTCGAACGGCATTCAGATTTCGGCTGAAGCTGAGGCTGGCGGCTACTTTCGGACGGATCAGTATCGGATCACAAATGCTGGCGCGACAGATCCTATTATTGGCGGGGGCTCAGGCTATCCGAATACGGTCGCCCAAGCGGATGCGACAGTCACGGTTTCGACACTCAGTGAGCTTGATACCGAGCTTGCATCGGCGACCACTGGCGATATACTCTATATTGACGGTTCGGCCACATTGGATTGTGGCACGACTGAGCGGACAGTCCCAAGCGGGGTGACATTGGCTTCTGACAGAGGCATTGATGGCGCACCCGGCGCGTTGCTGCATACTGATGCCGAGCCGACGAAGATGATCCAGTTGAATGGCGATTCTCGGCTTTGTGGACTTCGTATCGAGGGGGCACACCCCGGCGACGACACAACTGGGAGTTCCAGTGCGTCTGGTGTGAAAATCACCGGTTCGGACGAGATCGACAATTGCGATATTCGGGGCTTTTCTTACGTTGGCATCGACATTGACGTGGGGACTGGTGCCCACGTCCATCATAACGTCATTCGGGAGTGTAACCGGGATGGTCTCGGGTACGGCGTCACTGCCAACTCCGGTACGCCGGTCATTGAGTACAACTACTTCAATTACAACCGGCATTCGGTGGCGACAGCGGGCGAGAATCCGGGGTACGTCTGTCGATACAACCACTTCGGGCCGAAAGAGGTCATGCACACTATCGACGCTCATAGTCCGGCCGGAATCCGGTATGAGATTTACAATAACATCGATGAGAGCGTCATCCGTGAATGGGACGGCGGTACGAATCACTCGGTCAATATTCTGGATATCCCAGACGACGTAGCAACAATCACGGATAACTGGTTTTTCAACGACAATGCGCCCGATCCGAATGGCGATCCCGACGTAGGGGGACAGACCATTGTTCAAGAGAACGTCTCTGCATGGAGCAATGTCGAGTTCTCTGCCAACTACTATGGCGAGAACGCTTCGATTACGTACTCGGACATTATTCCCGGCTATACTGGGTATCGGACACAAGCCACGAGTGCGTTGATTTCCCCCGGCGTGGTCGGGGTATCTTCCCAACCGGTTACGACCGCGTTGGGGCCGATTGACGCGACGGCGACTTCAGGTAATGCGACCACGATTGATCCGGTCGTAACTGTTGGTATGGGGGCGGTGAGTTCATCGGCGACTGTTGGATCTGGAAGCGTTGACGCACCACCCAGCACCGTCGTTCCGGGTTCGGTCTCTTCGATAGTTGGTGTCGCAAGCGGGGCGGTTGGTACAGAGCCGGCCGAGCCGGTCGCTGGCCCCGTCTCACCGACGATGGGTGCCGGGTCGCTTGTAACGAGCCATTTGAATCCTGCATTCAGTGTGGGGTCGGTAGCTGCTGGGGTAAGTGGTGGATCGGTTTCGGTGAGAACTCCGCTTCCTACTGCCGCTCCCGGCCCGCTTGGTGCAGCCCTAATGGGTGGCTCACTTTCGGCGGCGATTTCGGACGTATCAATGGATGTGGGCCTCGTTGGGATCTCTGTTGATGATGGCCTGATGGCAGCAGCCCCTTCAGCAGCATCGGCGGTTCCGGGGATGGTTACAGCCGGGATTGGTAGTGGATCGATCTCGGCTACGGGCCGTGTTCCGACAGCCGAACTTGAAGTAGTAAGAATCCCCGCGACTGGTGGTTCTCTGATGCTTACCGGCGATGTACCGGCGGCTTCTCCCGGCCCGGTTGCGGCGACTTCATTGGCTGGGTCGGCCACAGTTGTCGGGTTCCCGGCCGTTGGCTCGGTTGGGGTGACGGTATTGGATCTGGATCAGCCGGCGGTGTCTGTTGAGGGCGTTGGGCCGCTTCTCAACCCCGGACAGGTTTCTGTGGACACTGAACGCGGACAGGTGGGTGCTGGTGGGACTTCTCCGCTCGTTGTGACCATTCCCATTCAACTCTCACCAAACGCCGCTACGGGCACGCTGGGAGTGCAGGATTTGGTGGTACGGACGAGGCCGGGGCCATCTCATACTGTGCTGTACCTGCTCGGACGAGTGTCCCGAGAGAGTCGATTGCTGGGAGAGATTAGCGGGAGATAACAGATTACGAGGCTTCTTCGAAGATGACTATTCAAAATGCAGATGTAATTCTCTATTCCGGCAACTCGGTGACGCTCCATGTAACGACTAAATCACACGAAGGGAGTCGAATTGATTTGCGTGAGAGTGAGATATTTTGGGCCTTGGCGAAGACGGTCTCTGACGAGACACTTGTTTTGAAGGAATCCGCCGGGCCGGGGATCAACCTAACCGACGCGGAGAATGGCGAGTTTGAGATTGACCTTGTTCCGGCTGATTCAGAGTCCTTGCTGGGCACGTTTTACCACGAGGCTGAGGTTCACGATTTGGACGGCAACGAGACGACGATTTTCACGGGACAGGTCACGATCAAAGAGACTGCGATCTGACTGATGGATGAGGATGTGTTGGAAGATTTCGCCGAGCAGCTTGGCGTCGATTCGTCGGTCATAGAAGATCGGTGGATGGGGCGTCCTGATCTTATCGCAGAAGACATCTTCCAGATTCAAGATATTGATACGGGAACGGTCGGGGATCTCGATCTGTTCGAGGCTCAACGGAAGGCCATTCACGCGTATTTCTACGGTGACGCGCACAAGATTAACAACTACAAGGGCCGGCGGATCGGCTACTCGTTCATCTATGTGGTCGCGTTTCTGCTTGAGGGGATGTTCATTCCCAATTCGTTCTATCCGTTTGTCGCCCGGAAGTACGGGCAGGCAGAGAACCGAATTGGCGACATTCAGAAGTTAATCAAGCACGCCCGCGTCGAGATCCCGGTTGAGGTCAACAATAACGGGGAAGTGGAGTTGTGGAACGGAACCCACTACGAGGCATTCTCAGCGAATCCAGACGCGGAACGTGGTGACGATCCGGCTCGGGCTGTCATGCTCGATGAGATGGCCTTCATGGAAGACCAACAGGGTGTTTCGAGGGCCTTCGGGGCGTTCCTCTCGTTGGGTAACGACCGGAAGATGGTGCAGGTCAGCACGCCGAATGTGCAGAATGATCTGTTCATGCAGACCCACAACCGGGGGACTGCAACCGGGTATGATGAATCCGGTGAGAAGGTCGGCGTTATCTCGATCAAGCAGCCGTCGTTCTACGGGGCTGATGAGATCGACATTAACACGTCGTTGTTGACACAGGATGTTCGACCGGTTCGGCCGGATATGAACATCGGGCAGGTCGAGGAGGAACGGGCCGCTGATCCCGAGGGATTTGCGCAGGAGTACCTCTGCCGGCCAATCATCAACGAGTACCGCTTCTTTTCGGAGCCCTCAATCGATGAGGCGATGGAGAAGGGTAGAAAAGAGAACTATCTGACCGGGCTGCATGTCCCGAATGGGGCGGATCTGCGGGTGATCGGTGTCGATATTGGGATCAGCCAAGACGACACGGTGATGCAGATTTTCGATCATATCGGGGATCGGCGGTTCCACCGGTATATTGAGATCATTGATGACGACGTGCTGGGCCGAAATGGGTTCCAACGCCCGGATCGAGGCAATGCGGGACAGGTCAGCACCCGGCTGGCACAGGTTTTTCGGCAAACGGCTGCGGATCTCGTCGTCTTAGACCGGACGGGGCCGGGAGAGACGTTCGATAGACAGCTCACCGAGAAGATCGGCCGGGCGTGTGTTGGCTTCAATTTCTCCGACAAGAAGCAGGTCGAGAAGATGATGGGAGATATGAATAACGCCCTGCGGAATGGGCGGGTCTCTCTGATTCCTGATGAGCGGTTCAAAGATGAACTGTCGTCGATCATCAAGGAGAAGAAGGAGGATTGGTCTGTCCCGCATTTCTCTGGGAAGGATAACAGCGAGACGGGGAAGGATGATACGGCGATGGCGGCTGTATTGGGCGCGTTCCCGCCGGGCTATGCGGTTGCACCGGGTCGGGAAGCCGATCAGCGGGCGGATACCTCGCCGTCGCCTCCCGAGCAGGCGGATTCTGAGGCAGATCCGATCACAGCCAAAACCCCCGCGAAGAAGGGTGGTTCTGGGAACTACGGGTTTGGGTCGGTGTCTCGGCGCGGCTCTGGGTACAATACAGCGACTAATTATAGATCGCGCCACTCACGGCGTTAATTTCACTACTACATGGGAACGGTCAAGGACGAAATCCAAAGACGAGCTTCTGCTGGGGATCTCCCCGGTCAACAATACCCCGGACAGTTCGCTTTGGATTCGCCCAAAGCAGTTGTCAAGCAGGCTGGCGGCCAAGGTGGCAAGCCACGGGTTAGTGAGGCTCCCGAAGCAAAGATCCAAGAATACCGACTGATTGCGGATACAGATCCCCACGTCGGCGAGGCGATTGACACGCTCGTTGATTTCTTAGTTGGGTCTGGTTACAACATCACGCCCGCGAACGTTGTGGGAACTGATGAGAACCAGACGGACGAGGATATTGCGGATCTGAAGGCGTTGGTTGAAACATCGAATTTCGAGGATGTACTGTTTCAGTGGATTTGGCACGCGCTTGTTGACGGGACTGGGTTCTTGGAGGTCGTCGTTGAGGACGATGTATTCAAGCCAAAAGTCCTGCCCACAGAGCAGATGGAAATTCAGACGGATGAGTTCGGAGATGTACAAGAATACATCTTGGAGACGGAGGGCGGCGACGACATTCCGTTCGAGCCGTATGAGCTGTCCGAACTGAAATTCCATAGTCACCCCGGCGAGGATTTCGGCCGGTCGTTGATCGAGCGGTGTGAGGAACAGGCCGATATGCTCCGCGATATGGAGATCGACAACGCCCGCTTCATTGCGACGAAGGCGTATCCACCGGTTATCTGGAAATTGGGGTCTGACGACCGGCCGTGGTCACAAGATCAGATTGATGGCTGGTTGGATACGGTGTCGGAGATCGAGCCGGATTCGATGCTGGCTGTTGGACACGACGTTGACCACGATGTTGTGGGTGTCTCAAGCACGTCTTCATCTGCGGGTGCCATGCGTCTTGAACCAGTCTTTAATCACCTGTTACAGCGCATCTACACGGCGTTAGGCGTCCCTGCGTTCCTTGGAAATGTCGATAGTTCCAGTGGAAATGAAGCCGTAGCGACAATGCCGAAGTTCGACCGCCGGATTCAGAAGTATCGGTCGATGATTCGGTCGTCTATCCGGCATCAACTGTTCGTGAGCATTCTTGCTGGCGACAGTGACCCAGCGGAGGCCGATGTGTTACCGCCCCAATTTGAGTTTGGGGAACATTCCAGCGAGGAAGAGCGGTTAGACGCAGATATGGCGATCAAGCTGGTGAACAATGGATTACTTACGTTTGAAGCCGCCGCCAAACGGATCGGAATTGACTCGGAAACTGAGCTACCCGGTGACGCTGATCTTGCTGAACATATTCGGAAAATCAATCAGTTAGCAGGGAAGGGCGACGAGATTCAGCGCGGGGCTGATGGTGGCCGGCCGACGAATACGGGCGGCGGTGCCCAGTCGGCTGGTCGTGAAGCCAAGACTCGTGATAACCCGGACGAGGACAATTCTGGGGACAGTGACCGCCCGAAACAGTCACTTGAGAGCTAATGAGCTATGGTTGAAGATCAAATCGAGGACGAGGAAGTGCGGGCGATTCTCTATCGTCTCGATGAACGGACGGAGCGGATGGATGGACAGTTAGAACGAATGAGCGACCGGACGACTCGGTTACAAAGTCAACTGTCGATTGTTGAAACGACGGCCGAGCAGAACGCGTCTGATATTCGGCGCAATTCAACGATCATTAACGCACTGACCTTTGGCCTCGGTGCGGGTCTCACGACGTTCTGGGCCAAAATACAGGGCTATCTCTGGGTGTGACAATGGCGACAGCTACGACCGACTCTGACGATCCGAGTACCACGTTCGGCATGAATATCGAGTTTTCGACGCCGAACAGTGTTCTCGATGGGGTTGGAGACGGATTCAACGAATACGGTGTTCGAGAGCTTGAGGATGGTTCCATTGACGTGATTTTCGCGGCGATGGAGCCCGGCCTTCGGCACGAGGGAACGCCGTTTGAGGTCGAAATCACACCCGAGTTCCTGCAAGCCGTTGCGTCGAAACAGTACCCGGATCGGATTCCACTTCAGTTCGATCATAGCCAATCCCAGCAGGCGAACGTTGGGTGGGTGTATGGTCAACGGGTGAAATTCGCTGATGGCTACCTGAAAGTGATGGCTCACGTCCCGGCGACGGGGAGCCGGATTCGGGAAGATACGATTGCTGACTTCACCCACGATCCGCCGGCAATCAGTGATGGATCGATTGGGCTTGATCCCCGCACGGTCGAGGTCGCCGGGACTTCGAAGCGCGGGGAACCCGCCGAGTTCGTTGATGCACGATTGCAGGAATTTAGTTTGACGCCGTTCCCGGCCGGCTATGATGATGGTGGCTTATCGCCCCAGTTCGCTGAGCGGGCTGGGGATAAGGAGTTGGGCGACCGGCTCTGGGATGAGGGCGATCTGGTTGAGTGGCAAGCAACCTCGTTGATGAAGGGTCTGGTCGTTACCATTGACTCCGAGCGAGCTGTTGCGATGGTCACACTCCATACCGAAGAAGACGGGGTGTTGGTCAACGCGAACGAGACGGTCACTGCTGGGTTTGATGATCTCATTCTCTACACGGGCGATGCAGAACCCGCCGAATCCGATGGCTCAGGATTTTCGGGTAGTCAATTGGTTACGGTCACGAGCCAACTGCGGACTATCTAAATGGATATTTTCGAATTTAACAAGGCTCCTGATGAGATGGACGACGACGAGCTTCGTTCGACTCTCAGCGAGTTCATGACGAAACACGAGGACAACGTTGCTGACTACAGTGAAATCGAATCTGAGCGGGACGAGCTAAGCGAGACGGTCGCCGATCTCGAAGGTGAGATTGCTGACTTCTCGGAGACGGAATCAACGTTGGTTGCGAACTTCGCGGAGGTCGTTGCCAGTGAGACCGAGATGTTCGATGCCGATGAGGTTGCTGATCGATTCAGTCTGTCCGAGCTTATCGGGAAGGCTGACGCGATGGGCTCCTTCTCACTGGATACGGACGCGGCTGCTGGCGACGACGATGACGATGATGACGACGACGGTGGGGACGAGGGGACAACCTTCGATGAGAAGCCCGACCGCGCTCCGACCGGCTCCGGCGGCTCTGGTGGCAGTTCGTTCTCGGATCAGGCCGAGGATGACCTGAACAGCCTGCTTTCGCTGTAAATTTCTCTCTTTTCTACTTCTATGGTTCACGCACGAATTTCGACTGGCGCAGAACAGCCTATTAACCGAGACGGTGCAGTTTCCCAGTTTGCCGGCCAAGAGGGCGATCTTGTTGGTCGCAATGCTGACGGCGATTGGGTACAGGCCGATGCAGTCGCAGAGGCCAATGGCGGGGCCGAGGTGAACGCGTCGGGCGTGCTGGCGGCCCCTGTCACCGATCCGACCGACTTCTCTCAGGAGGAGGTTCGGGTCATTATCGAGGCTAACCGCGAGCTAATCGGTGAAGCCCGTGTTGGCGTGGTGAAATACGGCATTATCATCGAGAATGCAGACGAGGATTGGGGCTTCACCCCCGGTCAGCCTGTCTATCTCGGTGCTTCCGGTGCATATACCCAGACGCCCCCGGCAACGACCGGCGACATTGAACAGGTCGTCGGCGAGGCAACTGGTGACGGAGAAACGGTCTTCGTCGATGTTGAGACCGGCTACAGCAACGTGGCTTGATCTGAGCAACTGTTCTACTACTAACATTTTTGGAGATTTAATCTAATGGCAAACCCTTCCCGACAGCGACAGCTTACGACGAAAGACGACATTCCGCTTTCTGAACTGCTCGACTACGGTGTTGAACTGATCGACCTCTACAATGACGCTCCCAAGGGCTTTCTGTCCGGTCTGACGCAGGAAGTCTCCTCCCGTGTGTTCCTTCAGCGGACTGGGGACATGACGTGGGAGGAAGTTGCAGAGATGGAACACGCGAAAACCGGCACGATGGATTCGACCCAGATGGCGTTCTCGGTCAAGTCCTACAGCCGATCTCTGGGCTACTCCCGCGAGTTCATCGAGGACAACCCCAGCGAAATGCTCCGCGACGAGTTTCAGGAGCTAATCAAGGGCGCGGAGACCAAGGACTTCGAGGTTCTGTTCGACGTTCTCAAGAACGGGGTTGCTGATGGCTCCCAGCTTTGGTTCACGCCCGAAGACTACGCGGGTCAGTCGTTCAGTGACACCCACAATCACACCTATGCTGATACGGAAGGCGTCTTCGGCGATACGGACGCTCACCGGGCGTCGAAACACGTCCGTATGGTCAACAAGGATCTTCGAGAACACGGCAAGACGCCGCGGCTCGGAATCTGTGGACAGGACTTCGCCGACGCGCTGATCGAGGAGCGGACGGACGGGACGAACTACTACATTCCCGAGGCAGAGGGGCTTCGTGAGGGTGCTTCGATGGAACAGACGCTCCGCGAAGATGGCGTTCGATTCGTCCAGACGGCGTGGCTCAATGGTTCGGAATCTGATGACGTGTATATCATTGCTGACGACACGCCGATCAAGACGAATACGGTTCGCCCGGTCGAACTGACTGACAACACTGGTGCCCCGATTGGGGGTGCTGGTGGTGCCTTCGGCGATCCGGCGGCCCTGCTCGGTGCCTACGGCTCGATGCGAAAGGGCGCGAAGATGGCCGACCCGCTTGCGGCTGTCAAGTTCACTGCTGACAACATCGCCTGATCGGCGGGCGACTGATTTCTCATGGCAACTGACGATACATCACTGAAGGCCGAAGTCCGTGCCATAACTGACTACGATGCGCTCATTCTCGATGATACCGGCCTTCAGGAGCTTGTGTCGCTCACGAAGCGGGAGATTCAATCGAGTAAGAACAACGAGGACATTGATTTCTATGCCGACCTACAGGCAGAGCGAACACTGTTCTGGTTGACGTGTCTGTTTGCGAAGATCAAAACCGGCGAGATCGACGGCGGTTCGTTCAGTATCTCGGAGTTGGATGTGGATTCGAGCGGATCGAACAATTCGTTTTACTTCGATAATTTTTGGCGGAACTACCATTCACTCGGTGGCGGCCGCCCGCGAGGACACCTGAAAGGACAGCGGAGCAACCGCACGTATGAGTACGATAACTCGGCCACTGATCCAGAATAATGATTCTACACGCCAAGCGGCGGCGGGCCACGGTCGCAATCAACCGACTGGGCGAAGTCTGTGTCCTGTCGGAACCGGCTGGTGACGCCGGCCATGACGGATATGGGAAATCCACCGCGGATGAACAGTTTGTTTCATTCGGCGTTGAGCGGGTCGTCAAGGTGTATGGGTCGGGGGCGACGAATCCGGTGTCAGAACGGCATTTGGGTGGTCGTCTCCCGGCTGATTCTCCGCTGTTGGTACTGACACACGATACGGCTGTCCAAGCGGGCTTCCGGGTTGTGTACGCTGGTGAGACGTTTGAGATCGACTCGATGACGACGTATCCAACACACGTTGAGGCGAATACGACGCTGGTAACGGGGTCGGCCTGATGCGGTTTTCAGTTGACGTTGATTCGAAAGCGGTTGCTGAGCAGATCGAAGATCGGATTGAAGCTGGGATCAGTGATGCACAAGATGAGATCGCACGCGGGATCGAGGACACGGCCCAGCGTCATATTCGGACGGAGGGCGCGGTCTTTCGCTATCAGCTCATTGAGGGCTTCGAAACGGCGACACTGAACTTTGGCAGTAAGAATGTCCTTTCGGTTCGGAACGTCGCCCCGCACGCTCCGGCACAGGAACGGGGGGTCTCGGGGACGGAAACGAAGCGTGACACGCCGTATTCATACACGGATACGAAGCCGCCTGTCGAGGATCTGGTTCCGTGGGTGAAGGCTCACTTGGTCGGGACTGGATTCGCCCCTGACTGATGGGCGATTTAGATCAATACGACAGCGAGACGGTGTACTTGGCGTTTTGGCTGCAAGATCGGATCTACAAAGACGGGATCGAGGGGATTCACTATATGCGGAAGGCCCGGCTGTGGGCCGAAGCGAATGCGGCTGATCGTACCGCGAAGCAGATTACGATTGCACTCAGGAAATTGTGAAAGAACAAGATATCGTCCAGCAATCGCTGTTTGAACTCGCTGCGGCCCTTCCCGATGCTGTGTCGGTTCGAACGGCCGGCGGCGATAGTGATTCGAGACCGCCGGCATGTATTCTGTCGTGGGATACTACCCGGATCTCGGTCAACGGGGCGAACCCATTCGGCGGCATTCTCACTGATACCACGGGTGATGCAATCGGCGAGGAGCTACACCGGTATTACCGGATGAAGTTCGATGTGACGATGCGAACGTATGAGGAGGGCCTTCGAGATCGGTGGCTCTCGGATGTTGCCGACCATTTTCTTGGCTTCGAATATCGGGCGCAGGACTTCGATGCTGATTCATTTGAATGGGAAGTCGGCGATGCAGAACCGCGTAACAATCCGGTTGTTGAACCCGACTGGTATGAGGGCGGGCTGACGATTCGGTTCAATTACGTAAGCCGGACAGACCGGCTGGAAGACACTCTCACGACCGTCCAAGAGAGCGTCACGAGCGGTAACTGACGGACGGATCTGAACACTTTACGACATTTACTATGGTTTCTATTGGCAATACTATTCTTCCCGGCGTCCAGACGAACATCGAATCGGCCGACAGCACGGCTGTCAATATCGGTGCGCCCGGTCAGATCGGGCTGGTTGGGGAAGCAGACTTGGCGAACGGTACAGCGACGGCGAACGAACTGGAAATTATCCGAACCCCGGTGAAGGCCCGGACGCTGTTCGGGGCGGGCTCGCAACTCGCAGAGAACGTAGTGCAGGCATTGACCGAGGGCGCGTATCCGGTCTATGCTGTCGCCGCTGAGGCAGTTGAGGTCGTCGGCGAAGACCTCTCTGGGCTCGCTTCGACCTCCGGTGTGCTGGAAAACGCGCCGGTCTCGGAGAGCCCCAGCGAGGTTGCGTTTTCGGTTGATGGCACGGGGAAAGACGCTGTTCTGACCTATCACGATCCGGCAACGGAGACCGTTGGAACGGACACCGTTCATTACAATCCCAGTAGCGGGGCGTTTGAGCTTGATGCGGCTCCGTCCACGAGCGGCGAGGTCGATTACACGTACTACGATTATGATGCGGCCACCGACGCGCTGATCGACACGGCTGGAAACATCGTTGACGTAGTTGGGCTTCTTAACGAGAACAGTGCGGCGGTTGGATACGCCCACACGAAGGCGGTCGTTGCCACCAATCGCTATGAGTTCATGGTGGTTGTCGCTGGTGCGGCTCCCCGTATCCCCGATACGTTCGCTTACGAGGTCGCCTACGATTCCTCCCGGCTTCAGCTTCTCTACCCGGCCCGGACTGCGGATGATCTGAGCATTATTGGGGCCTACTGTGGGCTGCGGGCTTCGCTGGGGATCAATTCGAGCCCGATGTTTAAGCGGCTCTCTGGGGTGACTGATCTCGCGGTGACGCTCTCGCCGGATGACCAGCAGAACCTCATTGGGCAGAGTACGGTTCCGATGGCTGATGAGAGTCGTGGGGCACGGATCGTCGAGGATTTGACGACGGTTTCGGACGACAATATGGATGAGGCGTCGATGCGGCAGGTGCTTCACCGCCTCATTGTGGATTATGTGACGAATATTGTCAACGCGAACAGCGAGCGGTACATCGGCAGCCTGCATAAGAAATCGACTCGGGACGCCCTTCAGGGCAGTATTACGAGCGAGCTGAAACGCCTGAAAGCGACGGATTCGATTACTGGATTCACCATTGCGATTGAGGAGGTTGACGCAATGACCGCGTCTGCTGACGTGGGGATCGATACGATTGATCCGCTTCGGAATATCGTGGCGACGATTTCTGCTGGGCAGATCGAGAGCGACGAGTAAGTGGCCTTCTCACCGGTTTCGGATTTAATCTGATTTTTCTCTAATGGCAACACGAAAAGAAAGCGCGGCTGATATTGTAGTGACTGTTGGATCTGATGAAGTTGTTGTTGAAACGCTGAATGTCAACAAGAACATCGACATTGACACCATCTATGGGTCTGGTAAAACGCTCCCTGATGGCTATTCTATCAACGAGGTCTCCTATGATGGCGATCTGAGTTGTAAGGGCAATCGAACTGATCTGGAAGACACGTTCTTCGATGCTAACGGCATCCCGAAGGTGTTGGATGCGATTACGATTTCGCACCACGACGGAACGACGAGCAACTATTACGACATTTTGATTACGAGCGATGGCTACGAAATGTCGGCTGGCGATACCGTCGAAACGTCATTCGAATTTATCGCAATGTCCCGCGACGGCGACACTGAACCGACTAACTGACCACCCGACCCGATAGCGATCTTAATTTTACCTTATGTCTGATTCTACCAAGTCTGAGAGCAAGCTGTATGAGATGTGTGTCCGTGGCCGCGATTACCGCGAAGATTACCCCTTCGAGATGATGGGCGAAGACGTTACGGCGTCGATTGCACCCCTTCCCGATGAGCAGTTCCTTCCGGTGGCGTCGTTTCTGAAGGAGCATTTGGATATGGACGAGGAGGATGCCGTCGCCCAGATCGAGGATGCAAAAGCCGATGCGGCTGCTGACGACGAGGATACTATCGATATTTCGAAGATGGATACTGAGTTCGTTGCGGCGATGCAACGGGCTGGCGCAGCGGGTCTGAAGGGCTCATATTCGGCGGATGGAGAGCTGATCGAACACACCGAAGACGAGGCCGAGGCGATGATCGGCATGATGGTCGGTGGCTACTCGGTCGAGATCGGCGGGAAGGTGCTGGAACTGTCTGGAGACGTGCGGGATGTTGAGAAGTTTCCGGGCAGTCGGGGCGGCCAATAGCGTACTGGCTCTCTGGGACGAGGCTGGAATCCCACTGGCAGAGACGCAAAAGGATCTGACTCCGTTTCAGCGGATGGTCTTGATGGAGGAGATTCAGGAGAAACGGGAGCGGGAAAACGAGGCGGCAGACGGTGGGGGCGGCGGTGGAGGCGGTCGTCGGAACACGCTTGCGAATACCAAGACCGATGGCGTCACCTACACCAACGACCACGCCGGCTAACTGATTTTTATACTCATATATGGCACAGTCTGAACCCGTTGAGGTCGCGGTCAAGATCATCGACAAGTTCTCGAAGGATCTCGAAAATCTTGAGCGAAAGCTAACCGAAATTGACGGCAAGAAGCTGGACGTAGCGTTCGATATTGACGACGAGGGGCAGATTGAGTCAGTCAAAAAGCAACTGAAACGGCTCGAAAAGAAGCTGGAAGCGACCCTTGACATTGATGTAAACTCGGCTGTTGCACAAGCGAAGCGGAAGGCCTTGGAGCGGGATATGCACTCGACGCTCCACGTCAATACACGGAAACACGGCGGAAGTGGGCTTACGGGCTTCGCTTCGACCGGTGGCAATCCGAAGACCGGGCCGCCCGCTGGCATTCCAAACCCACTGACGAATGTGGTACAGTCGGGCGTTATCGAGAACTTAGAGGCTGTTCACGGAACGACCAGTTTCAGACCGCCTGCTCTTGCTGATGATCCCGACGCGTTCGATGCAGTCAACGAGATCATCAACGACAACGTGGCGGGGGCGATGGGCGTTCCACCTTCTCACCGCGAACGAGTGCAGGATGGTTTCGGGATCAGTCAACAGATCAACCCGGATTTCTCGGCTCCGAATCAGAATCCGAAGACCGCGACGGGCGATTTTATGGAGTCAATTCGGAAGGCGACTTCTGGGTTCGAGGTCGATGCGGGGAAGGTCTTCTCGAAAGCGAAGTTTGGCGATCTGGAAATCCAAGCGAAGGGCGTCAATATGGATCTGTTCACGTCCGGCCGTGGTGGCGGGACGTACCCGTTCTCTCGGAAACAGCGATTGACCCGAAGCGTGTCGAAGGCGGGGCAGGCTGCCCGTGCTGGGGTTGGTGCTGGTGTCGGTGCTGCTGGTCGGTTCGTAGAATCGACTGACGACTTAGACCTCGGCGAGATGAATGCGGGCTTTTCGAGTCTCATCAAGAAACTCGGCCGGTTCAAGCCGAACATTATGATGGTCTGGAATTTCCTTGCGTTGCTGATCCCGGTGCTGGTCACGCTGGCTGGGGCGGCTATCGGTGC
Source organism: Halonotius roseus (assembly GCF_006861655.1). Lineage (GTDB taxonomy): Archaea > Halobacteriota > Halobacteria > Halobacteriales > Haloferacaceae > Halonotius > Halonotius roseus. The sequence goes on along the minus strand of NZ_SESI01000001.1, from coordinate 488,086 downwards.
GGCGGCGGCCTTGGTCGCGCTGGGAACAGCGGGGGCCGCGATTGTCGGGCTCGGATTGCTTGGATACGGTGAGAATGCCGCCGAGTCGATGGAGATGCTGAAAGCGAAGGTTAGTGAAGTCAAGGCCGAGCTGTTCGAGGCTCTGCGGCCGGCGATGAAGGCGATGAATCCCATTGCGGATCAATGGCTCTCGTCGCTGGCTCCGGCGGTCGAACGGCTGACTGCACCGCTCTCCCGGCTGGCTGGCTACGAGGGCTTCTTGGCTGGGGTGGGTGATTCGGCGATTGAGTTCGTTATCGGGTTCCTCGCGGTTATCAACAGGCTTCGACCTCGCGTTGAGGCTATCGGGACGGTTCTCGGCACCGTGTTCTCTGGGTTCAACATCATGGACTGGGGGATCAACGAGTTGTACGACAACATGGGGGCGTTCCTCCAACTCGGGGGGATTCTGCTTTCGTTGATCGTCATTCTCTACAATGTCTCGAAGGCAGTCGCGTTTGCAGTCTCACCGTTCGCGCCACTGTTCAGGATCGTGGCACGGCTTTCGGGATTGTTGTCGAACAAGTGGACTTCCGCGTTACTGAGCGCGGTTGGGGCGGCCCTGCTTCTGTATGGGGCTGTCGTCGGGCTGAATATGATTTTGGCCGCGCTGTCCTACACGGCGATTGCGGGGGCCGTTGGATCGTTGGCAACGCTCATTTGGTCGTTCTTGATGCTGGCGACGAACGCGATCATGGCGGCGGTATCCGGTATTTCCACGATCATTTCCAGCTTGGGTGGAATGGTTGTCGCGGCTATCAGTGCGATTGGGGCCATGTCGGCGTTGAATGCGGTGCTTGCGACGACGGTAGCCCTGCTCGCGGCGACCGGGATTGGGCTGGCTCTCATCGGTGGGGGACTCCTCCTCGGTGGGGCGTTGAAAGGAACGCACCGCTCGGCTGGCGACGTTGCTGGTGGCAGTAGCGGGTACAACGGATACGATGGCGGCATGGGTGGCGGTTCGACGATCAATATCTACGGCGACGTTGGGAACTCGGAGTACCAGAAGATGATGGATCAGTTCCCAGAGCTATCTGAGGAACAAGTTGAGACCCGAAATGAGCGGCAGAAATAACCTACTATGAATACGTCTATGTTTCTTTTGTTGGGGTCAGTGTCGTTCGCGCCGTGGTATTCTCCGAAGCGAATCAACGTGACGAAAGACCGCGATTTGAACCGACAAGACAACTTCTGCGGTGGCGAGGACGTGACCGATCTGGGCGAGAAAAACTCGGATATTCACGTTTCGGGCCGCCTGTTAAAATCTGAGCTAAGTAGTTTCAAGAACTCTCTCGGAAGCTCCGAAACGTTTGATCTGACGACTGAGGGATTCAATGGCGAGGTCAGAGTTGGTGGCGGTGAATACGAGGGGCCAATCGGTAAGGATGCTGAGACGCGGGAGTTTTTCTTTTCGTATTCGCTGGATTTGGTTTCGACGGGGAAGGACGAATAATGGGGTGTGGATTAGCTGACGGCATTGCCGTTGAATTTCTCACCAGCGGGCTTTCGTTCCAACCCTATGAAGTCAAAACTCGAAGCGGGCACCGGAAATTTTCCTATACGAAGATCACGGTCTCTCGGGAAGTCGGCGAGGAAATCAGTGAGAATGCCGGCGAGTTCGAACCAGTCTTAGTCACGTTCGACGGCGTGGTGCAGGATCGGTATATGTTCCACCCCGAAGCGGTCAAGCTGCATAATGAGAACGCGACGTTGACGCTCTATGATGGCGAAAAGATCCTCGAAAAGGGGACTGTCAACAAGCACTTTCAGCATACGACGCTGGAAGAAGTTATTGCGTTCATCATCGGTCGTCGCCAAGATCCGAATGGAGTTATTGTTGGGGTGAAACCACCGGACAGCGGTATTGAGGACAGTCGGGTTGCGAATGATAACACGCTCGGCCGGAGCGGCATTGTCGGACAGATATTCAATGTGCTTACGGCTTCTCTGGGTGTTCGGCTCGCGGATACCTCGATCAATATCAACGATGCCACGCCGTATGAAGCGATGAAGAAGGTAGCAGACTCCTTCTCACTGACGACGTGGGTCGATGCAGATGGCTACTTCAATTATGGCGTTCGGGGGACGAATCCGAATGCGATAGTGGTGGGTGCCGACGACGATCAAGCCCGGCTCAAAGAGTACAATGTGACGGTTGGCTCTGGGAAAGTCACCGAGATCATTCTACAGGGGCAATATGCCTACACGTCGTATGATTTCGATGGGATCTACCAGAGCCGGAAGACCACTGATATGTTTTCTTACGGGAAGGCGACTCTGAGCGGAGCTGAGGGCGGTCGGAGTTTGAAGCCCCAACAGACGGTTTCGGCAAGCAAGCCGAAGGATGTTGAAGACGCGGCGCAGCGAGAGTTGTTGAAACACTATATGAACCGGAAGAACGGTAATCTGGTTCTCAATGGCGGGGCTTCGACCGCGAAAGCCCAGTTGACGAAGTTAGCTGTTGGCGACGTGATTACGGCGTCGGGCGAGATCGAGGAGCATTGCACTCGCTCGGTTGATACGGGGACGTTCGCCGTCCAGAGTGTGCAACATACACTGGATAGCCGGCGTGGGTGGCTGGTTGATGTTGGTGTCGCCGCGCTTCCGGGCAACGGGATCGAGACTGAATCGTGGCTCTATGATCCGGCAACAGACCAGCAGTGGGAATCGGTTGATGATGTGGAGCCTATTTCACTATGATAAAATTAGGACGAGTTACGAGTGTGTTCGCCGAACCGGCTGAGAGACATGTCTATGTCTCGGTGAAGGTAACGCCGGAAGAATACTATGAGAAGATCGCGTTTGCGACGACTAAGAGCGGGCTTTGGGTTGTTCCTGAAGTCGGTGATATGGTCGAAATCTATGAGATCGGTCGGGAGTCCTATGTGGCACGGACGCCACACAATCCGCCGCAAGAGTTCGACATGCCGCCGCTTTCGGAAGGGGACTTCTGCCTGAAATTCAATGCAGAGACCGAGCTGATGTTTTCAGAGCAATCGGACGGCTCGATCAATCTCGATGTGCGTGCTGATGGGAATATCACCCTCTCGGCGACCGGTGAGACACTTGATGTGGTTTCTGCTGGCGATGTGAACCTTACAGCGGCTTCTGATAGTCGGGTTCATGTTGATGGCGGTGACGTTGTTATCGGCGATGAGGCCAATGCCGTTGGGGTAGCGAAAGCGGATCATACGCACCCCTATGTCGGTGGTGGTGACAACTCCGGGTCGAGAACATCGGGGCCACCGAATGAAGCCGGAACGACGACACTGGTCGAGTAGCGGGTGCTGGTTGGCTGATTTGATTTAATGGATATTCAACTAAACGAACACTACGATTTTGAGCTTGACGACCGGAATGATATGCCGCTGGTTCGGGGTCGGGCGGCGTTCGAACAACTGTTGTCGAACTGGACGACGAAGTATTATATCGAGATCGTTGGCCGCACGAACCGCGACAATGTGCTGTCTCTGATGGAGTTGTATGCGAATCGGATTGTCGATGAGATTGACGACGTTGGCCGGGTCTCACAGGTGGCTGTTGCGTTTTCGGACGAGGAACCCAACACGCTGGAAGTGACGACTATCTATCTCAATTCTGCACAAAGCTCGTTCGAAATTTCTGAGTAAGTATGAGTATGGAAAATGGGCGGTTTGTCGAAGATACCCAAGCGGAGATCCTTGCGGTACTAATGGCGAACGCGAAGGCAGTGTTCGGCGAGGATATGAGCGACGACGAGGTGGCGAACATCCGCCAATTCTATCGACCGGTTGCGATGCTGCTGGCCGATCTCCAATTGGATATTGGCGAGGTTTTGAGTTCGGCGCAACTCAGGTATGCCACCGGCCGGGCGTTGGATCTGTTGGTCGCGCTGATCGGGGTGAACAGAAAGTCCGCGATCAAAGCGTTTGGCGAAACGACCTTCTCACGGGATTCAGTCGCTGATGTGGACTATACGGTTCCGAAGGGCACAGTCGTACAGACGGATTCGAACGATCCGATCCGGTTTGAAACCAAAGAGTCCTCCACGCTGACGGCGGGGACTTCGGCTGTGTCTGGGGTGCCGATTGAGGCTCTGGAAGCTGGCACGAACTCGAATATCGGGTCGAACTCCCTTCGGGTCATGACGAATCCGCCGGCTGGGATCGAAGAAACGACGAACCCGGCGGCAACTGATGGCGGTGAGAATGAGGAGAGCGACGAGGATCTTCGGTCACGCGCTCGATCAGAGTTGTCGGATGGGATGCGAGGGACGGCACGGGCGGTTCGGAATCAACTTCGGAAAACAGAGGGCGTCCGGTCGGTCTCGCTATTCATCAATGACGGCGAGGATGTGGATGCCGAGGGACGGCCCCCACAGCACACAGAGTACGTCGTAGAAGGCGGGGTGGATCAGGACGTGGGACAGACCATCTTCGATACCAAAAGCTCGGGTGACGGCACTGTGGGCGGTGTGTCGGGGACTGGTGTTGAAGTGCAGGCCGAGATCGGAAACGGACAGACTCACCCGGTCAATTTCACCCGTTCGACACTCATTCAGATCTATATCGATTTGGAGATTGAGACCACTGACGAGTTCTTGGGTGTCGATCAAATTCGGGACTCGATCATTCGCTATCTCGGTGGTATCATCACGTCTGGTGACGAGGATGATGGTGAACTTCGGGTTGGTGACGACGCGGTGTACAGTAAGATTCTCTCGGCTATTATGAACGTCAACGGCGTTGCTGACGCGTCGAGCTTGTTGATCGGGAAGACCGATTCACCGACCGGAAGTTCGAACATCTCGATCACCGAGACGGAGGTTGCGACAGGTGACGCCACGGACGGATCGATTTCGATTACGGTGGTCTAAGTGCGGAACTACGGGCTGCATGAGACGACCGAGGAAGACCTTGCTTCGCAACTGCCGGCGTGGATGCCGAAAGATCCTGAGTCGGGGAACTATTCGCTATTGTCGCCGATTGCTGAGTGTATTGACGCCGCTGATCGAGATCGAGAAGCGATTGATGTGGCTCTGACGCCACAGGAAGCTCCGACCGTAGCCCAAATTGAGGCGGTTGCAGGGCTGGTCGATGTTCCGCCGCACAAGGATGAGTCCTTGGAGCATTATCGAACGCGAGTAATTGCTGAATTTCAGCTGCTCACGTCAAAGGGAACCGTTCGGGATCTGTTGAACGGGATCTCTGAGATTCTTGAAATACCGATCAACAGACTTCGATATACCGAGGAACACACGGTTCGGGGTGGGTATGCGCAGGTTGGCATCCCAAGCAAGGCGATTAATACAGTGCCAGTTTCGACCTCGGAGTTGGCCCAGATTTTTGAGGAATTGATGGCGACTTCCTATACGCTCAACCTGCTTATCGTTGGGACGTACACACACATTTCTGAAGCTGATTACGAGGCTGGATTGTCCGATCCCGAGATGGGATATGACGGGCTTGATGCTGAGGGGAATCCGAAGGACACTGGCGGGACGTATGCGGCGGTACTTGACTAATGGCTAACTACACTACTGAACTCAAAACGTGGGGAGATACCGGATCGGAATATCCGACTGGGTACTCCTATCTCGAAAACGAACAGCCGGTTGATGCATGGGATAACTTCTCGAAGTACAATATCATTGAAGACCTCAAACACCTTGTCTCACTCACGAACGACCGAATTGAATCGGATTCTGGGGTGGCCGGTGGCGAACCGACGAGCCCGGACGCGGCTCATTTGTTTCATGATACGGACAATGAGACGTTGGCATTTTGGAATGCAACAACGGATTCGTGGAGTCGCCTTCTCACTGTTGACGGGGCTACGCTTGGTGGCGATCTCGATATGGGTGATAACGCCCTCCTGAATGTGGGCACTATGACCTTCTCTGGGGCTCTACAGCTCAGTGGGCAGAGCATTAAGGACAGTGCCGATCTGGTCTATGATTCGACGACCGGCCAAGTAGGTGATGCTGATACTCTTGATGGGATGCACGCGGCTGATCTTGGGAGTAGTGCTTTCGATGATGGAATCCTCCTTGTGGAGAGTGCTGGGTTCGATTTTGGGGCTAACCTCTCGGTGACGGACAACGGTGATGCAACGGTGACGATTGACGCTGCGGAGGCCAGCGATACGCAGTCTGGAATTTCTGAAGATGGAACGCAGATGTACGCTTCTGTGGACGATATTAATTTCACTGGCTTTCTGAATGTCATTGACGACGGCGACGGATCGGTGACAATTGATCCGACGCACAACCACGATTTGCGGTATCTGCAACCCGGTGATGCAGATTCACTGTATCTGCAATCTGACCAAGGCAACGAGATTCATGTCGGCACGACGGCTCCGTCGAATCCGTCTACGAATGATATTTGGATCGATCTCAGCTAAGAGCTAATGAGCTATTTTTCATTTGACACCGAATCTGAGTGGAAAAGTGGGTGGATTAGTCGGGCTTTCATTGATGGTGATTCGGTCATATTGGGTTCGGAGGGAGATGGCTATGAGACCTCTGGAACATGGTCGAGTGGATGGCTTGATCCCGAAGACCTCAATCCAGATAGCTCTGTAGTGTCAGTTGATATTCCGAGTGGGTGCGATGCAAAGTGCCGGGTCTATGACAAAGCTGACTCTCACGATATATACCTCACCGATGGGACTCAGACGCTTGATTGGTATGAGATCGGCGGGGCAACCGATATTAAAATCAAGATCTATCTGTACGGCGACGGGACGGTAACTCCACGGCTTACGTATCTCGATCTAACGACGACGCCGCATACGATTCTGAATTATTGGAATGGCTCAGAATGGGAGTTGAAACGACTGAAAGTGTGGGACGGCTCGGCGTGGGTTGATGGTCGTATGACCGGCCAAACCAGCGACGGTCTGTGGAAGAACTACTTCTCATAATGGGATTCTTTGAGTGGTTCGGAGCAGGGAGCGAAGCCGAAACGCCTCGTGACGGATTCTTATCGTCTCGGGCCGAGTGGCATTCGTTGGGTATCGGGCTGTCAATTGGGTTCATTGTGGCTCTTGCCGGCGGGAAGGAGGCCGCTTGGTTGTTCGTTGTACTTGCTGGCATCGCACTCGGTGTGTCTAAGGTCAGTGTGGGCCAACTGAAACACGTTCAGAAGGAACCGTACTACGCGCTGGTGGCCTCAGTCGCGTCATTCTTACTGACTGCATTTCTGGTTATCCCGAATATTCCGGTTAGATGAGAAACGAATGCGGGTGACGAGGATTCTGGCTGTGTCCCAATGGCTCTAATAAGTAGATCGTGTTTATCGAGGATCATGTGGATTACCTCTATTATTTCTACGCTCTGTGAGCCAAGTGAAAATATTATATTCATGGGAGTTGACTATAAACTATGATCTCTTCAAAACGTCCATCTTTGTTTGGATTAAAATTAATCACTATACTGATAATTGTGGTCGGGATGGCTACTATCACAGTCAGTGGTGTTGCTGTGGCACAGGCTGATTCAGAGACCAATGGTAGTCTCTCTGAAGAAGATAGAACTGGAAATAATGATACGATAATAACCCAGCTCATCGAACTCTTTGGCGACTTAATCGGGCAACCGTCAGAACAACCAAGTGAAACTACCGGTAATGAAAATGAGTCTTCTGGTGAGGAACTTTCTGACGATGAAGTAGATTCTTCTGAGGAAGGGGAACCTTCTGAGGATGGGTCTTCGGAAAATGAAAACGAGGCTTCTGAGGAAGAAGAAACTTCTGAGGACGAATCTTCGGAAAATGAGAATGAATCTTCTGAGGGGGAACCGGATGAAGAAGAGAATGAGCCTTCAGGTAATGAAGAACCTTCTGAGGACGTGTCTTCAGACGACGATGATGAGTCTTCTGCCGGGGAAACGGATGAGGAAGAAACAAGTAATAAACCGGCTCTTGAAGATGTTTCCTTAGAAACAGAAGAGGTCTCTGATGGAACTGAACTTCAATTAACAGTTACTGCTGAATCAAATGTTCCTGTTGATTGGCTCCACATCAGTCTTGAGGGGCCAAATGGGAATATTCGGGGCGGTGGTCAAGAATGGGAGTTCACCGAAATTCAGGATGGTATTTGGGAGACTGAATGGACTTATACTGTATCAGATGAAGCTGCGAGCGGTGAGTACTACTTTGACAGAGTTCACGTTGAAAATGAGAGAGATTTAGAATCAGATCCTTGGCCCAGTGAGCCAAGCGTAACTATCGATACGGGTGCTAATCCAGAAGCTCCGTCACTCCAAGATGTTTCGTTGGAAACATCAAACGTTAGTGATGGAACTGAGCTTCAATTAGCAGTCACTGCCGAATCCAATACGACCGTTGATTGGCTCAGTATCAGCCTTGAAGGGCCAAATGGAAATATTCGAGGTGGAGGTCAAGGGTGGGAGTTCACCGAAATTGAGGATGGTGTTTGGGAGACTGAATGGACTTATACTGTGTCGGATGGTGCTGCGAGTGGTGAGTACTACTTTGATAGAGTTCAGGTTGAAAATAAAGCGGATTTGGAATCAGATCCGTGGCCCGAGGAACCGAGTGTCACCATTGATACGGGTGCTAATCCAGAACCACCATCACTCCAAGATGTTTCGTTGGAAACCTCAAACGTTAGTGATGGAACTGAACTCCAATTGACTGTTGAGGCTGAGTCAAATGTCCCGGTTGATTGGCTCCACATCAGTCTTGAAGGGCCAAATGGAAATATTCGAGGCGGTGGTCAAGGTTGGGAGTTCACTGAGGTAGAAGAGGGGATCTGGGAGACTGAATGGACTTATACTGTATCAGATGAAGCTGCGAGCGGTGAGTACTACTTCGACAGAGTTCACGTTGAAAATGAGGGTGATCTACAATCAGATCCTTGGCCCAGTGAACCAAGCGTGACTATTGATAATTGAAATCAATTTCTCAATTTAACAGTGTCAAGCTAATCAATCTACTTTCGGCTGATTTGGTAAGATTCTCGAAGTAAAGGTGATACCTCCTCTCTATCTATTTTTTAGGTAGTGATCGAGTTCGCCATTAAGATCTTCCATCAGTTGTCGTTCTTCGGTGGGAAGTCGTTTGTCGTGGATGGCTTCTCGAATTCGTTCTTGGAGGATAGTAGCTTGGCGTGGAGTTGGTTTCAGACCCATACTCCACGTTTCTTTTTTTAGAGGTTAAAACTGTCGGCTATTTTATAATTGTGGAAGGGGACTTCTGCGTTAGAAGTCTTTGAGGTGTTCTCTACGACGTTCAGCTTTTTCGTCGTGTGTTCCTTTGTCGTAGTGTTTGTCGAGGATCGGCCCGCTCATGTTTACTCGGTCGCTGGTCACGTCTTTGGGTTGGCCGGCGTTTTGGGCGGCGGTGACGTATCCTCGGCGGATGGCGTGGGGGCTGATTGAGCCGGGGCATTTGTTGGCGGTGTCGAAGTTGGTTGCTTCGCAGGTTTCGATTTCTCGTCCGAAGGGGCACGTCCCACCGTTGTATTCGCAGGGTCGGGAGGCGGTATAGACGTATTTTTGGAGTGTGGTTTGGGCGGGTCGGCCGGTTCGGGTGGTGAGGAGTGGTTTGCGGCCGTGTTGGTCGGTGACGGTGGTTTTGTTTTCGAGGTAGTCTGTGAGGATGGTGGCGGTTTCTGGGGCGAGGATTACGTCGCGTTCGCTTTTGGATTTGCGTTTGAGTGGGGTTCCGGTGGTGGGTCGGTGGCGGAGTTCGAGGGCTGGGCGGGTTGTGTCGAAGTCTTTCTCATCGAGTCCCCAGAGGCCGCTGAGTCGCATTCCGGCTTTCCAGAAGAGGAGGATGGTGAGGTGTCTGTTGGTGGCGTATTCGTATTTGTTGAGGTAGTCGAGGATGGCGGTTGCTTCTTGTTTGGAGAGGAAGTCGTCGCAGATTTCGTCGTCTTCGGAGACTCTGGGGATTCGGATGAGTTCGGCGGTTCCTCGGTGGATGGCTTGGATGGTGGCGGCGTATTCGATGAAGTTTTTGATGGTACTCATGTCGTTTTTGGCAGTTATTGGTTTGACACTTTGGAGCCGCCATTCTTTGAAGCGGTCGATGAGTTCGCTGTCGAGATCGTTCATGTTGTGGATCTCGTTTTGGTGGCACCAGTCGGTGAATTGGTTGAGGGTGGTGCTGTAGTTGTAGTGTGTTTTGTCTGTTATTTCGCCGCGTCGGTCTCTGAGGTATCGTTTGGCTGCGTCTTGTGGTGGGGTTGGTTTGAGTTTCATAGCCAGTAGTGGGTCTGGAGTCAGGGGACTGGCAGTAGGCTCGTCAGTCGTCAGTTTAGTCGTAAAGGTTCGCAGAACCTGTCGGCTGGCCGAGGGTTCAATTCCCTCCTCCGGCTCTTTACTTTAGGTTCAAAGCCTCTACTTACAAGAGACGGTCGTTTGAGGCTCTGCGGTAAACTGTCAAGCGAGAACTTTAGGTTCAAAGCCCAAAGCATAACCAATCTGCTCGCACCCCGTACCCGCTACACTGTCAACTGGGAGGTCGACCGATGAGTTCAGCAGTCGACCGATTGACGCGTGAGCAGTGGGCGACGCTGCTTGACGAGGTCGAACCACGAACGTTCTACCAGTTGGTCGACGCAGTCGACGACAGCCTCACGATTGATCCCAACGCCGAGGCAGTCGTCGAAACCGCCATCGACGAAGGGGTACTCGTTGTTGACACCGAAGCGAGTGGCAACTTCGAGTACTTCAGATTAAATGACGCCAGCACGCTGGAATGTTCTACTGACAATGAAGATCACGATACTACGCTTGAATCCAACCTCGATGAGTCTGGTTCTAACGATGATAACCCTGGGTGTGACAGCGGAAGAACACTACAGGCCGCCGCAACTGCCGCGCTTGATGACGCTGTTCGTTGGTTCAACCAGCGGATCGACGATGAGATTCTTGACCATACCGAACACGGTGATCATAACGATCGACCGACCACGGCACGAGAATGGTTCGCGGAGAACCGACGGTTCGACGACGCAACGATCGACGACAAACGCCTCGGTTGGGCTCCAGCAGACGGCACCGATCGGCTGATAGAACACCTCACAACGCGCGGACACTCCCAAGAGGCGATTAAGGCGACCGGGTTGTTCACCGACGACCTCCGGCTCTTGTGGCGTGGTCGGTACGTGTTCCCGTACTTTGACGAGGACGGACGCGCCGCCTACGCGATAGCGCGAGCGACCGGCGGGCTCGGTGGCGGGGCCGCCGGGTACGACGGACACCCACGGGACTTTATCGCCGGCAAATACGCGAAACTCGCCCACACGAAAGAGTACGCGGCCGTCGAGGAGCCGATTTTCGGGCTGTCGACACTCGACCGCGACGGGCCCGTGGTTATCACCGAGGGCGTCGCCGACGCGATCCGAGCTCACGAATACGGGTATACGTGTCTCTCGCCCGTGACAACTCAATTCAAGAAGGAACACCGCGAACAACTCGCAGAGATACTGAAAGACAGCGGCCGGCGAACCTACATTGTCCAGGACGCCGAGCGGCCGGTCGTCGAACACACCGACGAGGTCGACGGTTGGGACGCCCTCGGGTTGGAACAGTACGGCGAGGGCGTGAAAGGAGCCGCCCGGACGGCGGCGTTCCTCGCCGAGGAGGGGATCGACGCGTATCTCGCCGAGCTGCCGCGACTCGGGTTGGATAAGGTCGACCTCGACGACTATCTCGCCGACTGGAGCGACGACCTCGGTTCGGTGTTGGCCGGCGCGAAACCGGGCTCACAACACCCAGCATACGAGGCGGCCACACTCGACGATGAAGGCGAGAGCGGCGAGTGGGACGCCGACAGCTACGGCGACGGTGGAGGGTACGGTGCCGACCTTACCGAGGAGGAGGTCGCCGCCGCCCTCGACTACGTTAGCACGACGCTGTCATACGACGACTGGATACAACTCGGGTACGCCGTCCATGCCTGGAACGACGGTGCGAAAGGGCGACGGCTGTTTGCCGAGTGGTCGCGCCGTTCGCCCAAATGGAGCGAACCCGAGAGCCCCAACGCTATCGAATGGATATGGAACAACGCGATCGCCGGCGGCGAGGTTACAGTCGGGACGCTAATCGCCCGGGCGAAAGAAGGCGGGTGGGAGCCGCTACAACACGGCGAGGACGGCGAACCCGAGGCCGCCCTCCCGTTGGAACGCCTCGACGCCCTCGACCGCGAGGAGGCCCGTCGCTACGCCTCAAAACGCGGCGTTGAATGGCCGACGACGAGAGAGGCCCGCGAACGCCTCCGCAACAAGATCATGGACATTATGCACCACGGCGATATGAAGGTGATCGACGCTCCGACCGCTCTCGGCAAGTCCTACACGGTCGCTACCGAACCGTGGCTTCGACGCTCCAGTACCACCGGCGACGCGCCGGTCGTTCAATTCTCTGAAACCCGAGAGGCCCGCGATCAGGCAGCCGGCCATAGTGCCGACGCCGGTGTTGAGGCCGCCCGCCTCCTCGGCCGATCCGAGGCGTGTCCCGTCGCCGCTGGAGCACACGACCCCGCCGGCGAGGACGAAAACGAGCCCGAGGTCGTCATTACGATGAACGGCCAACCCGCGAACGAATGGTTCGAGGCCGTGTGTGACGGCGATGGTGTCCCGTTCAGTGTCGCCCACACCTACCTCGACGACCACAATGACCAGGACGCCGACCTCCCGTGTTGTGACGGCGAGGGCGAGTGTCCGGCGATCGCCCAGTGGGACGGCCTCCCGCGGAACGACGACGGCGATCCGGCCGTCGACGTGATTCACGCCACCCACGGGTTCGCACACGTCCCAAGCCTCCGCAACGGGACAAACATGGTATTCGACGAGGAACCCGACTTTTCGGTCGAGTTGTCCCACGAACGCGTCCGGAACGCTGTCGCCGCGTACCTGAAAGTCGCCGACGCGCCGGTGACTGATTACGAGCGGTTTGTCGCCCGGGCCCGGAAAGGCGAGGACGAGCCGGCGAACGAACACAGCGAAAATCAGTATATCCGAGATGCCCTCGATTACGAGCCGGATCGGGAGTGGTACCTGGAGGCCGACGGATCGCACACTCTCGCGCCCGCCCTCACAAAGGCGATATACTGCGCTCTCCGGCCGGAGGAGGGCGGCACCGACGCCGACGCGTCGGACGCGAACGGCCGATACAACGCGACTGTGGGGCATGAACCGCCACGCCTCGACAAAGAGGCCAACGACGCCGAAGGGTGGAACCGAGTGTGGGTGTCGGTCGTCCTCGACGAGGACAACACCGTCCGAACGGTGAGATCGACGCCGGACACTATGGCCGCCCGGTCGGTGATCGGCCTCGACGCCCACCCGTGTGTCGAGAAGTGGCAACGGAACGCCCACCCCGACATTATGCCCCAGCCGGTGCTTAGCCCCGACGAGCGGAGACTCTGGAGGCGGTTTGAACGCGGCCTTTCGGTCGTCGGTGTCGGCGACGCCACGCGGCCGCTCACCTCCGGCGAATACTTCGACGAGGACGGGACGCGGGCGTTCCTCCAGTCGCTCCGCGATCATTACGGCGACCGGTTCCGAACGGCGATTACAGCCGCCTCGGTCGAACACCGAACCGAGGAGTTGCTGGAGGAGGTCGGCGTCGACGAGCCCAACACCATGCACTACGGCGAGGAGAAAAGCCGCGGCGACTTTGGCGACGAAGATGTGGGCGCGTTGAACGGGTGTATCGACCCGGGCGACGACTTTGTCCTTGACCTCCTCGCGGAGGCCGGCCTGGAGGCGACGCCTGAAACGAACACTAACGACGACGGCGAGGAGTACCGCGCGAAAGGCCGCGGCTTTGAGGGGCCCGACGCGGACGCTGCCGAGCGGCTGTTGGCGAGTGTTCGGGAGAACCACGTCGCCCAGGCCGCCGGCCGATACGCCCGCAACGCCGACGACAGCGACGACGAGGCGGTCGTGTTCGTTCGGACGGACGCCGTCCCCGACGGGTACCTCGACCTCACTGTTCCCGGCGTCGAATGGATCGCTACGGATCGACAACGGGAGATTATCGGCGAGCTCCGGCGGCGGCCGACAGCGACGACACGGGAGATCGCCGACGCCACGGGCAACTCAAAGGAACACGTCCGGCAAACGCTGGAGCGGCTGGAGGAGGCCGACCTCGTCGAGTGTCGGGAACACGCCGGCGACCACGGCGCACACATCTATCGGGCGTTGGCCGGCCTCGGTGAGGGCGACCTCGTCGAATTGACCCCAACCACCAACGACGGCGTATGTAATTCCTATACGTGGTCGTTGGCGGTATCTCGTCCCGAAACCGAATTCCGGGCGCGAACCACGACCGCCACGCCCGAGAGTACGTCCTCACCGTCGAAAAAGCCGAGTGAACAGCTCGAGTTAGGAGCCGGTACTAACGTCGATCCGCCGAACTAACCTGGCTGGAGGCGGCGATCGCCGCGGTTCGACAGTCGTGGGTACGCCGTCGACCCCGCCGAAACACGGCCCTCGACGTGTGCCTCGGCGTTCGCCCGGCGGGCCGGTCGGCGTGTCCTCGGCGTGTCCTCGGCGTCTCTCGACGTGGGGGTGTGGAGTTGGCTGGGGAAGGTCATCCTTCCCCGGACCCCTCCATCTGACACCAAGAGCGAACCAAGAGTGAACCAAGAGTGAACCAGGTGAGGATCAAGGGGGGAACCAAGAGAGGCTGTTTACTTGGGCCAAGTCTTGGCCCTATCTACAATCGCGTCGATATACACCACTATCGGAGTGTTTCAACACTGGAAGTCGGGGATGGGTCGAACGATCGTCTACGTATGGAGATCGGAATGGTGGTGGCTCCCCGGTAGTGACGCTTACCTACTGCGAAATAACTATTTGATATATGAAATGGGCCAACACTGAGTGATGAATATAGAGCATCAATGCAGCACTCCACCCAGGTGATTAATGACAGTCGATAAGAATTGAATCACTATGAGCGGCGAGAGAAATGTAACTCTATCACAGACAAGCCGGCGACGACTTCTGCGGGCGGTCGGTGGCCTCACCACGCTCGGGGTCGCCAGCGGTGTCACCACTGATACAGTTGCCGCCGACCCCGGTGATCAGCAATGGGCCTTCGAAACCGGCGGCGAGGTTCGTTCATCGCCGACGGTGGTCGATGGCACCGTCTTCTTCGGGAGTAATGACGGCAATCTCTACGCGGTGGATGCCGAAACGGGCACCGAACAGTGGGCTTTCAAAACAGGAGCCAATGTAATCTCTGCGCCAACGGTAGTGGACGGGACAGCCTTCGTCGGGGATGACACCGGTAACCTATATGCGGTAGATGTCGAAACAGGAAGCCAACAGTGGGTCTACGAAACTGCCAGATTCGCTCAGTCGTCGCCGACAGTGGTGGGTGGAACAGCCTTCGTCGTGAGTTCATTTAACGAAAATCTTGATGCAGTGGATGCTGATACTGGGAATCTCCAGTGGACCTTCGAAATTGAGCGAGATATTTCATCGTCTTCAACAGTGGTGGATGGGACAGTCTTTGTCGGGAGTGAAAATGAAAATCTCTACGCGATAGATGCCGATACTGGTGAGCAAGAGTGGGCCTTCGAAACAGAGGACTTTGTTTGGTCGTCGCCAACGGTGGTCGACGGGACTGTCTTTGTTGGGAGTGGAACCAATCTCTATGCAGTGAACGCCGATACTGGAAACCAACTGTGGGCCACTGGAATGCCCGGTAGTCTTGACTCGTCGCCGACGGTGATTGATGGGACAGTCTTTATTGGAAGTAGTAATTTTAGTAGTAACCTCTACGCGATAGATGCCGACACAGGAGATACAGAGTGGACATTCCAAACTGGTGATGACATTTCCACATCCCCGACAGTAGCGGATAAATCAGTCTTTGTTGGGAGTTCAGATGGTAATCTCTACGCAGTCGATGCTGACACAGGAGAACAAAAGTGGGCCTTCGAAACCGGCGAGTTTATTATTTCATCGCCGACAGTGGTCGATGGAACTGTCTTTTTCGGGAGTGGAGATGGAACTTTCTATGCGGTGGATGCCGGTGTCAGTGGGTCGAGCGAAGGGTCACGGGTGTTACTTGGAACCGAAGGCCACCACAGTGAGTGGCGATATGCTGAACAATCAATTGATATTCGTACTCCTGACTCAGATGCGACTGGCTCAGGTGAATCATTGATTCGAAATAGCATTATGTTACTCTTTGGAGGAATTGGAACCGCGGTGATTTGGAGTTATCTCTACCGGAGCCCACAGAACCAATCAACAGGGCAAACCCAAACAGAGACAGCAGACACAACCAGCGAGAACTCCGCTCCCAGCACTGCTGAGGTGGACGACCAATCGACGATCACCACTGACGACATGCCACCTGCCAGTGAAGTGGCAGCCGACAGACATTTGACTGCGGCCGAAGCAGCTATTGAGACCGCTGGTACGGCTGCATCGAACGCCAACTTCAGTGCGGCAGCCGACGCCTACAGCGAAGCCATTAGCGAGTATAACTCGGTGCTTGCGGTACTTGACGCTGGAGCCACAGAGCAACGCGCAGAGATAGAGGCAGCAATCGACTCGGCGCGTGCAGACTTGGAGACCGTCGAAACCCGCCACGATCAGCGAAACGAGATTATTGAAGCCCTCAAACCAGCCGAACGGAGTTTTCAGGAAGCAATTGTCGCGTATATTGAAAACAATCAGACAGTGGCGCGGATTCGCTTTCGACAGGCCCGAGATGCATTCGAAGAGGTGCATGAGACAATCTCGGAAAGCGAGAACAATCTGCTCGGCTCATCGACGGAAGTGAGTGTTCAGCCGGATCGAGAACTATCGTCGACAACGCTGAGCGAGTTGGTAGAAATTCCCGAACCTGCAGTAGACGCACTATCTGACGCCGGAATAGAAACACTCTCGGATTTCGAAAGCTGCGACGAATGGCCGTGGACACCTGCTACTGTCGAAAAATTGGTGGCCGATGGTGCGATTGAGGAGAATCTCGCAACAACGCTGACGCTGCTGTCCTGGTTACGCGATAATGAGGGCTGTGAGTTTAATGCTGCCGAAGCGGTTGCAAGGCGGCAGGAGCAGGCCGATTACGGCTTCAATCACGCATCGTAACTGAGCCGATTTCTGGCGGTCACCAGTACTATATACGCGCCCTGTATCTTGCACTGTGCGTCCTAACAGAATACAGATAGGAATGCTTCGATATCTTCAGTAGATGGGCCTGAGGTCAGTTCACACACCCGCATCGGCGAACGCCTCATTGATAACGTCCTCACTCGGTGCATTCAGATACGGTTCGATTGCCGAGAAAGACGACCACCCGCCGACGGCCATCACGACGCGCGGGTTCATGCCCTCGTCGACAAGCAACCGCTGGGCGAACCGTCGCCGGAGATCGTGACTGGACACGTCGTGGAAATCTTCCTTCCCCGTTTGCTCGGCCGCCTCCTCGGCGGTTCTGGTGACAACCCGCCGTACCGTCGACAGGGCGAGATCGATATATGCCTCGTCATCGTCAATATCGTTATCGCGGGCAAATTGGTAGAGGTCGCGCTCGGTGTCGGTGGGAAGGTAGGCATCGCGTGGCTCGCCCTGACCACGTTTCGTATCCTTCCCCTCGGGAACGCGGAGTCGATAGTGGTCGCCGTCCTCGCCAGAGCGTTTGACGTGCTGGGGTTGTACCTGTGGGATCTCGAACGCCCGGAGTCCGACGAACGCACCGAGCTGGATAATGAGGTCGTCGCGTCGTGAACCGGCCGCCCGCCGAAGCTCCTCGATTTCATCGTCAGTTAGCCACACCTTCACCTCACCGCCAGCGGTCGTTTCCTTTCTCATGATAGTTTGTTATGACAAACCGCTACTTAAGGACTGGTGGATGTTTGATCGCTACCAGTGTAACATCCGAATTTAGCCGTTTCAGCCGTTCGAGTTTGTTCTGTCTATCGACTTCTTATACAAGTCGCTAAGCACTCACAGGATCATAATCTGAAACCTGTTAATATTATAAATAGATTGTGTTAATACATAACTGGTTATATTCATTATTCAAACACCGGAATAAATTATTTTACTTTCACTCGGCGTGACATCCTTTTTAGTACTAGTTGTCTGTATGACAGACTGTATGCTCCCCCGCTACAGAGGTGAGTCATCCGGGTGCGTGTAATGGCCCATCTTTCCGCACGAGCGGACGCCGCCTACCAGAATGACTACCATCACAAGCTCCGTGGTCGGCTCTGGGACGCGCTCAATGGCACCGAATACGACGATCGTCACGACGGCGGCGAGCCGCCAGGATTCTCGTATTCGAACCCGTTCCCGCCGCACGATATGGAGGCCGGCGACGACCGCAAGCTGCTGGTCGCCTCGCCCGACGAAGAACTCCTGGCCAACGTCGCAGCCGACCTGCTTGAGGAGCCGGAGCTGAACATCGGCGAGATGCCGTTCCACGTTGACGACGTGAGTTCGCTCGAACCGGATGTCGGCGAGCCCGGCACGCGCGGGACTATTGAAACTGGGACTGGGCTGCTGGTTCGGATTCCGCCGTGGAGATGTGAGGAATACGGTATCGATCATCCTGGCGGCGACACCGCCGTCTTCTGGCGACCGGAGCATTCGATGGCACCGCTCCGGAATCAGCTGGAGGACAACCTCGATAAGAAACACGACCGCTTCGCACACGACCACCTGCCGGGGCCGAGCGATGTCGATGGCGATCTGTTCGACGGCTACGAACTGATCAAGACGTTCGCCGTCCCGGTGACCGTCACCGAGGGCCAGGAGATGACCTACGTCCTGAGCAAGTGGGAGTTCTCCTATACTGTTCGGGACGACCACCATCGTCGACATCTCAACCTCGCGCTGGACTGCGGGCTCGGCGAGCGGAACTCGCTGGGGCTCGGATTCGTGAACATTACGGACAAAACGCCGCCAAGCGAGAGCGAACTGGAGGGTCGGGATGCTTTCGCCTGATGCGTTCCGGGAGAAGTACCCGCCCGAGGAACTGGAAGCAGAGCTTCCGGACTCGCCAATCGGATCGCTCCGTGATCTCCAGTACCTCTACGGGAAACTCTACACGCTCGCCACAACGGACGGTGGTAAGTACGCACCCTACCTCACTCCTGACGCGGCCGATGATCTCCTCGACACCGATGACAGTCTGATTGTTGTTCGAGTTGATCTCTCAGGTGACGAACCGCAGTTGGCTGACGACAATCGAGGCACAGTATGGATAACAAGATACACTAAGGATCATATCCCGCTGGCCGCCCATTGCTATTACCAAAATCGAGGTGCAGGGATTGATCACAGTATCACTCACAAATCCGGACAAGACAAATCTCCCGAGAGATTGGGTGAATACGCAAAACACCGTTTCACACGGTGGCCCTCTGAAGACGCTGTGCAGGATCTCGCGGAGAATCACGGTGAGGGTTGGATCATTACTGATCTCAATAAAATCGGTGAAAATGATGAGCTGACTGAGGAAATAAAAACGAGTGTTCAACGCCAAATCGATGGTGATCAGACCTCGCTTATCACTGTCAAAATAAAAACCGAATCAGATGGAGAGTTTCAGTGGCCTTCCGAACTAGAAATCCTAATGGAGGGAATGCGAAGACAGCGTCTCTCCAAACTTGTGACAAAAAACAAAGCAAAGGATTCCTCTGGTCAAGCTGTCGATATTGTCACCCAGCAAAACACCCGGACGGTGGGAACAGCTCAAGACCCGATTAATTATTACCTCGGGAAACAAGTTGAAAAATTCCCGGGTTTAGATATTGACGAAGCTTGGAGATCACATCCGGTCTCCGAGGACAGCGCGCTGACTCTAATGAAGGCAGAACAGTTCATCGAAACATGTGCCTATCGGACATTTGGCGCAAAGGTGTACTACCTTCCGTATATATTTGGAACGCCGTCAGCAGAGGAGCTGTATGAATTATATACGATTCTGCACAACTCGGCTGTAGAAGATTCCGATAAAACACCAATTGAGCGAGCTTACGAAAGACAACAAGATATATTCGGAGCAAATCGCCTGCGGTTTTATATCACTGCAGTCATGCCGCACCAAAATTCGAGATATGACGTATTTGGCGAGACACTGAACGGAAAGCTTCATTTCCCGAAAGAATTGGCTTTGAGCCACAACCGTCTCGTGAAAAGTGTATCAGCGTTCAACAGAGCCCCTGACGCGGAATGGACGGCACCGCTTCCAACAAATGAAAATTGGGAGCTTCTTGAGACCAACGATAATCAGTTGCATTCCGTCTCAACGGGCTGGTATTTTTATCAGACCTTTGCTGAGCGAGATGACGACGAAGCCGATGCGGATGATCCACGAATCAAAGCATTGGTTAGCGTGCTGAGTGGCGATTCACTTTCGGTCGAAATGTTACTTGAAGAGTATGTCAATCGTATCATTGACGACCAGACTGACGACGAAGAGCATGAGGGTTTTCCCTCCTTCTTAGTCGCCAGTCAGTTCGCCCAAATCTGTGCGCTGGCCGATAACCAGCTCAATTTGCTGAAAGCAGATGATCCGAGTAGGGAACCGATCACACAAGAACCAACGTATGAAAAACACATCATGCCATCACTAGACGAGATTCCAATCGCGGATGGGGGACACCCCGCCGCACCGAAACTCGAATCGTTCATCAACGAAACACCTGCCTTGTCGCCAGCTAACGACGACGATCCAGACTCCGTGACGAGTCAACGCCGTGGGGCGTTCCTGCTTGGCGCACTCGTCGGCGACATCGGCAGTTATCAGGAGTACAGCGAGGATCGGTCGACAACGCTTGTCGATCAGTACCCGGTCAAATCGATCACGCGCTCACGGATCAAGAAGGTGACACAGGAAACTGTCGCCAAGACGCTGACCTACACGCGTCAAGAAAAGAAACAGCGGGGGAACTACCCCGGCACGAAGGCGGATCATATCGTCGACCGACTTCGTGATACGATTCTCAAGCCCGATCCAGAAGAGTGGGAGATCGAAACCGATGATCTCCGCTTCTACTACGCCCTTGGCGTGACGTACGGAATGAACGACCACCCGTGGAACCGAGAGGAAACCGATGCCGACGATTCAACTCCCGAGGAGGAACACTAACATGTCCGACACAGCTGACCCCGTGACGAACCGCTCAGAAATCGTCTTCCTGTACGATGCCGTCGACGCCAACCCGAACGGCAACCCGCTGTCCGGTGCCAACCGGCCGCGAATCGATCCACAGACCCAGCAGGCAATCGTCACCGACGTTCGCCTGAAGCGGTATCTCCGCGATCAGCTTGACGACGACGGTCACGGCGTCTACATTCGAAACGTGCAGGAAGACGGCGATCAGTACACGCGCGGCCAGCTCCTCGAAGATCGACTCAAGGAGGTCGAACCCGACGATTACGACCTCGATGACGACGAGGAAGTCGAGGAGTTCCGCGACGATATCTTCGGCGAGTTCCTGAACGAAAGCGTCGACGTGCGATACTTCGGCGCGACGATGTCGGTGGATACTGACGAGGTATACGCCAAACACCTGCCGGATCACTTTACTGGTCCAGTCCAGTTCTCACCCGGCAAATCGATGCACGCGGTCAACGAAAACGAAGAGTACGATAGCCTCACGAGCGTGATCGCCACGCAGGAAAACAAACAGCAGGGTGGATTCGATCTCGACGACCACCGGATTCAGTACGGACTGATCCGATTCCATGGACTCGTCGACGAGCACGGTGCCGCCGATACAAACCTCACCGCAGCGGATGTCGAACGGCTCGACACGCTCTGTTGGCGGGCGATCAAAAACCAGACTATCAGTCGGAGCAAAGTCGGTCAAGAACCGCGACTCTACTGCCGTGTCGAGTATGCCGACGAGAGTTTCCACCTCGGCGGCCTCGACCGCGATCTCGAACTCGATGACGAACATTCGAAACCCGACGAGGAACTCCGAACGGTTCGTGACCTCACGCTTGATGTGACAGGACTCGTAGACCGACTCGACGGGGCGAGTGACCGGATCGAACGCGTTCGAGTCGTCGCTAGCGACGTGCTCCAGCTCACTTACGATGGCGAACTCGGCGGGCCATCGGTACTTCACGACGCCCTCAAAGACGCAGTCGGAGCGGATGCCGTAGAGGAAATCGATGTGTACGATGAACAGACCGCGACACTTCCGAGTGACGACGACACGGCGTAACGATGTCGCAACAATCGCTGGACGATTGGACGGTCGACGAAAACGGCGGCCAGCCTGATCGCTGTCTCTCGTTTACCGTGCGTGGCCCGTGGGGTCACTTCCGACGGATCGAGGGCAATATCGTCAAACAGACCTATCGAATCATTCCCCGGACTACGGTTGCTGGGCTCCTCGCAGCCGTCCTTGGGATCGAGCGGGATGGCTACTACGACCTGTTTGCGCCCGATAGCTCGGCAGTCGCAATCGAACCCGTTCGGGAGATTAGGACGGTCAATATGCCGATGAACACACTGTCGACCGCTGCTGGAAACTTGCAGTCGCTCAACGGTCGTGGAAAAATCAGCGTCAAGCTACCTGACCCGACGACGCTCCGGCAGCAACACAACTACGAGGTGCTGGTCGATCCAGCCTACCGAATCGATGTCGCACTCGCTGACGACCAGTGGTATACCGAACTGCGCAAGACGCTTGCTGCTGGCGAATCGCACTACGTGCCGAGTCTTGGCCTTTCGGAGCATCTCGCTGACATCGAGTATCACGGCGAGTTCGATGTTGCGGACGGGTCGCAATCCGATCCGGTGGAAATCGATTCAGCCGTCCCGAATGCCGTTGACGATGTCGTTCTGGATGCAGGAACACGCTGTCAGATCGAGGAGTCACCCGCGTTCATGGAGTCAGATGCCGGTGGTCGGACGACAACTGGATTCACGAACTACGCCTACAATCCCGACGCCGATTCACTTGAGGTGCGAGACACGAAAGCGGCCAGTGTCGACGGTCGAACAGTGGTGTTCGTCTGATGGCTGTATACTCTCATCCCCCCGAAGACGGCTATGAAGGTGTCTATCTTCGGGATCACCTGGGTGATGTTGCCCGGCGGGCTGGAGAAGTCGTTCCCGATGAATCGACAACACCTGATGATGAGTCGCTACAGCAGGTGGTTGAGACGCTCGCCTACGTTCACGACTTCGGGAAAGCGACGACCTTCTTTCAGAAGTACCTTCGGCATGGTACCGAACCCGAGCACAAGCCGTGTCGGTACCATGCCCCAATCGGCTCGTTCGCCGCGTACTATGCCCTCGACGCACAGGGGTTTGAAACTGAGACCTGTCTGGCTGGCTTCGTCGCGGTCGCCAAACACCACGGGCGACTTCCGGATGTGACTCAGTATATCTACGACCGTGCGTACACCTCGGAGAACTCAACGGGAGGAGCACAGACTAACGATGAACAGCTACAAGCAGCAATCGCTATGCAGCTCAACGATATCGAAGACAATGTTCCGGAGCTGGCGGACGATGTCTTCGATGATGCCACTGATGGCGATGGGTCGTGGGACGGATTTCGCTACTCGTACAAAGAGCTGCTTGATGAAATCGCTGGGGCTGTTGCCGCGGAGAGTGGTACGACGATCAGTCGTGAGTCACTGTCGGAGTCCTGTTACGGCCTCACTCTCGAAATATGGGGGTCGCTTGTCCTCGCGGACAAAACGAGTGCCGCAAGCCGGAGTGAGGGGGCGGACGTGGCTTCAACCTACGAAGCAACGCAGCCATCGCTGCAAGTGTTGGATGAGTACGTGGCCGATCTCGAAGCCTCCTCGCCTGCTGATCCGGACGGCTCCAGAACCGAGCGGCTGAACCACTATCGCTCACGCGCACATTCAGCTGTCGTAGAGAACGCGGAACAGTTCGCCGAAGCTGGCGGGGGCGTAGCGACTCTTACCTTACCAACTGGAATGGGAAAGACTCTCTCCGGGCTGTCGGCCGCGCAGACGGTTCGTGACGAACTCGGCGGCGAGCGCGTCGTCTACGCACTTCCGTTTACCAGCATCATCGATCAGGTCGTCGATGAAGTCGAAGACATCTACGAGACCGACACGCTCGGACGATTACTGACAGCCCACCACCACCTTTCGGAAACCAAGATCGTCGACGAGGACGACGTAGACGCTGACGACGCGGACAAGAACGACGATGTCGCCGGGATGCTCGCCGAAAGCTGGCGGGCTGGCATCACAGTCACGACGTTCGTGCAGTTGTTCGAGAGTCTTGCTGGGCCAGCCAACAAACAGTCGATGAAGATTCCCGCGCTTCGAGATAGCGTCGTCATCCTCGATGAGCCACAGAGCTTGCCGCTCGACTGGTGGAAGCTCGTCCCCCGACTCGTCGCAATACTGACCGAACAGTACGGCGCGACAGTTATCGCTATGACCGCAACCCAGCCACAGCTGTTCGATGAAGCAACCGACCGGGAAGGCGAAGTGACTGAATTGGTCGATGATCCTGATGTGTACTTCGAGGCGACCGAGCGCGTCCAGTACGAACTCGATGCGTCTACCGAGCGGTATATCGAGACGCAAGAAGCCCCGAAATCATACGCCGATGCGGGTGCCGAACTACTGAGTGCAGTCGATTCCGGCGTGTCAACGCTTGCAGTCTGTAACACAATCGATAGTGCCCGAGCACTCCTTGATGAACTCACCGACAACGCGTCTTCGATACCTAGCGTCGGAGACATCTACGCCAACGAACTCAGCACAGTCGAAACGACAGCCGACATCGATCCAAAGACGCTTGCGAGCCGCATCGAAGAGCGAAACGACCGGTCAGTACTCCACCTATCGACACGACTCCGTCCCGTGGATCGTCTCAAACTGATCGAAGCCGCAAAAGAACTCACCGACGATGGACATGGTCTCATCACGGTCTCGACACAGCTTATCGAAGCTGGCGTCGACATCAGCTTCGACCGAGTCTACCGTGATTTGGCCCCAATCGACAGTATCGTTCAGGCAGCCGGTCGCTGTAATCGGTCGTTCGAACGAGAACAAGGGCGCGTTATCGTCTGGTGGCTTGACGTTCCGGATGAGCAGCAAAAAACACCTGCAGAAGCAGTCTACAATCGAGGAACGACCCTCCTTCCTGTCGCGGCCGAAACACTCGATGCTGTTCGTGAAGGGGATGAACCACTGTCCGAAACCGCTGTGGCCCGTACAGCAGTCACGGAGTACTACAAAAGACTACACACCGACAAGAACGTCGGCAAACAGGAGTACGCTGAGTATGTCGACGACGTACGCGGAGACAAACTCAAAGATCTATCACTGATCGATCAGCGTAACGCAGTGGACATTATTATCTGTCGAACCAAGGACGAACGGGATCTAGTAGAACAGGTGCGTGATGCGTGGACACAATATGACTTCGACCGCGTACGACAGTTGATGGATGAAATCAAGGAAGCGCGGGTGTCCATACCAATCTACCACGGCGAGTCTAATAAAAAGGATAAGCTCGGTCAGCTGAACCCAGTCCACTCGGATACGGACGTGTTATGTCTTGATGTCCGTAAACACGGATTGAGCGAGTATTTCGATGAGAATACTGGGTTCGTCATCCCGGACAGCACTGCCGAGAGGCGCATCTTATGACCGCCGCTGATCCAGTCGACCGCCTCCTCGCAACCGCTCGCGGCGAGCCGGTCGACGAGCCGTTCCGCGTCACGGGCGTGATGGTGCAATACTACTACGTCTGCAAACGCGAACTCTGGTTCGAGAGCCGAAACCTCGAAATCGACCGCGAGAACGCGACCGTCGTCCGTGGCACCCGCGTCGACGAGACGGCCTACAGCGACAAACGCGAGAACCTCCATCTCGGCATGATATCACTCGACCTGCTGGACGACGGCCGCGTCGTTGAGGTCAAACCCTCCTCGACGCTTACGGAACCAGCCGAGATGCAGCTGTCGTACTACCTCTGGTATCTCGACCGCGTCGCCGACATCCAGCGGGACGGCGTCTTGGCGCATCCCCGTGAGCGAAAGCGCGAGCCGGTCAAACTCACGACGGAGCGAGCGGAGAAGATTGAAACCGCGATCCGTGGGATTTACGATATCGTCAGCCAGTCCTCGCCGCCGCCGGCCGAGGAGAAACCGTTCTGTGACTCCTGTGCGTACCACGACTTCTGTTGGTGTTAACAATGGATCGGAACTACCATGTCTTTTCAGATGGCCGACTCGAACGTAGCGACGACACGCTCAGACTCGTCCCCGACGACGGTGGGGAGAAGCAGTACATCCCAATCGAGAACGCCGAGGCGTTTTTCCTGCACGGCCAGATCGATTTCAACACGCGACTGATGTCGTTCCTCAACGACCGGACAGTCGCACTCCACGTCTTCGGCTGGGAGGACTACTACTCGGGGTCGGTGATGCCGAAACGCGGGCAAACCTCCGGGAAGACCGTCGTCAACCAAGTTCGAGCCTACGAGGATAGTCAGCATCGCCGACAGCTCGCCGCTGCGATTGTGCGGGGCAGCATCCACAACATGCGGACGAACGTCGTCTACTACAACGGCCGCGATCACGATCTTGACGGCGTCATCGAGGATCTGGAAGCTGCAGCCGAACGCGTCGAGGAGTCATTGCCGGTTGATGAGCTTCTGGGAACCGAAGCTACCGCGAGAAAGGCGTACTACCGTAGCTTCAACGAGATCCTCCCAAGTGAGTTTCAGCTGACCCAGCGCGAGTACAATCCACCACCCAACGAGATTAACAGCCTCATTTCGTTCGGGAACTCGCTGGTCTATGCCAACTGCGTCTCGGCGATCCGCGCTACGGCACTCGATCCGACGATCAGCTACCTCCACGAGCCAGGCGAACGCCGATACTCACTGTCACTCGATCTTGCCGATCTTTTCAAACCTGTTCTGGCTGACCGTGTCCTGTTTCGGCTGGTAAACCGAAACCAGATTTCGGACGACGATTTCGAGACGGAACTTGGCTCGTGTCTGTTGAACGAATCCGGCCGGAAGACGTATACGAAGGCCTTCGAGGAGACGCTAGAACGGACAGTCGACCATCCGGAGTTGAACCGCAAAGTTAGCTACCAGTACCTGATGCGGCTCGAAGCGTACAAGCTCAAGAAACACCTGCTCACTGGCGAGAAATACGAGCCGTTCCAGCGGTGGTGGTGAGATGTATGTGGTAATGGTCTACGATCTGGAAGCCGAACGGACACAGAAAGCTCTCAAGATTGGGCGACGGTATCTCACTCACGTCCAGAACTCGGTGCTGGAAGGCGAGATATCGGAAGGCGATCTCACGAAGCTGAAAAACGAGATCGATGACCTTCTGAAACCTGGAGAGTCGACAATCATCTACGAGCTGTCTTCTGATACACTGCTCAATCGGACGGTTTACGGCGATGATCCGACCGAGGATCAGCGGTTTCTGTAATCACTTCCGTCGACCCCCACGGGGGACGCAGCTTATTGAGGGTTGACGGAAGGATTTTATTGTAACCAGCCGTCAGCACGCCTATGCCCCGTATATCGGGCATGGTTTCAGACGAACCCTCGTGGGGTTGAAGCGAACAAATCGACTGGATGGGCGACGAGGTCGCGGCGTTTCAGACGAACCCTCGTGGGGTTGAAGCACCACAGCGATGGGTGGACGGCGGTCTTCATCGTCGTTTCAGACGAACCCTCGTGGGGTTGAAGCGAACCACTGATCGGCCCGGTCGGCGACGTTGAACTGGTTTCAGACGAACCCTCGTGGGGTTGAAGCTTATTGAGATAGCCCTCATCGGCAAGCGTGTGCAGGGTTTCAGACGAACCCTCGTGGGGTTGAAGCGGCTGCGCTGGGATGGAGTGCCAGTCGCCGCGAAAACGTTTCAGACGAACCCTCGTGGGGTTGAAGCGCGGAGCCACTCGGTAAACTTCCGCGCCTTGCCCGAGTTTCAGACGAACCCTCGTGGGGTTGAAGCCACCTGACACTGTGGTACACGCCGATCGGCCGGCTGTTTCAGACGAACCCTCGTGGGGTTGAAGCACCTATGCAACTCACAGCCGATATCGACGACATCAGTTTCAGACGAACCCTCGTGGGGTTGAAGCCAAATCCTGACGAAACGGCCCGGCCGCGCCGCTCACAGTTTCAGACGAACCCTCGTGGGGTTGAAGCATCCCGAACACGGGTATCGGATCTGCGGCTGCAAGGTTTCAGACGAACCCTCGTGGGGTTGAAGCCGACGGCCGGCTGCCGAACGGCGACGAGGTCGTGAGTTTCAGACGAACCCTCGTGGGGTTGAAGCTGATCCAACAACTCGGAGAACGCCGACTGCAGGCGAGTTTCAGACGAACCCTCGTGGGGTTGAAGCTCGCGGAGTCGGATGCCCCCGAGCACGTTGCCGTTGTTTCAGACGAACCCTCGTGGGGTTGAAGCCGATGACCCACTCCCCCCCAGTCTCGGCGATCGCGTTTCAGACGAACCCTCGTGGGGTTGAAGCACACGCTCGGGTTGGACAAGCACGGCCGCCGGCGCGGTTTCAGACGAACCCTCGTGGGGTTGAAGCGGTCGGGTCGTCGTAGGCGTGCTCAACGAGCGACGGTTTCAGACGAACCCTCGTGGGGTTGAAGCATCTGGACACGAAACCGACCAACAGGTCTGGGTCTGTTTCAGACGAACCCTCGTGGGGTTGAAGCTCGCAGATGTGATGCAGGCAAAGATCCGGTCAGTGGGTTTCAGACGAACCCTCGTGGGGTTGAAGCAAACAGAGCAGTGCGCGTCAACCCGAGACTGGCACGCGTTTCAGACGAACCCTCGTGGGGTTGAAGCGTCGTCGATCACCCAGTCGGCCTCAGGCACGCGTTTCAGACGAACCCTCGTGGGGTTGAAGCAGGCTGTCGTCGCTGCCCTGTGGGCCAACGTGAGCGTTTCAGACGAACCCTCGTGGGGTTGAAGCGACTTGTAGGGGTCGATGCGCCGCACGCGGATCTGTGTTTCAGACGAACCCTCGTGGGGTTGAAGCTCCGATCTCGCTCACTTGGTAGAAACATCGCCCGTTTCAGACGAACCCTCGTGGGGTTGAAGCTACGAGTGCCAGCAGTGCGGCAACGAGTTCCGAAAGGGTTTCAGACGAACCCTCGTGGGGTTGAAGCGCCGTTGACATCCTCGGGGCAGTTGGTATCGCGTAGTTTCAGACGAACCCTCGTGGGGTTGAAGCGTGTGACCACTTGAAGCGAGCATCACACTCACACTCGTTTCAGACGAACCCTCGTGGGGTTGAAGCTCGCGGAGTCGGATGCCCCCGAGCACGTTGCCGTG
This sequence comes from Halonotius roseus, assembly GCF_006861655.1. Classification (GTDB taxonomy): domain Archaea; phylum Halobacteriota; class Halobacteria; order Halobacteriales; family Haloferacaceae; genus Halonotius; species Halonotius roseus. Next base: position 458,777 of record NZ_SESI01000001.1, on the reverse strand, counting down.
TTTCAGACGAACCCTCGTGGGGTTGAAGCGTTGATCCACCGCTCGATATCCTCGCGGTCGGGTTCGTTTCAGACGAACCCTCGTGGGGTTGAAGCGACAAGCCGAACGACGTGCTCGAAGTCGTCAACAACAGTTTCAGACGAACCCTCGTGGGGTTGAAGCCCGTTCCAAGAGGTCGAGCAGGCACAGGGTGGGATGGTTTCAGACGAACCCTCGTGGGGTTGAAGCGAAGAAATCGGCAAGAAGGTCGGCCTCGGTTATCACGGTTTCAGACGAACCCTCGTGGGGTTGAAGCTCGACAGCGTCGCCGTGGCTGTCTCGGGAGTCGTTGTTTCAGACGAACCCTCGTGGGGTTGAAGCCCACTTGACAGCAGCGGGAACATCGTCGACCCGATCGTTTCAGACGAACCCTCGTGGGGTTGAAGCTCCGAGACTGTCACTTGTCGCCGTGATCTTGTTGGCCCGTTTCAGACGAACCCTCGTGGGGTTGAAGCCAGATCAAAGCCAAAACCATCGACAACCTGGTCTTCGTTTCAGACGAACCCTCGTGGGGTTGAAGCCGTTCGTCTCGGCGGGGAGATCAGAGTCGATCTCGTTTCAGACGAACCCTCGTGGGGTTGAAGCGATGCGGAGTTTTGCCTCGAACTCGTCGATCACGTTTCAGACGAACCCTCGTGGGGTTGAAGCAGCTGGGCCCTGGAGGGGCTGCTCGCCCGAGAGACAGTTTCAGACGAACCCTCGTGGGGTTGAAGCCTCGGCGACGACCGACCGATGGTCGAGATGTACTCAAGTTTCAGACGAACCCTCGTGGGGTTGAAGCACTACCGGCCTCGTTATCGCGTTTTGAGGCAAAGGGAGTTTCAGACGAACCCTCGTGGGGTTGAAGCTCGCGCTGCCTGCTCGGCGTTGGCGGCGATGTACGGTTTCAGACGAACCCTCGTGGGGTTGAAGCTTGACTGGGTCGAGAAGCTACGGCCTGAGAACGTTTCAGACGAACCCTCGTGGGGTTGAAGCGAGCTGTCGCGCAACGAGAACGCCTACATCCCCGAAGTTTCAGACGAACCCTCGTGGGGTTGAAGCCTATAATGTCACAGAACGAAGATGCGCGAGAGAATCGTTTCAGACGAACCCTCGTGGGGTTGAAGCGTCGGGGTTGACCTCTGCTGCCGGGACGAACGGGTTTCAGACGAACCCTCGTGGGGTTGAAGCCCCACAGCAGCGGGAGGATGTCCTCGACCCAGACTGTTTCAGACGAACCCTCGTGGGGTTGAAGCTGTCGTCTCAGATGTCGCGCTGAACGTCTCGCTGGTTTCAGACGAACCCTCGTGGGGTTGAAGCGACGCCCGTCTTTGTGTTGTAGTATTCGATCTCGGTTTCAGACGAACCCTCGTGGGGTTGAAGCCATTTCAGCCAGTCACAGAACCCGTACCCGACGCCGGTTTCAGACGAACCCTCGTGGGGTTGAAGCATCGTCGGGGTTGGGATTGTCCTCGGTGGCTATCGTTTCAGACGAACCCTCGTGGGGTTGAAGCAAACTTCGATACGGAGTCGAAGGGAGATATGGAATCGGTTTCAGACGAACCCTCGTGGGGTTGAAGCAAGGATCGGCAGGGCCTCGCGGCCGAGGTCGACCATCGTTTCAGACGAACCCTCGTGGGGTTGAAGCTTATGGGGATATCCTCAGCCCAGGCACGACGACAAGGTTTCAGACGAACCCTCGTGGGGTTGAAGCGAGGAATCGGTCGGATGCGAGATCGGCGTATGAGTCGTTTCAGACGAACCCTCGTGGGGTTGAAGCTGACAAGCCGAAAATCGTCCTTGACGAGCAGACAAAGTTTCAGACGAACCCTCGTGGGGTTGAAGCATCTGGGCCGTGGCGGCCGCGGAGCTTCATCGCGTTTCAGACGAACCCTCGTGGGGTTGAAGCCTCGGCCTTGGCTCATGCGTCGACCACCTCAATGCTGTTTCAGACGAACCCTCGTGGGGTTGAAGCGTATCCCAGCTCCTCCTCAAGTGCATTTTTGATTTCGTTTCAGACGAACCCTCGTGGGGTTGAAGCATTACAAGAATAACTCAATAAGTGAATCAACAATGGTTTCAGACGAACCCTCGTGGGGTTGAAGCATCCTCTTCGATGCTGCCGTCGTTGTCGAGATCGAGTTTCAGACGAACCCTCGTGGGGTTGAAGCGGAGAGCGACGACGACCGACAGTGTCGGCACTGTGGTTTCAGACGAACCCTCGTGGGGTTGAAGCCCCTGCTTGTAGGCCGCACCGAGGCTGAGAAGCCAGGTTTCAGACGAACCCTCGTGGGGTTGAAGCCGTCATACGTCAGGGTGGGCGGTTGGATGTTACCGTCGTTTCAGACGAACCCTCGTGGGGTTGAAGCATGTCGGGCGCAACCGCCCACAGTCGCATCGGCTTGGTTTCAGACGAACCCTCGTGGGGTTGAAGCTCGATAGTTACTGTTGCCATGCTGCGTGTCAATCATGTTTCAGACGAACCCTCGTGGGGTTGAAGCCAGCCCCGAAGATCGACCAACAACAGCGGGTCGTCGTTTCAGACGAACCCTCGTGGGGTTGAAGCGGTCAACGTGTGTTCGGTGTTGGTGGTGTCGGCAGAGTTTCAGACGAACCCTCGTGGGGTTGAAGCCGGAGTTGTCGGAAGGCAGCAGCCACGCCGGACGAAGTTTCAGACGAACCCTCGTGGGGTTGAAGCGGGCGGGATTCATCCCGGCGACGCTCCAAATGCCAGAGTTTCAGACGAACCCTCGTGGGGTTGAAGCAGAGTGGACACTCACCCACGAAACCGGCAACCGATTGTTTCAGACGAACCCTCGTGGGGTTGAAGCGGAGTGCCGTGTTCAGACTGATCGGGGTCGTCAGGTAGTTTCAGACGAACCCTCGTGGGGTTGAAGCACCGCCAGTGTACGACCCAGCCGTGTCCCACCGGAGTTTCAGACGAACCCTCGTGGGGTTGAAGCACCGCCAGTGTACGACCCAGCCGTGTCCCACCGGAGTTTCAGACGAACCCTCGTGGGGTTGAAGCCGAACCGTCGGTAGTCGGTGTGTCCCCCGAGACAGGTTTCAGACGAACCCTCGTGGGGTTGAAGCATCAGCTGGCCCAACGCCGAGGTTCGGACGTAATCCGTTTCAGACGAACCCTCGTGGGGTTGAAGCCTGGGTGGGGCGGCCTCCGGGGCGACCGGCGGCATGTTTCAGACGAACCCTCGTGGGGTTGAAGCGAAGACATCGACGCCGACGAAGTGATCGCGCAATCGTTTCAGACGAACCCTCGTGGGGTTGAAGCGTCGGCTGGCTGTACGTCGGCGTCGTCGTCGTGTCCGGTTTCAGACGAACCCTCGTGGGGTTGAAGCGTCGGCTGGCTGTACGTCGGCGTCGTCGTCGTGTCCGGTTTCAGACGAACCCTCGTGGGGTTGAAGCCCGTTGCCACCCGGCCCGTAGGTCAGCACGAACGCGTTTCAGACGAACCCTCGTGGGGTTGAAGCGGTGTCGCCGGGACTCGCCCACTCGGGCGCGACCGGTTTCAGACGAACCCTCGTGGGGTTGAAGCAGGCCGACGTAGTTCTCCCGGACGAACGGCTCGTGTTTCAGACGAACCCTCGTGGGGTTGAAGCACGATCGGCGGCAACCAGCAGCCGATGCACTGCCCGGTTTCAGACGAACCCTCGTGGGGTTGAAGCCGTCTCGCTGATCCGGCCAAGGGCGACCTGCCGTGTTTCAGACGAACCCTCGTGGGGTTGAAGCGCGCTGTTCGGCGATAGTCACCACGGTGTCGTTCGTGTTTCAGACGAACCCTCGTGGGGTTGAAGCAGGTTGCCGTCGAAGACAACCGTAACGAACGACTGGTTTCAGACGAACCCTCGTGGGGTTGAAGCCACCGAGGAGTCGTTTGCGACCTGATACTCAAAGGGTTTCAGACGAACCCTCGTGGGGTTGAAGCTCGCTCGCATCAACGAGAACGTCAAACGGCAAGAATGTTTCAGACGAACCCTCGTGGGGTTGAAGCTCGCTCGCATCAACGAGAACGTCAAACGGCAAGAATGTTTCAGACGAACCCTCGTGGGGTTGAAGCCAGCACCGTCGTGCGTAGCTGCTAAACCTTGTCTCGCGTTTCAGACGAACCCTCGTGGGGTTGAAGCGAGGAGACGCTGGCCGAGATCGACAACGTGCAGCAGGTTTCAGACGAACCCTCGTGGGGTTGAAGCGATCGGTGCTGGTGCGGTCGAGACGCCAGCCTTAGTGTTTCAGACGAACCCTCGTGGGGTTGAAGCTATTTCCAGCGTGACTCGCTCGGTCGCGGTGGCCTGTTTCAGACGAACCCTCGTGGGGTTGAAGCAAATGTCTGTTTGTCGATCGGCTCGCTCAGATCGGTTTCAGACGAACCCTCGTGGGGTTGAACATTCATAACCCGTGTCCTTACTCAGGTCGGGTTGCAAAATCAGCAAGCCCTCTTCTAAGTGCCTTATTACCATCTGATACGTGTTTTAGGCTCATCACTGTATCTTTTTGAACATGTTCAGCAACTTCATCCGGATCGACTTCTCCTCTTTTGAGTAAAACTTTAACCTGCTCGTCGGTCAGGGTATATCCTTCTTCTAAACAATCCAGTGCAATTTCATGTGTCTTATCTGGTGTCTCTACCTTAGGTTCGTAGGATGAATCTACAACAGTAGCATTAGGATAATAATCCCGGACAGCTTTCTCTAAACCTTCAGCAACAATCTTATTAGAATATTCTAAAGGGAACATCCGATAGATAAGACTAACAGCGGCTATGCATCCTGTTTCAACTGAATAATCATACAAATCTTGATTGTTTTCCATATTTTCGTATGTATCCTGTTCGGAATCCTTGGAAGGATCGACGTTGGGATTTTGGAATGCAGAGTTGAGGAGTTCTTTAGGGAATTCTTTAGATGCGAGATGGTGGAAGTCGATCAAACCGTCTTGAACACGGTTTACTATTGCTTTTTCTCGTTGGTTCACTGCAGCTCTTGATTTCTCTTTTGCCCACTCCTCTGTGTTCAGAGCGAACTCTCGGTCTGATTGTGTGAGTATTCCCCTCCCCCGATCAGTTGAAACCATATCGATTACATTGGGATCATTACCATTAAGTTATACGCTCCGTTACAATGTTGCATGTCAGAACCCAACCTGACACGTGTCCCATGTCATATTGAGACGAGGGATAACGTACTCAAGCCACTCAAAAGAGGGGGTCAGACATACGACGATCTATTCAGAGCCATGGCAGATCAGTATGATCCACGCCGTAGCGACTAGCTGAAAAGGCTTTTGAGCACGTACCAGTAGAATCGTTCGACGCCGGAACCGGACATCATTGGATCGGTGATCGGTTCTCTCGGCGTCGAAGTGATAGTGTGCGGACCGGGCCGCGACGGGCGGTCCGTACCGAGGGTAACGTTCCCCTCGGTTAAGAGTTTTACTTAACCCGTCGGTCACCGGCGACCTCACGCTGGACTCCACAAATGCGAACGCAAGAAACGACCGACACGCGAGGCATCGATGATGAACAAACAGAGGTAATATTGCTATGAGTACCGATAACCATCGGCTTGTCACTGATGACGGGTCTGACGATGTCTGGAGGCAGTTAGCTAAACGCCGTGAGGTACTCGAAATGTGTGTTGAAGAGGATGTTCCGTTCGCAGATCGGGCCGAGAGGCTGCTCGAACGATTAGAGGAGGAGGGATACTAATGTCGACCACTGCCAGCTCATTCGGAGTCGACGAGGGCCTCACGAACGGCGGGGTCATCGAGCATGTCGGCGACCTCAAGCAGCCGCTCGGCCTTTTCGGGTTCGAGCGACGCGAGGCTTTCGTTGAGTTCGTCCGTGGACTCGTCGAGTTCGGACGCAGCTTCGGGGCTCAGGACTTGTCCGCACTGCATACAGAACGACGCGTCACGCTCGTTTTCACGGCCGCAAGTGGGGCACTCAATCGGAGAAATATCCTCGGGTTCGTCCTCCGATACGTCGATCCCGTGGAGTCGGGCGAGTTCGCGGTCGGAATCTTCCCCGAACACAGAAATATACCGGGCGGCCGCGCTGCTGCCTCGCACCCAGCCGTGGTGATCCTCGATGTGGGCCTGATTGAGGTTGCGACTTGCGAGGAAGGCGGCACTCGACTTGCGGAAGTTGGTGAGAGTGACCGGCTTGGAAACATCGGCACGGTCGGCCGCCTCGTTGAGAATCTTCGATACCATTCGGTCGGAGATCGACTCGGGCTTGGTAATCTTCGACCACAGCGGCGCGTCGTGGTTGTCGCCCGCCGGGTGCGCGTCGAGCCACGCGCTCACGTGCGGAACAGAGGGTATCAACAGCACGGTTCGACGGCCCTGTTTGCCCTCGACGGTGACCTCCAGCCCGTGGTCGTGATCGCGAACGTCGCCGACAGCGAGGTCTTTGAACTCGCCGCCACGCAGCCCAGCGTCAAACTGCAGAGCGATCATGGCCGCGTCGCGGGCGTTGTAGGTGGCGTCGATCATGGCCTTCACATCTTCCTCGTATCGGAGCATTTCTCGGGGGTCGGGGGTCGGGTCGTAATCCGAAGATGTGCCAGTGGGAACCCACGCGAGACTCTCGGGGAGGCCGTCAGGCGTGGTGTCGATACTCTCGTCGGCTTCGGCGACACGCTTCCCGAAGACGCGAAGTGCAACTCGGTAATCTCGGTTTGTTTCCTCGTTGTCGTACTCGACGTTAATCCAAGAAACGATTCTCTCTGCCGCGTCACGGTCGGTGAGAGCTTCGGCGAGCGTACCACTGTCGAGGGTCTCGGCGACGATTACGCAGTGCCTGAGCAGTTTCAAGTGTCGCTTGTCGGTGTACTCTTGGGCGAGCAATTGAACACGGTCGCTGAATGTGAGCAACGCCTCACGGTCAGTCTTGTTGATGGAGCTCTGCTTTCCACCGTTTTCGATCCGTTTGCGGAGTCTGTCCACAGCCTCGCCAGCGGAAGACATACGTACCGATTCAGGGGGAATCCAAATAAAAATAGGGCTTTGAACCTGAAGTTCACAGCCCTCCTCCGGGTTAAGTAGCGCGGTGCACTCCTTCCTACCCTATAATCACTGTAAGGCAGCGATCTCTTATAACCACTCGGCAGCGAAAAAGCAGATATTTGTTTTGGTCTACCAGCAACATATTCCGGGAGATTCCCAACGACATTTGTTTCGGTGACCGAAGCGGGACTTCGTTGTCCTCGTTCTCGTGACAACGCTATTACAGCAGCTGACGCATGAATACGCAGCATTAAGCCCCCTGAGTACGTTAGCACTGACGACCACCCCCATGGTGGAACCCGAATCACTCTCGATTCTCGTCGTTGACGATAGTGAGTTCTTTGCCAACCTGGTCGCCGAGACACTCAGCGAGGAACACGGGATGGCAACGACCGCCGTCACCGACCCCCGCGAGGCGGTGTCTATCGCCGCTGAGGGATCCATCGACTGTCTCGTGAGCGACTACCAGATGCCGGATCTCACCGGCCTGGAGTTGTATGACGCCATCGTCGACAAGACCGACGTGCCGTTTATCCTGGTCACAAGCGAGGGCGATGAGACGGTCGCCAGCCGCGCGATCCGCAAGGGTGTCGACGAGTACATCCTCAAACAGGATATCAACGAAGCCGACGCGCTCGAACTGCTTGCCAACCGCATCGACAACGTTGTCGACCGACACCGCACCCAGCAGAAATACGAGCGACTCGTCGCCAACGCCCCCGATGAGATCAGTCAGGTGCGCTTGGATGGGACGATCCTGGCCGCCAACGAGACGATGGCGCGGGCGTTCAACACCACCACCGACGAGCTTGCCGGCCAGCAGCTGTCGTCGATCCTCCCCGAGGATGTCGCCGACAACCGCCGCACACAGGGCCGGCGGGCGATCACCGCCGGCAGCGTCGTTACCTTTCAGGACAGCATCGGCCTCCGGCATTTTCACAACATTGTCGTTCCGCTGACGACCGGCAGCGAAAAGGATTCGGTGCAGATCGTCACCCGGGAGATCACCCTCCAGAAACACAACGAAGAGCAGCTGCGCCGCAAGAAAGAGGAGCTCACCTTCATCAATCGGATCGTCAGCCACGACATCAAAAACGATGTCAGCGTCATCTCCGGCTGGGCGGACGTGCTCACCGAGCACACCGACCCGGAAGCGATCGAGATGGTCGAGCGCATCAGAAACACAAGCGACCACATCGCGGAGCTCGCCCAGATCGCCAAGGATTTCGTCGACTCGATCGAGGGGACAACCGACGTTGCGCTTGAAGCGATCGATCTCGGGGAGACTGTCGACACCGAGGTGAGCAAGCTTCGCTCGAAACATGACGATGTGACGATCTCCGTTGGCGACGACATCGCCGCCGTGGTTCGGGCGAACGAACTGCTGTCGTCGGTGATCGGCAACCTCCTCACGAACGCCATCCGACACAACGACGGAGCCCCTGCGATCGATATCACCGCCGAACAGACGGCGACGACGGTCGTCCTCCGGATCGCCGACAACGGCCCGGGTGTCCCCGACAGCGAGAAGGAGGCTGTCTTCGAGAAGGGCCGAAAGGGAGCCGAGAGCCCGGGCTCGGGGATCGGGCTCTATCTCGTCTCAAAGCTGGTCGACCAGTACAACGGTGAGATCTGGGTCGAGGACAACGAGCCCGCCGGGGCGGTGTTCGCCGTCGAACTCCCGATCTACGATCCGGAGATGAACTGATCTGCTGGCCTGCCGACACCCTCCCGCGTTAGAACAGGCTGTCGGTCGTGACGGCGCCGACAACACTGAACACAGCGGCGATGCTGATCGCCCGGAGGGTGACCCCCGCTCTGGCTGCCGGATCGAGATCACCCAGGAAGACGGTTGGCGCGGTGACCGCGACCGCGAGCGCGCCGACGGAGCCAAAGGCGACGATCAGCACCGAGATGAAGCGTACCGGCACGCCGACGATCGCCGCCTCCCGCTGTGGATCACGGTCGTTGTCCGCGCCGTACAGTCCACCGTAGCCGATCGCCATGACAGCCCCGACAAGGCCGATACTATGGATCGGTGTCATATTCTGCGCCAGCGACCACACCTCCTCGGTGACGACAAATGGGCCAGCCAGCAGAAACCCCCCGACGATCTGTTGGGCGGTGTCGGCGAGCTTGTGTTTTCGTCGTTCGTTCATACCTGCCCTTTGGTATGCTGGGTGGAAGAGCTACCGGCTGGCAGTTCAGTGGTGGCACCTACAGACATCTCTCATCTGTCCCTACAGACATCCTTCCTCTGGCAGGCTCTTGTTTCCCTTGCTTACCCGAAAAGTATCGGGCTATCCCGGCAGAAACCCGGCGCAAACGTGCACAATCGTTATATAGCTGGCGACGAAGCATGTGGTATGGCAACAGCTACCAATCCCGTCGAGCCCAACCGGTGTCCGTTCTGTGAGCGACCGATCGGCTCCGCCGGGGCCGGTTTCATGGATCACATCGAGTCGAACCCCGACTGCAACGAGGCCTTCGAGCTGTGGCGTGAGCGGGTTGACGGCGACATGCCGGGTGGGTGGGCCGGCTGAGTCGGTTGTTTGCGGCGGTTACACAGCGAGGACAGCACGGTCGGCGGCCCGGAACGGGTAGCAAGGGTTTTTCCTATCGGTCTCCTACGCGCAACCAGATGAACCAGTACGTAGTCGGTCGCCGGTTTGGAGGACAGCGATGAGAGGTAACGACCAGCAGGCCTACGACCGCGGCACGTCGCTGTTTTCGCCCGACGGCCGCATCTATCAGGTCGAGTACGCCCGCGAGGCCGTCTCGCGTGGCGCGCCCAGCGTCGGGATCCGGACGACCGACGGCGTCATCCTTGCCGCCCAGAGCCGTGCGGGCTCGTCGCTGATGGAATCCGAGAGCATCGAAAAGCTCCACAAGATCGACGACCACGTCGGCGCGGCCTCCGCCGGCCACGTCGCCGACGCCCGCCAGCTGATCGACTTCGCCCGCCAACAGGGCCAAGTCAGCCAGCTTCGCTACGGCGAACCGATCGACGTGGAAGCACTCACGAAGGAACTCACCGACCACATTCAGGAGAACACCCAGCGCGGCGGCACCCGGCCGTACGGTGCGGCTCTGCTGATCGGCGGGATCGAAAACGGCGAACCGCGACTGTTCGCGGCCGATCCTTCGGGGACGCCAAACGAGTGGAAGGCGACGGTCATCGGCGGCTCCGGCGCGGATATCCAGGAGTTCCTCGAAGAGGAGTGGGACGAGGGAATCAGCCACGACGACGGCCTCGCGCTGGCGGTTCTCGCACTCCGCGTTGCCACCGACGAACTCGGCCCGAAAGAGGTCAGCATAGCCACGCTGACAGATGAGGAGGGATTCAAGTCGCTTTCCGTCGAGGAGATCGAGGCCGTCTTCGAGGATGCCGACATCGATCTCGACGCCGACGCGGACGACGAAGACGACGAATAGCGACCGCCCTCCGCTTTCACGCGCTGGAACCGACGACTTTTCTATTCGCCGTGCCGTTTCGACGACATGCCACCCACGGAGTCGGCAACGGTCGAGCGATTGTCGATCTATCCGATCAAATCTCTCGACGCCCGGTCAGTCGATCGCGTCGAGATCGTTACCAACGGCGGGCTCGCCGGCGACCGCGAGTACGTGTTATTCGATGAGGACGGCGACTATGTCAACGGCAAAAACGACGCACAGGTTCACCCGATCAGTGCCAGCTACGACGGCGAGACAGCACGTGCCGAGTCAGTGACGTTGTCGACGCCCGACAGCGAGCCCCAACAGTTCGAACTGGATTCCGTCGACAGCGATTCATCGGCCGCCCTCACCGACTGGCTGAGCGAGTGGTTCGGCTATCCCGTCACCCTCGACCGCAACCGCGAGGGTGGATTCCCCGACGACACCGCTGCCTCGGGGCCGACGATCATCAGCGAGGCGACGATCGAAACCGTCGCCGGCTGGTTCGACGACATCGACGCTGAGGGCATGCGGCGTCGTCTCCGGCCGAACATCGTTCTCAGCGGCGTCCCGGCGTTCTGGGAAGACCATCTCTTTGCCGACCGCGACAGCCGCGTGCGGTTCTCGATTGGCGAGACCGACTTGTTCGGCGTCAACCCCTGCCAGCGATGTGTCGTTCCGAGCCGCGATCCAGATACGGGCGATGAGATCGAGGGATTCAACGAGACGTTTATCGAGCAACGCCGCGCGACGATGCCCGACTGGAGCGGTGGTGACTGGTTCAACCACGATTTCCGGCTGATGCTCAATACGGGCGTTCCTGAAGCGAGTTGGGGCGAGACAATCGCTGTCGGCGACGAGCTAACGCTCGGCGAGACGGTACCGGCTGACGAGACGCCGGTTCCGGCTGAGTAGGATATCTCCTATTCACGGTAGTGTTCAGATGCGCGGTTGTCTGAGACGGATCGGTGTAGAAAGCCCTCGGCTCTCTCGGCTCCCGCGGCTCGCTGTGCTCCTCACTCGCTTCGCTCGTTGTGGTGCTTGCGTCGCCGGGGTTCGCCGAGAGACCCTCGCCCTTTCAGTCCGCCAGGCGTGTGCATCATCGGCTGGCCGACCCACCTGCTTGGCTGGTATTATTTGAAAACTCCAGTTCAACCGGTTCGGAACGAGAAATCGAGGCTCTGAGCCGAGTGTGTTAGCGAGCCCATCGAGATGATGTCGACGCCAGTGGCGGCGTAGTCGGCGACATCGTCGACAGTAATCCCACCGCTAGCTTCCGTGAGCACGTCGGCCTCGATGTCGTTGAGAGCGTCGACTGCTTCTCCGGTTTCGGCCGGCGACATGTTGTCAAGCAGGACGATATCGGCACCCACCGCAGCCGCTCGCGTCGCCTGCTCGGTCGATTCGGCCTCGACCTCGATTTTCGTCGCAAACGAGGCCCGCTCGCGGAACGTCTCGACGGCAGTCTCCAGTCCAAGTTCGGCGATGTGGTTCTCCTTGATCATCACCATATGCGAGAGATCGAGTCGGTGAGTATCGCCACCGCCGGCGACGACAGCGCGTTTCTCGATCCCGCGCAGGCCAGGCGTCGTCTTGCGTGTCCCGGCGATTCGTACGTCGTCGGTGACCTCGGCCGCACGGTCGACGGCCCTGCGCGTCTTGGTGGCGACACCCGAGGCGTGGCCCGCGAGGTTGACCGCGACACGTTCAGCGCGCAGTGTTTCGCGGGCCGACCCGCTGGTCGTGAGAACGACATCGCCAGCGTCGATGGCGTCGCCGTCGTCAACCTCGCGGTTTGCGTCGATACCGAGATGATCGAACACGGCTGCGGCCGCGTCGATCCCGGCGGCGACGCCGGACTCCTTAGCGACGAGTCGGCCCACGGTCTCGCCAGCCACGTCGTTGGTCACGTCGTGGTGGCCGATATCCTCCTGGAGCCATCGGTCGATCTGACTGGCCGTGAGCATCAGTCACCGTCCGTCGCTGCCGCCGTCGATTCGGTTTCGGCCGGAGCGTCGTCGACGAGGTAGTGACAGCCGACGCTCTCGCCGTTCTCAGCGGCGGCGTTGGCGATCAGAATTGCGACGACCGTCGCGTTGCGGAGTTCGTACAGGCTGCGGGAGGTTCGGGTTCGCGTGTAGGCGTCGACTTCACCTTTGAGCCGGCGGAGGACGCCGCGCGCGCTGTCGATCCCGCTTTTCGTTCGCCGGAGGCCGAGTTCGCCGCTGACGATCCGCCGTAAGCGGTGGAATTTCTCGCCGGCGAAGCGGTCGGGCAGCGCGGGGTCGCTGTTCTGGAGTCGCTGATATTCGATGGCTTCGGGCTCGAAGCCGGTTGCGTCCCGGCCAGCGCGGAGGCCCCAAACGAGGCCCTCAAGCAGGCTCGTCGAGGCGAGGCGGTTCGCGCCGTGGACGCCACTGCGAGCACACTCGCCGACAGCATAGAGCCGGTCGAGACTCGCCCGCCCCCGGTCGTCGACGGCGACGCCGCCACAGAGGAAGTGTTCGCAGGGCGCGACCGGGATGCCGTCGTCGGGGTCGATCTCGTGGTCGGCACATTTCTCGGCCAGATTCGGAAACGCCTCGTCGAACGGTTCGGCCAGCGGGCTCACGTCGAGCGTCACGCCGCCGGTCGCATCGATCTCGTCCTGTACCGCGCGGGCGACGACATCCCGTGGCGCGAGTTCGGCCTCGGGGTGGTACTCGGGCATGAATCGCTCGCCATCGGCGTTGCGCAGCAGGGCCCCCTCGCCGCGAACCGCCTCGCTCAGCAAGAAGGGTTCCTCGACATCGGCCGCGGTCGGGTGGAACTGGACGTACTCCATGTCCTCGACCTCGGCTCCGGCGAGGAACGCCATGGCGATCCCGTCACCCGTCGAGCCCGGCGGGTTGGTCGATTGCTCGAAGCAGTCGCCGATGCCGCCGGTGGCGAGGATGGTCGCGCCGGCGAAGACCGGCTCGCCGTCGGGTTCGGTATCGAGCAGCGCGCCGTGGACACGACCCTCGTGGCGGAGGAGTTCGAGGGCGGCCGTCGATTCGAGGATTTCGACGTTGTCGACCGCGTCGAGATGCGAGAGGAACGGCCGGAGGACGTGCTGGCCGGTCGCGGCGTCGACGTGGAGGATTCGATCCTCGGAGTGGGCGGCCTCCTGTGCGAAGTCGTACTCCGCGCCGAGGGTGTCGAACTCGACGCCGAGCGTCTCGATCAGCACGTCACTGACGGCGTCGGCGGCGTTCTCGACCAGCACGTCGACCGCCTCGGGGTCGGCCACGCCCGCGCTGGCGTCGATGATATCGGCTTTGAGCGAGTCGGGGTCGCCGCGGGTGGTTGCGATCCCGCCCTGTGCCCAATCGGAGGCGGCGTCTTCGGGCTCGCTGGCCTTCGTGACGAGCAGGACTTCCTCGCCTTCGCGCGCGGCCGCGAGAGCAGCCGCACAGCCGGCGATACCACTGCCGACGACGAGCACGTCGGCCGTTCTGGCCGTCTCAGCCGAAGGTGTGTCAGGAACCATCTTAGAGTTCAAGCATCCGGTTGAGGGCGACGCCCGCGAGTTCCTTCTCCTCGGGGGCGACCTCGATGACGTTGTGCTCGCGGCCCGCTGCGAGTTCTTCGAGCACCCAGGTTAGGTAGTTGGGGTCGATCTGTCGCATCGCGTCACAGTCCATACACGCGTCGCCACAGAGCGGCACGACGTTCACGTCGTCATGCCAGCGGTCGAGGTGTTTGGCGAGGTGGATCTCGGTGCCAATGGCCCACGTCTCGCCAGGGTCGGCCTCCTCGACGACTTCGGTGATCGTCGCCGTGCTGCCGACCACGTCGGCGGCTTCGACGACTTCGCGGCGACACTCGGGGTGGACGACAACGTTGGCGTCGGGGTGTCGCTCGCGCACATCGGTGATGTGTTCGGCGGTGAATCGCTCGTGAACCTGGCAGTAGCCGTCCCAGAGGACGATTTCGGCGTCTTCGAGTTCGTCGGCATCCTTCGCTTCGGGATCCCACGGGTTCCACTCGGCGATGGAATCCTCCATGCCGAGGTGGTGGGCCGTGTTCTCGCCGAGGTGTTTGTCCGGGAGGAAGAGCACCTTGTCGCCGCGCTCGAAGGCCCACTCGAAGGCCTTGTGGGCATTCGATGAGGTACAGACGAGACCACCCTGTTCGGCGCAGAAGGCCTTCAGGTCGGCGTAGGAGTTCATGTAGGTGATCGGGATGATCTCGCTGTCGGGGTCGGCGGCGGTGATCTGCTCCCAGGCGGCGTCGACCTGGAGGGCTTCGGCCATCCCGGCCATCGGACAGGAGGCTTCCATACAGGGGAGGATGACCGTCTGGTCGTCGTCGGTGATGATGTCGGCGGATTCAGCCATGAACGTCACCCCGCCGAAGATGACGTACTCGGCGTCAGCCTCTGCGGCGTGCTTGCTCAGCGCGTAGGAATCGCCGATGAAGTCGGCGTGTTCGACGATCTCGCGTCGCTGGTAGTTGTGGCCGAGGATGACTACGTCGTCTCCGAGTTTCTCAAGAGCGGCTTCGATCCGTCGGTCGCGTTCGGCCTCGGTCAGCTCGCGGTGGCTCGCCGGGAGCTGTTCGAGATTGTCGTACTTAAAAAGGCTCAGCTCCGTGTCGAACGTCGCTGTTTCCATGTTGGCCATAGCGTCGGATCCTTCAGGTGCTCATATTTATGATATCTGTATTGAAGAGGTTTTCTATTCAATAACTCACTTCGGGTGTAGATATTCGCATAACCTCGGCGTCGGCGAGTTCGTGTCCACGAAACAGGCGATCGTCACACGAGCATTCGGCACGCTGTCACATGGGGCGGCCGAAGCGCAACTGTTTTGATACCAACCCGGCTACGATCGGATGCATTCAGGCGAATGCAGTCTGCTCTGGTGGTGTAGTCCGGCCAATCATATCACCCTCTCACGGTGATGACCAGGGTTCAAATCCCTGCCGGAGCATTTTACGAACGTAGTGAGTAAACCCAACAGTCGGATTTGAAGCAGCGAGCGACCGCAGGGAAGCGAGTGAGGTTCAAATCCCTGCCGGAGCATTTCTTCTGTTGTCTCATCCTCTCGGTGAACCCTCAGTCCGACACGAACGTCTTGACAACGCTCTTCGGGTTGCGTCTGGACATGATATCTCGACAATCAGAACGCTTAGGTGGGTTTCGGGCGATAATCAGGTAACTACACGCGGTACGCTACACAACCGCAGAGCCGACCGGGCAGTCAACACACGGGCACCGAGCATCCGTTCACGCGAGTGCTCACGACACAGCAGTCGGAGCGATTCACACCAGACAGACACATGAGCCACCCAGTAATCTCCCGCATCGCGGAGCAGACCGGCGCAACACCGGTTGCAACAGATCATCTCTTCGGCGACATCAGACAGGTTAGCTTCGATGCCGACACGGAGTATGCGGCCATCGTTGCGGCGGCCGCGACCGTTGATGCCGAGACCAGCGATGTCATGGTCTGGGGCTGTGGGCGGTCGATCGATGGCTGTCCACGCGTTGCGATCCAACGGTTCGAATCCACCGATCCATCCGACGACGACGGGTATGATCGTGACCGGGAACACAGTATCCTCAACGCACAGGGCACAGCGACGCGTGGGTCAGTCACGGCGCGACCAGGCCAGTCACCCAATACAACCGTCCAAAAGTAGTCCCCTCACCGCTCGGCGTGTTTTCGCGTGTAGTCTGCTGGATCACTGACCCGCGTGTATTCGACGGCCTCTTCGAGATGATCAGTTGCTGTTTTGTGTGTGATCTGCTCTCGGATGTGGTCGGCTCGCTGCAGTGCCGGGGAGTCGAAATCGGCCGTTTTGATGACGGCTTCCAACCGATCGATAATAACGGGCTCATCGTAGCTGACGAGCTGTGAGACCGCGATATTGGCTGTTTTCGTGTCATCATCGCCGATCGCTTCGATCAACGCGGTGAGGCTGTCGGTGTGTTCGGTTGGCTCGATCAGCTCTCCGAGCAGCCAGATCCCATTGCGGCGGCGTTGCTGGGAGTCGGTCGCAACGACCGGCCGGAGTTTGGGAACCACGTCCTGGGCCGAACACCGCTGCAGATGTGTTCCAACCGTCATCCGGACGGTATGACTGTCGTCGGCCGGGGCGTTGACCAGCAGATCGACGATCGATCGAACCGCTGTTTCCTGCAGCTCAGCCACATCGCTGGTGAGCGCCCACAGCAGCAGTCCAAAGACGCGCAGCGAGCCAACGGTGCCGATCTCCTCGATGATCGCGTGTTGTACCGGCGGCTCCGCCGTTTTCGCCAGCGGCATAACCGCGGTCAGTGCATCGTCGGTGCCGATCTGAATGAGGCAGCTGACCGCGGCTATCCGAACCTCAACCTCGTCGCTGTCGAGACACTTGACGGCGGCGTCAACGCAGCGTGGATCACCCAGCCGACCACACTCCGTGAGTGCCCGAATCTGAACGCGTGGATCGTGATCGGCGCAGGCCGCGGCGAGCTTCGATACGATCTGGTCGCCGCCAACGCGTCCTAACCCGGCGACAGCGACGAGCCGGAGCTCAGCGTGGTCACTCTCAAGCCACTCGCCGTACACCAGCGGCGATGGAGTCGTCGGTGTCGCCGCATCCGGGGATTCGATCTTTGTAACCAGGGTCTCTACCGCCTCCGCATCGAGCGCACGGAGCGCTTTGATGATCGTCGCCCGGACAGTGTCATCGGATTCGGTGATTGCGGCGGTGTACAGCTGTGCTGTCAGCTCGTCGGTATCGCCCTCCCGGATCGAGTCAGCTGACTGTGCCAGGATGTGTGCTGCCTCCTGTCGAACCGCAAGCTGTTCGTTGCTTCCGAGGTATGTTGCCAATCGCACAAACTGCCCGCTGCTCGCGATCGAGTGGAGAAACCCGGTTTCGGTGGGCCGGCGATCGGGCGACATCGGTATTATATAACACAAATACCGCTGGTCACCTATATTTTGTTCTATAATTGTTATCTGTTACAGGATTATACTGCCGTAAGTCACAGACAATTGCCACATTTTTGTTGATTGATAAACACGTGTCTCCGATGGATGCCGTTTCAGACGCGCCCCGGCAGTTGAGTGGCTGCCGTCGACGATAGTGGCTGTCGGCGGCGCAGGCTGTCAGCCGGCCGTTGCTGTCGCTCGCCCCGTCTCCTCGGTCTCGTCGCCTGTTTGGGGCAGAAACTCATCCAGTGCCTCGATGAACGCTGCGTCGTCGTCGATCTCTTCACGGTCGATTTCGCGGGATGGAAGCCACCACTTCGCGCGTTCGATCTGGATCTCCTCGTCGGTGACGCGGTAGCTGCCAAGATCGTCCCACGGCGTAATCGAGCTGTCGACCCGCAGCCCCTCGTCGGTGACAGCGAGTTCGTGGCCGTCGTTGTCGAACAAAAACAACAGCGACGACAACCCGGTCAGCGAGGTGAATAGGGTGGAACTCCCGTCGAAACCGTCGAACGCCAGGATCGATACCGCAACACCGACGCCGATGAGACCCAGCCCGGCGGCGGCCGCCACTTTGATCGATCGACCCAGACCACTTTCGCCATCATCGTCGCCGATCGTAACGACCGCGTGTTCAGTCGCCCGTGCTCGCAGCCGGCGGTTCCGAATCCCGGCCGCCGCGAGCAGGACAGCGATCCCGGGAACGAGGGCGAGCAGGCCGGCGATCGTCACCACGGCTTCCGCCTCGGCGTCGGCAACGATCATATAGGGGATGTACGCCAACGGGGGGAGGGTCAGCGCGGCGGCTGCCGGCAGCGACGCCACCCGATCCAGGAGGTCGTCGACGGTGGTCGACGCCAGCGCGGTCGCCCCCGCGATAGCGAGGCCGGCGGCGAGAATCGCGCCGAGTGACGCCGATCTGACGGCAACCCAGTCGGTAACAGCGAGTGTTGGGAGCAACAGCGTTGCGACGTAGACGCCGAGGAGGGCTTCGATGAGGCGGCGACCGTCCATATCCGCACGTGACAGTATCGAGACGCATATACTGCATGATCATCCCGTCGCTGTGAGCCGCAGTCGACCAGCGATTTTCCCGTATATATGAGAGTCATCCTAAAATATAAGAGAACAAGTAGTGTATTTGGCGTATGAGTGAGACTGGCCTTCCCGCCTGGGACGAAGATCTGACCGCGAGAGAGCGGGTGCGGGAGATCGCCACCACGCTCACCGAACCCCGATCGGTCGAGTGGGTTCGAGAGCAGGCCGGTGTGTCTGCGTGGCAGACCGCCAAAGACGAGTTGGCAATGCTGGTCGAGTTCGGGCAACTGCGGGCCATCGAGGGCGACGACGGCCACACGAAGTACGCCCCGAACTACCAACAGCGGTATTTCGAGGAGCTTGCCGCGCTGATAAACGATCACACGCGGGCGGAACTCCGCGATGAGATCGCCACGATCCAAGAGCGGATCGACGACTGGAAAGCCGAGTTCGGCGTCAGCGATCAGCACGAACTCGAAGCGTCGCTGGCGGACGACCAGAACGCCGAAGCGATCCGCGAGCGAAACCGCGTGCTTCGCCGCTGGGAGCGGGCGGCCGACAACCAACGGCTGCTCCGGCAGGCCCTCCAGCTGTACGACGACGCGCGGTCGATCACCCCCGAGCAGCTCGGTGGCCCCACCCAGCCCGGCGACGGGTCGGCGTCGGTCTCGGAGTAGCCGATGCTGTTTCTCGCCAACCGCGCCAACCTCGACAGTCGGCGGCTGTTGACGCGGATTCACAATCGCCTGCAAACACAGGTCGACAGCGAAACGGCCCCTATCGAACAGGTGTGGTATCACACCGCCGCCGGCAACAAGATCGGCGTCCGAGCGACGGTCGATCCGGTACGGTTTCTGGATCAGGAGTACCCCTGCAGCGAGGCCGAACTACAGGTTTCATTTGATTTTCCCCGTGATCTCGACTACGACTGCTACCGGATTCAGTGGGTCGAACGCGAGCGTGATCTCATGGTTGGCTGGCATCAAGATGAGGCCCACATGGATCTCGGCCCGTGTCATTTCCAACTCGATTACGACGGCGCGACCGTCCAGCGCGCCGCGACGACGTATCTGGATTCCCACCCACTGAACGTGTTCGATACCCGGATCGATGACCTTGTTTCGGTGCTCAATACGCTCGAATGGACTGACGGAACGCCGACCGTTGCCGACGATGTACTGGGATGAAGAGATCGGAGAAACCGAGACCCCGTAGCGGCTGGCCTACTCAAAGCGGAACGTCGGCCCGTCGTCGCTGTCCTGTACCTCAACCCCGAGGTCGGCCAACGAATCCCGGAGCTCGTCGGCGCGCTCGTAGTTGCCGGCCTCGCGGTCGGCCTCCCGAACGTCCAGCAGTAACTCCACCAGGTCGCCGGCGAGGCCAACATCGCCGTCGGTTTCGGTTCCGAACTGGAGGCCGAAGACCTCGCCTCCGAGCGATTCGAACGTCTCGATGGCGCGTTTGAGGCCGTGATAGTCGTAGGCGGTGTGGCTGTCGGGGATCGTATATGGCCCCACTGAATCTCCGTCAATAAACTGATCGTCGTATGATGTGTGATCGTCGAGATGGCGGTTGACCGCCTTCGTCAGCGAGCGGAGCGCGGCCATCGCCTCCCGAACGTTGAAGTCGTCGTTCATCGCCGCCGTGAACGCCTCGTGGGTGTCGTCGACCGCCGCCCGCAGCTCGCTGTCCTCGGTTTTCGCGGTCGAGTCAACGGAATCGCAGGCGTCGACGGCGGCGTCGTAGCTTCGCTGGAGTCGCTCCCACCGCTCCTCGGCTTCGGCCATCGCTTCCTTGGAGAAGGTTTGTTTCGAGCCGTACTCCGTCGAGAGGTAGAACGTGCGGATGACGTTGGGGCCGTACTCGTCGAGGGCTGCCTCGACGGTGAAGAAGTTCCCGAGACTGGAGCTCATCTTTTCGTCATCTGTCTCAAGCAGCCCGGTGTGGAGCCAGTAGTTCGCAAACCGCTGGCCGGTAGCAGCCTCGCTTTGGGCGATCTCGTTTTCGTGATGCGGGAAGACGAGATCGTGGCCGCCGATGTGGATGTCGATGGTGTCGGCGAGATGCGTCATCGACATCGCCGAGCACTCGATATGCCAGCCGGGGCGGCCCTCGCCCCACGGCGACTCCCACGTCTGGCCGGTCGGTGGATCGTCGCCGTGGTCGTGTTTGGCGTGTTCGGCGATGGCGTCGGGCGCGACGCCGCCGGCCTTCCAGAGGGCGAAATCCGCGGCGTTGCGTTTTTCGCCCCGTTCGTCGGGCTCGCCTTGGGCCTCGAGGTCGTCGATCTGCTGGTTCGAGAGCACCCCGTAGTCGTTGAAGCTGGTCACGTCGAAATACACCGAGCCGTTGGCCTCGTAGGCGTGGCCCGCGTCGATCAGCGTCTCCACGAGGTCGATGATCTCGGGGATGTGCTCGGAGACGCGGGGGTAGACCGTCGCGCGTGCGAGGTTCAGCCCGCGCATATACTCGATGACCTGCGAGATGTAGTGCCGTGCCACGTCGGCTTCGGTCTCCCACTCGGGGCGTTCGCCGACTCGGGCAGCGATTTTCTCGTTGACGTCGGTAAAGTTCTCGACGTGTCGCACGTCGTAGCCTGCGTAGTCGAGCCAGCGGGTGATCACGTCGGCGTGCGTCCAGAGCCGCGCGTGGCCGAGATGGGGATCGTCCGAGACGGTCAGCCCACAGACGTACACCAGGACTTCCTCGCCGGTCGGCTCGAATTCCTCACGCTCGTCTGTCAGGGAGTTCGTCACGGACAGAGCCATCGTTGTCGGTGGTGATACCGGCGGGCGTTTGAAGCCGTCGAATTTTTGCGCTGTCGGCTACGCCGCCGCCTCGACGAGCCGAAGGGCTGTCGCCCCGGATCGACGCGGCACGAGCACGACTAACGCGTCGTCGGCGACGCCGGCCGCATGCACCTCGATCTCGTCGATGCGAAGCCGATCCACCACCGTCGCCAACAGCTCGCTGTCGACATCGCCGGTCGCATGGATCGCCGTCAACGACGGTGATTCGTCGGCGACATTCGAGGTTGGCTCTGTGTCCCCGTCGCCGCCGAAGCCGGCACCGTCGACAGCGAGTAGCGTGTCGGTGTCGACACGGCCGATGCCGCTTTCCATGCGAACGGTCAGCGAGCGGTCACCCTCCTCACCCGCCCCGCTGACACCATCGGCGTCGGCCTCCTCGGCCGACAGCGAGTCGCCGAACCGACGCAGCGCGGTGGCGATCGCTTCGGTGTCGCCGTCGATATCGAGGCTCTTGGCGGCGGCAGTGTAGTTGACGATGCCCGCCCGGAGTCCATCATAGAGAACGGGTCGCCGACGGACGGCCTCGCGTGTTTCGGCGGCAAGTGACATACCAGAGGCGTGTCGCCGATGCTAATGATGATTTCGCCGTCGGTCGCTGTTCGTCGCTCGGCGTGCTCGCATAGCAACGAGTCGATGGTGGCAAACCGGCGCAAAAACCACCGATTGCTCGGTGTCTCGGCAACGACGATGGCGATCACCCGAAGTCCATAAGCCATCGACGCCCGAAGCACCGCGTATGCAATCGCTGGTCATCGTCGCACACGGCTCTCATCTCAACCCCGATTCGGCGACGCCAACACACACCCACGCCGACACGATCCGGGCAACCGGCGCGTTCGACGAGGTGCGAACCGGCTTCTGGAAGGAAGAGCCCTCGCTCCGTGAGGTGCTTCGCACGGCACGGGGCGACGACATCTACGTCGTTCCGCTGTTCATCAGTGAGGGCTATTTCACAGAGCGGGTCATCCCACGGGAACTCCGGTTAGAGGGTTGGGATCCGGAGCTGTGGGGCTCTGATGGGATCTCGGCCGATACTGCCACGCTGGTCGCCAGCGACATCGACACCGAGGTTCACTACTGCGGCCCCGTCGGCACCCACGAGGCGATGACGGACGTACTGGTTCGTCGCGCGGAATCGGTCACCGGTGATCCGTCAGTCGGCGACGGCTTTGGATTCGCTGTCGTCGGTCACGGCACCGAGCGCAACGAAAACAGCGCGAAAGCGATCGAATATCACACCGAACGCATCCGGGAGACCGGTCGCTTCGACGAGGTCAAAGCCCTGTTTATGGACGAGGAGCCGGAGGTCGACGATGTTGCCGACCACTTCGACAGCGAGGATATCATCGTCGTCCCGCTGTTTATCGCCGACGGCTTCCACACCCAGGAGGATATCCCCGAGGACATGGGGCTCACTGACGACTACCGAGACGGATACGACGTGCCGAGCGAGGTCGACGGCCACCGGATCTGGTACGGCGGCGCGGTCGGCACCGAGGAGCTGACCGCCGATGTGATTCTTGAGCGCGCTGCCGACGCCGGCGCGGATATCGGTGATGCGATCGCACGGGTGCGCCAGCGAACCAAACCGACGACACAGGCGGCGGGCGATTAGATGTCTGTTGCTGAGCCCACGCTTTCGGAGACGCAACTGGCGGCGTTTCGAGAGCAGCTTGCGTCCGACCCCATCGAGTACGACGGGCTGGCCGCCGAGTACGACGCCGACGAGGACAGCTACCATATCGAGACCCCCACCCGACAGACCACGCTCACCGCCGACGAACTCAGCACGGTCGACGCCGAGCAGGCAGCCTACATTTCGAACTGGTATTTCTACACCCAGGAGGTCGGGGGTGAGGTCACCCAAGCATTCTGCCGGTGGCTTGAACTGGCTGACGACCGCGCGGTTCCGGATCGCTACGACGCTCTCAACTCTGGGATCGATCGCGAGTGGGGCCAACTCAGAGTTACCACGACACTGGCCGACGACGGGGCTCGTCGCTACGAGATCCGCCATGTCGACGACAGCGACGCCGACGCTGACGCGCTGACAACGCACACCGATCCGTTCGACGCCCGCGATATCGGGACGCTCGATGCAAAGGGTCGCTACCGCCCGCTTCGCACCGCGCCCTCGCTCGACTCCGGCTGGATCTTTTCGGAACTGACCGCAAACGAGGTGTACGACGCTGTCGAGGCGTTTTATCCGGCAACGGTCGTCAACTGGCACCGCGAACAGCGCGGCGAGCTGGATATCGATCACTGGCGGGACGAACAGGATCGCCAGAGCGGGATCTACAATCTGATCACCGTGCTGCCGGACGAGGCCGTTGAGTGGGCGGCTGCGGCCTGTTGTGATGATTCTCAGTGCCTCAAACGGCGCGAATGGGAGCTTTCGGAAGACGAGCCGCTGGATGCCGATGGCGGCGACGGCGTCTTTCCCTGTCGGGAGCCGTGTTCGATGGTCGTCGCCGCGGGCCGTGAGTGGGCCAAACTCGAACGCGATGAGACCCAAACCTACGAGTTCGAGCTCACACCGAGCGAGAAGGAACAGATCGAGGAAATCATTGATGCGGTCGCTGACGACGAGATCGACGAGATCCGAGAGGCCGATATCGGGAACGGAGCCAACCGGTGGCGGGCACGGTATCTCCGCGAAAAACGGTTCGACGATGACGGACACCTCTCGGGAACGCCGACCCATCCGGACGGCCATGATGACGACGGAAACGACGGCGATGACGGCGACGACGGCGAATAAGAGATTAGGCGCGCACAGCGAGGCCGACGGCGACGACGACGCCGAGTAAGACGACAACCGCGCCGGCGATGACGACCCCGCTTTCCAGTGTGGCGGCGATAGCGACCGCCAGCAACACCGCGATCAGCCCAAAGGCAACCAGGAGCCCGGCTCCGCTGTCGGCGAGACGCGCGCCGATCTGTTCGGCTGTGGTCGGTTCCGCGGGCGGATCCCGTTGGGGTTTCGCCAGCGACTCGTCGACGGTGACGCGTTTTGGGTCTTCTTCCGGCGGCTGGATCGTGACCGTCGTGTAGGCGACCTCGGATCCGTAGCCGGTGGCGATCTTGAGCCGACCGGTGACCGCCGTGGTTCGTGGGTTGATCCCGACCCCGACCGGGCGTGAGCCGTTGGGCTCAACGTAGTGGTTGTTGGCACGGATGTCGGCGACCGTTGACAGCGTCTCATCGAGGTTGAGATGGACATGCACGGCCTCGCCGTCGTTGTCCAACACCACATCAAAGGGCTCGCTCGTCTCGAAGGCCGCGGGCGCGGCGACCGAGTGGAGGCCGTCCTCGTTGAGCGACACTGTCAGTTGCGACACGGTTGGGGATCGACCCCACAGACCAAAAAGCTACAGGTGCCGGCCGTTAGGCTGCGGCTTCGTCCCGCATGTCCGGCGGCAGCAGGTTCGGGATGCCGTCTTCGATAGGGTAGGCCTCACCGCACTCCGTACAGGTGAGCTCTCCCTCGATGATCTCCTCGTCGTCTTTCGTTTCGACCGTCAGTTCCAGGTCGTGTTTGTCCACCGGACAACAGAGGATGTCCATGAGCGACTCCTTCATTATCGCTTGGTGGGGCCGGAATCGACAAAAGCCTACGGGTTCACCCCCAGCTATCCCAGCCGATCGGCCGGTCACCGGTCGCTGTAGGCCTTCAACACGAGGTCGATCCGGTTGGCGAGGACATCCATCTCGCCGGTCGCGTGGTCGCCCTTGTAGACAAACTCGGTGACGCCGGCCCGGATCGCATCGCTGGCGATCGGTTCAAGCTCTCGGCCCGTGAGAATGATGATCGGGATCTCCGGCTCGCTCCGGCCGTTGATCGAGGCGGCGAGCTTGACCCCGTTTGTCTCCGGCAGTTCGTAGTTTGTGACGATACATTCGATGTCGTCGTACTCCGTGAGTGCTGCGCGAACGTCATCGGCCGTATCGACGGTCGTCACGTAGAAGTCATGAACTTCCTCCAGCGTCTCGGCGACCCGCGTCGCCATGAACTCGCTGTCTTCGACGAGGAGCACATGCGGTGCTGCCATTGCTATCGACTCTGGTTGCTACTGATTAATAATTGTATGTTTATCGTATTCGTTCCGTGACAGCACAAGCGACCGCATCCGCCGGCCCGCCACCGCACGCCGTGTCTTTTTGTAACTTCGCCATCACAAAATCGGATCTCGCTTTTCGGGATCCGGGTCTCCGAACTCAGTCGTAGGGGTATCGCTTGATTTCGCCGCAGTCACAGCTGATGGCGACGTGGCCGTCCTGTAATCTGACGCGTGCGTTGACACCGGGCCGGAGGGCGACCGCACACCGCGGGCAGGTGAAGCGTTTGAACGCCCGCGGCAGGCCACAGCGGTTCCGCTCGGCGATCCGGCGGGCCAGCCGAACGTACTCCCGGGAGCGATCGAACTCGCCGTCGGCGGTCGCCTGCTTGGCGAGGGCGAACAGTCGCTCGATGCGCTCGGCGGCGATACTCACTGTGTGTTTCTCGCGGCCGAGCGAATGTTAGGTGTTGCGACCCGACTGCGGCGGGGTGCTGTCGAAAAAGCGGATACTGGGTCGGGACACCCGGCTCAGTCTTCGAGTGCGTCGGCGATCCGGCGAAGCTCGCGGTTGGCGTCCCGAACCTCATCGCGGAGCTGGCGGATCTCCCGGACGAGCTGTTCGTTGTCGTTCGACGACTCTTCGCCGCCACCCATCCCCGGCGGGCCGCCGCCCATGCCGCCCGGGCCGCCACCGCCGCCCATCATCCCGCTCATCATCTGGGCGAATGGGTTGCCGCCACCGCCGCCACCCATCCCGCCGGGCGCGCCACCGCCACCCATCATCTCCTCGGGGCTCGGGCGACCCTCGCCCTCCTCGCGTTCCTGCTCGCGTTTCTCGCGGATCTCTTCGACGCGCTCGCGGAAGGATTTCTCCTCGCCGTCGCTCTCGCCCTCGGCGGGCTCGTCGGCTGCCTCCGATTCCTCGGCGTCCGGCGTGGATTCCTCGTCGTCTGTCATGGCTCCGCGTTCGACCGGGGGACGGAAAACGGTTGTTGGTTCGGGCTAGACGGATTTGATTTTGGGAGTTTGCTTGTCGAAGTTGTGAATGTAACCGCCCAGAAAGCCCTCGGCTCTCTCGACTCCCGCGACTCGCTGCGCTCCTCACTCGCGTTGCTCGTTCCTGTGGTGCTTGCGTCGCCGGGGTTCGCCGAGAGCGTCTCGCCCTTTCAGTCCGCCAGGAAAGTAGATGATCCGCAAGCGAAACTGCCCCGGATGCTGGGGTTATGCTGAGTAGTAGTATTCGCCGTCGCGTTTCTGTTGGCTGTCCTTCTGGCTGCCCGGTTTGTTGATCCGGGGCCGACCTGTTCCTTCGTCGCGGCGGAACGTGATATCGAGGTCGGCCAGAAAGTCGTTCATGCCGGCGCGCATCTCCTGTGGCTCGGTGGCGTGGCCGTGTTTGGCCGGCTCGCCGTCGAAGACCATCAGCCGGTCGGCCAGCAGATCGATCATGTAGATGTCGTGGTCGATAACGAGCGCGGTCGCGTCGTGGTTCTCGGCATACCGGCGGATCGCGGAGGTGGCCTGCACGCGCTGTTCCACGTCGAGGTGGGCGGATGGCTCGTCGAGCACGTAGAGATCGGCGGGTTCCGAGAGGCAGGCCGCGATGGCGACGCGCTGGCGTTCCCCGCCCGAGAGATCGGTGAGCTGCTGTTCCATGATCGGATCGAGCTGGAGCGGCTGGGCGATCTCAGTGTTCCAGTAGGAGGTGCCGAACTCGTCGGTGATCGACGAGAGGAAGCTGTCGACGCGCATGGGTTGGTCGATCTCGATATACTGCGGCTTGTAGGAGATATCGAGATTGAAATCAAGCTCGCCGTCGTCGGGATCGATGTTGCCGGCAAACAGCTTGGCGAGCGTCGATTTCCCGATCCCGTTGGGGCCGACGACGCCGAGTACCTCGCCCTCGTAGATCATGCCGGCATCGACATCGAGTGAGAACTCGCCGTCGCCGTAGGATTTCGAGATTTCGGGGTATTCGACCAGCGGCGTCCCGCGGCTCGTCTCCCGGGGTGCGTGTTCCTCGAAGGTGATCGACTCCGGCCGGATGCGCATGTTTTCGTTGTTGAGATACCCTTCAAGATACTCGTTGATCCCGTTGCGGACGGATTTCGGATCGGTCATCACGCCGAAAACGCCGGGTTCACCGTAGGCGACGTGCAGCGTGTCCGCAAGGAGGTCGAGAATCGCCAGATCGTGTTCGACGACGAGCATCGACCGATCGGCCTCGGGGTCGTCGGCAAGCTCGCGGATGAGCCGGGCGACGACCATTCGCTGGCCGATGTCGAGATACGGCGTGATCTCATCGAGGAAGTAGAAGTCGGCGTCGCGTGCCAGCGTCGCCGCGATGGCGACCCGCTGGAGTTCGCCGCCACTGATCGAGTCGATCGACTGATCCATGATCGGCTGAATTGAGAGCCGTTCGACCAGTTCGTCAAGCACGCCGCGCTCGTCAGTTTGTTCCAACAGCTCGCGGGTGTTGCCATCGAACTGCTTGGGGATCTGATCGACGTACTGCGGTTTGCGGGCGACGGTGATATCGTCGTCCATCAGCTGCGTGATGTAATTCTGGAGCTCGGAGCCGCGGTAGCGATCGAGGACGGCCTCCCAGTTGGCGTCGTCGTCGAACTCGCCGAGGTTGGGGACGAGTTCGCCGGCCAACGCCTTGACCGCGGTCGATTTCCCGATCCCGTTGGGTCCGAGGATGCCGGTGACGTTTCCGGGCGAGGGAACCGGGAGCCCATAGAGCGCGAAGGCGTTGTCGCCGTAGCGGTGGGTCGGTTCGTCGTCGAGCTCTTGGGGGAGGTTGATGATCTCGATGGCGTCGAAGGGACATTTCTCGACACAGATGCCGCATGTTTCGCCGAGACAGAGCTCCTCGGAGATGCTGATCTGGTCGGGGTCGCCCTCATAGCGGTCGTCGTCCGCGAACCGCTCCTCGCGGGTGACGATACACTCCTCGCCCGTCCGGTTCGGCGGGCAGAAGTTGGCACACTCGTAGTTACAGCGATCGGGCTGGCAGCGATCGAGGTCGACGACCGCGATGCTGTCGTCGGCCATCTACGCTCCCACCGCCGACGTGAGCAGCACCGTGTAGGTGATAAACCAGAGACAGAACGTCATAAACGCGATATAGAGGTTGTCCTTAATCCCGAACTCGCTGATGTCGACGCCGACGACCTTGAGAATCGGGAACTGGATAAGGATCGCCGTCGCCACGAGGAGTGCCTGCCCTGAGCCGACCGCGGCGGCGGCCGTGGTGCCGAAGATCGTCGCCGATCCCAGCGCGGCCCCCAGCCCGGCCAGACAGGCGACCGTCGTGACCGTCACCCCCCGCATGTGATCGGAGAGCCCGGCCGTTGTGTCAGTTGCCATACTCACCGTTCTGAGAGCCGTCATCAAAAGGAGTTCGCTTGGCCGTGAGCACCGGCATCGGCGACAGTGGTGCTTTCAGCTCAGGAATCAGGCTCTTCGACCGCCTCGTCGTCGACGCGGTCAAGATACCGCGAGAGGAACTCCGTTTCCGAGAGGCCGTCGTCCTCGATATCGACCAAGAGGGATTCAAGCCCCGACCGCGGCTGATGGGAGAGCTCCCGAAAACAGTCCTTACAGACGTGTTCGAACTCCTTGTCGTGTCGCTCCCAGCGGTCGCCGGTTTTGTCGTACTCGCGGGCGGCCGACCGCGGGACTGACTCCCCGCAGGCGATACAGACGACCGTCGTATCACCACCGTCGGAGCCCAGCATACCAGCCTCCTACAACTGCGACCCACTTAGCGTTTGTTTCAGCCCACAAAGATATCCGTTGGCTGGTGCCCCACGAGTCTATCGACCGCGGGTATCCCCTTCGCCCACGACACGTCGACCCACGGAGCGGGCGCGTTAAGTCGGTCGAACCCCTGCCGATGGTATGTACTGTGCTGTCGCTGAGTCGACCCATTCTCGCCGCTACCGGGTGATTCGCACACGATGAGCCGCGATGTCATCGAAGTCCGCGGCGCGGAGGAACACAACCTGAAGGAGATCGATGTCGAGATCCCCCGCGAGGAGCTCACCGTCGTTACCGGATTGTCGGGGTCGGGCAAATCCTCGCTCGCCTTCGACACGGTCTACGCCGAGGGCCAGCGACGCTACATCGAGTCGCTGTCGGCCTATGCTCGCAACTTCCTCGGCCAGATGGACAAACCGAAAGTCGAAGCCGTTGAGGGGTTGTCGCCGGCGATCTCGATCGATCAGAAGAACGCCGCCAACAACCCCCGCTCGACGGTCGGCACCGTCACCGAACTCCACGACTATCTCCGCTTGCTCTACGCCCGTACCGGCACCCAGTACGACCCGATCACCGGCGAGGAGGTCGGCGAGCAGAGCCCACAGGAGATGGTGCGACAACTGCTGGAATTCCCTGAGGGCACACGCGCAAAGATCGCCGCGCCGATCGTCCGCGATCAGAAGGGGGCTTTCGAGGATCGATTTGAGACGCTCGTCAGCGATGGCTACTCGCGCGTCGAGGTCGACGGCGAGGAGTACGATCTGACGATGGAGACGCCGGAGCTCGACAAAAACTACGACCACACGATCGATGTGATCGTCGACCGCGTGAAACTCGCCGCCGCCGCCCGCTCGCGGATCACCGACAGCGTCGAAACCGCATTGGAGGAGGCCGAGGGCGTGCTCAAGGTGATCATTCCCGACCCGCCCGAAGAGCCACCGATCGGGTCGAACACGCGCTCGACGGGTGATCTCGCCGGCGACGGCGACGACCGGCTGACAGTCGAGTTCTCCGAAACGTTGGGCAACCCCAACAGCGACTTCCAGTTTTCTGAGATCGAGACGCGATCCTTCTCGTTCAACAGCCCCTACGGAGCCTGCCCGGAGTGTGAGGGAATTGGGCAGGCGAAGGAGGTCGACGAGGATCTCGTGATTCAGGATCCGAGCAAACCCCTGAAACACGTCTTCGAGGCCTGGAGCTACAACCGCTCGTACTACCGTACGCGGATCGATTCGGTCGCCGAACACTTTGGCGTCAGTCTCGACACACCGTGGGAAGAGATCGACGAGGAGGTTCAGCGACAGTTCCTCTACGGCACGGATCGACAGGTCGTCTTCGAGCGGTCGACACGCAACGGCACCCGCCGGAAGGAAAAACGGTTCGAAGGCGTGATTCCGAATCTGAGTCGGCGGCACGTCGAAACCGACTCCGAGGGTACCCGCGAGCACATCGAGGAGTATATGGCCGTCACCGAGTGCCCCGAGTGTGACGGCACCCGACTCAAAGAGCAGTCTCGCCACGTCTTCGTCGATGGTACGGCGATCACCGAAGTCAACCAAATGTCGATCAGCGACGCCCGCGAGCATTTCGAGGATATGGAGGAGGATCTCTCGGCGCGAGATCGCACCATCGCTGAGGAGATTCTCAAGGAGATCCGCGCACGACTCGGCTTCATGGAGGAGGTCGGCCTCGACTACCTGACGCTCGACCGCGAGGCCTCGACGCTCTCCGGTGGCGAGAGCCAGCGCATCCGACTCGCCACACAGGTCGGCTCCGGCCTCGTCGGCGTGCTGTACGTCCTCGACGAACCGTCAATCGGCCTCCACCAGCGCGACAACGACCGCCTGCTCAACACCTTGGAGGGCTTGCGGGATCTCGGCAACACGCTGCTGATCGTCGAACACGACGAGGAGACGATGCGGCGGGCCGATACAATCCTGGATATGGGCCCTGGCCCCGGCAGACGCGGCGGCGAGATCGTCGTCCGCGGCGATTTCGACGAGGTCTGTGCGAGCGACGCGTCGCTCACGGGTGACTACCTCGCCGGTCGCAAGGAGATCCCCGTTCCCGACGACCGGCGCGGCGGTGACAGCGAACTCCGGATTCGCGGTGCGCGCCAGCACAACCTCAAGGATCTCGACGTGTCGATCCCGACCGGCGTCTTTACTGCGATTACGGGCGTCTCCGGCTCCGGTAAATCGACGCTGATGCACGAGATCCTCTACAAGGGGCTGGCCCGCGAGATGAACGACAACACCTCGGTCGATCCCGGCGACCACGACGCCATCGAGGGGATCGACGAGATCGAAACCGTCCGGCTGATCGATCAGTCGCCCATCGGCCGAACACCCAGATCGAACCCGGCGACCTACACCGATGTCTTCGACTACATCCGCGACCTCTTCGCCGAAACCAAACTCGCCAAACAGCGCGGCTACAAGAAGGGTCGATTTTCGTTCAACGTCAAGGGCGGCCGGTGTGAGGCCTGCGGCGGGCAGGGCACGGTCACAATCGAGATGAACTTCCTCTCCGATGTCAAGGTGCCCTGCGAGGAGTGCGAGGGCGCACGCTACAACGACGAGACGCTGGACGTGACCTACAAGGACAAGACCATCGCCGACGTGCTCGATATGGAGGTCGCCGAAGCCTACGACTTCTTCGAGGCCAACACGCAGATCCGCCGCCGCTTGAAGCTCCTGAAGGATGTCGGCCTCGGCTACATGTCGCTCGGTCAGCCATCGACGACGCTGTCGGGTGGCGAGGCCCAGCGCGTCAAACTCGCCGAGGAGTTAGGCAAAAAACAGACCGGCGACACGCTCTACCTCCTTGATGAGCCGACCACAGGCCTCCACAAGGAGGACGAGCGCAAACTGATCGACGTGCTCCAGCGACTCGTTGACAACGGTAACAGCGTCGTCGTCGTCGAACACGAACTCGACCTGATCAAAAACGCCGACCACATCATCGACCTCGGGCCGGAGGGCGGCGAGGGCGGCGGCAACGTTGTCGCCAGCGGCACCCCTGAATCGGTCGCCCAAACTGACGAGTCGTACACGGGACGCTATCTGCGAGATTACCTCCCCGATATCGACATCGAGGGGCCGCGTTCGGATCGACGCAAGCCCGCGAAAGTCGCCAGCGACGACTGATTGATCTGGCCTCTTTTTCGCTCGGCCGAACAGCTGAACTCCTGGCGGACTGAAAGGGCGAGACGCTCCCGACGAACCCGGACGACGCAAGCACCGCAGTGAGCGAAGCGAACGAGGAGCGCAGCGAGTCCCGGGAGTTCTGCGAGCGAAGCGAGCAGAACCTCGAAAGACGAGCGCAAGCGAGTCTTTCGGTGGTCGAGAGCGTCGAGGGCTTTCTGGGTTGTAGTTGCCGCGAGATCACAGACTACGTTTTCTCGAAAACAAACAAGCTAAACACACGCTTCCGCAAACCACACGTAATGTACGATTTCGTCGTCGTCGGCATCGGCCCCGCAGGCGCGCGGTTCGCCCGCCGGGCCGCCGAGTCAGGCTACGACGTGCTCGGCCTCGAAAAGGGCACCGTCGGCACACCCCTCGCCTGCTCGGGCCACGTCAGCACCGACATCTGGGACTATGTCCCCGACGACGCTAAAGCCGACCTCCTGCAGAACCGCGTCTACGGCGCGAACTTCTACACCGGCGGCCCCGACAGCGACGCCAATCTGTTCTACAAGACCGACGAGGTCTCGAATGTCATCGACCGCGTCGAACTCGACCGCACGCTGGCCGACTGCGCCCGCGACGCTGGCGCGGAGATCCGCGAGGGCCACACCGTCACCGGCGTCAGCGAACGCGACGACCGTGTTGTCCTCACCGTCAGCGTTGCCGACGAAGCCGACCCAATCGAGATCGAGGCGCGCATGGTCGCCGGCTGCGACGGCCCTGTCTCCCGCGTCCGCCAGGCGGTCGAACTCCCCGAACCCGAAGAAAAACTCCACGGTGTGCTCGCCTTTACCGACGAGGAGGATCACGGCGACCACGTCGATGTCCACCTCACCGTCCCGCGATTCTTCGCGTGGCGCATCCCCCGCGGCGAGGCCGGCGTCGAGTACGGGCTGGCGGCCGCGCCCGGCGAGGATGTCAACGACCGCTTCGAGATCCTGACCGAGCAGTACGATGTCGAGACCGACCGGTTCTGCTCAGGCGCAATTCCAATCGGCCCACCTGAGACGGTCACAACCGACCGCGTGTTCCTCATCGGCGACGCGGCCGCCCAGACGAAGCCGTTCACCGGTGGTGGGATTCTCTACGGGATGACCGCCGCCGACTGCGCGGCCCGGCACATCCAGCCGGATCGCCCCGACTCACTCGGGATCTACGAGTCGGCGTGGCGCGAAACTCTGTCGAGTGAAATCCGCCTCGGCCACCTCATTCGACGCGGCTACTCACTGCCGAAGCCGGTTCAGCGGTTTGGGCTTCGCGCGCTCTCTGGTGAGATCGGCGTCCACATGGATAAGCCGACCTCGGTGTTCTCGAAGCAACATCTCAAGCGCGTGTTTTCCTGATCTGGGCTTGATCACGGCCATTCGCGGCTGTCGATGGTGTTTGCGGAACTGCTTGATGGATTTTCCCAGATGATTCGGACGGTGTCGCCAGTTGAGATATCACCGTTAACATCATGGTCACCGATCTCTATTCCACCACCTGCACGTATAGAGTCCTCCCAGTCTGTCCCCTGAAAATCGGAATTAGTGCCAGAGACTGCCTTATCACCACCAATCGTGATCCGGATCGTTTCACTGTCTATCCGATCACCACTGACGTGAGTGATTGTAACGTTGTCATCGGCACTGTCGAACTCGTAGTCGAAGGCGGCTTGCGGCGGCTGCTCGGAGACTCCACTGGCGAAATCAAGCACAACGGTTCCAAGCACCGTCGCCAGAATCACCGTCAGTGCGACCATCAGAATCACGCCGATCACCGGCGAGACGCCACGATCATCGCTCGAAGACGAAGGATCGACCATCGGTATCCCGCCGTGGCTTCGGCTTCGTACTTGAAGCTACGGCGTGATCGACGGTGTCAGCCTACACAGCGTCGACTGCCTCGTCATCCTCAAAGGCTGCCAGTTGTCGAACCGTCAACACCGGAACCGGACAGCGGCGAACGACATCTTCGGCGACGCTGCCGAGGAGAAACCGGTTTTCGCCGTGGCGGCCGCGCGTGCCGGTCGTCACCAGATCCGCGTCGTTTTCCTCGGCGTAGGCGGTGATCTCCGCGACGGGCTCACCCTCGCGGACAGCCGTCACCACCGGTTGGTCGGTTTCGGATTCGACCGCAGCGAGGGCGTCCTCGGCGTGGGCGGTCAGCTCGGCCCGTCGGTCGTCGTCATCCTCGTTGGCGTCGACGTTGATCACCGACAGCGCGTGGACGGTCGCGTCGAACCGAGCGGCAACGTCGAGTGCGACGGTGACCGCCCGGCTGACGCTGTCGGAGCCGTCGGTCGCCACGACGATCGTCTCAAACATAGCCGGCGGTTCGACCGCGGCGGTCATAAATTGGTGGTGTTCGAGCAGCTGGGTGTCGATCGCCGACGGAAGGGAGTGTTTTTGTGGTCGCCGGGAGAGGGATGGGGTATGGCCGATCTGGATATCGAGCTCGTTGTCGTCCCGGTCGACGGGAGCCCGGAATCGACAACCGCCGCCGAGTACGCGGTGGCGATCGCCGACCGGTACGACGCGGCCGTCCATGCTGTCTACGTCCTTGGTGAGCCGCGGGTGCGCGGGCTGGAGGACGGAACCGTTACCGACGCCGAGATCGCCGACGACACCGAATCGTTCAGCGACACGCTTGAGGAGATCGCTGCCGACACCGGTGTCGATGTCTCAACGTCGATCACCCGCGGCTTTTCGACGGAGATCAAGACGCTGCATCCGGGAAGTGTCGTCCTCGATACGGCCGAGGAGCTTGGCGCGGATTTCGTTGTCGTGCCGCGGGAGCCGGCCAGCGACACCGATACCGATGTGTTGGCAAAAGCCGCCGAGTACGTCCTGTTGTATGCGAGTCAGCCCGTGTTGTCGGTGTAGCTACTCGTCTTCGCTGATTCGGATCGCCATCTCAAGCTCGAAGCTTTCGGCCCCTGTTGTCTCGAAGCCGACCTTCTCGTACAGCGAGACGGCGGCGTGGTTCCACCGCTCGACGGTCAGCCAGACGCAGTTGATCCCCTCACTGTAGCCGTAGCCGAGCAGCGATTCGATGAGGTGGGTGCCGATCCCGGCCTCCTGGTAGTCTTGGAGGACAAAGATCGCCAGCTCGTAGTCGTCGTCGCCGTCGGGCACGAGCGTTGAGTGGCCGGCGGCGGTGTCGCCGTCCCACGCGATCAGATTGTAGCAATCCTCCGCCAGAATACCATCGAGCCAGGTTCGCACCCGGGACTCCCGCCCCGGCGGAATCCCTTGGGCGCGATCCGAGGGGTCGAACTCGACGTACATCTCCGCCAGTGCCTCGTATTCGGCATCGGAGCCGTCATACGGCCGGATCTCGATATCACGCTCCTCCCGATCGGCGAAGCGAACGGGCGGTTTCTCGAACGGGCCAGATACCGTCTCGGGGTAGCGACGATCCGAACTCATCGGACGAGAGTCACCGTTGTGTGTGCGTTGAGCAGGACGAACTCAACAGTGTTGTCGATCCGGATCTTTCCCATCGGGCTCGTCTGTCCACCGGCCAACACGATCTCGTCGACCGCCTCGGCTTCCGCGAGGTCGACGAGTCCGCTCCCCGGCTCGCCTTCGATGTGGCGTACCGAGGCCGTGAGATCCTGTTCATCCAGTGTCGTTGCGACGGTCGCATCGAGGGACTCCCCGTCGGCTGACTCGGGGCTCAGGATGGCGACGGTCAGCTCGTCGGCGACCATCGCCGCCCGCTGGATGGTTTGTTCGATGGCAGCCGGCGAGTCGTTTGGACTGCCGACCCCCACAAGTACGTTCATGCAACAGACGGTTACGGCGACTCACTAAAAGCGTTGTCCGTCGGCACAGCTGTCGGCATCGCTGCCGGCGCGGCCGTCGTGCTCTCGGGTGTGATGCCGGCCACGACAACGTTTTTCAAGCGGCCGGTCGGAAGGCCGGCATGGACGACGACACCCCCGACGCCGAGCCGGGATCGGCAGCCGGAAACGGCGATCAGCCGACCGATAATGACGCGCAGGCGGTCGGCGACGACGGGCAGGCGGTCGGCGAAGACGAGTCCGCCCGCGGCGACGACGGGCAGGCAGTCGGTGAGGAGACCACCGCTGAGCCGACCGGGGCAGCAGCCGACACGGCGACAGCCGCCGGCGAGGCCGACACCACGGATGCTGCCCGGGAGTCGACCGCCGGGGAGACAGCCGTTCCGGACGATGTTCGCAAATACGAGCGGTTCACGAAGATGGACGGCGCGCAGTACGACCGTGTCAACGAGTTTCTGCGGGATCGAACCTACATCACCGCCCGCGAGTGGGCGATCGCGCGCCTCTGTGCGGATTTCCGCACCGAAACCGGCGTCGAGATGACGAAGATCGGCGAGAACCTCCCGGAGCTGGTTCCCTTTATGACCGATACCTACAGCCCACAGGCGGTCAATCAGGCGCGGTCATCCTTCGAGGATAAGGTGACTCAGGCGGGGGCGACGTTCCTCTATGGGGCGATGTCCGGCTTTTTCACCGCCGACGAACTCGACGACGTGATGTATGAGGTCACCGAGATCGCCAAGTTCCTCTTGGAGGTCGAAGGCGTCGACCTCGCTGTCGCCGACGAACTCAACGCCGAGGAACGCATCTCCTCGGTGATGCGGGATGTCCGCCAGCAGAGCGCGGAGCTCCGGAGTGAGGAAGTCGAGTGTCCCAACTGTGGTCACACCCACACGCCTGACTCCTCTGAGTAGGGTGTGGTGATCGTGGGTTCTCTGAGTAGGTGATCACAGTGTGCTAAACTGGTGAGCTCCGACCGCAGCCGACAGTTTAATACTAATGTTAATTCGTTATAATGTATGGCCAGCAACGCGTCCCTCGATGTTCCGGATGATCAACCGCAGTCCGAGCAGACCGATATCATCCTGCTTGATGAGGATACCGAACAGGAGATCGGTGCTGTCTCCGGCAGTTCGCCGCCGGTCCCCGCCGTCGGCGACCTTGTCAGCCTGCATAACATCCAGTTTACCGACGACGCCAACACCACGCGCCCCCGCGGCGAGCAGGATATGAGCTTCCGCGTCGTCGACCGCGCGATCCACTACTCGACGGTCGATACCGATGCCGACGACCAGGGGCTTACCACCGAGGTGCTGCTGTATGTTGTCTCGAAAGATGAGTGGGCCGCTCGACGACAACGCGGGAACTGATGGCCATGACGTGAGCGGTGTGGTGGGAGTCGAACCCCTTTTGTAGCTGCTCGGCAGGGGTGGCGTATGTACCGCAAGGGGCATCTCGGCGTCTCACTGCTTGTGTTTGCGCCGGTGGGCTACTGGCTCGTGACCGTCGGTGAACCCGAAGCCGCGCTGTTGACGGGGGTAGTGATGTGTTGGCTCACCATGTTGCCGGATATCGACCACCGCCTCCCGGTGATCGACCATCGGGGTGTGACCCACTCGCTGCTGTTTGCGGCTCTCGTTGGCGGGCTGTTTGGCGCGATCGGGACTGTCCTCGCCGGGCTGTTCAGCGTTGCTGGGATGAGTCTCGGTGTTTTCGGCGTTCTGCTCGGTGTCCTCGTTGTCGGTGCTCATCTCGTCGGTGACGCGCTTACGCCCGCCGGTGTCCCCCTGCTGTGGCCGTTGCCACGGAGCTATTCGCTCTCGGTGACGCGGGCCGACAACACGGTTGCGAACTACGCGTTCTTTGTCAGCGGGATCGCTGTAACCGGCGTGTGGGTGGTCGTTGCTGCCGGGCTCGTCTGAGCACCTGGCGGTACTCGCGGCCGCCAGTGGTGGTGATCGCGTCGCTGATGATAACGGGGATATATAGGATAGTAGGGCGTACCCGAATCTATTACAGGGCTATGAGTGCCGTCGGCAATTCCACCGATTTCTCAGCAAGCTTCCAGACTCGATTTTACTCCAACGCCATCAGGCGGTCGGATGTTCAGAACGGCGTCTGTGAAATCGACGGCGATAGCATCTCGCTTCGGGCAGGCAGTCAATCAATCGACATCTCTCTCGATGACGTGACCGATCTCACCCTCGGAACCCCACCCGAGAAGTTTGACGACGAGCTTGAGCAGGTGTTCGGCATCAAATTCTCGCCTGCGGGCGGCTCCGGTGTTTGCTTTATCGAGTACGATCCGGAGTACGCCGACATCTTTGAGTATCAGCTGTTTGCTGCGATCATCAACGGTGCCGATGGGCTTGCTGAGTTGGGAGCCCAGAAAGGTGGCCAACAGACAGGGACAGACGCAGAGCAGGTAGAGGTCGCAATCGAGCCCGATCGTGTGGTCTTCGAGACGGATTCGGTGTCATCAAAAACGGTCGCTCTCGGGGAGATCGTGAATATCAAATCCGGCAAACGAACCATCGGTGAGGCAAAACGCGATGCGATCAAGGTCGACTACATGAAATCCCAGACACGGATCACCAGCTATCTGAGCCTTATCGAGACGCGGCTGCAACATCTGTTCAACCGATATCTCCGGACGGAGTACGCCGAACTCGAAGCGGAGATCGATGAGACGGATGTGAGCGAGGCCGAAACCCAGCTCGTCGTCGGCTACTACACCACTCAGAACCTCAAACAGACCATGCACGCGCTCACGGATGGAAATACGAGCGAATTTGAGTCGATCTACGAGGACGCAATAGACCATGGATTAGTCACCCATCCCGATGATGGCGTGGGACTGACACAGAAAGGAAAGATGCTGGCGAATACAGAGCTTGAAACCGTTAACACCTAACACTTGTTCACGATTTGTTTCTCGTCTCGGGTTTCTCTACATGAACTCCGTATTCTGTGGGCCGTTCGTGATATGCACCTCGAAGGGCTGGGTACTGTGATCGTCCTGTTCGACGAGATGCCAGTAGGTCTCGGCAATCGACTCGGGATCCAGTAGTGTGTCAGCATCTCGCTCGGGGTTACGCGCCCGCAAGTCGGGGGTATCGATTTGACCGTCCAGTACGACATGGGCAACGTGAATGCCCTCGGGGCCGAACTCCTGGGCGATATCCATCGCCATCCCGCGGGCTGCAAACTTCGCTGCGGTGAATCCGATCGTTCCACCGAGACTTCGAACGGCCGATGTCGCACCGGTGAAAATGATCGTGCCGCCGCCGGTCTCACGCATGTCCTCGACAGCCTCCCGCGAGCAGACAAACCCGCCACGGCCGGTGACCTCCCAGGCGGTTTCGAACTCCTCCAGTGAGATATCGGTGAGGCCTTTCCAGACAGCTGCACTGGCGTGGTTGACGAGGATGTCGACACTCCCGAAGGCGTCTCTGACTGTCTCGAAACCAGACTCAATGGCAGCAACATCCTGTAGGTCTGTTTGGACGGCCAGTCCGTCACCAGGATCCGGTAGGTCATCCTCGAGCTCTTCGATGTAGTCTGCACTGCGAGCGAACAGCGCGACATTACAGCCTTCTTCGGCGAACGTTCGTGCTATTGACTCGCCAAGGCCCGGGCCGACACCGGCGATGACTGCGGTCTGTGTCATACGCTCCATTGGATGTGCGAGGGCAAAACACTCTGGGCCGGGCGATATCATTGAACCGATCCCAGCCGATCGACATCTAATTGACCGCTGGCGTCATTTGGCATCTTTCAGATGACAGACTGATACATCTGGTTCGAAACGCACGGTGTGCGATCGCGTTCTTACGCTTCCTTGGCTGGAATCTTCGCTACACAAATCGGTGAACGCTCTCCGAAATCCTCAGAATAGAGAGATCAGTCGATCACGACGATTGACGGTGATTGTCCAAGCGTTCAGCTGTTCTCCATCATTCACATGTTGAACGTGAATCGTTTGTGGTGGTTGGTCATCGAAGGTAAGTGTAGCCCGATAGGGCCACTTGAACGCGGTCGCATTACACCCCTCTCCGCGTGGAGGGGATGTATTGCTCTGAATTACTACTGTGGGTGAGTCGGTCGAGTTTTCGATGACATTCCCAGAGATGTCAATGCATTTTGGATCTCCTGTCCCGAAGATTGCACCCTCAATTACTGCATGAGACTCATTTGACGTAACATCGGGTTTGGGGGTATCACCGACTCCTACATCCTCAGCATGATCCATATCAGGGCCATACGAGATCTCCGCTACTGTCAAATTTGAAGGGCCCTGGATCGTTGATGACGAATTGGTATCTGCAGGTGAGGCTGGGGAGCCTAAACACCCCGCACAGATGATTAGCACACCGAATCCAATCACAGCCCAGTGAACTCGCATATACCGTCACCACTGTGTCAGTTGGTGAAAAGTCATATGTTATCTTAAATTTTGATTTCACCCATGGGAATCGCATGATAGAACCGTTCTCAACCCATATTCGCTATCAGAACGAGGTTCTTTGACCAGCTTCTCGAAATCATCTCCACCAACTCACTCAGCACTTAGCAATGACAACACCGTCGCCTGCAGTTCCACCGCCGGGCTGTCGCCGCAGCGTCGTTTCGTTCACAAAATACGTTACCCTACTGACCGTCATTCCAATGCCGGCACTCGACTGAAACGAAATATGGGTTTTCACGTCAACTGAGTATCCCTCCACCTGTTGTGTGGTATTGGTAGCTGTAACGGTTACATTCGCCGACGAGAGTTGTACTGATTCAGTCTGGACGAGCAGTCGGTTACCTTCGTATGCACGCTCGACGGCTTTGACGAAGTTAGTCACGCTCGTTCGGTTGACCACAGTCGGTGGCTCAGGATACGGCGTGAAATTGAGGACCTCAGTATCGGTGACTGTACTCCGGTTCGGAACCTGGTCGGTCAGACACCGCTCGTTTGTTGACACCAGCGAGTCGGTAGCGGTGTTGCCACCAGCCAAACACCCAGCTGTCACCACGAGTACCAGTACGGCTACACACAGTCCAGCTGATTTTGGTTTCATCTCTCTGAGTGTCGCCCTTTCGTTTGGTAAGCCTGCTATTTGTGTTTCCTGTCCAATGTGAACAAGGTAACTCCGAGCAACCGCTTAGGTGAGATCATCATTCTCGTTGCCGTCCGTTCTCTCAACCGGTGAGTTGTCCCGTCGTCGAGCATACATCATTGGAAGCCCCAACGTCAACGCACCAATCCCTCCGATAACACTTAGCGTTTTGAGCAAAAACAGGGCTCCAGCAGAAAGAGCTTCAAGTGGCAATCCGGCAAGGACGAATGCAAAAAACCAGAGCCACAGGACAACTGTAACGATCCCGGCGAGCGCACCACATCCCGCGCCACGAAGGTAGCGATACCGCGAGGGATATTCGACGAAACCACCCCAACAGAGTCCACCGATAAGGCCAAGAGTGACACCAAACTGGAGTGGAAACGGAATCGTCGTCTGAATCCCAAGCCCAAGCGGTATCGAGAGCACCGCCCCCACGAGGAACATATACGCTCCAGCTAACACAGACCACCGGATCGATTCATTGGACATACCTGCTGTGTCTACTCGCCGAGGTAAATCGTTCGTAACACTCAAACAGTGGTTTGAGGGTCGTGTTGTTTCCGCCGGTAACATCGGTGTTAGTACCCGACATCGATGTGTGCTGAGGCTTAATGCGGTTCCACCCCTTGCACTGAATGACTGATAATGCCTGATGAGAAAGCAGCCTACGCTGACGATGCCGGTATCGACGCTGAATTAGATGAACTCCCGTCTGCTGACGCCGTCGAAGAGACGGTTGAGAATCTCGAAGCCAATGGGTTCGATGTCGTTGTCGTCGACACCGCCGAGGACGCGCTCGAAACCCTCCAATCGCACATCCCGGCCGACGCCTCGGTGATGAACGGCCACTCAACAACGCTCGAAGAGATCGGCTTCGACGAGTATCTCAGCGACGGCGACCACGACTGGGAGAGTCTGTCCGACAGAATCTGGGGTATCGACGACGATGCCGAGCGCCAAGCAGCCCGGCGCGACGCACAGACGGCTGATTACTTCCTCGGGAGCGTCAACGGGATCTCCCAAACGGGGGAACTCGTCGCCGCGGATCGTTCGGGCAGCCGGATCGGCGCGTACCCCTTCGCCGCCAGCAACGTCGTCATCGTCAGTGGGATCAACAAGATCGTCCCCTCACTGGAAGACGCGCTGGATCGCCTCGAAAACGTGGCCTATCCGCTCGAAAACGAGCGCGCAAAAGAGGCCTACGGCGTTGAATCCGCCATCGCCAAACAACTCATCTTCCGACAGGAGCTGGAGGAGGATCGCACAACGGTGCTGCTCGTCCGCGAGGAGCTCGGATACTAATCGGCGACACAGCACCT
This sequence comes from Halonotius roseus, assembly GCF_006861655.1. Taxonomy (GTDB): domain Archaea; phylum Halobacteriota; class Halobacteria; order Halobacteriales; family Haloferacaceae; genus Halonotius; species Halonotius roseus. The sequence continues at coordinate 416,272 of NZ_SESI01000001.1, read as the reverse complement.
ATCTTCGGTGATTCCCTACAGGTTACAATGGACGACGCTCCCTCGGCGACGACACAACCGACGCTCTACACGGCTCCGCGAACAGAGATCTCGCAGAATCAGGGCAAGTTCCGGATCCATTTCAATTTTCCCGGCCGTGCTGTCCCTGAGCACGACGACCACGGCTACGGCCCGTTGGCGACTGTCGTCGAGTCGTTCATGGATCCGGGCACGCTGATCCGGATGCACCAACACCGCAACGAGGAGATCATCTCGTGGGTGCCCGACGGTGTGATGCGCCACGACGACCGACAGGGCAACGAACTCGTCACCGACGCCGACCACCTGCTGGTGATGAACGCCGGCAGCGGCTTCTGGCACGCCGAGGAGACGCTGGCCGACGATCCACCGCTGCGGATGCTCCAGATCTTCGTCCGACCGCACAGCCTTGATCTCGACCCCGGCATCCAACACGAGCCGATCCCCAACCGCGTCGACAACGAGTGGCGACACCTCTTCGGCCCCGAGGGAACCGACGCGCCGCTGTTCGTTCGCAACGCCGTCGATTTCTACGACTGTCGGCTTGCCGCCGGGACGACGACCACGCTGCCATCGCGGGCGGGCTGGCACACCTATCTGTACGTGTTCGATGGTGCAGTCGATGTCGGCGAGGGGTCGCTCGGCTACACTGAGAGCGCGCTTGTGACTGACGACAGCGACATACCCGTTACCGCGACGGAGGATTCCACACTTGTCGCGTTTACTATCAATCCTGATGCTCCGATCACGCGTCAGGGTACAATCGGCCGATGATTCGCAGACCCATCAGTCGGTGATTCACAGATCCCGTCCTGACGACACATTGCACTAACTCCGCGCTAACATGCATAGCGTGCGTGTCTCGAAGAGAACGTGACCTCATGAGAGGACAAGCCGATCTTGCGCGCGTCGTCACACACGCTCTACCGATGTATCTGTGTCCACGATCCCGGTCGTGAGGATGTACTGGACTGCCTGTTCAACAGTCATATCGACATCCTCGATCCTGCTGACCGGGACATGGGTTAGATGGCCGCCCATCACCGGGTTGGGTGCCATCGGTAGAAACACGGTTTGATACGCTGTCGACTCTGCTCCGGTAATGCGGTCTGCGGCCGTCGCAATGCTTTCAGGTGGCGATTCCGACGTTAGAAACGCCAGCGTGTACGCGTTTTCGACCGGAAACTCAACGAGTTTTACCTCCCGAAACTGCGCGCCATCCTCGCTGGGATCCAGTACGAGGTCGCTCATCTGCCGCGTCGTCTGGTAGACCGAGCCGATGCCCGGGATCTGTGTCACGTAGGCATCCACCGTCTTGATGATATTCTCGCCGACCTGCCGTTGTGCGATCGTCCCGATAGCCAACACCAAGATCGCAATGAGCCCCACACTCAACACCTGAATAATGATCACGACCGTTCCCGATTCGACGCCACTCTCAGACAGTATCTCACCGATCGGTGAGAGCACCCCGCCGACGAACGTAAACAGTGACAACAGCACCCACGCTGAGACAGCGAGGGGGATCACCACGGCGATACCCGTCAGAAACTTCCGTTTGAGCTGTTGCTCTGACATCTATCCCTGACGTGTTTTTGTACGATAAAGAATCTTCTAGGATACAAGGGTCTGCTTCACGGTTCGCCTGGTGGTATCACAATAGGTGTGATCGCTGCACCCCACCCACACCGTATTGGGTCGTCGCCCCAAGAGGTGTGTATGGACGAACCGCCAGCAGCATTCCGCGTCGCCAGCGACAAGGACGCCCTCATGAGCACGCCCAGCGGCGACAGCCAGCATACGATGGTCACCGCCAACAGCTACGCCGACAACCCCCGCAGCGAGTGGAACGGCGCACTGATCGAGGAAACGTCGGCGTTCCGCTCGGATGTCGAGCTGTTCTACAACCTCCATACGCTCGTCTGGGATCCCGACCTCGGCCAGACGCTCGACAGCCGCAACGACGCCGTCACAAGCGAGGTGGACTGGCACTCGAAACGCGTTCCCGAACTCCACCTCACCAACACCCTTCGCTTTGCCGACGGCACCGAAGCCGACCTGACCCAACGCGCCGTCGCCAGCATCGACTGTCCCGCGCTGCTGCTCCACAACAAAGCGACGTTCGCCGACGACCGCGAGCGGACGCTGTTCACGATCTCGAAGCTCGGCATTACGGCCCACGATCACGAACACCACATCACAGAACAGACCGCAACCGTCCGCCATGAGGACGACTGCGACGTGATCGTTGCCCACGACGACGAGGACGACCGCTACATCGCCTTCGCCCAACAGCGTGGCGACTGCCGACGATTCGACGGCCACCGTGTCGGCGTCGCCGGCGAGTCACGCGGCCCGGATCGAAGCGCGTGGAGCGATATCTACGAGGACAACAACGGCTGGATCGACGCCAACGAGACCGCGACCGGCGACCTCGATGTCGGCTTCGGGTTACACTGCGGGGATGGCCAGGACGACGACACCGACGCGGCGGGTCACACTGTCGAGTGGCTTACGGCGGTCGGCTTCGGCTACAGTGAGGCCGATGCCATCGCCCACGCCCGCGATGTACTCGACCGCGGCTACGAGGCGGAACTCGACGCGTTCATCGAGGCATGGGAGGAGTGGCACGACGGCATTACGGAGACGCCGACCGACGATCCGACGGTGACCGATCTCTACGAGCGGTCGCTGACGAGCATCAAAACCGCTCAGGACGGCTGCTGTGCCACCATCGCAGGGGCGTTCAAACCTCACGATATGACCTACAAGTTCATCTGGCCCCGCGATCAGGTGATCATCGTTCAGGCACTCCTTGCGGCGGGTGCGGTCGAGGAGGCCGCCCTCGCGGTCGGCTGGCTCGACGGCGTCCAGATCACCGACGAGACGTACGACGACCGCGGGATCGACCGCCGGGGGACGTGGTGGCAGAACTACTACACCACCGGCGAGGGCCACTGGCGCGCGCTCCAACTCGATCAGGTCGGCGGCCCGATCTACGCCCACTGGCTGCTGTGGGACGAAACCGGCGACGATGAGTATCTGGATGCCCACTACGGGATGTCGAAACGCGCCGCTGAATTCCTGCTGGACTGGGACAACGGCTGGGGCTTCCCCAAACCGCATCAAGACCCATGGGAGGAAGTGTGGGGCCACACCACGGAGGGGTCGGCCGCGGCCATTGCCGGGCTGCGCTGTATGGCCGAACTGGCCGACGCAAAGGGCGACAGCGAGTTCGCCGACGACTGCCGGGAGACAGCCGAGACGTGGGCCGACAACTTCGAGCGATACTGTTTCAAGGAAAACACCCAGTACGGCAGCCACTTCGTGACCGCCGACAAGCCGGAGGGGAACATCCACCCCGCGCCCGACGCCCGCCCCGACGCGGCGGCGTTCATGGCCTACTGGCCGTGGAACGTCGTCGACGCCGATGCCGACGAGTTGGTTTCGACGGCCGAACTCGCCGCCGACCCGCGTTGGCAGGCCGACAGCACGCCCTGTGTCGGGCGGTATCCCGCGGATCGCTACACGCCCAGCGGCGCGCCCGAGGACGGCGGCTGGCCGCTCTGTGAGGCCTACGCCGACATGGCGCGCTGGCAGAGCGGCCTCGACAGCGACGCGGTCGTCGACCACCTCGACGACTCAACCGAGTGGACGACAACAGCGGGACTCCTCCCCGAGCGCGTCGACGGCGACGGCACCGTCTCGTGGAACGCGAACCTCCAGTGGAGCCAGGCGATGTACGTCCTGTTGGCCGAGAGCCACGTCCGCGGCGAGCCGTTCGGGCTTGCGCCCGAGGCGTAGCAATACCATCAGCTCGACGGTCGCATCGACGAAGCGGGTGAGGTTGTCGCCGGTCGCAAACCCGCTACTATGAACAGATATTTGATATCGATCCGCTACCCGTCCAAGAGACAGGGTGTGTATCGGGTATGGTGCGAATGCTTTTGCGTAATGGGATGGTATCTTAGCGGATGACTGACCTGTCTACTGAGCGGGTGCTCGCCGATCTCGAACTCACTCGCGGGCTTACGATCCAGATGCTGGCTATCGGTACGTTGGGGATGCTCGTCGGATGGACTGTTTTCAGTGGCCTCTATCAGCTTACAACCGGGAACGCGGTCACGTTTCAGTTTGCACCGGAGTCGATCGGCTGGCTTGCAACCCCGGTGAACATCCTCGTCCTCGTGTTTCTCGGGACGGCGATTCTCGTTCCTCACGAGTGGCTTCATGGCCTCGCCATCCGGTACTACGGTGGTGAGCCTCGCTACGGTGTCGGTGTTGCCCACTTTATTCTCCCGTATGCGTATGCGACGACCGACCACGAGTTCACGCGCAACCAGTTCATCGTGGTACTCCTCACGCCGCTTGTCGTGATGACGCTCGTCGGTATCCCGCTGATGATCCTTCTTGACTGGGGGTGGCTGGCTATCCCACTGACGTTGAACGCCGCCGGTGCAGTCGCGGATATCTGGATGACACTCATGTTAGTGAGCTACCCGGCGCACATCCGCATCGTCGACCACGAAAGTGGCGTCCGAATTCTCGGACGAGACAGCGATAAACCGCGTTCGCTGTCGATTACGTCGCTCGTCTGGGATGGGCTTGCCGGCGCAGCGGTGGCGTTGTTCGCCGTGGGGATTCTCTTGGCACTCGCTGGGCCGATACTCCTCTCGGCACTCGGTGTCGAGTCGATAACGATCGGGACACCGGGGACGCTCACCTATCTCTTTGCGTTCGTCAACACCGCAGAGGAGATCTCGATCAGCCTCGGCCCGGGTGTCCTGAGCGTGGGTGGACTACTCGGGTTGTTGTATGCGTTCGCCCGGAGCTATCGCCGAAGCAAACAGGTACCTATCGACGTCGCCTAAGTTGTGAACCACGCCGTCGATCTCACCTCGTTTAGCCGTCGTCTGGTTCATATCTCTTTGCCCAGTTTCGACTCCTCACTTTGTTTGGCGGCAGAACCATGGGCGCTGCAGGATTTGAACCCGCGACAACTTGGTCCGAAGCCAAGCACTCTGTCCAAGCTGAGCTAAGCGCCCGCACTCCTTCGTTCCGAACCTCGAATAATAAGCGCGTCGGTCTCCCCATCGTAGGCCAGTCGGTCACACGACTCCCGGAACCACCCCCTTTATTCACCGCCACCGACCACCGAGGCGTATGGCGTCGTTGTCGCCCTCGCTTCGCGCGGCGGTCGAACTCACCCGCCCCGGCAACGCGGTTGCCGCCGGCGTGCTCACCGCCACCGGCGCGTTCGTCACCGGCGGCGTCGCTGCCGCACCGCTCGCTGTCGCCGCGGCTGTCCTCGCTACCCTTGCCGCGACAGCCGGCGGCAACGCCATCAACGACTACTTCGACCGCGAGATCGACGCTGTCAACCAACCCGACCGACCGATCCCTCGCGGGGCGATCTCCGCCCGCGGCGCGCTCGGGGTCAGCGGTGCCTGCTTTGTGATCGCTACCGTCGCCGCACTTACGCTGCCGCTGGTCGCTATCGGGATCGCCGTCGTCAACCTGCTCGCGCTCGTCGCCTACACCGAGTGGTTCAAAGGCCGGCCGCTCCTCGGCAACATTCTCGTCGGCTATCTCACCGGGAGCGCGTTCCTCTTCGGCGGGGCGGCCCTCGGTGCCCCGTTCGGCGCGGCTGTGCTGTTTCTCTTGGCCGCAGTTGCAACGCTGACACGGGAGATCGTCAAAGATGTTGAGGATATCGCCGGCGACCGGCAGGAAGGGTTACGAACGTTTCCGATCGTCGTTGGCCGAACCCCCGCGCTGTGGACTGGCGTCGCGGTGCTGGTGGTCGCTGTCACCGCGAGCGCGGTGCCGTATCTCGACGGTACATTTGGACTGAGCTATCTACTCGTTGTTGTACCCGCCGATGCGGTGATGCTGTGGGCCGCGCTCCGCTCGTTCCGCGATCCGACCGTGAGCCAGCGATGGCTCAAACGCGGGATGTTCCTTGCGACCGCAGCGTTCGTCGTCGGGCGGGCGGCGGTCGTCCTCGGTTGAGTCGGTCTCAACCCTACCGCCGGTGACTCTTTGCCGTGTGGCCGCGATAGATAGTGTATGCGAGTCAGTGACGATGATGCGCTCCGCGACGTGCTGGGGTTGAACTCGATCGCTGTCGTCGGCTGTTCGACGACCGCCGGCAAAGCGGCCCATGAGATCCCCGCCTATCTCCAGCGACACGGCTATCGGATTCATCCCGTCAACCCCTACGCCGACACTGTGTTGGGCGAACCCGCAGTCGACTCGCTTGAGGAGGTCGAGGCCGCTATCGATCTCGTCAACGTCTTCCGGCCAAGCGAGGAGGTCGCCGGCATCGTCGATGAGACGCTCGCCCGCCACGACGCCGACGGCGATATTGAGGCGATCTGGCTCCAACTCGGCATCACCGACGACGAGGCACTCGTCGACGCTGAGGCTGCCGGACTCACAACGGTTCAGGATCGATGTATGAAAGTCGAACACCAGCGATTGATGGCCGACTGATTCGGTAGCGTCGAACGCGAGTACGTCGGCCGTCGCTATTGGCTCGGCTTGGCCTCGTCGCTGTCGTCGCCGTCGCCGCCACTGTCGTCGCCGCCGTCGCTATCACTCTTATTCGAGTCGACCGAATCATCGTCGCCGTTGCCCTCTTCGACCGGGATCTCCTCGCTGTCGTCGGTCTCTGCGTCGGTATCAGTGTCCTCGAGATCGGCGTCGTCGATGGCAGCCTCGATATCGACATCGAGTTCGTCGCCGATGGCCTCCAGGATGACGCGCTGTTCGGCGATCTCGTCTTCGAGCGACTGAACCCGGCCACCGGTGTCCTCGACCGTCCGCTTGGTTGATTCGACCTCCTTGCGGAGCGCGTTGAGCCGGCGATACATCTTTTCGGCGGTGTCGGCGACAGTCTGGATCTTTTTCGCCGTGCTTCCGAGTCCCATACCCGATCGTCGGCCGCCCGCGTTGTGTGTGTTGTGGTTGTCGGCGACAGCGCGTGTCGCCCTGTCAGCTCGCCCGAGCGTTTTTCGTGCTGCCGCTGTGACGGGGTGTATGGACGCGCCGCAGATTTTGCTGACGAACGACGACGGGATCGATAGCGTCGGCTTTCGCGCCCTCTACGAGGGGTTGTCGACGGTCGCCGATGTCGTCGCCGTCGCGCCGGCCGACGACCAGAGCGCGGTCGGCCGGACGGTCTCCGAGACCGTTGAGTTCACCGATCACGAGTACGGGTATGCGGTTCACGGCACGCCCGTCGACTGCGTGATCGCCGGCCTCGGCTCGATCTGCCCCGATGTCGATCTCGTCGTTTCGGGCTGCAACAAGGGCGGTAACCTCGGAGCCTACGTCTTGGGTCGCTCCGGCACCGTCAGCGCGGCCGTCGAGGCGGCATTTTTCGGCGTTCCCGCGATCTCGGTGTCGATGTATATTGAGGGCGGCGAGGACTGGGCGTCGCTGGCGACCGAACCGGCGGATTTCGCCACCGCCCGGCGGGCGACGAAACACCTCGTCGAGCACGCCACGACGAGCGGCGTCTTTGAGGCAGCCGACTACCTCAACGTGAACGTCCCGTTCGTCGACAACGCCGGTGTTTCGGGGTCGATCCCGATGCGCGTCACCCAGCCGTCGATGCGCTACGAGATGGGGGCCGAACGGAACGGCGACCGCGAGATCGCGCTCAAAGACGGCATCTGGGAACTGATGCGCGGCGACAGCGTCGACGACCCGGTCGGCACCGACCGCCGCGCGGTCGCCGACGGCGAGATCAGCGTCTCGCCGCTGACCGCGCCGCACTCGACACAGCAGCACGACGCCCTCGACGAGATCGTCGCTGCCTACTCGTCGAACGCGAAAACAGAAGCCGACGGAGAATAGATCGTTCGCTCAGTCGTCCGATTCAGCGGCGGCCGCGCCGGCGTCTCTGGCTGCGGCGGCCTGCTTGCGATCAAGTTCGTCGAGATAGTCGTCGGCGTCAAGCGCGGCCTGCACCCCCATCCCGGCGGCCGTGGCGGCCTGCTGGTAGTGGAAGTCGACCACATCGCCCGCGCCGAACAGCCCCTCGACGCCGGTTTTCGTCTGCCCGCCGCCGCGACCGCTCTCTGTGATGAGGTACCCCTCGTCGTCGGTGTCGACGCCAATGCCCTCCAGATAGTCGGTGTTCGGGGTGTGGCCGATGGCGTAGAACACCGCGCCCGCGTCGAACTCGAACTCCTCCGTGTCGGGGTCGCCGAGTTTCTCTGTGGGGTGGCCTTCGGGATTCGAGACCATCGTGACGTGGTCGATCCCGTCCGCTTGGGTGCCGTGGAGTTCGGTTACCTCGGTGTTGCGCATGATCTCGATTTCGCCGGCGTCGACTTTCTCCATGACACGTTCGATCCACACGTCTTCGGCGCGGAACTCCTCGCGGCGGTGGACGATGTAGACCGTCGAAGCGAACTTCGTGAGGAAGTGCGCTTCCTCCATCGCGGCGTCGCCACCACCGACGACGACGATCTTCTCATCGCGGAAGAACGCCCCATCGCAGGTCGCACAGGTAGAGAGCCCCCAGCCCATCAACTCGTCTTCGCCCGGAATCCCGAGCGTGCGCGCACTCGCGCCGGAGGCGGCGATCACGGCGTCGGCGGTGTAAACCGTGTCGTCGGTGAGCGTGATCCGGAACTGGCGGTCGGCTCCCTCGCCTTTGACGGTAACGTCATCGAGGACGCCGTTTTCGATATCCGTGCCGAACTTTTCGGCTTGGGTTTTCATCTCGTTGATGAGATCCGGCCCGGAGATGCCCTCGGGGAAGCCCGGATAGTTCTCGACATCGGTCGTCAGCGTGAGCTGGCCGCCGGGCTCGTCGCCCTCCAAAACGAGGGGCTCGTTGTTCGACCGGGCGGCGTAGATCGCCGCCGACAGCCCGGCGATGCCGCTGCCGGCGATCACGAGCCGCCGGTGGTCGTCCGCGGGTGGTTCTGATGACATAGCCGACTGTAGGAACAGGGGCCGTATGTAGGTTGTGTGTGGAACGGTACCGGACTGAACAGCCGGCACTCGGGCGACGAACAGTTACAGCAGGTCGAGCAGTTCCTCGTGGTCGTCGACCTTGTCGGTCACGTCAGTGTAGATCGCAAACTCCTGTTGGTCTCCGTAGGGGATCCCACGGTACAGGAACGTCTTCTCGCCGCCGACGGCCGCGCGTTTGACGAAGGCGACGTTCGATTTGCCGTCGGCGGTGCGCTGGTCGAACTGTTGGGCTTCGTCCTCGCGGTCGGCGGGGACGATGAGGTCGTTCAGCGGGAGGCCGATCACGCGCTTCATGTCGGGGCTGAACAGGTCGCGGAAGGCGTGGTTGGCGTCGACAACGATCGGCTCGCCGTCCTCGATCTCGAATTTGACGACGGCGTCGTCGATCTGGTGGAGAAGCTGCCCGAACTGGGTGACGAACTGATTCGATGTTGCGGTCATGGGGTGGGCCGACAGCGGGAGTGTGGTGGAATGCCTCTGCGGCATAAGTTGATACTCGATCACGAGTAATAAGTTTTCTGCCATTTTCTACCATTATCATACATTATATATCGGAGAACAATGTCGAATAACAACCAAATGCGCGATTTAGGTTGTGATACCTGAACTATCGCAGTCGACGATGGCTGAGATGTAACTCTCATGGACACTGTCGAGTAGTCGGCGGCTGTCTGTGCAAAGTTGTGACACACAGCGACACTCACACAGCGACGCTCACAGCAAGCAAACCGGGCACAACGGGATTTGAACCCGCGGCCGTCGGATTAGAAGTCCGACGCTCTGTCCAGACTGAGCTATGTGCCCCATCAGATTCTCATGCCAGTTGGTAAAAAGCCGTTTGGGTTGACGACAGCGAGCCAGCACACCTAAGGCCGACAGTCCGCTACCGCGAGTATGCATATCCTCGGAACCGTTGGGCTCCCCGGCAGCGGGAAAGGCGAGTTCGCCGACATAGCCCGCGAGGCTGATATCCCGGTTGTCACGATGGGTGATGTGATCCGGCAGGCCTGCCGTGACCGCGGGCTTGATCCCGCCGACCACCACGGCGAGGTCGCCCAAGCCCTGCGGGAGGAAAACGGCCCCGCCGCCATCGCCGAGCGATCGCTGCCGCATATCCGCGAGCACCTGGCCGACGAGGACACCGAAACCGTTGTCGTCGACGGCCTGCGGTCGATGACCGAGGTTGAGGCCTTCACCGACGAGTTCGGCGACGCCTTCGCCATCGTCAGCATCGAAGCCCCCTTCGACCTCCGTGCAGAGCGACTCGGTGAGCGCGGCCGGGACGGCACCGACACCGATCTCGAAGCCCTCCGTGAGCGCGACGAGCGCGAACTCGGCTTTGGCATGGGCGACGTGATGGACGCCGCCGACTACCGGATCGAAAACACCGACAGCCTCGACGCGTTCCAGGCTGAGGTGCGCGAACTACTCTCCCGGGTGGGTGCCAATGATCTACAGCATTGACGTGCGGATCGAGGCCCCGGTCAACGACACCGAGGTCACCGATCGGGTCGCCGACGCCGTCGGCACCGTCTTCCCGAACGCGGAGTTCACCCACGAGGACGGCCGGCTCGTCGGCGAGACCCACACCCTCGATCCGTTTTCCGACCGGCTCCACGAACAGGAGATCCTCGATACCGCGCGTCGGGAGTTCCACAAACACGCCGACAGCGAGGGATTCAGCTTCGCGCTGAAAAAACAGGCCGCCTTTCAGGGTGTGATCAACTTCGCGGTCGGCAACCCCGACGAGCTCGGCGATATCGCGGTGTCGGTGACGGTGCGCGAGCCTGATGTCGAGTCGATGATCGACCGCATCGCGCCACCGACTGAGGAGGGAACGCCCGTCGATCCAGAGTCGAAAGCGGAGTAAGCCGACCTTTCCGCGGTTATTTCTGTTTTTCTGATACGAATACCGAAACGGGATCAAATAGGTTTCTAAACTTTCTAACGGAATCTAAAACAGTCGTGAACAGTCGTTCGTTCATCGTTTTCGTCGTTTTTCGGGGTGAATTTACTCCAACGCTCTGGCCACTATATGTGGGTATGGGTCGTTGGGATGGATAGACGGTGAGCACGAAATGAAAGGCTTCCAATCCACCCAACGTATCGAAACGGCTGCGACAAGCACGGCCGCCGCAACGCTTCGCCGCGGCCAGCGCGTCCTCAACGACGGCCGCCGGGCCCTCCACACCACCGTTCGGTGGACGGCGTTCTGGGTTGCGATCCTGCTCCCCTTGGTGTATCTGCCGGTGCTTGCGATCGGGATCGGCCCCCAGCCCAGCAGCCTCGGCCTTGGACTGCTTGGCTGTCACCTGCTCGCACTGTTCGCTGGCCACAACCACACCCACGATCACCCATGAGTACCTCCCACCACACCCCCGCTGACGACACGCGCACAGCCCCTGAGAAATCGAGCGATGATGCCGATGCCGACGATACCGGAGCCTCTGACGACCCCGGCGAGACCACCGACGACGCCGCCGACGCCGAGTCGACGGCGACGAAACAGCAGCGGCTTGCGGCCTACCTCCGCGAGCAGGCTGCTGACGGCGAGGTGTACTTCAAAAGCAAGTTCATCGCCGACGATGTCGACCTCTCCGCGAAGGAGATCGGCGCGCTGATCCTCAAGCTCCAGGATTCGGTCACCGATCTCTCGATCGAACGCTGGTCGTACACCAGCGCGACGACCTGGCGCGTCGAACGAACCAACTGACCGGCCGGCTCACCGTCGACGACCACACTCCTTTCGAACCGTAGATAGATACGATAGTCACCACTACAGGCAAGGCGTGTGCCAGTGCTATCGAGTCCCCAAGCCGTCGAGTGAGCGTGTCGAGGCGGCCAAACGGGGTGTCGAAACCGGCAGCGACACGGCTGCCGGACCCGCTATCATCGACGCAGTTATCGACAACACAGCGGCCGCACCGAACGACCGCGGTGTCGGCACGTTGACCGCGGCGTTTGCGATCCGGCGAGCCGTCTTCGTGGTTGAGCAGGGCGTTGCTCCCTCCCTCGAATGGGATGATGCTGAGACCGAGGCGATCCACCTACTCCTCGTTGTCAACGAGCGACCGGTCGGGGCTGCCCGCGCACGACTCGTTGACGACAGCACGGTAAAAGCCGAGCGGGTAGCTGTGCGTCAGTCAGCCCGGGGCGAGGGGTGGGGACGACGGCTGATGGCCGCCGTCGAGGCGGTCGGTGTCGACGCCGACGCGAGCCGCTGTGTCCTCCACGCCCAGCAGCGTGTGGAGGGGTTCTATCACACACTGGGCTACCGAACCGTCAGCGAGCCCTTCGAGGAGGCCGGCATCACACACGTGGAGATGGAGCGGGCGTTGTCGACGCGGTCACAGCATCGATAGCCAGCCAGCGTCGATCCGGTTAGATCGCCAGCAACGCGACGACCGTGAGGCTGATAAAGACGATCTTCAGAGCCGTGTTGACGACGATCACCTTTGTTCCGAACTCCGGCCCCCAGATCCCGTACTGGAAGGGGATCGATCGCTTGAACGTCGAGACCGCAAAGGAGATGATCCCGCCGAGCAGCAGCGTCGCCACCGCCTGCCGCGGCGTAAACACCTCACCCAACAGCGGCGCGATCGTCGCCGCCCCGGATGTCGTATCGAGGGTGTAGACGGCGATCACCGGCACGGCGGCCGCTGGGAGGCCGACCAGCGCGACCAACGGATCTGCCGACCCCGTGATCGCGGTGAGATCGTACCAGCCGACCAGCAGCGTGACCAGCGTGTAGACCACCACGAGCCGCGGGACGAGCCGCCGCAGCGTCGGCCGGGTGCGATCCCACGCCGCCACCAGTCGCTCCTTCGGTGTCTGTTCCTCGTCGTCGAGCGCGTCGGGATCGAGTTGGACAGCCTCGTCAAAATTGGCCTCCGAGAGCAACAGCGCGCCGGCGAGGATGCCGACCAGCGTGATCGCCAAGGCGATCAGCGCGCGCAGGCTGACGTACAGGATGCCGACCTCCAAGCCAAGAATCGGGATGAGAACCGGGATGTAGTAGGTAAAGACGTGCTGGGCGAAGCCGAAGAACGTGTTTATCACGACAGCGATCAGCGTCGCTCTGTCGTCGAGATAGTCGGATTCCCACAGATCAGCCAGCATCGAGTAGCCGGCTGTCGTCGAGGCGGTTGTCGTCAGGATCGCGGTACCGACCTCGTTGGGCAGGTTGGCCGGCCCGGTCAGCAGCCGCGAGAGGCCGGCGATCTTCTCGACGAGGCCGAAGGCGACAGCGACGTTGGCGAGATAGACCGACACCGAGACGAGGGCGGCGATCCGGGCGACACGCGGAGCCACCTCGATGAGCGCGTCGGCGACGACCGAAACGGAGTCGACAGGCAGCACAGCCGACCGTCCGAACGGCGCGCCCAAAGCCGCGTCGGTCTCGTCGCCGCGATTTTCACCCCCTGTCGCCTACAGCGCGTATGCCTTCGATCACGGTCGAGACCGAGGATCGAACCGAGTGTATCGATATTACTGACCGCGTTGCGGCGACGCTCCCTGACGACGCAGACGGCGTCTGTACCGTCTTCAGCCAACACACGACAATGGGCGTCGTCGTCAACGAAGCCGAGTCGGGGCTGCTCGATGATCTGGCGGCTGCACTCGATGACCTCGTTGCCGACGACGGCTGGCAGCACGACGAGATCGACGACAACGCCGACAGCCACGTTCGGGCGATGCTCGTCGGCGAGAGCGCGACCGTCCCCGTCGTTGACGGCGATCTTCAACTCGGTCGCTGGCAGTCGATCCTTGCTGTCGAGTGTGATGGGCCGCGAAGCCGGACGCTCACCCTCTGCGTTCACTGACCGGTTGTCTTCACCGACCATCCGGCGGAATTTTATCGACGGCCACCAAACCTGTGGTAGATGCACATCCTCCTCACCAACGACGACGGGATCGACAGTCCGGGCCTCGCTGCGGTTTACGAGCACCTGACGCCGAGGTGGACGGTGACGGTCGTCGCGCCAGCCGGCGATCAAAGCGGGGTTGGGCGATCCCGATCGGATCTCTCCTATGAGCGCGCCGATGAGATCACCATCAGCGACCACGAGTGGGGGTACGTCGTCGACGGCACCCCGGCCGACTGCGTTGCTGTCGGGCTGCGCCACATCCCCGAATCCGAGGAGATCGATCTCGTCGTCTCGGGAGCCAACAACGGCCCGAACGTCGGCAGCTACATTCTGGGCCACTCGGGGACGGTCGGCGCGGCCGTCGAGGCGGCCTTTCTCGGTACGCCCGCGGTCGCGGTCTCCGGTTACGACCACGAGACGTACTTCCCCGAGGATGGCGGCGGCTCCTTCGATGCGATCGCTGCGGCCACCCGCGATCTCCTCGCACTGATCGAGGATACCGCTGCGTTCGACGGCGACGTCGACTATCTCAACGTCAACGCCCCGGCGGCGGGCAGCGACACGCTCGCGGTGACCAAACCGCTGGCCGACTACGACACCCGTGTCGTCGACAACGATGGTGAGACCAACGTCTTCGAGAGCAACTACTGGGCGACCCATCCGGTCGAGGGCGATGGGTTCCCGATCGGCCTCGACAACTACACCGACGACTACCCGCCGTGGAGCGACCGCGCCGCCATTGTCGACGGCGAGATCAGCGTCACGCCGTTGGGAACGCCCCAGAGCATCGTCGATCCACCGGCCGATTTCGTTGCCGCATTGGATCGGTACCCGCTCGAAGAATCATAGTCGATCGGCTGTGGCTGTGCGATGTGGGACGGCCGTCCGGCTTACATCATGCCGCCGGGGCCACCGCCGCCACCGAGCCCGCCAAGACCACCCTCGCCGTCCTGCATCTTCTTCATCATCCGCTCCATGTCGCCGTCGCCCATCCCCTGGAACTGATTCAGGGTGCGATCCATCATCTTGTGCTGTTCGAGCAGTTCGTTCACCCGCTCGGTGTTGGTGCCCGAGCCGCGGGCGATGCGTTCGACCTGACTCGCCGAGATCGAGCGCGGCTCTTCGAGCTCGCCGTCGGTCATCGAATCCATGATGACGTTGAACTCCCGCATTCGCTCTTGGGTTACGTCCATCGCGTCGTCGGGCAGCTGATCCATCATCCCGCCGCCCATCCCGGGGATCATATCCATCACCTGATCGAGCGGCCCCATGTTGTTCATCGCCTCCATCTGTTTTTGCATATCCTTCAGCGTGAAGCTCCCCTCAAGGATGCTCTCTGGGTTCCAATCGTCGTCTTCGGCCCCTGTCTCTTCCATCGCGCGCTCGACGCGCTCGGAGAGCTGCTTCAGGTCGCCCATCCCCAACAGCCGAGAGATGAAGCTGTTGGGCTCGAAGCGTTCGATGTCCTGGACGGTTTCGCCGGTTCCGAGAAACGCGATCGAAGAGTCGGTCTCGTTGACCGCGGTGAGCGCGCCGCCACCTTTGGCTGTCCCGTCGAGTTTGGTGATGGCGACGCCTTCGACGCCGATGGCCTCCTCGAATCGCTGGGCCTGCTCTTTGGCTCCCTGCCCGATTGCGGCGTCGAGCACGAGCAGCCTGGTGTCGGGATCGACGACCGAATCGATCTCCTCGATCTCGGCGATCAGCTCCTCTTCGAGGGCGTGCCGACCGGCGGTGTCGACGATGTGGACTTCGGCCTGCTCGGTCGCTTCGAGACCGTCGCGGGCGATCTGCACCGGGTCGTCGGCGTCGGGATCACCATAAAAATCGACCTCGGCGTTGCCGGCCATCTGTTTGGCCTGATCGTACGCGCCGGGCCGGAACGTGTCGGTCTGGATGATCGCCGGCCGGAGGCCCTTCTTGGCAAACCACCACGCCATCTTGGCGGCGGTGGTCGTCTTCCCCGACCCCTGCAGGCCAGCGAGCAGTATCGTCTGGGATTCCAAGGGTAGTTCGGTGGAGTCGCCGACGAGCTCGACCAGCTCCTCGTAGACGATCTTGAGGACGTGATCGCGGGCAGAGGTGCCGCCGGGTGGCTCCTCGTCGAGTGCGCGACCTTTGATCGAGTCCGACAGCTCCATCACGAGGTCGACTTCGACATCGGCCTCTAACAGCGAGCGTTGGATCTGCTTGACGACCTCTTGGATGTCGTCTTCCTCCAGCCGGGATTTCCCGCGGAGGTCATCGAGGGTGCCCCGCAGCGAACTCCCGAGATCATCGAGTACCATTTGTCCGTGTTAGACGGCCGGATAGCTAAAGTGTTGTTCGTCCGGTGGCGTTGATCGCTCTCGGACACTCTGTCAGGCTCGGCTGCTGGACGACTTCTTCCTCGACTGGTTCCGAGGACAGATATGACACCGCAACACCTACACCCACCAACTGCCAACAGGCCCTACTCCACGCTGTCGGCTCCGATAGTATGAAACACGCTCTGCCGATTGTTGCTCTGGTCTGTCTCAGTACGATATTACTCGTTGGTGCGGCCGACACCACCGCATCTGGTGCTTCCGCCGAGGCGCTCAACCCAAAATCACCCACCGCAGATCGTCTCTCAACATCCTCCACCGGCGCGCTCCAAACGAACAGTGATCGCCCACCCGCAGCTGAACGCCCGCGATCGACGCCCGAGTCCCAGACAGTCAGGCCATCGATCATCGGGCCTCCACCGGCGACGAATACGACCGCCGCGCTGGAATTACTCCGCGTCAACGAGGTGTGGACCGGGTTCGACACGCGCGGCGAGAACACAACGATCGCCGTCCTTGATTCCGGTGTCGCTACCGACTCCCACCGATCACTCACTCTGGCCGAAGACGGCTGGAAGGATTTTATCGATAATCGAAGCGATCCAATCGACGATCGAAACCACGGCACGATCACCTCCGGCGTGGTCGTCGGCAACGAAACACCGGATGGGACGCGTTTCGGGGTCGCACCCAACGCAACCCTACTCCACGGGAAGGTGATCGACGGCGACGGCACCGCCCGCACCACGACCGTCCTCCGGGGTGTCGAGTGGGCGATCACCCATCCCCAGCAGCCCGACGTGTTGCTGATCAATGTCGGCCACAAACGGGTCTACTACGATCGATACATCGAGGCGATCGAACGCGCCCGCGCGGCGGGGGTCTACGTCGTCGTCCCCGCAGGCAACGAAGGTGACGGCGGCATCACCTCCCCCGGAAGCATCTACAGCGCGCTGTCGGTCGGCGCGACCAACGCCTCCGGAGCTGTCGAAGATTACTCGGTCGGCAACCTCATTTCAACCCGCGCCCGCTGGGGTTCGAGGCCGATCTACGAGTACGATTGGCCGGAGTCGTACGTCGTGCCGACCGTTGTCGCCCCCGCGACGACCATCTCCACAACCGCCGGCGGTGGGTTCACGCGCACATCGGGAACCAGTTTTGCCGCCCCCCACGCCGCTGGCGTGGTCGCGCTCATGCAGGCCGCCAGCGACCGCCAGCTCACACCGGCCGAGATCGATCGCGCGCTCCTCCAGACCGCCCGCTATCCCGGCCAAACACCGCCTGACACACGGTACGGCTACGGCGTCATCGACGGCTACGACGCGGTGGCAGCGGTCGCCGATCGACCCCCGTACTTCGCGGTCACGAGGCTCACACACGATGGCCCAACTGAGCACCGCCTCGGACGCAACAAGCCGGTCTCATTCGAGGCCACGATCAAAAACGTCGGCAACGTCACCGACAGCCAACTCGTGATACTCTCCGTGGACGGTGACCGGGTTGGCTCCCGTCGCGTCACGCTCAACGGAACCACAACCACAACGATCCGGGGCACACGTGGGATCGCCTGTGCCGCGCCCCGAACCTCCTCGATCACGGTCACGACATCCAACACCAGCCTCTCGATCCCGGTCGATGTCTGTCGCAACTAACCACAGCGCGGCAGCGATGCAAGTTTATTCGCTGAGTGGTGAAGATGACCTGTGAGTCCGGTTTCGCGTCGCAGGGTGTTGGGGACACTCGCCGCCGGGGCGGTGACAGCGCTTGGGGGCTGTGCGGCGAGTGAGACAGCGGCAGATCCGGAGTCGACATACATCGCCTCGCTCAGTACTGAACGGCGTGCCAACCCCCGCGTTGTCGACCTCCTCATCGAACTGGTCGAGGATCACGGCGCGACACGGTTGGTCGTTGTCACCGAGTCGGGTGCCTCCGTCTTTCAGACACAGCTCCGCCCGGAGCAACGCTTCGTCCGTGTGCCGCTAGAGGATGGGGTCGATGCCATCCTCCACCCGATCGCGGCCGTCAAATCGCTCGACCACGAGCTCGTTCTCTACGACGGGGAGACAGAGCTGACCCGGCGGCCGTGGCAGCCGACGATCGACATCGACTACGAGCTCAGTCTTCAAAACAACAGCAGCGTCAACATCGTCAACAGCATCGAGATCACACTCCAGAACAACAGCGACATTCGCATGCGCCCGCTGCGAGCTTTTGTCGACGATGGATTTCTCACAACGGCCCACGGGGTCGAACAGATCGGTCAGATCACGCCGACGACACCGGCCTGGGCGGCGGGCTGGGAGCGGACGTATCTGATCGTTGCTGATCAGCCGGCGGTCGGTGCAAACCTGCTCACCCCACCTGGCGGGGCCTGTTTCACCGAACCCCAAACCGTTGAGCTGCTCATCGAGTACGAACAACCGATCAGGGATCGCCTCTCGATTACAATGGCACTCGCTGGCGACCCTCGGTCGGCCGTTGGTCAGACCGGCAACCGCAGCGTCTACTGTACTCAGCCCACGATCGAGTCGTGGGAGCTTGTTGAGCGAGAGATCTCTGTTTGAATACCGGCGACACTCAGACCACAGGCTGACGGCTCCTCGACAGGTCTACTGCTTTGTTCGTCAGAAACAGCGATCAAAAACTACTGGTCGGCCCCAAGCAGCTGATCGACCAGTTCCTCGGGCTCGAACGGTTCGATATGGTCGTACCCCTGTCCTGTCCCGAGGAAGAGGATCGGCTTCCCGGTGACGTAGGCGATCGAGATCGCCGCACCGCCGGAGGCATCGACATCCGCCTTCGTCAGGATCGTCCCGTCGATTGCGGCGGCGTCGTTGAACTCCTGGGCGCGCATCACGGCATCCTGGCCGGCGACGGCCTCGTCGACGAACAGCGTCATATCTGGGTCGACAACGCGGTCGATCTTTTCGAGCTGTGACATCAGATCGTCGCTGGTGTGGAGCCGCCCTGCTGTGTCGCCGAGGACGACATCCACGTCGTTGGCCTCGGCGTATTCGACGCCATCGTAGATGACCGCGGCGGGGTCGCCACCCTGCTCGTGGGTGATGATCTTGCGGTCGAGATTTTCGGCGTGCTGTTGGAGCTGTTCGTTCGCGCCGGCGCGGTAGGTGTCGCCGTTGGCCATCACCGAGCTATAGCCGCGATCGGCCAGATACTCCGAGAGCTTGGCGATCGAGGTCGTCTTGCCGACGCCGTTGACGCCGGTGAAGACGATGGTGATCGGTTTGTCGGCCTCGGCGATCCGCTCGTCGAAATCGAACTGCCCGACGCTGATCACGTCGACCAGCGCGTCGTGGAGTGCGCGTTCGACGAGTTCGCCGGTCGTTTCGACCTGTTTGCGCGTCTCGCCGATCATCGTCTCCTCGACGGTGTCGAGGATCTGCTCGGCGACGCTCATCTCCACGTCGCTCTCAAGCAGTGCCATTTCGAGCTCCCAGAGTGGGTCTTCGAGGTCGTCTTCCTCGATGATGACCTTGCCCGTGGCGAAGGCGGCGGCGCGTTTCAGCGTGCCCGGCCCTGATGACGAGTCGTCGCTGTCGTCAGCGTCGTCGCTATCGCTTTCGTCGCTACTGGGTGTCTCAGCGTCGGTCTCGGCAGCAGCCGCGGCCGCGCTGTCGTCGGAATCATCGTCGTCGACAGCGACACTCTCGGCGTCGGCGTCGTCGGCACTCGCGGTCGATTCGTCGGCGTCGGCACTCGCGGTCGATTCGTCGGCGTCGTCGGCTGACTCGTCCGCGTCGGCCGCCTCCTCGGCGGTTTCCTCGACATCCTCGCGGAACGAGTTCAGCTTGTCTTTGAGTCCATCAAACACGGCTGATCCTCAGTAGGTTGGGTGGGTCGTTACTCGTCGCCGTCCTGCATCTGCTCCATCTTCGACATCTGCTGTTGCTGCTGTTGTTGCATCCGCTGTTGGATCGCCTGGGCCTGTTTTTCGAGATCCTTGGTCTCGTCTTCGAGCTCCTCGATCTCGGCTTCGGTCTCCTCGATGGTCTCCTCGATGGTGTCCTGTTTGGAGCGGAGGGCGTCGACGGCGTTGTCCTGTTCCTGTTCGGCCGCGTAGCCGCCGCCGAGGCTGACGATGACCTCGTCGATATCCTGAATCTCCGCGCGGAGGTAGGCGTCGCCGCCGATCGGCACCTGCACCGTCGAGCCGCTGTCGAGAGTGTCGAGAGCGTCGATCGCCTCGTCGATCTCGGCGTGTTCGGTCTCAAGCTCGTCGACCTCGGCTTCCAGGGCTTCGACCTCGGCGTCGATGGCTTCAAGCTGTTTCTGGAGCTGCTGGAGCTGCTGACCGCCGCCACCGCTTCCCATCATTGTGCGGACACCTCCTGAATCGTGATCTGCGTTCGTTTGAGCCCGTGTTCGCTCCCAAACTGCGAGAGGATGTGCTCGCGGGCGACGTTCTCGTTTTCGGCCTCGATCTCCTTCGTGAAGGTTCGCGGGCCGGTTCGCCCGTCGAACTCGCCGCGAATCGTGAACTGACTCATGCCTCGTTGCTCCGGCAGCAACGGGGAAGTATCTTCCTACTCGGAACGAGTCACCCCAAACGCTGTGCCGTGCAACCGGTAGCCGACAGCAAAAAACCAGCCGCCGCGGCTACTCGATAAAGCCGAGGGTATCCTCGATCCGGCCGATCTCCGGGCCGGTCGTCTTCTCGCCGACAACGAACCCGTCGTCGGTGGCGATGAGCCCCGAGCCCAACAGCGGCGCGCCGTAGTTGATCGTCCCAACGTCGACGTAGGCATCGAGGTGCTCCTCGATCGTTGTCAGCTCGGCTTCCCGCGATTGTGGGTGACACAACACGCCGGTGTTGTTGGCGACGGCGGCGGTGCCGACGGTCTGTCGATCGCCGAGCGCGCCGCGAACGACCGGCACGTCGAGGGTCTCCTCGACGACCGATACCGCCTCGTCGTCGAGCTCAGGATGAACGTACGCGCCGGTGTTGTTGGCGAGCACGACGTTGCCGGCGGCGTTGATGCGGCCCGGAAGCTCGGCGACCTGGCCGTCGGCGGCGTCGCCGATCGTCTCGCGTTCCCGATCGGTGAGCTGGCTGGAGACAACGAGCCCGTTGTCGTTGCCGGCGGCCAACGCGCCGACGGTGCCGGAGCCGCCGATCGTCGTCGACACCGGTTCAACGCCGAGTTCGTCGGCGATCGCCGCCGCTGTCTCGTCGTCGATATCCCGCCGGACGAGCAGACAGCCGGTGCTCGCGTGTGCGAAGACACCGACGTACGGTGAGCCGGCAACAGTCGTGCGTAACACGGTGGGTTAGGCGAGTTCCGCCTCGACGATCGCCTCGCCGTCCTCGACGAACCGAGCCGCACGAACCCGAAGCTTCGACGGCGGGTTCTGCCGGCCGTTCTCCCAGACCGCCTCGTTGATCGAGGGATCGAGCCGAACCTCATCCTCGGTGACGTTGAAATGCTGTGCGAGGTGGTCGCGGATGATCGTCATCGCCCGGTCGGCACGCTCCTGGGTCGGGACAGCTTTCACGCCGCGGAGCGGTACCGTCTCGACGCGCTCCTCGAAATCACTCGTACTCATCGTTACTCGTCAGTGTCGCCCCGCCGCCAGTTGCGGCGTTTCGCGTTGCGCGAAACTTCCATATCGGTTTTCATCATGACCCATGTCGGCACCCGCCGGTTCTGGCGGTCAAGCTTCGCCAGCCGCTTTTTCTGCGCCTTCGATTTCTTTCCCATAGTACCAGCCTCTCGGATAGCACCGCTTAAAATCCTGTCCATCCCGACGGATCGACGCGGCAACCCAATCCCGGCGGCGGCCAACGATCCAGAGATCGACCACCGGTGGCGGCCAACGATCCAGAAACCGACCACCACCCCGGAGCCCCAACCGACAACCACACAGGGTTTTAGGCCTCGGGTGCCGACACCACGACAATGGCTTCGAGTGCGGATGTCTGTGTCCTGTTGCCGGCGTTCAACGAGGCCGAGACGATCACCGATGTGATCACCAGCTATCAGGCCGCCGGCTTCACCGATATCCTCGTCATCGATGGCGGCTCCAGCGACGGGACACGGGAGCTCGCCGAGGAGGCCGGCGCGACGGTCATCACCCAGACCGGCAGTGGGAAGGGTCAGGCTGTCCGGCAGGCTGTCGCCCACATCGACGCGCCGTACGTTCTCATGGTCGACGCCGACATGACCTACCGCGCCGCCGACGCCGAGGCGATGTTGGAGCCGCTGCTCGATGGCGAGGCCGACCACGTCATCGGCGACCGGTTTGCCGACATGGAGGCCGGTGCGATGACGACGCTCAACAGGATCGGCAACCGCTTTTTCAATGGCGTCTTTCGGGCGATCTACGGCGCAAACTACGTCGACATCCTCTCGGGATATCGGGCGTTCACAACCGACTCCTTCGAGCGACTGACCCTGACGGCCGACGGGTTCGGCATCGAGACCGAGATGGCGATCCAGTGTGCGAAACACGAGATCGACACCACGGTCGTCCCGATCACCTACCGCCCGCGGCCCGACGGCTCGGCAACCAACCTTCATCCGGTCAAGGATGGCAGTATCATCCTGCTGGAGTTATACCGAAACGCGAAGACGAACAACCCGCTGTTTTACTTTGGCAGCGTCGGCCTCGGCTCGACGACCGTTGGCGTCGTCATGCTGGTGTTTGTCCTCTGGCGGTGGCTCACCCTCAATATCACCCACGAGCTAATCGCCATCGGCGGGGTTGCGATGCTACTGCTCGGCGTGCAACTCCTGATCTTCGGCTTCCTTGCGGATATGATCCAGTCGCTGCACCGCGAACAGCGCGACCGGATCGATCGGCTCGAAACCGGTCTCACCAACGATCGAAGGAAAACCGTGGCCGATCAGCCGGAGCCGACGCCGACCGACGGCGAGGCTGATCAGCCGGTCGCCAGCTCAGATCGGTAACAGGGATCGGAGTCGACCGACAACGCTTGTGGCGGCCTGTTTGCGCTGTTCCTCGAACACCGGATGAAGCATATCCAGCAGCTCCGATTGCTTGGCGAACTCATCCTGCGGCAATCGATCGAGTACGGTCGCCAACTCGACGGTGTTGCCCGTGCCGTCGACCGGGATCTCGGTGTCGTCGACGGCCGCACAGATCTGTTGGCTTGTTGCCGGATAGCTGATGTCGGCCGTCTCAAGCCGGGCGGCGAGCGCGGCGATGCCGAACGCGATCACTTCAGGCTCCGACGTATCGTTTTGGGGCGGCCTCGCTGCCATTGGCTACACGTTGGGCTCAGGTGGTAAAAACCCAGCCACACCAGCCGCGTCGCCGCTGAAACGGAACAAATCGCGTCAGGTTCTGAAACTTTCACCGCAGCCGCACTCGGAGACGACATTCGGGTTCTCGACATGGAACCCTTCGGCCTGCAGCCCGTCCTCGTACTGGAGGCTGCTGCCGCCGATGTAGTTCAGGCTTGAGGGGTCGACGAACACACGGAGCCCGTGGTGAACGGTGATCGTATCATCTTCTTCGGGTTCGTCATCAAAGCGCATCCCGTAGGAGAGGCCGGCACAGCCGCCCTGCTGGACGAACAGCCGGAGCCCCCCGATATCGGTGTCCATCCCCTCGCTTTCCATCAACGCGAGTGCCTTTGCGGCGGCCTGCTCGGTGACTTCGACGGCCTCCTCGCTCGTGCCGTCGGCGGTACCAGTGCTCATAGCTGCGTATGGTCTGCGAAGCCTGTTAACCCTGACGCCGAGACGTAATCAGGTATCGTTACTCGAACCGCCGGCGGACGCTCTCGGCGTGGGCCTCCAACCCTTCGGCGTCGGCGAGCGTCGTAATCGTCTCCGAGAGATCATCGAGACCGTCGGCATCGAGTCGCTGGACGGTCGTCGACCGCAGGAAGGCATCGACCGAGAGCCCGCCGAACCGCTTCGCACCGCCGTTGGTCGGTAGAACGTGGTTGGTTCCGGAGGCGTAATCGCCTGCAGCAACCGGGGTGTACGGCCCCAAAAAGACGCTGCCGGCCGAATCAATGCGGTCGAGCAGGGCCTCGTCGTCGTCGGCCTGAATCGAGAGGTGTTCGGCGGCGTACTCCTCGGCAAAGAGGACGGCCTCCGACATCGAGCGAGCGAGCAGGACGCCGCTGGCGTCGTGGGCGAGCGCGTCGCTGATGATATCGCTCCGCTCGCGGTCGGTGACCTGCTCGTCGATGGCCTCGCTGATCGCCGCGGCGGTCGCTTCGTCGTCGGTGACAGCGACGACCGAGGCGTTGGGGTCGTGTTCGGCTTGAGCGACCAGATCGCTGGCGACGAGATCGGGGTCGGCGGTCTCATCGCAGACAACGAGTACCTCGCTCGGCCCAGCGAGGAAGTCGATCTCAACGTCGCCGCGGACTTCGGCTTTCGCGGCGGTCACCCACTTGTTGCCGGGGCCGACGATCTTCTGGACTGCGGTGACGGTTTCGGTGCCATAGGCCAGCGCGGCGACGGCCTGCGCGCCGCCGGCCGCATAGACCGCGTCCGCGCCGGCTTCGTGGGCGGCCGCGAGCGTGACGGGATTGATCGGGTCGGCCGGCGGCGTAGCGACGGCGACGTGATCGACGCCGGCGATCTTCGCGGGGATGACACCCATCAGGACGCTGGAGGGGTAGGCGGCGGTGCCGCCGGGCGCATAGACGCCGACCTCCGAGAGCGGGCGGAACCGGCGGCCGAGTTCGCGGCCGTCAAAGTCTTCGCGCCAGTCGTCGGGCACCTGTCGCTCGTGGAACTCGCGGATGTTGGCAGCGGCAGTCTCGATTGCGTCCATCACGTCGTCATCGACATCCTCGTGGGCGCGCTCGGCGAGGTCAGTCACGTCGAGATTGCCGACTTCCACGTCGTCGTACTTCGAGGCGAGATCGCGGAGTGCGACATCGCCCTCCCTGCTGACACGGTCGATGATGTCAGCCACGTCGTTGCGAACCGCGTCGATGCCGGCGTCGCGCTCGAAGAGGGTCGCGCGTTCGGCCGGCGAGAGATCCGCGATGACTCGGTAGTCCATGGATCGGTTTGGGAGAGCGGTCGAAAAACCGTTTTCATCGGCCTCAGCCGACCAGCAGGATCGCCACGGCGACGCTCACCAGCGCGAGTAAGACGAAGACGCTCCGGCCGATGCCTGAGCGGAGGATCGGCGGCTGGTCGTCGCTGCCGAGGCCGAGCCGCCGGGCAGTTGCCCGCGGATCGCTGCCGACGGCTTTCGCGCGGGCGATGGTTCTCATCACGGCGCGGTCAACGGCGGCGTAGCCCTCGGTGACGCCGACGATCACGCCGCGCCCGCCGTAGAAGACGGCAGGGTTGTAGAGCGAGTCGACATCGGGGACGCGACCGAGTTTCGAGAGCGGTTTTTTCACGAGCGCGAAGCCGAGCAGGCCGAGCAGGCCGAGGATCACACCCTCGACAACGTGGGGGACGGTATAGGTCGTGTAGACCTCCTCGACGACCGCGGGATCGGTGACATCGAACGGCAGCAGCGCGAACAACGCGCCGTCGAAGACGCCGTAGTAGACACAGAGTGCAGCGACCGCCACCATCGCCACGGTTTGGCCGCGGTTGGCATCGGCGACACTGCGGTCGGCCGGGCCGTGGAGGAAGGCGTAGTAGCCGAACTTGATGAACGACATGAACGTCCCGATCCCACCGAGCAACAGCAGCCATTCGAGCGTGTGGAACTCACCGAGCAGGAGCGGCCCCTCCTCGAAGGTGTAGTGCGCACCGTCGATGATGATCCCCTTGCTGACGAAGCCGTTGAAGTACGGGAATCCCGCAATCGAGAGCGCGGCAACGGTGAACGTCACAGCGGTAATCGGCATCTCGCGGGCCAGCCCGCCGAGCTTTTTCAGGTTCTCCTCGCCCGTCCGGTAGATGATGACACCCGCCGTCATGAACAACAGGCCCTTGTAGAGGATATGGTTGAAGACGTGGGCGAAGGCTCCTGCTTGGGAGAGTGCCGACCCGATGCCGACGCCGGCGATCATGTAGCCGACCTGCGACTGAATGTGGTACGAAAGCAGCCGGCGCATGTCGTTTTGGAACAACGCGAACGTCGCGCCGAAGACGGCCATCCCGCCGCCCATGTAGGCGATAGCGAGGTGACCCTCCGGGAACGCTCGGTACATTCCGTAGACGCCGGTCTTGGTGGTGAATACACAGAGGAAGACGCTGGCGGCGATGTGTGGCCGCGGGTAGGTGTCGGGCAGCCACGTGTGCAGGCCGATGAAGCCGACGTTGACGCCGATCCCGACCGCGGCGAGCGCGGCTGGCAGGCCGGCAGCGATGCCGGCGACTTCCGGCCCACCGGGTACCGACGCGAAGAGGAAGGTTCCCTTGGCGACGTAGGTCTGCAAAATGGCGGCCATCAGTAGCGTCCCGCCAATTCCGTGGAAGATGGCATAGCGGTAACCCGCCCGCACCGCCTTGCCGCGATAGTGCCAGACGAGCAGCGTGCTGGTGACGGCCATCAGCTCCCAGAAGAAGATGAGCGTGAGCCAGTCGCCGGCGAAGACGGCCCCGAAACTGGTGGCGACATACGAGAGCGCGAAGGCAGTCTGGAGGCTCTCGGCCTCGCTGGCGTAGGAGTACAGCACGGCGACGACGCCGATCAGCGCGAAGATGATCCCCATCAACCGGGAGAACTGGTCGACGTTGAACAGGACGGCCTCAAACCCGAGGAACTCGGTTGGGAGGTAGGCTCCCGCAGGAATCGTCCACACCCACGCCAGCGTTGCCGCCGAGGCAGCGATGCCGAGCGCGTGGCCGACCCGCCGCGGTAGGAGCGCGACGAGCACGGCGACCGCGAGCAGGACGACGCCCGGCGGCACTGCGGTCAGCGCGGTCGTCATCAGCCCATCACCCCCGGAAGATTACCGACAATGGTCTCGACGATCCGCAGGAAGACGACAGTGTGCGGAATAACACCGAGCAGCAGCGACAGCGCGGCCGCGGTCAGGATCGGCCCGAGCATGAACCACGTACTCTCGCCGCCGCGCCAGTTGCTGACTTCCCAGCCGCCAGCTGGCGGGCCGCCGTGATGGTGGTCTTCGTGGTCGGAATTGTGCTCGTCGCTGGCGTCGTGTGCGTCGTCAGCGGTGTTGGTGGCGTCGCCACCATCAGCAACCACGCGGTCGCGGCCGCCATAGGGGCCTTCGACCAGCGGTTTCTCGTCGGTATCATCGGGCGTCTCGAAGAACGCCTGGTAGACGATGGGCCAGAAGTACGCGATATTGAGGATTCCCGAGAGCAGCAACACGGCCGCGAAGATCCCGTTGCCGCCCTCGAACGCGCCGATCACGATGTACCACTTGCTGACGAAGCCGGCGACAAGCGGAATGCCGGCCATACCTGCGGCGGCGACACCGAAGGCCAGCATCGTCAGCGGCATCCGCTTGCCGATGCCGGCCATCTCGCTGATGTAGTCGGTGTGGGTTTCGACGTGGATGATGCCCGCACAGAAGAACAGGGTGAGCTTCATGAACGCGTGAGCAGGGATGTGGAGCAGCCCGCCGATCAAGGCGTCGCCCTCCAGTAGCGCGAGGCCGAGGACGATATACGAGAGTTGGCTGATCGTCGAGTACGCCAGCCGACGTTTGAGGTGATCCTTCCGGAGGGCGATGATGCTGGCGACGGTGAGCGTGATCGCCGCCAGCGCGGCCAACGGTAAGGCGATCCCGAGGTCGCCGAAGCGGTCGGGGCCGAGCGCGGCCAGTGTTTCGGGGCCGAACACGTCGAGAACAACACGGGCAATCCCGAAGACGCCGCTTTTGACGACCGCGACCGCGTGCAGCAGCCCCGAGACGGGCGTCGGCGCGACCATCGCTTCGGGCAGCCACTGGTGCAGCGGCATCAACCCGGCTTTGACGCCGAATCCAAGCGCGAGGACGATGAACGCCAGCGTCGCCGCCGTCGGATCAGCATTTGCGAGGGCGGCGATCCCGCCGGGTGTGAAATCGACCGTGCCGGCGAGCCAGTAGACCAGCGTTGTACCGGCCAGCACCAACACCCCGCCGCCGAAGAAGGTGTAGGCGAGATACTTGCGACCGGCCGACCGCGCTTCGGGCGTCTCGTCGTGGGCGACGAGCGGGTACGTTGCGACCGAGAGCACCTCGTAGAAGACGAAGATCGTCAGGAGATTCCCCGAAAAGGCGATCCCGACGGCGGCGGCGACCGAGACGGCGAAGGAGGCGAAGTAGCGGGTTTGGTTGTCCTCATCGAGGCCGCGCATGTAGCCGATGCTGTAGAAACTGGTGACGATCCACAGCAAGCTAGCGAGAGAGGCGAACAGGACGCCCAGCGGGTCGGCCCGGAGGACGAAGTCGATGCCGGGGACGATGGTGCCGAGATTCGTGACGTAGGTTTCGCCGGCGAGCACGCCGGGCACCATGCTGGCGACGAGGCCGAACATCGAGAACGACGCCAGCAACGTCCACGCTTCTCGGAGGTTCGGCCGCCGGCCGGAGACGAGGATCAGCCCGGCGGCGACGAACGAGACGACGACAGCAGCCAGCGGTTGGAGCGAGGGGGTAGTCATTGGAAGAACCTCCCGAAGACGGGATCGAGCATGGCAGCAAGCGGATCGGCCGCGGCGAACAGCGCGACCGTCGAGAGCGCGAGCACGACGACGACAACGACGCGTTCGGTCGCAACGCGGTCGACGCCGCCGTCGGCGACGAACGAGCTGTCATCCGTGGCATCGACCGCGTCTGTCGCGTCGCCAGCGACAGCGGCGTCGTCGGTGTCGGCGAGCGGATTGAAGTACAGCGTTTCGAGCAGCCGGCCGATGTACGTCAGCGTCAATAGCGTACTAATGAAGATCAGAGCGGCGACGCCCCACGAGCCCTCTTCGACCGCGCCGAGGGCGATGAACCACTTGCCGAGCGTGCCGACCGAGGGCGGAATCCCGACGAGTGCGAGACCCGTCACCGCCATCATGCCCGAGGTGATCGGGGCGCGCTTGGCGAGGCCGGCGTAGTCGGCGACGGTTCGCGCGCCGTAGGCCGACGAGAGCACGCCCGCGCCCATGAACAGCGTCGCCTTCATCAGCCCGTGGCCGACGAGGTGGATGACCGCGCCGAACAGCGCGGTTTCACTCTGCAGCCCGATGGCGGCGAGAATCATCCCGAATTGGGCGACCGAGGAGTACGCGAAGACGCGTTTGAGGTCGGTCTGCAACAGGGCCAGCAGGCTGCCGACGACGATGCTGACCGAGGCGACCAGCAGGACGGCGTCGGTGATCAGTGGATTCGCCGCGAAGAAGTCAACAGTGAACACGTCGTAGGCGATCCGGATGAGCGCGTAGGCCGCTGTCGTCGAGACGAGCGCGGAAATGTAGGCTGAAATCGTATCGGGCGCGTACGTGTAGGCATCGGGCTGCCACGTATGCAGCGGGAAAATAGCGATCTTCAGCATGAAGCCGATGAGGATGAAGCCGAACGCGGCTTGGACGAGCGGGTCGTTGTAGCCGAGGGCGGCGAGTTCAGTTGCCATATCGCGCATGTTGAGCGTGCCGGTGGCGACAAAGGCGTAGCCGACGCCGATCAGGTACAGTGATGCGCCCGCTGTACCAAGAAAGAGGTATTTGAGCGCGCCGTAGGCGGCCCGGGGGTCGTCGTTGCTGGCGATCAGCGCGTAGCTCACCAGCCCGACGATTTCGAGGAAGACGAAGAGGTTGAACAGGTCGCCGGTGAGTGCCATCCCGAGCAAACCGCCAGTCAGCAGCAGGAAACCGCTGTAGAAGGCGTTGCTGTCGGGGCCGGTCGTCCGGGCGTAGACGAGGACGGCGACGGCAACGATGGCGATGAGGAGTGCGAGCAGGGCCGACAGCCCGTCGCCGACGAGTTCGATCCCGTAGGGCGCGGGGTAGCCCGCGAGGTCGTGGACGAACCGCCGACTTCCGCCGCTCCACGGCGAGACGGCCCACGCGAGCCACGCCGCGAGGCCGGCAACCGACAGCGACGTTGCCATCGCGACCGGCCAGCCGACGCGCTCGAATCGGAGGCCGAACAGCAGCGGGAATATCGCCGCAAGGAGCGGCAGAGCGATCAACAGCGGCAGGAGGGCGTCACTCATCGCCGATCACCTCCCGGAGCGCGTCGGCACGCAGCGTGCCGTACTCGCTGTACAGCCGGATGGTGAGCGCGAGGCCGACTGCCGTAAGGCTGATGCCGACGACAATCGCCGTCAGCACGATCACCTGCGGCAGCGGGCTGACGTAGGGGCCAGCCCCCTCGGTGATGATCGGGGCCGCGCCGCCGATCCGGTAGGCCGAGGTGACGAAAAACAGGAAGACGCCGGTTTGGAACATGTTCAGCCCGATAATCTTCTTGACGAGGTTTTTGTTCGCGATCATCATGTAGAGCCCGATGGCAGACAGCAGGACGAACAGCGCGTAGGCGTGTCGCGTCGTCACCACCCCGAGGAAGTCGGTCATTCGTTCTCACCCGCCTCAGTGGCGGTGTCGCCAGCAGTCTCGCCGTCGTCGACATCGGTTTCGCCATCCGAATCCGACGCCTCGGCAGCGTCGCTGGCGGTGCCGCTGGGCGGCGTCACGCCGGCCGCGAGGGCGAAAAACAGCCCCATCAGGACACCGGAAACGATGAAGGCGATCCCGCCGATCTCGACGGCCTCCATCCCGTATTTGACGAACTCGTACTCCTTGAGGCCGAGCGTGTCGCCCAACACGGGGTAGTAGGCGGTGTAATCGAGGAAGTTCTCGCCGAGAGCCATCGGGACGAGCGCGATGCCCGCGAAGATCGCCACGCCGACCGTGCCGAGGCCGACGACAAGCGAGTTGGACAGCCACTCGCGGGTCGACTCGATGCCGAAGGCGAAGGCGATCATCAACACCACCGAGGCGACGAGCGCGCCGCCTTGGAAGCCGCCGCCGGGCGAACTCGTCCCGTGGAACGTGATGAACAGCCCGTAGGTCAACACGAACGGGATCACGGCCTTGACGGTCGTCATGATGACCTGGCTCTCGGTGTACATCGGCCGCTGGCGGGCGATGCCGTTAGTGTCGCCGTCGAGTCGGTCGCTGCTCATGCGGTGAACACCTCCCGACCGAGCACGAGCAGGCTGGCGACCCCAGCGGCGAAGACGACGATAGCCTCGCCGAAGGTATCGAACCCGCGGTAGGCCGCCAAAACGGCTGTGACGGCGTTTTCCGCGCCGGTCTCGTCGTAGGCGTTGGCGATGTAGTAGCCGGTCACGTCGGCGTTGGCGAGGATCGGCGAGGCCGGGTCGCCGACCGCCGGGAACGCCGGGAGCGTCGCGCCGACAACGAGGACGAACAGCCCACAGACGCCGACGGCGGGCCAGTTGATCGACTCGAAGCGGGCGTCGCTGGCGGGCCGGGTCGTCTTCGCTATCGTCAACAGCAGGAAGACGGTGGTGACGCCGGCCCCGATTGCGGCCTCGGTCAGCCCCACGTCCGGCGCGCGGTAGAACGTGTACAGCAGGGCCAATCCAAGGCTGTAGGCCGCAAAGACCACAATCGAGGCGAGGACGTCCCGGAACAGCGCGGTCAGGACGGCCGTGAGCAGGACGAACACGAACAGCGACGCCTCGATGGGCGTAATGCCGACAGCGACGCTCATCGTCGCTCATCCCCCCGTGTCCAGGGCTCGACGCCCTCCTCGTAGGCCGCTCGCGCGATGGCGTGGGCGGCCGTCGGGTTGGTGACGAAGATGAAAAACAGCAGCAGCACCGTCTTGACCGCTGTTGGCCCCCAGCCAATCGTCAACGCGACAGCCGCGAGTGCAAAGCCCGCGCCGAGCGTGTCGGCTTGGGAGGCGGTGTGAGCCCGCGAGAACACGTCCGGCAGGCGGATGACGCCGGTCGCCGAGACGAACGTGAAAAACAGGCCCAACGCGACGAAGACCGCGATGAGTCCAATACGGGCGGTGGTGATCATATGACCCCACCCCGCTCGACGGTGAACTTCGAGATGGCAATCGACATCAGGAAGTTCAACAACGCGTAGACGAGCGCGATATCGAGGAACCACGGCTCGCCGAGGGCAGCACCGAGCAAGGCGAGGATGACGACCGTATTGGTGCCGAGGACGTTGACCGCGAGCACGCGATCCTGATTGGTCGGCCCCAGAATCGCTCGGTAGAGCATCGCAACGGCCAGTGTGACGAACAGCGCGGCCGCGATCAGCAGGCCGTCACCGACAGTGTAGCCGGCGATCACCGTGGTGTCGGCGACGCTCATCGCTCGCCCTCCTGTGAGCGAGTCGCGCTATCGTCAGCGATGTCGGTGCTGTCGTCGACACCGCTGTCGCCGTCGACATCGACCCCGCCGTCGGCGACCGCGTTCGCGTCAGCTGTCGACGACGCGTCAGGATCTTGCAAGATTTCGGTGTCGCCACGTTCTCGCGGCGTGGGGAAGCGGGCGGCTTCTCGCCCATAGAAGACGAACCGAACCCAGCGTTCTAACGCGCCGTC
Source organism: Halonotius roseus (assembly GCF_006861655.1). GTDB lineage: Archaea > Halobacteriota > Halobacteria > Halobacteriales > Haloferacaceae > Halonotius > Halonotius roseus. Next base: position 383,636 of record NZ_SESI01000001.1, on the reverse strand, counting down.
GAACAGCCCATCGCGGGCGAAGGGTACCAGCGAGTGGACGTACAGCTCCTGATCGTCGGCTTTCACCGTCAGCGTTCCCGGCGTCAGCGTAATACTGTTTGCCAGCGTCGTCAACGGGAACCCCGAGCCGACGAAGACGCGAACTTTGGTCAGCCGCGGGTCGATATCGAGCCGCGGATCGAGGATCACGCGGGCGACGACGAGGTTCGAGACGACGATCTCATAGAGGAGATACGGCACGTAGATCACGCCGCGTGCGAGGCGTTTCGGCGACTCCACCAGCGTCGGATCGCGGTAGAAGCTCACGTTGTCGAGGGCGATAGCGACGACCAGCGCGGTCGCAAGGCCGGTCACGATGTCAAAGAGGCCGCTGAAGCCACCAAGGATCTGATAGAAAAGAAACGAGGTGCCGAACAGCGTGAGGAAGCGCGCCGGGGTCGAGGAAACGGTCAGTCGGCCGCGGCGCGTTGGCCGGTCGACGGGAGCCTCTTCGATGGAGAGCTTTCGTTGCTGGAGTTCGAACTCCAGGGGCTCCACCAGTGTCGTGTGGCCGACAAGCGAGTATTCGGGGTCGACGACGACGTGACCGAGACCGTGGCTCTCGCCGTAGGCGGTGAGCAGCTCGGCGTAGTCGGCCGGGCTGAACAGGTAGTCGTCGTCGCCGATCACCGCGGTTTCGATGGTGATCGCGTCGGGGTCGGCGTCGGCCTCCTCCAGTTCGAACCGCGACCACGTTTCGACCTGTTCGAGCAGCTCGGTCGCCCGTCGGCGGTCGGCGTCCGATCCGGGGTCGTCGGCGCGCCAGGAGGCAACCGAGACGAAGTGGATGACGGGGGCGTCGCCGTCGGCGTCGAGTGCCTGCTGGATCACGTAGCCGACGGTCTGGCGGAGGGTCGGCGAACGTTTGACGGGAACGACGATCCCCGACGCGGGAGCCGTCATCCGCGGGTCACTCCGTCCGGCACACGAGGGGGTTGTCCGAACGTCATACTGGTCTTGACTGTACGGAGTTGGGGACGCCTCAAAACTATTCTTATCTCGGCCGCCTCCGGTCGACTGTGGTTTGAAATCACACTGTCGGCGTCCGAATCTGGATAGTTGGGGTGGTGTACGCCGGCAGCTGTTCAGTTTTGCGGTGCCAGGGCGATCACGAATCGAGGATCTCCCCGAGTTGCGTGGCGATCCGATCCCCCAACAGCCGCTTCGATCCCTCGACGACCTCGCAGTCGGCGACCGATTCGGCCGCCCGATCGACCAACAGCGCGCGGGTGTCGGCCTCGCCCATCACGGTCGCGTCGTTGGCGACGACGAAGGCGAGGTCGACGCGATCGCGGAGCGCGGTCGCCTGCTCGAAGAGGGCCTCGTCGTCGCCCGTTGTTTCGGCCTTGAAGCCGACCATCGTGAGATCAGGGTGGCCCTGTCGGATCGAGTCGAGTACCTTCGGCGTCGGTTCGAGATCGATGGTACGAGCCTCCCCGGATCGGAGCTTTGCCGAGGCCTCCTGTACCGTGTAGTCGCCGATGGCCGCGGCCGAAACCATCGCGTCGGCGTCCTCGCAGGCGGCGTCGGCCGCGGCCAGCATCTCCGCCGCGCTCTCGATTTCGACGACATCGGCGTACGGAACCCCGGAACCATCGTGGATCAGGGTTACCTCAGCACCGCGGATGTGGCAGGCGCGGGCGACCTCGCGGCCGGTGCGGCCCGACGCGCGGTTGGTCAGCACGCGGATCGGATCGATCGCCTCGCTTGTCGCCCCGCCGGTGACAACGATGTGGCGACCGGCGAGGTCTTGGGTTGTTGTCGCCCGCGCGGTGGCGGTGACGATGGCCTCCTCGGTGGCGATCTTGGCTTTCCCCTCCTCGATTCTGGGATCGACGAACTCGACGCCCCACGATTCCACACGGTCGATGGCGTCGAGGACACCGGGATGGTCGTACATCGGTTCATGCATTGCGGGCGCGATGACGACCGGCACGTCCGCGCCGAGGGCGGTCGTCGCCGCCGTGGTGATGGGCGTGTCGTCGACCGCGCCGGCGATCTTGCCGACCGTGTTGGCGGTCGCGGGCGCGATAAGGAGTACGTCGGCCCAGCCCTCCCGACCACAGAGATCAACGTGTTCGACCCGGCCGGTGATCTCGGTGACAACATCGTGTTCGGTGGCGAATTCCAGCGCCCACGGGTGGATGACGCCGGTCGCGCTCTCGCTCATCAGCGCGCGGACTGACGCGCCCTGTCGGCGGAGTTCGTGGGCGAGTTCGACGGTTTTCACCGCGGCGATACTCCCCGTGACGCCCAGTGCGACGTTGACACCGTCAAGCATTAGATCGATCTGAGGGGTGACGCACGGATAGGCGTTCGGGGTTTGCCTGACTGTCTCCCGCCGCATTGGCAGCTTCGAACAGCCGCGATCAGATGAAAAAGCCCTTGAGCGCGTTGAGAACCGCCCATTTGACCCCCTCAAGGATCTGGCCGTCTTCGCCGGTGATCACGATATCGTCGTTAGCGACCCCGTTCCGGAAGGTGAGTGCGGGGTTGCTCGCGCTGGTGAGCTCTTCGATCGTCGCCCGATCCGTGGTGATCTTTCGTTTTGCAGCCTCGCTGGGGCTGTCGTTGAGTGCCGTAATGCGGTTTTGATCGTTGATGACCATCGAGTAGGTGACGACCGACTCACCGTCTTCGATGTAGATGTTATTCGTGCCGGCAATGGAGACCGGGCCGAGATCGACGCTATCGGCGTTCTCGTTGTAGATCGGCACCATGTTCTCCAAGGATTTGTACAGATCAGCGTCACCGCTGTCCGACTGTGCGACGACACCGCCGGTCGCCGCGCTCACAAGTACTCCGACAACGACCAACACTTGCAGACTCCGTGCGAGGTTCATCACAAATCATATATTGTTTTATAAGTATATAAAATAGATGTATGTGGTCTAAAAACGGCATATAGTGTATTGTTTTGATTTGCTGGATGCACGCGCAATATCCAAGCGATATCTCAAACCGTCGTGTCTCGATCCCGGCGGTGCGGTGAACGTCACCGCGGTAAGCCTGCTGATGCTGCCGGTAACGTCGATATAGGCGTTTGCGTGCGCCTGTGTGGTCGCTGCTTTCGTCGACTGCGATGGCACCATACCGTGTGTAGCGACCATACCGTGTGTAGCGGTTCGAGCACTGTTGTGGTGGTGGTACAGAACTCGGATCCCAGTTGAGGGGGTGTGGGAACCGGACTTTCATAACCGATGCCGACCTACGCCTCTCTCAATGGCGCAGGCCTCCAATCAGGAGCTCACCGATCGGTTCATCCAGTTCTACCGCAACTACTACCGCGATGAGATCGGGCAGCTCGCCCAACAGTATCCCAACGAAAAGCGATCGCTGTACATCGATTACGACGACCTCTACCAGTTCGATTCGGATCTCGCCGAGGACTATCGCTCCCAGCCCGACCAGCTCCAGGAGTACGCCGAGGAAGCCCTCCGACTCTACGATCTCCCGGCGGATGTCAAACTCGGCAACGCCCACGTCCGGCTGCGGAACCTTCCGGACTCGGTCGACATCCGCGGCATCCGCGTCCACGACAACCACATCGGCAAGCTCGTCTCAGTGCAGGGGATCGTCCGCAAAGCGACCGACGTGCGCCCGAAGATCACGGATTCGGCCTTCGAGTGCCAGCGGTGTGGGACGATGAACTACATCCCACAGCAGGACGGCGAGTTTCAGGAGCCCCACGAGTGTCAGGGCTGTGAGCGACAGGGGCCGTTCCGGATCAACTTCGACCAATCGGAGTTTATCGACGCCCAGAAGATCCGCGTCCAGGAGAGCCCCGAAGGCCTGCGCGGCGGCGAGACGCCACAGAGCATCGACATGAACGTCGAAGACGACATCACCGGGAAGGTCACCCCCGGCGATCACGTCACCGCCGTCGGCGTCCTCCACATCGAACAGATGTCGGAGGGCAACGAGAAATCCTCGCTGTTCGATCTCTACATGGACGGTGTCTCGATCACCGTCGAGGACGAGGAGTTTGAGGATATGGACATCGAGCAAGATGACATCGAGACGATCATCACCCTCTCCAACGAGGACGATATCTACGACCAGATGGTCGGCTCGGTCGCGCCGGCGATCTACGGCTACGAGGAGGAGAAGCTGGCGATGATTCTCCAGTTGTTCTCCGGGGTGACGAAGAATCTCCCCGACGGCTCACGGATTCGTGGCGATCTGCATATGCTGCTTATCGGTGACCCGGGTACGGGTAAGTCCCAGATGCTGTCATATATAGAAAATATCGCTCCCCGGTCAGTTTACACCTCGGGGAAGGGCAGCAGTTCGGCGGGGCTGTGTGTCACAGGAGACACGCTTGTACACACGAACGAGGGTTTCAGGCAAATACAAGACCTCGTGACGAGTGAGCTACCCGACCCCGTCAGCGACGAGACGGCTGTCGAGAAGGAGGTGGGGCTCCAGACGTTCGACCGCGAGACGGGTGAGATGAAGAGCGACACGTCATCGCACGCGTGGAGAATGCCGAAAAAGGAGTGTCGACGCCTCGAAACGGCGCACGGGAAAGAACTCGAAGCATCCCGCAGTACGCCCGTCCTGACGTGTGGCTCCGACGGGATGGAGTGGATCGAAATCTCGGCGGTCGAACCCGGCGAGTATGTGGCAGTACCGCGGTACGCAGACCTCGACCGCTCGGAGATCGACGTTCGGGAGTTCTTGGAGTTGACGACCGAGAAGGTACGCCTCGCCGACGAGACGGTTGCGTTCCTCCGCGAGGAGCTGACAGCGGAGTTCGGCTCGTTGCGGGACGCCGCGGCGGCACTCGACCTCTCGGAGAATTTCATCTACCTCCACCTCAAAAACCGCCACGTCCCACTGGACAAACTCGATCGGATGCTGAATGCGGTTGGTGCGACCCGTGAGGACGCCACGATTGAGCGAGCGATGCTCAGACACGGCGACAGCATCACCATTCCGGAGACGTTCGACGAGGATCTCATGTACCTGCTCGGGCTCGTCTTTGGGGATGGGGATATCTCGCTGAACCGCCGCGATGGCAACCGCGGGATGGTTCGGATCTCGAACAGCGACACACAGCTGCTCGAACGCGCCGCCGATATCTTCGAAACCAAGTTCGACAAACGCCCCGATATCGAACGGCAGGCGGACAAAGTGCCCTGTATTCGGGCCAACAGTGCGACGATTGCCCGGCTGTTCGCCAACGCCGGGATGCAGACGCCGAAGGACGGGCTGGCACTCGATCCACGGCTGACCACCGCGGAGCATGCGGATGCGTTCCTCCGCGGCCTCATGGACGCGGATGGCTCCGTCTCGGCACGCAACGACGGCGGGTCGAGCGTTCTCATGTCGACGATCAGTGATGACCTCGCCGAACAGGTGCAGTTGATGTTGGAGACCTACGGCGTCCGGGCACAAACCAGGGAACGCGATCGGCGTGGCACGTACGAACTCGCCAACGGGGGGACAATCGAATCCAAACACGTCCAACACCACATCGAAATCTACGGTGCGGATATCGACCGCTACGCAGGAAACATCGGCTTTGCATCGACGGCAAAAGCCGAGGCACTACAGGAGATCGTCAGCACTGAACGACGCCAGCGCGAAACGATGCCGGTCGGGTCGACACTTGCCCCCGCTGAGGGGTCGGCTGGGGAATACTACATGAACATCCACCGCGGTGACAACCCTGGACGGGCGAGGGCGCGCTCGATGCTGCAGGATATCGATCTCGGCCCCGCCGAACCGCTCGTCCGTGAAGTGGTGAACGCGGAGTTGCGATGGGATGAGGTCGTTGCCGTCGAAAACACGGGCGAGAAGGAGGTGTTCGACCTGACCGTCCCCGAGACACACAACTTCGTTGGCAACGGTCTCGTCACACACAACACCGCCGCCGCTGTGCAAGATGACTTCGGCGACGGCCAGCAGTGGACACTCGAAGCGGGCGCGCTCGTCTTGGCCGACAAGGGGATCGCCGCGGTCGACGAGCTCGACAAGATGGCCAGCGACGACCGCTCGGCGATGCACGAGGCCCTCGAACAGCAGAAGATCAGCATCTCGAAGGCCGGGATCAACGCCACCCTGAAATCCCGCTGTTCCCTCCTGGGTGCGGCCAACCCGAAGTACGGCCGGTTCGACCAGTACGAACCGATCGGCGAGCAGATCGACCTCGAACCCGCCCTGATCTCCAGATTCGATCTCATCTTCACCGTCACCGACCAACCCGACCCCGAACACGACGGCAAGCTGGCCGACCACATCCTGAAAACGAACTACGCCGGGGAGCTCAACACCCAGCGCGACCGGATCGCCACCTCCGAGTTCACCCAACAGCAGGTCGACGACGTGACCGAGGAGGTCGCCCCCGTGATCGACGCCGAGCTCCTACGGAAATACGTCGCCCACGCCAAACGCTCCTGTTTCCCGACGATGACCGACGAGGCGAAGGCGACGATCCGGGAGTTCTACGTCGACCTCCGATCGAAAGGTGCCGACGAGGACGCGCCGATCCCGGTCACCGCCCGAAAACTCGAAGCCCTCGTCCGGCTGGCGGAGGCGAGTGCGCGCGTGCGACTCTCGGATACTGTCGAGGCCGAAGATGCCGAGCGGTCGGTCGATATCGTCCGCTCGTGTCTCCAGGATATCGGTGTCGACCCCGAAACCGGCCAGTTCGACGCCGATGTGGTCGAGACAGGCACCTCAAAGACGCAACGCGATCGGATCAAGAACATCAAGGGGCTGATCACCGATATCGAGGAGGAGTTCGAGGAGGGCGCGCCGATCGAGGAAGTATTAGATCGGGCCGATGAGATCGGGATGGATGCCTCCAAAGCCGAAGATGAGATCGAAAAGCTGCGGCGAAAAGGCGAGGTGTACGAACCGAAGCAGGATCACCTGCGGACAACCTGACGTTGGTCGACCGCTGTCTCGTTTTCCGCGTTACTGCGCGCAACGTTCACGCTGTGTTTCAGCCGCGTCGATGACTGCCCGCAGCGAGGAGTGATCCCGCGTTGGTGCTGCCGACTCCGACAGCCGGTCACGACACAGCTCACAGAGCAGTGACAGCTCATCCGTTGTGAATACCCCGTCGGCTTCGAGTCGGTCAAGGATTCGAGAGACCCGTTCGATACGCACATCGTCGACAGTGGTGCGGTCGACGGCGTCTCGAAGCCAGTGCTCGACGGTTGCGTGGGCGGCCCATGCCTCGGCGTGTGGGAGTTCGAGCCGGCCACAGGGGTCAGTTACGGATGCTGTCATACGGGTGCCTCCATTCGTGAGAAGGAGTACCACGTACAAAAGATTCGGCCCTCAATTATCTCCACTGATATCTGTGGCTTCTTCGGCGTTGAACGCTTCGCCTGTGAGCCGCTTTCGCTGTTGGGCCCGCAAGCCGATTTCGCGGCTCGGCTACACTGTTGGTTCTGAGCGTGGTGCGGTGGGTGGCTGTTCCGTGCAGTACGGCACATCGAAGCGGTCAAGAACGCGAGCGAAGGATTCCGGCGACTGCCCGGCACGGGTCGCGGCCTGCCCGAAGGTGAGTGTTCCACAACGATACAGGGTGAGCGCGATCATCAGGCTGTCTGTGGCCATACACCTCTTACAGAGTGGTTGAATATAAGTCTACTGTGAGAATTAGTACCGCAGTCAAGCTATTAAACTCAGATTACTATTGTTTTGTTTTCTCTAATCGGATAAATTTGGTTGAATGGTCTCCATACTTTTGTTCGATAACGCTGTGGCCTGCAGTTTGGCGTGACGTTCCCTGTCGGCCGCGAAGTCAATGGAGCTAAATCATTCGATACAATAGCTACAGTTATGAACAGACAGCAGATCATCGCCGTCCTCTTTGCGGTCTTGATGGTTGGCTCGATGGTCGCGTGGGGCGCGACGAGTCTGATCTAGCCGTCGCCCCACACATCCGACAGCGGGTGGTCGTCCCGTTGGCCAGCGTCGGCGTCGGCTTGGGACTGACCTCCCGACCCTGTGGAGTCGATGTGTCCACGCGTGACGGCGGACGGCCGATCCCGGCTGTCGGCCGTGGCATCGATCCCGGCGAGTGCAGCCTCGGGATCGAACGCCGGCAGCGTCGGCTCCGAGCAGCGATCGACCTGCTGGCGGAACCACGGCGGCATGTCGGCGGCTGCCCGATCAAAGAGATCCAACAGGCTTGAATCGGCGAGATACGTCGCCCCGTAGTCGTCGGGCGCGCGAACCACGCGCCCGCAGGCCTGAATCACCGTTCGTAACGCCGCCCGGTGGTACCACGCCCACTGGCCGTCTTCGAGGCGGCGAGCGACCCGTGAGTCGTTGGTGTTGAGATAGGGTGCCTTACAGAGCACCTGCCAGCGGGCAAGATCGCCCGCAAGATCAAGGGCCTCCTCCATCTTGACCGCGATGAAGACCTCGGGGTCGTCGCTGGCCTTCCACGCGCCGAGCTCGTCGTCGCGGCTGTCGGTCGTATGAGTGCGAACCCGCGGCCCAACACCAAACTCGGCCAGCCGGTCGGCGAGATCGTCGGCGATGGCATACGAGTGGGCGTGGATCAACCCTTTCTCGTCGGGATGTTCGGCCATCAGTCGAACGAGCAGGCGGGCGAGCTTCGGGAGTGTCTCATCGCGGTGCTCGTAGGTCATCTTCCCCTGTGTCACATCGTACAGCGGGCGGTTCTCGACCGGAAACGTGTGGTCGACATCGACGAGGGCGACACGGTCGGGATTGAGACCGACCCCCCGGCAGAACGCCTCCTTGTTGAGGATCGTCGCCGACAGCAGCGCGAAGGCATCGCCGCGATCCCAGACCGTATGCTGGAGATACCGGGCGGGATCGAGCGGTTTGATCGTGATCGTGGTGCCTTCCCCACCGGCTTGATCGACGACCCATGTCGTCGGGCTCTCGGGATCGCGGTAGTCGTCGACAAACCAGTTGAGATCCGAGATGAGTTCGCCGAGTCGATCCCGGCGGGCGACTTCGTCGGGGGAGAGTTCGGGCTGGGCGGTCAGCTCATCTTTCGCCCGCGAGCAGACACCCGCCAGCGTTTCGGCAAAGCGAACGGTGCGGTCGAGGGGGTCGTCGGCAGCGGCGACAGCTGGCACGCCGACCTCATCCCAGACGGGGACGCGATCGGGTGATAGTTCGATCGTCGCGTACATCTCGGCCCACTCGGCGAGCCCGTGAGCCTCGTCGATGACGACGACATCGCGTTTCCCGAACACGTCCGATCCCGCGGTCTGCATGAAGTATGCCAGCGTCATCGCCGCGTGGGGCTGGGCGGAGGCGATCGATCGGTCGGAGAAGTACGGACAGCGGTGTTTGACCGAGCAGTCGAACCCGGACTCGCGGGCGCAGGGGGCCTGATCGACCGGCGTGTCGTGTTCACCCGGGAGCAAACAGGAATAATTGTTCTTCCCGCGGATGATGTTGAGATCGTCGAGCAGGGAGTCGGCGGCCACATCGTCGAGTTGGGAGACCTGCGGCGTCGTGTAGTAGGCACCCGTTGCCTGCGCCGGCTCGGCGGTCTGTTTCGAGCGCGCACAGCCCATGATCGACCGCGCCAACAACGACTTTCCGCTGCCGGTCGGCGCGCGCACCAGCACCACGTCGTTGTCGGCCTCGAAGGCCGACTGGATGTCCCGGAGGGCCTGTTTCTGTTGGGCCCGGAACTCGGGGGCGGGGAACTCCTCGACGATGCGGGCTGGCTTCACGGCCGTCGGTCGGATTGCCGGGGAGAAAAGCGTAGGGATTGCGGTGGGGGTAATTTAGATGCACGATTGTGTGCGAGACGGAGATGTAGAAAGCCCTCGGCTCTCTCGACTCCCGCGACTCGCTGCGCTCCTCACTCGCTCGGCTCGTTGCGGTGCTTGCGTCGCCGGGGTTCGCCGAGAGAGCCTCGCCCTTTCAGTCTACCAGAAGACTGCGTCTTCTGGTCGCCCGAAAATCTTCGATTTTCGCAGGCCGCCAGGTGTGCGGTTGGCGAATTACTCCTCGTCAGCCGCCGGCAACGCAGCCACGTCGTCGGCAGTGGGGTCGTGGTCGTCGGGCAGTCGGTCAACACAGTCGAGACAGAGGAAGTGCTCGCTGCCGTCGGCGAGTTCGAGGATCATCCCGTCGGTCGGCCCGAAGTCGAAACTCCAGAAATCGCCGATCCCGCCAGCGATCTTGACCTTTGTGTTACAGCCGTCACACCGCCGTGTCGTCATTGGTCGTAGGAGGGTGGCCGGCGGTTTCAGTCCACCGCTCGGCGACGACACGTCGCGTCGCGGCGGCGATGGTCGGTTGGGTGGCGACTGACGGCTTGAACTGTCCGGAGGACAACGCTTAATTCCGGGGCCGAGGAACGATCAGTGACAATGGGCTTATCGCTTGTAGGCATGTCTCTCGCCGCCGGGGTGCTCCAGTTGCCAGCCCTCAGTACGACGGCGATCACCGGCCTCGGGATCGTCGCTATCGTCCTGCTGATCGGCCTCTCGGCGTTCTTCTCGTCCTCCGAGATCGCCTTCTTCTCGCTGCCACAACACCGAATCGAATCGATGGTCGAAGAGGGGATCCCCAACGCCAAGACGGTCAAGGGGCTCAAGGACGACCCTCACCGGCTGTTGGTGACGATCCTCGTCGGCAACAACATCGTCAACATCGCCATGTCCTCGATCGCCACCGCGCTGTTCGGGATCTACCTCTCGCAGGGCCAGGCCGTGGTCGCGGCGACCTTTGGGATCACCGCGGTCGTCCTGCTGTTCGGTGAGAGCGCGCCGAAATCCTACGCCGTCGAAAACACCGAGTCGTGGGCGTTGCGGATCGCGGGCGCGCTCAAGCTCTCAGAGTACGTCCTCTTTCCGCTGATCATCGTCTTCGACCGACTGACCCGCATCGTCAACAAGGCGATGGGCAGCTCCTCGGCGATCGAATCGCCGTACGTCACCCGCGATGAGATCAAGGATATCATCGAAACCGGCGAACGGGAGGGCGTCATCGACGAGGAGGAACGCGAGATGCTCAAACGCATCTTCACCTTTAATTCTACTATCGCCAAGGAGGTGATGACCCCGCGGCTCGACGTGACGGCCGTCTCCCAGGACGCCACCATCGAGGAGGCCATCGAGGCCTGTATCGGCCACGACCACGTCCGTGTGCCCGTCTACGACGGCAACCTCGACAACATCATCGGCGTCGTCAACGTCCGGGATCTGGTGCGGGAACACCAGTACAGCGAGGGCGAAAGCGAGCTGCGGGATATCGTCCAGCCGACGCTGCACGTCCCCGAATCGAAAAACGTCGACGAGCTGCTGGCCGAAATGCAGGAAAACCGCCTCCAGATGGTCGTCGTTCTCGATGAGTTCGGCACCACTGAGGGGATCATCACCCTCGAAGATATGGTCGAGGAGATCGTCGGCGACATCCTCGAAGGCGACGAGCAGGAGCCCTTCGAGCGGCTCGACGACCAGACGACAATCATCCGCGGCGAGGTCAATATCCACGAGGTCAACGAGGTACTCGACATCGATCTCCCGGAAGGCGAGGAGTTCGAAACGCTGGCCGGCTTCGTCTTCAACCGCGCCGGCCGGCTCGTCGAGGAGGGTGAGACCTTCGAGTACGACGGCGTCGTCATCGAGATCGAGGAGGTCGACAGCACGCGCATCCTCAAAGCCCGGCTCACCGTCACCGACGAGTATCCGAAAACCGAGAACGACGACGAACCCGAGTTGACGGAGTAGCCGTTTTGCGGACAGCGTTTGGAGCAACAGCCGAGCGACGAGTTAGAAGACGAGTTGGACAGCGGTGTACACCACGTAGCCGATGACAAACGCCGAGACCAGCGAGCCGACCCACGCCAACACGGTATACAGCATCTTGTCGCGGCTCACCCCGGCGTTGCCGGCGGCCAGCCCGCTGCCGACGATCGCGCTGACAATGATCTCGTTGAATGAAACTGGGATCCCAAAGTAGACGGCGGTCTGGGCGATCGCAAACGACGGGATCAACGCCGCGATCGATCGCCGCGGCCCAAGCGAGGAGTAATCCTGTGAGATCGCCTTGATCATCCGCGGCGCGCCGGTCCAGGAGCCGACCAGGAGCCCAAACCCGCCGCCGACAAGCACAGCCCACAGCGGGATATCGATCCCACTCCCGAGCAGGGGCACCAGCGGCCCGATCGCCAGGCCGACCTGACTCCCACCGGCCGAGAAGGCGACCAGCCCGCCCAAAAACAGCAGGAAGCGTCGCTGGCCGGTCGCCCGATCCCGATTCAGTGCGAGCCACAGCGTTGCCATCGCGGCGAGGGCGACGCCGAGGGTGGCGACGGCGACGCCGGCGGCTGTGGGAAGCCCAGTCGCCGGGCCAAGGGTGCTGGCGATCGACCCCTGTTCGCCCGGCGGGCCGAGAAAGGTAAACCCGATGTTGGCGATCAGCGCGCCGACGAGCCCACCAAGCGCGGCGATCAGCCGATCCTCATCGAAGCGATCCCCGCGGATGAGCCGAGCGATCCCGTAGGCGATCCCGCCACCAACAAACGGTGTCAGCGTCCACAGCGTGAGGATCTCCGCGTACTTCGGCCAGGCGGGCCCACCGCCCATCGCCAGCCCGACGCCGACGACCGCGCCGGTGACGGTAAAGGCGGTGGCGATCGGATACCCCGCAAAGACGCCGAGAGCAACGAGGACGGCTGCGGTCAGCAGGCCGACGATCGCCGCGCCGGCGGTCAGCGGCTCGCCGACGATGAGCTCACTGCCGACGGCCTCGGTGACGTTGGCTCCCTGGAGTACCGCCCCGGAGAAGCCCAGGACGCCGACGATGAGGCCGGCCCGGAGCACGGAGATGGCGTTCGCGCCGACCGCGGGGGCAAACGGCGTCGACCCCGAGGAGCCCGCGCCGATCGCCCACGCCATAAAGAGGCTGGCCGCCGCGGCGATCCCGAAGGTGACCAGCGTTTCGACACCGATCATAGTGTGTTCCGGTGGTTGGTGTCGACCACGTTACTCCCGCCGTTGGCCATCACGATACCCTTCTCGGAGCCCGAGGACGGTACGCCGCATGAGAAGATACCCAAAGAAGACGAACAATAACAGCACCACAAGAATCCCGATGAGGACAGGATCCGTGAGGAGCTCACCAACAGTCATAGTTGCCTCACCGCCGGCACGCCGCAAAGACGTTTCGGTCAGCGGTTATCTGGAGACGCTGAACTCCTCGATCACGTAGTTGTTGGGTGTGACGAGCCGCCCAGCAAGCCCGTCGTCGCTCGGCTCCAGTTCGGCGTGGGCTTTCCGATAGCCGCGGGGTTGGGCGTGGCTGCCCGGGTTGATGAGGGGGAGCTCGCCACTCGTGTCGACCTCGGGGTTGTGGCTGTGGCCGTAGATCACGGCGTCGGCGTCGCGTTCCCGGCCGAACAGCGTCAGCTCCGTCGGGCCGCCGCTGACGCGGTGAGTAACCGCAAACCGGAACCCCTTGTAGTCGACCGTCCGGGCCTCCGGGAGCCGATCGCGGATCTCGCTGTCGTCGTTGTTGCCGTAGACACCCCGAACTGTCCGGGCTTCATCCTCGAAGGCATCGAGCACCGACGCCCGCATGAAATCCCCGGCATGAATAACAAGATCGGCCTCCCGGACAGCCTGCAGCGTCCGGCCCGTCAGCTCGTGGCCCCGGACACTGTGGGTGTCAGAAACGACAGTTAGCATACCTCTTACTCAGCTATGCAGTGGGGAAAAACTACCGCTGTCGGCGAATCCGTCCTCCCGGAGCGACGGGATATCGCTGCTATCAGCCTACCGGAGCGACGGCAGATCGCCGCTTGCCTGATCACCGATCAGCGTCGTCGACTCCCCGCGGCTCTGGATGATGTTGAACGCGGTCATCAGGTCGGTTTTCGATACGATGCCGACGAGGTTCTCGCCCTCGTCGACGACGGGGAGCCGGCCGACGCCGTGTTCCTGCATCGCCTGTAACGCGGTGAAGGCGTCGGCCTGCGGCGAGATGGCCGTGATATCGCGTTCCATCACATCGCCGACGGTGTAGGCGTCGCGTTCGACCTCCTTGATCGAGCGGGCGTGATCCAGCGTGACCATCCCGATCAGCTCCCCGCCGCTGTCGACAACCGGGTAGCCGGTGTGGCGTTCGGTCAACATCCGGTTTAGCAGGTCGGTGATCGTTGTCTCGGGGTCGACAACGAGCAGATCCTCACCGGGCGTCATGATGTCGCCGACGGTGACACCCTCGAAGGCGGCTTTCAGCGTCGACTGCTGGGCCTCGCCGGAGGCGGCGATGTAGATAAAGAATGCCAGCAGGATCAACAGCGGGCTGAACGCAAACAGCCCCAGCAGGCCGAGGGCGAACGCGAAGGTTTTGCCGACCTCGGAGGCGAGTTGGGTCGCCCGTGCGTGGGGTCGGTTGCGGGCCAGCAGCGCGCGGAGCACCCGGCCGCCATCCATCGGGAACCCCGGCAGCATGTTGAAGAGGGCGAGCCCGACGTTCATCACAGCGAGATAGCCGAGGACGAACCGGATCGGATCGAGACCGCCCGGTACGACCAGAAAGGCGAGATAGGAGAGGCCGCCGACGCCGACGCTGACAAGCGGGCCGGCGATAGCGATATTGAACTCCTCCTGCCAGGCTTCGGGGATCTCCTTGAAGCTGGCGACGCCGCCGAGCAACCACAGCGTGATCGATTCGATCTCCACGTCGTAGCGCATCGCCACCAGCGAGTGGCCGAACTCGTGGAGCAACACGCCACCAAACAGCCCGACTGCGGCGGCGATCCCGAGCAGCCACGGGGTTATGCCGGCTGTGAGCGTCTCGACGGCGAGGTTGCCGCCGAGAACACCGTTGATAAGATCGGTTAGTCGGTCGATATCCGAGCCGATAATCCACGCAAAGATCGGGAGGATCAGCAGGAATGTCCAGTTGAGTTGAACAGGGATACCAAATACCCGTCCGAGACGAAGCCCTCGCATACCAGCTGTTCGCCACGAGCAGGTATTAACCTGGCTTTCCGGGTGGTGGCGGCAGGCGTGGCCGCGGCGAGGGAACCGACAGCACGGCGTCGCCGAAAGCCGAACCCCTGATATACTCCGATAGTCTACCGGAGGGCGTGTCCACGCAGGCCTCGGCTGTCGAGACGCTGTTCCTGCATGAGCGCGGCGACAGCTACCGCGTCGTCGCTATCCGGGACGGCCAGCGCGTTTTCCACGGCACGCTCGATACGAAGGAGACGAGCGCCGGCCCGCGACCGGGGCGGTTCCGCACGAAGGACGGAACCACCGAGGAGCCGCGAAACCCAGATGAGTTCGTCGAACTCGCCCGCCAAGCGGGCCGCATCCGCATCTCCCAACAGACCTCGACGGCTGGACGGGAGGAGCTTCAGGCACTGCTCGATGGCTATCAGCTATCGGCGAAAACGGTTCGCACCTGCCGGTACTGCGCCAACGACGGCGCGTACTCGCCGATCACCGAGGAGACGGCGATCAAAACCGACCGCGAGCATATCTGTCCAGACTGTGCCCGCGAGGAGTTAGAGCGGGAACTCGCCTACAAGGGCCAGTTTACCGGGCAGGCCCAACAGCGGCTTGAGGATCTCCTGCTCGAAGTCCAAGATCTCGACCGGATCGTCAACCTGCTTTCGGGTGATCTCGACCCCGACCTCACGAAGTTCGATACGATCAGCGCGACCGTCGACGATGTCGACCCGGTGCAGACGGCCGATCTCGGTCTCCACCCGCAGTTGCAGTCGATGATCGAATCCCGGTTCGATGAGTTGCTGCCAGTTCAGAGTCTTTCGGTGCGCAACGGCCTCTTTGATGGCGACGACCAGCTTGTCGTCAGCGCGACCGCAACAGGCAAAACACTGATCGGCGAGCTGGCGGGTGTCAACCGCGCACTGGAAGGCAAGGGCAAGATGCTGTTTCTCGTCCCGCTTGTTGCCCTCGCAAATCAGAAACACGAGGATTTCCGGGATCGGTACGGCGATCTCGGGCTGGATGTGACGATCCGCGTCGGCGCGAGCCGGATCAACGACGACGGGACGCGGTTCGATCCGGGGGCGGACGTGATCGTCGGCACCTACGAGGGGATCGATCACGCGTTGCGAACAGGCAAGGATCTCGGCGACATCGGCACCGTCGTCATCGACGAGGTGCATACGCTCAAAGAGCCCGAGCGCGGCCACCGGCTTGACGGCCTCATCTCACGACTCAAATACTACTGTGCGGAGCGCGCCGACACGAGAAGCGAGTACGGCGGCGCGCAGTGGCTTTACCTCTCGGCGACCGTCGGCAACCCCGAATGGCTGGCCGGACAGCTCGGCGCGACGCTCATCGAGTTCGAGGAGCGACCCGTCCCCATCGAGCGACACGTCACCTTCGCCGACGAACGCGAGAAGCTGCGACTGGAGGATAAGCTCGTCAAACGCGCCTTCGATCAGAAATCCTCGAAGGGCTACCGCGGCCAGACGATCATCTTTACCAACTCGCGGCGACGCTGTCACTCGATCAGCCGGAAACTGGGCTACGACTCTGCACCGTATCACGCCGGCCTCGATTACAAGAAGCGCAAACAGGTCGAAAGCAAATTCCTCGATCAGGAACTCTCGGCGGTCGTCACCACCGCCGCGCTGGCTGCTGG
The DNA here is from genome assembly GCF_006861655.1 of Halonotius roseus. Classification (GTDB taxonomy): domain Archaea; phylum Halobacteriota; class Halobacteria; order Halobacteriales; family Haloferacaceae; genus Halonotius; species Halonotius roseus. The sequence goes on along the minus strand of NZ_SESI01000001.1, from coordinate 367,007 downwards.
TGTCGACTTCCCGGCCTCGCAGGTCATTTTTGATTCGCTGGCGATGGGGATCGAATGGCTCTCAGTACAGGAGTTCAGCCAGATGCTTGGCCGCGCGGGGCGGCCCGACTACCACGACAAGGGGACGGTCTACATGCTGATCGAGCCCGACTGCACCTACCACAACTCGATGGAGATGACCGAAGACGAGGTCGCGTTCAAGCTTTTGAAGGGCGAGATGGAGGACGTACGAAACGTCTACGATCAGGCTGCTGCCGTTGAGGAGACTCTTGCCAACATCACCGTCGCCGGTGAGTCGGCCAAGCGGCTCAACGACCGCATGCTCGGTGAGATCGACACCCAGCGAGCGGTCGGCAAGCTGCTGGAGTGGGAGTTTATCGACGGCCTCGAACCGACGCCGATGGGCCGGGCGGTCACCCGGCATTTCCTCTCGCCGGACGATGCCTTCCGGCTGCTCGATGGGATCCGCAATGGGTTGTCGCCGTACGAGATCGTCGCCGAACAGGAGCTGGCCGACGAAGAGCTGTAGTTGGCCGAGCTGAGCTGTAGCTGGCCGACGAGGAGTTGTAGCTGGCCGAGCGGAGCTAGTGGTCACCGAGCAACTGTCACATGTGATCGCCTGTCAGTGAAACAGGCGTCGAACCGATAGTGACGATTTTACGCCTCGCGGTCAACCTCCGCGGTATGTTGCGTAATCCGCTCGTCCGTTGGGGTATCGGTCTCTGGGGAGCTGCGATCGTCGCCGGCGTCGCCTACTTTTATTTGAGTGGCACCGTCCAACTCGTCGCCTACGGGATCGCCGCGCTGGATGCGATCGTGACGCCGTTGATCCTGAAACAGTCCGTCAAGGAGTAGCGACCAGCGACCGAACGGCTTTCGGGCTGGCCGGCAAGCCACAGGTATGGCTGCTGACCTCGACGAAAAGACGGATCGCTACGAGCGGATGTTGGCCGACGCCTTGGCCGCGGCGACGATACAACCGCCAGCCGACACACCACTCGGTGAGGCTGCCGCCGAGTGTCGGGAGATGGCAGCGTCGTATCTGGCGGACGGCCGTCACTTCCGAGCGGATGACGACCCCGTGAACGCCCTGGCGGCGTTTTCCTACGGCTACGGCTGGCTGGACTGTGGTGTCCGGATGGGGCTGTTTTCGGTGCCCGACGACACCGAGCTGTTCACGATGTAGTGCTGCCGGCAGGCTACTACTCGTTGACCGATTCCAGCTGTTCGGTGACGACGATCTCGCCGCGGGAGGTGAGATAGAGCACGCCCTCCTCCTCCGTGACCAACTCCTTTTCGAGGAGGTTTTCGCCGACCGTCCGTGCGTCGGTGTCGTTGTCGGTGACGATCCCCTCAAGCGACGCGCTGCCGCCGGCACTGTACAGCGAAATAAGGGCCTGGGTTTCGGTGTCGTTGACCTCTGTCTCCCGCACGTCGTTGATCACCTTGCTGTAGTTGAGCCGGACAAACTGACTCAGGAAGGTGAGCTTCCGCTTGCTGAGCAGCGAGATGTAGGTCGTCAGTGTCGTGTTGCCGGCGGCGTGATCCAAGATCAGCGTCGGCCGGGCGCGATCCATCAGCTCCCGCTGTTCGTGCTCGAAGCCGATGACCGCCTCAACGTTGATTCGGGCGGTCTTGTCGTCCAACGAGAGCTCGATCGCCGATTCGGAGAGGTCCAACAGCATCTTTCGTGGCGGCACATCGGTGACCCGGCCGCCGCGTTTGGCGGGGTGTTGGGCGATCACGGTCTGTTTACCGATCAGGAGCTTGAACAGCAGCGTCCGGAACTTGGCGATGGTATCCGGGCTGCCGCCGATGATCGCCCGCCGTCGGTTCCCGTTTCGCTCGTAGGCGACGGCGATCGCCTCCTCAAAAAACTGTGAGACGCTGTCGGCGACCGAGCCGGGGTTTGTGCTGACGATCTTCGAGAGAAAGATGCTCTCCTTGCTGTCGCCCGTGACAAGCACTAACTGTTCGTGGTTAAGAAGTACTCTCCCTTTGACAGGTTTGAGCTGGTCGATATCTTCGGTGAGGAGCTTTCCGGTGAAATCAGCGACGACCTCCTCACTCATGACGTACTCATTACTCAAACATGGTATTGTATATTTCGGATCAGTTGGGGATGGATTTAGCGCGGTTGCGGACAGTGTTGCTCCTACCGGCACCGGGTGGCTGTCGTGTTCCTCTCAGAACCGGTCGAAATCCGTGTTGCTACCGTTTGTAGGCCGCCCGGAGGAAGGCGAGGGCCGCGCCGAACATGGCGAGATTCCCGAAAAAGGCCAGCCGCTCGCCGCTTTTGTCGTCGGGATCGGCGTTCCAGAAATCGTGCATCGTCGGTGTCACCACCGCCAGAAACGTTGCCACCGCACCGGTCGCCAGCCGCGGGAACCGCCAGAGTGCTGTTCCCAGCCCGCCAACGACCATCATGCCGGAGGCAAACGGGGCCGCGATCTCTGGCAGTGGCACGTCGGCGGAGTCGGCGTACTCGATCGTCTCGTCCATCTCCCGGAAATCTTCGGTCGCTTGCAGTGCGACGCCGAGGCCGAACAACACGCGTCCCAGCGTCGAGAGGGTGTCAGTGGTATCGGATCCCATGATGTCGTCTATCGGCGTGGTAGACGCCACGGGAATATAAACGCCAAGGTCTCTCAGACCGCGTGATATTGTCCATGGTTGATTAACACGGTCTCAAACGCGAAAAATAGCCTGTTTCTGTTGTGAATATCCAGCAAGCTAGTTGAAATAAAACTAAAACCACCCAAACGAGTACCGTTTGAACAGAACCGAAAAGAGGTATATGTGTGACGGTATACCATACAGATGCCCATACCGACGCTATGAGACACGATTACGACCTCCCGCCCGACTGGGCGGCCATGACCGACGAGGAACGATCCCGCTGGATGACCCAAGAACGCTGTCGGCGACAGGCCCGACGACAGCAGACCCCTGTGGCGGCCGCGCTGGACGCCGAATCCGAACGGGTCGAGCGCAAGCTGGCAGCCCGCGGCTACGCACCGGTGAAAAAACAGCGGTAGCGCGCCGACCTACCGGCTTCGACGCGCTCTGTTTTTTGTAGCACTCCCACGAAATCTGTACTGGCTGCTCCGTGTCGACCGCCCTTGGGTCTCCTGATTATTACAGCTGATATTCTGCGCCGAATGTATTTATATCTCCTCGCACCACACAAAGATGTCGCTACTCACAGAAGGCGACACCCCCTGAATAGGTGTGGAAGTCTCCCCCGACTTCCGAGTCTTCGAGAGCGCGCGACATTGACCCCCTCGAACCCTGCTACACCACTGGCATGGTGCAGCACTGTATCCCAATTTTCGCGGCACTACCGATCACAGCACCAGCAGTAGCATCGGTGTAATTAATTACGACACGGCGTGAACGTTCGCTATACTGGAGCCCACTATGTCACCTACGTGGACTACCGATCAGATGCCGGATTGTCGTGATCGCACCGTCGTTATCACCGGAGCCAACAGTGGGCTTGGCTACGAAGCGACGAAAGCGTTCGCCGCCAAGGGTGCGACCGTGATCATGGCCTGTCGCAGCCTCGACCGCGGTCGACAGGCTGCCACCGAGATCAAGACCACGGTCGGCGAGACCGGCGCGACACTGAACGTCCGGGAGTGCGATCTTGCATCGTTGGATTCGATCGCCGCCTTCGCCAACGGCGTCGCCGACGACTACGACACGCTGGATATCCTCTGTAACAACGCTGGCGTGATGGCGATCCCCCGACAGGAAACCGAGGATGGGTTCGAAACACAGCTCGGCGTGAATCATCTCGGCCATTTCGCACTCACAGGACAGCTCTTAGACCTCCTGCTCGACAGCGACAGCGAAAGCCGGATCGTCACCCACTCCAGCGGCGCGCACACGATCGGCTCGCTGAACTTCGAGGATCTACACCGCGAGCAGTCCTACGACAAGTGGGAGGCCTACGGCCAGAGCAAACTCGCCAATCTGTTGTTTGCCTACGAGCTGCAGCGGCGGTTTGACGCCCATGGGATCACCGGGACGCTGAGTGTCGCCTGCCATCCCGGCTACGCCGCAACCAATCTCCAATACCGGGGGCCCCAACAACAGGGTTCGATGCTCCGGTTGGCGATGATGAAGATCGCTAATGCGATCGTCGGCCAGTCGCCCGCAGACGGGGTGTTGCCGCTGTTGTACGCGGCAACAGCCGACGATGTTGCGGGTGGCGACTACTACGGGCCTGGCGGCTTCAAGAACCTGCGGGGATCCCCAACAAAGCAGTCCTCCAGCGACGCTTCATACGATGAGGACGCCGCTCGGAGATTGTGGGAACGAAGCGAGGCGGCGACCGGGGTCACGTACAACTACTGGCACTGGTGACTGCCCACTCGTCGTCTGCCGACCGCTGGTGCCCCAGATCGTGTCGAGAAGAGACTCGCCGTTGTAGTGTGAGTCTGAGACGTATAGCAGGACGTATATTTGAACTACGCCAACTTGGTCGCTTCGCTCCCTCGTTGTCTCCTTCAAATCTCTTCCGAGCTTTTGTGAGGCTCACGACACTCGTCGCTACGCTCCTCTTATTATTCGCCTCAAAAAGTAGCGGGAAGTAGATTTGAACTACCGATCTCCGGGTTATGAGCCCGGCGGAATCTCCTGGCTATCCCATCCCGCTATCAAAACGGATGCCACAGCTACGGTTAAGGGTTATGATCGACTCGCAGTATGGCACTTTTCGACGATGTGAGATGCTGTCATGACCCCACAGACAGCCCGCTGTGGGGCTTGGTTTTGTTCGATGATTCCGGCATTCTTGGCGGCCGCCGGAGCCGAGACCGGATCACGTCCTTTCTACCGAGATCGGCTCACGTCCCTTCCAGATCGACGCCGCCGGCATCGACTGTCATGATGTGATCGAACAGCGGTTTGAGCGTGTTCACATCCTGTGGGTTGCTGGCCGAGGGGTTGACGAAAAAGGAGCTAACCGCCCCGCCGGCACTCAGCTTGCCGAGGAAAATGTGGAGAAACCGGAAGGTGCCCTCAACGGATTTGTATCGGAACAACACGTCGAGCGGGTCGAGCGAGACAGCGATCCCGCCATCGAGGGCTCGCCAGTCGTCCAGCGTCTTCGTCGAGAGGATCCCGAGCCGCGTCACATCGTTGGGGTTGTTGATGTTGACGACCTCGACGGTGTCGCTGACGGCGGTCGGCACCGACTGTGAACAGCCGACGGTGATCACCTTGACCCGTTGGGCGGCCTCGGCGATCGCCGCCAGCCGATCGGTGTTCATCGATCGGTACTGGATCAGGAGGATATTGCGATCGTCGGCCTCGGTGACGCCGAGCAGATCACGACGGGCGTCGTGTTTGCGGGCGTCCTGTGAGCTACACTGGACGAGGATCGTTGTCCCCGGCGAGAGATCCAGGTTCGGCGGACGCTGGTAGCCCTCGTTGGTTTCCCACACCGTGTCGTCGGCGTCCGGCTCAGCTGTCGGCGCATCGGCGGTCGGTGTGTTCGTATCGCTTGGCGTGGTGTCGGTGGCTGCGGCCTGTGCGGACGATTGGCTGTCGGCCGCGCTCGTGTCGATGGTTTCGGCCATCGCCTCGGCCGACTCGGTTGCCGGCTCATCGTCGTCGCCGATGATCTTCGCCAGCAGTGCGATCAGCTCATCTTTCGGGAGTGCTTGGAGCTCCTCAAGATCGAGATCGGAGACCGACAGATCGTTAGTCGACTTATCGGCTGCCGGTGTGTCGGCCGCATCGTCGCTCGCTGTCGACTCGGTTGCAGTGGTGTCTGTCGGCCCCGACGACCCGGGCGTCGACGCCTCGGTGCCGCCACCGTCCGTACTCGCTGCGACCTCCTCGGTGGTTCGTGCTTTGTCGGGTGTCTGTTTCTCGCCATCAGCCGACGGCTCGGCGGCCGCCTCGGTCGATTCGGCGGTCAGCTCGCGGATCCGTTCGACCAGCGGCTCATAGGAGAGCTCGATCATCGACCGGGGGAAGAGATCGGTTGCACCGGAGCTGAACGCATCGCGGGCGATCTCCTCCGGTTCGTCGTCGATCAGGAGAATGACCGGGAGCGAGCTGTGTCCCGAGCGCACGTGCGACAGCAGATCGAGGCCATCGTCGTCGCCGAGCCGAAACTCGCTGATGACGCAGTCGATATCGTGTGCGTCGAGTGCTGCTTTCGCGGTAGCCACGTCGCTGGCGGTCCGCACCTCGAACTCGTAGTCCGCGGAGAGCGTCTCCGCGCGAGACGCCGCCGTGTCGGCATCAGCGTCTACGTACAGTAGCCGTGGCTCCGCATCCATAGCTCGAAGATGGTGTTCCGGAAGTATAAACACCACCGATCGATCCCTCTAGCTCAGTAAAACGATGACCCGAGAGGGGTATCGTGGTTTCTCGTCAACCCTCGCGGAGCAGAGCTCCGCTGGCTCGACGAAGCTCAGGCTTCGTCGAACAACGTTTCACCGTCGACCATGTGCTCCTCGACAGCGTCCATGTCGAGCGTGACGCCGAGACCTGGCTCTTCCGGAATCTCGATGTAGCCGTCGACGATCACGTCTTCCTCGACGAGTTCGTCCCACCAGCCGAGCTCGTAGCTGTGGTATTCGACGGCCAAGGAGTTCGGGATCGCCGCGCCGACATGGGCACTCGCCATCGTCGCCACCGGCGAGGAGACGTTGTGCATGGCGACCGGGATGTAGTACTGATTCGCCACATCGGCGATCTTTCTGGTCTCGCGCATCCCACCGACCTTCGGGAGGTCGGGCGCGATGATGTCGACCGCCTGGTTCTCGATGAGGCGTCGCTCCTCGGTCACGCGATAGCGGTTCTCGCCGACGGTGATCGGCGTGATCGTGGATTTCGTTACTTCCTCTTGGACTTCGAGGTTCTCCGGCGGGACGGGGTCTTCGAGCCACCACACGTCGTACTCCTCGATCTCGGCGGCGAGCCGCTTCGCGCTACCGCCCGAGAACGTCCAGTGACAGTCGAAGGCAACGTCGGCGCGATCCTTCACGCGCTCGGTGACGGCCTCGACGATCTCGGCCTTGTGGCGGATTTCACCGGGGCGGAGGTGTCGGTTGGCGCGATCTTTTTCGAGCCCCGAGGGCACATCGAGATCGAACTTCAGGGCGTCGTAGCCGAGTTCTTCGACGACGCGTTCGGCCTCGTCGGCACAGGCCTGTGGATCGGCCTCATCGGCGGTGTGGCAGTCACAGTAGACCCGGACTTCGTCGCGGTACTTGCCGCCCAGCAGCTGGTAGGCCGGAATATCGAGGATCTTGCCCGCCAGATCGTGCAGTGCGATTTCGATGCCGGCGATGGCGGTGACGGTGACGCCTTCGATGCTGCCTTCCCCGGACATTTTCTGGATCAGGTGTTCGTAGAGCCGATCGATATCCAGCGGGTTCTCGCCGACGACGAACGGTTTCATGCGTTCGATGAGTTCGGGAACGCCCGCACCCCAGTAGGCCTCGCCGGTGCCGACGACGCCGCTGTCGGTGTAAATGCGGACGAGCGTCCACGGGAAGTTGCCGTCGATCATCGTCGTCTGCACGTCGGTGATCTCGACGTCGCGGTCGCCGCCGCGGCTGGCGGTGACGCCCATCGTTTCGCCGGAGAGCTCACGCATCGTGTACTCGGCGTTCGGGTCGTGTAAGGAGTCGTAATCGACCATACCTCGGCGTTGGTGTCCATTCGTAAATAGTCTCCTCACCTGTGGCCGAATGGCAACATTCAGGCACGAGCCGACCCCAATACGACTATGAGCGGTTCGAATCTCTCGCGGCGACAGGCGTGGGTTGCCGCCGCCCGCCCCCAGACGCTGCCCGCGGCGGCCGCCCCCGTCATCGTCGGCGTCGGCCTCGCGGTCAACGACGGCGTCGTTGCCCCGTTGCCAGCCGTCGCCGCCTTCGTCGGCGCGGCCCTCATCCAGATCGGCACCAACTTCGCCAACGACTACTACGACGCGATCCAGGGTGCCGACACCGACGACCGCGAGGGGTTCACGCGCGTCACGCAGGCCGGCCTCATCGAACCCGGCCGCGTCAAGGCTGCGATGTATCTCACCTTCGCCGCCGCCGTTGTCGTCGGGGGGTATCTCGTCTATGTTGGCGGCGTCCCGATCCTCGTGATCGGCCTACTGTCGGTCATCTCCGGGATCGCCTACACCGGCGGCCCCTATCCGCTGGGATACCACGGCCTGGGTGATCTCTTCGTCTTCCTCTTTTTCGGCGTCATCGCCGTCACCGGCACCTACTACGTCCAGGCTGCGGCCGTGGTTGCCGCGCCGCTGGCAACGACGGTTCCCGCCGGGACGATTACCCTCGAAGCATTCGTTGCCAGCCTCCCCGTGGCGGCCATCTCGACGAACATCCTTGTTGTCAACAATATCCGCGACAAAGCGGAAGACGAAACGACCGGCAAGCGAACGCTGGCGGTGCGGTTCGGCTATGGGTTCAGCCGCGCCGAGTACATCGGCCTGCTCGGGGTAGCGTATCTGGTACCCGTCTGGCTGTGGTTGGCGACCGACGCCTCGGTGGCCGTGTTGCTCCCGCTGGTGACGCTGCCGGTCGCCGTCCAGGTCGCCGACACGGTTCGGACTGAAACGACCGGCGCAGCCCTCAACCCAGCCCTGGAAACGACCGGGAAGCTGCTGGCGGGCTACGCGCTGCTGTTTGGCGTGGGGTTGGCGGTCTGATGTGGATCGAGTCGTTTTCTCTCGCGCTTGCATCGCCGCTGTCGACTGCTCGCGGCGAGATCACCGAGCGACGGGGGTTCCTCGTCGGCGTCGACGACACCGCGGCCCCACCCGGGATCGGCGAAGCGAGCCCGCTGCCCGGCTGGACTGAGTCCGTTGAGGCGTGTCAAACCGCGCTTGACGCGACCGACCCCGAATCGACCGAGACGTTCCCTGATCCCTCAATGACACCGGCGGCCGCCCACGCCGTCGAACTCGCAGGGCTCGACCGGCGCGGTCGCAACGATTCAACGCCGTTGGCGACAACCCTCCGACAAGACGCCTTCGATGATGCCGATGCTGCGGTACCCCAACAGGTACCAGTCAACGCGACCATCGGCGACGCCGACATCGATGCGACCGTGGCAGCCGCAGAAAGCGCACTCGCAGACGGCTACGACTGTCTCAAACTCAAAGCCGGCAGCCAGTCCTTGGAGGCCGATCTCCAGCGCGTCCGCGCCGTCCGCGAGGCAGTCGACGACGCTGTCGCGCTCCGGATCGACGCCAACGGCGCGTGGGATGTTCCAACCGCCGAGGACGCTCTCGACGAGTTCGCAGCTCTCGATGTTGCTTACGTCGAACAGCCACTGCCGGCGTCTAACATCGCCGGCCACCGCGAGCTTCGTGGTCGCGGTGTCGACATCGCTCTTGATGAGTCGCTGTCGTCAGCGTCGATCTCGGCCGTCCTCGATGCCGACGCGGCCGACGTAGTGATCCTCAAACCGATGGCTCTCGGCGGGCCGCTGCGGGCGACACAGGCGGCCGCCCGCGCCCGCGAGGCCGGTGTCGAGCCCGTGGTGACGACGACGATCGATGCTGTTGTCGCGCGGACGGCTGCCGTTCACGTCGCCGCGGCGGTTCCGGAGATCGCCCCGTGTGGGCTAGCGACGGGGTCGCTGCTCGCGGACGATCTCGCCGCCGATCCGGTGAGGATCAGCGAGGGAACTGCGAGCGTGCCGACCGGGGGTGGGCTCTGTGGTAGCGGCTTCGATAGCTTGCGTCGCTAACCGTTGACGACCTCGATGACGCCGAGCATGCCCTGTGTCTGGTGGGGGGTACAGTAGTATTTGTAGACCCCCGGCTCCGCGAAGGTGTGTTCGAAGGTGCTCCCCTCTTCGAGATAGTAGTCGCTCTCAAAGGCACCGCCGTTGTCGACGACGTTGTGGCTGCTCCCGCGGCCACTCCACTCCCAGACGACCGTTGTTCCTGGTGAAATTCGGACGGCTGCGGGGTCGAACGCATACGGGTTCGGCGTTCCCACCTCAACGGTCACGGTTTCGGTTCCGGTTCGATCGACGACTGCCTCGAAGTTGTTAGCACCGTCCAGCCAGCCGTTGTAGGGGCTGCTGTCGCCGCCTCCGCCTGCACAGCCGGCGAGCCCAGCGAGAACCGTGCTGCCGGCGACCGCAAGCGTCCGTCTGCGGCTGTATGATCTCATGGTTCCACTGGCTGCTGCGGAGCCATTAGTGATGCGTTTACCGACAGCAATCGTCGCCGGCGGCCAGCCGGCCCCTCCCGCCCCGGCCGGCAGGCTGAAACCGTCGCCGTCCCAAGCCGGCGATATGAGCGAGTGGCGAGACATGCTTGTCGGCGACCGGATGGCTGTCGATCAGGCGTTCACCGACCGGGTTCAGGGGTCGGCGTTCACGAACCAGGAGTGGGGGCTGATCATGACGGCGACCGAACTCGACATCGAGCACGCCGCCGATCCCGAGGCCGCCCGGCTCGTTGCCGACACCGAGGCGGTCGAATCGATCATGCCCGAGCTGGCGGCGATCCGCTCGCGGAGCGGCCCGATGGCCGGTGGGGCCGACGAGGGTGCCAACGACCCCGGGATCATCGACTCGATCAAAGGCGCGCTCGGGTTCAGCAACGATGATGACGGCGTCGACCCCGAGAGGTTGGCGGCGGCCGAATCACTCGCCCAGGAGTACGCCGACGAACTCCAACAGCATCTCGAAGCGAACGACGGCTTCGAGGCTGTCAGGGAAGCCTACGTCGAATCGGCGGAGCGGTGAGCGGTTTTCGTGTTTTTGTTGTCTCGGCATGGTTACATTGTTGTCGCGGAACATTGTTCGAAGGCATTTGTGGTGATGCCTATACTGAATGGGTTTGGCTGCTGAGGAACAGCCTATACAGATAGCGCGTACGCATAGGTGATCGGCTTTCAATGTCTACCTATGGCTGGAACGCAGTCTGGCAACCCGATACGCGACAGTTACGCGACGAAGCTCACGCTTTCGTTGGCGGGGGTGGTCGCTCTCGCCACGGCGGCCGGCGTGCTGGTGTACTTCCAGGCCCGGTCGCTGTTCGGCGCGGAGGCTGGCGTCATCGGCTCAAGCATTCTGGGATTGATTCTCGTCACCGTCATCAGCCTCGCGCTGATCGGCGTGACGATCGGTAGCAACACGATCATCGCCCTCCGGCGGCTGACAACCAAGGCCGACCAGATGGCCGAGGGCGATCTTGATGTCGATCTCGACACCAAGCGAACCGACGAGATCGGTCAGCTCCACCAGGCCTTCGATTCGATGCGCCGCTCGCTGCGGGAGCAGATCTCGGCAGCCGAGGAAGCGCAAGAAGACGCACAGGCCGCCCGCGAGGAGATGGAACAGCGGGCCCAACGGATCGAACAGAAGGCTGCGGAGTACGAACGTGTGATGCAGGCCGTCGCCGACGGCGACCTCACCCAGCGCGTCGATCCAGATACCGACAGCGAGGCGATGCAGCAGGTCGGGATCGCGTTCAACGAGACGCTCGACGAGCTGGAGGGAACCGTCAGCGAGGTGATGACATTCGCCGACCACGTCGAGGATGCTGCCGCCGGCGTCGACAGCAACGCCGACCAGCTCTACGAGGACAGCAGCGGCGTCGCCAACGCCGTCGAGGACATCTCCGACGGCGCACACAAGCAGACGGAGAACCTCCGAGACGTGGCCGACGAGATGGACGGGCTCTCCTCGGGCGCGGAAGAAGTTGCCGCCACGGTCGATACGGTCGCCGAAACGACCGAACAGGCGACCGAAGCCGGCACCGAAGGGGAAGCCGCCGCGGCCGACGCCATCGAGCAGATGGACGCCGTCGAGTCGACGACCAACGAGACGCTGGAGGATATCGAGGTGCTCGACGAGGAGATGGACGAGATCGGCGAGATCGTCGATATGATCAGCGAGATCGCCGAGCAGACGAACCTCCTCGCGCTCAACGCCTCCATCGAAGCTGCTCGCGCCGGTCAAGAGGGCGAAGGCTTCGCCGTCGTCGCCGAAGAGGTCAAATCACTCGCCGAGGAGACGAAGGAGGCCGCCGGCCAGATCGAAGGCCGGATCCAGCGCGTCCAGGAGAAGACCAGCGAGGCCGTCGCCGGCATGGACGAGACCAGCGTCCGAATCAGCCAGGGCGTCGAGACGGTCGAGGGCGCAATCGACCAGCTCAACGACGTGATCGAGTATGTCGACGAGGTCGACAGCAGCATGAGCGAGATCAACCGGACGACCGAGGAGCAGGCCCGCGCGGCCAACTCGGTCGTCGAGATGATCGACGAGGTCGCCGAGATCAGCGAGACGACGACCGAGACGGCCGACGACGTGACCGAGACGGCGACCGCCCAGCAGGAGACGCTCCAGACGGTCGAATCCTCGGCGACGCAACTGCGGTCGCAAGCCGCGAAACTGCACGAGGCCCTCGACCGCTTCGAGGTCGAGGCCGAGTCGGCTAGCGGTGGTGGGCTTGACGAGTCAGCGGCACCGACCGTTGGCAGCGAGTTGACGCCGGACGCGACGGTAGCGACACCCGATGTGGCAGCGACCGACGGTGGGCAGGAGACGGACAGTGGGACAACCGACGACGGCTTCAACTTCGGTGATTCCTAATGTTGTTATCAGCAAACGGCTGGGCGGCGGTCGGCGCGGTGGCACTGGGTCTCGGCACGACCCCCTCGGCGTACTACGCGGTTCGTGACGAGAAAAACAGGAAATACTACGGCGTGCTCGCGGCGATCACGGGGATCGCCACAGTCGCCTACACGCTGACCTCGCTGGGGATCGGCTCAATCCCGGTCGACGGCGCGACGTTCTACACGCCGCGGTACGTCGATTGGTTGTTGACGACGCCGCTGTTGATCCTCTACCTGACGCTGCTGTGCAAACCGGGCAAACAGCTCTACGCGCTGTTGATCGGGCTGGACGTGGTGTTGATCGCCCTCGGGATCGCCGCGATCTTCACCTCGGGCGTGCTGTCACTGACGTTGTTCGGACTCGGCGGCGTGGCCTACGTCGCCTTGGCCTACCTGCTGGTCACGGAGCTTCCGGAGCAGGCCGCCTTCGCCAGCGAGCGCGTCGGCATCGTCTTCGCCAAACTCCGGAACGTGACCGTCGTGCTGTGGACGCTGTACCCCGTCGTCTGGCTGCTCGCGCCGGTCGGGTTCGGGCTGCTGGAGCCTGGCGTCGAAATGATGGTGATCGTCTACCTCGACATTATCACGAAGGTCGGCTTCGCCATGCTCGCGCTGATGGGCAAGGATGCCCTCGACGACATCACCGACCAGTCGCTCCAGCTTGAAACCGAGGAAGAACAGGGATCGACGGCGACCGAGTTCGTGAGCTAACGACTGTCACTCTTTTCGCCGGGTTCGTTCGGCTGCGCTACAATTGGTCGATGATCGCCTGCGTGACCTCGTCGGTATCGGCGTCGCCGCCGAGATCGGCCGTCCGCGGCCCCTCGGCGAGCACGGTTTCGACGGCGGTCTCGACGCGATCCGATTCTTCGCTGTAGCCGAGATGATTGAGTAACATCGCCGCCGAGAGCACCGTCGCCATCGGGTTGGCGACGCCTTGGCCGGCGATATCGGGTGCGGTACCGTGAACCGGCTCGAAGAGCGCGTTGTCGTCGCCGATGTTCGCGGAGGGCAGGAGCCCCAGCCCGCCAACGAGGCCAGCAGCGAGATCAGAGAGCACGTCGCCCGCGAGGTTCGGACAGACGATGGTGTCGAACTGCGTGGGGTCGAGACAGACCCGCGTTGCGAAGGCGTCCATCAGGACTTCGTCGGTCTCGACGCCGTGGTCGTCGGCGACGCGGACGACCGCGTCGCGGAACCGGCCGTCGGTCTTCCGCATCACGTTGGCCTTGTGGACGACGCTGAACCCCTCGCCGTCGACGTACTCGCAGGCGAACTCCGCGAGTTTCTCGGAGGCCGAGGTGGTGACGACGCGCGTCAGCGTCGACAGATCCTCGGAGAGGTCGTCCTCGTGACCCGAGTAGACACCCTCGGTATTTTCGCGGAGGAAGACAAGGTCGGTTTCGGGCCGGACGGCATCGACGCCGGGATAGGCTTTCGCGGGGCGGATGTTGACGAACGAGTCGACGGCCTCCCGCAGCGGGAGGATCACGTCGGCGGCGGTCTCGCCAGCCGCGCCGAACAGCGTGGCGTCGGACTCGGCCGCGAGGTCGTAGGTCTCCTGTGGGAGTGCCTCGCCGGTCGCGGCTTTGACGGCGTCGCCGGCCTCGCCTTCGACGAATTCGAGGTCGAGATCGAGCGATTCCAGGACTTTGACGGTTGCCGGGATCACTTCCTGTCCGATGCCGTCGCCTTCGATGACGGCGATTGTGTGGCTCATACGCGTCGTCTTGCCAGCACTGAAAAGAGCATGTCGATGTGGCGAAGTCGTGACGACCTGCGTCGCCGGAACAGAGTAACCCCAAACCGCTTCCCTGCCGTCACCATAGCAGGTGGCAATGAGAGGTCGCCTGGCGCGGTTCAAACGCCCGCTGCTCTACCTGATGGGGCCGCTCTACGTCGTCGCGGGCGTGCTGCATTTCGTCGTCCCGGAGCTATACGCCCAGATCATCCCGCCGTTCCTGCCCGCGCCCCTGGCGTTGGTCTATCTGTCCGGCGTCGCCGAAATCGCCGTCGGTGTCGGGGTATTGATTCCACGGACGCGACGCTACGCGGCGTGGGCGACGATTGCGCTGCTCGTTGCGATTTTCCCGGCGAACGTCTACATGGCGACCTCGATGGTCGTCGTCGACGGAATCAGCGGTGGCGACCCATCGCCGCTGATTCGCTGGGCGCGGCTGCCGTTACAGGGCGTATTGATTCTGTGGGCCTACTGGTACACTGATTCGGATGCTGTGGGTTCTTAGCGTGCATCTCTGGCGATTCGACTGAATTCAACTGAGCAACAGAGGTGTAGAAAGCCCTCGGCAGGCTCGGCTCCCGCGACTCGTTGCGCTCCTCGTCACTCGCTCCGCTCGTTCCTGCGGTGCTTACGTCGCCGGGGTTCGCCGACCCTGCCTCGCCCTTTCAGTCCGCCAGGGCGGCGGCTGGTCGGCCGGTCGATCCACTCTGGTTGGCTGCTGCCGAACACTCAATACGAAAGTGTCCCACATATTCACCAATGGCTACCCTCGAAATCGACGACGAAGTCTATGAAGCGTTACAGATTCCTGAAGGAGAACGGAAAGACACGGTGAAAAAGGAGTTGGCTGTCTCTCTGTATGCTCGTGACATCCTCTCGTTCGGTAAGGCCCGTTCCTTGGCAGGGCTGTCGAAACGTGAGTTTCACAAGCTCCTCGGCGACCGAGAAATCACCCGACACTACGACGACGGTGAGTTAGCCGAGGATATAGAATACAGCGGGGAA
Organism: Halonotius roseus; assembly: GCF_006861655.1. Taxonomy (GTDB): domain Archaea; phylum Halobacteriota; class Halobacteria; order Halobacteriales; family Haloferacaceae; genus Halonotius; species Halonotius roseus. Next base: position 351,638 of record NZ_SESI01000001.1, on the reverse strand, counting down.
TCGGTTTAGTCGTCGCCTTCGACGTACGGCAGCCCGGCGACGGTTTCCTCGACCTTGCTGCGGTTCGAGTACATCAGCGCGGTCGTATCCCAAATCCCCTCAACGAGGGCTTCCTGCATCGCGTCGTCGATGTCGACGTCGATAGTGGTGTCGCCGTAGGTGACGGTCTCGTTCTCGACGTCGATGTCGATCTCGCCGTCAGGGTTGGCTTCGATCCACTCCTGGAGTTCGGTGACGGTCTCGTGGTCGGTCGTCACGGCCGGAATCCCCAGCGACTTGCAGTTGTCGCGGAAGATTTCCGCGTAGGACTCGCCGACGATGCCGTCGACGCCCCAGCGCATCATCGCCTGGGGAGCGTGCTCACGCGAGGAGCCACAGCCGAAGTTGGAGTTGATGACCGCAATCGACGCGCCGTCGAAGCGGTTCAACGGGTGGTCGTTGAACTCGCCGTCGTCGTCCCGCCGCGCATCATAAAAGAGGTAGTCGGCCATGTTGTCGAAAGTGACCTCCTTCATAAAGCGCGCCGGCAGGATCTGGTCGGTGTCGATATCGTCGCCGGGGATCGGGACGCCGGTGCCGCCGACCTCGGTGATGTGATTTTCAGGAGCCATTAGTCAGCCGCCTCCCCGACCCCGCTGGGGCTGCCAGCCGGATCGTCGCTCAGGTACTCGCGTGCGTCGGCGACTTCGCCTTCGACGGCCGCAGCGGCGACCATCGCCGGACTCATCAGGACGGTGCGGCCGTCCTTGCTGCCTTGGCGGCCGATGAAGTTCCGGTTCGACGACGACGCACAGACCTCGTCGCCCTCCAGCGAGTCGTCGTTCATCGCCAGACACATCGAACAGCCGGCGCGACGCCACTGGAAGCCGGCGTTGATGAAGACCTCGTCGAGGCCGCGAGCCTCACACTCCTCGCGGACGGTCTCGGAGCCGGGGACGGCCAGCGCGCGCACGCCGTCGGCGACTGTGTTGCCCTCCAGGATTTTCGCGGCTTCTTCGAAGTCCGAAACGCGGCCGTTCGTACAGGTGCCGAGGAAGGCGACATCGACATCGTAGCCCAGCATCGACTGGCCGGGTTCGATATCCATGTGTTCGAGGGCTTGCTCGGCGGCTTCTCGATCCGTTCGGGCCTCGAAGTCCTCGGGCTGGGGGACGGTGTCGGTGATCTCGATGACCTGACCGGGGTTGATCCCCCACGTAATCAGCGGGTCGATGTCGTCGGCGTCAACCGTGACGACATCGTCGTACTCGGCGTCCGCGTCGCTGCTGATGGACTCCCAGTACTCCTTTCGCTCCTCGAAGGCCTCGCCTTCGGGGACATATTCGCGGCCCTTCAGGTACTCGTAGGTCGTCTCGTCGGGGTTGATGTACCCCGCGCGAGCGCCGCCCTCGATGGACATGTTACAGACCGCCAGTCGGCCCTCCATATCGAGTGCTTCGATGGCTGGCCCGCCGTACTCGTAGACGTGGCCGACGCCGCCGTCGACGCCGAGATCCTGGATGATCTTCAGGATGATGTCCTTGGCGTAGACGCCCTCGCCGAGTTCGCCCTCGACGTTGATCCGGCGAACCTTCTGTTTGTCAGCCGCGATACAGCCCGTCGCCAGCACGTCGCGGATCTGGCTGGTGCCGATACCGACACCGATGGAGCCGAACGCACCGTGCGTCGCGGTGTGGCTGTCACCGCAGGCGACGGTCATCCCCGGCTGCGAGAGACCGAGTTCGGGGGCGACCACGTGGGTGATGCCCTGCTTGCCGGACTCGAAGCCGAAGAACGTGATGCCGTTCTCGCTGGTGTTGCGCTCCAGCGCGGACAGCATCTCCTCGCTTTGCTCGTCGGTCAGCGGTCGCTTCCGCTTTTCGGCCTCTGTCGGCGCGATGTGATCAGTCGTTGCGAAGGTCTGATTCGGGTAGGCGACGTTGAGATCGCGCTCCCGGAGCATGCCGAAGGCCTGCGGGCTCGTCACTTCGTGGACGAGGTGCAGGCCGATGAACAGTTGATCCTGTCCGCTCGGCAACTCAGCTACTTTGTGCTTCTCCCATACCTTGTCGTACAGCGTTCCGTTGCTCATCTGATATCTCCGTTAGTGTGGGTTGCGTGTTCCATCCGTATTTACTCGTCGGCCCACGAGAAGAGGCCGCGCAGTTCCTCGCCCACTGCTTCGATCTCGTGGTTTTCCTCGGCGGTCTTCAGCTGATCGTAGTTCGGTCGGCCGGCCTGGTTCTCCAGGATCCACTGCCGGGCGAAGGTGCCGTCCTGTACCTCTTCGAGGACTTCCTCCATCTGCTCGCGGGCGTGCTCGTCGACGACGCGGTCGCCGCGGGTGAGCCCGCCGTATTCGGCCGTGTCGGACACCGAGTGCCACATCTCACCGAGGCCGCCCTCGTACATGAGGTCGACAATCAGCTTGAGTTCGTTCATACACTCGAAGTAGGCCATCTCCTCGCTGTAGCCCGCTTCGACGAGCGTTTCGTACCCCTGTTTGACGAGGCTGGTGACGCCGCCACAGAGGACGGCCTGCTCGCCGAAGAGGTCGGTCTCGGTCTCCTCGCGGAACGTCGTCTCGATGGTGCCCGCCCGCGTACAGCCGATGCCCTTCGCGTAGGCCAGTGCCTGCTCCTTCGCGTCGCCGGTCACATCCTGATAGACGGCGACGAGGCCGGGCGTCCCCTCGTCGGCCTCGTAGTTCCGCCGGACGAGGTGGCCGGGCGATTTCGGGGCGACGAGCGTCACGTCGACGTCGTCGCTGGGCTGGATCTGGTTGTAGTGGATGTTGAACCCGTGGGCGAACTGGAGCGTGTCGCCGGCGTCGAGCTCGTCTTTGATCTGGTCGTAGACCGCGGGCTGCACCGTGTCAGGCACCAGAATCGAAACGACATCAGCTTGTGCGGCTGCCTCCGGCGGCGTCGCCACGTCGAGCCCGTCGCTTTCGGCGGCGGCCCGCGAGGACGACCCTTCGCGGAGGCCGACGACCACGTCGATCCCGCTGTCGTTGAGGTTCTGGGCGTGGGCGTGGCCTTGGCTGCCGTAGCCGATGACCGCCACCGTCGCGTCGTCCAGATAGCCGGTATCCGCGTCGTCGTCGTAGTAGATCGTGGCGTCGATTTCGTCTGCCATTGTGTCTCCGGAAAGACGCCCCCCTTAGTTGGTGGTTTCGGCTTGGCTTTCGGAGGCGTCGGTCGCGTCACCCGCGCCGGAGCCGTCGGTTTCGGTGCCACCGTCGGTCTCGACGCCGACCGCGGTCGCCTCCGCTGCGGGCTTTTCGCCCGGCGTCGTCGGCGTCTCGCCGCGAGCGAGGGCGGTCGGGCCGGTGCGGGCGATCTCGATAATGCCGAACTGCCGGTAGGCATCGAGGGCGTCCTCGATCTCGTCGTACTCGCCGGTAAGCTGGACGGTAATCGTTTCGGGGCCGGCATCCAACGTTTCGCCGTCGTACATCTCGGTGACCGCTTGCACCTTATCGGGCTCGTCGCCGTTGACCTTCAGCAGGACGAGCTCCGAGCGGATTGGCCGGTTTTCGAGTTCGCCGACCGAGATGACCGGCTTGAGCTTGGCGAGCTGCTTTTTCGCCTGGTCGATGCCAGGTTCCGGCTCCTCGACGATGAGGGTGAGTCTGGCGTTGCCCTCGACGGTCGTCGGGCCGACCGTCAGGCTCTCGATATTGAACTGCCGCCGCGAGAACAGCCCCGCGATACGGGCGAGGACGCCCGGTTCGTGTTCAACGAGCGCGGATATCATCGCGGTTCGGCTATCTGGTTCGGCCTCGACCTCTGGGTCGATCCGAATCCCTTGGCTGTTGCGCCGACCGTCCGGGTGTGGGCGTTCTTCCGGTCGTGGCCCCTGCAGGCCCTGTTGGTTCTCCGTCATAGCTGATCCTCCGAGAGCGCGAACTTTCCATTGGGCGCGCCGCTTGCGACCATCGGATAGACGTTGGCGTCGGGGTCGATGTGGAAGTCGATGACCGACGGGCCGTCGTAGTCGAGAGCGGCTTCGACGGTGTCGGCGACCTCGTCGTAGTCGTTGACGCGCCATCCTTTCGCGCCGAAGGCTTCGGCGAGCTTGTCGAACTCCGGCATCCAGTTGTACTCCGAGGCCATGTGGCGACCCTCGAAGAAGGCGTCCTGCCACTGTCGAACCATCCCAACGTACTCGTTGTTGAGGACGGCGACCGTGATATCGAGGTTCTCGCGGACGGCGACCGATAGCTCCTGGATCGTCATCAAAAAGGAGCCATCGCCGTCGAAACAGACCACGTCTTGGTCGTCGTCAGCGGCGAAGCGCGCGCCGATCGTCGCCGGCAGGCCGTACCCCATCGTGCCGAGCCCGTGGGAGGAGACCCACGTGCGCGGCTCGGTGAACTCCCAGTACTGGGAGGCCCACATCTGGTGTTGGCCGACGCCGCTGGTGACGATGGTGTTGTCGTCGGTCGCCTCGTCGAAGGCCTCGACGATGAACTCCGGTCGCAGCGGCGCGTCCTTGTCGACCGAGTAATCCATCGGGTACTCCTCTTTCCACGTCGCACACTGCTCGCGCCACTCGCGGGCGTCGGGCTCTCGATCCATTTCTTCCGTCAGCTGGTCGAGCACCGTCCCCGCGTCGCCGATACAGGGGTAGTCGGCGTGGATGTTCTTGCTGATCTCGGCGGGGTCGATGTCGATGTGGACGACCTCAGCTTCAGGAGCAAAGGTGTCGATGCCGCCGGTCAGTCGGTCGTCGAAGCGGGTGCCGACGCCGATCAGGCAGTCGGTGTGGGTGATCGCCATGTTGGCGTAGCCGGTGCCGTGCATGCCGGCCCACGAGAGACAGAGTTCGTCGTCCTCGGGGTAGCTGCCGATGCCGGGCATCGTCGTCACGACGGGGATACCGTGTTCGCGGGCGAACTCGCGGGCGGTGTCGCTGGCTTCGGCCTTGATGACGCCGCCGCCGAGCAGAAGGAGCGGTTTTTCCGCGCGCTCGATGGCGCGGGCGGCCGCGTCGATATCTTCCTCATCGGCTGTCGTGGGTGGCTCTTGGCCGGCCGGGAGTTCGGGCTCGCCGGGCTGGTTGTCGGTCTCCTCGAAGCTCACGTCCTTCGGGAGATCGACCAGCGTCGGGCCGGGGCGACCGGATTCAGAGAGGGCGAAGGCTTCGCCGACGGTGTCGCCGATGGTGTCGGCCGAGGAGGCGAACCAGTTGTGTTTCGTGATCGGCATCGTGACCCCGGTGGTGTCGGTCTCCTGGAAGGCGTCGGAGCCGACCATGTCGCTGGGGACTTGGCCCGTGAGTGCGAGCATGGCGTCGGAGTCCATGTTGGCGTCGGCGATGCCGGTGACGAGGTTAGTCGCGCCCGGCCCCGACGTTGCGAGGGCGATGCCGGGTTCGTTGGCGACGACGCCGTAGGCGTCAGCCGCGTGGGCCGCGCCCTGCTCGTGGGCCATCGTGATGTGTTCGATATCGGAGTCCCACAGCGCGTCGTAGACGGGCATGATCGCCCCGCCTTGGACGCCGAAGGCGTGTTCGACGCCGCCGTTTTCGAGTGCGCGAACGATAGCCGTCGAGCCGTCGGTGACGGGTGTCGCGCCGTCGTCGGCCTCGCTGGCCGCGTCGTCCGCGGTCGTTTCCTCGGCTGTCGATTCCTCCTCGGCATCGGGTGGTGATTTGGCTGTTTCGCTCATTGTCGTCCTCTTGTGGTCGGTCGGTCGCGTGTTGTCGGTCGTGAATGCATGGTTTGCTGTCGGGTGAATCTCGGTTCGACACCTGCTGAGGGTGTGGATCGAACGCCGGATGTGTGGATAAAAAGTGGAGTCGGGGTTAGACCCCTACAATACCGCGTACGCCGACAGCACTGACTCGGTCGACCGCCGTGCCGAGAGATCGTTGCTGTGGCATCGTACCCAGAGAAATGACACGGTTCATAATAATAGTTACGCGTTTCCGACGACCCTCCGCGTGCTATCGACGACCCTGCCTTCGCCGCCCTGACGGCTGGCTGGGGCTGTCGCTCACCGGGTGCAAACGAGCAGGGGGCGGGCATTAGACCCGTACCTCCTCGGAGTCGGCTTCGGCGACACCGACCTCCTCGGCGAAGCGTGCGATCACGCTGTCGGTGATCTGCTCCTTCTCGGCGCCGAACTCTTTGACGAGTTTGGTGACCGCCCGCACCTCGGAGTCACTGGGCTCGTAGTTGAGTTCCTCCAAGCGTTTCCGAACCGAGTGGGTGCCGGTGTGTTTGCCGAGGACGAACTCCCGGGACGCGCCGACCATCTCGGGGGTCATCACGCCGGGTTCGAAGGTGTCGGTGTTCTCCATGACGCCCGCGGCGTGGATGCCGCTCTCGTGGGCGAAGGCGTTGTCGCCGACGACCGCCTTGTTGACCGGGATCGGGATCGTCGACTTCTCCTCGACGAGCTTCGCCAGCTCGGTGATCCGAGTCGTGTCGATGCCGGTGTCAACGTTGTACAGGCTCTCGGCGGACATGACGACCTCCTCGAAGGCCGCGTTGCCCGCGCGTTCGCCGATGCCGTTGACCGAGACCTGCGCCTGGTGCGCGCCGGCCTCGAAGCCCGACATCGCGTTGGCGGTTGCCAGCCCGAAGTCGTCGTGGGTGTGGACGTCGATCCGGGCGTCGGTGTGTTCGCCGACGAGCCTGATGAGCTTCGCAAACCGGGTTGGGGTTGCGACGCCACAGGTGTCGGGGATGTTGATCCAGTCGACGCCGGCCTCGCTGACCGCCTCGACGACCTCGACGAGGAACGACTCGTTGGTACGGGTCGCATCCATCGGCGAGAACATGACCTCCAGGCCCGCATCGCGAACCTGCTCGACGCTTTTGACCGCGCGGTTGACCGCCTCCTCGCGGCTCGCGTGCATCGAGTCTTGGAGCTGCACGTCGCTCGTCGAAACGAAGACGTGCACCATGTCGACGCCAGCGTCGATCGCCGCTTGGACATCCTTCTCGACGACGCGGGCGAGCCCGCAGGTCGTCGCATCGGTCGCCGCCGCGATGTCCGAGACAGCCTCGAACTCGGGGTCGGAGTTGACGGGGAACCCGGCCTCGATGACGTGGGTGCCCATCTCGTCCAGCAGCTCGGCGATGGCGCGTTTGTCGTTGTAATCAAACGATGTGCGTGGTGACTGTTCGCCATCACGCAGCGTCGTGTCGAAAATTCGTACTGACTCTATTTCGTCAGTGTTAGTCAATGTGCCCTCGAAGAACTCGATCCGCCGGGGAATCCGACGTGTCCTCCGTGTCGTGGTGAGACATGTACCTGCACTAAGTGGCTACCCGAGTAATAAAGCCATCGCTCTGCGTGGGGTGAAAGATGGCAATTGTCCAATCAGAGTGGCTAAAACAAAGAGAAAAGTTACCAAGGCACAATAATCGCGCTGACCACCCTCAGTACGGTGTCTCGCAACTGTTGGCACTCGTTGGTTGTTCCGGAACTGTATCGTTTTGACTGTCTCTCTATCGGATAGCTGGTCTCTATACGGTTGCTTTATGACTCTGAACGACGTACTATTTCGTATGAGTGGACGAAAAACAAACGTTGGTCGCCGTGACCGAATCGCACGCACCCTGCTGACACCGGTTGCTCTCGGTGCTATCGTGTGGCTCTACACCTCGGTTCCGCAGTCGTCGACGACGCTGGCGGCTATGGGCGGCCTCGGGCTGCTTGTCTTTATTTTCGTCACAAGTGCTCTGACAGGCACATGTGGCATCTACGCTGCCCTCGGGATCAACACCTGCCGTCAGTGCGAAGCCGACTACGGCGGGGGCAACATCTGGGGCTAAGTTGTTAGTCGTTCGCTGATGCCACGGTCTCGTCTTCTTCCGTTGGTTCGTTTGGTTCCATAATCTCCGCATCGAGGTCGGGATTCAGGTCGGCGAGCGTTGCGGCACTCGCACGTTCCGGTTGGTCCTGAGTGACACGCCCGGGTGTTTTCTCGGTGATCTTGAAATCTGTCGCCGGCCGCAGCAATCCCCACAGCGCGCCGACCGCGTGGAGTGCGACGACCAGCGGTGTCAACACCACATAGATCGGCCACACCTCGGGATATTTCTTGTATTCGATCAGCCCGGCGATCATATAGACGAACAGCATGCTGAACAGGGCGATCGAGGTGATCTGATAGAGGCCGTGTTGGGGCACAAACTGCGGGTACAGAAACGCCAGCACCGACAACAGCGGGATCACCGGCGACAGCGTCCACGTGATGATCCGGGCGAACTGTAGGGGGAGATACCGCTTCGGCAGCCGGTACATATCCCGCAGCGTCCCCGACATCCACCGCCGTCGTTGATTGAACATCCCACGAATCGTCGGCGGAGCCTGATTCCGAAACCGCCTGTTGAGCAGCCGGTACTGGAACTTCCCGCCCTGCTGGTCGACGTACTCCGCAGCCCGCCAGATGTAGGTCGTATCCTCCGTGATCGTCGGCACGTCCCACGTGACCTCGTTTTCGAGTTCGTGCCGGACGGCGACCGCGCCACCCCACGCGTAGAGCGGGTACGCCATCCGGTGGAACGCCCGCTGCTCGCGCTGATAACCGACCCGGAACACCTCACAGAGATAGACCCACCACGACCCGGTTCGCAGCGGGTGCTCGCTGATCTGGATCAGATCGGCTGCCGGCAACCCCTCGAAGTTGACCATGATGCTGTCCTCGTCGAGATAGAGGATGTACTCTTGCTCGCACTCGACGTGTTTTCGCGCCCATTCGATGGCTCGACCCTTCTTTTGGGCCGCGCTCTCGAAGCTCTCGGGAACGACGTGGACATCCGCGCCGTCGATGTCCATCTCGGCTTCGGCGATCACCTTCGTCGCGCCGATCCCTTCCGGAACCGAGTTGGCGGTCACCTGCACGGTCGACGGCGAGTTGTAGGTCAGAATCCGCACTTGGATGTTGTCGAGGGGAATCTCGCTGTCGTCGTCGGCCTGCCAGCCGCGAGCCAGCACCGTCACCTCAAGCAGCCACCAAAACGAGGAAAACCCATACAGCACCAGCGTCACCCAAAATACGAGTGCGATCGCTGTGCCGGCGAGCGATCCGATCATCGACTCCCTCTGTCACACATCTCGCGGGTCGTGGCTGGTGGGATCATTGGTCGGTGACGGGATGATACTCTGGCAGGGGGTTCGCCAGTCGGCTACTTCAAACTGCTGTAGAATACACAGCGTGGCGGCTGAGCGACGAAGACGGATCGCTGGTGATCGCCGTCGACACCTACGATCGTCCTCAAAAAGAGAAAACGCGGCGGCTCTTCGTCAGTCGTCAGCTGGCGGTGCGATTTCTTCCGGCGATTCCGCGGCGTCGAGCTCCGGCTCCTCGGTCTCGTGTGTTTCGATCGTCTCGGTTCGTGACTCCGATTCGGTTTCGACCTCGTCCCAGTCGATGGCCATATCTACGTGGTGACACATGACAACACGTGTCACGGACTCGGCGAATAAAAATCCTTGGCTGTGTCACCCGCTACCGCCACGGCGACCGGCGAGAGGGGCTTGCGTGGATAAACCCATCCCCGATGATCGCCCGTAACACCTGCTTGAAGACGAGCCCGGCGATGAGCCCGAAGATCGACATCACGACCGTCGATTGGAGCTTCATCAGCAGCTGTTGCTCGGCGGACACCGCGAGGAGTGTTGCAAACATATCTGATCTTCGGGCTCGACAGATAAATCACTGTGGGTTGGTAGCACGAACCACGAAACAGGATGCCGCATCGCAGCGATCACAACCGGTATGCCGGCGGCGACCGACAGACGAGTATGCTCGATGTCGGCGATCCGGCCCCCTCGATCACCGCGAAGAACCAACACGGCGAGACGGTAACCCCCGAGTTCGTCCAGCCGACGATCGTCTACTTCTACCCGAAGGATTTCACCGGCGGCTGTACGACCGAGGCCGCGGAGTTCCAGGCCGCATTCCCGGAGTTTCAGGAGATCGGTGCCGACATCTACGGCGTTTCGATGGACGATGTCGAGACCCACGCCGACTTCGCCGACGCCGAAGGCCTCGTCTTCGATCTGTTGGCCGATCCCGACGGTGACCTCGCCGACGCTTTTGGACTTGAACCCACAGATGGGATGATCGACCGCCGAACGTTCGTTCTCGCCGACGGAGAGGTTACCGCCGTCTACGACCCGCCAAACGCTGATCCGTCGGGGCACGCCCGGACGGTGCTGCAGGAGACGCGAAACGAGTTCTTCCGTGGCGGCTGATCGCTCCTGAGATAACCGCGAGAAGGGGTGGATGGATTTGAATGCGGGCACGAGCCATCATCTCGCTCGGCTCTTGGTGCGTCCCGCTCGCTCACGACTCCTCAGTCACTCGGACTACCTGCTTGCCGATATTGTCGCCGGCGAACAGCCCCAAGAACGCCTCCGGCGCGTTTGAAAGCCCCTCGACGACCGTCTCTCGATGCTGGAGCGTCCCGTCTGCAACCCACTCACTGAGTTGTTCAGTGGCGACCCCAAAGCGGTTCGAAAAGTCACCGACAAGCAATCCCTCTACGGTTGCCCGTTTGGTGATCAATTGCGGGAGTTTTCGAGGGCCAGTCGGCATCGACTCAGCATTGTAGTAGGCGATCTGGCCACAGACAGCGACAGTCGCATCTAGATTCAATTGGGTGAAGACTGCATCAGTGATCGGCCCTCCGACATTGTCGTAGTAGACATCTACGCCACCGGGAGCCGCATCCGCCAAGGCGGCCTGATAGTCATCCACTGATTTGTAATTGATCGCAGCATCGAAGCCCAGATCGTCGGTCAACCACGTCGTTTTCTCATCACTGCCAGCAAATCCAACGACGTGACAGCCATTCAATTTCGCAATTTGGCCGACCACAGAGCCGACAGCCCCCGCAGCCCCTGAGACAACAACTGTCTCACCGGGTGAAGGATCACCGACCTCTAGCAGGCCGAAATACGCCGTCCGGCCGGGCATCCCAAGCACGCCAAGATAGGCTTCTGGCGGTGCCACCGATGGATCGACTGGAGCGACATCGTCAGCATCCAAGCAGCTATACTCAGCCCAGAGCCCTTCGCCCGTAACGAGGTCGCCGGTATCGTAGGCGTCGCTCTCGGTGGCGACAACCTCACCGACGATGCCACCGTTCAATGGATCACCGACTGCCCACGGCTCAGCGTATGATTCCTGTTCGCTCATCCGCCCACGCATGTATGGATCAACCGAGAGATATCGCGTCTCAACAAGGATCTCACCCTCGGTTGGCTCATGGGTCTCCGTCTCTGTGAGTTCAAAACAGTCGAGATCAGGTTCTCCAGCCGGCCGCTCAGCGAGAACCCAGTGACGGTTGGTGTACATCTCGTTCATTGTACTGCGGCTGTCCTGAATAGGGTTGGGAGTTACACGGCCCGCGGGTTTGCATCCTCCAGTAGTCACAATTGAGACACTGAACGGAGAATCAGATCACACTGCCGCTAAGACGGCTGATAGCATCCAGCGGGTTGATACACTTCCGACCCCAATTGTGTTTGTGTCGCAGGAACCATTAGAAGGCCACCTCAACAGTGATACCAAGGCCGCCGTCACCGAATATGCGGAGGCTCACGATATCTCAGTCGGTGATGCAGTTGAGAAACTGGTTAATACAGGTCTCACAGCAAGCAAGTCCGATCTATCAGCATCCGGAGAGGGAAACCTCACACCAGCGCGACTTGAGTCCCAACAACAAACCCTTGCTCGCCAGCAGCGACAGATCGTCCGGTTTCAGAAGGTTACCATCTTCGGCGGACTCGGGTGGGCAGTCCTCACATTTGCCACCGGTGCGAACGGCCCAGTGTGGACGGCCATCGGGATGGCAATGATTGTCCTCATGGCAGCATCAACATACATTTGGGAGTATCTTCCAGGATTTCGATGACCGCTGAAATCCAACTCACCGACTGGGAGGCAGTGACGACCGAACTGCAGCGGTTTGGCACCACCGGTGAGGTCGACACCCGCGACGACAGCATTCGCGTTACATTTGGGAGTGCGTATATCGAAGTAACAAAGCAAGGCAGCATCAGCACGGGGATGCCGCTTCATGAGATTGAACACGACGGCGACGTATCGCTCATCGTCGACCACGAAAACAACTCGATTTCGATCCACACAGACGAATTGAGCTATACCTTTCGGCGTCCGTGATCAGCCCGTCTCAGCAACATGTTGGCACCCACTAACGAAGTAGCTATGGCCTTGTTACAATCCGTATGTCGATCCGGCGGATTTCACTGATTGACTCCCACCCTGTCGCGTCGTTCTTTGTACTCGCATATGCCATCACCTGGAGTCTCTCCGCACCGGCTCTGTTCCTTGAGGAAAGTTGGAGCGCGTGGATACTCATCTATATTGGCAGTTTTGGGCCACCAGTAAGTGCTGCGTTGGTCACATGGGTGCGAGGTGATGATCTCAAGATCTGGGCCAGCCAGATCATCCGGTGGCGGGTCGGCTGGCCGTGGTGGGTTGCTGCCTTCGGTATCCCACTTGCTATCGTCGGGATCACCACGGCTCTTCTCGTTGTCATCGGCGGCCCGGTTGATCTCGCCCAGCCCGCACAATCGCCGGTGTTGATCGCGATCGTCTTTCTGTTCGGACTGACGGTCAGCGGTGGATTAAACGAAGAACCGGGGTGGCGAGGGTTCGCACAACCGTACCTCAATGACCGGTTCAGCGCACTCACCGCGAGTCTCATCATCGGCGTGATTTGGGCGGGCTGGCATCTCCCCTACTTCGTGATCCCGTTTACCCCGCACTCATCGTTCACCTTTGCCAATCAACTCGGGTGGTTTCTCGGGATCATCTTGCTCTCGGTCATCCTTGGATGGGCCTACAACAATACGGGAAGCGTACTGATCGTGATGGTTCTTCATGCGATGGTAAACACGGCCGATATTCTGCTCCCACTGGCCCCTGATCAGCTTCTCATCGGTGGGGTTCCCAACGAAACCGCCATCACAACAATCACCGCGACACAGCTCGCAGTCCAACTACTCGTGGTCATCGCCATCGTGGCGTACTCTGGTTCGAAATCCTTGGCTCGCAAATCGATTCCGGGGAGAGCGTTTCTTACAGGGAATCGATAACACTCAGAAGATCCACCAGCAACGATCGATACTCGAAGAGACGCACGCTACCGCTAGGTTATCGAGGTGTGCCTCTCAGCTACAGACGAATGGGGTCGCCATTATTATCGGTCGCATTCGACAGGAGATAGCCACCAAACGCAGGCAACCACATGATGAGCGGATAGACGACCCATCGTTCAATTCCACCGGCACCCAGTGGCTCCAGTGGACTCGGCCCGCCGATAACCAATCCATAGAAGAAGACACTGAGAAGCACGAGTAGTGAGATTCCACCAAAGAGACCGCATAGAAAGGAAAACGGTCGAGCAACGACCCGAGCCGAAAGGGCGACCGTAATCCCGCCACTGAAGAACGTGAGCAGTGCGAATATCCCATGCCACGGTGTCACATTCCCCGGAAAGACGCCGACGCCGAAGGCACCGATACCAAACAGCCCAAGCGCAATCGGGAACCCACGACGATCCAAGCTCCGATACAGCAAGAAGGCTGCAAGCACCACTAACGCTCCCGTAAGCAACATTGTGGTGTTGAAGATCGTCGCAGATGGTTCCTGAATTACGGGATTCGGCGGGCGGGTCGATCCCAAGTCGCTGATATCCATTCTCGTTGAATAGTTGGGATAGAGAACCTCAGCCGTAATGATCCCCATGAGGCCACAGAACCCAGCAAGCGTGAGACTGAACCCCGCAGCTGTCGCGTCTGAAAATCCCAGTCGAGAGCGAATGGTATCAATACGGGTCATTTACATGTCTAGTTCTCTCAGCAGCAGCATAAACATAGAGTGCATAAATACCACTCTTGGAGGGAAATGACGGGCTCCTGCTTGTGCGGCCCCGACGACAGAACCACGAGCGAGATTGCGCCAGCCAAAGATCAACAAGAGCGCGTCGATCAGGATCTCCAACTCCCCGTTCCATATCCCGCTCCGCATACTCCCACTCGTTCAGCTCACGTTACTCTAAGCGACTGTCACCGTTGATTTCTACGGCCTAAATTGCCGTATCGCATGGGATCGAGTATCGTTCTGGCACGGATTCCTTTGGGTACGGCGGCGAAACTAACTCGCTCAGCCGTCGGATAATGTCGGAACCAATAGTTTTGCATCTAGAAATCAGCAGATATCTGAACGATAACCTGAACCGACTTTGGCGATACGTTCATTCCAGTCGCAGTCGAAATAGTTGCATGCCTGACAACGTGCTTGTCGCCTCCGACGGATCCCCACTCTCCGAGCGTGCGCTCATCTACGCGCTTGAGACCTTTCCGGATGCGACCTTCACGTCCATACATGTCATTGACCCGGTTGATTCGGTTATCGACGTGGAAGCCGGGGGGCTCTCTGTCGCAGAGGAGTGGTACGAGAACGCCCAAGACCGAGCGAACTCGATCCACACGAGCGACAGAGATATCGCAGCAGAGCACGCTGTCGAACTCGAAACCGTCACCGAAATCGGGAGGCCAGCAACCGAAATTCTGGACTACGCCGAAAATAACGATATCGACCAGATCGTTATTGGCAGCCACGGCCGATCGGGGCTCGATCGAATCCTCCTTGGGAGCGTCGCCGAGACGGTCACCCGCCGCGCGCAGATTCCGGTGGCGGTCATCGCATGATTGCTACTCGGTGGAACTGGGCCACGATACGGCATCCCTCGGCCCTGGACGACCACGCGCATAGATGGCTGATTGACGAATCAGTGCCGGCCCTCTGGCGCGATAGCGACGTGAATTGGAGGCACTGACCCCGTGGGCACCACTGACCCACCGACGCTTGCTACGTGTACGATCCACATCGAACGGCGAGGAGGGCGTGGTAAAGCGGGCGCACGCGCACTCGAACGACGGTTGCAGCGCACACCTGGAGTTCATGATGTCGATCTCTCGTTTCGAACGGAGAGCGCACGGATCTCCTACGATGAGAGTGTCACATCCGAAGCTGCGATCAGGCAATCAGTCCGCGAGCAAAACGTCACCCTCCAAGACCAGACTGACGCGAGGACGGATGAGGTCAGCACCCGCTCGGATCTCAGGCGAGAGGTGGTGTTTGTCGGCCTGACGCTACTCGGCATGCTGGCCGGCGTCGCAACCGGCTGGCTCGATGGCCCGCGACCGCTGCTATGGGCCAGTTACAGCGTCGCCTACGGGTTTGGCGGCTGGTACGGGCTCATGGGAGCCATCGATACCCTGCGCGATCGTGCGGTCGATATCGACCTGTTGATGATCGTCGCCGCCGTCGGTGCCCTCTCGATTGGAGCCCCATTCGAAGGTGCGATGCTCCTCTTTCTGTTCTCACTGTCGAACACGCTCCAACACTACGCGATCGGTCGGTCGCGTCGGGCGATCAAGTCCCTCGTCGAGATGCGACCGGATGAAGCGCAGGTTCTGCGTGACGGTGTGGAAGTGACCGTTCCGATCGACGAGGTGGCCGTCGGAGACGTGTTCGTTGTTCGTCCCGGCGAGAAGATTCCGCTCGACGGTATCGTTACCTCAGGTGAGAGTACGGTCGATCAAGCATCACTGACCGGCGAATCCATCCCTGTGCCAAAGGAGCCTGGCGATGAGGTGTTCGGCGGCACGATCAACGAGAGCGGGAGCCTCGAAATTGAGGTCACACGACAGGCTCACGATTCGGCGATCAGCCGACTTATTCATATGGTCGAGCGTGCCCAAAGCGAGAAAGCCCCAACACAACGGTTGATCGATCGGCTCGAACAACCGTATGTTCTCGGCGTCTTCGGACTCACAATTGCGGCGATCACAATCCCCCTCGCGCTTGGGAGCGAGTTCACCAGCACGTTCTACCGCGCGATGACGCTCATGGTCGCTGCCTCGCCGTGTGCGGTCATCATCTCGACGCCCGCAGCAGTCCTCTCCGCAATCGCCTCCGGAGGGAGGCAGGGAGTGCTGTTCAAGGGTGGCGAACATGTCGAGACCGCGGCGCGCATTGATGCGGTTGCCTTCGATAAGACTGGCACACTCACACAGGGCGACACCCAGCTGACCGACGTGCTCGTTCGTGACGGGACAGGGGATCAGACACTGACCGAGGACGGACTCCTCTCCATCGCGGCCGCGGTGCAGGCGCGTTCAGAACACCATCTCGCTCGGGCGACCGTGCAGGCGGCAAACGATCGGTCACTCGATATCCCTGATGCGGAGCGATTCCAGTCGGTCGCCGGGAAGGGGGTCAAAGCAGCTGTCGACGGTCGAACGATACATATTGGGAATCGCAGCTACTTCGAGACCGTCCTCGGAGACGCGGCCATCGATGGGCTTGAACCTGGCCTCGACCGTCTCCGGACGTTAGAGGCAGAGGGGAAAACGAGCGTCCTCGTTGCCAGAGAGAGTCAGAGCGAAGTCAGCGTCGTCGGGTGGCTCGCGTTTACCGATACCGTTCGCCCAGGTGCTGCCGAGATGATCGAGGATCTCCGCTCGCTTGGGGTGGAGCATATCGTTATGCTGACCGGCGACAACGAGCGTGTTGCACAGCGGATCGCCGACGAGGTCGGCATCGATGAAGTCCAGGCAGAACTGCTGCCGGAGGAGAAAGTGGCGACCATCGACGGACTGGTCGAGCAACACGAGAATGTGGCGATGGTCGGCGACGGTGTCAACGACGCCCCAGCACTCGCCACTGCAACCCTCGGGATTGCGATGGGCGGTGCCGGGACTGATGTCGCTCTCGACACTGCTGACGTGGTACTGATGGGCGATGATCTCAGTAAGATTCCCTACGTACTTGGGCTCGGCCGCCAGACCCGTCGAACACTCACGATCAATCTCGCCATTGCCTTCGGCGCGATTGCACTCATGGTCGGGACGATCTTCCTCCGCGGGATCCCACTCCCGCTTGCGGTTGTCGGTCACGAGGGCTCAACGGTCATCGTCTCACTGAACGGTCTTCGGTTACTCGGCTTTCGCAGCTAACCGCCTTTCAGCAACCGTGAATCCGAGATCTACAGGACGCTTCGCTCTTTTTTACTCCGGTAATTCCTTGATTTAATGACCATACGGCGCGGCCCCCCAATCGTCGAACGAATGGGTCGGCAAATCTGATTACCAGAAACGGCTAAGTAGATATTGTGGTGATTGGGCTGCTGCATTGCGGTTTACACGAACGAAGTGAGTGGATGGGTCAGGGCGGATTTGAACCGCCGGCCTGCTCCGTGTGAAGGAGCCGTCATAACCAGACTAGACCACCGACCCGGCGAAAGCAGCTACCTCTCGGCTGGACTTAAAGCCTTCTCTCCGGGCGACTCGTTGCGGCGCAAAACGAACCGGAACCGACCGTCAGGCAGCGGCGTCGCCGTCGCCGCCACGGTAGTTGTCGACGCGCTGTTTCGCGTCGCTTGCGGTTTCGACGACGCGCTCGGTCGACCGCTTGGCGGCGACGCGGGCCTTCTCGGCCGGCGTTTCCGGCGTCGGCTCCGGAACCTCTCGGCCCAACCGCCGTCGAACCCGCCGAACGACCGGCGAGAGTTCCTCGCGGATGCCACGGTTGAGGTGCGATGCGGCTTGGGTGAGGTAGTATCGAGTATCACTGAAGTGTTTGTTCATATCTGTCCTTTCGTCGCCAACAGATATAGCTCTTGTGTCCTTCTCATAACAACAGTTTTGTGCTTCCGGGCGGTCTGCCCATCCCCGCTACCCCGTTCGGGCGTTTGCTTTTAGGTTTACCTAAACCGAAACCTATACAATGGTTTAGGCAAACCTAAATATACGGCCGGCGACGGAGCCGCTTCCGTTGTGGCCGGATTGCACCGCTTCCGTCGTGTCACCGACGGCATCGTTGGCATCATCCGTTTGCGACGACCGCATCCGCCCGTCTGTCCCGTCGGTCGTCGCCCGCTTCGGTTCCTGATGCGTGATTCTCCTCAGTAGCTTGGCGACTCCTCCGGCACCCCATCGCGGGCGTTGACCAGCCGCGCGAAGGTAAACAGCGCGTCGGATAAGCGATTCAGATACACCAACGCCTCGGCGTTGATCGGCTCGTTGTTGGCGAGTTCGACCGCCCGCCGCTCGGCGCGCCGGGTCACCGACCGGGCGTGGTGGAGGGCGGCACCGCTGTCGCTCCCGCCTGGGAGGATGAACTCCGTGAGTGGCTCAAGCTCCTCGTCGGCGGTATCGATCCAGTTCTCGATCTCTTCGACGTGTTCCTCGTCGATCGCCGGTTCGTCGGACTCCGGCATCGAGAACTCCGCCTGAATGATGTGGAGGTGGTTCTGGACGCCGGCCAGCCAGTCGTCGATATCGTCGTAGCCGGTCGGCCGCGCCCGGCCGATCAGCGAGTTGGCCTCGTCGACAACGCCGTAGGCCTCGATCCGGACGTTCGTTTTCGACACCCGGGAGCGATCCCGCAGATCTGTCAGCCCCTCGTCGCCGCGGCCGGTGTAGATCGTCATGCGAGACTCCGTTCGATGAACGTGAGGATGTTCTCGCTTTCGGCCATCGTCACGCCGCGAGCCTCGTCGACGATGACGGGGACGCCGCGCTGGCCGCTGACGCGTTTGACCTCGTTGCGATCGGAGTGGAGCGGGTCAGTCCAGATCGTCTCGTAGTCGATATCGTTGTCGTTGAGGGCGTCGTGGACGTTTTCGCAGTACGGACAGCCATCGAGCGCGTACAGGGTAACCATACCTTGCGTTTGGGTTCAGCAGCCAAGTAGCTTGGTGCCGCTTCGATCACTCGCTTTGGTGCCGCGGTCGCGCGCCGCGACCGAAACCCCGATGTCGATCACGCGCCGAAGGCCGGTATGCACGTCGTCGTCAACGCCGCGATGAGCGTCGATGGCAAACTCGCCTCCCACCGCCGGGAGCAGCTCGCCATCAGCGGCCCCGAGGATTTCGACCGCGTCGACCGGATTCGGGCCGCCGCCGACGGCGTCATGGTCGGCGTCGGCACCGTGCTGGCCGACGACCCCCACCTCACTCTCGATGTGACCGACCGCCGTGTGCAGCGGCAGCGACACGGCCGGCCGGGCAACCCAGCCCGCGTCGTCGCCGACTCGACAGCGCGCACGCCGCCAGATGCCAGAGTCCTCGACGACGAGGCGACAACCTACGTGCTCGTCGCCGACGCCGCGCCCGAAGACCGGCGGGCCGCGCTGGCCGACGCAGGCGCGGAGATCATCGTCGCTGGCGACGACCGCGTCGATCTCGCGGCCGGGGTCGACCGCCTCGCTGACGAGGGGATCGAACGGCTGATGATCGAGGGCGGCGGCGAGCTCATCTTTTCGGCCTTCGACGCCGGGCTCGTCGACGAGCTTTCCGTCTTTGTGGGCTCGCAGCTCATCGGCGGCCGGGACGCGCCGACGCTGGCCGACGGCGACGGCTTCACCGAGGAGTTCCCCGCGCTCACGCTCGATGATATCGAGCGATTGGATGACGGCGTGGTGTTGGAATACACGGTCGAAGGCTGAGCAGACCGTCGAGCGGTTCGGTTGTGTGAGCTGTCAGCATCGCCCCTTCATGCTTATATGTAATGCTACCGAAGAAGGTAATATGAGCCAAGCAGCCACCGAGCCGATCCACGTCACGGACAGCGACCACTTCGAGAAACTGATCGCCGACAACGATGTCGTCCTCGTCGACTACTACGCCGACTGGTGTGGGCCCTGCAAGATGCTGGCCCCCACCGTCGAGGAGCTGGCCGCCGAAAGCGACGCGGCGGTACTCAAAGTCGACATCGACGAGCTCCAAGAACTCGCCAGCGAAAAGGGGATCCGAAGCGTCCCTACCATCGAGTTCTACCACAACGGCGAGGCCGCCGACCGCGTTGTCGGCGTCCAGGACAAGGCCGACCTCCAGGCGGCCCTCGACGAACTGCGCGCGTAAGCGACCCCGCAACATCGAGTCGGGCACCCCTCTTCGGTGATATCGTCGTGGATCACGGACTATCTTTTGTTGCGTGTTACCACACAGTCAACCTCAGCCCCAGAAGGCTGTGAACTGGCTATCGAGATACTCCGGTGTGAGTCGCCGGAACTCCGCACGCTCCTGTTCCGCGAAGAACGGCGCGACCGACCGCGGTTTGTCGGGGAGGTACCGCTCGCCGACGAGGATCCGCACGCCGCGCTCCTCGGGCCCGCGCAGGACGCGACCGATCGCCTGCCGCACCTGCCGGACCGCGGGCACCGTCAGCGCGTACTCGAAGGCGTTGTCGCTCCCAAACCGGTCGCCGTAGGCGTGTCGCACCGCCTGCACGCGCGGGGAGCCGATGTTGACCAGCGGGATCCCGAAGACGGCGCAGGTATGCAGCTCCTCGCCCTCGTAGTCGACGCCCTCGGTCAGCGTCCCGCGCGTGCTCGTCACCAACACCGCGTGGTCGTCGTCGACGAACCCCTCGCGGAGCGCGTGGGTCGTCTCGTGGCTCGATGATTCGTCGAGATACACTGGTTTGTCGATCTCCTCGCGGAGCCGGCCCGCGGCCCACTTCGCTTCGGCGTAGTTGGGGTAACACAGCAGGATATTCCCGTAACTCCGGGCGATCTCGCGGGCAACGTAGGCGTAGCGATCCCGCGTTGCGTTGTCGGGGCCGGTCGGGTCGCCGCGGTTCCGGGCGGTGAAGGGTTCCACGTCGACGATCCAGCTTTCGCGGTTGGCTTCGGGAAACGCGAGGTCGTAGCTGCGGCGGTCGACGCGGCGGGGCGGTCGGTCGTCGCCCCCGCCGGTTGGGTTGCCGCCGGTTTTGTCGCCCCTGCCAGCCGTGTCGTCGCCGGCTGTGTTGCCCCCTGCCGCGACCGACGACAGCCCGCTGACCGCCTCGAACACGTCCAGCGGTTCCAGCGTCGCGCTCATGAGCACGCCGCCGCCAAACTCGCCTAAGATCTCGCCCACCTGTTCGGCCGGGATACAGTTGTACATCACCAGCGAGGCGTTGTAGGCGGTTCGCCACTTGGGGTCGAGACGATCTCTGTCGGCGTCGGTCGGCTCCAGCGTGATCTCCCGGAAGAAGGCGGTGTGATCCCGCGTCCACCACTGCCCGAAGCGCGCGCCGACAGCAGTACACACACAGTCGCGGTCGACGCCGAGTTGCGAGAGGGCGTCCTCGACCGCACTCCCGACCGTCCCGAGCGTCCGAAAGAACGCGCCATCGTAGCCCGCACTTTCGGCCCATTCGGTGAAGCTGTCGCGCTCGTCGGTTTCTGGATCGCGGAGTTCGATCTCGATTCGATCCTCGGGGAGGTCGTCGGGATAGCCGGCCGCATAGCCGTCGAACCGCTCGGCCAACGCGTTGTCGACGTGGTCGTCGAGCCACGCGACCGCTTCGCTGTAGAACGTTCGGGCCTGTTCGACTGCCTCGTAGGGCACGTCGTGTTCAGCGAGGTGCTTTTCGACCAGTTCCTTGTTGTCGGGGTGTTGGCTGGCGCGATCCAGCAATTCGCCGAGATCGCGCTGGGCCTGTGTGAGCGTCACGCGGCCGACCGTGTCGCTGACGAGATCGCGGACGCGCTCCTCGATCCGGTGGGCCTCATCAAGAATCACGAGCGTGCGCTCGTCGAGAATCGGCTCGGTCAGATTACGAGTGCGGCTGTCGAAGAGGTGGTTGTAGTTACCGATGACGACATCGGCGTGTTCCAGCAGGACGCCCATCGCGCGGTGGGGGCAGGTGCCGGCCTCGACCGAGGCGGGGAGAAACTCCTCGGTCGACAGCACGTGATCGACGCCCTGCTCGAAGCCGACTGGCGATCCCTTGTCGCGGGCGTACCAGTCGGCCTCGAAGGGGCAGTACAGCGGCGTCGATTCCCCCTCGGTCATCGATTCGGGCGCGGCCGGCTGGGCGGTGCCGTAGGGCGCGCTCGCGCCGGCCGTTTTCAGGGGATTTGCGTCGACATCGCCGCTGGATTGCTGGGCGGCGTGGAGATCCTGCTGGGCCGTTTGGACGAGTTCGAGTGCGCGCTCGGTGTCCCACCACTGTTCGGTATCCTCACGGCCGGCGGTGAGGCGGGCCGCCGGCTCGGGCGCGTCAGCGTCGTCGCCGCCGACCGCGCCGGCAACGCTGCCCAGCAGTTGTGAGGCGATCGATGATTGCGTTGTCGCCTCGCCCGCGCCGTCATTGTCGTCGGCGCGAATGAGATCAGCCGTCGAGTCTCGTAGGTCTTCACACCGATCGTGAACGCTTGCGTCGTCCGGAAACAGATCTTCGCGGCCGTAGGGACAGAGATCGGTTTTGCCGACGAGTGCGACGCCGGCCAGCGGGGTGTCGACGCCGCGGTTGATCGTCCGGAGGTCGTCGATGAACTGCTGGCGTTGCTGTTTGACCGGCGTGGCGACGAAGACGTTGTCGAAGCTGTCGGTCTCACGGAGGAGGGTCGCTGCCGCGGTCAGCGCGGCCATCGTCTTTCCGGTGCCGCAGGGGCCCTCCATGGCGAGATAGCCACGGTCGCCGACTGTCTCGATGGCCTGCTCGATCGCGTCGGCTTGGTTTTCGTAGGGCGACTCGAAGCCGAAATACGGCTCCCAGTCCGGGGCGGACTCGCGTGTCACATCCTCAGTTGCGTGGCGATCAGGTTTCAACCCTTGCTGTTCGGTCACCCACGCAGCGTTTCGACCAGCTGGTGAGGGAACGGATCAGCGTTGGTCAGCACGGCCAGCTCCGTACGTCCAGTTTTGACGATATCCGCACTCTGGAACCGCTCTTCTACCTTCTCGCCGACCGAGTTGGCGAATCTGAACCCATCACGGGCGGTCTGCAGCCGGAAGCCGTAGTAGACGGTCATCGGATACGCCTCGTGATCCGGCGTCATCACGTCGGCGAAGAAGCCGCCGATCGTCTGATCATCGAACTCGACTTTGAGCTGGTAGGCCGGCTGAATGATCTGTTTGGCGGTCATCATCCCACCGCCTTGGCGTTCGTCGCGGTCGAACGTTTTGCCGATCTTAAGGCCGGTTTTGATCGGGAGGAGGCCGGCGTGGTGAGATAACGGTGAACAGCGAACTCGGTTGCTGGTGACTTGGCAGTCGTCCGGGACACCGCTGCCGCCAAAGGCGACTTCCAGTGGGCATGCCCCGTCGTTGCCGTTGGGGGACGCAGATCCGGACATACGTATGTATTTAAATCTGATTGTTCATTAGTTTATCTTATTTTTGTTGACAGTAGCTCTGGGGCGGTTCAAAAAACGAAACAGAAATCCGCTCGCCTACAGGAACTCTTCGATCGCCTCGGCGACCTCGCTGGGCGTGTCGGCGACCGGGACGCCGGCGTCGTTGAGCGCGCTGATCTTCGAGTCGGCGGTGCCGGTGCCGGAGCCCGAGACGATGGCACCCGCATGCCCCATCCGCTTGCCCGGCGGCGCGGTGCGCCCGGCGATGAAGCCCGCGACCGGGGTATCCATGTTCTCAGCGATGTATTTCGCGGCTTGCTCCTCGTCCTCGCCGCCGATCTCCCCGCACATGGCGATCGCGTCGGTTTCAGGGTCGGCCTCGAAGGCCTCCAGCGCGTCGATGAAGGAGGTGCCGATGATCGGGTCGCCGCCGATGCCGATGGCGGTCGTCTGGCCGATGCCGCGGTCGGTAAGGTTCGAGACGACCTGGTAGGTCAGGGTGCCTGAGCGGGAGACGAGGCCGACGTTACCGGCCTCGAAGATGTTGCCCGGCAGGATACCGAGTTTGGCCTCGCCCGGTGTGATGATCCCCGGACAATTTGGTCCGATCAGGTTCGTGTCGACCTCGGTGAGTCGCTTGTTCACCTTCGCCATGTCCTGGGTCGGAATCCCTTCGGTGATGGCAACGACG
Source organism: Halonotius roseus (assembly GCF_006861655.1). GTDB lineage: Archaea > Halobacteriota > Halobacteria > Halobacteriales > Haloferacaceae > Halonotius > Halonotius roseus. Next base: position 327,832 of record NZ_SESI01000001.1, on the reverse strand, counting down.
AGATCGAGGTTGGTGTCGAGGGCCTCGAAGACCGCGTCGCCGGCGAACGCCGGGGGGACGAAGACGACCGAGGCGTTTGCGTCCTCGGCGTCGACGGCCTCATCGACGGTGTCGTAGACCGGGACGCCGGCGACCTCTTGGCCGCCCTTCCCCGGCACCGCGCCGGCGACGACGTTGGTGCCGTACTCGAGCATCTGCTCGGTGTGGAACTTCCCTTCGCCGCCGGTGATGCCCTGCACGACGACGCGGGTGTCATTATCGACAAACACGCTCATTGGGCCACCTCCTCGGCGTTGGCAACAGCGCGTTGGACGGCGTCTTCGAGCGTTGCTTCGACCTGCACGAGGTCGGTGTTGAGGATTTCCATCCCCTCCTCGGCGTTGGTGCCGGCGAGTCGGACGACGACCGGTTTCGGGATCTCGTCGAAGTCTTCGAGCGCTTCGTTGATTCCCTTGGCGACCTCATCGCCGCGGGTGATCCCGCCGAAGATGTTGAACACGACGCTATCGACGTTCTCGTCGGAGAAGACCATATCGAGGGCGTTGCCGATGCGGTCGGCCTTCGCGCCGCCGCCGACGTCGAGGAAGTTCGCGGGCGTGCCGCCGTAGTAGTCGACGAGGTCGAGCGTCGCCATCACGAGGCCCGCGCCGTTGCCGATGATGCCGGTGTTGCCCGACAAGCGGACGTAATCAAAGCCGTATTCGCCGGCCTTGCGTTCGAGGTCGTTCTGGTAGGAGTCCTCCTCCATCTCGGCGAGATCGGGCTGCCGAAAGAGGGCGTCCTCGTCGATGTTCATGACCGCGTCGGCGGCGATCACGTCGTCGTCGCTGGTGATCATGACGGGGTTGATCTCGATGTCGCTGGCGTCGTTGGCCTCGTAGAGTTCGTAGAGCGTCGAGAGGATTGAGGACACATCGCGGGCGTACTCGGCGGGGACACCGGCGTCGTAGACGACCTTCCGCGCTTGGTAAGGATGGAGTCCGAACGCGGGGTCGATGTGCTCTTGGGCGATCGCGTCGGGGTCGTCTTCGGCGACGGCCTCGATATCGACGCCACCCTTCGTGGAGACCATGGCGACGGGTTCGCCCTCGCCGCGGTCCATCGTCACGCCGACGTAGTATTCGTCGACGAAATCGACGCCCTGTTCGACGAGCACGCGGTCGACGGTGTAGCCTTTGAGATCCATCCCGAGGATGGAGTCGGCGGCCTCGCGGGCTTCCTCGCGGCTCGTTGCGATCTTGATGCCGCCGGCTTTGCCGCGGCCGCCGACGTGGACTTGTGCTTTGACGGCCGCTGGGTAGCCGATCTCGTCGACTGCGTCGAGAACCCCATCGACGCTGTCGGCAAGTTGCGATTCCGGTACCGGAATCCCAGCTTCTGCGAAGATCTCCTTCGCTTGATACTCGTGAAGTCTCATACGTGTCTACGCGGGTCGGACTGACGGTTAAATCCGCTCATTTACGGCGAGTTGGTTGACACCTCGAAACCCAACCCCTACGGTGTGTTGACAGTTGCGCGGCCGACGCCGACCAACCCGATGGCGACGCCGAGCGCGGTCAGCCCGACGCCGCCGGTGATCAGCGGCTGGAGGGCGAACGTGTTGCAGCCGTCGGTGTAGCTGACGGTGAGTGAGTCGATATCGACGCCCTCCAGCGCGTAGCGTGGCTCATGGTCGGGGCAGGCCACGTCGGTGCCGCCGGCGGCCGGACCGAAGAGAACGGCCGTCAGCAACACGACCGCGAGCCCGAGCGTCCCACAGAGGAGGCCAACGCGTTGCAGTCCCATATCGGCCACTGACACCGGTGGCGTATATCGCTGGCGGGCGTCGCCGCGGGCTCACGGTGTCACAAAAAGAAAGGACTAATGTAATCGCCAGCCCGAGTTGCGAGTGCAGTCCCGTGGTGTAGTGGCCAATCATATGGGCCTTTGGAGCCTATGACGGCGGTTCGAATCCGCCCGGGACTATCTTCTGCGAGCGATAGCGAGCAGTAGTCGTCACGACGCGGATTCGGAGCAGGGAGTGACGCGAACAGCGTGAGCGAAACGACCGTGGTTCGAATCCGCCCGACGTTGTTGTGAAACTGAGCATCGGCGTCACGGTAGTGTTCAGATAAACAGCTTTGCAGAGTGATTGGTGTAGAAAGCCCTCGCCGCTCTCGACTCCCGCGGCTCGCTGCGCTCCTCGCTCACTGCGTTCGCTGTGGTGCTTGTGTCGCCGAGGTTCGTCGAGCGGGCGGCCGGCGTTGCCGGCCGCCGAAAACGTGGCGGCTTCGCCGCCACGCGCGTCTCGCCCTTTCAGTCCACCAGGAAGTCGGTTGATCGGCTGATCAGCCCACTTGATTGGGTGCTCTTATCTGAACACCGCCGGCGTCACAACAGCGACCAGCCGCCACAACGATCGATCTGGGCTGTCATCGATCAAAACGGACGGCTAGCCCACACGCATTCTGGCCAATAAACGGTATTAACCGTCCTCCCAACAGTAGATGTATCGCACACATGGCGTGACGGCAGCCCGACGCCTGCCCCGCCATCCTCTCGATGAACCGAAACGAACTGCTGGTCGTCGTAATCGCCGTCGGGCTAATGGCGATTCCGGTCTCGGTGATCTCCTACTCCGTTATCACGAACACGACCGTCGACGATCTGACTTACGAGACCGACACCGGCCTTGAGGTCACAGCGACCGACGCCCAGGTGTTTGAGTCGCCGCCGGTCGTCGGCAACGACACCTGGACGAGCGGCCCACTCCGGCTCAGCAGCGACGGCCCATCGTCGGCGACCGTCAGCGACGCCGCCTTCGACCGATCGACGGTCGGCCTCGAATCGGTCGACGCGACACGCAACCCCGTCACCGTCAACCGAAGCGATATCGGGGCCGTCGAACTCGACGGTCGATTCGATCAGTTCTCGACGCCCGGCATCGACACAACCGACGACGAACCCGATCTCAGCTACCGAGCCAACGAGAACGTGACCATCTCGATCAGTGGCGTCCCGACCGACACCGGCGTCGCCGCCGTCGACGAAGGCCGGGTCGTCGCCACCGACACCGCCCCGAACCCCCAGGGCACAGCGACGTTCCGGGATCTCCCGAGCGGCCAGCAGGCGATCCGGGTGGCGGAGATCCCCTCGGAGCTATCGATCCGGGATGTCACCGACGGCTCGCTGATCGACGGCAGCGCGGTCGATGTGTCACTCACCCCAGTCGGGGCCACCGAGCCGAGCACCCAGCAGACGACCAGCGACGGCACGATCAACATGACCGGGCTGCCGATCAACGAGCGGTTTGCCGCCGATCTCTCCTCGGAGGGCGACTACTACGACCGCCGCGTCCGGCTGCCGGCCCGGATCGACCAGCAGCCGACCTATCTGCTGCCGGATGACGACACGGTGGCAGCGGTGTCGCCACGGCTGACGCTGGATGATCGAACCGGCCGGTTCGACGAACAGGGGTCTGAGATCCGGCTCCAGCGGCCGGTGCCGACAGCGACCGGAACCGCGTACCGAACCGTTGCCGGCGACCGCCTCGGCGACGACGGCTTCCAGACCGCACTCCAGCGCAACCAACGATATCGCGTCATCATTGTCGATCCGACCGTCGGCCAAACGTACGTCAGCAGCCTCACCCCCCGGACGAGCGAGCCGACCGCGGTGCCGATCGAGGATATCCGGTACAACACCACCGAATCCATCGATGGGCTCAACATCTCGACGGCTTATCGGAGCCACGAGGACGGCGACAGGCTTGCGGTCAACCTCTCGAACGTGCGATCCGCTGACCTGTCGATCAGCGAGGCGGGCAACGCCTCGAATCTACTCCTTGACGACAGCTACGATCAAAATGTAACCGCCGACGTGCCGGTGCCCGAGGAGAACACGGACGCAAACTGGAACGCCGACTACGAGGCGACGACAACGAACGACGCGACGATCAGCGGCCAGCAGACGATCCGCAACCCAGCACGCCAACAACAACGGGAGGCGGTCGTCCGGGCGATCCTGTCCATTCTCTTGGTGGTCGTCCTCGGTAGTGTCGCCATGCGCGTCACGCCGGCGTTGGGTGGTGTGGTGATCAGCATCACCGCCGGACTGCTCTGGCTCGCCGGCTGGCTGCCGCCGGAGGCCGGACTCCCATCGATCGCGGTCGGTGTGGTGATCGGTGTGTTAGGCGTTATCTCCGGCTCGCGGCGATCGCTGTGATCGGGATTACTCCGCCGGCAACAGCCGGAGGATCGGCGCGTCGCCGGCATCGACAGCGACGTATAACGCGCCGTCGGGGCCGACGACCACGTCCCGAATCCGCGAACCGCGGTCGGCCAACAACGGTTCTTCCTCGCGTACGTCGTCGCCATCGACCACCAGATGAACGACGCGCTGGGTGACCAAACCGCCGACGAAGAGGTCGCCCTGCCACTCCGGGATCGCATCGCCGTCGTAGAATGCCATCCCGCTTGGCGCGGGGCCGTTCTCGCCGCAGGGCCAGCCGAAGACCGGCGCGATCACGTCCTCGCGGTCGTCGTGGCCAACGCCGATCGGCTGGCCGGTGCCGTAGGTACAGCCCTCGTCGGCGACCGGCCAGCCGTAGTTGCCGCCGCGCTCGATAATGTTGATCTCGTCGCCGTCGGACTCGCCGAACTCGCTTTCCCAGATCGCGCCCGTCTCGGGATGTACGTCGAGGCCCTGTGCGTTCCGGTGGCCGTAGCTGTAGATCGCGTCCCGCGCATCGGCGTCGCCGACGAAGGGGTTGTCGTCGGAGATCGAGCCATCCGGTCGCAGGCGGAGCGTCGTTCCGAGATCATTGCTCCGATCCTGGGCGACATGGTTGGGGCCGAAGTTCTTGAACTGGCGATCGCCAACAGTCATGTAGAGATAGTCGTCGGCCCCAAAGGCGACGCGGGAGCCGTAGTGCCCCGAGGAATCGACCGCCGGTTCGGCGGTGTACAGCGTCTCGAAGTCGGTCAGTCGATCGCCTCCGGCGGCGAGTCGTCCGCGGCCGAGCCGGGTCGTCGTTGTGTTGCCTCCGGCGTCGATCGCGTAGGTGAGATAGACCCACGTGTCGTCGGGCCCCCACGCCACATCGAGGAGGCCGCCCTGTCCGCCGGCGTCAACCGCGGGGACGCCGGTGATCTCGGTTGCTGTGCCGGCGTCGGGATCGACCCGTTGGAGGCGACCCGGATCGCGCTCGGTGACCAACAGCGCGTCGTCGGGGCCACCGACCGCCAGCCCCCACGGATGGGTGAGCCCGTCGACAACCGTTTCGACGGCGAGATCCGAGCGACTTGATCCACCCGCTGACCCGCCGAGACAGCCGCCAACCGTGCCGGCACCGACCGCGCCAACGGCCGACAGATAGCTGCGTCGATCCATACCAGTCGTATCGGGCGTCTCGGGCAAAACGACACCGGCTCCGCAGAAGGCGACCAATCAGCGGGAGCTGTTTTAGGTTAGACAAAATTTTATTTCTAACTCACAAACGTTCTTTACGATCCGCTGTGAACACTGAGGTATGAGCTTCTTGGCCGATCTAGCGCTCGTCTTCGTCGCCGGGCTGTTGACGGCGTTGGCGACCGGGCTTGGGGCGATCCCGTTTTTCTTCATCGAGGAGTTCAGCGACCGCTGGAACGTCGCGCTGTGGGGGATCGCCTCGGGGATCATGGTCGCCGCATCACTGTTCGGTCTGGTCAACGAGGGGTTGGCCTACGCTGGCGCGGGGGTGCCGACGCTCATGATCGGCGGCTTGCTCGCGGGGGTCGTTCTCGTCGAGGTCGCCGACCGCGTGCTTGATGCGACCGATGTTGGTGGCGACGATGGCCACGACCACGGACAGGCCCACGAGGCTGCGACCCACAGCCACGATCACCCGATCGATGTCGAAGCCGTCGCCGAGGGCGACCTCAAGAAACTCGTGTTGATTCTCGGGATTCTGACCGTCCACAGCTTTCCGGAGGGTGTCGCTGTCGGCGTCTCCTTTGCGGAACTCGGCTTAGAGGGTGGGGTCGGCGTGCTCGGGGTTTCTGTGCCACTGCTGGCCGTCTTCATGACGATCGCCATCTCGATCCACAACATCCCCGAGGGCACCGCCATCGCCATCCCAATGCGGGCGATGGGCCTCTCAAAGTGGCGGATGGTCGGCGCGGCCGTCTTTTCGAGTCTGCCCCAGCCGATCGGCGCGGTCATCGCCTTCGCGTTCGTCACCTGGGCCGAATCGTTCCTACCCTTTGGCTTTGGCTTTGCTGCCGGCGCGATGATCTATCTCGTGCTCACGGAGTTCATCCCGGAGGCGGTGGCCACCGGCGTCGACCTCCCCCGTCGCGGCTACGGCGAGTTGGCGACCGGGATCGCTGCCGGCGTGTTGTTGATGCTCCCGTTGTTGTACGTCTAACCGCCGATCGCTGCCGCTGTCGGCCTCCCCGACCCTCGTCTGGTTCGCACAACTGTTTTGATCCCTGTTGCCGATAAGTCGATATCGATGAACACGTTCCAAAAGATCGGCTTGGCGATTGTGGGGCTCATCCTGCTGTTTCTGCTGATCGGCATGGCCCTCGAAATCCCGCTGTGAGCGGTTGATGACGCCCGCCGATTAGGCCGTATCTTCGATCGTCGAGGTTTCGGTGTTGCCGTCGGCGTCAGTGCCGGTGACGGTGAGGGTGTACAACACCCCGCTTTGGATCGTGTACCCCGAGTTGGGATCGATCGTCTCCGCCGGGTTGCCGTTCGGATTGTAGCGGTTGGTTGCGGCGAAGCTGACCGTTTTTTGGCCGACGATCGTCCCGCCCGAGCCACCTTCCCGCACCTCGTAGGCGACCTCCACGAGATCATCGTCGCCGTCGTCGTCGCGGATATCGACGCTTTTGATCTCGAAGACGTTCCCCTGATTGCCCTGGGGTGGAGCCGCGGTGAACTCCTGATCTCGAACGGGCTTTTGGATCCGGATCGCGCCGGCGACGTTGCCGGCTTCGGCCGTCACGCTCCCGGTTGTGTCGATGGCAACGGCGGTGCTTGCCACCCCGATGCTGTAGCCGAGCGTCCCCGTGTTCGTGGCACTCAGATCGACCGTCCCGCTGTTGCCGGCCGCGAGGGTGAACACGACCGTACAGCCGGAGGTGCCGTTCGGGCCGTAGAGCGTCCCGTCACCACAGCTATCGAGCGTGATGGTGTAGGTCGCCGTCTCGGCGGTGTTGTTCGTGATCGTCACCATCGGCTCGCGGGCGTTCTTTTTCACCGGGCCGCGGTCGACGATCCCGACCAGGGCGGTCGTGTTGTCGACGGCGATCCCGAAAGGGCGCCTGGTCTCGACCTGATCGAAAGCTCCCGAGGTGCCCACGCCCAGCAGGACACCGCCGGCGATCAGCCCGAGGGCTGCCCGTCGGGTGAGATGCATATCCCTGCCGTGTCTGTGATCTCTGGACATCTTACGCTCCCGCCCCACCACGGCTCTGGAACCCCCCAGCCCGCGTTCTGCCCACCAACCTGCGCTGTCGAACCGTGTGGTGGGGTCGATTCATACGGTAAGTAGGCACCCTATACCCTTAGTCTCACGCACCCTACCGACCTCGCTGAAGCGTGCTGACCCCGCCAAAGTGTGCCGACCGTCGGCAGGCACTGCCTGCTCGCCCGCTCACCAGTCCTTCGGCGATCGATCCCGCCAAAACTCCCCGCTCGGGGCGTCGGGTTTGAACCGCGCGAGCCAGATCGGCGTCTCCGCGCCCTTCTCGGGTGTTCGTGGCGCGCTGCCGTCGGTCATGTCGGTCTGGACGTAGCCCGGACAGACCGAGTTGGCGAGCAACCCCTTGTTCCCGTACTCACCGTCGAGATACCGGGTCAGCCCGTTGAGCCCGGTTTTCGAGATCCGGTAGGCCGGCATCCCGCCGGACTGCGGTTCGGTGATCGCGCCCAACCCCGAGGAGACGTTGACGACGCGGGGGCCGGGCTGTGGCAACAGCAGATCGAGGGCGTGTTTCGTGAGGTGGATCGGGCCATGGAGATTCGTCGAAAGCGTCTGCTCGATGGTCGCCTCGCTCATCTCGGCCAGCGACTCGCGGCTGTCCATGACCCCGGCGTTGTTGACGAGGATATCCAGGTGGCCGGCCTCGTCGCTGATGCGGTCGATGGCGGCGACACGCTCGGCGTCGACTGTCACGTCGAGTTCGACTGCTTCCCGGTCGTCGTTGGTGATGTCGTCGGTGTCTCGCGCGCCGGCGTACACCGTCGCGCCATGGTCGACGAGCCCGTCGGCGATGCGTTTGCCGATCCCGCGGGTCGCGCCGGTGACCAGCGCGACCTGTCCGTCCAGCGAATCGTAGAGTGGTACGTCCATACACGCCTGACGGTCACCACGAGCAAAAACATCGCGCCGGCTGCGAGCCGGCGACTTACTCGACGTTCGAGACGGCCGCTTCCACGTAGTCGACGGCCGCCGCGGGTGTTGCGACGTGTTCGATCCCGTCCACGCTGTCGACGCGGTGGGTGTCGAGGCCGGCGACCGGCTTGTCGAGCGCGCGGGCGTGACCGAGTTCCGAGAGCGTTCCCGGCCCGCCGTCGACGGCGATGACGGCGTCGCCGTTCATGACGACAATCGGGTTCCGGGCGTGGTTGAGATCGGTCGCAATCGCGGTGTCGACGTAGGCGTTGGCCCCGTCCGGGTCGCCGCCCGGCAGGATGCCGATAGTGTGGCCGCCAGCCTCGCTGGCTCCGCGGCAGACAGCTTCCATGACGCCGCCGAGGCCGCCACAGACGACCGCGTGGCCGTGGTCGGCGAGTCGTTCGCCCAGTTCCTCGGCGACCCCGTCGGTCGCGCTGTCGACGCTGCTGCCGCCGATGACGCTAACGCGCATATCGTCCACTCGGCGACCCGCATCCTCGGTGTTTCGGTTCGGGTTCGACTGCGCCTACTTAGAAACGTCGTCGACGCGGTCGGCTCAGGGTTTGACGAGCACCTTCACGGCTTTGCGGTTGTCCATCGCTTCGTAGCCCTCGGGCACGCCGTCGAGATCGACTTCTTTGGTGAAGATCGGCGACGGATCGAGCGTTCCCTGCAACACGTCGGCCATCAACTCCTCGGCGTAGGCGCGAACCGGTGCGACGCCGCCGTTGAGGGTGACGTTCGCCCGGAAGAACGGTGACAGATCGAGGCCGTCGCCGAGGCCGTGCGGCACGCCGACGTAGCCGACGGTGCCGCCGGGGCGGGCGACGCCGATGGCGGTCTCCATCGAGGAGGTCGCACCGACGCATTCCAGCACGTGGTTGACGCCCCCGTTCGTGAGTTCCTGGACGCGTTCGATGGCCTCGTCGCCGCGCTCGCTCACGAGGTCGGTCGCACCGAACTCCTCGGCGATTTCGAGCCGATCATCATGGTGGCCCATAGCGATGATCCGCTCGGCACCGAGTCGCTGGGCCGCCAGCACGCCACAGAGGCCGACCGCGCCATCGCCGATGACTGCACAGGTCGATCCGGCGTCGACGCCCGCGCTGACGGCGGCGTGGTGGCCGGTTCCCATCACATCGGTCAGCGGGAGCAGCGAGCGCAGGGTGTCCTCGTCGTCGGCGTGGCGGTCGGGAACGCGGACGAGCGTGCCGTCGGCTTCGGGACAGCGGACGTACTCGCCCTGCGCGCCGCCGTTGTCGCCGCTCCAGCTGGCTTGGTTGACACACGACGTGTGGAGGCCCTTCCGGCAGAACTCACAGCGGCCACAGCTGATGAAAAACGGCGCGAGCACGCGGTCGCCGGGTTCGACGGAGACAACGCTATCTCCGACTTCTTCGACGACGCCCATCGGTTCGTGGCCGACCCGGGAGGGCACGTCGCGGTCGGTTTCGCCGCGGTAAAACCAGAGATCCGAGCCACAGATCGCGGTGTGGGTGACGCGAACGATCGCGCCGCGGTCGCCGTCGAGTTCGGGTTCAGAAACGGATTCGACGCGGATGTCGCCGGGGCCGTGGTAGGTCGCTGCGCGCATACCAAAGCGGGGGCCTCACCGGACAAAAACCCATCTCTCGCTTTGAGGAGGGCTGATAGCCATTTTTATGACCCCACAAACAGTGGTACAGTTGTGACATCATCACTATTGTTACAGGTGCCGACCAGCGTGGATGGCTTCCTCGCACAGTACGGAAACGTCGTCGTTGACTTTGCGATCACTGTCGTCACGTTCCTCGTGACGTTCCTGTTGCTGTATAAGATCGGGAAATCGGTGCTCGTCCGGGCAGTCAAACGCGGGCTCAACGCTCGCCAGTTCTCCTCGGCGGTCGTCAGCCTTGGCTCCAGTATCGCGGCTGTCATCGCCGTGCTTGGCGCGGTCGCTATCGCCGCAACGGTCTCTGGCTTCCCGGCGATCCTCTCGGCGTTTGCGACGATTGCCGGCGCGCTCGCCTTGGGCGTCGCCTTCGCCGCGGGCGACATCATCGAGAACTTTGTCGCGGGCATCTTCATCCTCAAGGACAAACCGTTCACCGTCGGCGACTACATCGAGTGGGACGGCAACAACGGCATCGTCCGCGAGATCAACCTCCGCGTCTCGAAACTTGACACGTTCAACAACGAGCAGATCACCGTGCCAAACGGCGATCTCGCCAGCGCGGTCGTGATGAACCCCGTCGCCAACGACACCCGACGGCTCACCTTCGATTTCGGCATCGAGTACGACGCGAGCATGAAAGACGCCCGCGAGATCATCATCGATGAGGCCAGCAAGATCGAGGGTGTCCTTGCGGATCCGGCTCCCGCGGCACCGGTCACGGGCCTTGCTGACTCCGCGGTCGTCCTGAACGGTCGGCTCTGGATCAACCCCTCGGAAACGGGTGCTGGTGGCGTCAAAAACCAGTGGATCGAAAACGTCAAACGCCGCTTCGACGCCGAAGGGATCGGCATGCCGTACCCCTACACGGAGCTCACCGGCGAGATCGATGTCAACACCCGCGACATCGAGGCTGCTCCTGCCGACGACTGATCGCCGCACTTCCCTCAGTCGTCCCATCCACGTCGGTCACGCGACCGACAGCATGGCATCGCCGCGAACTGATCGTATCGCCTGACCGGCACACCGCCTGATCGGCACGCCGCCCGCCTGTATCAGGCCGGGCTGCCGTGGCGGTACTTCTATTATGATCGGTCGACGACGCGTTACCGAGGACATCTATGGAAATCTCAGAGCAACTCCTCTGTCTGTTCAGCGCGTCTGTGACCGAATCCGAGGATGGGTATACTATCGAGGTGCCGAAACGCGAGGTCGACACCGGCGAGATCACGGTCGGCGAGACCTACCGGGTGGCGTTGATCGATGACACCGCCGCGGCGTCGACGACGATCGAGGACTCCTCGACGGCCGACGGCGACAGCGACGAACCCCAGCCGCCGGTCGAACCCGGCGAGCTCCGGTACGTCGAGATCGAGGATATCGGCAAGCAGGGCGACGGGATCGCCCGCGTCGAGCGCGGCTACGTGATCATCGTTCCTGGCGGCGAGATCGGCGAGCGCGTCAAGATCGAGGTCTCGGAGGTCAAATCCAACTTTGCGGTCGGCGAGATCATCGAAGAAGACTTCTAGCGACGCGCCGGCTGATCGGTGTTACTCGACAACCCAGTAGGAGACCGACGCCACACGGTCGCCGACAGCCGTCGAGCCGATCGCCCGATCGAGCTTGCGGAACGGACGGGCGATCCGCGTCGGCAGACTTCGGTAGAATCCATACGGGAGGACGAAATCGTGCTGGGCGTCGATGAGTTCGACCCCGGCGTCGGCCAGCAGGCTCTCGACGCCCTGCCGGGAGTAGAGCCGCGACCCCATCGGTAACAGCCAGTTGTACAGCACGCGGCTGCTTTCGAGATTGAACGTATCGAACAGCACCGGCCCCGCCGACACGCGGGTAAGCTCCCGGAGGAACGTCACCGGCCGGTCGGCGAGATGGAAAAATCGCATGGCGAAGACGGCATCGAAATGGTCGTCAGGAAACGGCAGCCGTGCCGCGTCGCCACGGATGAACTCCACGGTGTCGTCGACGCCGACCGCCTGTGCCTTGTCGCGGCCTTGTGCCAACATCGCATCCGACACGTCGAGGCCGACGATATCGGCTCCCAGCTGTGCCATCATGACCGTAAACCGGCCGGTGCCGCAGGCGACCTCCAAGATCTCCTTGTCGGCGACCGGCCCGAGGGCGTTGCGAACGGCCGTTTTCTCGCGGCGATCGATGAACTGCCCGCCAGCCGAAAATCGCTTGTCGTCGTAGGCCTCGGCGATCTCGTCGGCCTGATACCACTCGGTGCCTTTCACGCTGACGACAACTGCTCACCCGAGGGATAAAACCGTACTGGATATGCCCCACCGACGTGATCGCGGCACGCCCTCCGTCGATTGTGCGCTCACCCACAGCCGGCCGGAATCCCACGTTCGTGACCTTATACAATATATATTAACCGACGACATATGAAGCCAACCTTTACCATCGCCCCCGGCGGCCACAGAGGTATGAGCACTAGTCCGGTTGAGGCCAACGATCCAGTTCGACTCTCAGAATCCGAGTTCCGCGAGCGGCTCCGGGAGCTGCCGCCGAGCGCGAAGCTCATCGCCAAGGTGCTTGAAGGCGAGGAGCCGCTGTCGCAGGGCGAGCTCGCCGAGGAGTCGTTGCTCCCGGATCGAACGGTGCGATACGCGCTCAACCGGCTGGAGGAATCCGAGCTGATCGGGTCCCGATACAGCTTCAAGGACGCCCGGAAACAGGTGTACTACCGCAATACATAGCCGCGAGCTACCACACCTCCTCCGTCCGGCTGATCACCTCTTTTATATAGCAGCCGGTGTAGTACACCGGATATGGATCTCTCGGTCGTCGTCCCGACGCTCAACGGACGCGACCAGCTGCGGGGCTGTCTCGATGCCGTCGCCGAACAGGCCCCCGACGCGGAGCTCATCGTCGTCAACGGCCCCTCGGCAGACGGCACAACCGGGATGGTCACCGACCGCGACGACGTGGACGTGCTCATCGAGGTCGCCTCCCGGACAGTCACCGTCGCCCGTAACGCCGGCATCGACGCCGCCAGCGGCGATGTGATCGCCTTCCTCGGCGACGACCTCCGGGTTGAATCCGACTGGCTGACCGCGGTCGTCGACGGGCTGACCGAGGCCCCGGTCGTCACCGGCCCAACCCACCGAACGCTTCGGGGCGGTGTGGCGACCGAATCGACCGAGCAGGTGACGATCTCCGGGCGGGCGGTCACCGCGATCGCCGGCCACAACGTGGCCTTTCAGCGGCAGGTGTTGGACGATATCGACGGCTTCGACGAATATCTCGAAACCGGTGGCGCGTGGGATGTGGCCCATCGGCTGGCCGCCAACGACCGCGCCGTGGCGTGGCGACCCGAGATGAGCGTCCGCCGGGAGCTTGAAGCCGACGGCGGGCGCGCCGACCGCGATTGGGGGTGGACGTATCGGGCGTTGGCCTACCGGCTGGTGAAAAACTACGGGCTTCGCCCGACGGTTGCCCGCCGGACGCTGTCACACGCCGCGAGCGACGCGATCACCGCCGCCCGCGACGTGGTTCGCGGCGATGCCGAGCCGACGACGTGGTTCGGCACCGGCCGCCGCGTCCTCACCGGGATCGCTACCGGCGGCTCCGATGGCCTCGTGGCGCGGGCCCGCGATCGAAGCGACGCGCGCAACCCACACGGTCTCTCGAAACGGGCCGATCGGGCGGTGACGAAATACGAGCTGGGCACCGATCCCGATCGATAGCTCGACCGGCGATCGATCGGTGGTCAGCTGTCGGCTCCGGCAGCAAAGCCGGGGACGAGCCGGCTTGGATTCCGGTTGAAAACGCGTCGCATCGCATCCTCCGGGAGATCCAGCGTCAGGATCTCCATGACGGCGACGTTCGGGTGGATCTCCGGTGTGCCGCTGCCGAAGATGATCCGGTCGGGATGCTCTTGCAGGCCGCGTTCCAGCAGCTCCCGGGAGCGTACCGCACAGGTGTCGAGATAGAGGTGGTCGTACTCATCGAGCAGTGCGAGGGCGGTCTCCATCCGTGATTCGGCCATCGGGTAGCCGCCGAAGCCCGCGAGGACGACGGGATAGCCGTCGGTGAGAAGCGTGTCGGCGGCCGCTGACGGTGGGAATCCTTCTCGGCAGTAGACGATCACCGGGAGGTCGACAGCGGCAAGCTCCTCGCGCACCGGCTCCTTCGGCAGGCCGTCGTGGATCGGATCGAGCACGAAGCCATGGAATCGGTCGTCGTAGGCGTACTGCTCGATATCGCCCGGGCGGGTGTGGTGGGTCTCCCGTGGCGCGTAGATGTTGCGGAACGTCGAGATCGGGCTTTCGGCGGCCGCAAGCGGGCCGTTGAGCCGCGCGAAGGCGAGAAACGGGCGGTCGACGCTGAGCCGCGCCACGGCGTTGTTCGCCCGGACATAGCCGATGTCGCGCGGCCGCTGGGTCGGCGAGACGGCCGTCCGGACGACGCCGGCCTGGTGGCACTCCCGTTCGAGTCGGTCGGGGCCCACGTTGCGCCCGTGGGTGGAGACTGCCACCTCGTCGTGGTCGAGATGCCCGTGGATGTCGACCACGCGAAACCCGTGTTCCAACTCAAGCATTGTCTGAGCCTTACCGGCGGCCCACATAATTGTTGCAGACAGTTTGTGGCGTAGCCGACCGGTATGGTGGCCTGATCGCCGCAAAATCATGGTATTTTGTGTCACAATCTCCGCTTGGCATATCACAATCTCCGCCTGATATGCCACAATATCTGTCGGTGTGTGAGGAGGTCACACGACGCTTGCTGGCGATTTGTGTTGTCGAAGGTCGATGGATTTATATAGAACTGCAAACCATCATCGGATGAGGCGATTCTTCATGGCACAACGACAGCAACCGATGGTAATTCTCTCGGAGGACAACGAACGAACGCAGGGCGAGGACGCCCAGGATTCCAACATCCGGGCCGGCAAGGCCGTCGCCAACTCGGTGCGGACGACGCTTGGCCCGAAAGGGATGGACAAGATGCTCGTCGGCTCCTCGGGCGATGTGACGATCACCAACGACGGGGCGACCATCCTCAACACGATGGATATCGAGCACCCCGCCGCCCAGATGCTCGTCGAGGTCGCCGAAACGCAAGAAATTGAGGTCGGCGACGGGACGACGACCGCGGCCGTGCTCGCGGGCGAACTGCTCGCCGAGGCCGAGGAACTGCTCGACTCCGATCTTCACCCCACCGTCATCGTCGAGGGCTACCACGAGGCCGCCGAACTCGCCCACGAGGCGATCGACGACCAGACGCTCGATGTCGATCTCAACGACGACACGCTGGAAGCGGTCGCCCGCTCCAGTATGACCGGCAAGGGCACCGGCGACGTGACCGTCGAGGCCCTGGCCGAACCGGTCGTCAGCGCGGTACAGCAGGTCGCCACCGACGCCGGTGTCGACCGCGAGGATATCCACATCCACACCCATCCGGGCGCGTCGACGAGCGCGACCGAACTGATCGAGGGTGTCGTCATCGACGAAACACCGCTCGACGACACAGCTCCGAGCCAGCTGTCGGATGCGACGACGGCGATCCTCGATACGGATCTGGAGTTCGACACCGGCGAGGCTGACGCCGAGTACAACATCACCGATGTCGATCAGCTCAACGAGGCTATCGCGGCCGAGGAAGAGGAGCTGGAAGGGTACGCCGATGCGATCGCCGACGCCGGCATCGAGCTCCTGTTTGTCACCGGCGACATCGACGACCGCGTCGCCAGCCGCCTCGCAACCGAGGGGATCGTCGCCTTCGAGGATATCGGCTCCTCGGATGCCGACGCCATCGCGGCGGCAACCGGTGCCCGCCAGCTCGGCACGCTGGAGGATATCGAAGCGTCCGATCTCGGCACCACCGCGTCGCTGAGCATCGAGACCTACGGCGAGGACAAGTTCACGTTCGTCGAGGGTGCCGACGCCGCCCACGTCAGCCTCTTCGTCCGCGGCAGCACCGACCACGTTGTCGACGAGCTCGAACGCGCGCTCAACGACGCTCTTGATGTCGTGATCGCCGCCCTCGATGCCGGCGGCGTCGTCGGCGGTGCAGGTGCAGCTGAGATCGCGATCGCCGACTATGTTCGGGGTCACGCCGCCAGCGTCGAAGGCCGCAAACAGCTCGCCATCGAGGCCTTTGCCACCGCTGTCGACGAACTGCCGCGCACGCTCGCCGAAAACACCGGGATGGATCCGATCGACGCGCTGGTCGATCTCCGCGCCCGCCACGACGCCCAAGGCCGAGCCGGCCTTGTTTCGACCGGCCGCTCCGGCAAAGTTGGCGACCCGGTCGAGGAGGACATCCTCGACCCCGCCGCTGTCAAACACGAGGCTGTCGACTCGGCGACCGAGGCCGCGACGATGATCCTCCGCATCGACGACGTGATCAGCTCCGACAACTAACGCCGCTCGCTGGCTGCTCACCACGATCGCCGCTCGGTGGCTATCTCCCAGCGTTCGCCGCTCGCTGTCGGCCTGACAGCGGTTCCCCTGATTCTGTGTTTTTTCGCTTGCACACGTTTAAGTGAACACGCTGGCCTTTGTTTGGCATACGCGGTTCGGTTTGATTGGCCCACGTGCGAGCATCAAACCACAGCTTATCAGACAATGACAGAGGACGAATCTTCCGCCACCGACTACGAGATCGAGCCGATCAACACCGGGATCGCCGAGCTCGACGAGCTTCTCCACGGCGGCTACATCCGGGGCCGAACCTATCTCGTCCAAGGCGTTTCTGGAACCGGGAAATCGCTGCTCGGCCAGCACTTTCTCGAAGCCGGTATCGAAAACGGTGAGACAGTTGTCTACATCCACGGCGAGGAGTCGGAGGCCGACATCGCGCTCAACGCCGCCCAGCTATCGATCGACATCAGCGACGCCGAGTTTCTCGATATCGGCCCCGGCACCGACTTTTTCGCCGAGGATATCTCCTATGATCTCGTCGAGACCGCCGAGGTCGAATCCGAACGGTTCACGAAGGATATCAAGGAGGTCATCGACTCGGTCGATCCCGACCGGTTGTTGATCGATCCGATCACCCAGCTACAGTACGTCGAACGCGACGAGTACCAGTACCGCAAACGCCTCCAGTCGCTGATCCGGTTTCTCCGGGATCGGCGGGTGACGACCGTCACCACGCGGACAGTCAGCCGCGGGGTGCCACACGGCAGCAGCTACGACGATTTCGAATCGCTCAGCGACGGCGTTGTCAACCTCTCTCTGGACGAGAGCGAACGCCGCATCGCCGTCCCGAAACACCGCGGGCTGGGACAGGTCGACGGCACTCACGGCCTTGAGATCCGCGACAACGGCATCGAGATCTACCCACAGATCATCCCCGAACACGACGACCGAACCTTCGATCCGGCGTTGCTCACGACCGGCCACGAAGCGTTGGACACGCTGTTGGGCGGCGGGATCGAACGCGGCTCGGTGTCGTTTATCGCCGGGCCAACGGGGATCGGCAAATCGACGACCGGCGCGCAGATCCTTTCGGGGATCGCCGCCGACGGTGGGACAGCTCTCGGCTATCTTTTCGAGGAGTCGATCGATCAGTTCACCTACCGGTGTGAGAACCTCGGGATCCCGGTCTCGGAGCTCCGGGAGACGGGACAGCTCAAACTCACCGAGATCGAGCCGCTGGTGCGGTCGGCCGAGGAGTTCGGCCAATACGTCGTCAATGAGGTCGAAACCCACGATCCGGCCGCCGTCTTCATCGACGGGCTTGCAGGCTACAAGCTCTCCTTGCAGGGCGACGACCAGCGACTTGTCCGCCGGCTCCACGGGCTCACTCGGCTGCTGAAAAACCGCAATGTGGCGACGATCATCACCGACGAATCAAACGCACTGACCGGCTTTCCGGAGGCGACAAGCACGAACACCAGCTACATCGCCGACAACATCATCTTTCTCTCATACGTCGAGGTCGACGGCGAGCTTCAGCGGGCGATCGGCGTGCTGAAAAAACGGCTGGGCGATTTCGACAGCCGGTTCCATCGGTTTGCGATCGTCAGCGACGAGGGCCTTCAGGTCAAAGGCCCCTTCCAGAACGTCCACGGGATCATGCAGGGCACCGGCCACCGAGCGGAGTGACACCGCGATGGTCGACAGTCCCTCCGACACGGTCGATCGGCTCCAACTCATCGTCACCAACGAGGCCGACCGCGAGGCGATCCGGGCGATGCTCAGCGACCGGTACGAGGTCATCGTCGCCGACGAACTGCAGGCCGTCGACTGCTATCTCATCGATGACCGCAGCTTTCCGGCCTACCGCGAGGCGATCGAACGACGGAAGGCCGAACTCGATCCAACGTTTCAGCCGGTGTTGTTGCTTCGGCGCGACCGGCCCGCTGAGACACCCCCACAGTTGGGTGTCGACACCGATGACGACCTCTCGCTGATCGATGAGGTTGTCACCGCCCCGATCGATCGGGCGACGCTATACCGGCGGCTGGAGAATCTGCTGGTTCGGCGGCGGCAGTCCGCCGAGCTCGCCCAGCGGTACGCCGACATCCAGACCCGGTTCGAGCGGCTCTTTGAGGCGACCAACGACGCGACCTTCGTTCTTGATGCGGAGTCGCTGCTCATCACCGCCTGCAACCCCGCCGCCAGCGACCTGCTTGGCTACTCACGGGCGACGATCCTCGAAACGGAGCCAGCCGAACTGTTTGCGCCCGACCAGCCCGACGAGCTTGCGGCGTTTTTCGAGGATCTCATCGCGGCTGGCAACGCCTGGACGGACGAGCTCACCTGCGAAACGAAAGCCGGCGAGCAGCGGGCGATCGAGATCTCGGCGACGACCTTCGAGACGAGCACCGACACATCGATCCTGCTGTCGATCCGGGATATCACCGAGCGGAAAGCCTACCGGGAGGAGCTAGAGCTCAAAACACAGGCGATCGATGGCGCGCCGATCGGCATTACGATCAGCGATCCGAGCCAGCCGGACAACCCGATGGTGTATGTCAACGACGGCTATACGGAACTCACCGGCTACCCCAAATCCGAGGCCACCGGTCGGAACTGTCGGTATCTCCAAGGCCCGGGCACCCGTGAGGAGCCGGTCGCTGCGATGCGGGAAGCGATCGACAACGAGGAGCCCGTCAGCGTCGAGCTGCGGAACTACCGGAAGGACGGAACGGCGTTTTGGAACCGGGTGACGATCGCGCCCGTCCGCGACGACGACGGCGCGGTTGTCAACTTCATCGGCTTCCAGGAGGATGTGACCGAGCGCAAGGAGCGCGAACAGGATCTCCAGCTGTTCCGTCGCGCTGTCGAAAACGTCGGCAACGCGGTCGTGATCACCGACCGGGCGGGCGAGATCAAATACGTTAACCCCGCCTTCGAACGACAGACGGGCTACAGCCGCGAGGCGGTTCTCGAAGAAAACCCCAATATCCTGGCCTCCGGGCGACAGCCGGAGGCGTTCTACGAGGAGCTCTGGGAGACGATCCTTGCCGGCGAAACGTGGGAAGCGGAGCTGGTCAACCAACGCAAATCCGGTGAGCTCTACCACGTCGAACAGGAGATCTCACCGATCGAAAACAGCGTCGGCGATATCACCCACTTTGTCGCTATCGAGGCCGATGTAACCGAGCGCCAACTCCGGGAAGAACAGCTGTCGGTGCTCAACCGCATCCTCCGGCACAACCTCCGCAACGGGATCAATGTCATCGAGGGGAACGCGACGCTGCTGGGCGAGCAGCTCGACGACGAGGAGGTGTTGTGGTTCGTTGAGGCGATCGAACAGCGGGCGACGGAGCTGGCCGCGCTGAGCGAGAAGGCCGCAACGGTGCGCTCGCTGTTCGAACAGGAGCCGCCGGCCGACGCCCGGTATCCGGTTGCTGATCTCCTTGCGGCGGTGACCGCGGAGTTCGAGGAAGCCCATCCCGAGGCGACAATCACAACGACGCTCGACCAGCCGCTGGCGGTGCGGGCCGACAGTCGCCTCCGGATCGCGCTCAAAGAGCTGTTGACGACGACGCTCGGCTACAACGACACCGCTGAACCGACGTTTACGATCACGGCCGCGCCGGCCGGCAACGGCCACAGCGAGGAGTGGGTCGAGATCACCGTCACCGACAACGGCCTCGGGATCCCGGAACACGAGTGGGAGGCGATCGAACACGGCGAGGAAACCAAGCTCCAACACGGCAGCGGCCTTGGGCTGTGGCTCGTCCACTGGACGGTCTCGCTGCTCGGCGGTGAGGTACGGATCGACGGATCCGAGACTGGAACCCGGATGGTGTTGACGCTGCCGCGGGTGCCGATGGACGCTTAGAAGCTCTCAGGAGTCGACGACAGCGAGAGCCGAACAGAATCACCGACAGCGAGCCCAAACGCCTCGTCGCCGCGCCCCTGATTTACGTCGCATTCGACGTAGCCGTGACTCCCGACGGTGAGCAGCCGCTCACCGCGATCGACGCCGGCGAACGTCTCGACGACCGGCACGCTTGCGTCGTTGACGATTGCGGTTTCGACGCCGTCGAGTTCCTCGCCCGGGATGTTCGTGATAACGTTGCCGAAGTCGTCGACGACGAGCACCTCGCCGTGGATCACTCCGTCGTCGACAGCCGGGGTTGGAAACGCGATGTCGACACAGGAACCGAGATCGATCCGGCTGAGGAGATCGATCTCGGCCATGTCGTTGACGCCGGCGGCATGAATCTCGGCGGCCGCGGGCGCGAAGACATCCCGTCCGTGGAATGTCGTCGACGCCGGGTCGTCGATGGTGATCTCGAAGGCAGCAACTATCGGCGCGTCGGTGTGTTCTGCACAGAGTCGTCGCACGACCGGCCGCGCCAGCCCGTTGTCGGGGGCGACGATCGCGTGGTCGCCGACGCGGACGGCGATCGCCCGGCGATCGGTGCCGACGCCGGGGTCGACAACCGCGAGATGGACGGCCGGCGGAAACCACGGGATCGTCTCCCGGAGCCAGAAGGCCGCCGCGCGGGGATCCTGGCGCGGCAGGTCGTGAGCGATATCGATCAGTTGGGCATCCGTGCGAGACAGAATGACGCCTTTCATCGCCGCCGGGTAGGGGCTGCCAAAATCAGAGGCAAGCGTGAGCATGGTCGTCAGCTGTTGGCGGTGTCCGCGCCGTCGCTGTCGCTGACCTGTTGGATGCGGTCGACGCCGTTGCACTCCTCGATGACGGCTGCCGCCGGATCGGGCACCAACGACCCCCACTCCTCGCCGTCGGCCATGCGCTCTCGGAGCTCCGACCCCTCTAGGATCTCTCGGCGGAACATCGGTGACTGTCGCACCTCGACGCCGGCTTCCTCGAAGAGCCGGATCACCAGCGGGTTGTTCGAGAAGGCGACATCGAAGGCCGGCGACATGCTCTGGACGTGGCTGACCCACACCGAGTTGCGGTCGAGATCCTCGATGGGGACGACGTAGGTCGGCAGATCAAACTCGGCGACGGATTTGGTGACCATCATCACGCGCTCGCCGGCGGTAAACGGGTTGCGTGGGGTGTGGGAGTCGCCGGCCGAGCCGATGCCCAACACCAGTTCGTCGACCTGTTCGGCGATCTCCTCGACCATGTGGTGGTGGCCCTCGTGGTAGGGCTGGAACCGGCCGATATAGAATCCCCGCATACCGAACGTTACCGGATCGCCCTTTATAAGTACGGCGAGTCAACGGCGCGACCGAGGATAATCGATACAGCACCGCTACCGCCGAAATTAGCGATATTGGCGACTTTTCACAAGGGGAGAAAGTATATCAGTCGGCGCGCCGTTCCTCTTCGTAGCGAACCCGTTCTATGAGCAACCACACGGACACAGACGACGGGCCTCCCGATACGGAGGCCGAGGAGACGGCCTCGGAGCCCGGGCACTCCGAGGAGGTCGCCGAAAACGGCCAGCCGGACGCCGACGAGGAGGCGTCTCACAGCGACGAGACGGCCGGCGAGCCGGAGGATGTGGCCGGCGACCAACCACACGACGAGCACGGCGATCAGCCGGCTGCCGGCGACGAGCCGGACGACGAGATGTGGCCGCCAACGGGGCCGAGCCACGACGAGTCGACGATCGCCGACGAGGACGCCTTCGATTCAAACCCCGACCACGATCGCACCCGTGGCAACGAGCCGAGCGACACCGAGGGGACAGCCGGGACGATCGAGGAGCTCGGCAGCGAGGTGGAGGTCAGCGCGCCCGTCGCTGACGACCCCGACGAGGACGACCTGCTTGGTGGGTTGTTGATCGACAGCACCGAGGACGTGGAGATCCCCGACCGGCTCGTCGATCAGGTCATCGGCCAGGAACACGCCCGCGATGTGATCATCAAGGCCGCCCGCCAGCGGCGACACGTTATGATGATCGGCTCGCCAGGGACTGGCAAATCGATGCTGGCGAAGGCGATGACCGAGCTCCTCCCCAAAGAGGAGCTCCAAGATGTGCTGATCTACCACAACCCCGACGACGGCAACAAGCCGAAGGTGCGGACGGTGCCGGCCGGCAAGGGTGAACAGATCGTCGACGCCCACAAGGAGGAGGCCCGCAAGCGCGATCAGATGCGCACCTTCCTGATGTGGATCATCATCGCCGTCGTGTTGGGGTACGCCCTCATCATCGCCGGCCAGATCCTGCTTGGGATCTTGGCGGCTGGGATCGTCTATCTCGCCTTCCGCTACGCGTCGCGTGGCGGCGATGCGATGATCCCGAACCTGCTGGTCAACAACGCCGACACCACGAGCGCGCCGTTCAAGGACGCCACCGGTGCCCACGCCGGCGCGTTGCTCGGTGACGTGCGCCACGACCCCTTCCAGTCCGGTGGGATGGAGACGCCCAGCCACGACCGCGTTGAGGCCGGGGCGATCCACAAAGCCAACAAGGGCGTGCTGTTCGTCGACGAGATCAACACCCTCGACGTTCGCTCCCAGCAGAAGCTGATGACCGCGATCCAGGAGGGTGAGTTCTCGATCACCGGCCAGAGCGAACGCTCCTCGGGGGCGATGGTGCAAACCGAGCCGGTGCCGACGGACTTCATCATGATCGCCGCCGGCAACCTCGACGCCATGGAGAACATGCACCCCGCGCTCCGTTCCCGGATCAAGGGATACGGCTACGAGGTTTACATGGACGACACCATCGACGACACCCTGGAGATGCGCCAGAAGTACGTTCGATTCGTGGCTCAGGAGGTCGCCAACGACGGTCGGTTGCCGCCGTTTGACGCCGAGGCGATCGAGGAGGTCGTCCTTGAGGCACGACGACGCGCCGGCCGGAAGGGCCAGCTTACGCTGCACTTCCGGGATCTCGGCGGGCTTGTCCGCGTCGCCGGCGATATCGCCCGCGCCGAGGACGCCGAGTACACGACCCGCGATCACGTCCTGCAAGCCAAGGAACGCTCCCGGTCGATCGAACAGCAGCTCGCCGATGAGTTCATCGAGAAACGGAAGGACTACGAGCTGCAGGTCTCCGATGGCTACGAGGTCGGCCGCGTCAACGGCCTTGCGGTGATGGGTGAGGACTCCGGGATCATGCTGCCTGTGATGGCTGAGATTACGCCAACCCAAAGCGGCGGTCAGGTGATCGCCACCGGCCAGCTTCAGGAGATGGCTGAGGAGTCGGTGCAAAATGTCTCGGCAATTATCAAAAAGTTCTCCGACGAGAACATCGCCGAGAAGGATATCCACATCCAGTTTGTCCAGACCGGCCAGCAGGGTGTCGACGGCGACAGCGCGTCGATCACGGTTGCCACCGCGGTCATCTCCGCGCTCGAAGGCGTCGGCGTCAGCCAGGATCTGGCGATGACCGGCTCGCTGTCGGTTCGCGGCGACGTGCTCCCGGTCGGTGGGGTGACCCACAAGATCGAGGCCGCCGCCAAGGCCGGCTGCAAGCGCGTCATCATCCCGAAGGCCAACGAACAGGATGTGATGATCGAAGACGAGTACAAGGATATGGTCGAGATCATTCCTGTCAGCCACATCAGCGAAGTGCTCGATGTCGCCCTGGAAGGCGAAGCCGAGACCGACTCGCTTGTCGCCCGGCTGAAAAACATCACCGGCTCCGCGCTGCAGGACGGCAGCGTCGCCGGCCCATCCAGCCCCAGCCCACAGTAAGAGAACTGCCGGGAACGGGGGTTTCAAGACGCTGTTTTTCGAGGCTCGTGTATGGACGTCGAGATCGACATTGAGCCCGATGATCTTCCGTTGGTGGCTGCGACCGTCGCCATCGCCTTTGGGAGTCTGTTTGTCATCGTCGGCGACGCCGAGGGCCACCTCCTGTCGATCCTCTCGTTGGTCGGCGGAACCGTCGCCTTCGTGTGGTTCGCGCTCCAACGGATCGAGCCGGTCGAACCCCGGACGGCGATCCCGGTCTCGGCGATGGTGCTGGGCAGTGTTCTCGTCGGCTTCGACGTGCCGAACCTTTTCGAGTTTGATGGGCCGCTGGGGGCAGCCCTCTTCGTGTTCGGCGCGATCCGGCTGCTGAGCTACGTTGACGAGTAGATTGTGGAAGGTGTTTCCTAATCTGGGGCACTGTCTAGTTCAGTGAATCTGAGCAACGAGCAGTCCACAGTGGCTGGCGATCATGATACTCGCAGACCTGCTCAGGGAGACGATAGACTTAGCAGAGCAAGAGGTTTGGGAGAATGAGCGTACCCCGACACCCGTGCGGGTGTTCGGGGTGCGATTTCACTCGATGGGATTGTCTCTTCGGGAGATCGTCGCTGTCTTGGATGTACTCAGGATCGATCGCTCCCGTGGAGCTGTGTGGAACTGGACGCATGATCTCGCCGAAACACAATCAGACCCGCCGACGGTGGCCGCTGGCTGAACCGGTTCAAATACCATTACAATCGACAGCGACCCAATCAAGCCCTCGATGGACAAACACCTGCTGAGGAGGTACTCAACTAGATAGTGCCGTACAGTCGATATCGTATTTACGATGAGATACCGAGTTTCAAAGCCAAGCGACGACACACATTGAAATCACACTAATCAACCAGAATACAAGTTCCACCGGAACGGCTCTTTGTTATAGTCCTAGTACCAACCGTATCGAACCACACAGGTAACATGAGAGAATCAAACGTTTGATTTTATTGACGTTCTCTCCTCCCTGAAAGGCAGATTTTAGTCTTGAAACTTCCATCACGAAGGTTCCCGAAGATCCGTCCGGTAATCAACTGAGTTTGTAGATACGACGGTGAGTGCCTACGATAACCTCGAAGATTCCAATGGAAATTACCAACGCTAGAATCAATACGACAAATCCGACCCACCCCATATTCATTGTTCCCCAGGGGTCAGTTGTTATCGAGAACACTGCACTGATGAAGTTATCCGCAAACAAGTATCCGATAGCCCCACCGGTGGTCGCCATCCCAATGTGGGCTGCTTTTGATTTCAGCCATGACTGTGATATAGAATCTGGAGTAGGGGGTTTCTCACCGGTATTTACCTCTTGATCCCAGATCTGTTCCGCTGGGTCAGATCCTCGGGTAAAACTACGCCACCCAACATCATCACGGTCAGCCTCAGCAGTAGACTGAGTTTGACGTGTCTGAGTACTCTGGGTGTGCTGTGTTCCAGTATCGTGGGATCTCCCACCTAAGGTGCCATTATCATATTTTTCCCGTTTCTGGGGATCACTGAGAATGTCGTTTGCTTCCTGTACCTGCATGAACAACTGCGCCGCATTGGGATGATCGGACTGATCTGGGTGTGTCTCTTTTACTTTTTCACGGTATGCTTTTTTTATTTCTTTTTGAGAAGCATCCTCAGATACTTCCAAAATATCATAGTACGTACTCATTGTGCGAACACCCGTGCATGTCTGGCCTCATGGCAGCTACGGCACAGTGTGCGCAGGTTCAGGCCCTGATCATGCCCACCAACACTGCGTGGCTTTGCATGATCGACGTGGAGTTCGGCATCCCCGTTTGGTCCACCCCCAACTCCACAGTTGCGGCACCGGTAGCCATCCCGCTCGCGCACTATACTGGCTCTTCGTCCCCAATCGTCGGGTAAGGGCCGTGTTTCCTGTGAGAAACTCTCTGATGTGGGTGTTCGACCGGGAAGGAATCGGAGCACCTGAACAGCTGTAGGCCACATCGATGATCGAAGGTAGAGTGTTCGCTGCTTCGTATTTTTGAAAAACTTTACTTTCGATATTTCCTCCATCATCACCGCGATCCTGCCTTCCGGGGTCAGATGGTCATATTTCCAGGCCCAACGGAAGAGATTCACCCAAAATATGATTCCAATGGAAAGAAACAGGATCACTCGCCAAAACCACGTAAATCCAACCATCGCAGGTTTGCTTAATCCCGTTTTGCGCGGGGTGGGCGCTAAATCCGACTCAAGTGGTCTGCTTGCCATATCTCCACCATCTAATACTTTGATCGCCGCTTCTACAGTTTCAATATCAATCGCACAATCATCCAACAGACTTTCCGCATTATCCCTGCTGGTGAACTGATCAAGACATTGTTGGATCTTCACTCTGGGTGTAACTAAATCAGGACGTAAGAGAGCGATCCGTGAGATGATACCTACCGCCACTGCTTGCTCTTTTTCAACTTCACCATCAGTGCTGATTTTATAGAGCAACTCTGTTGTACTCCCCAGCTGGTGTGGATACCATACAGCCAGGTTGTACGTCGCTGTCAGGGCTGCTCCACGGACACGCAAATCGACGTCATCTAATCGTGAAATAATGACAGAAAGCAGATTTTGTATCTGAAGTGGGTGGTCTCCAGATAGTTTGATACAGATATCTAAGGCGGTGTATCTCACATGATCATCCTCGTCAAGAATCCATGAATCCAATTCATCCAGATATTGCAACCCTACAGATGAGTCTTCTTCGACCATTCTCTGTACATCCTCGACTTTCGTTCGAAGGTTTTCTGATTTGCTAATAAATCAGCTAATAGCACATTTTAATAAAAAATTTTGGGTAGGCATATGATCTCTAGTAATAAGATTACGGCTATGTGCACTTACCCAACAAACTCCGCGAAGAGGACGTGAGACCGCTGATCAAATATCGTGAGTTTCGGCCTATCGACTACGCTCATAAGGCGCGGATCGATGTGCCCCGATACCATCAACGAGCGATGTGTAAAACCGGTTTTTCGACGATCAGGCGCACGCTCGGCGATACCGTGCGTTCGCGAACTTTGTACAGTGAATTCCGTGAACTCGTCCTGATGTGTGTCGTTCACAATATCAAGTAGTCACTGAACCCGTGAAATCAAGCTACGTCTGGCGATTCACCATAGCTGGTGAGGGCCATCGTCGAATTGTCCCCGTGTCGCTGGCCTAGGTGTCATTATTCCTCAAGATCTCGGAGCGTCGCAGCAACATCGGGCGGTGTCGCTCCCTGTGCGTCACGAACGCGGTGATCCGGGATCAACAGTGGCATCGGATTTGCTCGCAGTGCGTCCCGAACAGTCGCCTGATCCTCCTCGCTGTCCTCGTCCATCCCGGCCAGGCGGGCCAGCCGCGAGATGGTCACCGTGTTGCCGGCCGAGACGTTTTGCAGGGCCGACAGTACCTGGCGGTGGTCGGTCGGCACGGTGAGTGCGATCTCCACCTCGGTGAGCGCGAGGCGATCGCCGTCGAGGTAGTCGTCGATCAGCGTGAACACCTCATGCTCGGTTGCGGCGTCGGCAGGAACCGCATCAGGGAACGAGACATCGATCACCTGGCCGCTGGCGATCCCAAGCTGGATGACGGTACCGAGCTCGTCGAACCGGCGGGCGTAGATTCCGGGCGTCATTACCCGGAGTCAGTCGCTGCCGCCTCTCAACAGTTCCGGCTCACGACGCAAGCCTTATGTACAGATACGTACATCGATGTACATAGATGAACGAACCAACAAGGGAGGTGGCCCCGGAAGTGCAGTCGATCCTCGATGCGGCGGCCGACCGCCCGGGCGGCGACGAGCGGCTGTCGGTGACGCCGCGGTCGTTGTCGGCGGCGTTTACCGCGGCCGAACGCGACGGGCGCGTCCCGGTGATCGCGGAGGTAAAACCGACGAGTCCGACGACCGACGGCGAACACGACGCCGACCCGGTTGCCGCGGCGAAAGCGATGGTTGACGGCGGCGCGGCCGCGCTGTCGGTACTGACCGAACCGGAACATTTCGGCGGCTCGATCGAGAATCTTCGGCGCGTCCGCGAGGCGGTCGACGTGCCGGTGTTGCGCAAAGATTTCATTCTGCGTGAGGCCCAACTCGACACCGCCGACAGCGACGTGATCTTGCTGATCGCCCGATTCCTCGGCGACGACCTCGAACCGATGCTTGCGGCCGCCCGCGACCGCGGCTTTCAGGTGCTCGTCGAGGTACACACGAAAGATGAACTCGACGCTGCGATCGACGCCGGTGCCGAGGTGATCGGCGTCAACAACCGCGATCTCGCCAAGCTGGACGTCGATCTGGCGACGTTTGAACAACTGGCTCCGGACGCCCCCGACGACGTGACGTTGATCGCCGAAAGCGGCGTTGCGACGGTCGATGACGTGCGCCGGATGCGGGAGGCCGGTGCGGACGGCCTGCTGATCGGCTCGGCGATCATGGACGGCGACCCACAGACAAACACCGAGCGGCTGACCGGGGCCGAATAATGGAGCTGACAAACGAGGGTTACATGACCATGCCACACGAGAGGAACACACAATGAGCACGGAGCACGCGACAGACGACGAGACGAGCACCACAACGAACAACGGGAAGTTCGGCGACTACGGCGGCCAGTACGTTCCTGAGGCACTGATGCCGGCGATCCAGGAGCTGACCGACGCCTACGAGCGATACGTCGTCAACAACGAGGATGGCTTCATGGACGAGTTCCGCCAGCGGCTGGCGGATTTCGGCGGCCGACCGACGCCGCTGCAGCGCGCCGATCGGCTCTCGGAGCGATACGACTGCGAGGTCTATCTCAAACGCGAGGATCTGCTCCACGGCGGCGCGCATAAGCTGAACAACGCGCTTGGCCAAGTGCTCCTCGCCAAGTACATGGGCAAAGACCGGATCATCGCCGAAACCGGCGCGGGCCAACACGGGACGGCGACGGCGATGGCGGCCGCGCATCTCGATATGCCCTGTACGATCTACATGGGTGAACGCGACATCAACCGCCAGCGACCCAACGTCTTCCGGATGAAGCTCAACGGCTCGGACGTGAAGCCGGTCACTGCGGGCCGCGGCACGCTGAAGGAAGCCATCTCGGAGACGATGCGCGATTGGGCCGCCAGCGTCGAGACGACCCACTACGTCATCGGCAGCGTCGTCGGCCCCCACCCGTTCCCGGTGATGGTGCGTGATTTCCATGCGGTGATCTCCGAGGAGATGCGAGCACAGACCCGCGAGCAGACCGGCGGCCTCCCGGATTCCGTTGTCGCCTGCGCGGGCGGCGGCTCGAACACGATGGGGGCGTTCGCCCACTTCGTCGACGACGAGGACGTGGATCTCGTCGCTGTCGAGGCCGGCGGCTCATCGCTGGCTGTCGACGAGGAAGCAGGTGTCGCACCTAATTCCGCGTCGCTGTCGACCGGCGACGAGGGCGTTCTCCACGGCGCGCGCACGAAGCTTTTGCAGGATAGCTTCGGCCAGATCATGGAATCACACTCCATCTCCTCGGGGCTCGATTATGCGGGTGTTGGCCCCGAACTCGCCCACCTCGTCGACGAGGATCGCGTCACACCGGTCGCCGTCGACGACGATGCAGCCCTCGAAGGCTTCCACCGGCTGTCGAACACCGAGGGGATTATTCCAGCCCTCGAAACGGCGCATGCCTTCGGCTATCTCGAAGATTACGCCGACGAACTCTCCGGCACCGTCGTCGTCAACGTCTCCGGCCGCGGCGACAAGGATCTCCAGGCGGCTATCGAGGAGACCGAGGCCCGCGATATCCCAAACGCCCCGGATATGTCGATGTTCTCGGAGGGGATCTGAATGGCCGACAGTGGGCAGGCAGCCGAGACCCGCCGCAGCGACGGCGCGGCCGCAAACAGCGCAATCGCCGCAGCCTTCGACGACGGCCCCGCGTTCATCCCGTATCTCGCGGTCGGCGATCCGAGCTACGAGGCCTCGAAGGAGTACGTCGAAGCCCTCGCCCGCGGCGGCGCGGACGTGATCGAACTCGGCCTGCCGTTCTCCGAGCCGATCGCCGAGGGGCCGACGATCCAGGGCGCGATCGTTCGCGCGCTGGAAGGTGGCATGACGCCCGAACTGTTCTTCGAGTTTGTCGAGGATCTCGCGGTCGACGTACCGCTGGTCTGTATGACCTACTACAATCTCATCTACCAGTACAGTCCCCCAGATAGCGACGGCGAGACGCGACGCGCCTCGGAAGCGAGCGGCGCGGCCGCGAGCAGCGGCCCTGAACAGTTCGTCGCCCGCGCGGCTGCGGCCGGCATTGCGGGCCTCGTCGTTCCCGACCTCCCAGCCGAGGAGGCCGACCCGTTGCGGGCAGCCTGCGATGAGTATGGCCTCGATCTGGTCTTCATCGTCGCGCCAACGACCGAGGGCGACCGCTTGGAGTCGATGATGGAACGCGTCTCAGGGTACGTCTACGTTCAGGCCCGCCTCGGGACGACCGGCGCGAAAAGCGACGTGTCGGATCAGACCGACCGCAGCCTCCAGCGACTCAGCGAGTGGGACGTGCCGAAAGCCGTCGGCTTCGGCATCTCCAGCGGCGAGCAAGCTGAACGCATCGTCGCCAGCGGGGCCGATGGGATCATTGTCGGCTCCGCCCTCGTCGATATCGTCGCCGACGGCGTCGACAACGAGTGGTCGACCGCGGCAACGGCCGACAAGCTCGAAGCGAAAGCTCGGGAGTTGGCCGATGGTGCGAGCCGCGGGCGAACCGAACCGACGACCGACGACGGGTAGCCGCGGAGTCGCAAGCTACATACCCTCCTACTGACAGAGGTTCACACAACAGCTATGTCCGCAGGAATCAGCGCGCGGCTCGATCGTATCTCCACCGGGGGCCGGTATCTGATCGTCCCGATGGATCACGGGATCACAATGGGCGCGGTCACCGGTCTCAAGGATCTGGAGTCGACCGTCGATGGCGTCACCAGCGGCGGTGCCGACGCCGTCCTCACCCAGAAGGGCGTCGCCGACCGCGTCCACGGCAACACCAACGGCAGTGGTTACATCGTCCATGTCAACGGCTCGACGACGATCGGCCCGGACGAAAACGACAAACGCCTCACCTGCACCGTCGAGGAGGCGATCCGCGCCGGTGCTGACGCCGTCTCCTTCCATATCAATGTCGGCTCGAACTACGAGCCCGAACAGATCGAAGACCTCGCCCAACTGACCGGCGAGGCCCAGCGGTTCGGGATCCCGGTGTTGGCGATGGCCTACGCCCGCGGCCCCGGCATCCAGGGCGACGAACCCGAGGCCCTCGGCCACGCCGTCCGCCTCGCCGAGGAACTCGGCGCGGATGTCGTCAAAACCGGCTACAGCGGCGATGCAGACAGCTTCGAACACGTTTGTGAGTCGACGAGCCTGCCGATCGTCATCGCCGGCGGCTCGAAGGGAACCGACGCCGAAACCGTCGAGATGGTACGCGGCGCGATGGATGCCGGCGCGGCGGGCGTCTCGATGGGCCGGTCGATCTTTCAACACGACAGCCCCGAGGCGATCACCCGGGCCGTGTCGGCGGTCGTCCACGACGACCATGACGCCGAGGACGCGCTGAGCGCGGCCGGACTCACGGTCGAAGCATAACCGCCTGATTGGGTGTGGGTATCGACCGTTGCTTGTTCAGGTGCTGAGAGGTTGTATATCACGCTCATGGTGAGTTTTAAGTACACTACCCGACTCCGATGAGGTAGTCGATGGTGTACCGATGGCGGGCGCGGAGCGGGGATTTCACGGTTTGGTCGGCCAACCGCGACGAGACCGTCGAGCGCGTGAAAACCTACATCGCCAAACAAAACAAGAGCCGGCTCACCCAGGAGGGGGTGATGGTCGGCTGGTCGTGTCCCTACTGCGATCGGCGCAACTCCGCCCACGACGAACACGTCGCCTTAGAGACGTTCAAAAAGCATCTGTTTTCGCACAAAAAACCGTTGTTGGAGTCGGGTGTCCACGTCGCCGACGACATCAACGGGACGGGATCGATCGCGGTGTTGTCGCCCGTCGAGTCAGTCGGTGCCGACAACGCCAGAGTCCATTTTCTCTCCCCGGGTGACGTTGTCGTCATCGTCACCACGAACCCGGCGAGCCGCATCGATCTGCTGCGGTCGAAGCTCAGCGAGTGGCCCGAGTGGACGGTTCTTCTGACGACGAAAGACGATCCGCTTGCGGGGCTCAGCGGCGTCGAGCTGATGGATATCCCCGTCGAGATCGTTCACCTCGACAAACAGATGGGGTTAGGAAGCCTGACCGAGACCATCTCGCGGGTGCTTGAGGAACAACAGCAGCCCGGCCGGAAGATCGCCTTCGAGTTCGATATCCTGACCGAGCTGATCCAAAAGGCGAAACTCCAGCGCATCTTCAAGTTTCTGCACCTGTTGACCGGTCGCCTGGAGGATGTGACCGCGCTCTCGCATTTCTTTGTCAACCGCGAGCGGATGGCCTCCAGTATGAACGTCCTCGATCCGGTGTTCGATATGCAGCTTGAGGTTGATGGATCGCTGTTCCTCCAGCAGTGAGCGACATACGATCGCACCCACTCATCCAAGTAACAGCGGTGTGTGGGCTCTCAGATCGTCTCGTCTGTGTCGTCGACAGCTGATCGTTCGGCGCGGTCTGTGGCGTCGCTGTCGACCCCTGTGGATGAGACGGCCGCCTCAATCGGCCCAACAAGCCGGTCGACGACCGTGTATGGATCAGCGTCGCGCTCGGCAACGGCTGTGGCGATCGCATCCAGCCCACCGTTGGCCCTCAGGAGTCGGTCGCTGATCGCACCGAGATCGCTGCGGAGGAGTCGCTGGATCGTTGCCGCCGCTCGCTGGCGACGACGGCCGGTGGCGTCGGCCGCCGCAAGATGGGCTGTATGGTCGGCGGCGGCGTCGGCAAACGAATCGATCCCCTCGCCGGTCGTGGCGATCGTCTCGATCACCGGCGGCGTCCACGCAGCTGTCTCGTCCTCCTCGTCGTCGGTGTCGTTGTCCCCGGCATCACCGGCAGCGTCGCGCTCACCGCTTTCATCGCCACCAGCACCGACATCCGTGCTGTGGTGGCCGGCGACCCCACCTGTCGGTTTCGCGCCGTGTACCATCGCCTCCAGATCGGCGACGGTCTGGGCGGCCTCATTCATGTCGGCTTTGTTGACAACGAAGATGTCACCGATCTCTAGGATGCCGGCTTTCAGCAGCTGGATATCGTCACCCGATCCCGGCTGGACGACGACGGCGACGGTGTCGGCGGTTTCGACGATGTCGACCTCGTTTTGGCCCGCGCCGACAGTTTCGATGATGATCCGATCCATCCCGAAGGCCTCGTAGGCGGTGACGGCGTCGGTTGTCGCCATCGAGAGCCCGCCGAGGCGGCCGCGCGCGCTCATCGATCGGACGAAGACGCCCTCGTCGCCGGCGGTCGACCCCATTCGGATCCGGTCGCCCAACACCGAGCCGCCGGTGTACGGCGAGGCGGGATCGACCGCCAACACGCCGACCGTCTCGCCGCGCTCCCGATAGTAGTCGGTGAGCTTGTCGACGAGCGTGGATTTGCCCGCCCCGGGGCTGCCCGTGATCCCAACCACCGGCGTGGTGTCGGCGTGGCGGTGGAGCGCGGCCAGCAGATCGCGGGCTCCCTCACCCCGGTTTTCGATCGTCGTGAGCACGCGTGCAAGGGCGCGCTGATCGCCAGCAAGGAGGTCGTCCAGCAACGCCGTATTCGCCGCAGACAGCCCCTCGCGTGGGTCGTCCGGGAGATCTGCCAGCAGCTCCTCGGAGAGTGCGGCTGTGGGATCGTCGCGGTTGTCGCTATCCTCGTCCATTGTCACTCCGTTCCGGCGTTGTTGCGGACGAATTCGACGGTCTCCTCCATCGGTGTGCCGGGGCCGAAGATCTCGGCGACACCGAGCTCCTTGAGCGCCGATTTGTCTTCCTCGGGGATGATCCCGCCGACGAGGATCAGCGTGTCCTCCAGCGCGCCATACGACTCCAGCCCGTCGATGATCTTCGGCACCAGCGTGTTGTGGGCTCCCGAGAGGATCGAGATGCCAAGCACGTCCACGTCCTCCTGGACGGCCGCTTGGACGATCTCCTCAGGCGCGCGGTGGAGCCCGGAGTACACCACCTCGAAGCCCGCATCCCGGAACGCCCGGGCGATGACCTGCGCGCCGCGGTCGTGGCCGTCGAGGCCGACCTTGGCGATCAGACACCGGATCGCCCGCTGTGTCGAGTCCGCGCTCATGGCCGGCGATTGGGGCGAGAGCGGTTTGATTCTACCGGCCAGCAGTCTCACATCGCCTGTTGTCAGCGAAACTACTTAGACGATGTATGCACAATGCATACATATGAGCACATCCATCCGTGTTTCCGAGCGAACCAAGGAAAAACTCGACCGCCTCAAACGCGACAGCGAGAGTTTCGACGAGCTGTTGGATCGGTTGGTGACCGATGAACAGCCGATCGATATCGGGGCTTGGGACTCGGAGACGGCCGAGCGTGCCCGCGAGGCGATCGATCGTTCTCGGGAGAGCTTCGACCGATGACGTTTCTCGATTCGTCGGTCATCATCGACCTGCTCGAAGGCGTTGATGAAACGGTCGCGTTCATTCGATCGCAGGACGACCAACTGCTCACCTCTTCGATCTGTGCGTACGAGGTGCTTGACGGCGTCCTTGGCAGCGGATCGACGGACATCGTTGCCGAACGCCAGCGGTTCGATGGTGTTCGGGCGATCGAGTTCACCGACGACCTCGCGGTCGACGCGGCTCGACTGCAGGACGAACTGCTGGCTGACGGGACGCGAATGGCAGCCCGTGACTGCATCATCGCTGCCACAGCGCGTTCGACCGGTGATCAGCTCGTCGTCGCTGATTCGGATTTTCAAACTGACGTACTCGAATCGAAGATCGATGTGACGAACCTACAAGACTAGGTCGCTCTTGACGTGATCGACGAGCAGCTGAGGCCGGTTTGATTCCACCAGCCATGCGGGTGTGAGACACGACCGCAGGTGTCGGGCGCGGCTTATCACGCTCCAGCCCCAAGGGGAGGTATGACCACGAAACTGGAAGATCGACTCCTCGGACTCGCTGTCGCAGCCCTCCTCACCGCGATCGGCGGTGAGCTGGCTGGCGTCGCCGCCCTCGTCAGCCTCGGCGTGACGACGTTCGCGCTTGCGCTGGCGACGCTGTTAGTTGTGATGACGCTCTCGCTGATCGTCGGCCTCCGTCGAACCTCGGGGCCGGATATGCACCCGGTGTCGACGACTAACCGGCCGCACTAAGCGACTGTCGTCGGCCCGGTGAACTACTTCTCTCAGAATTGGAGGCCTTTCTAGCTGACTGATCCTGTCGTTGTCACCGGGCAGCCAACGGCCGGTCGACCGGGAGAATAGCTATTACAATTGATTACAAACAGTGTTGTATGCCGATCGATTTCCGATCGTACGATCCCGACGACAAACACACCCTCCAACTCACAGAGGGCTCGAACGCCCACACGCTTCTCACCTTCCTCGCTGCCCACCCCGAGCAGGGGTTCACACCGAAGGAACTCAGCGAAGCAACCGAGATCCCGCGCGGAAGCGTCGGCACGACGCTCAGTCGACTCCACGACCGGGGGCTCGTCCGCCACAAGGAACCCTACTGGGCCCTCGGTGACGACGACCGCCTTGCCAGCTACGGTGCGGCGCGCCACGGTCTTCTCGCGGCCGACGATCGGTTCGGCGACGACGACTTCGGCGACTGGGAGGCGACCGCTGTCGACCCCCGAACGATCGACACCGAGGACGAAACAGGGGCGGTTGACGATGGCTGATGAGCCGGCCTTCGAGCGCGGCCATGTGATCTGGCACGATGGGCTGTTCAAAACAACAGCCAGACCGTGGTTCGTCCTCAGCGACGACGGCCATCCGTTTCATGGCGAGGAGTACCTTGTGGCTGGTGTGACGACAACACAACGTCCGGACGCGATCGAACTGTCCGAGACGGGGTGGGTGGTCGGCGGGCTTCCGGAGCCGAGTTACGTGTCGCCGTGGTTCGTCACCACACTGAAACACGCCGATATCGACCAGGGGATCGGGATGGTAACCGATGACCTGTCTGCGACTGTTTGCGAGACCGTTCGGACGTATCTGTCCTGACCAGCGACACACCTGAAGCGCGGCGCGTTTCGCGTGGCTTTTTATCCGGGCGTTGCCACCCACTCTGTATGCGTGTCGCGTTCGTCTCGATGCACACCCACCACACCCGCGACACCCCGGCGATCCGGCGGCGAACTCGGCTGATTCGCCTGCTCAACCAAACGGAACATGCGGTCGTGGTGCTCTGTAGCCGCTGGTGGGACGGCGACCACCCGACCTTCGAACACGAGGGGATCACCTACCGCGCTGTCGACGGCGAGTGCTCACCCAACCACTTTATCGCCAAACTCCCCCTGGCACTGCGGCGGGCTGACCCGGATGTCGTCCACATCCCGAACACGCCGGCTCGACACGCCCGCGCAGCCAACCCGGTCTGTCGGATGCTGCGGATTCCGATGGTCGTCGACTGGTGGGCTGTCGGCGACGACGACGCTGCGGGCGACTGCCGGCGCGTCGCCAGCAACGCCGATCGGATCGTCGCCCCCTCCCAAACCGTCGAAACGGTCGTTCGGGAGTACGGTGGCTCGGAGGCGTCGATCAGCGTCATCCCGGAGGGGATTGATTTCTCGCTGATCGAATCCGCGCCGGTCAACACGGAGTTCGATCTGGTCTACAGCCGCCATCTCGATGAGCATGCCAACGTCGAGACGTTTTTGCTCGCGTTGGCCGAGCTCCGCGATCGGGAGTGGTCGGCGGCGATCATCGGCAACGGGGCCGCGGCGGCGGATATCGAGCGGACGGCCCGCGATCTCCGCATCCGCGATCGGGTCTCGTTTCTCGGCGAGCTGGACGACGAACAGCGGGTTGCGGTGCTGAAGGGGGCCCACGTCTTCGCCCAAACCGCCGAGCGGGAGCCGTTTGCGACGAACCTGCTGTGGGGGTTGGCCTGTGGCTGTGTCGGTATCGCGGAGTATCAGACCGATTCAGCGGCCCACGAGCTGATCGAACAGAAATCACGGCTTCCCGACACCCGCGGTGAACTCGTCTCAACACCCCAGGAGTTTGCCGACGAGATCGTCGCCGCCGGCTCGCTTGAGCACCGAACGATCGATCCGGCGTACGAACGCTACGACGACAGCAAAATCCTCGATCGGTATCTCACCTGTTACCGACAGGCGATCGACAACTACGGGCTGTTTTGATTCACTATTCTGATTCAGCTGTTTTGATTCAGCGGTTGCAATGGGAGTCTCCGGCCTCAAGGAGTTGTAGACGTGCGGTTGAATTATCGGACGTTGAACGTGGGCGGGGAGTACAACCCTCCTGCCGTCTTGTAGGCAGAGAATGGGAGTTCACGCGAACGCCTCGAGCCGTGCAAAAATCTCCGATTTCCATGATGACGAGAGACTTCGTTTCTCGAACCACTCGCCGCCGAGTCAGCTCATCCAACAAAAATGATATATTGGTGTGCTATATGACCTGTTATATGAAAACAAAGACAGGGATGCTGATTGCGCTAGTCATTGTTGGTATTGGATTCTCAGTACCAGTCGTCCTCGACGGAAGTAGTGAGGCACAGACCACATCCGAATTTACCGGTGAGTTCGAGACCTTCGATTCGAAGGACGGCTTTGAGACCTACCTGGCTCGGGCTGATTCGAGGCGTGGACTCCCAACCGGATTCAGCAGCACACCCAGCATCAGTGTTACCTCAGATGCGGCACTTGCTGACGCAACAGGTGGAGCACAACAACCTGCTCAGGATACGACTGGAGGGAGCCGTACAGGAACTGCGTTTGAAACACGGCAAACCAATATCCAAGAATCAGGTGTTGGTGAACCTGATCTCGTGAAGGTGACTGACGAATACACCTACTACAGTCAAGCACCGACCTCTATTCGAATAGAGCCCCAACTCAGAGAAAATCCTAATGCCACATCACGTGAGTGGAAATCAATTGCTGGCGGTCTCCACACCATCCAAAATCCGAACAGGGGCCAGCTGAACGTTACCAACACAGAGAGCCGAACAGGGCAACTACTGCGAACTGACACCCGACTGGTTGTCTACAATGAAAGTCTTGTGACGGGATACGACACTACTGACAACGAGAACACGCAGTTGTGGGAACTTCCGCTGAATGAATCTACCTCGGTTGTGACCACTCGTCGAATAGGCGATATCGCATATTTTGTCGTACGCGAACGAACAGCCAGGTGCCCAGTCCAACCCATTGAGACACGCGATGCCGTCGAGTGTACCGATATTTATCGCCCATCGATATCTGAGTCAACAAATAGCGAGACAGTATACACGGCCTTTGCTGTTGATTTGACCGATGGGACTGTAGAAGACGAACTGACGTTCCTCGGCTCAGACGCACAAACAGCCGTCTATATGTCTGCTGAATCGCTGTACGTCTCGTATGAAACCTCCTCGTTCGATATTGATGACGTTATCAGTGTAGTGCTTGACAGTGATGAGTTTGCGTCTGACTCGGCTACTGCAGCCGAACTGGAGCAGCTCTCAGAATATGATTTGTCTCCCCAAGCCAAGCGTGTTGAGTTTGAGAATATCATCGATCGGGTGGAGAACCCCCAGAAAGCCCAGCAGAATATTTCAGCGGATGTTGACTCGTATCTTGCCGCGAACAAACGAGATCTCTTCCGATCACAGATCGTGAAGATATCTACCAGCGACGGCGAGTTATCGCAGTCTGCAATGGGTTCAGTGCCAGGAGTGCCGTTGAATCAATTTTCGTTTGATGAAACCGACGGTGAATTGCGGCTTGCGACGACAGTGATGGAAACTGATCGTGAACAGTCCGAAAACGATCTCTATGTGCTCAACGATGAGTTAGAGATCCAAGGGTCAGTGCAGGGAATGGCGGACGGCCAGCGCGTCTACGCGGTTCGGTTCATCGACGATCGAGGTTATGTAATTACCTACCGCCAAGTCGATCCGCTGCACGTAATCGATCTGAGCGACTCGAACACGCCTGAAGAGGTCGGCACGCTGAGACTCCCCGGCTTTTCGGAATATCTCCATCCGATCGGGGACGATCAGCTGCTGGGTGTTGGTGAGAGTCAGGATGGTAACGGGAAGGTGGTGCTGTTTGACGTTCAGGATGCATCGACACCGCAGGTAGCTGACTCTCTGGTGTTAGCGAATACGTATTCCACTGCCGTCTCAGACTCTCATCATGCCTTCATGAACGACGCAGTTCACCAGAACGCCTACATTCCCGCCGGAGACAGTATGTACATTCTCAATTACGGTGAGAGAACACTGACCCAAGAAGAAATTGTTCCTGCTGGTCAGTCAGCTAAACGGACACGGCTGTATAATGATCAGGTCGTGGTGTTCTCTGAGACACAACTCACAGCTTTCAATCGAACCTCCTACGCTGTTGAAAATAGGGTATCGCTCACTGGTTAGCCGTTCCGATCAGTCCGCGTCCTCGTAGTCGCCGCCGTATTTCAGGAAGAAGAACGCAAACGATAGCGTCGAAACCATCGCCACGAACGTCGCCAGCCCGAGTGTTTTGGCCGAATCCGGGATCTGTGGCGCGCCGCCACCGCCGCCACCGCCGCCGGTCTCGACGGTTGGCACGTCGCCGCCGACGGCGACCGCCCCAAGCATCCCCAGCGATTCGTGGGGGCTACACCGGTAGTTCGTGATGCCGGCGTGTTCCTCGGTGAACTCGAACTCGTAGGTGAAGCCGGCTTCTTCGGATGTCTCGCTGCCGAGACTGGCTGGCCCGTCGACGGTTTCGACGTTGTGGCCGCCGCCGTCGCCGGTCCACTCCCAGATGACGGTTGTGCCGGGATCGACCCAGATCCCCGCCGGGCTGAACGCGAGGTTGCCGCCGTTGCCGCTGGCACCGACCTGGACAGTGACCTCCTCGTTTCCGCGAAGATCTTCGGTGCCGCCGTCGACGCCCTGGAGGTGGCTCCCGAAATCGGCCATCTCTGACTGCCCAGCCGCGGTACCTGCCGTTGCGGTTGCGGCCCCCGCCGCGGCGACGCCGCCGGCCGCCGTCCGGAGCAGCCCCCGCCGTGAGACCGCGTCGTTGTCGCTCATATCTCCGTGTTCGTGATCGGCTGTAGTGAATATGTTGGTTCGCTTCCGAGCGATCCTCGTCTCCCGTTCCGGAACGCTTTTACTGCCGATGCCGACACATTCGCCCATGTCATCCGTTGAATCCGAACTCCGCGAGCAGTTCACCGAAGCCTTCGCCGGGGCCGACTACCCGATCACCGGCCAGATGGATCTGGTGCCCGCGCTCCCAAACGGGCCAGGAACAACGTTTACCGCGGGCGATCGAACCCTCACCGCGATGGAGCTCGCCTCGGAGCTCAGCGGCCATCAGGAGTTCCCCTACGAGGACGTTGAATCGCTTGTCGATGACGCGATCGCCGGACTCAAACAGGAAGGCGTTATCTGAGTGACGGCGGCCGAGACGTTCTTTGGCATCGAGCGCAAACAGTAGCTGTGCTCTCTGTGCTGCAGGCCACGCTGCCGGCGTG
This sequence comes from Halonotius roseus, assembly GCF_006861655.1. Classification (GTDB taxonomy): domain Archaea; phylum Halobacteriota; class Halobacteria; order Halobacteriales; family Haloferacaceae; genus Halonotius; species Halonotius roseus. The sequence goes on along the minus strand of NZ_SESI01000001.1, from coordinate 287,116 downwards.
GGTCGTCTTCGGGCTGCTCCTCGGGCTGGCCGCCTCACTACTGGTCGCAGCCATCTTCTATCTCGGCGATCGACTGTTTCCCGCGACGGATCACGGCCACCGCGAGCGGGCACGCCGCACCACCGGGATGGATCGACGGCGTGCGGAGTACCGGGAGTATCTGACGGCGATCGGTGAACCCTTCCTCGAATCACACGAGCGCGCCGGCCACAGGCTTGATTTTTATCTCACAGAGCGGGATGTCGGGCTCACCTTCGAGCCACGCGTCTTCTTTGGGCTTGAGGAGTCGCCGACGCACGTGATCCTCTGTGAGGCCGAGATGCCCGCGGCCAACCTCGCCCGGCGACTCCCCTTCGAGATCCCGGATGACGTATACACGCCACCGACCAGCAGCGATCCGGTTCAGCGCGCCTACGAGCAGCTTGGGATCTCTCCTGATGCCACCGCGACCGAGGTTCGGGATGCCTACCGCTCGCGGGCCAAGGAGACACACCCCGACCGCGGCGGCAGCAGCGAGGAGTTCAAACAGCTCCAGGAAGCCTACGCGACCGCGAAAGACCACGCCGAGGGCACGGCGTAACGACCGCGGGTTGGCTGTCGCGCTTACAGCGTTGTCACGTCGTAGTCGGTATCGCCATCGCGGAGCGCGTCGGTCACCCGGCCAACCGTATCGGTTGAGGCGACGACGACGACGACCATCCCAACGGCGGCCGCGGCGGCGGCGACCTCGCCGGCAGCGACCGTCACCGCCGGCTCATAGCCCGCCTCGCGGAGGGAAACGACGCCCTCGACATCGGCTGCCAGACACTGATCGGCGGTCTCGCAGTGATCGGCCAGGGCGTCGATATCGGCCTCGCGGCTGCCGCCGTCGCGGGCCGGCGGCACCTGTGCGACGGTGACCGTCCCGGTCGTCATCTCGATGATCCCCTCAAAGGAGGTGATACTCACGTCGGTGTCGGCATCGGCGTCGGTCGTCGCCACGCCGGTCGCCGGCCCCTCGTCGCCGGGTGTCGCATGCAGTAGTCCATCCTCCAGCGAGAGGGTGACCTGCTGGCCGGCTGCGATCGCCTCGGTGGCGATGGCGGTATCCTCCTGGACGCTCCCCAACACGTCGTTGGTGACGTGGTCGGCGAACCGCTGGAGCCCTCTGGCCTCCTGAAACAGCCAGTCGACACCCTCCTTGGTGACCGCATACCGGGAGCGGCCCTCCTTGCGGACAAGCCCGTCGTCGACAAGTTCGCGGATATACTCGGAGACGGCCTGGCTGGTGACACCGACGGAGTCGGCGATCTCGCCTTGGCTCACCGCCGGCTGGCGTTCGGCGATCTCCACCAGCACCCGAAGCCGGGTGGCCGTTCGCTTATCGGCGAGGGCATCGCTCATGACAGATGATTTTGGCGGCACAGTGAAAAGCCCGCCGGGATCGCCGACCGGAGGGTTTTGTCGGTCGACGTCGATCTGTCGGTATGGCCGTCCGCCCGCCAGCCGCCGATCCTCTGACGTTCGCCGACCGGGCGGTGTATCTCGCCGACCCCGACGCGGTGGTGGTGGCCGACCTCCATTTCGGTCGTGCCGACGCCTCCCGTGTCGAGGCCCCGATCGATGCCGCCGCGTCGATCCGCCAACGCGTCCGTGCGCTGCTGGATCGCTTCGCGCCGGCGACGATCGTTTTCGCGGGCGATCTGCTCCATAGCTTTGATCGGCTGCCGGCGGTCGCTGTCGACGCGATCGAGGGGCTGTGGGCGGACTGCGTTGACGCCGACACCGAAGCCCTCGCTGTCGCCGGCAACCACGACAGCCGGCTGGCCGATTGCTGGCCGGGATCGGTCGCCGACACGGTCACACTCGACGATGGCACGGTTGTTTGCCACGGTCACGCGCCGCCAGAGCAACGCGGCCATCGCTACGTGATCGGCCACGCCCATCCGGCGATCACGATCGAGGGGGTGAAACGGCCCTGTTATCTGTTTGGCGACGACGCCTACCGCGGCGGTGATCTACTTGTGCTCCCGGCGTTTACGACCCTGGCCGGCGGCGTCGATATCACCGACCGGCGGGCCGGCGATCTGCCTTCGCCGCTGGTGTCGACGCTGGGCTCGTTGCAGCCGGTGGTCTGGGACGACGACCGCGACGACGCGCTGTGGTTTCCGCCGCTCCAGCAGCTGCGGTCGATGCTGTAGCAATTTGGTTGCTCACTGATCTTCTAACACCGCGCGGGCGGCTTTCCGGCCACTTTCCATCGCGCCCTGAATCGACGACCACTCGGTGTACTCCCCGGCCAGATAGGTGCGTCGCCCGCCATCCCGAACGTCCGGCAGCGACTCGTGAACGCCGGGTGGTTGGGCGAACTGCGCAAACGGGATCCGGTCGGTTCGCAGGGGTTCGAGCCCCTCGAAGCTCCGCTCGGGATACCACGCCGAGAGCGTCTCGCGGGTCTTGGCAGCCAACTGCTTGCTGTCGGTTTCGAGGGCGTCGTCGCCGAGGAACGTCGCGTTCAGTAACACCGCATCGTCGGGGGCGTACTCGGGGGCCACCGTCGACATCGGAACGACCGTATTCGGCGCGCTGTCGCCGGCGTTCAACAGTAGTCGCTTGCCGGTGTCGAGAGCGTCGGCGTCGGGCAGCCGATAGTGTTGGGTGACACAGCCGACCCCCTCGGTCGGGATCGAGTCACAGCCGGTGAGTCTGGCGGCTGGTCGCGCCCCGGTGGCAACGACGACAGCGTCGACCGCGCGGCGATCGCTGTCGGTGACGACGACCGCGTGGCGGCGTTTTTGTTTGAGTTCCGTGACCGCCTCGTCGGTCTGGATCGTCGCCCCGGCGTCGGCCGCGGCAGCGGCGAGCTGTCGGGCGATTGCGCCCATCCCGTCGGCCGGCACCGCGCTGTCGCCGTCGCTGAGGGCCTTGAACGTGTACTCGAAGACGCGCTTCGAGGTCGACAGCGACCGATCTAGGGTGATTCCGCCGTAAAACGGCGCGATGAAGTTGTTGATGTACTGCTCCGAAAAACCCCACTCGGTGAGCCACTCGCGGATCGACGTGTCGGGTCGCCGGAGGAGCTCGTCGTAGGATCGTGTCCCGAGATCCTGTCGGAGCGCGAGCGTCCGCAGCTTGTCGGTTGTGGTGACCTCATCGGTGCGGAGGCTGGCGAGGGCGGCACCCGGATCACCCAGCGGATCGGCCAACACCGATCGGCTGCCGGGGCGGGCGATCGTTGCGCCCGGCGAAAACCGCCGGAGGTCGAGGCCCGCGAGATCAAGTTCTCGTTGGACGGCCGGGTAGGCGGTAAACAGCACCTGAAAGCCGCGATCCAGCGTGTAGCCGCCCTCGGTCTGAGTGGTGACCCGGCCGCCAACGGTCTCGTTGGCATCATATAGCGTGACATCCGCGCCGCCGTCAGCCAGATGCCGGGCGGCGACCAACCCGGCGAGTCCGCCGCCGATAACGACAACAGAACGGCTCATACTATCCCTTGTGGCGGGGGGTACAAAGAAGCATCCTACCCCCCGAGGGAGTCGATCCACGCGACCGTCTGCTCAAGGGTTTGGGGGTGAGCCATCAGTTCGAGATGGGAGACGCCATCGAGCAGCGACAGCTCGTGGCCCTCGGTGTCGGCAAGCAGCGATTCGTAGGCCGCCGGCTCCACCGCCTCGTCGTCGTTGCCAACAAGCGTCAGCGTCGGCTGACCGAGCTCGGTGATCGCGGTATGCTCGTCGGGCACCAACTCGGTCGCAAGCCGGAACGTATACGACAGCGTTTCCCCGCCGTAGCGGGCCGACTCGGGCATCTCATACCGGAGCACCTCGGTGTCGTTGTACACCCCGATCCCGAGCCCGTTGAGCGTCCCGGCCAACAGCATCGACTGGGCGTTGAACTCCTGCCAGCCGCCAAAGGCGCGTTGGGTCGTCGGGGTGAGCAGCCGCCCGAGATGTGGGGCCAACAGCAAATACGCGTCGGCGAGGCTGTCACCCAGCGGATCAGCACCGATCCGGGTCGCAAATCCGCCGCCGGCTCCGTGGCCGCCGATGATGACCGTTCCAAACTCATCGAGCGGTTCGGGTCGCTGCAGGCCGTTTGCGGTGCTAACGATCGCTTGGAGGTCATCGATGAGCTGGCCGACGTAGTCGGTATCCCCGCGGCGGATCGGCTCGGGGCCGTGGCCACGGATGTCGGGCGTGATGACGTGGGCGACCCCGGTGTCGGCGATCGCAGACGCCAGCGGCCGGAGCATCCGGCTATCGAGGGTGGCATTGTGAAATAAGATCAGCACTGTATTCGGATCCTCGTCGGCGATATACTCCCGAAACACCGGTTTCGGGGTGCCCGCCGTGGTCTCCTTGAGCGGCGGCGCGGTCTCCCACTCGATCTGATCGAGCGCGGCGTAGTCGACCGTCCCCTCGGGTGGCTCGCCGCGAAGACAGCCGGCTGTCCCGCCAAGGAGGGCGGTTGTCCCACCAGCAAGCGCGTGTCGTCGGGTGAGGCGGGGAGCCATCGATCTGTGATATACTGCCGACCACATAATAGCTTGCTATTAGGTGCCACACAGCGATCCTGAGCACCCTCTCGGTGACGACTCCGGACTCCGGCTCCGCGATGGCGACGGGAAGGGCTTAGGGCGTCGGTCGCCAACGCCGGGTATGGAACCAACGGGGGCTGTTCAGGGGTTGCGGTGTCCGGCGTGTGAGACATCCCACCCGCTTGCTGCCGATCAGGGCTGTCCGGACTGTGGTGCTGCCTGTACTGTCGCCTACGACTACAGCGCGATCGACGCCGCCGGGTTCGTTGGCGAATCCACGGCCGACGACAGCGATGGGGTATCCGAGACGGAGCACCCGCCAGGCCAGTGGCGGTACGACGCGCTGTTGCCCTTCGACGCTGACGACGCTGTCACCGCCGGCGAGGGCGATACACCACTCGTCGCCGCCGATCGACTGGCCGACGAACTCGGCGTCGAGGGTGTGTTCATCAAGGACGAGAGCCGGAACCCGACGGGGACAGTCTACGACCGCGGGATGAGCGTGGCCGCGACCGCGATCGCGGCGCGGGACGACCCCGAGGCTGTCGAACCGGTCGCGCTGGCGACGACCGGCAACAGCGGGCAGTCGGCGGCGGCGTATCTCGGACGGCTTGGCCTCCGATCGTACGCCTTCGTCCCCTCGCGGTCGGCGTTTTCGAACAAGGCGATGATCAACGTCCACGGCGGGGAGATGCAGGTCGTCGGCGGGCGGTACGCGGATGCCGCGGCCGCCGTCGATGAGCAGTTGGCCGGCGACTACTACTCACTCCAGGAGTTCACCACGCCATACCGCCAGGAGGGCGCGAAGACGCTGGCCTTCGAGCTGTATGCGGATCTCGGAGGTGTTCCGGATGTCGTCTTCGTCCCGACAAGTACCGGCGAGCTGGTCGTCGGTGTTGCCGCCGGCTTCGAGGAGCTGGTCGAACTCGGTGTTGCTGACGAGACGCCGATGCTCGTCGCCGTCCAGCCGACCGGCTGTGCGCCGATCGCCACCGCCGTCGAGAGCGGCGCGAGCGACCCTGAGCCGTGGGCCGTGCCGGATACGATCGTCGGCGAGTTGGAGGTTCCCGATCCCGCCGGCGGCCCGCAGGCTGTCGCCGCCGTCGAGCGACTCGATGGGACGGCTGTCACCGTCGACGACGACGAGATCCTCGAATCGGCCGTTGCCGTCGCCAGCAACGAGGTCATCGAGATGGGGGCGGCCGGCGGCGCGGCCCCCGCGGGCGCGTGGCGGTACGCCGAAGAGACCGGCTTCGGTGGCGACGAGACCGTGGTGTTGCTCAACACCGAATCCGGTACCAAGACGCCGGACATCCTTCGGAGCCATCTGATGGGCCCCGGTGGGTAGTCACCGGAGCGACGGCACGCCCTGGTAGCTATTTGCTGCCGGAGCGACAGCACGCCCCGGTAGCTATTTGCCGCCGACACCGCTAGACCCTGTATGTTCAGCGACACCATGGAGGATTACCTGAAGGCGATCTACGTCCTTCAGACCGAGCGTGGCCCGCCGGTGTCGACCTCGGCGATCGCGGAGTATCTTGAGAAGACGCCGCCGACGGTCACCAGCATGGTGAGTTCGCTGGCCGATCACGACCTTATCGACCACGAGAAGTACAAAGGCGTCGAGCTAACCGAGGAAGGCGAGACGGTTGCCCTCGAAGTTATCCGCCATCACCGCCTGCTTGAGACCTATCTGACCGAACATCTCGACTACGACTGGCACGAGGTACACGAGGAGGCCGACGCCTTAGAACACCACATCTCTGAGGAGTTCGAACGCCGCGTCGCCGAGGCCCTCGATAACCCCTCGGTCGATCCCCACGGCGACCCGATCCCGGGCGTCGATCTCGACCCGATCGAGGGTGACGACACCGACCGCCTCACCGAGTTCGAGCCCGGTGACCACGTCGTCGTAAGCCGCGTTAGCGACCGCGACGAGGACGAGCTCACCTATCTCGAAAACGCCGGCATCACCCCCGGAACCGAGCTCGAACTCGTCGATATCGCGCCGTTTGGGATGGTGACTGTTGTCACCCCCGACGGCGACGAACAGAGTCTGCCCGAATCTGTTGCGCGCTCGATCCGTGTTGAGCCGGTCGATGAGGCTGTGGCTTGAATAGTTCTAGTAGGGGGCGAAAAGGATATTAACCATACCGAATCAAATATTCATCTACGATGAGTTTTGATGAGGAAATTGTCTCGGAGTATGATACTCCATTTGAGGCTGTCGCGGATCATCAGAGCATTATTTTAGAAAATACAGATTTACTATACATTGCTCTGGAAGAAAATCTACACCGAGTTGATGAGATTGCCAGTGCTGACACGCTCCGAGCTGCTCTGTCTAGAGTACTAATCGAAGATTCGGAATCATATGAATCGGCAAACACAGTTTCAAGTGCAATTCTTCATTCTATTAGCTACTACCATCATTACGATATTCCTAAAACAATAAATGATGATTTGAATCAGTGGTTAAAAAAATGCAATATAAAATTTGAGGCTGAAATACAACAGAGTCGCACAAAAGAATATGTTGGCTCTGAGGGGTGGACAGATATCAATACTAGCATAGAAATCACAGATTCAGAATTAGAGTCTATTAACTTCAGACATAATGTAAAAACTCTTGAAGACAAATTCACTTTTGTATCGACTTCAACTGGTCTGGTAGGATTAGTTGAGCACCTTCTGGAACAATTAAAAGATGCATCAGGGTACAACGCGCTTACAGATGAAGAAATTGAGCGCTTAGAAGATTCTTTTGAAGAGGTGGTAGATTATCACCATTCAGAGAACAAGCGAAGCGATTTACTAATAGAAGCTTTACTGTCTAATACGGATCTGTCAAAAGAAGAGATAGCTGAATTGAGTGAAGAAGAAATATACGACAGATTAGAACAAAGCATCAACGAGGAATAAATCATGAAAAATAAGCAATTGAAAGTTGACGATGTTTTCCAACCTCCAGAGAGTTCTCAAAATAAAATTAGCAATTTAACTGATATGGAGTGGGTGAAGCTGTCTAATGATGACGAGACAGTAATGGCAGAAGCCAGTGTATCGGAGCTTATTGATAAGGAAGCTGGCCGCCGCTTGGTTGTAGATATCGACCAAGGCAGTATGATTACCGCTAGCGGAATTCAACAACCAGAATTATCGAACGATCAAGGAGAAAGAAATTGGAATTTTCCAAATAAAATCCAAGAGAAGCTTGGTTCTATAGAAGAAAGATTAGATAAAATAGAGAAAGTAATCTGTGGAGAAATCACTAATCAAGATTTGAAGGAGGGTTCCGCTGTTGGACTTAGTTCTGACTTGTTAACAGAGTCGTTCTCAGTCAATCTCGATGATGCAGATCTGTCCACGGAAGAAGTTCGTCTAATAAAAAATCCGGATGGACAGTGGACGGCTCGTGACCTCAGTGTCGAGGTGACAGCACAAGGCGAAACCCGATCAGATGCACTCGACAATCTCGATGCCGTCGTTGCGGCGGTGGAGGATGATGGCGGGGAGCCGCCAACCGACGAGGAAATCCGCGATCTCGGTGTCGACCCCGAAGTCGCTCGCTCACAAGACGATGACCTCCCCGATGTCCTGCAGTAGCGATGGTGACGCGGGATTTTTCGGGTAAGGATGTGTACAAGGTGCTGGTCAACGTCGGTAGCTTTCGGCACGTCCGTACGAATGGTGATCACCTGATTCTGCGGTGGGAGCCACCAGACAGCCACGAAGCGGCAGAGACCCGTGTTGTGACTGTCCCTGCCCACGATTCGATCAGCATCGGGACACTCCATGATATCGCCGACGACGCTGGCGCGCAGGATTTTGTGTCGTTCTGCGAATGGATCGACAAGCATCGCTAATCCTTGCTTCCGACCGACCCGCGATCAGTGATCGGCGACGAGTTCGAGCCCGTCATCGGTGTCGACGACAGCGAGCCCGTGGTCGTGGACGAACGCCGCGGTTCGCTCGGGGACGATCCGTTCGGCGGCGATCCGGGCGCGCAGCTCCGGGAGCAGCGTGCGGAGATCCGCGCCGGTTTCGATGACCGGCGAGGAGCGGAGAAACGCGGTCGACAGATCGGCATCGGCCGCCCGGTCGGCGAGGCGTTGGAGTTCGACCCCCTCGAAGACCTCGGCGAAGTCGATCGGCTCGGTAAAGCCGGCGTAGTAGACCCGCCCCTCGGTCGTCGGGCCGAGAACCACATCGTTGGTGCGGAGCTTCATCGCCGCCTCGTCGATCATCGTCCGCGACAACAGCGGTGCCGTCCCCCGGATGACGGCCACCGATGCTGCGTCTTCCTCACGGAGGAGATGCGTGACGGTGTTGCCCGCTCGCGCCGAAAACGTCGAGCCGACCTGGGGTTCGAATCGTACGTCAGCGGAGTCCTCAAGCGCGTCGGCAACGACCGCGCGGAGCTCGGCGACCGGCTCGGTGTCGGTTTGGTGGGCGTCCGGCAGCTGATCGGATTCCGGATAGTTGATCAACGGCTCCGCGCCCGAGCGGTCGATGGCGCGGATCGTATCGGCAAGCGAGGCCGCATACAGCTCGGCGGCCGCCGCACTCGACAGCGGGCTCGTTTCTGCGAGCGTCGGCAACACAAGACCCTCACGCGGCGGCAACGCCATCACGGCGATTACGGTCATACCGACGGCTCGGGGCGGCGGCGTCTTGAACACGGTGATCCCAGTTGGACGGGAGGATCCCCATCGGCGAGCGTTATCAGCGACTCTGTCGACCCTTTGTCTGGCGATAATCCCGCGAAAACACGTTCTCGGTCATATGCTCGATGAAGGCCTCGCTGTCGGCATCGGACTGCCGATCGAGTTCGAGCATCGGGACGAGTTCGAACCCACGGCCGCGAACCGTCGTCGCGTGTACCTCGTCGATATCGAAGCTGTCCGGCGACTGGGTCGTGTACTCCATCGCCAGCGATTCGATCACCCGCTGGCCGATCGGGACGATGATCTGGGGATTCATCATCCGGATCTCGGCGTTGAGATACGGCTCGCAGGTGTCGATCTCGTTTTTGCTTGGCTTGCGGTCTGGGTGTCGACAGCGCGTCAAATAGGTACAGAAAGCGTTCTGCATGTCCGGTTTGGCGGCGTCTGGCTCCGAGCGGACGAAGCCGAGCTCGCCGAGGATCCACTGGAGGCGGCGACCGGCCTCGTCGCCGGTGAAAGGGATTCCCGCCGTGTCGGCTCCCTCGCTCGGGCGTTCGGCGATGAAAATGAACTCGCCGCCGACATCGCCGTAGCCGTGGACAACGTTGGTGCGTTCCTCGCAGAGCCCCGGACAGTTGGTGCACTGCTCGTCCATGCCGAAGGGGTTCTCTAACTGGGGCTGGTGGGCATCCACACCGGATCGTGGGGATCTGTCGATAAAATACCCCGGATGGTTGGCCCGCCGAACCGAGACGATGAGCGTCGACCGCGATCAGAGACCGACGAGCACCGTCGCCTGGTTTGCCAGCTCTTGGAGTTCCTCGCTGGTCGAGATGAGGTAGATGAACCCAAGCTGAACCGAGTTCGTGAGCCCGTGGGCGAGCGCGACGACGGTCAGATTCTCCGTCAACTCATAGAGCGTCCCGTAGATGACCGAGCCGGCGAACAACGCCGCGAAGGCCGCCAGTACCTGCACCGGGGTCGCCCCAGCCGAGCTGTATGCCGTCAGGTGGATCGGCACGAAAATGAAACTCGCCAGCACGATCGCCGCTGGACGACTAAAGGAGTTTGTCAGCCGTGTTTGGATCACCCCTCGGTAGAGCAGTTCCTCAAACGGCCCGACAACAAGGATCATAAACGGGATCAACAGCAGATAGAAGGTTGGCTCGATCCCCTCGAAGTTCAGCAGGCTGTGTGAGGCGGCCTGAACGCCGAGGGCAAACGAGATGAGATTGACGGTGCCGATCGCAAACAGGACGGCAAACGGCGCGACAGCGATCACCAGCAGGTGAAACAGTGTCGGCTTGCGAATCCGGACAAAGGAGATATCCTTGCCGGTCGCCCACAGATAGGCGGCGGTGATCCCGCCCATCGCCAGAATCTGCCCGAACACGAAGTTGATCGTCAGCTCCGCCAGCGGCGATAGCGGTTGCTCGATCGGGAACACGAGCGTCGCCGCAAGGAGTGGGAGCACCAACACGGCCGGCAGCAGGATCGCCCCAAACCCAAGCCCGGCCACGAGAACGATCGCCCACAGCTTTCCCAGCAGCCGCCATCCGATATCCCCGGATCGATCGCCGGCATCGCTGGTCACGATCCGTCCATCGTCGGTCACCGATCCGACCGGCTGTCGATCGGCCCGCTCGTTTGTCGGCTCGGCCATCACCGCCACCCATGACAGACGGCTGTCGGCGGGCGTGCTGTCGGCTCCGGCGGGTGACGCTTGGCCGGCGGTTCGCGGCGGTGACGAAGGGTGGAGGCTCCCATTAGCCGTCTGTCGGTGCTGGATAGCGAAAAACGCTGTCGTTCCGGCGATCGTTTGGCGGCTGAAGCCGCCGGGGTGGCCGCGTCGCCGACCTCCCCCGAACGCTTTTACTGCCACCGGCTAACGGAGGGGTATGGCGGATTTCGATCTCGACCTCCGGGAGGCGGAGGCACAACTCGATGATATGCCGAGCGACGAGGTGGTGTTGGGCGTGCTCAACGGTGAGACCGAGGACGCCGAATGGGTACAGTCGATCACGCAGGGGAATGTGCTCGTGCTCTCGGTGGAGGGCGATCTCAACGAGTTGGCCGCCGGCTTCGCCCGCGAGATCAAGGATATGGGCGGCGAACTCATGCATTTCCGGGAGTTTCTGATCATTACGCCGCCGGAAACCGCGATCAACACCGATCGACTCTGAGACGACGATGCGGCTTTCGATCGCAGCGACCGCCCGTGATTGCTGTTGTTGGCACGAGTTGGGGTCGACATGTGCCGCTGAGGCGGTGTTCAAATGAGAATAATCAATCAGGCGGGTCGGCTGACCGACCAGCCGACTTCCTGGTGGACTGGAAGGGCGAAACGCTCTCGACGAACCCGGCCGACGCAAGCACTGCAGTGAGCGAAGCGAACGAAGCGCGCAGCGAGGCCCGGGAGTTCTGCGAGCGAAGCGAGCAGAACCTCGAAAGACGAGCGTAGCGAGTCTTTCGGCGGTCGAGAGCGTTGAGGGCTTTCTACACCTGTTACGCTCAACGACTGCTCATCTGAACACTATCTCGCTGACGTGCTTGTGTTTATGTCGCCACACATCCAACAACAGGTATGCCGATGAAAGGAGCCGGCTCGGCCGACCTGCAGGTGATCGATCGCTTCGATGGCGGCGTCGGCTGGCTGGCCTATCCCGACGAGACGATGCAACGGGCGAGTCACGCCCTCGCAACACCGGACGGGATCTGGATCATCGATCCCGTTGACGCCGACGGCGTCGACGACCTCATCGCGGAACTCGGCGACGAGCACGACGAACCGAGCGAGGTCGCCGGCGTCGCCGTCTGTCTGGATCGCCACAAGCGCGATGCGGCGGCGATCGCCACCCGCCACGACGCTGCTGTCTTCGTGCCAACATGGATGTCCGGCGTTGCCGACGAGATCGACGCCCCGGTGAGCCGGTTTGCGGGCGAGCTCGGCGACTCCGGATTCGAGTCGTTCGTGATCCGGGATTCGTCGCTGCCGCCGTGGCAGGAGGTCGGCCTCTACAATCCCGACACTGGGACGATGGTCGTGCCTGAGTCTGTCGGGACAGCATCGTACTTCCTCGCCGGCGAGGAGCGACTCGGTGTCCACCCGATGCTCCGGCTGACACCTCCAACCGAACTCCGATCGCAGGGCCGACCCGAGCGAATCCTTGTCGGCCATGGGGCGGGGATTCACGAGGACGCCGCGGCCGCACTTGAGCGCGCGCTCACGTCGTCGCGGTCGAACACGCCCTCATTGTACGCAAAGACGCTGAAAGGGTTTCTCACCGGGTAACTCGTGGTACTCTATGCGACCGCCGGACTGCTCGATGTGCTCATCGAGTTTGCCACCGACCGCGAGCCACAACGGGCCAACGTCCCGCTGGCGGCGACGCCCGCGGGTGAGTTGACCGGCAGCGACGACCGCCTCGCCGACATCGACCCGGCGACATCGGTGCTGACACACTTCTACCTCCCCGACGCCGGCGGTGCGGTGAGTTCGGTCTTTGGGGTGGATCTCGGGACGCCCTCTGGCGGCGCGCAGGCCAGATTTGTCTCCCATCCGACCGGCCCGCTGGCGGTGACAAAGGAGGATGACCTGGCCGGCGCGGTGCTCGTGGCGGTACCGCCGTGGGCGGCCGATGAGATCCGCGCTTTCGACCGCCACGGCCGAGGGGTCGAGCTGGTCGGCCTCGATGCCGAGCCGCCGGTCGAGACGATCGAGTAGCTCCCCCGCGCAGCGACGATCGTCGCTACTCCAGGTAGCCGAGATCCCGAAGCTGATCGGTGACCTCGGCAAAGTCTTCCTCCGTTACTGTGCCGTCAGGTTCCTGTTGGATGACGATACTCCGCAGCAGGAATCGAACGAGATCGCTCGTCGAGGTGAAGCTTGTCCCTTCGATCGTCTCTTCAACACGGTTACCGAGCTCTTTTGGGATCGACACTGTGGTGTACTCAGCCATACCCGTCGTTCGACCAGCAAGCCGAATAAGTCCTCCTGTCGGCACCATGACGATGTCGCCGTCGAGCCACACGCCACGCCGCAGTCGAGCCACATGCCTACGACGCCGCTGTCGAGCCACACGCCTAAACCATCGGCGTGCTGAGGGTGGGTATGCACCGAGAGCAAGCGACGACAGCCGACGGCGACACCGTCTACATCGACCGGGAGGCGTCGGAACGCGGCTCGGTCGATCTCTTTCATCCGGTGTACTGTGACGCCGACGGCGAGAAGCGTTGGGGCTACTACTGTAACGCCTGCGGCGGCTTCGACAACGCGATGGATACGATGGGCCGGCTGGTCTGCAACAGCTGTTCGAACATCCGCAAACCCGACGAGTGGGACGCTGCCCACGAGTGAGCCACTAAGCGAGTACGCATCTGTATCGCCAGCATAGAACTGTGGGAAGCTTTATCATGGACTACGTACAATCTGAACGTGGATGGCCACTGTTACCATACCACCGGCTGAGGAGGCCCGAGACGTGTTCAAACGGCTCGGCTACGCGATCGAGGAGCGCGGCAGCGAGTTCGTCGCCGAGCGCAAATGGCGGCGCGTCCAGGTAACACCGTTGTGTGCCGACGACGCCAAGGCCCCCGACGAGATCGTCGACTACGGCGACGCCGGCGGCCCGCGACTCCGGTGTTTCGTCACCTGGATGGACTGTACTGAGGAGCTACAGTCGTATCTTCAGTCGGCAAAGCCACCCTACGATTGGGCGATCATCGGGATCGAGGGCGACGGCGAGTTTCAGGTCGTCCATCCCGAGCCGGGCACCGCCCCGATCTGACGCCGTGGCCGAAACTGTCGACGCGGTTCGACACACCGGAGCGATATGTTCTTTTTCGCCCGGCGGTGAGAACACCCAATGACGCTGGTCGTCGTCCCGGTTCGGTATCCGCTCAGTGAACACTCCGCCGCCACGCTGCGGGAGGCGATCACGATCAGCGACGACCGCGACGCCGAGCTGTCGATCCTCCACGTCGATCTCTATCAGAACAGCAACAACGTCACCCGAACCGACCTCAAGCGGGCGGTCGAGGCCGAGTTCGGCGAGCTCGACAACGCGCGGTATGTCGTCCGGCGCGGCTTTTTGCTCGAAGAGACGATCCTCGAAGAGATCGTCGGCGAGAATGCCGACCTCGTGGTGATCGGCTCCCGACAGGCCGGCCGGTGGCAACGTATGCTCCGGAAGCTGCGTGCCGATCCCGATATCGGCGATTTTCTCAAGGGCGAACTTGACTGTACGGTGATCACCGTCACCGCCGACGGCGTAACAAATCAGTGAGGTGACTGGGTTCGGCGGCTGATCCCAGCCCAATCTGGCGGCAGTGAAGACACGCTGACGGTGAAGACACGCTGACGGTGCGGGCGAGTGACGCGTTATTCGTTGCTGTCGATGCCTGCGGGCGCAACGTTGTTGCCGTCGCCGTCCGTAGGGTACTCGAATGGTGTCGACCTATCTCGGCTTTCATCTCGTGTTGACGCTGCCGCCGCTGTTGCTGTTGTGGCTGCTCGTGCCGGACTACGAGCCGCGGCGGCGGCGACGCGGCGCGGCCGGGTTGGCGATCCTCGTTGCGATCGCCTACGCATACACGACGCCGTGGGGCTCGTATATGATCCAGCGTGGAGCTTGGGCGTACGGCGAGGGCGTCGTCACTGCACGCCTGCTGTCGATTCCCGCTGGCGAGTACCTGTTTTTCGCCGTCCAGACGCTGACAGTCGGGTTTTATCTCTACTGGCGGGGCTTTGACCCAAGCTACGAGCCGGGGGATTTCGATCGCCGCCCGCGGATCGCCGGCGTCGTCGTCGGCGTGGCCCTCTTCGTCGGCGGGCTCTGGATGGTTTTCCAGCGGCCATCCTGGCTCTATCTCGGCGGGCTGCTCGCGTGGGTCGGCCCGGTTGTCGCCCTGCAGTGGGCTGTCGGCGGCGGCTATCTCGTCCGGCAGCCGCGGGCGTGGATCGAGGCCTCGCTCGTGCCGACCGTCTATCTCTGGGTTATCGATCGCTGGGCGATCGGTCGTGGGCTGTGGGTGCTTTCCGAGGAGTATACGACCGGGATCGCGCCGTTCGGCCTGCCGATCGAGGAGATCCTGTTTTTCCTCTCGGCCGGGGTGATGACCGTCACCGGGCTGGTGCTGTTTGAGTGGGTACTCGACTGGAACGATCAGCGGACGGCTGCGACCCAGCAGTAATCTCGGCCGCCGCGGTGACGTGGGGAGAGCCCCCTTCGAAATCCTTTTACAGCTTTCGGGTGGAGTACAGGCAACTAACCATGGACGTCACTATCGTCTCCGAGGAGGACAACCCCATGCTGCACCGCACGGATATCCGATTTGAAACCGTTCACGACGAGGCCACGCCCTCGCGGCTCTCGGTTCGTGACAGTCTCGCCGCCAAACTCGACAAGGACGCCGAGGAAGTCGTCGTCCACGAGCTCGATACCACCTTCGGGATGCGGAAAACGGTCGGCTACGCGAAGGTCTACGAGAGCCCGGAGCACGCCGCCGAGGTCGAACAGGAACACATGCTCGAACGCAACAAGATCGCCGAGGACGCCGACGCCCCCGACGCCGAGGAAGCCTAAGGCGACATGCGCGTGCTCGGCATTGAGGGCACCGCATGGGCCGCCAGCGCGGCCGTTTACGACGAATCCGACGAGTCGGTTTTCATCGAGTCGGATCCCTACCAACCGGAGAGCGGCGGCATTCACCCGCGTGAGGCCGCCGAGCACATGGGCGAGGCGATCCCGGCGGTTATCGACCGCGTGCTCGCCCACGCCGCTGAGACAACCGATAGCGACGCTGCCGACAGCACCGACAGCGACGCTGCCGACAGCACCGACAGCGACGCTGCCGACAGCACCGACAGCGACGCTGCCGACAGCACCGACAGCGACGCTGCCGACAGCACCGACAGCGACGCTGAAAGCGCAAACCGTTACGACATCGACTGTGTCGCCTTCTCTCAGGGGCCGGGTCTCGGCCCGTGTCTGCGGACAGTCGGCACCGCGGCGCGGGCGGCCGCCCAAGCACTCGACGTGCCGTTAGTCGGCGTCAACCACATGGTCGCCCATCTCGAAATCGGCCGCCATGAGTCGGACTTTGATTCGCCGGTCTGTCTGAACGCCTCCGGCGCGAACGCCCACCTGCTGGGGTATCATAACGGCCGCTACCGGATTCTGGGCGAGACGATGGATACCGGCGTCGGCAACGCCCTCGATAAGTTTACCCGCCATATCGGCTGGAGCCATCCCGGCGGCCCGAAAGTCGAGGAAGCCGCAAAAGACGGTGAGCTAATCGACCTCCCGTACGTCGTCAAAGGGATGGATTTCTCGTTTTCGGGCATCATGAGCGCGGCGAAAGACGCCGCCGACGAAGGTGAGGCGATCGAGGATATCTGCTTTTCGCTGCAAGAACACATCTTCGGGATGCTGACCGAGGTCGCCGAGCGCGCGCTGTCGCTGACAGGTACCGACGAACTCGTCCTCGGCGGTGGGGTCGGCCAAAACGCCCGCCTGCAATCGATGCTGGAGACCATGTGCGAGGAACGCGGCGCGACGTTCTACGCGCCCGACAATCGGTTTCTTCGTGATAATGCCGGGATGATCGCCGTGTTGGGGGCCAAACAGTTCGCCGCCGGCCAGACGCTCGCCATCGAGAACTCACAGGTCGATCCGAACTTTCGACCCGATGAGGTCGCTGTCGCGTGGCGCGAGAACGAAGCGTCGGTTGCCCGCGGTCACGGCGTTGAGAGCGCGGCCGCATCGCCATCGCGTCAGCGCGGCGCGGAAGCCATCGTCGACCCCGTTGGGCCGGCCGACGCCGCGTTCGATCTCCCCGGCCGAAGCGTTCGCAAACACCGGCTCTCGAAGTCCTACCGCCACCCCGATCTCGACGCGACGCTAACCCGCGAGCGGACGGCCGCCGAGGCGCGGCTGACCGCCGAGGCCCGCGCCGCCGGCGTCCCGACACCCCTTGTCTGGGATGTCGACCGCGAGCGCGCAACGATCCACCTCCAGCATGTCGGCGACGCCGACCTCGCCGAACGGCTGACCACGGAGGCGGTGGCGACAGCCGGTCGGCATCTCGCGGCGATCCACGACGCGGGGCTCGTCCACGGGGATCCAACGACCCGGAACATCCGTGTCGGCGACCGGGTCTGGCTGATCGATTTTGGCCTCGGTTTTCATACGGGCCACATCGAGGATCACGCGATGGATCTCCACGTCCTCCGGCAGAGCATCGCCGCGACCGCCGACGACCCTGACTCGCTGCTCGAAGCCGTCATCGACGGCTACACCGCGGCCGGCGACCCCGCGGTCGTCGACCGGCTGGTAACGGTCGCTGATCGCGGTCGCTACCAGTAGATCGGTCGCCGCGGATCGCCGTGAGTTGTCGATCTGTCAGCCGATAAAGGCGAATTTTCATTACGGTGAGGCGACTATCCAAGGGCATGGGAAAGAAATCAGAGTCTGGAACGCTGTTTGGCATCCCGTATAACTTCGAACGCCCCTCCATCGGCCGGCTGCTGTCGTCCCACTGGCAATCCGACGAGGGGATGCTCGTCGAGAAACCCTTTGGTATCGGTTACACGCTGAACCTCGCCAGCTGGCGGTCGTGGGTCGCCCTTGGCGTCGCCGGCGCGCTGCTCTACCAGGAGCGTAGCGGCGGCAGCGACGACAGCGAGGATATCGATATCGACGACGACGGTGACGACGAGCCGGTCGAGGTCATCGTCGAGGACTAATCGGATCGACGCCTCTTTTCGCGCCGCGACGAACCACCAGCTATGCTGCAGTATGTGACGACCAACCCCGGCAAGCTCCGGGAGGCCCGAAGCTACCTTGGCGAGGCGACGATCGACGACTACGACTACGACTACCCGGAGATCCAGGCCCCGACGCTGGAGCCGATCGCGGCCGCGGGTGCCCGCGACGCCTACCGCGAGGTCGGCGAGCCGGTCATCGTCGACGACGCTGGGCTCTTCATCGACGCCTTCGACGGCTTTCCGGGGCCGTACTCCTCGTTTGTCGAACACACGATCGGCGTCGACCGAGTCTGGGAGCTGGCCGAGCCGCTGGCCGATCGGGGTGCCGCGTTCCGCTGTGTGTTGGCCTACTGCGACGGTGAGCCCGTCGACGATCCGGCCGACGACGGCGACCTCCCGGTTCGGTGTTTCACCGGCGTCGTCGACGGTGAGATCGTCGCGCCACGGGGCTCGGGTGGCTTCGGCTACGATCCGATCTTCGAACACGACGGCGCGACGTTCGCGGAACTCTCCTCCGAGGAAAAAAACGAGGTTTCCCACCGCGGGCGCGCGCTCGAATCCTTCGCCGCGTGGTACAGCGATCGATAGCCACGTAGTACAGCGACCAATAGCTGCGTGAGCCAGCGATCGGTAGCTGCGTGGTACAGCGATCGGTAGCTACCCGCCGCGAGGCTCCCGATCCGGGCCGCCGTAGGGATCGTTATCGACAGTTTCGTACAGACTCTCTGGATCGAACAGGTGTGCGAACGCCGCCGGTGAGCGCACGCTGACCGACACCCGTTGGTTGAGTGCCGCGCCGGCCTGTGAGTCGGTGAGGGTCTCGTCGAACGACAGCAGATGCATCGCGCCACCGCGGTAGGCCGACGCGAGCGCGGGATGGTCGCCCGGCGGGTGGACAACCGGCTCGCGCCAGGTCTCGATCGCGGCTCGCCAGTCGGCCGCCAGCCCGCTGTCGGCGACCGCTTCGATGACGGCTTCGGCGTCGGCGAGCAGGTCGTCGCTGGCGACAAGCGTCGTCCAGGAGTGCTGCCACAGTACGTCGAGGGCGGTTCTGGCGTCGCTGTCGCCCAGCAGATCGGCCACGAGCACGTCGGCGTCGACGACGACGCGTGTCGGCTGTGGCTCGCGTGGCTCGGTCGGTGTGGGCGAATCGGTTGCCTCGTCTTTTGCGGTCGGCTCCCCATCATCCCGGTGCGAGGAGAGCGCGGTGTCGATGGCCGCACGATCGGCCGTCGGCGCGCGATCGAACAGCCCCGGCCAGTTCATACCCGGCGTTGCGGCGCGATCCACAAGAGCGTTCGCAGTCGGTTACTCGCCGAGGAGGATCGCGGTAACCTCGTCGACGGCGTCGCGCTCGACGACGAGTGCCAGCCGGTCGCCGGCCTCGATGGTCGTCGACGGCAGCGGGATCGTCATCGGATCGCGTTTGTGGCCGTGGGCGTAGAGCCGTGCGGTCTCCGGCAGCTCGATCTCCGAGACCCGCTGGCCGACGATCGGGGCGTCGTCGTCGACGGTGACCGTCGTCAGCTGGAGGGCTTCGGTCAGATCGCCGATCGCGTTGAGACTGCCGCCGAGCAACGCGGTTTTCGCGCCGGCCGCGCCGAGCCGCTGGGGGTAGATGACATCGTCGGCGGCCGCGGCGTACTCCTCGTATTTCTCGCTGCTCACATCCTCGCTGATCCGCAGGACGGTTCGACAGCCGTACTCCTGGCCGAGCAGGCAGATCTTGTGGTTGACCGCCACGTCGCCGGTGATCCCGCCGATGGCGTCGGCGTCGGCGATGCCAGCCTCCTGTAACACCGCCTCGTCGGCCCCGTCGCCGTGAACCACGGTCAGTCCTGTCTCGCGAGCGCGATCGACCTTCTCGCGGTCGTTGTCGACAACGACGACATCGTAGCCTTCCTCGGCTAACACCCGGGCCGTGCGGGCTCCGACCCGGCCGTAGCCAACGACAATGATTCGCATACGATATCGTATGTGGGTCGCTGACAAAAAGATGTGTTCCCCGCGGGGTCGCTGGCGGTTCAACTGTCAGGGTTGTTGGCGGTTTAGTTGTCGGAGTCGACCAGCCACTTTTGGCTGAAATCGGTACCGCAGGCACAGTGGGCGTAGGCGTGGATCACATCTCCCTCGGCGTAGAGGCCGCCGACCTCCTGGTTTTCGGCCTCGGCGAACGCGAAGACGAACTCGATGTGGTGGTCGTCAGCTGGTGCTTCCTCCCCATCGGGACACGCCCCGCCGGCGAGGCGGTCGTCGATCTCGCCGGTACGATCCATCGCCTGTTTAGCGAACGCCATCGGATCGAGCCCGGTGCTGTCGGCGAAGGCCTCCCGGCCTGTCTCGCCGGGGACGACGAGTACGACGCCACCATCGACGTCGATGCCGGCGGTTGACAGCGGGTGGTCGCCATCGAAGAAGGAATCGGCGACATAGATCGCCACATCATCAAGTCGGTCGCCGGCGAGAAACGCGGTGAGATCGTCCATACCCGCCGTGGTGACGCCACGCATTTAGGGATATCCACTCGGTCGGGTCGCCACAGCCCCGTGGCTCAGTGGTTGTCGTCGTCGATCGAATTAGCGATCGTCGCCGCGTGACTCAGCTGTCGCCGTCGAGCGATTCGGCGATCGACTGCAAGGAGTCTCGTGGTTCGTGCTTGACGGTGTAGACGGCGCGGTCCCCCGGCGCGCGCAGCCCGTATCGCTCGCCGTCGACGATCACATCACAGATGACGCTGTCGCCGATCTCACGGTCGAGTTCTCGGAGCCACCTACCGAGTCGGTTGGTGCCCGCGCCGGTTGTGCGAGCCTGTTTGCGGGTCTCATAGGCACCGTACAGCAGTCGCCCGCTGTCGTCGCCAGCAACGGTCGCGTAGTATTCCGTGCCGTCGATAACGATCGTGACTCGATCGTCGACAGCGACCGCCTCGGCGACGGCTGCCGGGAGTTCAAGACAGGGGGTGCGGCTGCCGCCGCGGCGGACGATCGTCGCCCGGTAGGAGTCGACCGCGTCGCTGTCGCTCGGAAGCCGCGTCGACATCAAGAGGGTTAGGCGTCCTCTTTCTCGTCGTCGCTGTCGGCCGCCTCGTCGTCAGCGGCTTCCTCGGCGTCGTCGGCATCAGCGTCGTCAGCGTCGGCCTCGCTTTCCTCGTCGGCTTCCTCAGCGTCCTCGGCGTCCGCGTCCTCACTATCGGCGTCTTCGTCCTCGGCATCTTCGGCGTCAGCTGCTTCGTCCTCATCGGCGTCAGCTTCCTCATCCTCGTCAGGCTCCGGCTCCTCAAGGCCGAGGGCGACACGGACGTTGTCGTCGCTGTCGACGATCGTCGCGTTGACCTGAGCGGTTGCCTCGGAGATCTGGCGGCCGCGGACGGTGATCCGCTTGCGCTCGCCGTTGCGGCTCGGGTTGAAGCCGACGCCGCCCTCAAGCAGTCGTTCGCGGATCTGTGCGCCCGGGACATCCTCCCGCATCGGTCGGCCCGTCTCGTCGGAGCCGCCGGTGAGTTCGAGGGTGTACGAATCGAGGCCGACCGCGCCGCCGTCGACCTCCTCGCCGAGCTCGCGGCCGAGGAACCGGTTGGCGTCCTGTCCGTCGACCTCGTGTTGATACGTCTGCCCGTCGCGGGGGTCAGCGACGGCGACTTGGAATTCTGCCATACCATCCTGTGTTCGGTCGCCGATAAAAAGCACGTCGAAACCAGCCGCCGGCCACCGGCGGTTAGTAATCGTTATACACCGGACGTACGTTGCCCGAAATATGCAACGACGCGCTGTGGCCGTCTATGTCGCGTTATTCGTGCTCATCGGTGTGGCGTCGTACACGCTGATGGTAACAGCCGAGCAACCACAAGTAACGGTCGACAACCCGGATTTCCAGCTGTCGTCGGGTGAGGAGTTCACCGTTGGCGGACAGACCTACACCGCGGCGACGATCGAGGAGGGTGACGACGGCACCGTCACCGGCACCGTCGAGTGGACGGTGACCGGCGTCGAAAACACCGACGAGTGGGCCGAGGGCGACACCGTCACTGTCGATGAGCGGGAGTGGACGGTTGTCAGTGCCAGCTCCTCGACGGTGACCGTCGAGGAAGTCATCGACCGAACGGCGATCCTCGAATCCGATCCCGCCGCCGACAACACGACCTACTCGGGTGATGACGGCGAGTTCGTGCTCGTTGACGACGAGCGCGTCCCGGCCGAGGAATACTTCGAGCCGTCGATCGCCACCGTCACATTCAGCCAAGGGGAGTCGATCCCCTACGATGGCCAGCAGGTGACGATCGACTCGATCGAAAACGGGAGCGTCGGCCTCTCGTGGACGACCGACGAGTCCAACAGCCAGCAGCTGGAGGCTGGCGGTACGCTCACACTCGCCGACAACAGCACATACACCGCCTACTTCATCGGATCGAACACACTTGAGCTGACGAGCGACGACGAGGCCTACGCGGCGGCCGTCGCCGAACAGGAAGCGTTCTCCCAGCGCGTCACCGGGCTGCGGTGGGTGACGTTTACCGCGGGCTTCATCTCGATGCTTCTGATCGCCTTCGCGTTCCTCCCCTCGCGGTACTAGCGTCGCGCTGCCGGCGGGGCTTTTGTTGCAGCTGTGTCTGTTGACGACGATCCAGCCACACTACCGAGTGCTTCGTGGCGAGGGATCTATGATGTCGACACATATGCAGGAAGTATTTATTCCGGCTCTGGTAACGAGAGGATATGGAACCGGGCGAGTACGTTGTTGACACCGACGACGACGATCCAGATCTCGCGGTCGTTGTCTCCAATCAGGAGGAACCGATCAGCGAAGTCACCGTCTCGGATCCGGACTCGGATCGAACGGTCGCCGCGGACAACCCGGAGTATGATCCGTCTGACCCCGCGGTCACCGTCGCGTTCGTCGAATCCGGACTCAACCGCCGGTGGCCCGACTGGACGGAGGCCTCACCCGCGGAGCTCTACGATGGGGCGACCGATCACGACGTGAAGCTCTACACCTTCCCCGCGGCCAGACTGCGGACGCTGACCGGCCAGCAGGCGGCGGTCATGCTCGCCGAGGAGACGGTCGATCTGACGGCACTCGAAGAACGGCTTGAGGAGGCCGGCTGGAACGTCGAGCCGGGCGAACAGCTGATCACCGTCACCAAACACGACGAGGAGTATCGGATCTACAAAACGGGCGACGTTGATGGCACCGGACAGCTCCGAACCCCACTGACCAATCTGGTTGAGGAGTACAGCACCTAACGGCGGTGTGGCCTGCCGTACGGCAACAGCCCCTCTCGCTGGTGGTGTCGTTAGGTTCAAGAGACTGGCCGAACCTCTTGAACCAACTCAATGGAGATCCCCGAGCAACTCGCCTGTCTGTACACCGCAGAACTAACCGAAACCGAGGAGGGCTACAGCTTCAGTGTGCCGGCTTCGGAGGTCGAACAGGGTTCGATCACCCCGGGAGAGACCCTGCGCGTTGCCGTGTTGGCGAAATCCGACGGCACGACCGACACACGCACGCCAACCGAGACTTCCGAGGCGACCCCCCAGCGTGATGATCCCACGCCGTCACAGCCGGAGCCGCCGGTCAGCGAGGGCGAAACCCGCGTCGTTGAGATCGAGGATGTCGGCGACCAAGGCGACGGGATTACCCGTGTCGAACGCGGCTACGTGGTGATCGTCCCCGAAACTGACGAGGGCGAAACCGTCGAGATCCGCATCGAGACGGTACAACCAAACGTCGCATTCGGCACCGTGATCGACCGGCTTGATCACGCTGAGTAGGCGTGCTGTCTGTTGCGTGTTGAGTAGGGCTTGCTATCTGTTGCGTGTTGAGTAGGGCTTGCTATCTGTTGCGTGTTGAGTAGGGCTTGCTATCTGTTGCGTGTCGAGTGAGTCGCTGTTTGTCGAGTCTTGTACGCACGGCTGAGTATGAGGAACTACCACCGAACTCGCCATCCAGTAGCACTTTCGGTAACGGCTCTATATACTGCTATTGTGGTGTATCATGCGCCAATATCTGCACATATCTTTTCGTACGGATATTATAAGTGAATAAGTAAATATTTCGTTCAGAGTGAGGTGATGGCAGATCAAACACGTCGACGCGTGCTGCAGAGTACCGGTGTGGCACTGACAGCTGGTCTCGCGGGCTGTAGCTCAGATAGTTCCGGTGGCAGTTCCGACGGGAGTTCCGGTGACGGTGCTGATGGTGGGTCGTCGGGAGCCGACTACGAGCCGGTGAGCTTTCTTGAGACGCCGGGCGAAACGCCGGGAGATACCGAGGAGATGTGGGAACCGTTCAGAGAACATGTTCGCTCAACCGTTCCCGACGCGCCGTTCAACGTTGACTTTGCGGACAACACCTCAGCTATCGGCCAAGCCCTGATCAACAACCAAGCTGAGATGACCCGCAGCGACATCGTCCTGCTTGCGAATCCGGATCAGATCGATGTCGTCGGCATCGTCGAAGAAGGCGGCGCGTCGGTGTATTTCTCGGCACTTGCCACGCTTCCCGATTCCGACATCGAGGAGACCGCCGACATCGAGGGAAAAACGATCGCGTTTGCGGATCGACCATCGACCAGCGGCTCGCTGTACCCCAACTACATGCTGAACCAAGCCGGGCTTGACACCGGTGAGGCACCGTACGGCGATCCGGTCGATTACAACGGCGAGTGGACGGGGAGCCACCGAAACGCCGTGCAGACGCTGATCAATCGGGACGATGTCGTCGCCTGTGGCTGCGATATCGCGGTGCTGCTGAACCACATCCCGGAGGATCAGTGGCCGGATCGCGTCCGCGAGGGTTCCGGACGGTGGGACGACGAGGTTGGGACGGAGTCGCCCGAACTGCAGCTGGTCGAGGCATCAACATCACTGCCCTTCTCCCCGATCATCGCGCGCAGCAACTGGGAGCATCCGCTGCGGTCAGATATCGAAGATGCGATCGTCGGTATCGATGACGGCACGCTCCGCGAGCCCGATGGCGAGGTTGAGAATCCACTGACCGCGGTAACGGAGGCCAGCATCGACGACTATCAGCCGGTTATCGACGTGATCGACACGCTCAACGTCGATCTGGGCCAGCTCTAACGACCGATGGTACTCCGTGTCGAGAACCTGACGAAGCGATACAGCGAGACGACAGCCCTCTCGGAGGTCTCCTTCGAGATCCCGGACGGAACCTTCGCCGTCGTCCTCGGCGAATCCGGGGCCGGCAAATCGACGCTGTTGCGCATCCTCAACGGGCTGACCGAGCCAACGTCTGGGGGTGTCTACATCGACGACGAGGAGATCACCAACTCGCGGTCGGATGTCGGGATGGTGTTTCAGCAGCACAACCTCGTCGAGGAGCTGAGTGCCTACAGCAACGCCCTCACCGGGACGCTCAACAGAACCGGGTTTTTCCGGAGCCTGCTCAGCCGCCAGCCTGCTGAGGAGAAGGAACTCGCACTGGAGGCTCTGGAGACGGTCGGCCTGCTTGATGAGGCCGGCCAGACGGTACGCAGTATGAGCGGTGGCCAACAGCAGCGGGTCGGTATCGCTCGCGCGCTGGTTCAGCAACCCGAGCTCCTGCTCGCCGACGAACCGGTAGCTAGCCTCGATCCATCGAGTGCGGAGACGGTGATGGCGTACCTCCGCGAGACGGCTAAGACGCGAGATCTCACGACGCTTGCAAGCCTCCATCAGGTCAACATCGCCCGCGAGTTCGGCGAGCAGTTCATCGGCCTCAAGCAGGGGCGAGTGGTGTTTACCGGCTCCCGCGAGGAGCTGACGACCGATGTTCTCGAAGAGATCTACGGCCACATTGAAACCGAGGAGCTCCGCGAGGAACCCGATCCGGAGGCGGTGATCGACACTGCTCCGGAGGAAACGCCAGGCATCGGGGCCAAGCCATGAGTGCTGATTCCGATTCGGTTGTCGGGCGATTTCTCAAAGGTGTTATCCGCGGTGACGACGCCGACTCAGCTGTCAGACAGCGGCATACCGCGCTCAAACGCACGCGGCTGCTGCGCCGGCTCTCGCAGTTTGCCCTGCTCGTCGTCATCGGGATCTTGTTGGTTGGCTCGCTCGTGATGGTCGGCTTCTGGCGGGAAGAGTGGATTCAGTACTGGCCGGAGTTCACCGACGCGCTCACACAGTATTTCCCGCCCGAACTCTACTTCGGCTTTCTGCCTGCTGTCGATGTCGGTCGATACTACCAGTTTTGGGTCGAAGCCGGACTGGTCGGGGAGGCCGGCATCACGCTGGCGATCGCGCTTGCGGGGACGATCTTGGGCGCGCCGCTGGCCCTGCTGTTCGGGATTCTCGGCAACGAGCGTGTCACGCCGTTCCCGATCAACTTCCTCTTCCGTGGGGTTATGAGCATCATTCGCTCGATCCCGTCGCTCGTCTGGGCGCTGATCTACGTGCCGCTGGGCGGTATTTCCCCGGTGACCGCGACGCTGGCCATCGGCACCGACACCATCGGCGAGTTGGGACGGCTCCTCACCGATGAACTTGAAGAGATCGACGACGGCCCCATCGAGGGGATCAGCAGCACCGGCGCCGACAAACCACAGGTGATCACCTTCGGGATGATCACTCAGATCGTGCGGCCGTTCATCGCGTGGTCGATGTTTATCCTCGAAAACAACGTCCGGTCGGCGGTGGGGCTCGGCATCATCGGGGCTGGTGGTCTCGGCGTCACGCTGTCGATCGAGCAGCAAACGTTCAAGTTTACGAATATGATGGCGACGATCCTGTTTATCGTCTTGTTGGTACTCTCTGTTGAGATGATCAGCCAGCGAACGCGCTCGTATCTCCGCGGCGGCGACGACGATGAAGGGTTGAGCCTCTATGATCGCATTGTTGGATTGCCGGAGCGGCTGTCGAAATCACTCTTCTAACCTGTGTGAGTATCTTTTCTTCTCCGGATCAAACAGACAGTCTAGTCAGTGTTACAGTGTTGTCGTCGGATGTAAAGGAAATATCCGAAGCCTAACTTGGACCTTGAGCAGTCGAACCTAGGAGTCTGTTAATAGAATCTTACATTGAGTATAGTGGCCGAACCAGATTATTCTTTGTCTCCTGCCTACGTCCATTCATAACACGGAACAATGCAAATTTTTATTCAAACAATGGTAAAATTAGAATACACTTGTCCAACTTTGTAATAATATACTGATTGTGCGAATGTGAAAGTGTTAGTCCCCGCAAGACGGCTAGCTGAGATAGCATTAATCAACCAGCACAATTCGTAACCAGCGTCACGGATGCCTTGATAGATTTATTGCGGGGATAGCCATAGAGGCCATCGGGTGTGGCGACACCCCAGTCTGCAAGTGAGAGATCGCAGACTTGCATTGAACCAAGAACTTCATAGAAAAATTGATCTTGAATTTCTCCTGATCTTCATTCTATTTCATGCTCTCCCGTTTCTGCTGAGTAGCAGTACCAGAATCAATACAATTTAACCATCCTATTGATACCAAACTAACAGATGATTGCCCAAGTGAGACCGCCCGGGTTGGCAGGTCAACTCATCATCTTTTTGTATTTGCTTATCCCGGGCTATGTCGCCTTCCGGGCATATATCTGGGCAAATGTGGCTCAAGATCGAACGACACGACTCACCAAATTGGTTCTAATGGCAATCGGTGGGTATGCTTCTCTGGCAGGAATCTCACTACTCCGACAGACAATACTCCCAGATGTTGTTCAACTGATTCCCTCATATGATATCGTTTCGAAGGTAGCAATTACCGGGGCGTTATCGGTCGAGACGATTTCTCGTCTGACAATCCTCGAGTCTACGAATCTGATTATTTCTCAGACCGTGCTCGCCACTGGACTGGGAGTGTTATTCGGAATGATTCAATACGTATTCATCGATCAGGATAATCGCCAGAGAAAATATCTAATGCAACCTTGGGACGAGCTGGTAGAGAAGGTGTCCCCTGACGACCGGATTACCGTGGTTACTTGCAACGGTGATAAAATCACAGGAGAATTCGAACAGATAGGCAACAGCCTTGAAAATAAGGATCTCCTTATACAAGGTCCTCGCAAATTGGATGAAGAAACACCTGATGTGGAGAAACTAGGTGAGATGTCGTACCACGGTCAGCAAGACATTTCGAGAATAATTGTCCACGATCAGTATCTTGATAAAGAGCGTGGCTGGCTAAACGACAAATACATGGTATTTCTTCAGAATCTCGTAAACGCGAAAGAAAGGGCGTCACATTCTCTGCTCGGGCCTGATTCGGATTTAGAGAACCGCCCGTATTCATCTGAAGACGATGACTCAGATGTCGGTTCTAATATTCGCCTCGGTGGGAACAGAATCAATGAAAAAGAGACTGAAAGAGATGAAGGAGAGGAGGAAGATGAAGGAGAGGAGGAAGATGAAGGAGAGGAGGAAGATGAAGGAGAGGAGGAAGATGAAGGAGATGAAGAAGGGGAAATCCCTGTAATCAATATTGGTAAACGCTGTTATTCTCGTATTCGGGATATTTGTCGTAAATGTATTCCACTAGATCACGAATAGACTTGTCCTCATGTTTCCGCACTAATTCCTCGGCCGCGTCAAAGATTTCGCCGATATCATCATCATCAGCGAGTTCTTCTACCTCATCCAGCCACTGATCGTTAAGTATGTAATCGTATCGAACATTGCCTGAGAACGTGGCCTTTTGATTGATATCGACTACATCATTTTCTTGCAGCCTCTCGGTGTCCTTGAGAAGAAGCTTGGAGAATGGCCCGTAATCGTACTTTTTGAAATCGTAGGCCTTGAATTGCTCTCCGAGTATCTCTTTATCGAGAAGGAACGCAAGCTTCTGGAGACGCGTCTTCCCCTTGATTTCGTGTCCCGACGCATGGAGCAACGCGAGCGGAATCAATTGCTCCCGTGAGATCTCCAGTTCTTTGCTCATAGACGAGCACTCCTCTAAATTATAATTAGTCCTACCAAGGTAAAATGATTTTGTGTGAGGTGCCGGTCAAGAGCGACTTGAGGAATACATCTCCGGGGAGATGTGGTCGCGCCCCAGCCATATGATTTCCATTCAGGCTTTCCGGAGGCTGTGATGATAATCAAGACGTTCATCGGGACGCTCTTGATTGTTCTCCTCAGTTACGTGCTGGGCAACCGCAAGCAAGGCTGACTAACTTGGATTTGACCTATACAATCCTGCCCTTTTTTCAATAGGTCACTGAACGCCAATGTGAAGCACGTTATTGGTGAATCAGAGGACGGTGCGGACGATTTGCGCTATCTATCTCGCACTACACTCAATACTATACTGTCAATCTACTCTTCGGGCCAAATCATTAGAATGCGACCCAATGAGGTAACGAAATAGAATATCTAAGGAGGGATGTAGTTGTATATCTCCACTGTTGGGTATCTCAATAAATCGAGTTAGATGCGGAAATCACGGGAGAGAAATATCGTAGTAGGATTTGAAGGAAATATCCTAAGCCTAGGCCGGAATTTGAATCCGGGGTCTCGTCCTTACCAAGGACGCGCTTTACCGCTAAGCTACCCAGGCACGCATTCGCACGTAGTCCGGGTTTGTCTTTAGGCGTTTCGATTCGACCGCCCCGCACGGTGGTTTTTCGCCGGTCAGCGATCGCCGACCGACGACGCGACCGGATCATCGCCACCCGCCCCAACCTCGGTCAGTCGCTGGCGAACCGAGTCCGTGAGGACGGTCGCCGCCGGCGGGAGCGTCTCGTAGCTTCGGGCGGCCTCGGCCGCGAATTTGATCAGCGACTCCGAGGGCTCATCCCCGACAGCGGTGACGCCGGCCCGAACCGCCAACACGAAGATATCGGCTTCGAGATTCCGGTCGTGGGTGTCGGTATCGGCCCCCGGCTCCCGGCGGTGGGTCTGATCGCGGCCAAAGGAACGAACCGTTTCAACGGCCGCATCCGAGACCTCGGTTCGAGCCAGCAGATAAAATCCCCGAGAGACGAGGATGTCGGCCGCAAGGATCTCCAGATCGGCGTCGATCTCGCTGTCGGCGACGGTCGTCCACGGTTCCTCGTGTGCCAGCGATCGTGTCAGGCGAAGCCCCTCGTAGATGAGTTGGACGCCAACACCTCGGTTGATAACAGCCTCCGTCGCAAGCGATGGCTCCCGTCCGAGCGCGCTCTCAACGACCAACACGCCGGGGGCCATCGACGCCTCCGCGAGCCGATCGAGGAGGATGGCCCGGAGCCGTGGTGGCTCGATATCCTCAACGGTCTCACGAGCCGCGGTTCGCGCTCGCACGGCAGCATCCATTACACGATGATAGGCAAGCGAGTGGCAAAGACCTTTGGAACCACCCCCTCTCGCCTCGTCGGGTGTGATATGTTGGGCTGTGCCAGCGGTCGTGGATGCGTGCCGGCTCCTGTGTGGCTCCGGCGGCGGCTGACACGCGTCTGACAGAGAGCCAACACGAACGCTATCGTGCCGAATTATCCGGTGATAACGCGACAAAAATACAGTATACTTTTAACATAGTATCACGATAATTGTTTTCAGAGCTATCGTCTTGTCTATGTCACGTGATCAACACTCGGGGGATGAAACGCCCACGCTCGACACCGACGCCCTCGGCGCGTGGGTCGCCGAAACCGCGGCGAAAAAAGATGTCTCCGAGCGAGAGCTCCTCGATGAGATCCTTTCATCATACTGGGTGCTCGAAGAGCTCTCAGACGTGGTGCTCAACGGCGAGACAGATCCGGAAAGCGGCGATCGGCCGGCACCCCGTCGTGACTCCTACACGGAGCCAACGAGGGGGGCCGCGGCCGATCGAGAACGGTATCCGTCCGACACACGGGAGCAGCCGACGGCTGACGACGACCCGGCCGACGTGTCGACAGCTGCTGATGAACCCCAGAGCGAATCGGTATCACCGACCGAGCCGGCGTCGGCCCCCGAGGAGGTAGAGCTCTCGGAGATCGAACAGGAGCTGGGGAAGCTGCGAACCGTGATCAACGAGCTGGCAGCCGAGGAGTCGCTGCCAACTCCGGAGGAAGCGACAGCCGCCGACTCCAACACCGGTGGTGACTCCGATCCAACGACCGACCCCATGACCGACACCGACCCCACGGCTGACACCGATGAGGAGTCCGCCGAGGTCGAGGACTCGATCCCAGCGATCGCGGAAGGTGGGCCAAACAGTCCGGGAGCACTCGCCGAATTAGACGATGAACTGGTCGAGATCAGAGAACGGCTCTCGGAGCTTGAAGCCGACCTCACCGATCAGGTCGCCGCGGAATCCGAGGCCCGCGAGGAGCTTGAAGGCTGGATCGAAACCGAGTTCGACAACGTCGAAGATGTGCTCCAACATCTGTTGTCGACGACCGACAATCTTGAATACCGGCTCGGCTCGGCGATCGAATCCCAGCGCGAGCAGCTCGAACCGCTGGAAGCCGCCCATGCCGACCGCAAACAGCTGCGGGAGCTGAAAAACGAGGCGATCGAGAACGGTGTCACAACGGCTGACTGTGGCAACTGCGGGGAGACGATCGATCTGCGCCTGCTGCCGGCTCCCCACTGCCCGGGCTGCGAGCAGGAGTTTACCGGTGTGACCGACAGCAGCTGGTGGCCGTTTGACAGCGCGACACTCCAAACGGCGACAGCGCGGCGACCACAGGCGGATCACTCCTGGGAGACCACAGACCAACAGCCACAGACGGCATCCAGAGAATCGAACCAGAACAATCACTCATCGTCGGCCGCACCCACCGACCAGTCAAACCCTACCGACGCGGAACCGCGTCCCGACGAGAACGGATTTGATCAGTTCGATGCGTAGTCGCGCTGTCACCGCCCTGCTGGTCTGCGACCGCCGACGCGACGAACGCACAGCGTAATCGATGTACACCCACAGCTCCTCCGTTGTCGAGTCCGCGGCCGACGACAACCAACAGGTGTCGCTGTCGGCCAAACAGCCGGTGTCGGCTGACGCGGCACCGGCACAGACAGCCAACCGGCTGTGGGATGATTTTGACGCCGACAGCGACTCCGACGCCTCGGAGTCCGAAACCGCCGACACCGCAGCCGAGGCACCGACGCCGACCGACTCGCCCGATCCCGATCGGTCGTTCGGCGATGTGTTGGACACCCTCTCGTCGTTTGGGCAGTCGACATCGCCGACGCAGGTGCTCGTGTTGAGTCCGATCTCGGGTGGCGTGACAAACGACATCTTCAGCCAGATCTGTACCGCCGAGGGGACGGCAACCCAAAACGTGGTGTTTGTGACCGCGACGCGATCGACCAACGACCGGCTGCCGATGACCCAGCGGTTCGCCGAGTGGGTCGACGGCGAGTCGACGCTGATCGAGGTCGGCCAGCCACGCAGCGACACCGGAACGACCCGCGATACCAACACCCTTGGTCGGAAGGTTGATACCCACAAGGAGATCCCGAACCCACAGAATCTCGCCAAGCTTGGCGTCGTCATCAGCCACGGGATCAACCAGATCGACAACGGGTATCCGACCGTGTTGGGGTTCCATACGCTGTCGTCGATGGTGGAGCATCTCGGCACCGAGCGTGTCGTGCCGTTCCTCTATACGCTCTGCTCACAGCTCAACGAATCCGGTGTGATGGGCTACTGCCATCTTGATCCGAACCGACATCCCGACGACGACGTTGCGACGATCAAATCGATCTTTGATGTGGCGGTGCGGATTCAGCCTGATGGTAGTGTCGACATTGAGTAATTAGGTCGGGAAGCGACGGCGGATCTCTTGTAGGTCGGCGAGAGCTCGGCTTGTGATTGTGAAACGGCTGATCTGCCAGCGTTGTAACTAGCGAACTGAATAAAAGAGAAATGTGGATTAGATCCGATCAGTTACGTCGTGTTCGGATCGTTACCGATGCTGATCGCGTCGATGAGATCGATATCATCAACGCCGCCGCTGAATGGGGATCCGCCGCTGGCAACGTTTGTCACAGAGGTATCGAAGTCGGCGTTGTCCGTGATTTGGATGCCGAGATCCTCCGTCGTTCCTGCGTCAACCGTCACGGTGTTCGGAACCGTCTGCGTGGTTTCGTCAGGGGTGCTGTTGTCGACGTTGTCCGGCGAGATTTGAGTACCGCCGGAATCAACAATCTGGATCGTCTCAACAACGTCGGTCGGGGTGATGACGGTCGTATCTGAGGTTCCGTCCTCTGTAACGTCCGTTCCGAAGCCGGATGATCCGGTTTCATCGGTGAAGTAGACACCGACATCAACGGACGTATCACCAGTGTTGTCGATTTCAAGCACCGGCGACAGGGTTGTGGCATCATCCGTCTCAAATGCCAGCGTGACCGTCAGGTCGTCATTATCTGTTGTACCGTCTGCGTGGACAACAGGTAGTGTGTCAACATCGCCGGCGTTGATCTCCGTGAAGTTCACACCGCCGTCGTTGGATGCATTGCCTGTGTCAACGAATCCTTGTGAGGTGTTGTCAACGCCACCATCGGTAGGATTTGCAACGCCGTTTACGGCCACGTTCGCTTCTGCGATGACACGGAAGTCAGCTTCCGTCGGTGTCACCGAGTCCGCGAACGTGGCTCCTGTTACTGATGCTGCACCGCTTAATGTGGCGGCCGTCCCGAGGCCGAGGAGTAAGTTTCGTCGATTCATTGTACCGCTACCAAACATGGTTATATTCTAATTACTTAATGGTTTTCAAATACATTTAATTTAGTTAGAGATTTTGGACTTTTGTTTCAGCTAACGTTTTTGAACTAGACTATCTTTGACAATGACAGGATTTGGGGTGTATGTGAAAACAGGGACACCAACATATACATTGCTGAGCGTTGTTTATCGGTATAGACCACTGCAATGATCCCGAGTACCCTCCGCAAGCGCTCTCCGGTCTCTGTGTGCAGATAGACGCCCACTATCAATGAGAGTCCGATCCATTGCCAGTAACGCGATCACGCTCCTGCTTGCAGGACTCATTATCTTCATCGTTTTGTCGCAGGTGTTTGGCTTTCCGGCCCCGATCGCCTTTGTTGAAACCGGCAGTATGGCGGGGACGATCGATCCCGGTGAGGGGTTCATCGGGATCCCAGCTCCGCTTGCTGGTGAGCCATCGGTCGGCGATGTTGTCACCTACCGTGCCCAGATCATCCAGGACGGTGGGTTAACCACACACCGGATCGTGGATGTCACCGAGGCAGGGTATGTGACACAGGGTGATGCAAACAGCTTCACCGATCAGGACGATGGCGAGCCATACGTTACCGATGCTCAGATCGAACTCGTCGCCCTCCAGTTCAACGGCGATGTCGTGACGATCCCCGGCGTCGCAGCAGCAGCGAGAACCGGATCCGGGATACTCGCCGCGATCGCCGGGGTGATCGGTGTTTCGGAAACCTCAGGGGCTAACACCGGACTTGCACTTGGGATCGCCGGCTTGCTGATCGTTGGGGCTGCGTACATCTACGATCTGTTTACCGGTTCCGCGACGCGCGTGTTACGCCGATCCACGCGGCGGTGGGCCGTCGTCGATAGCCGGTTCATCCTGCTTGCGCTGCTGCTCGCGTTATCGTTACCGATTCTGTCGGTTATGGCGGTGCCGAGTGGGACGACCGAGATCACGATCACAAGTGCTGAATTCGAGCGCCCCAACGATCCAACTGTCATCAAAGCCGGCGGAACAGCTGAAAGCACCTCGAATGTTGAGGCGGGCCCGTTTATCCCTCGCACCATCGTGTTAGAACCCCGGACTGAGGGCGTGCAGTTTGCTGATCGTGTGCTTCAGGTTGCGCCCGGTGGCACCGCCGAAACAACGCTTACACTGTCCGCTCCCGAGGAGACGGGGCCGTATATCCGGGCCCGGTCAGAGCATCACTACATCGGTGTTCTTCCAAGCAGCGTGATCGTCGCTCTCCATGATATCCATCCGTTTGTTGCGATGACAACGATCACCGGGATGCTGCTGAGCCCTGTCGCTGTGCTGTTTTACCTGATCGTTGGCTTCCGGCCGATCGTGCTCCGAGAGGAGACGCGGTAAACCGCTTAGTTGCTTTCGGTACCAACCGTGATCGAATCAAGCAGATCAACGGTATCGATTGATCCCTCGAATGGGCCGCCGAGCTGGGCCGCCTGAAGGATATTTTCTTTTGGGGTGCCGTCCACAAATCTATTACCGTACTCACTAAAATCAATTTTCAGATCAATCGGATGAATCTCATTAGGTTCAATTTCGACGAAGGTAGTAGGATCATCAACACTAGAACCAAGTGTATCTTGATCCGGTGAGATTCGGTTACCATTATTATCTACAAATCTATACACCGATTGAACATCTAAATCATTTAATGTATCATCACCACCACCGACATTAACATCGTCACCGTACTGATCTTTGTCTCGATCATACGAGATTCCTACATTTTCGGTGCTGGTTCCACGGTTTTCGATTTCAAGAATATCCTCAAAAACTACCCCATCACTCTCAAGAGAGATGGCACTTTCTAAAACAAGATCGTCATTGTTGTTCTCGTCTCTCGGATTGACAGTTGCTACTGGAATATCTTCTTTTGAAATATTGTTGAGTCCCCCAGCATTGTCGAAGAACATACTATCTGCAGTCTCTTCATACGCAACGAAACGATCTTCATATCCTTCATTGACACTCCCATCAGCCGCAAACGCCTGTCCTGCTCTTACGCGTAGGTTTCTCGCTGTAATCACACCAAAATCACTCGCCGCGGTCACAGAATCCCCAAACGCAGCAGACGTGCCGATAATGCCACTCCCCGTCAGTAGCATACCGGTTCCGGCGAGCATGGCACGTCGTTTCATTGCGGTACCACCTCGGTATCGCAGACAGCCCTCGTCAGCGTACAACCAACAGCTTCAGCCGCGCGAATGGGTAGCGTCGATATCTTTCCCTCACCGACCGCTGTAGATGCGCTACTGCTGTCGCTTCCGGTAGGCAGCGTCCAAACTGTCAGCGGTGCAGTTCGCCGTTTCATTGATGAGTCCCACTACAGAGCGGGAACGATGTCGTTCAGTCCGGGGGGAGGGTCTGACTGTGAACGCCCCGAAGATACTGATAGCTGTAATGTATAAACAATTCACTAATAAGTCTCCCGAAATACATACGTTTGTAACACCGTCATGTGAAGGGGGTGTAATGACAACCAATCATAATATTTGCTAGATTACAATCCCACGATAGCGGTGTCCTTGATCAGATCGGTATCGTCGCCGGGAGCCCAACCCTCGTCAGCCAACAGCACTGCTTACCCCTGCTCCGCCTCAAGCGAAAAGATAGACGCAATACGTCGTTTCGCCCGGCCATCACCGGGCGACCGCCAGTTAGTTTTCCGCGCCGTCACCAACCGCGCTCTCCCCGACAGCCTCGTGGCCCTCGATCCGTTCCTGCCCACCCATGTACGGCCGGAGTGGCTCCGGAACTGTCACCGTGCCGTCCTCGTTTTGATAATACTCTAAGATCGCCACCATCACCCGCGGCACCGCCAGCCCCGAGCCGTTGAGCGTGTGGAGATACTCCGCGGATTCGTGCTGTTCGGGTCGGTACTGAATGCCAGCCCGCCGGGCCTGAAACGCCCGGAAGTTCGAGATCGACGAAACCTCTAGCCACCGACCGCCAGCGTCGGGGCCGTCCTCCATATCGTCGCCGGGAGCCCAAACCTCGATGTCGTACTTTTTCGCCTGTGTAAATCCGAGATCGCCGGTACACATCTCCAAGATCCGGTAGGGTAGGCCGAGTTCCTGGAGCACCGATTCGGCCTCGCTGACAAGGCCCTCGAATCGCTCGTCGCTATCTTCGGGGCGAACGAAGTTCACCATCTCGACCTTGTTGAACTGGTGGACGCGGACGATCCCCCGTGTTTCGGTGCCGTGTTCGCCGGCCTCCTGTCGGAAGTTCGGCGAGTAAGCCTGATATTTGAGGGGAAGGTCGTCATCGAGCAGGATCTCATCGCGGTGGAGGTTGGTGACCGGCACCTCGGCGGTCGGCAGCAGCCAGAGATCATCGTCGTCGTAGGGCTCGCTGTTGTCGCCTTCGATCCGGTAGGCATCCTCGGTGAACTTGGGGAACTGGCCGGTTCCACGCATCGACGCGCTGTTGACCGGCAGCGGCGGGAAAATGTCGGTGTACCCCTGCTCGCGGTGGAGCTCCAGCATAAATTGGATCAGGGCGTGTTCAAGCCGAGCGCCGTCACCCTTGGCGAAGTAGAAGCCGCCACCCGAGACCTTCGCGCCGCGGTCGAAATCCAGGATCTCCAGCTCCTCGCCGAGATCGTAGTGGGGTTCGATCTCCGCGGGGAGCTCCCGTCGGTCGTCGAACCCTTCGCGTCGACGCTCGACGTTTTCGCTCTCGTCGTCGCCGACGGGCACCGAATCATCTGGCAACTGCGGGAGGGTCAACAGCGCGGCTTCGAGTTCGGCTTCCAACTCGTCGGCGCGGGCTTCGATCGTCTGGAGCTCTTCTTTGAGTTCCGAGGAGCGTTCGATGGCTTCCTCGGCTTCCTCATCCTTTCCCTCAGCTTTGAGCTGGCCGATCGTGCTTGAGACCTCGTTGCGCTCATGCCGGAGGTCGTCGCCCTCGCTTTTGAGCGACCGCCATTCCTCGTCGATCTCCAAGATTCGGTCGAGGTCGACATCGACGCCCTTCTGTTCGAGGGCAGCACGAACGGCCGCGGGGTTCTCACGGACGAACTGTCTACGCAGCATTGCCGGAACGTTTTGCTGTCGGTGTGAAAACGGTATCTATTGGGAACCGCGGCGATCACGCATACCCCAACGCCGATCAAACACGACCACCACAGGGCCCTGTTTTCGAACCCACACAGTCCTCAGGGCCCAACACCCGCAGCCTGCATGTATTCATCGAGCTGTTCGGCCATCTTCTCGGCAAATACGTCGTCGTTGATGTCGGTCTCCATCTCGATCAGCTCGATGTCGTCGTCGATGGTCGCCCGCAGCGCGTCGAACAGCGCGGCGTCGGCCTCGGGATCGTAGAAGTCCTCGCCTTCCACGTCGAGCATCGAGACGCCACCGAGCGGGAGGGCCAGCGCGGTCGGCCCGGTCGCCGCGTTGAGCTTCTCGCCGATGATCCCGCCGAGTTCGGCGTTCTCCTCGGCTGTCGTTCGCATCAACGTCACCTGTGGGTTGTGGATGTGGAACAGCCGGTCGTCGAACTTCTCGGGCACCGACTCTCGCGGCCCGAAGTTGACCATATCGAGCGCGCCTGTCGAAACGACCTGCGGGATCCCGGTCTCGGCGGCTGCATCAAGCCGGTCGGGGCCGGCGTTGAGCACGCCGCCGACGAACTCGTCGGCCCATTCGGTCGTCGTGATGTCGAGGACACCGTCGATGACGCCCTCCCGGATTAGGCTCTCCATCGCGCGGCCGCCCGTCCCCGTTGCGTGGAAAACGATGGTCTCGTAGCCCCGATCTTCGAGATACGCGCGGGCAGTCTTCGCACAGGGGGTCGTCACCCCGAACATCGTGATCCCGATGGTCGGTTTCTCCTCGACTTCGACATCGGGCTCGTTGGTCAGCATGCCGACCATGGCGAGGGCGGCGTTGGCGATCACCTGCCGGGAGAGTTGGTTGAGGCCCTCGATGTCGGCCACGGAGTACAGCATCATGATGTCGCGGGCCCCGACGTAGGGCTCGGTGTCGCCGGAAGCCATCGTCGAGACCATGAGTTTGGGGACGCCGACCGGTAGCGCGCGCATCGCGGTCGTCGCAATCGACGTGTTGCCCGAGCCACCGAGGCCCATGATCCCGCTGAGGTCGCCGGCCTCGTGCATGCGCTCGGCGATGGCGGTCGCGCCCTCGCCCATCGCCTCCATCGCCTCGCCACGGTCGGCGTCCTCGCGGAGGTCTTCGAGCGTCGTCCCGGCCGCTTCGGCGACTTCGCCCGCGGTGGTATCGGGCTCGATCCCCGGCTCGCCGACGACACCGGTGTCGATGACGTGGACGGCGACGCCCTGTGCTTCCAGCACGTCCCGGGTGAAGCCGATCTCCTCGCCTTTCGTATCGAGCGTCCCGACGATAACGACCGCCATCAGAAATCGATCTCCTTGAATTCGCGGGCTTGGTTCTGGATGGCTTCCTCGGTCGGCAGCCGCTCGATGCTGGAGGCACCGAAGAAGCCGACGACGCCCTCGGTGTTGTTGAGGACGTACTCGGCGTCGTCAGGCCACGCGATAGGCCCGCCGTGACAGATGACCAGTACGTCCTCGTTGACCGCCTTGGCGGCGTCATGGTGGGCTTGGACGCGCTCGGCGGCTTCCTCGAGATCGAAGGCGGTTTCCGCGCCGATGTCGCCCGACGTGGTCAGCCCCATGTGGGAAACGATCACGTCGGCACCGGCCTCGGTCATCTGGCGGGCATGTTCCTCAGTGAAGACGTACGGGCAGGTCAACATCTCCTGTTCGGAAGCCTCCCGAATCATCTCGACTTCCCTGTCGTAGCCCATCCCGGTTTCCTCCAGATTCGCGCGGAAGGAGCTGTCCTCGTCGATAAGTCCAACGGTTGGGAAGTTCTGGACGCCCGAGAAGCCGCGTCGCTTGAGATCCTCGATGAACACGTCCATCTGGCGGAACGGGTCGGTGCCGTTGACACCCGCCAGTACGGGCGTGTCCTCGACGACCGGGATCACCTCGTTGCCCATCTCGACGACGATCTCGTTGGCATCGCCGTAGGGTAACAGCCCCGCCAGCGAGCCGCGGCCGTTCATCCGATACCGGCCGGAGTTGTAGATGATCAGGAGGTCAACGCCGCCGCGCTCGGCGAACTTCGCCGAGATACCCGTGCCCGCGCCTGCGCCGATTACCGGCTCGCCATCGTTAACAGTGCCTCTGAGACGGTCGAGTGACTCCGTGCGTGAAAAACGCATGATCAATTATTTAGATTACCCGCCAATCAAAGTTGTGTCGAACAGCTGTCTTGTTGTCGACGCAGGCGTCCGGTGTGTCGGCGTCGTATCGGCCGGGCTATCGCTGTGTCTCCGGCACCTCGTGAACGCTCTCGCGTTCCTCCTCATCCATCTCGGCGAAGTCAGCGTCGTCGACGACCTCCAGCCCGCGGTCGTTGATCGCGTGGCCTTCGAGATGGAGTTCCTCCATATACTGCTTGTAGAGACGCTCGACAGTCTCTCCATCTTTCTCCTTGTCGGAGGCCCGGTCACAGAGCTCGATCAGATCCTCGGGCACGTCGTTTTCGGCGACGATCCAGTGGTTGATCAGATCCGACAGCCGCCGGATCGGGCTGGTGAAATGGCCGTAGATATCGAAGTTCAGCGCGTGATGGCCGCCGAAGGGGTCGTTCATGTATTTCGCGCGCGGCATCACCTTCAGCACGGCCCGCTGAATCTTGTTGAGCTGTCGCCCGGGTGATTCCTCCAGTGCGGCGTTGACAGCCTTTCGCGGCTCGTCCCACGAGCCCCCCGGGATCGACACCCCGTCGAGATCCTGAATCTCCTTGAGGGCCTCGTTCCACTGGTCGGGTGTCGGCTGTGGGTGGACGCGGTACATCGCTTCGACGCCACGATCCCACATCAGCTCGTGGGTGACTGCTTTGTTCGCTTTCAGCATGCACTCCTCGACGATGGTGTGGGCACGGTCACGGGAAGGGTTGAGCACGAGCGAACCATCCTCCTTGCGCTGTTCGTGGAGCTGGTCGGCCAGCTCGTAGACGAGATTGCACTCCTCGTGCAGCGGCGCGCCCTCCTCCTCGATGCGGTTTTCCGCCTCGGTGTAGGTCAGTCGCTCGTCGCTGTGAATGACGGATTTGTAGATATCGACTTCCTCGAACGACAGGGTCTCGCGGTCGATGGTCATCTCGACAGTGTGAGCAAGGCGATCCTCCTCGGGAACGAGCGAGCAGACGGTTTCGGCCAACACCGGCGGCAACATATGAACGGTGTAGGCAGGGAGATAGACGGTGTTACAGCGTTCGACCGCCTCAGCCCACATCTCGGAGCCGGGGTGGACGTAGTGGCTGACATCGGCGATATGCACCCACAGCGTGTAGGTTTCCTCGTCGGCGTCGATGCTGATCGCGTCATCAAAGTCCTGAGCGTCGGCCGGATCGGTTGTCCACGCCGTAAGATCACGAAGATCCTGCCGCTCGTCGAGTTCATCCTCGATCTCCGCATACACGTCCTCGGTTCGCTTGCGGGCTTCGACGAGCACGTCGCTGGGGAACTCGTCGTTGATCTCGAACTCCTCGAAGAGCTCGGCGCGCTTTTCGGCGAGGCGATCGGCGACAGCCTCGGTGATCCGCACCGGGCCTTGGCCCTCGGCGGTGCCGGCGTCGGCCTGCGCATCTGACATGGCCGATCCAACGGGTGGCCGGTAGAAAGGCGTGTCGGGCGGCCATGAGACTGGTGAAGTTTTATACTCCTGTCGCTCGGAACCAATATCGATGGCTGGAACAGACGACGAAACGCTCGACGACCTCCCACCGAGCGCGAAACTTGTTTTCAAAGTCCTGGAGTACAACGGGACGCTGACTCAGAAGGGGATCGTCGAGGAATCGATGCTGTCGGCACGCACCGTGCGGTACGCGCTGGAACGCCTCGAAGGAATCGGCCTCGTCGAAGAGGACGTTTACTTCGCCGATGCCAGACAGAATATCTACGAACTCACCGCGGCGGCCGAAGCCGCCATCGAAAACAGCGAGGCGATCGCCGACTAATCACACATCCTTCGAGAGCCGCACCGCCCGGATCGCCGTCAACACGACGACGACGCCGAGTGCTGTCGCCGACGCGAAGACGATCGCCAACAGGAGAAACCACGCCTCCGGGCCGACGATCGGATACGTTCGCTCGAACCCAACTGGGCCGAGGAGCTCGAAGATCCGCACCAGGTAGGCGAGTGCGGCGACACCGACGCCGACGCCGAGCCCGATAACGGTGTTTCGTTTGACCGCCAACGCCGCAAGCAACCCTCCTGTCGGTGGCCCGTCTGTCTGCCCGTCAGCATCGCCGTCGCTCATACTTCCCGCTACGCGCCCGGCCGACAAAAGGGGCACCGACTGCCGGTCGTGATCAGTGTTTGGTCACCGGCGCGCTCATACGGGATCGAACCGCTAAAGAACGGGGCGACCCTCCGCTCGGTAATGACGATCACGCTCGGAACCGCCGCGGCCGATCCCGGAGAGGTCGATACCGGTCGGCTCGCGGTCGGTGAGACCCGCGATGGGAGTCCGGCACGCCTCCCGGTTGCGGTTATCAACGGGGCCGAGGATGGCAAGCGGCTCTATCTCCAGGCGGTCAGCGACGGCAACGAGCTCAACGGGCTTGGGGTCATCCGGCAGCTGGTGCCACAGCTTGATCCCGACGAGATCGCCGGCGAGATCTGTATCGTCGCCATCGTCAACTACCACGGGTTTCAGGTCGCCGAACACCGCAACCCGATCGACGACCGCAAGCTCAACCGCACATTCCCCGGTGACGCGGAGGGCACCGCCAGCGAGCGCATCGCCGACGCCGTCTTCGAGATCGCCAAAACGGCCGATCTGATTTTGGATCTCCACCAGGGGTCGACCAGTCGGATGATCGATGAGGTGCGGGTGCGGTGTGGCCGCCGGCACACAATGCACAGCGAGTGTCTCCGCTTGGCGAAGGTGTTCAACTGCGGCTACGTCCTCGATCAGAAGGGGCCGGAGGGCCAACTCGCCCGGGTTGCCC
Source organism: Halonotius roseus (assembly GCF_006861655.1). Classification (GTDB taxonomy): domain Archaea; phylum Halobacteriota; class Halobacteria; order Halobacteriales; family Haloferacaceae; genus Halonotius; species Halonotius roseus. The sequence goes on along the minus strand of NZ_SESI01000001.1, from coordinate 244,513 downwards.
CGGATGAGGGGATCCCGACGGTCGACCCCGAGCTCGGCGGCTCGGTCGGCTTTGACGCCGACAGCATCCAAACCGGCGTTGACGGCGTTTACAACGTTTTGCGGCACTACGAGTTCCTCGACGGCGGGCCATCGATGGAACGCCAGACCAGAGCCAAACGGTTCGATCAGTACGGTGCGTCGGCGGGCGGGGTGGTCGACTACCGCGCCGAGCTTGGCAGCCGTGTCGATGCCGGCGAGACGCTGTTTGTGGTGACCGACGCCTTCGGCGCGGTGAAAGATGAGGTTACCGCCGACAACAGCGGGATCCTCTGGCGGTCACGCCGACTGCCCCAGGTTGCCGTCGGCGAGTACGTCTGTTCGATCGGCACCAACGTCGACAGCTACTGATCCGGCTTTCGGCCCCGCACATGCTATAAGTAGTCGGATCACATATCGCCACCAACGGAGTATTCGGGCGATGACACAGCACGACACCATAGGCCACACCACCGGGCAGGCACTCACCGAGGAGTTACAGCGATGACCGCACCGAAGGTTCTGCTGGTCGAGGACAGCGAGTTCATGTCGATGCGGGTTGTCGACGCGCTGGAATCCACCCACGGGATGGAGCTGACGGCTGTCACAACGGCAAGTGAGGCGCGAAAAAGCCTCAAAACCGATAGCTTTGACGTGGTTGTCGTCAACTACGAGCTCCCGGACGAAACCGGGATCGAGTTTGCCGGCTCGCTGAACCGCTCCGGCACCGACCCGAATGTCCCGATCATCCTGCTGACGGGCAAGGAGCTCGAACCGATCGCCAGCGACGCTGTCGACAACGGTGTCACCGAGTTTGTCTACAAGGGCGACCACGCCGCCGCCGATATGGACGTACTTGCAAATCGCATCGAGACCGTCATCGCCGCCTACGGCACCACGGCAGCGTAGTCGAGTACTGCTGTTTCTCCTATCGCTCCGGATGCGTTGGCGCGTCGAAGCCGCCGCGAACGAGCGGTTTGGCGATATGGCGGCGCGCACAGGGCGGCACCTCATACCACCCCTCATCGAGGTCGCGGTCGACCTGCCGGGTGACCTTCCCCGGAGCCGACGTGCCGCAGTCCCGACACCGATACCCCTGCCCGCTGCCGGCTGATTTCATCCGCCGGCCGCAGCCCTCGCAGGTCGGTGTCACGCGCTCGGTGCGATCGAGTTCCCGAACGGCGAACTTTTCGAGCTTGATCGCCCCGTCGCTGTACTCCCCACAGACCGTGAGCCGGTCGCCTGTCCGAAGCGCGCGAACCCGGTCGCGGAACCGTTTGGTCGGCTCGAAGGCGACACAGTCGGCGGTCGCGTCACCTATCGCGCCGTCCGCGTCGGTGTCTGCGTCCTCATCGCGCACCGAGCCAAGTGTGAAGAAGACGTGGCCGCCCTCCCGTGTTGCTGGCGGCTCGGTGACAACACCGTCGACGCGGTAGGCCCTGCCGCCTTTCAGCGAGTCAAGCGTGCCTGCCTGGAGATGCAGGTCGGTTCCTTGGTTCGTCACAAAACAGCGATCGCGTTCGACTGACTCGCTGTCGATCGCGTCGGCAACGCTGACGACGGCATCGGGATCGTCGCCACGGATCCCATAGAGGATCGGGCCGGGGGCGTTTGGCACACAGACCGCCCCCTCCTCGCGGTCGACGGTATCCCAGACGGTCGGATAGCCGCGATCGGCGGCCGCAAACACCGAATCGATGTCGACCTCCCGGGGTGAGCCACAGCGGTCGAACTCGCGGTAGGCGATCTGTTCGTACGTCCACTCGTCGAACGCTGCCCACGCGCCGACGGCCGCCAGCGCGCCGATCCGGCCGCGACCCGCCACATCGCAGCCCGCACCTGCCCACCCGCGATGCTCGTAGCCCGCCCCGTCGGCAACGTCGACCGCGGTGGCAAGGCTGAGTTGGTCGCGTACCGCGCGCCCAGCCAGGTCGGCGACGGCGTCGGGGATCGTCTCGGGGTCGTTATCGGCGACAACGAGCCCAGGGCTCGTTTGGGCGTCGGCGTCGACAGCGAGGGCGTCGATGCGTTCGGCGGCGAGATCGACTGCTGTGGCGGCCGGCAGGTCGGTGTGGATCGCCAGCGCGGCATTGCCCCGGGTTTTGTGTTCGACCGCCGGGTTGAGTCGCACCAAGAGCGTCCGCTCGACGCTCCCGTCGGCGTCGACGATCGCCTCGGCCAGCCGGGTGGCGAGGTAGGTCGTACACATCCCCCGTGTTCGGGAGTCGGTGTCGTCGAGCCCGATGACGGTCATTGTCGTTGGTACTGCGTCGGCGCGAAAACCCGTTTCGGGTTCGTCGCTGCCAGTGGGTCGCCGAAGTTGACGTTCAATAGTAACCGACTGCGTTGGCCCGGGACACGATTTTATATCCTTTGGCGTCGAACAATCTGATATGCCGACCGAGACCGTCTCCGAGCGGGTTCACGAACTCGCAGAACACCACGACCTCGATGAATCCGTGGTCATTCAGCAGGCTGTCGAAGCCGGTGTCGAGACGCTGTACCGGGACATGGTCGTCAGCAGGTATCTCGCAGATGAGATCGCCCGTGAGGAGGCAGTTGAACAGCTGGGTGCCGATGTTGTCAACGAAGTCGAGATCGCACGGGACGCAGTCGAAGACGACGTGCGGTGGGGCTTGCAGGCCTGAGCGCGGCCGATGGATCGAGTGATCGTTGCCGACGCTGGCCCAGTAATCCATCTCGCACAGGCTGCGGCTCTGCCGCTCCTCGAACGGATCGGCCAGCTTTCGATTCCACAGACTGTGCTCGACGAACTCGCACGTGGGTCAGTCGATCTGTCCGATCTCACCTACTCCGCCGTGAGCGTTGCCGCCGATCTCGACTCGACGTATTCGCATCTCGACCCGGGAGAGACAGCAGCCCTCACACTCTGCGTCGACCGCGACGGGATACTCCTCACCGACGACCTTGCTGCCAGAGAGACGGCTGATACCGAGGGTATTGAGGTTCATGGCTCGATAGGCGTCGTCCTGTACGGCTACAGCGATGGCGACCTGTCAGCTACCGAGACGAAGCGGTTGCTTCGCGCCCTCCGGCAGGATACGAACCTCTATCTCTCGGCCCCGCTCGTCGAGCATGCTATCGAGTTGGTCAATACTAACGACGCGGGCTGGTAGCGGCGCGGCAGTTTATATATAATCGTATCGGTGGTCTCAAACCCGAAATCCGGTGACGTGAGCCTGACCGTGCCGGATCGTCGCCGCAACGTATATATGTGATAACTCACTAGTCCCGGCTATGTCACGGTCAGCACTGGTCGGTAACATTACCGCGATGCTGGCGGACGCCGATTTTCTCGTCAGCGACCGGTGTTCCGTTCGACCGAAGAGCTTCGATCTCGCGGCCCGCCGCGGAGACGATCTTGTGCTGTTGAAGGTACTCGGCAATATCGACGCGTTCAACCCTGAAACCGGCGCGGAGCTCCGGCGGCTCGGCGAGTATCTCTCGGCGACGCCGATGGTGATCGGCCTGCGGACGCGCAACGAGGATCTCAAACCCGGCGTCGTCTACTTCCGCCACGGCGTCCCGGTGTTTAATCCCGATACGGCTTACGACCTCTTCGTCGAAGAAGTCCCACCGCTGATCTACGCCGCCCCTGGCGGCCTGTACGTCAGCATCGACGGCGATCTGTTGGCCGACGAGCGCGAGGATCGCGGCTGGAGTCTCGGCCGGCTGGCGACCGAACTTGGTGTCTCTCGGCGCACAGTTTCAAAATACGAGGATGGGATGAACGCCTCGATCGAGGTGGCGATCCAGCTGGAGGAGCTGTTCAATCAGCCGTTTTCGAACCCGGTTTCCGTCCTCGATGGCGCGGAGGAGGTTCACGATGCCGATCCCGTTCCGGAGGAGCCCGATGCCGACCCCGACGACGAACACGTGCTGACGGTGTTGGCGGAGGCCGGCTTCGATGTCCATCCGACGACGCGCTCGCCGTTTAAGGCCGTTAGCAAGGCAACCGATCGCCGTGGGAGCGACATGTTGACCGGCCACTCCTCGTTTACCGAAAGCGCGGAGAAACGCGCCGAACTGATGAGCTCGATCGGTCGCGTCACGAAAACACGGTCGGTGTACTTCACCACCGAACAGACAAAACGCGAGTCGGTCGATGGGACAGCGATCGTCTCCTGTGCGGAGCTCGCCGATATCGATGATCCGGAATCGATCCGGGAGCTGATCCAGGATCGTGGGGCCGAACCGGAGGCTTAGGCGTAGTGTGTTTCGAGGTGGGCGACGATATCGTCGCTTTCGGGCATCCCGTCGATATCGTGTTCCGGATCAATCAACACCGGGACACCGGTCTGGCCGCTGACCTCCTTGACCTCGGTTCGCTCGCTGTGTGAGCGCGGCACCTCTCGGGATTCGTACTCCAATCCGAGCTCGTCGAGCTTTGAGATAACCTTCGCACAGTACGGACAGCCCGGCAGTTCATAGAGGATAAGCTCTGACATCATCGGTTCTACGGCCGGCAGGCAAATGAAGCCACTGGTGCTGTGTGTGACAGCACCCCAAGCGTTGGAGCTATCGCCTACGTCGGTCGGCCGGGAGCGACTCAAGCGGCTCCAGGAGGGGTGCCACGTCACGCTGAACGGCATACCCGGGTTTCACCGGCCGCCGATAAAACGCTACGGCCGCAGATAGTAGCATGCCGCAGGTCTGGATTCGACCTACAGCACATGCCGTAGATCTGGATGCCGACCTACAGTAGCATGCCGCTGGTCTGGATGTAGAAGTAGACGATCAACACGGCTGCCAGCAGCCACTGGCCGGCGCGGATGTCGTCGGCCTCACCGGCGGCGGCTTTCACCAGCGGGTAGCTGATGATCCCGGCGGCCAGCCCGTCGGCGATCGAGTACGTCAGCGGCATGATCGTGATCGTCAACGCCGCCGAGATCGACCACGCCGGATCCCGCCAGTCGATGTCGACGACGCCCTCGAACATGATGATCCCGACGATCACCAGCGCGATAAACGAGGCGTAGCTCGGGATCGCCGAGGCGATGGCGACAAACGGGATCATCAACAGGAAGAGGACGGCGACGACGAGTGTGGTGAGCCCCGTGCGCCCGCCGGCTTCGACACCGGTCGAGGACTCGATGTAGGTCGTCACCGTCGAGGTGCCGAGCATCGCGCCGACGGTTGTGCCGACGGCGTCGGCCATCAGCGGCTTGTCCATCTCCGGGAGTTCGCCGTTCTCATCGAGGAAGTCGCCGAACTGCGCGATCCCGATCAGCGTGCCGGCGGTATCGAAGAAGTCCACGAAGAAGAACGTCAACACGACGAAGCCGAACGTTAGCGGTTCGACCTGCGAGAGGCCGTCGATGAACGCGCCGGCCAACGGCGTGATATCGTACTGAATCCCCGTGATCACGCCAAGGACACCCTGTTGTTCGACCGCCGACAGCACCGACTCGTTGACAAGGACGCCGCGGTCGACGACGCCGCCCAGCGTCAGCGCCCAGCCGGCGATGGCGGTCGTGAGGATGCCGATGATGATCGAGCCGGTGATCCCGCGGGCCCACAATAGCAGTGTCAGCGCGACACCCGAGAGCCCGAGGATCGCCACCGGATTCGAGCCGACCGAGCCAAGAGTGACGAGGGTTGCCTCGTCGTTGACGATCACCTGAAACTCCTGAAGGCCGATAAACAGCAGGAAGACGCCGATACCCGCGCCGACGGCGAACTTGACGGGCTCAGGGAAGAGGTTGATAATGTACTCCCGCGCGCCGATGGCCGTCAACACGATGAAGAGGATCCCTTCGACAAAGACCGCCGCGAGCGCGGTCTGCCACGGGATGCCTAAGCCGAGGACGACCGTGAACGCGAAGAAGGCGTTCAGTCCCAGACCTGGCGCAAGCCCAAATGGCCGATTTGCGTACAGTGCCATCACAAGCATCGCGGCCACCGAGGCGAGGATCGTCGTGATGGCGATCATCTGGAAGACCTCGGGGTCGGTGTACCCCTCGATGCTGATCGCGTTCGACAACACCGTCGGGTTGACGACGATGATGTAGGCCATCGCAAGGAATGTTGTCGCGCCGGCGATCAGCTCCGTGTTGACATCGGTGTCGTGATCATCGAGATCGAAAAACGAGTTGAGTCCCATTTGTGGTGTGTAGCGGTTGTCTCCGACACTGACTTAAAAATTCGCATAATTGTGCGATGACCTACGATGTTCTCGTCAAATACCGATGAACAATCGTGACATCCTACGGAATCCGTCGTGTGGGTGGACGGTGTCGCCGCAGCGCGGTCGCCGGTCGGTTTCTGGTGACAGCGAACAGCTTAGTCGACAGTCGTCAACGCCGCCACCGGCGCGTCGGTACGCTCGCGGGCGCGGGCTAACCCCTCGTCGCCGACAGCGATCAGCGTGAACACACCGACGACCTTGGCGTCGGCCTGGGCGGCGATATCCAACAGGAGGGCTTGGGTTTCCCCCGAGCGGATCAGATCGTCGACGATGAGTACCGATTCACCCCCGTCGAGCCCGGCGGCCGGCAGATAGTAGGTGAGCTCGATCCCGGAGGTGAGTCGCTGACGGGCTTCGATAAACTCCTCGACGGCGGTCTCCTTTGACTTCTTGGCGTAGGCCAGTCGGGCATCGAAGTACGACGCCATCGCCGCCCCAAGGGTGATGCCGTCGGTGGCGGCGGTCAACACCACGTCCGGGCGTTCGAAGCCGACGCTGGTGGCGGCGACCGGCGCGACGCGGTCGAGAAACGACTGATCGAAGACGACCGCGGAGTTGTCGACATACCCCTCGTCGTCGACGCTGACACGGGCGCGGAGCTCGGTCGCCATGGCCTCACGGCCGATGTCGCCAACGACCGCCTCGGCGCGGTCGACACCCGGCAGCACGTGGCCGTTGACATACCGGTTGAGATCGCCTTCCGGCAGTCCGGTTTCCGCGGAGAGCTCCGCGTAGGTGCGATCGGTTTTGAGGGTTCGGAGCACAGCAACGGCCTGCAGCTGGAGGGCGGCTTTCTCGGCGCGATTCATACTGGGTGTTCGAGATTGTGCAATGATGAATACATCGGAACGGAGACACGTGTCGGTGGTCACCATAGTGGATATTGGCTGTCGACTCGCATCACACGATATCCTGTGATACGAATAAAACGCCGCTATCGGAAACAATTGTTTTTGAAATCAAAAAACGTATTTCTATATCCCAAATAGTTAAGTGACTGGCAGCCGAACAAATAGCTGCTATGAGCACCCAAGAGACAGTTCGTCAGCGGTTCGATGAGATCGAGGAATCCGAGGCCCTCCGCCTTGATGCGGACAAAGCCGAGCAGATCGTCGACGCGCTGAACACGGATCTCGCCAACGCCTATGTCATGTATCACCAGCTCCACAAACACCACTGGAACGTTGAGGGCGCGGAGTTCCGAGACCTCCACCTCTTCCTCCAGGAGGCCTACGAGAACATGGAAGCCGGCGCGGACATGATCGCCGAGCGCGCCCAGGCGATCGGCGGCGTTCCGATCGCCGGCCCGGCCAACCAGGAGGAACACGCCACCGTCGAGTTTGAGGGTGAGGATGTCTACGATATCCGCACCTCCCTCGAAAACGACATGGAGGCCTACGCCACCATCATCGAGGGGATGCGCGACCACATCCAGCTGGCGGCCAACCTCGGCGACCCGACGACCGAACACATCCTCAAGGAGATCCTCGTCGACATCGAGGAGGACGCCCACCATATCGAACACTACCTCGAAGACGACACGCTCGTCGTCGATTCGGCGACCAACTAACGACCGCCGCGGCCACTCGTTTTTTACTGCAAACGCAAACGCGCACACAACGGACAGAGACATCGACAGCCGTGATCGACTACCGCAGAAACAGACAGCTTACCGCGAGACAGTGACGCTGTAGTCGGTGGCGATCCAGCCGTCTTCGTTGCCCTCCTCGGTGAAGACGGTACGATCAGGCGTCGCATTGCAGGCCGACACAGACGGGGTTGCAGCGGCCGGCTCAGGTTCGGTGCTCGACTCGGTCACGTCGGTGGTTTCCATACAACTTCTTAGGTATGCCTAAAGGGATATACGTTTCGGTCGCCCTAATCCTCCCGGTCAGTTCTGGCGATCAGTAGCTGATAGCAACTGGGTGATCCCCGTTGTCGTCCCGCCGACGCTGGGCTGCCACAGTCTTAACCGAGCCGCGACCGAAGGAGGGCGTATGAGCCCACCCGCAGACAGCCCTGATCGGCCGCGGGATCGCGATGAGCTGGCGGCCCAACTCGACGAGCTGGAGTCGACGCTGACCGACCTCCGTGGGGAACTCCGCGAGAACGATCGTCGCGGGCCGCCACAGCCCCCGCGGCTGGGCGACCTCCTGCGGTTTACCGAGGAGTACACGATCCCGACGCTGATCGCCGCGCTTGAGGCGACGATCAAATCCCTGGAGCTACTCCAGCGAACCCTCCGGCTGGCCGACCCCGCCCGCGCCGCCCGCGAGGAAGGCGAGGCCGCTCGCAGCCGGCTCGACGCGGTCGGCACCGAGGCCGGCCAACAGCTCGCCGGCGCGCTCGCCGAACTCCGAACCGCACTCGCCGAGGCTGACCTCCCCGAAGACGGCGACTCGCGGGATCTCATCACCGACGCCCGCGATCTCACCGGCGAGATCGAACGACGACTCCGAGAGGCCGAAGGAACCGTCAGCGATCAGTGGGATCGGGAGCGAGACGGGAGGTCGCGGGGCCGACAGTCGAACGCCGCCGGAACCAACGACGGCGTGATGATCGATGTCAGTGACGACGGTGACGACGGTGACGGCGGTGACGACAGCGACGACAGCAGCCGGTCGCCGGCTGCCGACGGCAGCAACGCCGACGCCCCCTCGGTCGATGTCGACGCCGAACTCGAATCGATCAAAGACGAACTTGACGAGGCCGAACAGGCGATCGACGACGCGGAGCGTGATGAGAACCCGGACGAATCGACGGACGACGACGACGACACCGACGCGACCTAGTTACTCGACCGGGCGGAACCGATAGCCGTCCCACGACTGGCTTTTTCGTTCGCGGATCCCGGCATCGGGATCGCGGAGCTCCGCGGCATACACCGGTTCAACGGTGTCGCCGATCTCGACATCGCCGGTCGTCAGCTGACCGATCGCCCGCACCGGCTCGCCGTCAACGTGGAACTCGACGATAGCGAGATGGTTCGGCTCGCGGACGCCCGGCGGTGTCGCCGTCGAGGTTGTCCACGTCACGACAGTCGCACGGTACTCGCTGAGATCGACCGTCCCGACCGGTTCTTGGCTCTCGGGGCCGAGTGGGTGAACCGGGTACAGGATCGTGCCGTCCGGGTAGCGGGCGGCCTCCATCGGCGGCTGGTCGTCGGTTTCGTCGGCGTCGGCATCGTCGGTGGCGTCGCTTGCGGTTTCGTGATTGCTCATTGTCCGGCCTCCATGATCGTCGTAATAACACAGTTGCCAAAGCCGCCGACGTTGCAGGCAAGGCCGGTGTCGGCCTCGACCTGTCGTGGACCGGCCGCACCGGTGAGCTGCTGGTAGATCTCGTAGACCTGCGCAACGCCGCTCGCGCCGAGGGGGTGGCCCTTCGATTTCAGGCCACCAGAGGTGTTGATCGGGAGCTCGCCGTCGCGGTCGGTGACACCCTCCTCGACGGCTTTCCAGCCCTCGCCCTGCTCGAAGAAGCCGAGGCCCTCCGACTGCAGGAACTCAAGGATGGTGAACATATCGTGGAGCTCGGCCACGTCGATGTCGTCGGGGCGGAGGCCGGCCTGTTCGTAGGCGATCGCACTGGAGTCGACGACGCCGTTCATCACGGTTGGATCTTCGCGCTCGTGGACGACGTGGGTGTCGGTCGCGCCGCCGATCCCGGAGATGACGGCGTACTCGTCGGCGTACTCGTCGGCGACTGATTCGGGGCACAGCAGCAGGGCGGCCGAGCCGTCGGTAATGGGACAGAAATCATAGAGTCGCAGCGGATCGGCGACGATCGGCGACTCCATGACGGTCTCAAGATCGACCTCCTTCTGGAACTGGGCGTGGGGGTTGTCGACGCCGTTTTTGTGATTTTTCACCGCGACCTTGGCGAGACTTTCGCGTGGGGCGTCGTATTCGTGGAGGTATCGCCGGGCGGTCAACCCAGCAAACGAGGGCAGCGTGACGCCGTGTTTGTACTCGGCGGGGTGGGTCAGCGAGGCGATCACATCGGTCGCCTCGGCGGTGGAGCGGTGGGTCATCTTCTCGCCGCCGATCAGCAGGGTGAGATCGCTGGCTCCCGACGCCACTGACTGCCACGCGCTGTAGACGCCCGCGCCACCCGACGAGCTTGTCTGATCAATCCGGGCGGTGTAGGCCGGCAGCGCGTCGAGGTCGTGGGCGACGGCGTTGGCGATCCCGGTTTGGCCCTCGAACTCGCCGCTGGCCATATTCGATACGTAGAGATGCTCAAGGTCGTCGCCGTCGACACCGGCGTTGGCCAAGCAGTCCTGGCCGGCCTCCGCGAGCAGCTCGCGGATCCAGCCCTCGCGCTGGCCGAACTGGGTCATCGACGCGCCGACGATCGCAACGCGATCCATACCACGTTTCTCACCGCGGGGTAGTTACCGATTTCCCTTCCAGCCCATCTCGGGCGATTTAACAGGACGGGACGGCGACCATTGGGCATGGAACCGGATCGTACGCTGCCGTATCTCGGTGCCGGAGCCGCGCTCGTCTTTGCCGTGCTGGCGGCGGCCCCGTATCTACTCGTCCAAGGGCAGTCACAGCTGCTGGCCGGCTACTACGGGGCTGGGCCGTTCGGCGTCGCCGGCGCGATCTTTCTGGCCGTCCTCGGCGTCGTCATCTTCCTGTCGGGCGTCCGCGGGCAGGCTGATCCGACGCTTGTCGCGGGGATCATGCTCGCGGTCGGATTGGCGATCTTCGGGTTGACGGCGGTGTGGGCGTTGGCCATCCCTTCGACAATCCTCTATAGCTTTCCTGCTGACTACGGCTGGCTCGAATACCATCCGTGGGCGAGTCTGGTCGCCAGCGGCCTCATCGCCGGCAGCGCGGCGGGGTACGCCCTCGTCGTCAGCTAACCGGTTTGTGGGATCGATCAGGGAGTAATGACGAGTTTGCCGAGGAAGCTCTCTTCGAGGACGGCGCGCTGGGCCTCGCTCGCGCCATCGAGATCGTAGCGTTGGGCGAGCTGAACCTCCAGCTTGCCGTCGGCCATCAGTGCGGCGACGTTCGACAGCGGCTCCCGCAGATCCGGCGTGTTGAACATGCTCATCAGCGTCAGCTGCAGATCCTTCCCGCGGGCAGCCGAGGATTGACTGAACCCGACCGACTGCTCCTTCTCGCCGATGCCGACGACCCGACAGCCGGTGGCGGCCACGTCGGCGTCGAACTGGAGATACTCGTGCATGCGGTGATCGAGAATCACATCGACACCGCCGTCGCTGGCATCGAGGACAGCGTCGGCGAGATCATCGCGGCGGTAATCGAAGGCGTGATCCGCGCCGAGATCGGCAAGCTCGTCGTGGTACCCCGGCCTGGCGGTCGTGATGACCTCCGCGCCCGCGGCGGCCGCAAGCTGGACAGCCGCGTGGCCGACGCCGCCGCTCCCCCCGTGGATCAGACACCGATCGCCGAGTTGGAGCTCGGCATGATCGATCAGGGCGCGCCACGCCGTGACGGCGGCGACGCCAGCCGCGCCGGCTGCGACGGTGTCGACACCCTCGGGAAGGGCGACGACCCGGTCGTCGGGGGTCGCGGCGTACTCGGCGTAGCCGCCGTAGTGATCCTTGCCGATGCCGGTGGCCATGACCGCATCGCCCGCGGTGAACCCGGTCACATCGTCGCCGATGGCAACGACCTCGCCGGCGGCGTCGATACCGGGGATCATCGGCAGCGTGAACGGCTCGTAGGAGCCCTCCCGAAAGTAGGTGTCGACGGGGTTGACCGCCGCGCCGTGGACGTCGATCAGTACCTCCTCGCCTGCCGGCTCGGGGCGGTCAATTTCGTCTACCTGGAGTACGTCGGTGCCACCGTGGCTATGAAATCTGACGGCGCGCATAGCTGGATTGAGGGCCGGTAGTCGAATAAACACCGCGGCGAGGTCGGGTCGTTAGCAACGCGACTCGCTCAGTCGAGGAAATCGGGCTCTTCGCGCTTCTCGGCGCGCTCGTCGCTGAGGTGGTCGATGAAGGAGTCGAGTTCCACGTCCTGCTGTTCGCGCTCCTTGCGATCCCGGACTGAGACGGTGCCGGCCTCGGCCTCATCGCTGCCGACGACGAGCATGTACGGGACGCGGTCGTCCTGTGCCTCGCGGATCTTCCGGCCGAGCGTCCACGATCGATCCTCGATGTCGACGCGGAACTCGGCGTCTTCGAGATCGTTTTTCAGGCGGTGGGCGTAGCCGAGTTCGTCGTCGCTGATCGGGAGGATCCGCACCTGTTCGGGTGCGAGCCACAGCGGGAACTTGCCGTCGTAGTGCTCAATGAGCACCATGAAGAACCGCTCGAAGCTGCCGTACAGCGCGCGGTGGATCATTACTGGCCTATGGTCCTCGTTGTCCTCGCCCGTATAGGAGAGATCGAACCGCTCGGGCATGTTGAAATCGAGTTGAACCGTCGGCCCGTCCCACTTGCGACCCAGCGCGTCAGTAAACGCGAAATCGATCTTCGGACCGTAGAACGCGCCGTCGCCGGCCTCAAGCTCGTACTCCATATTCGCGTTTTCGAGGACGCTTTCCAGTTGAGATTCGGCTTTTTCCCAGATCTCGTCGCCGCCGACGGATTTCTCCGGGCGGGTGGCGAGGGCGACCTCGTAGTCGAGATCGAAGGTCTCCAGCACGTCGTTGATCATCGCCATGATGTCGTTGACCTCGCTCTCGATCTGTTCGGGACGGACGAAGAGGTGGCCGTCGTCGATGGTGAACGCCCAGACGCGGGAGAGCCCCGAGAGTTCGCCGCGCTGCTCCTTGCGATACACTTTGCCGTTTTCGGCGTAGCGGACGGGCAGATCGCGGTACGACCAGGAGTTTTGTTCGAAGATCGTCGCGTGGCCCGGGCAGTTCATCGGCTTGAGGCCGTACTCCTCGTCGTTCACGTCGAGCAGGAACATGTCGTCGACGTAGTTGTCGTAGTGGCCCGACTGCTTCCAGAGTTCGGTGCGGAAGAGATGCGGGGTCTCGACGTAGTCGTAGCCGTACTCCTCGTTCATCGACTCGCCGTACTCCTCAAGCTCTTTGAGGATGGTCTTGCCGTTGGGGTGGTATAGCGGAAGCCCTGGGCCGGTGACGGTCGGAATCGAGAACAGATCGAGTTCCTGGCCGAGCTTGCGGTGATCGCGCTCCTTGGCCTCCTCGCGCATCGTGAGGAACTCTTCGAGGTCGGACTCTTTCTCGAAGGCGGTGCCGTGAACCCGCGTGAGGGTGTCGTTTTCTTCGTCGCCGCGCCAGTAGGACGACGAGATGTTGAGAAGCCTGAACGCGCCGATCTCGCCGGTCGACTCGACGTGTGGGCCCTGACAGAGATCCTCGAACTCGGCCTGCTCGTAGAAGGAGACCTCCGCCTCGTCGGCTTCCCGGCCGAGGATGTCGAGTTTGTACTCGTTGTCGTCCTCGTACTTTGCGACAGCGTCCTCGCGGTCGTAGACGACGCGCTCGATGTCGTAGTCGGCGTCGACGATCTCCTGCATCTCGTCTTCGATCTCACGGAGGTCGCCTTCGTCGAGATCGACGCCCGTGATGTCGTAGTAGAAGCCCTCCTCGGTCCACGGGCCGATGGTGAGTTTGGCATCGTCGTACAGTCGCAGCAGGGCCTGTGCAAAGACGTGGGCCGCCGAGTGTCGCAACACCGAGAGGTACTCGTCGCTCTGGTCGGTGACGATTTCGATCCGGTCGCCGTCTGAGACGGGGGTCGCTTTGTCGACCAGTTCGCCTTCGATCTTGCCGGCGACGGTATCGTCGCCGAGGCCGGGGCCGATCTCGTAGGCAACATCCTCCAGCGTCGCCCCTTCGGGCACGCCCAGTTCGGAGCCGTCCGGGAGGACGACAGCGATATCGCTCATGAATTTGGGAAACCGACAGCCGGGGATAAGTGTTGTTGGATGCGGTCGCAGGTAGTAACGGATTGTACGTACTTCCGGTCGCTGGCGTTCTACACTTTACTGGTCGCAGAGCTACAGCATCTCGCCTGATTCTTCTAGAAATTCCGACGGCGAGACGATATCGATATCACGAAATGCACCGAGGTCGGTGAGATGTGGATCGCCGGAGACGATGTAGTCGACCTCGGCTTCGAGCGCGATCTCCAGAAACAGGTCGTCGTCCGGGTCGTCGTCGATCACCTGTATCGACGCATCCGGATCGACGACTGTCGCCTCCGCACGAATCAGTGCTGGATACTGTTCCCGTTCAGCCTCGGTAAACGGGAGGCGGTCGTAGCCGAGGACACGCTCGAATTCGGCTATCGCCGCCTCGGCCGTGACCATCTCGACATCGCCGACGAACGCCAGTACGAGACAGTCCCATGGCTTGCCACCGAACCCGATGGCCGAGACGAGCACGTTCGTATCGAAGACTACTCGGAGCGAGCCCATTCGATCGCCTCGTCGACCGTGTCTCTGTCAACGTCCTCGGCGTCGAACCGCTCCTGTGTCTCGCTTGCCAGCCGAATGAATCGCGCGGTCGACTCCAGTTCCCGCACCTGCTGGACGAGTTTCGCGGTGTCGTGCAGGTCGTCGATATCCCCGATGACAGTTTCGATATCGGCCGCCTGCTCGGCGAGCTCGTCGATGTCGCCGAGTTGCTGCCGGAGTTTTTCGCTTGCCCGGAGGTGTTCGATCAGGCTCACGAGCGCGTCCGGATACGTGTCGCCCTCACCGGACAGTCCGGTCGTCTCGTCGACGACAGTAATGCGGTTTCCGTGTTCGATCTTCCGAATGTCTTTCGTGCTCATGATAGCGCGGTCGAGTCGGTGTTTCTCCGAACGATGCTTGATTTGCTGTAGTGGCTCTACTGGTAACTGCTTTCGCCTGCTGGGTATTGGTTGTTGTGCAGCTACCACTACTAAGAGCGTACGAACCTCTAGATAATCCATGTCCCCAGATACCGACCTCGCTGTCATCGGAGCCGGCCCGGGCGGTTACACCGCAGCCATCCGCGCTGCCCAGAAGGGCCTTGATGTCGTCCTCGTCGAACGCGAAACCGTCGGCGGCGTCTGTCTCAACCACGGCTGTATCCCCGCGAAGGCGTTGATCCACGCCGCCGGCTTCCAGAAGGATATCGACCACTGGAACGCCCTCGGCATCGAGACCGGCCCGGTCGATGTCGACTTCGACGCTATCCAAGATTGGAAGGACAGCGTGGTCGACACACTCGACCAGCAGGTGCTCGATAGCCTCGATCACCACGGCGTCGAGTTGATCGAGGGCACCGCTCGCTTCGCCGACTCGAATACCCTCCACGTCGACAGCGACGGCGGAGATATACAGACGATTGATTTCGAGACGGCGATCATCGCCACCGGCTCCCAACCGATCGAGATCCCCGGCCTCGAATACGACCAGGAAGGCGTCATCTCCTCCCGAGAGATTCTGCAGGTCGACGAAGTGCCCGACGAGATCGTCGTCGTTGGCGGCGGCTACATCGGGATGGAAGCGGTGACCAAATTCTCGAAATTCGGTGCGCGCGTGAAGATCGTCGAAGCCCTCGACCGCGTGCTCTCTGAGTTCGAACCGGAGATCGTCGACTCGATCCAGGAGACCAGCGAGATGTACAGCGACGACATCTACACCTCGACGCTGGCCCAGGGTGTCGAGTACGACGACGGTCGGCCCGTCCTCGTCGCCGAGCAGGACGACGAGGAACTCCGGCTTTCGGGCGACTACATCGTCGTCGCCGCGGGCCGGGAGCCGAACTCGGCGTATGAACGACTTGCACTCGACACCACAGATGTCGCGCTCACCGACGACGGCTTCATCGCGGTCGATGAGCAGCTGTGGACAGCCGACGACAACATCCTCGCTATCGGCGACGCCGCCGGCCCGCCGTACCTGGCCCACGTCGCCGCCCACGAGGGGAAGGTCGCCGCCGCGGTGGCGGCCGGCGAGGAGCGGGCTGTCGACACTGAGTATATGCCGACGGTGATGTACACTGACCCTGAGGTCGCCACCGTTGGCCTTTCGGAGGCCGAGGCCACCGAGCAGTACGACGACGTGCTGGTCGGCCGCGTGCCGATGGCAACCTCAGGTCGCGCGCTGACGACCGACAAAACGTCGGGCTATCTCAAGGTGATCGCCGACAGCGACGAGCAACTGCTGGGCGTACGGATCGTCGGCGCACGCGCCTCGGATACGATCGCCGAGGCAACGTTGGCTCTCGAAATGGACGCCTCACTCGACGATATCGCCACCACGATGCACGCCCATCCGACGTTCCCGGAAACCCTCGTCGAGGCCGCCGAGGACGCACAGGGTGAGGCGATCCACTCCTACTGACCCACCCGCTGCTGTTGGGTGCGCGATCGCTGTGAAACACGCTGTATGTGAACGATCCACACGAATACGTCGACAGTCGAAACAGGCGGTCGATAACGGCCGCAAGATCGATCATGATCGATCACATCGAACCGGACAGGCTGTCTCAAACACCGAAAAACAGGCGTTTTGCTCGGCTATGTGGGTTCGACGAACGACGTAGGCCACATTTATTATTGTCGAAGCCAACAGGAAGATATGATCGCAGAGACGGCGTCACAGATCGCACTGCCGGGCGAACTCGAATCACCCCGGGCGAAGCTCGTGTATCTGTTCCTTTCGATGAACGGCACCGTGACGATCAACGAACTGCAGAACGGCCTCGATATGAAAAAGATCTCCTTGTACAGCGTCCTCAAATGTCTTGAGAAGGAGAATCTCATCTCGAAAGACGGCGACAGCTACGCGTTGGCCTGATCGTCGACGACACGAGACGAATCCCTGTTTGTGCTGTGATTGCAGTCTCTCGCTTGCTCTGTCAGTCTCGTATAGCGTTCGTTCCGAGCTCAGCTCATTGCTGACGCGCGGGCTCGCCCGGATTCGAACCTCGGTCGCTTTGCTCACTTCGTTCGCGCCGCTCCCTGCTTCGAATCCGCGCTCGCAGTGAATACAATACTGCTCACTTCGTTCGCAGAATTGAATGGGCTCGCCCGGATTCGAACCGGGGTCACGGGCACCCAAGGCCCGAAGTATGGCCAAGCTAACCCACGAGCCCGCAGCCTACGATACCGGGGTCGTGGTGTAAAGCGTTTCGTTTAGCTCATTCGACGACGCGCTCGTCGCCCACCTCGGGCGCGCTGGCATCGACGTCATCCTCGCGTAACTCGGCGGCAAACCCCTCGCAGTCGTCGCCGTGGTTGACCAGCACTGTCGCGTCGTCGTAGGACGCGAGAAACGACCGCAGGCCCGCGTCGTCGGCGTGTGCCGAAAAGTCGAACAGCTCTGTTCGGGCGGCGACCGGACGAACCCCACCGTTGAGCTCACACCGGCCGGTCTCCAGTAGCTCCCGCCCTGGCGTCCCCTCGACCTGATAGCCGGTCAGCGAGATCCGGTTGGTCGGATCGGTACGAATTTCGGGAATGTAGCTCATCGCCGGGCCACCCGAGAGCATCCCGCTGGTGGTGACGATGACCGTGTTCTGGTCGGCGATTCGCTTCCGTTGGCCGTCGCGGCCGGTGACCTTGCGAGCGTGCCGGGCCGCCCGATCGAGAGCGTCCGAGTCGCGGAGGAAGTCGGGATACCCCCGGAGCATCGCCAACACCTCGACGCCCATCCCGTCGACGTAGCAGTCGAGATCGTGGGCCGCACAAACCATCAGGAGCTCCTGTGTGCGACCGATCCCAAAAGCGGGAACGACGACCGTCCCACCCTCCCACAGCGTCGTTCGCGTCGTCTCGGCAAACCGCTCCTCGACCGCTGCGCGTGGCTCGTGGTCGACGTTCGCGTATGTTGACTCACAGAGCACGACATCCGCCGCCGGCCGCGCTGTCGACCCCGATAGTAGCCGGGTATCGTCGGTGTGAAAGTCGGCGGTGTACAGCAGTCGCGTCTCGCCGTCGTCGACGAGGACGTGCGCGCTGCCGGGGATGTGGCCAGCGTTGTAGAACGTGATCTCGTGGCCGGCCGCCTCGAAAGACTCGCGGTAACCGTGTCGACACTCGACCTCGCCGAGTCGGGCGACGTGGGTTTCGGTGAACGGACACTGCATCGTACCGCCGTGCAGCTTCAGCGTGTCGCGGGCGAGAATCCGCGTGAGTGCGGCGGTCGGCGGCGTCCAGTGAATGGCCGGTCGGCTGTCGCCAGACAGCAGCGTCGGTACCGCGCCGGCATGATCGAGATGGCCATGGGAGACAACGACCGCCTCGGGATCGATGTCGCCGACGGGGTACTGCATCGGGGTCGCCGTCTTGACACCGTAATCAAGCAGCAGGCGGTCGTCGACGAGGATCGCACTCCGGCCGACCTCGCCGGTGCCGCCGAGAAACTGCACGTCCATTAGCGAGTCGTCGTCGCTGGCGACGGTTGCATCCGTCGATTACGTGTCGAGTTCCGGATCGTCGGCCCGCGCTTGAACGGTAAACTGCTGGTAGCCGCCGTAGGCGAGATCGAGCGCGCCGAGCCACCAGTTCCAGCGGTCGACAAGATCCGCGCCGTCGGGGGCGTCCCTTAGATTGTCGACGATGTCGTCGACGCTGAGGGGAACCCCGCGGTCGGATTCGGGTTTGCCGACGGCGGCGAGATCGGTCGCTTGGCGGACGACGACGCGGCGGTCGGCCGCCGAGCTATCGAAGGCTTCGCGGAGGGCGTCGTTGAGTTGAGTCGCGTCCACAGTTCTATAACGGGCTCAGTGTATATGAGTCCAGTGGCCGGCCCGCGGCTGGCGGGACGTGATCCCTCAGGCGCGGACGTTTTGGCCGTCGACATCGCTGAACTGCTCGTCATCCTCGCCGCGGCCGCGGCCGTCGCCTGGTGTTCGCTCGTAGATGACCTGTCCGCGAACCAGCGTGAGTTCCGGGAACACGCCGTGTCGACCCTCGAACGGTGTCCAGCCGGATTTGCTGTGGATGTCGTCGTCGTGAATTGCTTGAGGATTGTCGGGATCAACGAGCACGAGATCGGCGTCGTACCCTGGTTCGATCCGGCCCTTCGAATCGAGATCGAAAATGTCGGCCGGGTTGTGAGCAACGAGGTCGACGACGCGATCGTATGAGAGCTCGCCCTGGCGAGCCGAGTTCAACAGCAGCGGGAGCATCGTTTCGACGCCCGGTACGCCGCTGGGGGCATCCCACAGTCCCGTTTCCTTCTCCTCGCGCGTGTGCGGCGCGTGGTCGGTCGCAACGATGTCGACGGCCCCGTCGGCGACACGCTCGAAGACGGCCTCACGGCGATCCTCCTCCCGGAGCGGCGGGTTCATCCGGCCGTAGGTACCGAGCTCGTCGAGATCATCCCGGGAGAGATAGAGATGGTGTGGGCAGACCTCACAGGTCGCCTCGCCGTCGACGGCGGCGTCGATCCCCTCCGGCGTCGACGTGTGGGCGATATGGATGTCCGCGCCCGTCTCCTGGCCGACCTCAGTCGCATACTCGACGGCGGCCGCCTCGGCCGCGGCCGTGCGGTAGGTGCTCCACAGATCAGCGTTGGCATCCCGACCCGCGCCGCCGGCGTCAGCGTTGCGAGCATTGTCGTCGAACAGCGTTTCGTCCTCGGCGTGGACGGTGATCGTCACCCCCTCGTCGACGGCGCGCTCGACAGCTGCCTCGAAGTCATCCGGTGCGACACCCATGTCACCGGTCGAATCCGCGAGGAACACCTCCCCGAGCGCACAGAGCGGCCGGTCGAACAGCGAATCGGGCTCCCAGTCGCCGCTGACGCCGCCGTTGATCCCATACTCTATACAAGCCGCCCTGGCCGCGTCCCCCTTTGCGTCGAAGGCTTCGCCGGTCGTCGTTGGCGGCGTGGTGTTTGGCATATCGATGACGGTGGTGACGCCGCCGGCGGCCGCACTCCGGCTGCCGGTCGCCCACGTCTCCTTGTGTGGATCGCCCGGCTCACGAAAGTGGACGTGGGCGTCGATCGCACCCGGCAGGAGTAGCCTGTTGTCAGCGTCGATCACCCGTTCGTCGTCACGGGGATCGAGCGTCGGCTCGATCGCGCCGATCTGTTCGCCATCGATCCGGAGGTCGACGGTGCGGCCGTCGACGAGTTCGGCGTTGGTGAGGAGCATGCTGTGGGCTGTGGTGGGCAGACTCCTAAGTGTCGTGGATGGGGCCGGCGCAATACGGCCGCAGCCGGTAGGGATTTGTGTGCGGAGCCATTCGTATGGTATACTGTGACACGATATGACGGAACCAACGGCACCGATCGGCCGCCGACGGCGAGCCATCGGGGCCGACGACCCCCGGTAGCAACACACTTATCCGCCGACCAACCCGAGCTTATGATAACTCCTGAGGAACATTCATGAACGAAGTGCAACTTGAAGTGGCGAAGGCGTACCCGAACGATTCGGGTCGCGGGATCGCCCGTCTCGACCCTGATACACTGCTGCATCTCAAGCTCTCGCCGGGCGACATCATCGAGATCGAAGGCGCGGAGACAACGGCCGCAAAGGTCTGGCGTGCCGACCGCCAAGACTGGAACACCGACACCGTCCGCATCGATGGCTTCACCCGCCAGAACGCCGATGTCGGCATCGGCGAGCGCGTCTCGATCCGCAAAGCGGAGGCCGAAAAGGCCGAAAAGCTCGTCCTCGCACCGCCGGAAGAAGCCAGCGTCCAGTTCGGTTCCGACGCCGCGGGCATGGTCAAACGGCAGATCTTGAAGCGACCGGTCGTCGAACGCGATATCGTCCCCGTGATGAGCTCGACCAACCATCCCTTCATGCGCTCGCCAGGGCAGGCGATCCCGCTGATCGCCGTCGAGACCGAGCCCGAGGGCGTCTGTCTCATCACCGAGGATACCGACGTAGAGCTCCGCGAGGAGCCGATCTCCGGATTCGAGAAGACCGGCGGTGGAATCACCTACGAGGATATCGGCGGGCTCGAAAACGAGATCCAGCGCGTCCGCGAGATGGTCGAGCTGCCGATGAAACACCCCCAGATCTTCCAGAAGCTCGGCATCGAGCCGCCACAGGGGGTGTTGCTACATGGACCGCCGGGTACCGGGAAGACGCTGTTGGCGAAGGCTGTCGCCAACGAAACGTCGGCGAGTTTCTTCTCGATCGCCGGCCCCGAGATCATCTCGAAATACTACGGCGAGTCGGAACAACAGCTCAGAGAGATCTTCGAGGACGCCAAAGACGAGTCGCCGTCGATCATCTTCATCGACGAGCTCGACTCGATCGCGCCGAAACGCGAGGATGTGACCGGCGAGGTCGAACGCCGTGTCGTCGCTCAACTGTTGACGATGATGGACGGCCTCGAAGCTCGCGGCCAGGTCGTCGTCATCGCCGCAACCAACCGTGTCGACAGCGTCGATCCCGCCCTCCGGCGGCCCGGACGCTTTGATCGGGAGATCGAGATCGGCGTGCCCGACGAGGTCGGTCGCAAGGAGATCATGCAGATCCACACCCGCGGGATGCCACTGTCGGACGATGTGTCGCTGGGCCATCTCGCCGGCGAAACCCATGGCTTCGTCGGCGCGGACATCGAGAGCCTGACCAAGGAGGCAGCGATGAAAGCCCTCCGGCGGTACTTGCCCGAGATCGATCTCGACGAGGAGGATATCCCGCCGAGTCTGATCGACCGGATGATCGTCAAACGCGAGGACTTCCGCGGGGCGCTCAACGAGGTCGAACCCAGTGCGATGCGGGAGGTACTCGTCGAGTTGCCGAAGATCACGTGGGACGATGTCGGCGGGCTCGAATCCCCACAGCAACAGGTCAAGGAGGCCGTCGAGTGGCCGCTGACAACACCCGAAAAGTTCGACCGCATGGGCGTTGAGGCGCCGAAAGGCGTCCTGCTGTACGGTCCGCCCGGCACCGGGAAGACGCTGATGGCGAAGGCTGTCGCCAGCGAGACCAACGCCAACTTCATCTCGGTGCGTGGGCCACAGCTGCTGTCGAAGTGGGTCGGCGAGTCCGAAAAGGCGATCCGCCAGACGTTCCGGAAGGCCCGGCAGGTCAACCCGACGATCATCTTCTTCGATGAGCTTGACAGCCTTGCGCCCGCCCGCGGGCAGGATATGGGCAACAACGTCTCCGAGCGCGTTGTCAACCAACTCCTCACGGAGCTCGATGGGCTCGAAGAGATGGGCGATGTGATGGTCATCGGTGCGACCAACCGGCCGGATATGATCGACCCCGCCCTGTTGCGATCGGGGCGGTTCGACCGGCTGGTGAAGATCGGCCAACCCGACGAGGAGGGCCGCGAGCAGATCCTCAAGATCCACACCGACGACACGCCGCTCGCGCCGGACGTGAGCCTCCGGGAGATCGCCGAGATCACCGACGGCTACGTCGGCTCGGATCTGGAATCGATCGCCCGCGAGAGCGCGATCGAGGCCCTGCGGGATGATGACGACGCAACCGAGGTCGAGATGCAACACTTCCGGCAGGCCCTCGATTCGGTGCGGCCGACGGTCACCGATGATATCCGGGCCTACTACGAAGAGATCGAAGAGAAATTCCGCGGCGGCGGCGACCAACTCGGCGACCGCCGGGGCGGCCGCGTCGGCTTCCAGTAACCGGCTCGTGGTGCGGCGGCTCTCTTTTTCGTGTCACGTTGATAAACGGCGGCTGCGATCAGCAATCGATCGCTGAATTCGTGGCCGGTGGCTCGTTATGCCAACAGCGCGTCGAGCACCGGCTGGTAGAGGAACGGCAGGCCGTAGTAGGCGGCATACACCAACACGAGCATCGAGATCGCAATACCGGCTTTCGGCCGCTCGAACTCCAGATCGTTGCGGGCTTCGACCTCTCGGGACTCAAACTCGAAGAAGTCGGTGATAAACAGCCCGATGAGCGGGAGCATGAGGATCATCCCGCTGGTTGGTCGGTGGATGGTAAACAGCAGCCCGAGGATGACCAGTCCGGTGGTCGTAAACTCGTGTGGCGCGTACCGATCCAACCCTTCCTCGCCGTCCTCGACCTGCTGTTTGTGTTTCCGGTGGCTCAGCAGGCGGGTGATGATGTTTCCGACCGCAAGGGTGAGGATGGCGATCGGGAGCAGCGGCCCGACGGTTTCGATCCACCCGAGGGGAACGAGAAACTGTAATGGGTGCATACCTAGTCGTGTGGCGACGACTCATTAGAGTTTTTCCAATTGCGCCCGGCGAGTCGCCGACGGTCGACAACGGTGACCGCTCCGGCGACCGTCACGGACACGGTGAGCCCGCCACCGCCGCTGGTGACACGCGTTCCGTCGGCGAAGACGCTCACGTCGTCGTCGCGTTCGACCCGCAGTGTCAGCGGTGGGCGGACGACCCACTGGTCGGCAGTCATCGCAAACGGCGCGATCGGGACAACTGCGAGCCCGGTGTCAGGGGCGAGCCGTGGGCCACCCGCTGCCCGGCTGTAGCTGGCGGTGCCCACCGGCGTGGCGACGACGACGCCATCGGCGCGAAACGCTGTCAGCGTCGCGTCGTCGGCCACCACCCGGTACTCGGAGATCCGGGCCGGATCGGTCGTCACGATCGCACAGTCACGGACGGCGCGCGCGGCTGTGTCACCGACCTGAACTGACAGCACCCGGCGGCTGATCGTCGGCACCGTCATCGCCGAGTGTGTCGCCAGACGGCTGAGCAGAATCGAGCGATCGACCGATGTATTCTCATCGGTCGCTGCACGCCGGAGCAGCGGCCGATCGTCGTCGTCATCGATCGCCGCCCGGAGCGCGGCATCGTCGACCGCGAGCAACACCTCTGCGGCCGCCCGGTCGACGAGGCTGAGCCCGTCGATCGCCGCGATGGTCTCGGTGAGCTGGGCGGCCACGTCGCCTTCCGGCTGCTGGGCGACGGCGACCTTCATCCGAATCGCTCCCAGGCCGCAGGCTTCATGCTCGGAGGCTGCGGCCCCACTACTAAAAGTCCCCCGTCGGCGTTGTCGCGGCAAGCCATTAGGCCGGGACGAAATCGTAGGTGTAGGCGTGATTGAGCAGGAGATAGGTGACGACGCCCAACGCCAGCGAGAGGATCCACGTGCCGGCGGCGACACGACCGACTTTGCGGTGTGGTGTCTCGGTTCGGAGTTCTTCGGGCGTGTGTGTCACCCCGAGAACGACGGCATACAGCACCAGCGGCATCGCCAGAATCGACAGCAGGATGTGGATTGCGAGCATGAGCAGGTAGGCCGGATACACCCACTCCCACAGCGGCACCCAGCCGTAGCTCGATTCCAGCACGAACTCCTTGGTGCCGCCGCCGGCGACTTTCGGGAGATACATGCTCAAAAACAGGAGGATGAGCACGAACGCCGAGAGCATCGCGTGGGCGTGTTTGCTCACCTCGTCGTTGCGGATCCAGTACCAGCCGGCAGCCAGCGACGTGACCGCGAGCGTGTTGACGACGGCGATCGCGTGTGCGAGAAGATTGACCTGTCCGAGGCTCAGTTCCGGAAACAGGGCCTGCACCGAAGGCACCGCGAACACGCCGACGACGGCTGCGTAGCCGACCACAGCCAGCAAAATTGTCGTTGCCCGTGGATGCTCACGAACCCGCCCGCCGACCATCGGAGTCTCCATACCGTGGGTTGGGTCGTGTCGCTAATGCGGGTTTCGACTCGGTGCGAACTACGATGCAGCAGCGACGCGGCAGTTACGCCGGAGCGGGCTCCTCGTCTGAGGCGTCGCCGACGAGTTCCACGTCGAGATGGATGCGCTCGTACGGGACGTAGGGCCGCTTCGACTGCCCTTCGTCAACGACGAACAGCAACCCGTAATCAGCAAGCAGCGTCACGTCATCGTGGACGGGACGGTAGTCGCGGTCGAGGGTGTCGCTGAGAGCGGTGATGCTGTCGGCCGCGCCGTCGGTCTTGACGAGCGTCCGCAGCAGTTCGATCCGGCGGTCGGTCAGAATCGTCCGCAGGTCGGCGACCGACGCGAAGGAGACGACCGCCGGCATCGACTCGCCGTCGGCGACCGCTGCCGCTGTGTCGAGCGTCCCAGCACGGGCTTCATCGCCCGATTCGACAGTCACTCGAAGCTCATTCGGGTGCGGGCGGTCGCGTGGGTCGCTGTACGATTCCGGCCAGCCGTTGTCGGTAGTGTCAGTCATTGTGTGTCCTCGCTGGGAGCGAGTTCCCCAACCTCGTTGAGGAACCGTGTGAGGTGAACCACGAGGCTATGGAACTCGATTTCGGTGTCATCGCCGAATCGGATGTGGCGGTGATGCGTTCCGAGCGTGTCGTCATTGTGGGCGTTGTCGTACCGCAGGATTTCGCCGTCGTCGGGATGGTAGTACTGGAAGCGATAGAACCACCCGCTCGCATACGACTCGTCGCGGATCGCAAACACCTCGATCCGGCCGCCGGGAACGGCGCGGTTCAGTTCGAGTGGGTGGGCCATCGCGCGGTGCGTCCGTGTAGTGTGCTATGACCTCATAGCTCATAAAGATATGGCAGGAGTCCGACGGCGCGGCGACAGCCCTACTCGCGGTCGATAACGCCGGTCACGGTCGCCGTTTCGACGGCCGCATCGAGATCGACGCCGTTGCCGAGGATCGTATAGCGGTCGCGGATCTCGTGGGCCGTGGTCAACGCTTCCAAGACCTCGTCGTCGCTGACGCCGAGTTCGGCCGCGGTCGTCGGCGCGTCGATGCTGTCGAGGGCCTGCCTGATCGCCCGCCAGCGGCCGGCATCACCGCTGTGGAGGTACTCGGTCAGAATCGAGCCGACGCCGACCTGGTGGCCGTGGAGGGCTTTGTTCGGCGCGATGCGGTCGAGTTGGTGGGAAAACAGGTGTTCCGCGCCCGAAGCGGGACGGGAGGAGCCCGCAATCGACATGGCGACACCGGAGGAGACGAGGGCTTTGACGACGATCCACGCCGATTCTTCGAGGTTCGGGCGGATCGAGTCGGCATTGTCGACCAACATCTCGGCGGTCATCTCCGAGAGAGCGCCCGCGTACTCGGAGTACTCGACGTTTTTGAGTCTGTGGGCGAGCCGCCAGTCCTGGACGGCGGTGTAGTTCGAGATGATGTCCGCACAGCCGGCGGTCGTGAGTTCCCACGGCGCGCGGGCGATGATTTCGGTGTCGGCGACGACCGCCAGCGGCGGATCGGCGGCGATAGAGTGGCGGCTGTCGCCCTCCGGAACCGACGAGCGGCCGGAGACGATCCCGTCGTGGCTGGCGGCGGTCGGCACCGAGACGAAGCCACGGTCGATCTCGTCGGCGGCCATCTTGGCGATGTCGATGGGTTTGCCGCCGCCCAGCGCGATCAGGTAGCCGGCGTCGATATCGCGGGCGATCTCGGTGACGCGTTCGATGGAGTCGAAACTCGCGTTGTCGACCGTCACGGTCGTCGGATCGTCGAGCTGGGCACGCAGGCGGTCGCCCGCGAGCTCGTTCGGCGTCGGGCTGGTGACGACAAGCGGGTCGCCGTGGAGGTGAAGTTCGGCGACAGCCTGGCCAAGCTCGTTGAGTACGCCGTGGCCGACGACCACGTTGCGCGGGAGCTTGATCCACGTCGATTTGTCGAACATACTCGGCTCATCGGCGGCCCGGCATGAAACCGTTTGGTGTCGGCGATGTTGGCGAGTACGTCGGCCGAGATTGGAGACGGCCCGAACGCAACAAAGCTTATCAAGACACGTAACCCACGATTGAATATGGCGACCGATGGCGACGCGCCCAAGCATCCGCCCGAGGCCGATATGCTGCCTGACGAGCGAGCCGTGATCGCCGAACGGCTTGACGAACTCGAAGACGAAGCGTCGCACCTCTCAGTTGATGAGGTCGCCGACGATCTCGACATCGACCTCGAATAACACTGATGCCGCACGCGCCGTCGGAACTCACTGTTCTTCAGAGTGCGCGGGACGATCTCGCAACGATTCAGCAGCACAATCCGGATCACGCCGAGCGTATCCTCGAAAAGATCAACGACTGGACGGAGAAAATCCAGTGGGGACGCCTACCACAGCGGCACTTGGAGTATCTGACAGGATCCAACCGCTACAATTTTTACCGTGAACGGGTCGGAAATGCAGGCTACCGTGTGATATATGAGATCAGTGGCGACACCATGACCGTCGTCGGGATCGTCCCGAAGGGTGAGGATACCTACGACCTCTCCGAGTTCCGTCGCCGAATGGAGCGGTAGAAGCCTTGTTGTTGCGAACAGCCAATCACAGAAGGGGCGTCATTGCGGTCGCTGACGCAGGCGACGACAACGTGATCGGCGGCCCCTGCTTATTACCGCGCCGAGAGTGAAACGTCGGCAATGAGTAGCGAGCCGACCGGCACCAACATCGAGGGCGAGTCACCCGACGCCGAGCCGGTCGTCGAGACCGACGAGGCGACGATCACCGACGACGCCGAACTCGAACGGACGCTCGGGCTTTCGGGTGGGTTGGCCATCGGGATCGGGACGATGATCGGCGCGGGCATCTTCGTCTTTCCGGGCCTGGCCGGCGCGGAAGTCGGGACGGCCGCGACGGTCTCCTTTGGGATCGGCGGCGTCATCGCGCTCCTGGTCGCACTTCCCACCTCGGAGTTGGCGACGGCGATGCCGAAAAGCGGCGGTGGTTACTACTTCATCTCCCGTGGTCTGGGGACACTCGCCGGGACGGTCATCGGCCTCTCGCTGTGGATCGGCCTCGTGTTTGCGACTGCGTTCTATCTGGTT
The DNA here is from genome assembly GCF_006861655.1 of Halonotius roseus. Lineage (GTDB taxonomy): Archaea > Halobacteriota > Halobacteria > Halobacteriales > Haloferacaceae > Halonotius > Halonotius roseus. The sequence goes on along the minus strand of NZ_SESI01000001.1, from coordinate 216,689 downwards.
GGCCTGGGGTTCTACGCGCTGGATGCCCTCGCCCTGCTCGGGATCACCGTCGGGGCGAGTCCGGGCGGCATCGTCTCGGGGATCGCCGTCGTCGCCGGGATCGGGTTCACCGTGTTGAACGTGACCGGCACCGAAAACGCGGCCAAACTCCAAAACGGGATCGTCGCACTGTTGCTCTCGATGCTGGTCGCGTTTCTCGCCTTCGGGATGGCCGACGCCGTCGGCCTCGTCGATGCCGGCACCCCACCCGGCGAGGCGCGAAACGTCTGGGCGGTCGGCCCGATCATGTCGGTGGCTGCCCTCGTGTTCACGTCGTATCTCGGCTTCGCACAGGTCGCTACCGTCGCCGGCGAGATGAAGTCTCCCGGCCGGAACCTCCCGCTGGCGATGATCGGCTCGGTACTGATCGTCACCGCGATGTACGTGTTGACGATCTTCGTGGCGACGAGCGTTTTCACGCAGGACGCGCTGGCTGCCGCCGGCGAGACCGCGATGGTCGAGATCGGCCGCGCGCTACTCGGGACGCCGGGCGCGCTCGTGATCATCATCGGCGGCCTGTTGGCGACGATGTCGTCGGCCAACGCCTCGATTCTCAGCACCTCACGGGCCATCTACGGTGTCTCGAAAGACGCCCTGTTGCCGGGATGGGCGAGTCGAATCAACCTCAAATACGGGACGCCACACGTCGCCCTCGGGCTGGCCGGCGGCCCCGTGATCGTCCTGGCGGCGACCCGGCAGGTGCAACTGCTCGCGGAAGTCGCCTCCTTCCTGCATCTGATCATGTACGGCCTGATGTGTGTCGCGCTGATCGCCATCCGCCGGGACGAACCGGCGTGGTACGATCCGGACTTCGTCGTTCCCGGTGGGCCAGTCATCCCGGTGGTCGGCGCGCTGGCGAGTTTCGGCCTGATCGCCTTTATGAACCCGCTGTCGATCGGCGTCGGGATCGCCGTCATCGCCGCGACGGCCGGGTGGTACTTCTATTACGCCAGCGACATACGTCTCAAGGGAGCCCTCTAATGAGCCGCGTCCTCGTCCCCGTCGAAGTCCTCGACGGAAAGACGGTCGCACCAGGACTGATGAGCCTGCTGGGCACGATGGATGTGACTGTCCTCGGCTATCACGTCCTGCCCGAGCAGACGCCGCCGGATCAGGCCCGCCACCAGTTCGAGGAGCGGGCGACCGCCGCCCTCGAAGACCTCAGCGAGGAGTTCCGGGCGGCCGGCGGCGCGGCCGACCACCGGCTCGTATTTACGCACGACCGCGAGCAGACGGTGCGGCGGGTCGCTGACGAACTCGCCGCCAACGCGTTTGCGATCTCCGGGATGACCGGCGATGTCGACGACCTGCTCGTTTCGCTGTCCGGCGACGTTGCTGTCGACCGGATCACCGACTTTGTCACGGAGCTGATCGGTGACCGCGATATCGACGTGACGCTGTTGCTCGCAGGCGACCCCGAAGCGGCGGCCGACGACCGCTTAGAAACTGCTGGGACTCAGCTCCGTGAGGCCGGGATCGACACGAACACGTCGACTGCGGCCGGTTCGCCGTTCGATTCGCTGATGGATGCGGCACCAACTCACGACGCGATTGTGATCGGCGAGGCAGCCCCATCGCTGCGATCGCTCGTCTTCGGCGATGAGGCCGAGCGTGTGGCTGCCGCCTCGGTCGGCCCGGTGTTGGTCGTCCGGCGCGACCAAGCACCCGAAACGACCGACCCGTAGCAGCAACCGTTTTCGAGCAGTCAATGGGATGTGGCCTCACACCTGATTAATCGATCTCACGCGAACCGACTGTCAGACGGCGACAGCCAGTTACGCGACCCAAAGCGATTCGGACTCCATAGACGGACTACTTCGATATCGACTTCCCAACTGTTTTGATCGGTTTCTGTCCATTGTCGGTATGGTCACCCGCATGCAAGCGGCTCGTTCTGTGACACTACTGGCCGTTGTCCTCATGCTCGCTGGCTGTGCTGGCTCACCCCTGACGGATCAACAGTCGCCGGGGCCCGAAACGACAGTGGAGGAGTTTTCGTATCCATCGGGGTGGTCACAGGAGGGAATGACGGATCTCGGAAGCGCGATACGGACACATCGAACGGCAGTGGAGAACACGTCCCGCAGGAGCCGATTTACCACTGCCGACGACGACAGCAACCGGACGATAGTGAGAACGCTGGATACCGACGCTGGCACCGCTTTGGTGCGATTTAGCGACACGCTGTTTGGGGCCGACGAACACTACTATTACAGTTCGGCGGGCGTCTTCGAGTACGACCGAACGACGGGCGAACTGAGTCGGAATCCCGGCGAAAACTGGAACCCTGAGCGCATCGCCTCACACGAGCAGTTGCGACGACCCCTAGTGTATCTCGAAATGAACGCGACAAAAACGGTCACCGTTGAGGAAACGACGGCCGTCAGGTACACAGTGACCGGTTTCAGAGATCCTGATTCGATCCCGTTCGACACTGCGACCGGCCAGATCACCGTTGCCGAGGAAGGGTTCATCGCGGAATACAATATCACGAGAGCAAGCGACGGAAACAGCAGACAGGAAAGATACGACCTTTCGGAGGTCGGAACGGCGACGGTGAGCCGGCCAGCGTGGATGCCCGACGAGTAGCTATCGGTGAACAATCGGGATCCGGGACGTGCAGCATCAGGTTTTGCGATCGCCTCACCGATCGGCTCACCCCGAATCGATCCTGATACTGACCCGTCGGTGAGTCTGTCGTCGCTGTCCAGCAATCGAGTTAGATATATCGGCTGGGAATGGGTAGTATCGACGCATGAAGGTCGAATTCGAATGTCTCATCTGCGGTGACACAGCGACCGCGTCGGTCGACGACGAGGAGGCAACTGACGACGATGAGCCATTAGAGACGCTCCACGACTGTCCGAACTGCGGGATTGAGACGATCTGGGTCGAAGCCTGAGGCGGGACTCCCACAGCTCGGACGCGACGACCGGCCGTGTCGGTGGCCTTGCTCTCTGCACCACGACAGGTCTTTGGTGTCGCCGCCGTTACCGGATCGATATGAGCAATCGCGTCGTTGAGGGGCGCATGGTGACCGCCGAATCGCTGGCCGAGCTGATCGAAGGGGAGTCGCCGATGGAAGCAACCGAGATCGAGGACGCCGATCGGGAGTGTCCGGACTGTGGCGGCAACGTGTTGACGGTTGGCTATATGCCGAGCGTCACGTCGTTTGTCACCGGCTACAAGTGCCAGGACTGTGAGTGGCACGACAGCGAGGCCGAGTAGTCGCCCCCGGCGTGTGGGTCGGCGGTGGCGACCGAAACCCCTTTACTGTGGTTCGGGTAAGATGCTGGCGAGGGGACGTGGCCAAGCCAGGCATGGCGACTGACTCCAGAGGCCACGCGCCCGGGACGACACTCCAGACTGATATACCGAGCGGCCGACTGATCATCGGCTTGCGATGACGACCCTCTGGAGTTCCGAGGCGCGTACCGGAGATATCAGTCGATCGGGGGTTCAAATCCCTCCGTCCCCACTTGGACTTCTGCGAAGCCGAATTTGACCGCACAGAGTGGCTGTTGTCGGTTTAGCTTTCACTGATACAGATTCCACACCTTGATTTGAACCTCTATCGTTTCAGATCCAACCTCTCTGCGAGCAACTACTTATCGACGCGTGCCTGAATCGTAGGACGGTAAAACCATTAGAGGATGTACGATTCCCCGTTGGCGATCATGTTTGGTGATCGGAACTCCTTGTAGGTCGTGCCACCATCCGGGGCGATCGCAACGAATCTGACCTTGGTTCGCTCATCGAGTTGACTCACGCCCTGAATCTCGGTGAGATCAAACTGCGCGGTTATGAGGTCGTTTTGATCTGCCAAGGTCGTGTTCTCGTTGTCAGCTATTCCCTGGATAGCATAGTAGGATATCCCACTGGTTGTGGCATCGTTGCCGCTAACAACGGTCGCATTGCCATCAACCTCAAGCGTGTAGGACGATTCGCTGAGATTGATCGCATCCGACCCCGGCGTGAGCCGCATACTCACATTCAACACGTCGATCTCACCATTATTCGTGGTCTCCTCGCCGATCGCGTGTTTGAGCTGAATAACGTTGCTGACCTCGGCGGTTGCCTCTTCGCCGGTCGCCTGGGCTTGTGCCTGCAACAGCCCGGCCGTGTTGATCAGGACGCCGGCGGCGATCGCCGCAACGAGCACCATCGCTATGAAGACGATCAGTGTCCCGATCCCGACTTGACCACGGGCCGCTGGTTCGGACATAGTGTGACTACGCCGCCCCGGAACAGGCACGGCGATACCTGTATCTGCAGTCAGGAGGTCATTAAATGTGGCTCCAAAATTATCAACTTAGATATTTAGAGTGGGCTGGTAGTCGTCAAAACCGATGACGAAGTCCTTTCGAAGCGGGCACATCGCGCCAAACAGCTATTTTTTGTTTTGATACTGTCCGTTGATCCAGCCCAGATAAGAGACAGCATCTGTTTTGCGTCGGGACGGGAGCGACCCTGTTGTCGACGACGCTAGCTGACACCGATTCGGTCGTGTTCAGATAAATCAGAGAAATAGGAACCGCTTCGAAAGCCCCGACGCGCTGGCGTCGGGGGGATCGCTGCGCTCCTCGCTCACTGCGTTCGCTACGGTGCTTATGTCGCCCGCCGTCCGCCAGCGTGTCGCCCCTTTCAGTCCCGCCCGACTGCAGCTGACTGACCTGTCGACCCGGGTGGGATTGAAAGGGGCCGGCGTCTCGGCGAACCCGGACGTTCACGAGAGCTGCGCTCTCGTGAGCCAACCAGAAATCTCTGATTTCTGGTGACGACGTAAGCACCGCAGGAGTGAGCAACGCGAACGACGAGGAGCGCAGCGAGTCCCGGGAGTTCTGCGAGCGAAGCGAGCAGAACCTCGAAAGACGAGCGTTAGCGAGTCTTTCGGTGGTCGAGACGCTGGGGGCTTTCGAGGTGTTCGCAATCCAATCGCACTAATCTGAACACTACCCCGATTCCTGAGGGAGAGATTTTAGTCGGCGGCTATCAACAGTTGATTGTATCGGCATCAACGAAGTTCACGGAACCTCGCCCCGACACCAGCAATGAGTCAACAGGAGCCAGACGGCGACGCGACCGCCGACTCACCCACCGAGCCGCGCCACCGGCTGTTCATCCGTCGGGCCACAGAGTTGTGGCTCGTGGCTGTCGGGCTGTGGAGCACGGTCGGCTACGGCGTCCGCGATGCCTTCAGCCGCCGGCCGGCTGTCGGTGTCATCTACACGACCGTCGTTGTCCTCGGTATCGGCGGTGCTGTCGCCGCTACGGCCGTGGTGTTGCAGTACCCCCCGCTGGTGGCGGTCGGCCTTGGCGGCCTTGCTGCCGGGGGGCTCGTTCTCGCCTCGACGGCCGGCTCGCTGACCCTTGATGATACGGCCCATCGGGATTACCGGCCGCATATCGTCACCAGTATCCCCGGCCTCTCACCGGATGTGCGCCCCGATCGACCGTCGACAACCGACACAGACACCGGCGACAGCCAGTCATCTCCCGAGAACTCGACAGCGCAGGCCGACGACGCGACACCCGATCCCACCGAGGAACACTCCGCCGGCGGGGAGGAGCCGGAACCCGGCCAAAATGACGCATCGCCGGGCGGCGCTGAACAAGCTGGTGTTGGCACCCAGTATGTCTCCGACCCACCGGCGATCGATTTCGACGATGTCGCCGGCATGGAGTCGGTCAAAACAAAGCTCCAAGAACGCGTGATCGAGCCGCTCCGGGAGCCCGAAAAGTACGCCAAATACGGGCTCTCGGTCGAAAACGGCTTTCTGCTCCACGGGCCGCCTGGCACCGGCAAGACCTATCTCTCGAAGGCCTTGGCCGGCGAGTTGGGGATCAACTATGTCGGCGTCAAAGGCGCGGACATCATCTCGAAGTGGCTCGGCGAAAGCACCCAAAACGTCGCCGCCCTCTTCGATGAAGCCCGCCAACATCAGCCCTGTCTGGTCTTTATCGACGAGATCGACGCGTTGACCCCGGAACGCGGCGGCGCGAACCAACACCAAGATCAGACCCAGACGGTCAACCAGTTCCTTGAGGAGGTCAGCGAGATCAACGAAAGCGACGACCGGATCGTCATCGTCGCGGCGACAAACCGCCGCGATCAGATCGATCCCGCGATGTTGCGCTCCGGCCGTCTGTCGGTGCAGATCGAGGTCGGCAACCCCGGCGCGAAAACCCGCGTGGCGATCTTTGATACGCATCTCGATGCTCCCCGCGCCGACGACCTCGACGCCAAGCGGATCGCCGAGGCCTCAACGGGGCTCTCGGCGGCCGATATGGAGCAGGTCGCCACTGAGGCCGCCCGCTCGGCACTGAAACGCGAGGACACCGTGACAAACGAGGACGTCGAGACAGCGATCGAGGAGCTTGGCTCCTGATAATCGGACTGAAACGCTTATGCCGGCGGCCCCGGTAACAAAACCATGAGTTATGATACTGTCGTGTTTGACAACGACGGTGTCCTTGTTGGCCGTACCCGGTTTGACGTGCTGCGTTCGGCGACCGAGGAGACGTTTGAACAGTTTGGCGTGAGCGACCCCGACCCGGATCACATCGAGGATATGACGATCGGCGCGACCCCCAGCAGCGTCGCCGACGTGTGTGAGGCCTACGACCTACAGCCTGACACCTTCTGGCGCGTCCGCGATAAGACGATGTCTGGGGCCCAACAGGCCGAAGCCCGTGCCGGCCGCAAGACGCCGTACGGTGATCTCGGTGTGTTAGACGAGCTTGATGCGACCTGCGGTATCGTCAGCTCCAACCAACAGGAGACGGTCGATTTCCTGCTGGAACACTTCGAGATCGGTGGCCTCTTCGAGACGGCCTACGGCCGGGAGGCGACCGTCGAAAGCCTGGATCTCCGGAAGCCCAATCCGCACTATCTTGAGTGCGCGCTGGCCGACCTCGACGCCGACTCCGCGCTGTTCGTCGGCGACAACGAGTCCGACATCAAGGCCGCCGAAAACGCCGGCATCGACTCGGCGTTCATCCGCCGGCCCCACCGCACCGACTGGGATCTCAACGTCTGGCCGACCTGGGATATCGACTCCCTTGAGGATCTCCACCGCGTCTGTAGCTCCTGATCGGCGTTAACACTCTCTGACGTGTCAACGGACGCCTGATCGGCGTCAATGCACGCTTCTGATCGGTGTCAATACACGCTTGTGTACTGGAATCGGCGGGGCTGCCCCACGGATCCGTGCTTCACAACGCTTATATCCGTATCGCCGCTCCGATAAGTTGCAATGGCAAACGGTACGGTTGACTTCTTCAACGACACTGGCGGTTACGGCTTTATTGATACTGACGATGCTGACGACGACGTGTTCTTCCACATGGAAGACGTCGGCGGCCCGGACCTCGAAGAGGGTCAGGACGTTGAGTTCGACATCGAGCAGTCCCCGAAAGGCCCGCGGGCCTCGAACCTGACCCGCCTGTAAGTCGGTTTCGCCGCTTACAGACACAGACAACTACCGATTTTCTTTCATTTTTCACGCCGACGAGCACCGGCTATCGACATCACGCTGACAGTACCGTCGCCTACGAGGGTGTTGTGCCTGTCGTTCCCGCATACCCTGCCGCGAGCCATGCGACCCCGACGAGGGCGACGCCAACGGCACCGAGCACCGCCCCAAACAGCGGCCACGCGATGGCGTCGTAGGCGACCACATCGGTGACGACGAGATAGGGTACCACGAGACCGACCGCAAGGACGACGCCACCGAGGCCGACCACGAGATTAGCGACGCGCCGCCGATCGCTGTGGTGGCCGATGACGGCCGCCGCGCCGACGAGAACGCCCAGCGGGAGCAGGCCGGCCAGCCACGTGTAGATGCCGACCGACTGCCCGCGAAGATCACCGGTCGTATCGGCACCCGGCTGGACACCGGTCTGGAAGAGATACTGATCGCCGTCGACGGCGACGATGGTGAAGATCTCCGCGGGCGGGGCGGTTCCGTAGGTGAACGCCGACGGCGGCTCACGGGCCGAATCACAGACAAGCACGCCGTCGACACACACCGGCAGCTCATAGCGGTACCAGCCATCGGCATCCGGCGAGCCAGCGACCGTTCGCTCGACGACCTGGCGGCTCGCCGGCGGCAACGACGAGGCGTCGACAGCATCGTCAGGGTTAAAGCCGTATTCGGCGGTCAGCCGATCGAATCGATCGCTGGTGTCGGGCACCGCCTGGTGGAGATAGGGTGCCGGCGGCGTCGTTTCGTACGGCGAAGCGGCGATCGGGAGTGGGAGGAGGCCGCTGGTCGTCAGTAGCATGGCGATAAGGATCCCGACGGCGAGTCGGCTGCGAGTTGTATCCATTCTCACAGCGTTTCGGTGTGGCTGACGGTTGCCACGTCGTCTTCCTGCAGTGCGACCGTGAGCTCCGTCCCCGGCTCCGGGGTGAGGCGGTCGGTGAGGCGGTCGGCGAAGATCCGGGCGAAATGCTCGGCACTCGGATTCAATCCCTCGAAGGCCGGCAGCTCGTTCAGCGTCTGATCTCGAAACGTCTCAACGACGCCCTCGACAGCGTCGATGACCGCGTCGATGTCGACCAGGTAGCCGTACTCGCCGAGCTCCGGGCCGCGGAACGTCACCTCGGCGGTGAACTGATGGGAATGGAGCTCCCCCTCCGGGCCGGGGTTCGGAACGGTCAGGTAATGTTGGGCGACGAAGCTCCGGGTTACCGAGACGGTGTACATACCTCTTCCAGGGCTGAACCGCCGATAAAAGATGTGACTGACGCTCACACACCCAGTACGGCTCGTGGTGTGTAACGAAATATCCATACTGTCCCACGCTGTGAAATCAATTTCTGTTACGCTGTCATCGAATCTACCCCCGAACTTAATTGTGACAGCGATGGAGGCTCGGATATGGACGGGCCGCTCGAAGATGAGTTCGGTCGGGAGGTCACCGGTGTCCGCGTCTCGCTGACCGACCGGTGTAACTTCGACTGTGTGTACTGTCACAACGAGGGGCTTGGCGACACGCGCGGCCCGATGGAACCCGACGACAACGAGATGACCGCCGACGATGTGGTTCGCTTCTTGGAGGTCGTTGCGGAGTTCGGCGTTGGGAAGGTCAAATTCACCGGCGGCGAGCCGATGTTGCGACAGGATCTAGAGGAAATCATCCGCCGGACGCCCGAGGCGATGGAGGTCTCGATGACGACCAACGGCACCTTTCTGCCGGGGCGCGCCGAAGCCCTCAAAGACGCCGGCCTTGACCGCGTCAACGTCTCACAGGACGCGATCGATCCCGACGCTTTCGCCGAGATCACGAAATCCGGTGCCTACGAACAGGTGTTGGAGGGCGTCGAGGCCGCTGTCGACGCTGGCCTCACCCCGGTCAAGCTCAACATGGTCGTCTTCAAACACACCGCGGGCTACGTCGAGGGGATGGTCGAGCACGCCGCCAACAACGACGGTCTCCGGCTCCAGCTGATCGAGTATATGCCAGAACTCACGGGCAACCCGGAGTGGAATATCGATATTCAGCGCGTCCACGACTGGCTGGCCAACATCTCCGCGCGTATCGAACACCGCGAGATGCACGACCGGACGCGCTACTGGATCGCCGGCGACGACGCCGCGGCCGACGAGCAGATCGACGAATCAAACGGCGGGATGGTCGAGATCGTCGACCCTGTCGAAAACCCCACGTTCTGTGCGAACTGCCATCGCGTGCGCGTCACTCACGAGGGTTACCTCAAGGGCTGTTTGAATCGCAACGACGACCTCCGATCGATGGGTGAGATGAGCCGCGAGGAGATCCGCGAGACGTTCCGCGAGACGGTCGCCAACCGCGTTCCCTACTACGGCGAGTACATGGTGCGCAACGAGGATGGTGAGTGGGTCGTCAACGACGACTACCTCTCCTCGCCGCCGACCGCCGACTGAGTTCTCTATTTGTTGTCGACCTCACTCGATCTGGTCGTCGACGAGCTGTCTGATCTCGACGATATCCTGTTGATGGGTCTCGGCTGCATCCTCGGTGTTTTCGATCGCATCGACAACGTCGTCGATCCCCTCGACCGTTTCGTCGATCAGCGAGGCGACCTCCTGGGTGCTTTCGGCCTGCTCGTCGGTCGCATCCGAGACCTGCAGCAGACTCGCAGAGACATCGTCGATGCTGTCGTTGATCTCTGCGAGATTGTCGGCTGCGGTCTCGATCTCGTCGATCCCGGTGTCGATACGGTCGTGCATGGTCTCTAAGCTGTCGACGGTCTCCTCGGTTGAGGCCTGAATCGCGTTGATCATCTCCTCGATCGTCTCGGCGTTTTCCTGGGATTCCCCGGCGAGATTCTTCACCTCGTCGGCGACGACCGCGAACCCGTCGCCGGCCTCGCCGGCACGGGCGGCCTCGATTGAGGCGTTGAGCGCCAGCAGGTTTGTTTGGTCGGCGATCCCGTTTATCACCTCGACGATCGCGTCGATCTCGTGGGCCTTCTCCTGGAGGTCTTCGATCTCAGAGGAGACCGTCTCGGAGGCGTCGGTCACATCGTGCATCGCCTCGACGGCGTCGTGGGTTGATTCCTCACCCTGTGCGGCGAGGGTTGCGGCCTCGTCGGCCTGTTCGTCGACATCGCTGACCGTGGCGGCGATCTCCTCGATGGTCGCTGTGAGATTTGAGACCTCGTCGTTGATCTCGTTGAGCGTCGGTGCATACCCCTGGATCACATCGTTGTTCGCCGCCAGCATGTCGCCGAGCTGTTGGCCGCTTTGTTCCAGTTCCGCGATCAGATCCTGTAGCTGTGTAAATGACGCCTTGTCGATTTCAACCGTCTCTCCGTCGGAAGATCGTGACATTGTCATCGCAACACCGCATGGAATATTTAATCTTGTGACCGGCTGTCGTTGTCGGTCGGCCGCCAGTGATTGACGGAGCGACAGCACCGGCCGTGAGTAGCTGTCGGCAGCCGCCCGCTGGCCGCGTGGGCGTGTTCTCTCCGATCGAACATGTGTCGGTGCTGGTGATCGGGATCCGCTCACCGCTGAGCTGAATCTTCTGTCGTATTCTCGGCTCCGACCGGAAACCGCTATGCGGATGTGGAGATTAATACCAGTAAATTTAATAATGCAAACTATCTCGTGGGAGGTATGGCCCACGAACATCTTGATGAGAAGCTGATTAATTCCCTGCTCGGCGATGGGCGTTCCAGCCTCCGGAGCCTCGCCGAGGAACTCGATGTGTCGGTGACAACCGTCTCAAACCATCTGAAGGATCTCGAAGCCGACGGCGTCGTCGAGGGGTATTCGCCGATCGTTGACTACGAGAGCCTTGGCTACGATGTGACCGCGATCATGCATCTCAAAGTCGAGGGGAGCGCGCTCCCCCAGATCACCAACAAGCTTGAGGCCGAAAAGCAGATGATCTCGGTGTACGAGACGACCGGCGACTACGACATCATCGCCATCGGGAAGTTCGACGACACCGACGATATGAACGACCAGATCAAATCTCTCCTGGAGGATGTCGACATCCGCGAGTCCAACACCAGCGTCGTCCTCAACGCTGTCAAGGACAACGAACAGTTCGAACTCGATATCCCCGAATAGCTCCGCGGTTCCCCTCCCGGCACCGATTTTTTGCGTCACTCACAGCCGGAAGCTATCGCCACGCCGACCGTCGGCCGTCCGCTTGTCGGCGCAGTCAGCACACAGATCCAGCTCGCCGTCGTAGTGGAGTCGACAGACGGTCGCGCCACAGCGACGGCAGCTGAACGCTCCGGGCCGCTGTTCGCAGTGCTCACAGATGCCGGCCACAGCCATACTACAACGTGACGCGAGAAGCGTATCAATCTTTGCCGCTGTCGTCGGTCGCCGCCGTCGCCGCGGCTGCTGTCGACTCGGTGGCGACCAGTTCGTAGGCGACCTCGACCCGTTCGGTGACGCTGATCGGGGCGGGATGGACAGCCGGATCCGATTCCCAGGCGTTGTCAACGGCCTCGCCGCCGGGCCGGGCGGGTTGGGTCGTGATCGTCTGAGCCGAGCCGACCGCAAGCCCCTCGGCGGCCGCCAGCCGTTCGGCCTTCTCGCGGGCTCGATCGACCGCGGCTGTCATGGCCGCATCCTGTAGCTCCGCCCGTGTCGTGTCCGTGAGCGAAAACTGGACGTGATCGATCCCGCCGCCGCCATCGGTCGCCTCGACGACGACCGCCTCAACCGCCGCCGGCTCACACCGAATGTGGCACTCCTCGACCGCACGAAACGCGGCATCCGTCTCGGGATCGAAGGCGGCCGCGCTGTTTGTGACCCGGTGGTCGACCGTTTCGATCGTCACCTCGGCGATCGCCTCGATCGCTGTCCGTATCGCTGCCGCGCGGTTCCGAGCCCGCTCGCGGGCGCGGGCTGCTGAGGCACCCTCCCCGAGAGCGGTGACCGCGACCGTCGCGCTGTCGGGTGCTTCTGCCTGCGTCGCCGACGCTGTCGTCGTGACGGTTCGTGCTGTCACACCCCAACGGTCGGCCGAGCGGGTAATGAATCCGGCGGCGACCCAACCGCTCAGCCCGTATCCGCACCGCTCAGCCCGTTGATTCCTCCGTGAACCCCTCTTCCCACCGGAAGCTACCGTTACGCTGGATTACCTCGCCGTCAACTGCGAGACGGCTGTCGGTGCTCATGTCGGCCAGAAGGTCGACGTGGATCGCCGACTCGTTGCCGGTCTCGCCGTCCGGCAGGCAGGCGTCGTAGGCCCGACCGATCGCCAGGTGGATCGTCTCGGCCATTTTCTCGTCGAAGAGGATCCGATCGGTAATCCGATCGATGCCACGGTTCATCCCGATCCCAAGCTCGCCGAGGCGGCTGGCTCCGTCGTCGGTTTCCAGTAGCTCCCCCAGCGTTTCCTCGCCCTGGTCGGCCGCGTAGTCGACAACCTCGTTGTTCTCGATTGTGAACTCCACGTTCACCAGTCGCGTCCCATCGACGGTTCTCGGCAGGTCGAAGGTGATCGTTCCGTTGGCGTCGGCTGGCGCGGTAAACACCTCGCCGGAGGGGAGATTGTGGGAGTCGTCGGCGACCGAGGCCGTGCTGTTGACCGCGGTTCGGTTCTCGATCGACAGCCGGAGATCGGTCGTCGGGGTTTCGATGTGGACGCTCTCTCCCTCGTCAAGAATCGTTTTGAGTTGGGCCATTTCGTCGGCCAGCGACTCCCAGTCTCGGAGCACAGCATTGTAGACGAAATCCTGGTAGGCTTCAAACGACATCCCGGCCTGCTGTGCGAGCGATCGGGTCGGGTGGACGGTTGAGACCCAGTCGGTCGCCAGCCGCGCTTCCCGAACCTCGGTTCGAGCACGCCGGGCGGCCTGCCGGGTTTCGGATGGCACGTCTGCGGTTGCGGCGGTGTTTCGGCCGCCACCAAGCCGCAGGTAGACATCGGTCGCCTCCAGCATCGCCAGTTCGTGGGCTGGCGCGTCGTCAAAGTCGGTGTTGCCCGCGGCTCGGCCCTGGAGATACGCCCGAGAGAGCTCCGCGGAGTCGTTAACAGCGAGCAGGGTGCCGCCGCGTTCGCCGACGGCTTCGGCGACGGCAACACCAAGTTCGTGGGCTCCCTCGGCGACGCTGACGACGACGTTGTCGCCGGGATCGATCCGGGCACTCCAGTCGACCAACACGGCGGCGTGTTCGTGGATTCGCTCGTCCATACCGACCGCGGGGTCGCCAGCGATAAAACTCTCACCGCCGACTCGCTGTCGCCGCGGCGACATCCCCGCCACGTCGCCATATTGCCACGTCGTCACCGTCGCCGCTGGGCGACGCGCTCCTCGGCGGTTTCGCTGCTCACGAGTTCATAGAGAATTGCCCGGCCGCCGTCGTCTTTCGGGCGGAGGATCCGGCCGAGTCGCTGGGTGAACTCGCGTTCGCTGCCACTGCCCGAGAGGACGACGCCGACGTTTGCGTCGGGCACGTCGACGCCCTCGTCGAGGACGTTTGCGGTGATGATCCGGCTGTACTCGCCCTCGCGGAAGCGTTCGAGGATCTCACGTCGCTCGCTCGCGCTTGTTTCGTTCGTGATCGCCGGGATGAGAAACCGCTCCGAAAGGTCGTACACAAGCTCGGTGTGAGCAGTAAAGACGATGAGCCGATCCTCGCGGTGGCGGTCGAGAATCCGGCCGAGTTGGCGGTGTTTGTTGTCGGCGTTCATCATGATCTCGCGGGCCCGCTGTTTGGCGAGCAACGCTTCGCGGGCTTGGGGATCGTTGCCGGAGCGTTTGACCAACTGGAGGTAGTCGCTGCCGCTGGTGAAGTTGATATTTGAACTGCGGACGTAATCGACGAACGTCCCCTGTACGTCGTCGTATTCGGCGCGCTCCTCGGGGGTGAGTTCGACTTCGATCCGCCGGATATCGTAGGGTGCGAGGTGATCGCCCGCCAGTTCGTCGGTGTCGATGGTGTAGACGCGGGAGCCGACGAGGTCGGCCACCGTCTCGTGAGCCCCGTCCGGCCGCTCGAACGTTGCTGTCAGGCCGAGGCGGTCGGGTGCGGCCAGCAGGCGCGCGATATCCTGATAGCCCTCCGCGCCGAGGTGGTGGACTTCGTCGAAGACGACGAGCCCGAACCGGTCGCCGAGTTCGTCGGCCCGCAGGTACGCCGAATCGTAGGTCGCCACGGTGACGGCTTCGACGCGCTGTTCGCCGCCGCCGAGCCGGCCGATGGGGGCGTCGAATTCGCTTTCGAGTTCGCGCTGCCACTGCTCCAAGAGGTCGATAGTCGGGACGACAACGAGGGTTGGCTCGTCGCAGGCGGCCATCGCCGCGAGCGCGATGACCGTCTTGCCCGCGCCGGTTGGGAGTTCAAGCACGCCGCGGCGGTTGCTGTCGAGCCAGGCGTCCAGCGCGTCCTGCTGGTACTCCCGGAGTTCGTAGCTCGTCGCCAGCGAGACGGGCTCGGTGTCGAGAACTGTGTCGTCAACATCGGCATCGACCGCCCGGAGTACGTCGCGGATCGCCGCGTAATGGTGAGCCGGCGCGCGGGCCGTGTCGCTTCGTGGGTCGGCTTCGACGCCCGGCAAGCTCTCGCGGTCAGGATCGCTCTCGCGGTCGCTCTCGATCCGGAGCGTGCCGTCCTCGAAGCCGAGCGTGATCGTCACGATGGGTGGTCGCAGCGGCGGCGGTAAATGTACTCCGGCTCTCAGGCCTCAAGCTCTTCGCCGACCAACTCGGTCGCCTTCTGGACTGCGTGGATCGAACTCAGATATCCCGCGCCGACGCTGGCTTTCAGAGCCTTGGCCGCGTTGCCGGTGACGACCTCGGGGCCGACCTGTGCGACCGCGCCGTCGCCGACCGAGACGATCCAGCCGGGGACATTGAAACGGAACGGCGTGAGTTCGGGTTCGAACCCCTCGCTGTCTGCCAGTTCCCATTTGGCGAGTTTGGCGATGTTCTCCGCCGCGGGGTTGGCGGCGCGGATCGCTGCGGACGCACTGGCAGGAACGGCCTCGCCGTCGGCGTCGACGACGCGGGCGGTGTCACCGAGCGCGAACGTCGAATTCGTCAGCCGGAGGTCGCGTCGGACGACCGGCCGGTCGCCGGCCATTGCGTCGCTGCCGGCGATGCCGCCCGTCCAGACGAACAGCTCGGCGTCGAGTTCGTCGGTCTCGCCGGTGGCTTCGTGTCGCGTGGCGACCGTCGAGTCGGTCGCTTCGGTGACGGCCGTTTCGGTGCGGATTTCGATATCACGCTTGGTCAGTTCGTCGGCGACCGCGTCCTGGAAGGCTTCGGGGAACGCGGGCGCGACGGAATCGAGTTGTTCGAGCAGCGTGATGTCGATGTGGTCGCTGGCTCCCTCTTCGTCGGCGAGGGCGGCGAGTTCGCCGGCGACCTGGACGCCAGAGAGCCCCGCGCCGCCAACGACAATTGACGCCGGTTCGTCGCCGTCGAACAGGTCGAGTGCACGCTCGCGGATCGCTTCGGCGTCGGCGACGGATTTCAGCGGGAGGCCGTGTTCTTCGACGCCAGGCAGATCGTAGAATGCGGTTTCCGCGCCGAGACAGAGCGCGCTATAGTCGTAGCTGAGTGTTTCGTCCGTGTCGAGTTCGACCTCGTTGGCGTTGGTATCGACGCCCTTAACGTGGGCGGTGATGACTTCGGCGCGGTCGAACAATGACGCCAGCGGGACTTCGATGGCGTCGGTGATCGAGGGCCGTCTGATGACGCGGTGGACTTCGTGTTGGACGAGGTGGTCGTCGGCTTCGTCGACGATAGTGAGGTCTACTTCCGGTGGGAGGGCGTCTTCGAGCTTGCGGGTGAGGGTGACACCTGCGTAGCCGGCTCCGAGAACAACGACGTGCATACCTACGGTTGGGGAGCCAGCCGAATGAACATGGCGTTAGATGTAGTGTGTGATGTAGTAGTTGAGGCCAAGTATTGACAGAAAGCCCTCGCCGCTATCGGCTCCCGCGGCTCTCACGGCTCCCGTTGGTCGCCGTTCGAGGGAGTCGCGGTCTCCCTGCGGTCGACCGCGCGCTCGCTGCGCTCCTCACTCGCTTCGCTCGTTGCGGTGCTTGCGTCGCCGGGGTTCGTCGATAGCGTCTCGCCCTTTCAGTCCGCCAGGAGGTCGGTTGGCTGGCTGTCGTTAGTCGTCGGCTGACTGGGCCGGTGCGACTTTTGTTTGGTCAGCCTCCGGCCCGAAGGCCGATTCGAGCAGTGCGGGCACGTCCTCTGGCTGGACATCGGAATACCACTCGTCGCGCGGCTGGATCGCAATCGCCGCGCCGCCCTCGCTACAGAGGCCGAGACAGCCCGTTTCGACTACCGACACCGACGACCAGAACGCGTCGCGCTCGCGGAGCCAGTCTTTGACTGCTGCCAGCGTTTCTTCGCCCCCTGCGTCCGCACAGCAGTCGTACTCCTCGCGGTTGTTCGTACAGACGAGGACGTGAGCGTCAAGTCGTTCGCGGTGGTCGGCAGTTCGATCCTTCATGGCGTTGGCTGGGTCGGCTCGGTCGTTGTCGATTCGAACGGCGTCCGTCGCTGGAGCCAACCGAACGTCGCCGCGATGAGCAGCCAGATCGACCCCTGGCTCAAAACGACCATCGCGCGGTAGGCCGCGACGAGATCGGCCGACAGTTCCGGATGGCTGACCAGCGTCGGCGACACCAGTGACAGCACAACGACCGCGGCGACAACGGGCGTCGCGCCGGCAACAACCGCAAGCGCGCGACCGCGCGGTTCGATGCGGTTGTAGGCGAGGACGCTACTCGCGGCGATGAGTCCGCCGAGCGCGACGAGGCCGGCGTAGAGCGCGAACCGAGTGCTCGTTGCCAACGCCTGTTCGGCTCCCGGCGCGAACGGCGGGAGGACGAGCCATGGCGTCACCGAAATCGTCAAAAATCCGCTGGCGGCGAGGACGAACCCTTTCGCCGCGCCGCGACCGGGCAGTGCTGGTTCGAGGAAATACAGCACGATCCCGAAGCAGCCGCCGAGGAAGAGCGCCCACAGTAGGCCCCCGCCGACGCTGACGAGTGCGGTCGTCGATTCGGCGATGACGGAGCCGCCATCTGGCGCATGGCTGTGGCCGTGTTGGGCGTGTTCGAGATAGCCCACGAGCGGGTTGGCGACGGCTGCCATGAACAGCCCGTAGGCGAGGCCGGCGACCCCGCCGGCCAGCAGGCCACGCTTGAAATAGGTGAAAAACATCGTCAGTGGCAGACGATCCCGGCGGCGTGCCGGAAGTTGTGCAGCGACTCGTGGGCCAGCGGCTCCTGCAACAGGAGGAGGGTGAACGTGATCGCCGCGCCGAAGCCGAAGATCCCGAGAGCTGTCGTCGGCGCGATCTCGGCGCGAGCCGTGTCGATCCGGTCGGCGACCGTGTCGGATTCGGGGGTCATGAAAGTCTACTTTGCCTTTTGAAAATCAGATTGTAAAGGTTGCGGTTCCGCGGATGCTGCGACTGAACTCAGAACAGCGCGTCGCTCTCTGGGAGAATGTGTGCCGGCCCACCGACCTCCCACACGTCGGTTTCGATCCCGATGTCGCTGATGCGAGCTTCGACCTCATCGACGTACTCCTCAGTCGTGTTGACGTAGACGCTTGCGCCCGTGTCAGTCGAGAAGTAGACCTCGACGCCCTCCTTGCGGAGTTCCCGAACAGCGTTGAAGACCGCAATCGTCTCGGGCTGCCAGTAGACCCACCCTGAGGGGCCGGTCATCGTCGCCGCCGTCAGCGACAGCGAGTCGTGTTCGGCGATATTGACAGAAAGCCCTCGCCGCTATCGGCTCCCGCGGCTCTCACGGCTCCCGTTGGTCGCCGTTCGAGGGAGTCGCGGTCTCCCTGCGGTCGACCGCGCGCTCGCTGCGCTCCTCACTCGCTTCGC
>NZ_SESI01000001.1:0-198227 GCF_006861655.1 Halonotius roseus | reverse complement strand
TCGACGCCCTCCTTGCGGAGTTCCCGAACAGCGTTGAAGACCGCAATCGTCTCGGGCTGCCAGTAGACCCACCCTGAGGGGCCGGTCATCGTCGCCGCCGTCAGCGACAGCGAGTCGTGTTCGGCGAGTTCGAACACGCGCTCGAAGGAGGCTTCTCGCAGCGCGTCCCGCATCTCGACGATCTGGTCGGGGATATGGGCGACCCGCGCTTGGAACATGTGGCTCTCGGCGGCCTCTTTGTGGGCCTCCTCGGTTTCCTTGTAGGAGGGCACGTGAGCCGCGACGATTTTGAGATCGTCTTCGAGATCGGATTCCAAGCGGTAGGATCGGCAGTCCTCGTCGTTGAGTCCGGCGTAGAGATGGGAGAACGCCCCCGTCACAGCGCGGGCGGCCGACGACGACCCGCGACGTGCGACCGTCGAGATCTCCGGCAGCGACATGTCGAGGCCGGCGGCTTCGACGAGGGCCATCGCGGCTGCCGCAAAGCCTGATGACGACGAGCCGAACCCGATGTTCGAGGGGAAGGAGTTCTCGCTTTCGAAGCGGACGGCGTGATCGAAGTCGGCGAGCTCGCGGACGTGATCGACGACCATGTTGATCCGCTCGGCTGCGCGGCCCTCGACTTCTTCGCCGTCGATGATGTAGGTGTCTTGGTTGCCGCCCTCCGCGTCAACGTCGGTGAGCCACTCGACAGTCGTTGTCGTGTTCGTCGGCGCGGTGCAGACGCTGATCGAGTCGTGGTACGGCAAGCGGAGTTGGGGATCGCGCATCCCGTGATACTTAACGAGCCCCTGGATCGGGTGGGCTCGCGCGGTCGCCTTCATGCTCATAGGTCGGTATGGCGGTCGGTTGGGGGTTAGGCGTTCCGGATCGTCGGCTATACTGTTTTGATTGGGTGATTACAGCGTTAGACACATTGTAGAAAGCTCTCGACGCGCTGGGCTCCCGGGACTCGCTGCGCTCCTCGTCGTTCGCGTTGCTCACTCCTGCGGTGCTTGCGTCGTCCGGGTTCGCCCAGCGCGCCTCGCCCTTTCAGTCCGCCAGGGCTGCGGTTGGTCGGCCGGTCGACACACCTGCTTGGTTGTTCATAGTTGAACGCCGCCGGCTGTTGTCCAAATCCGACCTCCCGTCGACGACGAAACCCATAACAAGAGTTTTGGGCGGAGTAACCGAACCTCGCAGACATGACCGAGTACACCGTCGAGTTCGTCGGAACCGACGAGACGATCACGGTTTCCGACAAGGAGACGATCCTCAGTGCCTGTTTGGACGAGGGCATCGCACAGGAGTACTCCTGTCGTGTCGGGATGTGTCTCGCCTGTTCGGCCGAGATCATCGAAGGCGACGTGGCCCAACCGGCCGCCCGCGGCTTCACCGAGGAGGAAAAGGAAAACTACGCGCTGACCTGTATGGCCCGCCCGCAGTCGGATCTCAAGATCGAACGCGGCGTCTACCCGCCGAGCATCGAAAACGACATGACCAGCGGCGCGGCCGACGCTGCACCGGCTGACGACGACTAGCTCCTGATCGACCGCTACTGCGGTTCGAATCGGTGTCGTACCACGTCTGCGTCGTCGTTCCACTCAAAATCTCCGCCGTGGGCTCTGACAAGCCGCTTTTTGTACGCGTCTAAGTCCGCTGATCCCTCGCGTTGGGCATCCTCATCGGTCAGTTCGCCCAGCGTGAGCTCTTCGACGCTCGTGACCGCGTAAGTGTCGTCATCGACCTCGAAATGATCGCCCTCCTCGGCGTAGGCTTGCCCCCGGGTCAGCTGTGTCATCTCGCCGTCGGCGACCAGTTCCTTGACGTGTCCGTTCGGCAGTAGCGTGTCGGCATCGATCTGTGCCATGGTCGTGGTTGCGCGTCTAACAGCAAAAACACCCGGCTGTGAGAGCTTCCGCAGGCCGACCCCAACCCGCGGGATTCAAGAGCGTCGGGCGACCCACCTGCAACAATGCGTCAGGACCACCTCATCACCGCGACCCAACTCTCGCGGGCCGACATCGAGGCGGTGCTCGACCGAGCGGCGGAGATCGACGCCGACCCCGGGGCCGTCGCCGATCGGTATCGGGAGGCCGTCCTCGCCCTCTGCTTTTTCGAGCCGAGCACGCGCACGAAGATGAGCTTCGAGACCGCGATCAAACGCCTCGGCGGGTCGACGACCGACATGGGCACGGTCGAATCCTCCTCGGTGAAAAAGGGCGAAAGCCTCGCCGACACCGTCCGCGTCGTCGAGGGGTACGCCGACGCGCTTGTCCTCCGGCATCCCAGCGAGGGTGCGGCGAAGATGGCCGCCGAGTTCGTCGACGTACCGGTGATCAACGCCGGCGACGGCGCGGGCCAACACCCGAGTCAAACGCTGCTCGATCTCTACACCATCCGCGAAAACGTCGGCCTTGATGATCTCTCGATCGGGATCATGGGCGATCTCAAATACGGGCGAACGGTACACTCTCTGGCTGAGGCCCTCACCAACTTCGACGTGCGCCAACACTTCATCAGCCCCGAGAGCCTCAAACTCCCCCGCAGCGTCCGCTTCGATCTCCACAACTCCGGCGCGCAGCTCCGAGAACACACCGACCTTGAGGAGGTGCTGCCCGAACTCGACGTGCTGTATGTCACCCGCATTCAGCGCGAGCGGTTCCCTGACGAAACCGAGTACGAACAGATCGCCGGCGAGTACCAGATCGACGCCGACACCTTAGAGCTGGCCGACGACGATCTTGCGGTGATGCACCCGCTGCCCCGCGTCGACGAGATCGATCCCGCTGTCGACTCGCTGTCGCAGGCAACCTACTTCGAACAGGCGCACAACGGCGTCCCGGTCAGAATGGCCCTGCTTGATGTTCTGCTGTCGGAGGGTGAGCTATGAGCGACCGCGAACTCCGCGTCTCAAAGATCCGCAACGGCACCGTCATCGACCACGTCTCGGGGGGCCAAGCCCTCAACGTCCTCTCGATTCTCGGCATCGACGGCTCCGAGGGGCTTGGGGTCTCTGTCGTGATGAACGTCCCCAGCGATCGGTTGGGGCTGAAAGATGTGGTCAAGGTCGAAGACCGCGAACTCAGCCAATCCGAGGTCGACGTGATCTCGCTGATCGCCCCGGAGGCGACGATCAACATCATCCGCGAGTTCGATGTGGTCGAAAAGAACCGCGTCGATCGCCCGGAAACCGTCGTTGGCCTGCTGTCGTGTCCGAACCGCAACTGCATCACCAACGCCAACGAGCCCGTCGAGACGAAGTTCGATGTCGTCGACGACGGCGTTCGCTGTACCTACTGCGGGACGATCATCCGCGAGGAGCTGGCCGCACACATCGCTCCCGAGTAGGTCGACGCTGACTTGCCCACGCAAAGCCTATAACCCACCAACCGTGATATGAGGTATGTCCAAGAAACTGAAACTGCTTGGCGTCCTCGTCGTCATCGTACTGGCCTACGTCCTCTTCTCGGGCGATACCGAACCCGTTGAGGTCAACGTCGACGAGTAACCCCTCCCTCCTTCCGGTGACGCTCACCGCCACCGAGTCACAACGCCGGAGAGCGAACCACTTACCCACGGCTGTGGCCAACCCGGTGTATGGATGGGATCGTCACGCGGAATGAGCCAGAAACCAGGTGGGACGAGTTCGATCGGGCGTTTTACGAGGTGAAAGATGTCACCGGTCGTCCCAACGAGCCGATCGCCGACGCGATCAACATGGTCTCCTGTTTTGGCGATAATGCTGCCGCGGCCGAGAACCCCGATCTGGTACCCGTCGACAGCGAGGGTCGGCCGGCGACCCGCGAGCGCGACTACTTTGATTGGGCCTACATCTGCCCGACCCACGACGCCTACCGCGAGGGGCTGCTGGAGATGATCGCCGACTGTGGGGCCGCACACGACGATGTTCGCTTAGACGATGTTGGCTTCCCCCGCGATGACTACTGCCGGTGTGACCGCTGTGAGCGACGGTTTGCCGACAGCGAGTTCGACGACTGGCACGCGTGGCGGGCCAACGTGATCACCGAGTTCGTCGCCGCCGCACGTGAGCGTATCCCGGGACGACTGTATCTCACCCTCTACCCGGATCCCTATCCGGGCCATCTCGCCCAACGAGCCGGGCTCGATCTCGACGCGCTTGCCCCCTATGTTGACGAGTTTGTCGTCCCGCTGTATGATCTGGACTACGGCACCACCTACTGGCTGGAGTCGCTCGCTCGTGGCTTTCGGAGCGCGCTCGGCGGCGGGTACGCGGTCGACGACGCCGATCCCGAGGTGCCGTTTTCGATCGAACTCTACGCGGTCGATGTCGACGTCGACAACCTGATTCAGGCGGCTGAGGTGGCCGGCACCTACGCACACGAGGTGTTTTTCGGCTACGATGCCGCCCAGGCGTCGGCGGCGATCCGGCGACAGGGTGCCGACCAGCAGGACGGCGAAACCTATACGCCGGAGTAAGGGCCGCCGATACGCCGGAGTGATCGTCGCCAATTCGCCGACTCAGTTCGTGTAGTAATCGGCCCACGCAGTCCAGAGACACATCACAGCCGAGAAGCCGAGTATCGCCAGATACAGAACATTGAGCCCGCCGCTAACCCACAGATACATCCCCCCGAAAAGCACAAACAGCAGCCCAAAGCCGCCGATTCGCATGCTCTTGAGGTTTGGATACGCCGCGAGCCACCCCACAACGCCGCCGGACTGATCGGATGCCATCGTGCTCGCAGCAACCACCGCCGGCGGTTTAAATCACTCTCTCCGCCATGGCGAAGCTTGGCTACCGGAGATAGCTGAGATAGTAGATCACGCCGATACCGAGGATGAATACGAGCAGTGCGACGCCACCAAGCGCGATCATCAGCGTTAGCCCGCCGTTAGTCTCGCCCGCGTTCTCATCAGCACTCATCACCGATAGTATGGTCGCCAGCGGTTTAGCTGCCACGTTAGTTCTCGTCAGTGGACGGTTCGGTCGTCGCTCTCGTCGATATCCTCGATCGGCTCGCTGTTCCCGAACTCGGGGGTCGGCCCGTCACCGGGGGCCGCCCACGCGACCGCATTGGCGAGTACCTGCTGAACCGCCTCGTCGTGGTAGATCGGATACGTCTCGTGGCCCGGCCGAAAGTAGAAAAGCCGGCCGTTGCCGCGTCGGTAACAACACCCCGACCGGAACACCTCTCCACCCTCAAACCACGAGGTAAAGACGAGCGTGTCGGGGGCGGGGATATCGAACCGTTCGCCGTACATCTCGGCATCGTCGAGTTCGATGTACTCCTCAAGGCCATCAGCGATCGGATGACTCGGTTCGACGACCCAGAGCCGCTCGGTTTCGGCGGCCTCCCGCCACTTCAGCGAACAGGAGGTGCCCATCAGCCGGGTGAACGGCTTCGAGTAGTGGCCGGAGTGGAGGACGATGAAGCCCATCCCCTCGCGGACGCGCTCACAGACGCGGTCGACGATCTCCTCACGCACCTCGTCGTGGGCAGCATGACCCCACCATGTGAGTACGTCGGTGTCGTCGAGCACAGCCTCTGTCAGGCCGTGGTCGGGCTCGTCGAGTGTGGCGGTTCGGGTCTCGAAGCCGGCCTCGCTGAGGGCGTCGGCGATGACGGTGTGAATCCCATCGGGGTAGACCTCGGCGACGGTGTCGTTGTGGCGTTCGTGCCGAAACTCGTTCCAGACGGTCACCTGTGCCATAGCTACTCGGAGTCGACCGCCGGTGATAGCGTTTGGGCCGCCCTGGGCGGTGCTACGAGACTCGTGGCTGCCGCGTGCTGCGGCTCACCAGTTAAGAACAACACACAGTCCGAAACTGTGTTAGTCTGCGTTCGGTGCCAGCGGCTCGGCGGTGTCGGATTCGACCTCGTCCATTGAGGAGGTGATGCCTTTCGCCAGCTCGAAAACAGCTGCTTTGTGGTCGGTCTTCGATTTGTGGATCGATGTCGGCTTGATGCCAAGCGATTCGTACTCAGTAAGATCAACGTTGTCTTCCCACGCTTCACACTGCGTACGTACCTCGGCAAGCAGGCCGTGTAGGTGGATGAGCTCCTGCTTTTTCATGAGCAACAAGTCGTAGCGACTGGAGGGTTATAGTAGTATCCTGAGATTGGTTACCATAGGACGCCCACAATATGACTCGGTAGTTTCGCCGCTATTCGCCGTGTATACGGCCGAAAACACCGATCAGCACCGCGTTCCACGATGCCCACGCGACGCCGGTTCGGCTTCGACTACTGTACCAACTCGCCGTGATTGAGTTCGAGCAGCTCCTTGTAGCGGTTTCGGATCGTCACCTCGGAGATGTCGGCGACCTCGCCGACCTGACTCTGTGTGACCTTCTGGTTTGTCAGCAGCGCGGCCGCATACACCGCGGCGGCGGCGAGCCCGACCGGTGACTTCCCGCTGGTGACGGCGGCGTCCTTTGCGGCCCGCAGCAACGCCCGGGCCTCGCGTTCGACCTCCTCGTCGAGGTCGAGCCGGGAGACGAACCGCGGGACGTACTGTTCAGGATCGGCCGGCTTGACTTCGAGGCCGAGCTGCCGGACGATATACCGGTAGGTGCGGGTCATCTCCATCTTCTCGACCCGGGAGACCGCGGCAAACTCATCGAGGCTGCGAGGGTTGTTCAGTTGGCGCGCGGCGGCGTAGAGCGCGGCGGTCGCAACGCCCTCGATCGAGCGACCCGGGAGGAGATCCTCATCGAGTGCGCGACGATAGATTACCGATGCTGTCTCGCGGACGGCCTTCGGGAGCCCCAACGCCGACGCCATCCGATCGATCTCACCGAGGGCCTGCTTGAGATTCCGCTCCTTGCTGTCGCGGGTGCGGAACCGCTCGTTCCAGGTGCGGAGCCGCTGCATCTTCTGGCGTTGGTTCGACGACAGTGACTTGCCGTAGGCGTCTTTGTCCTGCCAGCCGATGTTGGTCGACAACCCCTTGTCGTGCATCATGTTCGTCGTCGGCGCGCCGACGCGGGACTTCGAGTCGCGTTCCGCGCTGTCGAAGGCCCGCCACTCCGGCCCGCGGTCGATCTCGTCGCTCTCGACGACAAGGCCGCACTCCCGGCAGACGGTCTCGCCGTGTTCCTCGTCGGTGATGAGCTGGCCGCTACACTCGGGGCAGCGGGTCGTCTCATCGACCGCCTCGGTCTCGGATTCGGTTTCGTGCTGTCGGACGGTTGATGTGGGTTGTGGTGTGCTGTTGCTCATTGATTGGGTGTTCGTGGATGGCCGCTACCTGGAGAAAGAATATGAGAGGGTAGGGCCGAGTCCGTACAATACATACAGCACCGAAGCTTATAAATATAACGGTTGAAATCAGTGGTGTGATACCCACGCACGTGGTATTTTCATCTGCGAGTGCTGTGATATGAAGTGCGTAACCACTTTTGCGCCGTTTATTGTTTCATCACCGCTCGCTTACTTCGCTGCTGCTCACTCTCGTTCGCAGACAGCGGACATGTGTGGGACTCCCGCGAGCGAACGTAGTGGGCGAGGGGAACTCGGCCATGCCCGAGACCGACCAACTGGGAGGGAACGGGGATGGCGGGATTCGAACCACGGTCGTTTCGCTCACGCTGTTCGCTTCACTCCCTGCTTCGAATCCCCACGCGGTCACTGCTCGTTTGCGCTCGCAGATGACGGGCATGATGGGATTCGAACCCACGATCGAGCGGTTAGGAACCACTCGCCTTGTCCACTAGGCCACATGCCCCACAAAAAGATACGCTCGCGGTCGGCGATCCGCCTGCCGGCTCAGTTCGTTGATTCTCTCTCGGTTTCGAGCTCTTCGTCGTCGAGTTCCGAGACATCCTCAACCGGCTCTGCCTCCGGGTCGGCGGCCTCGTTGAGTTCCTTCTCGATATCCTCACGCCCCTTTTTGAATTCGCCCATCGCTTCACCCGTTGAGCGGGCAAGCTTCGGGATCTTGTTCGCGCCAAACAGCAACACAAGCACGAGCAGGATGATGAGCATCTCTGGGCCGACCGGACCGAACAACGGGAGCAGGCTACTCATGCATCCATCTACCCCGGTGGCGAATATATGCCTTTTGCTCGGCCGATCCGTCTCCGCACCGTAACCTTCAACGTCGAACCGCCCGATAGCGGGACTATGCTCACTGTTGGCGACGACGCACCCGATTTTGCGGCTCCGCTCGTAAGCGAAGAGACCGAACCGTTCCGCTTCTCGAATCGCCGCGGCAGCGGCCCGGTCGTGTTGGCCTTCTTCCCGGCGGCGTTCTCGACGACCTGCACCGCGGAACTCTGTACGTTCCGCGACGACCTCGGCCGCTTCACCGATCTCGACGCGACCGTCTTCGGGATCAGCACCGACCTCCCCTACGCGCTCAGTCGGTTCCGCGAGGCCAACTCGCTGGGCTTTGATCTCGTCAGCGACAACGACGGCGCGATCATCGACGCCTACGATGTGGCCGAAGACTGGGATCACATCGCGCTCCCGAAGGTCGCCCAGCGGGCCGTCTTCGTGATCGACGCCGAGGGGATCGTCCGCTACGTCTGGCGCGCCGACGACCCCGGCGAGGAACCCGACTACGATGAGGTCGCCGAGGCGGTCGAATCGCTCGACTGAGCGCGTTTGTGATCGCCCGACAGAGGGGCCAGTTAGGATCGCTCAACGCGTCGAACCGTCGAGACGCGGGCGTTCTCCTTGAGCTTGAGTCCGGCACCCCCGACACTCAGCGGAATTCGGTCGAGCGTCCGAGTGTGGAGCGTCGGGTGGAACGCACCGCGGGCCAGTAGTTCGTCGCGCGTCTGAACGACCAGTGTCGCGTTCTCCGGTGGCGACAACGTTTCGTTGTGCTCGATGAGATACTGGCCCTCCTCAAGCGTCCACCACTCGTAGTCGTCATCCGGGTTGCGTTTGGCGGTCGGATGCGGCTCGGTCGCGGCGGCATCCAACTCGCCGCCGCCGAAATCGACGCGTCCCGGCTCCGTTATTTCGCACACGTCGCTGACGGTGAGATCGAGGCCCACCCCCTCGGTTTGTGTCGGTTCGTGAACGATGCCGTCGATGAAGGCGGTGAGATCTGTGGTCGGCATGTGTCACGGTACGTAACCCGACAGTAAAGCAGTGGTGTGGGTTTTTGCCCAACGGGTGGTTACGCTACCCGTATGCGATCACCCGATGGCGTTTCGGCCTACGACCCCGACGCCGACCACCCATTTCCTGACACAGAGCTCAACAACATCCTACCAATCCTCACTTCCGATCCTGAGATCACGACCTACCTCAACGCCCAGAACGTCACCGCTGTCGATCGGATGGGGTACAGCGACCACGGCCCGAAACACATCGAGATCGTCCGCGACCGCGCGCTCAGGCTCTATTCGCTTTTGAAACGCGCCGATGTCGACTTCAACGGCGCGAGCCAACAGGGCCTCGACGAGCGATTTGAGCCCGTGATTCTCGTTCTCGCCGCCACGCTCCACGACATCGGCCACGTTGTCCACCGCGAGGATCACTCCTACTACTCGATCCCGCTTGCGGCCGACCTCCTCGATCGACTGCTCGGCGACCGCTACGACACCGAGACCGCGGTCAAGCTCAAAAGCGAGGTACTGCACGCGATTCTCTGTCATCACACCGAAGAGACGCCGCTGACAACTGAGGCGGGGGTTATCCGGATCGCTGACGGCCTCGACATGGAGCGGGGTCGCTCACGCATCCCCTACGAACACGGCGGCCGTGGGATCAACACCCTCTCCAGTCAGGCCATCGAGGATGTGCGACTCAAAGCCGGCGACGACACCCCCGTCTTGGTCGAAATCGAGATGAACAACGCTGCCGGCGTCTATCAGGTCGACAATCTCCTGAAAGCAAAGCTGGCGAACTCCCGGCTCGAAGGCCAGATTCGCATCATCGCGGTCAACACAAAAGGCGACGACGGGTTGGTCGAGCGGATCGAGCTGTAGCCGGCGAGATTTTAAACCGGAAGCGGCGGCCACAGCCGCCACCTCATGTCGAACCCCGACCGCCCGACACCGATCGATGCCGACACGGCACCCCCCGATGGGTCGATCGCCGCTGATCTGCTTGCTCGGCTGCGTCGGGTCGTCCGCGCGCTTCGTGGCTCGACGTTCGACCCCCGCCCTTACGATCCCGCGGTCGACGACCCGCTGGCGACGTTCTCGGTTCCCGACGGTGAGCGGGAGCTCGATCGCTACTGGGTGAACCGACCGTTTGCCTTTGTCGTCATCACCGAACACGACGCTGACGGCGACCGATCGTACTACGCCGTCGAGCCGGATCTCGATCGCTTCGAAGTTGAGCTGCTTGATCGCGTTCGCAACGACATCCGCGCGCCGCTGCTCTACGAGACCGACGACGGTGAAACCGAACCAACAGCCGATGTCGCTACCGACGCCAGCGATGCGATGGCCGTCGATCACGACATCAGGGCGGCCACGCCTGCCGAGGGATCGAACGACGACACCGATATCGATGCCACCTTTGTCGACACCTCTGCCGAAACGGATGGTGACCTCGACGATCCAGTCGCTGATCCCGCTGCTGATCGCGTTGCTGACGGGGGCGATGCTGACACTGTCGGTGCTGACGCTGCTGGTGCTGACGCTGCCGATGCTGACGCCGCCGGTGCCGACGCTGCCGGTACTGACGCCCCCAGTGCTGACGCCGCCGCCGAGCGACTGCGTACCGAACTCGCCGCGCTGATCGAGCGGTACGGGATCACCGTCGACAGCCGGACGTTCCACGCGCTGTGGTACTATCTGCACCGCGATTTCCGCGGCTACGGCCGGCTTGACCCGCTCTTGGCGGACGATCAGATCGAGGATATCTCCTGTGATGGCCCCGACCATCCGGTGTTCATCTACCACGAAACCCACGCTGACCTCGAAACTAACGTTGCCTTTGACCCCGCCGCACTCGACGATTTCGTCGTCCGACTGGCCCAGCAGGCCGGCCACCATATCAGCGTTGGCGACCCGCTCATCGAGGCGACGCTGCCGGATGGCTCGCGGGCGGAGCTCAGTCTCGGCGAGGAGGTCACGCCACACGGCTCGGCGTTTACGATCCGGCAGTACGCCGCCGACCCGTTCACCCCGATCGACCTCATCGAGCGTGGCACCTTCGACGCCGCGGGGTTGGCCTACTGCTGGCTCTGTATCGAGCACAACAAGAGCCTGCTGGTCGCCGGTGGCACCGCCGCCGGCAAAACCACCACGCTGAACGCGCTGTCGATGTTTGTGCCGCCGGGCGCGAAGGTCGTCACCATCGAGGACACCCGCGAGCTCACCCTCGCCCACGATAACTGGCTGGCGGCGGTCACCCGGGAGCAACTGACCGAGGGCACCGCCATCGGCATGTACGACCTTCTGCGGTCGGCCCTCCGGCATCGCCCGGAGTACCTCTTGGTTGGCGAGGTTCGCGGCGAGGAGGCACAAACGCTGTTTCAGGCGATGAACACCGGCCATACGACGCTGTCGACGATTCACGCCGACTCCATCGAGACCGCCGTTACCCGGCTGGAAAACGAGCCGATCGGCCTCCCGCGGACGATGGTCGAGTCGCTCGATCTGCTCGCCGTCCAGACACAGCGACGCCTTGGGGGCCAGCGCGTCCGGCGGGTTGAACGCATCGCCGAGATCCGCGGGATCGACGACCGGACGGGCGATCTCGATTACGCCAATCCCGTCGCCTGGCAGCCACAAGCCGATAGCTTCACCCGATCGCACAGCGAGGTGCTGGACTCGATTCGGGCCGAACGCGGCTGGGAGCCCGCCGATCTACAGGCGGAGCTTGCCGCCCGCGAACAGTTCCTGAACACGCTGTGGGAGCAAGGGGTGACCGACTACCGCGAGTTCACCGCGCGCCTTGCCGACTACTACGTCGACGACACCGAAGATGCCGCCGAAGACGCTGACGACACCGATCGACAGGAGAAGCAGCCAACCGCCGCGACGATGCTGAACAGCCAATCCTCAGCCGCGTCGCCGCCTGGTAAATCCCCCGATGACGCCTCGTCGACAACGGCTTCTGACAACGCCGCCGATGCTCCGGTATCGAACACCGATGCTCCGATATGGGAGACCGACGATGCCGACGACACCGTCGACCAGTTCGATGACGCGCCACCGTCGACCACGGGGAGTTGATCGCGCTGATGACCCTCACCCGATTGATCGATTCTCGTCGCCTACCGGAGCTTCGGTCGACGATCCGGTCGCTCGGGGGTCGATTGCGGTGCGGTGTTGATGCCATCGCGCTCGCGTGGTGTCGCCCGCTCGTCCCGGCGTCCGGTCGCCGCGAGCGGCACGCACGGCTGGCGGCGATCCACGCCGACAGCCCACCGGATCTTATCACCGCTCGAACCGCCTTGTACGCCGTTCTCACCGGATTTGCTGGTGGATTGGCGACGCTGTCGGCGATCCTCCTGCTCCGTGCTGAGCCCGCAATAGTGACACAGCAGACCAGCCGGATCGGTGCCGATGCGATCGCTCTCCCACTGGTACCGACGGCCGCGTTCGCGGGTGGCTGTAGCCTCCTTGTCGCCGTCGCTGTTGGGGTGTCAACCTACCGACTTCAGTGGGAGCTCATCGATCGGCGAGCGGCCGCCCGCGAGCGACGGATCGATCGGACGCTTCCACGCGCTGTCGCGTGTATGTACGCCCTCGCTCGCAGTGGGATGCCGTTGCCGGCGGTGTTGCGGACGGTGGCTGCCCACGAGGGTGTGTACGGCGAAACCGCTGTCGCCATCGCGGTGACTGTCCGTGAGATCGATCACTTCGGGGCTGACGTGATCTCCGCGCTTGCGGCGACGAGCGATCGCACACCGTCAGCCGAGTTCGCGGAGTTCACGTCGGATCTCGCCGCTGCTGTCGACAGCGGGCAACCGATCGACGACTACCTCCACCAACAGCATGAGCGGTACCGTGAGGCTGCTGTCGACAGCCAACAGGGGTTTCTCGACCGGCTTTCGACCGCCGCCGAGGGGTACGTGACCGGCCTGGTTGTCGGTTCGTTGTTCGTGGTGACGACGCTGACGATCGTCGGATTGGTCGTTACCGACACGCTCCCGGTGTTGGGCGTGGTCACCTTCGGGCTCATCCCGATCGGGACGGGCGGCTTTCTGTTCGGGCTCGATCGGCTGCTTGCGGGTCGGAGGTTCCCCGCGGCACCCCACGATCACAGGGGGCCATCGCAGCGATCTACCGATCCGCCGGGTGGGCATGGACAGCCCCAGCCGACGACAACCACGCGAGCCTGGGCACACCAGCGATCGATGCTTCGGATCGTGGATCGGCTGTCGCGGTGGCGTCGCTGGCTGCGGCGGCCGACGGCAACGCTTGCGGCCAACCCGTGGCTGACGCTGGTCGTGACCGTTCCGCTTGCTGTCGGCTGGATCGGTATCGCCATCGAGCCACCGCGGCTGTCGTTGGCGACGCTCCAAACAGCCACCCACCCGCTGTCGATCGCAGCGATCGGCATCTGTGGCGGCTACGCGGTCGCCTACGAGTTCGGTGCGGCCCGCCGTCGCCGACTCACGGCCGCCGTGCCGGCGTTTCTCGACCGGCTTGCCGGCGTCAACGAGGCTGGCCTCTCGGTCGTCGACGGCCTCGATCAGGTGGCCGACGGCGATCTTGGCGCGCTCTCGGAGCCGATTGGGCGGGCGCGGCGCGATGTTCGGTGGGGTGCCGACGTGACGAGCGCGCTCGGGCGGCTGGCACGGCGGTGTCGCTCGCCGGCGGTTTCCGGTGCTGTCGCGTTGGTCACCAACGCTTTGCGTGCCAGCAATCGGATCGGCCCGG
This sequence comes from Halonotius roseus, assembly GCF_006861655.1. Lineage (GTDB taxonomy): Archaea > Halobacteriota > Halobacteria > Halobacteriales > Haloferacaceae > Halonotius > Halonotius roseus. Next base: position 184,462 of record NZ_SESI01000001.1, on the reverse strand, counting down.
TCGCCGCCATCGCCGCCGCGGAGCTCCGCGCTAGCCAGCGACTCGCCCGTCGTCGCCGGCGGGCGATGGCAACGTATCTCGTCGTGATCTACGTCGCCTTTCTCGTCTTTCTCGGGATCATCGCCGCGCTGTCGGTGTCGTTCATTCCGGCGATCGAGACCGCGGATGTGGCGACCGGCGCGCTGTCGACCACCGGGGTTCCCGGCCCCGGTGTCGGCCGCGGTGGGCGTGTGGCCGCCGCTGTCGACCCCTACGAAACGCTGCTCGCACAGGTTGCAACCGTCCAGGCCGTGTGTTCCGGCCTTGTTGCCGGCCGCCTCGGCGAGGGTCGGCTCCGAGCCGGCGTCAAACACGTTGCGGTGCTGTTGGTGCTCGCCCAGATCGTCCTCCGGGTGATCTAACTCCTCTGTATCAATCGCTATATCGGAGCAGACATATTGTCCCCGTAATGGACCGACCTCCGGGTCGAGTGATAGCTGTTCACCCACAGCAACGACGAGCAGGGCGCGGTGAATCCGCTGGCAGAATGACAGCGAGTCCCTCCATCCACGACAGAACAGCACCGAGTCCCTCCACCCACGACAGAACAGCACCGAGTCCCCACGCCAACCGATGAGTCGCGTGCGCGTCGACGCCGAACAGACCGGCCTGTTGGGTGCGCTCAGACAGTTTTTCGCCCTCCAGCGGGATGTGCTGGTGTTGTCGCTGGCGATGTTCGCCTTCAGCCTCGGGTTTCAGATGACAAGCCGGTTTCTCCCCGAGTATATCGTCGCGCTCGGGGCCTCAGGGTTCGTCGTTGGGCTGTTCGGCACCGTCGGCAACGTCGTCTCGGCAGTCTTCCCGTATCCGGGTGGAGCCATCTCCGACCGGATCGGCTCCCGGTACGCGCTCACCCTGTTTGGGTTGCTGTCGACGCTCGGCTTTGGGATCTGGCTGGTCGCGCCGACCCTCGGGGCGATCAGCGTTGCCGGCGTGACGATCCAGCCGTGGGTGTGGATCTTCGTCGGGCTGCTGTTTGCACAGGGGTGGAAATCCTTCGGCCTTGGAGCGACGTTTGCGGTCGTCAAACAGGCGACCGACCCCTCGCGGCTGGCGGCCGGCTTCGCCAGCACCGAGACGTTCCGCCGGACGGCGTTTCTCATCGGCCCGGTGGTTGCGGCCGTCCTCATCGATCTCCATCCCGCCTTCACGGTGAGTTTTCGATATGTGCTTGCGGTCGCCGTCGGCTTCGGTATCATCGGCACGCTCGCCCAACACGTCCTCTATGACGCCAGCGAGGACGCCATCGGCGACTCCTTTGCGGGGATCGATCAGATCAAACGCGATCTGCGGGAGCTGCCCGATCCGCTTCGCCCGCTGTTGATCGGCGACACGCTCGTCCGGTTTGCCAATGGGATGGTGTACGTCTTCTTCGTGTTGGTGATCACCCAGTTCTACCAGGTTGGCTTCGAGACGACGATCTCGCTGGCGGGGTTTTCGTCTGTGATCGACCTCTCGCCAGCGGCGTTTTTCGGCTATCTGCTTGGCGTCGAGATGCTGGTCGCCCTTCTTTCGATGATTCCGGCCGCAAAGGTCGCCGAGGGGGTGGGGCTCAAACCCGTGGTCGCCGTTGGGTTTGCGGTGTACGCGCTGTTCCCGGTCGTCCTCATCGGCGGGCCAGCCGTGTTGGCCCCGGCGGTGCCGCTACAGTGGGCGATGGTGCTCATCTTCGCGTTTTCGGGACTGCGGTTTGCCGGACTCCCCTCGCATAAAGCACTGATCGTCGGGCCGGCCAAACAGGGTGCTGGCGGGCGCGTCACGGGGACGTACTATCTCCTGCGCAACACCGCTGTGATCCCGAGTGCCGCCCTCGGGGGTGCGCTGTGGGAGTTTGTGAGCCCCGAGATCGCCTTTACGATCGCCGCCGTGATTGGGGTGGTCGGAACCGGCTACTTCCTGCTGTTCGGCGAGGAGTTCGAGGCGTATCTGTGATATGGCTGTTCTACTGTTGAGCACGATAGCTCGGCGATATCGGTGGCTCGCTACACCACGAGAAGCACTCCACCCACCAGGGCGGCAAGCCCGATCACAACCAGTGAGATCGCCGTGGCCGTCTGGGGGTTGGCGATGAGAAACGAGTGTGCCGGGTCGTCCGGATCGTAGTAGACGGTCGTCTGCCCCCCAGGCTCGTAGTCGGCGACCGCCGTCTCGGCGGCGGATTCGGGACCGAACTGCTTGGCAAACTGGCTGTTGCCGGGGTAGACGGTCGTTCCCTCCCGTCGTTCCGTCGGGGTTCGATACTCGTAGTCGACAACGGGCACGTAGCTCTGTGAGCCACCAGAGCCTCTGACCAGCTGTATCCGTTTCCCGTTGATCGTCCCGGTCGTCTCGACGGCTCGCCGGGCGACCGCACGCAGCCGCAGGTATCGCCGACCGCCAACACCCGCCAGAAGAAGACCACCACCGATGGCGACGATAGCGAGGAGATCAACCACGCCGATGGCTGAGCCGATCATATCTCATATTGGCGATCAGCCCACTAAAAACCGGATCACCGCCGGTGCGGCCGGACACGCCGCCATCGAGGGCACCACAGCGACCACCGCGGTGGTGTTACACGTACACTTATATCATTTCGATCACAAGGCTAGGATAGCGGTTACCATGTTCAGCACTGGTTCGCGCGGACAAGTAGGGACAGGTACGCTCCTCGTCTTCATCTCGGTGGTGCTCGTTGCGGGTGCCACCGCCGGTGTCGTCACCAACACAGCCGGCTTTCTGCAGTACCAATCCGATCAGACGAGCGAGAGCAGCACAGCGGAGGTGAGCGACCGCCTTGAGGTCGCCTACTCGGTCGGTGTCGTTGGCAGCGATGGGTCGTCAGCCGAACTCGAAGGGCTGGAGCTCATCGTGAAGCCGGCCGCCGACGCAACCGCCATCGAGTTGGATAACACGACGGTGCAGTATCGGAGCCCTGATGGGGTGACCACGCTCGTAAGCAACGGCTCACAGGATGCGACGGGGCCGACATTCAGCGTTGAGCCGCTCCAAGGCGACGCCGCTGATGGCGTCCTCAGCGACCCGTCCGATCGGGCGAAGCTTGCGATCCCACTTGACGGCGAGACGGCAGCGTTGAGGTCGCTCCGCCGCGGGGAGGCCGTCGAGCTCACACTCACGACCGGCAGCGGCGCGGACACGCAGGTACAGCACACGGTTCCAGCGGTCGCTCCGGATGACGGGGCCGTCAAACTGTAACCGACTCAACGCTCCTCGCGTTCGGTTTCTTTTCGCGGGTCGCAGCTACTCCTCGCCTGCCGTTACCGTCGCCAGCCGATCGCTGAGTACCTGCCGCACCGCTCCGATGTCGTCGCCGATGCGGACGATCTGAAAGCCGTCGTCGACAGCGTCGGCCGCGGCGTCGGGATCGTTCAGGATCCGCCCCGCGGGAACGCCGGCATCGAGACAGGCCTCCAGCGTGGTGTCGATGCCGTCGGCAACGGCGTCGGGACTCTTCGTGAGCGGGTCGCCGCCGGACATCGACATCTCCATATCCGCCGGACCGAGGAATGCGAAGCCGAGCTGTGGCACCGAGAGAATCGACTCAAGATTGTCGAGGGCGCGTTCGTTTTCGATCATCGTCCCGACGAGCACGTCCTCGTCGGCATCGCCGACGTGGCTGTCGGCGTAGCCGGCCCACCGGCTGCCGCGGCCGATGCCGACGCCGCGGTCGCCGACATCGCCGTCATACGAGAAGTAGGCCGCCTCGATGGCGGGTCGGAGTTCCTCGGCTGTCTCGACTCGCGGGATCAACACGGTTCGAACGCCGGCATCGACGACCTTGCGGACGATCGAGGGTTCCGGCATCGGGATCCGCACCAGCAGTTCGATGTCGACCACGTCGGCCGCCCGTGTCAACTCTTCGAGGGCGGTGCTGTCGTAGGGACTTGGCCCACCGTGTTCGAGATCCAGCCAGACGAAATCGAGGCCAAGCTCGCCGAAGACCTCGATCATCGTCGGCGAGAACGTCGCCGCGCTCGTGCCGAAGACCGGCTTGTCGTTCTCGACCGCTCGGCGGATCGCGTTGTTCGTTTGCTTGTTCGTTCCGTTATCTGTCCCGGTGTCCGTCATTGGACGGCCCCCTCGATTGCCTCGCGGTTGACCGTGGAGTCGGGAATCCCGCCCTCGTAGACGGTGCGGACGTTGGCGGCTGCGCGCTCGCTCATCCGCTGGAGGGCTTCGACGGTGACGCCGCCGAGGTGTGGTGTGAGCAACGCGTTGTCCTGATCACACAGCGGATGGGCTTCGCCGGGGGGTTCGTTTTCGAAGGTGTCGAGGGCGGCCCCGCCGATAGCCCCTGAGTCGAGGGCGTCGATCAGGGCGTCCTCGTCGATAACGCCGCCGCGGGCGGTGTTGATGATGACGCCTGTTTCGCCGAGGGCGTCGAGCTGTTCGGTCGAGACCGCGCCGCGAGTCCCTGGAACCAGCGGGACGTGGAGGCTGACGGCGTCAGATCGCTCAAAGAGCTCAGTGAGGGTTTTCACGCGGACGACGCCGTCTCGGATCGACTCGTCGTGGTGGGGATCGTAGGTGATGATATCGATCCCGATCCCCTCGGCCAGCCGGGCGGTTTCCCTGGCGATCGAGCCAAACCCCATCAGCCCGAGGGTGTCGCCGTCGAGCTCGCGGCCGCAGTAGTCGTTTCGCTCCCAGCCGCCCGAACGGACGTGGCGGTCGGCGGTGTGGAGATTGCGGCGGATCCCAAACAGCAAGGCGATCGCGTGTTCGGCGACCGAGCGGGCGTTGACGCCAGGGGTGTTGCAGACGACGATGTCGCGCTCGCTGGCGGCGTCGATATCGACGTTATCGAGGCCGCTACCGTGTTTGGCGATCACCTTCAGTCGGTCGGCGCGGTCGATCACGTCGGCGTCCAGCGGGGCGACGCGGACGATCACCGCGTCGTAGCGGTCGATATCGTCGAGTGCGTCGTCGACGCTGTCGTACTCGTCCATGCCGGTACACTCCGCGAAATCAGCGATGGCGGTGGGGCCTGCGGGATCGATTGCCGGCGGCAGCAACACCTGCCAGGTGTCTGTCATAGCGACCGTTCGATGTCCAGGTGCAAAAGTATGTACTGTCCCGGGGTCGACCGCCCGCTGTTCGCGGCCGCGGGGTTTACTTGCGCGGGCAGTGATGTGTTCGTATGGTGCTTGGCCCACTGACAACGCTGTTCGATACTGTTGGGCCGTTTCTGATCCCGGTGGTGCTCTTTGTCGGCGGCCTCATCGGCTATCTGGTGTTGCGATGGCTGTTTCAGCGACGCGAAACCGACACGGAGTGACCGGTGGGTGCTGTCATCACATCCCATGTCGGTGACGGCAAGATGCCACGATTTAACTGGCTTCGGAGCCCCTAGAGTGGTGTGTCAGAAGAATCAGGCCGGAACGATCTCCGGATGCCAGACGAAAACGAGATGTTCGCGGTCGTCACCGATATGCTCGGTGGGGGCCGCGTTCGGCTGCGCTGCAACGACGGGAAAGAGCGGATGGGCCGTATCCCTGGTCGGATGCGGTTCCGCACGTGGATCAACGAGGACGATATCGTCCTTATCGAGCCGTGGGATTGGCAAGACGAGAAGGCTGATGTCGAGTGGCGATACGACAGCCAGGATGCCGACCAGCTTCGCCGCGAAGGCCACATCGACTAACGAGCCTCGATTTTGCTGACCGCAATTGCTCCCCGCCAGCGCTGCTGATCGCAATCGACCTCTCCGCGTTGCTCACGACCATCTTCGCTCCTTGGCTATCGCCATCCGAACCGGAGCGGTAGCTGTCTTGCCGCTGTCGGGTGACAGCCGGCGGTGACGATTACTAGAGGGTGAGTCTTACACCGAGGGGCGACCACGCGAAGATATGTCGTTGATCGATACGGATCGAGTCGCTCCGACCATCGGAACGCAGCCCAGTCGCCATCGGGATGCCGGCCGTCGCGGTCGATAGCGCGCATGGACGGTGCTTCCGACCCCTCCGAGGCGACGCCGCTCCCCCCGGACGCGCTGCCGGTACCAATCGTCGGCGTCGACCAGCAGGACGACGCGGGCGTCATCACAACTGTCAACGACGCCTTCGCCGCACGGTTCGGCGACGCCGCCGGAACGGCGGTCGACGCGTGGGTCGACGCCCACGCCGCCTCAACGGCGTCGTCGACTGCGATCGATGACGCGGTGGCCGTCCTCCGTGGTGACGCCGCTGGCGATGTCCAACTCCGATTGCAACCCGCTGGCGAGGGCGACTGCGACGTGGCCTGCTACCGGTTCCAGCCGATCGACCGACCCACCGCGGAGCTGACCTACACGGTGGTAACCCCCCGTGAGGCGACCCCCAGTGTCGCCGTCGACCGCCTAGCCAGCGTCATCAGTCACGACCTCCGAAACCCACTGGACGTGGCCGACGCTCACCTGCAGGCCGCCCGCGAAACTGGTGATCCCGAACACTTCGAGCAGTTAGCGGCCGTCCACGACCGGATGGCCCGCATCATCCAGGATGTGCTCACCCTCGCCCGCGGTGAGGATGCCCTCAACCCGGTGACCGGTGTCGATCTCGCGGCCGTCGTCGCCGACGCGTGGGCAACTGTCGACACCGAGGCCGCCTCGCTGTCGATCGACGACGAGCTGCCGACGTTGGCGGCCGATCCCGACCGGCTTCAGCGGCTCTTCGAGAATCTGTTTCGGAACAGCGTTGAACATGGTTCAACGAGCAGTCGGACAGAGTCCGACGATAGCGTGGAGCATGGCTCCACGGGCAGCCGGTCGCAGACCGGTGACGATACGCTTACCGTCACCGTCGGCCGCGTCGGCGACGGCTTCTTTGTCGCCGACGACGGCGTTGGGATCCCGGCCGACGATCGCCAGCAGGTCTTCGATTCTGGCTACGTCCGCGACGACAGCGGCCTCGGCACCGGTCTCGGGCTGACGATCGTCGAGGAGATCGCCGACGCCCACGAGTGGTCGGTCTCGCTCACCGACAGCGAGGCCGGCGGCGCGCGCTTCGAGTTCCACCCCCGGGAGGAGCCGTCAACCACATGAGCCCACACGTTGTACACGCGTCCAACGAACCGATGAACGAGGCCTTGGCGACCGCCCCGATCGGCGTGATCGAGGCGACGACCGACGGCGAGATCACCGCGGTCAACGAGCGGGCAGCGACGCTCATCGAGACCGCCCCCGAGGCCGCCGTCGGCGAGCCGCTGGCGACCGGCTTTCCGGCCTCAGCCGCCGACCACCTCAGTGGGATCCTCGACGACGAGCCGACGCCGACGGCCTTCGAGGAGTATTATCCCCGGATCGATCGCTGGCTCGCCGTCGACGTACAGGTCGACGACGGCCTCCGGCTGTTCGTTCGTGAGACGACCGAGAAACACGATCTCCGGCAGCGCGCCGAGCGACTTGATCGGCGGCTCGATCGCGTCCAGCGGATCGACGCGCTGATCGTCCGGGTCCTCCAGCATGTGATCGGCGCGGCCGACCGCGAGGAGATCGCCCGCTCGGTCTGTGAGCGACTCGGCGGGGCCGACCGGTACGACTTCGTCTGGGTTGGCACCCGGGAGTTCAACACCGATCGGCTCCGGGTTGTCGACACCGCCGGCACCGCCCCGGAGCTCCGCGATCGGATCGACACCGCTCTCGGCGAGACCGACAGCCTGCCGGGCCAGCGCGCCGTCGACACCGGAGAGACACAGGTGATCGACGCCTTCGCCGACGACGCGTCCTCGCCCCGCGGGGTTCGGCAGGCCGCTTTCGCCAGCGGCCTCCAGTCCTGTCTGGCGGTGCCGCTGGAGTATCAGGAGACGGTGTACGGCGTCGTCTCGGTGTACGCCGGCCAGGCCGATGGGTTCAGCGAGCAGGAACGGGCCGGGCTGGAAACGCTTGGCCGGGTCGCCGGCTTTGCGATCCGGTCGATCCGCCAGGAGGATCTGCTCGTCGCCGACACCGTGACCGAGGTGATGCTGTCGGTTTCCGGTGAGTCAATCCCGCTGGATCGGGCTGCCGCCGAAACTGACACAACGTTTTCGCTGTCGGGGGCTGTCCCTCGCGGCGACGGCCCGGTCATCTGTTATGTTACGCCGGAGTCCGATGTCGTTGCTGTGGCCGATGATGATGATGATGATGATGATGAGGGAGCTACCGATGCCGACCCGAGTGCCGACGATACGACCGACGACGACAGCACAGCAGCCACCGACGTTGCCGACGAGGCACCGACCACACACACGATCACGCAGACGCTCGAAGCCTCCGAGCAGGTCACGGACGTATCGTGGATCCGGGTCGGCGACGACCCGCTGTTACAGGTCACCGTGGCCGGCGAGACGCCGGTGACCGCGCTCACCGGGTGGGGGGCGTCGATCACCTCGGCGACCTACCGCGGCGGCTCGACCCGGATCGTCGCCGAAGCCCCACCCGAGGAGAGCGTCCGGCGGCTGATCGAAACGGTCGACGACGTGGTCGACGACACCGACCTCCTCGCCAAGGAGGCAACGACACCCAGCCCGGAGCCGGTCGCGGCGTTCCGCAATGAGCTGGCCGACCGGCTGACCGACCGCCAACAGGCCGCTCTCCGGGCGGCCTACCTCGCCGACTACTTCGAATCGCCGCGGGGGAGTACCGCCGCCGAGGTCGCCGACAGCCTCGATATCGCCGGGCCGACGCTGCTGTATCACCTCCGGCGGGCCCAGCGCAAGCTGGTGGGAGCGTTTCTGGCGACCGATCCCGCGACGCCGGCCGGGAGCGATCAGTAACCCTCGCGGTCGATCCCATCGAACGTCGACAGCAGCGTGTCGGCTTCCGGCAGCAGGTCACGAACGCGCCGTTCAGCCGTTTCGAGGTCGGCCTCGATCGCGGCAAGACGGTCGTCGGTGTCGGCTGTCGCGGCGGTATCGGCCGCAAGGACAGCCCGGGTCGATTCGAGCCGGAAATACTCGCCGAGCAGCTCGTAGGCCAACACCTGACACTGTTGGTCGATGGCCGCATGCAGATCCGCCCGATCGACCGGTTTTGAGAGATAGTCGTCGAACGGCATCTCGACAACCCCGAGGTCGGGATCGATCGCGGTCACCATGATCACCCGGGTGGTGAGCTCACGGTCGCGGAGCTCCGCAAGCACCTCGTCGCCGGACAGCCCCGGCATATGTCGATCGAGAAGAACGACATCCGGTGGGCGGCCCTCCTCGACGACGGACAGCCCCTCCTCGCCACCGTAGGCGACGGTTACGTCGGCGACATCCTCCAGGCGCAACGCGTAGGCGTCGGCGACCTGCTTCTCGTCGTCGACCATGAGCACCCGCGGTTCATCGACGTGGAGCCCCGAACCCATTGTCGGATAGTGGGACGGCACTGTACTAATAGTCGGTGGACGCCGATGCCGCGTGCCGCCCCACCACCACCGGAGTGAAGATACCTAGAGGCCGATCGCCCACCTGCCTGTGACTGGTAGCCACCGGCTATAGCGGGAAGGCAGTCCGCTAGCTAAGTACGGATGTCAACGACCCAGCAATCCACGGATGCGGTTCCGCCGGAGACGACGCGAGCCGACAGCCCGCCTGCCCCCGGAGTCGATGTCGACGCTGTCCTTGAGCTGCTGAGCGACGAGTACGCCCGCCGGGTCATCGACGCGCTGTCCGATCGCCCGGCCTCGGCACCTGCGCTCGTGGAGTCGCTGTCAGCATCGCGGGCGACGGTCTACCGCCGGCTTAACGATCTCGAAGCCGCCGGCCTCGTCGAGGTTGCTGTCGCTGTCGATCCTGACGGCCACCACCGCAAACGCTACCACCTCGTCGTCGATGAGCTGCAGGTCGGGTTTGGTGTCGACGGGATCAAGGTCGACCTCGGCCCGTAGCTGTCACCCCCACCCGCTGGCTGCCAGTTTGACCGTTTTCTGTATAGCTAGATACCCGCTTGCTCCGCGGTTGGTACTAGAAGCCCCATGATAGATCCCCTGGTCGTTCGACGATTAGCCCAACGATGGCAACCCCACCAACGACGCTGCCTCCGTCCCACGACCAGCGGGCCGACGAGGGGTCGGTCGACACCGAGCAGTTGCTTCGGCTGCTCGGCGACGAGTACACCCGCGCCGTCGTCGACGCTCTCGGAAGCGAGTCGCTGCCGGCCCGGGAGATCGCCGCCCGCGCCGATGTCTCACGGCCGACCGTCTACCGCCGGCTCGACCGCTTGGAGACCGCCGGCGTCGTCGAACCGACGATGACGGTCGATCCCGACGGCCACCACCGGCAGGCCTTCGAACTCACCATCGACGGCTTTGATATCCATCTCGGCGACACCACACCGTCGTCCGGTGAGTCACCCACTGCTGAGGGGTCGCCGGCGTCGATCACGCTGTCAGTCCGGTCGGAATCGCCCTAACAGCCGCGGCGAGACCACCCACCTGATCGCCGGAAACCATAATCTGTTTGTCGAACCGACCACCATCGCCGACAATGCCCTCCACCAGCGACGCCGCCGACAGCTCCTCGGAGCTTGACGCTATCGTCACCCGGTACCATCGGCTCGAACGCGCCGCCAGCGGTGTGACCGCCCTGCTTGTCGGGCTTGCAGCTGTCGGACTGATACTCGCACTGCCGTTGTGGCAGGGCGTTCTCGCCGCCGTGACCGTTCTCGGCGCATTTCGGATCCCGCTGTTTACCACAGGCGGAACCGCCCGCCTGCGGACGGGGGCCACGCCGGCGACCGTTCGGGACGCCTTTGTTGGCCCGCGGCCGCCGGTGCTCGCCCTCCAGTGGGGGATCGCCGACAGCGTGACCACCGCCGAGACGGGAGGCAGCTTCGAGCTCTCCTATCTCCTCGGGCTGCGATCGATCACGATGGCGACGACGATCGAGGAGTCATCGTCGACAGCAGGTGAGAAGCCCTCGTCGACAGCGAGTACGGAATCGTCGTCGACAGCCACCGAGTTCACGCTTCGCGTAACCGCTGGCGACTCGCCGTGGGGCAGCTACGATGTGACGCTGACCGAACAGGACGGCAACACGCTCGTCGAGATCGATGTGCGGAGCGACCGGCGGTTCGGCCTCCGCGGGCTGCCGGCGTGGCTGGTCGCCCAGCAGTATTACGACGCCGCACTCGACGCGCAAGGATACACGGTTCTCGACCGAGAGCGGTCGCTCTCGCTTCGCGGTGCCTGAACTCGGGCCGGGTCGCTCTCGTCGTCGACGGCGTCGTCAGCTCTCGTCGTCGACGGCGTCGTCATCGCCGTAGCGATCCCCATCGTCGACAGCCTCCGGCTCCTCGGGTTCGTAGGCGTCCTCGTCACCGTAGGAGGATCGTGCGGCGATGACCGAGGCCTCCTCCGACCAGCGGGTTTCGATCTCGCCGTACAACGATTCGGGGGCTGTTTCGGCGTGATCCTCGTAGGGCGTGGCCTCATCTTGGCCGTAGATATCGCCGGATTCGACGGCTTCGGGCTCCGGGGGCTCGTAGGCAACGCCATCGCCGTACTCTGGGGCCGCGCTGTCGGTGTCGGCTGCGGTCACCGCCTCCGGAAGTTCAACGACGGTTTCCGGCGGTTCGGCATCGGCTGGATCCAACTGAACCGTGTTGCCGTCGGCGTCCTCGATGACGACGCTCGGGGGTGTGAGCCACTTATCGGGCGCGTCGGCGATGCCGCCGGCGTAGGCGTAGGCGGTTTCGATGCTTTCGCCGTCGGCCAGCGAGACGCTTAGTTCGAGTTCCTCGCCGCGGGCCGTCCAGTGGTCGGCCGTCTCGCCGTCGAACTCCACCAGCGTCGCGTCGACACCGGCTGGCAGCGACTCGGTGAGCGTCACCTGTCGGGAGCCGGCCTCGAACTGTTCGATCACGATCACGATCGCCGGATCCGGATAGATCTCCTCGTGGTAGGATTTGTGTACTGTTACGCCGCCGCCGGAAAGGGCAATCGGGTCTGCGTCGCTCATATCTCGGATGGTTGTGTCCCCATATCAACGGGTCAGTAATGAGTGTATGGGTTCCGCTCACAGGGTACTAACCAATCGGTGGCGGTTTGTTGGCCGCCGCGGGTGTGAGGAGGGCCGAAGACGGGCCACCGTCCGGGTGGCCGCTACGGCGGCGTGTCGGCACCAACGGGGACACGGTGGTGTCAGCGGTGGGTGGCGATCCTGGGGTGCTCTCGGAGTGCGTGGTGAACCCGGAACCGGTGCGATCCCGGCTGTGGGACGGTTCTGGGGTGTCGAGTGTGGGTGATGATCCCCACCAGATACCAGCTGTTCCCGGGTAAAAACACCCCTTGGCGTGTTTCTGAGGCTGAAACACGTAATGGCGGTTTAGGTGGTATCGGTGCCACAGATATCTTATGCCACTCGCATCCCCGCCCCAAGAGTCGACGACACCACCCGAACAAACCTGTGCCGACGCGTTGCTCCTCCGAAACTACGAGGGCGCACAGACGGTCACGGTCGATGTCACCATCAGCGACGACGGCACGCCTGTCCACGAGACGACAGTCACACTCGATCCACTGACGCTCAAAAGCATCGACCTTCCGATCGCTCCCGGCGACTACCGCGTGCAGGCAGCGACCGACGACAACGACGCCGCGTCGATCTGCACGCTCGGCTCCGCGCCGACTGAGCTCGCCTTCGTCGAGGCCGGCAACGGGATCGTCAGCGTCGTCGGCGAGGCCTACTGATCGGACGCAACGTTCATTGGGCTCTCATCGCATTCATCACGCATGTCCGATTGGTCGCCACCGACCCTCTCCCGTGGGCAGCTCGCCGGGATCGTCGTCACCCTCCTCGCGGCGGCTGCCTACTCGCTGGTCATCGTCCAACAGCTCCTCCTCGTCGTCGTTCCGGCGGCCGCGCTACTCGCCGTCTATCTCACCTGGCGGTTCATCGTCGCCGTTGAGGCGATCGCCGACGCGCTCCAGCGGATCGCCGACCACAAAACCGAAGAGTAGTGCGCCGAGACAACACGATTTATTTGCCTCAGTCCCCTACCACACAACAGTGTTTCCTGCCGAAACTCGCCGTCTCGCCGTTGACGATCAGCTGACCGCTGGAGGTCGCCGATGAGCCTCCGGCGTCGCCTCGGGAGCCTGTTTAAGAGCCAGTCGGAGCTCGATCTCACCAACGGCTCGATCCCGCGGTCGCTGTTCTTTCTCTCGTTTCCGATCGTCATCACCAATTTGCTGCAGGTCGGTTACAACCTCGCCGACACCTTCTGGCTGGGACAGTACAGTACGGAGGCGTTGGCGGCGATCAGTCTCGGCTTCCCCTTGGTGTATTTGTTCATCTCGCTGGGCCTCGGCCTCACCGTCGCCGGCAGCGTGCTCGTCGCCCAACACACCGGGGCCGACCAGCCCGCCAAAGCGGAGTACGCCGCCTCACAAACGGTCGTCTTCACCCTGCTGGCGGGACTCGTGCTTGGCGCGCTCGGCTTTCAGTTCGTCGCCGAGCTGTTGGGCGTGTTCGGCGCGGAGCCGGCCGTCTTGGAGCTGGCGACCGACTACATGGAGGTCATCAGCCTCGGGCTGCCGTTCCTTTTCGGGTTCACTGTCTTCATCGCGCTGATGCGTGGGGCCGGCGACACCGTCACGCCGATGCTCGTCATGTTTGGAACCGTTGTGCTCAACGTCGCCCTCGACCCGCTGTTGATCTTCGGCGTTGGGCCGCTGCCGGAACTCGGCGTCGAGGGGGCGGCGATCGCCACCGTCTTCGCCCGCGGGTCGGCGATGGTTGTGGGGCTGTGGCTCATGTTCCGGGGTGCTCACGGGATTCAGATCCACCTCCGACAGATGATCCCGGATCTCGCCTACAGCAAGAAGCTGCTCCGGATCGGCGTCCCCGCGTCGGTCGAAAACACCGGGCGAGCGATCTCGGTCAACGCCGTGTTGGTGATCGTGACGCTGTTTTCGACGCCGGTCGTCGCCGCCTTCGGCGTCGGCATCCGCGTCTTCTCGATGATCTTCATGCCCGCCATCGCTATCGACCGCGGTGTTGAGGCGATGACCGGGCAAAACATCGGCGCGGGCCGGCAGGATCGCGTCGTCGCCACCAACCGGTTTGCGGCGAAAACCTCGTTTCTGATCCTCTCGGCGCTCGGCGTTGTCACCTTCCTCTTCGCGCCGGAGATCATCCGCGTCTTCGATGACTCGCCGGCTGTTGTCGCCGAGGGCGCAACCTTCCTCCGGTGGATCGCACCGACGTTCGGCTTTGTCGGGATCCTGCGAGCCTACAGCGGCGGCTTCCGCGGAGCCGGCAAAACGCTGACGGCCGCCGCCATCGCGGTGCTGTTGTTTGGGTTTATTCGGCTGCCGATCGCCTACGTCGCCTCTCAGGGGCTGGTTCCGATCGACGCCTGGTTTTTCGCCGATCCAAACCCCACCGGGATCTGGTTTGCCTTCGCCGTCTCCGGGGTGATCGCGGCGGTCGTCGCCGCCGCTTGGTTCGAACGCGGCGGCTGGCGCGGCGGCGACCTGACAGACCGATCGCCTGTCGAGGAGGCGACCGATGCCGACGGCGACGATCCGACAGCGATCGGCGACGACTGACTGATGGTCTTCGGTGACGACCACCGCTGACCACTACTCATCGCCGCGGTTGCCGGGGATTCCGACCGACTGGGAATCCTAACAGGGTACTTTGCTACTACATCCGTTGACCAACAGTGCATGGTCGTGAGCGACCCCCTCTTGATTCGGAGCATATACGTTCTCGCCTTCGGGCTCGCGGCGGTGATCTGTGTTGCCGGCACCGTCAGTGTTCGCGGGCTCTCACATCCGGATATCCGCCGCGGGCTCGGCGGCCTGCTCGGCCTGAGTGGGCTGTGGTCGCTGTCGACCGCCGCACAGCTCGCCACGTCGTCGCCGCTAGCCCAGCGCGTTTTCCATCTCGCCGGGCTGATCGCCGGTCTCTCGACGATCGTCGCCTGGGTCGTGTTCGCGGCCGCCTACACCGGGCGGTCGTACCATCGACAGCGCGCCTTCCAGATCGGGAGCGTGGCCCTGCTCGCCGTCATCATCGGCGTCAAGCTCACCAACCCGCTTCATGGCCTCTACTATACGACCACGGCGGCGACAACCCCGTTTTCGCATCTCCAGTTTCGGTATGGGGCGATCCACTGGTTTGTCACCGGGATCGTTTACACGGTCACCTTCGTCGGCTTCGGCTGGCTGTTTCAGTCCTTCGAGCGCGGCGACAGCCGGCCGACGGTGTTGTACGCGCTGGTCGGCGTGACCGCGCTGCCGCTTGTCCCCTACATCCTCTCGCCGTCAGTCGAGCCGCTGTTGCAGATCAACTACGAGCCACTCGGTGTCGCCGTCTTCGCTGTCGGGATTCTTCGGTATGCCCGCACGGAGTTCGCCAGCCATAGCTCGCCGGGGTTGTCGACGCTGGCTGACAGCGTTGCCGTCGGCGGGCTTGTCCTCGATAGCTCGGCGACGGTCATCGCCTACAACGACGAGGCGACGACGATTCTCGATAGAGAGACGATCCCGCGGCGGCCGCTGGCGGCGATCGACGACGGGCTGGCGTCGATCCCGCCCGGCGACACGGGCCACCGCACCTACACGGTCGGCGGGCGGGAGCGAACCTACGAGGTCACCCGCTCGCCGATCGATGATGAGGCGATCGCCGAGGAGATCCTGACGCTGAAAGACGTGACGCGGGTGAGCCGAACCGAGCGGCTCGTCCGGCTCAACCGGGATCTCACCGACGAACTGTTGGATACCCCCGAGCCGTGGGCGGTGATCCGGGGCGTCCCCGAGCGGATGGCCGCTATCGACGCCTACGATCTCGTCTGGCTCGTGCCGGTCGCTGCTGTCGATCCGACCGTGACCGATCGCTCGCTGTCAGCCGATGGCGGCCCGGCCGACCACGACGGCGGCCGGCAGTTCCGCACCGATACCGACCCGGTGGCCGGCGTCGTCGCCGGTGCGGCAACCGGCTACGCCGAGTGGGTCGCCGACGACACGCCCGCGGCGGAGCCGGTGGTCGAGGCCACGACGACCGGGACGGCCAGCCACGTCGCTGTCGACGAGACGGACGCCGCCTGGAGCTCGCGGGCGGCGGGCAACGATATCACCGACTCACTGGCTGTGCCGGTCGGCTTCGACAACCAGCAGGCGTTCGTCCTCGGGGTGTACACGACCGCCCCAACCGGCTTCGATGCCGTCGAGCGGGAGGTCATCGAGGAGATCGGCGACAGCGTGCCACAGGTCGTCTCGACGATCGAAACCCACGAGGAGGCACTCCAGTACGAGGAGGCGATGAAACACGCCGGCGTCGCCATCAGCATCACCGACAGCGACGGCGTGATTCAGTATGTCAACCCCGCCTTCGAGGAGCTGACCGGCTACAGCGCGGCCGAAGCCGTCGGCTCGACCCACCGCATCCTCAACTCCGGCGAGATGAGCGACCAGCATTACAAACAGCTGTGGGAGACGATCACCGACGGCGACATCTTCGAGAAACAGGTGATCAACCGGACGAAGGATGGCGACCGGTATATCCTCCAGGAGACGATCTCGCCGGTCACCAACGACGACGGCGAGCCGGAGGCCTACGTCGCCGTCCAGTTCGATATCACCGACAAGCTGCTGCGCGAACAGCGGCTTGCGGTGCTCAACCGCGTGCTCCGACACAACCTCCGGGCCAGCGTCAACGTCATCACCGGCCAGACCGGGTTGCTGGAAGACCGGGTTCGGGAGGCGATCGGCCCGGACGCGCTGCCGGCAGCCATCGAAGACTCCCTTCAGACTGTCCGCGATCGGGTCGAACACCTCCACTCCCAGGCCGAAACCGCCCGCGAGATCGAAACCGTGTTGGCCGACGACCCCGGCGAGCACACCTGGGAGTCAGTCGAGACGCTCTGTGAGACCGCCACCGAGACCGCCGCCACCTTCGAGGCGAGTTGTGTCTGCGATGTCGACGGCGAGATCGACGACCGCCGGGTCGACAGCGAGGTCACCCGGATCGTCGAGGAATTGGTCGAAAACGCGATCAGCCACCACGACCGCCAGCCCTCGGCCGTCGAGGTGCGGGTGACGCTGTCGGTCGCCGGCGATGACCTCCTGCTGACGGTCGCCGACGATGGGCCGGGGCTCTCCGAGCAGGAGTTGGTTGTCATCGAGGACGGGGCCGAGGAGCCGTTGCGACACGGCAGCGGGCTCGGGCTGTGGATGGTCAACTGGCTGGCGATCGCCTGTGGCGGCTCGATCAGCGCGACAACGGGCGACAGCGGGACGACGATCAACGTTCGGGTGCCGTTGCGCGGGGCCGCCGAGTCGACACCGTCGGATCCACCGGTCGACCCCGACTGGATGGCCAACGGCTCGTAGGCAGCGTGGAGGGTGCGCGCCCGCGGTCGACAAATAGTCGGTGACGCTCGCGGTCGACAAACGGTATTCCTATACTCGCCGCCGCCTGACGACCGGTATGGATCTGTTCGGGCGCGATGAGCCGACCGATGGGATCGCGCTGTTTGTCGACGGGCCGAACATGCTGCGCGATGAGTTCGATGTCGACCTTGACGACATCCGGGAGGCGACGGCGGCGAAAGATCGGCTGGCGACCGCCCGGCTCTACGTTGACGAACACGCGACACCGGGGCTGATTCAGGCCGCCGAGGCCCGCGGCTTTGAGGTGATCGTCACCAGCGGCGATGTCGATGTGAAGCTCTCGGTCGACGCCACCCGGTTTGCGACCGAGGGGCGGGCGGAGACGGTGGCGATCGCCTCACGTGACACCGATTTCAAGCCGGTGTTGGAGGTTGCCAACAGCTACGGGCTGTCGACGCTGGCGATCGCGCCGGCGAGCCACGGGCGGTCGGATGCCCTCCGGAACGCCGCCACGGAGAGTCTCACCCTCGACGAGGGCGAGGGATAACGATCGTGTTCAGAGAAGCCGAGGAAACTGGAATCATCTTGAAAGCCCCCGGCGTTTCGGCTCCCGGGACTCGCTGCGCTCCTCGTCGTTCGCGTTGCTCACTCCTGCGGTGCTTACGTCGTCCGGGTTCGCCGAGACGCCGGCCCCTTTCATTCCCACCCGACTGCGGCTGCCTGATCCACTGACGCGGGCGGGACTGAAAGGGGCGACGCGCTGGAGGAAGGCGGGCGACGCAAGCACTGCAGGGCCGGAGGCCCGAAGCGCGCAGCGAGCCCCCCGACTCCAGCGCGTCGGGGCTTTCAAGATGTTCGCAATCCCATCGCACTACTCTGTACAGTACCAAGATAGCGGCCCGAGGTTTTAGTGGCCGTCCGTGCCGGCATCCACCATGGATCGACGACGGCTCCTCCACGGACTCAGCTGCGGGCTGGGTCTCAGCATGGCTGGCTGTGCAACCCCGCCGCAGTCGAGTACTCGTGAGCCAACGGTCAACCGATTGGAGGAATCGACGGTGACGGCGTTCGACGATTGGCTGTTTGCCGATGCAGTCGAGGAAGCAACCGGCGCAACAACACTCGTGCAGGTCGGCTCATCTGCTGACTCGCATTGGGTTGTTGTGTTCGCCGACACAGCACGGCCTCTCGATGCGACGATTACCATCAGCCGTGCGGATCGAGAGCCGTTCTACACCGAGACGGTTGCCATCAGCACCGACACGTACGCCGGATTTAGACTCATGGCTTCCGGCCCGTACACAGTCTCGATTGCATCCGATGTCGGCGGAGGAGATGTGGCTGTCGCCGACGATTTCATCGACTGCAATGACTCATACCAGCTCATTCGGCTGCAAAGCGACGGCGAGCTTTCGGAATCATCGCTGACCGAGGAAGTCGCCTGCGGGGTATAAACCCAATTCGTGCCTCTCGCCGCTGAGTTAGACCGGCTGGCCGAAGGCGTACATCGTCTGGTGATCGGTGACCTCGACGGTCGTAAAGTCGCCGGGCGAGAGGCCGTATTCGTCGGCGTGTTGGACGATGATCTGTCGGTACGCGCCGTCCCGACATTTCACCGAGTCGCCGGTGCCCTCCTCGACGACCAACACGTCCTGGGTCGTGCCGACCATCGTCTCGTGAACGTCGCCGACGATCTCGCGCTTTGCGGCCGACATCTCCTTTGAGCGTTCCTTCTTGAGCGTCCCGCCCAGGCCCTTCATCTCGGCGGCGTCGGTGCCGGGCCGCTTCGAAAACCGGGTGACGTTGACCTTCTCGGGGCGGATTTCACGGAGCAGTTCCATCGAGGCCTCGTGATCGGCGTCGGTTTCGGTCGGGAATCCGACGATGAAATCCGTCGACAGCGTCCAGTAGTCCAGTCGATCGTCGAAGGCGGCGACGACCTCGCGGAACTTCTCGACTCTGTGTTGGCGGCGCATCTCCTCCAGCACGTCGTCGCTGCCGGATTGAACGGGGGCGTGGATGAAGTTGTAGAGCTTGTCGTGGCGGGCGAACACGTCGGCGAGTTCCTCGTGGATGCCGTGGATCCCGCCGGGGTTGGCCATCCCCACCCTGACCCGGAACTCGCCGTCGATCTCGGTGCAGATGCGATCCAGCAGCTCCGGCAGCTTGCGGTCGCCGTCATCCCAGCCGTAGACCGCGGTATCCTGGCCCGTAATGCGGATCTCCTTCGCGCCGGCGTGGACGAGCGCGCGGGCCTTTTCGACGTTCTCCTCGACCGGCGGGGAGTCGACCCGGCCGGTGGCGAACTTGGTGATACAGTACGAACAGTTGCTCATACAGCCGCGGGCGATGGGCAGGATGCCGATCTCGCCTTCCAAGATCGGCTGGCTGTCGGGGGTGACGGTGGGGCATTCGCCGTTGAGCACGGCCTCCGGCACCTCATCCCAGTGGAGGATCTGGGCGTCGATACCGGCCTCGTCGAACTCCTCGCCCTGTGCGAGAGCCATACAGCCGGTGACGATGAGGTCGGCCGTCTGTTCTTGGAGCTCCTCGGCCCGGCGGAGCATGTTGCGCTCGGTCTTCTCGACGACGGTGCAGCTGTTGAGGATCGCCACATCCGCCTCCGCCGGCCCGTCGGCTGGGTAGTGGCCACCCTCGCGGAGGGCCTGCTCGATATGCCGGCTCTCGCCGCGGTTTGACGTACAGCCGTACGTCTCGATATGATAGGAGGCCATCCAGTTACCTGTGGTTGCGCCCCGGCGAGCAAAAGGCCGACGATCCGGGTTACGGCGTCGCAGTGGTGGAACAGAAATCGATTACATGGTTCGGCCCACCCGGTGCGACCATTCACCGGCTGCCAACCAGTCGTGTTGAGAGACAAGCAGGCAAACAGGTAGTCGGCTGATCGATCAACTACCTTCCTGGTGGACTGAAAGGGCGAGGCTCTATCGGCGAACCCGGACGACGCAAGCACCGCAACGAGCAACGCGAGTGAGGAGCGCAGCGAGTCCCGGGAGCCGATAGAGCCGAGGGCTTTCTACACATCTTCTTCCCACACAACTGCTTATTCGAACGGTACCGTCGAGCCAACCAGAACCGTTTTTACGCGCCGTCACCCGCTTTCGAGTGCGGTGGGATGGCAGAGTGGACTATTGCGCCTGCCTTGAAAGCAGGTGGCCTTTGGCCTCCTGGGTTCGAATCCCAGTCCCACCGAGTTTTCGCGCGAACAACACCGCCGAACATTGCGTATACAGCTGTGTCTCAGTTCGCCTAATACCGCAACACAGCGTCGCCGATGCCGAGCGTCTGGCCGATCCCGGTCACCGCGATCCCGCCGACGGCGACGAGATCGACCCCGAGAAGAAACGAGAGCAGGTAGATGATCGGGCCGACGATCGAGAGCGTCCCGCTGGCGACGTAGATGATCGCCGCTTCCGGGAGCACCATTCCGGTGTAAAACAGCCCGATCGCGGGGAGCACCATCCAGCCGATGAGGCTGATCGCCCACAACGGCGTTGCAACCGAACCAACGAGAAAGCCGGCGATCCCACAGAGCGTGATCGGGACGCCGACAACCATGACGACACGCCACCCCTGGAGGACGCGGTCGTTCATCTCGTCCCAGCCAGTTGTGAGGAAAAAGAGGATAAACGCGACCATCACGAGATGCGCGATGAGTATCGATCGGGTGGTGACCAGGCCACGGTGGGCCGCGGCGGCGACGAGCCACGCCGCGGGAACGAGCAGCCCCGGGCCGGACTCACGGAGTGTTCGAAGCACGACGGCGGCTTTCGCAGCCACCCACAAGAGCGTTGTTCGTTGCGTTGCCCCACCGGCCAGTTTTTGTGAGCCGAGCCCCAATCCTTCCTAATGAGCGAAGCCACACACGCATCGATCACGGTGTACTCGGATTACGTCTGCCCGTTCTGTTATCTCGGCCGCAAATCGCTCTCGCGGTATCAGGCTGACCGCGAGGAGCCGCTGCGGATCGACTGGCAGCCGTTCGATCTCCGCGCCGGGAAGCGAACCGCCGACGGCGAGATCGACCACTCGGTCGACGACGGCAAAGACGACGCCTACTTCGAGCAGGCCAAGGAGTCGGTGCGTCGCCTCCAACAGCAGTACGATGTCGAGATGACACTGGAGTTGGCGACCGATGTCGACTCGCTTGACGCACAGATCGCCTCCGCGTACGTCAGCCAGGAGTACCCCTATGAGACGTGGCTGGCCTTCGATGAGGCGATCTTCGCAGCCCTCTGGGAGGATGGCCGGGATATCGGAGATGCGGATGTCCTCGTCGATCTCGCCACGACCGTCGGCATCGACGGCGATGCGATCACCGCCGCCCTCGACGACGAGGCCCACCGGGAGGCGGTCACCGACGCGTTCACCGCCGCCCAGCAGGCCGGCATCACCGGCGTTCCGACGTTCGTTGCCGACGGCCATGCGGCCCGCGGGGCGGTGCCGCCGGCTCAGCTCCGCCGCCTCGTTGAAGGGCCAGAATGACACAGCCGGAACAACAGGCCGGCGTCGCCGAGATCGACTGTGCGGGACAGACCGCGCTGGTAACCGGCTCAACCGGCGGGATCGGCCGTGAGACCGCCCTCGCGTTGGGGCGGCTCGGTGCCGACGTGATGGTACACGGCCGTGACGCCGCGGCCGGCCGCGCGGTCGTCGACGAGCTTGCGGCGATGGGTGCGACCGCCACCTTCTTCGAGGCTGATTTTGCCGATGTGTCCGCGGTCAGATCGCTGGCAACCGCCGTCGAGGAGTGGGTCGACGAGCTCGATATCCTCATCAACAACGCCGGCGGGCTGTTCCGTGCGGGCCGCCTCACCGATATCGGTGTCGAGTACACCTTTCACGTCAACCACCTCGCGCCGTATCTCCTGACCGCCGAGCTGTTGCCAACGCTGGCAGACGATGCCCGCATCGTCACCACGGCCTCGGCCGCCCACCGCGGGGCGTCGCTGGATCTCGATGCTGTCGAATCCGTCGCCGACTACTCCTCGTTCAACGCCTACCAGCGGTCAAAGCTCGCCAATATCCAGTTTAGCTTCGAGTTGGCGCGTCGGCTGGAACAGGCCGATACCCCGATCACCGCAAACGCCTTCCACCCGGGTGCGATCCCGGGCAGCGGCTTCACCCGGTTTCTGCCGGGCCCGCTGTCGGATCTTGCGAGCCTTGCCGGCTGGCTCCCGTTCGTGTCGACGCCCGCCGACGGCGCGGCCACGGCGGTCTATCTCGCCGCCAGCCCCCGTGTCGACTCGGTCTCCGGTCGCTACTTTGCTGACTGTGAGCCGACCCAGCCCTCCGCCGCCGCTCGTGACCGCGCGGCTGCACGCCGGCTGTTTGAGCGCAGTGCCACCCTACTTGAGATCCCGGCCCCGCTGTCGGCCGACGACTAACGGGATTTATGCGCCTTCGTCGCCGACGGCCGGTATGGCAATCGAGGCTGGCGATACGGTCGTCATCGAGTACGTCGGTCGGTTCCCCGACGGGAGCGTCTTCGACACCTCTCGCTACGAGGTCGCCGAGGAACACGGGCTGGTTGACGCACAGGATGCCGATCCCGACGACTACGCCTCGCTGTCGTTCGGCGTTGGCGACGAGGAGGTCATCGAGGGGTTAGAACAGGGCGTGATCGGGCTCACTGTCGGCGACACCGAGACGCTGACGATCCCACCGGAGGAGGGATACGGCGAGTTCGACGACGACAAAGTTCGGGAGTACGAACCGGAGGTCTTCGAGGGGATGGTCGGCCAACCGCCGGAGGTTGGGATGCACGTTCACGCCGAAAACGGGCTCCACGGCGATGTGACGGCTGTCACCGACGACGTTGTTGAGGTTGATTTCAACCACGAGCTGGCGGGCCGAACATTGGAGTTCGAGGTCGAGATCCTCGATATGTGGTAACCTGACCGCGCTTAGGATTCCGCCGGGACGCTTACATCGGCGGCGTCGCTGTATTTGTCCTCGAACTCCTGGATCAGCTGACCGATCTCCGCATACCAGTCGTTGAGCAGCCGTTGCATATCCTCCCGGATCACCTCGGGATCGGCCGGCTTGTAGACGTGGTAGTAGCCGCCCTGATCGTAGTTGATCTGCTCTTTGTCGATCAGCCCGGCGTCGAGAAGCCGTTGAACCGCGCGGTAGACAGTTGAGCGTTCACGATCGACCTGCTCTGCAAGCTCATCGATCGTCACCGCCGTCTCGGCGTCGACGAGCTGCTGAAAACATCGCTTATCGAGTTCCTTGAGCCCGTGAAAACACTCAAGCAACCCTTCGCATTCCATATCGGATCGCAGCATTTCTGCGAGGGAGTTGGGCATTTGGATTCACCTACCGTAGTCGCTAGCGATATATAAGTTTGCAGGATGTGTGCAACACAGCCCCGCATGCCGCACTACCGGAGCCTATTGCTGGCGGGTGTAACGCAGCAAACCGCGAAAACCAGCGATCGCTTAGATCCGGCCGACGTCTTCGACGGAAACGCTTTCGACACCCTCGACCTCGGCGAAGGCCTCCTCGACGACCTCGGTGCCACCGGCGTCGTCGGCGACGATAACCGTCGGCAGCAGGGCGACGAGACCGAACGCCACATCGTCGCGCTCGAAGCCGTTGATCTGGGCGCCCTCGGGCAGCGAGGCTTCGAGTCGCTCCTGAAGTTCGTCAAGATCGATATCCGGGCTCTGCGGCATGATCTTCATGTTGGCGGCGACCTTCCCCATCGTTATGGCCCCCGGAAGCCGCAGTCGGGACACTCATAGAGGTTGCTCTGCTTGCGACAGGTCGGACAGCGGTGGATCTCGGTGCCACACTCCGGACAGTCGAAGGACGCAGCGTTCATCGCTGCGACCTTGATGCCACAGGAGACACACTGGCTCTCGGCGTCCTGTTGGGTCTCGCTCATACCCATAGGGATCACCGCGCGGGTTTTAACCATTGTCTTTCGGCTCGTCATGACCGCCCTGCCGTCGGCGAGGGACGTGCTGTGCCGCCGTATCACATGCCTCATACTGTTTACTGTAGACGGTTCCCGCCTCGACCGCCCACCGGGCGGCGGTCGAACGGTAACTTCCTACAGCAAACAGTATCACAGCAGCAGTGGCCCGATCAACACTCCCATCAGATGGACACGCCGGGTTCCGAACCGCGGCGGCACCAACCCCACGAGCGTGGCGACCAGAAAGATCCCAACCCCGACCCAGCCGGTGAACACAAACGAGAGCCCAATGAGCAGCGCGAAGACGACGCCGGAAACGACCGTGTAGTTCAGATTCCCCACTGTCCGGAGGTAGCGATCGCCGACCCCCACCACGAGCAGAAAGCCACACGCCGCACCGATGATGACGGCCGTCAGCAACGCCGGGACGGTCAGCGGCACCCCAGTGGTATCCATCGCCACCATCACGCCGGTTCGCGGTGTCCCAAGCGCGAGCAACGCACACAGCGCGAACACCGTGTTAGACGTACTTGCCCCGCTGGTGGCGATGATGAACCCGCGGTCGGGATCGTCGTTCGGCACCGCCGGCAGCGCGATCACGGAGGCGATCGCCGCCGACACCCCCGGCAGATAGCCGACCAGCGCGCCGGCCAGCGAGCCAGCCCCCGCCGTCAGCCCCAGCTCCCGGCGCGGCATCGCCAGTTTCGCGTCGGCCTGCGGCGGTACCCCGCCGCCACCCATCGCATCCAGCAGGATCGGCGCGCCGAACAACCCGGTGAGCAGCGGCGTTAGCATGCTGCCAGCATCCAACGGCGCGGCCGGCTGCACGTCGAGTGTCGCCCACCCCAACGCGGCCGCCAATCCAAACGCAAAGAGCCCACCGAGAGCCGTCCGAGCCGACGACTCGGTCAGGAGGAGAAAGCCGACGACCGCAACCAACACGAGCGTGAGATTGGCCTGGATCGTCGGATACCACGCGACCATGAGCCACGTGATCGGCAAAGCGAGCGGCAGCGCGATCCCAACGGCGAGCGCGCTGCCGACCGCCGACAGCCGGAGTGCTTCCCGCCCCCGGCCGGCCAACACGAGCCGGTGGCCCGGCAGCGCGGCGATCGCCATCGACGCATCGGGCACCCCAAGCGTGAGCGCGGGGACGATATCGAGAAACGTGTGGGCGACCCCCGCCGCGAGCATGGCGACGCCGAGCAACAAGGGATCGGCCGGGATCGACGGCGCGGCCGCCGCAAGCAGCACGGCGAAGTTGTTGGCGTGCAGCCCGGGAACCAGCCCGCTACAGGTGCCGAGGGCGACGCCGCCGAGCGCGAAGGCGATGACGCCACCTGTCAGCCCCGGATCGATGCCGACTCCCAGTCCCATCGGGCTGGCTGGCCGCGGCTTCAGGTTTAAATTTCCGGCCGCGTCGCTGATCGGTCGATCGCGGTGCTATCCGGGTATCGCGTCGCAAAAAACAGGAAACTGCTGTCTGACCGCGATTCAGCCGAAGAGGTTGCCGAGGCCCTCGCCGTCGGCTTCCTCGTCCTCGTCGCCGGCGTCGTCCGGCACGTCGGCGTCGTCGCCGTCGTCAGCGTCGGCTTCTTCCTCGTCAGCGTCGTCGCCCGCGTCGTCGGCACCGCCGGCGTCAGCCGACGCGCCGCCCGCGGAGGCCCCGCCGGCTGCGGGGGCTGCGGCTGCGGTTTCGACGGCTTCCTCGATGTCGACATCTTCGAGCGCGGCGACGAGCGCCTTGACTCGGGACTCCTCGACATCGACGCCTGCGGCTTCGAGGACTGCGGTGATGTTGTCTTCGGTGATCTCTGCGTCTGCTTCGTTCAGGGTGAGTGCTGCGTAAACGTATTCCATTGGTGTAATCCTCCGTTGTTAGAGCATATCGAGCCCGGCACCGGCGTCGCTGTCGTCGCCGTCGTCAGACTCGGATTCGGCTTCTTCGTCGTCAGTCTGTTCGTCAGCTGCGTCGTCGGCCTCGCTGTCATCAGCGTCGCCGTCGTCAGCTTCGTCGGCTTCCTCGGCGTCGTCACCGAGATCACGGAGCTCCTCGGGGAGTGCCTCCGGATCGTCGATCTCGCTGACAAGAGCTTTGACCTGTGCGTCGGCCTTGCCGATGAGGTCGTCGACCACGTCGGGGCTCTCGACGGCAGCGGCCAGCGCGACGGATTTGGCCTCGCCCGTCGCTTTGGCGATGAGCGTTGGCGCGGTCTGGGCTGTCGGGTAGCCCGCGTTGACCGAGAGGTTCCGGGCGGCCGCGGCGGCCGACTGGATGTCCGCGCGGTAGTCGTCGACATCGATCTCCAGCTCCTCGGGGGCGAACAGCACGCCCTCGGAGTAGACGCTCTTGAGATCGAGACCGACCTCCTTCGGCTCGATGCCGAGTTCGCTCAGCACGTTTTCGAGGTCTGCATCGACGGTCTCGCCGGCCGAGAGGACGGTGCTGTCCGAGAGCACCTGAATCGAACCCTCTTCAATGCGGGCGTCCGCACCGATCTGCTGGAGTTCGCCGACGAACGGCCCCGGATCGACGCCCGTGTCACCCTCGGGGATGACGATGTCGTTGGGCGCGACCTCGCCCGCGCTGATCGGTGCGGGGGTCTTCGAGGCTTCGAGCTGCTGGAACAGCGCGAATGGGTTGTCGTTCGTGCCGATCAGGGCGACCTGTCCGGCGACGTGTTCGGTGAGCTGCTCGACGCCGTCGTTGACGTCCTCAAGGGCGCGAACGACGAGCGTGTTGCGGCTCATCCGGACTTCCGCGCTGCCGTGGAGTCCACGCCGCATGGACTGCAGTTGGCGGCTCGGAATGCCTTCGACGCCGACGATGCCGACTGAGGCGTACCGCTCGATGAAGTCGGTCAGCTCGTCGACCTCGTCCTGTTTCCACTGTGGGATGGTCTCGGTTTTGCGGACGGACTCGCTGCTGCTCATGCGTCCACCTCAACAGCGGGGCCCATCGTCGTTTTCACGTAGATGGTATCGAGGTTCAGCGGCCCCTTTTCGAGATCAGCTTCGAGTCGCCGAATGATCACGTCGATGTTGTCGGCGATCTCCTCGGCGTCCATGTCGTCGGCACCAACGCGCGTGTGGAACGTGCGTCGGTCGCCGGAGCGAAGCTGCACCGTGTTTTTCATCCGGTTGATCGTCTCGACGACGTCGTCGTCCGGCTGCAGTGGCGTCGGCATCTTCCCTCGTGGACCGAGTACAGTCCCGAGATAGCGGCCGATGTCCTGCATCAGACTGGCCTCGGCGACGAAGAAGTCGGTGTCGTCGGCGAGGTCTTTGGCGGCGTCGTCATCGTCGCCGAGGTCTTCGAGGTCGTCCCCCGAGAGCACCTCGTCGGCGACATCCTCGGCCTGGAGGGCGGTTTCACCCTCCGCAAACACAACGATCTGTGTTTCCTGGCCGGTGCCGGACGGGAGCACGATGCTCTCGTCGACGCGATTCGATGGGTCGTCTAGGTCTAGGTCACGCAGATTCACCGCGAGATCGACGGTCTCACTGAAGTTCCGTGGTGGGGACTCGTCGAGGGCGCGAGAAACTGCTTGTACTATCGTATCGTCTGCCATTATTCACCTCCGTAGTACGCAGGAATGCTCCTACGGGTCAGTGACACAGGCAAAGCCTGTCTCATCGGAGGGTAGGCGATGAGGCTTAAAAGGCCGTCGAAGGCGATTTCAGCGTCTGTGGGTGTGTCACACGCTTGTGGGCGTGTTTGTGACCGTCTCTGGTGGATAGCCGCGACAGCTTCTCTGTGATAATCGAGAGGCGAAAACTGTCACAAACCAACTTATTTGTGACCGTCATCACTACCCAACGCTATGCTGGAGCCCTCCACCAATGTCCGATGAGTCGATCTACGTCGAGCGACTCGTCGACGGCCCACTCGAACCCGTCTGGAACCGAACACAGGATCCCGCGGAACACGCGCGGTGGGATCTCCGATTCACCGAGATAGACTACCTCCCACGCGAAGACGATGAACCACAACGGTTCACCTACGCGACGAGAATCGGGTTCGGCCTCGGCATCGAGGGAACCGGCGAGTCCGTCGCCACCAACGACGAGGGCGAGGAGACGACCTCGGTGCTCGCCTTCGAGAGCGACAGTCCACTCTCGCTTATCAGCGAGGGCCGAGGCTTCTGGCGATATGTCGAGACCGACGACGGCCTCCGGTTTCTCACCGACTACAACTACGAGACGCGCTGGGGGAGAGTGGGCGAGGTGATCGACAGCGTTGCGTTCCGGCCGCTGTTGGGGTGGGCGACCGCGCTGAGTTTCGACGTGTTGGCCCGCTGGGTCGAAGAGGGTACCCCACCCGAAACGAGCTATCGAACGTTGCTAGCCCACGCGCTGGCCCGCGTCGGACTCGCACTCATCTGGCTCTATCAAGGGCTGGTTCCCAAACTGCTCGTCTCCCACCCGACGGAACGCGCACCCTTCGAGCAGCTCGGCCTCGGAGCCGTCTCGGGGGAGGCGGTCGCAGCACTCGGCATCCTCGAAGTCGGGGTCGGCCTCGCGCTGCTCGTCCGCTGGCGATCAGCGTGGCTGGCGTACGTCGCCGGATTGGCACCAATCGGACTCACGGCAGGTGCGGTACTGTCCGATCTCTCGGTCGCCCTCGGGCCGTACAATCCGGTTGTCACGACGCTCGGGATGGCCGCCCTCGGCGTAATCGCCGGGAGCCTCGCCGGACGAGTGCCGACCGCCGCGAACTGCCTGCGGAGCCCACCGGAATGAAGAGCGTCTTCCAGCAGGCACTCGGTTCGGCCTACGACACGCTCCATCCCGAACTCCAGCGGCGGTATCGCCTGACCAGCCACGACGACCAGCGGTGTGTCGGTCGCGGTCGGATGCGGTCGATCCGGCGAAACCCGCTGGCCCTGCCGGTGCTGTGGGCGGGAGCGCGTCGAAACCTCCTGTTTCCCGAAACGGGTACCGATGTTCCGTTCACGGTTCGGACACATCCGTTCAACGACGCCGGCGTCGAGACCGTCGCCTACATCCGGGCGTTCGATGTCGGCCCCGGCCGGCGATTCGATGCCTACATGCACTACGACGCGGATCGGGACTGCGTCATCGACGCCCTCGGCACCCACCGAACGCTCGTCACCGAACTCCGGTTCGAGGCGACCGATTCGGGCGGGTTACGTATCGAAACCGACGATCAGTGGGTCGCCCTCGGCGACCGGACGGTTCCGATCCCGACCCCGTTGCGCGCGGACGTGCGGGTCGATGAACGCTACGACGAGGCCAGCGACCGCTTCGAGATCACGGTCGACATCTCGAACCCGGTCGTCGGCCGCGTATTCGCCTACGACGGCTGGTTCACCGTCGAGTACGAACCGTGTAGCGAACTCCCACCCGAAGACGCACCAGCCGACTGGGGTCGATAGCATGGCGGGAGAGATCGAACCCCTTGGTCGCGGTGACCGGCTCCCGACCCTCGCTGACGCGAGCGCGCTGGTCGGTGCCCTCGGCTGGCTCGGGGTCGTCGCGCTGTGGAACCTCGGGCCGATCAGGAACGTCATCGCGCTCGCGGTGCTCGTGTTGGTTCCGCTCGTGGTTCGGCTCACCGACACCCCACGGCGAGACGGCCGACGATCCCGCTGGTACCGACTGGCGGTGCTCGGACAACCGGTGGCGGCCGTTCCCGCTGTGGTTTCGCTGTCGATGCAACAGGGTGCGGTGGCGGCAGTGCTGGCACTCCCATGGGTGGCCGCGACGGTCGCCATCGCCGGCTTCGGCGCGTGGCGGCTGCTCGAACGCGGGCCGTGGCCGCTCGAAGAGGTGGCCGTTGATGCCGGACTCATCTACATTCTCGTCGGCGGGATCGCGCTGCTGATCGACCGCGCTGGCGTCTCGCTGGTCTTCGAGCCGATCCTGATCACGCTGACGGTCGTTCACTTCCACTACGCGGGGGCGGTGCTGCCGACCGTCTCGGGGCTCGCCGGGCGCGTCGGGGCGGGCGGCCGACTTGGGCGGGCCCTCCGAGCGACGACCGGGATCATCATCGTCGGCCCGGGGATCATCGCGGTCGGGATCACCGCGGTCGCCCTCGGGCTTCCGTTGGCGAATCTCGTCGAACTGATCGCCGTAACGTTCTTTACCACCGCCGTCGCCGTCTTTTCGCTGGCAGTCATCGGCGGCGTCCTGCCTCGCCTGTCACGGCGATCCCAACAACTCACCATCGGCGTGGCCTCGCTGGCGGTGACGCTGTCGATGGGGTTCGCCGTGCTCTACGGGCTCGCTCGGGCGACCGGCGGGACGTATTTCGGCATCGACGCGGCCTCCTACGGGCTGATGGTCACCTACCACGGTCGACTCAACGCCTACGGCTTCGCGCTGCTCGCAGTGGTCGGCTGGCGACTCGGGATCCCCGACTCGCGGGCCCGACCGCCCGGCATCCCGTTCAGCCGACTCAGTGGCGGCTGGCGGATCGGCGCGGACTTCCTCGACAGAAAGGGGCTGACGACCGACGCGGCGGTCTCGGGGATGATGGATCGCGTCGACGCCTACGACTCCGCGGGGTTCGATCCGACGGCGGTCGCGCCCTCGGTTCGGCGGTTTTTCGAACGCTCCGGCGAGTACGACCTTGATGTCGACCCTGACTGGGCACGGCCGTGGAAACAGCTCGCTGGGGTGTATCGACCACTGGCAACCCGGATCGGCCAGCTGTCGGTTCCGCTCGGGGCGGTCTCCGGCGAGACGGCACTCACTGGTCGGGTTGTGGGCGTCGATGTCGATGACCACCACACCGGTGATCGAGCATGGATCCGCTCGAACGCCGACCGCGTCGACGCCGACCGACGGATGACGTACGTCGGCGTCTACGACCGATACAACGACGGCAGTCGGCCGTACCTTCGCGTTGCCTTCCCACTACCGGGCGGGACACTCACCGGTATCCTGCGTGTCGAAAACGGCGGCAGCAACGGCGATGGACTCGTCCTCTCGTCGTATCCGACGGCCGGAAACGGCGACGACGCTGGGCTGTATCTGGTGGCTCGTGGGTTCGGGGTTCGGCTCCCGTTGAACGAGACACTCGTGGTTGTCCCTGACAGCGGATCGACGGTCGAAGCGGTTCATCGCGTCGAACTGCTCGGCGTTCGGATCTTTACGCTCCGGTATCGGATTCGGTTGGCTGACGAGGGCTCGGTCGACACCGAAGCGATGGCACGTCGGTAAGATACGGTGTGTGAACGAAATCGACTGTCGGCACTCGTTGTTATACAAACGAAACCGAGAGAACGAAATTACGCTGCGGCTTCGGCTTCGTCACCGAGTACGTCGTCGTACTCGCCGTCGTCAACGCGCTGTTTGAACGTGCGGGCGTCCTCGCCCTCGATGGTGACGCCGAGGGTCATACAGGTGCCGCCGACCTCTTTGGCGGCGTTTTTCACGTCGTAGGAGAGCAGGTCGGTCGACTTCTGCTCGGCGACCTTTTTGACCTGTTCGACGGACATGTCGGCGACGAAGTCCTCGTGGGGTTCGCCGCTGCCGCTGTCGAAGCCGGCCTCGTCCTTGATGAGTTCCGACGTTGGCGGCACACCCACGTCGATGGTGAACGAGCCGTCGTCGTCGTACTCGACGGTGATCGGGACTTCCATCCCGTCGAAGGCCTCGGTTTCGTCGTTGATCTGCTGTACGACAGCCTGCACGTCCACCGGTGTCGGGCCGAGCTCCGGGCCGAGCGGCGGGCCAGGGTTGGCCTGGCCGCCAGGGACGAGTACTTCGATAGTTCCAGCCATACCCATGTGCAGTCGGTTGCTGTTTTTAAGGGTTGTTTTTTCGGAGTCGCCACGCGGGAGTCTCACACGACCCTGTCGCTGGTGACGGCGACACGGCGTCGACGACACGGCGTTGACGACGCGCTATCGCCGGCGACAGATCGCCACCAGTAACCGTTCGGGGAGTGTTTTCAAAACCAATCACACATGGCTGAGCCCCCGGACGGCGATCCGATCGACGAGGCCACCCGAGAGTCGTTGCTCGAACGCGTCAACCGACAGAGCGCGACCGTCGGGGCGAAAACGCTGGAGACGATCACGATCAACGGCACCGAGATCGATCTCCACGAGTTGCTGATCGAGACCCGAGAGCTCCCGGAGATCCCGCCGGGCACCAAGGATCTGGTGTCGACGGCGAAACGTACGCTCAAAACTGAACGCGAGGCCCGCGTCGAGCGACTCAAAACCGAAGGGTCACTCAGCGAGGCGACCGCCGAGACGCTGGCCGAGGAGATCATCGGCCTCGATCGCGCACGCAACGCGCTCGATGGTGTGTACCGCCCCGACTACGGCGAGGAAGCCCATAACATGAGCATCGATGACTACAAGCGGTGGCTCGGGTTCGTCGAGTCGATCCAGTGATCGTTGCCACCGTCGTCACCGAGTGATCGGCCCGGTGATCGCCGCATCTGCACCTTTTTAGGCTCCCGTCGCACACACCACACCAATGAGTTCCGACGCCTACGACTACGAGGCCCTCGGCTTGGTCGCCGGCCTCGAAATCCACCAACAGCTCGACACCGAGACCAAACTGTTCTGTGAGTCGCCGACCGAACTCCGCGAGCCCGAAGAATCAGACCGCACCATCTCCCGGTTCCTCCACCCCACGAAAAGCGAGTTGGGTGAACTCGATGACGCCGCCCTCGAAGAGAGCCGCGTCGACCGCGAGTTTGAGTATCTCGCCTACGACTCGACCTGCCTCGTCGAGGAAGATGACGAGCCGCCAACGGAGGTCGACGGCGAAGCCCTCTCGGTCGCCATGCAGATCGCCTCGCTGCTCGATATGGAGATCGTCGATCAGCTCCACGTCATGCGAAAGCTCGTAATCGATGGCTCAAACACGTCGGGCTTCCAGCGGTCGATGCTACTCGGCCAAGAAGGCGAGATCCAGACCAGCGAGGGGCCGGTCTCGATCGTCGACCTTCTACTCGAAGAGGAATCTGCCCAGCGCGTTGAGGAGTACGACGGCGGCGTCCGCTACAGTCTCGACCGGCTCGGCATCCCCCTAGTCGAAATCGGCACGGGGCCGGACATCCGCTCACCCGAACAGGCCAAGGAGGCCGCCAAGCGGATCGGCATGCTACTGCGCTCGACCGGGAAGGTCAAACGCGGTCTCGGCACCATTCGTCAGGATGTCAACGTCTCCATCGAGGAGGGTGCCCGCGTCGAGATCAAAGGCGTCCAAGCCCTCGATCAGATCGACGAGATCGTCCGTCTCGAAGTCGGTCGCCAGTCTGAACTCGTCGACATCGCCGAGGAACTCCAAGCGCGAGACGCCAGCGTCGGCGAGACACAAGACGTGACCAACGTCTTCGAGGATACTGACTCCGGCGTCATCGGCGGCGCGCTCGGCGACGGCGGTAAGGTAACAGCCGTGCCGCTGTTCGGTTTCGACGGCCTCGTCGGCCGCGAGATCCAGCCCGACCGCCGGCTCGGTACTGAACTCTCTGATCACGCCAAGCGCAACGGCGCGGGCGGCATCTTCCACACCGATGAACTGCCGGCCTACGGCGTCACCGACGAGGAGGTCGCCGCGCTCCGCGACGCTGTCGGCGCGGGAGAGGAGGACGCCGTCGCCATCGTTGCTGCCGACGCCGAAACCGCCGACCTCGCTATCGAGGCGGTCGCCGAGCGCGCCGAAACCGCTATCGAGGGCGTTCCCGAGGAAACACGCGACGCGACCGATGAGGGCACCACTCGCTATCTCCGTCCGCTGCCTGGCGCGGCACGAATGTACCCCGAGACCGACGTGCCACCGGTCGAACCCGATCCCAGCGAGATCGACGAACCCGAACTGCTGACCGAGAAGGTCGAACGGTATCAGGACGAGTTCGACCTCGACAGCGGGCTGGCCGAGCAGGTCGCCTACGGCCGCCGGATGCCGCTCTTTGAGGAGGCCGTCGCCCGCGGCATCGACCCGACGTTTGCGGCCTCGGTGCTGGAAAGCACGGTCACCGAACTCCGCCGCGACGATGTTCCGGTCGAGAACATCGCCGACGCACACTTCCTCGCTGTCTTCGATCTCGTTGCCGACGACGAGTTGGCGAAGGAGGGGGTCAACGACGTGCTGACGGTGCTGGCCGAACAGCCTGACTTGACGGCTGAGGAAGCCATTGAGGAAGCCGGTCTCGGCGGCGTCGACGACCAGGAAGTCCGCGAGATCATCGCGGGCGTCGTCGAGCGCAACGCCGACCAGGTCGCCGAGGAGGGGATGGGCGCCTTCTCGGGGCTGATGGGCGAATGTATGGCGGAACTCCGCGGCAAAGCCGACGGCGATACGGTCAGCGACGTGCTGCGCGAGGAGATCGGCAAACGGAGCTAACTTCCCCTTCGCCGCCGACGGGTCAGTAATGATGATCTATTTCGAGGATCTGGCCGTCGGCGATGAGTGGACGAGCGACGAGTACGAAGTCACCCAAGCCGAGATAATCGAGTTTGCCGAGCAGTACGACCCACAGTGGTTCCACACTGATCCCGAGCGGGCCGCCGAGGAGTCGATCTACGGGAGCCTGATCGCCGCGGGGTTCCACACGGCCGCGATCTCGACGCGGCTGTTCGTCGACTGTTTTCTGTCGGAGACGACCACGCTCGGCGGCAAGGGGATCGACAAACTGCGGTGGCACGAACCGGTGCGGCCAGGGGATCGGCTCTCGATTCAGGCTGAAATCCTCGATCTCGACGTTGAAACCGACAGCCGCGGGCTGGCTGACATCCGGATCGAGACATCGAATCAAGACGGCGAGGTCGTTTTTTCGATGATCGCGCTGGTGATGTTTGCTCGCAAGACGGACTGATCTCCAAAGACACATATGCCGATCCTGTGAGGTACCGACATGGAGATCGAGGATGCTAAGGCTGAGATCGATACCCTGATCAACAACGCTAGATTTCGCTGTTTTCGACCGATTAGGGTCGCTGAAATCCTCTATCACTCGCGGACAGTCGATGATGTGGCGTTGGAGGATCCCGAGAGCTATCGTGTTGACAGTGGTCGTTGGCGTGACGATATCTCGCTTCGGCTCACAGGGAAGGCATCCTCCTCTTCGAAATCCTACCAGAAAGATTTCAGTGACCTCATCGACCCCGAAAGCCTCTCTGCGTTAGATGCAGTGAACACAGCCGAAGACGGCCTTGTTGAGAGCTATATCTATCACAGACTCAAACACGACAAATGGGGATCGCTGATCGCAGCCCGTGATTACATCAACGAGTCCGCGGTCGGTGACTTCTCGTTTGAACGATATATGGAACTGACGACTGAGGTCGGTGGGCTCCAAGACGACGCACTGCTCGAAATTGCAGTCTATGCCCTGTTCAATTCGATTGCGGAGGCCGTAGAGGCGAAAGCGAAACTGGAAATTGAACGCCCAGATGAAGAGATTCTGAGCGATTTCTCCGAGTTCATTACGACGTTTATGGGACTTGAACAGGAGGAAACAACGTTCGAAACAATAGTCGATATCCATCGTGCAGGACAGGCAACCTATGCAGCGGACAAGGGTGTCGATATCGGCACCAACTTCGGCACGATGGTACAGGTAAAATACGTCTCCCTTACCCGGGAGACACTCAACGATATTGAGGAGAACTCATACGTCGATCGGATCGTTGTCGTCTGTCGGGATGCCGAAAAAGACGTGATCGAGAGCGTCTCGAAACAACTCGGGGTCGAGCGTGTCAAAGCTATTGTTACAATCGCAGATCTCGAAACGTGGTACGGAACCGCGCTTCGAGCGTATCCAGACCGACTTGGCGAGCCACTGCTTCGACACCTTCGAAGCGAGTTCAACGAGGAGTACCGAAGCGGTGACACGAAAGTGCCGCCCGTCGACAACCTCATCGCTGAACGAAACTACGATGCGATTGAGCTAACGGGGATCTGGGAAATCGAGGCCGCTGACGACCCAGCGTAGTCGCCGGCAGTGGGAGGTTTTTTGCGAGAGAACGCAGTAGCATATCGTATGGACTCGGATGCGTTCACGTTTATTGATCTGTTTGCGGGCATCGGCGGCATGCGATTGGCGTTCGAGGCTGCCGGTGGCGACTGCGTGTTCTCATCCGAAATCGACGAGGACGCTCGACAGACCTACCAAGACAACTTCGACGACGAACCGGCTGGCGATATTACGAAAATTCCAGCCGATGAGATTCCCGATCACGACATACTCGTCGGTGGGTGGCCTTGTCCATCGTTTAGTATCATGGGCGACAAGGAGGGTATCGACGATGATCGCGGCGCGCTCTTCTTTGAGATCGAGCGCATACTCTCTGAAAAACAGCCCCACGCCTTCCTGCTGGAGAACGTGAAGCATCTCAAGGGTATCGACGACGGCGAGGTGTTTGAGTTCATCGTTGATCGGCTTGAGCAGGCTGGCTATCACGTCAGTTCGAAGGTGCTCAATGCGTTGGATTTCGGCTTGCCTCAGAAGCGTGAGCGGACGATCATTGTCGGCTTCAGAGAGAACTACAAGTTCACCATCCCAGAGAGCAATACAGCCGAAGCCGAGCTCACGGATATTCTCTTAGACGACGAGGAAGTCGATGAAAAATACGAGGCGACCGAGTATATCCGAGAGAAGCGACAGGAAGCCGTCAACGAATCGAACACGTTCTACCCGTCCGTATGGCACGAAAACCGCGCTGGCAACGTCTCAGTGTTGCCGTACTCCTGCGCGCTCCGTGCCAACGCATCCTATAACTACTTGCTCGTCAACGGCGAGCGACACATCACGCCGCGGGAGATGCTTCGCTTGCAGGGGTACCCGGAATCCTTCGAGGTTACCGGGTCGTTCACGAGCATCCGCAAGCAGGTCGGCAACTCGGTTCCGGTACCGATGATCGAAGCGGTCGCCAATGCGATGATCGACGCTATCGAACAAGGAGAGACGAAGCCAGTTACCGAGCAGGCGACGTTGCCGACTGAGTGACCAATGTCGCCCGCAGTGACGGGTACGCTCGTCCGTGGTTCACCATCACATGCCCGGCGTGGTTTGAAAGTCCTTTTATGCAGGTGTCGCAAACGACGGGGTACAGCCTATCCGGGTTGATGATACGCCTCGCCGTCAGGGATCTACCGTTCGGCGAGGTTGTGTGAGCCCGAGGATAGGGAGAGGAAAACTATGGCAGTTTACGTCAACTACGAAACCCCAGCCGACCTCGAAGAGCGCGCACTCGACGCCCTTGAGGTCGCCCGAGACACAGGCAGCGTCAAGAAAGGAACCAACGAGACCACGAAGGCCGTCGAGCGCGGCAACGCCCAGCTCGTCTTCGTCGCCGAGGATGTCTCGCCCGAAGAGATCGTGATGCACCTCCCCGAACTCGCCGAGGAGAAGGGCATCCCGGTCATCTTCGTCGAGACCCAAGACGACGTTGGCCACGCCGCCGGCCTCGAAGTTGGCAGCGCCGCGGCCGCCGTCACCAGCGCGGGCGACGCCAGCGACGACATCGAAGACATCGCCGAGAAGGTCGAGGAACTCAACTAACCACCCATGAGCGCAGAAGAGGAGACCACTGGCGACTCGACGGCCGCTGAGGTCATCGAGGTCGTCGGCAAAACCGGGATGCACGGCGAGGCCATGCAGGTCAAATGCCGCATCCGCGAAGGCTCGAACAAGGGCCGCATCATCACGCGCAACGTGCTGGGCCCGATCCGCGAGGGCGACGTGCTCCAGCTGCGGGAGACCCAGCGCGATGCCGACTCGATCGGAGGGCAATAACGATGGTTGAAACACGAACCTGTGACTATTCAGGCGAAGAGATCGAGCCCGGCACGGGGACGATGTTCGTCAAGAAGGACGGCACGATCCTCCATTTCAAGGACTCGAAAGCCGAGAAGAACTACCGACTCGGTCGCGAGCCCCGCGACCTCGAATGGACCGAGGCCGGCCGCGGCGACGCCGGCCAACAAGAATAACCCACGGCGCACTCTACGTTTCGTATGTCCTACGACGAGCGAACCTTTGTGATGGTGAAACCGGACGGTGTCCAGCGTAGCTTGATCGGTGAGATTATCTCTCGGTTTGAGCACCGTGGGCTGAAGCTCGTCGGGGCGAAGGCCCTCCAGCTTGACGAGGAGCTTGCGAAAACGCACTACAGCGAACACGAGGGCAAGCCGTTTTTTGAGGGGTTGATCGACTTCATCACCTCCGGCCCGGTGTTTGCGATGGTCTGGGAGGGGAAAGATGCGACCCGGCAGGTGCGCCGGATGGTCGGCGCGACCGACCCTGCTGAGGCTGCTCCCGGCACGATCCGTGGCGATCACGGCCTTGATCTCGGTCGCAACGTGATCCACGCCTCAGACCACGAGGACGAGGGCGCAAACGAACGAGAGATCGCGGTCTTCTTTGATGAGGAGGAGCTGCTCGACTACGAGCAGGCAACCGACGAGTGGCGATACGAGTAGCGAGTCGGTTCAACTCCCGGCCGCGTCATCGACGCCCGTGATCTCGATCCGGGCTCCGTTCTCCGCGCTGTCGGTGCTCTCTGCGCCCTCGGCGATTGCCACGTCCCAGCCGTGAGCCGCGGCGATCTCACTGACGATGTAGAGCCCCAAACCGGTTCCCTCCCGAGTTGTCGTGTACCCCCGCTTGAAGATGTTCTCGCGGTCATCGGGCGGCACACCGGGGCCGTCATCAACCACAACAAACCCACCGTCGCAGGCATCGACCGTGATCGTCACCCCGGTGCCGGCGTGGTCGATGCTGTTGCTGAACAGGTTTTCGAGCAGCTGGCTGAGTCGGCTCCGATCGGCCATGATAGTGCGATCCGCCTCGACACGCAGGGTTGCCTCCGCCGTCGAGAGATTCCCCCAACACTCCCGGGCGATGTCGTCGAGATCGACCGGTTCGACGGTATCGATCCCCTCGCCCTGTTGAGCCAACACGAGGAGATCGTCGATCAGCTGTTCCATCCGATCGACGGCCCGTTCGGCTCGCTCGAAGTGTTCGGCCTCGCCGGTTTCGGCGGCCAATTCCAGTGAACTCCCCATCACGTGCAGCGGATTTCGGAGGTCGTGGCTGGCGATGCTGGCGAACTCCGCGAGTCGCTCGTTTTGGGCTTCGAGCTGTTGGTGTGTCTCTCGTTGCTCGGTGATATCGACGTAGTGTTCGATCCGGCCGCCGGCGTATGGCCCATCCTGAATCGGGTAGCTGGAGTGTTCGAGCCACCGATCGTCGCGGCTGTCGTCGCCGACGACGTGGCAGGTGAACTGCTCGACGTAGGTGTTGTCGTCGTAGGTGGCACAGACGGTCTCGGCGAACCGCTCGGACTCGGCGAAGATGTGTTTGAGGCGATCGTTGATGAGCCGTCGTTTGTCTCTGCCCAGCACCGACTCACGATCAACCCCAAAATACTCCTCGATGCCGTCGTTGAGCCAGACGACCGAGAAATCGCTATCAAGGACGAAGGTGCCGACCGAGGAGATCGCCAACCCATCTTCGATGAGCGACCGGTATGCCGGCTCGGCGGTGTCGGCTGTCGGCGCGCTGTCGTCGGTCGCTCGGTTATCGCCGTAGTGCTCCGGGTTAGCGTCGGTCGTCGCTGGCGCGCCGACGGCGGTGCGAATCCGGGCTGCCAGCGACGGTGTGTGATCGGCGGTCGTTGGGTCGGCGGCTGTGTCGGCCATGGTGGGGGCCCCGTCGCCGACAACCGGGGGTTCGCTCGGCGGCGGTGCGAGCAGACACGGGCACTCGGGGGTGGCGTTCCACAGCGTCCGTATCGCCGCGTCGTCGGCATCAGCGATCGCCGCAGGGGTGGCGACAACACACGCCGGCGTGTCCGTCGATAGCCGATCGCATCCCTCGGTCACGCTGTCTGCGGTCGTCACGTCGAACCCCGTGTGGTCGGCCAGCGGTGGCGACCGTGCGCCGGCTGTCGACCCACTGAGATAGAGCACGCGAATCGGATCGGTCATTACCCGCAATGCGACCACTGATAACAAAATACTGGCGGTTCGTATGTTTTCTTCGACTAAATCTCTCAGTTAGCTATCAAATATTTACTAGATTCTCTAGAGAACGCCCATTTGGTCGAGTCGTTCCGGCAGGTAGGTGTCGGTGACGAAATCAAGCCCGTTGGCCGCCAGCGACTGCTGTTCGGCCTTCTTGCCGATATCGAGTTGGAGCTCGATCTGCTCCTCCCAGTAGTCGGTCTGGAAGCGCGGATCGGTGAGCTCGGACTCAAGGGCGTTGATGTCGGAGTCGGCCAGCGGATCGGTCGGGAGGTCGTACTCGACGATATCGGTCGGTTGGATGCCGACATAGCGCGCTTCCGGCGTGGCGAGATGCTCCGAGAGGTGGGCGGATTTGATCGAGCCGTAGGCGACCGAGCCGTAGATCCGGTACGACCAGGGGTCGCCGTCACAGAAAACGACCACCGGGAGATCGAGTTCGTTGTGCAGGCGTTTGGTGATTCGGCGGGTCGCACGGGCCGGTTGGCCTTTGAGGTGGACAACAAGGCAGTTGTACTGCTCGTCGAACCCGTTTTCGATAAGTCGATCCCGCATCCCGCCGGTCTCGACACAGAGGACGAAGTCGATGTCGGCATCGAGAAACTCGATGGTGTCGGGGTTGTTCGGGATCTGATAGCCGCCCTCGCCGACATCCTTCTGACAGTGGATCTCGCGTTCGCCGCGGCGGGTCTGCTCGCGCAACAGGAGCGGCCCCATCAGCGTCGCCCCGGACTCCTCGGGGCGCATGTGGAAGTCCTCGCGGGTGACCTCCGAGACGATCTCAAGATCCTCGATCATCTGGTTTGACTCGTCCTGATCGGAGAAATGGGCCTCCTCGTTGTCCCACGATTCCGAGAGGTAGTAGAGTTCACGCAGCGTCGAGGAGCGACCCTGGTCGAGTTGCTCCGCGAGGAATTCGATGGTGTAGACGGCTTTCAGGAGCTTACGAGCACCACGGACTGAGTTCGCACTCCGGGTTGAGGTGCGATCACCGTACACCCAGACCCCAGAGTCGGGATCGTACTCGATATTGCTCTTCGTTCGGGTTGGCAGCGTCATATGCGGGATCTCGCCGCCGGCAAACTGGTCGTAAAACTCCGCGGCGAGGTCGATGAGCTGTTCGCGGGCGCGTTCTTCGTTGAGTTTCGTGCTCATGATTTTGATTGTAGCTCAGGCGTTCAGCGTCAGTTTCTCGGTTTCGACACCCTCGACGGTGATATCGAACTCGGCGTCGCTCCCGACGGTGTAGGTGAGTGTGATCTCCTCGCCGGCCGACAGCGACGGCGACCACTGGATGAACCACTCGCCGTCGAGGTCGACGACGTTGGCTCCCTCACCCTCCACGTCGGTCGGCTCAACCGAGACGATCTCGGTGATTTCGGGCGTTTCGGCGCGATCCGAGTAGTTCTCGACGTGGAGCGTCACCGTCCCGTCGTCGATCTCGCGGTCGATACAGAGGTTGTTCATGATTCGCCCCATCGCGGCGTCGATGTTTGGTCGCTCCTGGCCGGTCACCTCGGCGACCTTGTCGGCCATCTCGGGCAGGATCTGGCTGAGGACGCTCTGTTTCTGCTGGCGTTTCTCAAGGGAGCGTCGCTTGTTGAGATAGGATTTGAGCTCGCGGGCGGCCTCGCGGATCGCCAACTCGATTTCATCCTCTATTTCCGGAATATTGGCGATCGCGTCCTTCGATTCGCTGGTGAAGGGGACGTTCGTCGAGGCGACGTGGATCATCAGTACGGCGGGCCCGTTCGGAAGGCCACTGCCGCCCGGCTGGTCGAGGCCGTAGTTCCGCCAGCCGATCCCTTTCACCACATCTGTCGAGCTACAGGCACCCTGCTGGTAGACCAAGGGCACCCGGTTGGCAAACCGCAGGAGATCGATCTTCCCCTCCGATTGGAGGTCGCCGCCGTAGGCGATCCCGGCTTCGACGATGAAGGGGTCGCCACCGTGAACCTCGGCGTCTCGTGTTGCTGCGGCGAAGAAGTCCGCGTCGTACTCCTTGCGAAGCCCGGCCTCGACGAGATCAGCCGTGATCGGCGAGAGACAGTCGGTCGGCGGCGAGAGGATGTCGGTCGCCCGCATCGCCTCCAGCAGTTCGCTGGCGGTGTCGCGGTCGCCCTCGATCTCGCTGATCTTCGGCACCTCATCGGGAACGGTTTGGGCGGCCGACCACAGCGCGTCGGTGATCTTCTCGCGGGCGGTCTCACCGAGGGTCACGTCGTCGTACTCGACGGTCGCGTCGGCGGCGGCCTCAACCATCGCCGACAGCTCGTCGTGGGTCACCCGGAACCGTCTGTCGCCGTCGTCGCCGAGCCCGTCGGCGCGGCGGGCCAAGCGTTCGGCGAGAGCCTGGACGGTTTCGTCGTCCTTCCGGCTGCTCGTGGCGTCGTCAACGAGGCCATAGAGGCCGGGCGTGAGGTGATCGCGGCCGGGCTCCTCGCCGTTCGTTGCATCGTCGCTCTCGAAGACGGTGAGTTCGCCCCACGCGGCGTCGACAGCGTGCTCTCGAACGGTCGCACCGAACGTGCGGCCGGTGTCGGCTTCGATCTCGTCGGCGATCTCGTCGACGATGGCCGCTAACTCCGAGTGGGCGGTTCGGTCGCGGCCGCGCAGCTCGGCCTCGATCTCGGTGGCGAACGTCTCGGTCGCCTCGGCTCCCTTGTTCGAGACGGCGTCGGTGACTGCGCCCGCGATGTCGATGCCGGTCGCGGGCGTCGGCCACGCGAGTTCCCGCCCGAAGTGACGGTCGCGGAACGAGTCGAGCACCTTGTCGGCGGTTTTCTTGCCGACGCGGGTGAACTCCTCCTGCAAAAAGCCGGAGACAGAGTAGGATTCGGTCGCGGCGATCATCTTGATCAGCGTCCCGAGTTCGACGCCGTGCGGGTGTGGGCGGATCTCGCTCGTTTCCGCGGGCAGTTGGTCGGTGCCACGTTCGAATTTCAGGGGTTCCTCAAGGCCGGGCTCGCGCAGTTCGATCCGGGCGTGGGGGTTGACAACGGCCGTGTTTTTGATGTACTGGTGGAGCTGCTGGCGGGCTCGCATGTTGGCTTCCATCTCCAGCTCGATGCGGGTGCCGTGGGTGCGATCCCACGTTGTCGGCTCCGAGTCCCGGATCTCCGGCTCGTTGGTGTCGGTGTCGATGATGAGCTCGAAGTATTCGGCCTGGTCGGCTTCCTTCGTTCGACTGGTGATCTTGGCGGGTTTCCCGCTGGTCAGTTGGGAGTAGAGCACGGCCGCCGAGATTCCGATCCCCTGTTGACCGCGATTTTGCTCACGGGCGTGGAACCGGGAGCCGTACAGCAGTTTGCCGAAGATCTTCGGAACCTGGTCTTTCGTAATTCCGGGGCCGTTGTCCTCGACGACGACGCGGTAGTAGTCGCCGACCTCCGTAATCTCGACGTAGATGTCGGGTCTGATCCCGGCTTCCTCGGTGGCGTCGAGAGCGTTGTCGACGGCTTCCTTGACCGCGGTGACCAGCCCGCGGGCCCCCGAGTCGAAGCCGAGCATATGCTTGTTCTTCTCGAAGAACTCGGCGATGGAGATCTCGCGTTGGCCCTTGGCCAACTCCTCGGCGATCCCCTCGTCGGCACCGAGTTCTGCCTGGAAGGATGTCATGCTATGAACCCCCTTTCGCCGGAAGGAGTATAATCTATGTGACTGTCCGCCCGGCTACGCGCGCGCGGGTGCGGGAGCTTTATCCCACGGGGTCTACTATGGATGTATAGTTCTATGGCAGACGACAGCGATTACGGAGCCGGACAGATCCAAGTCCTAGAGGGCTTGCAGGCTGTCCGCAAACGGCCGGCGATGTATATCGGCTCGACCGACGGCCGCGGGCTCCACCATCTCGTTTATGAGGTCGTCGACAACTCGATCGACGAGGCGTTGGCGGGCCACTGCGACCACATCGAGGTGACGATCCACGACGATGGCTCCGTCTCGGTCGCCGACGATGGCCGCGGGATCCCGGTCGACATCCACGAGGAGTACGACCGGCCGGCCGTCGAGGTCATCATGACTGTGCTTCACGCCGGC
Source organism: Halonotius roseus (assembly GCF_006861655.1). Classification (GTDB taxonomy): domain Archaea; phylum Halobacteriota; class Halobacteria; order Halobacteriales; family Haloferacaceae; genus Halonotius; species Halonotius roseus. Next base: position 140,197 of record NZ_SESI01000001.1, on the reverse strand, counting down.
GGGAAGTTCGACAACAAATCCTACCAGGTCTCCGGTGGGTTGCACGGCGTCGGCGTCAGCGTTGTCAACGCTCTCGCCAAATCCCTGGAGGTCGAGGTGCGCCGCGATGGCTCTCTTTGGACGCATAGCTTCGATCACGGCGAGCCCGAGCCCGACGGCTTCCAGGAGGTTCGACAACTGGAACCCGACGAAGAGACCGGCACGCAGATCCGCTTTTGGCCTGACGACGAGATCTTCGAGACGACCGAGTTCACCTACTCGACGCTGGCCAACCGGCTTCGGGAGCTTGCCTTTCTCAACTCCGGTGTCAAGATCACACTTACCGACGAACGAACCGACGAGGAGGATGTGTTTCTGTATGACGGCGGCATCAAGGAGTTCGTTCACTATCTCAACGAGACGAAAACCCCGCTCCACGAGGAGGTTATTTACTTTGAGGACGAGGAGGAGGGTATCGCCGTCGAGATCGCCATCCAGGCCACCGACGAGCTCCAAGGCTCGATTCATGCCTTCGCCAACAACATCAACACCCGCGAGGGCGGCACCCATCTCACCGGCTTCAAGACCGCGCTCACACGCGTTATCAACGATTACGCGAACGACCACAATCTGACGACCGATCTCGATGAGAATCTCAAAGGCGAGGATGTCAGAGAGGGCCTCACCGCCGTCGTCTCGGTCAAACACCCCGACCCGCAGTTCGAGGGCCAGACCAAGACCAAACTCGGCAACAGCGAGGTACGCGGGATCGTCGAAAGTGCGACCCACGAACACCTTCGAACCTATCTCGAAGAGAATCCCGACACCGGCGAGGCCGTCGTGGCGAAGGCCGCCGAGGCAGCCCGCGCACGAAAGGCGGCCAAACAAGCCGAGGAGCTAACGCGGCGAAAATCGGCACTGGAGTCGACCGCCCTCCCCGGCAAGCTCGCCGACTGCCAGACGCGCGAACCCAGCGAGAGCGAACTGTTCGTCGTCGAGGGCGACTCCGCCGGTGGCTCGGCCAAACAGGGCCGCGACCGCCACAATCAGGCGATCCTCCCGATCAAGGGAAAAATTCTCAACGTCGAGAAACATCGTCTTGATCGCATCCTCGAAAACAACGAGATCCGCGCGCTGATCACCGCGATCGGCGCGGGCGTCGGCGAGGAGTTCGATATCGACGAAACACGGTATCACAAGATCATCCTGATGAGCGTCGATGGCGAGGAACACGGGTTCGTCCGCGACGGCGACGGCAACACGCAGTTCGTCGAGATCGGCTCGTTCATCGACGGTGTGATCGATGTCGACGGCGATGGCTACGAGGAGTACGAGGTGCTCTGTTTCGGCCGCGACGACAACCGAACCAAGTTCCGGCCGATCGATCAGGTGATCCGCCACAAGATCGACGAGCCGCTCTACGAGATCGAAACGCGCTATGGACGGAATCTGAAAGTCACTGCCTCCCACAGCGTGTTCGTCCACCGCGACGGGGAGATCCAGCTGGCGAACGGCGACGAGATCGAACCGGGCGACGAGGTCGTCGCCCCACGGTCGATCCCTGTCTCCGGCGACCGCGACGGCGACCGGATCGACCTGCTGGCCGAACTCGTCGCACGACAGGACGACTTCGATTCGGAGCTCTACGCCCGCGGTGAGGGCATCGAGGAGATGTTCAAACAGCAGGTTCGCGCGGAGTACGCTACCGACGGCGGGGCCGTCGCCCGCGCGGAGCCGCGCGTCAAGATCCCGGAGTCGGTTCGCTCACAGCTCCGATCCGAACGAACCGATGCAGGACTGACACAGCAGGACGTGTGTGATGCTGTTGGTGTATCCCAGCCGATCACGGTCTCGCAGTGGGAGCGTGGCAACTCGCGGCCGACGGTCTCGAACTTCGAGGCCTACTGCGAGGCGGTCGGCAAGTCGCCCGCAGCAGTGATGGACGAGGTGACTGTCGGCGACTCGCTGCTCGACCAGCGGTGGAACAACCAATACGAGAGCGCGCCCGCGAACCGTGTTCGGGACTACGTCAGGATCAGCGAACTTGAGGAGTCAGATCTCGATGATATCCCGGACGACGCTCACGTTGAGTTGACGCCGGAACATTACGCTGATCACGGGATCGACCGCTACGTCGAAATCGACGAGACGCTCTGTGAGCTGTTTGGCATCTACGCGGCCGACGGATCGAGTTCGCCGCGCAACGGGGTTCGGCTGGCGATTGGTGACACCAACGAGTCGCTACGGGATCGCTACATCGATGCGTTCGAGGCGGTCTTCGGGATCCCAGCCAAACACACCGAGGCCGACGACCGCGTTGACGAGGTCAAACTCGTCAACCGCGTTGCGGCCCTCGTCTGGGAACACGTCTTCGGCTTCGACGGCGACACTGCGGTCGACAAATCCGTTCCAGATCTCGTTTTCGACGTGTCGTCGTCGTGTCAGCAGGCGTTCCTCCGCGGATATCTGCACGGCGATGGGACAGTCAACGAGAATCGGATCGCGTGGACGACTTGTTCACGCGATCTCGCCAGTGGTCTCATGTATCTGCTCTCCGCACAGGGCGTCATGGGCTCTCATTCTACCACACCACCGTCGGCTCTCGATGGCGGCTACGAGACAAACGCGGAGCGACACACCGTCACGGTCGCAGCGCGCGCTGATCTCGACCGTATTCGTGATGTGTGGGAGCCCCACCGTAACGGCGACGCACTCATACCGAAAGTTGACGACGGCCACGACAATCCGGGTGCGAGGCGATACCGTGAGATCTCCGATGATCTCGTCGCGCTCTCGGTAAGAGAGGTATCGGAAGTCGAGCCGTCCAGCGAGTATGTCTACGACTTCTCGGTCGAGAGTGACGAGAACTTCATCGCCGGCATGGGCGGCCTCTGTGCTCACAATACCGACGCCGATGTCGATGGGGCCCATATCAGAACACTCCTCTTAACCCTGCTATACCGTCATATGCGGCCGTTGATCGAGGCGGGCTACGTCTACGCGGCCCAACCGCCGCTGTATCGGGTTCGGTACCGTGGCAACACCTACGACGCGATGAGCGAAGCCGACCGTGACCGCATTATCGAGGAGAAATGCAACGGGAACCCAACCCAGGTTCAACGGTTCAAAGGGCTTGGAGAGATGAACCCGGATCAACTGTGGGAGACGACGATGGATCCCGAAAACCGCATCCTCAAGCGGATCACCATCGAGGATGCGGCGGCGGCCGATCGGATGTTTTCGATCCTGATGGGTGACGCCGTCGAACCGCGGAAACAGTTCATCAAGGAACACGCGACCGACGCCGAATGGGTTGATATCTAATGAGCACTGATCTACCTGAGGAACCCGATGTCGACGCCGCACGGGTCGAGACCGCCCGAATCGAAGACGAGATGGAGCAGTCCTACATCGATTATGCGATGTCAGTCATCGCCGGGCGCGCACTGCCTGACGTGCGGGACGGCCTCAAACCCGTCCACCGCCGCATCCTATATGCAATGCACGAGGCCGGCGTCTCGGCGGGCTCGGCCCACCGCAAAAGCTCCTCGATCGTCGGCGAGACGATGGGTGATTTCCACCCGCACGGCGACAGCGCGATCTACGACACGCTCGCCCGGATGGCCCAGGATTTCTCGATGCGGTACCCCCTCGTCGACGGCCAGGGCAACTTCGGCTCTGTTGACGGCGACCCACCAGCCGCGATGCGCTACACGGAGGCCCGCATGGCTCCCATCGCCGAGGAGCTGCTGGCCGACATCGAAAAGGACACGGTCGATTTCAGCGCGAACTATGACGACCGCCTCCAGGAGCCTGACGTGTTGCCGTCGGCGTTTCCCAATCTCTTGGTCAACGGCTCCTCTGGGATCGCTGTCGGGATGTCGACGAACATCCCGCCGCACAATCTCGGGGAGGTCATCGACGCGACCGTCCATCTGATCAACAACCCTGAGGCGACCGTCGAGGATCTGATGGATCATGTCAAGGGGCCGGATTTCCCGACCGGTGCCAACATCGTCGGCCGCGGTGGCGTCCACTCGGCGTACAAGACCGGCCGCGGTCGCGTCCGGGTGCGCGCCGAGTTCGAGGTCGATGAGGAGGAGGGCCGGATCGTCATCACCGAACTCCCCTTCCAGGAGAACAAAGCCCGTCTCGTCGAGCGCATCGCAGACGATGTGAACGAGGGCAAACTCGAAGGGATTCGGGATCTCCGCGATGAGTCCGACCGCGATGGCATCCGCGTCGTCATCGACCTCAAACGCGATGCGATGGTCGATGTCGTCAAAAATCAGCTGCTCGAAAGTCACCTCGAATCGACCTTCGGCGTCATCAACCTCGCGCTCGTCGACGGCGCGCCGCAGGTGCTGAATCTGCGCGAAACACTCAAACACTACGTTGATCACCGCCGGGATGTCGTCCGCCGCCGCTCCCAGTACGAACTCGACGAGGCCGAAGATCGCGCCCACATCCTCGAAGGCCGGCTGACCGCGCTCAACAACGTCGATAGCGTCGTCGAGACGATCCAGGATGCCGACGACCGCGACGCCGCAAAAGCTGCCCTCCGCGAGGAGTTTGACTTCTCAGAAGATCAGGTCGACCACATCGTTTCGATGCAGCTCGGCTCGCTGACCTCGATGGAGGCCCAAGCGATCAAAGACGAGTACGAGGAAGTCCAGGCACGGATCGACCGTCTTCAGGAGATCCTCACCAACGAGAGCGAGCTGCTGGGCGTCATCGAGGAGGAGCTACTCGAAATCAAGGACGAATACGACGACGAGCGACGCACCTCCTTTATCGAGGACACCGACACCGTCGCCCACGAGGATCTCATCCCTGAGGAGGATATCGTCGTCGCCATGTCCGAAGACGACTACATCAAGCGAATGCCGCTGTCGACTTTTTCCGCTCAGCACCGCGGCGGCAAAGGGATCATCGGCACAGATCTCAAGGAAGGCGACGCGGTCTCCTCGGTGTTCGTCGCCAACACCCACGACTACCTGCTGTGTTTCACCAATCACGGCCAGATCTACAAGCTCCGTGGGTTCCAGATCCCCGAGATGAGCCGCACAGCCCGCGGGAAATCCGCGGTCAACATCCTCGATCTCGACGACGGCGAGGAGTTGACTGCCGTGGTCAACACCGACGACATCGAGATCGAGGAGGGTGACGCCGACCGGTATCTGACGATGGTGACCCGGGACGGCTACATCAAACGCACCGGCGTCGCGGAGTTCCAGAACATCCACACCTCGGGCATCCGTGCGATCCGACTGGAGGATGGCGACGAACTTGTCGACGTGGAGGTCACCGACGGCGACCGGACACTCGTGGTGACGACGACCGGCGGGATGTCGATCCGCTTCGACGAGGACGATGTTCGCGCAATGGGCCGGAGTGCCCGTGGCGTCCGCGGGATCGACCTCCGCGATACCGACACCGTCGCCGGCGTCGCCGCCGTCGACACCGACCGCCACAGCTGGGTGCTGACGGTCACCGAAAACGGCTACGGCAAACGCTCCGATATCGGCGACTACCGCGTCCAATCGCGTAATGGCAAGGGGTTGATCGATATCAAAACGGGCGACCGCAACGGTTCCGTCTGTGCGATGGAGACCGTCGGGCCGGGCGATCACCTCGTCGTGATGAGTCGATCGGGCCAGATCATGCGGACGCCGGTCGAGGATATCTCGACGGTCGGCCGCAACACGATGGGCGTGATCGTCATGGATCTCGCTGCTGACGATCGCGTCGCCTGTCTCGACGTGATCCCACGGGAGATGGTGACCGACGAATCCGAGGCCGACGTTGATCTCGACGCCGACCCCGAGACGGCGACAGCGAGTGATGATTGACGAGTGAACGCGTTTCCAGCCACACCACCGGTCGCGGAGGCCCCGAGTGAGCTTCTGTCGGGGCATCTCTGGCTGCTGGAGCTGATCGATGGCCGGCCGCTGCGATTCCAGCTTCAGGACTCGGGACTGCTCCGGGTTGGCGACGCCGAGACCGTTTACGACGACCCAGATGCGATCCCGCTTCCATTTCAGCGCGCGGTTCGGCACATCCGGGAATCGCTTGACCGCGACGCGCTGCGGGCGGCTGTCGACGACGTGGAGGGGGTCACCTTCTTCGGCGTTGCGACCACCCGGGAGTCGGTGCCCTACGATCTCGGGTCGATGCCCCCGTTTCTGGGGACTGATGTGTGGGCGGCCGACGACGAGGCGTTTCGCCCGCCGGATGCCGCCGATGGCATCTTTCGACGGCTCGGACTCGACCCTATCAACACCTTTGCACGCGAGGCTCACGCTCGGGATTTCAGCGTCGACAGCTACGAGATCCCGGGGTCGGCGTGGTACGACGGCCCGGCTGCGGGTGTCGTGATCCGGAATAAGCAGGGCCACCGCGGCATGGTCTCGAATGCTGCTGTCCCGACAGCTACAACGTCACCGGTATCAGACGAGTCAGCAGCAGGACTATCGATCGACGCGCTGGCCACCGAATACGCAACCCAAGGGCGGATCAACGATATCGCTGCGTCGCTTCGGGCGGCCGAGCAGCCGGTCGCCGTCGATGTGGTCACTGACCGACTCTGTGCGGCTGTTGGTCGACACCATCCCGACGCGTTTCTGGGTGTCGACAGCCTCGATCAGACCGCGTTCCGATCGGCTGTCGCCGAACAGGTACAACGACAGCTTCAGCCCTGAGCGTGTCTGTCACAGGACACGATCGCCGGGACGAAGAGGATTTGTTTGTCACCCCGAAAGAATTTTACGCTGATACCGAACTGAAATTTATCACCTGAATTGTAATTATTCTTCCATCGGATTTATGCGTAGTCCCATCGAACGGAAACATATGTCATCGATCGAACTCACGCCAAGTCAGAAAACCATTCTGACCGCACTGACCAACCTCCACCGCGAGGCTGAAGACGCGATCAAAGGCGAGGACATCGCCGAGGAAGTCGACCGAAACCCGGGCACGATCCGCAACCAGATGCAGAGCCTCAAAGCCCTCCAGCTCGTCGAAGGGGTTCCCGGCCCGAAAGGCGGCTATAAGCCGACGGCCGACGCCTACGAAGCCCTCGATGTCGATCAGATGGATGAGCCGGCACCGGTACCGCTCCAGCACAACGGCGAGCCGATCAACAACGCGACCGTCGAGAGCATCGATCTCTCCAGTGTCCACCATCCGGAGCTCTGCCGGGCTGAGATCCACCTTCAGGGCTCGATCCGCGATTTCCACGAGGGCGATTCGGTGACTGTCGGCCCGACGCCGCTGTCGAAGCTGAAGATCACCGGCACGCTCGATGCCAAGGATGACACTGACAGTATTCTGATCCTCGAAATCGACGAGATGGTCGCCCCGGTCGACGAATAGCGCGTTTTCCTCTTTTCGCGGTTCGTGGTCGGTAGATGGTTGGTAGACTGTCGGTGTCTCTTCGTACTTACATGTCGCTCCAAGCACTGATCGCTCGCTTCGTTGAGCTTACCTCGGCGATCCAGCGGGCGGCGATCGCCTTTTTGAGCGTTCTGGCGGCGACCCCGCCGAAGGTGTTGATCGGAACCCCCATCACATCGTGGGCGACGGCGTCCTCGCCGACCGAGATGGCCGTTCCCTTATCCTTGTGTTGCCAGGATTTCAGCGGCGCGCCGCGCAGTGCGCGAACCAGGTTTTCGCCGGCGACCTCCGCCGCCGTCCAGGCGGCCTCCGCGGTCGGCGGGGCCTGCTCGTCGCCGCCCTGATCGATCAGCGCGGTGTCGCCGATCGCAAACACGCGGTCGTCGCTGGTCTGGAAGTTTGATTCGGCGTGGAGTCGGTTCGATCGCTCATCCTTCTCAAGGTCGCTGTTGGCGGCCGGATCCCGGCCGGTGATACCGCCGGCCCACACGAGCACGTCGTACGGCATCGATTCCTCGCCAAGGTAGACGGCGTCCTCGTCGACCTCGGAGATAAAATCGCCGGTGAGGATCTCGATATCGCGTTCCAGCAGGCGTTTCCGGAGCGCGCCCTGCACCTCGGGATCGTTGCCCGGGAAGATCTCATCGAGGCCTTCGATCAGCTTGATGTCGATCGGGGTGTGGGTGTCATCGCGGTAGCCGGCGATCTCGCCGGCGATCTGGATCCCCGACAGCCCCGCACCGCCGACCAACACCTGTGCCGGCTCGGATTGCGTTGCCTCCTCGCCGGCCGTCCGAACCGCCTCGTGGATCTCGCGGGCGTCATCGAGACTTTTCAGCGTCAGGGAGTGTTCTTCGAGGCCGTCGATCCCGAAGAAGGCGGTCGAGCTGCCGACCGCCACGAGCAGGTAATCGTAGTCGACTGACTCGCCGTCCTGCAGTTCGAGTGTTTGATCGTCGGTGTCGATATCGGTGACGCGGTCGCGGATGAAGTTCGTCGACGGCGATTTGATCTCGTCGACCGGGATCGCCACCTTCGATTCGACCTCGGGATTCCGGATCACGCGGTGGGTCTCGTGTAGGACAAGGTGGTAGTCGTGTTCGGAGATCCACGTCAGTTCGGCTTCTCCCTCGTCGATCTCGTCTTCAAACGATTTCACGGTTCCAGCACCGGCATAGCCGGCACCGACAACAACGACGTTGGCTGACATACCCCTGCCTCTGGGGCCCTCGGATAAAGCGGCTTTGGAACGCTGCCGCGCTGTGTTTCCGGCCGCGTTACTCGATTGTGAGGCCGGGATGCCAGCGGTCGACGCCGGCGTCCGATTTTGCGGCGTCCATCTCGTCCAGCAGCGCGACCGCGAGGCTCGCGGTTTCGGCCGCCGCTCTTTCGCCGACCGTGTCGAACTCGCCGGTTTCGCGGTTGGCGTAGACGGCACACACCGCCCCCGCTCGAAGATCATAGAGATTCGACAGCGTCAGCAGCGTTGCGGCCTCCATCTCGATGTTGGCGACGTTGGCCGCTTTGAGCGTTTCTAGGAGCTCGTCGCTGCCGGGTGCCTCATAGCCCTCGAAACCGGGCCGCCCCTGGCCGGCATAGAAGCTGTCGGTGCTGAGGGTGACGCCGACGTGGTACTCATATTCCAGTCGCTCGGCGGCGGCGACCAACGCCGCGATCACCTCGTAGTCCGCACTCGCTGGATAGCTCTCGTCGATATACTCCTCGCTCGTCCCATCGCCACGCATCGCCCCCGAGGTGATCACGAGGTCGCCGACGGCGATGTCGGGCCGGACGGTGCCACAGGAGCCGACACGGATCAGCGTCTCCGCGCCAACACGGGCGAGTTCCTCGACGGCGATACCTGTCGAGGGGCCGCCGATCCCCGTGGAGGTGACCGAGATCGGCGTCTCCCGATACCGACCGGTTGCGGTGCGGTACTCCCGGTGGCTGGCGACCTCAGTCGACGACTCCCACACGTCGGTGATCTTCTCAAGTCGATCTGGATTGCCCGGCAGCAGGACGCTGTCGGCAACGTCGTCGTCGGTGACTTCGAGGTGGTATTGGCGTTCGGTGTTGGGATCTTCGCTGTCTCTCGTCTCGGGTGAGGTGTCGTCGTCTGTCATGACGATTCCTCGGCATCGTGTGGTGGTTCCGTTTCGCCGCGGGCGTCCGCGTCCGCCAGCGTTGACGCCGAGATCGTCTCGGGGAGCAATTCCCCGAGGGTGTAGGTGGCGACCTCGCTGTCGCCGAGATCACAGACGATCGTGAGGTCGTCCGCACAGAACTCCGCGAGTGTCTGTCGGCACATCCCACAGGGGGTGACGCCATCTCGCACCCCGGAGCTGACCGCCAGTCGATCGAACTCCCGGTGGCCCGCCGACACCGCCGCCCCGATCGCCACCTCCTCGGCATGCAGGCTGTTGGAGTAGTTGGCGTTCTCGATGTTGCAGCCGGTAAATACTGTACCGTCGGCCGTTTTGAGTGCGGCCCCGACGCGGTACTCGGAGTAGGGCACATAGGCCTCGGCGAGCGCGTCGCGTGCGCGCTCAATTAACGGGTCGTCCATACCGGGCAGGGACGGCCGACCGGCAAATAGCTTGGCGTCGATCCACCGAATAATAATATTTAATTAGCAGGCGACATGGGTGATCAACATGCACAGACCACCGTCGCTGACCCGCTACGATGGGTTGTTGGCCGCGATGCCAGCCTCGGTTGCCGGCGGGACAGCCGCCGGCTGGTGGTTGGCGATCCCCCTGCTTGCAGGCCTCGGTGTTGGTGCCGGGGTCGCTGCCGTCATGATCCTCGTATCGATCGCCATGACCCCAACGGCCGGACAGAAAGGCTCTATTCGGCGCAGTCCCTAACGGGCGTGTGACGACTGCATCCGATGACACCGGTGTTGGCCGGCGTATCCTCCTGGGATTAGGGATCGGTATGGTCGCGTTGGGCGGCGTACTCGGCTTTATTGTCGGTGCCAACGGCGGTGGCGGGCTCGATGCCATCGAACCCTTCGGTCTCCTGACGGTGCCGATCTCGCCGGGGGCGATGACGCTGTACGGGATGGGGGTTATCGCGCTGGCGATCGGGGTGCTCTACGGGCTGGTGTCGGTGGCCTCGCGGTTTGATCACGAGCCGAACTGAAAGACGCCCGCTTTTTACCCGTCGGCCCCTACAAAGAGCCATGGCACCGCCGACCGGTGAGACCGAGAGCTCGGAGTCGTCGACGGTGAGGGGTTCGGAGACAACACCGACGGCGGGCTCGGAGCCACCCACAGACGCGGTCAGCGGTGACTCCCGCAACCGTCGGCAGGCGGCCCTCTACGCGCTGCCGTTTCTCGCCCTCGGCGTCGGCAACGCGGTGTTGATCCTCAATTTCGGGCTCGAACCGCTGTGGGCGTTCGCCCAGCTCCCGCCGATCCTGTTTACCACGGTGTTGACCTACATCGTGTTTAGCACGGACTTTCTCGACGACCGGTAGGCTCGCCCGTCTCAACGCCCCGTATCGTACTTGTAGGTCGCCCCCTCGGCGTCGATGCCGAAATCCTCGGATTCGATGGTCGGCTCGTCGCCGGCCGGGCGAGCCGTTTTGAACGCCTCCCGTCGCTCGGGCGGCATCTCAAAGTCGTCGACATCGATGGCGAGGGCCACGACATCGCCATCGGCCGCAGCCTGTTTTTCGGTCTGTCGATCGACCAGTGGCTCCGGAAGGGTTTCGATGGCCCGCTGTTCGAAGCCGAACTGTGCCGGATACCCTGGCTCGTCGGTCAGCATGTAGACCGTCTCACACCCGGCGTCGCCGGCTTTGGTCACCAGTCGCTCGATAACGTGGGCCCCAACGCCTTGCCCGCGCCAGGGGTTGCGAACGCCAACACTGGTTAGCTCGCCGACCGCCGGTTCGCCGGAATGGACGCGAAGCCGGCCGAAGCCCGCCCGGTCGTTGGATCTCTCGTCGGCCGCGATCACGTACTCCGCCGGCTGAATCGTCGCCGTCGCAAGCCCCATCGCCTCGATCCCCTCACGGAGCCACGTCTCATCTCGGGGTTTTCCATCGCGGACGTACATACGGGTTCGTATCGCCCGCACCGATGTAAACCGTTGGGCCGTGACGGGACAACTAAACCCGCCGGCCGAGTAGCGATGGTATGTCGAACTACATTTGCTACATCGGGGGACAGTCATGAAACCGAACCGCGTCGATTTCGCTGTCGACATGGCCTTCGGGATCCTGATCTCGCTGGCCGTGGTGTTGCTCGTCGTCGTCGGCACCCAAACCGGCGTCGCCTTCGGTATCGGTGTGCTGCTGTCGTATACGGTTCACGTTGTCTGGAAGATGGCCCGGTTTGATCCCGACTGGATGACACAGGAGGTCGCCGAAGCTGTCGAAAAGACCGTCGAGGAAACCGTCGACAAAGAGGTCGCCGAAACCGTCGAGAAAACCGTCGGCGAAACGGTTGAGAAGGAGGTCGGCGACACCGTCGAGAAAACGGTCGGTGAAACGGTCGAAAAGGAAGTCGGCGACACCGTCGAGAAGACCGTCGAGAAAACGGTCGGTGAAACGGTTGAGAAAACGGTCGGCGAAACGGTCGAGAAAGAGGTTGGCGACACCGTCGAGAAGACGGTCGAAGAGACCGTCGAGAAGGAGGTCGGCGACACCGTCGAGAAGACGGTCGAAGAGACCGTCGGCAAGACCGTCGACGACGGTGTTAGCGACACCGTCGAGGAAACCGTTGAAGAAACTGTCGAGGAGACGGTTGGCGACGAGGTTGCCAAAACCGTCGAGCAGACGGTGGGTGATGAGGTCGAAAAGACCGTCGAGAAAACAGTCGGCGAGGAAGTCGAGAAAACCGTTGAAGAGACGGTTGGCGACGAGGTCGAAAAGACAGTTGAGGAAACCGTCGGCGAAGAGGTCGCCAAACGGGTCGAGGAGACCGTCGAAGCGGCCGTCGAGGAGACTGTCAGCGAGGAGGTCTCAGCGGCGACCGAGAAGCTGGAGGCGAAAACGGAGGCGATCGAGGCCCAACTCGACGAGCAGGCCGCCGATGCGGAGGCCAACGAAACGGATAACGACAACAAGAAAAACGACTCCAGCGACGACAGCGCGACGTAGCTGAGAGCCACTGCCGCTATTGACTGCCGACTGTTCTCAGATCCAGCCTTCTTCGAGCAATAGCTCGCCGTTCAGGATGCTCGCGCCCGCCGCGCCGCGGAGCGTGTTGTGGGCGAGACAGTTGTATTTGAGGCCGGTATCGGTCGGCTGGACGCCACCCGCGGAGATCGCCATCCCGTTGTCGCGGTTCCGGTCGAGTCGGGGCTGTGGGCGGTCGGGCTGATCCTCGCCGAAGACGTGAATGAGTTGGTCGGGCGCGCTCGGCAGGTCAACACCTGGGAACGACTCCAGGGCGTCGCGGGCTTCGTCGGGCGTCGGCGCGTCGTCGAGATCGACGAAGACGCTTTCGAGATGTCCATCGAGCGTTGGAATCCGGTTACAGGAGGCGTTGACACTCGCACCGTGTAAGGAGAGTTCCGCGCCGTCGAACGAACCCAGCAGTTTGCGGGATTCGGTCTCCATCTTGTTCTCTTCGCCGCCGATATGCGGAATGGCGTTGTCGATGATCTCCATCGACGTGACGCCGGAGTAGCCGGCTCCCGAGACCGCTTGCAGCGTCGTCACGTCGGCGCGGTCGAGGCCGAACTCAGCGTCGAGGGCGGCGAGCGTAGGCACCATCGTGATCGTCGAGCAGTTCGGGTTTTTGATGAGCGCGCCATCCCAGCCGCGGTTGTCGCGCTGCACCTCGATCAGATCGAGGTGTCCCGGATTTATCTCGGGGATCGTCAGCGGCACGTCCTCGGCCATGCGGTCGTTCGAGGAGTTCGAGGAGACGACGTAGCCCGCCTCAAGGAACTCGGGTTCGACCTCGCTGGCGACGCCCGACGGCAACGACGAAAAGAGCAAGTCGATGTCGTCGCCAACGTCGTCAGGGTGCGTTTTGCCGACCACGGTTTCGGCTACGTCCTCGGGGATCGGCGAGTCGGCGCGCCATTTGGCGGCTTCCCGATACGGTTTCCCGGCACTCGATTCGCTGGCGGTGAGCGCGTCGATCTCGAAGGTTGGATGGCCATCAAGCAGTTGGATGAATCGCTGTCCGACCGCGCCTGTTGCACCGAGAATGCCAACAGAGACTGTCATTGCCGTGCGAAACCGTCTCACATATATAAGTCGGTCGGATTCCCGACGCAGTGCGTCGATCTGTCTGGGTCGTTGGTGAAGCTCACACGGTCGTCGCCGGGGACAAGTGGGTCGCTCTGCTGGCCGGCGGGCTACTGCTGTTGGGCCGGCTGGCCGCCTTCCTCGTAGGGCTGGACGACGACGAACCCCTCCGAGCCGGTGAAGTTCATCTGAAGGGATTCACCGGACTGCTGGCCGATCTCGATCGTTTTGTTGGTGCCGATCGACGGCGAAAGGTTCGTGCTCCAGGCGACGGTCGCATCGGGATCGGTCGTGATCGGCGGTGTCGCCACCAGCGGATCGCCGTGAGTCGTCAGTGCGACCGTTCCGGGCCCGGAGAGATAGACGTTTGTGAGGCCGCCGGCGATAGCCTCCGAGAGCCCGCCGACCGTGTTGATCTCGTAGTCGACGCGGGACTCGAAGGCAAGGATGTCGTTGCCGTTGACCGAGATCGAGTCGTCGGCGTCCAGCTCCAGCACCTGGATCTTCTTTTCCTGTTCGGCGACGTAGAGGTGGCCCGAGCCCTCGGCTTCCATGATCGGGGTTCCCTCACTGGAGACCGCCTCCTTGACGAAGCCGGTGATGCCGCCCTCCGCGGAGGATTTGCCGGTGAAGGTGAGATCGCCCGTGTAGGCGACCATCGAGCCGGCTTTGACCATGACGGTGTCATCGACGTTGATATCAAGCAGCTTCGGGTTCTCCAGTTGAAATCCGTCGCCGCCCGGTTTCGGTGCGTTTGATTCGGTGAACTCCTCAAGCTTCATCTCAGTACCCCGTTTATCGAGGCGGCTTATATACACGGTGAAGACTCAAACGCGCGTTTTCAACACCCGATAGTTCGATCAGATGCATGACAAGCCAGCCCACACCACCACCCCAACCAACGGAAGCAGAAACGGTACGGCGATCACGAGCACCGCAACGCCAGTTCCGCTGTCGAGGTCGCCAACGGTCAGCAAGCCAATCGGAGCCACGGCAAAAACGACCAGCAGGCCGCCGGCCGCGGCGACAACGCTGTACTCCGTCTCGGGGCGACGCGGCTGTGAGACCGGGAGCCCAAGCTCATCGAGAACTAACAGCGGAAGGGGTAAGTCGACCGCCTGCCGAACTACAGCCGCGTGCCACAAGTCCCCGGCCGAGCCCACCTACTTGGGAGCGATGACAGTCCGGCGAACCCAGGCACGGTACAGACGGCCCGCTGTCGGCCGCGACGACAGCCGCCCGGCACGAGGGTTTCCCGACCGACGAGGCACGCCGCCATAGGATGAGGTCGGGCGTTAGTGTTCCGGGCGACATCGACCTTTTACGCCCCGCGAGCCTGCGGCTCGCTCGGTAAAAGCTCGAGCAAAAGCACTCCTCCTTCGCTTCACTTCGTTCCGCTCAGTCGTCGGCCTCGCGCTCGCGTTCGCTCGCGCGAGTGAACCAAATGATGATCTGCCAGCTGCTCACGCTATCGGGTCGATACGGTCGATCAGGCCGTCGAAATCAGCATCGAAGCTCAGTACCGTATCAATACCCCGCGACTCACAGAGGTGGATCGTCATCGCGTCAGTGAAACTGAGTTCGTGATCCGAGTACCGCCGAAACGTCGCCATCGCTGCCGTCACATCATCAGGTTCGACGTGGAGTAGCTCGATCACGTCAGGATGCGGCGGTTTACCCTGGATCCGTTCAGCGACGGTTTCGGCCGCCCCGAATGAGTTAGTGCGGACGCGAGTGAGCGTTACTGTCTCGTCGAGCACATAATCGCTCGTATACGGCTGTCCGTACTCACCATCGAGCACCGCGTCAAGGGCAGCAACGGCGTCCGCGTGGCGGTCGGCGTCGGTGTCGTGATGGGCGAAAAAGACGCCGGTATCGACGAAGACACTCATCCGTACAGGATGTCGTCGATGTCCTCCTCGGACGTTGCTTTGCCGGATGCGACCATGCCGTCGTGAAACGCCTCGCGGTCGTCATCGGAGACAGGTACACGCTTGTCCCGAAACGAATCAACGAGATCGGCTTTCGATTCGATCGCATCCTCGACGAGCCGTGCCAGAACCTCCTGTTGGGTAACTCGGTTCCCGGTCTTGAGTCGGAGTTCCGCCTGCAGCCGTTCTAATCGGGATTTCGTCTCGTCGTCCATCTTCACCGAGGTCGGCATAGTTGTGAGTAGCTTCTTCTACTTAGTAAAGTTTGCCACTAATACCGTGTTGACCGACGATGTGCGTCTCTCGCACACTGTGTATCTACTGTCCGGCATTCGATTCTCGGGAGACGGCGGGATTTATCTTAGTCGCCTCGAAACACGGTAGGCATGACCTTCTACGGTGGAGCCGAACTGGGAACGGTGTACGACGACGCACTCGATTCGGGCTTTGGGTTGATCGCAAGCAACATCGCCGAGCCGAACACGATGATCGGGCTGATTCAGGGGGCGGCACAGGCCGACTCCGACCTTCTCCTCCAGATGAGCAACGGGGCCTGCACGTTCGCCGGCAACGGCGACCCGATCGCGGGGCTGCGAGTGATGGGCAACTACATCGAGCGCATCGCCGCCCAGTACGATATCGGCGTCTTCCTCAACATGGATCACCAGACCGACCTCAACACCATCCAGCGACAGGTCGAGTTGGAGATCCCTTCCTCGATCATGATCGATGCCTCCCACGAGGAGTTCGAGGAGAATGTCGCCCGCAGCAAGCAGGTCGTCGACATGGTCGACGACGCCGATGCGGACATCCTCGTCGAGGCCGAACTCGGGAAGATCAAAGGCGTCGAAGACGAGATCGTCTCCGAGAACGCCTTCTACACTGATCCCGAGCAGGCCGTCGAGTTCGTCGACCGCACGGGCTGTGATCTGTTGGCGATCTCGGTCGGCACCCAACACGGCGTCGCCAAGGGGAAAGACCTCGAACTCAAACCTGATCTGACCGAGGAGATCCGCACCGCCTTGCGCGATCACGGGCTCGATACGCCGCTCGTGCTGCATGGCTCTTCGGGTGTCCAGCCTGACCAACTCCAGGAAATGCTGACCCACGGTATCTGTAAGGTCAACAAGGACACCCGGTATCAGTACGAGTACACCCGCACGGCCTTCGATCTCTACCGAGAGGAGCCCGACGAGATCGTGCCGCCTGAGGGCGTCGACGACCACCGCGATACGTTCTTCAACGACGTGGAGTGGGCCCCGAACAAGGATCGCTTCGATCCACGAGTTGCCGGCCGGCAGATCCGCGACCGTATCGCCGAAGTGTACGCCGATCTCGCCGAGGTCTCGGGGAGTGCCGGCCGCAGCCAGTTCAACTGAGTCGCTGCTGCCGCCCGTGGCGGTTCGCGGGCGACGACCACGACGCCCGAATGAAGGGGATGAAATTAAGCGGCCACCCACTCTATGAACAGCTATGTACGAGACGATTTTGGTGCCGACCGACGGCAGCGAGACCATTCAGCGAACGCTTCCGCACGCCCTGAAGATGGCCGCCGACAACGACGCAACCGTTCGCGCGCTGTCGGTCGTCGATATCCGCTCGGTACAGGCCGCCGGTGATGACGACCGCGAGGGTGTCGACGCCGAGTTGACCGCCGACGCCGAAGCCGCTGTCGAGGAGGTCGCCGATGCAGCCGCCGAGGAGGGGCTGGCTGTCGAGACGACCGTCCGGCGCGGCACGCCCGATAAGGAGATCGTCAAGGAGTCCACCGAGGAAAACATCGACGTGATCGTCATCGGTACCGACGGCAAGACGCCACGGGAAAAACTCCGATCGCTCGGCAGCGTCTCCGAGCGCGTTGTCGACAAGGCTGAGGTGCCGGTGTTCGTCATCAAGCAGGCAGCTGAGGAGCCCCCCGAGTAGACGGTGCGGTACTGGAAGACCGTTCGAGATCGCCGAGCGACACGCTTAACCGCCGAACGCAACCACCAAGAGGTAATGCAACCCACTCGACCGGAGGTGTCGCTGTGAGCTCCGAATCCGCTGACGGCGAGGCTGCCGGCGAGTCCGCCGCGTTCCAACAGGCCTGCGAGGAGCTTGTCGCCCGGATCATCGATGGCGAGATCGAGCGCGACGACCTCGAATCCGCGAAGCTGGATGTCTGTTCGGAGTTTTCCGCGCCGAAAGTCCCAAAGAACACGGAGCTGCTGTCGTACGCCCCACAGGAACACCGCGATACGGTCAAAGCAGTCGTCAAGCGCAAGCCCGTCCGCACCGCGTCGGGTGTTTCGCCGGTGGCGATCATGACCTCTCCGCACATGTGCCCCCACGGGAAGTGTCTCTACTGTCCTGGCGGCCCGGCCAGCGAGTTCGACTCCTCGCAGAGCTACACCGGCCACGAACCCGCCGCCGCCCGTGGGGAACAGAACGACTACGACCCATATGGACAGGTGACGCTACGCCTCCACCAACTCCGTACCATCGGCCACCCGGTCGACAAAGTCGAACTAATACTGATGGGCGGGACGATGACCGCCCGCAGCCACGACTACCAGGAGTGGTTCGTCAAGCGCGCGCTCCAAGCCCTGAACGACTACGACCTCGACAGCGAGCCCGCGGCCGCCGAGGGCGAAAGCTTCGCGCAGGATCCCGAGGAGTATGAGTTCGAATATCTCGAAGATGTGATCGCCGAAAACGAGACCGGCGACATCCGCAACATCGGCACCACCTTCGAGACCAAGCCTGACTGGTGTGATCCCGAGCAGATCGACCGCATGCTCGATCTCGGTGGGACGAAAGTCGAGGTCGGCGTTCAGACGACCTACGAGCGAATCAACCGCGAGATGCACCGCGGCCACGGCAACCAAGCCTCCATCGACGCCAACCGCCGGCTGCGGAATTCGGGGTTCAAAGTCGGCTTCCACATGATGCCCGGCCAACCCGGCATGACCACGGAGATGTGTCTGGAGGATTTCCGGCAGTTGTTCTCGAATCCCGACTACAAGCCCGACTACCTCAAGATCTATCCCACCATTGTCGTCCGCGACACACTCACCTACGACATGTGGCGACGCGGCGAGTACGAACCGCTGCAAAACGAGGAGGCCGCCGAACTCATCGGCGAGATCATGGGGATGATCCCGAAATACACCCGCCTCCAGCGCGTTCAGCGGGACATCCCCGCGGACTTCATCGACGCCGGCGTCTGGAAGTCGAACCTCCGGCAGTTGGCCCAACAGTACGCCGACGACAACGGCATCGAATGCCGGGATATCCGCGCCCGCGAGGTCGGCATGAACGAAGCCGATCCCAACCCCGACGATATCGAGCGCGACGTGCTCACCTACGAGGCCTGCGGCGGGACCGAACACTTCATCAGCTACGAGGATACCGAACAAGACCTCCTGATCGGGTTCTGCCGGCTGCGGTTCCCGAACGACCCGGTGCGCCGGGAGCTACAGAACGCGGCCATCGTCCGGGAACTCCACGTCTACGGGAGCGAGGCCGGGATCGGCGAGCCGGCCGGCGAGGCCGACTGGCAACACCGCGGCTACGGTCGCCGACTGCTTGAGACGGCTGAGGAGCTCGCGGCTGACGCTGGCTTCGAGAAGCTCAGCGTGATCTCCGGGATCGGCGTCCGGCAGTATTACCGCGAGAAGCTGGGATACACGCAGGATGGGCCGTACGTAAGTACCTGGTTATAACGAGCTATTCGTTGATTGATCACACAGTTATCTCCCGAAATTTTGCACAGATTGACAGTAATTCTGGATCGTACACAGCTCCTACATATATTAGTAAATCATCATTTCTCGTGAACGGTCAGTGGAATTTATATCCGAGCAGGCGTCATTGCGAGCCATGATCGCGGTCAACGACGCCGGGTCGACACCAACAACTGAGAGCCACGGGCCATGTCTTGTCGGCCACATCAGCGACGAGACAGCCGCGCGGCGTGGCGCGATGGTCGCCCACGCCATGGCGACCGTCCGGGACACCGAACTGCTTCTTGCGGAGTCGACCACCACACCCCCGGCTGACGATGTCCAACTACCGGCGGATCACCGCGACGCATACAGCCAGTCGGCCACCGCTGTCGCCGGGGCGAGCGATGTCGAACCTGCGGTCGATCAACGGAACCCCTCGGCCCTCGTGATGGAACGCGAGTCGCGGCCATCGCTGCTCTCGGGGCTCCGCGGTACCGACGCCGAGCGGCTGGCCGATCGGACAGATGTGCTCACCGTCGACAACCGCGGCGATGTCGAGACGCTGGCGTCGATCCTCGTGCCGATCGCCGGCGGCCGTCACAGCCAGCTGGCGGTCGAAACTGCTCGGGCGATCGCTGCCGCCAACGACGCGGCGATCGATCTCTTTCACGTGGTCGAAACTGAGGGGGCGGCGAGCCGCGAGCGTGGCGAACAGATCCTGGCGACGGCGTCGACCGCGCTGGGCGAGTTTGAGAACGTCGACACCTGGCTCTATGAGGCTGATTCGGCGGCTGATGCCATCATCGAGCAGTCGGAGTACTACGATCTGACGGTGATGGGCGCGCCGACTGTCGGCCCCTTGGAGCGGTTTGTCTTCGGCTCAACCTCGACTGATGTCCAACAGGATGCTGACTCCTCTGTCGTCGTCGCCCACGCCCACAGCCCCTGAGACGCAGCGCGCTCGGCTTCTTACTCCGTACTCTCTGCAAGATCGCTGGCAACACCGGTGTAGCCAGTCGGCGTCAACGCCAGCAGTTCTTCCCGAACGTCGTCGTCGACATCGAGTGATTCGAACAGGTCGTAGAAATCCTCGATGGTGACTTGCTTGCCGCGGGTCAGTTCCTTCACGCGCTCGTAGGCATCGGTATCACCCTCCCGACGGAGGATCGTCTGGACGGCCTCGCCGATGATTTCAGGCGTCGATTCGAGGTCGTCAGTCATCACCGCCTCGTTGGGGACGATCTTGCCGAGGCCGGCCTGCGTCTTGCCGTAGGCGATCAGACAGTGGCTGAAGGCCGCGCCGATGTTTCGTTTGACCGTCGAATCCGAGAGATCCCGCTGGAGCCGCGAGGTCGTCACGTAGTCGGCGAGGAAGGTGAGATCCGAGTTCGCCTTCGAGAGGTTGCCCTCGCTGTTCTCGAAGTCGATGGGGTTCACCTTGTGCGGCATCGTCGACGATCCGGTTTCGCCGTCGACGGTTTGCTGGCCGAGGTAGCGATCCGAGATGTAGAGCCACATATCCTGATCCAGATCGATCAGAACGTTGTTGACGCCGCGCAGCGCGTCGAAGAGCGCGGCCACGTCGTCACAGGGGTTGACCTGCGTCGTTACTGCGGCATGATCGAGCCCGAGATCAGCGACGAACTCGTGGGCGAAGGCCTGCCAGTCGACCCCGGGGAACGCGGCGTGGTGGGCGGCGTAGGTGCCCGAGGCTCCGGCGAGTTTGCCCGCGAGGTCGTCAGTCGCCGCCTGAACGCGCGCTATCGTTTTGCCAAGCCGAGCGGCGTAGACCGCCATCTCCTTGCCGAAGGTCGTCGGCGTCGCCGGCTGGCCGTGGGTGCGAGCGAGCATTGAGAGATCGCGGTGCTCGTGGGCGAGGTCGGTCAGCGAGTCGCGTATCTCCCGGAGTTCCGGCAGCAACACGTCCTCGACAGCCGGTTTGATCAGCAGCCGGTGGGCGAGGTTGTTCACGTCCTCGCTGGTCAGCCCGAAGTGGAGCCACGGGTAGAGTCGCTCGGCGTCGGCGACCGCGGCGGCCTCCTCCAGTCGAATCCGCAGGAAGTACTCGACGGCTTTCACGTCGTGGTTCGTCGCGCTGTAGCCCGCCGCCCCCTCGACTTCAAGCCGTTTGATCAACTCGGCGTCGTCGCCGTCGAAATCTTCGTAGGTAGCCCGGATCGCTGCCTCCTCGTCGGCAGTGAGATCGAGACCGACAGCGTCGAGCTCGGCGAGCGCGATCAGGTATTCGGCTTCGACACGCACGCGAGCGCGCATGAGCCCGGATTCACTGGCGTACGGCGAGAGGGGAGCCGTCCGGCGGCTGTACCGTCCGTCCAACGGCGAGACCGCCGCCAGCGGGTCACTACGGGAGAGACCGGTCATAGCCGACGGTGCCCGTGGCAGTCGCAAAAGCGTGTCGAAGGGCCACTACAGAATGTTTGGATGCGGATCTGAGTGAGACAAATACGCGTATAGAAAGCCCTCGGATCTCTCGACTCCCGGGACTCCCTGCGCTCCTCGTCACTCGCTTCGCTCGCTCCTGCAGTGCTTGCGTCGTCCGGGTTCGTCGAGAGAACCTCGCCCTTTCAGTCCGCCAGGTGTGTGGCTGAGAGGCTTACCGAGGAACCTGCTTGCACGTTTGTTTCGGAATACCATCGCGTCACTATATCGTGTGAATCCCTCGCAGAGTCAGCTACTACGGCCGACCGCAACTGTTTTTCCCGCCCCGAGAAACGCTGAGATATGGTGAAAATCGCCGGCTTAGCGAGCAATCGCGGCCGAAATCTGCTGCATATCGCCGACCGCGCGCCGGGCGGTGCGGAGCTGGCTATCGTCCTGACGAACGAGGACGGCGCGCCCGTCGTCGAGGGGGCCGCCGAGCGCGGCATCCCGACCGAAGTCGTCACCCGCGAGGACGGCGAATCCCGCGAGTCACACGAACAGCGCATCATTGACACGCTGGAAGGGTACGATTTCGACCTCGTCTGTCTCGACGGCTACATGCGAATTCTGACCGACGAGTTCATCGACAACGCGCCGACGACGCTCAACGTCCACCCCTCGTTGCTGCCGGCGTTCCCCGGCATGGACGCCCACGAGCAGGTGCTTGACGCCGGGGTTCGCATGACCGGCTGCACCGTCCACGTCGTCACCGAGGAAGTCGATGCCGGCCCCATCGTCACCCAAGAAGCCGTACCGGTCTACGAGGGCGACGACGTTGACGACCTCAAAGATCGCGTCCTCTACGAGGGCGAGTTTACCGCCTACCCACGGGCTGTTCGCTGGTTCGCGGAGGATCGCGTCAGCGTCGACCGCGCGGCCGAAAACGTCGAAATCGAAGGCGACACCGGCGGCGACTTCCCACAGCGACGACTCGTCGCCGACGACCTCGCCGACACGCTGCGGTACGGCGAAAATCCCCACCAGGACGGCGCGGTCTACGCCGACGGCACCTGCGAGGAAGCCAACGTTGTCTCCGCACCACAACTTAACGAGGGCGCGAAGGAGCTGTCGTACAACAACTACAACGACGCCGACGGCGCGCTCAATCTGATCAAGGAGTTCGACGAGCCCGCCGCCGCCGTCATCAAACACACCAACCCCGCAGGCTGTGCCGTCTCGGACTCGCTGGCCGACGCCTACGACCGCGCGCTCCGCACCGACCCCAAGAGCGCGTTCGGTGGCGTCGTCGCGCTCAACCGCACCTGTGACGCCGAAACCGCCGAGCAGGTCGTCGACTCCTTCAAGGAGGTCGTCATCGCGCCCGGCTACACCGACGCCGCCCTCGACGTGCTGACCGAGAAAGACAACCTCCGCATCCTCGATGTGGGCGAACTCGGCGACATCTCGGAGACGATGACCGAGAAGCCGATTGTTGGCGGGCGGCTCGTCCAAGAGCGCGACCTCGCGTCGCCAGATCCTGAAGACTTCGAAGTCGTCACCGAGCGCGAGCCGACCGACGAGGAACTCGAAACGATGTCGTTCGCGTGGCAAACCCTGAAGCACGTCAAATCCAACGGGATCGCGTTTGCGACTGGCACCGAGACGGTCGGTCTCGGCGTCGGGCAGGTCTCCCGTGTCGACGCCGTCGAACTCGCCGCGAAGAAATCCGAGCGCGACGCCGAAGGCAAATCAGCCGAGGGTGCGGTCATGGCCTCCGACGCGTTCTTCCCGTTCCCGGATGGGATCGACGCCGCCGCCGAGGCCGGCATTGAGGCCGTGATCCAGCCCGGCGGCTCTGTCAACGACGAGGACGTGATCGAGGCTGCCGACGACCACGGGATGGCGATGGTCTTCACCGGGATGCGTTGTTTCAGACATGACTGAACGAAGTGAAGGAATGTCTGAAAGCGGCGTGTGAGCGAAGCGAACACGCACGCCTTCCGCCACGACTGAGCGTAAGCGAAGGAGTTGCGGAAGTCAGTGAACGAGTGAAACGAGTTCACGCTATTTTAGACACGACTGAGTGGAACGAAGGAGTGTCTAAAGTCAGCGAACGAACGAAGCGAGTTCACGCGATGGTAGACAGGAGTGAGCAGCATAGATACCTAAGTCCGACAGTTGGGGACTGCCTCCGACAACCTACAGACAGAAAACGGCCGGTAAGCCGTTGTTACACTCGCGCCGCTGTAGTAGCCCCTGATGTACAAAGTCGGTTCGTTCTAAGGGGTCTCGCATGAAACTCGCCGTGATCGGCTTCGGCAACGCCGGTGGGAAAATAACCGACAAACTGCTCTGGTACGAACAAAAGACCAACCGGGATCTCATCAAAACAGCACTCTCAGTGAACACCGCCCGGGTCGATCTCGCCCGACTCGAACACCTCCCGGAGGAACACCAGTTCCTGATCGGCCAGACCGATTCCCGCGTGAAAGGCCACGGCGTCGGTGCCGATCCGGAACTCGGCGCGGAGATAACCGAGATGGATCGCCACGAGATCGACCGCGCGCTGGATACCGTGCCGGTGTACGATATCGACGCGTTTCTCGTCGTCGCCGGGCTGGGCGGTGGCACGGGAAGCGGCGGTGCCCCGCGGCTCGCCGAACAGATCCGCGAGCAGTACGACGAACCGGTTTATGGCCTCGCTGTGCTCCCCAGTCGGGACGAAGGCGGCCGGGCCGTACTGAACGCTGCGCGCTCGTTTCGGACGTTCGCCGATTCGACGACGAATCTCATCCTGTTCGATAACGACGTCTGGCGCGGCAGCGGGGATACGGTCGAAGGCGGCTACGACCGCACCAACGAGGAGATCGCAAAGCGCGTCGTCACACTACTCAGTGCGGGCGAGATCGATGACTCGCCGGTCTCCGAAAACGCGATGGATTCGAGTGACATCCGCCGGACACTCTCGGAAAACGGGGTGAGTACGATCGCCTACGCCGAAAGCGACCGGATTCCCGAACAGGGCGGGTTCCTCTCAAGCCTCCGGTCGAACGGCACCCACGACTGGAACGGTGCGGACAGTGCCACGAAGGTAAACGGGTTGATCAGGCAGGCCGTCCAGTCACGGCTTACCTGTCCGGCGGATATCGATTCGGCGGAACGCTCGCTGCTGATCGTGTCGGGGCCGGGGGAGGCAATTTCGCGGAAGGGCATCGAGAGCGGTCGCCGGTGGATCGAACAGACGACCGAAAGCGTCGAAGTCCTCTCGGGGGATGATCCCCGACCTGATGCCGACACGCTTTCTGCGGTCGTGTTGCTCTCGAATGTGACCGATATCCCCTCAATCGATCAGCTACAGGAACAGGCCGTCGAAGCAAAGGAGAACATCGAAAAACAGGAAGAGGTGCGGAAGGAGGAAACTGAAGAGTTGCTGACCGACGACGACGATGTGCTCGATCCGATCTGATCTGATCTGATCGGCCCGGGGCGACCCAGTTCGGAGCC
This sequence comes from Halonotius roseus, assembly GCF_006861655.1. Lineage (GTDB taxonomy): Archaea > Halobacteriota > Halobacteria > Halobacteriales > Haloferacaceae > Halonotius > Halonotius roseus. Next base: position 115,085 of record NZ_SESI01000001.1, on the reverse strand, counting down.
GATACTCGGCGACAACCCAAGCAGCAGGGCTTAGTAGACACGTCAAAAACCTGGAGCCATGTTTCCCCGCCGTCAGTCGTCCCGTTCGCGTTGGCAACGCTGTCACGACGATGGTCGCTGCCTGAATAGTGCCGATACGCCCACTGCCGGAGGCGACCGATGGTAGCACTCGCGTGGTCGGCAGGCCGACTCCTCGCAGCACTGTTTTTGGTGGGGCTCAACGGCTTTTTCGTCGCCTCGGAGTTCGCCCTCGTCAAGATCCGCTCGACCGCCGTCGAGCAGATGGTCGATGAGGGTCGCCCGGGCGCAAAAACGCTCCAGGAGGCCGTCAACAGCCTCGACGACTACCTCGCGGCGACACAGTTGGGGATCACCGTCGCCTCACTCGGCTTGGGGTGGATCGGCGAACCTGCGGTTGCCGCGCTGCTCGAACCCGTCTTGGAACCGGTGTTGCCGGCTGGCACGCTCCACATCGTCGCCGTCGCCATCGGATTCAGCGTCGTGACGTTCCTCCACGTCGTTTTCGGCGAGTTGGCACCGAAAACCGTCGCCATCGCCGAGGCCGAAAAGCTCGCGCTGCTGATCGCGCCGCCGATGAAGTTCTTCTACTACCTGTTTTACCCCGGTCTCATCGTCTTCAACGGTGCGGCAAACCGATTTACCGGGCTGCTCGGCATCCCGGCGGCTTCCGAAACCGAGGAAACGCTCTCCGAGGAGGAGATCAGGATGGTACTCGCCCGAGCCGGGAGTGACGGCTCTGTTGCCGGCGAGGAAGTCGAGATGATCGAACGCGTCTTCGAACTCGACGACATCACCGCCCGCGACGTGATGGTGCCACGCCCGAACGTCGTGACCGTCCCGGCCGGGATGCGGTTCGCCGAGGCACGCTCGCTGGTGATCGAGCACGGCCACACGCGCTACCCCGTCATCGACGACACCGACAACGAGGAAGCGGTCGTCGGCTACATCGATACGAAGGATCTGCTCGCGGCGAGTGTTGAGGATACCGACGACATGACCGCCGGCGAGATGGCCCGCGACCTCCCGCTCGTGCCCGAGACGATGCCGGTCGCCGATCTGCTGTCGCTGCTCCAGGATGAACACCACCAACTCGCCGTCGTTATCGACGAGTGGGGAACCCTCGAAGGCATTGTCACCGTCGAAGACATGATCGAGGTCGTTGTCGGCGACCTCCAGGATGCCTTTGACGCGCGAACGCCGGAACCAACGATCACGGACGTCGACGGCGGCTATCTCGTCGACGGCGCGTGTTCGGTACAGCAGGTCAGCGACGCGCTTGGTGTCGACTTCGACACCACATATGGGACGATCGGTGGACTGACGCTCGGTCGACTCGGCGGCTCCCCGACCGTTGGCGAGACGGTCACTGCGGGCGGCTACCGGATCGAAGTCACCGCGGTCGACGGGGCGAGAGTCGAACAGGTGCGACTCACGCCGATCGATGAGGGTGCTGACGGGAGCGATGTCGATCCCAACACCCCCGAAAACGACGACAGCGACGACAGCGACGATCCGGGTGACGACACAGCCGAGTCGGGGTAACGACACCCGTTCAGTCGCGTTCCGAGAGATAGCGCGGTGGGACGCGGTCGGTCGTGTAGACGCTTTTTCCACGTTTCGTGATCGTCCGGCCGTCGTCGCCCATTGCGGCCGCGTCGACCCGCAGGATGACGGGATCGGTCGCATGACGGCTGCCGACCTCCTTCGCATCGTCGACCGACTCGCTGAGGTGGACGTACTGCCGGTTCATCGGTTTGAGTCCTGACTCGTGGATCGAGTCGAGTGCGTCCGGCGCGGTGCCGTGGTACAGCGTGTCAGGTACCGGCGTCCCACCGGATTCCAGATCGACGTCGACCGAGTGGCCGTAGGCGGCCCGCACCCGGTCGTTGTCGACCTCGAAGCGGCCTTTTGGATCGGTTTGGATGATGCCGATGACCGCCTCGCGGTCGATATTGTACTTCTCGCTTGCACGATCGATGACGCTATCGAGGGCTGTCCAGCCGGCCTCGTCGAGGTCGAGTCCGGCATCCTCGGGGAAGTGCCGCAACGCGCCGCTGAGGAATTTTGATATCTGTCGTCGGGTCGAGCCATCGAGAATGTGGGTTCCGGCCGCTCCGCAAGAGGGGCACTCTGCGGTGTCGAAGTAGCCGTGGTCGTCGCAGCAGGCGATATTGCTCATTGTCGCTTCGGGTGTTGTACGCCTACTCCCCACCGGCTGATGGATGTTTCGCCGACCCAACAGTGATCTGTCGGCCGACCAGTAGCAGGCTCCCGAGTAGCATGAGCACGGCCGCCGGCAGCAGAAACTGAAACGCGGTCAACAGCGCGCTTGAGGCCTGAATCCCGACGGCGATCAACACGACCGGGCCACAGCAGGCCGTCCCCGAGAGCAACGCCGGAATCCCGGCGACGAGGCCGGATGAGGACTGGCCGATCCCGCAGGCTGCCGGCTGTCGCCACGCCAGGTAACTGACTGCGAGGTTCAGCCCGACCAGCGCGGCGACCGCGCCGCCGAGCAGTGTGTTCAGCGAGGCCAGATAGGTGACCGGGCCGAGTACGACGCTGGCGACCGGGCGAAACGAGAACGTGCCTTCGGACTGCAGCAGCGTCGCCAGCGGGTCGTCGACGACGGTGACGCTGAAACCGCCCAACCCGGCGGCAAGATGACCGATGGCCCACAGATACACGAGGAGATACGCGGTGCTCACGGCGGCGAAGACCAGTTGTCCGTCCCGCCGGCGGAGCGTCATCGCCGACGCGGCTCGCGTCTTCGAGAGCGCGCCAGCGAGCCGGGCGAGCCGTGTGTCAGTCATAGACGTTCGTCTCGGGGTAGTAGCCGACCCACGCGAACCACATCGCGTCGAAGGTGTGGATCCGCGACAGCGGGAGTGCGTCGGGTGCGTACGTCGAGCCGTCGATGGCGAGCTGTCCCGCCTCCGCGGTGACCGCCTGCTCGTCGGGATTTTGGTAGATGTAGCCGGTGTCGTAGCGGTCGTCGTAGACGGCGACGACCGGCGTGCCGCCGAGGTCGCCAATCATCGTCCGTTGCTCTCGGAGCGCGTCCTTGAGAAAGGCGACCGCGCCGTCGGCGGTGCGGGCTCCCATCACGACGCGCTTGGGGTGGTAGCGGTCGTCGTCGACACGCCCGGGAAACAGCATGCTCTCGCTGTCGTAGTAGCCGCCGCGAGGGTTGTAGGAGCCGTATGGATCGCGGCCGTAGTTCTGTGCGTAGCCGGTGTCCGTCGAGAGGACGTGGGTATCCGGGTGTTGCTCGCGCCACGCCTCCCACGTCGTCCAGATAAGGCGGAATTCCCGAAGCGACCGAATTTCCGGATTTTCGTTCCAAGGCCCCGGGATCGCCGTCGCGAGGATCTGTGGCCACCACGCCTCCGTCGTCCGGTCGTACATCACGAGATTGGCGTTGATGAGCCGGCCCGAAACGCCGAACTCGGTGTTGCCGCGGTAGAACCCCTGGACGGTGCCGGTCAACGGGCAGTAGGTGACGCTAACCGGCGTCCCGTCGAGGTCGTCGTTGCAGATCTCGTGGGAGACGAGGATCTTCTGGGGGTAGGCTTTCGTCGCGCCGTCACGGGCAACGCCGAACACCGGATCACCCGGATCGAGGAAGTCGACCTCGTCGGGCTCGATGAAGGAAGGGTCGTCGATGGAAGGGATGCCGTCTTTCGAGGGCCCGCCGGAGCGGGCTTCGTCGGTGAGGGCGGCGGCGGTCGTCGGCAGCGGCAACCCCTCGTCGGCCGTTGGGAGGTCGAGCGGGCCGGAGAGCGTCTCGCCGCCGGCGTCGCCGCTGCTACAGCCGGCGAGGGCGGCGATCCCGGTTGCAGCGAGGAGGTGGCGTCTGGTAAGGCGGGTCACAGGCTATCTTCGCCGGAACACTACATAACCGTTGAGCGGGTGTGCAGCGGCCGCACAAACCCCAAATTGGTTGAAGCTGCCGACGTGGCTGAACGGGAGTCAAACCACAACCGATTTGAGACTCCCGCCGACAGATGCGCGTATGTTGCCCTCCATTGTCCTGGCTTTCCCGGGGCCAGCAACCTTCTTCATCATGGTGTTTGCAGTGCTGACGTTGGTTGTCCAGCTCGCTTTGATCGTCTGGACGTACGCCGATGCCACCGAGAACAGCGGCCAGCCGGCGTTCCTGTGGGCGATCGTCGTCTTCCTCGCCCCGCTGCTCGGGATCGTGCTGTACTTTCTGCTTGGGCGAACGGCCCTCGATTGAAGCCGCTCGTTTCTTGTCACCACCGCCACCATGAGGCGTATGCAGCACCGACGCGCCGCGGCTGTCGTCCTCGCGCTCGCTGTCGTTGTCGTCCTTGCCGGCTGTAGCGGGATTTCCCCGCTGCCGACGCCGGATGCCGAGCCGACGGCCGAGCCTGTCGTGACGGCCGAAGGGCTGTCGTGGAACGTCACGGTCACCCGTGTCATCGATGGCGACACAGTTGAGATCCGGTACGCAAACGGCACCACTGAGACAGTTCGACTCCTCGGTGTCGATACGCCGGAAACACCGCCAAATACCGTCTCGCCGGGGGAGTTCGAGGGGATCCCTGACACCGAAGCCGGCCGAGCACACCTCGTTTCGTGGGGTGGGAACGCAACCGAGTTCGCCGAGCGCACGCTAGCCGGCACGGAAGTTCGGCTCGTCGTCGACCCCGAGTCGGATCGCCGTGGCGGCTACGGCCGGCTGTTGGCCTACATCTACGTTGACGGCGAGAACTTCAACTCGCTGCTGCTGTCAAACGGCTACGCGCGGCTCTATGAGAGTGAGTTCCGGCTTCGGGACTCCTTCGCCACGACCGAAGCGACCGCACAGCAAGAGCGGGTCGGGATCTGGGATTTCGAGTGAGTTGCCGGTGGGCGTGACCCCTGGACGTTCTGTCGGCATATTTGTCGATCGTCGTGCTTGACGTGCTGTAGGTAGCAGTCAACTGGCTGCTGCCGACACGGAAGGGAGCAGGAACCGCCAAGGGTTGATATCGCTGGCTCGCCGACCATGTGGTGTGGCCGATTCGACCCCACTCGGCTTTCGGTCAGCCACGACCGAGTACGACGACTACCGCCCGCCCATCGAGGGAACGATCCCCGGGTGGCTCTCGGGGACGCTCATCCGCAACGGCCCCGGGCGGTTCACCGTCGGTGATCGGCGCGTCAACCACTGGTTTGACGGGTTGGCGATGCTGCGCCGGTATGCCTTCGATGATGGCGCGGTACGGTACTCGAATCGCTTCCTCCGCAGCGACGCGTATGCTGACGCTGAGGCCGGCCGACTGACCGGGCAGTTCGGTACCGACACCCGCGGCTGGCGGCGCGTGTTCGATACCCTCCGGTCGTTCGGTCTGCCGGAGCCGACCGATAACGCCAACGTCCATGTCGCCAGGATCGACGGCGAGTACGTCGCCCTTACTGAGGCCCCTCGTCGAGTTTCGTTCGACCCGGAGACGCTGGCGACCCACGGCGAGTTCATTTTCGACGACGACATTACCGAACATATCACCGCGGCCCATCTCGTCGACGACCCCCACCACGAGGAACTGATCGGCTTTGCGACCCAGTTTGGCCGTCAACCGCAGTACCATCTCTACCGGATTCCACGCGACAGCCGCCGTCGGGAGCTGATCACCTCGATCGACGCCCGCGGGCCGGCGTACATCCACGACTGCAGTGTGACCGACCGCCACGTCCTGCTGGTCGAATCGCCGCTGACGCTGTCGATCTTGCGCGCCCTGAACCCGTTTTCGGAGGGCGCGATCGATATGTTGCGGTGGGAACCCGAGCGAGCGACGCGGCTGCTCGTTGTCGACCGCGGGAGTGGCGAGCTGGTCGCCGAACCGACCTTCGAGGCGACGTTCTGTTTCCACCACGTCAACGCCTTTCGGGACGAAAGCGAGATCGTCCTCGACCTTATCGAGTTCCCCGACAGCGACATCGTCGGCGCGCTGTCGATGGCCGAACTCGACGGCGAGGGGTTCCCTGACGTGCCGGATGGCCGGCTCGTACGATACCGGATCGACCCCGCCAGCGACGACATCGCTCGGACACGGCTGTACGCCGGCGGGATGGAACTGCCGCGTGTCCCGCGGGCCGCGGTCGGTCGTCGCCACCGCTACGCCTACGGCCAAGCCACCGACCGCGATGGTGCCACCGGGCTGGTGAAAGTCGACTGCGACGACGGCACGGCACAGGAGTGGTGGGCGGAGTCGGTGTATCTTGAGGAGCCGATCCCGATCCAGCGACCCGACGGCGACGCGATCGACGACGGTGTCGTGGTGGCGACCGCACTCGACGTGGCGCGAGAACAGACCAGCCTACTCGTCTTCGATGCCGAGACGCTAACGCTGCAAGCACGGGCCGCCCTGCCGCACGTCGAGCCGTTTGGATTTCACGGTCGGTTTTTCGCGGATGAATAGCCGCCGTTCTCGGTGTCGATATCGCTCGGGGATGCAGGACGGTTTTATCGCCGGTCGTGGAACCACCAGGTATGAGCGAAGAGTCGGAGTCGTCGTCGACACCAACCGACAGCGAGGAGCGAGCGGCCGGGGATGTTCAGGCTGTCTACGACCGTATCGCCGACCACTTCGCGTCGACGCGAGCCTACGCTTGGCCCGAGGTCGAGTCGTTCGTGACGGCGATCGCCGACCACGAGGGGCTTGATCGGGGCCTCGATCTCGGCTGTGGCAACGGTCGTCATACCGAGCTTCTGGCCGAACACGGTGCCGACGCCATCAGCGTCGACGTGAGCCGCGGGCTGTTGTCGGCGGCGGCGACCCGCCAACGCGACCACGGGTTTGCTGCCGATCTCGTGCAGGGCGATGCGGCCACGCTCCCGTTCGCTGACGACACCTTTGGGCAGATCGTCTATGTCGCAACGCTGCATCATCTCCGGCCGGAGTCGACACGCCGGGAGAGCCTCGCCGAACTCGGGCGCGTGTTGCAGCCGGGTGGGCTCGCGCTCATCTCGGCGTGGAGCACCGCCCACGATCGCTTCGACGCCGAGACGGCCTTTGACACGACCGTCGAGTGGACGCTACCCGGCGGCGAGACGGTCGATCGATACTACCACATCTACGATCCTGAGGCGTTTCGGGCGGCCCTGAACGCTGTCGACGCGATCGAACCCCTTGTTGTGACCGTCTCCAGTGGGAACTGTTATGCGATCGTGACAACCGCCGACAGCGACGCGACGCCGATCACGTGGCCCGTCGAATCGATATTGTAGCTGGCTCGCATAACTGGTGCGGAGTTATATGACTGGGGGCGTTAGGGAGGTATACATGAGTACCACGGAGGGTGTTGATCCTGAGGTCGAGGCCGACGAGTATGAGGTTGCGGTGGTCGGCGGTGGGCCGGCTGGGCTGTCAGCCGCGCTGTACACGACGCGGCTGAGCCACGACACGGTCGTCATCGACCGCGGCGGCGGCCGCGCGGCGATGATGCTGGATACGCACAACGTCATCGGGGTTCCCGAGGAGATCTCGGGCAACGAGTTTCTCCAGACCGCCACCGAGCAGGTCGAAAGCTACGGCGGCGACGTGGTTCGGGATCTCATCGACGAGATCGCCCGAACCGACGACGGCCGGTTCCATCTCAGCGGCAACGATACCGAGATCGTTGCCGACCGTGTCGTTCTCGGGATGGGCTTTTCGGATGAGCGACCCGAGCCGCCGCTACCGCGAACCGGGAAGGGGCTGCACTACTGTCTGCACTGTGATGCCTACATGTTCATCGACGAATCGGTGTATGTGATGGGCACCGGCGAGGCTACGGCCCACGTCGCCATGATCATGCTCAACTTCACCGACGAGGTTGATATTCTGACTCGTGGCGACGAGATCGAGTGGAGCGAGGAAACCCAGCGACTCGTTGAGGGTCATCCCGTCGACGTGATCCACGAGGACATCGAGAGCCTCTCGAAGGGCGAGGATGGCTGGCTCGAAAGCTTCACCTTCGAGGATGGCACCACCCGAGAGTACCGCGGCGGCTTTGCGATGTATGGCTCGGATTACAACACCGGACTGGCGACCGATCTCGGCTGTGAGCTCAACGATGACGGAACGGTTGTTGTCGACGACCACGGGGCGACAACCGTCGATGGGGTCTACGCTGTCGGCGACATCACGCAGGGCCACAATCAGGTGCCGGTGGCGATGGGCAAGGGTGCTCGCGCCGGGTTGGCGATCCACAAGGAACTGCGGACATTCCCCAAGTCGCTGGCCGAACTTGAGGCTGAGGGGCCGGTCGCGGAGACCGAGGTGCCAGGGGTTTCGCCGGAGCTTCGGGAGGCCGCCGCGACGTTTGCCGACGACTGACGACGCTGAATCGGTAAGGTATTAGTGTGCCACCGGAAAGTGGGTGGTGCGTGCCGGTGGTCTAGTGGTAGGACCTGAGCCTTCCAAGCTCATGGCCCGGGTTCAAATCCCGGCCGGCACAGTACGAGCGCGGCGCACTATCCGCGCCGCGCGGTTCTTGCTTCGCCGGATTTGAATCCTCCCAGTCGCGCACAGCGAACGAAGTGAGCGAGCACGTCTGGGTTCGGTTCAAATCCCGGCCGGCACATACTGCCGAAGATAACACTGCGAGCGACTGCCATATCGCTCACTTCTCGTCGAAAGCTGTCTGTATCACGCCGGATTTGAAACAGCGAGTGACGCGAACGGAGTGAGCAAACGAGTGAGGTTCAAATCCCGGCCGATCCCTGCGGCTCGCGGCATTGCTCATCACAGGAATCGGTCGTCTCGAAGTGCTCAGCAACCGATACCTGTGATCGACACAGCGACGACGAGACACACAAGCTATCCAGACAGTTGGCGTCTCCGCCGTTCTATTGATAATTTCAACATATTTGGCAGCTAACCACAATTCACATACAGAAACATTCGTTATCGTTTGGTTTCTCAACTATTGCCGCGATCTGGGGATCGATTGAACAACAAAATTTACTCTCACCCGAGTTGTACATTATTTTATTCACGGCAAATTCGCATATCTCTCACAGATTTCCGCTTTAGTCAAACAAATATATGCATATACCGTGTTTTTAGATGCGATGATGGCAAGAAAGTCAGTTGAAACAAAACGATCAAGTATCAAAACCGCTCGATACAAGCGGTTCCGGGCAACCACCGACAGCGGCTCGCGGTACAGCCGCATGCGGGCGACGAGCGGCACCGTCTACCGGCGTCGTTCCCAGCGCCGCCGTCGCTAACGCGACCGCGGTTGCTGTCGTCCCACTGTGCCACCCTTCGGTGGCCACCCACTCCACCTGGTGTTTTCGTGTTGACCCACGCGCTACTCATCCCGTGGGTTTTCGTGCTACCGCCGTTGACAGCGAGCCTCGCGTACCCCATCGTGGTGAGTGTGTCATAGAACGATGCTCGTGCGTTTCCGAACAGCGTGAGACAAAATCTGATACTGATACCAAAATCTGATACCCTACGCTTCCCGACACCAGCCTGATGCATTGGTTTCGAAAAGCGCGGTACGCGATCGCGCTGGTAGTGATGCCACTGGCCGGACTCGGCTTCGCTACACAGATCGACGAATATTCCACGCCATATGTTGCAACAGTGTATCTCATGTTGGCAGGCATGTTTGTGCTGACCGTCGGGCTCGCGTATGCAGACCAGTCACTAACCGAGTGATGCTCTTGTGCCCTGAGTGGTGTGCTGACACTCTGAGTGGTGACTAACGCCTGGGAAAAGCGTCCCCGTGGAGGGACTGAACGCCATCGATCTCGTTGTGTCTCACTCGATCCGTGGTCACTGCCGCGAGCGTCGTCAGTTGTAGTTCTCCTTGAGATACGAGGAGATATCACCGCTGTCGGCGATGTAGCCCTCCGGGAGATCGTCGCTGACGAGCACCGGGACACCGCGCTGGCCGGTGATCGATTCGAGATCGTCGCGGTCGGCCTTTGATTCCGGGACGATGACCTCCTCGTGGTTGACCTCAAGTACGTCAAGCATGCGGCGCACGCGTTTCGAGTACGGACAATCTGGTCGGTCGTAGAGGGTGAATGCTGACATGCAGATGTGGGTGCGGCTGGTGGTCGGATAGTGATTTTTCAACAATCGATCCGACTCGGCACGAAGAGTGCTCAAACTCAGTTCAAATTCTGGGTGGCTATTGCTCGTCGTCCGTCACTGCATCAACCCCTTAGCAACTCGCCCATCAGTTGGTGTGTGCAGTGACGCTGCTATCGTAGTCGACGCCGAAGCGCAGATCTGTGCCTAAGTGCTTTTCCAACCACTTCACTGACCGCGAACCAAACGCGTTTTATATACTCACGGCAAAGCGACGCCAAGGAGATTACACCATGGAAATGCCACGCCGGATGAATACATACTGTCCGCACTGTGATGCTCACCACGAACACGAAGTCGAGAAGGTTCGCTCCGGTCGCTCCACCGGAATGAAGAAGGTACAAGACCGCCAGCGCGACCGTCAGACCTCGACGATCGGCAACGCCGGGAAGTTCTCGAAGGTGCCCGGTGGCGACAAGCCAACGAAGAAAACCAACCTCACCTACCGCTGCAGCGACTGTGGCACCGCCCACATCCGTGAGGGATGGCGCGCCGGCCGACTCACCTTCCAGGAGTAAGTATGGCAGGCAACTTTGTTACCGTCGAATGCAGCGACTGCGGCAACGAACAGATCGTCTTCGAGAAGACCGCGACGGTCGTCAACTGTGCGGTCTGCGGCACCACGCTGGCGACGCCGACCGGCGGCAAAGCCACCATCGACCACGAGGTCGGCGAGACCGTCGAGGCACGGTAAGCCCCCCGATCAATGAAGTACAGTGGCTACCCCGAGGTCGGCGACCTTGTCGTCGGTGAGGTCGATGAGATCGCCGACTTCGGCGTGTTCGTCGATCTGGATGAGTACGAGGACAAACGTGGGCTGGCTCACATCAGCGAGGTCGCCAGCGGCTGGATCAAAAACGTCCGCGATCACGTCCAGGAAGGCCAGACCGTCGTCGCCAAGGTGCTGGATGTCGACGAGTCCTCCCAACAGATCGATCTCTCGATCAAGGATGTCAACGAACACCAGCGCAAGGACACCATCCAGGCCTGGAAAAACCAACAGAAGGCCGACAACTGGATGGAGCTCGCCCTCGGCGAGGATGTCGACGACGACACCTACAGCACGGTCGTCAACGGCCTGCTGGCCGAATACGACACGCTGTACGAGGCCTTCGAGCAGGCGGCGATCCACGGCACCGACGCCCTCGACGACACCGATCTCGGCGAGGAACACGTCCAAGCGATCGTTCAGACCGCCCGCAACAACGTCTCGGTGCCGTACGTCACCGTCACGGGCTACGTCGATCTGCGCTGTCCAAGCCCCGACGGCGTCGACGACGTGAAAGAAGCTCTCCAAGCGGCGGAGGGCAACGGCGAGGTGCCACCCGAGGTTGAACTCGAAGTCACCTACGTCGGCGCGCCCGAATACCGGATCAAGGTGCAGGCACCGGATTACAAAACTGCTGAATCCGAGCTTGAGGCGAGTGCCGACCGCGCCACCGAGGCCATCGCGGCCGCCGGCGGCGAGGGCGAGTACCACCGCGAGCGACGCGAAGACGACGAGTAATCCGCACTCTCTTCTCGTTTTATGAAATCCGATATCCGCGTCTGTGGCGCGTGGAAGACCGAACACGACCGGCCGGTCTACAGCCTCGGCGACACCTGCCCCGAGTGCGGCAACCCGACCGAAAACAGCGCGCCCGCCCCGTTCAGTCCCGAAGATCCCTACGGCGAGTACCGACGGGCTCTTAAGCGAAGCGACCGCGAGTAGGGCCATGGACGAAATCGAGATCAACTCGCTTGCGGAGCCTGATCTCCGCGATCCGGTGTTGATCGAAGGACTGCCGGGCGTCGGCCATGTCGGCAAGCTTGCGGCCGAACATCTCGTCGAGGAGCTCGACAGCGAGCTGGTACGACAGGTGTACGCCGACGAGTTCCCGCCGCAGGTCACCGTCGACGACGAGGGGGTTGCCGATCTCACCTGCGCGGAACTCCATGCTGTCACGACCGAGGGTGATGGCCCTGATCTCGTCGTGTTGACCGGCGACCACCAGGCAGCCACCAACGCCGGCCACTACAGGCTGGCCGACGCCTTCCTCGATGCGGCCGAATCGCTCGGCGTCGAGACCGCCTACGCGCTTGGCGGCGTCCCGACCGGTGAGCTCATCGAGGAGTATACGGTGCTTGGCGCGGTTACGACCGAGGGCCAGCGGTCGCCGCTCGAAGACGCCGGCGTCGAGTTTCGCGCCGATGAGCCAGAGGGCGGGATCGTCGGCGTCAGCGGTCTGATCCTCGGGCTGGGAAAACGACGTAGCCTCGATGCGGCCTGTCTGATGGGCGAAACGAGCGGCTACCTTGTCGACCCCAAAAGCGCACAGGCGGTGCTCGAAGTGCTGGAGACGGTACTCGACTTCGAGGTTGATTTCAGCTCCCTGGAGGATCGCGCCGAGGAGATGGAGGAGGTCGTCGGCAAGATCCAGGAGATGCAGTCCCAACAGCAGGCGATCCCCGACGAGGAACTGCGGTACATCGGCTGAAATGGGGCTGCGTTGCCAACGCGTCGGGGTCCACCACAGCGACCGCCGACTGAGTCATCGTTTTATCCTTTGCTGTTGAATTCCCAAGTATGACGACTGTGCGTGTCGCCGGCGTCGGTCTGACGCCGTTCGGCGACCACGGCGACCGCGCCGGCCGCGATCTGTTTGCCGAGGCCGCCGCCGCGGCCATCGACGACGCCGGGATCGATCGCGGGGCGATCGATCGCCTCGATTATGGTAACTTCATGGGCGCACTCGCAGAAAAGCAGGGCCACCAAGCCCCGCTGATGGCCGAGGCCGCCGGTCTCGACTGCCCGGCGACACGCTACGAGGAGGCCTGCGCCTCCGCCGGCGTCGCCGTCAAAGCCGCCGTCGAGGCGATCCGCGCGGGCACCGCCGACCTCGTTATCGCCGGCGGGATGGAGCGGATGACCTCTCTTGACACCGGCGCGGTCACCGACGCGCTGTCGATCGCGGCCGATGAGCTGTACGAGGTACGGGCCGGCATGACATTTCCGAGCGCGTACGCGCTGATGGCGCAAGCGTACTTCGATCGCTTCGGCGGCGGCCGCGAGGATCTCGCACACATCGCGGTCAAAAACCATGCAAACGCCGTTCCAAACGAGTACGCCCAGTACCAACGCGAGATCACCGTCGACGACGCCCTTGACGCGCCGCCGGTCGCCGAGCCGCTGCATCTCTACGACGCCTGCCCGATCACTGACGGCGCGAGCGCGATTGTTCTCACATCCGATGAATACGCCGCCACCCACGATCTCGACGCACCGGTGGCGATCACCGGTGTCGGCCAAGGCGGCGACCGCCTCGCCTTGCAGGATCGAGACGCGATCGCCGAAACGCCGGCCGCGACGGCGGCTGCCGAGACCGCCTACGCCGACAGCGGGATCACCGCCGCCGACATCGATGTGGCCGAGGTTCACGACTGTTTCACCATCGCCGAAGTGATGGCTCTCGAATCGCTCGGTATCGCCGACAGCGGCGAGGGGATCCTCGCCGCCCGCGACGGCATAACGACCCCCGACGGCGACTGCCCGGTCAATCTTTCTGGTGGGTTGAAAGCCAAAGGCCACCCGGTCGGCGCGACCGGGGGGAGCCAGATCGCCGAACTCACGCGCCTGCTCCGCGGCGATCACCCTAACAGCGAGTACGTCGCCAACGCGACCACCGGTGTCGCGCACAACGCCGGCGGTACCGTCGCCAGCGCGGTGGTTCACGTGTTGGAGGTGGCCGAATGACCGACGAGAATCCAACCGTAGATGACCAACCCGCCAGCTACGACGAGTGGCTTGACGCCATCGACGCTGGCGAGGGGTTCTATCTCGAATCACCGGCCGGCGTCGGCTCGTTGCCACCGCGCCGCGTTTGTCCCGAAACCGGCTCGACCGACCTGACACACGAACCGCTGCCCGAGATCGGCACCATCGAAACCTACAGCGTCGTCCACGTCGCCACGCCGGGGTTCGCCGACGACACGCCATATATCAGTGCCATCGCCGACTTCGGCCCGGTTCGGATCACGGGCGTCGTTCGCGGCGTCGATCCCGAAACTATCGATGATCTCGTTGGCGACCCCGTCACCGTGAGCGTCGGAACGCGGGCAACGACCGATGACCGCGTCGTTGTCCTGTCTCCTCCCGAGTCATAACGCTAGGTCTCCACCGGTGACCCTCGGCGACGAGGATTTGTCGTTGTCCCCCAAAGTAGTAGCATGGATCACGACCTGTTTCGGACAGCTGCTGGCGACCCGGTGGCGGCGGTCACCGCCGCGGAGATGGCCGAGGTCGATCGCGTTGCCGTCGAGGAGTTTGGGCTCGGCATTATCCAGATGATGGAACACGCCGGGCGAACGCTGAGCCGGGTTGTCATCGAAGGCGACGCCGACCGAATCACCGTCGTCGCCGGCGGCGGTGGCAACGGCGGTGGCGGACTGGCCTGCGCCCGCCATCTCGCTGCCCGCGACCGCCTGCACAGGGTCGTTCTCGACCGCTCGCCTGACGAGTACGAGGGCGCGCCGGCAACACAGCTTCGGCTGCTCGAAGGGATGGGCGTCGAGCTTGTTGACGCGGCAGCAACGCCCGACGATTCGGCGACAGCCGCCATCACCGACGCCGACCGCGTCATCGACGCGCTCATCGGCTATGGGCTGACCGGCGCGCCGCGTGGGGTTGCCGCCGAACTCATCACGGCGATCGAGTCGGCTCCGGGGCCGGTCACCGCGTTGGATGTGCCGTCCGGAGTCGATGCGACCACCGGTGAAGCCGCCGGGGCGGTCGCCACACCTGAGACGACGCTCACGCTCGCGTTGCCGAAAACCGGGTTGGCCCCGCTCGATGGCAGTCTCGTCTGTGCTGATCTGGGGATTCCGGCCGGCGTCTACGCGGCCGCCGGGATCGAGTACGAGCATCCGTTCGGCGATCGGTTCAGCGTCGAACTCAGCCTTGCTGAGTGATGCATAGTACCACACCGCACGTGTCGAGACCCCTAAACCACAGGCCGCCCAAAGCGGGGTCATGAGCGACGACGAGGGGTTGACGCTTACCGTCCGGAGCGCGGAGAAACGCGACGCCGGCCGGGGGATCGCCCGGCTGCCGGACGGCGCGATCCGCGAACTCGGCGTGCTGAGCGGCGATACGGTCGTCATCGAGGGCGAGACAGCGACGGTCGCCAAGGTCTGGCCCGGCGGCCACGACGTGCCGAGCGGGGTCGTCCTTATCGACGCCGACACCCGCGCCAACGCCGACGTGAAGGTTGGCGAGCAAGTACGAGTGAAGAAGGAATCCGTCGCCGAGGCCGAGTCGGTGACGCTGCAAGCCCCCGACGAACTGCGCACGGTTGATATCGCCCACGACACCATCGAAACGGCGGTCAAACGCGGCTTGCGGGATCGACCGATCAGAGCCGGCGAAGGAGTCCGGATCGAACGGCTCGCCGGCAGCCGATTTGTCGTCACCGACACCGATCCCGACGGCACCGTTCGCGTCTCCGGGTCGACGGACGTGACCGTCACACCGATCACCGGCAGCGACGCCAAGGGCGGTGAATCGGCCGGCGATAAGCTCCGAAACACGGTCGATCGGGCCACAGGCAGAGCGGGCGACGCCGGCGACGCCCCACAGCAGCCAGCGACAGGCGTCACCTACGAGGATATCGGCGGTCTCGACGACGAACTCGAACTCGTCCGCGAGATGATCGAACTCCCGCTGTCGGAGCCGGAGGTCTTCACCCGGCTCGGCGTCGACCCACCAAAAGGTGTTCTCCTGCATGGGCCGCCGGGCACCGGCAAGACCCTGATTGCGAAGGCCGTCGCCAACGAGGTCGACGCGACCTTTCTCACCGTCTCGGGCCCGGAGATCATGTCGAAGTACAAGGGCGAATCGGAGGAAAAACTCCGGGAGAAATTCGAGGAAGCCGCCAACAACACGCCGGCGATCATCTTCTTCGATGAGATCGATTCGATCGCGGGCAAACGCGACGACGGCGGCGATGTTGAGAGCCGCGTTGTCGGCCAACTCCTCTCGTTGATGGACGGCCTCGACGCCCGCGGCGACGTGATCGTCATCGGGGCGACCAACCGCGTCGACTCGCTGGATCCCGCCCTGCGGCGCGGCGGCCGCTTCGATCGTGAGATCGAGATCGGCGTCCCCGGCGTCGTCGGCCGCCACGAGATCCTGGAGGTTCACACCCGTCGGATGCCGCTGGCTGACGACGTTGACATCGAGGGACTGGCCGACCGCACTCACGGCTTTGTCGGCGCGGATCTCGAATCGCTGGCCACGGAGGCCGCGATGACCGCCCTCCGGCGGACGCGACACGCCGGCGACGATCTCCGGACGGTCGAGGTCACCCGAGAGGACTTTGAATCGGCGATGACCGCGGTCGAACCCTCCGCGATGCGGGAGTACGTCGCCGAGCAGCCGACGACAACATTCGACGATGTTGGCGGGCTCACCGAGGCGAAACAACAGCTCACCCAGGCTGTGACCTGGCCGCTGCAGTACGGCCCGCTGTTCGATGCCGCCAACACGACCCCACCGACCGGAGTGTTGCTGCATGGCCCTCCCGGCACCGGCAAAACACTGCTTGCACGGGCGATCGCTGGCGAAAGCGAGGTCAACTTCATTCAGGTGCGCGGCCCGGAGCTGCTGGATCGCTATGTCGGCGAGAGCGAAAAGGCCGTCCGGGAGGTCTTCGAGCGCGCCCGCCAATCTGCGCCGGCGATCATCTTCTTCGATGAGATCGACGCCATCGCCGGCGACCGAGACGGGTTAGGCGGGGATAGCGGCGTCGGCGACCGCGTTGTGAGCCAACTGCTGACCGAACTCGATCGGCTCAGCGATGTCCCGAATCTCGTTGTGTTGGCCGCGACCAACCGCCGGGACAGTCTCGATGGGGCACTGCTCCGCTCGGGCCGACTCGAACGGTCGATCGAGGTGCCGACCCCGGATGCCGACACCCGCCGGGCGATCCTCGACGTTCAGACTCGCGGCATGCAGCTGACCGACGATGTCGACCTCGATTCGATCGCTGCGACGACCGAGGGAGCCTCCGGGGCCGATCTCACCTCGATCTGCCGGGAGGCGTCGCTGCTGGCGATCACGGAGCTGACCGAGCAGTACGAGGGGCTCACAGCCAACGACCACGCCGACGAGCTGGCGGTCACCGCAGCCCACTTCGAGGCGGCCAAAGACTCGGTACTTGCGTCATAATCCCGTATCCCGGTGGCGATTGACAACCACCTCGGGTGGCGGCGACCGGCGGGAGCGACCCGTGGTTTGAAGCCGACCCCAACCCAAGGCCGACCATGAGCGACGAGGAACCCATGAGCGAGAAGCCACTCACCGCCTCCCGAGCAGAAAAACTCAAAACCGTCTGCCGGAGCGCGGTCGGTGACAGCTGTCGGTCGGTCACCTACTTCGATGCGACCAACTATATGCAGGTGTATCTCCGCGATGATCTCGAACAGGATGCCGATCTGATGTCGTTTATCGGCCACGAGTGGCACGACTACAAAACGACGACCGATGCGTATGCGGGCTCGGAGCTCGGCAAATACCGTTACTCGATCCGGGTGTTCGAAAACGGGTTTCTGGTTCGGGTTGGCCGCGGCGACCGCGGGGTGTTCGTGACAACCGACGGCCTGAAGCTCAAGGATTTTGACTCCCTTGTCGCGGCCATCTCCGAGCTGTTCGAAAGCTGGGAGTAAGCCGTGGCAGCCGGCCGCCTTCGAACGCTGCTCGGCGTCCCGGTGACGGCCCTGCGCTGGTGGCGACGAACGACGACCGCCCCGCTTGCCGAACAGTATCTCGTCTTGCTCGTTTTGCCGGCAACGCTGAGCCTGAGCTGGCTGCTTGGGATCGGCGACGGCTTGGGGTTCAGTCTCGCCGCCGACTCGGTGACCGCCGACGGGCGAACCCTGCTCACCGCCTTTACGGCGAACTACATCCACGTCAGCGGGCGACATCTGTTTGATAACCTCCTCAACTTCTGGCTGACGCTGTTTGCGCTCTACCCGCTGGTAGCGATCGCCGGCTGGGGGCGACGGTTTCGCCGCCTGACGCTCGGCTATCTGCTTGTCGTGCCGTTTGTCGTCGCGTGGGTGACGCTGGCGACGCTGGGACAGGTCACCGATCAGCCGTCGGTCGGCTTTTCGGGGATCGTCGCCGCCTTTCTCGGGCTGTTGCCGGTCGTCCTCGCCGCCGCCGGGGGCGAACTCACCGACGGCAGGTTCGATCCGGCCTGGAGTGTGGTGCCGTTTTTCGCGTCGCTGGCTGTCGTGTTTGCGGTGCCATCGGTGTGGTATTTTCCGGTGCAGCCGCTGGTCGCGCTTGGTTGTGGCGGGACGGGGCTGCTCGCGGCCGGACTGCTCTGGTGGGTCGAGCCACCACGGGAGATCATTGCCGCCGCACAACCGCTGTCGGCCGACCACCGGCTGGCGTTGCTGATCGGTACCACTGTCTTCGTCTTCGGCGTTGTCGGCGCGCTGGTGATCGTTCCACCCGGCACCAACGTCTGGGGCCATCTGACCGGCTACGTCACCGGCTTCCTGCTGGCGTATCTCGGCTACGTCATCGTTCCAGCATTGCGTCGGTAGATCACCAGCCTGTGCTGTCACCATCGTCGCCGATCCCAACAGGCGAACAGTTTCGAGCCGCCGCCGAAACCGTTATATTGCTCTTGGCGAAACTTAGGTTTAGATGAGTCTAATCCATGATGTCGCGGTCTTCAGCGCGCCACCGGAGGTGGGTCGATGGCATCTCCGTTGCTGACGGGAGGTGCGGTACTGAGTGCCGATGGGCTGTTGTCGGGGATGGTAGCCGAGATCTTTATCGCCTCGGTCAGAGACGGCTACGTCCAGGTCAGCGCGTTCGTCGCCGTCACCGTCCTCGCGTTCAGCTACGTCCAGTACAAAACGAAGGGCGCGCTCGTCGAGCGGTTGGAGGCCAATCGCAAATATCAGCCGCTCGTCGGCGCGGCGATGGGGCTGACACCGGGCTGTGGCGGTGCGATCGTGATGATGCCGCTGTACATCCGCGGCACGGTGAGCTTTGGCACTGTTGTGGCGACGCTGATCGCCACCGCTGGCGACTCGGCGTTCGTCATCCTCGCGCTCGCCCCGGAAGCCGCCCTCTATGCCTACGCGATGGCGTTCGGCGCGGCGATCCTGTCGGGGTACGCTATCGACCGCTTCGGGATGGGTGTCGGCCGGATCGACCGCGCGGTGAGCCGGATCCAGCCGACAGCGACCGACGGCGGCACCGCTGCCAGCGTCATCGGTCGAAGCTCGAACCCGGCCCACGAGTACGACGGCGAGACGCCGGGCCACACCCATGAGTCCGGCCCCGACCGGCAGTCTGCGGTGTTGACGCCGTTGAGCCACGCGGCCCACGGGCTGTGGTGGATCGCGGCGGTCTTTGCGCTCGGGTTGGGGATCACCTATCTCGCCCGGGGCGCGCCGGAGGTGCCGCTGACGCTCGGTCTGGACTTCGCCGGGCTGTTCACGATCTTTGGGATCGCGGGCACAACGCTGTCGTTTTACCTCTATCTCGTCGGCCGACACTACATCGGTGAGGGACAGGTCGGCCGCGCCCGGGAGTCGTTTGCGAGCCTCTACAGCACGTTTCAACACGCTGCCATGGAGACCAGTTTCGTCACGGTCTGGGTGCTTGTCGCCTACCTCGCCTACGAGTACCCCGTCGCGCTGTTTGAACTCGATATCGCCGCCATCGCGGCCGCCGCGGGCGTTCTCGCGCCGGTCGGCGGCGCGCTACTGGGGTTGATCCCGGGCTGTGGCCCCCAGATCGTGTTGGCGGGAGCCTACGCCCAAGGCGGGATCCCGTTTTCCGCGCTGGTCGCCAACGCCATCAGCCAGGACGGCGACGCGCTGTTCCCACTGATCGCCATCGACAAGAAGGCCGCCATCATCGCCAGCATCTACACGACGATCCCCGCGCTCATCATCGGCGTCGCGCTCCACTTCCTGTGGGGGCCGGTGCTCGGGCTGGAATCGTTCGGCTTCGGCGTCCTCGGCGGGTAGCGGGCGGTAGCTATTCGCTCTCGTCAGCGGCGAGATCGGCGACAACGCCGGCAATGAGATCGATGCCGACGGCGATATCGCGCTCGTCAACATCGAACGTTGGCGTGTGATGGCCGCCGGGATGGTTGGTGCCGACGCCGACGTAGGCCGCCAGGCCGCCCCGTTGTTGGACGCGTTGCATCAGGTAGGTCGCATCCTCGCTGCCGCCGAGGCTGTCGTGGTCGACGACGCTCTCGACGCCAGCCGTTCGGCGAGCGACGCGGTCGACGATATCGACGAGGACGGCGTCGCTGTGGGCACTCGGTGCGTCGCCCAGTCGCTCGATGTCGACCTCGCAGCTGTGCATCGTTGCCGCGCCGCTGAGGACGCGCTCGGCGCGCTTCCACATGTACTCCATCAGGTGTGTCGTCTCGCCGCGAACCTCGCCGTCGATAAACGCCTCCTCGGGGACGATGTTGCTCGCGGTGCCGCCGCCGACGCGGCCGGCGTTGACGCGGGTGCCGCCCGCTGAGTTGCGCGGGATCCCGTAGAGGTTCTGCACCGCAGCGGCCATCGCCTGCACCGCGTTGTCGCCGTCCTCGGGTCGCGCGCCGGCATGCGCCGACTCGCCCTCGAACGTCGCCTCGAACTGCCGCACAGCCAGAAACTCGTCGATGCCGGCGACGACCTCGCCGGAAGGGTGATCGAGGCCGATGTGGAGCGCGAGAAAGGAGTCAACGTCGTCAACGACGCCCGATTCGGCGATGGATTGCCCGCCCGCGATCGTCTCCTCGGCGGGCTGGAAGATGAGCTTGAATGTGCCCGCAAACTCGCCGTCGAGCACCCGATCGAGCACACCGAGGCCGATCGTTGCGTGAGCGTCGTGGCCGCAGGCGTGCATGTAGCCCTCGGTTGTTGAGCGAAAGCCCGCGGCCGCGGGATGGTGGTCGTCGCCGTCGGCTTCGGTGATCGGCAGGGCGTCGATGTCGACGCGGAGCGCGACGGTTGGCCCCTCGCCGCGGTTGACGACGGCGACCACGCCGGTGTAGCCCTCGCCGATATGGTCGAGGACGGCGTCGGGTGCGCCCGCCTCGCGGGCCCGCTCGCGCCATTCGCTGAGCGTCGCGGTGTCAGGAATGTTGCGTCTGGCGTCGCCATGGATCTCGGGGCCATAGCGGAGTTCGTCGACCTCTCGCTGTTCGAGTTCGTCGATCAGCCGGGCTGTCGTGTAGAACTCACACCACGCCGGCTCGGGGTGGCGGTGGAGCTCGCGGCGGAGATCGCGGTAGGTGTCGGCGAGATTGGTTTCGGGCATACCGGAGAGAGGCTGGCAATGAAAATAAAATGCGGCGACCGTGGTCAGTATCGTCGAAGGCCGCTACTGTGAGTAGGGGATCCGCGACGGTCGACCCATGTTCCGGGTTTTGGCGGCCTCCATCCGGCCGGAGATCATCGCAGCCACCTGTATCGCCGCGGCCAACACCGGCTCCGGAACATCCATGTGGAGGTTTTCCGGCGACTGCTGTGCCAACAGCTCAAGATACTCCTCATCAAGGCTATCCAGCAGTGTCGGATCGATCTCTTCGAGGATGAACCTCTCGGCTAGCTCATCGGCCAGATCGACGAGCGTCGGATCGAACTCAAAGGGGCCTTCATCGGACGGCGGCTCCATCATACGAGCCCCTACCGGGCTCTGCACAGTGAATCTTTTTCCAGTTGATCGATACGTCTCGCCCGGACTCCGAGCCGAACTAGTTGCCGCCGAGCGGCTGTTGCTGTTCGACTTCGATCTCGACGTGAATCGAGTCGGGAAACTCCATGTGGCCGATCTCGTTGGCGATGTGTTCGGCACCGTGGATGTCGAGCCGTCGTTCGTAGACGCTGTAGCTCCAGTGCTCAAAGCTGTCGCCGGGTTGGAGCGTCTGATACTGCGGGACGCTGAGCCGATTTTCCGGCGAGGTATGCGGCCCCTTACACTGCCCGCCCTTGCGTTCGACGAGCTCCTTCAGCTCGTCGACCGTCTCGGTCAGGACGGCCCGATCCCCGGATTGGAAGGTGAGCTTGGTGACGAAGGTCATACCCACCGCTGGGGCGGCAAGCACCAAAAGCCCGTCTACAGCGTTCCGGCGTGAGGTGTCCTCTCACCCGGGACACAGCGTTCGGCGATGGAGGCTGGCGGTGGTGTGGACACCCCACGATGGATCGATCCCGGCACCGCCGCCTCCGATACCCTCTTACGGTGGGCCATCATTAGTCCCGCCAATGACGGTTGAGGCAACCAGTGCTGGGGCGATCCTCTTCCGCGACACCCGTGGCTGCCGGGAGTATTTGCTCCTTAAAAGCCGACCGGGGGACTGGGAGTTCCCCAAAGGCGGGGTCGAAGGAGATGAGGAGCTTCAGCAGACCGCGATCCGAGAGGTAGAGGAGGAGGCCGGCATCGAGGAGTTTCGACTCATCAACGGCTTTCGTGAGGATTACGACTACGTGTTTCAGGCCAGCGGCGACACGATCCACAAAACGGTGCACCTGTTTATCGCCCACTCATTCGAGGCGAGCGCGGAGATCTCGACGGAGCACCGCGACCTCCAGTGGCGCGACTACGAGCAGGCGCTCAACACGATCACACAGGATGGGCCACGCGAGATCCTCGAACAGGCCGACGCCTTCCTCGATGAACGCCTCGAAGAGGAGGGCGACTACATCTAAGCCGGGCCGTGTCCCATCCCGCCGCCGACTCTGAGTTTCGCTACGAGCTGTGTGTCTGTCGATGGGCCGAACTCGCCTGGCCGCCGACCGACGAGGAATCGACCACCCAACCGACCAACGACACAACCCATATCGTCGCCCGACAACTCGGCACCCAGCAGCGACGCTGGGATACCGTTATCGTCGAGTGTGACCCCGAAGGCCTCGCCGCGCGTGCTGCCTTCGGCGACGACGAACTCGATTCCGACCTCCTCCATGTCGTCCGCAACGCACCGAGCGAGTGGGTGTGGTACCGCGATGCCCTGCCCGAACCCGACTACCCGTGGCGATACGTCCGCGAGGCCGTCCACCGCGCGGCCGACCGCGGGATCGTCGAGACGCGCCGCGAGGGCAACCGCATCGAGATCAAGCGCATTGCTCCTTATCCCGATTGGATCCAGCGGCTGATCGCCATCGAGAACAAACCCGATCTCGACGCCTCGGCAGCCGACCGACTCGCTGACCAGCTCAGCCACGATGTCGATGTCGGCCTCGCCGACGAGGTGTGGGTTGCCACCGCCGAAACCGACGCGACCGTCGAGCCCGCGCTGCTCGAAGCACTCCCAGTAGAGGCTGGCATTCTCACAACGGATTTCACCGGTGGTGTCGACGGCGACGCGGCAAGCGTCGCCTGGCATCCGACCACGTTGACCCCGACACACAGCAGCGAGTATCGGGCGTCACGCCAACTCGAACTCGCCGAGCGCGCGTACGGCCGGGGCTGGCGGAACTATCAGACGACGATGCGGCCCGACTGTCGACACTTTCAGCTTCGACGCGACGGGCGACTCTTGGGGCCGTGGTGTGCCGCCAAGGGCTGCCGGCAGTCGACCGCCGAGTGCAGCGCGTCATGTTCGGCGTTCGAGCCCGAGCCGCCGGCCTGGCGCACGAAGGGGTGGCCGATCGAGGGTGGCCCCGGTGCGGGGATCCGACAGCTGTTGGCGCGCCGCGCCGACCGCAATCGGTAGCTTACTCCTCGGTTACCGTGACACTCACCTCATCGCGGTCGACACAGGCGCGAAACGTCGGCACCGCCCGGTAGCGTACCTCGACGACGCCGATCCGTTTCAGTCGCTGGAGGGCCGCCCGAACGTCGTCGACATCTGGGTCGATATCGAACGCATCCCGCAGCCCGTTGAGCACGCTGACAACGCTCTCCGATCGCTCCTCGGGGCCGGCAACGGTCTCAAAGACCTTTGCCTCCAGCGGCGAGAGCCGGATCGATCCCGGCGTCGCGTCGGCATCGGCATCCTCGCCCGGCGGTTCGACCCCCGGCTCGACGCCGGTGAGCTCGACGGCCTCCGGCGTCGACCGGATCAGGCTGTCGTCGTCGCGGTAGTAGTAGTCTTTGAGGTGGCCTTCGAGATACTGGTGTACCTCGCTGCCGCTGTCGACTCCCCAGCGATCCTGGAGTTCGCTGTTTTTTGTCGGCTGGAGCTCGACGACATCCTCCAGTCGGGCCAGTTCCTCGTCGGTGAGGCTCATATCCCCACTTTCGAGCCGGCCCCTTTCTTGGTTCCGGGTTTCGGCTGTCGTGTTCCGAACGCAGAATGTATGGGAGCGACTAAGCCCATTGAGACCGAACCACATTCTATGACAGATCGTATAAAAATTGCCCGCGTCACGTCCGTCCTCAACGAGATCGAGTACCCGGTCGACCGGGAGACAGCCGCCGCGGCGTTCGACGATACCACGCTCATACTGGCCGACGGCGAGGCGGATCTCGGCGAGCTTATCGGCGAGACCGGCCCTGACACCTTCGACTCAGCGGCCGACCTCACGACCGAGTTGCACAACGTCGTTCCCATCGAAGCGGTCGGCGAACCCGGCCAATCCGACGGCGACGCCTGAGCTATCCCACCGCCCCACCTGAACCCAGTTATTTAAATACGACAACGGACTTCGACCCGCTAATGGAGTTCTGTGACGACTGCGGTTCGATGATGAAGACCGAAGGCGACGAATGGGTCTGTGGTGCCTGTGGCTTCACGAAACTGCGCGATGAGGCCGCGGAGGCTGCGATGACGACCACGCAGGGCCAGGAGGAAACCGAGATCGTCGACATCAGCGACGCCGAGGACAAGGGGCTGCCGACGACGACGGCGGCCTGTCCGAAGTGCGACAACGACCGCGCCTACTGGTATATGCAGCAGATCCGGGCGGCCGACGAGAGCGAGACCCGCTTTTTCGTCTGTACCGAGTGCGAACACAAGTGGCGCGAGGACGACCACTAGATGGAGGTACCCCGGCCGGCCGTTCCGAGCGATCGCTTGGCCGGCTGGCGGGAGACCGACGCAACCATCGACAAGGCGTTTTCGACGCCGATTGTCACCGTCTACACGCATACGGTCGTCTTCGAGGAGACCGAGGCCCGCGAACAAATCCGCGCCCAGACCGGCTGCGATCACCCCTGGCAGTTCTTTTTTGTGAGTCGGATCCGGCTGGAGCCGCGGCGCGACCCGAACCCGATGCTGACACAGCTGGTGCGACGGAAGGCCGCCGCTGGCTTCACCGATCGGCTCGCCGATCGCGGCATCGAGCAGGTCGCCGAACGAAATCGGCGAAAACAATCGATCGGCGAGGCGACTGGACAGATCGTCACCTACGGCGGGTTGGTTCGACGGTCGATCCAGGTCGACGCCGACAACGACCCCCCGGCTGCTGACGACGGCGACATCGATGTTGCCACTGACAACATCGACAGCGACGATGCCGACATCGATGTTGCCACTGACGACATCGACAGCGACGATGCCGACACCGGTGCTGCCACCGACGACGACCGCTCGACCGCACTGCTTGCGGTGCCGATCACCGCGGTGGTCGGTATCTGGGCGGCTGCTGGCGACTACCACGTTGCCGGCGGCGGCGTCCCCGCGGGGCCACCCGATAGCGGGCCGCCCGCCGTTGTCGACGCTGTCGCCGAGACGATCGACCCGACAGCGGCCCGTGAGACGCTTCTCGATCTCATCGACGCCTGCGGTCAGGCCGGCTAGCTCGGCGGGCTACCCGTCGAGAATCACCTGACAGCAGGCCCGAGCGTTGGCGATGTGCTCGTCGGCGGTGTCGTCGCCGGTGGATTCGGCCTCGGCCAACAGCGCGGCGACCTGTTGGACTCGCTGTCGTCTGGTCGCTGGATCGATGTCGTCGCTGGCCGCATCCCGCGCTACCGCCTCGGCTTCACCCAGCCATCGGTTGGTCGCCGGCGGGATCGGCCGCTCGGCGGTGGCGGTGAGGTGGGCGGCCAACGCGTTGCTGGCGGCGTCCGGATCGTCGGGCGGTTGTTCGGTCGGCTCCATATCTGTGCTGTCTCAGGCGGGCGTACAAATCAGATCGGATACTCGGGATTCATCCGTGCCGGTTCGGCGTGCGCAGTCGATTGGTGCACAGTCGATCAGTGTGGTTTTATGTGTGGTGTCAGTAGCGAGATGATATGACTGAAACCCCATCGGTTAGCAGACGACGACTGCTCGCGGCCGGCGGTGTCGGCCTCGGGTTGGCCGCCGCCGGCTGTATGGCCCCCGGCTCGGAGCGACGCGCCACCGCCTTCCTCCGGCTCTCGGAGGACGCACAGGCCGAACTGCAGGCCGAAAGCCAACAGCTCGGAGAGGAAATCCAGAACGGCAGCATCTCCCGACAGGCGGCGAGCCAACAGCTATCCGAACTCCAAACAGAGCTCAACGACGAGCTGGTCGAGAGTGCGACCACGGAGGCCGAATCACTCGGGCTGACCGTTGAGGATTCGCTCACACCGCCGGGCGGCTCGCCGATGCTGCTCGTCTCGGGGTCGGAGGGCGCGCTTCTCGATTACATGAACGTCGACATCGTCGCTGGCATCACCAGCCCCGACCAGTTTGAGCAGCTTCGACAACAGCAAGCTCCGGCAGCGAATCAGACCGTCCAACCGGGCGGCTAACCGAGAACGGTTTCACCTCGCCGTCGCCGACACCGATCTTTTTTGCGTCCGCCGCGCCGACTGTGAATGATGACCGATCCACTGAGTCGCAACCGACTGGCTGAGGAGGGCAGCCCCTATCTCAGCCAACATGAGGACAACCCTGTCAACTGGCAGCCGTGGGACGACACGGCATTGGACGCAGCCAAGGAACAAAACAAGCCGATCTTTCTCTCTATCGGCTACTCGGCCTGTCACTGGTGTCACGTCATGGAAGAGGAGAGCTTCGAGGACGAAGCTGTCGCCCAGCGGCTCAACGAGAACTTTGTGCCGATCAAAGTCGACCGCGAGGAGCGACCCGACATCGACAGCATCTATATGACGATCTGCCAGCGCGTCACCGGCCGCGGCGGCTGGCCGCTGTCGGCGTGGCTGACGCCCGACGGCAAGCCGTTCTACATTGGCACCTACTTCCCGAAGGAGCCACAGGGCCAGATGCCGGGGTTTCTCGACCTCCTTGCGAAGATCAGCGACTCCTGGAGCGATCCTGACGATCGAAGCGAGATGAAACAGCGCGCCGAGCAGTGGATCGATACCGCCCGCGACAAGTACGACACCCCGACCCACGACGGCGACAGCGAGGTTCCCGGCGACGACACCCTTGACACCGCGGTTCGAACTGCCCTCCGGTCGTTCGACGACGAGTACGGCGGCTTCGGCTCGGATGGCCCAAAATTCCCCCAGCCCGGCCGAATCGACCTCCTGTTGCGCGCGGCGAGCCGCAGCGGCAGCGACGACGCGCTCTCCGCGGCGACGACAACGCTCGATGCGATGGCCGACGGCGGGATGTACGACCAGTTGGGTGGCGGCTTCCACCGGTACGCAACTGACCGCGAGTGGACGGTACCCCACTTCGAAAAGATGCTCTACGACAACGCCGGGCTGCCGCCGCTGTATCTCGCCGGGGATCAGTTGACCGACAGCGAGCGATACACCGAGGTCGTCGCGGAAACGTTGGAGTTCGTCGAGCGCGAGCTGACCCATCCCGACGGCGGCTTTTTCAGCACGCTCGACGCCCGCAGCGGCGACGAGGAGGGGAGTTTCTACGTCTGGACGCCCGAGGACGTCCACGACCTGCTTGACGACCCGGCGGCAACGCTGTTCTGTGAGCGGTACGGCGTCACGGACGCCGGTAACTTCGAGCGCGGGACGACCGTGTTGAACGTGTCGGCAACGGTTGACGAACTGGCCGACGCCCACGACCTCGAAATTGAGGAGGTCGAAGCCGAACTCGATGCCGCCCGCGAGACGCTGTTCGACGCCCGCGAGGAGCGAACCCGGCCCCCCAGAGACGAAAAAGTCCTGGCCGGCTGGAACGGGATGATGATCTCGGCGTACGCGAGTGCGGCTCGCGTCCTCGATGCTGACTATGCCGAACCAGCCCGAAACGCCCTCGATTTCGTCACTGAGCACCTCCTTGACAGCGACGCTGGCCGCCTCCAGCGACGGTTCATCGACGGCGAGGCCGCCGGCGAGGGGTATCTGGAGGATTACGCTTTCCTCGCCCGCGGCGCGTTCGACCTCTATCAAGCCACGGGCGATCCCGAGCCGCTCGGCGTCGCCCTCGATCTCGCCGACACCATCGTCGCCGAGTTCTACGACGCCGACGACGGCACGATTTACTTCACACCCGAGAGCGGCGAGGAGCTCGTCACGCGCCCACAGGAACTCACCGATAGCTCGACGCCGTCGAGTCTCGGCGCGGCGACCGATCTGCTCTGCGTGCTCGACGGCTTTGTTGCCGATGCCGACTACCGCGAGATCGCCGGCGACGTACTGGCGACGCATGCCGACCGGATCACCGGCAACCCGCTCCAGCACGTCTCGCTGACGCTGGCGGCCGACCGCTACACCAACGGCGGCGCGGAACTCACTATCGCCGCCGACGAGTTACCCGACGACTGGCGGACAACGCTGGCGGATCGGTATCTGCCTGGCGTCACGCTCGCACACCGGCCACCAACGGAAGACGGCCTCCAAGACTGGCTCGACGAACTCGAACTGGGCAGCGCGCCGCCCGTCTGGGCCGACCGCAACGCCGACGGCGGCGAGCCGACGGTCTACGCCTGCGAGTCGTTTACCTGCTCGCCGCCGCAGACGGAGCTGGAGCCCGCACTGGAGTGGCTATCGGAGAACCGGTAGGGCAACGGATCGCGGCGGGCTGCCGGCACTAATTTATGCGCGGAAACACCTCCCAGCGAGCGGGTCAATGCCCGCAGCGGCGATATCCTGATCGCAGCGGTCGTAGCCGACGCCTATGAGACGGTCATCACGCGCCACACGACCGATTTTGAGGTGCTGGGCGTCGATTGTGAAATCTACTGACAACGCGTTTCGTATCAACCGCTGGGGGGCGTCGACCGCGAGCCGATCTGATCGCTGTGTGTTTTGATCGTCTCCAACGATACTGCTTGCATCACTCAGCGCCGCGCCGATCCCTGGGATTTATTATGAGCTGTTAGGTATGTGTGGGTAAATATGTCATACAACATAGACAGACGGGATGTGCTGAAGGGAATCGGCGTCAGCGGAACGGCCGCGCTGGCCGGCTGTGCCGGCGGCGGTGGCGGCAGCGGTGGACGAACACTCAGCCAAGGTGTGTTGATGCCGCTGTCAGGCGGCCTCGGCAATCTCGGCCAGCCGATCCGCGACGCCGCGGTGCTGCCGATCGACCTGCTCGAAGGGAACACGGAGTTCACCATCGATAGTCAGGTCGAAGACACCCAGACCGACCCCAACGCCGGCCAGACGGCGGCGAGTTCGCTCGTCGATTCTGGCTATCCGGCCGTGACCGGCGCGGCGAGCTCCGAGGTCACGATCCAGGTTGCCGAAAACGTTTTTATTCCGAACAGCGTCCTTGCTTGCTCGCCAGCCTCGACAGCTCCGGAAATCACTGATCTCGACGACAACAATCTTATCTGGCGAACGCCGCCATCGGACGCACTGCAGGGACAGGTGTTGGCACAGGTTGCTAGCGACAACATCGGCGCGTCGACGGCGGCAACGCTGTACGTCAACAACGCCTATGGGCAGGCCCTCTCCAATAGCTTCGTCTCTGCTTACGGTGGAACGGTTCAGAATCAAGTATCGTTCCCGAAGGGAGCGAGTTCCTACAGCTCACAGCTGAGTCAAGCCCTCAGCGACGATCCGGGCGTCGTTATTGTCATCGGCTACCCTGAAAGCGGCGTTCAACTGTTCAGAGACTACTACTCAGAATACTCCGGCGAGACGCCATTCCTCGTTACTGATGGGCTTCAGAACAGTGAGTTGCCGAGCGATGTCGGCAACGCGATGACGAACGTGCAGGGAACCGCACCGAGTGCGGCCGGCCCCGGTCGGGACTTTTTCACCACGGAGTATCAAAACGAGTTCGACAGTGAACCCGGAGTCTTCACCTCACAGGCCTTCGACGCGACCGCGGTCTGTCTGCTCGCCAACGCCGCGGCGGGTGAAAACAGCGGCCCAGCGATCGCCGAGCAGATGCAGGCCGTCGCCAATCCCGGCGGCGAGGAAGTGACGCCATCGACGCTGGCCGACGGGCTAGCAATGGCCGCTGAGGGCACCGAGATCCAGTACCAGGGTGCGTCGAGCCCGGTCAACTTCGACGAGAACGGCGACCTGAGGGCCGCGACTTACGAGGTCTTCCAGTTCAACGAGGACGGCTACGAGGCCACCGATACCATCGAATTCTCGGCCTAACGGCCGCCGCCGTTTTTCGGCTCGAATCAGCCGCCGAGGAACTGTTTTCTGACCTCCGGATCGTTCAGCAGCGCGTCGCCATCTTCCTCGTAGCGGTTTTTGCCCTGGACGAGGACGTAGCTCCGATCACAGCGTCTGAGTGCCTGTTTCGCGTTCTGTTCGACCATGAGGATCGCGGTTCCATCGTCGTTGATGCGGTCGATCCGGTCGAACATGTCCTCGACGAGGTCGGGCGCGAGGCCGGCACTCGGCTCATCCAGCAGCAAGAGGTCGGGATCAAGCATCAACGCCCGCCCCATCGCCAACATCTGCTGTTGGCCGCCGGACATCGTTCCCGCCTTCTGGCCCCGTCGCTCTTCGAGGATCGGGAACCGGTCGTAGACGGCCTGCATGGCGTCGTCGGGAACGTTATCGAGGATGTACGCGCCCATTTCGAGGTTCTCTTCGACCGACAGCGACGGGAAGACGTTGTCCGACTGGGGAACGTAGCCGATCCCGTGGTGGATGATCTCCTCGGGTCGAAGCCCCTCGATGGCCTCGCCGTCGAACTCGATATCCCCGCCCATGTAGGTCGTCAGCCCGAAGACGGATTTCATCACCGTCGATTTCCCCGCGCCGTTGGGGCCGACGATGGTGACGTACTCGCCGTCAGCAACGTCGAGATCGACGTGTTCGAGGATTTGGAGGTCGCCGTAGCCGGCGTCCAGCGACCGGACGGACAGCAGGCTGTCGTCGTAGGTCGTGACCTCGGTGGTCGCAGTGATCTCACTCATATGTCATCACCGAAGTAGGCGTCGACAACGCGCTCGTTGTTGCGAATCTCCTCGGGCGGCCCCTCGGCCAGCACTCGGCCTTGGTGCATCACGATAACCGGGTCACAGTGCTCCATGATGATGTCCATGTCGTGTTCGACCAACAGGAAGGTCAACCCCTCCTCGTCGCGCAGTTGGTTGATGCGGTCGAGCAGTTTCGTTTCCAGCGTCGGGTTGACGCCGGCGAACGGTTCGTCCAACAGCAGCATGTCGGGATCGGTCATCAGCGCGCGCGCCATCTCCAGCAGCTTCCGCTGGCCGCCCGAAAGGGTGCCCGCCCGATCCTCGGCGAGGTGGTCGATCTCAAAGAACTCCAAGGACTCCCAGACCGCCTCGCGCAACTCGGTTTCCTCTTCGATGACGCCGTTCCTGAATGTCGGCAACACCGACCGATAGAGGCTCTCGCCCTGCTGTCGCTTGGGTGCGAGCATCAGGTTTTCGAGGACGGTCATCTCAGCAAGCTCGCGGGCGATCTGGAACGTCCGGACAAGCCCGCGGTCGGCGACAGCGTTGGGCGCGAGGCCCGCGATATCCTCACCGTTGAAGTTGATCTCCCCGGCAGTTGGCTCGTGAATCCCCGTAATGCAGTTGAACGTCGTCGATTTCCCCGCGCCGTTCGGCCCGATCAGCCCCGTCAGCGACCCGTCGGCGACCGCAAACGACGCCCCGTCGACGGCGGTGATGCCGCCGAACTCCTTGCGGAGGTTCCCGACGCGGAGCAGCTGATCGTCGGCGTCGTCGGCCGCGGCGGTGGCAGCGTCGCGCTCGTCGCGCTCGATCTCGGCCCCGGTGTTACTCATCATCGACACCTCCCTCGCCGCCGGCAGCCCCGCTCGCGTCCGCCGCCTGCGATGGGCCAGTGCCCGGCGTGTGGCCCTCGCTGAGATCGACGGCCGCCGCCGTCTCGGTGCGGTGGCCGAGCAGCCCCTCCGGGCGGTTCTGCATCAGATAGACCAACAGAACGCCGACGAAGACGAACCGAAGCGCGGGCAGTCGTTGGTTCAGCACATAGCCCAACAGCGGGGCGATCTCGCCGGCCGCGATAGGGCCGATCGCGGCGATGAAGTTATTCGGGTCGGCTTCGATCGCAAACGTCTGCTCGATGATGTTGGGGAGGTACTGCGGCAGGAGGAACAGGAGGTTGGCGAAGACCGCACCGCCGAGGACGCTGCCAGTGTTCGAGCCCGCACCGCCGATGATGACGGCGATGAAAATGTAGAAAGTCAACTCGGGGCGGAACGCCTGCGGGTAGACCGCGCCGGTGCCGAATCCCTGCCAGAGCACGCCGGCCAGCCCCATCAGCGCGCAGCCGAGCATGAACGTCTTGATCTTGAATCTATTCGTGTCTTTCCCGAGGGATTTGGCGACGACCTCGTCCTCCCGGATCGCCTTGAGCACGCGGCCGAACGGTGAGTTGCCGACGCGAGCCAACAGCGTGTACACGAGGACGACGACCACGGCGAGCACGAGCCCGTAGGTGAGATCGACGATGACAGCACTACGGAAGACGCCGAGGACGTTCTCGAAGAAGCCGAAGACCGCGGTGCCAATGGGTGTTGTTCCCGAGGCCGCACTACTTGGATCGGTGAAATAGATCGCCCGGACAGGGTTGCTCGGGAAGTTCCCGATCCCGTTGGCGCCGCCGGTGCCGAGAGCGATCCCGCCCGGCAACGTGAACGTGCTGAACGCCGGAGAGTTGTAGGTCAGCCGGATGATCTCCGAAATGGCGACCGTGACGATAGCGAGGTAGTCCGCGCGCAGGCGGAGCGCGGGCAGCGCGGTGACAAGGCCGATGAGGGCCGCGGCGACCATGCCGCCGACGATCCCGACGCTGATCGGGAGGCCGAGCCCGGGCGGCGAACCGGTCGGCGGTGCAGTCAGCATCGCCATCGTGTAGACGCCAACGGCCATGAAGCCCGCGATGCCGATATTGAACAGCCCGGCGTACCCCCACTGGAGGTTCAACGCGAGGACGACCAAGGCGTAGACGGCCGTGAAGAACGTGACCTGCCCGAGAATCGAGATGAGTCCTGCGAGGTCGTAGTTCAGGATCGCGCCGATGGAGAGAAAGAGCAGATAGAACGCCGCCATGGCCGTGAGGACGAGCGCGGCATCCGAGCGTTCGAGTAGCTCGCGGAACCCGTCAAGGCGGTCAGTGGGTAGGCGGTCAGTCGGGGAGCCGTCAGGGCTCATGCTGTACTCACCCCGCCGAAGATGCCCTCTGGACGGAACAACAGAACAAAAATCATCAGCCCGAAGGCGACGGGTTCGGCGAAACTGGAGAGATCGCCAGTTAGCCAGATCAGCGACAGCCGACTCGCCAAACCGATAACGAGACCGCCGACAATCGCGCCATAGACCGAGCCGATGCCGCCCATGATCACGGCCGCGAAAATCAACAGGAGGAGGAGCCAGCCGAGGTCGTAAGCGATGGTACCCTGTGTGAGGACGACGAGGTAGCCGGCCGCGCCGGCCAGCCCGCCGCCGAGAATCCACGTCGTTCGGATGACGCCCTCGACCGGAATCCCCGTGACCTGTGCGAGGTCGCGGTTGTCGGCCATCGCCCGCATCGCCTTGCCGAGTTTGGTTCGTTGCAACAGGAGGTGGACGCCGACCATCAGCGCGAGGCCGACGACGACGATGGTGAGTTCGTGGGCGTTGATGACGACGCCGCCGATGTCGTAGGATGGCACCCGGCTAATGTCAGTGACGCCTTGTCGGCCGCTGTAGAAGAAGAAGACGATGAGATACCGGAGTGCGAAGGCGACGCCGATACTCGCAATAAGAAGTGTAATTCCGTCGGCCTCGCGGATCGGTCGGTAGACCACCCGATCAACGAGCAGCGAGACACCGACGGTAAAGGCCACGGCGACGACGAGGCCGGCGACGATGCTGAGCGGGGTGTTGGTGATGCTGACGCCGACATCGCCGGGTGCGGGGCCGTCGCCGGCTCCGATGAGTAGCAGGCCGCCGGCCGCATAGCGGTCGATGCCAGCGAGGAGATAGGCAACCGCCCAGCCGGAGAACGCGCCCCAGGAGATGTAATCGCCGTGGGCGAAGTTGGCGAAGCCGAGGATGCTGTATGTCAGCGAGAGGCCGATCCCGGCCAGCCCGATCAGCAGGCCGATGACCAGTCCGTCCCAGACGAACCCCCCGAATCGCGCCGGTGTCAGCCCGCCGCCCGTGAGTTTCCCGATGAGATCACCGACCAACAGCAGGGCGGCGACCGCGACGACGACGAGCCCGGGTTGATCGCGTACCAATCGTCGGCCGCGTGCGTATGGCTCCATCTATCGTGGGGAGAACGTAGTCGCTCATAAATGAATCTTCCCACCGTTGTTGAGCCGTGTCAGCTGTGAGAAATGATAGATAGGTACTCAAACGACCTCTGATAGATCGGAGAACCAACCCCTGATAGATCGAGGAACCAATCTCTGGTAGATCGGAAGCGTCCCACAGGCGTTCGTGTCCGTGTTCGTTCAGTTCAGTAGCTAGTTCGCGCGAGGCCAACCCCAAGAGACTTTTTATGCCCCGTACCGTACAGATGAATACTTGAATGACGGATCACGAATCCCGTCCCCCCGGCGTCGATCCCGAAGCCGACCTCGCGTGGTGTCACGATGCGGTACAGGGTGTCTCCCGGACGTTCGCGCTGACGATCGACGCGCTCGACGAGCCCATGTCGACGCATATCTGCCTGGGCTACCTCCTCTGTCGGGTCGCCGATACGATCGAGGATGCCAACCACATCCCGCCTGACCCCCAGGCCGAGCTACTTCGCACCTACGATGCGGCGATCGATCCCGACGCCGACACCGACATCGAGGAATTCCGTGCGGCTGTCGAGGAGCGGCTACCGCCCCGCGAGGAGCAGTCGGATGACTGGGTCGTCGTCGACGAAGCACCCCGTATCGCCGCAGCCTTCGACGAACTTCCCGATGATGTCCAGGATGCGATCGTCCCGCCGGTTCGGGAGCTGATCGACGGGATGGCGATGTTCGTCGAGCGACACGCCGACAGCGGTGGGCTCCGTATCGACGACGCCGAGGAGCTAGAGGAGTACTGCTACTACGCCGCCGGCACCGTCGGGACGCTCATTACGAACCTGCTGACCCGCGGCGATATCGCCGCTGATCGCCGCCAACGGCTCTACGATACGGCCGTCGAGTTTGGCCTCCTGCTGCAGTTGGTCAACATCTCGAAGGATGTCTATGACGATTACACCGAGGAGAACAACGTCTACCTCCCCGCGGAGTGGCTCGCCGAGGAGGGTGTCACACAGGACGATGTCGTCGACCCCGACAACCGGGCGGCGGCGGCCTCGGTCGTCAGCCGGACAGTGGGTCACGCTCGGTCGTTCCTTGATGACGCCGAACGCTATCTTCAGGCGATGCCGCTGCGACACGGCAACACGATGGCGGCGTGGGGTGTGCCGTTCCTGCTTGCGGTCGGCACCCTGCGTGAGCTTCGGAACCGCCCGGAGGACGCGCTCACCGACCGCGGCGTCAAGATCTCCCGCCAGGAGGTCGGCGCGGTGATGTCCGCGATGCACGGGGAAGGCGGGGACTCCCTGCGCGAGCTCCGCGAGCTGATCGCCGCCCAACCCTACCACCGCGCGACTGCTGACGCCGACTGACAGACACGAATCCACGCGCTTTTGTTGGTGCTCGCGGAACCGCCAGGCATGAGCTTCGAGAAAGACGACACCGTGGTACTACACGACAAACACAGCGACTACGACGGCGAGACAGGGACGATCACCCAAGTCGTCGACAACATGTTTGGCGACGCAACCTACACGATCAGCTTCGAGGACGGCCAGGAGACGGGCGTTCCCGAGGACGACCTCGAAGCTGTCGACGAGGCGTAGTCGGAACTCGATGGCGTCGCGCTGAACCCGCCCAACCCATGTGGTTTTTATCACCACACGTGTAACGCTCGGCTACCAACGACCCGCGGCCGCTGTGGCCGGTCGGCGACGACGATATCGGCGGCAACGATATCGGCGGCCGCGGGGTCGACAACGAAGGTTGCTACCTATGGAACGTGCTATCGTACCCATCGGCGGATATGTGGGGGTTGACGGATGAGCCGTTGGCTCGGAGTGATGAGTATATGACGGCCGATACGACCGAATCACGGGTGTTGGCGGCCATCGACCAGCGTCGCAGCCGGATCAACGACGCCATCGACGAGGAACTCCCGCTGAAAAAGCCCGAACGCCTGTATGAGGCCTCCCGATACCTCCTGAAGGCCGGCGGCAAGCGGCTCCGGCCGACGGTGACGCTGCTGGTCGGCGAGGCATTGGCTGACGTTGAACCCGCAAGCCGGGACTACCGAGCGTTCCCGACGCTCTCTGGTGCTGAGATCGACCTGCTGCGGGCGGCAGTCTCCCTGGAGGTCATCCAGTCGTTTACCCTCATTCACGACGATATCATGGACGACGATGACCTCCGGCGGGGTGTCCCCGCGGTTCACAACGAGTACGACACCTCGACGGCGATCCTCGCCGGCGACACGCTCTATTCGTCGGCCTTTGAGATCATGGCCGAGACAGGCGGCGAGCCGGCCAACGCGCTGGCGGCGATGCGGCGGCTCTCCTCGACGTGTACCAAGATCTGTGAGGGCCAGGCGCTCGATATCGCCTTCGAAAGCCGGGATGACCTGCTGCCCGACGAATATCTGGAGATGGTTGAGCTCAAAACGGCCGTCCTCTACGGCGCGTCGGCGGCCATCCCCGCCGAACTCCTCGGGGCCGACGAGGAGGTCGTCGAGGCGATGTATCAGTACGGCATCGAAACGGGCCAGGCTTTCCAGATCCAAGACGACGTGTTGGATCTCACTGTCCCGAGCGAGGAGCTCGGCAAACAGCGTGGCTCCGATCTCGTCGAGAACAAGGAGACGCTGATCACGCTTCATGCCCGCCAGCAGGGTGTCGATGTCGACGGGCTGCTCGACACCGACAGTGTCGAGGCGGTCACGGAAGCTGAGATCGACGACGCTGTCGCCAAGCTCGAAGCCGTCGGGAGCATCGAACACGCCCGCGAGACGGCCGAGCAGCTGACCGAACGGGGGAAGGATCGCCTGTCGGTGTTGCCCGATAACGAGGCCCGCGGGCTGCTGGAAGATATCGCCGACTACCTGATCGACCGCGGCTACTGAGTTTTTTGTTGTTACCCGACCGTTAGGATCGGTGACGCCGCCAGCGATCGAAGCAACGCCCAAATCTACCGATAGATCGTCGTCGGCAGCAAGTAGTCACTCTCCTGTCGATCGGCGTGATCGTAGACCCCGTGAGCCGTTACTCGATCTTTGTCGCGGCGTCCTGCTGGAGAAGCACCTCGGCGTTGGTGGTCGGCAGCGTCACGATATCCTCCGGCTGAAGCGTGTACTCGCGTTCATCGACCGCGAAGATCGTCCCGACATCGTCCGTGATCCGAACCATCGTCCGCGGCGTTGAATCGGGGGAAGCGGCGGGGTCGGCGGTGGAGTCGGTCTCGGCGGTGGAGCGACCCTTCGATTCGGCCACCTGCTCGGTCGGCGGTTCGTTAGCCGTCGATCCGGCGGCCGGCTCCGGATCGGCGGTCGCGGCTGTGGTCGCCGTTTCCGTCGTCGGTGAGTTGCTCGGAGTCGACTGAGTCGATGCCGATTCTGTCGGAGCTGCCTCGGTCGCCGGTGATTCTGTCGTCGGTGATTCGGTTACACCCGGGTCGGTCGCAGACGACTCGGTGTCCGGCGTCGTCGCCGCTGTGTCGGTCGTCATCTCCGATCCGGCCGGTGTCGTCGACTCGGTTGTCGACCCCGCTTGCGGTGGCTCCGAGTGCGACGTTCCCGATTCAGGCCCGGTTGGCGACGCCGGAGATTGATTGGGCTCCGGCGTCTCGCTCGGTTCTGATGACCGTACCGTGCTCCCGCCGTCGGGCGTTGGGACGCCGTCGTCGCCGTCAGTGTCGGTGCCGTCGAACGCCGCATCTGTTCCGTCGAGTCCCGCGTTGGTTCCGTCGGCGGGATCGGTTTCACCGGCGGCCCGTTCAGCCGACGGCTGGTCGGTCGACGGTGACTCGGTGGGGCTTGTTGCTCCCATCGCATTAGCCAACACATCGTCGGCCTCGGTTTCGGCGGTCGCCTCCGGTGGCGTTGGCGATCCCGCGTCGTGGGCGTTCGCGCCGCCGATGGTGGTCGGCTCGTCGTCGGCTGTCTGCTCGGGGGCGGCTGTCGCTGGCGACGACGCATTCGTGTCGGTTGCGGTCGACGACGATGTTCCACTTGTGGCGTCGCCCTCGCCGGCCAGCACATCGAGAACAGAGGCCTTGTTCTGTTTGATTCGGGCGACGAGATCATCGAACAGCTCCTGTTCCTCGATCGTCATCCCCTCCTCGCTGGCGGACATATCCGCGGCAGCGAAGGAAGCGAGCTTGACGACCTTGCCGACGCGTCGCTCATAGAGGGCTTCGGCGACCTCCTCGGCGGTGTCCAGTTCATCCGAGAGCCGCCGCACCTCGTCGTCGCTGAATGGGTTGTCGACCCGTTCGGCCCGACGGTCGCGCTCGGCGCGCAGATCCGTGATGTAGCTCGCAACATCCTGATAAAATGATTCGCGCAGCTGCTGGAGGCTGTCTTTCTGGCGTTCTTTGGACTGTACGGAGCGGAGCTCGTCGAGATTCATGCTGGGGCTTTGGCTGCGTCGCCGCGCGTCATCAGGAAGACGCCGACGTGTTCCGGTACCGAATGCACACCGGCATCTAACTTAATCGTGTCGCCGCCGAGATCGATCTCTTGGGCAGTCTCGACCTCGATGGAAATCTGTTGGCTGGTGAACCGCTCGGGTACCGCATCGACCAGCGGCTCGAAATCGTCGAGCCCCTCACGGTCGAGCGGTGTAACGACCAGCCCGCTGCCGCCGTGCAGCGATCCCGGCAGCCGGATCAACCGATGGGTGTCGGTCGTCACCGGCTCGTCGATCGGCGCGGCGTGCTCCTCGACGACGCGGTCGGCCAGGGCATCGGCCAACAGCCGAATTCCCGGCCCGCCGGCCTCCATGTTGCCGCGTTCGATCGCCTCCGGGTTGGCTTCCAGCGCGCCGAGGATCGTTTCCGCCCGACCCTCGCCGATCCCTTCGAAGACGGTGAGCCGGTCGAGCGCGTCGGCCTCCGGGAGCTCCCGCAGCTCCGCGGTCATCGTCCGCAGCGCGTCGTGGACGCGCCGCCCCCAGCCGCCCTCGGTTCGGAGCAACCGCTGTGTCGCGCCCCCCGCCGAGGCGACTCGGATGAGGCCGTCGGTGTCGAGCCCGCGGCCGCGAACGTAGTCGACGATCTCGCCGCGGGCGTCGCTGTCCAGCGACTGGATCGAGTCGGTACGGACGTGGACGTGGTAGCCACGGCCACCCGAGAAAATGATTTTCAGGTCGGTGAACCCGAAATCGGCTTCGAGAAAGGAGAGCAGCCGACGAAGAGCGTCCTTGCAGGCCGCAAGCATCGCCTTGTAGCTTGTTTCGGCCGGATCAACGCCGGGCAGGTGGTCGGCGTCGAGATCGAAGATGAGATCCGCCCCGCGCCACCCTTTTGCGCCCATCGTGCTCGCACCCGGATCGTCGTAGCGGGCCGCCGAAAAGTAGACGTGTCGCGGCGCGGTGCGGGTGAGAAACCCGTCGATATCACCAAGATCAAGCTGTGATTGGTGGCGAACCATCGTCGTTCCCGACCCCGGTGTCCACGGGATATGCCCCCACTCGCGTTCGTTGGCCGCCGGCGGCAGCGGGATCTCCGCCGCCCGGTAGTAGTCGGCAAACCGGCCGCGGAGATACTCCCGTGTGCGTTCATCCATCGCTGCTCGCCGGTAGTTGGGGCCGCCCCATAGACGTTGTCGTTTCCGGGCTGTTTCACGGGCGGAAACAGGGCCGAGCAGTTATGTGTCGTCTAAGGGTAGGAGGGTGCAAGAAGACATGCTTATCCGGGTGCCGCCGGAATGAACAGTAAACAGATTTAGATGGAGTACCAGTGGCTGATCGATCGGGTTGATTCGATCATCGTCAACCGATCAAAGACCGTTATCCTCGCCTTCCTGCTGGTGACGGTGTTGATGATGGGTGGTCTCGGCTCGATCACAACCGAGAGCGGCCAAGAGCAGTTCATCGAGGATCTGCCCTCCTTTCAGGCCGTTGAGGATATCGGCGAGGACTTCAGTCCAACCTTTAGCGACGTAACAACGAGTACGACGCTTGTCCAGGAATCGGGCAACGTTCTCTCGAAGGGTGCGTTGACCGACATGCTGGAGACACGCGAGCGGATACTCGACACGAACGAGTTGCGCGCCGAGTCGGTCTCGACGCCGGCGGTCACGGTCGCCACGACGCTGAACCCGAATGCGACGACACCCGAGGCTCACCTGCGGGCGGTCGAACGCGCCTCACCCACCCAGATCGACGCGGCGGTTCGGGAGGCTGCGGCCGACAACACCGGCTTTACCTCCAGCTTGAGCGACGACTTCAACCGCGGGTCGGCGTCGGCCACCTCAAGCCGCGGCAGCGTCTCACACATCGCGGGGCCGGGGGCCGGTGGCGGCGGCGGTGGCGGTGCCGCTGGCGGCTCGGAGTTCCCGTCGAACCGCGTCGACCGCACGGAGCGTGTTGTCACCGACGACGCCTCCAACATCTGGGTGCAGGGAACGGCACCGAACACGACCGGGACGACCACCAGCGTCGTGCTGCCGGCCGCGCTGCTGCTTATCATCGTCTTCCTCGCGGTCGCCTACCGTGATCCCGTCGACATCGGGATCGGGTTGTTGGCGATCATTATGACCCTGTTGTGGACGTTCGGCTTTATCGGCTATGCCGGCATCCCCTTCGCCGTCCTGTTGATCGCGGTGCCGCCGATCCTCATCGCTATCGGGATCGACTTCGGGATTCACTCGATCAATCGGTATCGTGAGGAACGGGTGACGGGCCTCGGCATCTCCGAATCGATGATGCGGACAACCGACCAGATGTCTGTCGCCTTTGCCATTGTCGTCGGCACCTCCGCGATCGGCTTTCTCTCAAACGTCGTCAGCGCGTTCCCGCCGACGCGTGATTTCGGCCTCGTCGCCGCCGTCGGCATCATCTTCACCTTTCTGATCTTCGGCGTCTTCGTCCCCGCGCTGAAGGTAACCGTCGACCGCGCCCGCGAGAACTATCCGATCCCAACCTTTGCCGACACGCCGCTTGGCTCCGAGCGGTCGCTGCTGGGCCGGCTGCTGTCTGTCGGCGTCACCGTCTCGAAACGCGCCCCGCTCGTCTTCCTGCTGTTGATTCTCGTCGCCACCGCCGGCGGCGGCGTGTATGCAACCGGCGTCGACACCGGCTTTAGCCCCGAGGACTTCCAGCCCGCCGAGGAGACGCCGGAGTATCTCCAGTATCTCCCCGAATCGATCCGGCCGCCCGAATCCTTCGAGTTCGTCCGCATCAACAACTATCTCGACCGAAACTACCAGCAGGACGCCCAGGTGTTGATGTACGTCGAAGGGTCGATGACGCAGGATTCCGCGCTCGAACAGTTGCATCGCGCGGGTCGGTCGCCACCCGAGACGTTCCGCAGTGACCGCCGCCAAGCCGAAACCCAGAGCATCGTCACGCTGATCGAGTCCCGCGCCGAGCGCGACCCCGAGTTCCGCGAACTCGTCAACCGCAACGACCGCAACGACAACGGGATCCCCGACGACAACCTCCCGCAGATCTACGAGGCACTCGAAGAGCCCGCCGATAGCGATCTCAGCGGCTTCCTCGGCGAGGATCGTCGGAGCGCGCAGGTGATCTTCACCGTCGACGGCGACGCCGAAGACGACGTTGTGACCGCCGACGCCTACGACGTTGCCGGCGACTTCCGATTTAGTGCTCAGCCGACCGGTAGTGTCGTCATCTTTGATGAGGCACTCTCCTTGGTGCTTGAATCGGTGATCCAGAGCCTGATCCTCACGCTGCTCGGTGCCTCGGCGTTCCTCCTGTTTGCCTACTGGCTGATCGAGGGTCGACCCTCCCTGGGGCTAGTGAATATCATCCCCATCGTTGTCACCGTCGTCGCGCTGGTCGCGTCGATGCGGGCGGTCGGGCTAGCGTTCAACGCGATCAACGGGACGATCCTGGCGATCGCCGTCGGTATCGGCATCGACTACGCGGTACACGTCGTCCACCGCTTCGCCGACGAGTACCACGACCGCGAGCTGTTCCCGGCACTCCAGCGCACCGTCGTCGGCACCGGCGGCGCGCTGACCGGCAGCATGCTGACAACCGTCTTCGGGATCGGCGTGTTGGTGCTCGCGCTCAACCCCGCACTGGGCGCGTTCGGGGTTCTGATGTCGTTGAGCGTGCTGTACGCGTTCTTGGCGTCGATTCTCGTGTTGCCGTCGACGATCGTTGTCTGGGCGCGGCTCACCGGCGATGAGAGCGCGACCCTGCCGGTCATCGACGCGATCAGCGCGCTCGTCGGGAGCGGTCGAACGCCGCCGTCGACCGAGTAATCCGACCGGCGAGCGTAAGACTAACCTCCCCTGCTTGCCATCTCCGAATATGGACTGGCCACATGATCCCGACGGCGAGCAGGGCAGCGAGGGCCGCCGCCAGTACGGACACGCGGTTATCGCCAAGAAGGTCGACGAAGAGGAGGATTTCCCGCTGGATGTGTCGGCGTTCATTGAGGAGTACGGCGACGACCCGATCCGGATCGACCACGAGACGGTCGTCCCGTTGCGGGAGATCTTCGAACACGTCGAGGCAAGCGAGTTCGAGGATATCGTCTCGATGCACCAGGGCGTCGGCCGGGCGATGCGCGACAACGACCTCTGGTTTTACGAAGGGGCCGACCAGTTCACCCGGACGCGGTAGACCACTGGGTTCCCGCTACGCCGCCGGCCGCGAATTGTGCTTACATGAACGATAACATCCTGATCGGCGCGCTGTTGGCAGTCCCTCCCACCCAACCGCCGTGGTCAACACGCTTGCTGTTGGTCAGCCGACTCAGGGGGAACGAACCATGAGCACCGACGAGCGGATCGTCATCGAGCCGGCGACGATCGATGACGTGGAGGCTGTCGCCGACTGTTGGGTTGCCTTGGCGGCCGAGCAACGCCAGCATGGCTCGCGGTTGGCGGCCGACGCCAACCGCACTGTGGCAACCGAAACGATCGCTCACCATGTGGTTACCGACGGTCTTCTCGTGGCACGGGATGAGGCGATCCAGGGGTTTGTGATGTTCCACCCCGATGACGGGGCCTACACCCAAACAGAGTCGACGGGAACGATCACCCATCTCTACGTGCGACCGGCAGCCAGAGACGAGGGGATCGGCAGCCGCCTGCTGGCAGCGGCTGAGTCCGAACTGGCGGCAGCAGGCGTTTCGACGGTCGCAATCGAGGTGTTGGC
This sequence comes from Halonotius roseus, assembly GCF_006861655.1. GTDB lineage: Archaea > Halobacteriota > Halobacteria > Halobacteriales > Haloferacaceae > Halonotius > Halonotius roseus. The sequence continues at coordinate 71,354 of NZ_SESI01000001.1, read as the reverse complement.
CGACAACGCGGCTGCCAAGCGGTTGTACGATCGCCGCGGCTACGACCCCCATCGGATCGAGCTCCGCAAACGACTCGAAAACGATAGACACTCAAAGGATGACGGCTAACAATCACCTGCGCTAGGAGAGCATGGGCGGTTCATGCACTCGACTTGTAATCGAGACTTCCGGGGTTCAAATCCCTGTCCTAGCTCTGTTCTGATCGGTTTTGAGCCGCAAGCTGGAGCGTTCGTGTTCAACGAAAAAGTCGGTAGTTTACGGATCTCGTCGATCGGTCGGCTTAGCTACCGTCTGCTGTTTCGTTTCCGCTTGACTCGTTGGTCATCGTCTCATCCCCACTCGACTCGTTGGTCATCGTCTCGTTCCCGCTTGACTCGTTGGTCATCGTCTCGTTCCCGCTTGACTCGTTGGTCATCGTCTCGTTCCCGCTTGACTCGTTGGTCATCGTCTCATCCCCACTCGACTCGTTCATACTCGTCTCGTTTTCCGACATGCTCTGATCAGCCGACTCGTTGGTCATCGAGTCGTCCATACTCGACTCGTTTTCGGCTGCTCCATCGTCGCTCGACTCCTCGTCGGTCGACTCATCCTCACCGCTGTCTTCGGTTCCTGTACAGCCAGCTAAGGCAGCAACGCTTGTGATTCCTGCCGCTTTCAGCACACGCCGTCGTGTCTGCTTCGTTGGCATACATAGTCATAACAAAACTACTGATATATAACCTGTTTGCATTCCTCCATAATCATGGAGCCTGCGCCGCCCCTCGTTGTACAGTGGCCACCGTTCTCGTCGGCGTCTCTGTCTCTCGAACTGGTCTGTCGGCTGACACCGAGGTACGTTCGACGACAGGAAACCGATATGTTTGAGCCCGTCGTCCACTAGCATCAATCACGGTGATGGTCGACACAACGCCAACCTGTCCGGCGGGCTGGAGCGTCAGCACCGCGCTCTCGACACACATCAGCCTCTGGTACCGCGATGATGGTCGGTCACTTCTCGTGCGGTCGACCGAGCCAGCAACGATGTCTGTCGACCCCGGTGCTGTCGACACCTGGACAGTCAAGGGGCTTGCCGGCTACGGCCCGGCGTATCCGATCTTCGCCGAGGAGGTCACCCGCGCGGAGGCGATCACCACCGCCGAGATGGTGATGGAAACGATCACACGCGGCGACACCCCATCGCCGGTTCGGCACAGCAACCAGCCGGAGCCGGCCGAGGCGTCGACATCCGATCCCGGAGCTGAACCCACCGACAACCCGGATCAGGCATCTCTTTCGACGTTCGGTGTCGACGCCGACGATGAGTGAGTGACAGACACCGTGTTTCACGGGGAGAAACACGGCCGTAGACCTATACCGACGGCGACGCCTCACCCGCTTATGCCCTCGCTCTCCAGACGCAAGCTACTGGCCGGCTGTGCGGCCGGACTGACCGCCGGACTGGCCGGCTGTGTCGATCCCGACGCCGCGATGTTCGTCGAGCCGGTACCCTCCGCGACCGATATCGCAACCAAGGCAACAACCGCACCGGACAGCCGCGATACCGAGACGACCGAACTGGTCGCCGAGACCGTTTCCGGTGGCACGAACCGCACCAGCCCGAACGGCCGCGGGAACCCGCCGTATCAGCCCGATCGGCCCGTTCGGTACAACAGCTCGGTCTACAATATCGAGTGGCAGGAAACCGACCAGCAGCGCGATCGCACCGAGTATCTTATCTCGGTGACGATCTACGGAGCCGACGCCGACCGCGAGCCCGAGATCGCTTTCGAAGACCTCCCTGCTATCGATCAGGAGATGCTCCACTTTCTTCCGCGGCTGATCAGCCATATTCAGGAGGCAAACGAGTCCGAGGGCGTCGACGCATCGTTTCCGGAATCGTCCGAGCGACAGGCGTGGTATCCGCCGGCCGACCGCGAGGCGTCGGTGCTCGTCCCTGAGCCCGACTACGAGACGATCGGTGTCGACGGCCATCCGGTGACGGTGGCGGTCGAACCGACGACCGTCTCGCTCGACGTGTTTGCCTATACGGCGACCGAGCGTGCGGCTTCCCTGGAGGCGTTCGGGCGAGATATCCGCACAAACCATCGGTTCGAACTGACCGGGCTCAGCGACGCCGAACGCGACTTTTTCGAGATGGTGATCGATGACGGCTCCTTCTATAAGGGTAGCTTCGACGACGTTGACGAGGGGATCTTCGAGGGTGTCGCCGACCGGTTTGTCAGCCAGCCGGCGTTGTTCATGCCGTATGAGTCGGAAGGCGAGTGGCTCACCCGCTACAATGGCACCGACTACTGGGTGCGGATCGACTTCGTTCGGATGTCCGAGTACGCCGATCAGCTTCGTTCCGTCGAAGAGCTGTAGGCCGAGGCGATCTATCGATGCGTCGATCTCCGCTCCGCAGAGCTACTGGTTGCTGGGTGTGTCATCCTCATCGGTGTCGGTATTGTCATCGTGTTCGGAGTTCTCAGTAGTGTCGTTTGTATCGGTATCCTCGCTGTCGGTTCCAGCGGGTGTGTCGGGGGCAGTCTCGTCGGCCGCATCGCTCCCGCCGGTAAGCTCGTCGTTGATCATCGCCAACGCGGGCTCGGCGTCGCCAAGCAGCAACAGCGCGTAGTATCGCAGATAGCTTCGGACGGGGGCTCGGAGCACAGCAACGGCATACCGGTAGCCAAGATAGGTTGCGACGAGTACCACCGCCACGAGCGGTTCGAGCGCGGGGGCGTTTTCGACGACCAAGACGCCACCGCCAACCAACAGCAAGCCGCCGACAAACCAGATAACGAAGCTGAGGATGAACAGCCCGATCCCAACCACCGTGCTGATCACGACGGCGACAAGCAGGAAGACGGCGACGGCGGCCCACCGACCGGCGATCGCACGGCCGAACCGCCGCCAGGACGACAGCGGGCCGCGATGCTCGTACTGCATGATCGGCACCACAAAGGCGTTGGTCAGCGTCCCAACAGTGAGCCAGCCGATGGCCGCGACGACCGCGGCCAGCCCGATGAGGAGGCTCTCAACATGGCTCGGCTCCATCGTCGGCGACGGTGGGAGCCCAACCGTTGCGGCGACCACCCCGGCGACGATCGCTATCGCACCGAGGGCGATGGCCGCCCGGAACGCCAGCAGCCATCCGGCGCGCCGAAGGTTCGCTTTGACGTACGATCGCACCGGCAGCCGCCCGGAGCGCAGCGAGGCGACAAAGACAAAATCGGCGACGGCGGCGATATAGCTGAGGACGCCGACGACCGCGAGCGCGATTGCTGCCGGCCCGGTGAGCCCCTGCCAGTCGATCGCCCCGGCCGACGGGTCGGGGCTGAGCACACCGAGGATGTTCATCCCGCTGCTGGCACCGATCGAAAACAGGAGGACGACGGCACCGAGCTTCAGCCAGCCGCCAACGCCGAGGGCGGCGAGATACCGCTTTGTGGTACCCCCGGCCGCCCGCAGTCGCTCAGTCGTCGCCATCGCTGGCCCCCAGCCATCCGCTGCTGTGGTCGGTCGCCGACCGTCGTCTCCGTCGGCTGATCGCGGTCAGTCGCTCTGCTGTCAGTCGATCTGCTTTCGTGTCGTCGCTGCTGGTGGCGACTCGCGTGTCGCACCCGACGTATCGTGGAGGGCGTCGTTGCACAGATGCACCTGTGCTCACAACCCCGATAAACCGCAGTGGAGGATTTCACAGCGCGAAGTCGCCTGTATATCACAGCGCGAAGCCGTCTTAATCGACGTGTCGCTCACGGGCGACGCAGCCACACGACGAGCGCGGCGACGACAAGGGCTCCAACAAAAAACACCAGCCCGGGCTCAAGCACCTCGATGACAAGCCACGCGAGGCTCGGATCGGCGGCCGCCTCGCCGGCTGCCTCCATCGCAGCATCCTCGGTTGCCGTCATCGTCGTGGCATCGCGGGCTTGGGGGCGGACAGCGAACTCGCGGGCGACGAGCCACTGCACGACGAGGCTCACCACACCCAGTATCGCCAGCCCGCCGACAACATTGTGCAGCGACTCTCTGATCGCCGGCAGCCGATCGTCGTCGCCGACGAAGACCAGCGGGTCGCTGGCGGGCGCGAACACGGTCATCTCGTTGCCCTTCCCGGAGTACACTGTGTCGATCGGCTCGACGAGGCCGGCGTCTTCGAGCGTTTCGAGATGGTATTGGACGTTTTGGATCGAGCTATCGACCGTCTCGGCGAGTTCGGAGGTTGTTTGCGCCTCCACGAACAGCGCGCGGTAGACCTGTCGGCGTGTGGCCGGCGACAACGCTGACAGCGTCTCCTCGGCAGCGTCATCGTCCATCCCCATGATCCGCGGCTGTGGGGTCGCCTCACCCGATCGCTGTTGGAGTCGCTCGATGAGATCCGCCATCCTCTCGTCGTTTGGGGTGGAACTATTTGCGTGCGTTCCAGGCTCAAATGGGGATTTTAGTGACTGTCTGGGGTTATTCGATCATCAACTCGCCGTTGCCGTCCTCACTGCCGCTGTCGTTTTCATCCCATTCGAGCTCAAACTCGATGCTCAACTCTTTTTTGCCACCGGTCGGCCCCTCCCGCTCGGCTTTGACCTCAAACGTTGGTCGCGCCGGTGGCTCCATCGTCACCGTTTCCGCGCCGGAACGAAGCGTGACCGCCTCGCCGGCGTCGAGTTTGTCGGCGACGTTGCGCAGGTATGTGGCGATCTCCGCACGGGTGTGTCGCTGCTCGGAACTGAATAACACGTCTTCTGGCATAGCTAACTGTTTGCTGGCTGTCCGCATAAACACACCGCCGTTACTGGTCGTCGATCGCGTCGCTGGCGATCGCCCGGCCACGGGAGTTGAGGGTGACCTCCCGTCGCTGCCGCACCTCATCGACGATATCCAGCTCGATGAACTTCTCGAAGGTTTCCTCAACGGTCTCGACCTCGTGGTCGATGAACTCAGGGATGCTGAACGGCGAGACCCCCGAGTAGAGCGCCATCAACACCTCTTCTTCTGAGGAATCGAGATCGACGTTCGTTTCACTGCGTCGCTCACCCTCTCTGAGGAACGCCTGGATGAAGATGCAGGTTTGGGAGGCACCCGTAAGATGGGTCTCGACGTTTGTCTCGCCCTCGGCGTGGGAGACCTCGATGACGGTTCGCTTGTCGTCGTTGACGGTTCGTTCTTCGGTGTCGATCCCGCTGATCTCATCGAGCTCCAACTCGACGAGCCCCCCGCCTTTCAGCGTCACCACCAACGACTCGGGCTCGACGGACAGTCTGGCCGTGTCCCAGCTGCTGTCCTGTACCACCCCGCCTTCGACAGCCGGATGTTTGGCCTTCACCACCGTCTCGCCGAGCATCGCCTCAAAAAAGTCGGTCTTGAACGCCTCGTGGTCGTTGGGTGCGACAACGATCACGTCGTCACCGACCTTGACGCTCAGATAGTTCGACAGCGCGGCCATCGACTGGGCGGCGTCATCCCGCCCAGATAGTCCCGTGATCTCTGACAGCCGGATCGTTCGCTTCCCGTCGTTGCCGACAAGGATGAGCCGTTTGTTCGACAGCAGGAGGCGTCCCGACTCCCAGGAGATGTCGTTGAGCTTGCGGCCGTCCTTAACGGCGATCGTAAACCGGCCTGTTGTATCGGCTATCTGATACTCGCCGTCAGCCATGGCCCGCGCTCACTCCCGGTATGCGTGACGCCCTGCCCATGTCGGTTTGTATGGACGGAAGCATCTTAGCCGTATCGCCCTCCCAAGCTGTCAATCCTACCGCAGGCTGTGAGTCCCCACCGCGCGGCCCGTGACACGAGCTGATCGAAGGTTCAGGCCGGCAGCGTCGTGATATCTCCGATCTTGGCGAACGCATAATCACACTCACCACACGCCCATTTTGTCTTCTCGCCGAGATGCAAGGTGGTGCTTGCCGTGCGGTAAAACGTCTGTTCGGTTCCACAGTGCGGACACTGATATGTGGCTTCGAGGCTCATATGTCCGTGTTTGTGCGTGTCTCCGTTAAGATATCGCTTCCGAGAGCGTCTGCCGTTCGGTGGTCGCTGTCTCGGAACGGGTCGGCGATCCCGCTGATTCGGCACAGATCGTCGGAGGGCCAACCCCTAAGTGGTGGTGGGTGGACTGCACTGATATGGCTCCGAGCGTACTTACCTTAGGGTGGGGGTTCCCACCGAACGTGACCGGCGGGCTCGACACCTATGTCGCTGAAGTGTTCCGTGCCTTCGAGCGAAAGGACATTGAGCAGCAACTGCTACTCCCCGCGGAGTACGCCCCCGACGACTACGACAACATCCACAGCGTCGACACCGGCGATGGCGACATCATCTCCCGGGTCGGCCGGATGGGCGACAAGTTCGTCGAACTCGCCGAGACGGTCGACATCGCCCACACAAACGACTGGTTCGGCTACGGGCCGGGGCTGCGGGCGAAACGCGAAACCGACGCCACATGGGTGTCGTCGTTTCACTCGCTGTCGACGGATCGCAACATCAATCCGCCGGAGCGGGAGGTCGAAACCGAACAGCGCGTCGCCGACCAATCCGACGTGTTGATCTCGGTCAGCGATATCGTCCGCCAGGACGTGCTTGAGCTCTACGGCGCGGACTCCCATGTCGTCCACAACGGGTTTACCTCCGTCGAGGCCAGCGGCGTCGACATCAAAGCCGACCTTGGGATCGACGGCCCGATGCTATTCTTCGTCGGCCGCCACACCGACCAGAAGGGGATCACCCACCTGCTGTACGCGATGCGAAAGCTCGGCGAGACCGATGCAACGCTCGTGCTTGGCGGGTCGGGCCACCAGACCGAACACCTCAAGATGTTCACCGAGCTGCTCGGCATCGACGACCGCGTGCAGTTTGCGGGTTACATCCCCGAGGAGGAGCTCGGCGACTACTACGAGGCTGCCGACGTGTTCATTTCTCCCTCGCGGGCCGAGCCATTCGGGCTGACGATCACCGAGGCACTGGCCGCCGGCTGTCAGGTCGTCGCTACGCCCAGCGGTGTCCGGGAGACGCTACCGGATGGCTGTCTGATCGAGGTGACGACCCACTCGGATTCGATCGCCGAAGGGATCAAGGAAGCACTGGCACGCGAGGGGCCACCGGAGTATGAGCCCCGAACGTGGGATGAGGTCGCCGACGATCTGCTTGCGGTCTACAACGACGGCCTAGCGTAGTCTACACCGATGCCCTAGCGTAGCCGTCATTTCGTAGGTGATTCCTCGTCGGCCGAGTCCTCATCACTGAATTCGAGCTCACTCGCCGCTTCCCCCTCGTACGCTGCGTCGTCTTCATCAACGAGTCCGAGACGGAGTTCAACGCCGTGCTCACGGAGGATATCACGCATCGTCCAGCGGTCGACAGCAGCGAGTCTTGCTGCATCACCGAGCGTGATCTGCTCGCGTTTGTAGAGGGCGACTGCAGCTGCGATACGCTCGTTTTCGTTGTCCTCAAAGTACTTCCGGACGAACTCGCGTAATGCATCGCTCTTGCCACCAAACACCCCTGCCTCAACAGCACCTTCGATCAGCAGGTCAAGATCGTCCGGATAGGAGCCGGTGATTCGTGCCATTGTGCTATCCCTGACTACGTCTTCATACTATTTATGAACTATGTCGAGTATCTATCTGCATTGCGAAGACCGGTCTCAACTCTCCCTGTGTTCGCTGCTGAAACGCCCGTGAGTCGCTAGGCCTCGGCTTCAGCCCGACGGACGACGGTGATCTCGGTCGCCGGCTCGGGATGGGTTATCTTGAACCCGGTTCGGGTTTCAGTCACGCCGCGCGTGCTTGTCCCGTCGTCGTCTTCGCTCGGCTGATACGGGCTGTCGGCGTCGGCCGGCTGGTAGGGGCTGTCGGCTTCATAGGGGCTGTCGCTGGGCTGGTAGGGGCTGTCGGGGTCGCCGGCCGGTTTGTCGTCCATGTCCTCCGGTGGGAAGTAGATCCGCTCGCCGCCTGCGGACTGGACGATGAACGCGACCTCGCTCTCCCCGGTCACGTCGATGATCGTCTGGCCGTCCTCGATGCGGGTCTCATACTCGACGGTCGGCAGCTCGGCTGCGGCTTCACTCATACCCGCCAGTGGTTGGGGCAGCCACTTAGCAGTTCCCCGCGATCCACAACGAGTCTCCGCGCCAATAGTTTTTATTCCGGGCCGTCGAAGCTCCGTGTGATGGACGTAGACAACCATGCCGAGGAGCTCGCCTCCGCTCTCGGCGTTGACAAACAGGAGGTCAAAGAGGATCTGGAATCGCTGCTGCAGTACAGCGTCCCACTGGATGAGGCCAAACAGAGCATCCGCCGGAAACACGGCGACGGCGATGGTGGTGATGCCGCCCAGCCGGAGTCGGTCGCGCTCTCGGAGATCACAACCGGCCTGAACAACGTCACTGTCACCGTCCGCGTGCTGACCGTCGGCACCCGGACGATCCAGTACCAGGGCGAGGAACAAACGATCCGAGAGGGCCGCTTCGGTGACGAAACTGGCACCATCTCCTACACCGCGTGGCAAGACTTCGGCTTTGAGGCCGGCGACTCACTGGTCGTCGGTAACGCCGGTGTCCGAGAGTGGGAAGGCAACCCCGAGCTCAATCTCGGCTCCTCAACGTCGGTGGCGATGGCCGAGGAGCCCGTTGAGACGGCCGCCCAGATCGGCGGCGACAGCGACCTGATCGATCTCTCGCCGGGCGACCGCGGCCGGAATATCGAGGTACAGATCCAAGAAGTCGACAGCCGAACTATCGACGGCCGCAACGGCGAAACCGAGATCCTCTCGGGCGTCGTCGCCGACGAGACAGCACGGCTGCCGTTCACCGACTGGAACCCCCATCCCGAGGTCGACGTTGGCGCGAGCTGCCGGATCGAAGACGTGTACGTCCGAGAGTACCGAGGCTCGCCGTCGATCAACCTCTCGGAGTTTTCGTCTGTCACAACGCTGTCGGAGCCGGTCGCCGTCGCCGATAGCGCGCCGCGGCTCACGCTTGGCGAGGCCGTCGACAGCGGCGGGCTGTTCGATGTCGAGGTCGTCGGCAACGTACTCGAAGTCCGGGATGGCTCCGGGCTGATCGAACGCTGTCCGGAGTGTGGTCGCGCGATCCAAAACGACCAGTGCCGCGTTCACGGCGCGGTCGACGGCGAGGACGACCTGCGGATCAAGGCGATCCTCGACGATGGCACCGCAACCGTCACGGCGATTATCGGCGCGGAGCTGACAGAATCGATCTACGGCGGCGATGTGGCCGACGCCAAGGAGGCTGCCCGCGACGCGATGGACAAGGAGGTCGTCGCCGACACGATCCGCGACGAGCTCGTCGGCGGCAGCTACCGCGTTCGGGGGAGCCTCTCGATCGACGAGTACGGCGCGAACCTCACTGTCGAGGCCTTCGAGCCGGCCGACGACGAGCCCGCCGAGCGTGCGGCGGCCGTGCTCCGGGAGGTGCGCGGATGAGCACCAACGAGGAGGCCGACAGCGAGACGACCGACTCCACGAACGACGCCACCGCCGACGCGGGGCCCGGGACGCGAGAGGTCGCCTACCGGCTGTTTGCGACCGAGTTCGAGGACAGCGAGCTCTCCTACTCCGAGAGCGACGAGGAGCGCGCGCCGAACTACGTCGTCACGCCGACCGGCCTGCGGCTCAATCGCCTGTTTGCGGTCGGCGTGCTCACCGAGGTCGAACGGATCAACACCGACACCTTGCGCGGCCGGATCGTTGACCCGACGGGCGCGTTTGTCACCTACGCCGGCCAGTACCAACCCGAAGCCCAGGCGTTCCTCGACGGCGCGGACTCACCATCGTTCGTCGCCATCACGGGCAAAGCGCGAACCTTCGAGCCGGAGGACTCCGACCGGATCTTCACGTCGGTGCGCCCGGAGAGCCTGAGCGAAGTCGACGCCGACACCCGGGATCGCTGGACGGTTTCGGCGGCTGAAGCGACTCTGGAGCGGGTTGCCGTCGTCGGTGCGGCCCTTGACTCCGACCTGCGGGGTGAGGAACTCCGCGTTGCTCTCGAAACGGCCGGTGTCGACACGCCGCTGGCGGCCGGAATCCCGCGCGCGCTCGACTACTACGGGACGACGACGGCCTACCTCGAAGCGATCCGACAGTGCGCGGTCGACGCCCTCGAAGTCGTTGCCGGCGAGCGCGAGGAGGTCCGGCCGGTCGATGTCGCCCCCGACGAGGGTGGCACAGCGACGCTTGGCCCGCTGCCGGAGGTCGGTATCGACCTCTCTGGTACGGCTATCGAGGCAGCACCGACATCCGAAGAGCCGGAGCCGGAGACGGCGACCGCCGAGGCGTCGACACCGGCTGCCGATTCGGCGAGCGAGTCGGCTGAACCGTCCGACCCAACGGCGACCCAGCCGACCGAATCACCCGACCCAACGGCGACCACAGATGCCGAAACCGACACGGCAGAAGCGGACGCCCCTGAGTCGACGGTGTCGGCAACTGAGTCGAATGAGCCGACTACCGAGCCGACAACATCGACAGCGACCGAGACTGCTGCTGAGTCGACAACGACAGCCGAAAGCGATGACTCGTCGACAACCGACACAGCGACCGAGTCGACGACAGCTGAGCCGTCGACGACCGCGGAGACGGAATCATCGACGGAGCCTGACACCACCTCATCGTCAGCCGCGGACACCGACACGGCGACGTCCGAAAGCAGCGAGCCAGCCGCGACTGACGATGTCGATGAGTCGGCCGACGACGCGGAGATGTACCAGCTCGACGACGAGGAACGCGAGGAGCTGGAATCCGAGTTCGGCGCGGACTTTTCGAGCGGCAACGAGGTCGATCCGGCCGGCGAGGCCGACATCGATGTCCCCGACGCCGACGAACTCGCCGCCGAAGTCGAAGACGACAGCGAGCCGAGCGACGGCGGCGTCGAATCGACGAACGACGCAGCCGAACCGGCAACGAGCGAACCGACCGAGACAACCGAATCGGACGACAGCACCGAATCGCTCGGCTCCTTCGAGGACACCATCGACGACACCGACGAGTCGTCGGCCGAAACCGACGCTGAGCCAGCCGAGACGACAAGCGAGTCGACAGCGAGCACCGACGCCGCGAGTGACGACGCCGCCGCAAGCGGCGACGGCGACGCCGACGCTGTCGATCTTGAAGACACGGCCGTCGAGTTGATGGCCGATCTCGACGACGGCGACGGAGCCGACCGCGAGGCGGTCGTTGACGCCGTGGTCGACGCGCACGGAGCCGAGCGCGCGGCCGTCGAGGACGCCATCGACGACGCGCTGATGGGTGGTCGGTGTTACGAACCCGACGACGGCACGCTCAAACCGATCTGATGGCGCGGCCCGCGCCGACCATCGAACCGGTTCCCGGCGACCCCGCAGCGACGGTCGATCTCGGTACCGAACGCGCCCTCCTCGTCGCCGACTACCACGCCGGCATCGAGGCAAGGCTTCGCTACGAGCGCGGTGTGGAATTGCCGAACAATGCCGCCGAGCGTCGACGACGACTGCTCTCCTTGCTCGATTCGACGGGGGTTGACCGACTGGTCGTTCTCGGCGATCTCGGCCACAAGCTCGGCGAACCCGAGGGCGTCGAACGCGAGGAACTTGACGCGTTAGCCGAGGCCGTCGTCGACGACCGCGGGATCGAGATCACGGTCGCACCGGGCAACCACGACGGCGACCTTGACGCGCTGTTCGGCGACCGCGAGGGCGTGACGATCCTGCCGGCGTCGGGCGGGCTGATCGGCGGCGAGTCAGGTTCCGTTGGCGTTGTTCACGGCCACACGTGGCCCGATCCGGAACTGCTGTCGGCGTCGACGATCTGCATGGGCCACGAACACCCGCAGGTCAAACTCGAAGACAGCGTCGGTGGCTATCGCGTCGAACAGGCGTGGGTGCGGGGCCGTGTCGATCCAGCAACGCTCGTCGACGACGACCCACCAACAGCCATCGACGCGCCTGAGCTGGTCGTGTTCCCGGCGTTCAACGATCGCTCGGGCGGGACGTGGGTCAACGTTGAGGGCCAGGAGTTCCTCGCGCCGTTTTTGCCCGACGCGTTTGTCGACGCCGACTGCTACCTGCTTGATGGGACGCGACTGGGCCCTTATCGGGGAGTCTGAATCGCTGCCAGCGCGGCCACAGCCACAAGCAGTGGGCTTAATCACGTCGCGGCACTGTACCCGTCAATGAGTTCCGGGTCGCAGGCAGGTGCCGATGCCTTCACCCACCTCGGCGAGGACGTTCGGGCAGCTCTCTCCGAGCGCGGTTTTTCGACGCCCACCGAGCCACAGCGACGGGCGATCCCGCCGCTTGCGGCCGGTGACAACGCCCTCGTTCTCGCGCCGACCGGTACCGGAAAAACCGAGACTGCAATGCTCCCGGTCTTCGACTCGCTCGTCGCCCACCGCGAGCAACACGGGCCGACCGCGGGGTTTGCAACGCTCTATATCACGCCGCTGCGCGCGCTCAACCGGGATATGCGGGAGCGACTCGACTGGTGGGGCGAGACCCTCGATCTGGAGATCGACGTGCGGCACGGCGATACAACCGACTACCAGCGACAGCAGCAGGCCGACGACCCGCCGGACGTGTTGGTGACGACCCCCGAGACCTTGCAGGCGATGCTCACCGGCTCGAAACTTCGGGATGCACTGACCGACGTGCGGCACGTCATCATCGACGAGGTGCACGAACTCGCTGCGTCGAAACGCGGCGCACAGCTAACCGTCGGCCTCGAACGCCTGCAGTTGCTCTCAGGGGAGTTCCAGCGGATCGGGCTTTCGGCGACCGTCGGCGATCCCGAGGCAGTCGGACGGTTTCTGACCGGCAAGCGCGACGAGAGCGATGGCGACGACAGCAACGGCAACGGCAACGGCGACACCGACGCCATCGACGCGCAGCCGGCCGTCAAAACGAGTCTCGACAGCCAGTCGCCAGCCAGCGTCGACCGCGATTTTGAGATCGTCTCGGTCGATGTCGGTAGTCGCGTCGCGTTCACCGTGGCGCGCCCCGAGATCACGCCGGAAGACGAGCAACTGGCCGGTGAGTTGGCGACAACTGAGGAGATGGCGAGTCACGTCCGGGTGATCCGCGATGCCGTCGCCGTCAACGAGTCAACCCTCGTCTTTGTCAACACACGCCAGACCGCCGAAGCCCTCGGCTCGCGGCTCAAGAAGCTGGACGTGTCGCTCGAAGTCCATCACGGCTCGCTGGCCCGTGACGTACGGATCGATGTCGAAAATCGGTTCAAAAGTGGCGATCTCTCGGGGCTCGTCTGTACGTCGTCGATGGAACTCGGCATCGACGTTGGCCGGGTCGATCACGTCGTCCAGTACGGCAGCCCACGGGAGGTCGCCCGGCTGCTCCAGCGGGTCGGCCGCGCCGGCCACCGTCATGACCAGGTCTCGCGGGGGACGATCATCGCCACCGACGCCGACGACACGGTCGAATCGCTCGCCATCGCCCGCCGCGCAAGCGAGGGGTTGGTCGAGGCGACAGACATCCACGACGGCAGTCTCGACGTACTCGCCAACCAACTCGTCGGGTTGTTGATGGATGTTGGCGAGGTGAGCGCGCGCGAGGCCTACGAGGTGTGTCGTCGCGCCGCGCCGTTTCACGACCTTTCGGAGTCGCGGTTCCGCGCCGTTGTCCGCGAACTGGATACCACCCGGCTCTGCTGGCTCGATGAGGAATGCGACACCATCGACACCGCCGGCGGGACGTGGCAGTATTTCTACCAGAACCTCTCGATGATCCCCGACGAGGAGCATTACGAGGTTCACGATATGTCCTCCCGGACCCAGATCGGGACGCTCGACGAGCGGTTCGTCGTCAACTTTGCCGCGCCCGGCGAGACGTTCATCCAGCGCGGCGAGATGTGGCGGATCAACGATATCGACGAGGAGGAAACCCGCGTCAACGTCTCGCCGATCGCCGATCCGGGCGGCGAGGTACCCTCCTGGGTCGGCAACGAGATCCCGGTGCCGCGGGCGGTCGCCGCCGAGGCCGGCGAGATACGTGGCGTTGCCGGCGAGCAGTTCGCTCGCGGAGCCGACGCGGCCGGCGTCGCCCGCGATCTGGCCGCGCGGTATCCCGCCGAGAGCGCGACCATCGAACCCGCGCTTAACCCGATCGAGCAACACGTCGATAGCGGCCACCCGCTGCCGACGGCCGACCGCCTTGTGCTCGAACAACAGGCCAATACGGTGCGGCTCAACAGCACCTTCGGCCACGAGATCAACGAGACGCTGGGGCGGTTGCTCGCGGCGTTGGTCGGCCAGCGCACCGGCTCCTCGGTCGGCATGAGCGTCGACCCCTACCGGGTTGAGTTCGAAGTTCCATCGGGCGTCGGCCTTGCGGCGTTCCAAGATGTGTTGCTATCGACCGATCCCACTCATTTGGAGAGCTATCTCGAACTCGCGTTGAAGGGATCGGAAACCCTCAAATTCACGCTTGCGCAGGTCGCCGCGAAGTTCGGCGCGCTCAAGCGGTATCAGGGGCGAAGTCGCTTCGGCGGTGATCGCTTGCTGGACGCCCTCGAAGACACGCCAGTCTACGAGGAAGCCCTGCGGGAGGTCTTTCATCGTGATCTCGCGGTCGACGCCGCGAGCGACGTACTCGATTCGTTGCAGGCCGGCGAGATCGATCTCGAACTCGTCGGCGAGGCGACGCCGCTCGGGAGCGCGGGCACGACCCACGGTCAAGAGCTATTGGTGCCGGAAAACGCCGACGCCAGCGTGATCGAGACGCTAAAAAAGCGGCTGCGGAACGATCGGATCCTGCTATGTTGCTGTCACTGTAAGGACTGGGATCACACCACCAAGGTGCGGCGCGTCCGCGAACAGCTCGAGTGTCCGGACTGTGGCTCCACGCGGATCGCCGCGCTAAATCCCTGGGCCGAGGAGGTCGTAACCGCGGTGCGGGCAGAGGAGAAGGACGACGAACAGGAGCGACAGACGAAGCGCGCCTATCGGGCGGCCAACCTCGTCCAGAGCCACGGCAAACAGGCCGTCATCGCCCTGGCCGCCCGCGGTGTCGGCCCGGATACGGCGGCCCGAATTATCAATAACTTCCGCGAGGATGAGGCGGACTTTTATCGGGATATTCTGGCCGAGGAGCGGCAGTACGCTCGCACGCAGTCGTTTTGGGACTGACTCCGCGGGGGACGTATGCAGGGATTCAGCGATGGCTGTCACAGCTTCGTTGGCGCAAAAGTAGTGTGGAGAACCATTGCTCAGCGGTGTGGCTGATGGGACTAGCTATTCGAGTAGAGGTAGAGCGAACAGCCGATGAGGATCGCCTCCGCGGATTTTGAGGTTATTGCCCACTGAGCGATGGAGCCGTTTCTGTAGAGTAGCGAGTCTATCGTCCACCCGTGTACCATGAACATTGCCAGAATCGAGGCTAACGCATAGAGTGCGGCCACGAGAAACAGTTCCTTCCGCCAGTATTTCGAGAGATACAGCACCGTTCCGCCAACGAATCCGACCCCATTGAGTGCAAACAACACTCCCCCGGTAGTTCCTGCAGTTGCCAAT
This sequence comes from Halonotius roseus, assembly GCF_006861655.1. Classification (GTDB taxonomy): domain Archaea; phylum Halobacteriota; class Halobacteria; order Halobacteriales; family Haloferacaceae; genus Halonotius; species Halonotius roseus. The sequence continues at coordinate 55,860 of NZ_SESI01000001.1, read as the reverse complement.
GCCCCCGGAATGAGGTACAGATGCAGGATACCGGTCGTGAGTCCAGCCAGGACGGCAAGGTATCCAACGGAATCCTCCGGCTTACTGATTGTCTGTGCGCCTGTGGCTGTGGTTGTTTCAGCCATAGCTCAGAAATTTAGATTTAATATAATAAAACCCGTAGAATTTTGGAGAAAAAATTTTCTGACCCGGATAACTTCTATATTGGACGAAAAATATTTCTATACATATGGAATTTGAGGTTTTATTTGTGTTTGAATCCGGTGCCGTTGTCGACGACACACCTTCGCAGGTGGGAGCATGCCAACAACGGGTCACCGATTCAGATACGACTCCACGGGTTCCGCCTCCTGCCAGAACGATTCGTAGAGTTCCGAGGCCCAGCGGATCGCGGAGTCAGCCTCAGAGAGGAGCATCGACGCAACCGGCGACTGGCTCATCGGTCGGAGTGCCAGCATCAGATACGAATCACTAACGGTGAATCCGAACTGCATCTCCCTCACTCTGCACTCGGCTGCATCGATCTGCCGAACTCCATCGCGGGTTCCCGTCCCGGAGTCCGCCCGTACTGTGTCGATAACACTCGGCGAGAACAGCAGCCGAGAGTCGGGATGATCCGGGAACGCATTCCGATACTCCGGCACGTGGATCGGCATGGCAGTCCGGCAGCTCTCTGCCTGCTCAAGCAGGTCGGTAACGACTCTGGCATGGGCTCGAACGTCGGGGGGTTCGGAACGAATGACCTCATAGGTGCCCAGTTCAGGCAGGCGGCGGCGAAACTCCCGGGGAAGATGATCGGTTCGGTGAGTTTCCCAGTAATCTTGGTCGTGGTTGATCGTCTGCACGGTGGCGTCTCGTCGGTCGATGAGATCCACCACCAGCCGACCGTGGCCGGTGAGTCGCCAGCCGGCGTCGTCATCAAACACCACGCCCTGCCGCTCTAGATCCGCGAGTGCGGTGTACACCGCCGACGTGCTTGCATCCAGGTGGTCGATGAGTTCATCCGTCGGCTGCGGGGCTCCGGCTAGTCGCTCCAAGATATCAACCCGAACCGACGACGAGATGACAAAATCATACACCGAGTCCCCGTGCATTTGCGTCTGTTCGTTCAGTTTGGGGTCTCATAATTACCTGGGATCTTCTGTTCGTCATCTAATCGGTTGGTGGTGGCTGTCAACCGCCGCAGGGATCGACGCGCGGATGAATCGACGCGCCGATGGGGTCTTCGGGACGAGCCCAGAAGTCTTATTGAGGCAACGGCCAGTCCATCGACAACGACGATGGTGGACACCCGATGACGTTCTATCTCGACTGGCGGGCCAGCGTGAGCCTGCTCGGGTCGGTCGTGAAATATCTCGCGTTGACGATGCTCGTGCCGTTGGCCGTCGCCGTCGTCTACGGCGAGGATATCTGGGTGTTCGCGGCCTCCCTCGTGATCGCCCTCGTGGTTGGCGTCGCGCTTGAACAGCTTGACGCCGATCCCGACCTTGGCCCGACTGAGGCCTTGCTGTTGGTGTCGCTCTCATGGCTCGCGGTCGCCGCCGTCGGCGCGGTGCCGTACCTGCTCGCCGGCTACGGAACCGGATCGACACTCGGGCTTGATCCGTCATCGCTGGGCGCGCTCGCCGGCTCGATCATCAACGCGGTCTTCGAGTCGATGAGCGGCTTTACGACGACCGGGGCGACCGTTCTCGGCGAGATCAGCGTCGACAGCCACTCGCATGCGATCATGCTGTGGCGACAGCTCACCCAGTGGCTCGGCGGGATGGGGATCATCGTGTTGATGATCGCTATTCTGCCGGAGCTCGCGGTCAACGGCGCGGAGCTGATGAAATCCGAGGCACCGGGACCGGATCTCCAGAAGCTAACCCCGCGGATCGCCGAAACCGCTCGTGCGCTGTGGCTGATCTACTTCGGGTTCACGCTGCTGTTGATGGTCGTCCTCTATGGGCTCCACCTCGGCGGGCTGGCACCCGAGATGAACCTGTATAACGCCGTCGCCCACGGCTTTTCGACGCTGCCGACCGGCGGGTTCTCGACGAAAGCCGACAGCATCGCGGCGTTCAGCGCGGTCGTCCAGTGGGTGATCATCCCGTTCATGGTCGTCGCCGGCGTCAACTTCGCGCTGTTTTGGCAGATACTGCACGGCGAGTGGCGCGTGCTTACAAACAATGTTGAGTTCCGCGTCTACGCCGGTGCCATCGCCGCCTTGATCGCCGTGCTGGCGGTCGTTCTTGTCGGCGGCGCGGCCCCGCCGCTCGACCGCGGCGGTGTGACGGGCGGCCTCACGGAAAACACGATCCGGCAGGCGGCCTTCCAGATCGGCTCGCTGTTGAACTCGACCGGTTACGCCACCAGCAACTTCGCGCAGTGGGCACCCCACGCCCAGATCGTCCTCCTGTTTGCGATGTTTATCGGCGGCTCGGCGGGGTCGACCGGCGGCGGGATCAAGGTGATCCGCTGGCTGATCGTCATCAAATCGCTTCGCCGTGAACTGTACACCTCGCTGCATCCATCGGCGGTAAAACCGGTTCGGCTCGGCGGGCGGATCGTCGACGAGGACGCCATCCGCGGGATCGTCGTCTTCACCATGCTGTACATCCTGTTGTTCTTCCTCGCGGCCGTCTTCCTGAGTCTGGATTCCGCCCGGATCGGCTACGACCTCTCGGTGCTTGAATCCCTGAGCGCGTCGCTGGCGACCCTCGGCAACATCGGCCCAGGCTTCGGCTCGCTGGGCCCGTTCGGTAGCTATCTGGAGTTTTCGAACGCCTCGAAGCTGGTGATGATCGGCCTGATGTGGATCGGCCGCCTGGAGATCGTCCCCGTTCTCGCGCTGCTCGTCGGCGGGCTTGAAGACCGGGACTGAGGCGGCTTACCGGCCGAAGAGCCGCTCGGTCAGCGACCGCTTCTGTGGCCGCTCAGCCAGCAGCACCGAACAGTCGACATCGTTGAGCACCTCGAAGGCCAGCGAGCCGCGGACGAGCCGTGAGAGCAGGCCCTCGCGTGTCGCGCCGATGATGACCATCGACCGGTCGGCCGCGTTGCGCGCGATGGAGTCCTCGACATCACCGGACGTGTCGACGATGCGGTTTGCGTCGTTGAGCCCACGTTCCTCGGCCCACTCGCTGAGGAACTCTTCGCCGTCGGCCTGCTCGGACTCGTCGTCAACGACGTACAGCAGCGACACGTCGTTGTCGTTTGCCAGCAGCACCTCGGCGATATCCGCGCTGAGATCGGAGCTGTAGCCACCGGCGGTCGGCAGCAACACGTCGGAGGGATCGAAGCCGCGATCCTTCATCACGAGGAAGTCACACGGCAGATTGCTCGTCAACTCGTCCAACGGGCTCTCGACGCGGCCGGCGGTCATCGGCGAGTCGCCGCCCCAGCCCATCACGACCAGATCCGCGTTGTCGGTGCGGGCGGCATCAAAGACCTCCTCGAAAGATCGGTGGGAGACGATCGTTTTTGTCTCCACGTCGGCCCCAAAGGTTTCGGCGTCGTCGCGGGCCGCCCGGAGCAGCTTCTCGGATTCGGCATCGATCCGGTTGAGCTGCTCGCTGTCGGCGTACAGCGGCGTCTGGTCGGGCACCTGCACGATGTGGGTGGCGACGACGGTGCCGCCGTTGGCCTTCGCCAACAGGCTCGCCAGCTCGATCAGATCGCGCTCGGTGCGGGGGTTCGACAGCGGCACCATCACCCGGTACTCGCCGCCGTCGGGGGCGACCGATTCGGCCGCCGACACCGCGGCGTCGGGCATCTCATCGGGCCGGGAGAGGACGTACTCCGAGAGCACACCCTCCTGTGTCGTTCGGGAGCGCGCGTAGAGCAGATACCACGCCACGGCGAGGGCGACGAACAGCCCACAGAGCGCGATAACGAACGGCTCGATAAAGACGATCAGGGCAAACGACAACACCGCTCCGAGGATCGGCGTGAACGGGTAGAACGGCACGGTAAACTCGGGGTCGTATTCGGCTGGGTCGCCCTCCCGGAAGACGATCAACGCGATGTTGAGCAGGCCGTAGACGACAAGATGGAGGACGCTGCCCGCGGTCGCCAGCAGTTCGAGGTTGCCGACGACGATGAACAGCAGGATCAGCGCGCCGGTCAGGGCAATCGATTTGTACGGCGTCCCGAATCGCTCATGCACCTCGTTGAGTTGCGGCGAGACGATCTTATCGCGTCCCATGGCGAAGTTGATCCGCGAGGACGCGAGGATCGAGGCGTTCGCCGACGACGCGGTCGCCAACAGCCCGCCGAACAGCAGGGCGGCCGCGCCGATCGGGCCGATCAGTATCCGGGCAACCTCGACGACCGCGGTGTCGTTGCCGGCGACGACCTCGTTGGGAACGGCCGCCAGCACGGCCAGCAGGACGAGCGCGTAGATCGCGGTGACGATGACGACGCTGCCGATGATCGCAATCGGGAGATTGCGACCGGGATCTTTGATCTCCTCGGCGACCGAGGTGATCTGGACGAAGCCGAGATAGGAGACGAAGATGATCCCTGTCAGCGGCAGCAACGGATCCAAACCTTCGGGCGCGAACGGCCGGAGCGTCTGAATATCTGCGTTAAACAGCCCAAACAGCGTGAACACCGTGAGAATGCCGAGCAGGATGAAGACGATGATGTTCTGCAGTTTGCCGGTCTCCTTCGCACCGACGTAGTTGACCGTCACAAAAAACGCGCCGCCGAGCAGCGCGACGATCTTCGCGCCCGACAGCGACAGCGGGCCGAGTGCGAGCCCCGGAACGGTGACGAAGGCGTTGACGTACTCGCCGAGGCCGAACATGTAGAACGCCGAGGCGAAGGTGAGCCCGATCCAGTTCCCCCAGCCGGCGATCGAGCCGAACAGCGGCCCCAGCCCGCGGTTGACGTAGAAGTACGCGCCGCCGGATTTCGGCATCGCCGTCCCGAGTTCGCTGGCCGATAGCGCGGTGAAGATGGCGATGGTGCCGCCGAGGATGAACGCGCCGGCCGACAGCGGGCCCGCCATCTCGACGGCAGTACCTGGCAGCACGAAGATGCCCGCGCCGATCATCGTCCCGATGCCGATGGTCAACGCCGACGTGAGCGTCAGATCCTTGGCGAGTTCCTCGTCGCTCATCTTTTGGCCCCCGGTCGCAGCAGGTCAGTGAACGGTACGTCGCTGCCGACGGCCCGGGTCGAAACGGTTGCGGTAGTGAGACAGCAGCGACCGAACATACCGGGTGGTGGCGGCCACCGCTCTTAATGGGTTCGGCTGCGAGCCACCGCTCGACACAACCCTTATGCGACCGCTCTCGGTGAACCCAGTATGGACGATCCGGTCGATCACGACACACACAACATGCTTGCCCACGTCCTCCTCCCCGTCGCCACCGAAAACGACGCCCGGGAGACGGCGCGCGCGCTCGCACCATACACTCCCAAGCGGGTGACTGTCCTCCACGTCATCGAGAAAGGCGGCGGCTCGCCCGACAAAACGCCGGTCGAACAGTCCGAAGAGATGGCCGAAGCTGCCGCCGCGGCGGTCAGAGCCGAGTTCCCTGACGCGGAATTGGAGACGGCCTACAGCCGGAACGTTGTCGATGCGATCTTCGAGGTCGCCAGCGCGATCGACGCCAGCGCGATCGCCTACCGCTCCCGCGAGGGGAACCGGCTCGTCCAGTTCCTTTCGGGCGATCTCTCGATCAAACTCGTCACTCAGGCCGACAGACCTGTTATCGCCCTGCCGCGAGCAGACGATTAGTCGTCGACAGTCGCGGACTCGGTTTCGCGTCGCCCCTTGCCGAACAGCCGCGAGCGCAGCGACCGCGAGGAGGGGCGTTCAGCCAACAACACCGAGCAGTCGACATGGTTGACCACATCGAGATGCAGCGAGTTGGTGGCGAGCCGCGAGAGCAGCCCGCGTTCGGTCGCGCCGATCGCCAGCAGCGTCGCGTCGGCGGCCTCCCGTTCGATCGCCGCCTCCACATCCCCGGAGTCGTCGACGATCCGCTCGGCATCCGGCAGGCCGTTGTCGACCGCCCACCGGTCGAGGAACGCCTCGCCGGCCTCGCGGTCGGCCGGGCTGTCGACGACGTGGAGCAGCCGGATCGACGCGCCGATCGCATCCCGCAACGCGGCGGCGATCTCCGCGCTCAGCTCGGAGTCGGGGCCACCCGCCGTCGAGACCAGGAACTCCGAGGCGTCTAACCCTCGATCCTTGAACACCGCGAAATCACAGGGAAGCTGGTTTGTGAGCTCGTCGAGCGGCTTTTCGGCACGGGCGGCGTTCCACAGCTGGTCGCCGCCCCACTCCATCATCACGAGATCCGGCCGGGTTCGGCGGGCCATATCGAACACCTCGCCGAAGGCGTGGTGGGTCGCCAGCGACGTGACGGTGATATCGACATCACACTGCTCGCCGAGCGCGTAGATATCCCGCATCCGCTTGCTGGATTCGGCCTCGATCCGTTCGATGTTGCCGCCGCTGACAAGCGAGACGCGCTCGGGGGCTTGGACAACGTGGACGACATGGACGGTGGCGTTCTCCTGTTGGCTGGCGACGTTGGCCGCGAGCTCGACGAGCTCGGTGTCGGTACGTGGGTTGGTGATCGGCACCATCACCCGGTAGCGATCCTCGCCGACGAGCGTCGCCTCAACCGAGTCGAGCACCGGCACGTACCCACGGCCGGCAAACCGCCCAAACGTCCACTCGGGGATCGTCAGCCGCCGGTCGGCCCCCTCGAAGCGGGCATCCTCTAGGCGGCGTTCGCTCGTCTGGAAGTAGTTTACCACTGTCACTAACACCACGCCACCAAGGGTGTTTCCGAGCAACACGGGGAGGACGAAGCCGGTCAGCCCGGCGAGCAGCGAGTAGTCAGCTGCCGGGGTGAGAACGAGGTAGATAACCTCGGTAAACGAAACCACGACGTGAAACAGGTTCCCGTTCGGAATGGCGAGGAAGGCGAGATAGACGACCAACAGCCGCGAGACCGTATCACCGGCCGCGAAGCCGACCCAGACGACGCCCGCGACGATCAGCCCGGCGAAGACGGCCTTGAAAAACAGCGACCACCAGTCGGTCGCAAACCCCTTGCTGGCGATCTCGATGGCTTTCACCTGGCTTTCGGGTTCGAAGATCCCGCCGTACACCAGCGAGATCGCCCCCATCGCCCCGCCGAGGAAGTTCCCCGCCAGCACGATCCCCCAATGGCGAAACAGCGTCGGCAGGCTCGCCAGCCGTTCGAGCGTGAGCGCGACCGGCGGCAGCGTGTTTTCGGTGTACAGCTGATAGCCGCCGATGATAATGTAAATGAACCCGAGCGGGTACAGCAGCGTGCCGACGACGGCGTTGTCGCTCGCCGCTGACATCGAGACATAGAGGAGAAAGGTGATCGTGATCGCAAAGCCGGCGGCGACCGCGCTGAAAAAGAGTTCGCGGCTGCCGGAGGTAACCTCCTCGTCGGCGGCGGCCACCACCCGCTGAAACACTTCGTCGGCCGAAAACCGGTCGCGGAGCACCTCGCCGACCGCGGGCGCGCCGCTGCGGGATCGCTCGACGGCCTCCCGGACGGAGTCCTCGGGATCGGAAGGGGAGTCGCTCATTGCCGAAGGCAATTCGGTCGGCACCCTAAGAGGTTGGCTTTTCGGCCACTCACCCCAAGCGAGTGGCTTTCGGCCGGTTCTCGGTTACTCCGGCGCGCCCGCCAGGATCGCGGGGCCGGCCGAGGCACCGATCCGCTCGGCCCCTGCCTCGATCATCGCCATCGCGGTCTCGTAGTCATCGATCCCGCCGCTGGCCTTGACTGGCAGGTAGTCGGCCATGAGTTCGACATCGGCGACGGTCGCCCCGCTCGGCTCGCTGTCGGCAAAGCCGGTCGAGGTTTTCACCATATCGGCGTCGGCGTTGACGGCGGCCTCGCAGGCCCGGTGTTTCTCCTCGTCGGTGAGCAGCGCGGTCTCGATGATGACCTTCACCGGGATCGGCACCGAGGCGACGACCGCGCCGAGTTCGTCGGCGACCGCGTCGTTTTCGCCCGCTTTGAGTCGGCCGATATTGAGCACCACGTCGAGTTCGTCCGCGCCAGCTTTCCAGGCCCGTGCGCCGGCTTCGCGCTTGATCTCGGGGTCGTCTTGGCCGTGTGGGAAGCCGATGACGGTGGCGACGGTGAGGTCGTCCGGCGTGTCGCTGGCGACGCTGTCGACATAGCAGGGCGGGAGACAGACGTTCATCCCAGCCTCGGTGGCCTCGCTCACGACGCGGGCGACATCGTCGGCGGTCGTCGTCGGCCCGAGGACGGTGTGGTCGATCATCGCTGCAAGGTCGGCGCGCTTCATACGCCCCGGAGACCACCCATCGGCAAAAAGCTCCCCACCAGTGAGCAACACGCGACGCCGGCGACCACAACCCTTTCTACCGACTCACCGAAACCGAGGGTATGGTGTTGCTTCCGGCTGGCTTCAGCCTCCCGCCGCTGCCCTACGCCCTCGTGTTGCTCGCTGGTGGAGCCGTCGTCGGTGTCGGATTCGCCCGGCGACGGCCGCCGGTCACGGCCCGCCACATCCTCTCGCTGACGCCGTGGATGGCCCTTGGCTCGACGCTGCACGTCCTCTACGGCATCGATGGCCTCCCGACAGTCGTTGCCCCGTTCGGCGGGACGGCCGCGGTGTATCTCACAACCGCGATCCTGGCGGGGGCGGGCTGGCTCGCTGTCGACGCTGTTCGCCCGACGCAGGTGCCATCGCTGCTTGCTGGCGGGGGACTCGTCGCCCTTCTTGCGACGGTCGCCGTCGCGGTTCGTGCTGGGCTGGCTCGCGGCACGCTCGCGCCAGCGTGGCCGGCTGCCGGCCTGCTGCTGACGGTCGCGCTGACCGCCGGCGGCTGGCTGGGCCTCCGGCGGCTCCGCCCGGCGGCGACGGCGACGACCGGCGCGGTCGGGTTGCTTGCGCTCTTCGGTCACACGCTGGATGGCGTCTCGACGGCGATCGGCGTCGACGTGCTGGGGTTCGGCGAGCGCACGCCGCTGTCGCGGCTGATCCTCCACGCGGCAGACACGTTGCCAACCGCCGAGTTCATCGGCGTTGGCTGGCTGTTCGTCCTCGTCAAGATCGGTGTTGCCGGCGGGGTCGTCGTGCTCTTTCGGGAGTATGTCGACGCCGAGCCGACCGAGGGGTACGCGCTGTTGGGCTTTGTCGCCGCCGTCGGGCTCGGCCCGGGCGTCCATAATCTCCTGTTGTTTACTGTTGCTGGTGGCTGAGCGAACTCACAGAGGCTCTGTCTGACCTGGTGAGAATAATTGGATATCTGATATGAAGGTGTGGAGTGCACTGCCATCAGCGTCGCCGCGATGGCTGTGTGAGCGACGCCGTCAAGAATGACAAAGACGCGCGTAACTGACCGTGAGCGATCACTCGTCCAGCGAGATCCACTCCTCGGCAACGCCGTCGATACCGGAGATTCGAACCGAAAACGGATCGCCGTCCTCGACCTCGGCGTGGCCGTCGAAGGCCCGCTTGAGGGTGTCGATAGTGTCGCTGTCGTGGGCGTTTTCGTTCACCACGAACAGCCCGAGCGCGCCCTCCTGTGCCAGCCCGCGGGTCAGCGTCTGACAGAACCGGTACCCTGTTTCGCGGTCGACGTACGAGAGGATCACCGACAGCGAGAGGACGCCAAACCGAACCCGGTCGACGCCCTGACGCTCGAAGCGGTCGAAGGCGTCCTTGAACGCGATGCCGATGTCGGTCAGGTTCCGTGGCGTGTTCACGTCCTTGTCGACGATGGCCTCGTCGGTCGTGTCGAGCTGATCGGTCTGGCAGTCGATGATCTCGACCGGCTCGGCCACGAACTCGTCGGCCAGCGAGACGCGATCCCGAAGCTCGTCGCCGATCTCGCCGGCCGGCGAATCGGTCGTCAACACGAGGGCCTCCTCGCCGGCGTCGAGCCCGTGGGCCAAACACGATGTCACGAATCGCTCGCCGACCGAACCGGGAGCCATCACGAGCAGACTCGTGCCGGCCGGCAGCGACACGCTGCCCGAGGGGGCGGCGAGATCATACGGCTTGGGGCTGTCACTCATCGGCCGCCTCCTTGCTGCCGGCTGTTGGGTCGGCGGCTAGCTCGTGGCTGGGCATCGAGTTCACGAGATCGTCCCGTCGAAGCGATCCCGAGCGGTCTGCTACCTGTTTTTCGAGCTCGGCGAACCGGTCGACGGCCTCCTGATAAGCCTCGCTGGTCGACAGCTCGGCGTCCGTCTTCTCGTTTTCCAGCGTCGCCAGGGCCTCGGCGACAGCGTAGTGCTCCTGAAGGAGGTCGTCGTAGGTCGCTCGTGCGAGCAGCCGGTCGACGGCCTGCCGGACGGTTGCCTCGTCAAGCGGTTTCGTGACGTAGCTATCGAAGGCGAGGTCGGCGATATCGAAATCCGGGTCGACGGCGGTGACGAGGGCGACCTGATAGCTCCCCGGTCGCTCCCTGATTTCGGCCAGCACTTCGTCGCCCGATAGCCCCGACATCCGCCGGTCGAGCAAGACCACATCGACAGTCTCGTCGAGTGCCTCCAGCGCGTCGCTCCCGTTGGTCGCGGTTTGAACGTCGTAGTCATCGCCGAGCCACAGCTCGATGATACCGAGAATGCTCTGCTCGTCGTCAACCACTAACACGCCGGGGTGCTCGTCGGGATCGCTCATCCGTGGACTCTGCCTCTATATTCGTGATTCGCGCCGCGGCTGTAAAGAATACCAGGGTTCCACGGCCGGTGGCGATTGCGTCCACCGATCATTGCTCGGCCGCCGGGAGTGTGATCCGAACGAGGCTGCCGCCGTCGGCTGGGTGTTCGAACGATAGGTCGCCGCCGTAGCGCGTCACGACCCAGTGGACGACCCAGAGGCCGATCCCGCTGCCGTGGTGTAACTCCGTTTCTTCGCCTGCGGTCAGCACCTCGATTTCGCCGGCCGGGATGCCGGCCCCGTTGTCCTCGATCTCGATGGCGACCCACCCCTCGCGGTCGGCGGCGTCGGTCACGCGCACGGCGATCTCCGGCTCGGCGGCGTCGTTGTGTTCGACCGCGTTGGCGATGAGGTGCTGGAACCCGTGGCGCAGCGGCGTATCCGCGAGAACCCGCCGCGAGTCGGGGAGGTCGGTGTGAATGGTTCCAGAGAAGGAGTCCTCGATAGTTTCGATCTCCTGGCGGAGCAGTGACACCACATCGATGGGCTTGCGGACGATATCGCGGCCGATGACATCGCGCGCGTCGGCGGCAGCCTCTATCGTGGTCAGCAGGTTCTCGGCGTTCTCCCGGACGATCTCGGCGTGGTCAGCCGCCGCCCCGTCGAGTTCCTCCAGGAGGATCTTGATCCGGCCGATCACGACCGTAAGGTCGTTCCGGAGGTTGTGCCGCATGATCCGGTGGAGCACCTCGGACTGCTGGCGACGCTCGCGCCGGCCGGTGATCTCCTGGATCAACATGAGGTTGTGGCTGGCCCCGTCGATCTCGACGGCGGTGGTCGTCATTTCGACCGGCACTGTCGTCCCGTCGGCGCGCTCGTGTTCGATCTCCTCGGTACGGGTTTCGTTCGCCTCGAAGGAGTCCCAGTAGCCGTCGAACGTCGCCGCCGACAGCGTCGCCACCGTCTCCCAGACCGGCGCGGCCTGGAGCGACTCGCGCGTGTGACCGACCAGCTGTGCGTAGTGGTCGTTCACGTATTCGAACCGGCCGTCGTCGCCGTACATCGCCAGTCCGATCCCGGATTCGGTGATGGCCTCCTGGAAGACTTCCAGTTCGGCCTCCCGCTTTCGGCGTTCGCTGATGTCACGGACAGCACCGACCGCACCGCGGAAGCGATCCTCGTAGGGTAGCAGCGATATCTCGATTTCGACCGGCGTTTCGGTGCCGTCACGCGCCTGCAACGTTCCCTCGTAGCTGCTGCTGACCGTGTCGGGTGTGACCAGCAGGTCAAGTTCGCGGCCGCGACGGTTAGCGTCGGTCTCCTCGGTCGTGATCGCCGAGATGTGGGTTCCCTCTAGCTCCGTCGGCGTGTAGCCGACCGCTTCGGCGAGCGGCTCGCTCACAAGCTCGATGTAGCCGTCGCTGTCGGTGACGTATCGTTTCTCCTGAACCGTCTCGAACAGCGTCTCGTACTGTTCGAGTTCCTGGCGGCGATCCATCCGCGAGAGCGCGCTGGTCGCGTTGACCGTCAGCAGGCGGGAACGCTCCACGTCGGCCGCATCGAACGAGCCCGTCTCGTAGCCGCCGACGCCCAGCATGCCGTACTCCCCAAGCGGGAGCAACAGCAGCGATTCGACCGGCTGGAACCCCTCGGCATCGAGTTCGTCGCGGGCGGCGATATCATCGACGACGACCGGCTCGCCGGCCTCGAACGCCTGTAGCAGCGGGCCGTTATCCTGGTACTCCGGCGGGCCGCCGAAGACCTCGTCGACCCGTTCGGGCCACGCTACCGGGGTCAGCGGATCCTCACCGGCGGGATCGCGCAGATAGACGACCGTGGGATCGTGCTCAAGAACCTTCACGACCGCTTCGACGACGATCTCGGCGATCTCCTCGCGGGTGTCGGCGTTCATCAACTCCTGTGTTGTCGACAGCAGTCGCCGACGGATCTCTCGGGTGCGGTAGGCCTCGGTGATGTCGGCTTGGCTGCCGAGATACCGTAGCAGCGTGCCGTCGTCGTCGTAGATCGGGGTAATGTCGAGTTGGTTCCAGAACGTCGATCCGTCCTTCCGGTAGTTCTTGATCTCGGTCGTGTAGGACTCCTCGGCCTCGATGTGGTCGCGGAGTTCGTCGATGGCCGTGGGATCGGTGTCCGGCCCCTGCAGGAAGCGACAGTTCTGGCCGAGGATCCCGTCGGCCTCGTAGCCGGTCAGCTCCTCGAAGGCATCATTGACAAAGACCAGTGGATTGTCCTCCTGCGACGGATCGGAGAGCGTCAGGGGGAGCGACGCCTCCTTCATCGCACGTTCGAGAATGTGGAGTTCCTGCTCGCGCTGTTTCCGCTCGGTGATATCGGAGAAGAACACCGACAGCCCCTGCTCGTCGGGGTAGGCCCGCACCTCGAACCACACGTCCAGCGGGTCGTACCGTTCCTCGAAGGTGACGCTGGCCTGTTCGTCCAGTGCGCGGTGGTACTTCTCGTAAAACATCGTCTCGACGGCCGACGGAACCTCCTCCCAGAGGTGTTTGCCGATCAGTTCGTCGTTGTCGTAGTCAAGCCCCATCGCCTGGCGGAGTACGTCGCCGCCGGCGTCGTTGACGTACTGGATGTGCCAGTCCTCGTCGAGGCCGAAGAACCCGTCGTCGATGCGTTCCAAGATCCGTTGGTTGCGCTGTCTGGCCGCCTCGACCTCTTCGAGATACTCGCGGCGTTCGAGCTCCTGTTGGAGCCACTGTGACATGTGGTCGAGGATCGTCTGTTCCATCTCGCTGAACGGCTCCGTTCGTGGCTGTGTGTCGGCGAAACAGATCGTGCCGTACAGGCTGTCGTCGACGGTGATCTTCGCGCCCATATAACAGCCGAGATCGAACTTTTTGTAGGCGGGATCGTCGGCTAGCCCTTCGTTGGCCGCATCCTCGTAGACGAGCGGCGAGTCGGCATCCGCATGCAGGGTGCGACGGCAGTATGTCTCCCCGAGGTCGGCCTCGTTGCCGGTCTGAATGAGCGGATGGTCGCCGACCGCCTCAACGATCTCGAAGTGGTCGGCCGCCGGCTCCATCTTCGAGAGGAACCCGATGTCCATCCCGAGATAGTCGGCCCCGAAACGAAGGAGATCCTGCACCTGTGTGGTGAGATCGGTCGACGGGTCGGCCGTGATCGCCTGGAAGCGTTCAAGGGCGGCCTGATCGGCTTGCTGTTCTTGCTCCCGCGCTCTGCGTTCGCTGATATCCCGTACCGTGGAGACGACGTACGTCGAGCCATTGAGCGTGGCCGGCTTGATCGTCACCTCGACCCAGAGCTGATCGCCGCAATGGGTCGGATCGGGCCACCTGAACGTCTCCGTCTCGCCGGCCGCGGCGCGGCGGATCATCTCGACGGCCCGCTCCTCGGTAAACTCGTCGTTGTGGCCCGTCAGATCGGCCAGCGACAGCGTCGTCGTCTCGGGATCGTAGCCGAGCATTCGGTAGAACTGATCGTTACAGGCGATGAGTTCGCCTGTCTCGGGGTCATGCACCACGATCCCATCGCTGGTCTCGTTGAGAAGGTCAGCCGAAAACTGGTGGTGGTTCGCCTGGGCGACGGCCTGTTTGATCTGGGTTACGATCGTGTCGGCGTGGCTCTCGACACTGAGCGAGAGCACATCCGTCGCGCCGTTGGCAAACCCATCTGCGGGGTCAACGTCCGCCCCGACGACGATCCGTGGCGTCGTCGTGGTCAACGGCTCGGCATCGCCCTGTGGCCCGGTTTGCGGGAGACACCCGAGATAGACGACCCCGGCGGTCGACGGCGAAACCGACCGTGCCGCGTGTTCGGCTGCTGTGACACCGGTTACCGTGTAGTGGGTGTCGCCTGTTGCCAACAGCGACTGCAGCGTACTGCGAGCGGATGAATCAGCACCAACTACAAACAGCTGCGAGGAGCTGTTATCGGTAGTATGTGCCTCTAGCCCGAACTGCATAATTTAATCATGCGTTGAGACAAGATTAAGACTATCGGTCACCTACAAATTCCCGACGGCTGTCAGATGTTCGGGCAAAACTAATCGCACGACAGCGGTCTTCATTCGTCGAACTCGACATCGGTGATCTCGAATCTGGCCCCGCCGGATCGGCTCTCGGTCAGTGTGAGCTCCCAGCCGTGGCCGTCGACGACCTGACTGACAATCGAGAGGCCGAATCCGGTGCCTTCGGAGCTCGTGGTGTACCCTGAATCAAAGATCGATCCGCGTTCGTCAGTTGGGATCCCGGTTCCGGAGTCGGCGACGTAGAACCCCTCGGCGGTCGCGCCGAGTCGGACAGTCACATCACTGCCGCCGTGGAGAACGGCGTTCCGCATGAGGTTTGAGAGAACCTGCCGGAGGCGACTTCGGTCGGCACGGATCGTCCGGTTGGTCTCGATATCGAGCGTTGCGTCGGCGGTCGCAACTGTGTCCCAGCAGTCACTCGCCACCGAATCGAGCGCGACAGGTTCCACGTCTCGAATATCGGTTCCATCGGAGGCGAGTGTCAGTACATCCTCAATGATCCGGTTGCAGCGTTGGATCGCCGCTTCGATTTTGTCCAGCTGTTCGAACTCAAAATCCACCCGAGCCATTTCGATGTTGGCGCGTGCCACCGACAGCGGGTTCTTGAGGTCGTGGGAGACGATCTGGGCGAACTCCTCCAGCCGTTCGTTTCGCGCTTCGAGTTCCTGTTTGCGCCTGCGTTTCTCGGTGATATCCTGCGAGATGTAGAGCCCGGCGACGACATCGCCGTCGTCGTCACGGATCGGAGCCGAGCGGATTTCGTAGATGTGGCCTTCGTACGGTGGGAGTTCGACTATCTCTTGGTTTCCATCGAGCGTCTTCTGCATCAGCCGCGCTATCCTCGAACTTTCTTCCTCGGAATACGGTTCGACAGCCGATGGTTTGTTTCCGATCAGATCGGACGGCGAGGTATCGATTGGATCGAACCCCATGCCGGAGACGATCTGGTAGCGTTTGTCGTCGTCGAAATAGAAGACGGCACCGTTTGGAAAGTTTTCGGCCAGTGCCTCGTACCGCGATTTGGCGATTTCGAGTTCGCGCATCCGCTCTTTGCGCTCGGTGACATCCCGAAAATAGAACGCCAGCCCGCCGTCGTCGTTGGGATAGACGTGGACGGTGAACCACGCGTCGAGCCCGTCGTAATACTCAGTAAATGATGTCGTGGTTCGCTCGGTCATTGCCGTCCGGTACTCGGTTTCGAAGCGCGTCCCGCGGGCGCCGTCGAAGACCTCCCAGAAGTCCTCGCCGAGCAGCTCCGATTTCGACCGCCCGTAGAGTGCTTCGGCCTGATCGTTGACCAGCGTAAACGCCCAATCTGCATCGACTTCGACGACGGCGTCGGTCACGCGGCCGATGATTTCGCGTCGCTTCTCTTCCTCCCGCTTGCGGTCGGTGATATCCCGCGTAGTTCCGATGACGAGGTCGCGGTCAGCGTCGGCGGCGGTCAGCCGGAGTTCCAGCGTTCGATCCTCCGCTACTATCGGCGACGTGATTTCGAGGCGGGAGCTGTCGATCTCACCGGCACGAATTCGGTCAGCGGCCGTCTCGATGCGGTCGACCGCGGACTCGGAGAGGACGCCCATTGTCGCTAGATGGGACACCGGTCGGCCGACCCACTCGGCCGCATCGGCATCGAGATCACTCAGTCGGAAGTTGACGTACTGGAGGACGTTGTCGGCATCAAGAATGTAGGCCCCCTCGCCCATGTTCTCGACGACGGTTTCCTGCCACACGTCGGTTCGCTGGGCCGGTGTGTCAGGGAGCACGTCAGTGACTTGCTCGACGAATCGCTGCTGTGGCTCGGTTCTGTCGTCGTGTGGGATGTAGGCTGTTGCATCCGCGGCGATAGCTCGGCTGGCGACGGTTTCGCTCCCGCTGTCGGTGAACAGGACGAACGGGAGGTTGGAATGCCGCTCGCGCACCGTTTTCAAGAATTCGACACCGGTTCGACTCGGAAGGTCATAGCCGCTGATGACAGTCTGAAATGAGTTCTCGGAGAGTCGCCCCAGGGCGGTCTCGGAATCCGATGTAGAAGCGACCTGTAGCGGTTCGACTGCCGGCTCAAGCGTCGCTGCGACGGCGTCGCGAACCGCTGGATCCGGATCGACATGGAGGAGATGGAGGGGGTCGGCCATGCACGCTATCGGAGACCGACTTCAAAAAATGGTTTTGTTAAAAATTCTAAAAGTAATGGCAAAAGTGTGAGAAGTACATCTCTGGCACTCCGACGCGAATGGTGGGAGCCGTTCGAGATATCACCGACAAAAAAGAGCGAAGCGCGGAGTTGAGTTGATAGATAATAGATTGACCGACACAGAGTATGGGATGGTCACTTATTCTGCCACATCAGTCCCATGTCTGTTGGTGGCCGTTTCGGGGTTTTACACTGTGGACAACGTACATTCACATTGGAATTGTACACCCGGCTACATTTACTGCATTTGATCGTAGTGCTCACCATCTTTAGATGATTGACCTACTAGATGATAAATATAACTATTAATAATTTATATTTGTCACGAGCAGATAATTCAAGACACGCACATTCGGTCTCGCACTGCACCACCTAATAGAACTCCGAGAGAACTGTTTCACTACTTCGGGTAACCGCCTCGCGGATCCCTCCTCACGCCTCAAGCCGAACGCCGGTAAACTCGAAGCGCGCGCCGCCGTCCTCGCTGTCGGCGATGGCGACATCCCAGCCGTGGGCCGCGGCGATCTCCTTGACGATATTGAGCCCGAAGCCCGTCCCATCGGGATTGGTCGTGTAGCCGGCCTCGAAGATCTCATCGCGGTTGTCGGGATCGATCCCGGGGCCGTCGTCGGCGACAAAAAAGCCATCCGGCAGCGCGCCGATCGTGATCGCCACGTCGTCGCCGACATGTTCGATACTGTTGCGCAACAGATTTTCGAGTAGCTGTTGGAGCCGCCCCCCGTCGGCATGGATGACCACCCCGTCGGCGACCGATAGCTCCGCGTCGGCGGTCTCGACGTTTGCCCAGCAGTTGGCGGCCAGAACGTCGAGTTTGACCGGCTCGGTTTGTTCGACGGCTTGGCCCTCGCGGGCAAGCGTGAGCACGTCGTCGATGATCGCCTCCATCCGGTCGAGGTTGTCGGCGACGATCGGGGCGTGTTCCTCGTCGTCGATCAGCTCGACCCGGCCTTGGGCGACGCCAAGGGGGTTTCGGAGGTCGTGGCTGACGACGTGGGCAAACCGTTCGAGGCGTTCGTTCTGCCGGCGAAGCTCCTGCTGTTGGCGGTGGCGTTCCAAGGCGTACCGGATCGCCCGGTGGAGCAACCCGCTGTCAACGTCGTCCTTGACAAGGTAGTCCTGAGCGCCGCGCTCGATCGCCTCAACGGCGGCGGCCTCATCTTTCAGCCCGGTGAGGACGATCACCGGCACCGATGGGAGATCCTCGCGGTCGTCGACAGCCTCGTTGTACTGATCCAGCGTCGCCAGTCCTGTGCTCTCCGGCAGACCGAGATCCAACAGGACGATATCGTAGGCGTCGCCAGCGAGCTCGTCGATCCCAGCATCAAGGGCCTCGCAGTGGGTTACCGTCGCCGGCGGGAAGCCCTCGGTGCCGTCCGCCGAAAGGTGGTGTTCGAACAGCGTTGCATCGCCCGGGTTATCCTCAATGAGCAGTACATTGAGTTCGTCGGTAACGCTGATCGACATCTCAGTCCTCCGGGAGTTTCACGACCTGGAACCAGAAGTCCTCCATCCGGTTGACGATCTCGACAAAGCCGTCGAAATCGACTGGTTTGGTCAGATAGGCGTTGGCGTTGAGCTCGTAGGATTTGGCGATATCCTCCTCGGATTCCGAGCTGGTCAACACGACAACCGGGATGCGACGAAGGCTCGCGTCGGCCTGCATCTCTTCGAGCACATCCTCGCCGTCCTTTCGCGGCATATTGAGATCCAAAAGCACCAGATCCGGTCGCGGGGCATCCTCATGTTCGCCTTCCTGGCGAAGGAACTGCAGGGCGTCGACGCCGTCGGTCGTCACATGGAGATTGTTGGCGAGTTTGCCCTGTTCAAGCGCCTTCTTTGTCAGCATCACGTCACCTGGGTTGTCCTCGGCCAAGAGAATCTCGACGGGGTCGTTCGGCGCGCTCATCCCGACACCCCATCGACCGACCGCTCGATTAGTTGTCCGCAAAGAGTCATACCCGACGGTACGAACCCATCCGGTTTAGGTATTCGTGTCGGTTGTGTCAGTGACACATATTTTCCGGACAGTCCGGCATCGAAATACGGCCCAGTTTGCCCGACAGTTTATTTCCACGCTCCGATAAGAACCTCAGAGTGAAAGAGACCGTTTCGAACGTCTTCGACGATCTGGAGATCGGGATCACGCTCCACGATCCGGAGACGGGGGCGATCAAGGGGGTCAACAGTCGACTCGAAGAACTCTACGGCTACACCGAGGCCGAGCTCCGTGAGCTGTCGGTGGCCGACTACAGCGCGACCGACGAGGGGTTTACCCAAGCCGACGCCGAACGGCGGATCGAGGCCGCCGCCGGCGGTGATCCGCAGGCCTTCGAGTGGCGGATCGAACGGCCGGACGGCGAGCGCGTCCCGGTGCGGGTGCGGCTCGCACGCACCGAACTCGACGGCGAGGCGTACGTTATCGCTGAGATCCGGGATATCAGCAACCGCAAACAGCAGGCGGCCGATCTGGAGGCCGAACGCGGATTCATCGAGCAGAGCTTAGAGACGATGAACGACGCGTTTTATCTGCTTGATCCTGACGGCCGCCTCCAGCGTTGGAACACGACACTCGCCGAGCGAACGGGGTATACGCCGGCGGAACTCGCCGGGATGTACGCACTGGAGCTCTTTCCGGAGGCCGACCACGACGCGATCAGCGAGGGTATCGAGGAAGTTCTCCACAGCGGCTCGGCGGTCGTCGAGGCCGAGCTCCTCGCCGCGGACGGCGAGACGACCGCCCACGAGTTTACCGGCACCAAGCTCACCGACAGCAACGGGGCTGTCCGCGGGGTGATCGGGATCGGTCGGGATATCTCCGCCCGAAAGGAGCGGCTCGAACACCTCGAAAAACAGGAGGAAGCGTTCCGACACCTCCATGAAACGGCCTCGAAGGCCGAACCATTTGAGGAGAAGATCGCCAAGCTGCTGGAGTTCGGCCGGGGATACATGGGCGTCGAGCAGGGGTTTTTCACCCGCTTTGACGGCGACACCCAACGGATCGTCGTCGGTGTCGGGCCGAACGAGCAGCTCCAAAACGGGGCGAGCGCGCCGTTTTCGGAATCCTACTGTCGACACACGGTCGATCCCGAAAGCGACAGCCCGCTGACGGTGACCGATGCCAAACACGAGGGGTGGGCCGACGACCCTGCCTTCGAGCGGTTCGGATTGGGCTGTTATGCCGGCTCAAAGGTCAGCGTCGACGGTGAGGTCGTCGGGACGATCTGTTTCGCCGACCGCGATCCGGCCGACAAGGAGTTCACCGAGATTCAGGAGACGTTCGTCGAACTGCTCACCGAGTGGGCGAGCTACGAGATCGAACGCGCCAACCGTGAACGGAAGTATCGTCGGCTGACCGAACGGATCTCGGATGCCTACTACGCGGTCGACACCGAGTTCAGGCTCACCTACTGGAACGACGTGATCGCCGAGCGGGTCGGCACCCCCGCCGAGGAGATCCTCGGCGAGAACATCTGGGAGCAGTTCCCGGATATCGAGGGAACCCTCGTCGAAGAGACGTTCCGCGAGGCCCTCGACACACAGGAGCCGGCGTCCTGTGAACACTACTACGAGCAGCGCGACTACTGGGCGAAACTGCAGGTGTACCCCGACGAGGACGGGCTGGCGGTGATCTCGACCGATATCACCGATCGCAAGGAGTACGAACAACAGCTCGAACGCTCGAACGAACGGCTCCAGGAGTTTGCCTACATCCTCTCGCACGATCTCCAGGAGCCGATCCGGATGGTGTCGAGCTATGTCTGTCTGATAGAGGAGGAACTCGAAGCCAACCTCGATGAGGAGACCCAGCAGTACATCGATTTCGCCGTGGACGGAGCCGAACGGATGCGCGGGATGATCGACGGGCTGCTGCTGTACTCCCGTGTCGAGACCGAGGGTGATGAGTTCCTTGCAACCGATGTGAATTCCGTGCTTGCGGCCGTTAGACAGGATCTTGAGCTCAAGCTTGCCGAAACTGACGCGGAGCTCGTCGTCGAGGAGATGCCGACAGCACAGGCCGACGAGGATCAGCTGGTGCAGCTGTTCGAAAACCTGGTGAAAAACGCCATCGAACACGGCGGCGACGGGACAACTGTCGAGGTATCGGGCACCGAGATACCCGGCGGCCACCGCTTTGCCGTCAGCGACGACGGCCCCGGCATTCCGACCGACCGACAGGATGAGATCTTCGGCCTCTTCGATAAGGGTGGTGACAGCGAGGGAACCGGCCTCGGGCTGGCGATCTGCGAGCGGATCGTCACCCGCCACGACGGCGAGATCTGGGTCGACTCCGAGCCCGGAACTGGGACGACGTTCTACTTTACCCTGGAGACTGCGTAGCTGGCTTTTCTCGACGCCGATATTCGGCCACGCGAGATGAGAGAATAACCATCTGCCGACCACACGAAATGACAAAACGGACACCGTTGATCGACAGAACCGGCACCCCAACCCCTATCTGGCTCGATCGTAACGTAGTCGTATGGACGAGGATCTCATTTCGACCGGATTAGACGAGCTGGAGGACATCTTCTACATTTTCAATCCCGAGGGTGATTTCATCGAGTGGAACGAACAGCTTCCGTCGGTTTCGGGCTACTCGGCCGAGGAGCTGGATTCGATGGAGCCGACAGAGCTGTTCACGGGCGACGATCAGGACGCCATCGAGGACGCCGTCGAGACGGTGCTCAACCGGGAGATTCGGACAGCGGTACAGGCGAAGATCGAGACGAAGGGTGGCCGTGAAATCGCCTACGAGTTCTCGATGTCGCCGCTCAAGCCCGAAAACGAACTGGAAGCGATCGTCGGCATCGGCCGGGACATCACCGAGCAGCTCGAACAGGAACGCCGCCTACAGGATATGGCCCAGGAGATACAGGAGCTCTCGATGCCGGTCGTCGAGATCTGGGACGGCGTGATCCTCACGACCGTTGTGGGATCGTTGGATACCCAGAAAGCCGAGATGCTGACCGAGGATCTGCTGGATCGGATCGTCTCGACGGAGGCTGCCATCGCGCTGATCGATATCACCGAGGTGACCGCGCTGGATACCGCGACCGCCCAACACCTCATCGATACGATCAACGCGGTCAATCTGCTCGGTGCCGACGTGGTGATTACGGGGATCAGCCCGGAGATCGCCCAGACGCTCGTCCAACTCGGTGTGCGGCTCGAAGGCGTCGAAACGCAGTCGTCGCTGATGGAGGGGCTCCGTGTCGCCCTCTCGTGGCAGGGTGTGAGCTTTGAATGACAGCCAGTGAGTCAGCCGCGGTAACCCAGGTCTACGATGTGTTGATCGCGGCGTTCCCCGGGCGGCCGACCGATCAAGCCGTCGACAACCTCCAGCAGGAGGTGCTGAACCAGATGAACGAGACCGATCCGCGTGGCGTGATCCTCGATATCTCCGAGGTGACGACGCTGGATTCGTTTTTCGCCCGGGTGATCTCGGAAACCGCGGGCATGGTCGAGCTGATGGGTGGACGGGCCATCGTCGTCGGGATGCGTCCCAGCGTGGCGATCACGGCGGCAGAACTCGGCTTCGGGCTTGACTCGGTCGATACCGCCCGCAGTACCGACCACGCGCTGTTGATGCTTGGCGTCACGGTCGAGGACGCCGACGATGTGGCCGCAGAGTCCGAAAGCGAGGCGGCGACCACCCACGACGACGGCGACCGATCCGGCTCCGCGTTGTCACCCGGAGGAGGCCGATGAGTGAGGATGGAAAAACGTCGGACGCCGTCGACGCGCAGGTGCTTCGGTCAGGGACGATCCGTGTCCGGTCGGAAGATGACATCCTCCGTGCCAGACAGGAGGCGCGAGCGGTCGCCGAGGAGATCGGGTTTTCGACAACCGATGTAACCCGGATCGTGACCGGCGTTTCCGAGCTTGCGCGCAACATGCATCTCTACGCCGAGGACGGTATCATGACGTGGCGCGAGATCGAAGCCGGCCGTGACAGCGGCATCGAACTCGTCTTCGACGATGAGGGCCCCGGCATCGACGACATCCAGGGTGTCCTTCGCGCCGAACACTCGACATCGGGCGGGATGGGACGCGGGATTCAGGGCACGAAAAAGCTCATGGACGCCTTCGATCTGACCTCAAACGCCGAGGACGGGACGACGATCACGGTTCGGAAGTGGCAGTAATGTCGTCGGAACCAACACGCGGTGAGACCGAACGGCACGACATCCAACAGGACGGCGACGAGGTGCTCGCCAGACAGGCCGCCGAGTCGATGGCCGCGGATATCGGGTTCGATGAGTCGGCGGTCGGGGAGATCGGTATCGTCGCCACCGAACTCGCATCGAACGTCCGTAAACACGCCGACAGCGGGGAACTCGCTGTCAGCAAACTCAGCGATGGCGACAGAGCAGGCATCCGGATCGAATCCTTCGATATCGGCCCCGGCATCGTCAACGTTGATGCGGCGTTCGCCGACGGCACGTCGACCGCGGGCAGTCTGGGTGGGGGCCTCGGGGCCGTCAACCGCCTGATGCATCAGCTGACGGTCGCGGCACCGGGCGAGCCGGATTTCGGGACGAAGATCGTCGCCGATCGCTGGATTCGAGCCGACCACGAGCCGCAAACCTCCTGTCCGCTATCGTTCGGGGCCGCCTCGCGGCCGGCCGCCAACGAGACGGTCAACGGCGATAGCTTCGTGATCAAACGCTGGGACGATCACGTCCTCATCGGCGTGATCGACGGGCTTGGACACGGCGATGAGGCCCACAAGGCGTCGAACGCGGCGACGGAGTATATCGAAACGCATTACGACAACTCGGTGGCGTCGATCTTTTCGGGCACCGAGCGAGCCTGTCGTGGGACACGCGGTGTCGTTATGGCACTGGCCCGGTTCGACTGGACGGACAACACGGTGACAGTTGGCACGGTCGGCAACATCAACCACAAGACCAACGACGAGAGCGATCTCACGGTGATCCCGCGGCGCGGTGTCGTCGGCAACAACGGCCCGAGCCCGAAGATCACACAAAGCGAGTGGCATCCCACCGATCGACTCGTTTTGTTTTCCGACGGGATCGACTCTCACTGGGAGTTCTCGACAGTCTGGGCGAACAACGACGAGTCGGCGACGGTCACGGCTCGGCGGCTGCTCGATCAGCACAGCAAACCACACGACGACGCAACCGTCCTGGTCGTCAGCGACAGTGACGACGCGTAGGGGCTGACTTTATTAGCGCGTAGGGGCTGACTGTCCCAA
Organism: Halonotius roseus; assembly: GCF_006861655.1. Lineage (GTDB taxonomy): Archaea > Halobacteriota > Halobacteria > Halobacteriales > Haloferacaceae > Halonotius > Halonotius roseus. Next base: position 31,773 of record NZ_SESI01000001.1, on the reverse strand, counting down.
CGCGACAGGGACCACCGCGCCGACGCGACAGTAGACGATCGTGCCGACGCGAAGCCTCCGCCGTGGCGAGCTCACAGCACCATCGAACCCGAAGCTGTACACCACGGTTTATGATGCTCGTCCGCGTAGAGAGAGGTCAATGTCTCAGCTCCTGCCGCCACTCTGTGATAATCTCAGTGTCGGTCTCTCGGTTCACGATCCGGAGACGGCGGTGCTCAAAGGCGTCAACAGCCGGTTTGAAGGGCTGACCGGCCACCCGTCGTCGACGTTGTGTGGAAACGCGATCGATGTCTGCACACCGGACGACACCGACGACTCGCCGAGCGAGTTTCAGACGCAGGTGCGGGCGGCTGTCGACGAGGCACAGTCCGTCGAGTGGACGCTCGCAGACCCCGAGGGCGAAACACACCAGATGCGCGTTCAGCTCTCGGAAACCACGATCGACGGCGAGGGGTATGTCCTCGCCGAGTGGGCGGAGCGTTCCGACGAACGCGAGCAGATCGATCGCCTCGAAACACAGGATGCGGTGCTCCGGCGGTTCCACCAGACCATCTCAAAACCGATCCCGTTCGAGGAGCGGGTCACCGAGCTGCTGGAGTTCGGCCGCGGGGTGATGGATGTCGAACAGGGCTTTCTCACCAACATCAACGACGGAACCCAGCGGATCGTGATCGGCGTCGGCGCAAACGAGCAGCTCCAGGAGGGTGCGAGCGCGCCGTATTCGGAATCCTACTGCCGGCGAACGATCGGACGCGACACTGACAGTCCGATGACGGTCGTCAACGCCGCCGAGGAGGGATGGGACGACGACCCAGCCTTCGAGCGGTTTGGGCTGGGCTGTTACGTCGGTGCGGAGCTAACGGTCGACGGCGAGGCGGTCGGCACCCTCTGTTTTGCCGACCGGAACCCGAGAGATCATGAGTTCACCGAGCCACAGGAGCTGTTCGTCGAGCTGTTCGCCGGCTGGGCAAGCACCGAACTCGAACGGGCCGAACGGGAGCAGGAACTCCGGCAGAAAACCCGCGCGGTAGAAGCCGCACCGGTTGGCATCGTGATCAGCGATGCTGAGCAAGACGACAACCCGATGGTCTACGTCAACGATCGCTACGAACAGATCACCGGCTACAGTGAGTCGGACGTGGTTGGTCGCAACTGCCGGTTTATGCAGGGTGAAAACACCGACGAGGAACCGGTCGCGGCGATGCGTGAGGCGATCGACAACGCCGAACCGGTGACGGTCGAACTCCGAAACTACCGGAAGAACGGCGAGGAGTATTGGAACCGCGTCTCGATCGCGCCCGTGACCGACGATGAGGGTGAGGTGACCGACTTCGTCGGGTTTCAGCAGGATGTCACCGATCGCAAGGAGTACGAGATGGATCTCGAACGCTCGAACGAACGCCTCCAGGAGTTCGCCTACATCCTCTCGCATGACCTCCAGGAGCCGTTGCGGATGGTGTCAAGTTACGTCTGTCTGATAGAGGAGGAACTCGAAGGCCACCTCGACGAGGAGACCCAGGAGTACATCGATTTCGCCGTCGACGGAGCCGAGCGGATGCGCGGGATGATCGACGGCCTGCTGCTGTACTCCCGTGTCGAAACTGAGGGCACGGCGTTCGAACCAACCGATCTCAACAGCGTCATCGACGGCGTTCGGATGGATCTCGAGTTCAAGCTCACGGAGCACGATGCCGAGCTCACCACCGAATCGCTGCCGACGATCCAGGCTGATAGCGATCAGATCAGCCAGCTGTTCCAAAACCTCATCAAAAACGCCATTGAGCACGGCGGTGAGGGGACGACCATCGAGATCAGTGCCACACAGCAGCCCAACGGCTATCGCTTCGCCGTCTCCGATGATGGCCCCGGGATCCCCGCCGACCAGCAGGATGAGATCTTTGGACTGTTCGATAAAGGCGGCGACAGCGACGGGACAGGCATCGGGTTGGCGATCTGCGAGCGGATCGTCACCCGCCATGACGGCGAGATCAGCGTCGAGTCGACGCCCGGCGAGGGAACAACGTTCTATATCACGCTCCCGGACGCCTAACGTCGCCGGGTGCAGACCGACCACGTCGTCTGACGAGCTTATTTACGGATCGCCTTGCTGAGAACAGCCATGGAACCGCTTACGGGCGGGCTTCCGCCGGGAACCGTGCCGGTGCCGTGGTTTCTGGCTATCGCCGTCATCGTCGGCGTGATCGCCGCCCTTGTGATGGATTGGCCGATGAGCCGTCAGCCCGAAGGGTTCACGCCGGCGTACATCGCTGCTGGCGTCCTGACACGCACCCCCGCCCGGGATGTCCGGTTTCGGACGGCGATGGTCGCTCACCATCTCGCCGGCGGGCTGGCCGGGCTGTTGTACGCGCTGGTCGCTCTCGGCGTCGATCGGGCGATGCCGACCCTGGGTGCGGCGTTCGGTGTCTCCCTCCCAGCACATCTGCTCGCTGTCGTCGCTGTCGTCGGCTTCATCTACGCCTTTTTTGCGCATCTGGTGCTCCCACGGGCCGGCGGCCGCCCCTACGAGGAGCAGGCGACGGCGGTTCGCGGCCAGTGGCTCCGCTCAGCCCTCGTCTATGGGGCGACAGTGTTGATTGTCGTCCCGGCGATCGTGGTGTCGGTGGCCGGCTGAGCCGGGCTACACCACCTGATTCTCGAAGTCGGTCTCGCCGTTGTGGTATCGCTCGACGTTGCCGGCGAGGATCTCAGCAGTTCGCTCGTAGTAGCGTGGCGTGTGGCCGGCGTTGTGTGGCGTGATCGAGACGCTCTCGAAGCCCCACAGCGGGTGGTCGGCCGGCAGCGGCTCGGGATCGGTCACATCGAGGGCCGCCCCCGCGATCCGGTTGGCCTGAAGCGCGCTCACGAGGTCGTCGGTGTCAACGACGCCACCACGGGCGATGTTGACGAGAAACGCCTCCGTCGGCAGCGTCAACAGCGCGTCGCTGTCGATCAGCTTTGCTGTCGTCTCGGTCAACGGACAGGCCAAGACGAGATAGTCGGTGCGGCCGAGGGCCGCATGTATCTCATCGAAGCCGAACACCTCGTCGGTCGGGCCGCCCTTCTCGGGGGTGTAGCGAACGCCCAGCGTCTCGACGCCGAAGGGATCGAGCCGGTCGATGACCGCCGAGCCGATCGCGCCGAGGCCGACGACCGTCACCGTACTCCCTTGGAGTTCGCGGGCGGGATACGACTGCCAGACGCGGTTGTCCTGATGGCGTCGCGCTCGACTAAATCCCCGGACGTGGCTCAAGATTGCGCCGATGACGTACTCCGCGATATTCGGGCCGTGCACCCCGGAGGCGTTGGTCACCGCCACGTCGTTGGCCTCGAAGGTCTCCAAGGGGAGATGATCGACGCCCGCGTAGACGCCGGCGAAGAGATCGAGGTTCTCGGCCGTCTCGATCAGCTCCGCATCGAGATCGTAGCCGGTGACGATCGGTGCCGAGCCGACAAGCTCGCGTTCCTCGCGTGGGGTGTCTGCGACGGCGATCTCGGCCTCAGGAAGCTCCGACCGCAGTGCTGCCGCGTAATCGTCGGCTGAGAGCCCGTGGATCTTCTGTCGCAGGACAGCGATCTGTGGGGAGGACATATCCCCCTTGTTCGGTGCCAGCGGCTTGAGTCTACGGGCCTCGTGGGAGTCACCCCTGTCGACTGAACCTCTTTGATACTGTAGCCGAACTATCAGGTATGGTCTCCCTTCGTGGACTCTCCTCGCTCGCCAAAGGGATGCTAACGGTGCTCGCCGCCCTCCTGCTGCTCGCGCCGGTGATCGCCGCGCCGGCGTCGCTGTTGCCGCCGCTTGCGGCCGCGCTTGTCGTGGTTGGGCTCTCGATTCTCCTCTACCTGCGTGTCGTCGGCAGCGACGACGAGGGTGGTGGCTCGGTGTGGAATGCGATCCCGAGCCGCCAGTACAACGGCCGGCATGTCGAATCCGGTGGGCTGGCCCGCGGCGAACAGGAGGCCGCTATCGAGGAGATCCAGGAGGACGCCGCCGACCGTGATCGAAAAGAGTAGTTTTGGCCCCGTGACGACAGCCCACCCTACGCGTTGTCGACGACTTCCTGCAGCCCGACCCAGTTGCTGATCGTCCCCGTCTCGTCGGGGATCGGCGCGATCGCAACCCGGTTCCGAAACCGGCTCCCGTCGGCCCGATAGTTGTCGAGCTCAACGACCGCTGCCGCCCAGATGTCGATCGCCTCGCGGAGATCCGCGACCGCGTCGGCGTCTGTTGTCTCGCCCTGTAGCAGCCGCAGATTCTCGCCGAGCACGTCGCCTTCGTCGTAGCCGGTCAGCATCTCGAAGGCGTCGTTGACATACCAGATCGGGTTGTCGGCGTAGGCCGGCCCGGAGATCGCCATGCTGACCGGTGTCTCCTCTATCGCTTCGGTCGCCCAGTCGAGGGCTGGCTCGTCGCCACCGCCCTCCGCGGCCGGTGGTGCGGCCGCCCGAATCTCGCCGAGGTGAGCCGCAACCGACTCGGCGACCGCCGGCGATGGGATCGTCGGTTCGGCGGTTGCGTGTCGGGTTTCGAGTAGCTCAGCCAGCTCCTCGCTCGCGGTCATACCGGCGTTCGGCACCGAAGCCGGTTAGCGGTTGAGGTTCCGCCCGCGTTCCGTGGGTTTAATACTCGAACCGGCCGGGTGAACGGTATGGAACGCGTAGACGTTGCCATCGTCGGCGGCGGCCCCGCCGGGATGGCTGCCGCCCACGCCGCCGCCAGCGACGGTGCCGAGGCCCTCGTCTTGGAGAAGGGTGTCCCGCGGGCCGACCGCGAGACACTCGGCCCCGACTCCACGGACGCGGCGGGCATCCTCGACTACTGGGTGGAGATCATGGATATCCACCCTGAGGAGTTCCCCGACGACGTTCTCGTCCAGCACCTCGACCGCGCCGAGTTTATCGGCCCGACCGAATCCTGCACGCTGACGAGCACCGGTATCGACGCCGACTACGAGCATTTCGGCTACACGTTCAACCGCGCCCGCTTCGACGACTGGCTGCGAGAGCGCGCCGAAGCCGCCGGGGCGACCTACCGCGTCGGCGTCCGCGTCCGCGGTGTCGACAGCGATCCGGCCGCGACCGGCGGCGATGAGCCACGACATACGATCCACACCGCCGACGGCGACGACATCGGGGCCGACTTCCTCGTGCTCGCCGACGGCCCACAGCGAACGGTCACCAACGCCGTTCTCGACGACTATCTCCCTGATGAGACCGCTGCCTCCAAGCGGCTCGCCGCACCGACAGCCAACCACATCGCTTACCAGGAGTACCGTCGCTTCCCCGAGGAGGTTTTCGCGGAGCTCAACACGGCGATCAAATTCTGGTGGGGCCACATGCCCGGCCACACCGCCTACCCGTGGGTATTCCCGAACGACAACCGTGTCTGCCGGGTCGGGCTGACGATGCCGATCGGTCTCGATCTCGACGCCGTCGACGACCGCGGGGACTACCCGCTGATCCATCCCGACGACGAGTCGATCCCCGACGGCGCGACCTACATCCGGCGGCTGCTCGAACGCGTGTGGGGCGATGAGTACGACATCGAGACCGACTTCCCGCTCGTCGAGGATCGCGGCAAGCGCGACGGCACCGAAACCTACTCTATCTCCTCAACGCGACCGATCGAATCACCCGTCGACGCCGGCATCGCGGTCGCCGGCGGCGCGATGGGGACGACCTCGGCGTTCCACGAGGGCGGCGATCACGTCGCCGTCCGCGCGGGTGCGATCGCCGGCGAGTTGGCCGCCGGGGGCGACCTCTCGGCGTACAACGATCGCTGGAAGGACGCCATCGGCGACGAGCTACTGCGGAACGTCACCTTTGCCGACCTCTGTCGGGAGTACGACCCCGACGACTGGGATCGGACGTTTGCGACCGTCCGGGAGATGCTGACCGCGCGGGGGCCGACGCTGTTCACCCCGAGCGCGCTGAAATCCGGGTTTGCCGGCGCGAAGGTGTACTACAGCTACAAAAAGCGAAAACGACAGTTCAAGCGAAACGGCTACGTCCAACTGACCGCCGACGAATACGTCTACTGATTCGGCGGGCTGCGAAGAGTAGTGAAAAAGCGATCAGACTTTGGCGGCCTTTTTGCGGGTGATGTAGCCGGCGACGCGGTTGCGGACGCCCTTCGATTCGACGGTGGTGAGCTTGGCGACGTGTTCCTTGTTCGTCTCGAAATCCGTGTTGAACGCCTCCGGATAATCCTCAAGCAGCGTCCGACCGAGCTGCTTGACGTACTTCGGTTTGATTGCCATACCCGCGATTGTCCGGAGCGACACTAAAACGATTCGTTCCGAGACGGCGTGCTCATACTGTTTACTGTAGACGGTTACCGCCCCAACTGCCCACCGGGCGGCGGTCGAACGGTACCTTCCTACAGCAAACCGTATCACCCATCGTCAGCGACGCGCGCCCGCCACTCGGTCGCCTCGCTGAGCGTCTCGAAGGCCGCCCGCTCCCGCGGCCCGCCGCATTTCTCGACTGTTTCTGCGAAGTACGACAACCGATCAAGCAACGTCGCTGTCTCGTAGCTCGGCACGTCCAACCGGGAGGCGGCGACCGTGGCATCGATCACGGCCCCGAACCCGCGGTTGATCGTCAGCGGCCGCTCGTCGGCGACGGTACCGGGTTCTCTCGGCCGAATCTCCCATCGCTCCCACTCGGTGTCGCCCTCAGTGCCGCGATCGATCGCCTCGGCGTCAACCGCGACCCATGCGTCGGCGTTCGGCAACACGGGGTGATCCTCCTCGCGGATCGTCACCGCCGCGTCGACGAACTCCCGCGGATCGGCGGTGAACTGGACGACACCGCCGCCCTGTCGGTGAAAGTTGCGCTTGGTTCGGGTGTTACCCCACGTCGTCGCTTCGACCGGCTCGTCGGGCTCGTCGGGCGCGTGCAGGCCGAGGGCGGCCATGTTCCAGCGGTCGTTCGGGCCGAGCGTGGCGACGATCGACTCGGTGACGCCGCGGAGCGCGACCGGCCAGTCGTCGTTGCTGGCCGGCTCGTCGACCGGCGTGTCGCCGGTTGGCGTGTCGCGGGGTGCTCCGGGCTCGTCGCTGGTCATACCGACAGCCCACGCTCAAGCGCAATAAACAGCGCGGCGGCGGTCAGATCGGCCGTCGTCCCGGGGTTGTAGCCGGCGTCGACGAACTCCTCGGCCAGCTCTTCGGCGGCCGAGAGATCGTCTCCAGCAGCGATGTCGTCGGCGACCTCGGCGGCGCGCTCGGAGACGTTGCGGGCTGTCGCCTCGTCGTGGTTGATCGCCACGAGCGTGTCCGGCTCCTCGGCCAGCAGTGCAAGAAAGACGCGGGCCGTGCGGTCGCCGATCGGGCCCTCGGCGGCCAGCAGCCGATCGGCGGCGTCGAAGGCGCGCTCGAAGCCGGTCACCCACTCGCGGGCGTTGCCGTCGGGGATCCCATCGTTTGGATCGGCCGAGAGCCCCATGATGTCGTAGAGGGTGAGCTCCCGCTCGCGGAGCGTTTCGGTGGCGTCGCTCCCGCGGCGTACGTCGAGGGCATCGGCGTCCTCGGGTGGATCGCCGACGGCGACATCGACGTGTTCGAACGCGCGGTAGAAACTGATCGCGTCGTCGACGGTCGTTGCCTCGACGAGTTTGGTGACGCCGTCGGGTGTGAGTGCGTCGTTTGCGGCGGCCCGAACGAGCGGTACGAGCAACAGCAGGCAGCCGAACTGCGTGTTCTCGCCGGCAAACTCGGCCATGCCGGCGACCGCGCGCTCGAAGGCCGGACCGATCTCACCGCCGTCGGCCGCCTGCCGCAACCCCGCGCCCGCGCCGACCGCGCCGGCCATGAACTGTTCAAAGCGGAGGTCGTCGAGATCGCGGTGGCGGTCGACGTTGCCCGGTTTCGGCGTCGCGCTCACCTCAAGCAGGAGGGCGAGCTGGGCGTTATCGGCGGCCGTGCGGCGCGGCTCGGAACCGCTGGGATCGTCGCTCACGGCGGCACCTCCGGCTCGCACTCGGCGACGGCGGCGGCAACGCGGCTGAAGACCGGTCCTTCGGGATCGCGGCTCGGTCGCCCGACGCTGACGGCGTCGGCTCCGTAGGAAAGATATTCGCGGACGCTTGCGGCGTCCCTGACCTCGTTGTTGGCGATGACGAACAGATCGGTCGCGGCGGCGACATCGCCGACGATTGATTCGGAATCCATCGCGTCGATGTGGATCGCGTCGGCGCCGGCCGCCTCGATCCGCTCGGCGACCGCGACGAGGTCGACGCCGTCGACTTCGGCTCTGACCTTGACGCTGACGGCCGCACCAGTTTCGGCGGCGACAGCGACGTATTCGGCCAGTCGGTCGCTATCGGCCAACAAGCTCTCACCGCAGCCAACCGCACAAAGCTCGTCCTGTCGACAGTGGGCGTTGATTTCCAGGATCGCGTCGTAGTCGGCACAGATCGCCGCGGCTTCACGGATCGGCGCGACTGTGGTGCTTCTGACGTTGATCCCGGGCCGGATCCCGGCATCGGCGTCGGCAACCGCCGCAAGCTGCTCGTTGATAAACGCCAGCGGATCGGGTGGCAGAAACTCCTCGCGGTCGCGGGCGACAAGCTGGCGGGCCGCCTCGCGGGCGGGCTCGTCGAGGGCGATCCCACCGAGGAAGGCCGCGCCTGCGTGGTCGGCCGCGGCCAGCCCCCACTCGGCGTCGGCCTCGCCGCTCAGGCTGGCGACGGCGAGTCGCGGCTCAAACACGGTCGAGTGCCTCCATGACAGCCGCGAAGACGCGCTTGCTGTCGGCGGCGGTATTGATCTCGGTGTCGGTGCGGACGACCGGACGATCCAGGTCGGTGTCGTCGTCGTTGTCGAGGACGAAGGCGTCGACGAAGGGGTAGCTGTTGGCGACACCCTGTGTGCTTGGTTCGCGGCCGGTTGCAGCCATCAGGTCGGCCGCGGGCCCCGAAAAGACGCGATCTTCGATAAACGGCGAGACAGCGACAACCTCGGTCGCATCGAGTGCGGCTTCGACACCATCCAGCGCGAGCATCGGGCCGATGCTTGTGACGGGGTTTGAGGGGCCGATCACGACCGGCTCTTCGAGCGCGCCGAGCACTTCGTCGGTCGGTTCGGCGTCGTCGGCACCGCGGAACTCAACATCGTCGACAGCAACGTCACCGCGGTGGCCGACCCAATATTCCTGAAAGTGCATCGGGCCGGCGGCTCCGTCATCAGTGTGGATGAGCGACGCAACGGGATCATCGCTCATCGGCAGCAGCGTCAGGTCGACATCGAGGGCGTCGGCGAGGACGGCGGTCGTCTCGGTGAGCGAGTGGCCCTCGTCGAGCAGGCTGGTTCGGGTGAGATGGATCGCGCGATCGCGGTCGCCGATGGTCAGAAACTCCGCAACCGCCGAGAAGCGTCGCCACCGGGCGAGCTCGCGGCCGGCGGTCTGTCGATCGTCGGGGAGGTATCGCGGGCCATCGTCAAGGTCGGCGGCGTCGGCCAACTGGTGGAGTTCCTCGTTTGTCTCGTGTGTGTCGCCGTCGATACCCCACCAGCGGTCGGTGTCGAGAACACCGCCCTCGTGGAACAGCACGGTATCGAGATCCGGGCAGACCAGCAAGCCGCCGAGCTCGATGTCGTCGCCGGTGTTGCCGACGACGGTCAGCGCGGCGGGATCGACCCGCGCTTTCGCGCCGGCCAGCAGCTTCGGCGTCCCCGTCCCGCCGGCGAGCAGCGTGAGCATACCTCCGGTTCGGCCCGGCCCTGCTTGTATCCGACGGCTCTTTGCCGCCGGCGTCGAAGCTGGGGGTATGAACGAGACGCGTCGTGAACTGCTTTCGGCCTTCGCCGAGGGGCCGATATCGGGGCCGGCACTCGCCGAGAAGCTGGGTGTCTCGCGGGCCGCCGTCTGGAAACAGGTCGAAGCCCTGCGGGACGATGGCTTTGCCATCGAGAGCACCGACGACGGCTACGCGATCACGGCGGTACCCGACTACGGCGCGGCCGCCATCGAATACGAGTTAGACGCCCCGTACACCGTCGAGTACCACGACTCGATCGGGAGTACGAACGATCGCGCCCGCGAGCTGGCGGCCGACGGCGACCGCGATGTCGTCGTCGTTGCAGACGAACAGACCGGCGGTCGGGGGCGACTTGAGCGATCGTGGGACTCTCCACCCGGCGGGATCTGGGCGTCGACGGTGCTCGATCCGTCGTTGCCGGCGGCGCATGTCCCGCTGGTGACGCTGGCGGCCGGCGTCGCCGTCGTCGACGCCTGTCGCGCCGTCGGCGTCGACGCGACGCTCAAATGGCCCAACGACGTGCTCGTCGACGACGACAGCGAAGGCGGCGATGTGGACGAAGGTGACGACCCGGCCGACGACCGCGGCGGCCGGAAGCTCTCGGGGATTCTCACCGAGATGGAAGGCGAGGCCGATCGCGTCTCGTGGCTGCTTGTGGGCATCGGGCTCAACGTCAACATCGCCGGCGACGCGCTGCCGGCCGGCGCGACAAGCCTCCAAGAACAGGTCGGCGCGGTCGATCGCCGGGCGGTGCTTCAGACGATCCTCGAATCGCTGTCGACGCTGGTGGCCGATCCAGACACGGTCATCGAGCAGTGGCGGGCCTACAGCAGCACGCTCGGCCGGACAGTCCGTGTCGATACGGGCCGAGAACAGATCGAGGGCGAGGCCGTCGACGTACAGTTCCCCGGCGCGCTCGTCGTCGACACCGACAGCGGCGAGCAGATCGTCCATGCCGGCGACTGTGAGCACCTTCGGCCGGCGTGACTACAGGTAGCCGAGATCGCTGAGTCGGTCTTCGAGCTCCGGGTGATCCGCGGCGGCCTCCTTCAGCGTCGAAACCTCCTCCTTGCTTGCTTCCAGGATCTGGAGTGCCGAGCGCAGCTTGTAATGAACCTCGGCGTCGTCGGTCTCCTCGATCACCGATTCAAGCAGCGTCTGCACCGTCTCCAGTGGATCTTGGCTCATAGTTGCTCTCAACGGCTGGATAACTATAATCGGTCTGCTTCAGGCTATTTTGGGAAACACAGCAGGTCGACCGGGCTGTCGAACGCCGAGTGAGGTGTGCGACCCGTCAGTCGTCTGCTCCCTGGTTTTGGTCGCTCTCGAATGTCGGCGGCTCGCGCTCGATATCCGCATACCGAACGACACGCTCGCCGAGTGTCGACACCCGGTCGGCGGTGTCGCTGTCGACGAATTCGCCGTTTTCGAACGCGCCGTGGGCCTTTGGAACTGCGGCCTGATGTGGGAGTACCCACGCGTTGAGCGCGCGACAGACCGACCGGAGATGTTCCAGTGTCGTCACCGGGAACGCACCACCAGAAACGGCAAGCAGGCCGACGGTTTTCCCCTCAAACTCGTCGAATCCGCAGTAGTCGAGTGCGTTTTTCAGCACGCCGGAGTACGAACCGTGATACATCGGACTGCCGAGGATCACGGCATCGGCGTTGTCGACGCGATCGATAACGGTCGCGCTATCGCCCTGTTCGTCCATGTCGGGGTTCAACGGCGGCAGGTCATACTCACGGAGATCGAGCAACTCCGTTGTCGCGCCGGCGGCCTCGGCTCCGCGAAGCGCGTGGGCGGTCGCCAGCCGGGTGTAGCTGTGCTCGCGGAGGCTTCCGACGAGTCCGAGGACGTGTGGCTCACTCATCGCGGCGAACGATCACTCGGTGGCAACGCGGTTCCCCAGCGAGTCACCGGTGCGGTAGGTTTCGATGATGTCGTCGAGCACCATCGCCCGCGGGTCGGTCGCGGGATACTGTGTATCGATCAACTCGCGGGCGGTGTCGATCTCACCGCGCAAGGCGAACTGTCGGACGCGAGCGGCGACCTGGTAGAACTCGCCGTCGTCCTCGCCGGCTACCTCCCCCCGCTCTACACGATCAGGAAACACCTCATCGCGGACATCATCGAAATCCAGCATTTCGGGTTCGTAGTCGTCGATTTCCGACAGGACGTACTCGACGGCAAACCGCTGGAACTCCGATTTGCTGGAGAACTGATCGCCGGAGACAAGCTCCTCGACGCGATCCATCACCGTCTCGGAGAATCTGACTGTGGATTTGACCATTTGAGCTGTTTATCGGGCGGCAGCCACCTAAGCCTATCCCAGCGTCAGACGCCCGTCAGCCGCCGCTGTCGGCACAAACGCCGCGCTCAGTCCCGTCGATCACGCACGAGATCGAGAGCCTTGCCGGGCGCGCCAAGGACGTTGAACCCGACGCCGACGATGACGAACAGCGTGTAGAGGCCGAGCGTCGACAGAAAGATGATCAGCATCGCAAGGATCGCTACCCAGTCGTTCTGGAGCCAATAGAACGCGCCGAGCGTCATGATCGTGCCGTACAGCAAGACGAGATACGGGCCCCAGCCGCGGGCGTGGCCGCGGCGAAGCTTCCGGCGGACGTACCGTTTGAGATCGGATTCGACGGCCGATTTGTCGACGGTTCGATCCTCGATATCATCCTCGAACTCGTCGAACTCCGCGCGAAGTTCCGCGAGTCGGTCGTCGAGATCGCCGATATCCGGGGCACCGCGCGGCTCGACGCGGTCGCCGTCGTCGGCCGCTGTCGCATCCGCGCCGTCGCCGCCGCTCGACCCGTCGTCAGCAGTCGACTCCTCACCGGTTCGCTCAGGCGACATGTATCCGACATCTCGGCTGCCGGGGTGTTGTAACTGCCGATCCGGAATCGGAACCGAGGCCGAACAGTTCAGTCATGTCGGTACCTCCACACTATCGACGCCGGCCAGTACCGCGTTGATGATCGCCCCCAGGATCACGATGTTCGCCGCGAGATACAGCCACGTCACCAACAGCAGAATCCCGCCGATGACGCCGTAGGCGGCGTACTGGGTCGCGCTTGCGGCATACAGCTGAAAGCCGGCCTGCAGTAGCGTCCAGCCAACTGCCGCGAAGACCGTCCCCGGCAGGGCCTCCCGCACCGGGATCGGCGGGTTCGGAAACTGCCGGTAGACGGGCAGCAAGGCGAGCGCCAACACGCCGGGCAGCCCAAAAATCCCGACCAGCCAGCCGAACGGGCCGAGCGGGAGCGCGGCCAACACGACCGCAAGCACGATCATGACTACCATCCCGCCGCCGATCCCGAGAACGACCAGTATCGCGTCCCGGAGCTGTCCACCGAACCCCGCGGTGTCGGTCTGGCCGTAGACGGTCAAAAAGGCGGTGTCGAGCGCGCGGAAGACTTTGAGCGTGCTCCACGCGAGAACGGCGACCCCGACGACGGTCGCGCCGCCGGCACCGGGGGCGTCGGCGATCGCGCCGGTGATCGTCTCCTGGCCGGCCGGCGTCAGAAAGCCGCTGGTCAGGGTGACGAGTTGGTCGGCGACGTTTGCGCCACCGAGTGTTGTCGCCACGACGAGCAACAACAGCAGTGCCGGCAGCAACGAGGCGAAGGCGTAGTAGGCGACGGCGGCGGCCAGAAAGGTGATCTCCTTGTCTCTGGCCGTCGCCACGACCGCCTTCGTCGTTGACGCGGCCCGTGTTCGAGCGTTCACGACTCCCTGTTGTGGGGAGTCGCCGAAAAGTAGTCGGGGTTGGTCGGGCTTCGGCGTCGGTAATCAATGCCTATTCTCATTGTCAAAGATTGCTGAACAGCCTCTCCCCAATTAACAACGTCCCCATTGGCTCCTTCCCAACTGAGCGAAACACCGATGAGCGTAACATGGGTGCCGGGCGTGCAAGATGGATCGCCCACACAGCGCAGCTGTTGGATACCTCGATCCAAGAATGGTCGCTTCTGGGATTTGGCTGGGCTCGGGAAAATTATATTTGTTGCCACACTTACCTAGAAATAGGATGGCAGTACAAACGTCGGGCGTCGCGGAGAAGCTCCTTGATGAGCCGCATGTCGAGGGGCGGCGGATCTCAGTGCTCCAGCTCCGCGACCGCGTTGAGGAGATCGGCGACACACCGCAGGCGACCGCTGCGGACTACGATCTCGATCTCGCGGCCGTCTATCAAGCACTCGCGTACTATCACACCCACCCGGAAAAGATGGCGGCTGTCCGTGAGGCGCGAAAAGAGCAAACCGACGCCCACCGCGAAGAGATCAACGCAACCCGGCCGGACGGCGTCGCACCTCCCTAAATGGGTGACTCTGAGTGGGGCTTCTTCCTCGACGAGAACGTCGGGCGAGAAGTTGCCACCCAACTCACCCAACGTGGGTATCACGCCGATCTCGTCATTGATGTCCTCGAACCCGGTGTCGCAGACCACAGCGAGATCCTTCCATACGCCCGAGAGCATGGTCTCATCGTCGTAACCAAGGACTGTTCGGATTTTAGCGCGCTTCCACCGTCCGAACATGAGGGCCTGATTCTCGTTGCAAACCACGCTCATTCGCCGGTCGATCTGGCGGCCGCCATCGACACGCTCGTCGATACCTATCCATCGCGTTCGGCGTTCCGTGGGCAAGAGGAGTTTATCGATGACTGGGTTTCTCACTGAGAGGGGTGCCCGAGACGTTTCGCACGAAACATGCTGTTCCGATCGCTGCGCAAACCCAGCAAACGTACGCCATCTCACTGAGCATGGGTCCGTTACGATGGCTCTGTGATAGCTTTATTCGAGAAACATCTGAGTCGTTCACATAATATTCCGTTCTAGAGTTGCGGCTTTGGCAGTGTCTCAACAGGGTGCGTACTCACGCATATCGGTACTGTGACAGCGTGATGCAGCAACTCAGCTGTCGGCGGCAGGAGCGGCCGCCTCACGGATCTCGGTCACATCCGCGTCGGTTTTGAACGCGGTACCGCTGTACTGAGCGGGGGTCGCCTCGTAGCCGGCGGCTCGCAAATCGTCGAGAAACTCGTCCATCGCGTTGGCCGGCACGCCCCACTGCTTGCAGAGACGATGCTGATCGTAGTGGGTTGGTGTGTCGAGTTCGGCGGCGACTGTCGACAGCAGCTTGTCGGCCTGCTTTCGTTCGCCCAACTCGGGGCTGAGTTGCTGGCGAACCAGTTCGGTAAACTCTTCGTCGGCGACCGCGCCGAGCCAGATCGGGCCGGCGGTGACGACGCGGTTGCTCCCGCAGTTCGGGCAGGTCTCGGGCGACGATTCTGGATACCAGCCGAACTCGTGGTCGCGGGCCAGACAGTCCTCGCAGTGGTGGACATACCCAAGCGAGTCGAGCAGGTCGTCGGCGCGGCTCGCGCTACGGTCGAGTTCGAGATAGGTGCGGGCGTAGTGGCGGCTGACGTGTGAGCAAATCGGGACGGCGGCCACGTCGTAGCGTGCGGCGGTGCGAACCAGCGCGGAGATCAGCGTTCGCAACCCCATCTCAGGATGGTAGTCGGTGTTGCGCGGCACCGCGCTGTACTTGCGTTTGCCGCTGTTGAGATGCGCCCCACAGAGCGGCGCGGTGTCGGTCGCGGTCACACAGACCATATTGCGAGTTTGGGCGAAGGCGGCGTCAGCGAAGGGGATCGGCGTGCCGAAGGGGTCGAGATCGACGATATCGAACATCTCCTCGTGCAGCAGGGCGTTGACGTTGCGTTCGGTGGCTGATCCATCGAGATCGTTGCGCGCGAGATTCTCGCGGGCCAACTCGACGGCCTCGCTGTCGGTATCACAGCAGGTCACCTCATATCCCTCGTTGGCCGCGCGAACGCCGCGAATCCCCGACGCTGCCATCCCGTCGAGATAGGTGGCGACGCGGGGTTCCCGCTCCTGATAGGCGCGCAGCACAGCAACCGTGATATCCCGGTTGAGCTCCATCGTCGGGTTGAAGAAGACGCCGTCGCCGCTGCCCTCCCGTGTCCCGTCCCGCGGCTGGTCGACGGCGATCTCAACGCCGCCCTCGCTGAGTTCCATAGCGACCGTCTGCGGCGGGACGACAAAAAGAACACCGAACCTGATTAGGGTGGCGTCCGCATACCCCGGCTGTGACCGAGGTCGACGACTGGCGGGCGGCACTCGCCGAGGCCGGTGAGCTTCGGCCGGCGATCGTGACAGCGATCCTGTCGGCCCACGGCGACCGCGGGGGGCGGGCGATCGATGCGGTCGCCGAACAGCGGGTCAAACAGTACCGCGATTTCACCGTCGTCGTCGGCTACGAATCCGAGTATGTGATCGAAGACGGCGGCTGTACCTGTAAGGACAGCCAGTACAACCTCGATGCGGACGAACAGTGTTGGCACGCGTTGGCCGTCGAGATCGCCGAGCGCATCGATGCGGTCGACCACCACGACATGTGGTACTCCGACGTGCACGATTTCATGTGAGCGCGTCGACCACTCAGCGGCGGTCGGTTGTCAACACGTAGCCGAACAGCGGGCCGAAGGCGGCGACCAGTGCCGCCGCGACAAGCGGTTCGGATGGCCCCGCGGTGAGGCCAGCCACGACAACCAGCCCAGCGGCCAGCCCCATCCCACCGAGTAATGTGTGTCGGTGTCGTTGCTGTGTCGGGTTGTCGTAGGCAGCATAGAAGAGCCAGCCGGCCAGATACACCAGCAGCGCGCTGACGGCCGCAGCCCCGGTCGCGGCGAGACCACCGACGGCGAGCAACCCGGCCGCGCCGAGGGTTGTTGCAACGAAGACGGCTTCTGATCGCCCGCGTGCTGGTGGAGCCCCGTAGCGACAGGCGTAGCTCGCCACCGGGAGAAAGACACAGAGCGCCAACAGCAACCCACCCACTCCTGCTTCGACCGTCGCTGACCGCTGTGCCACGATCCCACCCCAGACGATGATCGCCGCACCGCCGGCAACAACCGTGACGAGCCGCGGGGGTACCACTGCTGTCGGCGACTCGCTTGTGGCCACCGCATAGGCGGCGAACGGATACCAGCAGACGGCCGTTGCGACGATCGCCGAGGCCGGCTCACCGAGTGAAAACAGGACGAACCCCCCAGCTGCGAGCCCGAGGATCGCGCCCGCGATCAACGCCAACTCGGGGGCATACCGGTTCATACACGTGACTCGCGCCGAATGGCAAAGAGTCACGCGTTTGCTGATAGCGGCAGCGGAAGCGTTTAGACGGGGGCTTTGCTACGACGGTGTATGGCGAACTGTCCACTGGCGGATGACTGCCCCAGCTTCTCCGAGCGGGTACAGGGCATGGGGTGTCAACACTACGAGGAGAACCGTGGCGGCGCGGAGTGGTGTCAGCACTACGGGATGCCGATCAGCGAGCTCAAACAGCAGCCGGTTACCCCCGGCGAGGAGGTCATCGTCGACATCGATGATATCCACGAAAGCGGGGCCGGCGTCGGCAGCACCCAGGATGGCTTTATTGTTTTTGTCGACGGGCTCCTCCCGCCGGCTCGCGCGAAGGTGCGGATCGATCGCGTCAAGGGAAGCCACGCTCGCGCGAAAAAGATCGTCGAACGCCTGCCGCTGGAGGACGACGAGGACGACGAAGCCGACGAGTCGGAGGCTGCCGACGAGGCCGGTGTCGACGACGACTCCGACGACGATAGCGAAGACGCAGCCGACGAGGACGCAGACGATGAGTCCGATGATGATGGCCCGGATCGCCCCGACCGTGACCGCCTCGGCAGCCGTGAGAACTTCTGGGGCGGCTGACCCCAGCTCTCGCATGCCCCTGCCATGGACAGTCAAATCTGTAGCTTTTTGCGACTCGCTGACAATCCCTGAGTAATGACCGACAGTGATCGCACGCCACCCGCGACGATCCCGGATGCGGACGATGAGGGGATCGATGTCGCCGCGCTTCTCGATCGGATCGGCTTCGATCCGGAGACAAACGTGCTCACGCGTCGGCAAGCCGAGGTGCTCGCGCTTCGGGAACACGGCCTCCGCCAGCGGGATATCGCCGACAGACTCGGCACCTCACGGGCCAACGTCTCGAATATCGAGAGTAGCGCCCGCGAAAATGTCGAAAAAGCGACCGAAACGGTTGGGTTTGCGGAGTCGCTTTCGGCCCCCGTTCGCGTTGAGATCCCACCGGAGACCGATCTCTACGATGTACCAAATCTGATCTTCGATGCCGCCGACGAGGCAGGGATCAAGGTCAGCTACACCGCACCCGACCTGATGAAACGGGTCAGTGATGCCGCCTCCTCGGCTGTTGAGGGGCGGAACGTCAAAACGCGGCTTTTCGTCAGCCTGACAACCGAGGGTGCGATCCGCGTTCGACAGGCAGCTGAGTAGTCGATCGCGCCTTTTCGACGCCTACCAGGTTTCGATCCGCCCGGCCTCGATATCCTCGACACACCCGATGCAGTCGATGTGATCGGCGTCGAAACAGACGGGCCGGCCCTCCCCGTCGAGCGCGACAGCCCGCTTCGTTGCGTGGCGGCGACAGACAAGCTTCGCACGGCCCTTCTCGTCGGTTGGCAACGCCTCGCTGTCGTCGACGGCGGCTTGGCCTTCCTGTACGGCGGCGCGTGTGCGCTCGTAGGTTCGGCCGGCTGCCCGGAGTCGCTCCCGCAGGAAGCCTTCGACGCTCTCGTCCATAGCCTCCTTTCGGCGAGAGTTGGTTTAGGTTCGTTGCCAGTGCGTCAGTTTAGATTCATGAGGCCAACACCCATCGTTGAGACTGACCCGCTATCGATCCACCCGCTCGCCTGCTGTCGAATTTTACATTCACTCCCCTCCCAATACCTTTTATACGATCCGGAACCAACCACCGTATGTCTCCCATTGAAAACACCGCGGAGGCAACCACCATGACCGAACTGCGAACACACGCAGCCGAGATTGCAGAACAGTTCTCAGACCATGTCGATGTCACCGAAGACGAGGTCGAAACGAAGCTCCAACAGCTTGTCGAGGAGTACCAGGTACCCCTTGATGAGGCCACGCGGAGCGTCAGAAACAGCTACCTCGAAGAAGCCGGCATCGAACGCGATGAGATCAGCCAGGGCGGCAACGACCAAGTACTGGTCAACGATGTCGACCAAGACGAGCAGTGGGTCGACCTGCGCGTGAAGCTGGTCGATCTCTGGGATCCCCGCAGCGACTCCATCTCCCAGGTCGGCCTGCTTGGCGATGAGTCGGGGACGATCAAGTTCGTCGCCTTCGAGACGAGCGAGCTCGAACAGCTCGAAGAAGGGCAGTGCTACGAGCTCTCGAACGTCGTCACCGACGAGTACCAGGGCACTTACTCCGTCAAACTCAACCGCACGACAACGATCACCGAGATCGACGAGGAGATCGAGGTCGGCGACAACAGCGAGACAGTTGAGGGCGCGCTGGTCGACGTGCAGTCGGGCAGCGGCCTGATCAAACGCTGTCCCGAGGAGAACTGTACGCGCGTGCTCCAGAACGGTCGGTGTGCCGAACACGGCGAGGTCGACGGCGAGTTCGATCTCCGGATCAAGGCTGTCCTCGACGACGGCCACGAGGTACAGGACGTGATCTTCAACCGCGAGGCCACCGAGAAGCTGACCGGTATCGAGCTGGAGGAGGCCAAACAGCTCGCCAAGGACGCCCTCGATACAACGGTCGTTGCCGACGAGATGCGTGCCGATATCCTCGGCCGGTATTTCACCGTCACCGGGCCGACACTCGGCCGCTACGTGCTCGCAAACGAGTTCGAACAACACGACGGGCCAGCAGATGCCGAGAGCGTGCTGATCAAAGCGAGGTCGATCTAAGATGAGCGAATCCGAATCCGAATCTGTCAGCCGCGAGGTCGCACAGCGTGTGTTCGCCGGTGAGTTCAACGACGCCAGCTACACATTCAAGGAGAGCGACGACGACCGCGCGCCGGTCTACCTGCTGTTGCCGACCGGCGAGCGCGCCAACCGCGTGTTCATCGTTGGCACACTCACCGAAACCGAGGATGTCGGCGAGGACAACGAGTACTGGCGCGGCCGGATCGTCGATCCGACGGGAACCTTCTTCGTCTACGCCGGTCAGTACCAGCCCGACGCCGCCAGCGCGCTGCGTGAGGCTGAACCGCCGGCCTACGTCGCGGTCGTTGGCAAGCCCCGCACCTACGAAACCGACGACGGCGAGATCAACGTCTCCGTCCGCCCCGAATCGATCACCGAGGTAGATGCCGCCACCCGTGACCGCTGGGTCGTCGAGACGGCCGACCGGACGCTCGATCGGATCGAGGCCTTCGACGACGCCGGCAACGAGTACGCTCGGATGGCAACTGAGCAGTACGGCGACGATGTCTCGGGGTACACTGACACCGTGATCGAAGGGCTCGAAAGCCTCGAAACCACGGATGAACTCGCTGATGGCAACGACAATAGCGACGACGCAAACGCCGTTGACGCCGCCGACCCTAGCCCACAAGCCTGATAATTTTCCCGTCGACTCAGCGTTATTTATTTATCTAAGATTTCCTCAGGAGATGGAGGCTCCACATTTTCGGCTTCTGTTAGCTCTCCTCCAACTTTTTTTATAACTTGCGAGGAATTCACGTTTTCCGGTTCTAAATCACCGTCTAACATTTGAATCAAATCTTTTCTCATTCCTCTGTAGCTGATTAGTAATACCCATAGTCCTTCATAGGGATTTTCTGATTCTGGTTTATTCTCTCGAATATCGGTTATCAGAGATTTAACATATTCTATATTTCCGTAAAATTCGACGAGTTTCTCTACTTCATCGGCATCCAATTTACCTAATTCGGACGCATTCTCATTGTAGATCGTTGTTGAGATATGCTCTGCTGGAGGTATCATTTCAATTGGTATTTGTCCATCAGAAGAAACTTTTTCTGAGGATTTCCAGTCATCAGGTAGCTCATCGATATACTGCATCTGTCTAAGCTCGGCTTTGAGAGCTGCCTTAATCGCGTTAATTTCTTCCTGTTCTTGCGTGTTACGCCGATATTCTATCGCTATCTGTGAAATGACAACTGCGAGAAGTGTAATGAATCCTGTTATTAAACTTGCTTGTAGTGCAACTGGCAGCTGTGTCAATCCAATGGATAGTATCTGAATCATGGCGTTAGAGATAGATAATAAATAGCTAGCTCACAATCGTTGTCTATCTTCTGTATGTGGTAACTAACGTCTGACGAATCATTAAGTATTCGCGTCCCCCACTAGCGACCAACTGAGGTACCACGATGGGAAACAAGAATAAGACGATCTCCTTCCGCGTCAACGAGGACTCCTTCGAGAAGCTGCGGGAGATCGCTGAGGAGCGCGACATCTCGCTGTCGGCGGTCTTCCGGGAGTACGTCGAGACACTCGTTGCCCACGACGGTCAGGTTGAGGTCGTCCCCGAAGCACGCATCGATGAGGTCGACGACACCGACGCCTTCCCGCCGAAGGTCGAGGTGCCGAAGAGCTTCGTCCGGGAGCACGAACGGCTCGAACTCGAAGCTGACCACCTCCGCGAACAGCTTGAGGAGCACAAGCAGTATGTGACGTATCTCCACGACCGGCTTGATGAGCAAACCGAAGACGAGGAGGATATCGTCCGGCTTGAGGATCTTGATTCGGAGGTCGGGGCCGACGAGGAAGATGAACCAACGTTCCGCCTCGGCTGAGATATCCTGCTGGCTCAGCCGGTGAGATCTCGTTTTGCGGCTCTGATCGCGTCGCTCCGACCCGTGTCCTCAATCTCGGCCAGGGCTTCGGCGGCCTCCAGCGTGCGGACTGACTGATCGAGAAATGAGAGGATGTCGCCGGAGTAGGCATACAGCATGTAGTCGTCGCCCATCACGTCGACGATGGCGTCGGGGCCGAACCCCTGAGCGCGGAGTTCCAGCAGGTAGTCGATAAATTTCCGTTCGGCACAGCCACAGTAGGGGTGGGACTCACAGCTACAGTCGAGGAAATCCTCGGAGAAATCGAGGACGCGGTCACGGGTCGTGCTGTCGAGTTTGGCGAGGCTATCGCCGGTAAACAGTAGATCCAGCGTTGCCCCCGCAAACGCGCTTTTCGGGAAGCTCGTATCCAACTGCGAGGCGAGTTGGCGATGGTTTTTGACGTAGATCTTGTCCGTGATGGCCACAGCTACCTGGCGATAGCGGCGGCGACGACAAAAACGTCGCGCTCGGCGGTCGGCGGTTGGATGCCAGCGGTTCCCGCGGAGTCACCGAGTCGTAACGTATATCTTCCCGAGCGGAATACGATGGGATGCGTGTCCGGGGTAGGGTAGTGGACTATCCTTCAGCCTTGTGGAGGCTGAGACGCGGGTTCGATTCTCGCCCCTGGACCTTTCTGCTCCGAGCACTCACGCGAGGAGCTACAAGTCCATCTGAAGAGATCGAACCCTGCCAGTCGCGCGCAGCGTCAGCGAGCACGTCTGGCTTCGGTTCGATTCTCGCCCCTGGACCTTCTCCGAACCTCACCTTATGAGCGTGTGCTCCGTATGGAGCACCGCGAATAGACTTCTGTGAGGAGAAGGTCAAGCAAAAGAGAATCGAAGCAGGGAGTGAAGCGAACGTAGTGAGCGAAACGACTGAGGTTCGATTCTCGCCCCTATACCTTTCTGCTCCGGCTTGTGATCCCAATAGCTTTGAGTCTGCTGTCGGCATACTGAGCCAATGACGCCACGCGGTCGGCGGCTCCTTGTCGTCGGACTCCTCATCGGACTGTTGGCCGGTCTCTCGGTGTGGCATGGCACGCTCGCGCCGAACGCGGCGGACGGGCGATATCCCGGCCCCGAAGCCATCGCAACCGACGGCGACGCTGTTGTCGGCGATCAGGTGACGGTCTGGGGCACTGTTGTTACAACCGATCCCGTCGTCATCGAAACCGACCCACGCGGGCAACCCGTTCGGTTCACGCTGACCGGTGAGTCGGTGGCTGATGCGGCTGTCGGAACGGAGATCGGTGCGCACGGGACGTTACAGTCTGTCGAGACAGTCACTGTCGAACGCGCCCTGATTCAAGAGCCGTGGGAACTACAGTATCTGTATCTCATCTCGTTTGGTGCTGGGCTGTGGGTACTTGGACGCTTTCTCCGTGGCTGGTCTCTCGATTTGTCGACGCTTTCGTTCCAGCCGCGGTCGTCGGACGACTGAGCCGACCACAGCGTCTGGACTATCTTCCAGCGGAACATGATGAGCAACCATTATATACGCACCCAGCGACCTACGGCTATGACCCAGCAGGCGATCGTTGTCGACGACTCCTCGTTCCAGCGAAACATCGTCTCGAATACGATCGGTAACTGGTTCGATGTCGTCGGAACGGCCGAAAACGGCCGGGAGGCCATCAAGGTGTTCGAAGCAAAGCGACCGGATGTCATCACGATGGACATCATGATGCCGGAGCTCAACGGGATCGAATCCCTCCGCCGTATCAAGGATCGATCGCCGGAGACCACTGTCGTGATGGTCACCAGCGTCTCGCAAAATGAAAAGATGCGGGAGGCCGCCCGCGCCGGTGCCGACGGCTACGTCACAAAACCGGTCGACACCGAGGCCCTCCGCGAGGAGTTCGACGACGTGCTTGATTTCCCGGTGACGCGGTAGTCGGCCGCGCTACCGGACTGCAGCGAGCAGTTTTCCGACGCCACGCAGTCCTTTTTCAACGCCTGTTTTGATGAGCGATCCGCTTTTGAGCGTCCCGAATCTGGCATAGGCGGCCGTCTGCAGGGTTCCTTCCTTCGCGTAGTAGCCGCTTTTCCGCGCCGCGCCGATCGCGTAATGTCTGGCCGCCATCGGCACAGGCGCGCGCCGCCCCTGTACCGCTGTCGACCCCTCCCGGATCGCCGTCAACACGTCCGCGCTTGTGACCGCCGTGCGGTCGGCCTCCGGGATCGTGATCTCGGTGTATGCGCGGCCGACGTACGGCAGCGTGTGGGCGTCGCTGGCGGCGACCGTCGGGTAGCCGTAGGCCTCGGCGTACCGCCTGGCGCGTTGGTTCTTGTAGCCGGTGAACAGCCACGCGTTGAACGTCTCGATCGCGTCGACATCGGGGATGTTCTTCTTGCGGACGCCGTGGCGGGTGCGCTGGAATGGGTGGGGGACGATGGCGACGCCGCCGTGGTCGCGGATCCAGGCGACCGTCTCCTCGTAGGGGGCGCGGCGTGGCGGCATCTCCTCGACACCGATCGCAAGCAGGTGGCCGTGGGCGGTCGAGACCTCGACACCGGGGATCCCGATGAGGCCGTAGTCGGCCGCGAGATCGGCTGCACGCGTGGATTCGTGAATCACGTCGTGGTCGGTGATGACGACAGCGTCGAGGCCGATGTCGGCGGCGTGTTCGAGGATGAGTTCGACCGGCTCGTGGCCGTCGTAGGAACCCTCCGAGTGGACGTGGAAATCGATCTGGAGGGTTGTCATACGGATCACGATGCCCTACACGGACAAAAAGCTCTGTACTCGGCGGTCGGTCATATCGTCGCCGCGAGTCGTTCGCCAACGTCGACGCCGCACCACAGGGCCTCGTGGGCTCGGCCCTCGCCAACAACCCAGTCGCCAGCGACATAGAGGCCGTGTGCTTCCAGCGGTGCGACGGCCTCGCTGTCGACGCCAGCATCCGGCAGGGCGTACCGCCAGCCCTGGTCGTCGACCCAGTCGGGCTCTGTGAGGCGGTCGTCATCGAGCAGCTGTGCCGCCTGCTCAGCAACCTCGCTTGCGGCGTCGTCGAGCGGGATATCGTAGTTCGCTGTCGACCAGTCGGGAGCCATCTGAACGACAAGCAACTCCTCGCCGGCCGGCACGTGACCGGGTTTGCAGGATTCCCGCGACAGCCAGCCGATCTCGTGCTCGCGGTCGTCGTTGACCAGTGCGTAGTAGGGGCGATCGATCTCAAAGGGGTAATGCAGCAGGACCGCTCGGATCGTCCGATACGGTACCTGATCGACAGCGTCGGTGGCCGCGGCGAGGTCGCCCTCGCCGTCGACGAGTTCGGTTGCTCGAAGCAGATCGGCTGTCTGAGGGGCCGGCGGCGTCAACACGACGGCGTCAAACGGGCCGTGTGTTGCTCCGTCCGTATCACTGATCGTCCAGCCTGCTGGATCCTCTCGAAGCGCGTCGACACGGGTTTCTTTTCGGATCTCAGCGTCAGTCCGGCCGAACAGCCGCTTTGCGAGTTGGGTGATGCCGGCCTCCCACGTCCATTTGTGGGACTCCGGCCGCTCGCTTTCGGAGATCGTCCCGTCGGAATCGAAGGGCCACACCGGGGCGTCGATATCGACGAGGCCGTCTGTGCCGAGCGACTCCAGCAGCTCACGGGTTCGCTCGTCGCTGTCTTTGATGTAGTTCGCGCCGTGGTCGTACCGACAGCCGTTGCGGCGACGGGTGGCCGCGCGGCCGCCGACGCCGCGGCTCTTTTCGAGAACCGTGATCGAGATCCCCTCCTCGCTGAGCGCGTCGGCCATCCCCGCCGCGGCGAGTCCGGCACCCACAATACACAGCCGAACCTCGTCGTCTGTGGACATACAGATCCCTGGCGTGCCAGCCGGTAAAACCTCTCGTCGCCTCCCGGTTAGCTATCGCGTGGCCGCTCGCTGTCGCGCTTCCGAACCCGCGTTGCCAACGCCCAAAACAGCGGGATAATGGTCAGGACGACCGCGCCCCACGCCGCCAGCTGGAACGCCGTCGCCTCCAGCGCGATCGGTGTCTCGCGGGCCAGCGGGATCGCCGTATGATGTGGCTCGCCGACGATTGGAACGAAGTAATCGACCGTGAGATCGACCGTATACCACAGGACTGCGAGGCCGACCGCCCGAACCGGAAAGTCGGTGAGACGGTGGAGGACGAACGCTTGGACGACCATGGCGAGATGGCTCACGAGCAGAAACGCATACAGCGGCAGTGGGGTGAACGCAAGGAACTCCTCGGCGAAGACAACGAGCACCCACGGCGTCCAGAGCCCGAGTTTGATGTTGCCAAAAAACGCCAGCGCGGTCAGCGTGTCGTGTTGCCGTCCGAGTGCCCACAGCGCGAACGCACCAGCAATAAACAGCGTCGCCATCGGGCTGTCAGGCACGAACAGCCACATCTCGGCTGGCGTCGCGGCAAACTGCGCCCGGTAGTACCAAAACCCGAAGGCGGTGCCCGCGAGGTTGATGGCGACGACGAGCCAGACGAGCCGGAAGCCAAGGTTCTCCAGCGTCGTCGGCACCGGCGACAGCCACCACGGCAGATCATCACGGGCAGGGAGGGACTGCCGGTCGCGCAGCAGTCGGGACATACCCGAGGTGGGTCGGCGAGTTCAATAAGTGACGCGGATACCGGTCAGGTACCCGTCTTCTCGACGTGGTACCACGTGCCATCCCAGCTGAGGGCGTACTCAAGGATCGACCGGAGCATCAACACGCCGAAGACCGGGTAGACCAGCGGCGCGACGAGCGTGATCGGGACGACCGAGCCGATATCACCGGCTCGTGAGTCGGCCCACCCGACACCGGCGGCGACGAGCGCGGTGGCGACGATCGGCAGCAGGTAGTACAGTGTGGCGTTGAGCAACACCAGGACGAACAGCTTCGAGAGCAACACCAGCAGGAAGATGCTCCCGCCGATGCTCGTGATCATCCGCGACATCGAGATCCAGCGGCGGTGTCGGATCCCGTCGGTGAGTCGGCCCGTCAGCGACGCGTGCAGCACCTCAACCTGGCCGATCCGCCACCGCTTGCGCTGGCCCCAGAAATCCGCGAGCGTATGCGGGGCTTCCATCAGGCTGGTGTAGTTTCGGGCCTGTCGAACCGAGAGGTCGTGGCGGTAGCATTTGTGGGCGAAGGCGAGATCCTCGGTCAGCAGGTCGTCGTAGCCACCGACCGTCTCGTAGGCTTCGCGGGTGAACACGGTCGATGAGCTCCGGCAGTTGCGGAACCCGGTGAGTTCGACCAGCTTGTAGCTGGCGTGGAACGTGACGCGCTCACAGTACGCCAGCGTCTCGACGAGCCCGGTCGGCTCGGGAACCCGCCGGCC
The DNA here is from genome assembly GCF_006861655.1 of Halonotius roseus. Taxonomy (GTDB): domain Archaea; phylum Halobacteriota; class Halobacteria; order Halobacteriales; family Haloferacaceae; genus Halonotius; species Halonotius roseus. The sequence goes on along the minus strand of NZ_SESI01000001.1, from coordinate 5,010 downwards.
CTGAAACACGTCGTAGCCCTCGACGTGGAGCGCGCCCATACCGCTGGCGAGGAACGACTTGTCAACGACCTCGTCGGCATCGAAGACGGCGAACGAGTCGCTTGCGGATCGCTCGACAACCGTCTGGATCGCGCCGGCTTTCGAGCCCGGATACTCGTTGATCATGACCGACACCACATCGTCAGCCATGGATTCAGCAGTCGTGATCGTCGCCTCGTCGTCGGGTTCGCAGGCGACGACGATCTCGAGGTTCTCGTAGCTCGACTCCCGGAGGCTCTCGACGCTCCGATACAGGACGTTGCCGTCGCGGTACACCGGGATGATGGCAGTCAGCTTTGGGCCATCGGTGATCTCGGTCACGTTGGTCGCGGGCGTCGAGACTTCGTGAATCAGCAGTAATCCTGTGAATAGGATGAAGCCGGTAAACACGAGGCTGGCCGAAACGGCATCAAGCCAGACAACTTCGAGGGAGAGCCACAGCAGTTCGACGGTGAGCACCTGCTGTTGGATCCCCTGATAGAGGCCGAAAAGCACCAACAGGAGGGCGGTTCCGGCCCACCCGATGGTTTCGAACGCGCGCTGGAGCCGTGCTCTCATGACGGGGTACTATCCGAGTAGATCGTCGCTACAAGATAAAAAAGCCTCGAAACGACGCTTAGCATCAGATATACTGAATTTGGTCACTACCCGGCTCGCAAGTGGTCGTTTGCGGTCGCTTACAAACGATGTGCAGTTTGGCTCTTGGTCGATGGTTCGGGTCAACGGTTTAGTTCCCAGCCGACAGAGAGGATGTATGACCAACACAGCCACCCTGCACCCGGAGGCCCGATGAGCGAGTCAGCTCGCCCCCGTGGCCGTCGACGCCCGAACGCGCGAGCCCAGCAGTCGCTTCGCCGCCCGACGCCGGAGGCGTACTCGACCCGCACCATCGAGTTCGACAGCGACGGCGAGACCTGTGTGGGCACGCTGTATCTGCCTGCCGACGTCGACACGCCGCCGGTCGTCGTCATGGCTCCTGGCCTCGGGATGTGGCGATCCTTCGTCCTCCCGGCGGTCGCCGAGCGGTTCGCGGCCGCCGGCTTCGCCGCGTTCGTCTTCGACTTCCGGCACCACGGCGACAGCGACGGCGAGCCACGGGGGCTCGCTGATCCAGCCAAACAGATCGCTGACTACGAGGCCGCGATCGAGACGATGATCGACACCGATGCTGTCGACAGTAACCGGCTCGTTCTCTGGGGGTACTCCTTTTCGGGTGGTCACGTCCTCTCGGTCGCTGCCGACGATTTTCGTGTCGCTGGGGTGATCACAACGGCCCCATTCGTCGACGGCCGGCAGGAACTTCGCCGCTCGCTGCGACAGCCCAAGCGGTTTCTCAGATCAACGCTTGCTGGTTTGCGGGACGCAGTCGGCGCAAAAGTCGGCCGGGGTCACGAGGTGCGACTCGTCGATGAGCCCGGCGAGTTCGCGGTGCTGACTGCTCCCGGCGCGCGGCGAGCGATCCTCGATGCGGTCGACCGCGACTCCGACTGGGTCAATCGACTGCCGGCACAGATTTTTCTCGCGCTGCCCGGATATCGACCGATCACGACCGTCGATGAGATCCGCTGTCCCGCGCTCGTCATCGGCGGGAGTCACGACCAGATCGTTCCCGCCGAGGGGCCGGCAGCCGCCGCCGACCGCATCCCGGAGTCGACGTACATCGAACTCCCGGCCGACCACATGAGCGTTTTCGAGGCCGACTTTGAGACAGTCGTCGGCCACCAACTCACGTTCCTCCGGTCGACAGTCGACCATCGGTGGTGATCGTACGGTGATCGGCCGCCGTCGACAGCGACAACCGACAACCCTTAGCAACCGCCGCCCGCAGGCCTCCCTATGACCGCAGACGCCGACCGCGTGGCCGATCTCGTCGAGCGCGTCGAGGCCGGCAAGCTTCGCCTCCACGAACTGGCCGACCACACCGATCCTGACACCGCCGCCGCCGTCCGCCGGCAGGTCGTCGAAACCGCTGCCGACGCTGACTGCGAGGCCATCGGCGACTACGGCTTCCCGGCGGAGGTCGCCGAGCCAAACATCGAAAATATGATCGGCACCGTGCAGGTGCCGCTGGGCGTTGTCGGCCCGGTCGATATCAACGGGGCCGCGCTGGACGACGAGCGATACCTCCCGCTGGCGACGACCGAGGGCGCGCTGTTGGCCTCCGTGAATCGGGGCTGTTCGGTCATCAACAAATCCGGCGGCGCGACCGCCCGCGTGACGAAAGCCGGGATGACGCGCGCGCCGGTGTTCAGCGTTACCGACGTGGCCGAAGCCCTCGCGCTCGTCGAGTGGGTTCGGGACAACGAGGCCACGCTGCGGGAGGCCGCCGAGGAGACGACGAACCACGGCGAGTTACAGGACGTGACACCCTACGTCGTCGGCAACAACGTCTATCTCCGATTCCGCTACGATACGAAGGACGCGATGGGAATGAACATGGTCACCATCGCCACGAAAGCGGCCTGCGAGGTCGTCGAACGCGAGACGGCCGCCTCCCTAGTCGCGCTGTCGGGGAACCTCTGTACGGACAAAAAACCGGCCGCCATCAACGCCGTCGAGGGCCGCGGCCGCTCGGTGACCGCCGATGTCGTTGTGCCCGGTGAGGTCGTCGCCGAGACGCTGGATACGACACCCGAAGCGATCGCCGAGATCAACACCCGAAAGAATCTGCTCGGCTCGGCAAAAGCGGGCGCGCTCGGGTTCAACGCCCATGTCGCCAACCCGGTCGCGGCGATGTTTCTGGCCACTGGACAGGACGAAGCCCAAGTCGTCGAGGGTGCGAACGCGATCACGACCGCCGAAGAGACTGACGACGGCGATCTCTACATGTCGGTGTCGCTGGCGAGTCTCGAAGTCGGCACCGTCGGCGGCGGAACGAAGCTCCCAACCCAATCAGAGGCTCTCGACATCCTCGGCGTCGGCGGCGGTGGCGATCCCGCCGGCAGCAACGCCGACGCGCTGGCAGAGGCGATCGCGGTCGGCGCGTTGGCGGGCGAACTCTCCTTGCTCGCCGCGCTCGGCTCGCGGCATCTGTCGAGTGCGCACGAATCGCTGGGTCGCTGACTGCGAGGTGCGGTCGCCGCCGCGAGTTACAGCAGCCGATACCGACCGCGGCTTTCGGAGGCATCGCCCACCCGACAGAGCTTTTCGAGGAGTTTGCGTGTCTTTTCGTTCGGCACGCCACGGTCGGCGGCGTAGGCGACGATTTCGGACGCTGTCGGTCGGTCATCGTCGCCAGCCTCGCGGACGGCTTCGCGGACGATCTCGTCGTGGGAGCCCGCCGTCTCGCGTGTCGTCTCGCCCGCGGCAGCGACGCTGTCGGCGTCGATACCGGATCCTTCCAGATACTCGCGGTCGTCGATCCCGGCGTCCTCGGCCTGCTGTTCGAGTTCGGAGATATGGGCGACATCGGCGAAGGCTTCGGAGTCGCCCTGTTTTTTCGCCAGCAACGCCGACCGGGCCTCTCTGGCCGCCGATCGATCCTCGGATTCGAACAACCGTTTCAGCTTGCTTGTTTGATGCGTTCGCTCACATCGCGGGCACTGCGCGGAGTCAGCACTGTCGGGATCAGTAAGGAGCCACAGCATACTGCAGTTGTTGCAGCCGACGACCGCATACATATCTGCGCAGTGTCGCTATACCGTGTTGAGTCTGTGGGTAGCGGTGGCAGCGGTCGGTTACCCACCGCTGACCGGTGGAAACAGCGCGAGCTCGTCGTCGTCGCTGACGGGGGTGGCGAGACCGGTGTCGCTGACGTTCTCGCCGTTCCGCAGCAGATTGAGATGGGATTCGAGATCGCCGTCGGCTGTGAACACCCGTTCTTCCAACTCAGGGTAGTCAGCCAGTAAGGCCGCAAGCGCGTCGTCGGCGGTTGGCTCGCTGCCATCGACGGAGACCTCGATCTCGTCGTCACCGGCGCGCTCGGCGAGATCCGCAAACAGCTTCCAGCGCATACGCGACGCTCGGCACGCTGTCGGCATGAGGGTTTCGCACAGCAAAAAATAACGGAACTCGGGACGGCTTACTCTTCGTCTCGGGCCCAGTCTTCGGATCGCTCGACGGCGTCTTTCCAGCGGTCGTAGTTGACTTCGATGTCGGCGTCCTCGTCGACAGGGAAGCGTCGGTCGACCTGCCAGTTGTCGCGGAGTTCGTCAACCGTGTCCCAGTAGCCGACGGCGAGGCCGGCGGCGTAGGCTGCACCGAGGGCGGTCGTCTCGTCGACGACCGGCCGGACGATCTCCGTGCCGATGATGTTCGACTGAAGCTGACAGAGGAAGTTGTTCTTCACAGCTCCGCCGTCGACACGCAGACTGGAGAGATCGATGTCGGCGTCCGAGACCATTGCCTCGGCGACATCCTTCGTCTGGTAGGCGATGGATTCGAGCGTGGCGCGAACGATGTGTTCGCGTCGGGTACCACGCGTCATGCCGACGATCGTCCCGCGTGCGCGCTGATCCCAGTGCGGGGCACCGAGGCCAGTGAACGCCGGGACAACATAGACGCCGTCAGTTGAGTCGACGCTGCGTGCGAGTTCTTCGGACTCCGCAGCGTCCTCGATGAGCGTCATGTCTTCGAGCCACTCGATGGCCGCGCCAGTGATGAAGATCGAACCTTCAAGGGCGTACTGGACGTCGCCGCCGGATTTCTGGAAGCCGATCGTGGTGAGCAGACCGTGATCGGAGCTGACGGCCTCGTTGCCGGTGTTCATGAGCATGAACGAGCCGGTACCGTACGTGTTCTTGGCGTCACCTGCGTCGAAGCAGGTCTGGCCGAACAGCGCGGCCTGCTGGTCGCCGAGCGCGCCTGCAACAGGCACTTCGGCGCCGAGGAAGCCGTCGGCGTCGGTGGAACCGTAGGTTTCGTCGTCCGAGGACGGACGAACTTCGGGGAGGATCTCCCGCGGAACGTTGAACTCGTCGAGGAGTTCGTCGTCCCATTCGAGCTCGTTGATGTCGTAGAGCATCGTCCGCG